>NZ_CM167795.1:4800000-6899863 GCF_056933585.1 Pseudomonas sp. JL23 | reverse complement strand
GGATAACCCCTAAGTTGAACGCCGGTGAGGCAAAAACAGCCGCCATTGTACTGATCGGCGGCCGACTTATCCACATGTAGGTGAGCCTGAGCCGACGATGATTCAAGGATTTATGCGTAAAAATACAATCCCATTATGCTTTGCTAAGGTCTGTGGATAACCAGGCTTCAGCTCTTTGCATAACTACCGGTAAAACTCTGTGGATAACCACCCTGTGGATAACATCGCCTTCCATGCACAGCTTTTCCGAGGGTGCAGCACAGGCACAGCACTGTTTACCGACAACCTTTCTGACCGCTGTACATCATGAATAATAAGGGCTGCAGTACTTTATCCACAGATTCTTTCTGCTTAAGAGTAACAAGCTTTAAAGAAAAGCTTTAAATACGTTCCTTTCTTATTTTTATGTTTGTGTGCCGATTTGGTGATCAAGACGCGGCAGATCCTTACCTCCTCAAAAAAAACCGGCTTTACAAGTAAATGAAGGAAACGCTGGTTGGAAATTGACCTAGACGCTTGCTTTCTCTAGAATCCCCGGTCTCTTAAAACGGGGGCCATTCCGGCCCGTTGTAGACGAACCAGGTAACACGCCATGAAACGTACTTTCCAACCCAGCACTATCAAGCGCGCCCGCACCCACGGTTTCCGTGCACGTATGGCCACCAAAAACGGCCGTGCAGTCCTGTCGCGTCGTCGCGCCAAAGGCCGTAAGCGTCTGGCAGTTTGATAAATCGGCACAGGAGGTGAGTCAGGACTTCAGTCGGGAAAAGCGTTTGCTGACCCCCCGGCATTTCAAGGCAGTCTTTGACTCCCCTACCGGCAAGGTACCGGGGAAAAATCTCCTGCTCCTTGCGCGCAACAACGACCTTGATCACCCCCGTCTGGGACTGGTGATTGGTAAAAAGAGCGTCAAGCTCTCCGTTCAGCGCAACCGCCTGAAACGCCTGATGCGCGATTCATTTCGCCTGCACCAAGAGATGTTGGTCGGGTGGGATATCGTAATCGTGGCGCGCAAAGGTTTGGGTGACATAGAAAACCCAGAATTGATTCAGCATTTCGGCAAGCTCTGGAAACGGCTGGCCCGCAGCCAACCGGTGCCTGAAGTGAAAACCGAACATGCAGGGGTGGACAGTCCCAATGCGTAAACTGGCACTCGTCCCGATCCAGTTTTACCGTTATGCCATTAGCCCGCTGATGGCCAGTCACTGTCGTTTCTACCCCAGTTGCTCCTGCTATGCGTATGAAGCCATCGATAATCATGGCCTTCTGCGCGGCGGCTGGCTGACCCTTCGTCGCTTGGGTCGCTGTCATCCGTGGAATGCCGGTGGTTATGACCCGGTTCCACCTGCTGTTCCCACCTCCCGTTCTTCTTCGATGGCCGAGTAATCATGGATATTAAACGCACGATCCTGATCGTCGCCCTGGCAATCGTGACCTACGTCGGGGTTCTGAAATGGAACCAAGACTACGGCCAGGCTGCCCTGCCGACTCAGAATGCTGCTGCCAGCACTACCGCACCGGGCCTTCCGGATACGGCTGCTGCCAAGAATGCTTCTGTAAGTGCCGATGTGCCCACCGCAGGGGGTGATGCCACCGCCGCGATGGAAGCGCCAGTTGCTGCCAGCAAAGACCTGATCCAGGTCCGCACCGATGTACTGAGCCTGGACATAGATCCAGTCGGCGGTGACGTCGTGCAGCTGCGTCTGCCTCTGTATCCACGTCGTCAGGACCATCCTGATGTGCCTTTCCAGCTGTTCGATAACGGCGGCGAGCGTACTTTCCTGGCACAAAGCGGCCTGACTGGCGCCAACGGTCCGGATGCTCGCGCAGCCGGTCGTCCGGTTTACTCGACCGCACAGAAGACTTATCAACTGGCTGATGGCCAGAATGAACTGGTCGTCGACCTGAAGTTCAGCGATAACGGCGTCAATTACATCAAGCGCTTTACCTTCAAGCGCGGCTTGTATGACCTGGTTGTCAGCTACGTCATCGACAACCAGAGCGCGACGCCTTGGAGCGGCAACCTGTTTGCCCAGCTCAAGCGCGATGCCAGTTCCGACCCATCGTCGAGCACGGCCACCGGTACTGCTACCTACTTGGGTGCTGCCCTGTGGACAGCTTCCGAGCCCTACAAGAAAGTGTCGATGAAAGATATCGACAAGGGTTCGCTGAAAGAAACCGTGCAAGGTGGCTGGGTTGCCTGGCTGCAGCACTATTTCGTGACCGCATGGATCCCGAACAAGGCTGACAGCAATGCTGTTCAGACTCGTAAAGACAGCCAGGGTAACTACATCATCGGTTTCACTGGCCCTGCCGTAGCGGTTGCGCCGGGAGCCAAGACTGAAGTCAGTGCCACTCTGTATGCCGGTCCGAAGAGTCAGGCAGTGCTCAAAGAGTTGTCCCCAGGCCTGGAGCTGACGGTCGACTACGGCATTCTCTGGTTCATCGCCCAACCTATTTTCTGGCTGCTGCAACATATCCACAGCATTGTCGGTAACTGGGGCTGGTCGATCATCTTCCTGACCATGCTGATCAAGGGTCTGTTCTTCCCGCTGTCGGCTGCCAGCTACAAGTCGATGGCTCGCATGCGCGCCGTTGCACCGAAATTGGCCGCGCTGAAGGAACAACACGGCGACGACCGGCAGAAAATGTCGCAGTCGATGATGGAGCTGTACAAGAAAGAGAAGATCAACCCGCTGGGTGGATGCTTGCCGATTCTGGTACAGATGCCGGTATTCCTGTCGCTGTACTGGGTACTCCTGGAAAGCGTCGAGATGCGCCAGGCTCCATGGCTGCTGTGGATAACCGACCTGTCGATCAAGGACCCGTTCTTCATCCTGCCGATCATCATGGGCGCGACCATGTTCATCCAGCAGCGCCTGAACCCAACGCCTCCGGATCCGATGCAGGCCAAGGTGATGAAGCTGATGCCAATCATCTTCACCTTCTTCTTCCTGTGGTTCCCGGCTGGTCTAGTGCTGTACTGGGTTGTGAACAACACCCTGTCGATCACCCAGCAGTGGTACATCACTCGTCGGATCGAAGCGGCTACAAAGAAAGCTGCTGTCTGATCTAACCTGTGAATAAGTTCTACAAGACGCCCCCTAGTGGGGCGTTTTGCTATCTGTCAGTAAGTCAGGAGTCTGGCCATGAACCTTCCTCGTGAAACCATCGCCGCCATCGCCACTGCCCAAGGCCGCGGTGGCGTTGGCATTGTGCGCATATCCGGCCCGATGGCGAGCAAGGCTGCGTTAGCGATTACCGGTCACGAAAGCAGGCCGCGCCATGCCCATTACGGCCCGTTTCGTGATGCCGACAACGAGGTCATCGATGAGGGCATCGCCCTGTATTTCCCTGGCCCGAACTCCTTCACCGGTGAGGATGTGCTTGAACTGCAGGGCCATGGTGGCCCCGTAGTACTGGATATGCTGTTGCAACGCTGCCTGCAATTGGGCGCTCGACTGGCCCGTCCGGGAGAATTCAGCGAGCGTGCGTTCCTTAACGACAAGCTGGACCTGGCCCAGGCCGAAGCGATTGCCGACCTGATCGAAGCCAGTTCAGCACAGGCCGCGCGTAATGCCCTACGTTCGTTGCAGGGGGCATTTTCCCGACGTGTGGATAGCCTGGTAGAGAAACTGATCGCCCTGCGTATCTATGTCGAGGCGGCGATTGACTTCCCCGAAGAAGAAATCGACTTCCTCGCCGATGGCCATGTACTGACCATGCTCGATGCCGTACGCGAAGAGTTATCCACAGTGTTGCGCGAAGCGGGGCAGGGCGCGTTGTTACGTGACGGTATGACGGTGGTAATCGCCGGCCGCCCCAATGCCGGTAAATCCAGCCTGCTCAACGCTCTGGCAGGTCGCGAAGCCGCCATCGTTACTGAGATCGCAGGCACCACTCGGGATGTTCTGCGCGAACATATCCACATCGATGGCATGCCTCTACATATCGTCGATACTGCAGGGCTGCGGGATACCGACGACCAGGTAGAAATGATCGGTGTTGAACGCGCGCTCAAGGCTATCAACGAAGCCGACCGGATCCTGCTGGTGGTTGACGCCACGGCCCCGGAAGCCTCCGATCCGTTCGCCCTTTGGCCTGAATTCCTCGAAGAGCGCCCTGACCCTGCGAAAGTCACGCTGATTCGCAACAAGGCTGACCTCAGTGGCGACCTGGTTGAACTGCACACCAGTGCCGATGGCCATGTCACCCTCAATCTCAGCGCCAAGGCAGGTGGGGACGGTCTGGAATTGCTGCGAAACCATTTGAAAGACTGCATGGGTTATCAACAGACCTCCGAAAGCAGCTTCAGCGCCCGCCGCAGGCATCTGGAAGCGTTGCGCTATGCCAGCGAATCCCTGGAGCATGGGCGCAATCAACTGACCTTGGCAGGAGCGGGGGAGTTGCTGGCCGAAGATTTGCGCCTGGCCCAGCAATCGTTGGGAGAGATCACCGGCGCATTCAGCTCGGATGATCTGTTGGGACGGATTTTTTCCAGCTTCTGTATCGGCAAATAGATATCCACAGGCTTACGCGCAGATTTTTTCGGGTCAGCCTGTGGATAGTCTTACCAGTTGTAGGAAACCGAACCCAGCAAAGTCCGGCTATCGCCCCAGTAGCAGCGACCGGCATCGTTACAGCCCGAAACGTATTCCTTGTCGAACAGGTTCTTGGCGTTCAGGTCGACCGACCAGTTCTTGTCGATCTGATAACCAATGGCTGCGTCTACCAGGGTCACATCACCCGAATTGAGCTTGCCGTACAAGCTGCTCGGGGTGTACGAGAAGGTGCTGTCGAAATAGCGCACGCCACCACCAACGTGGAAGCCGCTGAGCGGGCCTTCCAGGAAGCTGTATTTGGCCCATACCGACGCCTGGTTACGCGGTACACCGGTAATCTGATGGCCCTCTATCAACGAACCTGCCGCGTCTTTGGTCACTCGCGCATCTGTATAGGTGTAAGCGGCTGTCAGGTTCAGGTTGCGGGTGATATCGCTGTTCACTTCCAGCTCTACACCCTTCGCCCGGCTCTCGCCCACTTGCCGGTAGGTAGCGCTGGTGGAGTCGAAATAGGTGTCGTCCTTTTTGCGAAGGTCATAGAGCGAGGCGGTGAAGGAGGTATTCCAGCCAATCGGGTCGTACTTGAGGCCCACTTCATATTGCGTACTGGTGATCGGATCCAGGGGTGAGCCGCCGTTGGAGATCTGCTGCACCGGGACGAACGCTGTCGAATAGCTGACATACGGCGTCAGGCCATTATCGAACTGGTACATCAAGCCGGTCTGCCAAGTGAACTTGGTATCTCGGCTGTTGATATTGCTGGCTGTGGATAACTTGTTGCGAAAATCGCTCTCCACCCAGTCCTGGCGGCCACCGAGCAGCAAGATCCATTTGTCGTATTTGCTTTGCAACTGGGCATAAGCCCCTTCCATCTGCTGGCCCAGCAGCGTGTTCTGGACGTGGATGGAGGTAACCGGATCACTTTTATACACAGGGTTGTAAATATTGATCTGCCCGGCTGACCCGGCATCCCAATCCTGGCTGAATGAAGTGAAGTCGTGGCTGGCGCCGAACAGCACGGTGTTATCCACAGCGCCTAGCGCAAACTTGCCTTCCAGTTGGTTATCCAGCGAGTAAACCATGGATTTGTTGTAGCGGTCGTAGGCAGTCACGTTCAACTGCGTGCCGAAGCCCGCGTTATTCAGATTGCCCGGCCAGGTCTCGTGGCGAGTGATATGAGACTGCATGTAGCGCGAGTTCTGACGGAACTGCCAGTCGTCATTGAAGCTGTGGATAAATTCATAACCCACGCTCCAGGTCTCGCGCTCGAAGGTGTTCCAGTCCGGCACACCGAGCATGGTGTCCTTGTCCAGCTTGCCGTTGGGGTTATGCAGCAAGGTACCGGCCGCAGGCAGGCCGAGCTCCATGTTGGTGTGGTCCTTCTGGTAGTTGGCCAACAGGGTCAGGCTGTTGTAATCATCGAAGTTCAGGGTCAGGGACGGCGCGATATACATGCGATCGTCAGGCACGTGATCGACCTGAGTATCGGATTTGCGCCCGAGCATGACCAGGCGACCCTGGATATTGCCGCTGTCATTCAGCGGCCCGGAAACATCGACTCCCAGCTGTCGGCGATTGTTGGAACCGTAACTGAGCTGGATCTCGCCCTGGGGCGTGCTGGTCGGACGCTTGCTGACCAGATTGACCAGGCCGCCTGGTGCGTTCTCGCCGTAGAGGATCGAGGACGGGCCGCGGAAGATCTCGATCCGTTCCAGGCCATAAGGCTCAGTAGTGGTGTCATAGCGATTACCCTGCACGCGCAGGCCATCACGCATCAGGCCATAGCCGTAATCGGTGGCGTTAAACCCACGAATGAAGAACAGGTCACCTGCCAGGCTATCGCCGGCCGCAAAGGGCGGGGCGAAGATACCGGGCACATAGCCCAGGGCGTCGGTAAGGCTCTGGGACTTCTGATCCTTGATGCGCTGTTCCGTGACCACCGACACCGAGCGCGGGGTTTCAGACAGTGATGTGCTGGTCTTGGTCCCGGCCCGGCTTTTTTCTGCCTTGTAGCCACGGTTGTCGCCACTGTCCCCTGCGTCGGCAGCGAGCTGACGGCTGTTGATAAGTGTCGGATCCAGTACCACCGAACCATTTTGCGGCACCGCCTGCAAGGTGTAAGAACCCGGAGCCTGGGTCGCGACCTGCAACCCGGAGCCGCGCAGTAACAGGATGAAACCCTGTTCAACCGAATAGTTACCCACAAGTCCCGGACTGCTGCGGTTGGCGGTCTGGCCGGGAGAGAACGACAGAATCACGTTGGAAGCCGAAGCGAATTGGCTCAACACGCTGTCAAGCGGACCGGCGGCGATGGAATAGTTATGCACAGCCGTATCTGCAGCGGCATAGGGGGAAACCAGCGCGGCGCTGATAGCACTGCTCAGTAATAGGCTGCAGGCGAGGTAATGTCGGGAAACGTGCTGGCGAGCAGGTGTCGGGATCTGTGGAAAGCGCATTGTTATGTCGGCCCTGAAGGTAACGAATACACGCGTGAGTCGCGATTACCTCAAGGGCCGAACCACGTCGAAAAAAGATCGCACCTGTGAATAAAAAATTTTTCGGATCAGCTGGCGTACTTGATGGACACCCAATAACGGCTGAAATAACTCACCCGGATAGGCAACGAGGTCTGCAGGTTGGCGAGCACTGCATCGATGGCGTCCAGGCGAAATGCACCGGATATAGGCAAGCCCGCAGCGCGCTCATCGCACTGCATGGCGCCTGTACGGTAGCGGGACAACTCGTCGATAACATCCCCGAGGCGTGCATCCAGTACTATCAATTGGCCGTCGACCCACGCAGTCTCCGTAGCCCGGCACAAGCGACTCGGCCCGAGACTGTAGCTATCGAAATCCGCGCTCTCTCCCGCCTTGAGCAGGCCGCCTTCACCTCTGTCGGCATTGGGCAGAATGCGAACCTGGTCCTCGAGAACGCCGACATGAGTGCTATGGGATAACTGGCGTACCAAGAAACTTGTCCCCAAGGCCTGCACACGGCCTTGATGGCTTTCGACGAAGAACGGCCGGGTATCGCCGCGTTTGCCGGTGCGAATAAACACCTCCCCGGCACGTAGACGAATCAGCCGCTCGCGCTCATCGAAAAGCACATCCACTGCGGTATCGGTATTGAGCTCCAGCCGAGTGCCATCGGCCAGATCCAGACGCCTGCGTTCGCCAACCCGGGTTCTGTAGTCCGCCCAGACATTGCCCAAGGACGTCTTCTCCTGCAGCCCCCAGCCAATACCGCCGACGCCAGCCAGAATCAGCAGCATGCGCAGTACCTGACGGCGTTGTTGGGTGTCGGATAACGCGCGCCGGGTCAGATCCCGGGGCAGGGCGCTGAGATTGCGTTGCAGCTGTTCCATATGTTGCCAGGCGGCCTGATGCGCCGGATCACTGTCCAGCCAGCGTTGCCAGGCCTGCTGTTGCGCAGGTGTCGGTGGCTCGCTCTGGAACTGTACGTACCAGTTGGCGGCGGCAGTGAAGGTTTTACGATCAGGAGCAACAGTCATCACAAGCCGGCCATGATCAGGGAGCATTCGGTAAAGGCGCGAACCATGTGTTTCTTCACGGTGGTCAGGGACAGGCTCAGCTCATCCGCGATCTGTTGATAACTCAGACCTTCCACCTGGGACAACATGAAGATCTTCTGCGCCCGTGCGCCCAGGCTCGCCAATGTTTTATCCACAGCGACCAGGGTTTCGATCACCACAGCCTTATCTTCCTCGCTGATTTCCGTGACCTCAGGACGCGCCGCCAGGGCTTCCAGGTACGCCGCTTCGATGGCTCGCCGACGGTAGCGATCGATTACCAGGCCACGGGCAATGGTCGTCAGGTAATCACGGGGCTCACGAATCTGCATGGCGTTGCGCGAGACCAGAATGCGCACAAAGGTGTCATGGGCCACATCAGCCGCATCGCAGGCGTTGTGCAGCTTGCCCTTGAGCCAGCCATTCAACCACGAATGGTGCTGTTCATAGATGCGCTGGACGGCAGAGGTGTGGGTGAGAGAAGACATAGACGTGAAAATACACAAATGATAATGGCTATTATTAGCTTTTGTTTCTGTATCTAACAATAGCCATTCACCTTGTAGCTTCCCGCCTCAGCGCCCTCCATCCCCTCCCGCCTACGTAGCAGAAGACGCCAGCACCTACTTTTTTCGACGTACGGCAGCGTATTTCTGTGGATTAAGCCCTGTGCATAACCATGCCTCAGCTCAGTTGATAACCAGGCCTCTTGCCTGAGGATAACCACCCCTGTGGACAAACAGCCATTTAATCCACAGGCTTAAACCGGTTATCCAGAACGCTGAATGGCACCTGATCACAGACTTTTGAATCTCTGTACACTTTGTAAACTATGGCTTGTAGAGATCTATCCACAGAAAGGTGGCTCAGTATAAATAAGCTTTAAAATAAGGTTTTATAAAACTTCTCTCTCTTTTATTTTCTATATTCGCGAGTTTTCCACAGCTGGTTAATTTTTGTCCAAGAGGTTTCATTCAGGAAGGGGAAGTCCCTATACTTGTCACCTTTCCCAATATTCCTATCTAGAACAGGCACGAGGTGCGTGGTGGATTTCCCTTCCCGTTTTGAAGTGATCGTCATCGGTGGCGGTCATGCCGGTACCGAGGCAGCACTGGCGTCTGCACGCATGGGTGCAAAAACCCTGCTGTTGACGCACAACGTGGAAACCCTCGGGCAAATGAGCTGCAACCCTGCCATTGGCGGGATTGGTAAAAGCCATCTGGTCAAAGAGATCGATGCCCTCGGCGGCGCAATGGCCACGGCCACTGACCTGGGCGGCATTCAGTTCCGTGTATTGAACAGCCGCAAAGGCCCGGCCGTGCGAGCTACCCGGGCACAGGCAGATCGCGTGCTGTACAAGGCGGCGATTCGCGAAATCATTGAAAACCAGCCGAACCTGTGGATATTCCAACAGGCCTGCGATGACCTGATCGTCGAGCAGGATCAGGTACGCGGCGTTGTTACGCAGATGGGTCTGCGAATCATGGCCGACTCTGTGGTGCTGACCACCGGGACCTTCCTCGGCGGACTTATCCACATCGGCATGCAGAACTACTCGGGTGGCCGAGCCGGTGATCCACCGTCAATCGCCCTGGCGCATCGTCTGCGTGAATTGCCGCTGCGCGTCGGTCGCCTGAAAACCGGCACGCCGCCGCGTATCGATGGCCGTTCGGTGGATTTCTCGGTGATGACCGAGCAACCAGGTGATACGCCTATTCCGGTGATGTCGTTCCTCGGTTCCAAAGAACAGCATCCGCGGCAGGTCAGTTGCTGGATTACCCACACCAATGCCCGTACCCACGAAATCATCGCGGCCAATCTGGACCGTTCACCGATGTATTCCGGGGTGATCGAAGGCATCGGCCCGCGTTACTGCCCGTCCATCGAAGACAAGATTCATCGCTTTGCCGACAAGCAGAGCCATCAGGTATTCATCGAGCCCGAAGGCCTGACCACCCATGAGCTGTATCCGAACGGCATCTCGACTTCGTTGCCCTTTGACGTGCAATTGCAGGTCGTGCGCTCGATTGTGGGGATGGAAAACGCCCATATCGTTCGCCCTGGCTATGCCATCGAATACGATTATTTCGATCCGCGGGATCTGAAATACAGCCTGGAAACCAAGGTCATTGCCGGGTTGTTCTTCGCCGGACAGATCAACGGCACTACCGGTTACGAAGAAGCGGGCGCCCAGGGTTTATTGGCCGGAGCGAACGCTGCACTGCGCGCCCAAGGCAAGGACAGCTGGTGCCCACGTCGCGATGAGGCCTACATCGGTGTGTTGGTCGATGACCTGATTACGTTGGGTACGCAAGAACCCTATCGAATGTTCACCTCCCGGGCCGAATACCGCCTGATCCTGCGTGAAGATAACGCCGATCTGCGCTTGACCGAAAAAGGTCGCGAGCTGGGTTTGATCGACGATGCGCGCTGGGCGGCGTTCTGTACCAAACGCGAAAGCATCGAGCGTGAAGAGCAGCGGCTGAAAAGCACCTGGGTTCGTCCCGGTACCGAACAGGGCGAGGCGATTGCCAGCCATTACGGCACGCCGCTGACCCACGAATACAATCTGCTCAACCTGTTGAGCCGACCTGAAATCGACTACGCCAGCCTGATTTCCCTGACTGGCGAAGGCGCAAGTGATCCACAGGTCGCCGAACAGGTCGAAATCAAGACCAAATACGCCGGTTACATTGATCGTCAACAAGACGAAATCGCCCGGCTGCGCGCCAGCGAAGACACACGCCTGCCGGAAGACATCGACTACACGACGATTTCCGGCCTGTCGAAAGAGATTCAGGGCAAGCTGGGGATAACTCGTCCCGAGACCCTTGGCCAGGCGTCGCGTATTCCGGGTGTCACCCCGGCGGCGATTTCCCTGTTGATGATCCATCTGAAAAAACGCGGCGCGGGCCGTCAATTGGAGCAAAGCGCTTGAGTTCTATGGTCACCCCGCAACACGCTGAAGAGTTATCCCGTGGCGCCGAGCAACTGGGCGTCAGCCTGACTGAGGCCCAGCACACCCAACTGTTGGGTTATCTGGCGCTGCTGATCAAGTGGAACAAGGCCTACAACCTGACCGCAGTGCGCAATCCGGACGAGATGGTTTCGCGTCATCTGCTCGACAGCCTCAGCGTCGTGCCCTTCATCGAAGGCGAGCGCTGGCTGGATGTCGGCAGTGGTGGCGGTATGCCTGGTATTCCATTGGCAATCCTGTTCCCGGACATGAAAGTCACGGTACTGGACAGTAATGGCAAGAAAACCCGCTTCCTGACCCAGGTCAAACTCGAACTGAAGCTGGCGAATCTGGAAGTTATCCACAGCCGGGCAGAAGCCTGGCAGCCGGCACTACCGTTCACCGGAATTGTTTCCCGTGCCTTCAGCAGTCTGGAAGACTTCACGGGCTGGACGCGCCACATGGGCGATACCGAAACCCGCTGGCTGGCGATGAAAGGGCTGCATCCCGCTGATGAGCTGGTAGCATTGCCCGCAGACTTTCACCTGGATAGCGAGCAGGCCTTGACCGTACCCGGTTGCCAAGGCCAACGCCATCTGCTGATACTGCGCCGCACGGCATGATTGGGAACACAAGCAAGAATGGCTAAGGTATTCGCGATAGCGAACCAAAAGGGTGGCGTGGGTAAAACCACCACCTGCATCAACCTCGCAGCATCACTGGTCGCGACCAAGCGCCGTGTGCTGCTGATCGACCTTGATCCACAAGGCAACGCCACCATGGGCAGTGGTGTGGATAAACACGGCCTGGAACATTCGGTCTATGACCTCTTGATCGGTGAATGCGACCTGGCCCAGGCCATGCAGTTCTCCGAGCACGGTGGTTACCAACTGCTGCCGGCCAACCGCGACCTGACCGCCGCCGAAGTGGTGCTGCTGGAAATGCAGATGAAGGAAAGTCGCCTGCGCAATGCCCTGGCGGCAATCCGCGAGAATTACGACTACATCCTGATCGACTGCCCGCCGTCCCTGTCGATGCTGACGCTCAATGCACTGGTGGCCGCCGATGGCGTGATTATCCCCATGCAGTGCGAGTACTTCGCCCTCGAAGGTCTCAGCGACCTTGTGGATAACATCAAACGCATCGCCGAATTGCTTAACCCGGAGCTGAAAATCGAAGGGTTGCTGCGCACCATGTACGACCCGCGCCTGAGTCTGATCAACGATGTTTCGGCGCAGCTCAAGGAGCACTTTGGCGAGCAGCTATACGACACCGTGATCCCGCGCAACATTCGCCTGGCCGAGGCGCCGAGTTTCGGCATGCCCGCCCTGGCCTATGACAAGACGTCACGCGGTGCCCTGGCCTACCTCGCGCTGGCCGGTGAAATGGTCCGTCGTCAGCGCCGTGCAACACCTTCGCGAACCGCCGCCCAGCCAACTTAAGGAAATCCCATGGCCGTCAAGAAAAGAGGTCTCGGACGTGGGCTGGACGCACTTCTGAGCAGTCCAACCGTCAGTTCGCTGGAAGAACAGGCCAGCCAGGTCGATCAGCGTGAGCTGCAGCATGTTCCCCTGGACCTGATCCAGCGCGGCAAATACCAGCCGCGTCGGGACATGGACCCGCAGGCGCTGGAAGAACTGGCCGCATCGATCAAGGCCCAGGGCGTAATGCAACCGATCGTGATCCGTCCGGTCGGCAACAACCGTTTTGAAATCATCGCCGGTGAACGCCGCTGGCGCGCCAGTCAGCAGGCCGGTCTGGACACCATCCCGGCGATGGTCCGCGACGTTTCCGATGAAACCGCCATTGCCATGGCCCTGATCGAGAACATTCAGCGCGAAGACCTGAACCCTGTGGAAGAAGCGGTGGCCCTGCAACGGCTGCAGCAGGAATTCCAGCTGACCCAGCAACAGGTCGCCGACGCTGTGGGTAAGTCCCGGGTCAGCGTGGCCAACCTGCTGCGCCTGATTGCCCTGCCTGAAGTGATCAAGACCATGCTGTCCCATGGCGACCTGGAAATGGGTCATGCCAGGGCATTGCTCGGTTTACCCGAAGAACAGCAGGTGGAAGGGGCGCGACACGTTGTCGCACGTGGCCTTACCGTACGTCAGACCGAGGCCTTGGTTCGCCAGTGGTTGAGTGGCAAACCGGCCCCCGCGCAACCGGTCAAAACCGATCCGGATATCAGCCGACTTGAGCAGCGTCTGGCCGAACGGCTGGGCTCTGCGGTGCAGATCCGCCATGGTCAGAAGGGAAAAGGCCAGTTGGTGATCCGTTATAACTCCCTGGATGAGCTGCAAGGAGTGCTCGCTCACATTCGCTGAAACAATTGCAGTGTAGCGTGTAGTCGGAAATCACTACCCGACAGTTGAATAGGGGCTGAACCGCCCCTATACTCTGCGCGCATTTTGTCGGCACAAATTATGCCAAGTAGTTGATTTTGGCGGCCGACCTCCGAGGAACAGTTGTGATGGAATCACGCATGCAAAACCGCCTGCCTTTCCATCGCCTAGCGGTTTTTCCAGTACTGCTGGCTCAAGTTATTACCCTGCTGCTGGCGGCATTGACGCTTTGGCAGTGGCAGGGTGTCGTAGTTGGGTATTCAGGTCTTTGCGGAGGCCTGATAGCTTGGCTGCCCAATCTGTACTTTGCTCACAAGGCTTTCCGGTTTTCCGGGGCTAGAGCAGCGCAAGCCATCGTCCGGTCCTTTTATGCCGGCGAGGCAGGCAAATTGATATTAACGGCAGTGCTTTTTGCGCTGACCTTTGCAGGTGTGAAGCCATTGGCGCCGCTGGCTGTATTCGGCGTGTTCATGTTGATCCAGGCGGTCAGCTGGTTCGCTCCCCTGCTAATGAAAATAAGATTTTTGAGACCTTAGGGCGTTTGAGGCAACCATGGCAGAGCAAACAGCTTCGGGCTATATCCAGCACCACTTGCAGAACTTGACCTTTGGTCATTTGCCTGACGGCTCTTGGGGCTTCGCCCACGATGCAGCCGCAGCGAAGGAAATGGGTTTCTGGGCTTTCCACGTCGATACCCTCGGCTGGTCGGTCGCACTGGGCCTGATTTTCATCCTGATTTTCCGCATGGCGGCAAAAAAGGCGACCTCCGGCCAGCCTGGCGCTCTGCAGAACTTCGTTGAAGTGCTGGTCGAGTTCGTCGACGGCAGCGTAAAAGACAGCTTCCATGGTCGTAGCCCGGTGATTGCACCGCTGGCACTGACCATTTTTGCCTGGGTGTTCCTGATGAACGCCGTCGACTTGATCCCCGTGGACTGGATTCCAGCCCTGGCGGTCAAGATTTCGGGCAACGAGCACACCTTCTTCCGTGCTGTTTCCACGACTGACCCGAACGCTACCCTGGGCATGGCCCTGTCGGTGTTCGCGCTGATCATTTTCTACAGCATCAAAGTCAAGGGCATCGGCGGCTTCATCGGTGAACTGACCCTGCACCCGTTCGGCAGCAAGAACATTTTTGTTCAGGCGCTGTTGATTCCGGTGAACTTCCTGCTTGAATTCGTGACCCTGATCGCCAAGCCGATTTCCCTGGCTCTGCGACTGTTCGGCAACATGTACGCTGGTGAACTGGTCTTCATCCTGATCGCTGTGATGTTCGGCAGCGGTCTGCTCTGGCTCAGTGGCCTGGGTGTGGTTCTGCAATGGGCGTGGGCGGTATTCCACATCCTGATCATCACCCTGCAAGCGTTCATCTTCATGATGCTGACCATCGTCTACCTGTCGATGGCTCACGAAGATAACCATTAAGACTCGTCCGCGCGTCTGATGTCCCACTCATCCAGGCAGATGAGTGGGGGGCCCGCGAG
Source organism: Pseudomonas sp. JL23 (assembly GCF_056933585.1). Taxonomy (NCBI): domain Bacteria; kingdom Pseudomonadati; phylum Pseudomonadota; class Gammaproteobacteria; order Pseudomonadales; family Pseudomonadaceae; genus Pseudomonas; species Pseudomonas sp. JL23. The sequence goes on along the minus strand of NZ_CM167795.1, from coordinate 6,884,993 downwards.
GGCGTTGTACAAACGATTTTGCTTTACCGCTTTAATCTAAAAAAACCTAACCAATACGACGTAAAAGTCGGGAGGAAAGATGGAAACTGTAGTTGGTCTAACTGCTATCGCTGTTGCACTGCTGATCGGCCTGGGCGCACTGGGTACTGCAATCGGTTTCGGCCTGCTGGGCGGTAAATTCCTGGAAGGCGCAGCGCGTCAACCAGAAATGGTTCCAATGCTGCAAGTCAAAATGTTCATCGTCGCTGGCCTGCTCGACGCCGTGACCATGATCGGTGTTGGTATCGCTCTGTTCTTCACCTTTGCGAACCCCTTCGTTGGTCAACTCGCTGGCTAATCGCTCGAATTTTCGAGTTGATTGGTGTGATGGACAACGAACGAGCGAGGTGTTGGCGTGAACATTAATGCAACCCTGATTGGCCAGTCCGTTGCGTTCTTCATTTTTGTGCTGTTCTGCATGAAGTTCGTATGGCCTCCGGTCATTACGGCTTTGCACGAACGTCAGAAGAAGATCGCGGATGGACTGGACGCTGCTACACGAGCAGCTCGCGACCTGGAGTTGGCCCAAGAGAAAGCGGGTCACCAACTGCGCGATGCTAAAGCTCAAGCAGCTGAAATCATTGAGCAAGCCAAGAAACGCGGTACTCAGATTGTCGACGAAGCCCGTGAACAGGCTCGCGTTGAAGCTGACCGTGTCAAGGCTCAGGCTCAGGCCGAGATCGAGCAGGAACTGAACGGCGTCAAAGACGCGCTGCGCGCCCAACTGGGTAGCCTGGCAGTCAACGGCGCAGAGAAGATCCTGGGTGCCACAATCGATCAAAACGCGCACGCGGAGCTGGTTAATAAACTGGCTGCAGAAATTTAAGCGAGGGCGATCATGGCAGAACTGACCACGTTGGCCCGACCTTACGCTAAGGCAGCCTTCGAGCATGCACAGGCGCACCAGCAACTGGCCAATTGGTCAGCCATGCTCGGCCTGGCTGCTGCGGTGTCGCAAGACGACACCATGCAGCGCTTGCTCAAGGCCCCGCGACTGACGAGCGCAGACAAGGCCACCACTTTTATTGAGGTGTGTGGCGACAAGTTCGATGCCAAGGCACAGAATTTCATCCATGTCGTTGCTGAAAACGACCGTCTCCCGCTTCTGCCGGAGATCGCCGAATTGTTCGACCTGTACAAGGCCGAGCAGGAAAAATCGGTCGATGTGGATGTCATCAGTGCTTTTGCATTGGACCAAGAACAGCAAGACAAACTCGCCAAGGTTCTCAGTGCACGGCTCGGCCGGGAAGTGCGCCTGCACGCTGCGGAGGATGCCACCCTTATCGGGGGTGTTGTCATTCGCGCCGGCGACCTGGTTATCGATGGCTCAGTTCGCGGCAAACTCGCGAAACTGGCCGAAGCATTGAAATCTTGAGTTTGAAGGGGCAGCAGAGCAATGCAGCAACTCAATCCTTCCGAAATAAGTGAAATCATCAAGGGTCGCATCGAGAAACTCGATGTAGCCTCCCAAGCCCGTAACGAAGGCACTGTCGTCAGCGTTTCTGACGGTATCGTACGGATTCACGGTCTCGCCGACGTCATGTACGGCGAAATGATCGAGTTTCCTGACGGCGTCTACGGTATGGCCCTCAACCTGGAGCAAGACTCCGTAGGTGCCGTTGTTTTGGGCGCTTACCAGTCTTTGGCTGAAGGCATGAGTGCCAAGTGCACCGGCCGCGTTCTGGAAGTTCCTGTTGGTAAGGAACTGCTGGGTCGCGTAGTCGACGCACTGGGTAACCCAGTTGACGGCAAAGGTCCGCTGAACAACACCGAGACCGATGCGGTCGAGAAAGTTGCTCCAGGCGTGATCTGGCGTAAGTCGGTAGACCAGCCTGTACAGACTGGCTACAAGGCTGTCGATGCCATGATCCCTGTCGGCCGTGGCCAGCGCGAGCTGATCATCGGCGACCGTCAGATCGGTAAAACCGCTCTGGCGATCGACGCGATCATCAACCAGAAAGACAGCGGCATCTTCTGCGTCTACGTAGCAATCGGTCAGAAACAATCGACCATCGCCAACGTTGTGCGCAAACTCGAAGAAAACGGTGCACTGGCTAACACCATCATCGTTGCTGCCAGTGCCTCCGAATCGGCTGCACTGCAATTCCTGGCGCCGTACTCCGGTTGCACCATGGGCGAATACTTCCGCGACCGCGGTGAAGACGCACTGATCGTTTATGACGATCTGTCCAAGCAAGCAGTGGCTTACCGCCAGATTTCCCTGCTGCTGCGCCGTCCACCAGGCCGTGAAGCTTACCCAGGCGACGTGTTCTATCTCCACTCCCGTCTGCTGGAGCGCGCATCCCGCGTTTCGGAAGAATACGTAGAGAAGTTCACCAACGGTGCAGTGACTGGTAAAACCGGTTCCCTGACCGCGCTGCCGATCATCGAGACCCAGGCTGGCGACGTTTCCGCGTTCGTTCCGACCAACGTGATTTCCATCACCGACGGTCAGATCTTCCTGGAATCGGCCATGTTCAACTCGGGCATCCGCCCGGCAGTGAACGCCGGTGTTTCGGTATCGCGCGTAGGTGGTGCCGCTCAGACCAAGATCATCAAGAAGCTGTCCGGTGGTATCCGTACCGCTCTGGCTCAGTACCGTGAACTGGCGGCATTCGCCCAGTTCGCTTCTGACCTGGACGAAGCGACCCGTAAGCAACTTGAACACGGCCAGCGCGTTACCGAGCTGATGAAGCAGAAGCAATACGCGCCAATGTCGATCGCTGACATGTCGCTGTCGCTGTATGCCGCCGAGCGTGGGTTCCTGACTGACGTCGAAATCACCAAGATTGGCAGCTTTGAACAAGCGCTGATTGCTTACTTCAACCGCGATCACGCTGATTTGATAGCGAAGATCAACGTGAAGGGTGACTTCAATGACGAAATCGACTCCGGCCTGAAATCCGGTATCGAGAAGTTCAAGGCCACCCAAACCTGGTAAGCCGCAGTGGGGGCCGTCAGGTCCCCGCTTGCTAACCTGATAGGTGTTACATGGCAGGCGCAAAAGAGATTCGCAGCAAGATTGCGAGCATCAAAAGCACGCAAAAGATCACCAGCGCCATGGAAAAAGTGGCGGTCAGCAAAATGCGCAAGGCTCAAATGCGCATGGCTGCTAGCCGTCCTTACGCGGAGCGCATCCGCCAGGTGATTGGTCATCTGGCCAACGCCAACCCGGAATACCGCCACCCGTTCATGATCGATCGCCCTGTAAAGCGCGTCGGTTATGTCGTTGTGAGCAGTGACCGTGGTTTGTGTGGTGGCTTGAACACCAACCTGTTCAAGGCTCTGGTCAAGGACATGGCGGTAAACCGTGAAAACGGCGTAGAGATCGATCTGTGCGTGGTCGGCAGCAAAGGTGCGGCCTTTTTCCGCAACTTCGGCGGTAACGTCGTCGCTGCGATCAGCCACCTGGGCGAAGAGCCGTCGATCAATGACTTGATCGGCAGCGTCAAGGTGATGCTGGATGCATACCTGGATGGCCGAATTGATCGCCTGTCCGTGGTATCGAACAAGTTCATCAACACCATGACCCAGCAACCAACAGTGGAACAATTGATTCCGCTGGTGGCTACCCCGGATCAGAAGCTCAAGCATCACTGGGACTACGTTTACGAACCCGACGCTAAAGAGCTGCTGGATGGGCTGATGGTGCGCTACGTGGAATCGCAGGTGTACCAGGCGGTGGTCGAGAACAACGCAGCTGAACAAGCAGCGCGGATGATCGCGATGAAGAACGCTACGGACAACGCCGGTGATCTGATCAGTGATTTGCAGCTGATCTACAACAAGGCGCGTCAAGCAGCGATCACCCAAGAGATCTCGGAAATCGTCGGCGGCGCTGCCGCGGTTTAACGGTTCAAATATTCAGAGGATCCAGCTATGAGTAGCGGACGTATCGTTCAAATCATCGGCGCCGTTATCGACGTGGAATTTCCACGCGACAGCGTACCGAGCATCTACAACGCGCTGAAAGTAGTGAGCGCGGCTGAAACCACCCTGGAAGTTCAGCAACAGCTGGGCGACGGCGTGGTTCGTACCATTGCGATGGGCTCCACCGAGGGCTTGAAGCGCGGTCTGGAAGTTTCTGACTCCGGCGCTGCCATTTCCGTACCTGTCGGTAAAGCGACACTGGGCCGGATCATGGACGTTCTGGGCAACCCGATCGACGAAGCTGGTCCGATCGACACCGAAGAGCGCTGGGGCATTCACCGTGCCGCACCTTCCTTCGCAGAACAGGCAGGCGGCAACGACCTGCTGGAAACCGGTATCAAGGTAATTGACCTGGTTTGCCCGTTCGCCAAGGGCGGTAAAGTCGGTCTGTTCGGTGGTGCCGGTGTCGGCAAGACCGTAAACATGATGGAACTGATCCGTAACATCGCCATCGAGCACAGCGGTTATTCCGTGTTCGCCGGTGTGGGTGAGCGTACTCGTGAGGGTAACGACTTCTACCACGAGATGAAGGACTCCAACGTTCTGGACAAAGTGGCGCTGGTTTACGGTCAGATGAACGAGCCGCCGGGTAACCGTCTGCGCGTAGCACTGACCGGCCTGACCATGGCCGAGAAGTTCCGTGACGAAGGTAACGACGTTCTGCTGTTCGTCGACAACATCTACCGTTACACCCTGGCCGGTACAGAAGTATCTGCACTGCTGGGCCGTATGCCGTCTGCCGTAGGTTACCAACCGACCCTGGCTGAAGAGATGGGCGTTCTGCAAGAACGTATCACTTCGACCAAGAACGGTTCGATCACCTCGATCCAGGCTGTCTATGTTCCTGCGGACGACTTGACCGACCCATCGCCGGCGACCACCTTCGCCCACTTGGACGCCACCGTCGTTCTGTCCCGTGACATCGCTTCCCTGGGTATCTACCCAGCGGTTGACCCACTGGACTCGACTTCGCGCCAGCTGGACCCGAACGTCATCGGTCAGGAACACTACGACACCGCTCGCGGCGTTCAGTACGTGTTGCAGCGTTACAAAGAGCTGAAGGACATCATTGCGATCCTGGGTATGGACGAGCTGTCGGAAACCGACAAGCAGTTGGTATCCCGCGCTCGTAAGATCCAGCGCTTCCTGTCGCAGCCGTTCTTCGTGGCTGAAGTCTTCACCGGTGCATCGGGTAAATACGTTTCCCTGAAAGACACCATTGCTGGCTTCAAAGGTATCCTCAACGGTGACTACGACCACCTGCCAGAACAAGCGTTCTACATGGTCGGCGGCATCGAAGAAGCGATCGAGAAAGCCAAGAAACTGTAATCCCGGCGCCCGGTAACGGGCGCTAATCAGGTCGAGGCAAGCAAATGGCTATGACAGTCCATTGCGATATCGTCAGCGCGGAAGGAGAGATCTTCTCCGGTCTGGTCGAGATGGTGATCGCGCACGGCAACCTGGGTGATCTCGGTATCGCTCCAGGCCACGCGCCGCTGATCACTGATCTGAAACCGGGTCCGATCCGCTTGATCAAGCAGGGCGGAGAAGCCGAGGTGTTCTACATCTCCGGTGGTTTCCTTGAGGTTCAACCGAACATGGTCAAAGTGCTTGCCGACACTGTGCAACGCGCTGCTGACCTGGATGAAGCTTCAGCTCTGGCCGCCGTCAAGGCAGCCGAGAATGCCCTGAACGAAAAAGGCGCGGATTTCGATTACGGATCTGCAACTGCTCGTTTGGCCGAGGCCGCAGCCCAGCTGCGTACCGTCCAGCAAATTCGCAAGAAGTTCGGCGGTTAAGGCCGAGGTTCTCTGCGTGATTGAGTAAAAGGGTAGCCTCGGCTACCCTTTTCTTTTTTCAGATCAGCCCGACGCTCGTCGCGGCGCGCTCAGTTGGTAACTCTCATGTCTCTCGATATCGTTATTCTCGCCGCTGGCCAAGGCACCCGCATGCGCTCGGCCTTGCCCAAGGTGCTGCATCCAGTGGCCGGCGATTCCATGCTTGGCCATGTTATCCACAGCGCCCGGCAACTTTCCCCACAAGGCATTCATGTGGTGATCGGCCACGGCGCGGAACTGGTTCGTGAGCGCCTGGCTGCGGATGACCTGAATTTCGTGCTGCAGGACAAACAACTGGGTACTGGCCACGCTGTTGCTCAAGCCTTGCCGGTGCTGACCGCCGAAAACGTGCTGATCCTTTATGGCGATGTGCCGCTGATTGAAGTCGAAACCCTGCAGCGTCTACTCAAGCAGGTGAATGCCGAGCAACTGGGCCTGCTCACGGTCAACCTCGATGACCCAACTGGCTACGGCCGTATTGTCCGTGACGAGCAGAACCGCGTATGCGCCATCGTTGAACACAAGGACGCCACTGAGGCGCAGAAAGCCATTACCGAAGGCAATACCGGCATCCTCGCCGTGCCCGGCAAGCGCCTGGCGGACTGGCTGGGGCGTCTGTCGAACAACAACGCGCAGGGCGAGTACTACCTGACTGATGTGATCGCCATGGCTGTCGGTGATGGCCTGGTGGTCGCCACCGAACAACCCCACGACGCCATGGAGGTGCAGGGCGCCAACGACCGCAAGCAGTTGGCCGAACTGGAGCGGCACTACCAGCTGCGCGCTGCACGTCGTCTGATGGCCCAAGGCGTGACTCTGCGCGATCCGGCTCGCTTCGATGTGCGCGGAGAGGTCACGGTCGGTCGCGATGTACTCATCGATATCAACGTGATTCTCGAAGGCCGCGTAGTGATCGAGGACGACGTGGTCATCGGCCCGAACTGCGTGATCAAGAACAGCACCTTGCGCAAAGGCGTGGTGATCAAGGCCAACAGTCATCTTGAAGGCGCAATCATGGGCGAGGGCAGTGATGCCGGTCCGTTCGCGCGCCTGCGTCCGGGCAGCGTGCTGGAAGCCCGCGCCCATGTGGGTAACTTTGTCGAACTGAAGAATGCTCATCTCGGCGAAGGCGCCAAGGCCGGGCATCTGACCTATCTGGGCGATGCGCGCATCGGCGCCCGGACCAACATCGGCGCCGGCACCATCACCTGCAATTACGACGGTGCCAACAAGCACATGACGGTGATGGGTGAAGATGTCTTCATTGGTTCCAACAACTCCCTGGTGGCGCCTGTGGATATCTCCGATGGTGCTTCCACCGCCGCCGGTTCAACCATCAATCAGGATATTCCTGCGCGACAACTGGGGGTGGCCCGTGCCCGTCAGCGTAATATCGACGGCTGGCAGCGCCCGGTAAAAATCAAAAAGCCCGAGTAAAATTATCCACAGGGTTGTGTCTGAACAGGCCTGGAGCTGTTCAGACGCTACACTGACGACCCTGTGGATAACCCTCTACGTATACCTTTCTGTCTATAGCCTGAAGGGTTACGTCTTATTTCCCCCGCATCGACGCACATTTCACCTGACGTGATTTATTGTTTCGGCCACTTGACGACAGGCTTTCGATGAGTTTTGATTGCCTTCGTTATCTTTCGAAACGAAACTTATGGCTGTCATGTCGAAACGGAATACTCCCCAACGTCGCCACAATATCCTCAGCCTGCTCAATGAGCGGGGCGAGGTCAGTGTCGATGAGTTGGCCAAGCGCTTTGATACGTCTGAAGTAACGGTGCGCAAGGACCTCGCTGCACTCGAAAGCAACGGCTTGCTGCTGCGTCGCTACGGCGGCGCGGTGACTCTGCCGCAGGAGTTGATCAGTGACCACGGCCAGCCGATCTCGCCGTACAAACTGGCGATCGCCAAGGCCGGCGTAGCGCGTATCCGTGAACATGCGCGGATCATCATCGACAGTGGCAGTACCACCGCCGCGATGATTCCTCAGTTGGGGCAGCAACCGGGCCTGGTGGTAATGACCAACTCGCTGCATGTGGCCAGCGCCCTGAGCGAACTGGAGCATGAACCGGTGCTGCTGATGACCGGGGGTACCTGGGACCCACATTCCGAGTCCTTCCAGGGCCAGGTCGCCGAGCAGGTGCTGCGTTCCTACGACTTCGATCAGTTGTTCATTGGTGCCGATGGCATCGATCTGAATCGTGGCACCACCACATTCAACGAGCTGCTGGGCTTGAGTCGAGTCATGGCCGAAGTGTCCCGTGAAGTGATCGTGATGGTCGAGTCCGACAAGGTCGGGCGCAGGATTCCCAATCTGGAGCTGCCCTGGGGCAGCGTCCATACCCTTATTACCGATGATCGCCTGGCCCCGGAGGCCCGCGAACAGATTGAAGCCCGCGGCATAACGCTGATTTGCGCCGCTGTTAGCTAGGAGAAGACTATGTGTGGAATCGTTGGCGCAGTCGCTGAACGCAATATCACTGCCATTTTGCTGGAAGGCCTCAAGCGCCTTGAATACCGCGGCTACGACAGCGCCGGTGTTGCCGTATTCAGCAATAACGGCACCCTGGAGCGCCGTCGCCGTTCGGGCAAGGTCAGCGAGCTGGAACAGGCCCTGGCCGGTGAGCCGCTGATGGGTCGCCTGGGTATCGCCCACACCCGTTGGGCCACCCACGGCGCACCTTGCGAGCGCAACGCTCACCCGCATTTCTCCGGCGATGAGCTGGCAGTTGTGCACAACGGCATCATCGAGAACCACGAAGCCCTGCGCAGCCGACTGACTGGCCTGGGTTATGTGTTTGTTTCCGATACCGATACCGAAGTCATCGTCCACCTGCTGCACCACAAGCTCAAGGACACCCCGGACCTGACCATCGCCCTCAAGGCGGCGGTCAAGGAACTGCACGGTGCCTATGGTTTGGCGGTGATCAATGCCAAACAGCCGGATCGTCTGGTCGCCGCCCGTAGTGGCAGCCCGCTGGTGATCGGCCTGGGCCTGGGCGAGAACTTCCTCGCTTCCGACCAACTGGCCCTGCGTCAGGTCACTGACCGCTTCATGTACCTGGAAGAGGGTGACATTGCCGAGATTCGCCGCGAAAGCGTGCAGATCTGGTCGGCCGACGGCCTGCCGGTCGAGCGTGAAGCCGTGCAATACCGCGAAGGTGCCGAAGCTGCCGACAAAGGCGAGTTCCGTCACTTCATGCTCAAGGAAATCCACGAGCAACCAAAAGTCGTGCAGCGCACCCTGGAAGGTCGTCTGGGTCAGAACCAGGTACTGGTCCAGGCGTTCGGCCCGCAAGCAGCCGAGTTGTTCGCCAAGGTGCGCAACGTGCAGATCGTCGCCTGTGGCACCAGCAGTCACGCCGGTATGGTTGCCCGTTACTGGTTGGAGTCTTTGGCCGGCATTCCTTGTCAGGTCGAAGTCGCCAGTGAGTTCCGCTACCGCAAGGTCGTGGTCCAGCCGGGTACGCTGTTCGTGTCGATCTCCCAATCCGGCGAGACCGCCGATACCCTGGCCGCCCTGCGCAACGCCAAGGAACTGGGTTTCCTCGCGACATTGGCCATCTGCAACGTCAGCATCAGCTCACTGGTGCGTGAATCCGACCTGACCCTGCTGACCCAGGCCGGCCCGGAAATCGGCGTGGCATCGACCAAGGCCTTTACCACACAACTGGTGGCATTGCTGCTGCTGACCCTGTCCCTGGGTCAGGTCCAGGGCACACTGGGCGAAGGTGTCGAAGCCGAACTGGTCGAAGAACTGCGCCGCCTGCCGACTCGTCTGGGCGAAAGCCTGGCTATGGACGGCACTGTGGAGAAAGTCGCCGAGCTGTTCGCCGAGAAGCACCACACCCTGTTTCTCGGGCGTGGCGCGCTGTTCCCGGTAGCGATGGAGGGGGCCCTGAAGCTCAAGGAAATCTCCTACATTCACGCAGAAGCCTATCCGGCAGGTGAACTGAAGCACGGCCCGCTGGCCCTGGTCGACAGCGACATGCCAGTAGTCACCGTGGCGCCGAACAACGAACTGCTGGAAAAGCTCAAGTCCAACCTGCAGGAAGTCCGCGCCCGTGGCGGTGAACTGGTGGTGTTTGCCGATGAAGAAGCCGGCATGATCAATGGCGAAGGCATCCATGTCATCTCCATGCCGCACATCATCGACACCCTGGCCCCGATCCTCTACACCGTGCCGCTGCAACTGCTGTCGTACTACGTGGCCGTGCTCAAAGGCACCGATGTAGACCAGCCGCGCAACTTGGCCAAGTCAGTGACTGTGGAATAAGTTATCCACAGCGCTTGTCATCATGGGACAAGAGAATAAAAACTGTCCGACGAGAATAAAAACTGTCGCGATTGGGGGCGCATTATAGCCCCCCTCATTTTTTGGGCACCACGAAGACTCACTGATGCTTGCTGAAATTTTCCCCGACGAGACGCTGGATTCGTTTCTGTCCAGGTCCATCTTCCTGTCCCAGGTCGTTGGTAGCTCCCAGTTCCATCGCTCGCTGAATTTTCCCTTCAGCCCTGAATGGTCTCTAGGTAAAGCGAGGCTCCTCTCCAGTCACATGGAAGGACCGAGTAGCTACGTTTTCAACCGACTGGTTTACCGCCATACGGGGTATTTCGCATCTGTATTCATCAGGTCGGCTACAACCTTTGATGAGGAAGTCGAGCTTTTCCGAAAACGAAACCTGTCTGTGTTTCGTTCGTTTGTGGACAGCGGATCTGTGAAGGTCTGCCCACAGTGCATTCTCGACGATTTTTCTGCTGATTCGGTTCCGTATTGGCGAAGAAGCCACCAATTCTTCGACGTCAAGGTATGCGCGTTTCACAAGGTTCTCCTCACTTCCAGCTGTCCCGGTTGCAACAAGGGGTTCGCAGTGCACTGTCACTATTTCGGTGGCCTTTGGAGCAGCTGTGAATGCGGCTGGGAGAGCCAGTTTTTTCAACCAGTTATCGCAGAGACCAGCATAGATGTGGGTTACGCAAACCTGGTAAATGATATATACGAATTCGGCTTTCTACTATACGACGAGGATGTTGTTGACATACTAAAATCCGAAATTGAAGAAAGGGGATTTGATCTAAAAGCACCCTCGTGCGCGCTTGAAATATTTGATTATTATCGTCTGGATATTAAAGTTGAAGATGAAAGCATGTTCAAAACATTGTTTTGCAATTTAGTTTCTACGCCCTTAAGGGATAAGGGATGGAAACTTGATGGTGTTACTGGGGCCAAAGTTATTTTTCTGATGTTTCGAAAGTTTTCTGTCTTTTTAGAAAAAATTGCAATTAAAGGCGTCTTAAAAGTCCCATTGACTTCATTCTGGAACCGTATCTGACAAGGCGAAGGGCTGCCAGATGAACAGTTGATGACAGGGTTGTAGCGGGGGCGACGACTGGTTGCGAGGACCATAAGCATGAAGCAACGTAGCCGTGAGCAGCTCAGTACCACCGGCTGTCGAGGGTGATTATCAATAGGAAAACCCTTCGGCTGCTTGGATCAGCATCTCTTCAACCCTCAGCGCATCTTGAGCAGTCGATAGCAGCGCGCATGGGCTCCTACTGACAACTATCGGCCGATTCTGTTGAGAAAGTCGGCTTTGTTTTCCAAGGCAGAAAAGTACGTGCCTGAGATTGAATCTGTGTTTTTGCGCAGAAGATTCAGGACTTGGATTTCACGTAGCTACGTGCAAAAGAGTTTTTTCACCCATCAATATTCGAGTGTTTTGGGCAAACCGACTTTTTCAACAGAATCGACCAGAAGCGGACATACCATGATCACTCTACAACCTCGGCGCTCTGTATCAGCCACCGGAGCACTAACGCAGAGAGGAAAAATACTGCGTAGGCGGTTTACCCAAGGCTTTCTTGAACATCGTGATGAAGGCATTAACAGAGTCATATCCCACAATGCCCGCCACACGCTGCACGGAGACACCCTCCGCCAAATGGCTCAGTGCGATCATCAAATGCAACTGTTGGCGCCAGCGTCCGAAGCTCAGCCCGGTCGTGCTTTCTACAAGCCTGGCCAGCGTTCGTTCACTGATTGCAAGCCGGGCGGCCCACTCGCGCAAGGTGGTTCGGTCGCCTGGATCTGAGAAGAGCGTATCCGCGATTTGTTTGATCTTGGGGTGATCTGATATCGGCAAATGCAGCTCTTTCAGCGGAGCATCGGAAAGCTGCTCAAGCAGCACTGCAACCAGCCGCGCTGTCTTGCCCTCGGAATGGTAAGCAGGTTCCTGTTCAGCGAGATGCAGGATCATCTCCCGAACAAGGAGCGTTATGGCAACCGTGCAGCATTCTTCAGGCATGGCTGCCGCACCGGGCTCAACGAACAGAAAGCAGGTCCGGGCGTTTTCGGTCACTCGGCAACTGCGGCGTGCCGCCCGGGATCCATACGGCGTGCTGGGGAGGGACAAGCCAGAGTGCATTTTGCACCTCACAGCTCACTGCGCCATGCAAAGACAGGATCAGCTGGCCTTTGCGATGATCATGCGGGCGGGCACCCGAATCATTGAGGTCAGGCGCAACCTTGAGGGCAATCGCTGCCTGGGCGAAAAGGTCTGAATCAAAATCTTCCGGCGAGGAAACGACATTTTTTGAGCTTGGCATAATTTAGGTATCAGGTGTCTTGATATCTATATTAGACAGTTCTGAAGTTCTCTACAGTTGTCTGGGCGTATGGTTCGCCTGACGTCTGGCAAGGGTACACTCTAACCGGACAACTCATCCTGCCCACTGAAGCTCACGTTGCGTCAACAAAGCAGGTTGACATAAGCGTCACCTTGCTTATGATTGTACTTAACGCATGAGAGCTTGCTCTCGTGCCTACCTTCCGAGACCCGCCTAGCGAAAGCTGCGGGTTTTCGTGTTTCTGGGGAAGGAATCACTGCACATCAAGAAACACATGCAAGCTGCCCAATTTGCCTTCTCGCATAGTGAAGATGTCTTCGCCGCGAACCTTGTTCGGCTGGTCTTTAGGACCGAAGCCCCATCTCACTCGTACCAGCCCATGGTTGACCGCAACGGGCTCCGGCGAGAACGCGAAGCCTTGATGCTCTTGCTGCACGCGGTCGATCAGCTGGTTGATGGCGGAGTAACCGGTGGCCAGTGCTTTGTAATCCGCGACCTCGACGTCCGGTGTATACACCCGGGTGAACTTTTTCATGCGCTGCGCGCTGTTTCGGTCGTTCCATATCTCGAAATGGCGGTCGACGAGCTGTTGCGCGGTTGCCCTGACCTCAGCGTCGGTGGTCATGAGCTGTGTCTCCTGTGCAAACGAGGATGAGGTAGCCAGTGCAGCGACGAGCCATATAGAAGCAGCAAGAATCTTTTTCATGGTTTCAGCTCCGCTCACTGGGCATCAACGGAGTCGGCTGGGGCGAAGGCCTTGGCAGCTGCCACCGTGTCGAGCGATTCGCGCAGCAACTGAATCTTGCCTTCATGTGCCACCAGGCGGCCGGCATACATCTGCCGGTAGATGCGACCTGTGGCCGGTACCAGGGCTTCAACGCTGTACTCGGCGAAGACCTGATCGGGAGTGTCGATGAGGAACCTTACGTTGCCAAACTTGAAGTCCGGCACCTTGCTCAGCAACGAACTGATGAAGGCTTCGATGGCCACCCTCCCTTGGGCACGCGGGAGGATGCCAAGGGATTCGAGGTAGGGCAATTCAAGGACGCCGTCTTCGGCGAACAGCGCCGCAGCGGCGCTGGGTGACTGGATGGATTCAAGGTACATCTGCAAAAGCTGGACGGCGTTTTTCATAACTGCTTTCTCCCGAAAACGAGGATGGATTGGCACCCGATTTGTGCCTGTCAAACAACGCTAAGGGATCGCGCCGATTACTAAAACAGCAATTATTGGAATTTATCGTTTCATTTTTGAAATATATATAACTACGGCCATCGCCAGCTTGGCTCTGCCAAGTGCTGGGCGAAAAAGTCCGACAGCGCCTTGATCTTCACCGGGCGGGTTCGCGCCGAAGGTGTCACGAAGTACAAGCCGCCGCGCATCATCTGCCACTCCGGCAGCAACGCTACCAGGCGCCCATCCGTCAGGTATTCGCTGGCGATGAACTCCGGCAGCTCGGCGATGGCCTGTCCGTCGAGCAGCGCTGGCAATAGCGCATCGGAGTTGGTCACTCGCAGCGGCCCGTTTGGTACCACATCCTCTTCCGCACCGTTGGAATGGGTGAATCGCCACACTTGGCTGCGGGCGCGGTACGCGTAGCTGAGGCAGCGTCGGCCGGCCAAGTCACGGGGATGGGCGGGGTGGCCGTGTTCTTCAAGGTAGCCCGGGGAGGCCACCAGGTATTGCGCGACTGAACAGATGCGCCGCGCCACTAGGGAAGAGTCGGGCAACACGGCAATGCGCAGCGCAGCGTCAAAACCTTCGGCGATGAGGTCGACTGAAGCGTCTGACAAGTGCAGATCCACCGACAGCTCAGGGTACTGACGGAGCAGTTGCGGCATCAATGGCGCTACCCAGCGCAGGCCGAACGACATCGGCACGGCCAGACGTACTTGTCCGCGCGGCTGCACGGACATTTCCTGAGCCTCGCTTTCTACCTCTTCGGCTTGCCTATAGATATCCCCGGCCTTGGCCGCAATGCTTGTGCCGAACTCGGTCAGCGCCAATTGCCGCGAGGTGCGATTGAACAGTCGGCCGCCCAAACGCTCTTCAAGCCGCGCCACCGCGCGGGATACTGTGGGTACTGAAACCCCCGTGACACGCGCCGCCGCCGCGAACGACCCCTCTTCCGCCACTTTGGCGAACATCGCCAAGCCTTCGAAATCCGGAAGCTTACTCATCCTGTAATCATCCTTTCATTTTTGCAACGATAGATTACCGACAATTCTATTTTGAAGTTTCATTGCCGTCGATATGCTTCTCCCACACCGCAACTCAACCCCTTGCCACACTGGAGAAACATCATGACTACCACCCAATCGACTCGTAAGCTCGAAGGCAAAATCGCTCTCGTCACCGGCGGCACCACTGGCATCGGCCTGGCCACTGCCAAGCGTTTCGCCGCTGAAGGCGCACACGTGTACATCACTGGCCGTCGCCAGGCCGAACTCGACGCCGCCGTCGCCACTGTAGGCAACGCTACCGGCGTGCAAGTCGACTCCACCAGCCTGGAGCAACTGGACCAGCTATACAGCCAGATCGGCGCTGCCCACGGTCACATCGATGTGCTGTTCGTCAACGCCGGTGGAGGCTCGATGGTGCCACTGGGTGAGATCAGCGAACAGCACTTCGACGAGACCTTCGACCGTAACGTCAAGAGTGTGCTGTTCACCGTTCAGAAGGCCCTGCCGCTGCTGGCGGCCAAGGCTTCGGTGATCCTCACCGGATCCACGGCGGGCAGCTCGGGCACTGCTGCGTTCAGCGTCTACGCCGCCTCCAAGGCCGCCGTGCGCGCTTTTGCTCGCAACTGGATTCTCGACCTGAAAGACCGCCAGGTGCGGGTCAACACCATCAGTCCCGGCGCCACCCGTACTCCTGGCCTGGTCGATTTGGCCGGCCCCGATGCAGCCCAGCAGCAGGGCCTACTGGACTACCTGGCCTCGTTGATCCCGATGGGCCGTGTCGGTGAGGCGGATGAGATCGCTAGCGCCGCTTTGTTCCTGGCCTCGGACGACGCCAGCTTCGTCAACGGCATCGAACTGTTTGTTGACGGCGGCCAGGCTCAGATCTGACCTTGATCGCGGACGGCTGCAGGGTCGTCCGCAACACTTTATACGGAGAATTTCTAATGACCATTTTCAAGCTGGCCCTGTTGGCCCTAAGCATCGCCGTAGGCGGCAGCGCCTACGCCGCTACCCCATCAAAAAGCGAGTCGAGCATGAGCACCAAACCACCCGCTTTGCAGGTTTCAGTAGTCGATCATGTCGGCATGAACGTTCCGGACATCGATGAGGCGACTCGTTTCTTCGCCGACTTGATGGGCGCTAGAGTCATCTCGGACATAAGCCCTGGCGCGATCCCGGACCAGTGGAAAACGCAATTTCGCTGGCATCATTCCAGCGATCTGCAACGCTTCGTAATGCTGCAGATGGCCGGAGGGGCAAAGCTGGAGCTGTTCCAATACCGGGGCACAGAGATCAACCACGAGCATCCCCACGGTGACGATGCAGGCGCCAGTCACGTGGCGTTGCGCACCAACGATATTGACGTAAGCCTTGCACTGCTCAAAAGCCAAAATGTAACCATCCTGAACGAGCCGATCACCAATTCTGATGGTGTGCGCTGGTTCTATTTCCAGACACCTTGGGGCGCGCAGGTGGAGTTGGTTTCGTTGGGTGCAGCAGAGAGTTAAGTGATTCGACTTACGCTCAAGCGCGTAGCCGGGCCCGATGTATCCAGGCCCCGAGAGCAGATCGTGTTTGCTCAGTGATCTCAAACTGCACAGGCCGCTGCGTTTTCTGCTGCATCACCATGACTCGTGATGATAAGTGCTCGCCATCCCCCGGTGTCAGGATAGTTGTCGCCTCTGCGAATTCTTAAACGCATTCCGGGGGCGGCAAGAGTATGGTCATGTCTTTCTACTCACCCGAACGAAAAGCATCACTGCTGAGAATGATGCTCCCGCCCCTGAGTCTCTCTGTAAAAGAGGTCTCACGGCGTGAGGGGTGCAGCGATGTTTCTCTCTATCAATGGCGCAAACAAGCTGCGGCGCAAGGAACTCAATTGTCCGAAACCAAGCAACCGTCGGAGAATTGGTCAGCCGAATCCAAACTGACGGTGATCATCGAAACATCGCCCCTGTCTGAGCTGGAGCTGGGCGAGTACTGCCGTCGCAAGGGAATTTTTCCCGAGCAAATTGCGGCCTGGCGTAACGCGTTTATCACCAACAGCTCTAATCAGCCGACCGCTAAAAGAGCAGAGGTCGGACAAGCGCGCGAGGATAAAAATCGTATCCGTGTTCTGGAGCGTGAGTTGCGACGTAAAGACGCGGCGCTGGCTGAAACAGCAGCCTTGTTGGTACTGCGAAAAAAGCTCAATGCCTACTGGGGGAACGACGACGAGGACAGCTGACCTTGTTGCCAGAACGGTATTTACTCGTGAGTTGGCTCAATGAAGCCATTACCGCGGGCGCCCGAAGGGCGCCTGCTTGTCAGGAAGTCGGCATTTCCCTGAGAACTTTGCAGCGCTGGAGCTTGCCGCTGGAAGTCCTTGCCGATGGGCGCACCACGACGCTCAGGCCAACACCCCGTAATGCACTCAGCGAGCTGGAGCGCCAAGGTATCGTGACGCTGTGCAGCAGCAAGGCTTATGCGCATCTGCCACCGAGCCAGATCGTGCCGCAGCTGGCTGATGAGGGACGCTATCTGGCCTCGGAAGCTACTTTTTACCGGGTGTTGCACACAGCAGGTCAGCAACAGCATCGCTCGCGCGCCAAACGTCCACAGCACCGTGCAACCCCCACGACGTATGCAGCAACATCGGCCAATCAGGTGTGGTCATGGGACATCACCTACTTACCCTCGCCGGTTCGCGGGCAGTTTTACTACCTCTACCTGATTGAGGATATTTACAGCCGCAAAGCCGTGGGCTGGGAGGTCTACGAAGCAGAAAGCGGGGAAAAGGCAGCAGCGTTACTGCAACGAAGCGTGACCCAGGAGCAGTGCTGGCGCCAACCGTTGGTGCTGCACTCGGATAATGGAGCGCCCATGAAGTCGGTGACGCTTCTGTCCAAAATGCACGATTTGGGAATAACACCTTCGCGGGGACGGCCACGCGTCAGCAACGACAACCCCTATTCGGAGTCGCTGTTCAGGACGTTGAAATATTGTCCGCAATGGCCCGTGAATGGGTTTGGAGGCCTGGACGAGGCGCGTACCTGGGTCAGAGACTTCATGACTTGGTACAACACAGTGCATCGCCATAGCCGAATCCGCTTCGTCACACCGACCCAGCGGCATGACGGCAAGGACAAGGAAATACTTGCCCGCCGTCATGATGTTTACCGACTCGCCCGAGAGAAAAAGCCTGAACGATGGTCCGCTGAAACACGCAATTGGAGTCCGATCGGAACGGTCTATCTAAATCCTGAAAGGGAGCTCAGCGTGATCGTGAAAGTGGCATAGCAACACCGCCGACGCGACAACTACCTTGAAAAACGCCGCCATGAGCAACATCGCGCACGCGGAGCCTGGTTAAGTCGCAGGCTCGAAGCTTGCTGTCGATGGCCAGATCGAAGAGAGCCAGATCTCGGGTTCTTTCCGCAATTTGAAGCCTTACTCGGATGGCCCAGATATCTCTCAGCCGGAGTGGGGTTTTCTGCCCGACCAGTTTTCCTTTGTTCCAGGGCTGACGTCTGCAGGTAGCAATGATGTTCATGACAAGTCCTCCACGTGTGGAAGGACAAGGATGGCTAATCGGAGCAACGGTCGCTAACCGGCCAGAAGCAGCCTTTCGCCGATGATCGCATTCGAGCCTTCGGACGTTCATGGATAACTGGTTCTGGTTACAAGCCTCGCAGCTATCTGAACCCTTCCGCTCTGGCCACTAACGACGGTCACTGCCTAGAGATCCCTACAGAGGGCCTTCAATGGCTCGTGGCCACAACCGCGATTTCGGGCTCATCTTGATCACGCTAGCTTTCGTCGCCACAAATTCGCGTATTTGCCATGGACACCACGTGATCCATTTCTGTGAAAAATGTGCATTGTCTATGGATATCGAATACCTAATTTAAGCCCTCACAAATATTCATCCAAATCGATGTCCATGGGTTGACATCTTTCCTTTACATCGACGAAGCCTTCGCTGAACTCACCGGCATGCCTGGCGATCTCGAACAGCTCGGTCGCCAGATCCGTGCAACCGTGTTGCGCGGTACGGGCATTCCGGTTGGCGTGGGTACGTACGAACGCCAACGTCTTTCAGCCGATCAATCTCATGGCTGACGACGGAGTCTCTAGACAGCTCTTCCGCATCCAGTACCTTGATCAAGCTTCGGGCGAACTCACGGAAGTCACTGGATGTCCCCTGACGCTCCCATCCAGTCCCGTTGAGTATCGTGAGAGGCTGGGCCTCGCGGCATAACCATTCCAAGTTTTTTGCCGCACCCTCCAACATGCCTATATTTACCTAGTCGATTCCGCACAATTCATTAAACGTCTTCGACCCAATTTGGATAGTCGACATAGCCGAGCTCAGTTCCACCATAAAAGCTCTTTGGATCGGGTGCATTCAGCGGTCCACCGTACCGCAGGCGCTTTGGTAGATCTGGATTTGCAAGAAACAGTCGGCCGTACGCTACGGCGTCGGCACGATTATTGGAGACGGCGAGATCACCCCGTGCGGCATCGTATCCACCATTAACAATGTAAACACCGTTCCATGCAGAGCGCAGATGTTTGAACAGGTCAGTCAAACGCTCGTTCGCAGGCGCGTCTCCGGGCGAAGCTTCCACAACATGAAGGTAGCCCAGACGAAAATCATTGAGGACATCGACGACGTGGGAAAATGTTTGCTCTGGGTTCTCATCGCCCATGTCGTTGAAGGTGCCGAAAGGGGAAATGCGCACTCCAACGCGAGTCGATTCCCAGACGCCGAGCACAGCTTCGACGACTTCACGGAGAAATCGAACCCTATTGGAAACAATGCCGCCATAGTCGTCCGTGCGAATGTTCGACTTTGTTTGAAGAAATTGATCTACCAGGTACCCGTTGGCGGCATGAATCTCGACCCCATCAAAGCCTGCCGCTTTGGCATTGGCTGATGCCTTGCGAAAGTCCTCAACAGTCTGGCGAATATCTGCGAGTGTCATTGCTTTCGGCTCGGAAACATCCACAAAACCCGTCGCGATGACGGTCTGACTCTTGGCCGTGATCGGCGACGGGGCTAATGGCGATGCATTTCCTGGAAGCAGGCTGGTATGGGAGATTCGGCCTACATGCCAGAGCTGAAGAAAAATTCGCCCGCCTGATTGGTGTACTTCATCGACAACCGACTTCCAGCCGGCAATCTGCTCCTCCGAATGAATGCCCGGGGTGTTGATATAGCCCTTTCCCATAAGCGAGATTTGCGTTGCCTCTGAAACAATCAGCCCGGCCGATGCACGCTGGCTGTAGTACATGGACGCCCACGGGCCCGGCACCCCACTTGGCATGGCGCGATTTCGGGTCAAGGGCGCCATAAAGACCCGGTTTGTCAGTTGAAGATCGCCCAAAGTTATTGGGTCGTAGAGGGATTTCATTCAGGGTGCCTCGAAAAGCAAAATGTTGAATTGGCGAAAAAGGCACAGCAAGTACTAATGGGTCGTGTGAAAAATTGCTGCTGCCGTTCCCGCGCCAGGGGTTAGTTTCATGCCGTTGAGTCGGGCTAGACTGCGTTGTTGATCGCAACAACCAAGGTGTCCTATCTGCTTGGCCCTCTTGGTCCACAAGGTCACGGCCGTGGACTCGTTCGACACGTCTCTAGGAATCGGTGACGTTGCAGCCTGTAGAGGCGAACGCCGTGCCTATTGCGCGATCAATTCGCCAATGTGCGTAGACGGCATGGAAAGCACCAATACTGGCATGACACTTTCCTTGCTTTGTCAAATCAATCCAGCTTTGGGGCGGCAGGAAAGTCCACTGGAATTTTCGTGGTCGAGTGCAGGTAGTTGCTCACTGTTTTGTCGCCAATAAGGACGATGGCATCCACCAGGTTTTCCTTCGTCCAGCCTGCGGCGAAGAATGCTTCGACCAAAGCTTGATCAACGTGACCACGGCTTTGCACGATGCCTTTGGTCAACCGGGCTAGTGCGTCGAGCTTAGCGTCGAAGCTGACTTGGCCATGCCGAATTTCGATGATTTGCTCATCGGTGAAACCGTTCATTTTCCCGAGCATGGTGTGGGCGGCCAAACAATACTCGCATTCGTTGACTTGGCTGACGACGAGATAGAGGACCTCGCGAGGCTTGCTGGATAAGCTGCTTTTTGCACTTTGAAATGCCAGGTAAGTGGCGAGTGCCGTCTCCGAGTGGGCAAACGTGGCGAAGAGATTAGGGACCATGCCAAAGCTTTTTTTGAGGTTGTCAAAGATAGCTTGGTTGGTTGCGCTGACTTCTTCGCGGGTGGGAACGGTGATGGTAGTCATGGTGATCTCCTGGTGTTGGTTGCAAAGCGACTGTGAAATTTGAATTGCGCTTACTGCGCTGTGTAGCCGCCATCGACTGCGATGGACTGGCCGGTCATGAAGGGAACCTTGGTGGAAGCGATGAAAACAATCGTATCGGCGATCTCGTTCACCGTCGCCGCGCGTTTGGCTGGAATGCTCCCTAGGAGTCCTGCCTTGGCGGTTTCGTTTCGTCCGACAAAACGGTCGAGCATGTCGGTTGCCACGGGGCCCGGTGCTACTGCGTTGACGCGCACGCCGAAAGCCGCGCCTTCCAACGCCGAGCTCTTGGTTAACCCTTCGACGGCAAACTTGCTGGCGGCATAGACGGAGGCACCGGCCACGCCGACCTGGCCCGCTATTGAGGACAGATTGACGATGGAGCCGTGTCCTTGGGCCAGCATTACGCGCATTTCGTGCTTAATTGACAGTAGAGTGCCCAGCACATTCGTCGAGAACGTGGCGTGGAAGTTGTCCGCGCTTTGTTCGGTGATCGGGCCCAGCGTCCCTTCCGTGCCTGCGTTGTTAACGGCAATATCAATCTTGCCGTACAGGCTAACCGTCTTTTCAACGAGGCCTCGAACCTCTAACTCGTTTGCAACGTCTGCTTTGACAAATTCGGCCTTGCCTCCGAGCGAGCGAAGTTCCGTGGCCAGAGCTGCGCCAGCCTCCTCGCGCCGTCCGCTGACAACCACGTTGGCGCCGAGCTTTGCGAAGGCGAAGGCGGTTGCTCGGCCGATTCCGGTCAGAGCGCCGGTGATAAGGACAGTGGTTTGGTTCATGTCTACTCTCGGCTGGGTGATCGATGTCTCTACTTTGTCTGATTCCATTTGGTTGGTATAGACTGGTTTCTGTACTATCAATTAGTAGTAAATAGAATATATAGGGCGGGCATGGACAAGCTTTCTGCAATGCGCACTTTTGTGAGAGTGGTCGAATCTGGCAGCTTTTCCGCTGTGGCGAAGGAGTTGCAGGCGACCCAAAGCGCTGTCAGCAAGCAGGTGGCCGCTCTGGAGAAGGAGTTGGGGGCAAAACTGCTTGTAAGAACGACGCGGTCTCTTGCCCTGACCGAAGAGGGTGAGCGCTATTTCGAACAGGCCCGAAGGTTGGTCGCCGAAATTGCGGAGGCTGAGTCGGGCTTGATCAACGGAGAAGTGCAACTACGCGGCTGGATTCGGGTGGCTGCCTCGGTGGGCTTTGGACGCTTGAAGTTGATGCCGTTGGTGAAGTCGTTTATGGCGGCCCACCCCGATGTCAAAATCGACCTGCGACTGCACGATGGATTTGTCGACTTGGTTGAGCAGGCGATTGATGTTTCGGTTCGGATCGGCGACCTGCCCGATAGCGGACTGATCGCACGGCGCATTGGCACCTCGCATCGCATGTTGCTTGCCCACCGAGACTATCTGCGAACCCTTCCCAAAGACGTTCGCGCTCCCGTCAACCCGGAAGACCTACACGCGCACGAATGCATTGTTTACATAGGGCCGTCCAGCAGCAATTTATGGACATTCACGGCAGGAGCGGGCGCGTTGGAGACGAGAGGAACCAACAGGAGTATTCGTGTTGAGGGGCATATTCAGACCAACAGCAGCGAAGTACAACGTTCAGCCGTAGTAACAGGAATGGGTATAGGCTATGCGCCCACTTGGCTATTCGACGTTGAATTGACAAGTGGGGAAGTTGTGCGACTCATGCCTGACTGGGAGTCGCCCCAATCTCCAATTCATCTTGTGAGCCCACCCGGACGCAAGCATTCCGCCAAGGTCAGGGCGTTTGTAGAGCACCTATCTGCGGCACTGACTTGAGTTGAAGTAACTGGCCCTTAACTATTGGTCTGAATAGTTTTTCTCTGCTGAAGAGACGGCTTATGAGAGCTTCTTCGGCCGGCTGAAATCGGAAATGTTCTATCCTTGCAACTGGCAGTCAACGAGCATCGAGCAGTTCATTCAGGCCCTAGATTCGTACATTTGCTGATACAGAGAGAAACGAACCAAGATTTTGACGTAGTAGCTCTCAGGCCCATTGAGTGTCGTGAGAGCCTGGCCCTCGCGGCATAACTAGTCCAAGTTTTTTGCCGCATCCCCAGTGCGTCAATTCGGCATAGGCCTCAACATCTACGAACCTCTCAGCCACGGACTTAGCAATTTTGCGCTTCCGTTCGCCGACTCCATAGGGGGTCCTTGCGACTCTCAGTTGTTCGAGTTACTTAGCCCGTTTTAACGCAGCCTTGGCCAGAAGGAGCCATTCAGCGTCTACACGATGGTCGGGAACCAATGAACACCCACCTTGGGAAGCTCCGATCAACTTGCCGTAACTGTGCGGCAAGTTAAAAATCCCGCTGATTTTGGCGCTATTGACCACGAAATATCCCGTACGCACCGCCTTGGCGAGCTTGTCAGCTCATTTCTCCGTGTTACGCGCGTAATTAGCCCATACCCATCAGCTTTTTTCGAGCCATCCACAAATTGGACAAGGCAAACAGCGTGGTCAATTGAGCGGTGTTTTTCATCAGGCCGCGAAAGCGCACTTTCACATAACCGAACTGACGTTTGATCACCCGAAATGGGTGTTCGACCTTGGCCCGTGTCTGGGCTTTGAGGTACTCGATTTTGCGCTTGGCTTTGTACAGCACGCTGCGCTTGCTCAGCTTGGAATAGGTGCTGCGTCGCGCGGCGATTTGCCAAACCACTTCACGGTTTTTATGCTCTTCGCGCTTCTCAACACCGGTGTAACCAGCATCGGCGTAGACCGCGTTTTCCTCGCCGTGCAGCAGTTCGGCAACCTGAGTGACATCGGCTACATTCGCCGCGGTGCCGTGAACGTGGTGAACCAGCCCCGACTCAACGTCGGCACCAATATGGGCCTTCATTCCGAAGAAATATTGATTGCCTTTCTTCGTCTGATGCATCTCTGGATCGCGTTTACCGTCCTCGTTTTTAGTCGAACTGGGCGCGTGGATAATCGTCGCATCGACGATGGTGCCCTGGCGCAGCGAGAGGCCTTTCTCCTGCAAATAACCGTTGATGACCGCCAGGATCGCCGGCGCCAACTTATGTTTCTCCAGCAGGTGCCGGAAGTTCATGATCGTGGTGTCTTCAGGGATCGGCGCGCTCAGGGTCATCGGCGCCTGTTTTGTTTATGCATCTGCAGGTTCAAAGGGGCGCGGCAGGAACGGCAGTTACCTGCCGCCCCGCACACCGCTGAGATCTGCCGGCTTGTTAAGCATCTGTGCCGCGCTGCTGGGTTATGTTCATGGCGAATACGCCGTTTCCAACACTCCAGTCCGAATAATCATTTTCATGCGTGAAAATGAAAACATCCTTGGGAGACACTGCTGCACTCTTCTCAAGATTCCGGGTGATCGCAGCATAAAGTGAGCGCTTCATTGCGTCGCTTCTACCTCTGCGCAGGGTGATCTCTACGACGATAAGTTGGTCTGAGCGAGCGATACCGTTGAAAGTACGGTCAAAAAAGAACTCGCCATCTCGATACTCGCTCACCAGGTTGAACAGTTCATCGCTGGGCATTCCTATACTTTCAACCAAGGCATCATGGATGCCTTGCACGATATTCTGCTTGCGAGCCGGTTCAATTCCGTGGGGTAAATTAGTTCTAACAAATGGCATGGTTCGATCTCAATGATTTGTACCAACCATTTTTATCACGCCCCATGGGCCGATTATATTGACATATTGGCTGATTTATTGTGAGCTGGGCTCACATGAGAAATCGCAAAAATATACCTATCGCGGCGCTACGCGCCTTTGAAGCTGCTGCGCGTCACGGCCAGCTTACCGCCGCTGCCGAAGAACTCGCCGTCACACACGGCGCAGTCAGTCGCCAAGTCAGCCATCTTGAGGCATTAATCGGTACTCAGCTTTTTGAGGGGGCTCGAAACCGCCCGACGCTTACAGCGGAAGGCCGTGTGTTCGGCCTTGCTCTAACTGCTGCCTTCGATCAGATGGAGGATGCGCTTCGCATCATCGCGAATGAGGAGGATTACATTCTGGATGTCGCGTGCCTGAGTACGTTCGCCATACGATGGCTTATTCCCCGCCTTCACGACTTTACAAACAAATATCCGCGCTATGACGTACGCCTGGCGACCGATTATCGTCCCCCACGCACTCATGTCGATGCTCAGATTTCCGTTCTGTCACCAGATGATCCCATGCCGGATAACGGCTCGTTATTGTTTCGGGAGCAACTGGGGATAGTCGTTGCACCATCAGTTATGGAGTCGGGGGCTATCAATTTGCCTCGGCTAGAGACTCGAACTCGCCCTCAGGCCTGGCACGAATGGTCACTTCTTTCACAGCAGGTTGACCAGGGGGCGGCTCCAACAACCAGAACGTTTGACCACTACCACCTCACCATTGAGGCGGCGTTGTGCGGTCTTGGTGCTGCAGTAGTACCTTGGCATCTCGTTGCGGGAGATGTGGCATCCGGTCGTTTAACCGCACCTTACGGTTTTATGCATAGCCACTATCGATATATTGTGAAGATAGGGCAGCCAGGTCGTCGAAAGACAGAGCATTTTGTCAAATGGCTGAAAGAAGCAATCGCGGAGTTTCCAACTAGTTAACAGCATCGGCATCTCGGATTTATGATGACGCGGCTCAATGAAAAACTGGCAACTCCGCTGGCGATTGATCGCGATAAAACGGTAGCCAGTGCGGATAACGTTGGCGTCGCAGAACTCTGCGATCACCAAATCGAGCCGTCAGGCCTCTTTGACTATTGCTCTGAGTACCAGCGTCAGCACCGTGGTGAGACACAGCATGCCAGCCATGGCAATCAGCCCGGCATTGAACGAGTGGGTCGCCTCTTTCAGCAAGCCTACTGCATACGGCCCAACGAGACCGCCCAGGCTCCCCACCGCATTGATGAACGCGATACCCCCCGCTGCCGCTTGTTTGCTCAGGAAGGTTGCCGGGATGCTGTAGAAGCACGTACGCACAGAGCTGAGGCCGATGAGCGCGACGGTCAAGTGCGCAAACTGGCGCATGGGCGTGATTTCATACAGCGCTTCTTCCATGGCAGGATCGCTCAGCGAGAACCAGTTTTGCAGCAAGTGAATGCGCAGCATGGTTTCCAGCGGATACGGTTTGCGGCCACCGCCGGCCTTCGGATAATACGGTTCGATCAACGCCAGTAAACCGCTCCAGGGCACGACCTGATCCATCTCGGCGAGGAACCGTTCGCGGCGTGTTTGCTTGCGCTTGCCCGCGTATTCGAAATCGGAAAAGCTCATCTGGCTCATGAAGCACTCGGGTCAGGTGGTGAGGCTGTATTTCAGCATACTTGGAGACTTGTTCGGAGTTTCCCTTGGGCACTGTCTCGACCAAGGGCTATTCAATTACTCAATTTCAGGTTGTCGCAGCATCTTCGCTGACTATCCAGTGAGCGTTTAAATGCGTTTAGCCCGCCGGACGGTCTCAATATGCAGCATGACACGCCGATAGACTTCGTATAGTCCAAAAGGCGGTTCCCATGTTCAACACCAAAATCAAGAACCAGCTTCACTCCCAGGCAGCCGAGCTGTTGGAACTGCGCCAGCTGCAGGATGGCCTAAACCGTGAAATGCTTGCGTTAAGTATCGATTCGACGTTTAAGATAACGGCATGCAACGAAAAATTTGCGAAGGCTTTGGGCTACACCCCGGATCAGATTGTGGGGCGTGCCATGGCCGAAATAGTTCCGCAGTACGTATCCAAGCTACCGTGCTTCCATAACTTTCGAGCCGCAGTCGCCGCAGGAAAGTCCATCAGTGACGATTATAGGTACCTGCATGCTAACGGTTCTTTAGTGTGGCTTCATGCACATTGGCAGCCCATAACGGATGCGACCGGCCGGTTGAGTAATGTCACCTGCTATGCGACGAATATTACCTCCCGAGTTGAAAAATCATCGGAAAATACCTCCTTCATTGACGCATTACTTCGTTCGACAGCGGTTATTGAGTTCGATCTCTCCGGACACGTACTCATGGCAAATGAGCAGTTTTTACAAGCGATGGGCTACAATCTAGGACAACTTAAGGGGCGTCACCACCGTATCTTCTGCAAGCCAGAGGAGACTTCGTCTCAGAAATACAAGGATTTTTGGTGCACCTTGAACAAGGGTGAGTTTGTTGCTGACCGATTTGAACGTATTGATAGTCGCGGTCGGACCGTATGGCTGGAAGCGACATATAATCCGGTTTATGACTCCGAAGGGATACTTTGCAAGGTGGTTAAGTTTGCGACAGTTGTCACCGACCAGGTTGTCCGTGAGCACGAAGTTAGCGGGGCAGCCAAAACTGCGTTTGAAATTTCCCAGCAGACTGATGTTAGTGCGCAGCGCGGCGCAGTCGTAGTCAACGACACTATGCATACCATGCGTAAAATCGCCGTTGATATACAGGCTGCATCTGGGGGGGTCGAAGCGCTAGGGAAACAGTCGCTACTGATCAGCTCAATCATTCAGACGATCAGTAGTATTGCTCAACAAACCAATTTGTTGGCATTGAATGCTGCGATTGAAGCTGCTCGCGCAGGTGAGCAGGGTCGAGGCTTTGCAGTGGTGGCTGATGAAGTTCGACAGCTGGCTGGGCGCACCAGCACTGCCACCGAAGAAATAGCATCGGTTGTCTTACAGAACCAAAAGCTGGTGGATGAGACAGTCGCTGAGATGGCAAACAGCAAGACACAAGCGGAGCAAGGCCTGGAACTTGCGACGCAGGCAGGCCAAGTAATTATTGAAATTCAGGATGGCGCAAAGAGAGTAGTCGATGCGGTGGGCAGTTTTGCGACTCAAGTGGCTTAGCAAGCTCAGTCACTTTGCCGCAGAGTTCCTGCCCCCTCTAATCACCGCTTCGAGAAAAGGACGAGTGGTTTTTGTAGCGACTCGGGCATTAGTCCTGAGACGCTATATAGCTGATTCATATTTAATGACGGTTTTTGGCCAATTGCCCCCTCCCTGACCGGCGGCTCTCGATCGACTGCTGACCGTCTCGGTAATGGTTATTCTAATCCTCTCAAAATGGAGGCAATGACATGAATGCATCAACCATCTCTGCTTAGCATCCCTAGAATAAAGACAAACTGGTCGGTTTAATATAACAGCTGCGTCTGCGCGACCTTTGTAGCATCAGCATCAGCATCAGGCTTGAGCTTGCCAGAAGCGTAAGAGAACTAGCGCTTTTCAATTTAGCAATCGATCACAAGCTTCGTACCTGTGATCTGATGAAATTACATGTTCGTGATGTAGCCCACGGGAATCAGGTTGCAGCGACGGCAATGCTAATGTAGCAAAAAACACACGGTCCCTACAATTCGAGGTCACCAAGCAGACGGGTCAAGGGCGTTTTCAGGTCACGCATAGAACAAAGAGTTAGCCTCACTGGCGAAGTGGACTCGTAGCAGCATGCGTCGTACCCGACGGACGGGCTGCCGCACCTCAATTTTCTGCCGATATATTGGGATCAGGGAGAGGTCTCAATATGATTTTGCGCAAACTCAATCTCGCACCACGTTCCACACTTAGCTTTGGTTTTTTTTGCTTGATGATCATTGGGTTGGGACTGGTAGCTCTCAACCAGGCATTAAGCTTGAACGCCGCTGAGAAGTTTGTAGAAAACAACGTGGTGCCCAGCATTTCACTGCTCGCCAAGATGGACCGAGAATTCATAAGCATCAGAAATAACAATTCGAGAATCCGTAACCCAATTGAGCCTGCCGAGCGTAGAGCTCAGGCGTTGGCAGAGCTGCAAAAATCAAGAGGAAGTTTTAAAGACATTATCCAGCGGCTTCAACCCCTCATAGTGACGCCTAAGGGCATAGAGCTTTTCGGGGCCTTGGTGAAAGCCTATAGCGCCTATGAGAGCGTTCAGGACCAATATTTGACCCTTACAGGTGCCGGGAAGCTCGAGGATGCAGTCAAGCTATCCAGCGAGGTAATGAAATTTGTGGCGGATGACGTAAGCGCAGTTATTCAGAATCTGGTAGAGCTCAGCAACGATAAAGCAAGTAATGCCGGCAAAGAGGCCACGCGTATTTACGAACAAACCAAATTGACCGTCGGCAGTTTCATCTTAGTCAGTACGTTGGCTGCATTCGTCCTGGCATTTATGTACACCCGAAGCATCACCGTCCCAGTGAATCGATCATTAGCAATCGCTGAGCGGATTGCAAAAAATGACCTTACCGAAGTGATCGATGTACAAGGTACAGATGAGGTAGCGCGGCTGATGCATGCTTTGAAAGCGATGCAGGCTAGCTTGCGATCTACCCTCTTATCGATATCGGGCTCATCCAACCAACTGGCATCCACATCCGAGCAAATGCATGTCGTAACCGAAAATGCGAATACAGCCATGCAGCGACAGAGCCACGAGGTGGAGATGGCCGCTACGGCTGTCACCGAGATGAGCGCTGCAGTTGAAGAGGTCGCCCGAAATGCCTCTGCGGCATCTGAGGCCGCTACACGGTCCAATTCGGCAGCTATAGCCGGCCGTGCAAGGGTGGATGAAACCGTCGAAGCGATTAGCCTGATGGTCTCAAACGTCGGAAACGCTTCAAATGAGGTTCAAGGGCTCGCCGTGATGGCTGCCGACATCAGCAAGGTCCTGGACGTCATCAGGGCCATCGCCGAACAGACTAACTTGCTGGCACTCAACGCTGCGATCGAAGCCGCTCGGGCAGGAGAAGCTGGTCGCGGGTTCGCTGTGGTCGCCGATGAGGTCCGGGCTCTGGCGCACAGGACACAAACCTCGACCGGCGAGATTGAACAAATGGTCACCGCCATTCAAAAAGGCGCTGGAACTGCTGTTTCTGCAATAAGTGGTACCAACACACAAGCGCAAAAAACACTCGACACAGCTCGAGGTGCTGGGTCGGCATTGCTGGAAATTACCGAGTCCATTGACGACATCACGGGGCGAAATGTACTTATTGCGACAGCGTCCGAGGAGCAAGCTCAGGTAGCCCGAGAAGTGGATAGAAGCTTGATTAGCATCCGGGAATTGTCGAGCCAGACATCTGACGGATCTAACCAAACGACTGTAGCCACATCGGAACTTTCGAAGCTGGCGGTGGAGTTGAATCGTATGGTTAATCAATTTCGCCTATAGTTAAGTGCGATACGAAAAAGGCTTAAAAACCTAACATCTGCCGCCTGGTTCAAGACAAGTGCCCGTATCGTTAAATATGGGCATTTCATCAGTTCCTCCATCACGTCCACCACACGGTCGTAGTAGGCAGATGGCTTCTGAGCCCTGCATCTTCGAACTCAAGGAAGGCCTTGGGTACGGACGATTGATTTGCGAGGGTGATCACCCGCATCCAGCGTCAGAGGATCCGCAGTTGATTTACCGTGTTAAACGACTGTGTGTAGGCGCCGACGCTCTTTTGACTCAATGACTGACTTTGACTGCCCCACATGCAGTCTCTGAAATCCCGCGCAAGGTCATCTTCTGCTGAGCGTCAGGGTGGGGTAATAAACTCCGGCGGCCTGGTTCAAAATCGCGTCAGCGGCAACAGGCAAGAGGGTCAATGGTGGCTCGAGAAAGGAATATAGTTTCTCGGAATTAAACAGTTGCGAGCAACGTCAATATCGGCCCTGCGAACGTATCGCCAATATCATTTCTGATCTTAACGAATTAATTGAAGCAAGACCTTACTATCACGCCATTGCTAATTTCCGCCGTATAGGCCCTAAGGGCATCTTCGGCACTTTCAAATCCTTCAATAACCTTCAAAAGGGTTGTGGCCTCTTCAGATAGACCATTTTCAGCAATCTCAACGGCGAGGGTCACTATCGAGAAATGCGCCAATTTGAGAGTGTTCGCCACGTTGTTGAGATCTTTCTGCATGTCTAAAGAGGGGGTATTTGAGGACATCATTTTATCTCGACTGACAGAGCCGCATTGATTTGCGTACAGATCTGACAGCTGAAATTTGTAGTCGTTACCCTTGACGGGCTAAGCCACAAAATAACTGTGGTATTTCTATAATATTTGGAGCCGCTTAGACCGGGTAGCTTGAAAACTCGGCCAGTATCCGGAGTAATTGGTCTGCTGGAGTCTGTACAAAAGAGCGATGAGCGAAGCCATAGCTACCTTGAAGAGCTGTCTCGCGAGTCCTTTAAGAGCTCTCCGCGCCTTGCCAGCTCCCGGATTCTATCGGCAGTACGGCAGGCGATGGCTTGAATCGTCAACGAAGGATTTATTCCCCCGACGGTTGGAAACACTGAGCCGTCGCAGACCCAAAGATTTGGAATATTGCAAAGCCGGGGCAGAGCATCGAAGTAAAAGTAGAGGGTCAGCTAGTTTTCAATAACTCATACCAGATGCTTGATGCCTCCATACAAGGATTCGGGCTGGTATACCTGCCCAAGGCGCTCGTCGAGGCAGAAGTAAAGGCAGGGCGCCTGTGCTGGGTCCTCGAAGAGTGGCACCCAACTTTTATCGGGCGTCATGCTTCCTATGCGACGCGACGTCAGTCTTCACTTGCGGTGAGGTTGGTTATTGCGTAAGCGTCTGCCGAACACATCTTGCACCAGCCCGTTTTGGTGCGGAGTCAGCATACGAGCGAAGGTTAGTTCGATGTGAACCAGCTGGGGTGTAGCACAGGAAAATGCTCCTTCAGCCAATCCACAAATGGGTCTATCTGAGGAGCCAGATGCGTTCTGCTTGGATAAAGCACGGAAACCAAGTGCGGCTGTGGACGACGAGCCCTGAGCACCTCAACCAGCTCTCCAATTATGAGGAAGGTCTCAACGGTAATTTCCGGAGCTTGAACAATTGATTCGATCCATGCGGCAAAACATCGACACGAATTTTTTCAAAATTTGGGTGGTCCCTTCGTTATTCAACTTCCCCTTGTTTCCACAGTTAAGCTCAACCTTGGTGATGGTCTATTTCGTTGCATTACCGGTTCCATTAGGGCCCAAGCGCTACTCTGTATGACCACCCAGGTTATGCTCGAGACAGGCCTACAAGCGTCACACAAGATATCGGGCAACGCCGTCGCGGCGGGTCTACATTCCCAAAGCCGACGGCAGGCAGCGTCCGCTGGGCATTGCCTCTCTTGAGGATAAGATCGTACAGCAGGCGGTCGTTACCGTTTTGAATGCGATCTATGAAGAGGACTTTCTAGGATTCTCGTATGGGTTTCGGCCGGGACGTAGCCAGCACGATGCGCTGGATGCGTTGACGGTTGCGCTCAAGGGCCAGAAGGTGAACTGGATATTGGATGCGGATATCACGTCGTTCTTTGATGAGATCGACCATGAATGGATGCTGATGTTTCTGGGACACCGGATTGCAGACCGGCGCCTGCTCGGGCTTATCTGCAAATGGCTTCAAGCGGGTGTTATGGAGGATGGCCGTAGGGTGGCTGCGACCAAGGGGACGCCCCAAGGCGCAGTGATATCGCCGTTACTGGCGAATATCTATCTTCACTACGTGCTGGATCTATGGGCAAGGCAGTGGCGCCAGCGGCATGCCCGTGGTGATGTGATCGTTGTGCGCTACGCGGATGACAGTGTGGTGGGGTTCAGGACGAAAGTGCAGGCTCAGCAGTTTCTGGTGCAGTTGCAGGAGCGCTTGGCCAAGTTTGGATTGTCCCTCAATGCCTCGAAAACACGACTGATCGAGTTTGGTCGTTTTGCTGCGAGAAATCGTAGGAAGCGAGGCTTAGGTAAACCGGAGACATTTGACTTCCTGGGTTTCACGCACTGTTGTAGTACCAACAGAAGCGGCGGGTTTCAAATACTGCGCCTGACGGTCAAGAAGCGAATGCGTGCGACGCTGCTGGCTATTCGGGATGAGTTGAAGCGCCGACGTCATGAACCCATCCGGGCTCAAGGGCAATGGCTTAACCGAGTGGTCAGTGGGTATTTCAATTATCACGCGGTGCCGGGAAACCTGATACGTCTTGGCGTTTTCGTTTGGCGGTGTGCCGTCTATGGCGGCAGGCTCTCAAGCGACGCAGCCAGCGTAACCGGCTTCAGTGGTCACGATACGGACGTCTTGCCGACCTCTACATACCTAGACCCAGAAATGCACACCCATACCCGGAGGATCGCTTCGCGTCACGTACCCAAGGCAGGAGCCGTATGCGGTAGTTCCGCACGTACGGATCTGTGCGGGGGGCGGCAGGTAACTGCCGTCCCTACCGCGACCGTTATTGCGGCCCTCAGGAATCCATGAAGCTAGCATCTAGCTCTACCCCGATGGTTGAGGTAGAGCTGCGTGACTGAGGCGTGCCAATCAGCGACCGTTTAGCGCCTCTAATGCGTCGTCCAACGCTGTCACTGATTCAACGATCGTACGTACGGTGGCACGATCGAATTCATGGTCGCGCTGCGAGTCGTGCACGCCGCTATTTAAGTAACCCCACTCGATGCTTCCTGAGCCGACGCCTAGCAGCTGGTCCAGAGCAGTGACGACGTTCAAGGCTCCGGGATATTGCGCTGCGATGCGGCTAACAGCCGACCGAAGCTTGCTGCATTTATTGTTCAGCTCCCACGGCAAACGCGGTCCTCCGAGCTTGAGCTCAATGCGACCGTCAGCCCGTCGACCCAGCCAACTCCAGATGCGATCTGTCAGACTCTCCAGTGCTGGCCGTGTCTGACGGAGCGCCTCCCGCTTTTCGTCCTCAGCAAATGCCTGCTGGGCAAGCAACACATAATTCTTCACTGGCGGATCGCTATCGACGCGAAGTTCATGCTCGCCATGGTGCGGAAGAAACTTATAGCGCTTGATGGCCGAAACGCGGCGCGCACCCAGCTCTTGTTGGATTCGGTGCAGAAATTCTTCCGCGTGGGACGTCAGAATGACCTGTTTGCCGTCCAACAGCCCGTCCTCGAAGAATGTGCGCCAGATACCATCGCGGTGCTCATCGTCGATAGCGTTTACGACGTCGTCAAAGACGACCACCGGGCAGTTTTGTTCGATATTTTTAGCCAGCAAGATTGCCAGACCTAAGCACTTGATGTGCCCCTCGCTGAAGACGATCAGCGCGTCATAGGGGGTTCCAGGTTCGGAGGCGAACTCCACTTCGATCCTGCCATTCTCCGCTACAGGCAACCTAAGTGCATGTAGCAAGTCGCCAGGAGAATCTCCACGATTGAATGCGTTGTACAGATTGCGAGTTTGTTCGCCCATACCTTGAAGCAGGACGCCCGGCAGCGCAGTCAGGTAGTTTTGAATCTCTGGCAAGAATCTGTCGTAAGCTGCTTTGATCCGTTGGTGCTCCGCGATTAGCGGTAGCTCCTGTACTACAGCTTGGATGAGTGCGTGGTTAGTTTCATCAAACTGAGCGACGGTCTGATGGGCTGCCGCCAGTTCCAAGTCGGCAGTTGTCCGCAACGTCCGTAACCTCTCGATCTCCAACCGATAATGATCCAGTCTAGCTCGTTCCTCTGCCAGTCCCGCGCGCTGGGCATTGACCTCGAGTGCTTCTATGTCGGAACGTTCGATTAGTTCGGCGATTTTGAGTAGGTCAATCCATGCGAGCTGTTTGCCGTCGACCCATGTACCCAGCCAGTTGCCGCTGAAAACTGGGGGCAGCGGCGGCATGTCAGATGCCTGTAGCTCTTGGGGACACACAGTAGTGGCAATGGCAATTACACGACGCATCTCTTCCCATAGCGCTCGTACCGACTCATTTAGCTCCGTCCGGAGGCTACCTTCGCGCTGTTGGAGGATGGCCAACTTAGCAAGCTGCTCCAAACCGGCGCGCGCCTTGGCAAAAGGATCTTGCGCCACTGCTGTCAGCCCTGTCCCACATGCAGGGCATGAAGTAGCGCCTTCAGCTAGTGCCAACACCGCCTCGTAAAGTTTGGCGTAGGAAACGTCGCCAGCACGGGCCATAAGCTCGCTTGAAGATGCCTGCCATAGTTCTTGAACCCGGTAAGAGTCTGCTAACAACTCTCTTAACCGATTTTGAGTTACGCCATGGATTGCTGGCGGGACTGCCTCCAATTGTGTACGCACATAAGGCAGCCGTCCTTGCAGCTGCTGGGTACCTAGGAGCCAGTCCACACAAGTAGCATAGGTCGCGCCTGGTGACATACGCTGCGCAAGCGAGCATTCCAGTTCCTGGATTCCGGTGATTTTCTGAGGATAGATAGCGATGGCTTGTTCGGAGCTAGCAAGCTGAAGTCGACGAGTCGTTAATTCAGATGCGCGAACTCCTACGAGCATTAGGTCTTGATCGAGCGAGGGGTTGAAACCACGCACGAACTCGGCGAACTGGTCGACCCCAAACAAGGTTGCAATAAGCTGGCGCTGATCTCCTGGTGTCCGCGCCGCAATACGGGCGAAATCGTCGAGACGATTTTTTTCGATAAAACAAAAACGATACTCGGCCTCATCGGGCTGCACGACCTCGTCGCCGCCTCTGGATGAAAGTACCGGGGAGACATGGCGGCGCAAGCGAGCATTGTTGCAATACACTCGCTGGTCAACGCGCTTTACTTGCGCTTCGCTGATCGATCCCAGCATTGCCACTTCCAACGCCTCGAAGAAACTACTTTTGCCGGTGCCATTGGCTCCAAAAACCAAAGTGATGTCATGGCTTAGGTCGAAGGTTTCCTGACGCATGAACCCACGGAAGGGTCCGACTTCGAGCTGATGAAGGCGCCCGAGTTCGGGCCCAGCTTCTGCCGCGAGCGGATTAGCGTCGTACGCGACAGGCATCTGTGCGAGATGCGCGACAGCTAAGGGTGCTAGACGGGTAGAACGGCCTCGGCGTGCGGAGCCGACCTCGGCAAGTGGTTGCAGATAGCGGAGCACCAGAAGCGCTAGTCTGCGCACGTCGTCGGGCACATCTCGTTGCTGTAAATGTGTAAGGAATCGATGGTATTCCGAGTGAACGCTTGCCATGCGGCTATCCCTCTACGCAGTAAGGCCGCCTAGGCGGTTTCTGTGGCTGTGCTCATTTATTCCACATACCTGCGGTTAACACCTGAATCCATCCGGCGTCATGACTCGTGAAGCTTCTTTAGCAGAAAAGTCAGTTGTCAGGGTCGCCTCTGTTCGCTCACGAAAGCGTCTCTGCTCCCCGAAATCGACAGGAGCAGCATATGGTTTAGCCTGTGATCTGGATACGGAGAAATGACTCGCTGAGCACTGCGCTTACGATTGCGGCTCAAAGACCCCGTTCGGCGGACATCGATTGACATCATCGTCATTTCTGACGATGCTTCGCTCATGAGATATCCAGGCGGAAAAGGCAAGTGCTACCAGCGCTTGATCAATCTGATGCCACCGCATCAAACCTACATTGAGTCGCATCTTGGCGGCGGCGCGGTCATGCGCAATAAAAAAGCCGCTCAGCGAAGCATCGGCTTGGACCTTGACGCCAAGGTGATAAGTCGATGGCGTGCCGAGTTACCTGGCATTTGCGAGTTAGAAGAAACCGATGCAATCGAGTTTCTGAGAGCATTCGATTTCAGCGGCGATGAGTTGGTGTATGTCGACCCGCCTTATATGCCCGAAACCCGCCGCCGGGCAAAGATTTACCGGTGCGACTACACCTATACCGATCACATTCGTCTGTTACGTCTGCTTAAAGCGCTTCCCTGCAACGTCATGCTTTCCGGGTATGACTGCGATCTCTATAAGACAGAGCTCGAGGGGTGGAAGACCGTAAGGTTCCAGGCCAAAACACATATTGGCATGCGCGAAGAAGTGGTTTGGATGAACTTCGAGCCTCCGGATCGCCTGCATGACTCTAGATATTTGGGTGAAACATTCCGCGATCGCCAAACCATCCAGCGTCGACAGGCACGGCTACGAAATCGTATCGAGAGCATGGATGCTGCCGAACGAGACGACTTATTGCAGTGGATGCAAGAAAATTACGGTCATGCCGAGGAGGCAGCCTGATGCAACAAGGCGCTATTTTCATCGACCACGTCGTATTCAATCTGGAGTTGCCAACTCCGGATGCGGAGGTAATTCCGGGCGTGCGTTGGGGAGCAATTGAAGCGTTCCCTACACCTGCATATTGGGCTTATCAGGTCTACGCACGTCGGCTTCAAGGCGATCGCATCAATTACAAACTGGGAGCAAGCTTAAAGGAGGAAGTAGGCGCCTGCCTTTTAGGTGGTCACGGAATTCCTGCGAGTGTTGGCCTGGCCGCTTTTCAATATGTGAAGCAACTAGGTGCCTTCAGTGATCAGCCTCCCTCGGAAGAAATGCTCCTGGAGTGGCTAAAAGAGCCGATTCCGGTAGAGGGACGTTTAGTCCGCTACCGCTTCGCTAAGCAAAAAGCGCGTTATCTAGCTGCTGCGTTGCAAAAATTGGCCTCAGAGCAGCCGCCAGTGGGTTCTGGACGGGCACT
Organism: Pseudomonas sp. JL23; assembly: GCF_056933585.1. NCBI lineage: Bacteria > Pseudomonadati > Pseudomonadota > Gammaproteobacteria > Pseudomonadales > Pseudomonadaceae > Pseudomonas > Pseudomonas sp. JL23. The sequence goes on along the minus strand of NZ_CM167795.1, from coordinate 6,847,726 downwards.
ACGGGATTGGCTGCTGGATATCCCTGGTATCGGCTACAAAACAGCGTCTTGGGTCGCTCGGAACTGGCTGGATGCAGATGACGTTGCCATTCTCGACATCCATATTCTACGTGCGGGCCTGCTGGGTAAGTTCTTTGGGGAAAGCCTTACCGTTGAGCGAAACTACCTGGAATTGGAAGAGCAGTTCATTCAGTTCAGCAAAGGGCTGGGCGTGCGAGCCTCCGAACTCGACGCGCTGATATGGTTGGAAATGATGTCTTCCTCAGCAACGGTACACAGCATCATGGGTATGGGGCATGCATCGCCTGAACGACGGTCACAAGGGAAGGCCAAGAAGCGCCATACCCACTCCGGCCAGCTTGCCCTGATCAGCTAAGCTGCTCGCCCACGGTTCGCCCGTAATACCCAACGGGCAAAAACGTAACCCTAAGCCCTGCGCTGTCAGTGCCATTACCGCTAACAACGCCCCGGCATCTCGCCAGATAAGACTGCATCCGTTTTGATACTTGACGAGTGTTTTGCCTGGCTCCGCCACTAGTAGTAGTCGGGTTGCCTCCGGGGCATCGACTACTTGTCGACTGTGCTCTCGCAGCCCTTCAAGTCTCTGCGAAACGCCCGCTAGCTCAACGAGAAAGTGTCCACGAGGTTCATATAGCCACCAGCGTGAATCACCAGGGCTATTAATAACCAAGTGAATGGGGTGAATTGCGCCCGCAGAGGGAGACGCACGGTACTCAAGGTCAAATCCCAGATCGGATGCCCAGCTCTCATGCGTTCGGCAGGCATGCCAGAGGAAGTCCGCCAAGTGTTCATCCTGCATAGGCGAAAACCGACGAGTTGTTCGACGTTCTTGCAGCACCTGGGACAGAGATGGCATCGTCAAATGAAGACCGGCGGGAAGCCGCCGGACTTCCCCCGTCTCCCACCGGTGTGGGTGATGCTTTTCATTCGAGAGCTTGGGGAGCGGATTACCCAGGTCGATCCAGGTCATAGCCGACCTCTTTAAAGACTTCAAAGTACTTATTACAGCCACGGCAATCACCACAGGGAACGTCCGCCTTGTGGCAACTGTGCGCCCAAGCAAGGAGACCGGCGGGAATGCCTGAAACTCGTACCAGCTCTGCGGTTGATAGTTCGATTGCAGGTGCCTCCACCACCATACCGCCTTCCTGCAGGGCCATCAGGTTACTCATTGCACTCATAAACTCAGGGGACCCATCTCGGTGGAATCCATCCGATTTCACTGTACCTAGCCATAAGTGCGTTACTCCATACGATATTGCCTTCATCGCGGCGAGAGTGACAAGCATCTGATTACGGTAGGGCCACCAGTCGGAGGCAGGTGCTAATTCATCGGCACTACGACCTGCCATATCGCCTGAGCCCAAGTGACGGCAATCGATATCCAGCACCTGATGGGGAATTCCTAGTCGCTCGCAAATGGCTTGGGATGCAGCGATCTCTGCCTTCGCTGCGAGTTGGCCATAATTGAGTGTGAACGCGTGGTCTGGACGTTTCCACCATGCAAGTGAGAGGGAGTCCATGCCGCCGGACAGTAGCAGTGCTATTTTCATAGCTTGATGGCTTCCCACACCGTTTGATAAATCGCAGATACGTAGTCATCGGAGAGTATGCAGCCAGATCCCTCCATCATTTTTTTGTCTTGGACTGATTCGTTTTCCGTGTACAAGACAACCGGCTTGTTCAGTGCTCTTGCGTAACCAATTTCGTAAATCGTGCCGGAATCCAGGCCATCCCCAATGGCAAGGAGGAGGTCAGATTCATGAATGGCGTCTAGATCCTTCTGGACAACAGCTTCGGCGGGGCCGACTCCCACGTCATGGTAGGGTGAGAAGACTTTTAACCCCATGGAACGCAGATCATTGAGCGCCTCACGGATCATCCAAAGTTGAGCCAATGTGAAGAACGGGCCAGCCAAGTATACCTTCGGCCTAAATCCATCGAGGTATCGTTGTGAGGCTTGGAGTGGCTCCGGAGCATAGGCTTGTAGCTGCTTAGGAGTTGGGTAGCCCTGAGTCTCGCAATAAAATGCCGTGGCCTTGGATGCGATGGCAGCCGCCTCATGGGCCGTCGATCCCCCTGACATCCAAGCCAAGGCAAAATGAGCTGCGAAGGTATCGCCAGATCCAATCTTCCAAACACGCATCGTATGGTAAGCAGGAACCGTCGTGATTACGCCGCTTTCGTACACAAGGGCTCCGAGCGGGCCCATTTTGATGACGACGACCTCCGCGTTTTCACTCGCTGATAATGCCTTGGCCATATCTTCTGGGGTGAGATCACTGATGCTGCAAAGTAGCTGTGCCTCATAGCGGTTCAGAACAAGCGCTAAGTGTTTGGCTTTCGATCCGTTAGCACTGAAGCGTTCCGGCTGTTGAGCGTTTTGCGGGTCATAAACCGCATACTGGGCATCAACAATCGCGGTGCCTTCAATCATGCCAAAACGGAGCACCTTCTCAGCGCTGACCGAAATCGATAGCATTGATGCGCCGTAGTTGTAGTCAATGGCAGGGGTCGAGAGCCCATGGGTGTATTCGAAGGTAATGCTCCGAGCTAGGCTCGAAGGTACGAGCTTGAATCCTTCCAGTGCAGCCCGACTGTTCATGATGAACAACGACTGACTGTCCAGAAAACTATGTAGTTCGACCTCGGCTCCGAACCTGGCGATGGCGGTGGCCGCTCGCCCGGCAGAGCCGTAGGACTCGTCCCAATGTGGACGCATACAAAGCTCACGGTAGACGCCTCCTGCGATGGTGATCATGCAGCACTCCTTGCTTATTACAGAATTGGGTAGATGTAGATGCGAACTTGGCCGTTGTTGATTCCGGTCACTTGAGCTTCGTACATCGTGCCTTCAGCCATACAGATCCGAAGACGCTGGAGCCTAGGGTCGGCAACTCCTCCGGCGATATCACCTCGCCAAAGTGCATGAACAACGGACTGGCCATTCTGTTCACCAGAAACGATTTGTAGGATGAAGCCTTCTCTCAGTTGGTCGACAACTTCTTCCTTTGGAGAGGCGAGCTGTGCAGTGAACTTCAGCTGTTCACATGTAGCGGGGGTTTCGGTCACAGGACCATGCGGGGGGCTAGAAGACCCAGACATATGCATTTCCTTTGCTTGGCGAGGGGTAACAGTGATATCACACCGCCATGTCCTCGTGCCACCTATCAAATCATCGGCAGAACTCTTGGAGGTTCGTGCCTGCTGCATCCTTGATGGGTTTTAGGGCGATGGATGCAGTTCAAGAAGTAGCATTGAATGGCAGAGCTGCGCTCCGCCGGTGGTGAACGGCCGATGGCCAGAGGGAATCGCCGTGCAGTCCTACAGCGCTATCAGAAACCGTCAGCAGTGCGCGTCTACACCGAAGCTCCTATCAGTGACCTGCAGTGATGCTTTTAACCAACCCTCTCGTGACCGTGTACCTGCTGCCCTGCTGGAGTGCTGAGTGTAGGCTAGGCACTAACGCGTATAGCTGGCGGGGCAATAGGCTTAGGCCTTGATCTGTTCCGAAAACCGTTTTGAGCGTCGTGCGGACCTGTTGTTCAAGATTGAGGTCTCGCGCTACCCAATCGGTATTGCTGTGGTTGCCACGCACAGGCTTTGGCAGCGATATTGTTTGTGAAAACAGCCAGTCCTTGTCGTTTCGGTAAAGCCATGCATAGTGCTTTGACGCATGTGTTCTCAACGTCTTAATGGATAAGCCTGGACGGTGCAGCGTGATCGCGAGCCAGGCTTGGCGACGCGAAGCCAGTTCTGTTCTTATACGTGCGTTTTCCCACTCTTTCTGAACTTGGGGTTCTGCTCTCAGAAGCTTATTTACCGTGGAGATCGAAAGACTAAATTGTTTGCAGATTTCCGCTTTTGCATAACCTTCAGCAAGTGTGTTTAACAGCTTGCTGCGCACTTCGGGTTTGAGCCGCTTAGGACGCGAATGACCTTTTGGCTGGTCGAGAAACTTAGATCCTTCCGCCACTTTGGTATGAGTGCTAAGCCCTTTGGATGCAGAAAGAGTTGGTGATTGAAGCTGGGCTTGGTCCACCCTATGACGGTATTCATCAAGAAAATCTTTAAAGTTGTCAAAAAACCAGATAATCAACAGCAGGTGCTTCAATGGATGAATATGCCCGCGTGGATTACGAAGAAGTTGTTTAAGTAGGGACTTGGCGGCTTCGTACGAGTTGGGAAAATACTGGAAGGACCTCAATGAGGTGAGTGGGTGGAGGAACTTCAGAAACGGCTCTAACAGATCTTCGATTTTGCCGCTGTCCGCAACGTTCCGAGCGTGAGCGATGTAAATGTCCCGGATGATTACGCGATCCAATGTGAAGTCCAGGCCGACAGCCGCGAGCTGAATTGATGCACCCGCTAGCTTCGCAAGGGTAGTACGCGCATATGGTTCAGGAGCCAATGGCTCGCGATCGAGCAGATCAGCATCACCAGGCAAAACCCAAGAGAAACGTCCCGACCATTTTCGCTTCTGCGCACACTCTTGGAGCGATGCCAAATGTTGCGGACATAGCAGGACGCCAGGCAGTTGATGTGCTAGATGCCAATAGGCGACGCCATGCTGAGCCCGGTCCAGCAACATGCAGTCCGCACAGGCTCTCAGAGGGTGCTCCGCTCCGCATCGGCTAGCCAAAAGACCAAGCTCACTTTTGAGTGTCAAGGCACTCGGTTCCTGCGCCGCGAGAAGCATCCTTTGAATGAGGTCGACCTTTTGGAACGGCCCAAAAAAAGGAAGAATTGTGTGGTGTCTGACGATCGACTCAACGTCCCCCAGATTGTCGCCCACGTTTTTCTTGAACGCCTTAAGGTTCGACGGGAAATCATGCTGGGAACCGTTGCGACGCGAGTTGAAAAGCTCCAAGCAAGTGGTTGACGGAAACAGGTTTCCGCGAAACAGATGATAGCGACTGCATAAACTGAATAGAGTCTCGTTAGGAAGCCATTTCAGTGGGAATTTTGTAGCAGGGAGCTCAGATTCGAGAAGGGCCATGGGCAGAGAATCGCTGAGGTGGAATCTTTGATTATATGGCCTCAGGGAAAATACACAGGAAGCGTCAGGAGTAAAAGGCTTCGTAGTTATCGCCTTCTGTTATAGACCATACAACCCGAACGCTACGGTCAAATCTGCGATTTTTACGATTACGAGACAATTGCCGACTATAGTCGGCAAGCATCAGAAGCAAGTTACGTTAAACTAAGATATTTCGTGTTCGACAGTGGTCCCATGAGTACGCGAAGACGAATGCCTTCGTCTAGGCACATGACATGCGGCCATTAAACATTGAGACTCATTTTTGATGCATAAGGAGGTCTATGCAGACCAATTGAACCGAGGGACAAAATAGACAAAGGCCAAGGGTTGCAGCCCGAGGCCTTTGAAGAATGGTCAGTTTATAGCCAACGATTCCATTCTCTATTTCAGCGCATGGGGCGTCAAGCCCCGTGGCGGTCCCGTTTATCCAGAAAAAAAGAGAATCGCATTTCGCGCGGCCTTCGTTCGCCTTTCTGTTAGCGCAGCTTTGAGGACGTTTACCTGGGCCGCATGCGACGAGATAACGACGGGTGGAGAAGGACGATGAATCAGGAAGCAAGGTTAAGACAAATCCTTAACAGACAGGCTCATTTCGCTTGGGAGGGGAAATATGAGCCTGCAATAAAGGCGAGCACACATGAGGGCCCAAAAATCTCTCGAATTTCACAAATCAATAGTCTGAAGTTAGGTCGCAGTCTTCACCTCTTATCGCAGGCGGAGCGTTTCTATGCGCAATTCGCGCTCTATCATCCTGATTTGATTGATCTGCATGAGCAGAAAATGCTGTCGCCAGCACCGACGGATCACCCGCTCAGCGGGCACCCGCTAGCGGTCACTAGAAATCTGTTGCCGGTAAAGGGGACCGTGGATGTCGCGGATCGAATTGGGCTCCGACACCACGCGGTCACAGTCCGAAACAAATCAGGTGATTTCATAAGGGCTCCATATCCTTATGTCGGAGATCTCTTGTTGTACATGCTTGATGCGGCGGGAGAGCCGTATTGTGTGAATTGGACAGTGAAGAACGCGATGAAAGATTTTTCGGAGCGGCGAGCCTTCAATCTAAAAACTTTGGCGCAGCAGAAGAAAGATCGTGAGCATGGTGATCTGCGTACTTTGCTTGAAGAGCTATACTATTTGGATGCAGGGATAAGAACGGTAAAGGTCTCGCTTGATGAAATAAATAGATATCTAGTTTCCAATATCAATGAGCTGTTCAGCTACCATGTTCGTAAGATATATCTAGAAAACACCGTGCGTGAAGATTTCATTGGTGACATTCACAATGCGATTGTCAGTGGCGAACCCATATATAAAATGGTGAATGATTATGGGCGTAAGTCTGATACGCGAGATCAATTCATCACAGCGTTCTATCAGGCGATCTGGTCTAGGTCATTACCAGTAAACCTGTACAGCCCAATTTTCATTGATCATCCCTTGACATTTCTAGAGCAGGATCCACTTGTGAAGCACGAAGATTTGTTTTGCAGAGGTGTGAAATGATTATCGGAGATAAGCTCTACGTACCAGATGGTTTCAGAAATCTAAAAAACAGCACGGCCTACCATTTCCTTAGTAGCAATGCAGCTATGAATAGGGTGAGGTTGGTCTGGTTCACGGAGTCTCAATATGAAGTGAGCGCTGTTGTAGAGACGCTTTCCAGAGATGAGTTTGAGAATGGCCTAGAGGACGGATCAATCAAACCTGATGTGAGCATGGATAATTTCCCTTTCTGGTTAGAAACTATCAAAGGTATCGATCACGACTTTCTAGAAAGCAACAGATCAAACCCACTTGAATCCTACAGCGCAAAGATCACGAGACGCTTCAATATGATCTCTGAACTACTTGAGCAAGAAAGTCTTATACTTTCTGCCGATGACCCCGACCGTATTATCAATGCCTATGTAAAAACCTTAACACCAAAGCAGAGTGCTAAGCGGGTAAGGGCGTGGTTCTATATCTACATAATTTTTGGTAGGAATCGGTGGGCCTTGCTACCGAGGTTTCATAAAATAGGTCGCTGGGACCGCGAGAGCGTTGCAAAGTCACAAAAATTAGGTCGTCATTCGAAGTATGGACGCGGCAGCGGATATTCTGTTGACGCAGAAATGAAAATATTGATGGTTGATGGATTTATTTCACATAAGAAAGAGAAGGTTTGGTGGAAAATTTATAACAAGGTCCTAGTAAGTAGTTTTGCATGTAAAGTGGCTAGAAATATTGATTGCAGGGCGGAGTTTTATCAGCCGGAAGGTAAACCTTATCCGACGTTCAATCAATTTATATACTGGGTAAAGAAGTTGACCGCTCCAGAGAAACTTGCTGTCGAATTGAAGGGGCGTAACCATGCCCGTAGCCAGTCCGGTTCCACAGGTAGTTTTGCCGAGATGTTGACGAACTTAAATCAGAAGGTGGAGTTTGACGGGTTCTATTTTGTTGAAAAGCTATCAGGGATAAACGAAGGAAGTTCAGTGGATGGCTTCTGTGTAGTACGCGCAACGTGTGTTCTGTCGGGCGCTATCGCGGGTGTGGGCTTTGCGAAGGGACGGGAGAGTGAGGAAGCTTATAGAATGGCTTTGTTTTCAATGGCCATTGATAAAACTAAGTATGGTGAGCTGTTTGGCATCGATATAGAAGAGCACGAATGGCCCTGTCGGGGACTGCCTGCGAACGTAATTTTTGACCGAGGACCTGCTGCTGGTTTTGACGTAGGTAAAGAGGTGAGATGGCTAGGGGCATTGGAGTTGACGCCTACAAACTCCGGCCAGTCTAAAGCGACCGTGGAGTCTTCCCACCCGAGAAAACCGAGACGTAGTGAGATGCCATCCTATTTCCATAGCTCTCACGATTTTGTCCGGATGTCAAAACGTCAAATTTATCAGGTCCTTGTGGATAATCAAACTTCCGATGCGAGTAGTCGTATGACAGACGACATGTTGAGGGCGCGATTTACCGCAACTCCCAACAATATATGGCTTTACCTGGACTCCCGAGCCAGGAACAGTGGATATTCTATTCCGTTTGAGGAGGCTGTCAGACGATTCCTAACTGAGTACCCGGTGAGCATTGAACGTGATGGAGTGTATTTTTTTAAGCGGAAGTTTAGTTCACCAGAGTTCGCCGCTACAGGGGCATACGATAAGGCCGCGCGAGGGGGGCAGATAAAAATAAAGGCATATGCTATGACAATGTGTGTCAGACATATATGGGCGGAGTACAAGGGACAGCTTTACGAGCTTTTTTACCACGCTAATGTCAGTGTGCCCGAAGGGACCGCCGATATCTCTCTCTATGACCTTATCGAACTTGCTGAGCTAAGTAAGGAAGCCCGCGCTCTTGGCCAAGATGAACAGTTAGCCATCCAGCAATACTATCGTCAAAGATTCTTGGATAATACTTCTAGTGAGTGGGACGCTGGAGCTCAAAAATCAGGAAAACCCAAGAAGGATGGAGCAAGCCAGCGTGATAATGCTGATTACAAAAGACTCACTGGGAGATAATCATGGTAGATATACTATCTTCTAGATTTGACGGGCATCTTGACCGAGCTGAGATTGAACGAAAGGTCACCGTGCGCCCAGCCGCTTTGGACATAGGCAATCAAGAAGTATATGAAACGGCTGAAATGCTTAAATTTAGGTTGTCTCAAATCTATCTGCCCAATAAGTTTTCACTTGATTTCATTAGTGAAATGATAGGGTTAGCGTTGCTTTATAGTCGCGATGCATATTCAAATGAACATGATTATCTAAAGGGTATCTATGAGTGCTCTGATGTTGAAGTGAATCCAATTTGCTTGACTGGTTTGGCGGGCGTTGGGAAAAGCATGACTATTCAGGCTCTGTCTAAAGCTCTGCCACAGCCTGCATCCTTAGATATTGATCACTTCACTCAAGAGATAGAGGTGGTGTCTCATTGGTATGCGAGTGCTAGGGGTAAAGCTGGATGTAGGCAAATATTCTTGAGCCTGCTAAAGGACAGTGTTTCACGTTCTCAAGTTAGTACAGCTACTCTTCTTAGCTTAAGCAGGCGGCGAGCATGGAGGGACGGAGTTGCATTGCTGATTCTCGAAGAGCTACAGCATGTGAACTCAAATAAGGGGACGGTGCTGGCTAATGACATCCTGATGAATATGTCAGCTATTGGTCCGCCTTTTATTTATGTGTCTAACTATAGCCTCGTCCATAAATTGATGGAGCGCAATAATGAGGACAAACAAAGGCTGCTTTCTGATCCTAGAATTATGTTCCCCGATGAATACGGGAGCCAGGATTGGACACGCTACGTGGCAGAATGCGTTCGCGTAGCAAATGGATTACTACCACAAGACATAGATGAGTTGGCTCATGAAATTTACAGGTCGACATTCGGTATAAAGCGGTTGGCTGTCTTCTTGATTAAGATTGCCTATCTATATGCTAGGGCAGAGGGACGGGGCTGCATACGTATGGACGATCTGCTGTCCGCCTACCATTCACCCGTATACTTCAGTAATAAAAAGGATGTAGAGAAGCTTTTGTCCCAAGCCGCCCAGAATAGACGAATCAGTGCTGATCTATGGTGCCCGTTCGGCGCTCCTAGATCTGTCAGAGCCACCGCGTCCCAATATGCAAGGTCAGTTAGGGACAGGCAAGCTGAAAATAGAGCGTTTGTATCCTCTCTAGGTCCTGGCGAACGGAAAATCATGGAAAGGATTCAGGAGGTCGGTTTAGCTGAATCGACTCCGGCGAATCAGCCCGTCAAAGGTCGGCGCGCTAGCAGAGTGACGAAGCAAAGCCTCGTAGATGCATTTAACGACCTGGCGGCTGAATAGACCCCCCTTAGGCCTCTGTCCCTATGCTGGCTGCAACGTTACCTCCGCTGGTCAATCGCAACAGTTTTTAACCTTGGAATTAGCGGGGGTTAAGGATAATTTCAGGGTAGCAACAGTTTTCGGGTGTGCTTCAGGTCTCGTGGATGACCAGCGTTTGCTGGTTGCGCGTCAACAGTTTTTATTCTCTGATCCCACATCATGGTTGCTGACAACATAGTTTGTCACAATAGCCAACCCCCTAATTTCAGGGGGTTTTCTTTGTCCACAATTTGCTGTTTGTCCGGATCTGTGTAGTGGTTTAATGAAACCGGACACCCATTTAGGCGAGAATGCTCGCCAGATAGAGGAGTCTGGTCCCTGGCGGGATCGGCATCGAGTTAATCTAATACCTCGCCAGCACGATTTTCAGCAGCGGAAACGGATTTGGCGGACATTCAACGGCGCAGGCTTCAAGGTCAGCTTGCCGCAATCAGCCACTGAAGGATATCCCTCACCAGAAATGTCTCGTGATAGTTCGATCTCACAATGTAACCGCGGTGAGGCCGGTCTACTGAAGGCCCCAGAGCGATCAATTTGCCCGCCTTGATCTGCTCTTCGATCAGCCCAGCCCAGCCCAAGGCGATACCTTGACCCTCCTGCGCAGCGGTCAGCAGCAACGGATAGTTATTGAAGCAAAAAACTGGCGCTTCCTCTGGCGGAGTGATCTTCGCGTGCAGGCACCAGTGATGCCAATCCAGCCACCGGGAGTCATCGCTGTCCTTATGAAGCAGCGGTAGATCCTCGATACTGCTTATTTTCGTACCTTCCATTAGCCCCAGTTTTTCAGCCAGATCTGGACTGCACACTGGGAATACCGTCTCGGGGATCAGTAGCTTTTCAAATCGGAAGTCACCGTCGAGGGATCCAAACTGAATGGCGATATCGGCATCTTGAAGCATCGGATCATCGTCAAGGTTTACTGGGCGAATCTTGAATTGGATCTGGGGGAACTGGCCCTGAAGCGCAGGCAATTTCGGCATAAGCCAGAAATAGCAGAATCCAAAATTCGCAGCGATCGAGATGGTAGGTTTCTGCTTGTTGAAATGGCGACGCATGCGCTTGACCGCTGCCTTAATTTCACTCACCGGGGATGCCAGGCCTGAATAAATCTGCTGACCCTCATAGGTGGGTCGCAACAGCTTACCGTTACGTTCGAAGAGTACACACCCAAGCGACTCCTCCAAGGTGCGAATCCGCTGAGAAATCGCCGGTTGAGTAGTGCCCAATTCAACAGCTGCGGCCGTCATCGAACCCAAGCGGATTGTGGCCTCAAAGGCGACCAAAGATTTAAGTGGCGGGAGGTCCTGTTCGCTCGGCTCCATAACGTTTATGCATACCTCTAATAAGGGGATTGCGGGTGTTTATCCCCTGAGCACGTAAGGATACTGAGACCACCTATTTGGAGGTTCTCATGGTACAGGTCACTTTTGAAATCAAGCAACAACCGGCATCCGTGATCGCACAGTTGCCAGGGGAAACCATTGTGCTAGCGCCTCTGTGGTTGCGGGAGCGCTGCCAGGACGCTGTCAGTCTTGATGTCACTACTCAGCAAAGACTGTTTAACCCGCACAACCTTCCTGACGGCATCACTCTGGTTGAAGCAGAGGCCAAAGGCGCAGATCAGGCATGGCTGTCATTCAGTGATGGTTATGCGGGGCTGTATGACCTCACGGAGTTTCGTGCCGACTTCGATCCGTTGGATGGCCTGCCAACGCCCATCAGTTGGAAGAGCAACATTGACACCCAGCTCATCTACATCGACTTCAACCGACTGACCGACTTCGATTATCGACTGGAGGCGTTCAGCAAGTTTTTGACCTACGGGGTTGTCGTTATCCAGTACGTGCCCACCGAAGCAGAGTCAGTTCTGGATGTAGGCAAAATCTTCGGCCAGGTGCGCGAAACTAATTTCGGCAAGTACTTCGAGGTCTACTCCCGGCCTAACTCCAATGACCTGGCCTATCGCTCGATTCACCTCGATCCTCATACCGATAACCCCTATCGCGACCCGATGCCTGGCATCCAGCTCTTGCACTGCCTGATCAACGAAACATCGGGAGGCCTCTCTACACTCGTAGACAGTCTCGCGGTCGCGGAGCAGCTCAAGCTGGAAGATCCTGAAGGCTTCGAGCTGCTGGCCAAGGTGCCGGTACGTTACCGCCACGTCGACAACGACGTGGAGTTGATTGAACGCCGGCCGATCATCATGACTGACGCGCTAGGCCGAATGACAGGTGTCAGCTATAGCCCACGCCTCGACTATCTACCGTTGCTGAATGAACACGACATGGCCGTATTCCACCGTGCACGTCGTCGCATGGGCGAGCTCTTTGTGGATCCGGCATTTGAGCGACGTTTCAAGCTGGAGAAGGGCGAGCTGCAAATGTTCAATAACACACGTGTCCTCCATGGCCGGACGAGCTTTGATACCAATGAAGGTCGCCGTCATCTGCAAGGGTGCTACATGGATATGGATGGCCCCAAAGGCATCTACAAAGCCATGAAAAGAAGCTTGAAAGCTCAATAAGATTCGAAAGCCTGAGGACTGATGATGGAAACCGTAGCTTTTACCCAGATGAAAGACGGCACCAAAGCCGAATATGAAATGCTGACCCAGCTGGAAACTGATTTCGCAAAGGAGCTTCCTGACCGGCTCCTCAAATGCCTGCGGGATCTGGAACACTCTCTAAGCGGTTACAAGGTGAGCAGGCTCGCTCATTCGCTTCAGACCGCATGTAGAGCTGAGGACGCTGGTGCAGATGAGGAGATGGTGGTTGCAGCGCTGATCCACGACCTGGGCGACGAGCTCGCCCCCTACAACCACTCCCAGTATGCAGCATCCATCCTTCGCCCTTATGTTCGTCCAGAGGTGACCTGGGTCATCAATTATCACGGCCTTTTCCAGAACTACTACTACGTTCACTTCTTCGGCGGTGATCGGAATGAGCGGGATTTATACAAAGACCACCCGTACTACGAAAGCTGTGTGCGCTTCTGTGAGGAATGGGACCAATCGTCCTTTGATCCCGATTACCCGACTCGCCCTTTGGAGCACTTCGAGCCTATGCTCCGGAGGATTTTCACTCGGCCAGCATTCGATCAAAAGTACGTTGGTGACCAGACTATGGGCCGCAGCGCGCTCGACCAACCTGTGGCCTAGGCACTTTTCTTGCGGTTAAAATTTGCGTAATAGCGCCAGCGTGCTGCCGCTTTAATCCAACTGCTCTCGTGAAGTGTTTAAGCGAAAGGTATCCAGGTGGATTCCTCCCTACTGATCCATAAGAAAACCGCATGCTCCTCATAATAGAAACGCGGTTATACCGTACTGGCGATTGGCCGATAATCGAAGCGGGAAAGGCGCAATTCATAAGCGTCAGCCACGTGCAAATTTGAGTCTGCCATCCAGATACGTCAAACAGAGTTAGTGCAACTCTAGAGGGGAGTCGGATGAACAAGTTTTACAAAACCGTGATCGCAGTAACCTTGGCATCTCAAAGCGTGTTGGTTATGGCTCAAGAACCCAGCAGTTGCCAAGTCATCAAGACGGCGAACGTGGGATGGCTCGATGGTATATCGACAAACGCATTGACTCAGGTGGTTGCCGAAGGCCTGGGCTATAAATTTGAGGACAATATGCTTTCACTGCCAATCGTTCTGAAGTCTCTTAGCGATGGCAAGCTGGATACGTTCATTAACTACTGGTCACCATCTCAAGATCCTCTGGTCACCCCGCTTAAGGATTCTTTGTCCGTTCTCCCGGCCCCTAACCTCACCGGCGCAAAATACACACTCGCAGTTCCAAAATTTCTGGCCGATGAGGGCTTGAAGGACTTCAAAGACATCGAGAAATTTAAAGATCAGCTCGGAGGCCGCATTTACGGCATCCAGCCTGGTAGCGGCGGAAACACGTTGGTGCAGAAGATCATCAAGGACAACTCGTATGGTTTGAAGGATTTCAAACTGGTCGAGTCTGGTGAAGCAGGCATGATCCAAGAGGTAGGTCGCTCGATTCAACGCAAGAAGCCCATTGTGTTCCTGGCGTGGGCGCCTCACCCAATGAACGTGAACATGGACATCGTGTATCTAATGGGTGGTGATGATTCCTTCGGTCCCGATTTCGGCGCAGCAACGGTCAAGACCATCACATCCAAAGGCTATGTCGAGCGCTGCGGTAACGTTGGCAAGTTGTACAGCAATCTGAAATTCACGGTCGATATGGAGAGCAGCATCATGAACTCCCTCGACAAAAAAGAGCCCGCATTGAGTGCAGCGAAAAAATGGCTGGCCGCTCATCCTGAGACTCTGGATAGCTGGTTGGCAGGTGTGACCACCGTCGACGGTAAAGACGCGAAAGCAGCAGTATTAGCAAACATCTCCAAGTAAAGAAAAGCCGCTTCAGTGAAGCGGCTTTTTTTATCGAAAATCCGCAGTTGGAGGCTCGCTGAGGGAGCCATATGTAGCCAGCTGCCAGGCGTTTAGACGGTGTTAATACCATTAAGGACGGCAGTGGCATAGAAACTGTAAAAAATTATATCAATACTATTAAAGCTTCAGATAATAACTAGATTCGAGGTGCCCACATCCTCATCACGACATGGGGCGACAGCCCTGAGAGAAGGAATGGAGTCGCTGGCCAAGGCCTACCCTCGGTGACAAAGTATATTGTTTCAACTGAGCGGTTTATTCGGATTGGCATCTGGGTGGTGACAAACTAGATTTGGTTTCGAGAGGTCCGGGCTCGGGGTTTCGGCCAAGATTTTCGGGTGTTGGCGTGACAAACTATATTGTTGGTAACCACATCACGGCCGCTTGCTCCCAAAAGGTAAGCGGCCTGTGTATATCTCGCTATTCCCCTCGTTCCCGCACGATCCGCCCCATCGCTACTTCATGCAAAACCTTTTGCAGCTTTTCCTCGTCATTCAACAACACCGTGGACATCCTCAATACCGATTGGGCTTCTGATTCGTGGCCGGCCAGGCTGAGGGTTTCGGCGATCTGCAACAGGTCGACTCCGGTCCACTTCAGGTCGGCCGCAATGCCCAGCAGGTCGCGGCGCAGCTCTTGGTTCGGTTTGTTAAGGCTCATGAAGGCTCCGGTGATAGTCGCTGCTGCGTGCGCAGGAATTGCCGAATATAGCAAAGGGCGTTGATTTATCCACAGGTGGATGGCTTAGCGCTTGGGTGTTACCGAACAGCCAGCCCCATTATCACAAGCCATATCCCGCTCCTGATCGATGGGCAGGTAGCTTTTGCGGATGCGTTCGACTTCTCCACTGGCGACCATACCCTTGATTGCCGCGTTTATTCTGGGCAGCAAGTCGGCGTGTTCGGGCTGTACTTTTATCCCCAGGGGCGCATCACTGAGCAGCGCGCCACGGGCGAAGGCGGTAGGGTCGAAGTGTTGCTTGACGATGAGGTAGTCGAACAGATCATCGACCATGGCCACGGCGTCGACTCGACCGCTTTGCAGCAGGTTGAGCAGGGCGGTGTCCTGGGAAACCTCCAGTTTGCTCATGCGGTTGTCGGCGAACGCCGGATCGAGGGTGCGATAGGTGTAGCCGCGGACCATGCCCACGGTCATGCCTTGTAGGTGTTCGAGGGGTTTGTCGCGCAGTGGGTTGCCGGCGAGAAAGTAGAGATGCTCGCGCACGTTCATGTAGGGAATGGAGAACTGGAAGCGGCGCAGGTCTTCGGCGCTGTTCCATTGCGGGGAGTCGGCATAGTTGAGGTCGATCTGGTCGCGGCTCAACATGGCCTGCAGGCGGTTGACCGGATAGGAGACGAAGCGCACGTCTACATCCGAGAGCTGCAATATCCGGCGGGCAATGTCGATGGATAAGCCATGCAATTCGCCTTTTTCGTCGGCATAACTGAAGGGTCGCCACTCACTGCCGCCCGCCACAAAAGGCGCAGCCTGCAATGGCGCTATCGCCGATAGCCAGGCCAGCGCACATCCGCACAGGTATTGACGAAGGTTCATGATCCACTCCCTTGGGTAGTGGCAAAACACTAGCAGTTGCAAATGGCAGCAGTGTGATAAATATCCCTGGCGCCGAAAAGTCAGGTGTCAGCCGTCGGATCCCAGGCTGATGATTTTCACAAAGCCGTTCAGGCTCAAGGGGACGGTACATTTGCCAGCGTTGCAGCTCCAGTCCGGGCCGGTTTGCTGGCCCTTGTCTGGCGCTGCGGTATCGACGTAACGCACGGCACCACTCTGCGGTGTCGGGCTGATCAATGATTTGGTGCGGGTATAGCCCGTGGTCCAGGCTGCGAGGACCCGCTCGGGACCTTTGTCGAAATACAGCATATAGACCTCTGCGTCCTGACGGCTGGCCTGGGCGTCATAGCGAAAGTCCCGCACCACAGGCGCTACCGCCTGCATCACGCCATAGGCGGGCTTGGGCTTGAGCGTGCCGTACTCAAGCAGGCCGAAATGATGTTCCTGATTGGACTTATCCACACCGTCATCGATCAGGTCGTACCACCACATACCCTTGATCGCCGGCAGGGTGCGCGCGAGAAAGTAGGCTCGGCCCAGATAGGCGGCCTGAGTAACCGGTGTATTGCCGCAGTTGCCCTGATGGCTCGGCCAGCTCATTTCGGTCAGATAGAGAGGGACTTCGCGGCCGACCTTGTTGGTCAGTTTCTGCGAGTAGCTGCGCATCCACTTGATCCAGCCTTCGGGTGTGGCGTTCTCGCCGTTTGCGCAATGCACGTAAGGGTGCAGCGACAGGCCGTCGACCCAGTTCAGTACACCGTCATCGATCAGGCGCTCGGCAAAGCCGCCACGCATCCCGTGGGAGGTAATGGAGCCGGCCAGAATCGTCGACTGCGGGCTGTTATGCCTTACGATGGGGGCAGTGTCGCGCACCAAAGCGGCGTAGTCGGCGCTCAGGGCAGGATCCTTGGGGTCGTTGCCCAGGTCCCACTCGTTCCAGATCTCATAGAAGCCAACGCCCGCGCCCAGTTGCCGTGTCGCGTAGTCGACATATTGCAGATAGCCGGGTTTGACCTGGGGTTCGCTGGGTTTGATGTTGTTGTGGAACCAGGTGCTGAAACACAGGATTGCCAGCGGCGTCATGTTCAGGTCCACGCCGCCGCTGAGCCATGTTCGCCAACCGGGAACGACTCGCCACTGGCCGAGGGCCGTCTCAGCGCTGGACCAGTACGGCGCGTCCCGGGCCGAGTTGATACCGGCTGCCGCAGCCAGGCGCAGACGCGGCAGCGGTGGCGCTTCGTCATTCATGAAGTGGGTGACGACGCCGACGATGAACGGCTCATGGGCCTGTGCCGGTTGCTCTATAAACCAACTGGCACAAGCCCAGGCAAAGATGTGCAGCGCTTTGTGCTTCATTTGTTTCATGCTCCCTGCAAGCCCGGCAGGGCGGTCAGCTCAGGCAGATCCTGAGGGCGTTGCGCGGAAGGGCTGGCGACATCGCGAGAAGCCATCGCCAGGCTGATACCGACCCCGATAAACAGGCTGGCGATGCTGGACTCGAAGACATCGGTGGTCCAACTGATCAGGCAAACGCAAAAGATGATGCTCAACAGTGCGCGGCCGGTTTCGGTCTGATCGTCGCTCAAGGCAAACATCAGCTGGATTTGCGCTAGATAAAGCAGCAGACCCGCGATACCAAAGGTGCACCACAGGTAGATCGCCGCGTTGTCGGACACTTGCAGATCATGTGCATCCGGCACCGGGAACGGTGCCAGGGAGCTGCCGACCAGACCGAACCCAGCCCCCGAGACAACCCAGCCCTGGTTTTCCATGGCCCGCACGACATTGGGCCAGGTGTTGATCATGCGGTCGTACAGCGAAGACAGCGGGCCGTCGCTGTAGATCAGATTGCTGTCGAAGTCATTCATTACGCCAATCAGCGGCAGGACTATCCCCATCAGCACTGCAAGCGTCAACAGGACCCGGCGTGTCCAGTAAAAGTGCAGCACGGGCAACAGCGCCAGCGTAGCGACGAAGGCGACGGCTGGCGCCTTGCTGGTGGTCAGCAGGATGCCGTAGAAGCTGGCGGCACACAGCAGTAGCCAGAGCAGGCGCGAGCGAATGATCAGCGTCAGGTACAGGGTGTAGATGGCGATGAGCAGCGACAGTGAACCGGAGACCCTGGCAAAACCGGCGATGCGGTCCTGGGAGTCGGCGCTCCAGGCGGTATTGGCGCTGAGCTCTACTTCGCCGAGGCTGTACGCGTATCCCTTCCACGGCACGACGGTAAATTTGTCCAGACCGATGCCGATCCACGACGCTAGCAGGCACAGACCAATGACCCAGCCGAGCAGTCGTCGATGCAGCATCAGATATTCGCCGCAGACCAGGCCGAACAGCAGAGGGCCGACGATAAACAGACTGAAGCCGAGATTGTTCACGCTGGCGCCATGCAGCATCGCCAGAGATGCCGAGAGCAGCAACAGGGGCAGGCACAGCCACAGGATACGGTTGGCTCTCAGGGCGCTGAGTTCAAGGAGAAACAGCGCCACGCAAGCGACTTTGGGCAGGTAGAGCACAGCGGAAATACCAGCCAGATCGAAGAAAAAACGCAGTGCTCCGGAAAAGGTCTCGACCAGAATCAGGCTGATGGCGATCCAGGCGATCAGGGTCGATTTGCGCACAGACAGGCTCGACGGTGCCTGCCCGGCGCCGTTTGCGGCGTTCAGCAACATAGAGGGTGCCCTCGATAGAGCGTTCAGGAAGAAATCGGCAACGCTACCGCCCATCGACGGCGCAGGGCAGTCAATCAGCAGTCAGGGGAGTGGGATGAGACAGGGGCAATAACAGCCTGATAAGGCGAGGCTGTCAAATAATCCGCCAAAATATCAGTGATATTTTGGCCTTATAAAATAAGTGGATATTTAGTCTGTTGATTTTTATATAAATTAAAAAATGACGCTATGTTCATCCTTGGGACCGGCGTCAGCCGGGAATGCGTTTTCCCGGCTAAAGCCGGTCCCACATTTATGGCGCGGTGTCAGTTATAGGTATACCGACGCTTGTCCGGCGCTGGCGGGAAGTATTGGTACAGCCAGGTTTCGCTCAACGTGCGGTCCTGAGTGCGGATGAACATGCGCATTTCCACCGGATCTACCGCATCGCTGGTCGGATACCAGTCGAAGGTAACGCGGAAGCCCTTGATATTCGGCAGTGCCAAGACGTTGAAGTCTTTGACTTCGCCGCCCGAGACGGTCACTACCGGATCGATGGACGTACCTTCAGGCAAACGATCCAGACCGCCGCCGCTGAAGTCCACGGCAAAGCGCCGGGCCCATACATCAGGATAATGCTCACCTGGCGCCCAGCCTTCGATAAAGCCGCCCATGCCCGAACGTGTCGCGTTGACCTGGGCCAGCGGTGTACTCACGGGCGGCAGCGGGCTCCAGTACAGTTTGTAGCCATAGTTGAGGCTGTCGCCGGCCTTTATCGCCTTCTTGGGGTTCCAGAACACCACGATGTTATCCAGCGTTTCGCCGGTGGTCGGAAGCTCCATCAGATCCACCGAGCCTTCGCCCCACGGGGTCGTCGGCTCGACCCACAGGCTCGGGCGACGGTGATACCAGTCGACGGTGTCCTGATAGGTCTCGAACTTATGATCGGTCTGCACCAGGCCAAAACCTTTCGGGTCCTTGTCGGTGAAGGTATTGAACTGTAGACGTAACGGGTTGTTCAGCGGGCGGCAGATCCACTCGCCATTGCCGCGCCACATGGCCAGGCGGTCCGAGTCGTGGATTTCCGGGTGGATGGTGTCGCACATACGCCGTTCATGGGTGCCGCAGCTGAACATGCTGGTCATGGTAGCGATGCCCATCTGCTCGATATCGGCGCGGGCATTGATATGGGCGTCGATATCCATCACCACCTGGTTGGCCTGGCAATCGATGTCAAAACGATAGGCGCCGGTCGCGCTCGGCGAGTCGAGCAGGGCGTAGACCACGAAGCGGGTCGCGTCTTTGGTCGGCGTTTCGAACCAGAATTTGGTGAAGTCGGGAAACTCCTCCTTGCCCTTGGAGGAATAGGTGTCGATGGCCAGGCCGCGGGCTGACAGGCCGTATTGCTTGTTGCTATCGATGGCGCGGAAATAACTGGCGCCAAGGAACGACAGAATGTCGTTGATGGCGATTTCCGGCGCCTGGAACAGCTTGAAACCGGCAAAGCCCAGATCGCCCGCGCCCTTGAGCTGGGTCTTGTCGATGCCGCTGTTGTCATAGTTGAACAGGTCGGTACGGAAGTGCACCTCACGGGCCTGGCGGCTCGCCGGATCGACGCTGTACATACGCACCGGCGTCTTGAAACCGGCGCCGACGTGGAAGAAATGCACATCCAACTGACCCTGCACGTCATGCCACAGCGAATGCCCGGCGTCGTACTTGATGGCGTTGAACTGCTGCGGCGTCATATTCGCCAAGACGGGAGGCAAGGCCTGTTTGGTACTGACGTAGGCGTTACTGGCCAGTTGCTTGGCCTGGGCTTGCAGGCCCTCGAAGTCAAAGTGCTCGATTTCACCGTCGGCGGCGGCCGCCAGGGCACGGGCGGCAAATAGCCCGCTGGCAGGCAAACTGCTGTAGGCCGCCAATGCCATGGATGCTTTGAGGAGATTCCTGCGATTCATAAACGTGAAGCCTCTGAATAATGCTTGTGCTTCCTGCACACAGAACGCGCCAACGACTCCTTGCCGAACGCAAGTTACCCACAACAGATAACAAACTCTGCATACGGTTCGAAAAAAAGGCAAAAAACTCGCAAACGGAGGTTTTTTATGAGGTCTCAGAGACTTGCAAGGCATATGCCGCACACGCCGGTTTACCGGCTTATGCCTGCTGAATAAATGCCAGACGTACAGCGAAACCGATCAACAAGCCGCCAAACAGCCATTGCTGGATCCGCCGTGCCGAAGGGCTGCGTTCAAGCCAGCGGCCCAGGCTATCGCCGAGCAGGGCATAGGCGCAGTCAAACAGCAGCGCGAGCAGCACCAGAATCACGCCCAAAGTGGCGAATTGCACGCTAACGGCAGCGCCGTTCGGATCGATGAATTGCGGTAGCAGCACCGAACAGAACAACAGCGCCTTGGGGTTGAGCAGATTGGTCAGCACGCCGCGACCGATCGCCCCGAGCCATGAAGGTGGCACGCTGCCTTGTGGCGCACCACTGAGGGAGCCAAGGGCGCCAGGCTTGAGCATTTTCACGCCGAGCCAGAGCAGATAGGCCGCCCCGGCGAAACGCACCAGGTCAAAGGTCCAGGGTGCCGCCTTGAACAGGGTGGCCAGGCCCAGTGCCGCCAGGGTGACATGAGCCGCTCGGGCCAGTGCCAGGCCCAGTGCAGTGGCCAGTGCCAGCGCTCGACCCTGGCGGGCGCCGGTCTGCAACAGAAGGATCATGTCCGGCCCCGGCATCAAGATGATCATAATCAGGGCTGTCAGGTAGAGCGCCATATTTTCCATCGTCGAAGGTCTCGGTAAGGGAGCGATGAAGTAAAATTCTACGGCCCAAGGGCGGGGCAGGTGCTTGCGTCTTTAACCCTATATAGATCTAGAATTGGCACAATCTGCCAATCCAATAAGTCATAAGGCGCTGATATGCCAACACCGAAACTGGATGCCTACGACCGCAAAATCCTTGCTGCCCTGCAACGGGATGGACGCCTGACCAATGTGCAACTGGCCGATGAGATCGGTCTGTCTGCCTCACCCTGCCTGCGCCGGGTGCGTAATCTGGAAGACGCCGGGGTGATTCGCGGCTATCAGGCCACGCTGGACAGTGAAGCGGTGGGATTGGGTTTGACGGTCTTCGTCGGGGTCAAGGTCGAGCGCCATCACGAAGGTGAGGCCGAACGCTTTCGCCTGGCCGTACTGGCGTTACCGGAGGTGATTTCCGCTTATCTGGTGTCGGGGGAGGTCGATTTCCTGCTCCACGTCGTGGTGCCGGATTTGCGCGGTTATGAGCGCTTTCTCAATGGCAGCCTGTTGAAGGTGCCGGGGGTACGGGATATCCGCAGCAACTTCGCGATCCAGGCGATAAAGGCGCCTGGACCGCTGCCGTTGGGGCATTTGCCGGGCTAACAGCAATTAGAGCGCTGTGGATAACTTTTTGTGGGAGCGGATTCATCCGCGAATGGGCCAGTACACTCGCTGAATCTTCATCGACTGAAATACCGTCTTCGCGGATAAATCCGCTCCCACCACATCGAGTTTGGACACCTTACGCCTGAGTGGTATGCCCATTCGCGCCCATGGCCGCCTGACGCAGGGCCTCGGAGCGGGTCGGGTGAGGATGGCAGATCAGCGCGATATCCTCGGAGGATGCGGCAAACTCCATGGCCACGCACGCTTCACCGATCAATTCGCCCGCACTCGGCCCGACCAGGTGCACGCCCAGCACCTCATCGGTACGCTCATCGGCCAGAACCTTGGCGAAGCCTTCGGTCTCGTGGTTGATCTTGGCCCGGCTGTTGGCGCTGAACGGGAACTTGCCGACCTTGTACGCTCGCCCTTCGGCCTTGAGCTGCTCTTCGGTCTTGCCGACGCTGGCCAGTTCCGGACGGGTGTAGATCACGCCGGGGATCAGGTTGTAATTCAGCTCGCCCGCCTTGCCGACAATGCGCTCCAGGCAGACATGGGCTTCGTCCTCGGCCTTGTGCGCCAACATGGGGCCGGACGTGACATCACCGATCACCCAGACATTCGGCGCCTCGGTGCGATGGCCCTTGTTCTCCAGCATGCCGCGCTTGTCGACCTGCAGGCCCACGGTCTCCAGGCCCAGGCCCTTGGTATAGGGACGACGGCCGATGGACACCAGTACGTAATCGGCTTCGATCAGTTCCGCTTCGCCGCCGGCAGCCGGTTCTACGCGCAGGGTCACGCTGCTTTCCGAGCGGACCGCTGAGGTCACCTTCGAGCTGAGCTTGAAGCTCATGCCCTGACGGGTAAGGGAGCGCTGCAGGGTCTTGCCTGCCTCCAGATCGCTGCCATGGGCCACATGGTCGAGAAATTCGACCACCGTGACCTTGGCGCCGAGACGCCGCCACACCGAGCCCAGTTCAAGGCCGATGACCCCAGCACCGATCACCACCAGATGCTTGGGCACTTCCGGCAGGGACAGGGCGCCGGTGGAGTCGATGATGCGCTCATGGTCGAGCTCGACCCCAGGCAGCGGGGTCGGCTCGGAACCGGTGGCAATGATGATGTCCTTGGCCAGCAGTTCGGTCTCGACACCCGCAGCATCGGTGACGATGACCTTGCCCGGCCCGGCGATACGACCCCAGCCCTTGATCCAGTCGGCCTTGTACTTGCGGAACAGAAACTCGATGCCCTTGGTCAGGGACGCCACGCTTTCGCCTTTCTGTTTCATCATCTGCGCCAGGTTCAGGGTCGGCTTGACCTCGATACCCAGATTGGCGAATTCCTCGCCCACTGCGGCTTCGTAGAGTTCGGAGGCGTGCAGCAGGGCTTTGGACGGCATGCAGCCGACATTCAGACAGGTGCCGCCCAAGGTCTCGCGACCTTCGACACAGGCCACCGACAGGCCCAACTGGCCAGCGCGAATGGCAGCGTTATAGCCGCCGGGGCCACCGCCAATGATGACAACGTCATAACTGCTCATGGTCTTACTCCTGGGGAAGTTCGTCGCAAGAAATTAAATTATGATCGTAATATAGGTCGCAGAGCGATCAGCTTCAAGGTTTAGAAGCAGCTATGAGCTACGAGCCTCTAGCTGCGAGCTACGAGCTACAAGCAAAAGCACCACGGTCTGCTTTTGCTTTTGCTCGTAGCTAGAGGCTCGAAGCTCACAGCTGCGCCAACTCAAGTCCACCAATAGCGCACAAGGTGAAAGAAGATCGGCGCCGCGAAGCACACCGAATCCAGGCGATCGAGCATGCCGCCGTGGCCTTCGATCATATGCCCCCAATCCTTGACCCCGCGGTCGCGCTTGATCGCCGACATAACGATGCCGCCGGCAAAACCGAGCAGGTTTATCAACAGGGCGATCAGGGTCGATTGCCAGATATTGAACGGGGTTATCCACCACAGCGCACCGCCGATCATTGAAGCCAGGGCGATGCCGCCGACAAAGCCTTCAACAGTCTTG
Organism: Pseudomonas sp. JL23; assembly: GCF_056933585.1. Lineage (NCBI taxonomy): Bacteria > Pseudomonadati > Pseudomonadota > Gammaproteobacteria > Pseudomonadales > Pseudomonadaceae > Pseudomonas > Pseudomonas sp. JL23. The sequence continues at coordinate 6,823,721 of NZ_CM167795.1, read as the reverse complement.
GAGGGCGACAGGTTCGGCGCGATCTTGCGTTTGCCGAACAGCTTGCCGCACACGTATTGCAACACGTCGGAGAGCTGCACGACGATGACCAGATAGGCGATCAACAGCAGGTTGCGCCCTTCGTAGCCGGGGATTTCCAGGGTCAGCAGCGCCGGCACATAGGACACGCAGAACACTGCGATCATCAGCCCCCACTGTACCTTCGAGGCTCGCTCCAGAAAGTGCGTGCTGTCACCGCCCAGTGACGCGAGGATCGGCAGCAGCAGGAACACGTAGACCGGAATGAAGATCGAGAACAGCCCATACCAGTTGGTGGCAATGAGGATGTATTGCAGCGGCAGCGCCAGGTAGAACGCTGCTACAAGGGCCGGATAATCGCTGCGCCGGGTTGGCGTCAGGGTCAGGAACTCGCGCAGGGCGTAGAACGATACGGCGTAGAACAGCAGGATCACTGCGCTGTAGCCAAGCCAGAAGGCGATGCCGATCACCACCACCATGACCCACCAGGCGTTGATCCGGGCATTGAGGTTATCGATCACCGAGTTCGGCTCACTGCCCGCGCGGCGCTTGAGAATGAAGCCAATCAACGAGGCCAGCAGCAAAATGGCGCCGATGCCCATGAACAACATCTGTGTCTGCCTATCCATCAATGCTGCTCCGGTGCCAGGGCCAGCAGCGCGTCACGGCTGCGGGTGAGGAATTGCTCTTTGCTTTCGTCTTCTTCAAGGCGCAGCGGCGCGCCGAAGCTGGTTGTGCATAACAATGGCAGCGGCAGGACCCGGCCTTTAGGCATGACGCGGTTGAGGTTGGCTATCCACACCGGCACCAGTTCGGCTTGTGGATAACTCTTCGCCAAGTGATACAGGCCGCTCTTGAACGGCAGCAGGCCGTCTTCCAGATTGCGAGTGCCTTCAGGGAAAATAATCAGCGAATCCCCCCATTGCAGGGCGTCGAGCATTGGTTGCAGCGGATTGCTCTCCGGTGTCTTGCGCTCGCGGTCGATCAGCACGCCGTTGAATACGCCACTGATGATGTAGCGCCGCAGCTGCGTTTTCTGCCAGTAATCGCCTGCGGCGACGGGACGGGTCAGCTTACGCAGCTGTGGCGGCAATGAAGCCCAGAGCAGGACGAAATCACCGTGGCTGCTGTGGTTGGCGAAATAAATGCGTTGATTGGGCTCGGGTGTACAGCCCAGCCACAGGCTGCGTGCGCCGGTCACACTGCGCGCTCCGGCGGTGATGATCGTGGCGACCAAGGGTTCGAACATGGCGTTTCCTTAATGGACGAAAGGCAACCAAGGGAAAATCAGAATCGCCCCGAGCATCAATACCAGCTCCAGGGCGAGGAACAAGACTTGCTGGCGCAACAGTTTCAGGGCGCCCTGGCTGCGAGCAGCCCAGGACCGGGCCTGTTTATCCACAGGCAGCAAACCCAGTGTGGTCAATGCATGATCCAGATCGGCGGTTCGGTCATTCAATTGATTGGCATCGTCAGCGAGGTTCTGAAACAGGTCGGCATCGAAAGCGACGCGAAACGCGTAGTACTTTTCGATCAAGCCAATCAGAACGATCGCCGCCACTAATATCAGCAACAGAGGGCTGACAGTGTTTATCCACAGCTGACTGAGGCCCAGTGCCAAGCCCAGCAGCATTACGCCTGTGGACAGATTATCCAAAGCCCGCCCGCGCCGCAGCAGGCTGGCAACGACATGCAACTGCATTTCAAGAGACATGCTGTTGCTCCGCCCGCGCTGTGGATAAATACGCGAGCATCGCCGTCAACGCCTGATACTGTGCCTCGTGCAGGACTACCTGCGGCCGGGCGTTACGTACCATGTCGATGGCGTTATCCACAGTGCGCGCTCTATGGGTGTACAAAAGCCATGCGGCAAGCGCAGTGGCGCTGCGTGAATAACCCAGCGCACAGCACACCAGCAAGGGGCCTTTGACGCGCAGACGCTCGATGGCCTGGGCGGCCAGCAGGCATTGAGCGGCATCCGGAGGGGTCAGATCGAGCACGGGAATGCATTGGTAACCGCGTTTGCCGGGTGGCACGATGGACAGCTCGGCGCACATATCCACAACAGCGGCGAATGGGCGCAATTGCTCACGCTCGGGAAGTCGGCCGAGCCAGATGTTATCCACAATCTGTTGGGCGTCGGGCTGGTTTCTTGTCCACAGGCGGGAGTTTATCCATGCCGCAGCCAGATAAGGCGCCAGCAGCCATCTGGCGGCCGGGCTCAACCGCCCGTTACTGCGCTTTTGAAAGCCCTCGGCGCCAAACAGCCCATAGTTCAGGCAGATCAACAGGCAAGACACTGCGGGCCAGGCCAGCCATATCCATGTGCCGCGCAGGGTAAATACCGGCGCCGCCAACAGCGCGGCGCCCACGGCATAAGCCAAGGCCAGACGCAGGCGACGTGGTTGCCCTGTCAGGCGGGCGTTACGCAGCGGGCTGCTGCCGTTGTCCGGCCAAATCCAGACACACAACCAACCGGCCAGCGCCCCTGTGGGTAAGTCGACGAAGTGATGCTGATAAGTGGTCAGCACGGAAATGCCGATCAACCCGAACCAGCCATGCAGCAGCCAGCGCCACGCCGGGTGAGCCCCGCGCAGGTAGCGTTCGTAACAGACCCAGAGGATCACCAGCAGGGCGATATGCAGTGATGGCGCCTGATTGAACGGCTTGTCGAACCCGGCCAGCACCGCAAACATCCAGCCGAACACGCCGTCCAGCGGCGGCCGTGCAAAGGTGAACGTCAGGGGCCAGAGCAGGAAGCAACTGACAGCGATCACTTGGGCGCTGAGCAGGCGCAACGCGTGGGTATCGAGTTGACGGCGTGTCAGGCACGCCAGCAGCGAAAAACCGTAGAGCAGGTCAATGGACCAATAGGGCACGATGGTCCACGCCCAGAACGGCATGTACTGTTCCCAGTCGAAGACCAGCGTGCCGACGTCCGTGCGCCGTGCAGTCAGCCAGGTGGCGAAGCCGTAGCTGGCAAAGAACAACGGTGCCAGTAGCACCAGCCACAGCACGGCACGTTTCCATAGCCCCGGCTCGCGTAGCGGTATCACTTGATGCGCTGCGCCAGGGATACGGTGAAAATCCCCCATTCGTCCACCCGCTGAGTGATCTTGCGGAAACCGGCCGCCTCGACCAATTGATCCATTTCCGCCTGGGTGCGCCGACGCATCACCCAGGCCTGGCCGGCGCGGTGGCTGGTCAGGGCGCGGGCGATCAGTTCCAGCTGCGGATGCCAGGGCTGTCCGGTGTAGACCAGATAGCCACCCGGTTCCACCGCTGCAGCAAGCCCGGCCAAGGAGTCACCGACCATCTGGTTGCTGGCAAACAGCTCGTATAGGCCTGAGACCACTGCCAGGGTCGGCTTGGGCTCCAGCGCGGCGAGGTCGGCACGGTCGAAGGCATCGCCTTTGACGAAGCGTGCGATCGGGTCCAGATCCTTCTGTTCGATCAAGGCGTTGCCGTCACGCACGTTGATATCGCTGTAGTCGCGCAACAGGATCGATTCGGGCAGCGGGTCGACACCCTGCAGGGATTCGAGAATGTACCGACCGTGACCGGCGGCGATATCGACGATATGCACAGGCTTGCCCTGATTGCGCAGATGCGCCATGGCCAGGCGCAGCAGTTCTTCGAGATTCACCTTGCGCTGGCGAATACCGCGCCAGCCGATGGACTTCAAGTAATTGCCATCGATCATGCGTCCCAGGGCGCCAGTGCCGGTGGGCTTGTTGCGGTAGACGTAGTCCAGGGTGCTGCCGGAATCGAAACCGGTATCGAAGCCCAATTTCACCCCTGTGGATAACTTGCTGCCCAGGCGCATGCTGGCCCGGGTCATGCGCCAGTACAGATCGCGCAACGAGTTGTGCGGCAGCGGCGCGGCGAGTTCTTCGGCCTCGGCACAGGTGGCGCCCAGGCGATCGGCGTCCAGCAGCGATGGGCGCGGTACTGGTTGTTCGAGGTTTTGCAGAATAAAGCGCCGGGCCCGGCTGACTGCCAGGTGCCGGTCACGTTCGCCCAGGGTGTCGTGGAAGAAGCCAGGCAGGACGTGTTTCTCCTTGCGCAGGCTGCCCAGGCGCTCGAAAAAGCGATCCTGAGGGCCGCGATGCACGACGAAATCGGCGCCGGAGATCAGCAATTGCGTAGGCACCTGAATCGCATTGGCATCGGCTACAACGCGGTCGGCCGCTTCGTACAGGCCGAGCAGCACGTTGACAGAAATGGCCTTGGTGATCAGCGGATCGTTGTCATAAGAGGCAACACGCTCCGGGTCATGGCTGAGGAAGCGCGCCTTGACGTAGCTGTTGACGAAGAAATTGCCTTTAAAGCGTCGCATCAGAGCCAGGCCGGTACGGGCGAAGGGCACATACAGCTTGACCTGGAAGGCGGGCGAGGCCAGTACCAGCGAACGGATCTTCGGTGCGTAATCATGTACCCAGGTGGCGACGATCACAGCGCCGACGCTCTGGGCGACCACGCTGATGTCCTGCTCGGCGATGGCAAAGGTGGCGCCCAGGTGATCAACAAAGGTCTGCACGTCACGGGCGCTGGTGGCGAAGCTCGGGCTGTCGCCACGGGCTCCCGGCGACTGGCCGTGACCACGGGCGTCCCAGGCGAAGAAATCGAAACCCGGCAAGTCCAGTTCATCGACGAGGTGGGCTATGCGCCCAGAATGTTCGTGGCCACGGTGGAATAGCAGTACCGCCTGACGCGGCGCGTCGATGTCAGGAGCGGTGGCAGGCCAGTGGCGATAAAACAGCTCAACCCCATCATGGGTACTGAAGCGCAGCTCATGCATTTCACGCATTTCGATTTCCTTATGCCGATCGGTATGTTGCGGGCTGCTTATTCCCCAGGCGCATCGGCCTGGCTGGAGACTTCCTCCAGGCCACGACGGATACGGTTGATCAGGGTATAGACCAGCAGGGCGGCGATCACAGCGAGAACACTATTTATCCACAGGGCCGAAAGCCAGCCAATGGCCACGCCTGCGCCGAGTACGCCGAAGCAGAATGCACGGTCACTCTTGCCCATTGGGCCGTCATAACGCCGGGAAGCACCGACCATGGGGCCGAGGACGCCTGCGTACTCACTGAAAATCGCCAGCAAAGTGACCAGCACAACCAGCACAAGGTTCACTTCCGGCAGCAGTGCGAAGGGCAAAAACAGTGCGCTGTCGGCAATGACATCGGTCAATTCGTTGAGATAAGCGCCCAGTCGCGATTTTTGGCCGAACTCCCTGGCCAGCATGCCGTCGATGGCGTTGAGTGCCATGCGCACGATCATCCAGAGCGGAATCAGAGCGAAGACCCAGGCATGGGCGGCGAAAACGGCAGCCAGACCACCCACCACCAGAGAAATCGCGCACGCGCCAAGGGTCACTTGATTGGCGGTAATTCCACGGTCGAACAAACGTTGAACTAGAGGGCGCAGCAAGTTCTGGAAACGGGGCTTGAGCTGGTAGATCGAAATCAACGGGCAATCGTCCTTGTCGAGAAGTGAATCCAGAGCCCTGTGGATAACAATACGATGCGCTGATGAGCAGGCGCGCCAGGCTCGTCGTCTAGTGAAACACAACGCAACCTTTGGCACGCCACATTGTTTGTGCGGCAGGTCTCATGACCGGCATATTCCTGCGCGATTCCATGATCGGGCGGGGCTGGCCCGAGGCGGCAGTTTAGAGGGGGATGGGTGTTGCAGGTTGGGCCGGATCGCCAAGCAGTGTGGCGGATGGCATATCGGCAGGGGTGCGATAATTGATATGGGCACCGCGTACGGTGACCCATTGCTGGTCGGCTTCAATATGAAGTGTTCTACCGCTTTTAAAGGTCAGCCGATGTATATGTTTCTGCTGCTCGTGGATGATTTCGTGCCGGACCAGATCGAGCAAGTTATCCAGACCCAGAGTCGAGTTGGGAATATTGATGGTCAGGCAGTTTTGCGCTTGATCACACAGGCTTGTATGCCGCACAGGCGGATGAAGTTTGAACTTGTGCATGTGGACTCCTTACATGTGGAGCAGCCCCTTGCAGGCCCTCCGGCGTTCCGATTCGCCTGTTTCAGCGTCGACCATTAGCGTGGAAACGTCTGCAAATATAGTCACCGGACATGTCTACAGCAAGCTGTGCAGGTGTTGGATTATGTTGCCAAGTTAAGCCTCTAAAGCGTTTTAATTCGTTCGAAAAGTGGCTATTTCCTTTCTGCTCGTAGGACTTATATATAAACGCTGTAAGTTGAAAGCTTTGGTTATTGAATGGTCGAGGAAAGTGGAATAGGGAAAGATAATTTATTTTGTCCAGGCAAGTGCGAGGCGGTCACAACCTTTCCGCTGGCTGAACGGTTTGTGAAATTCGGCAGAGCGACAGAAATTTCACGTTTTTTGTTATATCGTAACGCTTTCTCGGCTGGCAACCGGGCAAGCAATTTCGCGACGGGAGCTGGCCTCCAACAGGTTCTGGGGTATCGATGCAGGTTGATCTGGATGTTGAGCACGCAGGGCTGGATAGCCTGCCACGGTTTCAAGGGGCTGCATTTCAGGCTCGGCGCTTACTGCAACTGACTTATCTGACGGCCGGGCTGGGCATTTTCGGACTGGTCCTGTCGCTGTTCGTTGATCTCTTTTCTCCCAATTCTCTATGGACAGCGGTGCTGACTACCCAGGCAGCCGCTTTCCTGCTGTTGGCGGCGGCGTTGCAGTCGGCGCAGGGCATTGCCTTGTGGCGTGGTCGGGCGCTGGGCTCCATTGTCAGCGTCGTGGCTGTCGAAGCGGATCCCGGCGTCGTCGAAGATCACGGCTGGTACGAACGCCTGCTTTCACGCATCAGTGGCGGTGCCGGATCGATGCTGACCCAGGTGGGGGCATCGACACTCTGGCTGGCGGGCTGGTCTGTGCTGGCGCTGATCAGTCTGGATATGACCTGGAATCTGGCGCTGGCAGGCAGCGCGCTGTCCCAACTGGGCAATCTGGCGGCGGGCGTCATGCTGCTGCTGGCTTTCGGCCTGTTGGTGCTGGAGCGCCAGTTCGCTCACGAGCAGCAGACGCAATGGCCGGAGGCCGGGCAGATGGCGCAATTGACCCGCGTTGCCATCGCGGTCCTGCTGATCGGTGCCATGTGCCTGTTCCTGTCCAGTCCCGACCGCGTATGGCCAGCCCGTCTGGCCGTGTTGATGGGGCTGCTGCCGGGGTTGGTAGCCATTGAGCTGCTGCTGCGTGCGCTGTTGTCGCTGTTCAGCCCGCGTAATGAGCGCCTCGAGCCTCGTCTGACCGCCAGCAGTTTTGTCGCCGGTCTGCTGCGCTGGCCGCCACAACCCCTGCTGGCACTGCAGAGCGAATTGCATAACCGCTTTGGTATTGATCTGCGGCAAATCTGGGCCTTTACCTACATGCGGCGGGCCTTTTTGCCCGTGCTGTTGGTGATTGTCGCGCTCGGTTGGATCTTGAGCGGCGTGCAGGAAATTCCAATGCAGGGGCGTGGCATCTACGAGCGCTTCGGCAAGCCGGTCGAGGTGGTCGGTCCCGGCCTGCATGCCGGATTGCCTTGGCCGTTCGGGCGGATTATCGCCGTGGAGAATGGTGTGGTGCATGAACTGGCCACCAGTGTTTCCGATGCCACGGCTGTCGAGCTGGTGCAAGAGCCGGCCGAAGGCCCGTCGCCGCAAAGCGCCAACCGTCTGTGGGATGCCAGCCACATCAACGAGAAATCCCAGGTCATCGCCAGCAGTACCGGCGACAAGCAGGGCTTCCAGATCGTCAATATGGATGTGCGCTTTGTCTATCGCATCGGCCTGAACGATCAGGCGGCGCTGGCGGCTACCTATAACAGCGCCGATGTGCCGACGCTGATTCGCAGTACCGCCAGCCGCGTGCTGGTCCATGACTTCGCGACGCGGACTCTGGACGAACTGTTGGGCGAGCAGCGTGCGTCGCTGTCCCAGGACATTGGTGAGGCGGTGCAGGCTGACCTGAAGAAACTGGACAGCGGCGTGGAAATTCTCGCCACGGTGGTCGAATCGATCCACCCACCCGCTGGCGCCGCTAATGCTTACCACGGCGTGCAGGCTGCGCAGATCAGTGCCCAGGCGCTGATTTCCCGCGAGCATGGTGCGGCCAGCGACAAGGCCAACCTGGCCCAGCTCAATGCCAGCGTCGCCCACGATCAGGCTGCCGCTTCGGCACGGGAAGTCATGTCCGCCGCCCAGGCCGCAGACCTGCGCTTCAGCGCCGAGCGCCAGGGCTACGCCAAGGCCGGGCAGGCCTTTCTGCTGGAGCAATACCTGGCCCAACTGACCCAGGGTCTGGCCCACGCCAAGCTGCTGGTCCTCGATCATCGTCTGGGCGGCGGCAGCGCGCCGACCATCGACCTGCGAACTTTCACCTTACCGGCAGACCCGTTGACGCCGCGTAAAGCCGATCAGTAAGGAGTCACCCCTTGAGTCTGTTCCATAACCACGATCATCACGATCACGCCGGTCACGACCACAGCGGGCATGGCCATTCCCATGGTCATCACCATCACGGTGACAGCTCTACACCAGCGCCTTTCCCTTGGCGTCGTTCGGCCCTGGCTGCGCTGCTGATCGCTTTTGCGGTGGCGGCGGCGAGCCTGGTTCAGGTGCGCTCCGGTGAAGCCACGGTCATCACCCGCTTTGGCAATCCTTCCCGGGTACTGCTCGATCCGGGCCTGAGCTGGCGCTGGCCGGCGCCGTTCGAGGCGACAATCCCGGTAGACCTGCGCCTGCGCACGACTTCAAGCGGGCTGCAGGATGTCGGCACGCGCGATGGCCTGCGCATCATCGTTCAGGCTTACGTGGCCTGGCAGGTTCAGGGCGACCCGGACAACGTGCAACGCTTCATGCGTGCGGTGCAGAACCAGCCGGACGAAGCCGCGCGGCAGATCCGTACCTTCGTCGGTTCCGCGCTGGAGACCACTGCCGCCAGTTTCGACCTGTCGAGCCTGGTCAATACCGACGCCAGCCAGGTGCGTATCGGCGATTTCGAAAACCAGCTGCGCCAGCAGATCGATCAGCAATTGCTGACTACCTACGGCGTGCGCGTCCTGCAGGTGGGAGTCGAGCGTCTGACATTGCCATCGGTCACCCTCAACGCCACGGTTGACCGCATGCGTGCTGAGCGCGAGACCATCGCCACCGAGCGCACTGCCGTGGGCAAGCGTGAGGCGGCGCAGATCCGCTCTGCTGCCGAGCGTGATGCGCGGATCGTCGAAGCCGACGCCACGGTCAAGGCTGCCGATATCGAAGCGCAGTCCCGGGTCGAGGCGGCACAGATCTACGGTAGGGCCTATAACGGCTCGCCGGCGCTGTACAACATGCTGCGTTCCCTGGACACCCTGGGTACGGTGGTCACGCCGGGCACCAAGCTGATCCTGCGCACCGACGCTGCGCCGTTCCGCGTATTGGTCGACGGTCCGCCGGACAGCAAATCCCTGGACGGCAAGGCTGGAACCCAGCCATGAGTGAACATCTCGAGCCCGAAGCGGGCCATGAGCGCCCAGGCGGTAACAGTGCCTGGCTGCAAGCCAGCCGCCTGGCCTTCCTCGGCCTGTATGCGGTGACCTTGCTGGCGGCTCTGGCCTGGGCGGCGTCCAATGTGCGCCAGATCGATCCGCAGAATCGCGCGGTGGTGTTGCGTCTCGGTGCGCTGGAACGTATTCAGAACGCCGGTCTGCTCACCGCCTGGCCGCAGCCCTTTGAACAAGTGGTGCTGCTGCCCTCGGCAGATCGGGTGATCGAGCGGCATGTGGAAACTCTGCTGCGCTCCCCGGCGGCGGTGCAGGCCGACCGTACTGCCAGTTTCGCCACGCCCATGAGCGATGCCTTGGCCGGTTCAGGTTTTCTGCTGACCGGTGATGCCGGTGTCGTACAGTTGGATGTGACGGTGTACTACAAGGTGACCGACCCGTACGCCTATGTCCTGCAAACCGATCATGTGCTGCCGGCCCTGGATCGACTGGTTAATCGCAGCGCCGTGGCCCTGACCGCAGCCCGTGACCTGGACACCATTCTGGTAGCGCGACCGGAGATGGTCAGTGCCGACAGCAAGGCCGCCGAGCGCCGTGAGCGTCTGCGTGGCGACTTGGTGCAGGGTATCAATCAGCGTCTGGCCGATCTGACTGCTTCGGGCGTTGGCATTGGTATCGAGGTCGCCCGGGTCGATGTGCAATCGAGCCTGCCTGCCGCTGCGGTCAGTGCCTTCAACGCGGTTCTCACTGCGACCCAACAAGCCGAGCAGGCCGTTGCCAACGCCCGTACCGACGCCGAGCGTCTCACCCAGAGCGCCACGCAACAGGCCGATCGCACCTTGCAAGTGGCTCATGCCCAGGCGTCCGAGCGACTGGCCAAGGCGCAGACCGATACTGCGACGGTTGCCAGTCTCGCCGAGTCGATCCGCGACAAGAGCGATCCGGGCCTGTTGCTGCGTCTATACCGCGAGCGTGTGCCGAAGATCCTCGGCCAGGCCGGTTCGGTCACCACCGTCGATCCCCATGACGATTCCCGCCTGATCATCCAGGGAGCTGAACAATGAGTGGCGAAGCCGTTCACAACCATGACGCCGAGCATGTCGAAGCGCCACCTGCCGTCAGCATGCTGAGCCGCGCCGAACAGCGCAGCGCTGCCCGTCAGCTGACCCTGGCGATGTTGGCCTTGGGGCTGCTGGCGCTGGGGCTGGTCTGGCGATTTTTTGCCCCGCAGCAGACAGGCGTCAGCCAGTTGCTGCTCGGTGCAGCGTCTCTACTGGTAGCGATTCCGGTGGTCAGCGCCGGTTGGCACAGCCTGCGTTACCCGAGCCTGCACGGCATCACTGACCAGTTGATCGCCCTGGCGATGCTGGGCGCCTGGGCCACGGGCGACCTGATGACCGCGGCCTTGCTGCCGATCATCATGATCTTCGGCCATGTGCTGGAAGAGCGCAGCGTGATCGGTTCCCAGGAAGCCATTCAAGCACTGGGGCGCCTGACCCGCAGCCATGCGCGGCTGATCGGCGCCGACGGCAGTGTTCGCGAAGTGGATAACTCGACACTGGTCGCAGGTGACGTGGTCGAAGTACGCGCCGGAGACCGCGTCCCGGCCGACGGCCGCGTGCTGTCGGGCCAGGCCAGCCTTGATACGGCACCGATCACCGGTGAGTCGGTGCCCCTGGAAGCGCGGGTGGGCATGGAGGTGTTTGGCGGCGCCATCAACCTTGATGGCCTGCTGCGTATCGAAGTCACTCGCATCGGCAACGAGTCCACGCTGGGCAAGGTCATCGCCCTGATGCAGAGCGCTGAGCGCTCCAAGCCACCGATCACTCGCCTGCTGGAGCGTTACGCGGGCAGTTACATGGTGCTGGTGCTGTTGATCGCCGCCGTGACCTGGTTTATCACCAACAACGCTCAGGCGATGCTGGCAGTACTGGTCGCGGCCTGCCCCTGTGCCTTGGTGCTCTCTGCCCCGGCCACGGCAATTGCCGGGATCGCCGTGGCGGCGCGTCACGGGATTCTGATTCGCAGCTCGGCGTTCCTCGAAGAGCTGGCCGACCTGACCTCCCTGGTGGTGGATAAGACCGGCACCCTGACCTACGGCAGCCTGCGCCTGCAATCGGTGCTCGCAGCCACCGAGGAACAGGACGACCTGCTACCCCTGGCGGCCAGCCTGGGCTCGGCTAGCAGTCACCCGGTCAGCCGTGCGTTGGCTGGGATGCTGGAAAAGGATCAGTTGCTGCCCCTGAGCGATATTCGCGAGCGCCAGGGCCTGGGCGTCATTGCCAATACTGAAGGCGGCGAGGCGGCTTTGGGTCGTCCCGAGCTGTTTGAACAGTTGGGTATTGCCACTACACCGGTGCCCGGTCACGACGGGCCGATTGCCGGGTTGTCGGTCAATGGTGTGTTCCTGGCCTGGTTCCTCTTGGCCGACAGTCTGAAACCCGAGGCGCGTGCAGCCCTGGCCGAGTTGCGCGAGCTGGGCATTGGCCGTCAGTTGCTGCTGACCGGCGACCGGCAAAGTGTGGCTGACACACTCGGTCGTGAAGTGGGGATTCGCGACATCCAGGCCCAGGCCCTGCCAGAGGACAAACTGAACCGCGTTACAGCTGAAATCCGCAGTGGTTTCAGGCCTATGGTTGTGGGTGACGGGATCAACGACTCGCTGGCTTTGAAGGCGGGTGTAGTGGGTGTTGCAATGGGTGCCGGTGGTGCCGATATTGCACTGGCATCCGCAGATATCGTGCTGATTGGCAGCGATCTTCGTCGATTGGGTACCTGCGTGCGCTTGAGCCGCCATTGCCGCCAGACTCTGCAGGTCAACGTCATCATTGGCCTGGGCTGGACCCTGGCAATTGTCGCCTTTGCTGCCTTCGGTCTGCTGGGTGCCGCCGGGGCGATGGTGGCGGCTATTCTTCATAATCTGAGTACGCTTTTGGTCCTCGGGAATGCGGGTCGTCTGTTGCGCTTTCAGGAGCCTCTACTAAAGTTGCAGACGCCTCCACAGGCCTGAGAATCCGCTGGCCCGGCGCAAACAGCCGGGCTAGAGCGGTAGGCTAAGTATAAAAATTTGCTTGAGCTTTGAATAATTCTGTTACAAATTAATAGCCAGCTACGGATGGGTTTTCCATTTCAGGCTGTCTATTGGCAAGAATCAGTGGGCACAAGGCCGTTCCCTGGGGTCGATTCATAGCGGGTCGCTATTAAGCCGATAGCCTGAGAGTTCCAGTGCTGGAGCTCCATTTGGATTACCTTTTTTAGGTCTTCTGGATCAGGGGGTTTACCGAAATGCTTGCGCAACTTCCCACGGCCTTACAAAGTCTTCACCTTCCATTGCGACTGAAACTCTGGGACGGCCACGAGCTGGATTTGGGTCCAACCCCCAGCGTCACCATCGTCGTCAAAGATCCCCAACTGGTCTCCGAATTCACTCATCCAAGTCTCGACCTGCTCGGCAGTGCGTTTGTCGAGGGGCGCCTTGAGCTCGAAGGCTCGATCAGTGAAGTCGTGCGGGTCTGCGACGAGCTGAGCCAGGCGTTGGTGGATGATGATGACGAGAATCTCCCTACACGCTCGCAACATGACAAAGCGACCGATGCTGAGTCCATTTCCTACCACTACGATTTGTCCAATGAGTTTTATCAACTCTGGCTCGACAAGGAGATGGTCTACTCCTGCGCCTACTTCAAGACCGGTGAAGAAACGCTGGAACAGGCGCAGCAGGACAAGTTTCATCACCTCTGCCGCAAGCTGCGCCTCAAGCCCGGCGAGTATCTGTTGGACGTCGGCTGCGGCTGGAGCGGGCTGGCGCGCTTTGCAGCCCGTGAGTACGGGGTGAAGGTGTTCGGTATTACCCTGAGCCGCGAACAGCTGGCCTTGGGCCGTGCCCGGGTCAAGGCTGAAGGCTTGCAGGACAAGGTCGATCTGCAACTGTTCGACTACCGTGACCTGCCTCAGGATGGTCGTTTCGACAAAGTGGTCAGCGTCGGCATGTTCGAGCACGTCGGTCATGCCAACCTGCCGCTCTACACCAGGCTGCTGTTTGGTGCGGTGAAGGAGGGTGGCCTGGTGATGAACCATGGCATTACCGCCAAGCACGTCGATGGTCGTCCGGTGGGGCGTGGTGCGGGGGATTTTATCGACCGCTATGTGTTCCCCAATGGCGAGTTGCCTCATGTCGCGCGAATCAGTGCCGACATCAGCGAAGCCGGTCTGGAAGTCGTCGACGTCGAAAGCCTGCGCCTGCACTACGCCAAGACCCTGGAGCACTGGAGCACGCGGCTGGAGAACAAGCTGGATCAGGCGGCCGAGATGGTGCCCCCGCACATCCTGCGAATCTGGCGTCTGTATCTGGCCGGTTGTTCTTACGCGTTCAGCAAAGGCTGGATCAACCTGCACCAGATCCTGGCGGTAAAACCTTTCGCTGATGGCAGCCATGATCTGCCTTGGACGCGGGAAGACATCTATCGCTGAGCTTCTGGGCGGTTATCGTTTCAGTGGTGGGTTGCCGCTGAAACGGTAACGGCGTTCAGAGAATGGGCGAGATGATCCGGGCAATGCGCATGCCCAGTTGTTTCAGGCGATGGATCTCGTAGCGCTCTTCGGTGGATATTTCCCGGGAGAGGGCGAAGTCTTCATTGAGCATGTGCTCAACCTCTCTGGCGAAGGCCTTGTCGACCGTCAGCAGCATCAATTCGAAATTCAGACGGAATGAGCGGTTGTCCAGGTTGGCGCTCCCGATTGCGCTGATTTCGTCATCCACCAGCACCACTTTCTGATGCAGAAAACCCGGCTCATAGCGGAACACACGCACCCCGGCACGCACGGCTTCGAAGGCGAACAGGCTGGAGGCGGCATAGACCACATAGTGATCCGGCCGCGAGGGCAGCAGCAGACGTACATCTACGCCACGTAATACCGCCAGGCGCAGGGCGGCGGATACTGCTTCGTCGGGGATGAAATAGGGACTGGTAATCCACACCCGTTCGGTGGCGGCATGAATGGCTTCGACAAAGAACAGCGAACAGGTCTCCTGCTCGTCGGCCGGGCCGCTGGCCAGGAGCTGGCAGAGTACGCCGTCTTCCGGAAAGGATTCCGGCAGGGTCAACGGCGGCAGCTCGCGGGTGGCCCAGAACCAGTCCTCGGCAAATGACTCCTGCAGGCAGGCCACCACCGGGCCTCTCACTTCGACATGGGTATCGCGCCACGGCGCCAGCGGCGGGTGCAGGCCCAGGTATTCATCACCGACGTTATGCCCGCCGAGAAAGCCGCGCACACCATCGACCACCACTATCTTGCGGTGGTTACGGAAGTTGATCTGGAAACGATTGAGCCAACCGCTGCGGGTCGCGAAGGCCTTGATCTGTACACCACTCGCCCGCAGGCGCTCGCTGTACTCGGCGGGCAGGGCGTGGCTGCCGATGCGGTCGTAGAGCACATAGATAGCGACGCCTTCGGCGGCTTTTTCCAACAGCAGGTTTTGCAGGCGACGGCCCAGTTCATCGTCATGGATAATGAAGAACTGCACGAAGATGCTATGCCGGGCATGGGTGATGGCGTCGAAGATCGCGGTGAAAGTGGCGTTGCCGTTGATCAGCAGTTTCACTTCGTTATTGGTCAAGGCCGGCATGCGCCCCAGCTTGGGCATGGCGCGCAGCGATGCGTAGCCCTCAGTGCGACGTGCCGCCACTGCTTCGTTGACCCAGGGCCGCCAGTTTTGATGGCTGATGGCTGCACGCATCTCTTCGTTGGCCTGACGCCTGGCTTTGATATAGGCATCGAACGAGCTACGGCCAAAGACCAGGTACGGTATCAGCGTGAAGTAAGGGATGAAGAACAGCGGCATGGCCCAGGCGATGGCGCCTTGTGCTGTACGAACGGTCAATAGTGCATGTATGGCTGCAATAATGCCCAGTAGATGAATAAAGCCAATGATGTAGCCGAAAAAATAAGGACTGTGATAATCCATGTGCCCACTGCTCAAGATCGTTGCTGCCTAACAGACCACAGCTGCCGGGGATTGTCGCTATTTTATTATCCATGCAACGCGGCGACGCATCTGTCGTCTAAGCCCCATCATCGCGCGTCCGGCAGGCCGCGATTTACTCAAGTAACCGCTTTGACAAGGAAGCTTTAGAAATGAACAAGCGCATAGTGGCGTGGATGTTTTGTCTGGCCGCACCCCTGGCCCAGGCGCAGATGCTGCAACCAGGCCTGTGGGAGTTGACCACGAGCAATATGCAGGTAGATGGTCAGGCGCTGCCGGACATGCAAGTGATGCTGGCCCAACTGCAGGCCATGGCGCCGGAGCAGCGAGCGATGATGGAGCAGATGCTGCAGAAGCAGGGCGTGACACTGGGCGGCAAGGGTGTGCGGGTGTGCCTGACGGCAGAGCAGGTCAAGACGGATGACATTCCGCTGACCGATCCGCAGTCAGGCTGCACTCAGAAGATCACCAGTCGCGCCGGCAATACCTGGCAGTTCCAGTTCAGTTGCCCCAAGGCCCAGGGTACGGGCCAGGCGCAGTTCCAGAGTGATCGCGAGTTCACCACGCATGTGACCGGCACCTTCAATGCCACGGGCAAGCCGCAGAATGGCAGCATGGACACACGCTCGCTTTGGCTGGGCCAGCAATGCGGGGCGGTGAAACCCCGCACTTGAATCAAGGTTTGAGCAGGGCGTTGTAGAGGGTGTCCATGTTCGCCTGATACGCGCCCAGGTAGGTAGCCGATGGACCGCTGGCGGCCAGTGAACGGGTGCGCAGCTGGCCGCCGAAGCGCACGCCGGTCTGCTCGACGATCTTTTGCCGGGTGGTTGGGTCCGTGAGGTTGTCGACGAAGACCGCATCGGTCTTGTTCTGTTTGATCTGGCTGATCAGAGAAGCGACTTCATCGGCGTTCAGCTCGCGATCGAGCGGCAGCCCTTTGGCAACCTCGATATCGACCGTATAGGGATGACCAAGGTATTTCGCGCCATCGCTGGTCACCAGAATGTGGCGGCCATTCTGCGGCAGGGTAGCGAAGCGGGTTTTGCTCTGGGCCATGACCAAGTGCACCTGGCGCGCATAGTTCTTGGCATTGCTCGCGTAGGCCTTGGCATTATCCGGGTCGGCGGTGATCAGCGCGGTGGCGATATTGTTCGCGTACAACTGGGCATTGGCGATGCTGTTCCACGCGTAGGCATCAGGCGCGGTCTTGCCTTCCGGGTCGAATGGGCGCGGCGTCGCGCCTTTACTGGCGACCACTACACGGGAAGTCGCACCGGCACCTGCGACCAGGTGATCCAGCCACGGCTCCAGGCCCAGACCATTCTCAACGATCAAACGAGCCTTGCCCACGCGCTTGGCGTCTTCGGCGACGGGCTGGTAAGTCGCCGGATCGCGATCGGCCCCGGCCAGGTTCACCACTTGCACATGATCGCCGCCGATCTGTTGGGTCAGATCAGCCAGCACAGTAAAACTGGTCACAACATTCAATTTTTCGGCGGCCGACAATGACAGCGGCAACAGCGCGCTAAGCAGTACGAGCAAAACTCGCATCGTGAAACCTCATGGCATATGAATAAGGAAGCGGTCGCCAAGTTTAGAGGGAACCGCGCTCACATACATGATTTCTCTGCGCTTGTTCAGCTCTCAGGCAGCTCGCCAGTTCCAGCTGCTCTGGGCTACCGCGTCATGGGCATGCAGGCTTTCGGCATGCACGACCGTCAGGCTGAAACCGCCTATCGCCGGATTGCGCTTAAGCATGCGATGCAGGCGACGGGCGGCATCCTCGCAAAACATCAGATTCTGCCCATTGGCCAAGGCGAAAGCCTGCTCATCCGCACGCTTCACTGCGGTTTGCACGGCTGTTCCCAGTGCGGCTTCGGTCTGATCAATGAGATTTTTAAAGAGAAATTCATTTGTAAATTCATTGAGTTGCAGGCAGATTTTAGCGTTACTTCTCTGACTATGCGGCGTGGCGACTATGCCTTGTGTCGAGCCCAGCCACTCCAGTACGGCGTCGTAGTCGAGATGCTTGCTGGCGAAGTCGTCAGTGAACTGTTGCTGGATGAGCTGCCGTGCCAGTGCTGCCGAGCAAGGGCAGGTCGAGGAGTAGGCCACGTCAAAATTTAGTTCCACGTGGAACACTCCATTTTCCAGCTGCGCAAAGATACTGATTGGATAGGATTTCCATCCCGCGAGGGGGCTGACCAATGCCGGACGTTTCAGCAGGATTTCAGTGTGAAGACGTAGATAGGCGCTGTCGGACAGGCCTCGGTGGCTGTCCAGGAAGCGTTGCAATACTTGACGGAGTTGCTCTGGCGTCAGATTGCCGTTCTCCAGGTCCTCCAGTGCCAAGTACAGGCGCGACATATGAATCCCGCGAGCTTCACCGTTATCCAGGCTGACGCCGACGTCAGCCTTGGCGCAGACCGGCTGGCCTTCGAGCTGTATCGGCAGGGCGATGCCACACATGCCGACCCAGTTCAGTGAAAGAGATTGTTTAGCGGTTTGCGCGGCAATATCAGGCAGGGTCACGGCATTCATGAAAGGGTCCATCGTCGGTATGAAACATCATGTTATATTATTGCATTTGTAGCGACGATTTCTTTTTTGAGCTGGGATGCTCGCTCTTATTCAGTGGGACATGTCATGCATAGACGTCAAATGCTGCTCAACATGCTGCTTGCCGGCGCAGCGCTGTCGTTGCCCTTGGGCGCTTACGCAACGCAAATCCGCAATGCGCGTATCTGGCGCAGCGACGACAAGTTGCGCCTGGTACTCGACCTCAGCGGACCGGTGCAATACAAGACCTTCACCCTGACCTCGCCTGATCGCTTGATCATCGATATCAGCGGTGCGCGCCTGACCGGTGATTTCAATCAGCTGGCCTTGGCCAATACCCCGATCAAGTCCATTCGCTCCGGGCATTACGGCACCGGCGAAGACACGCGGATCGTCCTCGACCTGACGGCGCCGGTGAAGCTCAACAGCTTCCTGCTTGGGCCGGAGGGCTCTCAGGGCCATCGCCTGGTGCTGGACATGGGCGACTCGGCGCATATCCATGCGCCGGCAGCGGTAATCGCAGCGGCGCCAGTCAGTGCCCCGCCGAGCCTGCCGACCCCGGAGAAGGGCCAACGCAAGCGCGACATTATGGTCGTGGTGGATGCCGGTCATGGGGGCAAGGATCCGGGTGCTATCGGTTCTCGCGGCGAGCGGGAAAAAGACGTGGTGCTGTCCATCGCACAGCTGTTGGCCAAGCGCCTCAAGCGTGAGAAGGGCTATGACGTGCGTCTGGTACGAAACGATGACTTCTTCGTGCCGCTGCGCAAGCGCGTGGACCTGGCCCACAAGTACAACGCCGATATGTTCATTTCGGTTCACGCCGATGCTGCACCGCGTCTGACGGCTTCCGGCGCCTCGGTGTTCGCCTTGTCCGAGGGCGGCGCTACGTCGGCCACCGCGCGTTTCATGGCGCAGCGCGAGAACGGTGCTGACCTGCTGGGCGCCAACAGCCTGCTCAATCTCAAGGACAAGGACCCGATGCTGGCCGGGGTGATTCTCGATATGTCGATGAACGCCACCATCGCGGCCAGCCTGCAACTGGGCAATACCATTCTCGGCAGCCTGGCCGATGTGACCTCGCTGCATCAGAAGCGTGTCGAGCAGGCCGGTTTTGCCGTGCTCAAATCGCCAGATGTGCCGTCGATTCTGGTCGAGACCGGTTTTATCTCCAACGCCAAGGACAGTCAGCGGCTGGTTACAGCGCGTCACCAACAGGCAGTCGCCGACGGCCTGTTCGATGGCTTGCAACAGTACTTCCGACGCAACCCGCCGGTAGGGTCCTACGTGGCCTGGCAGGAAGAGCAGAAGCTCATCAATCAGGCGCTGGTGTAAACCCTAGCCTTGATGGCAGCCGGTCACCCGGCTGCAAATGATCTTTGTGCGCGTGCCGCTTGAGCTGGACACCCGGCTGATGGTCGTCCAGCCCACCCTCTGAATGGTGCCGATCCAGGCCTCGCCGTCGGTGGCCAGGCCGCTGAAAAAGGTCAGTTGGCCATAGCGGCTGCTGGTCTGCACCCAGTGTCGATTCGTCCCCGCTTCATACCCTCGTAACCAGGTGGTCTTGCCCGCCGTGGCGACGCTGTAGGTGTTGCCGTCCGGGTCATAGCACGCCAACAGATTCGCGCTTTGTGCACACAGCGCCCGCCCGTTGCCCGTCTGCGGCGGCGCAGCCATGGCCGTTGTGCTGGCAAGCAGACTCAGCACCAGCAGGGTTTTCACAAGGGAAGTCATGTGCAGTCCTTCGATGAACGGGGTTGGCTAATTTGTGTTGTTATAATATAACATTAGCATTGATCTGAACGGGCCGACCGAGCGTAAACAAAGCCGGCACCCTGAAACCGCTGATGAGAACCGACATGTCTAATCCTCTCCCCGTTACCGTCTTGTCCGGCTTTCTTGGCGCGGGCAAAAGCACTCTGCTCAATTACGTCCTGCGCAACCGTGAAAACCTGCGCGTTGCGGTCATTGTCAACGATATGAGCGAAATCAACATCGATGGCGGCGAAGTTCAGCGCGATGTCAGCCTGAACCGCGCCGAAGAAAAACTCATCGAGATGAGCAACGGCTGCATCTGCTGCACCTTGCGCGAGGATCTGCTCGAAGAAGTCAGCCGCCTGGCCCGTGATGGCCGTTTCGATTATCTACTGATCGAATCTACCGGCATCTCCGAGCCGCTGCCAGTTGCCGAGACCTTTACCTTCCGTGACGAGGAGGGCGTCAGCCTGGCCGATATCGCGCGCCTGGACACCATGGTGACGGTGGTTGACGGTCTGAATTTCCTCGCCGACTACCAGGCCGCCGAGAGCCTGGCGACCCGTGGTGAAACCATGGGCGAAGACGACGAGCGCTCCATCACCGACTTGCTGATCGACCAGATCGAGTTCGCCGATGTGATCCTGATCAGCAAGATCGACCTCATCAGCCAGAGCGATCGTGAAGAGCTGATGGCCATTCTCAAGCGGCTCAATGCTCAAGCCAATGTCGTGCCCATGGTCATGGGCCAGATTCCTTTGGAAACCATCCTCAATACCGGCCGTTTCGATTTCGAACGCGCCGCCCAGGCGCCGGGTTGGCTCAAGGAAATGCGTGGCGAGCATGTCCCGGAGACCGAGGAATATGGCATCGCCTCCACCGCTTACCGGGCACGTCGGCCCTTTCACCCGGAGCGTTTCTTTGCCTTTATCAACCGGCCCTGGACTAACGGCAAATTGCTGCGCTCCAAGGGTTTCTTCTGGCTGGCGAGCAAGTACAAAGAGGCTGGCAGCTGGTCCCAGGCCGGCGGCTTGATGCGCCATGGTTTTGCCGGGCGTTGGTGGCGTTTTGTGCCGCGCGAGCACTGGCCGCAGGATCAGCAGGACACTCAGGCGATCATGGAAAACTGGAACGTCGAAGCCGGTGACTGCCGCCAAGAGTTGGTGTTTATCGGTCAGAACATCGATTTCCCGCTGCTGACCCAAGAGTTGAACGACTGCCTGCTGACCGACGCCGAGATGGCCGAGGGCGTGATTAGCTGGCAGAAGCTGCCGGATCCGTTCGGCGACTGGCATGAAGAGGCCGCCTGATGCTCGCTCCTGATTTGAGATGGCACCCTGAGGTGCGGCAGATTCGCGGCGACAACCCCGGCGTGCTCAGCCAGATACTGGAAGACGGCGTGAACCTGTCGATCTGGCAACGGCAATTGCCCGCCCATATCGAAGACTTCGGTGCCTTGCTGCTGGCCCAGGGGCAGCCTCTGGCGGAGTCCATGACCCTGGAAATGGGCGAAGGTGACGGCGAGCCCAATTTACAGGGCTTGGCGGCGGGTTACGCCGACTTGCAGGGCTATGCCGGGTTTATCGCCGATGTGTCCTGGCTGGTCAGCGCATACGCCTGCCTGCTGGGCGCTTCGTGCGTGGGCTTGCGCCTGCGCATTCTGGACAAGGCCATGTGCCCGCGCTTCCACGTCGATCATGTGCCGGTGCGCTTGATCAGCACCTATGCCGGTATCGGCAGCCAGTGGCTCAAGGAAGGGGTTATCGACCGCAAGGCACTGGGTAGCGCCGAGGCCGAGCCGCAAGACCCGCAATTGATTCAGCAAATCAACTGCGGCGATGTCGCCCTGCTCAAGGGCGAACGCTGGATTGGCAATGAGGGGCACGGTCTGGTGCATCGTTCGCCGCAGCCGCAGCGGGATGAGCGGCGCCTATTGCTGACTCTGGATTGGCTCGCCTAACGACCATTTGCCCTGGCTCTGCTGCTCACAGAAGGGCTTGAGAAAGCGCGTGTCGGTGGCCACGCCGTAATAGTGAATATCCTGGCGATAGGGCATATTGGCGACCAGTGCGTTGTTGCACACGCCAAATGCCCCGGTAGGACATTGCTCGGCGAAGGTCACATCGACCTTCTGCCCCGCCAGCTGCGGTTTGCAAAAACCGTCGTGGAACAATTGCGGCGGGATCGTGCGGTTGCTCTGGCAGACCTTGACGTCCACCCGTTCGCCCTGACTGTGCACGATGCAAGCTTCGGCCCAAGCCTGGCTTGCGCTCAAGGCCAGGATCATCACTGTCAGGCGCAGGCTGCGCATCGTCATCTTCCCGTCTGTTCCGGTCGTCTCAAGCATTCTCAGAAGCCGCCATCATGTTGCAAAACATTCCTACCCATCTCATTGCCGGCCCGTTGGGCGCGGGCAAAACCAGTCTGATCAAGCATCTGCTGACGCAGAAACCGGCCGCTGAACGCTGGGCGATCCTGATCAACGAGTTCGGTCAGATCGGCCTGGATGCCGCCCTGCTGACCACGGCTGCCGATGGTATCGCACTTGGCGAAGTGGCTGGGGGCTGCCTGTGCTGCGTGAATGGCGCGCCGTTCCAGATCGGCCTCGGGCGACTGCTGCGCAAGGCCCGGCCTGACCGCTTGTTTATCGAGCCTTCCGGCCTCGGTCATCCCGCACAGTTGATGGCACAGCTGCGGCAGGCACCATGGCTCGGTGTGCTGGCGCTACAGCCCAGTGTGATGGTGCTCGATGCTACGGCCATGGCAGCAGGACAGGCGTTGCCATCGAGCCAGCAGGAAGCGTTGGCGGATGCCGGGCTGCTGATATTGAACAAGTCTGCCGGGCTCGATGAGGCGGCACGTCAGCGACTGGCGGCCGCTTTGCCGGATCGGGCGTTGTACTGGACCGAGCAGGGCGTGTTGCCGCTGAGTGAGTTGCCGGGTGTGGATAACCAGGGCCAGGCCGGTGTGGACAATTTGCCTGTGGATAAGCCTGCCGCCAGTCTGGCGCAGATGCCGGCAATCTGGACCGATCCGCGTCAGCCTATTTGCCTGAGTCAAAGCCAGGAGGAAGGTTGGAGCATCGGCTGGCGCTGGCATCCATCGCAATGCTTTGATCGGCAAGCCTTGCAGGACTGGCTGCAAAGCCTGGATTGGCGGCGGGCCAAGCTGGTTATCCACAGCGATGCTGGCTGGGTATCCGGCAATGCTCTGGATGGCGCGGCGTTTAGCTGGCAGCCTAGCGAATGGCGGAGGGACTCACGCCTTGAGTTGATCTTTGCCCGCGAGCAGGACGCCGCCGTCCTGCAGGCGCAGTTGGCGGCCTGCCGGGTTTAGGCGATCACTGCTTCCACTTGTTGTGTTCCTGACGCCATTCGCTGAGTTGAATGATCTCGGCGCTGCGCGGGGGTGGCGTCTTGATTTCGAAGGGGTAGGGCGCCAGTTCGATCTGCGCGGTGTTGGCGCCGAACATGGTGATGGTGCCGGGGTGACGTTGTTCGCCGGTGACGGTGAACTCGAAGTTATACACACGGGCAAAGCGTTTGCGGCCGTTGGCGTCGCGGGTAAAGGCAAAGCGGCGAAAGGCGACGTTTTCGTCGAGTAGCTCCAGATCAAGCCGCGCGCAATGCTGCTTGACCCGACTCAACGCCCGCTCACGCAAGCCGTGGCCATGCCACAACCACGCCGCGCCGCTCAAGAGCAGCATCAGCACGAAAATGTTTCCCAGGGTCAGCATGGCAGGGCGCTCCAACTAAGTAGTTGCAGCTTAACCGTGTCCGATGATTTCCGGCCATACTGCGCGACTTAAATTTCTAATGAATGCATTTGCATCGTGTTCAGGACCCCATCATGAAGCGTACGCCCCATTTGCTCGCCATTCAGTCCCATGTGGTTTTCGGTCATGCCGGCAACAGCGCGGCGGTCTTCCCGATGCAGCGTCTGGGGGTGAATGTCTGGCCGCTCAACACGGTGCAATTCTCAAACCATACGCAATACAAGCAATGGACGGGAGAGGTCCTGGCGTCGCAGCAGATCCCGGCACTGATCGACGGCATCGCCGCTATTGGCGAACTGGGTAACTGCGATGCGGTGTTGTCGGGCTATCTGGGCACTGCCGATCAGGGGCGGGCGATCCTTACAGGGGTGGCGCGGATCAAGGCGGCCAATCCCAAGGCGCTGTATCTGTGCGACCCGGTAATGGGGCATCCGGAAAAAGGCTGCATCGTGGCGCCGGAGGTCAGCCGGTTTCTATTGGAGGAGGCTGCGGTGGTTGCTGACTTCCTGTGCCCCAACCAGTTGGAGCTGGACAGCTTCGCAGGGCGCAAGCCGACGTCCCTGGCTGATTGCCTGGGCATGGCGCGGGCGTTGTTGGAGCGCGGCCCGAAAGCGATTGTGGTCAAGCACCTGGATTATCCGGGCAAAGAGCCAGGTGGTTTCGAGATGTTGTTGGTGACCCCCGAAGGTAGTTGGCACCTGCGCCGGCCTCTGCTGGCCTTTCCTCGTCAGCCGGTGGGTGTCGGCGATCTGACCTCGGGGTTGTTCCTGGCGCGGTTGCTGCTGGGCGACAGCCTGGTCGCAGCGTTCGAGTTCGCCGCCTCGGCGGTGCATGAGGTACTACTGGAAACCCAGGCTTGCGGTAGCTATGAACTGGAGCTGGTCAGGGCTCAGGACCGTATCGCCCATCCGCGGGTGCGGTTTGAGGCGGTGCAGCTCTAGGCTCTCAGTCTCTCTCGTGGGAGCAAGCTTGCTTGCGAAGAGTCCAGAAATGGCAAGCTTGCTCCCACAAAAGCATTTCATTCCAATGTAACTACAACGTCTCGTCCTTGATCTCGCGATAACGCTTTTCCAGTTCCTGGCGAATCTGGCGGCGTTGTTGTGCCTGGATGAAGCGGCGCTTGCCTTCGCCGCTTTCCGGCTCCAATGGCGGGACGCTGGCCGGTTTACGCTGGTCGTCGACGGCCACCATGGTGAAGAAGCAACTGTTGGTATGGCGTACCGAACGCTCGCGAATGTTCTCGGTCACGACCTTGATACCGACTTCCATGGAGGTGTTGCCGGTGTAGTTCACCGACGCCAGGAAGGTCACCAGTTCACCTACGTGAATGGGCTCGCGGAAAATCACCTGGTCTACCGACAGGGTCACTACGTAGCGGCCGGCATAACGGCTGGCGCAGGCGTAGGCGACTTCATCGAGGTACTTGAGCAGGGTGCCGCCGTGGACGTTGCCAGAGAAGTTGGCCATGTCCGGGGTCATCAATACAGTCATCGACAGCTGGGCGTTTCCGGGTTCCATAGCGTACTCACGATCAAGGCGTTCAAAAGTGGCACCTGTTGACGGTGCTCGCGGATTTGCAGACAACAGATATCGGGACGCCAGCTGGCCGGTTGCCGTCACGCCTGACAGACATCTGTTTCCATATATTGCACCGGCTTTTCCCATGAATGTGCAGTGTTAACCTGCGAAAACCCGTGGAACGGGACAATTCCTACATTTAAGTCGGATTTTTCGCAGTTAACAGCCCGAATTTCCTTAACCGGCCCGCTGATTGGTCGGACTCAAGGTGCGGCTGAACACTCAGGACAGGGAGCCGTAACCATGCATGCCATCAGTTTTATCCAGGATTTGGCCGTGATCATGCTGGTGGCCGGGGTTGTGACCATTGTTTTCCATCGGCTCAAGCAGCCGGTGGTACTGGGTTATATAGTCGCCGGCTTTCTTATTGGCCCGCATACGCCTCCCGTGGGCCTGATCCACGACGAGCAGACCATCAAGACCCTGGCCGAGCTGGGGGTGATCTTCCTGATGTTCTGTCTGGGGCTTGAGTTCAGCCTGCGCAAGTTGTTCAAGGTGGGCGCAACAGCCTTTGTCGCCGCCTTCCTGGAAATTGTCCTGATGATCTGGATCGGCTACGAAATTGGCCGCTTCTTCGACTGGAACACCATGGATTCGCTGTTTCTTGGCGCGATCCTGGCGATCTCCTCGACCACCATCATCGTCAAGGCGCTCAATGACCTTAAGATGAAAAACCAGCGCTTTGCCCAGCTGATCTTCGGCGTGCTGATCGTTGAGGACATTCTGGGCATCGGCATCATTGCCCTGCTGTCGAGCATTGCGGTGAGTGGTACGGTCAGCTCCGGCGAAGTGTTTTCCACGGTCGGTAAGCTTTCGTTATTCATGATCGTGGCCCTGGTGGTGGGCATCCTGTTGGTGCCACGCCTGCTGGCCTACGTCGCTCGTTTTGAAAGCAATGAGATGCTTTTGGTGACGGTGCTGGGCCTGTGTTTCGGCTTCTGCCTGCTGGTGGTGAAACTCGAATACAGCATGGTGCTGGGCGCGTTTCTAATCGGCGCAATCATGGCTGAATCCCGCCAACTGGTGAAGATCGAGCGCCTGATCGAGCCTGTTCGCGACATGTTCAGCGCGATCTTCTTTGTCGCCATTGGCCTGATGATTGATCCGGGGATTCTTCTCGACTATGCCTGGCCCATTGCTGTTATCACGGTCGCCGTGGTCCTGGGCAAGATGCTGTCCTGCGGCCTGGGAGCCTTTATCGCAGGCAACGATGGCCGAACCTCACTGCGGGTCGGTATGGGGCTGTCACAGATTGGCGAATTTTCCTTCATCATCGCCGCGCTGGGCATGACCTTGCAGGTCACCAGTGACTTCCTCTACCCAGTGGCCGTAGCGGTCTCGGCCATCACCACCCTGCTCACGCCTTATCTGATCCGTGCTGCCGACCCGCTGTCGCATAAGCTTGCCGGGGCCATGCCGGTGCGAGTCGCCAGGGTGTTCAATCTGTATGGCGAGTGGTTGCGCAGTATTCAGCCCCAGGGCGAGGGTGCATTGCTGGCCTCGATGATTCGCCGGATCCTGCTGCAGGTCGGGGTCAACCTGGCGTTGGTAGTGGCGATTTTCTTCTGTGGCGGGTATTTCGCCGAACGGCTGAGCGTGACGCTTAGCGAGTGGGTCAGCGACAGCGGTCTGCAGAAGGCCGCTATCTGTGGCGCGGCGCTGTTGTTATCGCTGCCGTTCCTGATTGCGGCTTATCGCAAGCTCAAAGCGCTATCGATGTTGCTGGCGGAGATGGGGGTCAAGCCGGAAATGGCGGGGCGCCATACGGTGCGGGTACGCAAGGTGATCGCCGAAGTCATCCCGCTGTTGTCGCTACTGGTGATCTTCTTGCTGCTCGCTGCGTTGTCGGCGAGCATTCTGCCGACCAGCGAATTGCTAGTTGTGGTCGTCGCACTGGCCGCTTTGGTCGCGGCTTTGCTCTGGCGCTGGCTCATCCGTGTGCATACACGCATGCAGGTTGCCTTGCTGGAGACTCTGGACAACCACCAGGAGCCGCCCGAGCATTGATTGCCCCGGCGCACTCCGGTGCGCGGACGATCAGCTTTCCAGCCAGACGTCGCGGGCCCAGTGCCAGACTGATTCCCAGCTTTCCTCGGTGACCAACTCTTCTTCGCCGGACCACAGCACTACGGTGCCATCCTCTTCGACGCAGTAGTAGTCCTCACCGTCCTGGCAGATCGGGATCAGCTCGCGAGGCACGCCGATGTCCCAGGCGTTGGCCGCGACTTCAGGCAGATAGGTGTGTGACTGCGGGTCGGTCACTGTTACCGGTTCAAGACTGCCGTAGACCACATCACTGACGGTCAGCAGGAATTCCTTGAAGACGAAGGGGATGTTGATGAACAGCTGTTCTTCGACTTCGACGAGTTGGTCCTCGTCAGGAAGCTCAAGCGGAACCGGCACCGGCTCGTTGGCTTCACGCAATTGTTCAATGACTTCTTCCACGACCTGGATCCTCTAACGTGTTGGCGCGGGTTATACAGTAGCGTAAAGGCTTTCTCAAAATAACTACCCGAACGGATAAAACAAAACCCCGGACAAGTCCGGGGTTCTGATCATGGGTACAACGCAGTGGTTCAACCGTTCTGGCGGATACCGGCGACCAGCCATGGCTGGTTATCGCCCTGAGCGCGCTCCATGTTCCAGCTTTCGCTGAACACTTCGCCCTGGTCAAAGCGCGAGGTCTTGGAGACGCCGGCGAAGGTCAGGGTCGCGATGGTTTTATCGGCGCGATCATCCAGGCCATCCAGTTGCACGGTGAGGTTGTCGATGTAGGTCGACTGGAAGCCATCACCCAGGTCCGCACGTTCCTTGCGCAGGAATTGCAGCATCTGCGGGGTCACGAACTCGGCGATCTTGTCCATTTCGTTGGCGTCCCAGTGTTGTTGCAGGGACTGGAAGTGGTTGCGGGCGGCATCCAGGAAGCGCTGTTCGTTGAACCAGGCAGGCGCATTGATGACCGGCGCTGCCGAAGCTGCGGAGTTGGCGCCGAACATCGAGTTCTGCGCAGGCTGCGGCGCGGCTTCGCGCTGATACGGCGCACCGGCACCGGCCATTTCAGGCTGTTGCTTGCGGCGACGGGCAGCGATGAAACGGAAGATCACGAAAGCGATGACCGCCATGATCAGGATGTCGAAGAACTGCATGCCCTGGAAGCCGCCGCCCATGAACATCGAAGCGAGCAGACCACCGGCAGCGAGACCGGCCAATGGGCCCAGCCAGCGGGATGCTCCGCCAGCGGCAGGAGTCGGACGACCAGCAGCGGTAGGCGCGGCTGCAGGCGCGGATGGGGCGGTCTGGCGGGCCTGGTGAGTCGGCGCCGAGCCAATGCTCTTACCGCCACCGAAGCGTGCTGCGTTGGCGTCCAGGCTCATGGTGAGCCCGATGCACAGCGCCAGAACGATGCTAAGAAAACGTTGCATGAGGGAATTCCCGTTTGTGGATTGCACGTGCGGCATCTTGCATAGCGGACAGGTCGCTGGCTAGCGAGCAAATGTTTCCGGCTTTTGCATAAAATCGCAGATACCCTTTCTATGGGGCTTGTAAGGCAATAGTTAAAGCGCTGTAGGATTTTTCTTTATTTGCTGACAGGAAGCGGACAGCTTCAGCGCGTCAGTGAACATGATGATCCGTTGGAGCGAGCGATGCGGCGACCCGACTTGCCCGCGAATCAGGCGCTGCGGTGCATCAAGTACACTGCGTTATCGTTCTTCGCGGGCGAGCCCGGCTCCTACAAACGTATTTCAATTACGGTATTGCGTGGATGACTGCACTCCGTCAAATCGCAACCAGCTTGGCATACCCCATCATCAGCCACTTGCTGCCTTCGGAGAAGTTGACTTGCACCCGTGCCTGGGCGCCTGCGCCCTCGAAATTGAGGATCACGCCCTCGCCGAACACTGCATGTTGCACGCTCTGGCCGATGCTGAACTGGGTTTCCGGAATGCCGGTGCCGTTGAACAGGCTGCTGGTGCTGACTTTCTGAGTGCCACCGAACGGGCGGCTGACACTGTTGGACAGGCGCACTTCCTGAATCAGCGCGGGCGGTACTTCCCGTACGAAACGCGACACCTTGTTGTAGGTCTCGCTGCCATACAGGCGTCGGGTTTCTGCGTAGGTCATGACCAGATGTTGCATGGCCCGGGTGATGCCGACATAGGCCAGGCGCCGTTCCTCTTCAAGACGTCCCGGTTCTTCCAGGCTCATCTTGTGCGGGAACAGCCCCTCTTCCATACCCACCAGGAACACGTAGGGGAACTCCAGGCCCTTGGCGCTGTGCAGGGTCATCAACTGGACGCTGTCTTCGTGCTCGTCGGCCTGGGTATCGCCAGCTTCCAGCGAGGCATGACCGAGGAATGCCGCCAGTGGCGTCAGTTCTTCATCTTCGTCGGAGTTTTCGAAGTTGCGTGCGGCGCTGACCAGTTCCTCAAGGTTTTCTACCCGTGCCTGACCCTTTTCACCTTTTTCTTCCTGGTGATAGGTGATCAGCCCGGACTGCTCGATAACGGTCTGGGTCATGAGGTGCAATGGCATCTCCATGACCTTGGCCGCAAGGTTCTCGATCAGCTCGACGAAAGCACCCAGGGCACTGGCGGCGCGTCCGGTCAGGCCTTTATTGGCGATGAGCTGGCGCATGGCTTCCCACATCGACACGTCGGCGTGGCGGGCGTGTTCACGGATGGCTTCGACGGTTTTCTCGCCGATGCCACGGGCCGGAACGTTGATCACCCGTTCCAGTGCCGAATCGTTGCCGCGACCTTCCAGCAGACGCAGGTAAGCCATGGCGTTCTTGATTTCGGCACGTTCGAAAAAGCGCTGGCCGCCATAGATGCGGTACGGAATGCGTTCGCGTAGCAAGGCTTCTTCCAGCACCCGCGACTGGGCGTTGGAGCGGTACAGGATGGCAATATCGCTGCGCATCAGCCCGGTCTTGATCGCGCTTTCGATGGTTTCCACCACGTAGCGCGCTTCGTCGTGTTCGTTGAAGGCGGCGTACAGGCTGATCAGCTCGCCATCACCGACGTCAGTCCACAGCTCTTTGCCCAGACGACCGCTGTTATTGACGATCAGGCCGTTGGCCGCCTTGAGGATGCTGGCGGTGGAGCGATAGTTCTGCTCCAGGCGGATGACTTCGGTATCAGGGAAGTCTGACGAATACTGGTGAATATTCTCGATCTTCGCCCCTCGCCAGCCGTAGATCGACTGGTCGTCATCGCCGACCACCATCAGGCTGTCGCCGCCCTGAGCCAGCAGTCGCAACCAGGCGTACTGCACGGCGTTGGTGTCCTGGAATTCGTCGACCAATACATGACGGAAGCGGCGCTGGTAGTGGGCCAGCAGGCCGGGATTGTCGCGCCACAGGTCGAGGGCACGCAGCAGCAGCTCCGAGAAGTCGATCACCCCGGCGCGCTGGCAGGCATTTTCGTAGGCTTCATAGATGCCGCGCATGGTGGCGAGGAACAGGTCGCCGCCCGCTTGAATGTGTTTCGGGCGCAACCCTTCGTCTTTCTGGCCGTTGATAAACCACTGGGCCTGTCGGGCCGGCCACTTCTGTTCGTCCAGGCCCAGCTCGCGGATTACCCGCTTGACCAGGCGTTGCTGGTCGTCGCTGTCGAGAATCTGGAAGGTCTGTACCAGCCCGGCTTCCTGCCAGTGCGCCCGCAGCAGGCGGTGCGCCAGGCCGTGGAAGGTGCCGACCCACATGCCTGCCGGGCTGATGCCCATCAGTTGCTCGATGCGGTGACGCATCTCGGCGGCAGCCTTGTTGGTGAAGGTCACCGACAGGATCGAGTGGGGCGAGGCCTGTTCGACCTGGATCAACCAGGCGATACGGTGCACCAGCACACGAGTCTTGCCGGAGCCGGCACCGGCCAGGACCAACTGACGACCCACGGAGGCTGCTACAGCCTGGCGTTGGGCATCGTTGAGTGAATTAAGCAGAAGGGAGAGGTCATCGCGCATCGACGCATTCTATGGCGCCCGGCGTGGGTCGGCAAACTTAACGTCATACTATCGAGGCCAGTTATCGTATGAGCACAAGTCCCTATTCAACTACTGGCTAATTGATATTTTTATGATGCATGGCAGTTTGGTCTGCTCCGTCGCTTGTGTATGCTCCGTGCACGTTTGAGGCACCACTATTATAAGAACATCACCATGTCATTGAGCTTCAACGCATCCGATGCGCCTGTCACAAGCCGGCGGGCCATACGACAGCAGTTTGCTACCGAACTGGCGGTTGAGCGTACGCGCCTGTTGTATCAAGGCTCGATGCTGCCGACGCTGCTCATGTTCATCAATGGTTTGGTCTGTGCCTGGCTGCTGTGGAGCCCGCAACGCTATCTGATGGTCGGCGTCTGGGTCGGCTGGCTGTCGGCATTGGTGTGTCTGCGTGTCAGTCAGGTGGCTGCGTTCACAGCGGCTTCCCCTGAACGCCAGGCCCAGCCGATATGGGGGCGGATGTTCCTGCTCGGTGCCATAGGCAGTGGCCTGACCCTGGCCAGTGCGGCCCTGGCGCTGGTGCCGGTGGAAAATTTCGAACAGCAGGCCTGGGTCTTCGGTCTGATCGGCGCGGCAACGCTTTCGGCCAGCGTCGGTTATGCCGCGAGTATTCCTGCGTTCCTGTCCTTTACCTTGCCCTGCCTGCTGCCACCGGTTCTTTACCTGTTCTGGGGCGGCGATGTACCGATGCGCGGCTGGGGCTGGCTGGGGCTGATCCTGATGCTCGCCTTGCTGGTAGTGGCCTGGCAGGTCAATCGGCTGATTCAGCGCGGGCTGGTGCGACGTTTCCAAAACCAGGCGCTGATCGAATCCTTGCAGCAGGCGCAGATCAAGGGGGATCAGCTCAACGCCGAGCTGGCCCGGGAAATCGAGCAGCGCCGCCGCGCCGAGCGCGATCTGATCAAGGCTCATGCCGAACTGGAAGAGCGCGTGGCCCTGCGCACCCGGGAGTTGGAAGAAGCCAACCTGACCCTGAGCAAAAGCCCGCCACGCCTTGCGGCGACGGTGTTCGAGGCGGCCAGTGAAGGCATCGTCATCTTCGACCCTGACTATCGCATTCTGGCGATCAACCAGGCATTCAGTCAGGTCACCGGTTTTACCGAGGAAGAAATGGTCGGGCGCACGGTTACCGATATCGCCAGCAGTCGTGATATCCGCCGCCACTTCGCCGCGATACGCCATTCACTGGACTTGACCGGCAACTGGCAGGGCGAACTGGTCGAGACGCGCAAGAACGGCGAGCTGTACCCGCAGTGGGTTCATCTCAGCGAAGTGCGCGATTCGAGCGGCGAATTGAGCCATATTGTCGGCTTCTTCGCCGATCTGTCCGCGCGACGCGAATCCGAAGAGCGCATGCGCTACCTGACCCATTACGACGAATTGACGGGCCTTGCCAACCGCTCGCTATTCAAGGAACGCCTGCGCGAAGGCAACCAGCGCGTGCGCCAGGGCGGCAGAAGCCTGGCATTGCTGCATATCAACCTGGACCGTTTCAAGCTGCTCAATGACAGCCTGGGCCACGAAGTTGCCGACCAATTGCTGCGCCATGTTGCCCGACGCCTGAGCAGTGCGATGCCCGAGGCCGATACCATTGCCCGGTTGTCCGGCGATGAGTTCGCTGTGCTGTTCGACGCCTATGCCAACCTGTCGAGTCTGGCCCGGGTCACCAGTCGGCTGCTGGCCAAGTTGCGCACGCCTATCTCGATTGCCGGGCATGAGTTGGTTATCAGTGCTTCGGTGGGGATCAGCCTGTTGCCGGACTCGGCCCGGGAAATCTCGGCCCTGGTCAGCCAGTCGAACATGGCGATGCAGCACGCCAAGCATTTGGGCGGCAATAATTTCCAGTTCTACACCGAGAGCCTGCAAGCCAGCACTCTGGAACGTCTGCAACTGGAGATCCAACTGCGCAAGGCGATCGACGAGCAGCAACTGGAGGTTTTCTATCAACCCAAGCTGTGCCTCGCCACCGGGCGTATCGAAGCCGCCGAGGCGTTGGTGCGCTGGCGCCATCCGAGTCTGGGCATGGTGCCACCGGGGGACTTTATCGGTCTGGCCGAAGAGACCGGCCTGATCGGTGCCATTGGCGAGTTCGTCCTGCGCAAGGCCTGTTGGCAGGCGTGTGAGTGGCAACGTCAGGGCATGCGGCCGATCCGCGTGTCGGTCAACCTGTCAGTGCATCAGTTGCGCCAGGGCAAGCTGGTCAGCCTGGTGCGCCAAGTTCTGGATGAAACCGGTTTGAAGGCTGACTGGCTGGAATTGGAGTTGACCGAAAGCCAGCTACTGGACAGCGTCGAGCACATCATCGCCACTTTCCAGCAGTTGCATGAGCTAGGTGTGCAATTGGCCATCGACGACTTTGGTACCGGCTATTCTTCCCTGAGTTACCTCAAGCGCTTCCCGGTGGACTACGTGAAGATCGACCAGGCTTTTATTCGCGGGCTGGGCGAAGGCAGCGAGGATGCGGCGATCACCCGCGCCATTATCGCCATGGCCCACAGTCTTGGTTTGAAGGTAGTGGCGGAGGGAGTCGAGGACAAGGAGCAACTGGCGTTCCTCAAGGAGCATCGGTGCGATGAGGTGCAGGGTTATCTGATCAGTCGTCCGATTGATGCCGAGGCTTTGGTGGCCCTGCTGCGAGCGCACAAAGAAACTGATTACTGATTTGTAGGTGCCCCGTATCGACAGGCAGGCTTTCTCAAAAGCGCCGCACTGACGCAGGGCCAGGCTCGTTTAACTGTGCGGGCCGCAGCTCATGTAGTATAACTACAAGAAAGCTACAACAATCCGGCCCAAGACGGCCCTCTTTCGTCGAGTCAGTCCTTTGAATCTGCTGCAACACATTGCCCAGTCACGCCATCTGTTACGCAAATCGGAGCTCAAGGTTGCCGATCACGTGCTGCTTGACCCTGCGGCCGTCATGCACAGTTCCATGGCTGATCTGGCACACAGCGTAGGTATCAGCGAGCCGACCATTGTGCGTTTCTGCCGCGCAATCGGTTGCACCGGCTTCCAGGACCTCAAGCTCAAGCTGGCCCAGAGCCTGGCCGCCGGTGCCAGCTTCGGTCAGTTCGCGATCCACGAAGATGATTCTGTCGCCGACTACAGCCTGAAAATTTTCGATACAACTCTGCACACTCTGATGGAAGTGCGCGAGAACCTTGATCCTCACGCTTTGCAGATGGCGGTCTCGGCCATGGCCACCGCGCAGCGGGTCGAGTTCTATGGTTTTGGTGCCTCCGGTGCCGTGGCAGCAGATGCCCAGCACAAGTTCTTCCGCCTGCTGCTCAGCGCGGCGGCCTATTCCGATCCGCATATGCAGGCGATGTCGGCTGTGACCCTCAAGCCCACCGACGTTGCGGTCTGTATTTCGCAGTCGGGCCGCTCCAAAGACTTGCTGATCACCGCCAACCTGGTTCGCGAAAGCGGCGCCAACCTGATCACCCTGTGCCCGAGCCAGACACCGCTGGCCGAGCTGTCAACGGTCAACCTGGCCATCGACGTGCACGAAGACACCGAAATCTACACCCCACTGACTTCGCGCATCGCCCACTTGGTAGTGATTGACGTGCTGGCCATGGGCGTTGCCATGGCGCGCGGGCCGAGCCTGGTCAATCACCTAAAGAGCGTCAAGCGCAGCCTTCGCAGCCTGCGTCTGTCGCCGAAGTCGATCAAGGCGCATGAGGACTAATACGCACAGGAAGCGCCTTAGTTCGATTTAAGAGTATGTGAAAAAGCCCGCCAGACAATAAAAACTGTCTGGCGGGTTTTTGCTTTAGTCGGTTCTTACATTATTATGCAGGGTGGTTATTCTACAATGAAGTCAGCCACCTCGGTGTTTTTGTAGAAGATTCTTACGGCAGACGCGCTGTCTCTTGAATAGCTTTTAGAGTAAGTCACGGTTTTCTCGGTTAAAGCCTGTAGTCCAATGCCGTTATCCTGTAGCAGGATTTCCAGCTGCAGGCTGTTATCACGAGGGCCGATACCTGTATGAGGCACCAGGGTTACGGTTGTCGAGCTGGTGGGAACGACCACTTTACCGAAAACGTTAGTTTTCGTGCCTTCCGCAGTTTTTTCGCTAGTGGCATGCCAATCTTTAGTTTGAATATCCATATCAGTTTCATCCTGTTTAGAGACTATATAAATTGCAGGTTGCTCAGACTTGTCCCTGCCTGATTACTATCGCAGGGGCGCCGGGGTTAAAAACGATAGATATCTATCGCATACCATCACGGTGGTAACGAGATTTTTCCGAAGTCTTCACCAACTTGTCATGCTTTCGCCGCCTGATCGTCATTGCACGAGGCCACTCTGTACTCCCGCACACGGATTGGGAGACAGGATATGCCTCGGCACTATGATGACTCGCAACAGAACAGCACTGCCAAGACTCGCCGCCAGCAGGAAGACCAGCGCCGCATGGCCTTTCGGCGAGCGATTGAAAGCTACTCCGAAGAGCGCCGCCTGAATCAGGAACTGGCCGGTTACGGCGCTGACGATATGTCGGCCAACTTCTGGCAGGCAGTCAAGCCTGCGGAAGGCGCCCGTCGAAACGCTCGACAAGCTGGCTGATCTGCGCACGTTCGCTGCGGATAAACGCCAGAAAGGCATGTGCCACCGGCGACAGCCGCTTGGCCTGGCCTTGCACCACGCACCAGCTGCGATACAGCGGTAACTCGGCCACCGGTAGCTCTTTTAGGGTGCCGGTGGCCAGTTCCAGACTCAGGGCGTGGCGCGTCAGCACCGCGATCCCCAGGCCTGCCACCACGCATTCGCGCTGCGCCTCTGCCGAAGATACTTCCATGGTCTGGGCAAAGTGCACGCGTTTGTCCTTGAAGTACTCCTCACACGCTTTGCGCGTGCCCGAGCCAGGCTCGCGGATCACCAGGGAGTAGGGTTCCAGATCCTTCAGGCTCAATTGTTCCATCGCGCTCAACGGGTGATCTGCCCTGGCCACGGCCACGATCGGGTTGTTCAGGAACGGCAGGAACTCCAGGCCCATGTCCTGAGGCACCATGGTCATGACCACCAAATCATCACGATTATCGGAAAGCCTCTTGATGACCTGGGCTCTGTTGACTACCGTCAGATTCAGCATCACCTCCGGATAACGCTGCTTGAAGGCGGCAAACAGGTGCGGCATGAAGTATTTGCAGCTGGATTCGATGGCCAGCTTCAACTGTCCCTGCAGCGAACCCTGCATGTCCGAGAGCTGCATATCGAGGTTTTCCAGGCGCCCGAAAATGTCGCGACTGGCCTTTTGCAAAGCTTCGGCGGCCTCGGTCAGGTACAACTTCTTACCGACGTATTCGAACAAAGGCTGGCCGACCAGCTCTTCCAACTGACGAATCTGCAAGCTGACAGCCGGTTGCGTGAGGGACATTTCCTCGGCAGCACGGCTGTAGGAACGAAGGTCACAGACCTCGTTGAAAATTCGCAGCTGACGTAATGTCATACGCATCAATGACTTACGCATTTTTATAGACCCCTGCCAATAGCTGAAGTGATGACTATAAGGTTTTACTTATGGCTCACCCAACTTTAACTCATTTTTGTTAATCCCTGATCCGGCATAGGGTGGCTTCGCAACAACTTGTCATAGCTTGCCGCTGTGCTGGTTCGTCTGTTCAACGGTCGAGGACATACTCGTGATAACAAAAATCCTGATCGCCAACCGCGGTGAAATTGCTGTCCGGATCGTGCGCGCCTGCGCCGAAATGGGCATCCGCTCGGTAGCGATCTATTCCGACGCTGATCGGCACGCCCTGCATGTGAAGCGGGCGGATGAGGCCCATAGCATTGGTGCCGAACCCCTCGCCGGTTACCTCAATCCACGCAAGCTGGTGAACCTGGCCGTCGAAACCGGCTGCGATGCTCTGCACCCCGGCTACGGTTTCTTGTCGGAAAATGCTGAACTTGCAGACATTTGCGCCGAACGTGGGATCAAGTTCATCGGTCCGTCCGCTGAAGTCATTCGCCGCATGGGCGACAAGACCGAAGCGCGCCGCAGCATGATCAAGGCCGGTGTGCCGGTCACGCCGGGCACTGAGGGCAACGTGGCCGATATCCACGAGGCCCTGCTGGAAGGCGATCGCATTGGTTATCCGGTGATGCTCAAGGCCACTTCCGGTGGCGGCGGGCGCGGTATCCGTCGTTGTAACAGCCGTGAGGAACTGGAGCAGGCGTTCCCCCGTGTCATCTCCGAAGCGACCAAGGCTTTCGGTTCGGCGGAAGTCTTCCTGGAAAAATGCATCGTTAATCCCAAGCACATCGAGGCGCAGATTCTCGGTGACAGTTTCGGCAACGTCGTGCACCTGTTCGAGCGCGACTGCTCGATCCAGCGCCGTAACCAGAAGCTCATCGAAATCGCCCCAAGCCCGCAACTGACCCCGGAACAGCGCGCCTATATCGGCGACCTATCGGTGCGTGCGGCCAAGGCCGTGGGCTACGAGAACGCCGGCACCGTGGAGTTCCTGCTCGCCGAGGGCGAGGTGTACTTCATGGAGATGAACACCCGGGTGCAGGTGGAACACACCATCACCGAAGAAATCACCGGCATCGACATTGTTCGCGAGCAGATCCGCATCGCCTCCGGCCTGCCGCTCTCGGTCAAGCAGGAAGACATTATTCACCGTGGTTTTGCGTTGCAGTTTCGCATCAACGCCGAAGACCCCAAGAACAACTTCCTGCCCAGCTTCGGCAAGATCACCCGTTACTACGCCCCCGGCGGCCCAGGCGTGCGCACCGACACGGCGATCTACACCGGCTACACCATTCCGCCGTACTACGACTCGATGTGCCTGAAGCTGATCGTCTGGGCGCTGACCTGGGAAGAGGCGATGGATCGTGGCCTGCGCGCACTGGATGACATGCGCCTGCAAGGGGTCAAGACCACTGCTGCGTATTACCAGGAAATCCTGCGTAACCCGGAATTCCGTAGCGGCCAGTTCAACACCAGCTTCGTCGAAGCCCATCCTGAACTGACCAACTACTCGATCAAGCGCAAACCCGAAGAGCTGGCCTTGGCCATCGCCGCTGCTATCGCCGCCCACGCGGGCCTGTGAGGAATAGAACAATGAGCAAGAAAATCTTCGTCACCGATACCATTCTGCGTGACGCCCACCAATCGCTGCTGGCCACCCGCATGCGCACTGAAGACATGCTGCCGATCTGCGACAAGCTCGACAAGGTTGGCTACTGGTCCCTGGAAGTGTGGGGCGGCGCGACGTTCGATGCCTGCGTACGTTTCCTCAAGGAAGACCCGTGGGAGCGTCTGCGCCAACTGCGTGCGGCCCTGCCTAACACCCGTCTGCAGATGCTCTTGCGCGGGCAGAACCTGCTGGGCTATCGCCATTACAGCGATGACGTGGTCAAGGCGTTCGTGGCCAAGGCTGCGGACAACGGTATCGATGTGTTCCGCATCTTCGACGCCATGAACGACGTGCGTAACCTGCGCGTGGCTATCAAGGCGGTGAAAGCTGCGGGCAAGCACGCCCAGGGCACCATCGCCTACACCACCAGCCCGGTGCACACCATCGAGGCGTTCGTGGCTCAGGCCAAGGAAATGGAAGCCATGGGTTGCGACTCGGTGGCGATCAAGGATATGGCTGGTCTGCTGACCCCGTACGCTACTGGCGAACTGGTCAAGGCGCTGAAGGCCGAGCAGTCCCTGCCGATCTTCATCCACTCCCATGACACCGCTGGCCTTGCCGCCATGTGCCAGCTCAAGGCCGTCGAAAACGGTGCCAGCCATATCGACACCGCCATCTCCAGCTTCGCTTGGGGCACCAGCCATCCGGGCACCGAGTCCATGGTCGCGGCGCTCAAGGGCAGCGAGTTCGACACCGGTCTGGACCTGGAGTTGTTGCAGGAAATCGGTCTGTATTTCTACGCCGTGCGTAAGAAGTATCACCAGTTCGAGAGCGAATTCACTGCGGTCGATACCCGTGTTCAGGTCAACCAGGTGCCGGGCGGGATGATTTCCAACCTCGCCAACCAGCTTAAGGAACAGGGCGCCCTGAACCGCATGAGCGAAGTGCTGGCCGAGATCCCGCGCGTGCGCAAGGACCTGGGCTACCCACCGTTGGTGACCCCGACTTCGCAGATCGTCGGCACCCAGGCATTCTTCAACGTGCTGGCCGGCGAGCGCTACAAGACCATCACCAACGAAGTGAAGCTGTACTTGCAGGGCGGCTACGGCAAGGCGCCGGGTGTGGTCGATGAAAAACTGCGTCGCCAGGCCATCGGCAACGAAGAGCTGATCGACGTGCGTCCGGCCGACCTGCTCAAGCCGGAAATGACCAAGCTTCGCGCTGACATTGGCACCCTGGCAGCGTCCGAAGAGGACGTGCTGACCTTCGCCATGTTCCCGGACATTGGCCGCAAGTTCCTCGAAGAACGCGCCGCCGGCACCCTGGCGCCTGAAGCCCTGTTGCCAATCCCGGAAGCGGGCGGTGTGGCCAAGGCGGGCGGCGAGGGCGTACCGACTGAGTTCGTCATCGACGTACACGGCGAAAGCTACCGCGTGGATATCACCGGTGTCGGCGTCAAGGCCGGTGGCAAGCGTCACTTCTACCTGTCCATCGACGGTATGCCGGAAGAAGTGGTGTTCGAACCGCTCAACGAATTCGTCGGCGGCGGCGCCAGCAAGCGCAACCAGGCCACCGGCCCCGGCCACGTCAGCACCACCATGCCGGGCAACATCGTCGACGTGCTGGTCAAGGAAGGCGACATGGTCAAGGCCGGCCAGGCTGTACTGATCACCGAAGCCATGAAGATGGAAACCGAAGTACAGGCCTCCATCGCCGGCAAAGTCGTCGCCATTCACGTCGCCAAGGGCGATCGGGTCAATCCGGGCGAGATCCTGATTGAGATTGAAGGCTGATATCGCCTTCGACAAACCCGCTAACGATTAACCTCTTGGGGAGCTTTGGCTCCCTTTTTTTTGTCGGCCATAGGGGAACTGTATCTAGCCGCACATCCATGATTTGGAATGATTGTTGTAGGAGCCGGCATCAAGCCGACTCGCGGCACTCTTCCAGGGTTCTGACCTGGCCATCCGACTGTTGGTTGTCCGCCGCCAGCCAGCGCTCGAAGCCTGCGGCAATCGTCGGCCATTCGCTGTCCAGGATCGAATACCAGGCGGTGTCGCGGTTCACGCCCTTGACCACCATGTGCTGGCGGAAAATCCCTTCGAAGCTGAAGCCAAAACGTTCGGCTGCGCGCTTGGAGCGGGCGTTGTTGCCGTTGCATTTCCACTCCAGACGACGGTTGCCCAGGGCGAACGACGTCTTGCCCAGCAGGTAGATCGCCTCGGTGCCCTTGGGTGTGCGCTGCATGGCGGCGCTGAAGGTGACGTGGCCGATTTCGATACGGCCGTGGGCCGGGACGATGGACATCAGGCTGATGATGCCTTCGCACTTGCCGCTGACCTGATCGATCACGCTGTAGAACCACGGGTCGGTGTCCGCCGCATGCCTGGCCAGCCAGGCATCGAAGTCGCTGCGCTGCGGGAAAGGTCCGTAAGGCAGGTAGTCCCAGAGCTTGCGATCCGAGTCCGGGCCTTCCAGTGCCTGCCACAAGTCATCGCCATGACGCGCCGGGTCGAGTTTTTCCAGGCGGATAAAGCGCCCTTGCAGGGTCTGGCTGTCGGGGAGTTGGGCGGGCTGCCAATGCAATTCGGTATTCGACATCGGTGGATTTCCTAGAGCATTTTGCGGAATTGGATATAGCCGGGGCGCTCGGCGATGCGTTCGTACAACTGGATGGCCGTGGCGTTGGTCTCGTGGGTCAGCCAGTGCACCTTGTCGCAGTTGTTGGCCTTGGCCGTCACGTAGACGTGTTCGATCAGCAGGCGGCCGACGCCGGTGCCGCGCTGGTCCGGGGCGACAATCAGGTCCTGAAGATAGCAGGCATTCTTGATGCTCCAGTTGGAGCGATGATAGATGAAGTGCACCATGCCGATGGCCTTGCCGTCGTGCCAGGCCAAGGCGCCATTGGTGGTTTCGCTCGGGTCGAGCAAACGCTGCCAGGTGCTGGCGCAGACTTCGTCGCTCAGCTCGGTCTTGTAGAAGCGCAGGTACGCCTGCCACAGCGGCAGCCAGGCAGCGTGATCCTGTTCGGTAACGGGGCGAATCTGAACATCGGACACAGTGCTTCTCCTTCCTATGTGTTCATCAATTTGGCGAGTTCAAGGTCGCGGGCATCGGCCGTGGCGATCAGGCCTGCGCGCACGCCGGCAATATCTTCGGCGCTGCGGTTCTGGCTGAGCTTGCGCTTGCCTTCCAGGCTGCTGATCGGCAAGGCGAAGCCGACGATGGCGCTGAGCATCTTGTCGATGTACTCGGCTGGCGCATCCGCTACCGCCCAAGGCTGCGCGCGGCTGCCTTCGTGTTTGTCGGTCAGGGCGCTGACCAGGTTGAGCAGGCGCCCGGCGTCGGTGAAGACATCGGCGCGGCCATAGGCGTGCACCGCTTGATAATTCCAGGTTGGCACCACTTTGCCATGCTCGGCCTTGCTCGGATAAAACGCCGGGCTGACGTAGGCGTCGGCACCGGCAAAGATCACCATTGCTTCGGCGCGGGTCTGCAAGGTGCGCCATTGCGGATTGGCCTTGGCCATGTGGCCGTAGAGCGTGCCGAACGGCCCTTGCTCGGGGCTGAACAGCAGTGGCAAATGCGAGGCCTGTATGCCGTTTTCGTCATGGGTGACCAGAATCGCCAGGCGCGTCTGTTCGATCAGGCCGTGCAGGCTGGCAAGTTCTTCATCGTTGAAGGCACTGGGTGTGTACATGAAATTATTCCTTGGCGAATGAGTGAATCCTAGGCAGCCTATTGGTTCGATGTAAGAACCATTAAGAGCCAATTTGATAGGGCCAATTTCATGCCTGAACCGCTACCGTCATTTCCTTTCAACCTGGCCGGGATCGAGCTGGATCGCCGCCAGGGCCTGAGCCGCCAGCTGTATCAGGCGCTGCGCCTGCGTATTCTTGATGGCCGTCTGAGCAGCGGCACACGTTTGCCCGCGAGTCGCGACCTGGCCGAGTCTTTGTCGATCTCGCGCAACAGCGTGATGCGTGCCTACGACCAGTTGTACGCCGAGGGTTTTACCGACGGCCGGATTGGCGATGGGACCTATGTCGCGCAATTACCGAGTCGGCAGATGGCGTTGGAAAAAGCTTCGCCGAAAAAACTATCCACAAAAGTGTCCACAGGGTTATCACCAGGCTTACCCACAGGTTTATCCACAAAATCGACGAAAATACCTGGTATTTCATCCAGTGAAGTTATCCACAGTCCGGCGCTGGAATTGCTGCAAAAGCACCATTTAAACCCTCCTCTGGGTGGGCCGCCCAAGGCGTTTCGGGTGGGTGTGCCTGCGTTCGATCTATTCCCGTTTGCCGTGTGGGGCAAGCTGCACGCGGCTTTCTGGCGCAAACCAGACCTGCATCTGCTGGGCTACGGTGAGGCGGCAGGAGATGCACGTCTGCGCGAGCTGATTGCCGTTTATTTGCGCAGTTCACGCGGGCTGACCTGCACGGCTGAGCAAATTGTGATCACCAGTGGTGCACAGCAGGCCATCAGCCTTTGTGCACAGCTGCTGGTGCAGGCCGGAGATGGGGTGGCTGTGGAAAACCCGGGCTACAGGGCAGCGGGTCATGCGTTCGCCATCGCAGGGGCCAGGCTGCAGGGCATCGCGGTGGATGAAGAGGGCATGCAGAGCGCGGAACTGGCGCGCAGCGACTGCAAAATGGCCTACGTGACGCCTTCGCATCAGTACCCCACCGGCGTGGTCATGAGCCTGGCCCGGCGCCTCGACCTGCTGGCCTGGGCCGAACGCACCAAGGGCTGGATCGTCGAGGACGATTACGACGGCGAATACCGCTACAGCGGCGCGCCATTGGCACCTTTGGCGGCGCTGGATCGGCATGGGCGAGTGCTGTATGTCGGCACGTTCGGCAAGATTGCCTTTCCGGCGCTGCGCCTGGGTTATCTGGTTTTACCTGAGAGGTTGGTCAAGCCGTTCAGTCAGCGTCGCGCCGTGGACATGCGCCATTCCGAAATCGGTACGCAACGGGTGATGGCCGAATTCATTGCCAAGGGCCATTTCCAGCGGCATATCCGCCGCATGCGCCGGGCCGCGTTGAGCCGTCGCAACGCCTTGCTGGCCGGATGGCCTGCGGACATTCGCGGTTGTGAGGTGATGCCCAAGGTGGTGGCGGGGCTGCACTGCGCGATGCGGGTCGAGAGCCTGGCGCGGGAACAGGAGCTGGTGGCCAAGGCCGCAGGTGCAGGCGTCGAGATCAATGCCCTGAGCGATTATTGGCTGCCCGATTCCAGCGAGCCTGTGGATAACCGCGCCGGGCTGGTGCTGGGGTTTGCGGCGGTGCCCGAAGCGGAGATTGCCCTGGCGTTGGCCAGGCTGAAAGAGGCCTGGCGCGATTGAGATTCGGTGAGAGGTTTTGTGGGACCGGCTTTAGCCGGGAAGTTTTGGGCATGACCAATACGTATCTATTGTCTGTCCTGTAGCTTTCCCGGCTAAAGCCGGTCCCACAGGGTACGGCCAACGGATTAACCTGAGATTTGTGCCTTCGCCACCTTCACAATGTTCTCCACGGTAAAGCCAAACTTGGCCTGCAGCTTATCGATGGGCGCCGAGGCACCGAAGGTGTTCATCACTACTTTGGCCCCAG
The DNA here is from genome assembly GCF_056933585.1 of Pseudomonas sp. JL23. NCBI lineage: Bacteria > Pseudomonadati > Pseudomonadota > Gammaproteobacteria > Pseudomonadales > Pseudomonadaceae > Pseudomonas > Pseudomonas sp. JL23. The sequence goes on along the minus strand of NZ_CM167795.1, from coordinate 6,779,886 downwards.
TGTTGCCGACATAGCGATCCCAGCCCAGCGGCCCGGCCTGTTCCACAGCGACCCGTGCGCTCACGGCAGGCGGCAAGACGCTGTCGCGGTAGGCCTGGTCCTGTTGCTCGAACAGTTCCCAACTCGGCATCGACACCACACGCGCGGCGATACCTTCGGCCTTGAGATGCTCGTAGGCCTGCACCGTCATGCCGACTTCGCTGCCGGTAGCAATCAAGATCACCGCAGGTTCGCCCGCTTTCGCGTCGGCCAGCACGTAAGCGCCTTTTGCCAGCCCCTCAGCCGCAGCGTATTGCTGGCGGTCCAGGGTTGGCATGGGTTGCCGCGAAAGGATGATGCACGACGGCCGATTGGTTTGGGCCAGGGCCACTTTCCACGCCTGAGCGGTTTCATTGGCATCGCCTGGGCGCAGGGTCAGCAGGCCGGGAGTCGAGCGCAGTTGCGTCAGTTGTTCGATGGGCTGGTGAGTCGGCCCGTCTTCGCCGACGCCTATGGAGTCGTGGGTGAAGACGAAGATCACCGGTAATTCCATGATCGACGCGAGGCGGATCGGCGGCTTCATGTAGTCGCTGAACACCAGAAAGGTCGAGGCATAGGGCCGCACGTAGCACAGCGCCATTCCGTTGGCGATGGAGCCCATGGCATGTTCGCGGATACCGAAGTGCAGGTTGCGGCCGCTATAGTTGTCGGCGGCAAAACTGCCCGCGCCGTCGAAGGTCAGGTTGGTTTTGGTGGACGGCGACAAGTCCGCCGAACCGCCCAGCAGCCACGGGATTTGCTCGGCAAAGGCATTAAGCACCTTACCGCCGGAAGCACGGGTGGCGAGGCCCTTGGGGTCGGCTTCGAAGGACTGCATCGAATCCTGCCATTGCTCCGGCATTTCCCCTGCACGCATGCGGCGCAGTTCATCGGCCAGCTTCGGCTCGCTGTTTTCAAGCGCCTTCAGGGTTTGCTGCCAGCTGTCGTAGGCCTCGCTGTTGCGTTGCAGCAGGCTGTCGCGCAGGCAGGTGCGGGCATCGTCGGGCACGAGGAAGCTGGAATTTTCGTCCCAGCCATAGAATTGCTTGGTCAGCTTGATTTCATCTTCGCCCAGGGGCTCGCCGTGGGCGGCGGAGGTGTTGTGCTTATGGGGGGAGCCATAGCCGATCACGCTGTCGACCACGATCAGGGTCGGCGCGTCATTGGTGTGCTTGAACACCTCGATGGCCTTGGTCAGGGCCTCGGTGTCGTTGGCGTCGGCCACATGCAGGGTGTTCCAGCCGTAGCCCTCGAAACGGGTCTGTACGTCTTCGCTGAAGGCCAGGTTGGTGTGGCCTTCGATGCTGATGGTGTTGTTGTCGTAGATCCAGCACAGGTTGGCCAGCTTGAGGTGCCCGGCAATCGACGCCGCCTCGCTGGTGACGCCTTCCATCATGTCGCCATCGCCGCACAGCACGTAGACGTTGTAGTCGAACAGCGTGCGCTGCGGGCCATTAAAACGCTCGCCCAACCAGCGTTCGGCCATCGCCATGCCGACGCTGTTGGCGCAGCCCTGGCCCAGGGGCCCGGTGGTGGTTTCCACGCCCGTGGTCATGCGGTATTCCGGGTGGCCGGGCGTCTTGGAGTCCAGTTGGCGGAACTGTTTGATGTCTTCCAGGGCGACCGCCGGCTTGCCCGAAGGCTTGCCGTGCTCGTCGATCTCGACCACGCCGGCCAGGTGCAGCAGCGAATACAACAGCATCGAGGCATGCCCGACCGACAGGACGAAACGGTCGCGGTTAGGCCAGTCCGGATGCTCGGGGTGATAGCGCAGGAAGCGGTTCCACAGCGTATAACCCACCGGAGCCAGGGCCATGGGCGTACCGGGATGGCCGGAATTGGCCTTCTGCACGGCATCCATGGCCAGGGTGCGGATGGTGTTGATGCAAAGTTGGTCGCGTGCGCTGTGCTGTTCGATGGAAGAAGACGAACCCATTGAATTAACCCTCGGTGGCGTGGCGGTGAGCATCCAGATAAGAGTTGAGCACAGGCAGACTAGGTTGGTTCCGGGGAAATAGTCGCTGAGTTTCTGATGAGACCAAATCTGTGGGAGCGCGGCTTGCCCGCGAAGAGGCCCGTACAGCCTCCAGATTCTTTGAACCTTAAAGATCGTCTTCGCGGGCAAGCCGCGCTCCCACAGTATCTATGCTTGCCTTTTAATCAGGTCCCCGACTTGATCTTGGTCCACGCCCGTGTCCGTGCACGCTCGGCATCGTGGGGCAGGGGTTGCAGGGTGTAGAGGGTTTTCATTGCCTCTTCGGTCGGGTACAGGTTGGGATTGCTGCGGATCGCCGGGTCGACCAGCTCGGTGGCGTCCTTGTTCGGGTTCGGGTAGCCGACGAAGTCACTGATCGGCGCGATCACCTTGGGTTGCAGCAGGTAGTTGATAAAGGCGTGGGCGTCTTCGGTGTTTTTGGCGCCTTTGGGGATGGCGAGCATGTCGAACCAGATCGGTGCGCCTTCCTTGGGCAGGCGCATGTCCACGACTACGCCGTTCTTGGCTTCCTTGGCGCGGTTGGCGGCCTGGGAGAAGCTGCCGGAGTAACCGACGGCCACGCAGATGTCGCCGTTGGCGATATCGGCCATGTACTTGGACGAGTGGAAGTAGCTGATGTACGGTCGGATCTTCAACATCAGCGCTTCGGCCTTTGCGTAGTCCGCAGGCTTGGTGCTGTTGGGTGGCAGGCCCAGGTGCTGCAAGGCCAGCGGCATGATTTCCGACGGCGAGTCGAGCAGGGCGACGCCGCACTGCTTGAGCTTGCTGATGTTCTCTTCCTTGAAGATCAGGTCCCAACTGTCCACCGGCGCCTTGTCACCCAGCACGGCCTTGACCTTGTCCGGGTTGAAGCCGATCAGGATGGTGCCGTACATGTAGGGCACGGCGTATTTGTTGCCCGGATCGTTGGCCTCCAACAGCTTCATCAGCTTGGGGTCCAGATGCGAGTAGTTGCTCAACTTGCTGCGATCCAGGGGCTGGAACACCCCGGCTTCGATCTGCTTGGCCAGGAACACGTTGGACGGCACCACTACGTCATAGCCGGAGTTGCCGGTCAGCAGCTTGGCTTCCAGCGCTTCGTTGGTGTCGAAGATGTCGTAGATCAGGTTGACCTTGGCGTCTTGCTTGAAGTCCACCAGGGTTTGCGGGGTGATGTAGTCGAACCAGTTGTAGACGCGCAGCGTGCGCTGTTCATCGGCCTGGGTCGCGGCGCAGAACAGCGAGGCGCAGAGTACGGGAGCCATAAGACGCTTGAATGGATTCATCGTGTTCGCTCTTGTAATAAGGTCGGATCAGACGGTTTCGAAGCCTTCCAGCACATTCACGGCATTGATGCCGATTTCCTCGACGGCATAGCCGCCTTCCATCACGAACAGCGTCGGTTTACCGAGCCGGGCAATGCGTGCGCCCATGCTCAGGTAATCGGGGCTGTCCAGTTTGAACTGGGAGATGGGGTCGTCCTTGAACGTATCGACACCCAGGGAAACCAGCACCACGTCCGGGTCGTAGGCCTCGATCTGCGCGCAGGCCTGTTCCAGCGCCTGGCTCCAGGCGGCCCAGTCACTGCCCGCAGGCAATGGATAGTTGAAGTTGTAGCCCGCGCCCGGACCTTCGCCGAGTTCGTCGGCGTAACCGAGGAAGAACGGGAATTCGATGGCCGGATCGCCGTGGATCGAGGTGAACAGCACGTCGCCGCGTTCGTAGAAGATCGACTGCGTACCGTTGCCGTGGTGGTAATCAACGTCGAGGATCGCCACTTTCTTACGGCCCTGATCGAGGAAAGCCTGGGCAGCGATGGCGATATTGTTCAGGTAGCAGTAGCCGCCCATTAGATCGCCAGCCGCGTGATGGCCCGGCGGACGGCACAGGGCGAAGGCGCTGGCTAGACCATCCTGCTGGATGGCGTTCTGCGCGGTCAGGGCGACCTGTGCGGCGCTGTAGGCGGCCTGCCAGGTGCCTGCAGTGATCGGTGCCCCGGCGTCGAAGCTGTAGTAGCCGAACTCGCCGTGCAAGCTGGTGGGTTTTATCGAGCGCAGAGTGCGGGCCGGCCAGGTGAAGGGCAGCAGATCGCCCTCGCTGCCCATGGCGGCCCAGCGCTGCCAGGCGCCCTTGAAGAACTCCAGGTAGTCGGCGCTGTGCACCCGTTGTACCGGGGCCAGGCCGAAGTCATCAGGCGCCAGCACCGGGCCGAGATTGCGCGCCTTGACCCGTTCCAGCACATGGTCGGCGCGGGACGGCATCTCGAAGCAGGGCTTGAGTTGCCCGTCGATCAGCTCGCAGCGGCCATGGTGCAGGCGATGATCGTCCGAATAGATCGTCAGCATTTGTTGTTTTCCTCTTGGCTGTCGGTGTTCCATTTTTGGCGTGCAGGGACGCTGGCGGGAACGACGGGAACGGCCAAAAGGGGATTTATTCGGCCATAAAGACTGGCCGCATATCGCCTCTTAATGAGGCATCAGTGCCCCGTTTCAGGGCCTGAACTGGCTCGGCGCCACGCCGCTCCAGCGGCTGAACGCATGACGAAAGCTCGCGGTCTCGCTGAAGCCCAGCTCTTCGGCGATGCGGTAGATGGGCAGTTGGTCCTCTTGCAACATCTGCTTGGCGCGCTCGAAACGCAGCTCGTCGAGCAGTTCCTGATAGCTGCTGCCGTTGGCCTGCAGATGCCTGCGCAGGGTGCGTTCGGAGCAATTCATTTGCGCGGCCAGGGCGCCGAGACCGGGGGCTGAGTGCAACTGGCTGGCGATCAACTGACGGATACGCCCCAGCCAGGCCTGGCGCCCGGTGAACTCGATGTTCTGCCGACGACAGCGCTCGTGCATGTCGCGATGGGTGATGCGGTCGGCCAGTGGCAGGGGCTGGTCGAGCCAGTGGCGGGAAAAGGCAAAGGCGTTGTCGGCCTGCTCGAATTGCACGGTGCAGGGGAAGTTTTCGGCGTAGCGCTGTCGGTAGTCCGGGGCCGGATAAGCGAAACGTGCGCCGAGCAGGGGCAGGGCGTGGCCGAGCAGGTCGTCGCAGATGACTTTCAGGGAGGTCATGCACAGTTCGCTGTTGAAGGCGGTCAAGGCTTCGTTGTCGCGGTAGTCGCTGGCGCTGAGCCAGATCGTGTCGCCGTCTTCGATCAGACACAGTTCGAACAGGGTGCCGAGCAGCGCCGGGTAGGTCAGGGCCAGGCGCAGGGCGTCACCGAAAGTGGCACTGGTCAGCAGGGCGTAACCGAGAATCCCGTAGGACGACACATGCATGCGCCGTCCCAGCTCCAGGCCGATGTCCCGGCGCAAGGCCACTGCGTTGACGCAGACCTGCATTTCCTGGTGGGTGGCGATGCGGATATCGGCCCGGTCCAGCTCGGCCAGGCTGATGCCGCTGCCTTCAAGCAAGGCTTCGCGGGGCAGGCCTTCGGCGGCGAAGGTTTCCAGGACCAGGGAGACGGCGTTGAGGGTGGTCAGGTGGGAGTGCAGCATGGGGGTTATCCGGCGCGATTGGCCGGATAGGGGGGAGCAAATCTTGTGCCGCGTCGCAGCGCAAAGCTGTAGGACCGGTCCTACGGCACCTCACTCAGCGCAGCTCGCCGCACAGATCCAGTTCAACCAATCGCCGCACTTCTTCGGTCGGCAAGCCTGAACCCAACAACGCATGCAGTTTGCCGAACGCTGCTTCGCGGGTCATGCCGCCGCCGGACAGCACGCCGACGCCACGCAGGCGGCTGCCGGCTTCGTAGACGTCCAGTTCCACACCGCCTTCATGGCATTGGGTGATGGCGACCACCACCAGCCCCTTGTCCTGCGCGCGCTTGAGGCTGGCGAGGAAGTCCGGGTTGTCGCTGGGGCCGGTGCCGCTGCCGAAGCATTCGAGGATCAGCGCGTGGATGCCGCTGTCGACCAGGCCATCGACCTGTGCCGCAGCGATGCCGGGAACCAGTGGCAATACGCCGACACTGGCCAGGCATTTCGGTTGGCGATAGTCCAGCGCTGCCGGGCGGGCGATGACCGGTTGGCCATTGCGCGAGCGTTGCAGCGCGGCGAAGGGGTGACGGCCGAAGCTGCGGATTTTCGCGCAACGGGTCGGCGCCAGCAGTTCGCCGTGGAAATACAGATGCACACCCGAGGCCAGGCCTTTGCTCAGGGCCAGCAGCGAGCCGTTGACGTTTTCCCAGGCATCGCTGTCTGCCACACCGGCAGGCAGCATGGAGCCGGTGAACAGCACCGGCGCGCTCAGACCCAGCAACTGGAAGCTCATGGCCGCCGCACTGTAGGCCAGGGTGTCGGTACCGTGCAGGATCAGCACGGCATCGCAACCTGCATCCACGGCTTCGATCACCGCTTCACGCAGGCGCTGCCAGTAGGTGGGGGTCATGTTGGCGCTGTCGATCAGTGGCGCCATTTCGCGAAAGCGCCACTGCGGCACTATCAGCTCAGGCTGCGCCGCCAGTTGCTCGGCCATGCGCGCCTCGAAACCCGAGGCCGGGGCCAGGCCATTGGCGCTGGCCTGCATGCCGATGGTGCCGCCGGTATAGAGCACCATGACCTGGCGGGCGGGTGTGACTGGGTTCATGGGTGTCTCCTGGAAAGTTGAGCGATAAGCCTTGGCCCTGTTGGAGCGAGCGGGCGGCGTTCCGACTTGCCCGCGAATACGGTCTTTCGATCTCTAAATATGTGTCGGATGTAACGGCCTCTCGCGGGCAAGCCTCGTTCCCACGGTCCGGATCGTCATATACACCGATCCAACATCGCCTCAGCCACCAGTTGGGTGACATCCACCAGCGTCTTGTCGGTCACGATATCGGCCACCAACGGCAGTTCCGTACAGGCCAGCAGCACTGTAGCGGATTCGATGGAGGCCAGCAGTTCCGCGAAACGCGAGCGCACGCCCGGATCTGCTGCGCCGAATACCTTGATGTCGTAGATCAACTGATGCAAAGCCTCGCCCTGCACAACGGGCTCAAACTCGACCGCTTCGCGCAAGTCGCTGTAGGGCGACCACTCGCCCAGTTCCGCCACCGGGCGGGCACCGAGCAGGCAGACCCGTTCCACACCACTGCGTTGCAGGTAGTCGTGCAACACGTCACGGAAGGAGATGAACTCGCTTTGCAGTGGCAGTTCGCGGATGCGTCCGGCAAACAGGTTGAGGGTGTTGCAGGCGATGCTGAAGGCGGCGACCTGGCCGTCCAGCGCGAGAATGTCGGCGTGCAGGGCACGCCAGACGGTCTCGGCGGTTTTCTCCAGCTCCATCGACAGACCCAGTTCAGGGTCTGAAACGATGGTCACTGCCGGGGCGTCGATATCACCGCGAAACGCCGGGCCGAGGCGCCGACGGTTCTCTTGCAGCAGCTTGGCCCACATATCCATACCGGCTTCGGGGCCGGAGCCGGTGATGATGCCCAGACTTGGCCGTGCGACATAGTCGCAACGGCTCAGGTCAGTGGACTCAGCGTTGGGTTTGCGCGGCGCCATGAGGCTGCGACTCGGGCTGAGTGGTCGCAGCGGGTGCGCTCGGGTTGGCAGGCCAGGCTTTGAGGTCGATATCCAGGTCGGCGAACTTGCTGGAGTCGAACACCGGCGTCTTGATCCCGGCTTTGCGCTGGTCATCGTAGTCACGCAGGATGCGCATGCCGACCTTGAACAGCAGCGCCAGGGCGATCAGGTTGACGAACGCCAGCAGGGTCATGGTGATGTCAGCGAAGGCGAACACGGTGCTCAGGTTCTCGACCGCACCCCAGAGGATCAGGGCCAGGACCAGTGCGCGGTAGCCGATCAGCGCCTTGCGGTTTTCACCGAGGATAAAGCGCAGGCTGTTTTCACCCAGGTAGTAGTTGTAGAGGATCGAGGTGAACACGAACAGGGCCAGGGCCACGCTGATGAACATCCGGCCCCATTCACCGACCACGGCGGCCAGGGAGTTCTGGGTCAGGGCAATACCGTCGCCTTCGAAGCCAGGGGTGTAGAAGCCCGACAGCAGGATTAGCAGGGCGGTACAGGTGCAGATCACGAAGGTATCGAGGAACACGCTGAACGCCTGGACCACGCCCTGTGCAACCGGGTGTTCGACCTGTGCGACAGCGGCCACGTTGGGCGCACTGCCCAGGCCCGCTTCGTTGGCGAATACGCCGCGTTTCACACCCATGACGATGGCGCTGCCGATCAGGCCGCCGAACGCCTGGTCAAGGCCGAAGGCGCTCTTGACGATGGTCGCCAGCATGGCCGGAACATGGTCGAACTGCAGGACGATCACGTAGATGGTCACGGCGATGTAGATCAGGGTCTTGACCGGCACCAGCAGGTCAGCGACCGCCGCGATGCGCTTGATCCCGCCGATGAATACCAGACCCAGCAGCACGGCCAGGCCGATACCGCTGTAGGTGGCGTCGATGCCGAAGGCGTTGTTCAGCGAGTGGGTCACGGCGTGGGATTGCAGGCCGTTGAAGGCGAAGCCGAAGGTCACCAGCAGCAGGACCGCCATGACCATGCCCCAGCCGCGATGGCCCAGGCCATGCTGGATGTAGTAGGACGGGCCGCCACGGAATTGCCCTTCGGAGTCGCAGCGCTTGTACAGCTGGCCCAGGGAGCATTCGAAGAAGCTGCTGGACATGCCGACCAGCGCGGTCACCCACATCCAGAATACGGCGCCAGGGCCACCCAGGGTCACGGCGATGCCGACACCGGCAATGTTGCCTGCACCGACCCGGCCGGCAAGGCTGAGCATCAGCGCCTGGAAGGAGCTGAGCTGGCCGGAGCTGCTGCGCAGGCTGTCACGGAACACCGCGAACATGTGGAAGAAGTGGCGCAATTGTACGAAGCGCGAGCGGATGGTGAAGTAGCTGCCGAGCCCGACAATGAGCACGATCAGTACTTTTCCGGAGAGGAAGTCGTTGATGACTTCGAGCATGGATGATTCCTCGCTGTTTTTCTTTTTTGGGCGAATGTGAACGGTTCGGGACGTTGCGCCACGACCCCGTTTTCCAGGGTGCAAATGGTTGGCGATCGCCGCGATCAGAGCAATTTCGCTGGTTGAGTGAAAGTGATGCGTGTTGATGCTATCTTCGCGTCTTCTAGCGCCATTCCGACGAGCTGTGCCATGCGTGAATACTTCCCCGCCAATTTGCAGTTGCTGTGTCGTCATTACCGCTCCATTGCCGAGGTCTGTCGCCAGCTGGGTATCAACCGCGCCCAGTTCAACAAATACCTCAGCGGGCAAAGTCTGCCGACGCCCTATAACCTCAAGCGCATCTGCGACTTCTTTGGCGTAGAGGAGTACGAGATCGGCCTGCCGGCTGAGCAGTTCGCCCGCTTGATCGGCGCCAAGGCCAAACCGAGCAGCGATGCCGCAGAGATGAGGGCGCCGCAGCAGATGCTCGAGCACCTGCGCCAACGCTCTTCCAACGAGTTACAGGTGCATGTGGGCTACTACCACGAGTACTACCACTCGATGTCGATGCCCGGTCATATCCTGTGTTCGCTGGTCCACCTGCGCGAAGAGGGCGGGCACTATACCTATGAGCGCACCGAACGTCTGCAAACTCGCGCCGCTCGCGGTGAGGACTACGAGCGCTATCGCTACCTGGGCGTGGCCTATTACCTGCAAAACCGTCTGTTTTTTGTTGATTACGAGTCACTGACCTCCAATGAAATCTGTCAGACCGTTTTGATTCCCAGCTACAAGAGCCGCATCACCCGTCTCAATGGCCTGAAGATCGGCGTGTCTTCCGCCGATCACCGCGCGCCGGCCTGTTCCCGGGTGGTCTGGGAATTTCTCGGCACCCAGATCAACCGCGTCAGCGCCTACCGCAAGGTGCGCCTGTACCTGCCGGACGACCTGGAGCTCGATGACGATCTGCGCGAGCGTCTGGCCCAGACGCAGATGGTTGATGGGTTGTTTCAGATCGCCTGAACCGCGGGATGCCTGACTCTATATTCCCTTCTGTGGGGCCGGCTTTAGCCGGGAATACGCCTTCCCGGCTAAAGCCGGTCCCACATTTGCCGTGCGTTTGGCTTTATATAAAAAAAGGGCCTGGAGCATGCGCTCCGGGCCCTCGAAAAGGTGAGAGGTGTCTAGTCCCTCAGCCTGGTGAGTGGTTTGCTGCGTCGGTCAGGCCTTGAGAGGCACCAGACGCGGGGCGATCATGTTTTCCGGGCGCAGGATGTCAGCGAGCATGGCGTCGTCCAGCAGGCCTTCTTCGCGCACCAGCTCCAGTACGCCACGGCCACTTTCCAGGGCGATGCGGGCGATACGGGTAGCGTTTTCATAGCCGATGTACGGGTTCAGCGCGGTGACCAGGCCGATGGAGTGTTCGACCAGCTCGCGGCAGCGATCTTCGTTGGCGGTGATGCCGACGATGCAGTGCTCGCGCAGCATGTCCATGGCGCGTTGCAGCAGGCGGATCGAGTCGAAGATCTTGTAGGCGATCAGCGGCTCCATCACGTTCAATTGCAGCTGGCCGCCTTCGGCCGCCATCGTCAGGGCCAGGTCGTTGCCGATGATTTCGAACGCCACCTGGTTGACTGCTTCCGGGATAACCGGGTTGACCTTGCCGGGCATGATCGAGCTGCCGGGCTGACGCGCTGGCAGGTTGATTTCATTGATGCCGGTACGTGGGCCGCTGGACAGCAGGCGCAGGTCGTTGCAGATCTTCGACAGCTTGACTGCAGTACGCTTGAGCATGCCGGAGAACAACACGAAGGCGCCCATGTCGGATGTGGCTTCGATCAGGTCGGCCGCCGGAACCAGTGGCTGACCGCTGATGATTGCCAGACGATCCACAGCCAGTTGCTGGTAGCCAGGGTCGGCGTTGATGCCGGTACCGATGGCGGTGCCGCCCAGGTTGACTTCGGTCAGCAGCTCCGGCGCCAGGCTACGCAGGCGATTGAGGTCTTCGTTCAGGGTGGTGGCGAAGGCGTGGAATTCCTGGCCGAGGGTCATCGGCACGGCGTCTTGCAGCTGGGTACGACCCATTTTCAGGACGTGGTTGAATTCCAGGCTCTTGGCCGAGAACGCCTGAATCAGACTGTCCAGACTGGCCAGCAGGGCGTCGTGGCCGAGCAGCAGACCCAGGCGGATCGCGGTTGGATAGGCGTCGTTGGTGGACTGCGCCATGTTCACGTCGTTGTTCGGGTGCAACTGTTTGTAATCGCCTTTTTCCAGACCCATGGCTTCCAGGGCAATGTTGGCGATGACCTCGTTGGCATTCATGTTGGTCGACGTACCGGCGCCGCCCTGAATCATGTCGACGACGAACTGCTCGTGGAAGTCGCCACGGATCACGCGGGCACAGGCTTCGCTGATGGCAGCGTGCTTGGTCGCGTTGAGGTGACCCAGCTGGTGGTTTGCGTCAGCCGCCGCCTGCTTGACCATGGCCAGGGCCACGACCAGTTTCGGGTAGTGCGAGATCGGCACACCGGAAAGATGGAAGTTATTCACTGCGCGCAGGGTCTGGATACCGTAATACGCATGGGAAGGTACTTCGAGAACACCGAGCAGGTCTTTTTCGATGCGCGATGATGCAGGCGAGGACATGATAGAGATAATCTCAGAATGGACACGGGAAGTGTCGGAACACCGCTGATACTGGGCTTTGCGAGCAATATTGACCAATGCTGTTAAACGCTGCCCCATGCCGGAACGGCATAATGTTGGTGTGACGATCTGGTTGTGATGGGCGTATGGGTTTATTTTAGGCAAAGGGCACACCGGGCCGATCATGCTCCATTCCTGACACTGCCCCATCGTCCTGTAAATACCGACCTGTAGGAAAACCGCATTTCAATTCAGATAGTGATGTTTTGTTTGATGAGCGCGACCATTTCACCGAGGACACCATGAATCTGGAAAGCAAATGGCTGGAGGACTTCAGCGCCCTGGCTGCCACCCGCAGCTTTTCCCAGGCGGCGGAGCGGCGCTTCGTTACCCAGCCGGCCTTCAGCCGACGCATCCGCAGCCTGGAGGCAGCGCTGGGCCTGACCCTGGTCAATCGTTCGCGCACCCCGATCGAGCTGACGGCGGCGGGCCAGCTGTTCTTGGTAACAGCACGCACGGTGGTCGAGCAACTGGGTGAAGTGCTCAGGCATTTGCATCATCTGGAAGGCGGCCAGGGTGAAGTCATTCAAGTTGCTGCGGCGCATTCCCTGGCCCTGGGCTTCTTCCCGCGCTGGATCGCCCAGTTGCGTAACGACGGTCTGAATATCGCCACACGCCTGGTGGCCACCAACGTCGGCGAGGCGGTGCATGCCCTGCGCGAAGGCGGCTGCGACCTGATGCTGGCATTCTACGATCCGGATGCGGCCTTGCAGATGGACAGCGAGATTTTCCCGTCGCTGCACCTGGGCCACACCGAAATGCTGCCGGTTTGCGCGGCGGATACCACTGGCCGACCGATGTTCGATCTGGAAAACGATGCCAGCGTGCCCTTGCTGGCCTACAGCGCCGGTGCCTTTCTCGGGCGTTCGGTGAATCTGCTGCTGCGCCAGCGCAATCTGCGTTTTACCACTGTTTATGAAACCGCCATGGCCGACAGTCTCAAAGGCATGGCGCTGGAAGGATTGGGGATTGCCTGGGTGCCGCGGCTGAGCATTTCGGCGGAACTGGCTCGCGGTGAGCTGGTGGTCTGCGGCGGCTTGCAGTGGCATGTGCCGCTGGAGATCCGCCTGTATCGCTGCGCCTTGGTGCGCAAGGCCAATGTGCGCCTGCTGTGGCGCAAGTTGGAGCAGGCCAGCGAGTGAATAAGGTGCGTGGTTTCCTACATATTCAAATGGAGGGGACTACGTTTCCTGCTTCTGCGGTCTGGATGTTTTTGCCCCGACTGTCTTGTAGCTTTTGATTCGAGCAACCTGCCATGGTGGCGGGCGCGCAGATTCAACCGTCTATAAGGAAATGAAATATGGCAAGGAAGCCTGTGAAGCTGTTTGTTTTTTATCACGATGATGTCGATACCGGGATACGCCGGATCGTCCCGCGCAATTACCTGCAAAGCTGCGTTCATGAGCTGGAAAAAGTCTGCGACCGTGAGTTCGTCATTGAATATCTGAGTTCCGTTCCAGGGATGACCGATATCGATTACAAGGGCGGCGAAGAATTCGTGCTTAAAGACTGGAGTCGTCGCGTCAGGGCGTTCGCGGGGCAGCGCGGATTGTCATTGGACCGGACTCATCGTTATTTGCTGGTGACCGGCGACAAGTTGAGCGAGTCGATTCTGGGGGTTACTTACGCAGGGCATTACGCCGTGATTGCGTCCCTGTATTCCTATCAGGTCATCGCCCATGAATTGGGCCATAGCTTCGGCGCGACCCACGAAGATGCCGAGTTGCAGTACAACGCGTTCGGGCTTGTCTGTGAAACCTATGTCTACCCTGATCGGCAGGTATCCAGGGCAAACTGTTACCAGTACAGCCTCAAAAATCGCCAGAATATCGCGGCCTTTCTGGGAGCGGTGGACTGAGATCGCCCCCGTCTCATCGGGCTCGAACGGACGCTGACGTTTCCCGCTGACTAATGGTCGCCAAAGGGGCTGTCTTCGCGCCGCTTTACGGTATACTGCGCGGCCTTTGGCCGGCTCGACCGGTCATTATTCGTACAGCAAGCCACGCCGGTCCTCCCGCGTGGCTTGTTTGTTTTTTGATGCGCCTGCGGGCGCCCGATGAGAGGCACGACGATGAGCGCACTGGTTGGCGTGATCATGGGCTCCAAGTCCGATTGGTCCACCCTTAGCCACACCGCCGATATGCTGGAAAAGCTCGGCATTCCGTACGAAGTCAAAGTGGTTTCGGCCCACCGTACGCCGGACCTGCTGTTCCAGTACGCCGAACAGGCCGAGGAGCGCGGGATTGAGGTGATCATCGCCGGTGCCGGTGGTGCCGCTCACCTGCCGGGCATGTGCGCAGCCAAGACCCATTTGCCGGTGCTGGGCGTGCCAGTCCAGTCGTCGATGCTGTCGGGTGTCGATTCGCTGCTGTCCATCGTACAGATGCCAGCGGGCATTCCGGTTGCTACCCTGGCCATCGGCAAGGCCGGTGCGATCAACGCCGCGCTGCTGTCGGCGAGCATCCTGGGCGCCAAGCATCCGCAATTCCACGCAGTGCTGAAGAAGTTCCGCACTGAGCAGACAGACAACGTCCTGGACAATCCAGACCCGCGCGACGCCTGAGGTTTTTCCATGAAGATCGGTGTAATCGGTGGCGGCCAGCTGGGTCGTATGTTGGCCCTGGCAGGTACGCCGCTGGGGATGAATTTCGCTTTTCTCGACCCTGCGCCGGACGCTTGCGCCGCTGCCCTGGGCGAGCATCTGCGTGCCGATTACGGCGATCAGGATCATCTGCGCCAGTTGGCCGATGAAGTCGATCTGGTGACCTTCGAGTTCGAAAGCGTGCCAGCGGAAACCGTCGCCTTCCTGTCGCAGTTCGTGCCGGTCTACCCGAGCGCTGAGGCGTTGCGCATTGCCCGCGATCGCTGGTTCGAGAAGAGCATGTTCAAGGACCTGGGCATTCCGACGCCCGAGTTCGCCGATATCCAGTCCCAGGCCGACCTGGACGCTGCGGTCGCCCGCATCGGCCTGCCTGCAGTACTGAAAACCCGGACTCTCGGTTACGACGGCAAGGGCCAGAAAGTCCTGCGCACGGCCGCTGATGTGGTCGATACCTTCGCCGAACTGGGCAGCGTGCCTTGCCTGCTGGAAGGCTTCGTGCCGTTCACTGGCGAAGTGTCGCTGATCGCGGTACGGGCCCGCGATGGCGAGACCCGTTTCTACCCGTTGGTGCACAACACCCACGACAACGGCATCCTGCGCCTGTCCATCGCCAGCACCGATCACCCGCTGCAGGGCCTGGCCGAAGACTATGTCGGTCGCGTGCTGCAAAAGCTCGATTACGTTGGTGTGATGGCTTTCGAATTCTTTGAAGTCGACGGCGGCCTCAAGGCCAACGAAATCGCCCCGCGAGTACACAACTCCGGGCACTGGACCACCGAAGGCGCCGAGTGCAGCCAGTTCGAAAACCACTTGCGGGCGGTCGCGGGCTTGCCACTGGGCTCCACGGCCAAGGTCGGCGAGAGCGCCATGCTCAACTTTATCGGTGAAGTGCCTGCGGTGGAGAAGGTCATTGCCATTGACGACTGCCACCTGCATCACTACGGCAAGGCGTTCAAGGTCGGCCGCAAGGTGGGTCATGCCACCGTACGCAGCGCCGATCGCGCGACTCTGGATCGTCATGTGAAGCTGGTTGAGGCGTTGATCAAGGGTTGATCGAGACTATAGGTTGGCCTCGTGTAGATACCTGTGGGACCGGCTTTAGCCGGGAATGCGTCTTCCCGGCTGAAGCCGGTCCCACAGGGTGTTCACAAAGTCTGCCTCACCGGGCCTGACATTGAACCATTTTGTTCCCAAGCCCCTCTGATAGCGTGCAGCCGTTGGCTGGCTAAGCTTGGGCCTTATTACTTCTTTCAGAGGAACATCGCATGGGTATCATCGGAACCATTTTTATTGGCTTGATCGTTGGCCTGCTGGCGCGGTTCCTGAAACCGGGCGATGACAGCATGGGCTGGATCATGACTATCCTGCTGGGCATCGGCGGTTCGCTGGCGGCTACTTATGGCGGTCAGGCGCTGGGTATCTATCAGGCAGGGCAGGGCGCGGGCTTTCTCGGCGCGCTGGTCGGTGCGATTATCCTGTTGGTCATCTACGGCATGATCAAAAAGAACTGATTCCCCTCATCTGGCGCTCTGCGCAGACCCGCGCAGGGCGCTAAGATAGCCGGCAATTTCAACTCCCCTTTGCCGAGCTCCTCATGCGTCGTCTTCTCTTTGTTTCCCTGTTGCTGGTGTCCGGGCTGGTGCATGCCGAACTGCCGGAAACCGACTGGCTGGAACTGATGCCCAAGTCGGATCAGAAAGCCCTCGAAGCCATGCCCGAAATCGACCACAACTCGCCTGAGGCGCAGGGGCGCTTTGACAGCAAGGGTGGCTTGAAACAGGCCAAGGGCCTGCCTGCGGTGATGTATTCGACCAAGACCGTGGCGGCAATGGACGGCAAGAATATTCGTCTGGGCGGCTATCCGGTGCCGCTGGAGACCGATGCCAAGGGTCGTAGCACGCTGTTCTTCCTTGTGCCTTACCCTGGCGCCTGCATTCATGTACCGCCACCGCCGCCCAATCAGATGGTGCTGGTGCGCTATCCGAAAGGCTTGAAGCTGGACGATATCTATACACCGCTGTGGGTGGTCGGCACGCTGAAGGTCGAGAAAGTCAGCAATGATCTGGCCGATGCGGCCTATGCGCTGGATGCGGGCAAGGTCCGCGTCGTCACCGAAGCGGACCTTTAAGCGCCGCTGCTTACAACGGTTCGGACCAGATACTCACGCCCATCACCTGCATGGCGCCCGGCTCGATGACCGCGACGTCTTCCAGGACGTTGGCGGTCTCGATGCAGACCATCCCTTGCCAGCCATCGGCCGCCATATCGCTGAAAGTCGCGGTCTTGGCGGTCCAGGGGTTCCAGATCACTGCCGACTGCGAGCCGAGGGCGCGAATGAAGATGCGCCGGTTCCAGGCCGGGTCATTGATCGCCAGGTGCTCCGGCGTGTCGAGGTAGATACGGTCGGTCTCGCCGGTAAACGTCAGCGCACCGGCCTGTTGACGTTCTTCTTCCCAGCTTTGCAGGGTGTCGAGGTAGTCGAGACCGTCGAGGCCTTCGACGCTGATCTCGCGCACATCGCTCACCGCGAAGTAGGTATGCAGGGCCTGACTCAAGGTCACGGCTTGGTCGCCCGCGTTATAGCTGACCAGGCTGACGTGCAACGCCTGATCCATGCGGATGCTCAGCTTCAGTGCGACATTGTGCGGCCAGCCCGGTAGCTTGCCTTCAGCCTGGGGCGCGATGAAGTCGATCAGCAGGGCATCGCCGTCCAGGCCCATGCCCATCAATTCCCAGTTCAGCGCCCGTACTTCACCGTGAGCCTTGGCCGCATCGTCGCTCTGGCGCATGGCCTGAACGCTGTCCGGGTTGCGCTCCAGGTTGCCGAACCAGGGCCAGCACACCGGCATGCCGCCGCGGATGGCCTTGCCCTGCTTGAATACCGCCGCAGGGTTGGACCAGATCAACGGCTCATGGCCGTCGCGTTGGTAGCTGACGATGTGCGCGCCCTGTTGGGCAATCACCAGCTCGGCGCCGTCGTGGCGGATACGCCAGGCGTTCAGTTCACCCAGCTGGATGGATTCGACTTCAGGTTGGGCTATGGACATGGAACCTTCTCTCTTTCTTTATCGACGGGCCGGGACCGAGCGGGTGCGACCGCTGCCATCGATGGCGACGAAGACGAAGACTGCTTCGGTCACTTTGCGCCATTCGCTGGACAGGGGGTCGTCGCTCCAGACTTCGACCATCATCTGGATCGAGCTGCGGCCGATTTCCAGGGTCTGGGTATAGAAGGACAGCTGCGCGCCTACTGCAACCGGGACCAGGAAGGCCATGCGGTCAATTGCAACGGTGGCCACGCGACCGCCGGCGACACGGCTGGCCATTGCGGTGCCAGCCAGGTCCATCTGGGATACCAGCCAGCCGCCGAAAATATCGCCGAAACCGTTGGTTTCACGGGGCAATGCGGTGATTTGCAGGGCAAGGTCGCCTTGCGGGATGGGATCTTCTTGTTCGAGCTCGATCATGCCTAGGGTGCCTCTGACCCATGACTCTTGGTGTTCTTGCTGCGGTTGAAAGGCGCCAGTCAATACGATTCATGTGAACGTGATGCGTTCACCACTGATGGCCGCGCTTAAGGGAGAAACTCTGCCAAGACGGCTCTGGAAGTGGCCTTGGCACAGCATCTACGGAAACAGGATTCGCTACGTTTTCACCCAACCCTGTCTAGCCCGGCGGTTGCCGAGTATATCGGGGCAGACGTCACAGGACGACTGTCGGGTAGGGTTTTCGGCCCATCGGCCGCTTATGCCTGTGTGCTTTTTGAAACAATTTGCTATCGTGCCGGACCTATTCAAGGCTACAGCGCTTCTTTTGTACGCAATTTTGGTGCCGATATACCCATTGGCCGAAATAATCTTGCCCGCAAACCGTTCGGTTATCCCCGACGCTGCTGATGGCCAGCAAACTCAAAAGTGCCTCACAGAGAAACCATTTTCATGTCTTCCGTGCCTTCAAGTAACGCGCAGCAGTCGCGTCCATTGACCCGTAATGACTACAAGACGCTGTCGCTGTCCGCGCTGGGCGGCGCCCTTGAGTTCTACGACTTCATCATTTTCGTGTTCTTCGCGGCAGTGGTCGGCAAGCTGTTCTTCCCGGTCGATATGCCCGAGTGGCTGCGCATGATGCAGACCTTCGGCATCTTCGCCGCTGGCTACCTGGCCCGTCCGTTGGGCGGCATTGTCATGGCGCACTTCGGTGACCTGCTGGGCCGCAAGAAAATGTTCACCCTGAGCATTTTCCTCATGGCTGTGCCGACGCTGATCATGGGCCTGCTGCCGACCTACGCGCAGATCGGCCTGTGGGCCCCGGTGTTGCTGCTGTTGATGCGCATCATCCAGGGCGCGGCCATCGGTGGTGAAGTGCCGGGCGCCTGGGTGTTCGTCTCCGAGCACGTTCCGGCGCGGCATATCGGCTACGCCTGCGGCACCCTGACCAGTGGCCTGACGGCGGGGATCCTCCTCGGCTCGCTGGTCGCGACCCTGATCAACAGCCTCTACAGCCCGGCCGAAGTCTCGGACTACGCCTGGCGGATTCCTTTCCTGCTTGGCGGTGTGTTTGGTCTGCTGTCGGTTTACCTGCGCCGCTGGCTGCACGAGACCCCGGTATTCGCCGAGCTGCAGCTGCGCAAGCAACTGGCCGAAGAAGTGCCGCTCAAGGCTGTATTGCGTGACCATCGCGGTGCGGTGGTGCTCTCGATGCTGCTGACCTGGCTGCTGTCGGCAGGTGTGGTGGTGGTGATCCTGATGACCCCGACCCTGCTGCAGACGCCGGTATACGGCTTCTCGGCGGCCACGGCCCTCAAGGCCAACAGCCTGGCCATCGTGTTCCTGAGCCTGGGTTGCATCGGTGCCGGAGCCCTGGCGGACCGTTTCGGCGCCGGACGGGTGTTCCTGTTCGGTGGTCTGGGGCTGCTGCTCAGCTCCTGGACCTTCTATCACACCGTCGCAGCCAGCCCTGATCTGCTGTTCCCGCTGTATGCCGTGACCGGCCTGTTTGTCGGCACCATCGGTGCAGTGCCTTACGTGATGGTCAAGGCGTTCCCGCCAAAGGTGCGCTTCACCGGTCTGTCGTTCTCCTACAACCTGGCCTACGCGATTTTCGGCGGGCTGACGCCGATGGTAGTGACGCTGATGCTTAAGACCAGTCCTATGGGACCAGCCTGGTATGTCGCCATTCTCTGCGGTATGGGTGTAGGAATCGGCCTGTATCTGATGGCGAAAGAGCGTCGCTGACACATCGCGTTTCACTCTCGCTGCAAAATAAGGCTATCCAGCGCCCGTCGTTGGATGGCCTTTCATTTAAATGTCACAAACTATTCATAGAGTGTTCATCCGGCAAACCAAGACCCACGGCCGGACTATTCATTTTTGTTGCCAGGAGATTGGCATGACACTCAAGAGTTTGATAACCGCACTGGCTTTCAGTATTGCCGGGGTTATCGCCACCAACGCAGTCGCTGCTGTCGACCCTGCCATTGCGTCCTACGTGAAAACGCCGGGTGTCTCGGGCAATCTGTCCAGCGTTGGTTCGGATACGCTCGCCAATCTCATGACCCTGTGGGCCGAGGCTTATAAAAAGGAATACCCAAGCGTCAACATTCAGATTCAGGCGGCCGGTTCTTCCACTGCGCCCCCGGCCCTGACCGAAGGCACTGCCAACCTCGGCCCGATGAGCCGCAAGATGAAAGACGGCGAACTGTCGGCATTCGAGCAGAAGCACGGGTACAAACCGACGGCGATTCCGGTGGCGGTTGATGCCCTGGCGATCTTCGTGCACAAGGACAACCCCATCAAGGGCCTGACCATGCGCCAAGTCGACGCGATCTTTTCCGCGACCCGCCTGTGCGGCGCCAGGAACGAGGTCAAGACCTGGGGCGATCTGGGCGTGACCGGCGCCTTGGCGATCAAACCGGTGCAGCTGTTCGGGCGCAATTCGGTATCGGGCACCTACGGCTATTTCAAGGAAGAAGCGCTGTGCAAGGGTGACTTCAAGGCCAACGTCAATGAACAGCCGGGGTCGGCCTCGGTGGTGAGTTCGATCAGCAGTTCGCTCAACGGTATCGGTTATTCAGGCATCGGTTACAAGACCTCCAGCGTACGCACGGTGCCTCTGGCCCGGCAGGAAGGCGGGGAGTTTATCGAGGACAACGAAGTCAACGCGCTCAATGGCAGCTATCCACTGGCGCGTTTCCTTTATCTCTACGTGAACAAGGCGCCGAACAAGCCCTTGGCGCCGCTGGAAGCGGAGTTCGTCAAACTGGTGTTGTCGCGCCAGGGCCAGGAAGTGGTGACCAAAGACGGTTATATTCCGCTACCGGCCAAGGTTGTCAGCAAGGCGCTGGCTGATCTGGGGTTGTAGAACGCGCTGCGATATCGCGACAAATACATAATCTGTGGGAGCGCGGCTTGCCCGCGAAATTGGCAGCGCATAGTGTCAGGCATATCGCGTCGAGCCATTCGCGGGCAAGCCTCGCTCCCACCGAAGCCTTTGATGTCATCAACCAGTAATGTTTTTGTAACAAGGGATCTCTAGGGTGTGCGGATGAATGAGCTGGCCAACTCCACAATGACTCAGGATTCGTCACCGCAGCGCATCGACTTCAATACCCCGGAGCTAAAACGCAAGCGTCGTGTTCGTGCCTTGAAAGATCGCCTGACCCGTTGGTACGTCGCCATCGGTGGCCTTGCCGTGCTCGCCGCAATTACCCTGATTTTCTTCTATCTGGCCTACGTGGTGGCACCGCTGTTCCAGGGTGCGAAGCTGACCAGCGCCAATGAGCTGACTCCCGGCTGGCTGCAGGACAGCGGCAAACCGCTGATGCTTTCCCTTGAGGAGCAGAATCAGGTTGGCATGCGCATCTCCGACAAGGGCGAGGCTATTTTCTTCAATCTGGATGATGGTGCGCTGCTCAAACGCGTCAGCCTGCCGCTGCCCGCAGGCACGTACGTCAGCTCCATCGCCCAGGATCAGCCCGGCTCGCCGCTGGTCGCGCTGGGTTTGTCCAATGGCCAGGTGCTGGTGCTCAAGCACACCTATCCGATTTCCTACCCCGACAACAAGAAAACCATCACGCCGACCATCGCCTGGCCCTATGGCCTTGCGCCGTTGGTGCTGGATGACGAAGGTCGGCCCGTGGAGCACATCAGTCTCAACGCGGGAGTGAATTCCTTGCTGTTGGCGGGCACCACCGGTTCGCAGCTGCATGTGCTGGCGCTGGAACAGAAAGAAAACCTGCTGACCGGTGATACGGCGGTCCAGCAGGTCAGCATCGACTTGCCGCAAGTCTCGGCCATCGTCAAAGCCCTTTATATCGACCCGCGTCAACAGTGGCTGTATGTGATCAATGGCCGCGCCCAGGCCGATGTCTTCAACCTGCGCGACCGTACCCTCAATGGCCGTTACAAGCTGGTCGAGGATGCCAATACCGAAATCACCGCCAGTGCTCAACTGGTTGGCGGCGTATCGTTGCTGCTGGGTAACTCCCGGGGTGGCCTGGCCCAGTGGTTCATGGCGCGCGATACCGACGGCGAACAACGCCTGATGCATATCCGCGACTTCCAGCTGGGTACCACGCCCATCGCGCAGATTACCGCCGAGCAGCGGCGCAAGGGCTTTATCGCTCTGGATGTGACCGGCGCACTGGGTGTGTTCCACAGCACCGCCCACCGCACCCTGCTGACCGAGCAGGTGGCCAACGGAGCTGGCGTGCTGGCCATGTCGCCGCGTGCCGACCGGGTTGTCCTCGAAGCTGCAGGCAAGTTGCAGCCGATGACGTTGAAGAATCCGCACCCGGAAGTGTCCTGGAGCGCGCTGTGGGGCAAGGTCTGGTACGAAAACTACGACTCGCCGCAGTACGTCTGGCAGTCGACGGCTTCCAACAGTGATTTCGAACCCAAGCTGAGCCTGGCGCCGCTGACCTACGGCACGTTGAAAGCTGCGTTCTACGCCATGTTCCTCGCCGCGCCCCTGGCGATTGCCGCTGCGATTTACACTGCCTACTTCATGGCCCCCGGCATGCGCCGCAAGGTCAAGCCGGTGATCGAGCTGATGGAAGCCATGCCTACGGTCATTCTTGGCTTCTTTGCCGGGCTGTTCCTGGCGCCCTACCTGGAAGCGCACCTGCCGGGTGTCTTCAGCCTGCTGCTGTTTACGCCGCTGGGCATTCTGCTGGCGGGCTTTGCCTGGAGCCGCCTGCCGGACTCCATTCGCCTGCGAGTGCCCGATGGCTGGGAGAGCGCGATTCTGATCCCGGTAGTGCTGCTGGTGGGTTGGGTGTCCCTGGGCATGAGCTCGCATCTTGAGAACTGGTTCTTTGGCGGCGACATGCGTCAGTGGATCACCGACGATCTGCGCATCACCTACGACCAGCGCAACGCCCTGGTGGTAGGTCTGGCCATGGGCTTTGCGGTGATTCCGAATATTTACTCGATTGCCGAAGACGCCATTTTCAGCGTGCCGCGCGGCCTGACCCTGGGCTCCCTGGCTCTGGGTGCCACACCGTGGCAGACCCTGACCCGGGTGGTGATCCTCACCGCCAGCCCTGGCATCTTCTCGGCGCTGATGATCGGCATGGGCCGTGCCGTCGGCGAAACCATGATCGTGCTCATGGCTACGGGCAATACGCCGATCATGGATATGAACCTGTTCGAAGGCATGCGGACCCTTGCCGCCAACGTCGCCGTGGAAATGCCGGAATCGGAAGTGGGGGGCAGCCACTATCGCGTGCTGTTCCTCGCCGCGTTGGTGTTGCTGGTCTTCACCTTTGTGATGAACACCGTGGCAGAGCTGATTCGTCAGCGCCTGCGCAAAAAATACTCGTCTCTCTAAGGAAGCTAAGCGTCAGTGAAACAGGACTCCCTCAAGAGCTGGATCAAAAGCGGCGCCCCTGGCGTGTGGATGAGTGCGGGCGCTGTTTCCATCGCCGTGATCATGACCCTGGGCCTGCTGCTGATCATTGCCGTGCGCGGCCTGGGGCACTTCTGGCCGGCTGATCTGCTGTCCGCGCAATACACGGTGCCGGGCCTGCAGGCGCAGCCGGTGATCGGCGAGGTGGTGCAGCAGGAACTGGTGCCGCGGGCGCGGCTCAAGGCGGCGGGCATGCCGGTGTCCGAGCAGGGTCCGGAGTTGATGACCCGTGAGCTACTGAAGGTCGGCAATCGCGACAGCAACCCCAGCGACTTCACCTGGGTGGTGGGCGAGTGGCTGAGCGATCAGCAACATCCTGCCGAGTTGATGACCCTGGAGCGCCGCGAGTGGGGCAACTTCTACGGCTATCTGGTGAATATCAAGGAAGGTGGCAAAGTCATCGCCGAAGGGCAGGCCGCATGGCCGATCCTGCAAGAGCGGATCAAGCGCGTGGCTGATCTGGCCGAGCAGTTGAACAAGCTGGAAAAGAAAGACATCGGTGCCATCAACCACAGCATCGAACAGCTGCGCCTTGAGCGGCGCAAACTGGAGTTGAAAGGTACGCTCGACGCCGCCGCACAGGCGGACCTGGACGCCGAGCGTGCCGAGCTGGATGCCCGCTACAAAGTCATCGAGGCGCAACTGGGCGGTCTGCATGAAGCGGTCAACCGCGACAGCCTGACCGCCCGTGAGGCCGATGGCCGGGAAGTCGAGGTCAACCTGGGCAAGGTGGTGCACGCTTATCAGCCCAATGCCATGGGCACGGCGGCCAAGACGGGTTTCTACTTCAGCAAGCTGTGGGAATTCCTCAGTGAAGACCCGCGTGAGGCGAATACCGAAGGCGGTATCTTCCCGGCGATTTTCGGCACGGTAATGATGACGCTGATCATGGCGATCATTGTCACGCCCTTTGGTGTACTGGCCGCGATCTACCTGCGTGAGTACGCCCGGCAAGGCCCGGTGACCCGCTTGATCCGTATTGCCGTGAACAACCTGGCCGGGGTTCCGGCCATTGTCTACGGCGTGTTCGGCCTGGGCTTTTTCGTCTATGTGCTGGGCGGCTCTATTGACCGGTTGTTCTTTGCCGAGTCCCTGCCCGCGCCGACTTTCGGTACGCCGGGCCTGTTATGGGCCTCGCTGACTTTGGCGCTGCTGGCCGTGCCGGTGGTCATCGTCGCCACCGAGGAAGGCCTGGCGCGTATCCCCCTGACCATCCGCGAAGGCTCGCTGGCCCTGGGCGCCACCAAGGCCGAGACGCTGTGGAAGATCGTTCTGCCCATGGCTACCCCGGCGATGATGACGGGTCTGATCCTCGCCGTGGCCCGCGCCGCCGGTGAAGTGGCGCCGCTGATGCTGGTCGGGGTAGTCAAGCTGGCGCCATCGCTGCCGGTGGATGGCAACTACCCTTATCTGCATCTGGATCAGAAGATCATGCACCTTGGGTTCCATATTTATGACGTCGGTTTCCAGAGCCCCAACGTCGAAGCCGCACGGCCGCTGGTGTACGCCACCGCGCTGTTGCTGGTGCTGGTGATTGCCCTGCTTAACCTGTCGGCCGTAGCGATCCGCAATCATTTGCGTGAGAAGTACAAGGCGCTGGACAGCTGATCGTAGTGGCCGCGACTGCGCGGTCAAACCCAATGAAGGTTTGGCAGAGGGAGGACTCGATGCCGCAAGACACTCACACCCCAGGCATCAATATGTCGGCCCTGGGGCGCCACAAGGCAGAGCTGGGCATGGCCGAGGAAACCATTGCCATTGAAGTGCCCGGCCTGAACCTGTTCTACGGTGGCAAGCAGGCGTTGTTCGATATCGGCCTGAATATTCCCAAGCAGCGGGTGACGTCGTTCATCGGCCCGTCCGGCTGTGGCAAATCTACTCTGCTGCGCACCTTCAATCGTATGAACGATCTGGTCGACGGCTGCCGCGTAGAGGGTGCCATCAACCTCTACGGCCACAATATCTATCGCAAGGGCGAGGACGTCGCTGAATTGCGGCGTCGCGTCGGCATGGTGTTCCAGAAGCCCAACCCGTTCCCCAAGACCATCTACGAAAACGTGGTCTACGGCTTGCGCATCCAGGGCATCAACAAAAAGCGCGTACTCGATGAGGCTGTCGAGTGGGCTTTGAAGGGCGCGGCCTTGTGGGAGGAGGTCAAGGACCGCCTGCACGAGTCGGCGCTGGGTTTGTCCGGTGGCCAGCAGCAGCGTCTGGTGATCGCCCGGACTATCGCCGTGGAGCCGGAAGTCCTGCTGCTCGACGAGCCCTGTTCGGCTCTTGATCCGATCTCGACGTTAAAAGTCGAAGAGCTGATCTACGAACTGAAATCCAAATACACCATTGTGATCGTTACCCACAATATGCAGCAGGCGGCACGGGTCTCTGATTACACAGCTTTCATGTACATGGGCAAGTTGGTCGAGTTCGGTGACACGGATACGTTGTTCACCAACCCGGCGAAAAAACAGACTGAAGACTACATTACCGGTCGTTACGGCTAGGACGTGCTTCGTCAGCCCTGAACCACCGCGGCGTTTTCGCACTTAACCGGACGTTCCAAGGACACCGAGCATGATCCATAAAGACAGCCATACCCATCACATCTCTCAACAATTCAACGCCGAGCTCGAAGACGTTCGCAGCCATCTGCTCGAAATGGGTGGTTTGGTCGAGAAGCAGGTCAACGATGCCGTGACGGCGTTGATCGAAGCCGACTCGGGCCTGGCCCAGCGAGTTCGTGAAGTCGACGACCGCATCAACCAGATGGAACGCAACATCGACGAAGAATGCCTGCGCATTCTCGCCCGTCGCCAGCCAGCGGCTTCGGACCTGCGTCTGATCATCAGCATTTCCAAGTCGGTGATCGACCTGGAGCGCATCGGTGACGAGTCCACCAAGATCGCCCGTCGCGCCATCCAGCTGTGCGAAGAAGGCGAGTCGCCGCGTGGTTACGTGGAAGTGCGTCATATCGGCGATCAGGTGCGCAACATGGTCCGTGATGCCCTGGACTCGTTCGCCCGCTTCGACGCCGAGCTGGCGCTGTCGGTCGCTCAGTACGACAAGGTCATCGACCGCGAGTACAAGACCGCCCTGCGTGAGCTGGCGACTTACATGATGGAAGATCCGCGCTCGATCTCTCGCGTGCTCAACGTGATCTGGGTCCTGCGTTCGCTGGAACGTATCGGCGACCACGCCCGCAACATCTCGGCATTGGTCATCTACCTGGTACGCGGCACCGACGTGCGTCACCTGGGCCTCAAGCGCATGAAGGAGGAAGTGCACGGCATCAGCAGCGACGAAAGCGCTAATGTTCCGGGCGACGCTGACGATAAGTAATATTGCCTGCGGCCTTTTGCACAAAAAAGCCCAGCGCATTGCTGGGCTTTTTTCGTTATAAAGGTCCCCTAATTTCGGTCGCCGGGCATTTAAATGCGTCGGCGGCTCATTCAGTTTGGACGCTGGCTTTGCGCCAGCGTTATGCTTGCCGAATTAAAGGGCGTGCGTCGTATCAACCAAGTTGTGGTTAACACGCCCGCAGGAGCGTCGATGAGTAAAGTCAGTGTATTGATTGTGGATGACGCGACTTTCATTCGCGATCTGGTCAAAAAAGGTCTGCGTAATTATTTCCCCGGTATTCATACCGATGACGCCGTCAACGGCCGCAAGGCTCAGGTTCTGCTGACCCGCGAGGTCTACGACCTGATTCTGTGCGACTGGGAAATGCCGGAGATGTCCGGTATGGAGTTGTTGACCTGGTGCCGCCAGCAAGACAACCACCTCAAGACCGTACCTTTCATTA
Source organism: Pseudomonas sp. JL23 (assembly GCF_056933585.1). Classification (NCBI taxonomy): domain Bacteria; kingdom Pseudomonadati; phylum Pseudomonadota; class Gammaproteobacteria; order Pseudomonadales; family Pseudomonadaceae; genus Pseudomonas; species Pseudomonas sp. JL23. The sequence goes on along the minus strand of NZ_CM167795.1, from coordinate 6,752,997 downwards.
TGGTCACCAGCCGTGGCGATAAAGAGAACGTGGTGCAGGCGATTCAGGCCGGCGTCAGCGATTTTGTGGGCAAACCGTTCACCAACGAACAGCTGTTGACCAAGGTCAAGAAAGCCCTGGCCAAGGTCGGCAAGCTCGATGCGGTAATGAGCACCGCGCCGCAGCGCATGAGCTCGCCATTGAACGACTCGCTCAACGCCCTGACCGGCGGCAAGGCCGAAGTGCTCAAGCCAGCCGGTGGCGGCATTGCCAACCCGCCGCCGGTGCCAAGCCCTGAGGTCAAGACCGCCGCCCCTGCCGGACGTGGCCAGGGCCAGTTGCGCCTGCCAAGCGGCAATCAGCCGTGCATCATCAAGGCGCTGACCCTCAAAGAGGCGTCGCTGCTGGTCAAGCGCAACGAGAAGCTGCCGCAGATCCTCGAAAGCGCCGTGCTTGATCTGGAGCAGGGAGATAACGCCGAGATTGCCCGTCTGAACGGTTACTTGCACGGCATCGTTGCCTTCGAGCCCAAGCCCGACAGTGACTGGCTGCAGATCACCTTCCGCTTTGTCGACCAGGATGCGCAGAAGCTTGACTACCTGTCGCGCCTGATCGCCCGTGGTACGGCGCAGAAGCACTTCGTGCCTGGCGCCTGATCAACCGCTGTGGGATTGACTGGGTTGTACGGACCTCTGTTGGAGCGAGGCTTGCCCGCGAAGAGGTCTGTATATCCGGCAGATATTTTGCAATCGACCTATCGCATTCGCGGGCAAGCCTCGCTCCAGCGGTAGTCGTCTCAGCAGTTTTGGCGTGCATTCCTTGACGCTCCTTATGTTGCCGATTGAAACCGCTGCATCCCAATCCTTACAGATCACTGGTAGGCTTGCCTCACTTCTCTTACAGGCCAGTCTCCCTATGCTCCAGCGCCTGACAACCCTCTGTGTTTTGCTGCTGACTGCGCAATCCGCTGCGGCGCTGACCATCTACAAGTTCACCGACGCCAATGGCGTGGTCTCCTTCACTGATCGCCCAACGCCCGGTTCTGCCGTGGTGGTGTTTCGTGATCGCATGGTCGAGCACTTCGAGCGCCAGGTGCATCTGGATGTAAAGAAGGCCAACGGCATTGACAGCCTGTACGTGCGCAACGATCTGTATGCGCCCGTTGAGGTCGAGTTGAAGCTGTCCGGGCTGCAGAACGTGCTGGGCGCTACCGAGGGCACCCTGCGTCGTGTCCTGCCTGCACGCAGCAACGAGCGGCTGATGGTGCTCAGCCCCAAGGTGCCGGGCAAGGCGATGAGCTACAAGTCCAACCTGACCTACGTGCCTGGCGACCCCCATGGCTCCTCCCTGGCCTATCGCTACCCGCTGCCCTGGGTTGGCGGCCCATTCCGTCTCAGCCAGGGGCCTAATGGTCGCTACAGTCATTTCGGAGTCAAGAGTCGCTATGCCATGGACATCGCCATGCCTGAGGGCACGCCGATCATTGCCGCGCGGGGCGGGGTGGTGATGAAGATCGAGAATGGCCAGAGCGGGCGCGGCTCTGAACCGTCAGGCAATTTCGTGCGCATCCTGCATGACGACGGCACCATGGGCGTCTACCTGCACCTCAAGCAAGGCTCGGTGAAGGTCAAGGAAGGCGATCGTGTGGGCGTGGGCAGCGCCCTGGCGCTATCGGGCAACACCGGCAACAGCAGCGGCCCGCACCTGCACTTTGTCGTGCAGCGCAATACTGGCCTGGCGCTGGAATCGATTCCCTACGAATTCAACCAGCCGGTGCAGAGCCTGCCCAATTTTGCCGTGGGCGGGAATTGAACGGTTTGTGATCGCACGGCAAACCTTGCTCCTGTGGGAGCGCGGCTTGCCCGCGAAGGGGCCGGTACAGCCGATACAGACTCTTAGCCAAGAAGATCGCTTTCGCGGGCAAGCCTCGCTCCCACGGATCGCTCTGGCGATCAATCGATCTTGAGCACCTTGGCCAACACGATCTTCGGCCCTTTCATCTTCTTGATGATGATGCGCAGGCCTTCGACTTCCATGACTTCCTCTTCTTCCGGCACCCGCTTGAGGGTTTCGTAGATCAGGCCTGCCAGGGTCTCGGCTTCGACGTGGTCCAGATCGATGCCCAACAGGCGTTCGATCTTGAACAGCGGCGTGTCGCCACGTACCAGCAGCTTGCCCGGCTGATAGGCCAGGATGCCGCGTTCTGCCTTGCGGTGTTCGTCCTGAATGTCGCCGACCAGCACTTCCAGTACGTCTTCCATGGTCAGGTAGCCCACAACCTTGCCGTCGGCTTCTTCGACCACAGCAAAGTGCGCGGCGCCCTGGCGGAATTGCTCCAGCAGGCGCGACAGCGGCATGTGCTTGGAGACGCGCTCCAGGGGGCGGATCAGCTCCAGCAGATTGAACGACTCAGGGATGTGATCCAGCGCCGCCAGTTCCAGCAACAGATCCTTGATGTGCAGCAGGCCGATGAACTCGTTCTTTTCGGCGTCGTACACCGGGTAGCGGCTGTACTTGTGGCGGCGGAACAAGGCGAGGATTTCCTTGAGCGGCGCGTTGCAATCCAGGGTGATCAGGTCTTCGCGGGAGTTGGCCCAGTCGACCACTTCCAGTTCGCCCATCTCCACCGCTGAAGCCAATACGCGCATGCCCTGATCGCTGGGGTCCTGGCCACGGCTGGAGTGCAGGATCAGTTTCAGTTCTTCACGACTGTAGCTGTGCTCGTGATGCGGGCCGGGTTCGCCCTGGCCAGCGATGCGCAGGATGCCGTTGGCGCTGGCGTTGAGCAGGTAAATGGCCGGGTACATGGCCCAGTAGAACAGGTACAGCGGCACGGCCGTCCACAGGGACAGCAGCTCGGGTTTACGGATGGCCCAGGATTTGGGAGCCAGTTCGCCAACCACGATGTGCAGGTAGGAGATCATGAAGAAGGCGGTGAAGAACGACGCGCCCTTGATGATTTCCGGCGAAGTCACACCCACGGCGGCGAGCACGGGCTCAAGCAGGTGGGCGAAGGCCGGTTCACCGACCCAGCCAAGGCCCAGGGAGGCGAGGGTGATACCCAACTGGCAGGCCGATAGGTAGGCGTCCAGCTGGCTGTGTACGGTGCGCAGGATGTGTCCGCGCCAGCCGTTTTTCTCGGCGATGGCTTCAACACGGGTTGAGCGCAGCTTGACCATGGCGAACTCTGCGGCAACGAAGAAACCGTTGAGCAGGACCAGAACAAGTGCAAAAAGAATCATGCCGAAGTCGGCGAAAATCGAGGCGATGCTAAGACTAGGGGAAGGGTCCATGGTGGGGTTTTACAGGTTCCGTTTTAATCAGGGAGACGAATGAGGCGCCCAAATTCCAGGGCACAAGTGGGCCAATGTAGCGGCTGAAAGCCAGCTTGCCTAGAGGCGCAAGTGTCGCGCTTTAAACGTTACTCAACTGAACAGCGGCGAAATGGCAGGTAAAGACGCTGCCTTTGCCCATTACGCTGCTGATCTCCAGCGTGCCGCGATGACGCAGCAGTACGTGCTTGACGATGGCCAGGCCAAGGCCGGTGCCACCGGTGTTCGACGCCCGGCTCGAATCGACGCGGTAGAAGCGCTCGGTCAGACGCGGCAGGTGCTTGCTCTCGATGCCGATCCCGGAATCCTTCACGCTCAGGTGCGCGCCCTTGGCGTCGGTCCACCAGCGGATATGGATCTTGCCTTCGGCCGGGGTGTATTTCACGGCGTTGAAGATCAGGTTGGAGAAGGCACTGCGCAGCTCGGTTTCACTGCCTTTGAGGCGTGCACTACCTTCGATATCCAGGTTGATTTGCTGATTCTTGTTGCCAGACAGGGCCTGGGCATCGCTGGTAATGGTTTGCAACAAAGTGCTGACGACGACCGGCTGATTGTCCGATGGATAGTCGGTGGCCTCGAGTTTGGCCAGCAATAACAGGTCATTGAGCAGCGTCTGCATGCGTCCACCCTGCTGATGCATCTGTTGCAGCGCCCGCACCCAGCGTGGATTGACCTCTTCGACATTGTCGAGCAGGGTTTCCAGGTAGCCGAAAATCACCGTCAGCGGCGTGCGCAGTTCGTGAGAGACGTTGGCGACGAAGTCTTTACGCATTTGTTCCAACTGATGGATGCGCGTGACATCCCGAACCAGCATCAGGTGCTCGTTGTTGCCGTAGCGGGTGATGAGCATCTGGATGCGCATGCGGTCGTTGGTCGGCGACGGGATCTCCAGGGGCTCCTGATAGTTTTCCTGGGCGAAGTATTCCTTGAAGCGCGGGTGACGGACCAGGTTGGTCACCGGCTGGCCGCTGTCCTGGGGCGTCTTGAGGCCCATCAGGGTCTCGGCGGCGCGGTTCCACCACTCAAGGTTGCCTTCGCTGTCGAGCATGATCACCGCGTCGCGCAGAGCGGCGGTGGATTCCTGTACACGGTCGATAACAGCTTGCAGACGCCCTCGGACTCGTTGGTCACGGCGTTGCAGGTGATAGATGCTGTCGAAGACCTCGCCCCACAGGCCATAGCCATCCGGAGGCGGCTCGTCGGCTTTGTGTTTGCTCAGCCAGGCATGAAGGCGCAGCAACTGCTTGAGGGTCCAGGCCAGATACAGACCCAGGCCGATGGCCAGGCTCCAGCCATAGTGGCCGCTGATCAGCCCGACCACGAGGCAGCCGGTGATCAGCAGCAACATATGGCGGATCAGGGTGCCATGCCAGTTCTGATTCAATTAGGAACGCATCCTTGTCCGGTGTCCGGCGAGCCGTACACGCTGTCTGTTCACGCGGGGCTGTCAGCTTTTCGTGGAAAAGCGATAGCCCGTACCGCGAACGGTTTGTACCAGATTTTCGTAGGCGTCGCCGAGGGCTTTGCGCAGACGGCGGATGTGTACGTCCACGGTGCGCTCCTCGACGTAGACGTTGCCGCCCCAGACCTGATCCAGCAACTGGCCACGGGTATAGGCGCGTTCCTGGTGGGTCATGAAGAACTGCAACAGGCGGTATTCGGTGGGGCCCATTTCCGCAGGCTTGCCATCGATGGTCACGCGGTGACTGATCGGGTCGAGCAGCAGGCCGCCAACTTCAATCGGCGATTCGCCATCAGTCGGCCCGGCGCGGCGCAGTACGGCCTTGAGGCGGGCGACCAGTTCGCGAGGCGAGAACGGCTTGGTGATGTAATCGTCAGCGCCGACTTCCAGGCCCTGGATCTTGTTGTCCTCTTCGCCCTTGGCGGTGAGCATGATGATCGGGATATCCCCGGTCAGCTCGTCACGCTTGAGACGACGGGCCAGCTCGATGCCGGAGGTGCCGGGCAGCATCCAGTCGAGCAGGATCAGGTCGGGTTTGCGGTCGACGATGATGGCATGTGCCTGCTGGGAGTTTTCGGCTTCCATGCAGTCATAGCCGGCCATTTCCAGCGCGACGGCGATCATTTCGCGGATGGGCGCTTCGTCGTCAACGATCAGGATGCTCCTGCCGGCCATGCTTGAACCTCTTGTCATTTAACTGTCTTGGGGCGCATTAGATAACGGAATTATTGCAGTCGTGTGACAACTTGCGAGGGTGCTGGCAGTTATAGCCGAGAACGGTCTAAGCTTGGTGGCTTGTCCTACAAGAAATTTCATAACAAGAGGATTCATCCGATGCTTAAGTTTTCTTCGACGCTGATGGGCCTGCTGGCCGCTGCCGCGTTGGCATCCTCGGGCCTGGCCTTCGCTGCCGAGCCTGCCATGACCAAGGACGGCGTGCTGGTGGACCACAAGGGCATGACCCTCTACACCTTCGACAAGGACACCTCTGCCGGCAAATCCGTGTGCAATGACGCCTGCGCTACCAACTGGCCGCCATTGACTGCAACCGCCGCTGACAAGGCCTCGGGCGACTGGACCATCATCAAGCGTGACGACGGTGCTTCGCAGTGGGTCTATAAGGGCAAGCCGCTGTACTTCTTCAAGAATGACAAGGCTGCTGGCGACAAGACCGGCGAAGGCAAGGGCGACGTCTGGCACACCGTCAAGCCGTAACCCTGTGGCTGGCCGTCAGTGCACTGCTGACGGTCAGCGCATCGCGTAGTCCACGGCTATCCCGGCGAAAATCGCCAAACCCGCCCAATGGTTATGCAGGAACGCCTTGAAACAGGCGTCGCGGTCGCGCTTGTAGGTGGTCTGGTACTGCCAGACAAAGCACGCACCAGCGGCCAGCAGCCCCAGTTTGAAATACCCGCCCAGTTCGAAGCTCCAGCCCGCCAGCAACAGCAGCACCAATGCCAGTAGCTGCAAGCCAAGGATGATCTGACGGTCATGGTTGCCGAAGGCGATGGCGGTGGATTTCACCCCGATGCGCAGGTCATCGTCACGGTCGACCATGGCGTAATAGGTGTCATAGCCCACGGTCCACGACAGGTTGGCGATATACAGCAGCCAGGCAGCAGCAGGCAGCGAACCCGTCTCGGCCGTGAAGGCCATCGGAATACCCCAGGCGAATGCGGCGCCCAGTACCACTTGCGGGTAGTTGGTGTAGCGCTTCATGAAGGGGTAACAGGCCGCCAGGGCCACGCCGCCGAACGACAGCCAGATGGTGGCCTTGTTGGTCAGCAGCACCAGCAGGAAGCTCAGGCCGACGAGAATGGCGAACAACACCAGAGCTTCCTTGGAGCGGATCTTGCCGCTGGCCAGTGGCCGTTGCTCGGTGCGTTTGACGTGGCCGTCCACCTTGCGGTCGGCGAAGTCGTTGATCACGCAGCCTGCCGCGCGCATCAGGAATACGCCCAGCACGAAGATCAGAAAATTGCCCAGGGACGGTGCGCCTTTACCGGCGATCCACAGCGCCCACAGGGTCGGCCACAGCAGCAGATAAATGCCGATGGGCTTGTCTATGCGCGTCAGTTGCACGAAGTCCCAGGCCCTTGGGCTCAGGCGATTGAGGGATTTGAGCAGGGTCAGGTACATCAGAAGGGCTCCGCATTCTTGATTGCACGTAACAGGTCCGGCAGGAAGACTTCCGCCACCAACACGCCGAGGCCGCCGCGACTGAAGCACGAGCGACGTCCCCACAGGCCTTCGGCACAATCTTGCTCGGGCAGCCATTGTGCGGGGTAGCGGCAGGCCTGGAGTTCGCCGCGATCGAAGGCCGGGTCGCTGAACAGCAGCAGGCCCAGGGAGCGCGTACCTAGCTCGCCCATGTTCAGGCCGCTGGCCATCAGGGCATCCCGGGAGGCGACGCTACGGGCAAACACCCAGTTTTCGCCATGACCATGCAAATGCACTTCGCGCACCCAGCCTTCGGCGCCTGCGGGCAAGCCCAACGCCAGGCATTCGTCATCACGCAGCAACTGCCAGCCTTCGAACAATACGGTGATGCTGAAGTGGTCGGCAGACAGGCGGGTCAGGCGTCGGGTAAGGGAGTCCTGATGGAACAACCAGTGCAGGATCGCCGGCTCGCAGGCCGCAGGCATCTGGGCACGGTCGAGCCAGTCAGGAGCAATGAGAGCGGAGGTGGGCTGCATTACGTTAGGCAATAGGGCTGATCATTGAGGCGGCGAGCTTATCAGGTCAGACCTGCCTATTGTGACAAACACACTTGCATCCGCGCGTGTCGGTCAGTACAAGACCCCTGAGCCCGGCGGCAATTGCAGCACCATCGACTGCCGGGACAACTTAAAGCCTGAACCGAGAGAATTGAGCGATGAAGAAGTGGCAGTGCATTGTCTGTGGCCTGATTTACAACGAAGCTGACGGCTGGCCGGATGACGGCATCGTCCCTGGTACGCGCTGGGAAGACGTCCCCGAAGACTGGCTGTGCCCGGACTGCGGCGTCGGCAAGATGGATTTCGAAATGATCGAAATCGCCTGATTTACTGAATAATTCTGGAGAGTTTCATGAGTGCACCTATCGTCATCATCGGCACCGGCCTGGCGGGCTATAACCTAGCTCGCGAGTTTCGCAAGCTCGACAGCGAGACGCCGCTGTTGCTGATCACCGCCGACGATGGTCGCTCCTACTCCAAGCCGATGCTTTCAACGGGCTTCGGCAAAAACAAAGAGGCCGATGGCCTGACTATGGCCGAACCGGGCGCCATGGCCGACCAGCTCAAGGCCGAGATCCGCACGCACACGCGTATAAGCGGTATCGATCCGGGCCACCAGCGCCTGTGGATCGGTGAAGAAGCGATCTACTACCGCGATCTGGTGCTGGCCTGGGGCGCCGAGACGGTGCGGGTGCCGGTGGAAGGCGACGCCCCTGAGGCGATATTCCCGATCAATGACCTGGAAGACTACGCACGTTTTCGTGCCGCAGCGGCAGGTAAAAAGCGTGTGCTGATCCTCGGTGCGGGCCTGATTGGCTGCGAATTCGCCAATGACCTGATCCTTGGCGGCTACGAGGTCGAGCTGGTGGCGCCGTGCGAGCAAGTCATGCCGACCCTGCTGCATCCGGCGGCTGCCGCTGCGGTGAAGGCCGGGCTTGAAGGCTTGGGTGCGCGTTTCCATCTCGGCCCTGTGTTGACGCGCCTGTTGCGCAACGGCGAGGGCCTGGAGGCACATCTGTCTGATGGCCAGGTGATTGCCTGCGATGTCGTGGTATCGGCCATTGGCCTGCGCCCGCGGGTCGATCTGGCTGCGGCTGCGGGTCTGCAGACCGGTCGCGGGGTGATTGTCGACCGTGAGCTGAAAACCTCCCACGCGCATATCTATGCTCTGGGCGACTGTGCCGAAGTCGATGGCTTGAACCTGCTGTACGTGATGCCTCTGATGAGCAGTGCCCGGGCGCTGGCGCAGACGTTGGCCGGTACGCCGACGGCGGTCAAATACGGGCCGATGCCAATCACCGTGAAGACCCCGATCTGTCCGTTGGTGGTATCGCCGCCGCCCCGTGGGACTGAGGGCGTGTGGAGCGTCGAGGGAGAGGGCGCCGATATCAAGGCGCTTTGCCACGATGCCGGTGGCAATCTGCTCGGTTACGCTCTGACCGGTGCGGCTGTCATGGAAAAGCTGGCCTTGAACAAGAGCCTGCCGCCCTTGCTGGCGTGAATACGGGTCATTCTGTCGGATAAGTCGCGCTTTTGTTCTCACAAACACGCGGCACGCACTGGCGCGGGCCTTTGCGGCATGCCATCCTCATCTCCGTCTGCCGCAACGTAGAGCTGTTGCGGCACATTAGTCGCTGCTCGCGACGAGCAGTACGACCATAACAACAAAAAACCGTAAAGAGGCTTCATATGCGTAAACCAGAACTCGCAGCTGCAATCGCTGAAAAGGCGGACCTCACTAAAGAACAAGCCAATCGCGTCCTCAATGCCGTTCTCGAAGAGATCACCGGCGCATTGCATCGCAAAGACAGCGTTACGCTGGTCGGCTTCGGTACTTTCCTGCAACGTCATCGCGGTGCCCGCACCGGCAAAAACCCGCAAACGGGTGAGCCAGTGAAGATCAAGGCGAGCAACACCGTGGCATTCAAGCCAGGCAAGTCACTCAAAGACAGCGTCAACCCGTAATACCGTTGCCGGACGCCTTGCGGAGGGCGGATGGCCAACAACGACGGGCACACCAACACGGTTGGGTGCCCGTTTTTTTATGCCTGGGGAAAAGTTGTTAGGGTTTGCAGATAGTTAGGAAATTTCATACAGAACAATAAGAAAATACCCGCGCCAAGTAGGACCTTTCCTAACGAATTACTTGGTCGATTTCCTTAGAGTGCCGTCGCTGTTTTACCCCAGTGAACTTGAACTCTAGGAATGACCAATGAAAAAACTATGGATGTCTGCTGCCCTTATCGCCTTGATTGCGAGCACCACCGGCTGCGTCAGCTACAACGTAAGCCAGCCGACCGCACCGCTGGAAGGCGTCGTCAAAAGCGATTTGAAAGCGGATGTGAAGGTCGGTGAAGCGATCTCCGGGCAGTCGTCTACCAATATCCTGTTCAATTTCCTGACCTTTGGTGGTGATAACCAGTTCGCTGACGGCGTTGCCTACAGCGGCGGCGCAACGGGCGGTCTTGGTGCTTTTTTGCCCGATCCGATCTCCACCACCAAGGCCGCAGCGGCTTACAAAGCGGTCAAGTCCTCCGGCGCTGATCTGATTGTTGCGCCGCGTTACGAAGTGACCGTTGACAACTATTTCATCTTCAAGAAAGTCGACGTCAAAGTTACCGGTAACAAAGGCAGCATTACCAGCATTCGCTGATAATGGTTTGGGCACCGCCTCTTGTTGAGGCGGTGTTTTCGGGCCGTCTGCCTCAATGAGCAAGTTTGAATACCATCTCGCATCTTACTCAATGTCTTGCAGCCCTATCATCAACACTTACTGCTTACCCTCCTTAAACCGCCACCTGAATGGATTCCCGACAGCCGATTCATGGTGGATCCGGTCTCGCCACACTCATTAATGCCAAGCCAGGATGGCGAATCATCAAGCCAGCCTCCACATCACGTATTGCTCGCCCTGAATGACTTTATTGGGTAATGGCCAAATGCGCGGCACGCTGCAACTTATGTGGTGAGTAGGCAGGATATCGCCCTGGTTGAAATGACGGGTAAACATTGTGGTTTTCCATGGTCGCGACCTCCCGCCACCCTCAATATCGATGGCAGCTCGGCTTAAGAAAATCAGACTTCTTGAGGTGACAAGGACAGTCTCTGTCGAGGGTTTGCCTTGTCTCAGGCGCGAAACAGTGGAGGATCGGACAGGCCTAATCCAGACCTCGGAATGACTTTCGGAAAAGTCCTTACTGGTTTCAGAAATACCCTACAAAGTTTGGCTGTGCATTCAGTACGCTGACGCAGGAGCGAACTTATTCCTGATGGCACCAGGCGGGCTTTCTTGTCTCCCATCAAAGCTTTATCGACACAACGCTTACGCTCGTTGGTCTTTGCATTAGTGACTGATCAGTCATAAAAATGCAGGTATTTGCGGCGAAAATGTCCACTTCGTTGCTGAAATCTCAATCTTGAATCGCTACACTGCCGAGCCGGTCAATTCCGCCGGATCGATTTTCGTTGAGGCTGTGTGCATGAAGTTTCGCTTTCTACTCTGGATGCTGGGCCTGTTGATGGCGCGCGCCAGCCGCAATAATCCGGCGTTCCAGCAGCAACTGGCAGGCAAGGAATTGACCTTTCAGTTGCAGACCCTCGACGGCAAGGTGGCGCGGCATTTCATCGTCAGTGGCCAGCGTATTCGCAGCGCAGCGGGCGTCGTGGCTGAGCCGGGCTTTGCCATCGCCTTCAAGGATGCCGCTTACGGCTTTGCCACCCTGCAGGCGAAAAACAAGCAACTGGCGTTCATGCAGGGCATTCAGGACAAGGATATCCAGATCAAGGGCAACCCCGGTCTGGTGATCTGGTTCCAGGGGTTGACCAAGTACCTCAAGCCGCGCAAGCCAAAAAAAGCCAGCTGACGGCTTAGAGTTGCAAGCCACCTGAGGCCTTGTGCAGGGCGCGCAGGTGCTCGCCGAGCTGCTTGAGGTTGGCTTCGCTGGCGGCAATTTCCGCTGCGCGCTGAGGCTTGAGCAGGGCGCGCACTTCCTTGTCCAGGTCGCCACTCAAGTGTTGCAGCTGTTGCTGGCGCTGACTGCTTTCCTGTTCCAGGCGCTGCCACTCCCCGGCCTGGGGCAGGCCGTAGCCACCGCTGTCGAGCAGTTCTGCCGGGCGACTGAGAAAGCCGCTGCTGGCAAGAATCTGTTGCAGTGTGCCAGTGGCCTTGGAAACGCTGCCATCCTTCTGTTCCCGGGCGCTGAGATAACGCTGTTTGACCTCGTCCTGAGCCAGCAATAGCTGTCTGCGCAGGCCTGCCTGTTCCAGCAGCAGCATCGCCGCACTGGTGCGCAGATCGGCCTTGGCAAACCAGGGCGCCCGCTCGCTGGCCGGTAGCGATAGCCAGTCTTCGACGGTGGTCTGCTTGACCGGCATGTACTTCTTCAAGACCTCGAACATCGCCTGATAGCGGTCGCGATACGAGTCGAAACGGTAACCCAGACGTAGCGCCTCGCGGGGATCGTCCAACACGTTGGTGTCGGCCATGCCGCGGCCCTTGAGCACTTCCAGCAGGCCGTTGGGCAGGATGCTGTCCAGATCGGCCAGTTTCGGATTGTGCGTGCCGCTGCGCAGCAGCTTGAGGTTTTCCACCGCGCAGTTGTTCGACAGGAAGTAGTAGTTGCCGTCGTAGCTCCAGTGCATCTCCGCAGCGTGCTGGACCAGCCCCTCGATTTCAGTGCGCGACAGCTTCAGCGGCACCGAAGCCAGGCTGCGCAATTCGGTCTTGGTGTATTCGTCGATCACTTGCGCCAAAGGCAGCACGAACAGCCGTGACGGATAAGCGCCCATCAGGCCATCCCAACTGGATAGCTGCACATCGCCGACGAAGGCGCGGTAAGACAGCACCAGATGCTGATCCAGGTCCAGGCGGCAGTCCGGACCGCGCGGTCGCCCTGGCTTGCAGATCACCAGGCGCAGCATGCTGTGGCCCCAGCGGCTGACCCAATTTTGATTGGCTTCGGCCAGCAGGTAGTCGACGGCGTAGACGCGTTCCGGATCGAGCTTGCCCAAGGGCTGTCGGCCGAAGTCGCTACCGGCGTTCAGGTAAGGCAGGAACGACGGGCATTCGTCCTTTTTCGCCGGAGCCCAGCCGAAGTGCGCCTTGTAATAGCCGTAAAGAGCCGGGCGCCGGCAGGCGTAGGCCGGGTCGAGGAGGAAGTACTCCATATTGACCGCGACGAACTCCAGCGGGCTGGTGGTTTCGTAGATGTCCGGGCTGCGGGCGACCTGGTGATTGAATTCCTCGCGCTCGCCGCGGCGGCCGACGTATTGCGGCCAGCCGGCCAGATCCAGCAGGCGCGGGTCGTCACTGAGGGTGAAGCGGCGATCGGTCTGACCCCGGCAATCCTGGGGCAGGCCGATCTTGCCTAGCGTGTTGCCCTGGCGCTGGCATTTCAGGATCAGCGAGCGCTCGTCGTCGGACCACAGGCGCGAGCGGTCATAAATGTGAGTCAGCTCGTGCAATACGGTGGCCAGCAACTCTTCGCGCACGGTGCCGTGGGGACGATGGGTCTGGGTGGTGGCTGCGCTGCCGTCAACCAACGAGGGCAGCAGGCGTCGATTCAATTGCAGGCGGTAAGGGCCGACGGCCTCGCCATAGGCGTTGGCCTGCATATCGGCGTCCCAGCGCACCTCGACCTTGCGGTCCAGCTGTTGTACGAAGCTGGGGGGCAGGGCGAGCAGCGCCTGGTCGAGCAGTATCTGGCTGGCTTTCTGTTCGTCGACGCTGAGCCCGTCGCTCATGAGCGACAGACTCAGGCTGGCCCAGGCCTGGCCGCCAAAGAGCGACAAGGCCGCAGCCAGTAGCCAGGCGCCGAGGTATTTCACAGGGCGAGGATGGCTTCGGCAAGATCCTGATCGCTGGCAGTGCGGGCTTCCGGCAGGCGGGTGCGCAAGGTGTCGAAGGCGGCATCCAGTTGTGCGCCATGGATATCCCCGCCGCTGGCGACGTAGCTGGCGGCATCGTCCTTGGCCTGCAGGACGACCTTGGAGTCGCGTACCGAGGTCGTAGTGTCCGAGGTGAAATCAATACTGCGGCCAAAGGCCCTGACAACGATGTTACTGGTGGCTTTGACGGTCTGGGCTTCTGCCACGCCTGCCAGCAACAGCAGGCCAAGGGTGGTGGCAGCGATCAACGGAATGCGCATGAAACGTCTCCAGGATGCACGAGATACAAAAAGTGACTATTGGACGAGGATTGCCTGCGCCAGTTCAAGGTCGCTGGCATGAAGATTTTGCAATCTTTGGCGTAGCTGAGTCAGGGCTGACTCCAGCTGTGCTCCTCGCAGTTGGCCATCACTGGCGACGAACGCCGCTGCATCATCCTGGGCGGCAAGTATGAGTTTTTTGTCGAAAGGCCCGGTCGTCACCTGGCTGGTGGCATAGCCGAGGATGACCAGCCCTTGTGTCGTTGCATCGAAGGCCCAAGCCTGGGCGCTGAACAACAGGCCGACGGTGCTTGCGAGAAACGAGAGTGGCAATAAACGCATGGGCTTTCTAACGCTGCGAAACGAGCCGCAAGGCTAGCGCAATGCCCGGGCCAGAGCCAGCCCGGACACAATTTGTCATCTGGCGTCAGATCGTCAGGATCGCCTGGGCCAGTTGGGCATCGCTGGCTTGCAGCTGAGGCAGGGTTGCGCGGATGTGCTGGAAGGCATTTTCCAGCTGTACGCCACGGATCTCACCGGCGCTGGCAACGAAGCTGGCGGCATCGTCGCGGGCAGCGCGCACGATCTTGTCGTCGTGGAACGAGGAGGACACGTCAGAGGTAGCGTTGGTCGAAGCGTCAAAGGCGCCGACCAGGGCATCGGTGGTGGCCAGGAAGCTGGTGGCGTTCGCGCTGGTGGCGAGAACCAGAAGGGTTGCAGCGCCCAGCAGGCGGAGGCGGTTCATGGGTGAACTCCATCAGGTAAGGACATGTACAGTTGAATAAAATGGCGATCTGTACAGATTGCACAGACAGATCGGCTGCAAGCCTAACACGGGCCTGTGGGAGCGAGGCTTGCCCGCGAATTGGACTTCAGGGTTTTTCGCTCATGCCGCGTTATCGTTCTTCGCGGGCAAGCCTCGCTCCCACGGTTAAAACAGTTCTTACGATATATTCAAATTGAATAATCTGTACTGTTTTCTCGCAGTTGCCTCCATCCCGCAAAAAATCGCTCCCAAAACGACAAAACCCGTCAGCAGTCACCTGCGACGGGTTTTGTTTGCACAATTCGGGTTGCTGGTGAGTGACCCTTGGGTCAGGACCAGCGAGCGCTAAATCAGCGCCAGAACGGCTTGCTCAGCTCTTCGTAACGCTGCGATTCGCTGATACCGGCGTCAGCCAGCAGACGTGCATCCAGACGAGCCAGTTGATGGCGGCTGGAGAGACGACGCTGCCAGAGCATCAGGTTAGCGAAAGCGCGCAGAGGCCATGCAGCCTGGGCTTGTGGAGCGGTGTTGTCGTAGAACATGTCGGAACTGATTGTGCGTTCCATGGTGCTTCTTCCTTCCGCTTGTGGCGGGATTAGATAGTGATTTAACTGGTGCCCATATTCCTCCTCTTTGCCTAGTCTCTACAGACACAGTTCAACTGTATTGTGAGGGTTCAGTTAACTGTATAACGGCACTGTTTTGTTCGTAAATGGGGCAACTGTACTGGTAAGCACCTTGTTGGTGCGTTTTGTGCTCGAAAACAGGGAAAAGTCTGATTTAGACCCCAAAAACCACCGGTACAGAAGTACAGTTTTCTCCGGCAGACAAAACACAATTAAAAAAAAGGCCACGAAAATCGAGGCCCTTTGCCAACTGTTGCTTTTAGCGTGGCAGCATCTGCCCGGTTTCCTCCAGGTTGAAGTGCCAACTGAGTGCATCGCGCAGTACATGCGGAGTGTGTCCACCCTTGGCGCAGGCGGCAGTGAAGTAGGCATTGAGGGCTTCGCGGTAATCCGGGTGCACACAATTGTCGATAATCACCCGGGCGCGCTCACGGGGCGCGAGGCCGCGCAGGTCGGCCAGGCCCTGTTCGGTAACGAGGATATCGACGTCATGCTCGGTATGGTCCACATGGCTGACCATGGGCACGACGCTGGAGATGGCGCCGCCCTTGGCGATGGACTTGGTGACGAAGATCGCCAGATGCGCGTTGCGCGCGAAGTCGCCAGAGCCGCCAATGCCATTCATCATCCGTGTGCCACAGACGTGAGTAGAGTTGACGTTACCGTACAGGTCGAATTCCAGCGCAGTGTTGATGCCAATGATACCCAGGCGGCGAATCACTTCCGGGTGGTTGGAGATTTCCTGCGGACGCAGCACCAGGCGCGACTTGTAACGACCGAAGTCAGCGAACACCTCGGCATGCTTGGCGGCGGACAGGGTCATGGAGCTGCCGGAGGCGAAGCTCAGCTTGCCAGCGTCGAACAGGTCGAAGGTCGAATCCTGCAACACTTCCGAATACATGGTCATGTCGTGGAACGGCGAGTCGAGCAAGCCATGCATCACCGCGTTGGCGATGGTGCCGATGCCGGCCTGCAGCGGCATCAACTGGTTGGTCAGGCGATCCTCGCGCACTTCCTTTTTGAAGAACTCCACCAGGTGATTGGCAATGGCCTGGGTTTCATCGTCCGGCGGCAGGATCGTCGAGTTGGAGTCCGGCTGGTTGCTGATGACGATACCGACGATTTTTGCCGGGTCGATCTTCACCGCCGTGCTGCCGATGCGCGAGTCGGCCTTGAGTACCGGAATCGGCAGGCGGGTCGGGCGATAGCTGGGGATATAGATGTCGTGCAGGCCTTCCAGCTCCAGTGGCTGGGCGAGGTTGATCTCGACGATCACCTGCTTGGCGAGGATGGCGAAGCTGGCTGAGTTACCGACCGAGGTACTCAGTACCAGATGGCCTTCGTCCGTGATCGCCACGCATTCGATCACGGCCAGGTCGACAGCCTTGATCTGACGGTTGCGCAGCTGCTCAACGGTATCGGACAGATGCTGATCAATGAACATCACGCTGCCGTCGTTGATGGCCTTGCGCAGTGTACTGTCGACCTGGAACGGCATGCGTCGGGACAATACGCCCGATTCGGTCAGTTGCTTGTCCAGGTCGTTGCCCAGGCTGGCACCGGTCATCAGGCTGATTTTCAGAGGATGCAGCCTGGCTCTTTCGGCCAATGCATGGGGTACTGCTTTGGCTTCGCCAGCGCGGGTGAAGCCGCTCATGCCGACGGTCATGCCGTCTTCAATCAGGGCGGCGGCGTCGGCCGCACTCATGATCTTGCTCATGAGCGAAGGCAAGCGAATACGATCACGGTACATGGGGATATCTCGGAAGGTGAAAGCGAGGGCTCAGTCTAGAGTTTTGGATTTATTTCGTCCCGCTACCAAGGTCGCATTTAGAGGCTCTAATTAGCGGCTTTCAGCGCAAAACACTATTACGCGGAATGTAAAAAGCCCCAGCCGGATCACCGCGCTGGGGCTTCTTTCAAAGCGTGTGGAGACTATGCGTTATCGACCGCCTTCACCATGTCCTCGATCACCTTTTTGGCGTCTCCGAACACCATCATGGTCTTGTCGAGGTAGAACAGTTCGTTATCCAGGCCGGCATAACCACTGGCCATGGAGCGCTTGTTGACGATGATGGTCTTGGCCTTGAAGGCTTCAAGTATCGGCATCCCGGCAATCGGCGACTTGGGATCGTTCTTCGCCGCCGGGTTGACCACGTCGTTGGCGCCCAATACCAGCACCACGTCGGCCTGACCGAATTCGGAGTTGATATCCTCCATCTCGAACACCTGGTCGTAGGGTACTTCGGCCTCGGCCAGCAGCACGTTCATGTGCCCCGGCATACGCCCGGCGACCGGGTGAATCGCGTACTTCACGGTGACGCCGTGATGGATCAGCTTCTCGGTCAGCTCTTTAAGCGCATGCTGCGCCCGTGCTACCGCCAGGCCATAACCCGGCACGATGATCACGGTGTCGGCGTTGGTCAGCAGGAAGGTCGCGTCGTCAGCCGAACCGGATTTGACCGGGCGGGCTTCTTGCGAGCCCGCAGGCCTTGCCGCGTCCGTCGCACCGCCAAAGCCGCCGCCGATCACATTGAAGAACGAGCGGTTCATCGCCTTGCACATGATGTAGGACAGGATCGCGCCCGAAGAGCCCACCAGGGAGCCGGCGATGATCAGCATCGAGTTGTTCAGCGAGAAGCCGATACCCGCCGCCGCCCAGCCCGAATAGCTGTTGAGCATCGACACCACCACCGGCATGTCGGCACCCCCGATCGGGATGATCAGCAGTACACCGATGACGAAGGCCAGGGCCAGCATGATGGCGAAGGCGTTGAGGCTGCCGGTGAACATGAAGGTCAGGCCGAAAAACAAGGTAGCCAGACCAAGGATCAGGTTCAGTTTGTGTTGCCCTGCGAACTGTACTGGTGCGCCTTGGAACAGGCGGAATTTGTACTTGCCCGACAGTTTGCCGAATGCGATCACGGAGCCGGAGAAGGTCACTGCGCCAATCGCCGCGCCAAGGAACAATTCCAGACGGTTACCGGCCGGAATGGCATCGCCGAGGTTCTTGACGATATTCAGCGACTGCGGCTCGACCACGGCAGCAATGGCAATGAACACCGCTGCCAGGCCGATCATGCTGTGCATGAAGGCGACCAGTTCCGGCATCTTGGTCATTTCCACACGCTTGGCCATGATCGAGCCAGCCGTACCACCGACCAGCAGGCCAATGAGGATGTAGCCAATGCCGGCGCTGGTGCCTTCCACGGTCGACAGCGCCGCCAGCTTGAACACCAGGCCGATGGTGGTGACCACGGCCAAGCCCATGCCGAGCATGCCGAACAGGTTGCCGCGTCGCGACGTCGTCGGGTGCGACAGGCCCTTGAGTGCCTGGATAAAGCAGATAGCCGAAACCAGGTACAACAGGGTGACGAGGTTCATGCTCATTATTTGGCCGCCTCTTCTTTTACTTTGGGGGCTTTCTTCTTGAACATTTCCAGCATGCGCCGGGTGACCAAAAAGCCACCGAACACGTTCACGGCTGCCAAGGCCACGGCCAGGGTGCCCATGGTCTTGCCCAGAGGCGTAACAGTCAGGGCTGCAGCCAGCATGGCGCCGACGATGACAATGGCGGAGATCGCGTTGGTCACGGCCATCAGTGGGGTGTGCAGGGCGGGCGTAACGTTCCAGACCACGTGATAACCGACATAAATGGCCAGCACGAAGATGATCAGGTTATAGACCCCGGGGGAGATGAGCTCTTCCATTATTTTTATCCTCAGCCGTTCTTGCGGATGACTTGGCCGTCGCGGCACATCAGGCACGCGGCGACGATGTCGTCTTCGAGGTTGATCTCGAACTGGCCTTCCTTGGTGAAGACCAGCTTCATGAAGTCCAGCAGGTTGCGGGCGTACAGCGCCGAAGCATCGGCTGCGACCAGCGCAGGGAGGTTAGTGTGCCCGACGATGGTCACGCCATTCTCGACCACCACCTGGTCAGCCACGGTCAGCGGGCAGTTGCCGCCTTGGGCTGCGGCCAGATCGATGACCACGGAACCTGGTTTCATCTGCGCAACGGTCTCGGCACTCAACAGTACCGGGGCCTTGCGGCCAGGGATCAGGGCGGTGGTGATGACGATGTCCGACTGCTTTGCGCGCTCGTGCACGGCCACTGCCTGGCGCTGCATCCAGCTGGCAGGCATTGGCCGGGCATAGCCGCCGACACCCACTGCGCATTCACGTTCTTCGTCGGTCTCGTAAGGCACGTCGATGAACTTGGCGCCGAGGGACTCGATCTGCTCCTTGACCGCCGGGCGGACGTCGGACGCCTCGACCACGGCGCCCAGGCGCTTGGCTGTGGCAATGGCCTGCAAACCGGCAACGCCAGCGCCGAGTACCAGCACGCGGGCAGCCTTAACGGTACCGGCAGCGGTCATCAGCATGGGCATGAAGCGTGGGTAATGATGAGCGCCCAGCAAGACCGCTTTGTATCCGGCGATGTTGGCTTGCGAGGACAGTACATCGAGGCTCTGCGCGCGGGATGTGCGCGGTGCGGCTTCAAGGGCGAATGCGGTTATGCCGCGCTCGGCCATCTTTGCCAGCCCCTCGTTATTGAATGGATTGAGCATGCCGACCACAACTGTGCCGTTGTTGATCTGTGCCAGTTCGGTGTCGCTGGGGGCAGCGACCTTGAGGATCAGCTCGGCGCAAAACGCATCACCGATACTGGCGCCCGCGGCTTCATAGGCACTGTCGGTAATGCTTGCGCCGATGCCGGCTCCGCTCTGTACCGTGACCCGATGGCCTTGGCCGACCAGTTTCTTGATGGTTTCCGGGGTTGCAGCAACCCGCGACTCACCTATGTGGGTTTCGAGAGGGACACCGATGTGCACGTTGAATCTCCTGCGCGATCTTCTTGTCTTTATTGAATAGACCTTGGCCACGGAGCAGTGGGAATCCGTGGCGGCCGATCAGCACGACCCCGCGTATTCAGGGCGGGGCGCGGCATTTTGCAGGCGATAACAGGGGGCTTCAATAGGTTCTGTAAGGAGGTTTTAATTTAACTACATATTTCCCTGCGACCGATTGTCGCCCATGTTCGCTACAGGCCTTTATATACAAGGCCTTCAGAGAATAGGTGGACGAAACATGTTTTT
The DNA here is from genome assembly GCF_056933585.1 of Pseudomonas sp. JL23. Lineage (NCBI taxonomy): Bacteria > Pseudomonadati > Pseudomonadota > Gammaproteobacteria > Pseudomonadales > Pseudomonadaceae > Pseudomonas > Pseudomonas sp. JL23. The sequence continues at coordinate 6,732,871 of NZ_CM167795.1, read as the reverse complement.
TTGTAATTTCTGCGCCGAATAAGCCGCGTGAATCCTGCAGGCATCGAATCATATGGCTTTCAGCGGGAATTTCAGTGGTTTTTACGCTTGTCTATACAGTGTCCTACAGGCGACAAATAGTTATATCTGTAGGCATTTTTCTATATCCACTACATTCGTGGGCCTTTAGCGCGACGGCAGTTCGTAGGCGTGGGACTGCTCGATCAGCCAGTCGCGAAACGCTCGCAGCGACGCGGACTCGACCTTGCGCTCCGGAATCATCAGGTAGTAAGCCTTGGGGCTGGAAAGGGCATGGGGGTTGGCGACCACCAGGCGCTTCTCCTTCAGTTCGCGCTGAATCAGGAAGGGTGGGATCAGAGCGATGCCCATTTCGTGCATGGCAGCCTGGGCTAGCATCGAGAACAACTCATAGCGCGGGCCGGTCATGTCCCGCGGCACATTCAGCTCTACGTCATTGAACCACTGGCGCCAGGCATAGGGGCGCGTGGTCTGTTGAAGCAACGGTAGTTCGGCGATCTGTTCGGCGCTCAGTTGTTGCTGATTGCCCATCAGCGCGGGGCTGCATACCGGCAGCGGGTTCTCGCTCATCAGGCGATGAGCCGCAGTACCGGACCAATCGGCATCGCCAAAGTAAATGGCGGCATCAAAATTGGTATCGGCGAACAGGAAGGGGCGAGTGCGGTTAGTCAGATTGACCGTCACCTCTGGATGGCGCTGTTGGAAGTCCTTGAGCCGGGGCAGTAGCCATTGCGTGCCGAAGGTCGGCACCAGGGCGAGTTCGATGACATTGGCGCCCTGCTGGCCCATCACTGACAGGGTGTCGCGTTCTACGGCGTCAAGCTGCTGTGCCACACGGCGGCTGTAGGAAAGCCCTGCTTCGGTCAACTTCACCCCACGCTTGGAGCGTCGGAACAGCTCTACATTGAGAAACTCCTCAAGACTGCCGATCTGTCGGCAAATGGCGCTCTGGGTCAGGGAAAGCTCTTGGCCGGCCTTGGTAAAGCTCTCGTGGCGGGCGGCGGCTTCGAAGCTGATCAGGGCGGCGGTACTGGGGATTTTGCGGCGCATGTACGCGGACCTCACTAATACGTGGGCCATTTTGGTCATTACAGGCCCACGGAGTGAGAAATTAGCACAAGACTATGCGAAATCCTCGTTTGTCGAAGGTGCAGGGCGGGTCTAGGATCAAGGCACTCGATTTTTCTTTACTGCGTTCCCTGACCAAGGAGTGACTCATGGCTGCCAAGGCAAGCTTCAACTGGATCGACCCGCTGTTGCTGGATCAACAGCTCACTGAAGAAGAGCGCATGGTTCGCGACAGCGCCGAACAGTTCGCCCAGGACAAGCTGGCTCCGCGCGTGCTTGAAGCGTTCCGCCATGAGCGCACCGACCCGGCAATCTTCCGCGAGATGGGCGAAATCGGCCTGTTGGGCGCGACCATTCCTGAAATCTACGGCGGCAGTGGCCTGAATTATGTCTGCTATGGCCTGATCGCCCGTGAGGTCGAGCGTGTCGACTCCGGCTATCGCTCCATGATGAGCGTGCAGTCCTCGCTGGTCATGGTGCCTATCAACGAATTCGGTACTGAAGCGCAGAAGCAGAAGTACCTGCCCAAGCTGGCCACCGGTGAATGGATCGGCTGCTTCGGCCTGACCGAGCCTAACCACGGCTCGGATCCGGGCGCGATGATCACTCGGGCGAAGAAGGTCGAAGGCGGTTATCGCTTGTCGGGCAGCAAGATGTGGATTACCAACAGCCCGATCGCTGACGTCTTCGTGGTCTGGGGCAAGGATGATGCGGGTGATATTCGCGGCTTCGTTCTGGAAAAGGGCTGGGCGGGTCTGAGTGCTCCGGCTATCCACGGCAAGGTCGGCCTGCGCGCATCGATCACCGGCGAGATCGTCATGGATAACGTCTTTGTGCCGCAAGAGAACATCTTCCCGGATGTGCGCGGTCTGAAAGGCCCGTTCACCTGCCTGAACTCGGCGCGCTATGGCATCTCGTGGGGCGCATTGGGTGCGGCGGAATTCTGCTGGCACACCGCTCGGCAATACACCCTGGACCGTCAGCAGTTCGGTCGCCCTCTGGCCGCCAACCAGCTGATCCAGAAGAAGCTGGCCGATATGCAGACCGAGATCACCCTGGCCCTGCAAGGTTGCCTGCGTCTGGGGCGGATGAAGGATGAAGGTACGGCGGCAGTGGAGATCACTTCGATCATGAAGCGCAACTCCTGCGGCAAGTCTCTGGATATCGCCCGTATGGCGCGCGACATGCTCGGGGGTAACGGCATCTCTGACGAGTTCGGTATCGCCCGCCATCTGGTCAACCTGGAAGTGGTCAATACCTATGAAGGCACCCACGATGTTCATGCCCTGATCCTTGGGCGTGCGCAGACCGGTATCCAGGCCTTCTATTAAGGAGAGAGTCATGGGCGCGCTTTCTCATCTGCGGGTGCTGGACCTGTCCCGGGTACTGGCCGGTCCTTGGTCGGGGCAAATCCTCGCTGACCTTGGAGCCGACGTGATCAAGATCGAGCGTCCGGGCAATGGCGATGACACCCGTGCCTGGGGCCCGCCCTTCCTCAAGGACACCAACGAGGCGGCTTACTACCTGTCGGCCAATCGCAACAAGCAATCGGTGACCATCGACTTCACTCAGCCTGAAGGGCAAAGGCTGGTGCGGGAGTTGGCGGCCAAGTCCGACATTCTTATAGAAAACTTCAAGGTTGGCGGGTTGGCGGCTTATGGCCTGGACTACGAGTCGCTGAAGGCGATCAATCCGCAGCTTATATATTGTTCGATCACCGGCTTCGGCCAGTTCGGGCCTTATGCCAAGCGCGCCGGTTATGACTTCATGATCCAGGGGCTGGGCGGGCTGATGAGCCTGACCGGTCGCCCGGAGGGTGAAGAGGGTGCGGGGCCGGTGAAAGTGGGCGTGGCGCTGACCGATATTCTTACCGGGCTGTATTCGACCACGGCCATTCTTGCCGCACTGGCTCATCGCGAGCAAGGCGGCTCCGGGCAGCATATCGATATGGCATTGCTGGATGTGCAGGTGGCCTGCCTGGCCAACCAGGCGATGAACTACCTCACTACGGGAGTGGCGCCGCGTCGCTTGGGTAATGCCCATCCTAATATAGTGCCTTATCAGGACTTTCCGACCGCAGATGGCGATTTCATCCTGACGGTGGGCAACGACAGCCAGTTCAGGCGGTTTGCCGAAGTGGCCGGCCAGCCGCAGTGGGCGGATGATCCGCGCTTCCTTACTAATAAGCTGCGAGTAGCCAATCGTGCGCAGCTGATCCCGCTGATTCGCCAGGCGACTGTGTTCAAGAGCACGGCGCAGTGGGTCACTGAGCTTGAGGGCGCCGGTGTGCCTTGCGGGCCGATCAATGACCTGGCCCAGGTATTCGCCGATCCGCAGGTGTTGGCGCGGGGCCTGGCCGTGACCATGCCGCATTCGCTGGCCGGGAGCCTGCCGCAGGTGGCGAGCCCTATTCGTCTTTCCGAGACCCCCGTCGAGTACCGTATGGCTCCTCCTCTATTAGGGGAGCATACCCAGGGGGTGCTGCAGCGGGTACTGGGGTTGGAGGAAGGGGATGTCGTCAGGTTGCGTGAGGCAGGGGTGTTATAGAAGCAGCTGCAAGCTACAAGCTGCAAGCGGGTGTTCCTGGCCTTTCTCGCAGCTTGTAGCTTGCAGCTCGCAACTTTTTGAAGCTTTCTGAAATAACCTCTTGACGCCCCTCAGAATCTATCTATAATTCGCCCCACTTCCGGCGCAGACGAAACGGAAAACTTCTTGATAATCAAGCAGTTAACCGAAGTAAGCAGCGAGGAAGGGTTTCGGTTTTCAAGGTGAATTCGGAAGCGGTGAAGAAGGTGGTTGACAGCAGGTTGTAACGCTGTAGAATTCGCCTCCCGCTAACGTGAGACGCCAAGTCAAACGAAGCGCAAGTGGTTGAAGTTGATAAGGAAACTTTGAAAACTTCTTAAAATAACCGCTTGACAGATACAGAGGACGCTGTAGAATGCGCGCCTCGGTTGAGACGAAAGAATCAGCCAACCGCTCTTTAACAACTGAATCAAGCAATTCGTGTGGGTGCTTGCGCTGTAAGACTGAAGTCAACTGATTATCAGCATCGCCAGTTACTCCACGAGATATCATGGTTTAACCAACGATTGCTGAGCCAAGTTTATAAGGTTTTCTCAAAACCTAATTGCAGTATTGAACTGAAGAGTTTGATCATGGCTCAGATTGAACGCTGGCGGCAGGCCTAACACATGCAAGTCGAGCGGATGAAGGGAGCTTGCTCCCTGATTCAGCGGCGGACGGGTGAGTAATGCCTAGGAATCTGCCTATTAGTGGGGGACAACGTTTCGAAAGGAACGCTAATACCGCATACGTCCTACGGGAGAAAGCAGGGGACCTTCGGGCCTTGCGCTAATAGATGAGCCTAGGTCGGATTAGCTAGTTGGTGAGGTAATGGCTCACCAAGGCGACGATCCGTAACTGGTCTGAGAGGATGATCAGTCACACTGGAACTGAGACACGGTCCAGACTCCTACGGGAGGCAGCAGTGGGGAATATTGGACAATGGGCGAAAGCCTGATCCAGCCATGCCGCGTGTGTGAAGAAGGTCTTCGGATTGTAAAGCACTTTAAGTTGGGAGGAAGGGCATTAACCTAATACGTTAGTGTTTTGACGTTACCGACAGAATAAGCACCGGCTAACTCTGTGCCAGCAGCCGCGGTAATACAGAGGGTGCAAGCGTTAATCGGAATTACTGGGCGTAAAGCGCGCGTAGGTGGTTTGTTAAGTTGAATGTGAAATCCCCGGGCTCAACCTGGGAACTGCATCCAAAACTGGCAAGCTAGAGTAGGGCAGAGGGTGGTGGAATTTCCTGTGTAGCGGTGAAATGCGTAGATATAGGAAGGAACACCAGTGGCGAAGGCGACCACCTGGGCTCATACTGACACTGAGGTGCGAAAGCGTGGGGAGCAAACAGGATTAGATACCCTGGTAGTCCACGCCGTAAACGATGTCAACTAGCCGTTGGAATCCTTGAGATTTTAGTGGCGCAGCTAACGCATTAAGTTGACCGCCTGGGGAGTACGGCCGCAAGGTTAAAACTCAAATGAATTGACGGGGGCCCGCACAAGCGGTGGAGCATGTGGTTTAATTCGAAGCAACGCGAAGAACCTTACCAGGCCTTGACATCCAATGAACTTTCCAGAGATGGATTGGTGCCTTCGGGAACATTGAGACAGGTGCTGCATGGCTGTCGTCAGCTCGTGTCGTGAGATGTTGGGTTAAGTCCCGTAACGAGCGCAACCCTTGTCCTTAGTTACCAGCACGTTAAGGTGGGCACTCTAAGGAGACTGCCGGTGACAAACCGGAGGAAGGTGGGGATGACGTCAAGTCATCATGGCCCTTACGGCCTGGGCTACACACGTGCTACAATGGTCGGTACAGAGGGTTGCCAAGCCGCGAGGTGGAGCTAATCCCACAAAACCGATCGTAGTCCGGATCGCAGTCTGCAACTCGACTGCGTGAAGTCGGAATCGCTAGTAATCGCGAATCAGAATGTCGCGGTGAATACGTTCCCGGGCCTTGTACACACCGCCCGTCACACCATGGGAGTGGGTTGCACCAGAAGTAGCTAGTCTAACCTTCGGGAGGACGGTTACCACGGTGTGATTCATGACTGGGGTGAAGTCGTAACAAGGTAGCCGTAGGGGAACCTGCGGCTGGATCACCTCCTTAATCGAAGACTCAGCTTCTTCGCAAGTTCCCACACGAATTGCTTGATTCATTGAAGAAGACGATAGAAGCAGCTTAATGCTTTGCACGCCCGAATTCGGGTCTGTAGCTCAGTTGGTTAGAGCGCACCCCTGATAAGGGTGAGGTCGGCAGTTCGAATCTGCCCAGACCCACCAAATACTGGTGAGGTACTTGGCAAGAGCGCACCCCGCCTCCAAGGTAAAGAGCGGTGAGGTCAGATTTTGCAGTTCGAATCTGCCCAGACCCACCCATTTTGTGGAAAAGCCTGTAGCAATACGGGGCCATAGCTCAGCTGGGAGAGCGCCTGCCTTGCACGCAGGAGGTCAACGGTTCGATCCCGTTTGGCTCCACCATTTACTGCTTCTACATCTCGCTAAAGCTTAGAAATGAGCATTCCATCGGTTCGATGGTGAATGTTGATTTCTGGTCTTTGACCAGTTCGTTCTTTAAAAATTTGGGTATGTGATAGAAAGATAGACTGGAGAACACTTTCACTGGTGTTGTTCAGGCTAAGGTAAAATTTGTGAGTTCTCGAAAGAGAAGCAAATTTTCGGCGAATGTCGTCTTCATAGTATAACCAGATTGCTTGGGGTTATATGGTCAAGTGAAGAAGCGCATACGGTGGATGCCTTGGCAGTCAGAGGCGATGAAAGACGTGGTAGCCTGCGAAAAGCTTCGGGGAGTCGGCAAACAGACTTTGATCCGGAGATGTCTGAATGGGGGAACCCAGCCATCATAAGATGGTTACCTTACACTGAATACATAGGTGTATGGAGCGAACCAGGGGAACTGAAACATCTAAGTACCCTGAGGAAAAGAAATCAACCGAGATTCCCTTAGTAGTGGCGAGCGAACGGGGACCAGCCCTTAAGTGGCTTTGAGATTAGCGGAACGCTCTGGAAAGTGCGGCCATAGTGGGTGATAGCCCTGTACGCGAAAATCTCTTAGTCATGAAATCGAGTAGGACGGAGCACGAGAAACTTTGTCTGAATATGGGGGGACCATCCTCCAAGGCTAAATACTACTGACTGACCGATAGTGAACTAGTACCGTGAGGGAAAGGCGAAAAGAACCCCGGAGAGGGGAGTGAAATAGATCCTGAAACCGTATGCGTACAAGCAGTGGGAGCCCACTTTGTTGGGTGACTGCGTACCTTTTGTATAATGGGTCAGCGACTTATTTTCAGTGGCGAGCTTAACCGAATAGGGGAGGCGTAGCGAAAGCGAGTGTTAATAGCGCGTTTAGTCGCTGGGAATAGACCCGAAACCGGGCGATCTATCCATGGGCAGGTTGAAGGTTGGGTAACACTAACTGGAGGACCGAACCGACTACCGTTGAAAAGTTAGCGGATGACCTGTGGATCGGAGTGAAAGGCTAATCAAGCTCGGAGATAGCTGGTTCTCCTCGAAAGCTATTTAGGTAGCGCCTCATGTATCACTGTAGGGGGTAGAGCACTGTTTCGGCTAGGGGGTCATCCCGACTTACCAAACCGATGCAAACTCCGAATACCTACAAGTGCCGAGCATGGGAGACACACGGCGGGTGCTAACGTCCGTCGTGAAAAGGGAAACAACCCAGACCGTCAGCTAAGGTCCCAAAGTCATGGTTAAGTGGGAAACGATGTGGGAAGGCTTAGACAGCTAGGAGGTTGGCTTAGAAGCAGCCACCCTTTAAAGAAAGCGTAATAGCTCACTAGTCGAGTCGGCCTGCGCGGAAGATGTAACGGGGCTCAAACCATGCACCGAAGCTACGGGTATCATCTTTTGATGATGCGGTAGAGGAGCGTTCTGTAAGCCTGTGAAGGTGAGTTGAGAAGCTTGCTGGAGGTATCAGAAGTGCGAATGCTGACATGAGTAACGACAATGGGTGTGAAAAACACCCACGCCGAAAGACCAAGGTTTCCTGCGCAACGTTAATCGACGCAGGGTTAGTCGGTCCCTAAGGCGAGGCTGAAAAGCGTAGTCGATGGAAAACAGGTTAATATTCCTGTACTTCTGGTTATTGCGATGGAGGGACGGAGAAGGCTAGGCCAGCTTGGCGTTGGTTGTCCAAGTTTAAGGTGGTAGGCTGGAATCTTAGGTAAATCCGGGATTCTAAGGCCGAGAGCTGATGACGAGTCATCTTTTAGATGACGAAGTGGTTGATGCCATGCTTCCAAGAAAAGCTTCTAAGCTTCAGGTAACCAGGAACCGTACCCCAAACCGACACAGGTGGTTGGGTAGAGAATACCAAGGCGCTTGAGAGAACTCGGGTGAAGGAACTAGGCAAAATGGCACCGTAACTTCGGGAGAAGGTGCGCCGGTGAGGGTGAAGGACTTGCTCCGTAAGCTCATGCCGGTCGAAGATACCAGGCCGCTGCGACTGTTTATTAAAAACACAGCACTCTGCAAACACGAAAGTGGACGTATAGGGTGTGACGCCTGCCCGGTGCCGGAAGGTTAATTGATGGGGTTAGCTAACGCGAAGCTCTTGATCGAAGCCCCGGTAAACGGCGGCCGTAACTATAACGGTCCTAAGGTAGCGAAATTCCTTGTCGGGTAAGTTCCGACCTGCACGAATGGCGTAACGATGGCGGCGCTGTCTCCACCCGAGACTCAGTGAAATTGAAATCGCTGTGAAGATGCAGTGTATCCGCGGCTAGACGGAAAGACCCCGTGAACCTTTACTATAGCTTTGCACTGGACTTTGAATTTGCTTGTGTAGGATAGGTGGGAGGCTTTGAAGCGTGGACGCCAGTTCGCGTGGAGCCAACCTTGAAATACCACCCTGGCAACTTTGAGGTTCTAACTCAGGTCCGTTATCCGGATCGAGGACAGTGTATGGTGGGTAGTTTGACTGGGGCGGTCTCCTCCTAAAGAGTAACGGAGGAGTACGAAGGTGCGCTCAGACCGGTCGGAAATCGGTCGTAGAGTATAAAGGCAAAAGCGCGCTTGACTGCGAGACAGACACGTCGAGCAGGTACGAAAGTAGGTCTTAGTGATCCGGTGGTTCTGTATGGAAGGGCCATCGCTCAACGGATAAAAGGTACTCCGGGGATAACAGGCTGATACCGCCCAAGAGTTCATATCGACGGCGGTGTTTGGCACCTCGATGTCGGCTCATCACATCCTGGGGCTGAAGCCGGTCCCAAGGGTATGGCTGTTCGCCATTTAAAGTGGTACGCGAGCTGGGTTTAGAACGTCGTGAGACAGTTCGGTCCCTATCTGCCGTGGACGTTTGAGATTTGAGAGGGGCTGCTCCTAGTACGAGAGGACCGGAGTGGACGAACCTCTGGTGTTCCGGTTGTCACGCCAGTGGCATTGCCGGGTAGCTATGTTCGGAAAAGATAACCGCTGAAAGCATCTAAGCGGGAAACTTGCCTCAAGATGAGATCTCACTGGAACCTTGAGTTCCCTGAAGGGCCGTCGAAGACTACGACGTTGATAGGTTGGGTGTGTAAGCGCTGTGAGGCGTTGAGCTAACCAATACTAATTGCCCGTGAGGCTTGACCATATAACACCCAAGCAATTTGCTTAAGAAGCGAGTTGCGGTGTATGAAGACGCACAAACCGAAAGTTTGCGACTCACAAAACACCGATATCACATACCCGATTTGCTGAAGCGAGGCCATCTGGTCACGAGTCAGTACCCGAATTTCTTGACGACCATAGAGCGTTGGAACCACCTGATCCCATCCCGAACTCAGCAGTGAAACGATGCATCGCCGATGGTAGTGTGGGGTTTCCCCATGTGAGAGTAGGTCATCGTCAAGATTAAATTCCGAAACCCCATTTGCGAAAGCAAATGGGGTTTTGTCTTTTAAGTAGAGAACATCAAAATTCGTTGACACGTCACCTGATGACGGATCAGCAACCAGATTTCTTGACGACCATAGAGCGTTGGAACCACCTGATCCCATCCCGAACTCAGCAGTGAAACGATGCATCGCCGATGGTAGTGTGGGGTTTCCCCATGTGAGAGTAGGTCATCGTCAAGATTCAATTAAAAAACCCCGTTTGCGCAAGCAGACGGGGTTTTTGCTTTATGGGCTGCCAGCTATTGGAACAGATTACGCACGTTGTTCATGGCGTCATCAGCAAAGCCCTGCAGAAAGGCCTGAAACTCAGCGGTTGATGTCGGCCATTGCGCCGACGGCTCACCGATGATGCTCCAGGTCGCGCTGCAGTGCTGGTCACCCAGGGCCTCGACGCTCATGGCCGCCCACAAGTTGCCTATCGGCAACGAGGTGTAGATCAGCGTCCAGGTCATGCACAGGGCCTGCTCATCACGGCTATTGAGCTGTTCGATTACCACGTTACCGTCCTTGAACAGCTTCTTGCGTACCGACCGCACGCCTTCCCCCGTCATCTCACAGGACGCCAAGGCCGGAATGAATGCGGGAAAGCCTGCAAAGTTACCGACGATTGCCCACACGCTTTGCGCATCCGCAGCAACGTCCACACGGTATACAACCAGTGGGCCTTGCAGGTCTTTGATCAGGGTGTCGGGTTTCAGAGGGTTGTTCATGGTGTTCTCCTTGGATTTAGATGAATGCGATTTCTTTCAGGTAATCGCAGCCCTTGCGCAGCAGCGCCGGGGTCTTCTGCGGGTAGCGCTCGCCCATGCGCTGTATGCCGGCCTGGGCGTTGTGATGCTCGATCATCGAGATGTCGCCGATATCTTCTTCAAAGCCACCCAGATAGAAGCCCAGCACGCCGAACAGCGCGTTCTGGCTGTCGACCCGTCCCAACTGGCTCTGCCAGTGACTCACGCTGACAATCTCGAATTCGCGCCCGGCCTCACGGAACGCCTCGACATAGCCGTTCCAGCTCAGGGGCTCGGGGTTATGCAGGTTGAAGACGGCGTGATGGGCCTGATAACGGCTGGCATGAAAACCGATGAAGCGTGCGAGGAAGTCCACTGGCATCAGGTCGAAGTTCATGCTGAACTCCGGCACTTGGCCCAGTTGTAGCGAGCCCTTGAGCATCAGCATCAGGCGGTTCTTGTGCGGCTGGCAGACACCGGTGTGGCTGTTGAAGGCGATGTTGCCGGGGCGATAGATATTCACCCAGGCGCCCTGATCCCTGGCCCGTTGCAGGATGCGCTCAGCCACCCATTTGGACAGGTTGTAGCCGTTCTTGATGTAGATCGGCGGAGTAGCGGCCGCCGGTTGTTCCAGGACATTGCCACCGCTGTCGATGGCGCTGGAGGCGGACAGCGTCGAGACGAAGTTGAAGATCTTCTTGCTGCGCCCTTCGCACAGGCGCAGACACTCGAAGATCGGCGCCACGTTATCCCTGACCAGGCTTTCGTAGTCCTGCACATGGTTCACATTGGCGGCGTTGTGTACCAATACGCCAAAGTCCCGATCCAGACGCTCATAGGTTTCGTTGTCCAGACCCAGCTGCGGTTGGGTGATATCGGCCGCATGGACCTTCACCCGACTCAGATCCAGGTGCTCCAGGCGGTTCTCCTTCAAGGCGCGCATAAAGCGTTCTTCTGCGCTTTGCCCCGACCCCGCGCGTACCAGGCAAGCAATCTCGCTACTGCCCCAGTTCAATAGCGCTTCAACGATATGCACACCGAGAAAACCATTGGCTCCGGTGACGATGACCTTATGCACATCCCCCAGCCGGCTGAACGGCAGGATCGGCATCTGCAGATCGGCACTGGCATCAAAGATCGCCTGGGGGCTGATGCTGTAGGCCGCAGGCTCCTCGCTATCGAGCAAACTCGCCAGGGTCAGAATCGTCGGTGCTTCGATAAAACGATTGATCGGTATGCTGCGGCCAAAGCGTTCACGGATACCCAGCAACATCCGTGACAGCAGGATCGAATGACCGCCCAGATTGAAGAAGCTCTCGTCGGTGGAAACATCCCCTTCAGGCAGTTCCAGTAACTCGGCCCATAACTCCAGTAGTTGTTGTTCCTGCGCGGTCTGTGCCGGGCGATGAGGTTGAGCGTCGGTAAAGCTGATCGGTATTTCCAGCAATCGCGCGCGGTCGACTTTGCCGTTATTGGCGAAGGGCATGCTCGCCAGTTCGGTATAGGCCGTCGGCCGCATATAGTCGGGTAACAGACTCTCGACATGAGCCTTGAGCGCATCCCCGGCCTGGGCATCAACAGGCTGTGCCAGGAACGCAAGGATCCGCCGCTGCCCGTCGATCACCACCGCCACTTGCCGATACAGCTGACTGTCGCGCAGGCAATGCTCGATCTCCTCCGGCTCGACCCGGAAGCCGCGGATCTTCACCTGATTGTCACGGCGCCCGCACAGCTCAATACCGTCGTCGGTCCACTTGGCCATATCACCACTGCGATAAGCCGACAGTGACTCGCCGCCAGGCAGTTGCAGCGTCACATAACGTTCGGCGCTCAGGGTTGGGTTATTCAAATAGCCGAGGCAGACACCGGGCCCGGCGATATACAGCTCGCCCTGAGTCTGTTCCGGCACGGGCCGCCCCTGCTCATCGAGAATCAGCACCTGGCTATTGGCAATGGGCCGCCCCAGGTTTCGATTGCTGCTGCCCGGCCGGAACTCGCCTGCGGTGATCAAAACCGTGGCCTCGGTCGGGCCATACAGATTATGGAAGTGGCACTGACGGGTCAGTTGCTCAATGACACAGGGCTCGCAGACGTCGCCGCCAGTCATCAGGTGTTCGAGCCCGGTCAGTTGCTCCAGGGGCAGCACGCTGAGCAAGGCCGGGGGCAGAAAGGCGTGGCTGAGGTTATTGCGGATCAGCTCGACCAGTTGCAGAGGATCGCGCCGCTGATCTTCGCTAGCCACCACCAGTTCGGCACCGCTCAGCCAGGTCGGGAAAATATCGATCAGCGACGAATCGAAACTCAAGGTCGAGAATTGCAGGACCCGGCTGTGCTCTGACAGCGCCACATATTCGGCATACCAGGCGCTGAAGTGGCTGAGATTGCGCTGGCTGAGCAGCACGCCCTTGGGCTTGCCGGTGGTGCCGGAGGTATAGAGCGCCATGCACGGTGCGTCGCTGGGTGGTTGTGCCAGCATCAATGGCCGGAGGCTGGCCAGGGGCTCGATAGCGCTGATATCCAGTGCTGCAAACCCGCTTGCCGCCAAGGGATGTGTACCGTCATGCAGGAGCAGCACGGCCCCGGCGTTTTCCAGAATGTACTGTTGCCGCGCGACGGGCTGGCTCGGGTCCAGCGGCAGATAGATCGCGCCGCTGCCGAGGATTGCCAGGATGCCCGCGAACAACGCCGTCGACTTGGGCAGGCACAGGCCAATCACCGCCTGCTCACCTTCCGGCACCTTGAGCAATGGCAGCAACGCCTGCTGGATCGCCAGACTGTAGCCGTGCAGGTCGCGATAGCTCAGTCGCTGGCCCGCAATGCTCAGGGCAGGTCGCTCGGCGAAAGTCAGCAGACTGTCCTGCAGGCGGGCGATCAGGGGTGTTTCGGCCAGGGTCAGTAAATGGGCTTGCCGGGTCTGGTTGAAGCGGTGGCGCAATAGCAGACGGTCGATGGCGCATAGCTCGTCCTGCCATTCACTGTGCGGTGCCTCTACGGTTGGCGAGTGCTGCAAGTAATCGGCATCCCGTGATCGGCGGCTGACCTGCAGCGCGGCGATCTCGACCAGTGCCATTACTGCTGCATCATGGAGCATGCGGCCGTTGCCGAAGGTCCGGGCATCCAGCCATTGCCGCACGATCAGACGCTGCGCCGTCGCCGAGCCAAGCCAGCACAACAGTTCAAGCCGTGGCAGGCCTTCGACCTGCCCGGCGCCCTGGCCGACGCGCAATCCCAAATGCTCGGGCCGGCCGAATGCCTGCAGGCGCTGCTCCGACAGCTCCAGGCTGCCGTCCTCGATCAGCAGATCGGCGCCGGTGAGCTGCTCGCTTTCAAATGCTGACGCTTGAGAGAAATGATGCACCTGGTGGCCATGATCCAGCAGCTCGTTGCTCAGCTCACCGAGGGTCAGGCTCTGGCCGATCAGGACGATCTCCAGGCGCTTCATTGCAGCACCCCCTGGCCTGGCAGGTAGTCCGCCAGAGCTTGTTGTACGCACGGTGCATCGAGCATCGAGCTGGCCTTGAAGAAGCGGATGATGTTGCCAATCAACGGGTGATGGCGGTTGATCGGAAAGGTCATCGCGCTGGTTTCTTCCTTGAGGGCCTGCTTGACCGCCTCGCTCACGGCCAGGTGTTCGATCAACCTGAAGTCGAAGTCTTTCTGAATGGCATGAGTCAGGTATTGAGCGATAAACACCGGCATGATCCGCGCGATGCACTCGCGGTCGGCGTCCGTCGCGGTGTGCCAGTAGATACGCACCAGCCGCGACCAGAAGCCCGAGTGACGGCCCTCGTCCAGCAGGTGATCAGCCATCAGCCCTTTGACCGATTGCTTGACCGAGTCGTCCTTGGCGAAGGCGGCAACATCGTTGGTCACGGTGTTCTCGGCAATAGCTACGCAGATCAGCTCGACGGCGCTGAGCAGATGCTCCGGAGCCATGGCCAGTGCGGCGGGAATCGCCCGGCTCAGTTCTATTTCGCCGGGCAACTCGATGGGTTCGATACCGGTCATGGCAATGGTCTGCTGCATGAAGTCCATGGCCACCAGCGCGTGGTAGTCCTCATCGACGACCACGGTCATGGCGTCATAGCGGCAGGCGAACGGGAAACGGATGGCAAAGTGGTTCTTGGCGATACTGCGGGCGGTCTTGTCGACGATCTCGGTCTCGAAGATCACCACGTCGTTGATGAACTTGTAGAGGCTCTGCACCAGGGCGAAGTCGCGCAGCTGCGGGCATTCCCGGGTAAAGGTTTCGCTCAGCACCAGAGGCTGACGGCTCAGGGGGTAGATTAGTTTCTGATCATTCTCGACGATGCGGCGCGGGCGCGTACGAATGGTTGCGCGACCCTCCCAGGCATCGACGAACGACACATACTCTTCGCTTTTCATGATTGCGTCCTTTTAGGTCGTGTTCAGAAGCCAACGGCGTCGGATGCGCAGGCCGAAGATTCAGCGCGCATGCTCTGGCGCAGGGTGTCCCACAGCGTGATGCGGCTCTCCACAGCGGCAATGGCCGAGGCATACACCTCGTTCTGCCGCTGCTCGTCACCCTCGATCAGCCGCGCCAGCAGCTCCTCGGCGGCGGGCCCGTGATCTTCAGAGTCCACTTCGATATGGCGCTGCAGGTAATAGCGGAAAGTGGGTGCCTGATTACCGGTAATGCCCCAGTCATCGAGGATGCGTTGGAACATCTGCGGAATGACGCTCTCCCGGCCATGCAGAAAGGCCGCTGCAACGCAGTGCGCAGGTGCATGCAACGCGGTTTCCAGTGTGTGGATCACGAAGCCGCTGGCGGCATGGTCGGCGTCTACGTGATGCAGCGCGGTGCGGTAATGTGTGCCGGCCTGTTGCAGGGCGACGAAGTGTTCGATTTTCGTGGTGTCGGCGCCAATTTCACGCATCGCATCCAGATACAGCTCGAAATGGCTGTAATGTCCGTGCTGCAGTCGATCATCGGACTCTTCTCCCAGTACGATTTCATTGATCAGGCGTGCGGCCTTGGCATCTTTGGGCGGCAGCCAGGGCAGGGTCGTGCAGGTGAGTTCCTGTTGCAGGCGTTTGGTCAATGACATGAAATCCCATACAGCAAAAACATGGGTTTCCATAAAGCGCCGGAGAATAGTCAGTGAGTGTATTTCAGCGAAAACGGGGTGATTGCTGAGTTCGGATTTTTTGCGACTCAATAGCGTTTTTTGGCAATACATGGCGATCCCTCGATAAGTGTATTTTTAAACGGTTTGTTGCTTGGGTGACGCTTCAAGTTGTACGTGTATAAACATCATGATTCCGTCCGGCCGGGCACGGGGCTATTTCCTTGGTCGGAATCCGGAAAGCACGAAGTTTGATGCAGGTATAAATTGTTCGAATGAATATAAGTGGCCCGTTGAAAGATTTCAGGGGTCGCGATACTCGGTTTGTTGTGACGCAAATAAAAGTTAGAACACTTTCAATCCGTGCTGCAAACACTTTTTTATAATTTGTAAGTTGGTTGTTTTTGGGGTGTGAACGAGGGTAATAAAACTTTTATCTCAAGTTTTATTTGGCTGTAGGCAATCCTTCCAATCGATTAGGATCAGAATTATAAATAATGAACGAATGCCTCGTTCAGCATTGCCGTTATATGAGTGAGTCCGGTTTTTGTTTTTTTAAGGGGCGACCTTGAAACCCAGGTCTCAAGGTCTTTTCGCCCGTCAAGAAACTCCTTTTCCTACGCCGGTTGAGTAAAGAAACGTCCTGCTCCGATTCATGGCGAGGATTTTATCCGCGCTAACAGACACAGCAGCGGTCGACACCCGCGCCGACGCTGCCGAGTGTGCCTGATTCAATGAGGGGACCAATCGAGGACGTGTAGCTGAGGGAGGGCGTAGCAAGCAAGCGGGAGGTCATCGGCCTGAGGGCGACAGCCGCGCGTGGCAGCCAGTGTGCCTGGCTACCTGCGCGATTGCCGAGTGATCAGGGCCTGTTCAGGTGCTGGCTTTTTTGCGTGCGCGTACCGGTTTATCGCTGGGGGAGGGGCGGCTGGCAAGGTAGCGTGTGATCGCCTGGACGCCACGTTGCAAGTGATGCTGCAACGCCTGGACGGTTTGCTCGACCTGCTTGTCCCGCGCCAGTTCGAACAGATGCCAGTGATCTTCCTGGGACAGCTTGCCCAGGCCCATGTCCGACAGGTTGAAGCGCAGAAAACGCTCCTCTTCACTCAAGCCTTCGGCGACCAGGGCAAGCAAGCGCTTGTTAGGGGTCTTGGCATAGAGCGACATATGGAACAGCCGGTTGAGACGGCCCATTTCGCTGTAGTCGGTTTCGACTTCCAGCAACTCGATGTAATGACAGGCCTGGGCAAGATCCTGCTCGTCGAGCAGCGGGATCGACTGACGCAGGGCTTCGGATTCAAGCAGGCTGCGCAGGGCATAGGCATCGAACGCATCTTCGCTGATCAGCGGGGCGACGACGGCACCTTTATGGGTTTCGACCCGCAACAGCGACTGCGCTTCTAGCTGGCGCAGGGCTTCGCGCACCGGCATGCGGCTGACGCCGAACAGGGTTGCCAGTTCTTGCTGGCGCAACGCCGTACCACTGGGCAGGCGACCATCGAGAATGGCGCTGCGCAATTTTTCTTCAATGATGCCCCGAGCCAGGTGTGCGGGAGGTTGCTCATTCCCTAGCACCCGACACAGGAAGCTTTCCTTACCGGTTTCGCGCGTTACCATATTTTTCTATCTAGGCCAGGCTAAACATTGGATCCAAGTCACCCTAGGTAGTGCATGACTACTTGTCAAACCAAGGGTAGATGCGAGTTACACCTTCCGCCTCAACACGGTCGCCTTGTCGTCAAGGAACACTTAAAGGTCATTTATTTGACGTCGACAAGGGGGGAGAGGGTCAGAGGGCGCCATCTTAACCTTTTTTGACGCCGCTAACGGTAGGGCAAAAGGACGAGCGGAGGCGTTCGCCAGACTGGCTGGAGATGCGGTGGCTCTGGCACCGCATCCTCAGGGTTGCTCAGCGCTGTAAACGGCCTGAGACAAAATGTTGCAGGTCGTTGAAGCCGGGTGTCGAGGCGTGTCCCGGCGTTACCAGTGAGTCGATGAAGGCTTCATCTTCTGCGTTGATTTTGACTTCCAGCGCCTTGGTGTAGGTGTCCCACTGCTGCTCGGTACGCGGTCCGACAATGGCAGAGGTCACGGCCTGATTGTTCAGTACCCAGGCAATGGCGAACTCGACGATGCCGACGCCCTTGTCGCGGGTGTATTGCTGGATCTGCTGAGCGATCTGCAGTGACTCGGTACGCCACTCGGTTTCCAGGATGCGCTTGTCCTGGCGTCCGGCGCGGCTGTTACTGTCCGGCGTGGCGTCGGGCGCGTATTTGCCGCTGAGCACGCCGCGAGCCAGGGGGCTATAAGGTACGACGCCGAGCCCATGGTAGGCAGCTGCGGTGATCTGCTCGATCTCGGCCTGGCGGTTGACGATGTTGTACAGCGGTTGGCTGATCACCGGCTTATCCACGCCCAGGCGCTGAGCAATGTTGACGATCTCGGCGATGCGCCAGCCGCGATAGTTCGACAGGCCCCAGTAGCGGATCTTGCCCTGGCGGATCAGATCGCCGATGGCCGATACGGTCACCTCCAGTGGCGTGTTGTGATCTTCCTTGTGCAGGTAATAGATATCCACATAGTCGGTGTCCAGGCGCGTCAGGCTGGCATCGATGGCATTGAAGATATGTTTGCGGCTCAGGCCGGCACGATTGGGCACACCGTCCGCCGGGCCGATGGCCACTTTGGTCGCCAGTACCCAGTCACTGCGTCGCGAAGCAATGGCTTCGCCGACGATCTCTTCCGTGCGACCGGCGTTATACACGTCCGCCGTGTCGATGAAATTCACACCCTGGTCCCAGGCCTTGTCGATGATGCGCAGCGACTCTTCAGTACTGGTCTGTTCGCCGAACATCATGGCGCCCAGGGTGAGCGTGGAAACCTTCAGGCCTGATTGGCCCAGCGTGCGATAAATCATGCTCGATATCCTCATGGTCGTGAGTGGGAGAGACAGGACAGACGACATACTGGTCTCTTTGTCCCGGATCGGGAAGGAGCCTAGCCCACAGACGACGGCTCTGCGCCGGGCAGTCTGGCCCGACGTCCGCTGATGAAGCATAAGGCACCGCCCAACAGGGTCAGGCCGCTGAGCACATAAAACATGCTCGCCGGCGGTGTATTGATCAGCAGATAACCGCAGATCACCGGGCTCAGCGCGCCACCGAAGGCCGCCAGATTCTGCGCGCCGTAATAACTGCCGCGCAGGGCCTCCGGGGCAATGGTGTCGACGAACAGATACTCGGCCGGGTAAATGATCATCTCGCCGAGGGTGAAGACAAACATGGCGGCGCACCACGCCACCAGGCTGTGGGCGAAGCTGAAGCCGATCAGCCCGGCGGCGAACAGCACGGTGCCGAGGACGATCAGGTACGGCAGCTGCTCACGCTTGAGAAAGCGGCCGATCTGGTACTGCATCAGGATCACCGTGATGGCGTTGCAGGCGAGCACGGCGGAAAGAATTTTCAGCGCGTTGTCGGCGCTGTCAGTGACCAACAGGAACTGCGACAGGTACAGGGTGTAGCGCCCGTGCACGATGGTGCTGAGCAGGCTGCCGCCGGTGAACAGAATCAACGTGCGGTCGTTTTTCAGCGTGATCAGGGTGGCGAGAAAACTCTGGGGCTTTGCCTGCTCGTCACGTGGGCTCGGCGGGATGCCGATCATCAGGAAGATACTGCCAAAGGCAATGCCGCTGGCGATCAGAAAGGGCGCCAATGGCAGATGCCCGGCAATGATCACGCCCAGCATGGGGCCGGTGGCGTAACCGATATTGGTCAGGGTGTAGCGCAGGGAGAACACCTTGGCGCGCAGGCCGATGGCCAGGTTTTCACTGATGATCGCCTTGGAGCCGATCAGGAACAGCGCCGAAGCGGTTTCGGTGATCACCAGAGTCAGGGTAGTCAGGTACAGGTTGTGGGCAAAGGTCAGCAGGGCGAAGCCGATCGAGCTGGACAGCATGGCCATGATCAGCAGCTTGCGCTTTTCCAGGCGGTCGATGATGTAGCCGCCGTACAGTCCCAGCAGGGTTGCGAGGAACACCGCAATGCCCATCAGCAGTCCGACGTCCTGTTGATCCAGGCCCAGCCGTCTGCTGAGTAACAACGTCAGCAGGGGGCTGGTGATCGCCCGGCTGACCACGATGGTCAGCGAGCAAATCATCAGACGGCGGATGACCAGCGAGTAGGTAGCCACAGTGTTTTGAAGTCCTTGTCGTACGGCAACACCGTAGGACCGGCTTTAGCCGGGAGAGCGCCCTCCCGGCTAAAGCCGGTCCTACAGAACAAAGCGTTTATTTGCCGGGAGCCACCGCAGCAGCCCCGTCACAATCACTGCCCTTTATTCGTCTCGATCTTCGCTACTGCACCATCTTCCAGACCCCACTTCTTCAGGATCTTGCCGTAGGTGCCGTCATCGACCATGGCCTGCAGGGTCTCGGCGATGGCGGTCGCCAGTTCAGGATTGGCCTTGTTGACGCCAAGACCGGTGAACTGTTTGGAGATCGCCAGGCCGATGGGCTTGTAGGTGTCCTTCTCCAGGCTCATCAGGTATGGAATGGTCTCGCTGCCTTGCATGGCTGCGTCCAGACGGCCCTGGCGCAGTTGCGCGCGGGCATCGGCCGAACCTTCTGAACCGATCACTTCGATAGCCGGCTTGCCCACCGCTTCGCAGTTGGCCTTGCTCCACTCGGCGATTTCCGCTGGCCAGGTGGTGCGACGGCTGGTGCCGACTTTCTTGCCGCACAGGTCAGTCAGTTTCTCGATGTCGCTACGCTTGGCCAGGGTGTAGAGCTGCGGGCCGCTGGTGAAATAGTCGACGAAGGTTACGGACTTCTGGCGTTCAGCTGTATCGGTCATGCCCGACAAAATGATGTCGAAACGTTTAGTGACCAGGCCACTGACCATCTGCTCGAAAGCGGTTTCCTGCCAGGCAACCTTGACCCCGAGACGCTCAGCCAGGGTGTTGCCCAGATCGACATCCAGGCCGGTCAGGGTATTGGTGGCGGTGTCCTTGAAATCCATCGGCGGATAGTTAGGCACGATGGCGGCGATGATCACGCCCTTTTCCTTGATGCTGGCGGGCACTGCGGCGAAGGCCGTGGCGCAGCTCATCAGGCCGACGAGCAGGGTAGGGACGATCAGGTGTTTGAAGTTCTTCATGGGGCGTTCCCGTTTATTCTGAAATTTAAGTGCGAACGGCAGAAATGAAGCTTTGCGTACGAGGGTTTTGTGGACTTATTAGAATGTCTTCCGGGCTGCCGGCTTCCACTATCTGGCCGCCGTCCATGAACACCATGCGGTTGGACACTTCGCGAGCGAAGCCCAATTCATGGGTCACGACGATCATGGTCATGCCGCTGTGCGCCAGGTCGCGCATCACCGACAACACTTCGCCAACCAGCTCCGGGTCGAGGGCAGAAGTGGGTTCATCGAACAACATCAGCTTGGGCCGCATCGCCAGCGCGCGGGCAATCGCCACGCGCTGCTGCTGGCCGCCGGACAACTCCACCGGATAGGCGCCGCGCTTGTCGGCCAGGCCGACCCTGGCCAACAACTCCAGCGCATCTTCCTGGGCTTCCTTGGGCGAACGCTTGAGCACCTGGCAGGGGCCTTCGATGATGTTTTGCAGCACGGTCATGTGCGGAAACAGATTGAAACGCTGGAATACCATGCCGGTCGCCAGGCGCTGGCGGGCGACCTGGGCATCGGTCATCTCGTGCAGCTTGTTGCCGACCACGCGATAGCCGACCAGTTCGCCGTCGACCCAGAGGCCGCCCTTGTCGATCTTTTCCAGCTGGTTAACGCAGCGCAGCAAGGTGCTCTTGCCCGAACCGGACGGGCCGATGATGCACAGCACCTCGCCCTGGTCCACTTCCAGGCTGACGTCCTTGAGGGCGTGGAAACTGTCGTAATACTTATGCAGGTTGACGGCCTTGGCGATGCTTCTCATGGGTAAGTCTCCTCGGGCCGTCTTACGAGCGCTTGCCGGCGCCGCGCGCAAAACGCAGCTCCAGACGGCTCTGACCGAATGAAAGAACGGTGACCACGGCCAGGTACCAGATACCGGCGACGATCAGCAGCTCCATCACGCGGGCGTTGGCGTAGTAAATGTTCTGGGCGTTGTGAAGCAGCTCGGAGTACTGGATGACACTGGCCAGGCTGGTCATCTTCACCATGCTGATGAATTCGTTGCCTACCGGCGGCAGGATCACCCGCATGGCCTGGGGCAGGATGATGCGGCGCAGGGCCTGCAGGCGCGGCATGCCGATGGACTTGGCCGCTTCATACTGGCCGGTATCCACCGACAGCAGGCCGGCGCGCACCACTTCGGCGGTGTAGGCGCCCTGGTTGATGCTCAGGCCCAGCAGCGCAGCAACGAAGGGCGTCATCATGCTCACCGTATCGAACTGCAGCATGCCGGGAATGCCGATCACCGGGAAGATCAGCGCCAGGTTGAACCACAGCAGCAGTTGCAGGATCAGCGGCGTGCCGCGAAACAGCCAGGTGTAGGTGATGGCTACATAGCGCAGGATCGGGTTCTGCGACATGCGCATGATCGCTGCAATAACCCCGATCACTACACCCAAGGCCATGGCCAGGATCGACATGATGATGGTGTTGGCCAGGCCCCAGAGGATCGCCTGGGAGGTCAGGAATTCACCGATATACGACCACTCGATCTGCCCTTTGGCAAAGGCCCGGGCCAGGCCGAACAGGGCGATGACGATCAGGGTCGCGAAAAAAATCCGGCCGTAGTAACGACGCGGGACATGCTCGTACTGAGTGATATCGAACTGATCCTCAGTCTTTTTGCGTGCTTGCTGCAAACGCGCGGTTTCGTTTTGGTTCATGGGGTTCTCATCAAGCAAAAATAAAAGACACGCTCGGCCTCGAGGCTCCCACAGTCAGATCCGGAAACCTGAATAGGCCTCGGTCCACTGCTGCTGCCCGTCCAGCGCGGTCTTGAGCCTTTGCAACTGCTCGCGCACCCGCTCCGGGGCCGTGCCGCCGCGTCCGCTGCGGGCGGCGATGGCGGCTTCCAGGGTCAGGCAGTCGCGCACTTCGGGGGTCAGACGTTCGTCGACTTCGGCAAGCATGGCCGGGGTGACCTCCCACAGCTCCAGCTGATGCTGCTCACACAACTGCACCAGGGCGCCGGTGATCTCGTGGGCGACCTTGAACGGCACGCCACGCAGCGACAGCCAGTCCGCTACTTCGGTGGCCAGGGTGAAGCCCAGAGGCGCCTGACGGCGCAGCTCATCGACCTGGACCTGCATGGTCGCGACCATCCCGGCCATGGCGGGGAGCACCAGCAGCAGGGTGTCCACGGTGTCGAGGACGTGATGCTTGTCTTCGCTGAGGTCGCGGTTATACGACAGCGGCAGGGATTTGAGGGTCGAGAGCAAGCCGGTCAGATTGCCGATCAGGCGACCCGCCTTGCCCCGCGCCAGCTCGGCAATGTCCGGATTCTTCTTCTGCGGCATGATCGAGCTGCCGGTGGCGTAGCCGTCGTCCAGTTGCACCCAGCGAAACTGCCGCGAAGACCACAGGCAAAACTCTTCCGCCAGGCGGGAAATATTCACCCCCAGCATGCTCGCGGCAAACAGGAACTCAGCGACATGATCGCGGCTGGCTACGGCATCGATAGAGTTCTCGCAAGTACCGTCGTAGCCCATTTCCCTGGCCGACAATTCCGGCTGGCGGGCAATGGCGGAACCGGCCATGGCCGCAGCACCCAGCGGTGACAGCGCCGTGCGCGCATCCCAGTCGACCAGGCGCTGCACGTCACGCAGCATGGCCTGGGAGTGCGCCAGCAAGTGGTGGGCGAAGACGATGGGTTGAGCCTGCTGCAAATGCGTGAAGCCGGGGCAGATGCTCTCGATATGCTGCTCGGCCTGCATCACCAGGGCCTGTTGCAGGTTCAGTACTTCGCTGGCAATCAGGCGGGCATGGTCACGCAGGAACAGGCGCAGGTCGTTGGCGGTCTGGTCGTTGCGTGAACGCCCGGCGCGCAGCTTGCCACCCAGGGCGCCAAGGCGTTCGGTCAGCACGCGCTCGATAAAGGTATGCACATCTTCGTCGCCCGGCACGGGCTGCAGGCGGCCTTCGCGAAAGTCGTTACCGATGCCGTCCAGCGCTTCGAGCATGGCCTGGGTTTCTGCTTCGTCGAGCAGACCGGCGCGCTGCAATTCACGGGCATGGGCACGGGAGCCAGCGAGGTCGTAGGGCGTCAGGCGGAAGTAATCGTCTGGGCAACGCGACAACGCCGCCAGCGCTTTGGCCGGGCCGCTCTTGAAGCGTGCACCCCAGAGGCGATCGGTAGATTCGGACATTGCAGGTTCCTCTTTCGAAAACACGAATAAATAACAACAGGCCATGGCGGGTATGGCGTTGCCGGTTTCGGAGGGCAGTTGCGAAGGTTCAGGTCCTGATCGATATGTCAGGTTTTAATCTGCTTTACATCGGCGCTGTTCACGCTGATCGGAGAAGTCGATTCAAGGTTGCCAATGGCCATTATCTATGTTCATTATTGCGGCTCGGCTATGTTCTTGTTGTAGGTCAAAGCCTGTTGAATATGGCGAACGAGGTCAATCAGTTTTATGGAAACCCCACTTTCCACTTCTGGAAACTTGCCGCCCCGGCCGGCAAGTCGACCTCCGTTATCGCTCAGCGGGCTGGATTTCAAATTGCTGCGGGTGTTCAAGGCGGTGGTCGAAGCCGGTGGTTTCAGTGCCGCGCAAAACGAGCTGAATGTAGGCCTTGCAGCGATCAGCAAGCAGATTTCCGACCTGGAAATCCGTATCGGCATGCGCCTGTGTACGCGGGGCCGGGAGGGCTTTTGCCTGACCGAGGAAGGCAAACTGGTCTATCAGGCGTCAATTGATTTATTTGCCTCGGTGGACAGTTTTCGTGATCGGCTTAGTTCGGCACAAAACGAACTGATCGGTGATTTGAATATTGGCGTGATTGATAACACCCTGTCCGATGTTCATTCACCGCTTATTGCCGCACTGCGCAAGTTACATGATGAAGCGCCGAAAGTAAGACTGCGCCTGCATGCGGCGCAACTGGATGAAATTGAACGCGGCGTGGTGGAAGGGCGTTTGATTGTCGGCATCGTGCCGGTGTATCAGCGTCGTGAAGAGTTTGATTATTTCCCGTTGTATGAAGAACGATCCCTGGTGTACTGCGCCCGTGGTCATGGGTTATTTGACGTCGCTGCCGATCAGATCGATGGTGAAGTATTACGTCAGTACGAAGTGATCAATCACCGCTACGCCATTCACAACGACAAGGCCCAGTTCGTCAATTACAGCAGCCAGGCGCCTGCGGCTTCCCAGGTCGAGGCGGTGGCCATGCTGATCCTGACCGGACGCTTTATCGGCTTCCTGCCAGAGCACTACGCTGCGCCCCTGATCAGCAACGGCACCTTGCGCGCGCTGTGCCCGCAGACCATCAGCATCAGCACATCCTTGAGCCTGATCCTGCGCCACAACACCCCGCGCAGCCCTCAGGTCAAAGCCTTCGCGGCGGCGTTGGGGGTGGACCTGAAGGCCATCGCCTGAATTGGAATGATCTCTGTGGGACCGGCTTTAGCCGGGAAGGCGGTGTAACAGACAATAAAAATATATCGTTCCTGCCTGCGTCTTCCCGGCTAAAGCCGGTCCCACATCGGTAGTGTTTTTTCCACGTGATGGCGTGCCGCCTACGCCTTCATCCCCGGCAACCCCCAGGCCTGCAACGGAAAATCAGCCAGCGATCCCAGCACCAGATCCGCATGCTCGTACTGCTCAAGCGGCATATGCGAGTCCGGCACCGCCACGGCATACATCCCGGCAGCCTTGGCGGCGGTGACGCCGAAAGGCGAATCTTCGAAGACCAGGCAATCAGCGGGATCAACGCCGAGCTTGCTCGCCGCAACCAGGAAGATATCCGGCGCTGGTTTGGCCGCGCCGACTTCAGGGTGATCCGCCGTGACCACGGTTTCGAACAGTTCGAACCAGGCCTGATGGCGCTCGGTCTTGGCGTGGAAGTAATGGATCGACGAACTGGTGCCGACGGCGATGGGGATGCCACTGGCCGCCAGATGCCGTACCAGTGCTTCAGCGCCAGGCATCGGCAGGGCGAGGGGGAAGCGCTCGTCGAGCATGGGCTGGCGCACTTCGAGGAACTCGTCCACCGAGAGCGGTAGCTCCAGGGCATTGATCACGTATTCAGAGAAATCCCGGGCACCACGGCCGATGGTGTTCTGCTTGAGCGCCCAATCGAAGCTCTTGCCGTAGCGTTTTGCAATCAAATCGGTGACTTCGGTGTAGACACCCTCGGTGTCCAGCAGCAAGCCATCCATATCGAAAATCACCGCTTTGACCGGACCACGCGGGTTTTGCTGTGCGCTCATTATCGAAAATCTCGTGTTGTTTTTTGAAATAGGTCTCAGCCTACAACTTGCATAAAGAAAATGGCTAGCAACTATCCCTTCGTCGCCGCACGAAATGCCATCGCGCAGGTCACAGCTTCCGGAAAAAAGCGCAGTACGCCACACAACGGGCACAAGGCTGGGTGATGGCAAGCCCCAAGTGATAACCTCTCCCCCGATTTGCGGCAGCCCTACGGTTGCCCGGTCACCCCGGCCCACCGAGGGATCAGGGAAGAGTTTCCATCCAACATACGGACACGGTCGAGTTAACACATGAGCAAAACAGCAGGCATCGTAGTAGGCGTCATCGTCGTTGCAGGGGCATTGGCCACTGGCGGAGCGTGGTACACGGGCACACGCCTTGAAGGTGTGCTGCGAGACTCGATCGACAAGACCAACGCACAGATCAATGGCTCTCTGGGCCGCGATAACAAGATGAGCGTCGAGCTGACCTCGCTTGAGCGCGGCACCTTCAGTAGCGTTGCCCACTACAGCCTGAAGATTCATGACGAGAACCTGTCCGAAGGCAACAAAGACGTCGTCTTCCAGTTCGTCGATCATATTGAACACGGGCCGATTCCTTTCTCTCGCCTGAAGAAGCTGAACCTGGTGCCGGTCATGGCCCTGAGCCGGTTCGAGCTGGAAAAAACCGAGATGACCGAGAAGTGGTACGCCGTGACCAAGGGTGTAGCGCCACTGCACGGTGACGTTGTCGTCGGCTACGACCGCGCGGTCGCCGGTAACCTGCAACTGACACCATTGGAGATCAAGGACGCGGGCAACACCGTGAACTTCTCCGGCCTGAATCTCAACTTCGAAGGCACCGCTGAAGCCGAGAAAATCAAGGCTGTCGGCAATCTGGACAACCTGGTGCTGGATATCATCGGCGAAGATCAGCCGATGAAAATCGAATTCAAAGGCATGACCTTCGACACCGGCGGCACCAAGGGTAAATCCGGGTTCTACCTGGGCCACACCAACGTCAAATTCGACAACCTGTCGGTGGAAGCCGCCGGTACGCCGCCTGTTGTCCTCAAGAACTTCGCCAACACCAACCTGATGCAGGAAGAAGGCGGCAATCTGGCCGGGCAGATCAACTACGACATCGGCATGATCAGCTTCAACGGCAATGATATCGGTTCGGCTTCGATGGCCTGGAAGTTCAGCAACTTCGATGTCACCGCAACTCAGGCGCTGTACCAGCTGTACCAGACCAAGATCATGCCTCAACAACAGGCCGCAGCCCTGGCCGAACGCCCATTCGAGCTGAACCTGAGCAAGGCCGATCAGGACTGGCTCAACGCCGAGCTGGAAAAACTCCTGGCCGGCAAGCCTCACGTCGAACTGAGCAAGCTGGGCCTCAAGACCGCCAACGGCGAAAGCCATATGAGCCTGGCTGTCGACCTGGCCGATCCGGGCAAGCTGGATCAACAGGAAAGCTCGGCTGACCTGGGCAAGAACGCCATCTCGCAACTGGACGCCAAACTGGTCCTGTCCAAGCCGATGATGAAAGACCTGTCGATCCTGCAAGCCAAGTTCACCCTGGGTGACCAGCTCGATGCCAAGACCATGAACGAACAGGGCGATGCCGCAGCCGACATGGTCGCTGGCATGGCAACCGCCCTGCAGATCGCCAAGGTCGAAGGCGACAACGTGGTTTCCAGCCTGCATTACGCCGCGAACATTGTGGACTTCAACGGCGAGAAAATGCCGCTTGAGCAGTTCATCAACAATGTGACCAGCAAGGTTGGGCAGTTGGGTGGTAGTGGGGAGGCGGCGGAGTAAGAAGGTTTCTGTTGGAGCGAGGCTTGCCCGCGAAAAATGCGTCGGATGTTCCGGCCTCTTCGCGGGCAAGCCTCGCTCCCACAATCAGATATTCGTTGATCCTTGCTTAAACCCCGCTGATAAACCTCATCGCATCGCGCACCACCATCTGCTCGCGCATCCCGCCCATCTGCTGAACCACCAACTGCTCGATCAGGCGGCTGCCGTCGTCGTGGCTGGTATCGATGCTGTATTCCGGATTCAGCGGCGCTTCGTAAGGGCTATCGATACCCGTGAAGTTCTTGATCCGCCCCTCGCGGACGGCGCGGTACAGACCCTTGGCGTCGCGGCGGGCGCATTCGCTCAAGGGCGTGTTGACGTGGATCTCGATGAACTGATCGTCATTCAGATGCTGCCTGACGGGATCACGGTCGGCGCGAAAGGGCGAGATGGCCGAAACGATCACAATCAGCCCGGCATCGACCATCAACTTCGCGACTTCGGCAATGCGCCGGATGTTCTCGTGACGGTCGCCATCGCTCATGCCCAGGTCCTGGCAGAGCCCCTGGCGCAGGTGATCGCCGTCGAGCATGTAACTGTGCAGGCCGCTGGCTTGCAGAGACTGATCCAGACGATTGCCCAGGGTGGATTTGCCCGCGCCGGACAGCCCGGTCAACCATATACAGC
The DNA here is from genome assembly GCF_056933585.1 of Pseudomonas sp. JL23. Taxonomy (NCBI): domain Bacteria; kingdom Pseudomonadati; phylum Pseudomonadota; class Gammaproteobacteria; order Pseudomonadales; family Pseudomonadaceae; genus Pseudomonas; species Pseudomonas sp. JL23. The sequence continues at coordinate 6,704,618 of NZ_CM167795.1, read as the reverse complement.
AGGCGCGCTGTTGTTTCATGCCTTCGCGCTGGCTGCGCTCGACCATCATGACAGGCGCTATAAGGGTCGGGCGCCGTTCCGGGAGTTTGATATCAGTCATAGGCGAATAACTCGTAGTCTCGTGCATAGACATCCCGGACACGACGGCGCACGGCCGCGCTGGAGAACGAAGCCGGGTCGTGGGTCGGTGCCGGTGAACGGTTGATGTGGGGCAGTTCGGCCTTGACGTGCAGGTGCTCGCACAAGGTGCGGAAGTCGGCGTCGAGGTTTTCCTGGCGGCCGATGAAGTCAACTTCAATGCTGCCCATGGCGTTTTGCAGGAAGTAATACTGTGGCGCGAAGTGAATCTGTTTAGTCAGGTTTTCCGGGTGCAGCCAGTTATCGATAAAGGCATTGAAACTTGGGTACTTACTCACCAGTTCGTAGGCGGCCTTGTCACGAGTTTGCGGGTTCTGCAACAAGTAACTGTAAGCCGACCAGGCCCGCTGTAGCGGGTCGCGGACAAAGCCGAATTTGAAGTAGTGCTGATAACGATCGTTGAACTGCTTCTCGTACCAATACAGTGGCATGTGCCCGGTCGGCGTACTGCCGAACAGCGCTGTTGCCACGCTACTGCCCGCGCACTTGGGGACGTGGATAAACACGCACTCCAGGTGGTCAAAGGCCGCAGGGAAGCGGTTTCTGCCGGACAGCGTCTTGTTCACGACCTGCCGATCAATGACGGGAAGACGCTCAAGCAATAATTCACGCTGCGTCTTTGGAAGCAACTTCCAGAGTAAGCGATTCATCGGAGTGGCCTGTAGCGGGTGTGGAATAAGATCGAGAGCCTACGCCCTGAAATTAGTGGAGTGACAATCTTTTCATTAAATTTACGTTGGCTTGCCTAACGTAAACTTATGTTCATGTTTGTACGCGGTTAGTTACAGATGCTGTCATATCGCCGTCACTGTAATTGTATAAGGCTGGTACAGGATGGCCATCATCTTATTAAAGAAAGGCAAGGGTCGATTAAGGTGCTTTATATAGGTCGTTCAGTTGGTTGTGAGCGCCATTCAGGTGGCCGCATCCCACGGCACCACTTTTTGACAGGCACAAAAAAACCCGCCGAAGCGGGTTTTTCTCAAGACCATCCCGACATCCTGTCAGAAAGCCGTCCCGGCCATGGTCGATCGTCCCTGATCCTGATGCGCTCCCTGTGCATCAGTCGTTGGATCCAATCTTACTCAAGCCTTGTCGGACATGACAGGGTGAAATGCCGCGATGGCATGTAAGCCTTTCGCTATGGCTGCATCACTTCAGGGGCGATTGCCTACGTACATGGCTGCCTGATCCAGCACGTCATCCAGCAAATCTTCCTCGTCATTCGAGAAATCTTCGTTATGACCTTCATTACGGAACTCGGACAGGCCCTTGGCCGCCCGATTCAGGTCCCCGGTTTCCCGGATTTCGTCGGCTACTTTCTGCAACAGCCCCGCAGGCCCTTGCTTGCCGTCTTGTTTCAGCAAATCGATCAATGCTTCCAGAGCGGTCAACAACTCTTTCTGTGCCATACCGCGTGACTCCTTCGTCGATTACCTTGCCCGAGGGCAACTGATTCGCCCGCGCTGCGCATCATGCCCGATTGACTGCTTGAGTTGATAAATAAGTGTGACCCCGCTGCGGACATTTCGCTCACATCTGAACCGATTTACCCGATTCAGTGTCTCAAAGGCCTGCATGTTGACCCCTGATTGTGGCAAAAGCGAGACGCAGCCCATGCCCTGAGCACCCCGTCGTTGCTTGTTGCGACACGTTGCTCGAAAATTTCGCGCGTCACTCATCTCTATGGAAAGCGAAGCACTGTGGCCCAATACCGAATCCAGGAAGCCGATCTCGATATCCCTGATGCCTGGCAGGATCAGAGCATCAATATCTTCAAGCTGCCTGCGACCGGCAGTGCCAAGGAAGCCAGCTTTGTGATCAGTCGCGATGCCAGTCGTGGCACTACGCTATTTGCCGATTACATCGCCACGCAACTGGATAACGCCGGGCGTCAGTTGCCGGGCTTCCAGCTGATCAAACGCTGGGACTTTGTGCTCCACGGGCATACCGCGACATTGCTCGATTACACCTGGCAACGAGAAGGCCGCGAGCTGATGCTGCGCCAGGTATTTGTCGAGCGTCAGCCAGCGGTGCTGATCACCACTCTGACCACCACCACCGCCGATATTCCGTTCCACGAACCTGCCTGGAAACAGGCCATGCAAAGCCTGGTACCGCAACCTCCCGTCGCCTGATTACCGCTCGGATAAATACAGCTCATGGATCTTCAGGCAGCGGCCCGTCTTGGCGATGAAATAGCCCACGGCTTCGGCGTGGCAGCGATGGTGGCTGGCGCGGTGGCCGGAGCCTTGATCGGTGCGGCTGTAGTGGCTGCGACGGTTGCCACTGGTGGCGTAGCGCTGGCGATCATGGCCGGCTCAATTGCCGCAGGCGGTCTGTCGATGTTCCAGATCATCAAGGGTCTGAGCACCATATTCAGTCTTCCCGAACCCACCACGGGTGTACTGATAAGAGGCAGCTTCGACGTCTATATCAACAGCCGCAATGCCATGCGCGCCGGGGCGGACATCTCGGCAGCGTGCAGCGGCCTGCCACTGAACCATCCGATGTGGCCGTTCCCGGTGTTGATCGCCGAAGGTAGCGCCACCGTCTATATCAATGGCAAGCCTGCCGCGCGCCTGCACAGCAAGATGGTCTGCGGCGCCCATATCAAGACCGGTAGCCCGAATACTTTTATCGGCGGGCCGACCCTCGCCGTGGCCTTTGTGCTGGACATCGAGGGGTGGCTGCATACCGGCCTGGAAGCCCTGGGCCTGCTGGCGGCGGGTGGTGCGCTAGTATTGGCGGCCATGGCCGGGGCGGCGGCGCTGCTGTCGGCCCTGGCGATCGGCGTTGCCACCATGGCAGGCATGGCGCTGTTGGGCGACCTGGGTGACCGGCTGGGGCCGGGCTATCGCGACCTGCTGCAAGGCGTGGCGGGCATGGCGTTGCTGGGGATGGGGCCGAAGCTGGCGAAGTTGGGTAATGCCGCCGAGGTCCCGGTACCGAAATTCAAACCGGGCGTCACCGAGGCTGACATTCTGGCCATGCCCAAGGCTTCGCGACCCGATGCTGCCGAGTATCTTGAACCGGCCTATGTATCGGACCATCTCGCACAATTCGACAAAGGTGCCTCTCGGTTCATGACCAAGGCTAATCTCGATAAGTACGGAATAGGTCAGCGCGATGGCACGTCTTTCATCGTGCCCAAGCATGAAGCGGATCAACTTTTGGCCAGGACCAACGGCGACAAGCGCGCCTTGGAAAAAGCCCTGGGCCTGCCGGACAATGCTCTGGAAACCTCTACATTGGTACGTATCGACATACCGGCCCCACGTGATTTGAACCTGCGCATTCCTTCTGGCAGAGAAGCGGGCGCCAACGAATTCTGGATACCTGGCGGTAAACTCCCCGACGGTAGCAGCGAGGCGGTGATTGATGCAGGGGCCATCAACCCGTCACAGTTCAGCTGGAACCCATTGGTCTTTTAGAGGCAGACATGAAATTCAATGACGTATTCGTAAGCCGCGAGCATATGTTCTCCATTGGTATAGAGGAGACGTCGGGCAAGTTTTATGTCTCGATACCCGTAAGCAATGGCATGGTTGACTATGAGGAGTATTACGAAATTGACCGCGCTACCTTTGAGCTTTTTCAGCGAGATTTGACGATTGCCCTGGAGTTTGTAGAGCGCTGCAGAAGGAGAGAGCTTGACCAGTTGCTTATCGTCCAGCCGGGGACCAATCGTGGTACGGCAATTTAACTGCTGCGTACCGCTTTGATCGTGGCAGACAAACTCGCCGACCCGGACTTCGTGCCCGCCAATGCCTTAGGTGTTTAATGAATATTCTTGATGCTGCCGTTGCCCTCGCTTGCCGCGTTCATGCCGGGCAAGTGGATAAGTCCGGCAAGCCTTACATCCTGCATCCGCTGCGTCTGATGCTGAAATTTGATCAAACAGACGAACAAATCGTCAGCGTCTTGCACGATGTAGTGGAAGACGGTGATGTCACCCTCGACGATCTGCGTGCGCTGGGTATTTCCGAGGCGGCCGTGGCGGCGATTGATTGCCTGTCAAAACGTGATGGCGAGTCGTACGAGGACTTTATCGAGCGCATCAGGCCCAACGCCTTGGCCCGCAAGGTCAAGATCGAAGACATCAAGGACAACCTCGATCTGACCCGTCTTGCCGAGATTCAGGACAAGGACCTGCAGCGGGCGGCGAAGTATCATCGGGCGTTGAGGTATTTGACTGCTGCCGGATGAATCGCTATTGCTGACGCACGGATCACCAGACTCAAGCCGTTTCAATACCCTGTGATGCTTGAGCATCTATACCGTTCAGGCCATAGGCTTGGCAGTCGCGCAAGAATTGCTCTGATACGTAAAGGCGTAACTGGCTCTCTTCGAGCATGAATATATAGGCGTCTTTGACCGCTTCTCGTCGCAAGACGGGCCGGTAAAGTATGCGCGCGCCGTTTTCCAGGTCCCTGTATCTGGACTTTTCCCAGATGACTGCACCGGCCAGTACCGTGGTGACATGGAATCCAAAAAAGCCAGGAGTCGCTGCGCTGGTTACGACAAACTGACCATGGCCGTTGAGCGCCGACTCCATACATTCCTTTGCTTTCGCCGAAAAGATCATCAGCGAATACGAACCCATGGGCACGATGTCTCCCGGTCCTTTTTTGCGCTTTTCGTCAGGGTTCAGGATGAGGTTGAGGGGCACGAGCCGCGTATCAAGGCTTTTGCCAAAGCTACCTGCCAGCAAAGGCGCGTAACTGTCTTCCCAGTCCAGGGCGGGATTCTGGGAGTCGGCAAAAACAAAGCTGCGTAGTTTTTCGTCACCGGCGGGCTGAAAAATGTGGGGCACGATATCACCTAGTTAATTACGGTCGACCACGATGAAGTTCGGGGCGCAGTGCCCAACTCAAGTTTCAGCTGTTTGAGCTCACTGAGTACGCCCTGTTTCCCACCCGCGAGATCTGCATCAATTATTCGGTTGTTCACTGCGTCAAAGTACGTGTTTGGATGTTTCCCGTTGTGCAGGATCCAGGCAGGTTGTCAGTGTTTTTTCTATTTGGCAGCCATACGCCATTTTCGGCAGAGTCTACGTCGATCTTGTGCTTCTTCAATATTTGCCGGGCCACATCGGCTCTTGCTGAGGTATCTCCGACGATGTGGTGGGCGGCTGAGTTTTTGGGTCGGTTTTTCAAGTTTCGACCCAGTCTTTGCGAGCACCACCCCCACGGATCCACCCACCCAATCGGATTCGGCGCATACGCATACAGATTGATCCCGCCCGCCAACCCTATCGGGTCCGGGGTGGTGAAGCGGCCGATATCCGGGTCGTAGAAGCGGAAGGTGTTGAAGCGCAGGCCCGTTTCCCGGTCCAGATATTGGCCTTGAAGGCGCAGGTTCTGTTCTTCGATGAATAGGCTTCGCGTACTCCAGAGTATTGCCCCAGAAGGTTTCGCATTGGTCCCCAAGATCGAAGACATCGAGGACAATCTCGACCTGACGCACCTTGCCGAGGTCTAGGACAAGGACCTGCAGCGGGCGGCGAAGTGTCATCTAGCGCTGGCTTATCTGAGTGTGAGTCCTTGAGTTCAGGCCTGGTGTTTGTAAGGAACAAATCTGCGGTCGACGCTATAGAAACCCAGGCCTTTATCACCTTTGAATCCTGCGATGATGATTTTATCTGCGAGGGTTTGAGAGATCAGCAAATCATGGGACAGCGTATCTCTGGCTACCGTGGGAACCTGCGCTTCGTTGTCTGTGAAGTAAATTTTATTAAAGTAGATGATATCTCCCTCTTCATCCCGTTCGGCGTCAGAGCGCTGCTGATCCACGACACTTGCCTTGGTGATGGCATTTAAAACAAAAAAAGTTTCAGCGACATCAGACCCGGCGGCAAGGATGGCTTTTGGCCGAATCAACTCAAGCTCCTGTGCTGCCTGCTCTTGAAGGAAGCTAGCAAGCCTTGCGCTGATTAGAGGGGCCCCGCCCAGTAACCACAGGCAGTCGAGGCTGGAGAGTTTACTGGCCGGGCAGTTAAAGAAAATGCTCGGTTTATCCATGCTTGCTGGATAGCGCTCGCCCGCTGACAACGACAAATAGTTGAAATTGGAACCTCGGGTTTCATACGAGCCTTTTTCAACATCGTAAGAGCCGATCAGGTTCTCGTTGTAGTCGATGGGTGCCTTCCAGCTTAAAATCATTTCTGTTCCTCTAGTCATAATAAGCCCCCGGTCGGGCTGTCTTATTAAGCTGCCTTTCACCTGAGCGCAGCAGCTGACGCTCATTGGATATTATCTTGTCCAGAGATTGTCGGTATTGCTGCTGGTTCCAGTTTTTGGCCTGACCCATACGCTGTGCAGCGGACATTTTTTCAGACAGGTTCTCGCTCACCCTACCCACGTGCCGCCCTTCATGAATGGATCTGCGTGAATCAACCATCGATTGCGCCTTGTTGGGCAGGAAGATTTTGTTCTGCCTGCTTTGCAGATCGAAGCCCGCCAGTTTCAGCAGCGGATGATTTTTAGTGCTGGCATGCTTGTCACTGATGATGTGATGGTCCTGATAGCCTTTGCCGCGCATGCTCTTGATGCGGCGGTTGATCGAAGAGCTGCAACTCCACCCCCACGGATCCACCCACCCAATCGGATTCGGCGCATACGTATACAAATTTATCCCGCCCGCCAGCCCTATCGGGTCCGGGGTGGTGAAGCGGCCGATATCCGGGTCGTAGAAGCGGAAGGTGTTGAAGTGCAGGCCCGTTTCCCGGTCCAGGTATTGGCCCTGAAAGCGCAGGTTCTGGTCTTCGATGAAATAGGCTTCGCGTACCTCTTCCAGAGTATTGCCCCAGACCTGATAGCGCGCCTGCCAGACGGTGTGGCCGTCGCTTTCGGTGAGTTGTGCGGGCAGGCCGTTGAGGTCGTTGTGGTAGTAGCGAATCTTCTGCTGATCGCCAATGCCGTCGACCCGGGCCAGGGGCTCGTAGTTGTCGTCGGCGTAGAGATACAGGCTGGTTTGGCTGTGGCGGTGTTCCTGCAACAGGCGCAGGCCGTCCCAGGTGAAACGGGTTTCGCCGAGCAGCAGGCCGTTGGCGTCGTATTCGGCCTTGGCGACGCGCCGCCCCAGCGGGTCGTAGGTCATGCGTACGCTGTGGCCGTTCTGATTGCGTACTTCCTTGAGCCGGTGTTCGGCGTCATAGCTGAAATGCTGCAGACCGTGACGGCTGCTGCGTTTTTCGCTCATCCGGCCAAAGCCGTCGTACTCATAGCGTTTGTCCTGCCAGGTCAGCAGGCGGTTGTGCAGCACGCGCCCGGCGCCCAGCGCCGGGCCGTCGAGCAGGTTGGCGGCGGCATCATAGATGAAGGTTTCGCTGTGGCCGGTCAAGCCGTCCAGGCTGGCGATGATGCGACCGGTGGCGTCGTAGCCCATGACCTGACGGCGGTCGTGGGGCGCGCGGTTCTGGCGTTGCAGGCGGGCGATGAGGTTGTCGGCCGGGTCGTATTCGTAATCGCTCTGGGCCTGGGCTGGAAGGGTAGCCGGTTGCCCGATGGGACGGCAAAGACGGGCGCGCAGGCGGCCGCTGCGGTCGTATTGGCTGCGGGTGCCGAGTCGGCCCTGAGTGCGCAGCACTTCGCGATGCAGGCGGTCGCGTTCGAAGTCGCTGATGACCTGGCCGTCGAGATTGATCTGGTGCAGATGGCCGCTGCCGTAATACAGCCGATTCAGCCAGCGGCTATCGGGCAACTGAGTCTGAATCAGATTGCCCAGTTCGTCATAATGGTGGGCCAGGCTGCCCGAAGCGCTTTGTTCCTCACGCAACTGGCCAAGGGCGTCGTAGACAAAGCCCAGTTGCTGCTGTTGACCGTCAGGGGCGATAAAGACCGCTGCGGTCAGTTGGTCCAGCGGGTCGAGTTGGAAATCAGTGCGGCCGTCACCGGTGATTTTGGCCTGCAGCCGACCGACAGCATCGCGCTCCAGCTCATGCACGATAGGGGCGGTAGCTTTGGCATCGGGGGCGGGCAGATGCTCGACCCGTATCACGCCGCCCAGCGGGTCATAGCCATAGTGCCTGGCGCTGCCATCCAGGTCCTGCTGTTCGATCAACTGGTCTGCGACGTCCCAGACGAAGCAATACTGTTCGTTGTTCTCGTTGCTCAAGGCCTGCAAGCGGCCGTAGGCGTCGTAGCTGAATTGCACCTGCCGACCCTGGGCATCGATGCGCTGACGCACCTGGCCGCGGTGGTCGTAGTGATAACCGGTGGTTTGCCCGGCGGGGTCGGTGTAGCCGGTCAGCAGACCGCTGTGATCGCGCTGATAGTGCTCGCTGCGGCCATCGGGCAATTGCCGATACAGCAGGCGGCCCTGAGCGTCGTGCTCATATCGGGTACGTTCGCCCAGAGCGTCGGTGACCACCTGCAAATAACCGTGATGGTCATAGCCGAAGCGCGTCGGGTAGCCCGAACAGTCGAGATGTTCGACCAATTGGCCAGCGTCGTTCCACTTCAGGTGATTACTTTTGCCGCTGGCGTCGATGATCTCCACGACCTGGCCGTGGGCGTCGTAGCGATAGCGGGTGATCTGGCCAAGAGGATCGGTTTCCCTGGTGCAGTTGCCACGCGTGTCGTAGCGGTACTGCCAGCTGTTGCCAGCGGCGTCGGTCTCCATCAAGGGCAGTGCCCAGTGCTCTAGCCACAGGGTCGATTCACGGCGACCCAGCGGGTCAACGGTCTCGCTCAGGTTGCCCGCCTCGTCGTAGGCGAGGGTGTATTGTCCGCCCTGAGGGTCAGTGCTGCCGAGCAATTGGCGTTCGTCGTTCCAGACGAACTGCCAGGTCTGCCCGAGGTTATCGCGGTATTCGGTGATCTGATGCTGTGCATCCCAGCGCCGCGAGCTGAGCCGTTTCAGGCCGTCGGTGATCCACGTAATGCCAGCCTCGAGGTCATAGTCGAAAACGTACTCTTCGCCGTCATCGGTCCAGTGACGGACGACACGCCATTCGAGATTCTCGACCAGTGCCCAGGCATAGAAGCAGCGCAGCCCCGTGGGGAGTTGATGCTCGACCATGCGCCGCCCATGATCATAGGCAAAACGCCGCTGTACCTGACCGCTGGCATCCGCAACCTGGGCCAGATCGCCAACGGCATCGTAGTGATAGCTGCTCAGGACTTCGCGCAGGCCATCGGCATACAGGCGTTCGATACGTTCGACCCGGTTCGGCCAGCGGGCGCTATAGAGCAACTCGGCCTGCACGCTATCGAAGGTGTCACGCAGGCGCAGCAGGCGACCGGTGTCGTCATAATCGAGGTAGATGCGGTTATCGTTGCGATCGCCCAACTGGCTCAGGCGCAACAGCGACGGGTCCAGCGGGCTGACGTCGAACAAGCGATACAGGCCGTCATCGCTCTCGATTAACAGCTGGCCATTGCCGTGACGGCGCACGCTCAGGCCTTCACCTGCACTGAATACGGCGCCTCCCAAAGGGATCGCGCCCATATCGATACGCCGTGCCTGTTCGTCGATATAGATCAGTGATTCGCCGCCCTCGGCATGGGGCCGGATCAGCACCTGCACTTCGTAAGCCACGCTCCAGCCCGCGCCGAACAGCCCGTCCGTGCGTTCGTCACGGCTGTTGTAGAAGCGTTGCCATTCGATGGGCATTACGCCGGGCAGGACGAAATCCAGTTCATCACCGCCACCCAGCACCTTGGCGCCGGTCGCGGCGTGCACCGGGTTGGGCGAGCCGACAATGGCTTGGGTCAGCGCGCCCGTCGCCTGGCCTACGACAAAACCATTCACCATCCCCAGCAGCATGCACGGCAGGTTGGCGATGAATTTGCCTTTGTTGCCTTTGAGCATCATCAGCGCGCTGATTGCCAGGCCCACGCCGGGTGTCTTGCCGCTGCGAATCTCGCGCACCACCACTTTGCCGCCGCCGATGGTCACATCCGGCGAGATCAGCCCTGACGACACCACTTTCGCTTCGCACGTACTGCGGTCGCCGCTGCGCACTGCGGGCTGGCCATTGATTGCGACTTTTTCCGAGCCTTCGGCAAGAAACTGCGGCGGCATCGGCGGGTGTTTCAGGCAGGTGACCAGATCCAGCGGCTTGGGCACGCTGCCCGGCGCCGGTGAGGCTACGGTAGGGCGCCACATCTGGGCGAAAAAACCCTTGGCCATGTCGAGATAGCCGGGTTCTTGCTGTTCGCTCGGCGCAGGTTCCACCGAGTCGTGCGCAGCGGCTGCAGCAGGCGGCGCAGTTCCCGCCGCTCGCGCTGCCGGCGTGGAGTTGATCAGGGTGTCGGTGGAGCCAGTCAGGATCGTTGCCTGTACCGTCGGCGGAAACAGGCCATTGGCTATGTCCTCGCACATCTGGCTCAAGCCCTTGTCGGCGCCGGTCTTGCTCATGACCACACCGACGATCAGGCCGACTACCGCGCCCAGCACACAGGCACCCAGGCCGCCGGTGGCAACCGTGATACCCGTTGCGGCGACCACGGCCATGGTCGCCAGCGTGCCAATGGCCACGTTGGCCGCCACTTCGAGTACGCCGCCGAGGATGTCGGCCATCATCGAGGTGTGTTCGAGCCCGTCGCCCAGGCGGGCGGCCCAGAGTGCGTCAGACACGCGTGGCGCTCATCAGCCGGATGCCCGTCACGCGAGGGTCAGAGTCTGTTTGAGCGTGGCCCAATGAGCGCTTTCGAGATCGCCCAAGGGGTGCGCCTTCACATAACTCAGGGCCAGCATCGTGCGGGTGCCGGGCAAGATAAAGGCCAGCTGAAACTGGAAGACATTCTCCGAGCCTTTGCTGAACTGGCTGCGCAATTCGATGGCCTCGATCGCCTGATCGGCGCCAAGGCGAACGTCCTGGCGGGGTTGATAACGCAAGGCCTGGACTTGCTGCTCCAGACGCTTGATTTGCGCGTCGAAGTTGCTGTGCAGGGTTTCACCGTCCGCCAGCTGGCTGCGGCTGATGATCAGCGAAGTACCCAGAGCCGCGAACTTGAGAATGTTGATCGAGGCGTCCTGCAGTTCGCTGTCGGGCAACTGCAATTGCAGTTCGTTGATACGGTAAGTCATGGTGCTGGCGTCTCGTTACTGGGGCTTGGGAAAGGCGGCGGCGACGCTGGCATCAATGCTTGCCTTGACGCCCTGGCCTTCAGGCGTGGCATCCGGACCGTTGCCGTTGTTCAGATGGAGTACGCCGCCGGTGTTGAACTGCGCGTCACCACTGGCATAGAAGCTGATCTGCACACCGCTCAGATTGATCTGGCCGCTGGCGTTAAGCTCCAGCACGCTCTGCCCACAGACCAGGCGCAGGTTCTCGCCGACTTCGATCAGGTAGCTCTGGCTGATGCTGTCGGTCTTGCTTTTGCCGACCGCCAGCACGTCCTCCATCTTGACCACGCGCACCCGGCTGTTGCCGATGGTGACCCGTTCGTCATGGCCCACGTTTTTGCTGCGGTCATGCCCCACCGAATGGCTTTCATCGACCTCGACCACGATGTCCTGATTGCGCTCGGCGTGGATATACAGCTGCTCGACGCCCTTCTTGTCTTCCATGCGAATCTCGTTGAAATTCGCCGGGCTGCCGCCTTTGCTCGAACGGCTCTTCATGCCGCTCTGGGTCGCATTGGCAGGCAGGTCGTAGGGCACGGTCTGCTCGGCGTTGTAGACCCTGCCGGTGATGATCGGCCGGTCGGGGTCGCCTTCGAGGAAGCTGACAATGACTTCCTGGCCGATACGCGGAATCTGCATCGAGCCCCAGTTCTTGCCCGCCCAGGCCTGTGACACGCGAATCCAGCACGAGCTGTTTTCATTGGACTGGTCGTGACGATCCCAATGGAAATGCACCTTCACCCGGCCAAATTGATCGGTCCATATTTCCTCGCCTTTAGGGCCTACGACCAACGCGGTCTGCGGGCCCTGAACGATGGGCCGTGAAGTGTTGGGCTGAGGGCGGAAGCTTTGTTGCGCGTCGATGCAACTGAGCTGGCTGTTGAATTGCGCGCCGCTGCCAACGTCACCGGTTTCCAGGGACTCCTGAGTGAGGCTGTAGTCGGCACGCACGATCAGGTATTCGCGGTTCTGATCCTCGCGGCCGAAGCCGGTCATGCTGAACAGATGCCCGGCACCGATGCCCCGGGCATTCCCGCTCAGGGCGACGCGTTCGTGTTCGCTGTGCAGGGCTTCGATGCGGGTGCGGGCGTAGTGTTCGCCGTCTTTGTCCTGCACGTAGGTGCCGGGGTAATCGTAGAGCGGATAGTCCGCCGCGCTGTGCGGGCGCGGGATGGCCGAACGCACATTGATCTGCGCCGACGGGCGCTGGAAGTCGTAGTCATTGAGCTCAAGCGAGCCGGGCAACACCTGCTGGGCCAACTGCCAGTTATCGATATGGTCGCGCTCGCGTTGTTGCTCGTCCGGCGGAAAATACGGCACCGAGGCATAGCCGGGGGCGCTGTGATGGGCGCCGTAGGCATCGGCCAGCACCAGTACGTGGCGATCCTGCTCATGGCGGAAGTAGTAGTAGATGCCCTCCTGCTCCATCAGGCGGCTGACGAAGGCGAAGCTGGTCTCGCGATACTGCACGCAGTATTCCCACTCGCGATACGGGCGGCTCAGGGACTCTTCGAAGTCAGAGAAGCCCAGGTCACGGAATACCTGCTTGATGATCTGCGGAATGGTCAGGTTCTGGAAAATCCGGCAATCGGAGGTGCGGCTCAGCAGCCATAGCCATGGCCGCAGCGTTGCCTGATAACTGGCGAACTGACCGCGATTGACGCCCTGGCTGCAGCGGGCGACCAGGCCATGAAAATAACGCTCACTGCCATCGGCCAGCTTCAGCGACAGGCTCATGGGTTTGCCCAGCAACTGATTGAGATCGATGGCGCCATCGGCGGACGTCAGTTGCAGGTCGTACTCGTACAATCGCCCCAGCTCGTCGTGGCCGGTCATGGATTTGAGCAGCAGAACATCCGGGCCCAGGGGGCTGGTTATCTTGGTCTGGCGGGTGGATTGGGTGAAGGCCATGGGGGGTTCTCATTATTTCAATTGTGGGAGCGTGGCTTGCCCGCGAAAAGGGCGGCGCGGTAATTCAGATCCATCGCGTCATCGTTCTTCGCGGGCAAGTCGGATCGCCGCCTGCTCGCTCCCACACCTCAGGCATCAGCAAACTGATAATGAAACTCGCCGTTCTGTTCACCGATGCGCACGCTGGCCATGGCCTTGCCTTCCAGCATGCGGGTCAGGAATTCGCGGCTCATGTCCGGCAGCAGGGTGTTGGTCAGCAGGGTATCGATCATTCGTCCGCCGCTCTCGGTTTCGGTGCAGCGCGAGACGATCAGGTCGAGCACGGCATCGTCGTAGTCGAATGCCACCTTGTGGGTGTTTTCCACGCGCTTCTTGATGCGGTCCAGTTGCAGGCGGGTGATGGCCTTGAGCATGGTGTCGCTGAGCGGGTAATACGGGATCGTTACCAGGCGGCCGAGCAGGGCAGGCGGGAAGATTTCCAGCAGCGGCTGGCGCAGGGCCTTGGCGATGACCTCGGGGTCAGGCACGTTGTGGGCGTCCTGGCACAGTTGAGAAATCAACTCGGTGCCGGCGTTGGTGGTCAGCAGGATCAGGGTGTTCTTGAAGTCGATGACCCGGCCTTCACCATCCTCCATGACGCCCTTGTCGAACACCTGGAAGAAGATTTCATGCACGTCGGGGTGGGCTTTTTCCACTTCGTCGAGCAACACCACGCTGTAGGGTTTGCGCCGCACCGCTTCAGTCAGCACGCCGCCTTCGCCATAACCGACATAACCCGGAGGCGCACCCTTGAGCGTGGAGACGGTATGGGCTTCCTGGAATTCGCTCATATTGATGGTGATGACGTTCTGCTCGCCGCCATACATGGCTTCGGCCAGGGCCAGGGCGGTTTCGGTCTTGCCGACGCCGGAGGTGCCCGCAAGCATGAACACACCAATCGGCTTGTTCGGGTTATCCAGGCCTGCGCGGGAGGTCTGGATGCGCTTGGCGATCATTTGCAGGGCATGATCCTGGCCGATGATGCGTTTCATCAGGTGCTGATCGAGCTTGAGCACGGTTTCCAGTTCGTTGCGCGCCATGCGCCCGACCGGAATCCCGGTCCAGTCGGCGACCACCGAGGCCACGGCCTGATAGTCGACGGTCGGCAGGATCAGCGGCGACTCGCCTTGCAGGGCGCTGAGGCGGGTTTGCAGGTCGACCAGTCGGGTACGCAGCGCCTGGTTTTGCCCGGCCCCGGCATCGCTGTCCACCACACCGACGCTTTCGCGCAGTTGCGCGCGGACGTCGAGCAATTCGTCCACCAGTATGCGTTCCTCGGCCCAGCGGCTTTCCAGATCGATCAGGCGTTCGCGCTCGGCCGCCAGCAGCGCTTCGCTGTTGTTGCGGCGAGCGCCGATATCGATGCCGATGGCGTCTTCGCGAGCAATTATCTGCAGTTCGGTTTCCAGGGCTTCGATACGACGGCGGCTGTCGTCCACTTCAGCAGGGACGGCGTGCAGGCTGATGGCGACACGGGCGCAGGCGGTGTCCAGCAGGCTGACGGATTTGTCCGGCAACTGGCGCGCCGGAATGTAGCGGTGGGACAGCTTCACCGAAGCCTCCAGCGCTTCGTCGAGGACCTGTACCTTGTGATGCTGCTCCATGGTCGATGCCACGCCGCGCATCATCAGCAGGGCTTTGTCTTCGGACGGTTCGGCGACCTGTACGACCTGGAAGCGTCGGGTCAGGGCCGGGTCTTTTTCGATGTGCTTCTTGTACTCGGCCCAAGTGGTGGCGGCGACGGTGCGCAGGGTGCCACGGGCCAGAGCGGGCTTGAGCAGGTTGGCGGCATCGCCGGTCCCGGCCGCGCCACCGGCACCGACCAGGGTATGGGCTTCGTCGATGAACAGAATGATCGGCTTGGGCGAGGCCTGCACGTCTTCGATGACCTGGCGCAGGCGTTGTTCGAACTCGCCTTTCATGCTCGCACCCGCCTGTAAAAGGCCGACATCGAGGCTGCGCAGTTCGACGTCTTTCAGGGCCGGCGGTACGTCGCCTGCGACGATGCGCAGGGCGAAACCTTCGACCACTGCGGTTTTGCCGACACCGGCCTCACCGGTCAGGATCGGGTTGTTCTGGCGGCGGCGCATGAGGATATCCACCAGTTGGCGAATTTCCTCGTCACGCCCGACGATGGGGTCGAGCTTGCCGCTGCGCGCCTGTTCGGTGAGGTCCACGGTGAAGCGTTTGAGGGCTTCCTGCTTGCCCATGGCGCTGGGTGCCATGGCACCACTGGCCTCGCCGGGCACGGCACCGGCGTTGAAACCGTCGCTGGCGCCCAGGGCGTTTTCCGGTGAATCGCCGACGTATTCGTCAAAGCGCTCGCTGAGAGCTTCGACCTTGACCTTGTTGAACTCCGCCGACAGCCCGATCAGCGCATTGCGCAGGCTTGGGGTCTTGAGAATGCCGAGCAGCAGGTAACCGGTGCGCACCTGGCTTTCGCCGAACATCAGGCTGCCGTAGACCCAGCCGCGTTCCACGGCTTCTTCGACATGGGATGACAGGTCGGTGATCGAGGTCGAACCGCGCGGCAGGCGATCCAGCGCTTCGGTCAGGTCCCGGGCCAGGCGCGCAGGCTCGACGTCGAACTGGCGGATGATGCGATGCAGGTCCGAGTCCTGCAACTGCAGCATTTGGTGAAACCAATGGGCCAGTTCGACGTAGGGATTGCCCCGCAGCTTGCAGAACACCGTGGCCGCTTCGATGGCTTTGTAGGCCACGCTGTTGAGTTTGCCGAACAACGCGGCGCGACTGATTTCACCCATGTGCATGACTCCTTGAATGTGTGGCTGACGTGGCTTCTGCGGCCGTCTTTTGATCGGCGTAATGCCTGGCCAGAATCAGATCCCCAGCATCAGTGGCGGGCTGCCCCAGCCAGGTATTGAAACCCAGCCGCTGGCGCCCGTTGAGTTGGAATTTTGGTACTTCAGGTTGTTTCAGAACCAGGTTCAGGTCCCAGTCCAGTTCGTGGCCCAGGTACTCGGCGACCCAGGCCACCAGTTCCTTGAACGGCTCGCCATCGGGCAACAGCCCCATGTAGTCGTCGAGCTTGAGCGGACCGATACGGATACGAAATTTGTGCTGGCGATCCCAGACATGACTGCCCAGGCAAAAATCCACGCCCAACTGATGGGCCACGCGCCCGACCCGGCTGCGCTCGGGTAATTCCAGCCACTGGCCGACGTACTCTTCGATTTCCACCGGCAGGCCGAAGTAATGGCTGAGGATGGCGCGCAAGCCGTCGGGGTAGCGGGTTTGCGCCGCCAGATGGCCGCTGTAGTGCAGCTTGGCGGTATCCGGAATTACGCCGTGCTGGAGCAGGCTGGGCATGCCACGTCCGCTCAGGGCGGCCAGGCGCGCGGACCAGTAATCGTCATCCGGGCGGTCGTGGCTGACGGTCGGCCGAGCTTCGGCCCAGGCCCGGTAGAACAGGCTCAACAGGCGATGGTGGAAGACATCGAGGAAGCGCTTGCTGGTGGTGTCGGCGTTGTTGCGCTGGCGGTCGCGCACATACTCGGTGATGTGCAGCGGTAGCGGGCCGTTGGGGCCGCCGAGGCCAAAAAAGAACTGTTCCAGACGCGCCGGTTTGTCGTCTTCGGCGGGCGTCATCGAGGCCAGTGTCGACGGCGCAAAGGCGCAGTCCGGCTGTTGGCCGAGGCGCAACGGGTCATCGCTCAGGCGCAGCGAATGGCCCAGGCGCGGCAGCTCTGGCGATTCGCACTCGATACGGCGCAGCGCCTGGAAGAAATCATATTCCCAGGGCTGATCCTGCATGGCCGTCAATGTGTCTACAGGGTCGGACGGCGTCCGGGCTTGGCTTTCCATCGCATGATCTCGCCGCGTTCGGTGGTACGTATCACCGTCTCGGTAAAGCTGTTGATCGACACATAACGTGTCAGGAAACGCTCGAACACGGCGCCCAGGAGGAACACTCCGGTGCCACGGAAAGCGTTTTCGTCGAATTCCAGGGTGATCTCCAGGCCACGGCCAAAGACGATCGGGCCGGGCATGGGCAGGCGTCGTGTGCAGGGCTTGCTGCTGACTTCGCGCAGGCCTTCGATCTGCAGTTGCAGGGCCGGATCGTGACTGTCGCCGTACAGGCGCAGCAGTTCACGCAAGGCTGCCGCGCCCTGACCCTGTTCGCTCAGGGACAGGTAGTTCAGCGACAACTGGCTGATCAGGCGCCATGCCTTGTTGTCATGGGCGTGGCTGGCCCTTGGGCGGCTCGGCCCGGCGACGCAGCGCACCGAGGACACCGGCGCACTGTCAGCCAGAGTGAAGTCCGTGGTGCCGCCGCCGATGTTCATGAACAGCGGCAGGTCGCGATTGGTGCACAGGGCGCTGACGCCCAATTGACGCAAGTCGTGGCGGTACGGCGCTTGTTGGCTGTCTACCAGACTGACAAAGGTTTCGCTGCCGACATAAGTCGAGCGCGTGCCGGTGCGGCGTTGCTCGCTGGACAGTACCCGCGGCTCGCGGCGCAAGGTGTAATAGGCCTTGTCGCGGCCATAGCGGGACGGGTCGCGTACCGCGTAGAACGGCAGGAAACTCTGGT
The DNA here is from genome assembly GCF_056933585.1 of Pseudomonas sp. JL23. Classification (NCBI taxonomy): domain Bacteria; kingdom Pseudomonadati; phylum Pseudomonadota; class Gammaproteobacteria; order Pseudomonadales; family Pseudomonadaceae; genus Pseudomonas; species Pseudomonas sp. JL23. The sequence continues at coordinate 6,686,899 of NZ_CM167795.1, read as the reverse complement.
CCGGTCCGGTGCCATGACCGGTGATGCCGGTCAGGGAGTGAATCTCGAAATCCATCGGGCGGGTGCGGTCGGCGATCACATGATGCTCGTTGACCCGATCACTCAAGTGGATGCGGTCGACACGGCGCGGGAACAGATTGATCGCCGGGGTGCAGAACGGCAGAAACTGTGCGGCGCCGACGCTGCTTTCCAGACCCTGCTCGAAGCGTTCGAACAGGATGATCAATTCCAGTTCTTGCCCGGTGCAACGCTGGACGGCACGGGACAGTCCGGCGAATTCGACGAATAGAAAACGCTGGGGCAGGGCGAAGTATTCCTGCAACAGGCGATAACCCTGAAAGGCTTGCGGCACTACCGGTAAAGCCGCTTCGCGGTCATCGAACCCGCAGGCACGCAGGGCGTCCGGGGGCAGGCGCTCGACCCAGTCGCTGCCGGGCTGGCGGGCAAATACCGCGCAGGCATTGCCGAGCAGTTGCTCGTACAAACGGAAAGGCTGTTCGTCGTTGCCACTGAGGTAGAACGGCAGGCTGTCCAGGCTCAGGGCGTTGAACGGCAGCTCGGCGCCGGTACGCAGGGTAATGCGTAACCCGGCCTTGGCCTTGGGTTCGCTGGCGGCAAGACGGCCGAGCACGGCGGCGGGGTTGCCGAAATATTCGGCCTGGCTGACCTTCAGCGGCCACAGCGTCACCGGGTGTGCGGTGCGATACTCGCAGGAGGTTTGGGAGTCACGGCCCAGAGTCGCGCGCAACACGCTGTCACGGGGCAGGGTAAAGCCGCTGCTCAGGGAGCCTTCGTCGGTGTCGGCGTGCATCTGCACCACGGTCATCGACGGCGTGGGCGCCAGATAGTGCGGATAAGCGATTTCCAGCAGGTTATGGGTGAAGGTCGGGTACTCGGCGTCGAGCTTGAGCTGCACCCGCGCCGTCAGGTAGGCGAAGCCTTCCAGCAGGCGTTCCACATAGGGGTCGGCGCAGTCCAGCCCCGACAGGGTCAGGCGCCCGGCGATCTTCGGGTATTCCTTGGCAAACTCGGCAGCGCTTTCGCGCACGTGTTGCAGTTCCTGGTTGTACAGCTCCAGCAGGCGCGGATTCACGAGCGCCTCCGTTGCTCGGCAGGCACGACCTGCACATGCCCGGACTCCAGATCCAGATCGGTGCGCAGCAACAGCGGCAGGGCCACCGGCTGCGCCCACAGATCACCTTCGATCTCGAAGCTCAAGGCGTTGTGGTTCATCTCACCCGGCGCTACCCGTGCCCGCACGCGCAGGGTATGCCTCAGGATGCGCGGCTCGAAGGTGGCGATGGCGCGGTGAATCAGGGCTTCCAGCGCATTGATGTCGATACTCGACGCGCTGTTGCCCGCCAGGGCAGGCAGGCCGTAATTGACCACTGAAGTGCCCGCCGGGGTGTTGAGCGTGGCATCGGCGTCGAGCAGGGACGTGGTGTTGAGCAGCCAGGTCAGGTCGCGCAGCACCGAAGCCTTGAGCTGGCTCAGGGAAAGCACGCGCTTCTCGCTGCCTTCCTGCAGATTGCCGGGCTCGTCGTCGGTCAACCGGTCGAGCAGCGACGGTTGCAGACGTTCGCGAGAGGTCAGGTCGGTTACCAATGGAACACGCCTGTGTAATCTTTCTGGTCGCCCGCGCCTTTATTGCAACTAGCATTAGGCGAGACCACCGACAGCTCTAACTGGCCTTTGATCAGGCGGATCGCACGGTAGGCGGAACGGCAGAATTGGCTGTTCTCAGGGTCTACACCTACGTGCAGCGCGATCACGATCGGTACGCTTGCGAAAGTTTCGATATGTGGCTGGCCGTTTTTGTCGACGGCGAACTGGCAGGGCCAGGCCATATCCAGGGGCTGCACGCTCTGATCGGGCTTGCGCAGGATGCATCGTTGCTGGACATTTTCCAGCGTCAGCTTTTGTCCACCCAGAACGACAGTTTGTTCAGGCGCAGCCGGTTGATCTGCGCAGGCATACAGACTCACCAGCATGCCTGCGGCTACGGTCGCGTTGCGCCAGGACCTGATCATGCCAACTCCCAGAACCACACCGCACGAGAGCGGTAGGCCTGGTCGCTGAAGCGACCCACGGTCAGGCCGCGATTCCATAGGTCAATGTGGTCACCAGTGCGGTCTTCAGCGGCCTGACCGGCCTGCTGGAAACAGTCCTTGAAGAAAATCAGGCCGACCTTGTTTTGCAACTTGCGTCGCTCGACTTCGGAGCCGCCGATGATCAACGGGCGACCCAGATGATGTTTCCACAGCCAGTTGGCCAGTGACTCCGCGCCTCTGGCGTGGCCATGAGCACATTTGGGTTCGGTGTAGGTGGACTTGTTGACCTTGACGGTCAGCTCGGCGTTAAGGGCTATGCTCATGCGAATGGCGCATTGGTTTGCCCAAGGGCCGTCACAGGGCTTTGCATCCGGGTGGGCCACCAGCAGATCAGAATAGGCTTTCCACAGGTTGATAAAAGAAGGCTTGGCCATGACTCAGACTCTCTAATACGAAAGGGCGCAAAAAACGCCCCGGCCGTTGACGACCGGGGCGTACGCGAATCAGCGCTTGGTATTGGAGCGGATGTTCCAGCCATATTTGACCGGGCCGCCTTCCTTGGTGCCGTCTGCTTTCTGTGGCTGGTAGTCGACCAGCACCTGAGCGAAGTTCAAGGTGACAGTTTCGGTCAGGCGATCATCGCTACCCGAACCGCCGGTGCTCAGGGAGGTGACCATGACTTCTTCGAGGTTGATCACCAGGTACTCGACCTGGCTTTCGCCACCGGCCTTGCGCACGGTCAGCTTGACCTTGTCGATGTGCTTGCCGCTGCTGCAATGCATCATCAGGTTTGGCGAGGCCTTGTCGACGTACTTGGTGATCGACAGGTCGCGAATCTCGACCTTGCCCGCACCGCCACCGCTGCCGACGTGCATGTTGCCGGACTGGTTCATGCCCCAGCTCCAGTTCAGTACGTCGATTTCGTCCTTGTGGGCCTTGTCCTGGGACTCGCCCTTGATGTCACCGATCTTGATAAAAATATCGACAGCCATGTTCTCTCCTGATGTGGCACGGGCCACTGTGTTTATTTTTCAGAGATGCAATTTGTTGCAGCACACCTTGCGCAAGGGATCTTGTGGGACCGGCTTTAGCCGGGAAGGGGTATTTCCAAACGACAAAATTTGCGTTGGATGTGCCGACCTCTTCCCGGCTGAAGCCGGTCCCACAAATCAGGCGCTCTTCGCCGAAGGCAGCTTGGAAACCAGACGCAGCGACACGGTCAGACCTTCAAGCTGGTAATGCGGACGCAGGAAGAACTTCGAGGTGTAGTAGCCAGGGTTGCCTTCCACGTCCTCGACCACCACTTCGGCGGCGGCCAGCGGGTGCTCGGCCTTGGTGGTTTCGGTGGAGTGGGCCGGGTCGCCGTCGACGTAGTTGAGGATCCAGTCCTGCAACCAGCGCTGCATTTCGTCCTTCTCTTTGAAGGAGCCGATCTTGTCGCGCACGATGCACTTCAAGTAGTGGGCGAAGCGGCAGGTGGCGAACAGGTACGGCAGGCGCGCGGCCAGGTTGGCGTTGGCGGTGGCGTCCGGATCGTCGTATTCGGCAGGTTTCTGCAGCGACTGGGCGCCGATGAACGCGGCGAAGTCGGTATTTTTCTTGTGCAGCAGCGGCATGAAGCCGTTCTTGGCCAGTTCTGCTTCGCGACGGTCGGAGATGGCGATCTCGGTCGGGCACTTCATGTCCACACCGCCGTCATCAGTCGGGAAGGTGTGGGCAGGCAGGTTCTGCACTTCACCACCGGACTCGATGCCGCGAATCCGCGAGCACCAGCCGTAGTGTTTGAACGAGCGGTTGATGTTCACCGCCATGGCGTAGGCCGCGTTGGCCCAGGTGTACTTGGCGCTGTCGGCACCGTCGGTGTCTTCTTCGAAGGCGAAGGCTTCCACCGGATCGGTCTTGGCGCCGTACGGCAGGCGTGCCAGGAAGCGTGGCATGGTCAGGCCGATGTAGCGCGCATCCTCGGACTCGCGCAGGGAGCGCCAGCCGGCGTATTCCGGAGTGGTGAAGATCTTGGTCAGGTCGCGCGGGTTGGACAGTTCCTGCCACGACCCCATACCCATCACCGTCGGTGAGGCCGCGGAAATGAACGGCGCGTGCATGGCCGCGCAGACCTTGGACAGCTCGCCCAGCAGCTCGACATCCGGTGGCGACTGGTCGAAGTAGTAATCGCCAACCAGGCAGCCGTAAGGTTCGCCGCCGAACTGGCCGTATTCCTCTTCGTACATCTTCTTGAAGATCGGGCTCTGATCCCAGGCCGTGCCCTTGAATTTCTTCAGGGTCTTGTGCAGTTCCGGCTTGGAGATGTTCAGCACGCGAATCTTCAGTTGCTCATCGCTTTCGGTGTTGTTGACCAGGTAGTGCAGGCCGCGCCAGGCGCTTTCCAGCTCCTGGAACTGCGGGTGATGGATCACCTGATTGACCTGGGCGGTGAGCTTGGCGTCGATGGCCGCAATGATCGACTCGATGGACTTGATCGCATCGTTGGAGACCAGATTGGTCTGCGCCAGAGCCTGTTCGGCCAGGGTGCGCACGGCGGTCTCGACCGCTTCGCGGGCACGCTCGGTCTTGGGCTTGAACTCCTGCATCAGCAGGGACGCGAATTCGCTGGTCTGTTCGGTGGCGCCCAGAGGCACCTGATTGTCGCGCTGCAACTCGGTCATGATCGTTTGTCCTTAAGCGTTCGGCTCGGCGTCTTTAGGCTTTGGCGCGCTCGCCAGGGCTTGCAGCAACGCGGGGTCCTTGATCGCCTTCATGATGATTTCTTCGGCGCCAGTCTTGCCGTCCATGTAGGTCAGCAGGTTGGCCAGCTGGGTACGGGCTTCGAGCAACTGGTTCAGCGAATCGACCTTGCGCGCCACGGCGGCAGGGCTGAAGTCGTCCATGCTTTCGAAGGTGATATCCAGGCTCAGGTTGCCTTCGCCGGTCAGCTCGTTGGGCACGTTGAACGCTACGCGCGGCTTCATGGCCTTGAGGCGCGAGTCGAAGTTGTCGACGTCCACTTCCAGGAACTTGCGGTCAGCCACGGCGGGCAGCGGCTCGGCAGGCTTGCCGGCCAGATCGGCCAGAACGCCCATGACGAAGGGCAACTGGACCTTTTTCTCGGCACCGTACAGCTCCACGTCGTACTCGATCTGGACCCGTGGCGCACGGTTGCGCGCGATGAATTTCTGAGAACTGCTGTTCGCCACGTTGCTCCTCCTGGTCGCTGCTTGCGACGGTATTGGCGTCATCGGTCGTTGCCGGTAACGATGTGCGTGATCCTTGCCTGAGCCCGCCTTGCGGGTCAGTCAGCGTCAGGACCGCGCAAGTTTTCGAATTGCGACATGCCGTCGGGAATCAGGTTGCGCACGATGGTGGCAAAGTCCGCCTGGACCAGTTGCCGGGCCCGATTCAACAGCACCGGAAGCGGGCTGGAGGGCTCATGGCGGGCGTAATACGCCAGCAGGCGGTCGAGGCTTTGCGTGACGTCATCGCGGTTGCTGATTTCTCCAGACACAACAGGTCCGGAGCTACGGGCTGGCTTGGGAGCCTCGGCGGTGCCGGAAAGTTCTGCCGCACCCCCGATTTCGCTGGATTCTGTGACGGCCGTCTCGCTGCCGGGGGCATACTCGCCGAGGATTTGCAGAGCTTGGCGCAGAGGCTGTTTCAATGCGGTGAGATCGACGCCCTGGGCCGATCCGACCTGCTCGTTAACGAAGCGCTCGATGGCTTCGGCCGATTCCCGGGCTTCGCCAATGGCCGCGCGGACTGCGGCGAGGTGCTCGGCATCGCTGTCCTGCAGGGCTGCGCGCAGGGTGTCGGCGCCCAGGGATTCATCGCTGAAACTCTGCATGCCGCTGGCATTGAGCGCTGCGCGCAGGCTGACCGGACCGAACGCCCTTGAGCGGGTCAGGATGCTTTCGCGCAGCAGGCGCACATTGGTATCGCAGGCCAGGCCGACGAGCGCGTTGACTCGCACGGTGGGGTCGTTGTCGTCATCGGCGTCGAGCAGAGGGTAGAGGTCGGCCCAATAACTGGCGAGCAGTTCGCGGATCAGGGTCAGGCTGCTGGCAAGGCCGGCGAAACCGTCCTGAGCCAGGGCGCTTTGCAACAGGAAATGGGTAATGCGCAGGTCTTTGCTGCGTTGCAGGAGGGCACTGCTGGACTGCTCTATCACGCGCCATTGCGGTGGCTCGGCCGCCTGTACCGAATCGCCCATGGAGCGTTCCGGTTTACCTTGGGCGTCGCGTTCCAACTGCAAGAAATCCGCGTCATATTCCAGGTCTTCGCCGCACGGCAAATTCCCGGAAACAGGGGCGAGCAACAACGACACGTCCACCAACTCAGATCTCCTTATCAGCCTGCGGGTTGGTCAGTTAATACCGGTTAAAGTTCACATAGGAAATTATTATCGGTGTTGAACCAATATTTTTAATTGATGTCAGTGTGGCATCACGAATATAAAAGGGTCAGGCATTTTTGGTTTAGGCGTTGAGCCTTGTCAAGGTAAGCTCTCGGCCCCCGTAACAGTTGTGACGCAGCTAACAGGTTGCGCGACCAACCGGTCAGCGACGGTATTAAATTCACATAAGTGTGGTTAAATCCGCGCATTTTCAGCCAGTTGGCTGGGAAAACCATCTGTTTAAGTGGCGTTTATGCAAACGGGCGCCAGGTCTGGACAGCGCGGCATTTCTGCCCTGTAGACCACGCGCAATGTAAGCAAGGAGGCGCAATGGCGCTGTGTTTGACTATCACTAGTTATCACAAGATCACGCCCGGGCAATGTCCAGAGAAATCAATGGATAGCGGCGTGATGGCAATTGGCCGCAGTCAAGAAAATGACTGGGTATTGCCCGACCCTGAGCGCTTAGTTTCCGCTAAACATTGCGTCATCCAGTATAAAGATGGCCGTTACTATCTGACCGACACCAGCACTAATGGCGTTGAGCTATTACATGCCGGTATTCGCCTGCGTCGCGGTAACAGCGAACCCTTGCAGGACGGGGAAGTTATCCGTATTGGCGAATATGAAATCCAGGCACGTATCGACTTCAATCTGCAAGTGCCCGATTCCGCACTTCCCGGTGCCGATAATGCCAACAGTTTTGAGGCGCTGATGGGCCGCGCCAGCACGCCAATCGTGGCGCCGCCGGTTGTTGCGCAGACCGCGAATTTTCAGGGCGGATCGGCCAATGCGACGATGCCTGATCTGTTCGATTTTCTGACCCCGGCCGCCGTACCGCCGCCGACCCAGCCAGATCATGTGCCCGCCGAGCAGCATGATTTTCGCCCCCCCGCGCCATTCATTCCTGCGCCGCCCGTAGTTGCCCCTCCGGCCTCTACGCCACCGGTTGCACCGCTGTTGATTCCGGATGACTGGGACCTGCTGTCCGACCTGCCCGCGCCATCGGTTGATCTGTCCAAGCCAGTTGCGCCCGCGGAGCCAGTGGTAATGGCGCCGCCGAGCGTCGAGCAGGTGGTTTTCCCGCCTGCAACACCGCCTGCTCCGCCAGTTGTGACGCCCCCTGAACCACCGATTGCTGCGCCGCCTGTACCGCCCGCTGCACAACCTGCTGAAGCCTTGCGCCCTGAGTTGCTGCAAGCCTTCCTGCGCGGCGCCGGGCTCGATCAGTTGCGCATCGATCACGCCCAGGCCCAAGCGCAGATGGAAGCCATCGGCCGCAGTTACCGGCTGATGGTCGAGGGGCTGATCGACGTCCTGCGTGCCCGCAGCAGCCTCAAGGGCGAGTTCCGCATGCAGCAGACCTTGATCCGTCCCGTGGAAAACAACCCGCTGAAGTTCGCCCCCAATGCCGACGAGGCGCTGCTGTTGCTGCTGCGCCACAGCAATCAGGCGTTCATGGCCCCGGACCTGGCGATCAAGGACAGCTTCGACGACTTGCGCGCCCACCAATTGGCGGTGATGGCCGGGGTCGAGGCGGCCATCAAACACCTGCTCAAGCGCTTCGAACCTGCGGCGCTGGAGACGCGCATGGGCAAGCCTGGCGGCCTATCCAACCTGTTCGGTGGCTCGCGTCAGGCCCAGTACTGGCAGCAATTCACCGCGTTGTATTCGCAGATTTCCAGTGAGGCCGAGGACGATTTCCAGGACCTGTTCGGTCGTGAATTCAGCCGTGCCTACGAAGAACACAGTGCCCGGCTGCGCCGCACTTGACCCCCCAGGACCGTTTCGACATGCCATTGAGGCTCAGGATGATTCAACGTTTTTTCTTTTCAGCGCTGCTGGCCGTGCTGCTGAGCGCCTGTGGCAAGGACAAGCCTGCTGCACAAGTGCTGCCGCCCGCAGAGCCGGATAGCGCCACCATTACCCTGCATTTCCAGGCGGTGGCCGGGCTCAACCCTGGCGCTGACGGTCAGGCCGCGCCAGTTCGGGTGCGTCTGTATGAACTCAAGAACAGCGCCACTTTCACCCGCGCTGACTACTTCGCGTTGGCTGATCGCGCCCAGGCGACTCTCGGCGTTGACCTGCTCGATCAGGACGAAGTGCTGGTACGCCCCGGCCAGAGTCTGGATATCCGCCGCACCCTGACTGCGGCGACGCGGCAACTGGGGCTGGTGGTGAGCTATCGCGAGATCGATCAGGCGCGCTGGCGCACGGTCATCAGCGTGTTGCCGCGCCAGAGCACCGAATACACGATCAGCCTTGATGTGCGCGCCCTGCAAAGCACCCCAACCCCCGCCCAATAGGCACACGGAGAAGTCATGTCCTGGAACAATCGCGTGGTCTGGTCGGAAGGCATGTTCATCGGAACGCAGCACTTCCAGCAGCACGACCGTTATCTGGAAAACCTCATCGACGCACGCAGCCGTCCGCTGTCGGCGGGGGCCTGGGGTTTTTCCGAGTTGTCGCTGGATCAGGGCCTGCTGGCCCAGGGCAAGCTGGCGATCGTATCGGCGCGGGGCCTGCTGCCGGACGGCACACCGTTCAACATCCCTCAGGACGATCTGGCGCCCAGCCCGTTGAGCATCGACGACAGCCTGCGCGATGGCCTGGTCTATCTGGCTCTGCCGCTCAAGCGGGCCGGGGCACGGGATACGGTCGATGAAGGCGAAGAATTTGGCGCCGCGCGCTACGTCAGCCAGGTCCGCGAAGTCCGTGACGACAACGCGCCGTTTGAAAACCGCGCGCCGGTTGCCATTGGCGCGCGGGCCTTGCGCCTGCTGACCGCGCAGGACGGCCTCAGCGATTACGCCAGCGTCGGCGTGGTGCGGATCAAGGAAAAGCGCGCCGACCGCGCACTGATCCTCGATGATCGCTATATCCCGCCGTTGCTGGATGTCAGCGCCAGCCAGAGCCTGACGGCCTTTCGCAGCGAGCTGCTGGGCTTGCTGCATCAACGCGGCGAAGCCCTGGCCGGACGCGTAGTTGCATCGGGAGCGGGTGGCGCTTCGGAAATTGCCGACTTCATGCTGCTGCAACTGGTCAACCGCGCGCAGCCGCTGATCAGTCACTTGAATCAGCTCACGCCACTGCATCCGGAGCGCTTCTACAGCGAGCTGGTCAGCCTGGCCGGTGAGTTCGCCACCTTCTCTCGCGACGGGCGCCGCCCGCTGGAGTTTCCACGTTACCAGCACGACGACCTGATCGTCAGCTTCACCCCGGTGATGCAGGCGCTGCGCGAAGCCTTGGCGATGGTGATCGATAGCAAGGCGACGCCGATCCCGTTGGTGGAGAAGGCCTTCAATATCCGCGTCGGCATGCTCGCCGACCGCAGCCTGCTGGAGAGCGCCAGTTTCATCCTTGTGGTGCGCGCCGACATGCCCGGCGAAACCCTGCGCGGGCGCTTCGGCCAGCAGAGCAAAGTCGGCTCGGTCGAGCACATCCGCGACATGGTCAACCTGCAACTGCCGGGCATCGGTCTCATACCGTTGCCGGTGGCGCCACGGCAGATTCCGTTTCATGCCGGGTCCACCTACTTCGAGCTGGATCGCGGTAGCGAGCAATGGCAGAACCTGCAGAAGTCTGGCGGTTTTGCCTTCCACGTCGCGGGTGAATTCCCGGGGTTGAACATGGCCTTCTGGGCGATTCGAGGATAAGCCGCGATGAGTCCCAACGACGATCCGTCGAACCCGTTTGCCTCTGGCGGCGACCGCACCCAATTCATGCCGCGACCTGGTGGTCGTGGGCCGCAGCCTGCTGGCGAACGCCCGGAACAGGCGCCGCCGACGGTGGCCGTCGCGCCTCTGGCGACCGGCCAGGGCCAGGGTCTCAACCCTCTGGAAAACGCTGCCGGGCCTTTGCTGGCCTTGCTCACGCGCCTGCGCAACACCATCGCCCACCCGGCGCCGGCCAGCCTGCGCGCGCAGCTGCTGGCCTACCTGCGCCAGTTCGAAGAACGCGCCGAAGCGGCAGGCATTGTGCGTAACGATGTGTTGCTGGCGCGTTACGTTCTCTGCACCGCCCTCGATGAAGCCGTGCTGAGTACGCCATGGGGCAGTGCCAGCGAGTGGGGCAAACAGAGCCTGCTGATCACCGTGCACAACGAGTCATGGGGCGGCGAGAAAGTCTTTCAGTTGCTCGAGCACTGCCTGCAAAGCCCGCGCGAGCGCCTGTATCTGATGGAGCTGTTGTACCTGTGCATCTGCCTGGGTTTCGAGGGCCGTTACCGGGTCATGAACGATGGCCGCAGTCATCTGGAAGCCCTGCGTGAGCGCACCGCTGCGGCGATTCGCAGCGCCCGTGGTGAACACGAGCGCGAGCTGTCGCCGCACTGGCGCGGCCTGACCCTGGCCCGTGACCGCCTGACCCAATTCATGCCGCCCTGGGTCGGCCTGGCGATTGGTCTGGCCCTGTTACTGATGCTGTTGGTCGGCCTGCGCATGCTGCTGGCGGCCGATGCTGAGCCGGTGTTCAAGAATATCCATGCCCTGGGCGAAATCCCGGTGCAGACCATCGACCGTCCGGCCATCCAGCCCAAGGTTGTCGAGCGGCCGCGTCTGGCCGGTTTCCTTGCCGAAGACATCAAAGCCAACAAGGTCGCGGTGGAAGACGCCGTGGACCGCTCCATCGTGACCATTCGCGGTGACGAGCTGTTCTCCTCCGGCAGCGCCAACATCGTCGATGACTTCCAGCCATTAATGCTGCGCATCGCCGACGCCATCCGCAAGGTCAAGGGCTCGGTGCGGGTCACCGGCCATAGCGACAACCGCCCCATTGCCACAATTCGCTTCCCGTCCAACTGGGCGCTGTCCCAGGCCCGTGCCGAACAGGTTCTGCAAATTCTGGCGGCGAAAACCGGCCAGCCCCAGCGCTTCACGGCTGAAGGGCGCAGCGACACCGAGCCGCTGGCGTCCAACGCGACGGCCGAGGGCCGGGCGAAGAATCGTCGGGTTGAAATCACTGTATTGGCGGAGGGGGTCGAGTGAAGGCGTTTTTCGGTTTTGTCATTCGCTGGGTCATCCCCGTACTGGGCCTGATTGCCCTGAGCCTGATCATCTGGTTCCTCGGCCCGCTGCTGAGCGCGCTGGTGCCGGAAGGGCGGCGCTGGGCGCTGATTATCCTGTTGTTCGCGATCTGGATCGGCTACCGGGTATTCCGGCTGATCCAGGCGCGTCGCCATGCCAATAAAGTCCTCGAAGGGCTGGCTGCCGAAACCGCACCGGACCCTGCCAGCGTCGCCACCGCCGAAGAGCTGGCAACCCTGCGCCAGCGCATGGACGAAGCCCTGGCGCTGTTGAAAAAGGCGCGTCTGGGTGGCGACACCAAACGTAATCTGTACGAGTTGCCGTGGTACGTGATCATCGGCCCGCCGGGTTCGGGCAAAACCACGGCACTGGTCAATTCCGGCCTGCACTTTCCTCTGGCCGCGCAAATGGGCGCCGGGGCGATTCGTGGCGTGGGCGGTACGCGTAACTGCGACTGGTGGTTCACCGACGAAGCCGTGCTGCTCGACACCGCCGGGCGCTACACCACCCAGGACAGCCACGCCCAGGTCGACAAGGCCGCGTGGCTGGGCTTTCTCGATCTGCTGAAAACCCAGCGGGCACGTCGGCCTATCGATGGCGCCTTTATCGCCATCAGCCTGTCGGACTTGCTGCTGGGCACTGATGCCGAACGCGCTGCTCACGCCGCTGCGATCCGCGCGCGCATTCAGGAACTGCACACCCAGTTGGGCGTACGCTTCCCGATCTACGTGATGCTGACCAAGCTCGATCTGGTGCCGGGCTTCATGGAGTTCTACGACGCTCTGAGCAAAGAGGAACGCGCCCAGGTCTGGGGCATGACCTTTGCCCTGGACGACGACAAAAGCGCCGCAGGACCTCTGGCAGATTTCATGCGTGAATTCGACGCCCTCGAGCAACGCCTCAATGAGCGTCTGGTGGAGCGCCTGCAACAGGAGCGCGACCCGGCCCGTCGCGACCTGATCTACGGCTTCCCGCAACAGTTCGGCGCCCTGAGAGCTTCGCTGCAAAGCTTTCTCGACGGCGTATTCAAGCCCAATGCCTATGAAGAACGCACGCTGTTGCGCGGCGTCTACTTCACCAGCGGTACTCAGGAAGGCAGCCCCATCGACCGCCTGATCGGCGCCATGGCCCAGAGCATGAGCCTGGACCGCCAGCACCTGGCGCGGCAGAGCGGCACCGGTCGCAGCTACTTCATCGAGAAACTGTTCACTGCCGTGGCTTTTGCCGAGCAAGGGTTGATGGGGGTTGATCCCAAGGTCGAGCGGCGGCGCAAGTGGATTGCCCGTGGCGTACTGGCGGCGACCGTTGCCCTGGTACTGGTGGTCGGCACTCTGTGGCTGGTCAGCTATCGGGCCAACGAGGCGTATATCGCTCAGGTCGATCACAAAGTTGCGCCACTTGCGCAGAACGTGCAGAACCTCAGCCCGGCCATGCGCGACGTAGTGGCGGTATTGCCGCTGCTCAACGCGGTACGCCAGTTGGCCGGCGACCCGCCGAGCTGGTCGCAAGGCCTGGGGCTGTATCAGGGCGACATGCTTCAAGCCGAGTCGGCCAGCGTCTACCGCAAGCTGCTGATTGCCGTCTTTGCCCCGCGCCTGCTGACGCGTATCGAAGAGCAACTGCACAGCGGCGGCAGTTCCGACTATCTCTACGAGGGCCTGAAGGCCTACCTGATGCTGGCCGACAGCGAGCATTACGACGCCGACTTCATCAAGGCCTGGATCACCCTCGACTGGGATCAGACCCTGCCGCGCGACCTGCCGCCCGATCAGCGTCAGGCCCTGACTGCGCACTTGCAGGCGCTGTTCGACAAACAGCCGCCCAATGCGCGGCTGGATCCGCGTCTGATCGACGACCTGCGCCGCCAGTTGCAGCAATTGCCGGTAGCGCAACGGGTCTATGATCGGGTCAAACGGCAAAAGCTGCCGGAAGGCGTCAGCGATTTTCGCCTGAGCGAAGCGGCCGGGCGTGATGCCGCCTTGGTATTCACACGCAAGAGCGGCAAGCCGTTGGGCGATCCGCTCAGTGGTTTCTTCACCGCCAAGGGTTATCGCCAGGCCTTCCTCGCCACCAGCCTGAGCCAGGCCGGGACCCTGGCCGAAGAGCAATGGGTACTGGGGCGCGATCAGGCCGAGCAGCAGAATGTAGTCAGCCTCGCCGCCGATGTGCGGCGCCTGTATTTCCAGGATTACCTGCGCCAGTGGGATGCCTTGCTCGCCGATATCGACTTCGTGCCGATCACCAGCGTGGCCCAGGCGGCCGATGTGTTGCGGCTGATTTCCGGGCCGACTTCGCCGCTGAAAAAACTGCTGGCCGCAGTAGCCAAGGAAACCGATCTGCAACAGGAAGACAAACTTCTCGCGGCTCAGGGCGCCAAGGTCGATGGCGGCGTCGATCAGCTCAAGCAACGTCTGGGCTCGCTGCTCGGTCAGGAGCAGACGAGCAATAACAGCGCCCCCGTGGTCAGCGATGATCCGGTCACCGCGCACTTCGCCGAACTCAATGCCTTGGTAAACAAGGGCGAAGGCGAACCGGCGGCCATCGATGGTTTGCTGGCAGACATGAACGCTCTGTATGTGCAGGTCAGCGCCATGGTCGGTGCCAGCGGCGATGCCTTGCTCGGTGAGGCGAAGAATCAGGTCAGCGCCACTGCGCAGCGGGTCAGCACCAATGCTGATCGCCAGCCAGCGGTCGTGAAAGGCCTGGTCAAGTCGGTGGTCAATTCCACCACCGGCACGATGATGGGTGGGGTGCGCAATCAATTGAGCGCGGCCTGGACCACTGATGTGGTCAATGTCTATCGCCAGTCTCTCAGCGGCCGTTATCCGCTGACACCGGGCAGCAATCGGGACGCCACCCTCGATGACTTCGCCCGCTTTTTCAGCGTTGGCGGGGTGATGGACAGCTACTTCAACAAGTACCTGCAACCCTACGTCGATACCACTGCCGCCACCTGGCGCTGGCAGTCGGGCGCGGCGCAGAAGCTGGGGATCAACGCTGGCGTGTTGCAGACCTTCCAACGTGCGGCGGCAATTCGTGATGCTTTTTTCCGTCCTGGCAGCCCGCAGCCTTTGGTCCGTTTCGAACTCAAGCCGGTGGCCATGGACGCTTCGGTGACCCAGTTCCTGCTTGAACTCGACGGCCAGCAAATCAGCTATGACCACGGCCCGAGCCGCGCCGTGGCCATGCAATGGCCTAACCCCGGCAGCATTGGTGTGGTGCGCATGTCGATCACACCGCCACTGGCCAACGGTCGCTCCGGCATCACGCTGGACGGTCCGTGGGCGTGGTTCCGCCTGCTCGATCAGTCGGAGTTGGTGGCGGGCAATGGCCCTGACCTGTTCAACCTGCGTCTGCGCGTCGACAGCGCGAGCATTTCCTACGAGTTGCGCGCCAACAGCGCCTTCAACCCCTTCAAGAGCCGCGTGCTGCGTGGCTTCAGCTTGCCGGAGCGGCTATGACGACGCCCGGTTTCTACGGCAAATTGGCCAGCCGTGGCGACTTCGTCAGCCGTGGCCTGCCGCAGAGTTTTATTCAGCCCTGGGATGCCTGGCTGGCGGCGGGCGTGCACGCCAGTCAGCAGCAACTCGGCGGCGCCTGGCTTGATGCCTATCTGATCAGCCCGCTGTGGCGCTTCGCCCTGGCCCCCGGTGTTTGTGGGCCGGACGCGGTCACCGGCGTACTGATGCCAAGCATCGACCGGGTCGGGCGCTACTTTCCGCTCACCGTTGCGCGCCTGCTGGCGCCTGATCAGGCCATCAGCGACGTGGCCGGTGCTGCGGATGACTGGTTTGAACAGGTCGAGGCGTTGCTGCTGGCCAGTCTTGAACCGGGAAGCGTTTTCGAGACGTTTGAGCAGGCTGTACAAAATTTGACCGATTTGTCTGTCGCGGCGTCCACTCCAGTCGCTCAATTCGCCGGTTTGCAGCGCATTCCTGTCACCACCCCAGAGGCGCGTCACGCCGCACTGGCCGCCCTGGCCTGTGAAGGTGTCAGCCTGTGGTGGGGCAAGGGGTCCGAAGCCATCGAGCCGGGTCTGATGCGCTGCGCCGGGTTGCCTGCCGCCAGTGCGTTCGGCAGCTTTCTGCTGGGTCAGGAGGCGTCGAGCTAAATGGTCGCCATTGCCTATCGCTCCGCCAGCTACAGCCATGTCGGCATGGTCCGGCAGATCAACGAAGATGCTTGCCTGGAACTGCCTCGCGACGGCCTGTGGGTCGTGGCCGATGGCATGGGTGGGCATGCGGCGGGGGATTATGTCAGCAGTCTGATCGTCGACACCCTGCGCGGCATAACGCCTGGCTCGACTCTGGATATCTACGTCAGTGCCTTGCGCAGCCGTCTTGAAGAGGTCAACACGGCGGTGCGCGACGAGACCCGCTATCGCGGGGTCAGCCTGATGGGCAGCACCGTGGTTCTGCTGGCGGTGCGCGAAGACCAGGGCATCTGCCTGTGGGCCGGGGACAGCCGCCTGTATCGCCTGCGCGACGGTGTGCTGGACAGCATTTCCCGGGATCACAGCTACGTCCAGGACCTGCAGGACAGCGGCCTGCTCAGCGAGGCCCAAGCCCGTGTGCATCCACGCGCCAACATCGTGACCCGCGCCATTGGCGTCGAAGACCAATTGCAGCTGTCCATTGCCGCGCTGCAGATCCTGCCCGGCGACAGCTACCTGTTATGCAGCGATGGTCTGAACAAGACCGCCGAAGATCGTGAAATTCGCGATGTGCTGTGTCATGCCGACCCTTACACGGTGGTGCGCAGCCTGGTGCACCTGGGCCTGACCCGCGGCGCCCCCGACAACATTACGGCCATCGTCGTCAAAGCCAGTTGAAGAGCCCTGAATGGACATTGTGATTCCTGGATACGACATTGAAGGTGAGATTGGCGAAGGCGCCATGGCCACCGTGTACCTGGCGACCCAGCGTTCTCTCGAACGCAAAGTGGCGCTCAAGGTCATGGCGGCTGCGCTGGCGGCCGACCCGAGTTTTTGCGAGCGCTTCCTGCGCGAAGGCCGCACCCTGGCGCGCTTGTCTCACCCGCATACCGTGACCATCCACGACATCGGCAATGTCGGCCAGTTGTACTACATGGCCATGGAATACCTGCCCAACGGCACCCTCAAGGAACGCATCGCGGCGGGCCTGAGTGCCGAGCAGGGCCTGACTTACATTCGCCATATCGCCTCGGCCCTGGGCTACGCCCACGCTCAAGGGTTGGTACACCGCGATGTAAAACCGGCCAACATCCTGTTCCGCGCCGATGGCACCGCAGTGCTGTCGGACTTCGGCATCGCCAAGTCTCTGGACGACCGCACCCAGTTCACCCAGGCCGGTTTTGCCGTCGGTACGCCCAGCTACATGAGCCCGGAACAGGCCCGTGGCCAGGACATCGACGGTCGCGCCGATCTCTATGCCCTGGGCGTGGTGCTTTATGAAATCCTCGTCGGCGAGCTGCCCTATAGCGGCACCGATGCGCTGTCCACAGCCCTGGCCCACCTGACCCAGCCGCTGCCGGAGCTGCCGATCCATCACGGTCGCTATCAGGACATCCTGCGCAAACTGCTGGCCAAGGACCCCAACGAACGCTTCCCGGATGCCGCAGCCTTGCTCGCCGCCCTCGACAAGCTGCCGTCCGAGGCCTACGACGGCACGGTGGTCATGCCTGCGGCACCGGCCAAGCCTTTGGAGTTCGATCTGGCGGGCATGAAGCCCGAATCGATCAGCATTCCCGCGCCTGTTGCCGAACCGGCGCGCCCGCGGCCCACGCCGGTACTGGATAAGGCGCAAACCTCCGGGCAACGCCGTGGCCCGGTCATGGCCTTGCTCGCGGTGGCAATTGCTGCGGCGATCGGCGTGGGTGTTGGCGGTTACTGGTGGGTGAGCGGCCCGACGCCGGAAGAGAAGGTCAAGCCGACGCCGACGACCCCCGTTGCGACGGCCTCTACTGTGCCCAGTACACAAACCGGCACGCCAACGACTACGCCGACCAACACCACCCCGAGCCAGCCCGGCCAGCCATCGAGCCAGCCGAGTCAGCCCACCGGGCCAACGCCAAACCTGGTTACGCAGATGACGGCCGCCGCGCAGCTCCATCCACAGGTCGGCAAGCCCACGGGCGCCGTCGAGCAGAAGAGCAGCGACTCGCGCCCGCTGCTGATGCCCGGCAAGAAAACCCTGTTCCAGCGCGTGCTGAGCAAGCCTGGCGCGCGTTTCGCCAGTGTGCCGGGTGGTCCGGGGGATAAATCCCTGCCCGCCTTTACCGTGCTCTATGTCTACGAGCGCAAGAATTTCGACGGCAAGTCGTGGCTGCGCCTCGGTGCTGCCACTGACGGGCGTAGCTCCGGCTGGCTGGCCGAGGATCAGGTCAGCGACTGGAAGCAGAGCCTGGTGCTGAAATTCACTGAACGCTCCGGGCGCTCGCCCGTGATGTTCGTGCGTCAGGCCAGCGAGCTGGACAAGCTGCTGGCCAATCCGGCCTCGGCGAAAAATCTGCTGCTGGCGGCGCAGAAAAACCCTCAGGACGACAGTCAGGTGCTGGCCCTTGAGCCCGCCGCCAGCGCCGTGCCGCAAGACAAGTTCTACCTGCTGCCGATTTTCGATTCCCGCGAAAGCTTCGATCAGAACGGCCAGCCGGTGCAGTTGCTCAATATCGCCTCCATCGATCCGGGCGCCACGCCCGGCCAGACCGAAGATCGCAAGACCAAACAGTTCGCCAGCGACGCCTTCCGTACCGGCATCGTGCTGGTGGTGGACACCTCGAAATCGATGCAGCCCTATATCGATCAGGTGCGTGATGTGGTTCATGAGTTGCAAGCCAAAATCGCCCAGCGCGGCGACCTGGACAGCGTCAGCTTCGGTCTGGTCGGCTTTCGCAACAGCGTCACGCGCACGCCGGGCCTGGAGTACCTGAGCAAAACCCTGATCACTCTGGATCAAGGCCGCGATCCAGCGCGTTTCAGCGCCCTGATGGATCAGGTCAAGGCCACCAACGTGTCGAGCCAGTCGTTCAACGAAGATTCGTTCGCCGGGGTCATGCAGGCGGTCAATGGCATGGACTGGTCCGGCTACGGCGGGCGCCTGATCCTGTTGGTCAGCGACGCCGGTTCCCTGCGCAAGAACGACCCCGACAGCAGCACCCAGATGAACGAAGCCGAAGTGCGCCAGGCGGCGCTGGGCAAGCAGATCAAGATCTTCGCCCTGCACCTGCGCACCGATGCCGGCAAAAAAACCCACAGCTTCGCCGAGCAGCAGTACCGCACCCTGACCGCCGACGCCAACCCGCAGATCGGCGACCTGTACATTCCGATCCCCGGTGGCGATGTCGGCAAGTTCGGCGAACGTGTCAGCGAGATCGGTTCGGTGTTCGCCGATATGGTCCATGACGTGCGCAACCGTCCGTACCATCCGGCGCCGTTGCTCGGAGCGGCGCCGACCCTGGCCGACAAATCGGCGGCGGTTGGCTATGCGATGCATATGGATTTCCTCGGCCATAAATCGGCCAGCCAGGCGCCGCAACTGGTCAGTGCCTGGACGGCGGATCGCGACCTGACCAACCCGGCGCTGCCGGCGTTCCAGGTCTGCGTGATGCTGACCAAGTTGCAACTCAACGACCTGCAACAGTCGCTCAAGCTGATCGTCGACGCGGCGCGCAAGACCCAGACCTCGCCCAAGGATTTCTTCCAGGAAATCGCCAGCGCCAGTGCCTACATGAGCCGCGACCCGTCGGCCTTGCGCAAGGGCGCCAACCTGGCCCAGGGCGGCATCCTCGGTGAGTATCTGGAGGGCCTGCCGTATCGCAGCAAGTCGCTGAACATGACCCAGGACCTGTGGCTTTCCCTCAGCGTCGCCGAACAGGAAGACTTTATCGACGAGCTGGAATCGAAAATCCGCCTCTACGAAACCTTCCACAACGATCTGGCCAATTGGGTCCGTTTCGGCGATGCCGAGCCGGGTGATGCCTTGTACCGCGTACCGTTGTCGACCCTGCCATGATCAGCCTTCGTGATGTGCGCAAAAGCCGTGGCGAAGGGCTGCAACGCTACAGCCTGGTGATCCCGCGCCTGGAACTGGCGGCCGGGCAACAGGTTGCTCTGGTCGGTGCCAGCGGCTGTGGCAAGAGCACCTTGCTGGATATGTTGGCGCTGGTATCCAGACCGGATCAGGCCCAGCGTTTTGACTTCTTCCCGTCCCAGGGCGCCGTGGATATCGCCGGATTGTGGCGCGACAACGAACAGGACCGCCTGGCCAGCCTGCGCAGCAAGCATCTGGGCTACGTGCTACAGACCGGCGGCCTGCTGGGTTTTCTCAGTGTGCGCGACAACATCGCTCTGCCGCGCAAGTTGCTGGGGCTGAGCAATGACGGCAGCGTCGAGCGCCTGGCCGAGCAACTGGAGATCGGCGAACAGTTGAACAAGAAACCCCATGCCCTGTCAGTCGGCCAACGCCAGCGGGTCAGTTGTGCACGGGCTTTGGCTCATCGCCCGCAGTTGCTGCTGGCTGATGAACCCACCGCCGCCCTCGACCCGATCAACGCTAACCGTGTCATGCAACTGTTGCTCAGCCGGGCACGGGAACGCAATGTCGGCTGCCTGATCGCCACCCATGACGAGCGCCTGGCGCGCAGTGCCGGTCTGGCGATTTTGAGCATCGCCTGCGAGCGCGATTCCGATGGCGGCGTCACGGCCACCCTGGGCGAGGTGCTCTGATGCGCTTCGGATTGGTCATGAGCCTGGCCTGGCAGGACTACCGCGCTGATGCACGGCTGTCGGCCTGCGCCGTGCTGGCCTTGGTGGCGGTGATCGCGCCGCTGTTGGTGCTGTTCGGCCTCAAGTTCGGCCTGGTCAGCAGCCTGACCGAACGTCTGGAGCGCGACCCGCTGGTGCGGGAAATCATCCCGCTCGGCGGTGGCCGCTTCAATGCCGCCTTTATCAACGAACTGGCCCAACGCCCCGATGTGGCGTTTGCCATCCCGCGCACCCGGCAGATTGCCGCGACCGCCGACCTGTCGGTGCAGGCGCCGCAAGAGGCGCAGCAACAGGCTGCGCGGGTCAACGTGGAAATGATCCCTACCGCCATTCAGGACCCGCTGCTCGGCGCCATGACCGTGCCTGCCGGCCTCGACCAGATCATCCTCAGCCAGACCGCCGCCCATAAGCTCGGCGTCACGCCCGGCGACTGGCTCGACGCCGCGTTCACCCGGCAAATCGCCGGACAGGCCGAGGCTCAGCACACGCGAGTGCAGGTGTCCGGCGTGTTGCCTCTGCAAGCCTTCCCCCGTGATGCGCTGTTTGCGCCACTGGCTTTACTGGAAGCCGCCGAAGATTACCGCGACGGCCGCGCCGTGCCTGCTTTGGGTTGGGCCGGAGACCGCGCGCGGGCCGGTGAGCAGCGGGTTTACCCGGCGTTCCGTCTGTATGCCCAGACCTTGAACGACGTCGAACCGCTGCGCCGTTATTTCGCCGACAGCGACCTGCTGGTCTCGACCCAGGCCGCCGCCATTGCCCAGGTGCAGTCCCTGAGTCGCAACCTGAATATTGTCTTCTGGGTCATCGCCGGGCTGGCCGTGCTCGGCGCCTTCGCTGCCATTGCTGCCGGTGCCCTGGCGGCGGTGGAGCGCAAGCGTCATGAGCTGTCGGTGCTGCGTCTGCTCGGCCTGAGTACCGGGGCGTTGCTGTCTTTCGTCATGTGCCAGGCGCTGTACAGCGGCCTGATCGCTGCGGCGCTGGGCGGCGTCCTGTATGGCCTGGCCGAGCGCGGCCTGAATCTGTTGTTCATGCAGGAGCCCGGCGAATACGCCAGCCAACTGCTGCTGCGCCACTACCTGGTCGCCCTGGCTGCCCTGCTCGGGGCCAGCGCCCTGGCGGCGGCCCTCGGCGGCTGGCGCGTGGCCCATATCGAACCCGCTGAAGGAATCCGAGATGTTTGAGTTGCGCAGGGCCGCCCTGGCAGTGGTCATCGCCGCGTTGTGCGCGGTGTCGCTGGCCCATGCCGATGACACCGACCAACTGGACAACCCCAAGCCCTTGCCCGGCGACGTCGGCCTGCCGTTGCCCTGCGACGGCGAAATGGTTTTCCGCTACGTCTACGTATTGGCTCAGGGCGCTCTCGACGACCGGGAAATCAGCCTCGGCTACCCGTTCAGCGAAGACGAGCCAGGCTACAAGCAGTCGTTTATTTCCGGCTATCGCCGCGACTACATCAACGGCCCGTTCACTCTCAACGACCTGGCCTCGGACTGGACCAAAGTGATCGGCCCGCAACTGCCCAAGACCGACGCCAGTACGCCGCTCAAGCCGATGATGTACTTCATCGGCAAGTACGAAGTCACCGCGCAGCAGTATGCCGCCGTCATGGCTCAGGCCCAGTCTTTGGCCACCGGCGAAGCAGCCCCGGCCTGCGAAGCACCGGCAGGCATGGCCGGGCGCTTGCCCAAGGTCAAGCTGTCGCACTTCGAGGCCGAACGCTTTTCCGCCGTGTACAGCGCCTGGCTGATGAAGTACCACCGCGACTTGCTGCCCGTCAGCGGCAAGGGCAAGAGCGAAGATGACGGCGGCGTCGGCTTCGTGCGCCTGCCCACCGAAGTCGAGTGGGAATTCGCTGCTCGTGGCGGTCATGCGGTCAGTCGTCAGGAGCTGGAGGGGCGCCTGTTTCCGCGTCGGGTCGAAGGCAGCGACAGCGATGGCCCGCTGGGCGATTGGGCAGTATTCAATCAAGTGGCTGGCGGCACCGGCCAGGCCGCACGCCTGATGCCCATTGGCACCAAACGGCCCAACCCCATCGGCATGTTTGATGTGATCGGCAACGCCGCCGAGATGGTTCAGGAGTCGTTCCAGTTGGTCCACGCCGGTCGTCGTCAGGGCACCTACGGCGGCTTTATCACCAAAGGCGGCAACTACCTGGAAGGCGAGGGCACGCTGTTTACCGGCATGCGCCGCGAATACCCGTTGTTCGCCGCCGACGGCACCGAGCAACGCAACGAGACCACCGGTTTTCGTGTCGCCATCGGTGCGCTGTCGGCGCCGCGTTCACGCTACCCGGACCTGTTCACGCAATGGCAGAAAGAAGGCCGCCTGGCCTCCCTGACCGACGCCATCGACGATGTGCAGGACCCGACCAAGCGTCTGGACAGCATCATCGCCGCCAACACCGACCCGCGCGTGCAGGCCGAACTGGGCCTGGTCAACGAAGAGCTCAAGCGCAACGTCTCACTGATCGCCCGCCAGCGCGAAGAAGCCGCCGGCAACCTGATTCAGTCCGCCGCCCTGGTGGCCGAGACCATCAATAACTACAACATCCGCCTGACCAACCTGAAGAAAAGCCAGCAGAGCGCCATCGACGCCAAGGATGCCGCCAGCGCCAAGCTGTTCGGCACGGCGTTGGATAACGGTCGCAGCGCGCTCGACGGCGCCGTGGCGATCTACATCGACAACCTGGCGACCGGCACGCGCTACACCGATGCGGTGATTCAGGCGCAGTTCCAGCGGATCAAAGAAGAACTCAATCGCAAACCGATCATCGGCAAGAGCCTGGTGGCCCGGGCAACGATGTTCGTCAAGCACGTCGGCAGTTATCGCCAGCAACAGCGCGCCGACCCGGAAACCATTTTGAAAGAACTACTCGCCTCGGCCAGTCAACCCTGACTGGCCGAAGTGAGCGCGTGTAGAGGGAACTCGGACGGCGTCGGGCCGTTCCGGGATAGTTAAAACCAAAGAAGAGATCGCAAACATGCAAGTGTCCCGTAAAGCCCTTGTTTCAACTTCCAAGTGCCGTACGTTGTTGTGGGTAGCCG
Source organism: Pseudomonas sp. JL23 (assembly GCF_056933585.1). Lineage (NCBI taxonomy): Bacteria > Pseudomonadati > Pseudomonadota > Gammaproteobacteria > Pseudomonadales > Pseudomonadaceae > Pseudomonas > Pseudomonas sp. JL23. The sequence continues at coordinate 6,663,653 of NZ_CM167795.1, read as the reverse complement.
TCGGGTTCAGCACGGTGATGATGACCGGTTGCGTCAGCTCGCCGGTGTCCAAGGTCGCGGCGACGACCAAGGTCGAGTACTACCCGACTTGCTACGAGCCGGTGCAACACCTGCGCAGCACCGATAACGACATGACTAAGTCGGTTGCTACCGGTGCCGCCCTCGGCGCGCTCGGCGGCGCGGCACTGGGCGCCCTGACCGGCAGCTCCGAGCAGCGTGCACGCAACGTTGCCATCGGCGCAGCAGGCGGCGCTCTGGCAGGCGGCGCGGCGGGTTACTACACCGAGCGGCAGAAGCAGATCACCGATGACAACCAGCGCATCGCCTCCTACGGCACTGACATCAACAAGAGCGCTGCCGATATCGACCGCAGCACCTCTTACGCTCGCGCGTCGCAGTCCTGCTACCAGCGTGAATTCGCCAACCTGCTGTCGGGCCGCAAAGCCAAGACCATCAGCGACAGCGAAGGCCGCAAGCGTCTGGCTGAAATCGTTTCCGGCCTGAAAGAGTCCAACGACCTGATCGTCGCCGTGAACGGTCGCGCCAACGAAGACCTGAACAGCTACACCCAGGCCTACGAAAAAGACCTGCAGACCGTTGGCGTTCAACGCACTGACGTTGCCACCGTAGTCGAGGCCGATACCGCTTCCCCGGTTGTCACTACCAGCACCAAAAAAACTGGCGGCAAGGTCAAGCCACCGGCCAAGGCCAAACTGCCTGACGTGCCGAAAGAAGCCGTTGCCACCGAGAAAAACCTGAAAGACGCCAAAGCCAAGCAGGCTGAAAGCGCCCAGGTTGCTGCGGCCGGTCAGAGCTCCGTCAACAGCATGTGCAAAAACCCGGACGTGGGTGACTGGGCACCGGTGCCTTGCCCTAACGCCTGATTCAGGCTTAAAGCACTGGATCACTGTGGGACCGGCTTCAGCCGGGAAGACTACTTTGCAGGCGATAGAGATGTATCGATTCTGCTTGCGCCTTCCCGGCTAAAGCCGGTCCCACAAAAGGCAGTCCCGCATCATTCATCCGACCACCGCCCCTTGCACAAACCCGCCGCTGCGCTATCGTCTGGCCTTTGGCAACAACGCGACCGAACCCGATGGGTTGCTTTAGGCGCTTTCGAGCGATGGCATCTGATCGGGGGATTTGCATGCAAGACGTGAGGCGATATCACGCGCTGGACAGCCTGCGCGGCATCTGCGCGATTGCGGTTGTGCTGTACCACACCCATCTGGTCGGCAGCATCACCGACTGGACCTTCTTCGCCAACGCCGACCTATTCGTCGAATTCTTCTTTGTCCTCAGCGGCTTTGTCATGGCTCATGCCTACGGCAGCAAGCGGCATCTGGACTTCAGCCATTTTCTCGTCTCTCGCACCTTCCGCCTGTTGCCCCTGCATGCCTTCATGCTGGCGGTTTTCATCGCCCTGGAATTCCTCAAGTTTGCCGCCTACAAACAGGGTTTTGGCTTCAATCAAACGCCTTTTACCGGTATGTACGCGCCGTCGCAGATCCTGCCCAACCTTCTGTTGCTGCAAAGCTGGACCCCTCTTACGGAAAACCTGTCGTTCAACACCCCGGCCTGGAGCATCAGCATCGAGTACTGGACCTACATGGTCTTCGCCGCGACCATGCTCATGGCGTCCTCCGGCAGGTACTTGCTGTGGGCGGTGATTGCCCTGGCCGGGTTTACGCTGCTCTACAGCCAGGCCAATGTGCTGACGGTCTACGCGCAAAAAGGCTTGGGCTGCTTCTTCGCCGGAGCCCTGGCCTACGCCTTTTTCAACCGGCTCAGGCACTGGGTTGCGCCGGGTTTTGTCTTGCTCAGCGTACTGGAAGCTCTGGCCGCCATTGCTATCTGGGCGGTGTTGACCAGTGACTTGCCGCAAAAGGTATTGGCCGCCAGCGCGGTGTTCTGCGTGACCATCGTGCTCTTTGCCTTCGATGGCGGGGCGCTGTCGCGCGTGCTCAAACACGAATTCTTCGCCCGCTTGGGGCGCTTGTCCTACTCGATCTACCTGACCCATCTGGCGGTGCTGTTCTTCGTTATCTCGGCTTTTATGGTGGTGCAGAAAAAGACTGGCGCCGAGGTAGCGCCCATGCTTGGGGATATCCGCTATCTGGATACCGGACATGTCTGGCTGAATAACCTGATGGTGCTGCTGATTCTGTTGGTAGTGGTGAGCATTTCCAGCGCGACGTACCACTATGTCGAGCTCAAGGGGCAGGCGTTGGGCAAAGAGCTATTGCGGCGCAGGATGGCGATGCCCGTGAGCTGACCTGTGGGACCGGCTTTAGCCGGGAAGGCGTCCTGACCGAAGAGATGCGTTGGATGTCAGGGCTTTTCCCGGCTAAAGCCGGTCCCACATCAGGCCTGTATGTGTCACGAGAGGTTATGTGCACAGGCAACAAAAAACCCGCCGAAGCGGGTTCTTTTCTACAAGACCATTCCAACATCCTGTCAGTAGCCCTCCGGGCAATGGTCGGGACCGTCCTTGATCCGCTGGTGAACTCCTTGTTCGCCAGTTGTTAGGGGCAGATTACGTGGGAAACATGACAGTAAATAGAGCGAATCCACCTGCTGCGCTGTAGGAAACTAGCTATTGATCGTTTGCGCGAGGGTTGTTGACCAACGCCGCAAGCTTTTCTGCGCGCTCGATGCACTCAAGCGCACGCTCCACCATCAACGTGCCCATCTCCACCATATGCATGACGGTAAAGGCCAACTTGCGTTGCGAGCCTTGCAGGGCATCGCCGACTTCATAGGCCGTGGCGATGGCGCAACGCAGGAACTCGATGGCGTGGACGAGGGTGTCTTGCAGGTCGGCCATGTCCTGGGCCACGTAAATAGCCAGGGCGCGTTCGACCATCGTCGGTTCGCATTCTGTTGAATTGGAGTGGGGTGGATCGGGTGTGATTTTGACCATGGCTTAGCTCTCAAAAATGAGCAGCCACACGATCGCGACTAAACGATCAAAGGTGGCGGCTGTGACTTGCAGGTTAGTCGACCGGCGAGCTAAGAAACCGGCGCACCCGAGGGTGCCCTGCGCACAGCCGCCATAACGTACAACCGTCGAAAACGGTTGCTGATACAGCGGCAAGATGCGCCTTAGTTCGTGAAGCCAGGCGACTAAACCTGATCGCTGATGAGCAGCGACCGGCGCAGACTAGGCTCCCGAATTGACAGGCGCAAGTGGGTGCGGATTCTCTCGGAAATGTCCTTCAAAAGAAAGAGAGCGGGGCTACAACGAGGCTTTTTCAGGCAGTGCGATCACCCGTGGCACGTGCTTCAGCCACCCGATCCGGTCACGCCAAGCGATCTTGTCGGAGCGAGGCTTGCCCGCGAAGAGACCGACCCCGGTACGGCAGGCCCACCGCGTCGAGGCCTTCGCGGGCAAGCTTCGCTCCCACGGATGCTCATTAATTTCGAGCAATAAAAAACCCGCCGAAGCGGGTTCTTTTCTACAAGACCATTCCAACATCCTGTCGACGGCCATCCGGGCCATGGTCGAATCATCCGTAATCCGCTGGTGAACTCCTTGTTCGCCAGTTGTGGATCCAAGATTACGCAGGCCGAGGGTGAGTGAATAGGGCGAATGTACGTGGTGGCGTGTAGGAGATTGGCTATTGATCGTTTGCGCGCGGCCAATCAAAGCTGCGATATCACCACAAAATCGCCGCCCAGCTCGATTCAACTCAACCATTGGCGCGAAACATCACCGGTTTCGCAAAACTCTTTGAACATCTTCAAGACAAGGTTGAAATCTTGAGTCAGGTGCCGGGCGTCCCAGAAATCACCCAGGATATCGACCATTTCAGCCTTTGCGCATGTGTTGGTGTATGACCTGACCCAAGAATCATCTTCGGTCGTCTCAAACAGAGTGACCAGATAGTTTTTGTTCGAGGCGGCGACCTGCATACTGGCAGGTCCGGGGTCGGGGGCATCAATCAGGCCCAGACTCACAGTGCCAGCCCTGACTTTGAGCGCAACCAAAATCGCGCTTACCTCTGCCCAGCTTTGCACATACTTACTGCCACCTGGTGGTGTGTCTCTGATTGAGGTGGCCCACGAGAGAAGCTGGCGCAGCGCCGTATGGGTGTGTGGTGAGTCAGGCATCAGCATTCATTCCTCATATCGTCTGATCTCAGCGAGTACTTCTAAAAACTCACCTTCAGTCATTTCAAATTCAGGACCCTCATCCATGGCGATTAACACCATCAAGTGGTGGTCCAAGCCTTTTGATATTTCAAGGCAGTGATCCTGATAGATGTTGAACGCAACGTTCGCCACCTTTGCAGGGGAATATCCATCCAGAGTCGAATTTTCGAGCTCGGTTGCCATTTTTTGTGATGAGTAGGCCATTCTAGCTAACCTGTTTCTGTGTGTCGTTACATGTGCTGGACAGTGGGCTTGCGACGCTAAAAGTCTTGCAATTATAATTAAGCATACGAATTTTTGAACGGTTGACTAAATGAACGATAAGCAGCTGAATGAAATAAGTAAATTTTTGAGTTACATTTTACGTCATGAACCACATACGATCGGATTGCAGCTCGACACGGATGGCTGGGCAGATATTGAAGCGTTAATAGCGGGTGCTGCAAGCAAAGGGTATGTGATTGATCATCAGATAATTAATTGCATCATAGCCTCTAGTGATAAAAAGCGCTTTGCACTTTCCTGCGATGGCCAGAAAATACGCGCATCGCAGGGGCATTCGACGACAGACGTCAATATCGCTTATGCAGAAAAAGTGCCCGCCGACATACTTTATCATGGTACTGCTTCTCGTTTCCTTGAGAGTATCCTTCGCGTGGGTTTGATTCCGGGGTCTCGCCACCATGTGCATCTTTCAGAAGATATTCAGACGGCTGACGCGGTCGGTAAGCGTTATGGCAAACCCGTAATTTTAAAGGTCGAGTCTCTGCGAATGCATCAGCAAGGGTATAAATTCTTTCAGGCCGAAAATGGTGTTTGGTTGACGGATCATGTACCGGTCTCTTTCATACGCACAGATTAATCTTCATCGTCCATAAGGTCAGCTTTATAGGACGCAGATTCCTTCATGGCGGCTTTGAGCCAATCAGAAAACCCGGGATAGGCGTGATTGTCCCAAGGGCTGGATTTCGCTCTGCCATAATCAAAAATCCTGACACATGAGTCTTTCGCATCAAAGCAAGCGAGTACGACCCAGCCATCGTTGTAATATCCGGACTCATCATGAATGATTGCAAAAGGAATCAGCACGGCTTTCGGAAATTTCAAAAGCATGGCGCCGTAGTAATACAGCGAGGTTGCCATGTCTCTTGAGAGTAGCCGCCAGGGTGCGATATCCAATGATGTGTTTGAGGCAGCATTTAGATAGTCGGCTTGAAATTGAAAGCCTTCGGGTAAAATTGGAAAATCATAAAGAAAAGGCCTCATTTTGTGTTGCCTCCAGAAATGCGCGGTGGTTTTTCTGACCCGTAAGGATTGTTAGCGGCAAAAACACCAGACTGCTTGTTTATTCGAGCCATAATAGCGTCGCCCCAAGTATTATGGTCGGACCAGTTTCGCTTGTCTTGAACGCTCAGAGCAAGTTCTTCGTCGAAATTCCGAACCCGGCCTTTAACATAAATGCCAGCCTCTCTCGCGGCCGTAACTCTAGTATTATCCATGCTGGTCAATTTTCCATCAGGCATTTTAACCAAGTCTATTGGCTCACCCTTCCAGCCATTCATGCGCATACTCTGCACCAAATCATCATATGTATATTCTTTCTCTGTACGACGATCGACCTTCTTATAAGAAACGCTTCTTTGCGAGAACCGTATCTCTTCAGGTGCATGCTGGGTGATCTTGGGCCTACTTAGATTAGCCCCCACCCCCAACAACGCCATCCCCGCCACACCCTGCAACAAATCCCTATAACCCGGCCCCAACCGATCGCCCAGATCACCCAGCAGGACCATCCCTGCCATCCCCGCCAAGCCGATACCCACCGCACCGGCAAGCGTCGCAGCTCCCATCATTGCCGCCAGCACCAGCGCGCCACCTGCCGCTGCCAACCCGAGCGCGCCAAGGCCGTTATGCACCCAGCTTTCTATATCCAGCACAAAAGCCACTGAAACCGTTGGCCCGCCAATAAAGGTATTGGGGCTACCGCTACTGACATGTGCGCCGCATTTCATCTTGCTGTTCAGGCGTGCGGCGGGTTTGCCATTGATGTAAACGCTGGCACTCCCTTCGGCGATCAACACCTGGAACGGCCACATAGGGTGGTTTATGGGCAGGCCGCTACAGGACGAGGCGGTATCAACTCCCGCACGCATGGCGTTGCGGTTGTTGATGTAGACGTTGGCGCTGCCTCCACTCAATTCGCCAGTCGCGGGCAAGTTGAAGAGCGTGCTGAGGCCTTTAACGATCTGAAACATCGACAAGCCGCCCGCCGCAACGGTGCCGGTCATGGCGGCCAGTGCGACGCCGCCAGTCGCCACGGTTGCGCTAATGACTGCCACGCCGATCAGCGCTCCGGCTACGGCGCCAACAATCATCGCGCTCAGGCCGAAACCATGGGCGATTTCATCACCCAGGCGTGCGGCCGCTTGCGGGTTCACTCAGACGGTCTGTTGCTGAGGGACGAAGGACTGCATCACCGCCTTCCAGGCAGGCTCATGGTGATCAAGGTCGTCAGGCGTAGTAGTGAGAGTAACGATCAGTACTGCGGGCGTGAGGTCGATAAACACTTGCCGAAGTGCAATCGCGCGACCTTCGCTTCGCCAGTTGTAATCGAGCAGCGTGGCCACATGGTTGTAATGAACAAAGTCCCAGCGTTTGATCAGCTTGAAATGAGGCAGTTGCTCCGCACCGTTCAGTTGCTTGTCGATGTACTCAGCAAAGGGTGCTTCGCCTTTCGAGGAATCGCGGCTGATAACGAAGCTGGCTTCTTGAGCGGTCCCATTGGCCGGAAGTTTGAAGATATTGATGCTCTGGTCCTGCCAGGCATCGGGGATATGAAAATCGGCTTCCTGAATCTGGTAGTGCGGCATGGTGCAGATCACCCAATTTCCATGTTGGAGAATGTCGCGATGAGCGATGGATCCTCAAACAATGGAAAGGGGTGATAAATCAGGCAGGTCCTGTTCTGCTGTGGGGATAAGTGACGGGCTTTGTAGTATTTGTCTGACCGTTGTTATGTCCTACCTGGAAAGAGGCGATTTCCTCTACTCAGGCGGCTTGATGACTGCGATACATCGCCAACGTCAGGGCCTCACCATCATGAGACAGAAACGTCGCCGCACCCTCGGCTGACGCTTCGGCAGACTCCACCACCCGGACAAACATCAGCCGTTCATACTCGGCCACGGCATCCGCCCAGTGTCCGGCGCCAGCCAGCAAGCGGGCAAGTTCGACGGCGTCGAGCAGGGCGTTATTCACGCCTTCACCGCTGAACGGCGACATGACGTGGGCGGCATCGCCGAGCAGGGTCAGGCCTTTACGATTGCTCCAGCAATGGCCCACGGGCAGGGCGTAGATCGGGCGTACGGCGAATTCGTCGTTGCTGATGCGAAACAGGCTAAGGAACTCGTCGGCAAATCCTGCAAATTCATGTTCCAGTTTCTTACGCACCGCGTCAGGCGAAGAAAAGTCGAAGCGTTGTTCCGTCCAGCCCAGGGGGACGCGAAAGATGGCATAGCCGCGTACATGGGCGTTGCCGTTGCGTTGCAGGATCAGCGCCTTGCCGTCGGCTTCTACGCCGATCTTGCCGCGACCGATCAACTTTGATTGGACCGGATGGCTGCGGTCGATATCGTCGATGCCGAACTCAAGAAAACACACACCGCTGTACTGCGGCTTATAAGGCGACAGCAACGGCCTGACCCGCGACCACGCACCATCGGCACCGACCACCAGGTCGAAAGGGCCTTCCTGACCATGATCAAATATCAGGTTCCAGCGGCCGTCACCGTTGTCCTGCACCTCGCGTAGGGCCGCGCCCCAACGCACGCAGGAAGGTGGCAGCGCATCCAGTAGGAGGGCGCGCAAGGCCGTGCGGTCGACCTCGGGGCGGTTGCCGCTGGTGTCCTGATCATCGAACAGCATTTGCCCGTGTTTGTCGTAGAGGCGCGAGCCCTGGTCCTCATAACGGGCGACGGCATTGAAGGCCTCGAGCAAACCTGCGCGCTCCATTGCCAGCTGGCCGGAGCCTTCATGCAGGTCAAGCGTGCCACCTTGCGGTCGCTCCAGCGCATGGGCATCACGCTCAAACACAGTACTGGCAATGCCATTAAGAGAAAGGATACGGGCCAACGCCAGGCCACCGGGGCCTGCGCCGACAATGGCGATCTTCGGGTTCGCGTTCATACAGGAGATCCATTAAGATAGGTGCCTATGTAAAACAATATAGGCTCCTATATATATGTCAAGCGCGCCCGAAGTCCCTGATGCCAATCGCTCGATGCGTCTGATCGGCCAACTGAACCGGACTTTCGGCCGTTTGGTCGACGCACCCCTGCGCGAATTAGGCTTCGCCATGGGCCAACTGCCGGTGCTGGTTACCCTGAAACACGCTGGCAGTGCCTCTCAGATTGAGCTGGCGCGGATCGCTCAGGTCGAACAACCGAGCATGGCCCAACTGCTGCAACGCATGGAACGCGACGGTCTGGTCCAACGCGTGCCCGACCCTGCGGATGGCCGCAGCCGTCTGATATCCCTCACCGAACAAGCGTCGGAACGGCTACCGAAAAGTCGGGCAGTGATGGACAGAGTGTGTGAGAAAGCGCTGGCGGGGCTGACAGAAGACGAGCGGGGGCAGTTGCTGGGGTTGTTGCTGAAGATTGACGGGAATTTGAGTCGGGCGTTGGAGGAGATGACGGCGCCGCATTGATGAGACCGAACACAGGACTAATGTGGGACCGGCTTCAGCCGGGAAAGCACAGGCGGGATCGATACATTTCTATCGTCTGTCCCGTAGTCTTCCCGGCTGAAGCCGGTCCCACGAAATTGATATAAGCCAACTCGTACTTGAGCTGGCTTATATGGGGTGCTATTTCGAATCAGGAAACCTTACGCTGCGGTGCGCCATGCACCATGGTGTAAGCGTAATCAACACCCATGCCGTAAGCGCCGCTGTGTTCGCGCACCAGGTTCATCACGGCGTCGTAAGTCTCTTTGTGTGCCCAGTCACGTTGGTATTCGAGCAGCACTTGTTGCCAGGTCACCGGTACTGCGCCTGCCTGAATCATGCGCTGTACGGACATGTCGTGAGCTTCTTTGGTGGTGCCGCCCGAGGCGTCGGTGACGATGTACACCTCGTAGCCTTCAGCCAGTGCTTCCAGGGTAGGGAAGTTCAGGCAGACCTCGGTCCAGAGTGCGGCGATCACCAGTTTCTTGCGCCCGGTCGCCTTGACCGCTTCAACCAGTTTCTTGTCTTCCCAGGAGTTCATCGAGGTGCGTTCGATGGGCTGTTGATCCGGGAACACGCCCAGCAGTTCCGGCCAGATATAGCCGCTGAAGCTTTCGGTTTCAACCGACGTCAGGATGGTCGGCACGTTGAAGATCTTCGCGGTTTTGGCCAGGCCGACGGCGTTGTTCTTCAGGGTTTGACGATCAATCGACTGCACGCCGAAAGCCATTTGCGGCTGGTGGTCGATCAGGATCAGAGCGGAGTTGGTTGGGTTCAGCAGTTCGCGGATAGACATGGCATGTTCCTTTAGATGTCGATAACAGAGAGGTCGTAAATTTAGTTAGGCGCTTTGCTCGTTTGAGCTGTTTGCGTCTGGCTTGGGAGTAAATTTACGGGCTTGTGGTTATCGAGACAATTCCCTATAAATCGGATTCATTGTTTCTAAATCGGGGACAACTAGAAAAGTTGGGGTTTCCTGAACCCGTGGTCTGACTTAGGCTCGAATACGCCATCACCTGATCCCCCGCCAACAATGGAGCTGTTGTCATGCGTCATTCCCTCCTCGCTGCTGCTTTGCTCGTCGCCTGTTCCTCCTCTGCCGCCCTCGCCGAAACCAAAAGCTCCCCGGAGTACGACGCCTGCCTTGCCAAGGCCATGGGCGACGCCGCCATGAGCGACTGCACCCGCGCAGAAACCCGCAAGCAGGACGCCCGCCTGAACAAGGCCTACAAAGCCGCCATGGCTGCGCTACCGGCAGAGCAGAAAAAGCAGCTCAAGGACGCCCAGATGCTGTGGGTCAAATTCCGCGATGCCGATTGCGGGATGCAGTCCACCTTTACCGGCGGGACCATGGACATGATCAATGGCGCCAGCTGCGAGCTGAACATGACCCAGACGCGGGCGGATGCATTGGAGTGGTATGCAGAATTTGGAGCGGATGCGGCCCAGTAGACATCCGGCTTAACGACTTCCGGCAGGGGCAATCGAAAATGGCATGAGCTATTTCGATCTGTAGGAGTGAGGCTTGCCCGCGAAGGCTGCGGGACAGGCTCAAAAGATATGTCGGATGTACGGGCCTCTTCGCGGGCAAGCCTTGCTACCGCAAAGCGCGACTTGCACAGCCAAACACACCCACCTATAGTCGCGCCGTCGCTGCACAATCAGCGGCAGGGTTTGGTCACCCTTCAATAGCGCACAGCGCCAATCTACTTATCGCAGCCGCGAGGCTCGCGAGATGTATCTATGGCAGCTGTGTGTGGGACGCCTTCGGGTGTGCCGGTTGCTATTGTCCGGTTGACCAACCTGCGCACAGTTGCCACCCATCGTTTGGTCACGATGGCGGCGGCTTTTACCTACAATAGAGAGTCAAATTTATGCATACCAAAAATCCGTCTGAACCCGTTATCGTCCGCGCTCCCCAGGCCGAACGTACAGACCGCTACATTCCCCTGAGCACCAATTTCAGCAGCTCACCCTCATTGTTTATCGACAGCCACGCAGATAAAAACGACCTGCTGGGATGCGCCAGCATCCGCATTCATGCCGGGACGGAGCTGCTAGAAAGCCTGACGTGCATGAGCATCAGCAATACCTGTGATGAGGACTTTCGGCGGGTGGTGAATGCGGCTTATCTGTTGTTGAAGGATGGGGTGGAGTTGATGGGGGTGGCTAGGGGGTAGGGATCCAGCTCTTGGCTACCCGGCTATTTTATAAGCCGCAGAAAGTCCCGCTTGAAGATTCAGGGCGGGGTTTTTTGAGTGTTGTTGGTGGTAGTTTGTTTGTGCTGCTATCGGCCGATTGTATTTAAAGAATCGGCCATGGTTTCACCGCAAAAAGCGCATTTTCAGCGGTCAGCATGTGGACGGTTTGGAAGAGCCGACTTTTCAACACAATCTGTCGAAAGTGGTCAGTCGACGTCATGCTATTCAAAAGTGGCCCACTATCAGGATTGCTCGACAATGGATCTCGGGGCTATGTCGTTTTTCTCTTTGAGCTACCTTGGAGCGTTGTCGGGTTTAAGCATCTAGCTGGGCACTTGGAGAGTTCCATTTAGTCGTTGACCTCGAAAACATCGGCGCTCATAGTATTTGGACGGTAACTAACCCAGTGGCAACCAGCGTACTTATAAATATCAAATGTCACAGAGGATCGAGTGAGTATCTAAACCAATTTCGGAGTGTCACTAGGATTACCCATACTTGGTTCGCGGGTCAATGCCGGCATATCTATCACGAGCGTAAGCGCTCCATTAACCCCACATTCAAAGCCGCCCTCTGATCCCTGATGCTGTGCTCCAGATTCTCTCTGGAGCCAGCCCGCCATGATGCGACCCGACGCCAAAGTCGAAAAAGTCTATCTCTACCCCAAGCCCGTGGACTTCCGAAAATCCATCGACGGCCTCGCCGCGTTGGTCGAACTGGATATCAAAGTGGCGGTGTTCGATCCGGTGCTTTTCGTCTTTCTCAACAAATCCCGTAATCGGGTGAAGATTTTGTACTGGGAGCGCAACGGCTTCTGCCTTTGGCTCAAGCGCCTCGAATCCGAGCGATTCAAAACATCGCCCGATGCCACGGAAGAGGCGATTATCCTGACCGTCCAGGAACTCAACTGGTTACTGGACGGTTTCGACCTCTAGCGCAATCGTCCTCATCAGGTTTTGACGCCTCGATACGTGGCCTGATTCGGTATAATCCGGGCATGATTTCCGTGCCCGAAAACCTCCCCGACGATCCTGAATTGCTCAAGCAGCTGCTTGCGAAGATGCAGTCCAGAGTCGGTTTCCTCGAAGAAGAAAATGCGCTGCTGCGTCAGCGCCTGTTCGGACGCAAGTCCGAGCAAACGGCTGATCCGACAACGCCGCAGTTGGCCCTGTTCAATGAGGCGGAAAGCGTCGTCGAGCCCATTGATGAAGCCGCTGAAGAAGAGGTTGTTGCGCCAACCCAGCGGCGCGGCAAGCGCAAGCCGCTGCCCGCTGATCTCCCTCGCATCGAAGTCATCCATGAACTGCCCGAACACGAACTGACCTGTGCCTGTGGTTGCCGCAAACATGCCATCGGCGAAGAGGTCAGCGAACAGCTTGAAATCGTGCCGATGCAGATCCACGTGATCAAACATGTTCGCAAGGTCTACGGTTGCCGCGACTGTGAAAGCGCACCGGTCACCGCCGACAAACCGGCTCAGTTGATCGAGAAGAGCATGGCCAGCCCCAGTGTGCTGGCGATGCTGCTGACCACCAAATACGTGGATGGCTTGCCGCTTCATCGATTTGAAAAAGTGTTAGGTCGCCACGGCATCGATATCCCGCGCCAGACATTGGCTCGCTGGGTTATCCAGTGCGGCGAACACTTGCAGCCACTGCTGAATTTAATGCGCGACCGGTTACTGGAAAGCCGTGTCATCCACTGCGATGAAACCCGCGTGCAGGTGTTGAAAGAGCCTGACCGCGAGCCAAGTCGTCAGTCCTGGATGTGGGTGCAAACCGGCGGCCCGCCAGATAAGCCGGTGATCCTGTTCGACTACTCCACCAGCCGCGCGCAGGAGGTGCCGACACGCCTGCTCGATGGCTATCGCGGCTATGTCATGACCGATGATTATGCCGGTTACAACGCGCTAGGCGCTCAGGTCGGAGTAGAGCGTTTAGGCTGCTGGGCACATGCGCGGCGCAAATTCATCGATGCTCAAAAAGTACAGCCCAAAGGCAAGACGGGGCGCGCCGATATCGCGCTGAACCTGATCAACAAGCTTTACGGTATCGAACGCGACTTCAAGACCAGCGGCGATGCGGAACGCAAAGTTGGCCGGCACGAACACAGCCTGCCGGTGCTGGCTCAGTTGAAAAGCTGGATCGAAAAGACGCAGCCTCAGGTCACCGCTCAGAACGCGCTGGGAAAAGCCATCACCTACCTGGCCAATAACTGGAGCAAACTTGAGCGGTATGTCGAGGAGGGCTACTTGCCGATCGACAACAACTCAGCCGAACGAGCCATCAGGCCCTTCGTGATCGGAAGGAAGAACTGGTTGTTCAGTGACACGCCCAAAGGCGCGACGGCCAGTGCTCAACTGTACAGCTTGGTCGAGACTGCCAAAGCCAACGGCCAAGAGCCCTATGCGTGGCTGCGCCACGCACTTGAATGTCTGCCGATGGCTTCGTCGGTTGAGGATTACGAAGCCTTGCTGCCATGGAACTGTTCGCCGGTATCGCGTAGTTAAATACGCTATCCATCTTGATGACTGACAGGGCTTACGGGAAGTTAAAAAGTACGAGTGGAGCAACGATCATGAAATACGACGAAACCTTGATTGAAGAAGCCGTTCTTGCCCTGTTGGTAACCTTCAGTGCGGATAATGGCAATACTTGGAAAGGGTACGATTTCGAGATCACGAACCGATTGCATGAGCATGGATTCATCCGTGATCCGGTAAACAAGAGCAAATCCATCTGGTTGACGCCGGAAGGGATGGAACGAGGCCGACAAATAGCCGATCGGCTATTTGAGGCGAGAACTCAAGCGGAGCATGTCTCCAACTCGGGTACCTGATTCCATATCCTAGGGCATGCGGTAGGTGGGGTTTATGGAGCGCATACTCACGAGCAGTGTGCAAAGGAGAGTTTATTTGGAATGCGTCGGTTACGTGCAATAACCAGTCATCGTAGTGACGGTGGTCTCTAGCTGGTTCATCGGTTCGCAAAAAGCCTGCCTACGCATTATCGCTTTTTGTGATTCATCACAAGCAACGCGTTATGGTTGATCTGGGGATTTCACACTGATGTCTTTGCGCTGATCACCCTTGATTGTATACTTTTGGGGATGAGCGCCTGAGGCTTTAAAAACTTTGCTGGTCACCGTCAGTCCTCACACTGCTCGTTTTCCTTCCCTTTCGAGTTCTTCCTGAGCCCTGAAGGTTCATGAGAAAAAGGCAAACCTGCAAGACAGACGCATAACATATAAGAGAACCAACCAAGTAGTATTATATGGTCAGAGCTAAAATTGATGAGAATTCATAATCCCATCTCGTAAACTAGAAGCATGTGCGGCAATGAAAGGTGGGGGTAGCGCATTTCCTATCATTAAAGCGATTGACTCTTTTCCATGCGAAATATCAAATCGATAGTCAATCGGAAACCCTTGGAGAACTGCTGCCTCACGTAAAGTGATTGTGCGGTTCAGAGACGGATGTAAAAACCTACCTTTAGATGGGTTGAAGCAACCACTTGTGATAGTTGGTGAGACCTCGTCCCAAGACATACGACCGTACACATCAAAAAAGCCATTAACCTTTTTATGGCATTCTAATTGGAACTCGATAGGCAGATCTTTGCGGCTTCCTCCATTTTTTGGAATCCTCTTGATGATATCCATCACCTTTTCTGATCGGCGCTCTGGCATGGTATGCAGCAGATCTTTAGTACTCGACCTCGCACCAATTCCGGATATGGCTTGCCGAACCGTCACACGTTGCGAATTTTTCTCGGCAATAGCTGGCTGATGCACTCGTGACGCGAGAAGAATCAGCCGTTTGCGGCGCTGTGGAACGCTATAGTCGGCGGCGTCCAGAACCTGAACAACGTAGGAATAGCCAAGCTCTGCAATCGAATTGCAGAGATCGTTAAAGCGAGAGTCTGCAGCAAGCGCTGGGACGTTCTCCATCATGATGCTTTTTGGAAGCATTTCTTTAACGAAGCGCAGGAAATCGCTCACCAGATCATTGCGAGCGTCGAAGACAGAAGCTCCTTTATTTTTGGTTCGTAATCGAGAAAATCCTTGGCATGGCGGGCATCCAGCTAATAGATCGAGCTGCCCTTTTTGAAGACCTGTAGCTGACATGACCTCGGAGGCGTCAAGCTTGCGTATATCCTCGGAGAACAGCCTTACCTCTGGGTGATTCAGTGAGTACGTTGCTTGAGCTTTACGGTCTATTTCCACCGCTCCAAGCACATGAAAGCCCGCTTGATGCAAGCCAACGCTCAAACCTCCGCAACCGCTGAATAGGTCAAGCGCAGTGAGTTTCCGATTTTTAGTGGTAGCTAGCGTCATAAATTCACAATATTACGTGGATCAAAGTCATGGTAAGGACGGCTGAGAGGCCTATGCAGCGGTGTCTAGCCAACGTCTCAAGGTGGTTCGTATCGCCGTCAGGTCAGCATTATCATCCGACAGCTGCCCTAATAGATACCTTGCAACGCCAATTGAACCCTCAGGTGTCTGATTAACGCCAATTTTCTTGCGAAGTACCCGTTTGAACTCGACTGAGGTGCTGAGCCCTAGTCGTTCATCATCATTCAGTATTATCGCGTCAGGGCATTTTTGGGGCAAGAACGCCAAACGCTCACGGATCCAGCGCAGATAATCTAGATATTTTTGTATTTTATCAGCTGCCTTTCCTGCCACATCGTTCCCTCCATTGAACGCAAAATTCGGTTTGGAACCCACTTCCTCTTTTACTATTTCCTCTAGTTGCGCATAGTCATTCGGTGAGAGGGCGTCGGGATCCGTAAAAGTCGCAACTTTTTGCTGATCACCATCGAGTAAAACGTAACAGTCAGTTTCTGCTGTCATATGCGTAGGAATCTGATTTGCGAGAATTCCTGGAGCACCTCCGGGTGCCACAACAATTTCGAGAGCACCTCGTTCTCCAGCATCGAATCCCTCTACGGCACGCTCTACTGTCGCCTTAGCTAAGAGGTCTTCTACATATATGCGCTTTTTATTCGGCGCGGGCTTTCCTAAGCGATTGAGCGCCACAAAAGGGGAGCACTCATTTAATATGCGAGACTTACCCTCTCCATTGTCCTCGAAAACCTTAATAGCAGTATTAGACAATCCTTGAAGGAACTCTATTGAGTGTGTCGAAATTACTACCTGTAGGTGCTTTTTCTTTATCTGTGTTAAAAGAAAGAGTAACAATTCACGTTGAGCCCCAGGATGGAGAGAGGTCTCAGGCTCATCGAGCAAAACCAAAGCATAATTCGGTGCCTTATTTATGCTTACCACCAAACTTACTATCGCCACTTCTCCGCTGCCTGCAAATGCCTCGGAGTATTTGAACCCTCGATCAAATATGACGCTCACATCCCCGCCTTTCTGCTCTGGATACAGCGAATGCTTGATGTATTGAGCAGAAATGTATGTGCGGCCGAGAATCTGTGAAACATGTTTCAGCTCTTCTTGTGAAAGTTGGCGATTTTCAAACACACGCTCCGGCCCACCACCGAGCAACCAGCTTGAAGCTTGACGATCCACAACGCTTTTCAGCCTTTTTGCTCCGGTTCGCATCTCCGCGTGCTTAGCTGCAAGCTGTTCACTATCTTTACCAAAGTTAAACGTTCTATCGAAGGCGCCAATAACAACCTTCATATTTTTGTAAATCACGGTGCGCTCAACAGCGTTCCATCGGTCTTTGTCTTTTCGAGCATATGGCTCTTTAGGAATTGCCTGCATACTGTCACCCTTGGTTGCTTTGGTAGGCTCCCAATACTCATAGTCACGTTGTCGGCTATATACCCTTGCTTTACGTGTTTCTACCGATCCATTGAAGGACGTATTCCAATGCCCATATACATATCTAGGGGGATCTTTAACAATAGCCTTAATAGGGTCGAGTGCAGTTGCGAACCAAAACTTTGCAGTGCTTTCCCCCTCTGGCATACCGTGCAGAGCATGTAATATTGAACTTTTGCCAATGCCGTTAGCACCCACTAGTGCTGTAAAAGGGAAAGAGAAATCGATTCTAGCGTTGCGCTCTAGTCCTTTGAAGTTTGGGAATCTTGCATGTGTTATATAGTTGAGTAGAGGGACTCCAGGAGAAAATTTTTTAAGTTCGGTGACAATTTTTTTTATGGATTCTTCCGTCATTGGAGGCTTGCTCTCGAATCTGTATGTTTTTAATTGCTGATAGCTTTGATTATCAGCATTTCTCGTATTCATTGGCGAGACTTTTTCTAATCTTCTCACCAATCCCCCTAAATTGAGTAGGAATACAGTCGCCCAATTTAAGAGGATTTTTTAATGCTTAGTCAATACACCGTAATGTCGTATACACGAGCTTCTCCCACTCCATCAGAAAAACGCGCTTCATCGAATTTTGTGGGACTCAAATACCACGCCTGTGCAACTTTTCGGCGAGCGCTAAGGATAGCTGCTGCAACAGCTTGAATTTTCGATCCTGTTAGGCCTATTTCTATGTTTGCCCCAGCTGTGCCGTATATATCAAGATAGCGGGAATCTAGATACTCCATCATCGCTTTAAGATCGTAGCCTGGAACTCTTGTTACTTTAGAGTTCTGGAAGTTCTGGCACACGAACTCAGCCGCATAGTTGGCAACTCTTGCTCGAGGTTCCTCCCCCATTGGAGCTATAACCTCGACGTAATCAAATTCACGCTGATCGAGAAGGGAGGAGAGGCGTTCATGTTTGGCGGAAGCAAATGCTAAAAGAGCTCTACTTCTGGATAAGTCAACATCCTCGTCTAATAGTTTCATATCTTTATACGGGCCTTCTTCACCTTTTAGTACCTGGCCGAGGCTTTCCAGTAATGCAATTGGATCTTTAGCTTTCTCCGCAGTGAAAATACTTTCTAGGTCGGTCTGTAGCGGATAATGCTGCTGAGCGGACATATGGCAAACTAATACTCTTCCCTTTTCCTGAAGTTCTCGCCTTATCGCGGAAAAGATTAATGGCTTTGATAGCCCAGAAATGTCGATCAGTGCTAGTCCAGGGAACCGTGGTAGAGCTAGCATAGCTGTTCGGTATTCAACTTCGGAAACCTCTAATCCGGCAGTCTGCCAAGCGTTTTTTATCGCGACCGCGTGGCCTATATGGTCGTATCGAATCGTGTATACTAGTCCGCTTTTAACATTTGCCGCTAATAACTCATTTGATGCGAGGGTACGGGCTTCGAAGCCCAGTCCTACCAAAGTCCCGCCTATATTCATCCCCGAAATTACAGATACATCGATCTCTGCTACATTCACATTTATTGGTTTGGCCGCAGAACCGCCTGCTGGCGGCGTAAATAGTTCACTCTGACCGAGTTCGACTCCCTCCTGAAAAAGACTCGCTTGATAATTCGGCTCTGTTGAGATTGACTCTACAGCAGGTTGGATAGAAAGAGGCAATGTAGTTGCTCTGTCTAGCCCACTTTCTACTTCATTCTTAATTTGATTACGCAATAGAATGTCTTTGTCAGGATTTTCGAGCCAATCCCCAAGATCTTCTCCAGACAGCTCAAAACGGTCTCTATCAGCAAGCCCAATAAAAGCAGCCAAGCCATAGATTTTTCTATAGCTAAGCTTAAATTGCTGCATCGGGTTTGAATCTTTCGTTTTCGAACGAGGGGCGCCGCCAGCATACACGAATACGCCAGCGTCTATCAGTTCCCTAAGTTGATCTATTTGCTGTCTCAGGCTTTCTTGATTATCCGTGGTAACTCGTACATATAGCGATGAGTATTGACGCAACCTCGGCGGCGCCTGGTTGTTCTTAACTGCTTCTCTGTAAGATCGAGTCAATAGATCATGCGCTGCTTGCGCAAATGCCAAAGCATGATTTTTATAGTAACCGCCACGTCTATTGAGGTCGTACAGACGCCGCGAGCTTATGGCTTGGAAGCAATCTGCTTGTAAGGCCTCCGATATAGGGAGGGTCATTCGTGTTCTATTAGTTGATGCTCGTTTGATAATTTCTTCATAGAGTTTAATGACGTCCCCTATATCTCCAACACATACGCTAGTTAAACAAGAAAGGCCTCGATATGCTTGTTTTTTCTCTTTTGAAGTGGAGCTTGACGACGCAATCTCTTTCGCGACCTGTTCGAGTGGGACGTCACCTAATAAGTCCCTAGGACTATATTTTGGATGTGATATATGGAAGTTTGCCCGCTGCTGCAAAATTTTCTCGACAAAATCTTCTCCGCGGCCTTTGCCGCTAGAGTTGATTGTGTCGTAAACGTCTGCACCAAGATCAAATACAGCTAAGTCTCGATCTACTCTGATAGGGTGAATTCGACCTGGAGAGCGAAGGCCTAGCTCAATCGTTTGCCATTCTGAAGTAAATTTAAAAGCGCACGCTGGACTTTGAAACAATAGTGCAGACAATATCTCGTCAATGCGTTCTAGCTCAAGATAACGTGTTGATACGTCGTCTAGTAAGAAAAACACAGAAGAGTTGGCTGTTACTGTAGTGCAGCTCTTGAATTGCTCTGCCAAGTGTTGGAAAACATCTGCTGGCGACTGTTTAACCAGAAACTCGGTGCTTCCCCTTGATGTCATTACCGCAATGCGTTCAAGCCGTTGTTCTAAGTCATCAACTGAAGATGCCTCTTTCAGTGATTCAGCGCCCTCTAGAAAATCGGACACTGCGGATGATAGCTTGCTATGAGCATTGGGCAGGACGATTTGTGCATCTAAGTCACGCAAGTGCATTAATGCCCTTGCCGCTTGGAGTGAGTAGTATACAAAAAGTCTTGTCAGTCGATGCTCTAGTTTGGCTGTAGACTGTCTTAGATCCAATAGACGCTGAGCAGATACAAATAGCCCAACAAATCCGTCCTCCTTGATTCTGTCTATGGCTTTAACTGTGTCTTCACTCTTCCCAACAGATGCGCGAGCATGAATATCTAGTGCCCTGAGGAGCATTGTTTTACCGCAACCACGCATTCCTGTTATTATCTGAGGCCCCGGCTTGGTTACCTCTGATAACCATCGCCCTTCTGGATCTACCAACAATTGCGGTACATCCCACGATACGAGAGTTTGCGCATTATAGTGATCTCCGAATCCTTTCAGTTTGAAAGGTGCGCTCCATGGCTTCCATGGCTGGGCTGCGCGAGAAAAAGCGTCTTCTATCTGGCTTATAAGATCATTCGGATTAGGTTGGCGTAAATTTTGAGCATCGGACAGTATGCTGTGGATAATTCCTTGAAGCGCTAACGCAGTACGATAATCACGATCTTCTAGTTCCGCAGGGTTAATCAGTAGTTTATCTAATAGCCCGTCGACATGCTCTGCAATAAAGAGCAAGTCACCCTGACGACCATTACCACTTTTGCTCGCGTCGGATATACTTCCAAGGTCTATCGCTTTCACTCTGATCGAGTCGTCTATTGCATTTTGCCTACGTGCTGTAGGAGCTAGCTCTTCAACAATTAAATTTTCTGCGTGAAGATCGTTATGGTTTAGCTCGTTAGTCTCGAATTCTGCCCTGATTCTTAGAAGGTCTATCGCAATCTGACATATTGTTGCAGCAGTCGGTATTTTGGCTCCATCCAAGTAATCTCGAAGCAGGTCCCCATTCACAAAATCTAATACTGTTACGTGACATAGTAGTTTAGTACCGTCGGCAAAAACTATTTCGTCATCAAATCGATCATCAATCCCGACTACGTGTTCGGCAGCTTGAGAGAGACGTGCATGAAGCTGCGTCTCCTCCTCAAAAGATGTTTTGTTGAAGAAAGTATAAAAATCTACCGGCGCGATTTTTAGTACAAATTTACGTTTGAATGGCCCCCTCTCTGCGACAAATGCTGCGCCGTAGAACCCTCTTCCAAGGTCGCGAGTTACCACGTAATCACGGATCTGCGATGGACGAGAACTCAGAGGAAAACCATATGAGCGGTTACAATGCTTGCATAGGTCTTCTAACTTTTTTTCTGAGTAATCTTTCTCAGGGCAAAAGAAACAACAGTATTTACTCATCCAGCGCTACTCCCTCACCGCTGATGCCAAAAGGCATCGATGATGTTTGGCAAATCCCTAATCGCAGCTCTTGGATTATGGCTTGCGTATGTTGTTGGTCAGCAACGCGCATTGTTGCCAACGGTTGTCCTTTTTTAACCCACTCGCCGGGTCTTTTTATCAAAATAATACCAGCAGGATCTGGAAATGGATTTTCTTTATTCTCTACGAGTGCTTGGGAGGCAGTTAGAGCTTTCCTAATTCGCTCTAATGATATGGTGAAAAAACCATCCTCTTCAGCCGTAATCTCTTGGATATGTAAGGACCGCGTCTCTGCTATTTTTGTTTTGAATGATTTAATCGATCCACCTTGGGCTTTGATATTATCGAAGAAGCATTCTTCGAGTTCAGAGCATTCGGTATTCGCTATTTTTTCGTGTAGGTAGGACGGCGCTGTAGACATAGCTAACAATTTACATTGTTCAATATGTTCGGATAGCCAAGTCGAATCTGAACCTTGAAATACTTCTGATAACGCCAACAATGCTTCGCTTCGTCCTATATAAGGTTGGTAGGGGAATCTTGCATCAGTCAATACAGGAAAAGCTTTAATGTTACATAGCTTAGCAGCGTTAATATAAAGATGGGCATTCTCTTTCGCCGTAGTCCATGACGACCCAAAATTTCCGTGAGGTGCAACCCTGACGTCTAAGCCTGCTCGTGAAACTCCAACTGCAATTTTTTTTGAAATCAGGCTTGCGGCGACCAATGTCGGAACTTGTAGCGCTCCATGGAGTTTTCTTAGCGAAAATAACCTAGCATCAAGTGGAGCATACCTTCCGGCATCCAAAAAGTGAGCATAGCCATTTTTGTCCATTACATCGTGCAGTTCTTCGGTCGTGAGTTCAGTTTTATAACCACTGATTTGTGCTAAGCAGTCGACACCTCCCGCTGGGCGCCCTGGCACCGCTAATTTCGGCACTAGAAGACCTGCTGCTCGTAAGTACAGGGGGCATAGAAGGGTACTGAGGGATGATGGGCCGCCGGTTGAGGCGACGTCAGCGGCCTGTTGGGAGCGGGAGCAGAACGTTAATCCCGAACTGGATAGAGTTTTTGCTAGTTGTGCTGCGACCTCAACGTTCGAAAAAGCATCGTGTTTGATTTCCAGCAGAAATCGTGTGATCTCATCGTCGGTGGACCTAATGTTTATCATCAGCGCCCTACATCCATGTTCAGTTTCGGTGATCGTAACGAAAGACACGGGATTAGATATTCTGCGAAGCCGCGTCTACGGATATCCGGATACTGCCGCTTTGCAGGGGCGACGACAATGCCTAGATTTTAGTAAAGGGCAAAAAAGATGTCTTTTTGCCTTCATTGATGAAGTGGGTGGATGTCCCGAGCCCGAGTTTGTGCCCATTCCGTCCGTTTGAAGGCTGTAAACAGTGTTGACAAGTCTTCCTAGCCGGTTGTTTGTCGATGATCCTGCTGGTACTCGTCGCAGTGACGACCTTTTGCACATCGCGAAACCGGGTTTAATAGGCGATTTGAGCAAGGCGGCCAACTGCGCGCAATTTGTCAGAGGCATTTGATCGAACGTCCGCCACTGGCTGATTCTGTTGAAAAAGCCGGCTTGGGTTATCAGGGCGGAAAAGCTCGTGCCTGAAATTGAAATCTTTGCTTTCGGCAAGAGGTTAAGGGCTTAGATTTGACGTGGCAACGCGCAAAAATAGCTTTTAACCGATCAATGTATAGGCAGCCAGGCTGGGGCGATTTTCTTAACAGAATCGGCCGATTCCTGCTATTCAACAATATTCGAAAGCAATCAGCTGTGTCCTGCTGTACTCAGCCGACCCCTGCCAATTCTGAATGACAGGTTGTGCGCTGGCTCGGTCATCGTCCTCCGACGAATTTAACCTTTGCACAGGGCCTTACTAACATCCAAGCAGCACTCCCAGGCACAGCCAACTCGACCATTCCCATCAGAAACCCACCAGCCTAAAACAACAAAACCCGCACAAGGCGGGTTTCGTTTGACGCTTCAAGACAGTCCAGGACAGCTCAAAACAAGTAGATGGTGCACCAGACGGGATTCGAACCCATGACCCCTGCCTTCGGAGGGCAGTACTCTATCCAGCTGAGCTACTGGTGCAATGCGGGCGCCATGATACCCATGTCGGCCCGAGGCGTCCATGGCGGTTTTTATCCTGGCTTCAGGCTGGGCTAGTGGCCGCTGATGGCACCGTTGGGCGGTAAACGGGGTTGTGGCCTTTCGTGATGGCTTTTGCCGGGCTTACCTTGAGTGGCAGTTTTTTTGAACGTTGCCCACCCACGCCGATCAGAAAAAACTACTGATCTGGTAAAATCCGTTCTTTTTTTCGAACAGGCTATTGTCCTTTACCCCATCAGTCCCTAGGATTCGTTTGAGATTTCAAACGCTCTTGTCTGGTCTTTGCACATCTATATGCGGGCCTGGCGGATGTTTTCCTTGGTGGCAGCCTCGCCCGAGGCGCCTGCGAACCCACAATAAAACGCTGCGCCCATGCGCGGTGATGTTCAGGAGGCCGACATGCAGCTCAAAGATTCCCAGTTGTTCCGCCAACAAGCCTATATCGATGGCAAGTGGCTGGACGCGGACGGCGGTCAGACCATCAAGGTCAATAACCCGGCCACCAACGAGATTCTCGGCACTGTGCCGAAGATGGGTGCGGCCGAGACGCGTCGCGCTATTGAAGCGGCTGACAAGGCGCTGCCGGCCTGGCGTGCACTGACCGCCAAGGAACGTGGCAGCAAGCTGCGTCGCTGGTTTGAGCTGATGATCGAAAACCAGGACGACCTCGGTCGCCTGATGACCCTGGAGCAGGGCAAGCCGCTGGCCGAGGCCAAGGGCGAGATCGCTTACGCGGCTTCCTTTATTGAGTGGTTCTCTGAAGAAGCCAAGCGCATCTATGGCGACGTGATTCCTGGCCATCAGCCGGACAAGCGCCTGATCGTGCTCAAGCAGCCCATCGGTGTGACCGCCGCCATCACGCCGTGGAACTTCCCGGCTGCGATGATCACCCGTAAAGCCGGCCCGGCTCTGGCCGCCGGTTGCACCATGGTGCTCAAGCCTGCTTCGCAAACCCCGTACTCGGCACTAGCCCTGGCTGAACTGGCCGAGCGCGCAGGTATCCCGGCTGGCGTGTTCAGCGTGGTGACCGGCAGCGCTGGCGATATTGGCAGCGAGCTGACCAGCAACCCGATCGTGCGCAAGCTGTCCTTCACCGGCTCGACCGAAATCGGTCGCCAGTTGATGGCCGAATGCGCCAAGGACATCAAGAAGGTCTCCCTGGAGCTGGGCGGTAACGCGCCGTTCATCGTGTTCGACGACGCCGACCTGGATAAGGCCGTCGAAGGCGCGATCATCTCCAAGTACCGCAACAACGGCCAGACCTGCGTCTGCGCCAACCGTATCTACGTGCAGGACGCGGTCTACGATGCGTTCGCCGAGAAGCTGCAGGCCGCAGTGGCCAAGCTCAAGGTCGGCAACGGCATGACCGAAGGCACCACCACTGGCCCGCTGATCGACGAAAAAGCCGTGGCCAAGGTCAAGGAACACATCGCTGACGCCCTGAGCAAAGGCGCGAAAGTGCTGAGTGGCGGTAACGCGCTGGAAGGCAACTTCTTCGAGCCGACTATTCTGGTCAATGTGTCGAAAGACGCAGCCGTGGCCAAGGAAGAGACTTTCGGCCCACTGGCGCCGCTGTTCCGCTTCAAGGACGAGGCCGAAGTGATTGCGATGGCCAACGACACCGAGTTCGGCCTGGCGTCGTACTTCTACGCTCAGAACATGAGCCGCGTGTTCCGCGTGGCCGAAGCGCTGGAGTACGGCATGGTGGGTATCAACACCGGCCTGATCTCCAACGAAGTGGCGCCGTTCGGTGGCATCAAGGCCTCGGGCCTGGGCCGCGAAGGTTCCAAGTACGGCATCGAAGATTATCTGGAAATCAAATACCTCTGCCTGTCGGTCTGACCCGCAGAGGTGTTGCAGCCGCCGGGGCGCGAGAGCGACGTTTCGGCGGCTTTTAGTAGCACCCAAAAACCTTTTTGGTGGCCGGGACGTCCCGACAGTCGATCATCGCATGCTGTCGCGGGCAGACCCCGTCACTCGATCCTTGAGCTACGCCGACCGATGAGCGGCGAATGAGGAATACATGAGCAAAACCAACGCATCCCTGATGAAACGTCGCGAAGCCGCTGTACCCCGCGGTGTTGGCCAGATTCACCCGATCTTCGCCGAATCGGCAAAGAACGCGACGGTCACTGACGTCGAAGGCCGCGAGTTCATCGACTTCGCCGGGGGCATTGCGGTCCTCAACACCGGTCACCTGCACCCGAAAATCGTTGCCGCGGTGCAAGAGCAACTAACCAAGCTGACCCACACCTGCTTCCAGGTACTGGCCTACGAGCCGTACGTTGAGCTGTGCGAGAAAATCAACGCCAAGGTGCCGGGTGATTTCGCCAAGAAAACCTTGCTGGTCACCACCGGTTCCGAAGCGGTCGAGAACGCCGTCAAGATCGCCCGCGCTGCCACTGGCCGTGCTGGCGTTATCGCGTTCACCGGCGCTTACCATGGCCGCACCATGATGACCCTGGGCCTGACCGGTAAAGTCGTGCCTTACTCGGCTGGCATGGGCCTGATGCCAGGCGGCATCTTTCGCGCGCTGTACCCGAACGAGCTGCATGGCGTCAGCGTTGACGACTCCATCGCCAGCATCGAGCGCATCTTCAAGAACGATGCCGAGCCTAAGGACATCGCCGCGATCATCATCGAGCCGGTGCAGGGCGAGGGCGGTTTCTACGTCGCACCGAAGGCCTTCATGGCGCGTCTGCGTGCCCTGTGCGACCAGCACGGCATCCTGCTGATCGCTGACGAAGTACAGACCGGCGCTGGCCGTACTGGCACCTTCTTCGCCATGGAACAGATGGGCGTGACTGCTGACCTGACCACTTTCGCCAAATCCATCGCGGGCGGCTTCCCGCTGGCCGGTGTCTGCGGCAAGGCCGAGTACATGGACGCCATCGCCCCAGGTGGCCTGGGCGGCACCTACGCCGGTAGCCCGATTGCTTGCGCGGCTGCTCTTGCCGTGATGGAAGTGTTTGAAGAAGAGCACCTGCTGGACCGCTGCAAGGCTGTCGGCGAGCGTCTGGTCACCGGTCTGAAAGCGATTCAGGCCAAGTACCCGGTGATTGGCGAAGTGCGTGCCCTGGGCGCGATGATTGCCCTGGAATGCTTCGAAGGCGGCGACACCCACAAGCCTAACGCCGCTGCGGTGGCTCAGGTAGTGGCCAAGGCGCGTGACAAAGGCCTGATCCTGCTGTCCTGCGGCACTTACGGTAACGTGCTGCGCGTGCTGGTGCCGTTGACTTCGCCTGACGAACAACTGGACAAAGGCCTGGCCATCATCGAAGAATGCTTCGCTGAGCTGGCGTAAGGCCGCTATGGTCAGAAATTGACCATTTGCATGAAAAAAACCCGCCATGGCGGGTTTTTTTCGTTTTGAGATGAGCATTTGTCTTTTTATGTCTGTATCCAGAGCGGAGCATTGGCTAAGGTGCATGCAGTGAAGTCGGAGACTCCTGATGACTGTTGTAGACGTGCCCGCCATACCACGAGTTTTGATCGCAGAAGCTGATCCGTGGATTCGCGAAACACTCAGCGATCTGGTGCTGGGGGTTTGTGCCGAGGCCGAGCTCGAGGTCTGCACCGATGGCCGTCAGGCCGTGGAGTGGCTGAAGAAACAATTGCCGGACCTGATCATCGCCGCTAGAGAGCTGCCGATCATCGATGGCTTGAGCTTGCTGCGTGGTGTTCGTCAGTTGCGCCGCTCGCCGCCACTCGCCTTTATTTTGTTAAGCAGCCGCAATGACAGCGCCAGCGTGCGCGAGGTCTTGCCGCTGGCACCTACGGCCTACCTGACCAAGCCGCTGAACCTTGAGGGCCTGCGTCAACGTCTGGAAACCCTGCTGCGTGGTCGTGCTACCCATGCGCCGGGGGAAATTCCGCCCTTGTCCCCCGGCCTGACCCTGACCAAGTTCCTCGACAAGCGCCGCGAAACCGCCGACAACGCGCCGTTGTTCGTCGACGTGCCGTTGGCACTCAAGCGCAGTCAGCGGCCCAATGGCATTGATGTCCACTTGCTCGAGCAAGAGCTGCGCAGCGATCCGCATATCACCGCTGTGCTGATCGCGGCCGCCAATACCGCTGCACAGCATGTCGGCAAACCAATCCAGACCCTGGGCCCGGCACTGGCGATGCTTGGAGGGGTACAGAGCGCGCACATTATTTCGGGGCTGGCGAACAAGCGGGTCGCGGCCTTGAGCGACGATGCGCTGATCTTCCATGCCAATCAGTTCTGGGGGCTGTCCCAGCGCACCGCGGAATACGCCAGCGTGCTGGCGCGCATGCTTGAGCTGGATCAGGATCGCTGCTATTGCGCGGGCTTGTTGCAGAGTCTCGGCGACCTGGCGGTGGTGGCTTGCTTGCAGGAATGGTTGTTGGTGGGCGGCGTGCTGACCGAGGAAGTCATCGCCCAGTCTCTGGAACAGTACTCGGCAGCCTTCGGCTCGGCCTTGCGCACCCGCTGGCGACTGCCGCTGGAACTGCGCGAGCTGGTCGCGGCGGTGTATCAGTACAACACCGGGATCTTCACCCGTGAGGTGCTGGCCATGAACCTGGCCGGGCAAATGGCTTGCCTGGGTGAAAACGAAACCGTGGCGGCGCTGCTCAAGTCCAAGTCGGCCAAGCTGTTGAAGCTGGGTGTTGCCGACCTTGAACGCCTGCGCAAGAAGCTCACCGGCAGCGCCGGGCCGAGCCTGATCACCCCGCCTGCGCCGTCAGTGCCGGTTGAAGCGGGCGTGGCGGATACCGAACTGGATCTCCTCGATCAGATGGACGACGAACTGCCACCGCCGGGTGAGGACAGTTTGCTGATTGATAAGCCGTCTTCGGCGGCGGAGTCTTGAGCAGGCCGGTTCAGATTATTTGAATTGGAATGAGATTGTGTGGGAGCGAGGCTTGCCCGCGAATGCTTTTTTCCAGCCGGAGAGGATGCGGCGATTGCAGCGGCCTCTTCGCGGGCAAGCCACGCTCCCACGGGATTTGTATTGTGCTGCGTTTATTTGAATTGGAATGAGATGTTGTGGGAACGAGGCTTGCCCGCGAATGCGGTTTTTCAGCCGTGGAGGATGCGGCGGCTGCAGCGGCCTCTTCGCGGGCAAGCCACGCTCCCACGGGATTTGTATTGTGCTGCGTTTATTTGAATTGGAATGAGATGTTGCGGGAACGAGGCTTGCCCGCGAATGCGGTTTTTCAGCTGTAGAGGATGCGGCAGATGCAGCGACCTCTTCGCGGGCAAGCCACGCTCCCACGGGATTTGTATTGTGCTGCGTTTATTTGAATTGGAATGAGATGTTGTGGGAACGAGGCTTGCCCGCGAATGCGGTTTTTCAGCCGTGGAGGATGCGGCGGCTGCAGCGGCCTCTTCGCGGGCAAGCCACGCTCCCACGGGATTTGTATTGTGCTGCGTTTATTTGAATTGAAATGAGATGTTGTGGGAGCGAGGCTTGCCCGCGAATGCGGTTTTTCAGCCTTGGAGGATGCGGCGGTTGCACCGGCCTCTTCGCGGGCAAGCCACGCTCCCACGAGTTTTGTGTTTGGGCCGTGAGTATTTGAGTTGGAATGAGATGTTGTGAGCCAGCAAGCTGGCTCCGACATTACCCTTCGGTCACTCGATCAAACCAATACAATCTGATTCTTGCCCTGGCGCTTGGCCTGGTACATCCCGGCATCGGCTCGGGCGTAGAGGGTTTCCAGATTGGTGTCGGCGCTGCCCAGGTTGGTCAGGCCCTGGCTGGCGGTGATGCTGAAGCTGACGTCCTGATGCTGGAAGCTCAGGCGCTGGATTTCCCGCTGCAGCCGTTCAGCAATCTGCATGGCCATTTCCGGAGCGCAGCCGGGGAAGACTGCAGCGAATTCTTCACCGCCAATCCGACCAAACAGATCACCCCGACGCAGCGTCGAGCGGGCGCTTTCGGCCAGGCGTTGCAGCACCACGTCACCTTCCTGGTGGCCGTAGGTGTCGTTGATCAGCTTGAAATCATCGATATCCAGCAACAGAAATGACAGCGGCGTGCCATTCAAACGGGCCTGCTCGAACTCGCGCTGGGCGCATTCGAAGAAGTGGCGGCGGTTGCTGCTTTGGGTCAGCACATCGGTGGTGGCCAAGCGTTGCAGCTCGTCTTCGAGCTGTTTCTTCTCGGTGATGTCTTCCGCTATACCGACCACGATCAGCCGGTGCCCGGCCTCGGCCTGGTGGCTGACAAAGCACTTGTCGCTGAGCCAACGCACTTCGCCGTCGGCACGGATGATCCGGTACTCACGGTCTTCGACAGCGCCTTTCTCGATGACGTCGTTGAGGCTGCGTTCGGCGTAGTTCAGGTCGTCGGGGTAGATGCTGTCACGCCATTCGCTGTAGTCGGCCAACAACAGGCCGGCGGAGCGACCGAAGATGCGTTCATAGGCGGGGCTGACGTAGACCATCTTGCGGGTTTCCCAGTCGAACGCCCATAGCACGGCGTTGACGCTGACCAGCAGCGAGCTGAACAGCTGTTCGCGTTCACTCAAACGGGCGACTTCGGCCTGGGCGTGCATCAGCGCAATCAGCGTTTCGGCGGCGCCAGGGGTGTCGATCAATGGGGTCGTGGGAAGCGTCATAAGATTGTTCACGGCTCTGCGCTCCTGGGAAGTGCGGCGCACAGCCACAGCAAGACCCACTGGAGTGTGGGTCATATTCTGATCGGTTGCAGGGGGTGAAGTTCCAGCGGGCGCGCCCGCGAACGGGGCGCGCCGATCAACGGCATCAGGCGGTAGCGGGGCGCAGCGAGTAGGTTTTGAGCTGGTCGGCGAACTCGCGCAGGGACTGGATACCACTGGCCTCGGCTTCGTGGACCCATTCCTTGATTGCCGCGAGCATGTCGTGGCCGTTGCTGCTGGTCTTGACCCAGATCTGTTGCAGGGCAAGGCGTTTTTCGTAGATCACCTTCAGGGCCTGGCTGTGCTCGAGCATGCCCTGAATGCGCTGATGGTGGCCGTCATCCAGCAGGCTGGTCTCACGGGACAGCAGGCGCTTGGCACGGTGGAACTGGTGGCGTACCGAGGCATCGGCCTTGGCCAGCTCCTGACCCACCAGCGGCGCGATGACCAGCTTGCGGTACTGGGCCATGATCTGGAAACGGTTGTTGAGGATCGCCATGGCGGTGTCCATGTCCAGATGGCCCTTGCCGGCAACCCGGTGGGCAATCGGTGCGACGCGGGCGACCTTGGCCAGACGCAGCGCGCTGAGCACCTTGATCCAGGCCCAGCCCATGTCGAACTCCCAGGCCTTGACCGAGAGCTTGGCCGAATTGGGGTAGGTGTGGTGATTGTTGTGCAGTTCTTCGCCGCCAACCACGATGCCCCAGGGGATCAGGTTGGTTGCCGCGTCGCGGCATTCGAAGTTGCGATAGCCGACGGCATGCCCCAAGCCATTGATGACCCCGGCGGCCCAGAACGGAATCCACATCATCTGCACGGCCCACACGGTCATGCCCAGGGCACCGAACAGCAGCAGGTCGATCACGGCCATGAAGGCTATGCCCAGCAATGGGTAAGGCGTGTACAGCTTGCGCTCGATCCAGTCATCCGGGCAGTTTTTGCCATAAATACGCAGTGTCTCGGGATTTTCTGCTTCTGCGCGGTACAGTTCTGCACCTTTGCGCAGTACCGTGGACAGCCCTTTGATAACCGGGCTGTGCGGGTCATCAACGGTTTCGCATTTGGCGTGGTGCTTGCGGTGGATCGCGGTCCACTCGCGGGTGTTCTGGCCGGTGGTCAGCCACAGCCAGAAACGGAAAAAGTGCTTGAGGCCCGCGTTGAGTTCCAGGGCGCGGTGGGCCGAATAGCGATGCAGGTAAATCGTGACGCTGATGATGGTGACGTGAGTCATCACCAGAGTGATTGCCACTAACTGCCAGACGGAAAGGTCGAGCAAACCGTTGTACCACATAGGCTGTGTTGCCCTCGAAGATGACGCGGGATGAAGGATTTTTTATGAAAAAATCTGCAACGCATTATCTCTGAGTCAACGGATAAAACCAGTCGCGTATTTAGATAAGAGTCGCAGGATGTTTCTTACTCTATAATCCCGCAATTTCGTAAGGTTTTTCGCATTCTTATGTCCGATTCTTCACGTGATGCTCTGCGAACAGCCCTTGTTTATGGGGTGTTGTCCGTTTTATGGCTGGGGCTTTGCGATCTTCTGTTACCTGACCTGATCCCGGACCCGGTGCAATTGCAGCGCTGGCAGCTCCTGGCCGGGTATTTCTGGATGGCGATCAGTGCCGTGATGATCTACATCGCGCGGGCTCACTTGCTCAAGTTCATGGGGGTGGGTGCACGCCTGAGCACGCAGCGCCTGGACCATGAACGCGTGCGCATTGCCACCGCAGTGTTCGACAGTACTCAGGAAGGCGTGCTGGTTACCGACGAGCAGGGGCTGATTGTGCACGTCAACCGCGCCTTTATGGCGATTACCGGTTATCAGCGTGAAGAAGTGCTGGGTGACCGGCCGAACCGCTTCAAGTCCGGCCGCCACGACGCGCAGTTCTACCGCGTGATGTATGAGGCGCTGATGGAGAAAGGCCATTGGAGCGGCGAGATCTGGAACCGTCGTAAAAGTGGGGAAATCTACCCGCAATGGCAAAATATCCGCCGCGTCTGTGACGACGCCGGGCAGACCAGTCATTTTGTTGCAGTGTTCTCTGACCTCACGGCAATCAAGCGCTCCGAGCAGGAGCTGCAACAGCTGGCCCATTACGACCCGCTGACCGGTCTGCCCAATCGCCTGCTATTTACCGACCGTGCGGCCCAGGCGCTGACGTACGCCGGTAGCAGCAAGCGCGGTTGTGCCTTGCTGCTGATCGACCTGGACCACTTCAAGAACATCAACGACAGCCTGGGCCATAACGTTGGCGACCAGGTGCTCAAGGCTGTGGCCGAGCGCCTGCAGGGCCTGTTCGACAGCGGCATGACCCTGGCACGCCTGGGAGGTGACGAGTTCGCCCTGTTGCAGGAGAACTGCCAGCAGGTCATGCAGGCGGCCGGTCTGGCGCAACGCGTGCTCGATGCCATGAAAGAGCCCTTCGTTCTCGACAGCCATCCTTTATTTATTAGTGCCAGCGTCGGCATCAGCCTGTTCCCCAGCGATGCCCAGAGCGCCGAGCAATTGCTGCGTAACGCCGATTCGGCGCTGTTCAAGGCCAAGAGCGACGGCCGCGAAGGCTATGCCTTATATACCGAAGAGCTGACGGCCCATGCCCAGCAGCGGGTCGAATTGGCCAGCGACCTGCGCCGGGCCATCGACCGGCATGAGCTGCGAGTGTTTTATCAGCCGGTGCACGATCTGGAGAGCAGCCGGATTCTCGGCGTCGAGGCGCTGGTGCGCTGGCAACATCCTGAGCGAGGCATGGTGCCGCCGGGCGATTTCATCCCGATTGCCGAGCAGAGCGGTCTTATCGGCGAAATCGATGGTTGGGTGTTGAATACCGCCTGTCGGCAAATGTGCGCCTGGCTGGCGGCGGGTGTGGGGGTGTCGTTTGTTGCGGTGAACGTGTCCAGTCGTCTGTTCAGCCGTGGTGATCTGGATCGGCATGTGGCCGAGGTGCTGCGTGAAACAGGCCTTGATCCGGCCTATCTGGAGCTGGAAGTGACCGAAAGCGCGGTCATGGAAGACCCCGAGCAGGCTATCGAGCAGTTGCATCGCCTGCGCGAGCTGGGCATCAGCCTGGCCATCGACGACTTCGGCACCGGCTATTCCTCGCTGCTGCGGCTCAAGCGCATGCCCGTACAGAAGCTCAAGATCGATCAAGGCTTTGTCGCCGGGCTGCCCAGCGATGAAGATGACATTGCCATTGTGCGGGTGATCATCGCCCTGGCCCAGAGCATGGGCATGAACGTGTTGGCCGAGGGCATCGAGCACGCCGATCAAGCCGATTTTCTGCTGGCCAACGGCTGTGAGCTGGGGCAGGGCTACTGGTTCGCCCGGCCTATGCCTGCCGAGCAGATCGACTGGCTGCGCGCACCGGACTTTCGCCAGCCGGTGATTTGAGCCGGCACATCCCATCTTGATCGAATTGAACACCCTTTGTGGGACCGGCTTTAGCCGGGAAGACGTCGGTACGATCGACAGTTTTCCAGGGGCTGTTCAATGGCCTTCCCGGCTAAAGCCGGTCCCACAAAATAATCAGGCTGTTCCTCTACCGGCTTTTAATGCCTTTCAGTTCTATCTGCATTCTTAAATAGTATTTTTAAGAATATCCGCGTCTCTCTAAGATTGCCTTCACGCCACAAGCAGTTGCCTTGAATCGCCACTGCGGGCCTCTCTATTCGAAGGAGCATGATCATGAGCGCATCTCTACGTAGCGTTGACGGCCAGGACGAAGCAGCCATTCTGCGAGAAATTCAGAGTGCGCTACGTGACCTGCGCTTCGGCGCGGTGGAAATCACTGTGCATAACGCCCAAGTCGTCCAGATCGAACGCAAAGAAAAATTCCGTCTGCAGAACCCGGCAAACAAGACCGGTTAAAACTAAAAAATATAACGCCAACACCGAATTCCCCAGGAGCTTCATTCATGACCATCCGCCGTTATGCGCTGGCCGCACTCACCCTTGCGGTCTTTGCTGGTTCCGTTGTCGCCAAAGATTACACGCTGCTCAACGTCTCCTACGATCCGACCCGTGAGCTGTATCAGGACTACAACGCTGAATTCACTAGTTTCTGGAAGAAGTCCCACCCAGGCGACACGGTCAAGATCAACCAGTCTCACGGTGGTTCGGGCAAGCAGGGCCGTTCGGTGATCGACGGCTCGCCTGCCGACGTAGTGACCCTGGCCCTGGCTGGTGACATCGACGAAATCGCCAAGCTGGGCAAGACCATTCCGGAAAACTGGCAGACCAAGCTGCCGGACGCCAGCACCCCGTACACCTCGACCATCGTGTTCCTGGTGCGCAAGGGCAACCCCAAGGGCATTCACGACTGGGGCGACCTGATCAAGGATGGTGTGTCGGTCATCACGCCCAACCCGAAAACCTCCGGCGGTGCGCGCTGGAACTTCCTGGCGGCCTACGGCTATGGCCTGAAGTCGAATAACGGCGACGAAAAGAAAGCCAACGAGTACATCAGCAAACTGTTCAAACACGTACCTGTGCTGGACACTGGCGCCCGCGGTTCGACCATTACCTTCGTCAACAACGGTCAGGGTGATGTGCTGCTGGCGTGGGAAAACGAAGCCTTCCTGGCACTGAAAGAAGACGGCGGCGCCGACAAGTTCGATATCGTCGTACCTTCCCTGTCGATTCTGGCCGAGCCGCCTGTCGCGGTTGTGGAAAAGAACGCCGAGAAGCATGGCACCACCGAAATCGCCACCGAATACCTGAAACACCTGTACAGCAAGGAAGGCCAGGAAATCGCTGCGAAGAACTTCTATCGCCCGCGTGACACTGAGGTCGCTGCGAAATATGAAAAGCAGTTCCCTAAATTGAACCTGCTGACTATCGACAAGGACTTCGGCGGCTGGAAAACTGCCCAACCGAAATTCTTCAATGACGGCGGGATCTTCGACCAGATCTATATTCCGCAGTAATTGGATGGTGGCACCTGCTCTTTTGCAGGTGCTGCTGGCTTAATTGATGCGTTTTCCTGTGGGACCGGCTTTAGCCGGGAAGGCGCCTTCCCGGCTGAAGCCGGTCCCACATTAATCCTGTATTTGCTGCGCGATAGCGCAGAGTCAGGGACGCAGCGCAGGCTCCTACAGTAGTACTTCGAACCAAGGACTCGTATGTCACGACGCATATCCCCCGTCATACCCGGCTTCGGGCTGACGCTGGGTTACACCCTGGTGTACCTCAGTCTGATTGTGCTGATACCCCTGGCTGTCATGTTCATCCACGCCTCGCAACTGAGCTGGGCGCAGTTCTGGACCATCGTCACCGCACCTCGCGTGCTGGCGGCGTTGAAGCTGAGTTTCCTCACCGCGTTCTATGCCGCCATCATCAACGGCATCATCGGAACGCTGCTGGCCTGGGTGCTGGTGCGCTACACCTTCCCCGGCCGCAAGATCATCGATGCGATGATCGACCTGCCGTTCGCCCTGCCGACCGCCGTGGCCGGTATTGCCCTGACTGCGTTGTATGCACCCAATGGCATGGTCGGGCAGTTTGCAGCGGACCTGGGTTTCAAGATCGCCTATACGCCACTGGGTATCACCCTGGCGCTGACTTTCGTGACCATGCCGTTTGTGGTGCGTACGGTGCAGCCGGTGCTGGCGGACATTCCCCGTGAAGTCGAAGAAGCAGCCGCCTGCCTCGGCGCGCGGCCATTGCAGGTTTTCCGTTACATCCTCGCGCCAGCATTGCTGCCCGCCTGGCTGACCGGTTTTGCCCTGGCCTTTGCCCGGGGTGTCGGTGAGTACGGTTCGGTGATTTTCATTGCCGGCAACATGCCGATGAAGACCGAAATCCTGCCGTTGCTGATCATGGTCAAGCTCGACCAGTACGACTACGCCGGGGCCACGGCCATTGGCGTGATGATGCTGGTGGTGTCTTTCATTCTGCTGCTGCTGATCAACCTGTTGCAGCGCCGCATCGAAACCCCGGCCTGAGGAGCGTACGAGCATGTCCAATTCAACGCTTTCTGCCGCGGCTTCAGCCAATGCGGCCCGTCGTGGCAACGCAGTCTACCGGCGCATCCTGATCGGCCTCGGCTGGCTGGTGTTCGCGCTGTTTCTGCTGTTGCCGCTGTTTATCGTGGTGTCCCAGGGCCTGAAGAACGGTCTGGGCGGCTTCTTTACCGCGATCCTCGAACCTGATGCCTTGTCGGCGCTCAAGCTGACTGTGCTGGCGGTGGTGATTTCGGTACCGCTCAACGTGGTGTTCGGTGTCGCCGCTGCCTGGTGCGTGAGCAAATACTCGTTCCGTGGCAAGAGCTTTCTGGTCACCCTGATCGACCTGCCATTCTCGGTCTCGCCGGTCATTGCCGGTCTGGTCTACGTGCTGATGTTTGGCGCCCGTGGCGTATTCGGGCCGTGGTTGCAGGATCACGATATCCAGATCGTCTTCGCCTTGCCGGGCATCGTCCTGGCGACCATTTTCGTCACTGTGCCGTTCGTTGCCCGAGAGCTGATCCCTCTGATGCAGGAGCAGGGCACTCAGGAGGAAGAAGCGGCGCGCTTGCTCGGCGCCAATGGCTGGCAGATGTTCTGGCACGTCACGGTACCGAACATCAAATGGGGGCTGATCTACGGCGTGGTGCTCTGTACCGCCCGGGCCATGGGTGAATTCGGTGCGGTGTCGGTGGTGTCCGGGCACATTCGTGGTGTGACCAACACCCTGCCGCTGCACGTTGAAATCCTCTACAACGAATACAACCACGTTGCCGCCTTTGCTGTGGCGAGCCTGTTGCTGATCCTGGCGCTGTTCATCCTGCTGCTCAAGCAGTGGAGCGAAGCGCGTATTAACCGTCTGCGCCAAAGTGCGGCGGAGGAATAATCATGTCGATCGAAGTCCGTAACGTCAGCAAGAACTTCAACGCCTTCAAGGCCCTCAACAGCATCAGTCTGGATATCCAGAGTGGCGAGCTGGTGGCTTTGCTCGGCCCGTCCGGCTGCGGCAAGACCACCTTGCTGCGCATTATTGCCGGTCTGGAAACCCCCGATCAGGGCAGCATCGTCTTCCACGGCGAAGACGTCTCCGGCCACGATGTGCGTGATCGCAACGTCGGGTTCGTGTTCCAGCATTACGCGCTGTTCCGCCACATGACCGTGTTCGACAACGTGGCGTTCGGCCTGCGCATGAAGCCCAAGGGCCAGCGCCCTAACGAAACCCAGATCGCCGCCAAGGTTCACGAGTTGCTGAACATGGTGCAGCTGGACTGGTTGTCTGACCGCTATCCGGAGCAACTGTCCGGCGGCCAGCGTCAGCGTATCGCCCTGGCCCGCGCCCTGGCGGTGGAGCCCAAGGTACTGCTGCTCGATGAACCTTTCGGCGCCCTCGACGCCAAGGTGCGCAAGGAACTGCGCCGCTGGCTGGCGCGCCTGCACGAAGATATCAACCTGACCTCGGTATTCGTGACCCACGACCAGGAAGAAGCCATGGAAGTGGCGGACCGTATCGTGGTGATGAACAAGGGCGTGATCGAGCAGATCGGCTCACCGGGCGAGGTCTACGAGAATCCGGCCAGTGATTTCGTCTATCACTTCCTCGGCGACTCCAACCGCCTGCACCTGGGTGAAGACAACCACGTCCTGTTCCGCCCCCACGAAGTGTCGCTGTCGCGCCATGAACTGGAGGATCACCACCCGGCCGAAGTCCGCGATATCCGCCCGCTGGGCGCGACAACGCGGGTGACCTTGAAGGTCGAAGGCCAGAACGATCTGATTGAGGCCGAAGTGGTGAAGGATCACGACAGCCTGACCGGCCTGG
This sequence comes from Pseudomonas sp. JL23, assembly GCF_056933585.1. NCBI lineage: Bacteria > Pseudomonadati > Pseudomonadota > Gammaproteobacteria > Pseudomonadales > Pseudomonadaceae > Pseudomonas > Pseudomonas sp. JL23. Next base: position 6,626,044 of record NZ_CM167795.1, on the reverse strand, counting down.
CCAAGGGCGAGACGCTGTTCTTCAAACCCAAGGTTTGGCAGAAGGTTGCCAATATCTAAGGTTTGACAGGGTTTGTGGGAGCGAGGCTTGCCCGCGAAGGCGGTGTCGAATGTGCCGACTTCTTCGCGGGCAAGTCTCGCTCCAACGGATCCACTGCGCTTATATAGCAGCCTTGCGCTCGTGCCTCCCCGTCGGCCCCGCCCGCTCTTCGATGGCGTGTTGCAAGGTTTTGCGCAGCCCCAGCAAAAATGCCAGCTCGGCCACAACGAACAGCGGGCCGATGATCAGCCCTGTGACATCGTCGACAAAGGCGGGCTTACGGCCTTCCCAATAATGGCCGATGAACTGGATGATCCAGCCAATCACGAACAGGCCCACCCCGGTACCGAGCCAAGTCAGTGTCGATTGCTGTGCCAGGCTCGCCCCGGCCCAAACACACAGGCCAAGCAAAACGGCCATCAACACACCGAACCCGCGATCCAGACGCAGGTAGAATACGACGCTGGCCAGGCTTACCAGCAGGGCAGGCGAGAGCCATAGCCCGCCCACCGCCCAGCCGGGACGCGACAACAGCACCGCCACGGCGACGACAATCAGCGGGATGCCGATGAAGTGGCTGGCGATATTGCGGGTGTCACGGTGGTAAGCCGCGTATTGACTGAGATGATCGACGAGGTTTTTCATTTTTATGCCTCTGGGTGAATGCTGATCATGCCGCAGAGTCTGTCGGGATGGATCGGCTGAAAATGACAAAACCTGCAACAAAAGGGAGCAACACATGACAAATGGAGCGGGATGGCGTTCGCGTCTGCTTAACGATAGTTGGTTTGGCGCCTTGCCGGCCGGTTTGCAGGACGCCTTGCTGGCAGCAGCGCGGCAGCGGCGGATCACCCCAGGCAAGCTGCTCTTCGCCCGGGGCGATTCACCTTGCGGCCTGTATATCCTGGTCGAAGGCACATTGCGCGTGGGTGCAGTCGATGAGCAATATCCAATTGGCCACTTTGACGAGGTCTCACTGCCTTACTGGTTCGGCGAGGTGTCGCTGTTCGACGGCCTGCCGCGCACTCAGGACCTGTATTCCACAGGGCAAAGCATTCTGTTACAGGTGCCTCAGGCGACCCTGCTGACGCTGCTCGAGCAATATCCCCACTACTGGCGGCCCTTCGCCGAATTGCTCAGCCATAAACTCGGCCTGGCGCTACTGCGCGCTGATGAGCTGGCACGCCTGCCGCCCCGTACCCGCATCGCCCGCCGCCTGCTGTTGCTCAGCGAAGGCTATGGCGAACTCAATCATTCGCGCCGTTTGATTCCGTACGAAGACCTTGCCCTGGGCGATCCTGAGCTGCCGCAGATCCTGCAAACCCTGCATGAGCGCAAGGTGGTTTATCTGCGTCAGGAGCAGTTGCAGGTGATGAATATCAACCGGCTGCGGGAGATGGCCGGGGCGAAGTTTGTGCGGTCAATATCTTGAGCGCTCAGCCGCCCAGCCCATCGCGATACTGACTCGGCGTCACCCCGGTCCAGCGTTTGAACGCGCGGCTGAAGCTGCTGGTGTCGGCAAAGCCCAGCAGGTAGGCGATTTCGCTCAGTGAGCTGCGCGGGTCGCGCATGTGTTGCAGTGCCAGATTCTGTCGGCACTGGTTGAGCAGCAGGTCGAAGCGGCAGCCTTCGTCGGCCAGATGGCGTTGCAGGCTGCGCAGGCTCAGGTGCAGGCTCTGGGCGACGCGCTCGGCGGTGGGTTCGCCTTCGGGCAGTTGCGCCTCGATCACCGAGCGTACGCGGCGTTCCCAGGTCAGGGGCTGCAGTTGTTCCAGGGTGCGGTTGAGCACGGTTTCGTTGTGCTCGGCCAGTTGCGGGTTGCTGTCGTCCAGGTGGCTGTCGAAGTCGGCGCAGGCAAACTCCAGCAGATTCTCGGCCGCGTCGAAGTACAGCGGGGCGCGGAATACTTCCTGCCACGGTTGCGGGTCTTGCGGCGCGGGGCGTTGCAGGTGCACGGCCAGGGGGGCGTAGCTGCGGCCCAGACGGTTGCGGCAGGTGCGTACGTAGATGGCGGCAAAGGCGTCCAGCGCTTCAAAGGCCGGTACGGGCCCGTCGGGCGGGGCGTTGAAGCGGAATTCATAACGATCATCGACCCGCTTGAACTCCAGGGTCAGGGCGTCGCTGACCACCGGGTGATAGCGCACGATGCGTTCGAACACTTCGCGCAACGAGGCGCTGGCGACCAGGGCGTAACCCAGAGCGTGGAAGGTGGTCGGGCTGACGAATCGCGATACGCGCAGGCCCAGCGCCGGATTGCCGCTGGCAGCCACGGCCAGATGCCAAAGGCGCGTACTGGTGCTGACCGGATAGCGTGCGTCGGGATCGTCCATCAACTGTGGGTCTAGTCCCGCAGCCTGGCACAGCGCGATGCTGTCCAGCCCCAGCGCATTGATCTGTTTGCACAAGGCGCGAGTCCAACTGGCGAGAATACTGGGCTCAGTCATGATCATTGGCGCCTGCGGTCAACAGATTGGCGTACTCGGCAGGGCGCGCAGGGAGTGGGCTCATGCACAGTGAGATCCTCTTCACTTACCGTCATGATAGAGGATGTAAGCATGCACGCACCTTCTGCAAGCCCCGCGAGACTGAATGCACAGCAGCGATCAGCGCATATTCGCGCGGTGGTGGGCGCCAGGGGCGACGAGTTGCGTGCGCGCTACCCGATTCTGCGCCATCAGGACGCTATCGGCGTCGGCATCCTGGCCTTCGCCCTGGGCGGCATGCTGCTCAGTGCCGGGCTCTATCTTGCGGGTTACATGGCCTGGTGGGTGTGCCTGTTGCTTAATGCCTTCTTCGCTTCCCTGACCCATGAGCTGGAACATGACCTGATCCACAGCATGTATTTTCGCAAGCAACGTATCCCGCACAATCTGATGCTGGCCCTGGTCTGGCTGGCGCGACCGAGCACGATCAATCCGTGGATTCGCCGCCATCTACACCTCAATCACCACAAGGTCTCCGGCACTGAAGCGGATATGGAAGAGCGTGCCATTACCAATGGCGAACCGTGGGGCATCGCCCGGCTGTTGATGGTCGGCGATAACGTCATGTCGTCGCTGATCCGCATGCTGCGGGCGAAAACCTGGGCGCACAAATTCAGCATCCTCAAGCGCACGCTAAAGGTCTATGCGCCGCTGGCGCTGCTCAATTGGGGCAGTTGGTACGTGTTTCTCGGCTTTCACGCGGCCAACGGGATCGCCGCACTGCTGGGCACGTCGGTTGAGTGGTCAGCGACAACCCTGGAGGTGATGCCGGTGATCGATATTGCCGTGGTGGTGCTGGTCGGGCCTAATGTGCTGCGCACCTTCTGCCTGCATTTCGTCAGCTCGAACATGCATTACTACGGCGATCTGGAAGCGGGCAACGTGATTCAGCAGACCCAGGTGCTCAACCCCTGGTGGATGTGGCCGTTGCAGGCGTTCTGCTTCAACTTCGGCAGCACCCACGGCATCCATCACTTCGTGGTCAAGGAACCCTTTTATATCCGACAGATGACCGCGCCCGTGGCGCATCGGGTCATGGCGCAGATGGGCGTACGCTTTAATGATTTCGGCACTTTCGGCCGGGCCAATCGCTTTGCGGCGAAGGCCGATGAGGTGGTGGCGCCGGCCGAACCGGCGCGGGCCTGAGGCAATCAGGCCAGGCCGCCGTTGGCGCGCAGGACCTGGCCGTTGACCCAACCGGCATCCGGCCCGGCGAGGAAGGCCACCACACCGGCGATATCTTCCGGCTGGCCGAGGCGTTCCAGGGGCGGCATCTTGGCCAACTGCTGGATCTGCTCCTCGCTCTTGCCATTGAAGAACAGTTCGGTGGCCACTGGGCCGGGCGCGACGGCATTGACGGTAATATTGCGTCCGCGCAGCTCCTTGGCAAAGGTATGGGTGAAGGCTTCAACCGCCGCCTTGGTCGCGGTATAGACCGCATAGCCCGGCAGGTTCAGGCTCACCGTGGTGCTGGAAAAATTGATGATGCGCCCGCCGTCGTTGAGGCGCTTGCCCGCTTCACGCAGGGTATTGAAGGTACCCCGCACGTTGATGGCGAAGGTCCGTTCGAACAACTCGTCGCTGGTGTCGACCAGCGGCAGGATTTTCAGGATGCCGGCGTTATTGACCAGCGCATCGACCTTGCCGAGTTTCTGTTCGGTTTCATCAAACAGGCGCTGTACATCAGCGGCACTGGCCACATCGGCCTTGATCGCCAAGGCTTGACCACCAGCGGCGGCAAGCTGCGCGACCAGGGCATCAGCCTCGCTGGCGCTGCTGGCGTAGTTGATGACCACGGCGAAACCATCGGCGGACAGACGTTTGGCGATCTCGGCGCCGATACCACGGGACGCACCGGTGACGATGGCGACTTTACGGGTTGCAGTGTTCATGGCGAACCTCGGTTCTGAATGTGGGTTTACTTTCACATATCGATCTGAGGGGATAAACAGTCCAGAGTTGCCTTTACTGTTCGATAAAACCGAACAATTGGGCGGTATGCTTGGTGGGACCGGCTTTAGCCGGGAAGGCGTCTGTATGACCGATGCATTTCCAGCGTCCGTTATATTGTCTTCCCGGCTAAAGCCGGTCCCACAAGATACCGCCATCGCCTGCAAAACGGCGCCCACCCAATTTGCCGGAGCCGATCTGGTTTACGTCGGCAGGGAGCCGAGCCAGCCGGTCACCGCCGCGACCATTGCGGCGCAACAAGTGACCGCCGATCTGTTCCACGACAACCATCTGTTGCCCAAGCGGGTCGACATCCAGCAAGCCGTTTGGCAGAAGCCGGCGCCCTGACTCTTCACTGGACAACGCAAACGATTGCTACACACTGGTAATCGTCCGACAACATTCAACAAGAGAGGATCCGATGACGTATATCGCTGCCGAAAATCGTTACGAAGCCATGCCCTATCGCCGTACTGGCCGCAGCGGGCTGGTCCTGCCTGCGTTGTCTTTGGGGCTGTGGCATAACTTCGGCGACAGCACGCCGATCGATGTCCAGCGCGCCATGCTGCGCACCGCATTCGACCTGGGTATCAACCACTTTGACCTCGCCAATAACTACGGCCCGCCCTACGGCGCCGCCGAGATCAACTTCGGCCGTCTGCTGCGCGAAGACTTCAAGCACTACCGCGACGAACTGATCATCTCCAGCAAGGCCGGTTGGGACATGTGGCCGGGGCCTTACGGCCAGGGCGGCGGCTCGCGCAAGTACGTGCTGGCTAGCCTTGACCAGAGCCTGCAACGCATGGGCCTGGACTATGTGGATATCTTTTATTCGCACCGCTTCGACCCCGACACCCCGCTGGAAGAAACCGCAGGCGCATTGGCCACTGCTGTACAGCAGGGCAAGGCGCTGTACATCGGTATCTCTTCGTACTCCGGGGCGAAAACCCGTGAGATCGCAGCATTGCTGAAAGAGTGGAAAGTGCCGCTGCTGATTCATCAGCCGGCCTATAACCTGCTCAATCGCTGGGTCGAGAAAGACCTGCTGGACGCCACCGAAGAGCTGGGCGCCGGGGTGATTGCCTTTACCGCGTTGGCCCAGGGCCTGCTGTCGGACAAATACCTGAACGGTATTCCCAAGGATGCCCGGGTCAATCGTCCCGGTGGCGGCTCGCTGCAGGCCTCGCACTTATCGGAAGAGAACATCGCCCATGTGCGTGCACTCAACGAAATTGCCCAGCGTCGCGGCCAGAGCCTGGCGCAAATGGCCCTGGCCTGGACCCTGCGTGACCCACGGGTGACCTCGGCCCTGATTGGCGCCAGCCGCCCGGAGCAGATTGTCGAAAACGTCGGCGCCTTGAGGAATTTGGCGTTCAGCGCTGAAGAACTGGCTGAGATTGACCGTTTTGCGGTGGAAGGCGGGATCAATTTGTGGGAAAAGCCGTCGACGGCTGAATAATCCGCAATTCTCTGAGATTGCACAGAACCTGTGGGAGCCGGCTTGCTGGCGATGGCGTTGGGTCAGTCGACAGGGGTGTCGCCTGCAATACCGCTATCGCCAGCAAGCCGGCTCCCACAAAAGCTCATTTCAATTCAAGTTTGCTGGAAATGAGCCTCAGAACGCCTCCACCCGCAAAATCGCCCCATCCTGCGCCACCACCCGCACCTGGGCGCCCACCGGCGCATCAGGTCCGGTGACGATCCAAACGCCATCCCCCACCTTGATCTTGCCGCGTCCCTCGACAATGGCGGTGTGCACGGCGAAGGTACGACCGATCAGTTCCTGCCCACGCATGTTCAGCCCCGGCTGGTCGGACGGGCGATTGACGCTGCGCTGGCGCCGCCACCAGTACACCGCCGTGAGGATCGACAGCGCGGCAAACAGCAGAAATTGAATCGTCCAGTGCATGGGCAGCAGGAAGGTCAGCACGCCGACCCCCGCCGCCGCGATGCCGACCCACAGCAGATAGCCGCCGGCGCCGAACACTTCAAGAATCAGCAGCACCGTGCCCAGGCCCAGCCAGTCCCAGAACGACAGGTTTTGCAGGTAGTCCCACATCAGACTTTCTTGCTGTCGAAGGTGGCTTTGACGATCTCGCCAATACCGCCCACTGCGCCAATCACCTGGCTGGCTTCCAGTGGCATGAGGATGACCTTGCTGTTGTTGGCCGAGGCCAGTTTGCCCAGGGCGTCGATGTACTTCTGCGCGACAAAATAATTGACCGCCTGCACGTTGCCGTTGGCAATCGCTTGGGATACCACCTGGGTTGCACGAGCTTCGGCTTCGGCCTGGCGTTCACGGGCTTCAGACTCAAGGAAGGCCGCCTGACGACCGCCTTCGGCTTCGAGAATCTGCGCCTGCTTTTTGCCTTCGGCGGTGAGAATCGCAGCGGCGCGCAGGCCTTCGGCTTCAAGGATCTGGGCGCGTTTGATGCGCTCGGCTTTCATCTGCCCGGACATGGCCGCCATCAGGTCGGCGGGCGGGCTGATGTCCTTGATCTCGATACGGGTGATCTTGATGCCCCACGGCGCCGTGGCTTCGTCGACCGTGCGCAGCAGGCGTTCGTTGATGTTGTCGCGCTGGCTGAGCATGGCGTCCAGTTCCATGGAGCCGAGCACGGTGCGGATATTGGTTTGCAGCAGGTTGCGGATCGCATGTTCGAGGTTGTTCACCTCATAGGCCGCCTGGGCGGTGTTGACCACCTGGAAGAAACACACGGCATCGATCTGCACCGTAGCGTTGTCTGCGGTAATGACTTCTTGGGGCGGGATATCCAGCACGCTCTCCATCACGTTGATCTTGCGCCCGATGCGATCCATCACCGGCACGATGATATTCAGGCCCGGCTTGAGCGTGGTGGTGTAGCGGCCAAAACGTTCGACGGTCCATTGATAGCCCTGGGGCACCACTTTGAATCCCATGAACAGAATGACGATCGCCAGAACGACGAACAGCAGGACGACGGTACCTAGTTGCATAAACATTTCCCTGTTTTCATTTGAATCGCAGTGTGTTGTACCTGTGGGACCGGCTTCAGCCGGGAATGCGTCTTCCCGGCTGAAGCCGGTCCCACAGGTCATGCACGGTCTCAAAAATAGCGTTAGCGTTGCTCACTCTGCGGCGTAACCCGCAGCACTTCTTCCAGCGTCGTCAGCCCCGCCGAGACCTTTTGTGCGCCGGACAGGCGCAGGCTGCGCATGCCTTCCTTGAACGCCTGACGGCGCATGGCGGTGAGGTCGAGGTCGGCGCTGATCAGGTCGCGCACGCCATCGGACATCAACATGATCTCGTACACCCCGGCGCGACCGCGATAGCCGGTTTCCCGGCATTCGATGCAACCGACAGCGCGATGGGCGCCAGCCGGTACCGGAGCCTGCCACGGACGGGTGAGGGTCTGCCAGTCCACTTCGTTCAACTCGATGGGCGCCTTGCAATGCGGGCACAGGGTTCGCACCAGGCGCTGGGCCATGACGCCGAGGATGGTGGCCTTGAGCAGGTAGTGCGGCACGCCGAGTTCCAGCAGACGGCTGATGGCACTGGGCGCATCGTTGGTGTGCAGAGTGGACAGCACCAGGTGACCGGTGAGGGCGGCCTGGATGGCCATTTCGGCGGTCTCCAGGTCGCGAATTTCGCCGATCATGATGATATCGGGGTCTTGGCGCATCAGTGCGCGTACGCCGCTGGCGAAGGTCAGGTCAATGTTGTGCTGGACCTGCATCTGATTGAACGCAGGTTCCACCATCTCGATGGGGTCTTCGATGGTGCAGAGGTTGACCTCCGAGGTCGCCAGCTTCTTCAGCGTGGTATAGAGCGTCGTCGTCTTGCCGGAACCGGTGGGACCGGTGACCAGAATGATGCCGTTGGGCTGGCAGGTCATGTCCTGCCAGCGGCGCAGGTCATCGTTGGAAAAACCGAGCTGGTCGAAGTCCTTGAGCAGCACTTCCGGGTCGAAGATCCGCATGACCATTTTTTCGCCGAACGCGGTGGGCAGTGTCGACAGGCGCAACTCGACTTCGCCGCCATCGGGCGTGGTGGTCTTGACCCGGCCGTCCTGGGGTTTGCGTTTTTCGGCGACGTTCATCCGGCCCAGGCTTTTAAGGCGACTGACCACGGCCATGGTTACCTGGGGCGGGAATTGGTAGATGTTGTGCAGCACGCCGTCGATGCGAAAACGCACCGTGCCTTGTTCCCGGCGCGGCTCGATATGGATGTCACTGGCGCGTTGCTGAAAAGCGTACTGGAACAGCCAGTCAACGATATTGACGATATGCGCGTCGTTGGCGTCGGGTTCCTGATCGCTGGAGCCGAGCTTGAGCAACTGTTCGAAGTTGCCGATGTTGTTCATTTTCTGATCAACGGCATTGGCGCCGCTGACCGATTTCGCCAGGCGGAAGAATTCCACCGCCACCCGCTGGATATCTGCCGGGTTGGCCACCACGCGCTTGATCGAGCGCTTGAGGACGTGGGTCAGGTCGGCTTCCCAGGCTTTGACATAGGGCTGGGCGCTGGCGATGGTCACCGATTCGCGGTCCACCGCCACGGCGAGGATCTTGTGGCGCTGGGCGAAGGCGTAGGACATCAGCGGTGTCACCGAGGCGCTGTCGATCTTCAGCGGGTCTATGCGCATGTACGGTTGCCCGGCGCGGGCGGCCAGCCACACTGTGAGGGTCTCAAGGTCCAGTTTGCGCCCCGGACGCTTGAGGTCATCCAGTTGTTGCGCGGCCATGAACTGCAACGGGTGCAGCTGCATGTTGGCGGCACTGCGCCGCTGGGTCATGGCGTGCTCGGCGCTGGCCTGGTCGATGAAACCTTCGGCGACCAGATCGCGCAGCAGCTCGTTCAGATCCAGCCAGCGGTCCTGGGTTGATGATGCGAGGACGGACATGCAGCTTCCTTTGGGCGGTTCAGCTCATAACGATCAGCAAGAGTAGCCCCAAGCGTGCCAGTTGTTGCGCCCTCTGTGTGGTTAAGCGTTGCGATTATTTTCAGCGGTGCTCAGCTGGCGGCCAGGGAGACGGATTGAATTGAGACGTGGGAATGCCCGAGTTGTTCCAGTTCCACTGTACAAACATTGATCAAGTTGCGCATTTTTTCGCCAATCACCTGGGCTCGATGCCACGACAGACGGTCGATCTGCACATCGATCATCAGCATGTCCTCGGCCTGCTGCACGTTCACCTGTTGCGGGATCAGGTACTGCATGGCGAACAGATTGAGCACCCGGCACAACAGGTCGGGCTCGGCCTCGGCAAGAATCCGGTACCGGGCCAGGCAGTGGCTGTTATGGGCTGACCAGGTGTCCGGACGGTGTGGGGCGGTTTCCACGGCTTCGAGGTTGGGCATGGGGCGTCTCCTGTTTCGATTGGGGAAATTCTTGCATGTAGAAAAAGAAATTTCTGATCCATGATCGAATGAATTAGCCTTGTTTCGACTAGTTAATGCGTCAAAACCTAAAAAAGAGAAATAGTTATGTCTATCGAGCTGGATGGCTATGACCGCAAGATCCTCGCGCTGCTGCAAGAGGACGCCTCCTTGTCCAGCGCGCAGATTGCCGAACAGGTCGGGCTGTCGCAGTCGCCGTGCTGGCGACGGATTCAGCGGCTCAAGGATGAAGGGGTGATCCGCCGCCAAGTGTCATTGCTCGACCGCAAGAAAATCGGCCTCAACACGCAGATCTTCGCCGAGGTCAAACTCAACGCTCACGGACGCTCCAATTTCACGGAATTTACCGACTCGATTCGCGGCTTTCCCGAGGTGCTGGAGTGTTATGTGCTGATGGGGGCGGTGGATTTTCTGTTGCGGATTGTCACGCCGGATATCGAAGCCTACGAGCGCTTCTTCTTCGAAAAGCTGTCGATGGTGCCGGGGATTCAGGAAGTGAACTCGATCGTGGCGTTGTCGGAAATCAAATCGACGACGAGTTTGCCGGTGGGGTGACTTGCTCCTCGGGTTCAGCAGGGCGCTTGTGAATGTGGGAGCAGGCTTGCCTGCGAAGACGCCAGCTTTCGCAAGCAAGCTTGCTCCCACATGTTGTATTTGCAGCGCGAGGTTACATTTTCAGCAGCAATTTCCACGCCTTGTTCTGGAGCACGGCAATGGTCTGCTCAACGCGGGCGTCGATTACTTCATCGCTGATCGGCTGATTGGCCAGTTCTTCCAGTTTGTTCAGCTCGCCGTACAGGCGGTCGACTTCCGGCAGGTCCAGGACCTGGCGGGCGTGGTGCATCCAGGCCTGGATGCGTTCGATACGCGGCAGTTGCTCGGCGAGGTCCTCAGGCTGCTGCTGATAGCGATTCAGTTGCAGGGCCGTGGCTTCGTCCGCCAACAAACGTGGTAGCCAACTGGCGAGGAGGGCGGCGCCCTGGCGGTTGCCACGGTTGTTACGCTCGGCGGTCCAGCTACGGGCCAGCAGCCAGCGCGAGGTGTTCAGGGAGAACAGGCCCCAGCGTGGATCCTGCAGTTCTTCGATGAACTGCTCGTGGGCGGCGGCGCGGACGTCACCGTCTTCCTGGCCGGCCTGAACCAGCGGGCGCCAGTCTTCCAGCATGGCGTCGAGGGCGCCGCGCAGTTCGCTGGTAGCGGTGCGCGGGGCGGCCTGGCCGAGGCTGGTGGTCAGGGCACGCAGTTCGGCCAGTTGCTCGACCCAGTCCTGCAGCAGGCGCCAGTGGCCATTAAAGCGATATTGCTCGGCCAGGCGCTGGCTGCTGCCCAGCAGATGCCAGGCCAGGGCGGCGTAGGCGTCGTCCAGTGGCGTTTCGCCGTCGAGCTGCGGTGCTGGCAGGCTCAGGGAGTAGCTGTTGGCGTCGAACAGGCGGTAGCCGCGCTCGGCCTTGCTGATATCGCACGGCATCAAGGCCAGGGTCTGGGCCAGCTCGGCGGCCAGTTCCAGCAGCGCGGCAGGTTCGCCTTCACGCAGTTCCAGCTCCAGCTCGCAGATTTCTTCCTTCTGCTTGCCGACGATGACGTTGCCCAGATCCAGGGCGGCCTCGATCACGACCTTGGTCTTGCCGCGACCCCAGGCGATTTCGGCTTTTTCCCGGACGAAGTCAGTGGTGAACAGTGGCTTGATGGTCTTCTTGTCCAGGTCCGCCAACTGCTCGGGCCAGCATTCGCCGTCGAGCTTCTTGATATCGAGCTTGGCCTTGGCCAAGTCCCAGTTGTATTCGTTGCGCTCGGACAGCCCGGCCACGCTTTGCCCGCGGGTCTTGAGGGTCTGGATAATGGCATCGCCATCACGACGCAGGCGCAGGGCTACCTTGGCGTTGGCCAGGTCGCGCTCGGGGGTGTCGAAGTATTGGTTGAACAGTTCCAGGCGTTCCCAGCCACTTTTGTTGCGCTTTTTCAGCAACGGGTGTTCACGCAGCGCCGCCAGGGTTTCGCGGCTGACGCGCAGTTTGATTTCGGTTTCTTTGTGCATGGCCGGGAGTCCAGACGCTGTAAAGCTGATAACGGGAGGCGCAGCCGGGGGTGGCAGGGCTGCGCGATGGCGTGCAGTGTACAGGACATGCCCGGTAACGGTTTATTCCAGACAGCATCTGGCCCTATGATGAACCGGCGTGTCGCCCCGCCTTGAGGAATGTCTATGCCCGTGCCGTCGATGAAAGACCAGTTCGCCGCCCTGATCGCCGCACCTTCGGTGAGCTGCACCCAGCCGTCGCTGGACCAGTCCAACCGTGGAGTGATCGATCTGCTGGCCGGTTGGCTGGGCGACCTGGGCTTTGCCTGCGATATCCAGCAGGTCTCGCCGGGCAAGTTCAACCTGCTGGCCACCTATGGCACCGGCCCTGGCGGCCTGGTGCTGGCCGGGCACAGCGATACCGTGCCGTTCGACGAGGCATTGTGGAAAACCGATCCGCTCAAGCTGACGGAAGTCGACGGGCGCTGGGTCGGCCTGGGCAGTTGCGACATGAAGGGCTTTTTTGCCCTGGCCATCGAAGCGGTGCGCGGTCTGCTTGATCAACCCTTCAAGCAGCCGTTGCTGATTCTTGCGACTTGCGACGAAGAAAGCTCCATGGCCGGTGCCCGGGCTCTGGCCGAGGCGGGTCGGCCCTTGGGGCGCGCGGCAGTGATCGGCGAGCCGACGGGGCTGCGGCCAATCCGCCTGCACAAGGGCGTGATGATGGAGCGCATCGATATTCTTGGGCGCAGCGGCCATTCCTCCGACCCGAGCCTGGGGCACAGCGCGCTGGAAGCCATGCACGACGCCATCAGTGAGCTGAAAGGCCTGCGTGCGCAGTGGCAGCAGGAGTACCGCAATCCGCAGTTCAGCGTGCCGCAGCCGACCCTTAACTTCGGCTGCATCCATGGCGGCGACAACCCCAACCGGATCTGCGGCCAGTGCTCTCTGGAATTCGACCTGCGCCCGCTGCCGGGCATGGACCCGAACGTGCTGCGCGCGGCGATCCAGCAGAAGCTGCAGCCCCTGGCCGAGCGCCATAAGGTGCAGATCGATTACGCGCCGCTATTCCCTGAAGTGCCGCCCTTCGAACAGCTCGCCGATGCCGAACTGGTGCGGGTGGCGGAACGTTTGACCGGTCATACTGCCGAAGCAGTGGCATTTGGCACCGAAGCGCCTTATCTTCAGCGCCTTGGTTGCGAGACCCTGGTTTTAGGTCCTGGCGATATCGCTTGTGCGCATCAGCCGGGGGAATACCTCGAAATGTCACGCTTGCAGCCTACAGTGACGCTGTTGCGGCAGTTGATTGAGCATTATTGCCTGAGCCCGCAGTGAGCGGATTTGGATGTTGCGATGTAATGTGGGACCGGCTTTAGCCGGGAATGCGTCTTCCCGGCTAAAGCCGGTCCCACAGGAAAAAACCAGAGATAGAAGGAGAGTGCACGTGTTGCCAAGCCTGTTCCGACGATAACGACTACAGAGTTGTGCGTGTTGCTGTCCTTCGTCCAATTTTCTACAGGCTTTTCAGGTTATGCCCGATTACGTGAACTGGCTTCGCCATGCGTCTCCCTATATCAACGCCCACCGGGAACGGACCTTTGTCGTTCTGCTGCCCGGCGACGGTGTGGAACATCCCAATTTCGGCAATATCGTCCACGACCTGGTGCTGCTGCACAGCCTTGGCGTGCGCCTGGTGTTGGTCCATGGTTCGCGCCCGCAGATTGAAAGCCGCCTGAGCGCTCGCGGCCTGACCTCGCATTACCATCGCGACATGCGGATTACCGATGCGCCGACCCTTGAGTGCGTGATCGATGCCGTGGGCGCGCTGCGTATCGCTATCGAAGCGCGCCTGTCCATGGACATGGCCGCCTCGCCGATGCAGGGCTCGCGGCTGCGGGTGACCAGTGGTAACCAGGTCACCGCCCGGCCGATCGGTGTGCTCGAAGGCGTGGATTACCAGCACACCGGTGAAGTCCGTCGCGTCGACCGCAAAGGCATCAATCGCCTGCTGGACGAGCGTCATATCGTCCTGCTGTCGCCTCTGGGTTATTCGCCTACCGGTGAGATTTTCAATTTGGCCTGCGAAGACGTCGCCACCCGCGCCGCCATCGATCTGGGCGCCGACAAGCTGCTGCTGTTCGGTGAAGAAACCGGCTTGCTCGACGAGAACGGCCGACTGGTCCGTGAGCTGCGTCCGCAGCAGGTTCCGGCGCATCTGGCGCGGCTGGGCAACAACTATCAGGCCGAGCTGCTGGATGCGGCGGCCGAAGCCTGCCGCGGTGGCGTGGGCCGCAGCCATATCGTCAGCTACACCGAAGATGGCGCCTTGCTCACCGAGCTGTTCACTCGTGACGGTGGCGGTACTCTCGTCGCTCAGGAGCAGTTCGAACGGGTTCGTGAAGCCGCTATCGAAGATGTCGGCGGCTTGATGGATTTGATCACGCCCCTGGAAGAGCAGGGCATTCTGGTGCGCCGCTCCCGTGAAGTGCTGGAGCGCGAGATCGAGCAGTTCAGTGTGGTCGAGCGCGAAGGCCTGATCATTGCCTGTGCGGCGCTGTATCCGATTGCCGATTCCGAGGCCGGCGAACTGGCTTGCCTGGCGGTCAATCCCGAGTACCGCCATGGCGGTCGCGGTGACGAGCTGCTCGAGCGTATCGAAACACGGGCGCGGGAACTGGGCCTCAAGACCCTGTTCGTCCTCACCACCCGCACCGCGCACTGGTTCCGTGAGCGCGGCTTCGAGCCGAGCAGCGTCGAGCGGCTGCCGGCGGCCCGTGCGTCGCTGTATAACTTCCAGCGTAATTCGAAGATCTTCGAAAAAGCTCTGTAATTGACGGCCGTCGGCGCTGCCAGTCCAGGCGGCGCCGATAGCCTATAGTTTTGCCGTCAGACTCATCACGCGACCCATTCATTGCGATCCTTGTTGTGCAACCTGTTGTCGGGTCCTCAAACAAGGAATATGCCAATGGACCGAAGAGCAAAGCTGCTGTCGGGGTTGACCCTGGAAGGTACGCTTGGCCTGGAGATCGGTGCGCTATGCCGCCCCTTCATCAAGGCTGCCGACCACGCAGTCATCTACGCCGATCACGCCAGTACCCAAGCGCTGCGTGACAAATACCGTCATGACCCGGATGTACAGATCGATGAAATAGTCGAGGTAACGGCTGTTCTCGCTGAAAAGACCCTGGCGCAGGCGGTGGGTCGCAAGGTCGATTATGTCGTCGCCTCCCACGTTATCGAGCATGTACCGGACCTGATCGGCTGGCTCAACGAGCTGACGTCGATCCTGCAGGAGGGCGGGGAGATTCGGCTGGTAGTGCCGGACAAGCGCTTCACCTTTGACTACCTCAGGAACACAACCCGCTTGAGCGATGTGCTGTATGCCCATCTGGTCGAAGCGCGCTGGCCGTTGGCGCATATCGTGATGGATTATGTGCTCAACGTCGTCAAGCTGGATGGCGCCAAGGCGTGGCGCGGGCTGATCGAGCCTGACCAGCTTGAACATCACCATAGCCTCGGCGATGCACAGGGAATTGCACGGCAGATACTGGATTCAGGGGCTTATCACGACGTGCACTGCTGGGTGTTTACCCCGCAGTCTCTGGCGCAGTTGTTCGTCGAGCTGATCGACCATCGCCTGATAGCCCTTGAGTGCGTGAATTTTCACGACACGGCCCAGGACACCATCGAGTTTTTTGTCGGACTGAGACCTACCCAGGATTATGTGCGGGCCAGGCGGAGCTGGTTGGCGATGGCGGATGCGGCGCGGGAAGTGCGTACGAGCAGAAAATCCGATATGGAATGAGGTCCTGTGGGAGCCGGCTTGCTGGCGATGACGTCGGATCAGTCACCGACGCAATTGCGAGTGCTCCGCACTCGATCGCCACCAAGGCGGCTCCCACACCCGGCAAGCCGACGCCTACAGCACGCTAGTTACTGATCGCCAGAATGCTCGCCTGATAGGCACCGACGAAGGTGTCGAAATCGACGGGCTCTTCGGTCTGCTCCAGTTCCGCCTGTTCGGCGATCGAGGTTCTGGCCAGGCTTTCGAAACGGGCCTGTTCCTCGACGCTCAGTGGCTGGCTGCGGAAGTAATCGGCATGAGCCTGGCTCTGGCGGAACGAGAAAGCAGTGAAGCCTTCCTTGTGTTCGGTCATGCTCGCCAGAATCTGTGCCGATGGCGTCAGGGACGAGTCCTTGACCTTGGCCAGTTGAACTTGCAGCGACTTGGCGTGCTCCTCGCCGCCATCCTGAGCCTGATCCAGCAACGCTGCAATCGGCGCGATTTTCTCAAGCAGCTCGGTGGCCCAGACCTTGAGCTCGACGCTGCCGCCTGGCCCTTGCAGCTCCAGACCCGGACGCCGGCCTTCCTTCACGACGGTGAGGAAGTTCGTAGACGCGCCGCTGCATTCGTTGTTCGCCAGTTGCGGGCTTTCCTGCAAGGCGCAGTACAGTACGAAGGCGTCGATGAAGCGGGCTTGCTGCAGGTCGATACCGGTCGGCAGGAACGGGTTGATATCCAGGCAGCGCACTTCCACGTACTGCACACCACGGGACATCAACGCCTGAATCGGCCTCTCGCCCGAGTAGGTCACGCGCTTGGGGCGGATGGTGGAGTAGTACTCGTTTTCAATCTGCAACACGTTGGTGTTGAGCTGAATCCATTCGCCGTCCTTGTGCGTGCCGATCTCGACGTACGGCGCATACGGGGTGGCTACTGCCTTGCGCAGGCTGTCGGTGTAGCTGATCAGGTCGTTGTAGCACGGCGTCAGATCGGCCTGGGCGTTGCTCTGGTAACCCAGGTCGCTCATGCGCAGGCTGGTGGCGTAGGGCAGATACAGGGTATCGGCGTCGAACTGTTCCAACTGATGCGAACGGCCGCGCAGGAAACCGGCGTCCAGCGCAGGCGAAGCACCGAACAGGTACATCAGCAACCAGCTGTAACGACGGAAGTTACGGATCAGCGCGATGTAGGAATGGGACTGGTAGTCCCGGGCATCGCCGTCAAACGTCTCGGTCTGCTTGAGCAGCGGCCAGACGGCCTCGGGCAGGGAGAAGTTGTAGTGGATCCCGGCGATGCACTGCATGGTTTTGCCGTAGCGCAGGGCCAGGCCCTTGCGGTACACGTACTTGAGCTTGCCGATATTCGAAGTGCCGTAATAGGCAATCGGAATGTCTTCCTCGGCAGGCAGCGGGACGGGCATGGACGGGCTCCAGAGGAACTCGTTGCCCAGCTTGCTGTAGGCAAACCTGTGAATCTTGTCGAGGCTGTCCAAGGTCTCGGCCGGGCTGGCCAGGGCCGGAGTGATGAACTCCAGCAGCGACTCGGAATAGTCCGTGGTGATCAGACCGTTGGTCAGTGCCGAGCCCAGGGCTTCCGGGTGTGGGGTCTGGGCCAGACGGGCTTCACCGGTCACGCGCAGGCATTCACGCTCGATACCGTGCAGGCACTGTTCCAACAGGGATAGGTTGGAGCGCTCGCCAAGCAGAGCCAGACGGCGGTTGAGAAGTTCGCTCAAGATGGATTCCTTCACGCATCATTCGCCCCGATATGGGGGTGGAAAAGACGATCTACAAGGGTGAAGAAAGAAACTGGCGTTGTCGCCTGGTCTGGGTCAGAAACGCCGGGTCCGATCACGGGGTCTAATCGCAGCGTCGAGAAGGTTTCGGCACTGCTTTCGTAGTGCCGAAATTACTCCAAATCAAACCGACACGGCTATAGCACTGCGAACGTGCCTTGCGCTTTAGCGACCAGTTTGTCGCCCTGCACGACTTCTGCCTCGACCACCAGCGTGCGCCGCCCGGCGTGCAAGACCTTGGCGATGCACAGCACTTCGCCATCGCCGACCGCGCGCACATAGTTGATCTTGCACTCGACCGTGACACTTTGCTGGTCGAAGCCATGGGCGCAGGAGCAGGCCAGGCCCATGGTGATATCGACGAGGCTGAAGATCGCCCCGCCGTGCATCACATTGCCGCGATTGCGCAAGTGCGGTTCCAGCGCCAGGGCGACTGTGGCAACGCCGCTTTCGTCCAGGCTGCGTACATCGCAGCCAAGGGTGCGGAAGTAGGCGCTATGGGTCAGATTCTCAGGGATATCCATCAGCGTTTCTTCAGTTGTTTGGCGTTGGCGAACAACGAAGCCATGGCGTTGTTGGCCGGGGCTGCAGTCTGGGTTTCCTTGCGTGGTGCTGGCGTCGAGGACTGACGCGGGCTCGAGCCTGGACGCGCACCACGGGCACCGTCGATCTTCTCGCCGGGCGTATCGCTCATACGCATCGACAGGCCGACGCGTTTGCGCGGGATATCGACTTCCATGACTTTGACCTTGACCACGTCACCGGCTTTCACGGCTTCACGCGGGTCCTTGATGAACTTCTCGGACAGCGCCGAGATGTGCACCAGACCGTCCTGGTGGACGCCAATATCGACGAACGCGCCGAAGTTGGTAACGTTCGTGACGACACCTTCGAGGATCATGCCCAGTTGCAGATCCTTGAGGTCTTCCACGCCATCCTGGAATTCAGCGGTCTTGAACTCGGGGCGCGGGTCGCGGCCGGGCTTTTCCAGCTCTTGCAGGATGTCGGTGACGGTCGGCAGGCCGAAAGTCTCGTCGGTGTACTTCTTCGGGTCCAGACGCTTGAGGAAGCTGGCGTCGCCGATCAGCGAGCGGATATCGCGGTCGGTTTCAGCGGCAATACGCTGCACCAGTGGATAGGCTTCCGGGTGCACCGCCGAGGAGTCCAGCGGGTTGTCGCCGTTCATGACGCGCAGGAAGCCGGCGGCCTGCTCGAAGGTCTTCTCGCCCAGACGGCTGACTTTCTTCAGCGCCGCGCGGGTCTTGAAGGCGCCGTTTTCATCACGGTGCGAGACGATGTTCTGCGCCAGGGTGCTGTTGAGGCCGGAAATCCGCGCCAGCAGTGCCACCGAAGCCGTGTTGACGTCGACGCCGACGGCGTTCACGCAGTCTTCCACCACCGCATCCAGGCCACGGGCCAGCTTCAGCTGCGACACATCGTGCTGGTACTGGCCGACACCGATGGATTTCGGGTCGATCTTCACCAGTTCGGCCAGCGGGTCCTGCAGGCGACGGGCGATGGACACGGCGCCGCGGATCGACACGTCCAGGTCCGGGAATTCCTTGGCAGCCAACTCGGAAGCGGAATACACCGAGGCACCGGCTTCGGAGACCATGACCTTGGTCATTTTCAGGCCTGGGTATTTTTTGATCAGGTCGGCGGCCAGTTTGTCCGTCTCGCGGCTGGCAGTGCCGTTGCCGATGGCGATCAGGTCCACCGAGTGTTTGGCGCACAGGGCGGCCAGCACGGCGATGGTCTGGTCCCACTGGTTCTTCGGCACGTGCGGGTAGACGGTGGCGTAGTCCAGCAGCTTGCCGGTGGAGTCGACCACGGCGACCTTGCAGCCGGTGCGCAGGCCCGGGTCCAGACCCAGGGTGGCGCGCGGGCCGGCAGGCGCAGCGAGCAGAAGGTCATGCAGGTTGTGGGCGAACACGTTGATCGCCTCGGTTTCCGCGGCGTCGCGCAGTTCGCCCAGCAGGTCGGTTTCCAGATGGCTGTAAAGCTTGACCTTCCAGGTCCAGCGCACCACTTCGCCCAGCCATTTATCCGCCGGACGGTTCTGATTTTGCAGGCCGAAACGCTCGCTGATCATCATTTCGCATGGGTGCAGGGTGCCCGGCAGTTCTTCGCCGACTTTCAGCGACGAACTGAGGATGCCTTCGTTGCGGCCGCGAAAAATCGCCAGGGCACGGTGCGAGGGCATGCTTTTCAGGGGCTCGTCGTGTTCGAAGTAATCGCGGAACTTGGCGCCTTCCTCTTCCTTGCCCGGCACGACGCGGGCGCTGATCACGGCTTCGTGCTTGAGGAAGCTGCGCAGCTTGTCGAGCAGGCTGGCGTCTTCGGCGAAGCGCTCCATGAGGATGTACTTGGCGCCTTCCAGGGCGGCTTTGGTATCGGTAACGCCTTTGTCGGCATCGACGAAACGCGCGGCTTCGCCTTCCGGGTTCAGGTTCGGATCGTTGAACAGACCGTCGGCCAGCTCGCCAAGGCCGGCTTCCAGGGCGATCTGGCCCTTGGTGCGGCGCTTCTGCTTGTACGGCAGGTAAAGGTCTTCGAGGCGGGTCTTGGTGTCGGCCAGATTGATGTCGCGGGTCAGTTCCGGAGTCAGTTTACCTTGCTCTTCGATGCTGGCCAGGATGCTGGCGCGGCGCTCGTCGAGTTCACGCAGGTAGCGCAGGCGTTCTTCCAGATGACGCAACTGCGTGTCATCCAGGCTGCCGGTGACTTCCTTCCGGTAACGGGAAATGAAGGGTACGGTGGAGCCTTCATCCAGTAGAGCTACGGCCGCTGCGACCTGTTGTGGGCGTACGCCGAGTTCTTCGGCGATGCGGCTGTTAATGCTGTCCATAAAGACCACCTGGCGACGATGTGAGCAAAAAATCCAAGATACTAGCGAACTGCTATTGTCTGGCGTTGCCTGACTTTCGAGGCGGCGCATTATACCCAGCGAAGCCGGGTTAGGGGATTCACCGATGTAACAGCCCCCATTCGAGCAGTGAAAAGGCCGCGAAAGGCGGCTACCGTAAAATCTGCTAACAATGCACACGGTGCGCTTCACATTAGCTACGCCATAATGCGCGCCGAGATTAGAGGAGCATCCAATGAGCAGCACTGCACAAATTGCTGAAGGCGAAAAAATCCTGATCGTTGATGACGATCCGGGTTTGAGCAGCCTGTTAGAGCGTTTTTTCACCAGCAAGGGCTACCGCGCCCGAGCGGTGGCCAACGTTGAGCAAATGGACCGGCTGTTGTCCCGTGAGGTCTTCAACCTGGTGGTGCTGGATCTGATGCTGCCCGGTGAAGATGGCCTGTCTGCCTGCCGTCGTCTGCGCGCCGCGAACAATCAGGTGCCGATCATCATGCTGACCGCCAAGGGCGATGAGCTGAGCCGTATCAAGGGCCTGGAACTGGGCGCCGACGATTATCTGGCCAAACCTTTCAACCCCGATGAGTTGATGGCGCGCGTCAAGGCAGTACTGCGTCGCCAGGCTGCGCCGGTTCCCGGGGCTCCGGCCAGCGAAGACGAGTCGGTGTCCTTCGGTGATTACGAGCTGTCCCTGGCGACCCGCGAACTCAAGCGCGGCGAAGAAGTACATATGCTGACCACCGGCGAGTTTGCCGTACTCAAGGCGTTGGTCATGCACGCTCGCGAGCCGCTGACCCGGGACAAGCTGATGAATCTGGCTCGTGGCCGCGAATGGGATGCTCTGGAGCGCTCTATCGACGTGCAGATTTCCCGTCTGCGCCGCCTGATCGAGCCTGATCCATCCAAGCCGCGCTACATTCAAACCGTCTGGGGTGTGGGTTATGTATTTGTGCCGGATGGCGCCGGCACCAAGCAATAAGGTGCATTCAGGCGTTCAGAGCGCTGTTTTTGCCCAATACGTCGGTAACCCTTTGCGGGGTTATCGACGTTCGTGTATGTGCGATATGCACATTTTTTCGCCGCTCCTGCACAGCTCAAAAGCCCCTCTATGAAGACCCCGCTCTGGTTTCCACAAAGCTTTTTCTCTCGCACGCTCTGGCTGGTGCTGATCGTCGTGCTGTTTTCCAAGGCACTGACCTTCGTCTATCTGCTGATGAACGAAGACGTGCTGGTCGACCGCCAGTACAGCCATGGCGTGGCGCTGACCCTGCGCGCCTATTGGGCGGCCGACGAGCATGATCGCGAAGCCATTGCCGAGGCTGCGGGCTTGATCCGGGTGGTGGGCGGCGGGGTGCCGGAGGGTGAGCAGCACTGGCCCTACAGCGAGATCTATCAGCGGCAGATGCAGGCCGAGCTGGGCGAAGACACCGAAGTTCGCCTGCGCGTGCACGCACCGCCCGCGCTGTGGGTGCGGGCGCCGAGCCTGGGAGAGGGTTGGCTGAAGGTGCCCTTGTATCCGCATCCGTTGCGCGGGCAGAAGATCTGGAGTGTGCTGGGCTGGTTTCTCGCCATCGGCTTTCTGTCGACCGCCAGTGCCTGGATCTTCGTGCGTCAGCTCAATCAGCCGCTCAAGCGGTTGGTGTTCGCCGCCCGGCAACTGGGCCAGGGGCGCAGCGTGCGTCTGCCGGTCAGCGATACGCCCAGCGAAATGACCGAGGTTTACCGCGCCTTCAACCAGATGGCCGAAGATGTCGAGCAAGCCGGTCAGGAGCGCGAGCTAATGCTGGCAGGGGTGTCCCATGATCTGCGCACACCGCTCACGCGCTTGAGGCTGTCACTGGAGTTGATGGTCGACGACAACGAACTGACCCAGGGCATGGTCCGGGATATCGAGGACATGGATGCGATTCTCGACCAGTTCCTGGCGTTTATCCGTGATGGTCGTGATGAGCAGATCGAAGAAGTCGACCTCGGTGATCTGGTGCGTGAAGTCGTCACGCCGTTCAACACGGCGGAAGAACAGATACGCCTGTGCCTGGAGCCCATCCCGCCGTTTCCGTTGCGGCGAGTGTCGATGAAGCGCCTGCTGACCAACCTGATCGGCAATGCCATGCACCATGGCGGCAGCGGTATCGAGGTGGCAGCTTATGTCTCCGGCGACAGCAGCGCGCCTTATGTCGTGCTGAGCGTACTGGACCGCGGCGCAGGCATTGATCCTTCCGAGCTGGACGTGATCTTCAACCCCTTCATTCGCGGCGACCGCGCCCGTAGCGGCAAGGGCACCGGGCTGGGCCTGGCGATCGTCAAGCGCATTGCCTCGATGCATGGCGGGATTGTCGAGCTGCGCAACCGCTCCGGCGGCGGGCTTGAGGCCCGGGTGCGGTTGCCGTTGGGATTGATGCTGCCCAGGGATGCGGTCTGAAAAGCAGCTTCGAGCTTCGAACCGCAAGCTAGAAGCCGTGCCGCACACCTGCTTTTAGCTCGAAGCTTGCAGCTCATAGCTCGCAGCTGCTCTTAGCCCTTCCCCCGCGTACGTGTCATATGCGGCCCGCTGTTCTTCTCCAGATACTCGATGATCATCCCGGCCACGTCCTTGTTGGTCGTGGTCTCGATGCCCTCCAGACCCGGCGAGGAGTTGACCTCCATCACCAGCGGCCCATGGTTGGAGCGCAGGATATCCACACCCGCAACGCTCAGGCCCATGACCTTGGCGGCGCGAATGGCGGTCATGCGTTCTTCCGGGGTGATCTTGATCAGGCTGGCGCTGCCGCCACGGTGCAGGTTGGAGCGGAACTCCCCCGGCTTGGCCTGGCGCTTCATCGAGGCGATAACCTTGTCGCCGACTACGAAGCAGCGAATATCGGCGCCCCCGGCTTCCTTGATGTACTCCTGAACCATGATGTCCTGCTTGAGGCCCATGAACGCCTCGATCACCGATTCGGCCGCTGTGGCCGTTTCGCACAGGACCACGCCGATGCCCTGGGTGCCTTCCAGCACCTTGATCACCAGCGGGGCGCCGTTGACCATCTGGATCAGGTCGGGGATGTCGTCCGGTGAGTGGGCAAAGCCGGTTACCGGCAGGCCGACGCCGCGCCGAGACAGCAACTGCAGCGAGCGCAGCTTGTCCCGGGAGCGGGCAATGGCTACCGATTCGTTAAGTGGGAATACGCCCATCATTTCGAACTGGCGCAACACCGCGCAGCCATAGAACGTTACCGAGGCGCCGATGCGCGGAATCACCGCATCGAAGCCTTCCAGCGGTTTGCCGCGATAGTGGATCTGCGGCTTGTGGCTGGCGATGTTCATGTAGGCGCGCAGGGTGTCGATCACCACCACCTCATGGCCACGTTCAATACCAGCTTCGACCAGTCGACGGGTTGAATACAGACGCGGGTTACGCGAAAGCACAGCGATCTTCATGCAGCACCTGTGGCAGAGGTAGTAGAGGCCGGGAATGCCGGCTTGTCCTGAACATATGTAATGCCCGGATTGACGACCAATTGGCCGTCGATCAAAGCGTTGGAACCCAGCAGCAGGCGATAACGCATGGCCTTGCGACAGGCCAGGGTGAATTCCACGGGCCAGACCCGGTCGCCCATGGCGAGCGTGGTGCGAATGACATAGCGCACCTGGGAATGGCCGTTGGAGCTCTTTATGGTTTTCATGGCGACCAACTGGGCTTCGCAGCGCCGATGGCGCAACTGGACCAGGGTGCCCAGATGGGCGTTGAATCGGACCCACTTCTGGCCTTCGCGTTCAAAGGGTTCGATTTCCGTGGCATGCAGGCTGGATGTGCTGGCCCCGGTGTCGATTTTTGCGCGCAGGCCGGCGACCCCAAGGTCAGGCAGCGCCACCCACTCGCGCAGGCCGATAACTGTCAGATGATCGAATGTTTTCAAGGCGATTCCGTACTTATCACGCTGTCTGCCAGACACCAGGGTCGACCTGGGCCAATGCTTTGAATGCAGGTTTGGCGAACCAGTAGCCTTGCATCAGAAATATCCCGCAATCGGCGAGAAAGTCACGTTCTTCGGCCTGTTCAATGCCTTCGGCGATGACTGTAACCCCCAAGTCCGTACACATTGTGACAACCCCTCGCACGATCGCCTGGCGAGCCCGATCGAGATGAATATCGCGAATCAGGCCCATATCCAGTTTCAACAGGTCGGGCTGAAAATCAGCAAGCAACGCCAAGCCTGAATAGCCGGCACCGAAATCGTCAATGGCGGTCTTGAAACCGAACTCGCGATATTCACGCAGAATGTGCGTCAGATGGCGATAGTTATCTATGTGTTCGCTTTCCAGCGTTTCGAAAATCAGCCTGTCCAACGGGAAGTTGTGCTCTCGCGCGGCTTCCAGAGTGCTGCGGATGCACAGTTCAGGGCGATAGACCGCGTTGGGCATGAAGTTGATCGACAGAAACGAATTCATCCCCAGATGCGACGCGCCTTTGATGGCTTTGGTGCGGCACTGCTGGTCAAAGCGATAGCGGTTGCTGTCGTTGACCTGTTCCAGCACCGAGGCCGCGCCTTCGCCTTTAGTGCCCCGTACCAGTGCTTCATGGGCAAATATCGACCTGTCGCGTAGGTCAATGATCGGTTGATAGGCGAAGTCGAATTCAAATCCGAGCGGGGTATTTTGGCTGCAGCCCTCGCAACTGGCAGAGGGTGAGATTAATGATTCAGGAAATTCAGTCACTTCACGCTCCATGGTCAGGGGGAAAGATGCGGTCATTGCAGTCTAATCGCGAACATCCATTACTGCGTGCCCGATATGACGTAGTACAGTTCCGATAAATTCTGCCGAGGAATCCATATGGCACAAAAACCAGAAGATGACGACAAGGTTCGTCTGGATAAATGGCTGTGGGCTGCGCGGTTCTATAAGACCCGGGCGTTGGCCAAGGCGGCGATTGAAAGTGGCAAGGTGCATTGCCGCGGCGAGCGTTGCAAGCCGGGCAAGGAGCCGCATATAGGCGACGAGTTGCAGATACGTACCGGATTTGACGAGCGCACGGTGGTGATTCAGGCGCTGTCGATCGTTCGTCGTGGAGCCCCTGAGGCGCAGACGCTCTACAGCGAGACGCCGGACAGCATCGCCCGTCGGGAGAACGCCGCAGCCCAGCGCAAGGCAGGCAACCTGGGCGTTACTACCGACGGCAAGCCGACCAAGAAACAGCGTCGGCAGCTATTTCAGTTTCACAGCAGCGACTAACGCCCGCTGACCACGCTCATGCGATTGAGCAGCGGCAAACGCTCCAGCAGCCTGAAGATCGGCGCGGTCACCTTCAGCCAGAAGTTGGTCGCCACGGCCGCGAACGGCGTGTAGTAACCCCAGCCCAGGGCCAGCAGGGCGATCATCACGCCACCGATGTAATCGTCCTGACCCCAATGCGCACCCGCCACCAGGCGCGGCATCATGAACAGCAGGCAGAGTGCCCAGATCACCAGGCGCTGGACGAAGGTGCGGCTGAACACCGTCATGAAGAAGGCCCAGATCAGCAGCACGGAAGCGTGGTCACCGGGGAAGCTCTGGCCGGAACTGTCTTTCAAGGCCCAGCGCTTTTCCAGATGCGGGAAGATATCGCTCAGCCGAATGGCATCCTTGAGCACCAGCGACGGGCTGTCGTGCTGCAACGGGGTGCCGTCGATCAGCTTGGAAAACAGCGTGCGGATGACCAGCAGCAGAAGCAGGATCGAGACGAAGCCGAAGATCGCTGAGCGCACCTGAATAGCCTTGAACACCCAATTCCCCTTGATAAGCAACATCAACAGAATCAGGCCGACGATAGCGTCGAAAGGCCGCATACTGGCGACAGTCCAGACGTTCAACCACATGGCGTTCTGCTCCAGTGGTCGGTTAAGCAGATGGAACAGCCACTCGTCGAATTGAGTGAGCAGCGCGTGCCCCATGGGCCATGCCCAGATCGCCAACAGGGCGAAGGCGATCAAATTGCACAACACAAGCTGGCGGACGTTCCACCTGGCTTGGAAGAGTGCCGGATACTCCATAAACTGCCCCTTAATCCGCACCGCCTCGGTGCCAAACGGCGATTTATAGTCGCTTGAACACATTTTGTCATTATTCAGATGCCCTCTCTTATGCATGAATTCCCGGATATCGATTTCTCCCAGCGTTTTATCTTCGACGACAGCGACACCCGTGGCGAGTTGGTTGCCCTTGAGCGCAGTTACGCCGAAGTGCTGGCCAAACACCCGTACCCCGAGCCGGTCGCGCAATTGCTGGGTGAGCTGATGGCGGCGGCTGCGCTGCTGGTTGGCACCCTCAAGTTCGATGGTCTGCTGATTCTTCAGGCGCGCTCCAGTGGCGCCGTACCGTTGCTGATGGTCGAGTGCTCAAGCGAGCGCGAGCTGCGCGGCATCGCCCGTTACGACGAATCCCTGATTACCCCTGGTGCCGGTCTTCAAGACCTGATGCCCGACGGTTCGCTGGCGCTGACCATCGACCCGCGCCAGGGCAAGCGCTATCAGGGCATCGTGGCCCTGGACGGCGTGGACCTGGCTGCCAGCCTGTCCAGTTACTTCGTCATGTCCGAGCAACTGGGTACGCGCTTCTGGCTTAAAGCCGATGGCAAGCGCGCCCGTGGCCTTCTGCTGCAACAACTGCCCGTTGCGCGCCTCCCTGATCAGGACGAGCGCGCCGCCAGCTGGGAGCATTTGCTGACCCTGGCCGATACCCTCAGCGCCGAAGAAATGCTCAGCCTGGACAACGAAACCATCCTGCATCGGCTATACCACCAGGAAGTGGTGCGGCTGTTCGAAGTGCAGCCGTTGCAGTTCCGTTGCAGTTGTTCGCGCGAGCGTTCGGCCAATGCGCTGGTCAGTCTCGGTCTGGACGACGCTCTGCAGTTGGTGGAGGAGCACAACGGCTCGGTGGAGATCGATTGTCAGTTCTGCAACCAGCGCTATCTGTTCGATGCCGCTGACATCGCCCAGCTGTTCGCCGGTGGCGGCGTCGACTCCCCATCCGATACGCGCCATTGATAACGTCTTGATTGCGCTCGGAGCGGCCCTTGGAAAGCCCAGGGCCTGTTCTGACCGGAGGGTCCTACCTTTTTCAGGCAGTTCTGGCATAATCCGGCCCACTTTTAAGCTGTAGTAGTGGTTGTTTTTTTACTACAAAAACGTTCGGAACACTCGGCCACTGGCCGACGGGGACCCTCATGACGCAAGCAAACAACACCGTGTACACCGATCTGAGCATCGACGAGCTGGTTAAAGAAGCTCTGCAGCGCGAAGAAGGTGAACTGTCTGATACCGGCGCACTGGTTGTGAAAACGGGTCATCGTACTGGCCGTTCGCCAGTCGATCGTTTCATTGTTGAAGAGCCGAGCACTCAGGACGCCATCGCCTGGGGACCGATCAACCGCAAGTTCCCGGCCGACAAGTTCGACGCCCTGTGGGACCGCGTTGCTGCCTATCTGGGCGAGCGCGAGCGTTTCGTTTCCCACGTTCATGTAGGCTCTGACCCGGCGCACTACCTGCCGGTCAAGATGACCACCGAGACCGCCTGGCACAACCTGTTCGGCCGTTGCCTGTTCATCAATCCTGAACAGTACAACCCGGCTGGCAAGGACGAGTGGCAGATCCAGAATGCTCCTTGGTTCGTCTGCGAGCCTGAGCGCGACGGCACCAACTCCGACGGCACCGTAATCATCAATTTCGCCGCCAAAAAAGTCCTGATCGCTGGCATGCGTTACGCCGGTGAGATGAAGAAAGCCCTGTTCTCGGTGCAGAACTTCCTGCTGCCAGCGGTCGACGTTCTGCCGATGCACTGCGCCGCCAACATGGGCGAAGAAGGCGATGTAACGCTGTTCTTCGGCCTGTCCGGCACCGGTAAAACCACCCTGTCGGCCGACGAAAGCCGTTACCTGATCGGTGACGACGAGCACGGCTGGGGCGTTGGCGTGGTGTTCAACATCGAAGGCGGGTGCTATGCCAAGTGCATCGACCTGTCCGAGAAGAACGAGCCTGTTATCTGGAAAGCCATCCAGCACGGCGCCGTCCTGGAGAACGTGGTCCTGGACCCGGTCACCAAGAAAGCCGACTACGCCGATGACAGCCTGACCCAGAACAGCCGTGCCGCTTACCCGCGCGAACTGATCGAAAAACGCGCACCGAAAAACCTCGGTGGCGAGCCAAACGCCGTGATCTTCCTGACCTGCGACCTGACCGGCGTACTGCCGCCAGTGTCGATCCTCAGCGAAGAGCAGGCCGCGTACCACTTCCTGTCGGGCTACACCGCACTGGTTGGCTCCACTGAAATGGGTTCGGGCGCTGGCATCAAGTCGACCTTCTCCACCTGCTTCGGTGCGCCGTTCTTCCCGCGTCCGGCTGGCGAATACGCTGAGCTGCTGATCAAGCGCATCCGCGGCTTCGGTTCCAAGGTCTACCTGGTTAATACCGGTTGGACTGGTGGCGGCTACGGCGTCGGCAAGCGTTTCAACATCCCGACGACTCGCGGCGTGATCGCAGCGATTCAGAGCGGCGCGTTGATCGGTGCTGAAACCGAGCACCTGGACACCATCAACCTGGACGTACCGAAACTGGTTCCAGGCGTAGAAACCGGCTTGCTGAACCCGCGCAACACCTGGGCAGACAAGGCGGCCTACGATGAGTCGGCCAAGGCCCTGGCGACCCTGTTCATCGAGAACTTCAAGAAGTTCGACGTGAGCGACGCGATCAAGGCAGCGGGTCCGAAGCTGTAATCGGACTGGCTGAATGAAAAGAACCGCCCTTCGGGGCGGTTTTTTTTGCCTGGATATCCTGGAAAACATCGAAATGTGGGACCGGCTTTAGCCGGGAATGCGATGTTCAGGGCGCTGGATAGGTATCTGCTGTGACGGCCTCTTCCCGGCTGAAGCCGGTCCCACATTCAAGGTGGTGATCGCCGAACGTTTGGCAAAACGTTGTAAGAAAACAACATTTCTAAAAATCGCCCTTTTTGCCGATTCCCGAAGGGCATCACTAAAACCGCGAAGCATCGGCTTTTTTCGGTTTTTTCTCGGTGATTTGAAAAAATTTTCAGCGATTTAGCCTATTGGGTTGAAGTTGCTCGCTGCGCTGCAAAAACGCTCTTGGGCGACCTTGCTGCCAACGTCTGCGCTCTGGTCCCAGCGCTTGCCCCAGCTCTGGCACTGATCGCGGAAGTACACCTTCGCACCCTTGCGGCACTCGCGATACTCCACTGAGCCGCGTCGGTAATTGCCGCAGACACTGCTGTCATCAATGCGATTGGCTTCTACCAACCATTGGGCAAAGTACGTGCGCTTGCCGTCCCATTGCCAGATAGTCGCCTGCTCTACACTGGCAAGCTCTGTACGATTCTGATGGGGGACGGGGCGATCGGTCTTGAGTCGCGCCATATATTGCGCAGATACCAGACCCGTTCCATTGGTATGGGTTGTTGCCTTGGGAAACTGGCCGTAGTGGCACGTCGCGACAGCCTCATCGATGAGGTTGCCGGGCTTGATGCAGTCGCTCAAGGGGCGCGTCGCCGGGGCGTGAGTGGTGGTGTAGATCGGCGGAACGGGATCGGCCACAACCGGGTATGGGGTCTGGAAAGCAACAGCGTCGGGTTTTACCAGTGGCGGTAAGTCCCTGACAGCGAAAACAACCGCGGCCATGCACAGCGCCAACACCAGGCTGGCCCAACAGACTGCTCGGGTGATACCCGAACGACGCTGGCGGTTGCGCTGCGGCCTGTCCTCGTCGTCCACGCCTAGGGGCTCGTAGCTACCCGGTTTTTCCAGGTCTCGATAATTCCTTGCGCTCATTGCTCATCCTTGATGCGAAGCGTTGTCAGCAAGGGAGGGTAAGGCCAATAAAAGCGCAAGGCCAGTATTAATGGGTAGATTTATCGATACTTTTTCGAACAACTAACGATTCAACCAAACAGAGGTGTTCGTACGCGTTAGATACCCTCGTTAGCGTTGATCAACCCTAGGGTTCGTAACTTCCCATAGCCTCGCAATAACGCTGCTCCATTCTCTTGCTGGCGTCGTCACGGTCGCGTCTGAAGCGTATGCCCCAGTCGTTGCAGGCTTCCTTGAAAAACACTTTGGCGGCCTTGCGGCACTCGCGTCGTTCGACGGATTCGGCGGGGAAGTTGGCGCAGACGCTGGCGTTGTCGACGTGGTTATCGATGCTGCGCCATTTCGCCTCGTAGCGATTGCGGCCGTCCCATTCGCGAATAGCGATGGTCGTATATTCCGCCGCAGATGTGGAGCGCGCTGGCTTGTTGCGGGCCTTTTCAGCCTTTAACTCGGCCATATAGCTGGAAGAGACCATGCCTTGAGCCACCGGCTTGCGCTCCGGGCGCGGCAATTGGCCAAAGCGGCAGTTCAGCACGTTCTCGTCAATGACATTGCCGTCTTTCAGGCAATTATCCAACGGTTGCACCTCGACGGGCTGCGGACGAGTGACGACATTGGGACCGTCGTAAGGCTCCAGCTGAATAGGATTGGCAGCAGAGGGTTGCGGCGTTCTGACAGGTGCAACCGCAGCAGCAACGGGCGCGACAGGCGTGAGCTGGGGCTCTGGCTGGGTATCCGTAACAGGCGCGGCAACAACTTGGTCGATAGCGGGAGTCGGCGCAGGACGGCGTGGCAATAATTGAGCGACCAGCAAAGCGCTGACGATCGCGATCCCCAGGATGATGGCATAGAGTTCATAGGGCGGGCGTCTGCGGGCTGCAGCAGGCTTGCGCTTGCTGGCAGGGCCCAGCACTACGTCGAACTGGTCCGGGGTCAGTCGCTGGATGCGAATGATGCCGTCGTCGGCTTGCTGGTTCTGGGAATCCATTCCGTTTCGCTGGTCTCTTTGGGCGTGACAATAGTCCGTGCGGCGAAGGGTAAACCGCCTTTATAGCTGTTTGCTAGTATTGCGTGTCGATCCCGAAACAAATCTTGCCCGACCCCCTGAACAAGAGGCTGTCCATGCCCGAGCAAACCCCGCAACGCAGTGACTACCGACACTTCCAGCCCATTACCACGCGCTGGCATGACAACGATATCTACGGCCATGTAAATAACGTCACGTACTACAGCTTTTTCGACAGTACAGTGAACACCTACCTGATAGAGCGCGGCGGCCTGGATATCCATGATGGCGCGGTTGTCGGCTTTGTCGTCAGTTCTTCCTGCGATTACTTTGCCTCGATTGCCTACCCGGAAATGATCGAGGTTGGCCTGCGCGTGAGCAAGTTGGGCAACAGTTCGGTGCAGTACGAGTTGGCGGTATTTAAAGTTGGCGAGGAAGAAGCCTGTGCCGCCGGACGTTTCGTGCATGTCTTTGTCGACCGTGCTTCGAATCGTCCGGTAGCCATTCCTGAGGCGTTGCGCCTGGCCATGCAGGTTTTGCTGGTCTGAATTTGAACCAGCCCTTCAGGACTTAGCGATGGCGGTAGTGGCCGCGAGCATGACCGCGGCGGCCGTGGTAGTCGCGGTGGTCATCGCGACCCCGGTAGCGACGGTCATTGCGGCCGTCGTCGCGGCTTTCGTTACCCATGTAATTGCCCAGCGCGCCACCGGCACCACCGCCTGCGGCTGCGCCGATCAGGCTGCCGGTATTACCACCGACACTGCGTCCGATCACGTTGCCGCCTGCAGCGCCCAGGCCGCCGCCAATAGCGGCTTCGGTACGGTTGCGCCGGTCAGCGCCCACCGCGCCGCCTGCTGCACCACCCAGGCCTGCACCAATGGCCGAACCGGTACTGCCGCCCAATTGTTGGCCGACCACCGAGCCGAGTACCCCACCCAATGCTCCGCCTACACCAGCCTCCGTAGTTCCGCCAGCCGAGGCGAAACCACTGGCCAAAGTAAGAGACAACAGCAGAATCGAGGAATACTTC
Source organism: Pseudomonas sp. JL23 (assembly GCF_056933585.1). Lineage (NCBI taxonomy): Bacteria > Pseudomonadati > Pseudomonadota > Gammaproteobacteria > Pseudomonadales > Pseudomonadaceae > Pseudomonas > Pseudomonas sp. JL23. The sequence continues at coordinate 6,593,859 of NZ_CM167795.1, read as the reverse complement.
ATGTAGTGAATCTCATAGGGATGACGGCGCGATCCTGAGGCGCAACTAACAATCTCTCAACTCGTTTCCGACGAGTAACACGACTGACACACAAATAACTAACTTGTTGTTTTTACTCTGAAACTTAGTTGGTTTTGAGTGGTCTTAAACTACTTGCAAAAAAGGCCCGTTTCACAGGAAACGGGCCTTTTTTGTGTCTGCTGCATTGCTCTGTCCCGGGCCAAGCTCCGACCTGTAGGAGCGAGGCTTGCCCGCGAACTGAACGACTCGGTACGCCAGGCTCACCGTATTAAGGCATTCGCGGGCGAGCCTCGCTCCCACAGGGCGGTAGTTATTCGTTAAGAACGAATCCAGGCGTTAGATAATCCGCGCCGACTCGCTCGCCCGTTCCAGTTTGATCGCCACGAACTTCGAGGTCGGTGTGCTGCTGCCCGCGCCGACGCTCTCCAGCGGCACCAGCGGGTTCACTTCCGGGTAGTAGGCCGCAGCCTGGCCGGCCGGAATATCGAATGGCAGCAGGGTGAAACCTTTGACCCGACGCACATGCTCATCGCCCCAGATAGAACTGATATCGACCTTCTGACCCGGTTGGAAGCCCAGGCGCACGATGTCCGCTTCGTTGACGAACAGTACGTCACGCTGGCCCTTGACTCCGCGATAGCGGTCGTCCAGGCCATAAATAGTGGTGTTGTACTGATCGTGTGAGCGCATGGACTGCATGATCAGGTCCGGGATCTGCCCGGTCGAACGAACGCTCTCGTGGATCAGGTCCAGCGGCAGGGCATTGGCCTTGAAGTTGGCGCGGGTGGTGGCGGTGTTCCAGCGGCGCTCGCCGGCGGCGTTACCCAAGTAGAAGCCGCCGGGATTCTTGACCCGCTCGTTGAAGTCCTTGAAGCCTGGGATGGTGTCGGCGATCAGGTCGCGGATGCGGCTGTAATCTTCCACCAGCCACAGCCAGTCCACCGGTTGCTTGCCCAGGGTCGCGTTGGCGATACCGGCAAGAATGGCCGGTTCCGAGCGCATCTGAGTCGACTGCGGCTTCAACTGGCCGTTGGAGGCGTGGACCATGCTGAACGAGTCTTCCACGGTCACGGCTTGCGGGCCGTTTGCCTGGATATCGATGTCGGTACGGCCAAAGCACGGCAGGATCAGTGCGTCTTTACCGTGGGTCAGGTGGCTGCGGTTGAGCTTGGTGCTGATCTGCACGGTCAGGTCGCAGTTGCGCAGGGCTGCCACAGTGCGGGCGCTGTCCGGCGTCGCCTGGGAGAAGTTGCCGCCCAGGCCGATGAACACCTTGGCGCGGCCTTCGGCCATGGCATGAATCGCCTCGACCACGTTATGGCCGTTTTCGCGAGGGACCTTGAACTGGAAGCGCTTTTCCAAAGCATCAAGGAAGAACACCGGAGGGCGTTCGTTGATGCCCATAGTGCGGTCGCCCTGCACGTTACTGTGGCCGCGCACCGGGCACAGACCTGCGCCCGGGCGGCCAATGTTGCCGCGCAGCAGCATCAGGTTGGTGATTTCCTGAATGGTCGGCACCGAGTGGCGATGCTGGGTAATGCCCATCGCCCAGCACATGATCACGTTCTTGCCTTTGAGGTACATCCGCGCCGACAGCTCGATATCCTGCAGCGTCAGGCCGGACTGCTCGACGATGGACTCCCACGAGGTGTCGTCGATGGCGGCCAGATAGTCCAGCACGCCATGGGTGTGTTCGTTGAGGAACGCGTGGTCGAACACCGAAGGGGCGTTGGCCTGCTGGGCTTCGCGCTCCCATTGCAGAAGGAACTTGGCCATGCCGCGCAGCAACGCCATGTCACCACCCAGGGCCGGACGGAAATACGCGGTGTTGGTCGGTTCCGAGCCGTTGGTGAGCATTTCCAGCGGATGTTGCGGGTGCTGGAAGCGTTCCAGGCCGCGCTCTTTGAGCGGGTTGACGCAAACCACTTGCGCGCCGCGCTTCACCGCTTCGCGCAGCGGTTCAAGCATGCGCGGGTGGTTGGTGCCGGGGTTCTGGCCGAGGACGAAGATCGCGTCGGCATGTTCGAAGTCGTCGAAGGTCACAGTGCCTTTGCCGACGCCGACACTTTGCGACAGGCCCACGCCGCTGGCTTCGTGACACATGTTCGAGCAGTCAGGGAAGTTGTTGGTGCCGTAGGCGCGCACGAATAGCTGGTACAGGTAGGCGGCTTCGTTGCTGGCCCGGCCCGAGGTGTAGAACTCGGCCATATTCGGACTTGGCAGGTTGTTCAGGTGCTTGGCGATCAGGGCGAAGGCGCCGTCCCAACTGATCGGCTTGTAGCGATCAGTCTCGGCATCGTAGACCATCGGCTCGGTCAGGCGGCCCTGATATTCGAGCCAGTAATCGCTTTGCTCAAGCAGGGCACTGACGCTGTAGCGCTCGAAGAACGACGGGCCGACCAGGCGTTTGGTCGCTTCCCAGTTCACCGCCTTGGCGCCGTTCTCGCAGAACTTGACCATGCCGCTTTCCGGCGAGTCGCCCCAGGCGCAACCGGGGCAGTCGAAGCCGCCGTTCTGGTTGGTCTTGAGCATCATGCGCAGGTTTTTCAGCGCGTTGTCGCTGGTCAGCCAGGCCTGGGTCACGCTGATCAGTGCGCCCCAACCGCCAGCCGCACCTTTGTACGGCTTGTAACGTGGGGTAGGGGTCTTGTCGGCTTGATTGTGCATGCTCACGCTTGACTCTCCATCGCAGGGCTATAGACCCGCGGCGCACTGTGTTGCGGCAGGTGAATTAAATTGAGGTTGTGCCGACGCGCCCATTGCAGGGCCAGGCCGGTGGGGGCGGACAGGCTGACCAGGGTCTGGATGCCGGCGCGCAGGACTTTCTGGATCAGCTCAAGGCTGCACCGACTGGTGACAATGGCCGTGCCGCCTGCCAGGGGAATGTCCTGACGGATCAGGCCGCCGATCAGCTTGTCGAGGGCGTTGTGCCGGCCGATATCTTCGCGACCGAGCAGCAATTGGCCCTTGGCGTCCATAAACACGGCGGCATGTACCGCGCCGCAATAACGGCCCAGGGGCTGGAACTCGCCGATGCGCTGACGCAGGCCTTCCAGCCATTGCGCAGGCGGCAGCGGTGCGCCGGGCAATACATTCAGTTCAGGTAAAGCTTGCTCGACCGCTTCCACGCCGCACAGGCCGCAACCGCTGGTGCCGGCCAACTGGCGGCGCTGTTGCTTGAGGTTCCAGAACGCGCGGCTGGCGATTTCCACTTCGGCATGTTGCGCCGAGCCACAGCCGCTGAGCTTGAGGTCGTAGATTTCATCGGGCGAGGCAATGATGCCGCTGCCCAGGCTGAAACCGACGATGAAGTCTTCGAGGTCGGTCGGGGTCACCAGCATGACCGCCTGGCTGATGCCGTTGTAGGCAATGGCCAAAGCGACTTCTTCGGCGAGCGCAGTCTGCGCCGAATCATCGACCGTAAGATTCGAGTAACTGTAGGACTGGCTGGCGGCAGGCGCAGGCGAATACTGTGCGGGCGCCGTGCTGACCGTGCGCTTGGCGTGCATGGTTAAGTACCGGCAGAGTGATAGCTAACAGCCTATGCCTCTTGTCGGATGGCGTCTAATCGGTGGTTCTGATGCACCGATAGATGACGTCGATCAATGTTCTTCGCGCAGTTTTTGGTAAAGGGCGAAGCACGCCTCGGCCAGTGCCGAACGCGGTGCGCTGCGACGCATGATCAGGCCCAGCCCGGCGAGGGTTCGGGCATCTTCGATGGGATGCAGGCGCAGGTGTTCGGTAAGGGTTTCCAGGCCGCCGTCCAGGGGCATGATGGCGCAACACAGGCCGCCATGAACCGCCTGTAATAACTGATGCACGGCATCGGTCTGCAACAGCGGGCGAGGGTGAAGGCCGCGGCTGTGGAAGTTGTAATCGATGGATTGGCGAAAGTGCATGCCGCTGGTGAGCAGGCCAAGGGGCATTTCAATCAACTGCGCCCAACCCAGGGCTGGCTCATCGAAGTTGAAATGGCGCTGATCGTAGAGCAGGCCCATGCGGGTCTCGGCCAGTTCCAGCGAGTCGAAACGCTCGGTGTCGAGGCGTTCGAGATAGGACACGCCCAGGTCGATGCGATTGCTCGCCAGTTGTTCGAGAATCTGTTCGGAACTGAGAGACGACAGCTCGAAATTCAGCTCCGGGTGGATCTCGTGCAAGCGGCGCAGCAGCGGCAGTGGGTCAAAACTCGACAGCGGCACCACGCCCAGGCGCAGGGTCCCGACCAGATTGCCGCGACAAGCGGCGGCTTCGGCCTGCAAGCCATCGTAGGCGGCCAGTACGGTCCGGGCCCAGGCCAGCACCCGTTCGCCGGGGGCAGTAAAGCCCTCGAAGCGCTGGCCGCGGTTGACCAGGGGCAAGTCCAGCTCTTCTTCCAGATTGCGCAGGCGCATGGACAGGGTCGGCTGGGTGATATTGCAGCGCGCGGCGGCCTGACCGAAGTGGCGGGTTTCATCGAGGGCGATCAGGAATTTGAGTTGTTTGATGTCCATCTTCACTCCGGGACGCAAGGCAGGCGCCAGATTCTACGCGCTGATGCGCATCTATGTTGATGCGACGCTGGTCGGAACACTGGGTTAACTATCTGGCTCGAACTAAGATTGATAAGGACAGCAGTTACGATAACAAAGGAAGGAGAACGGTCATGAGCCTGTTCAGCTTCGTTAAAGAGGCAGGCAGGCGAAAAGCTGATCGACCTGCTGACACCCGGGCATGCTAAAGCCGAGGAAACCCTGAAAAAACATATCGCCGATGTCGGGTTGGGCAGTCCGAATGTTCAATTATCCCTGGAGGGTGACAAGGTTATTGCCAGTGGGGAAGTGGTAAGTCAGGAAGAGAAAGAAAAGATCCTGCTGGCCTTGGGCAATATTCAGGGTATCAAAAATGTTGAGGATCGCATGACCCTGCATGCCGCGGCCCCGCAGACTTCGCAAGCACGTTTTGTGACGGTGAAGGCGGGCGATACGCTCAGTTCCATTGCCAAGGCCGAGTACGGCGACCCCGGCAAGTACACCAAGATATTCGAGGCCAACAAACCGCTATTGTCCCATCCCGACAAGATCTATCCAGGGCAGGTGTTGCGGATTCCGGAATAGTTAAGAGATATCAATAAGGTTCGTTGGAGCGAGGCTTGCCCGCGAAAGGTTTGACGCGGTATTCCTGATAATCCGTGCCGACCTCTTCGCGGGCAAGCCTCGCTCCAACGAAATCGCGTTCGATTACAACCCTTCCAGCAACTCCCTATAATCCCCCACTGCTGCAAACTCCTCGGTGTTCTTCGGACCTTTCTGGCTATTGGGTTCTTTCACGGCCAACAAGTGTGCAATACCAAAGCGGCGCGCGCTACGCAGGATCGGCAGGGTGTCGTCGATAAACAGGCTGCGTGCCACATCGAAACCGATATCGGCCTGCAGGGCGTCCCAGAACTGCGCATTTTCCTTGGGGAAGCCGTAGTCATGGGAGCTGATCAGGCGCTCGAAATAGGGCGCCAGTTGCATGCGTTCCATCTTCAGGGACAGCGAGTCGCGATGGGCGTTGGTGATCATGATCACCCGCTTGCCCGCCTTCTGGATCGCCGCCAGAAAGGTCTCGGCATCCGGGCGCAGGGCGATCAGGTGCGCGGTTTCGCGCTTGAGCTCGCGCAACGGCAGGTTCAGCTCGGCGGTCCAGAAGTCCAGGCAGTACCAATTCAGGGTGCCAGCATTCTTCTCGAAGATCGGGCGGATTTCTTCCAGGGCCAGGGCCGCGCTGATGCCATGGCGCTCGGCATAACGCTGGGGCAGGTGTTGCAGCCAGAAGTGGTCGTCGTAATGCAGATCGAGCAGGGTGCCGTCCATGTCGAGCAGGACGGTGTCGATATCACGCCAGGGCAGGGAAGGCATTGGTAAGTCTCTTTGGTCAAATCATAGGCATTTGCGACACAAACAATCGGAAAAGCCACGGTATAGTACCCCGCTTACGCCAAGGAGCTTGCCATGCGCCAGAAACCCACCGTCCTCGCCCGCGAAATCGTCGCCAGCAGTCGCCTGTTCACGGTCGAAGAGTTGCAGCTGCGTTTTTCCAACGGGGTCGAACGGACCTATGAGCGGCTGGTGGGACGTGGCACCGGTTATGGCGCGGTGATGATCGTCGCCATGCTTGACGCTGAGCATGCCGTGCTGGTCGAAGAATATTGCGGCGGCACCGATGAGTATGAATTGTCCCTGCCCAAGGGCCTGATCGAGCCGGGCGAAGACGTGCTGGCTGCCGCCAACCGCGAACTCAAGGAAGAGGCCGGTTTTGGCGCGCATCAATTGGAACATCTGACTGAGCTGTCCCTGTCGCCCGGCTACATGAGCCAGAAAATTCAGGTGGTGCTGGCCACTGATCTTTACGAAGAGAGTCTGCCGGGCGATGAGCCCGAGCCGATGCGCGTGGACAAGATCAACCTTCGCGAGCTGTCGAGCCTGGTCCAGCATCCGCAGTTCAGCGAAGGCCGTGCCCTGGCGGCGCTGTATCTGGCCCGTGACCTGCTGACCCAACGCGGAGTGTTCCTGCCATGACCGACGTTTTTGCCCAACTGCCTCATCCCTTGCTGGCGCCGGTGATCAAGCTGGCGCGCCAGGCCGGTGAGGCGATCTTGCCGTTCTGGCGGGCCAATGTCGCGGTGAATACCAAAAGCGACGATTCCCCGGTCACTGCTGCCGATCTGGCGGCCCATCACGTATTGGTCGATGGTCTGCTGGCCCTGGCGCCGGACATCCACGTGTTGTCCGAAGAGGACGCCGATATCCCTGTCAGTGAGCGGGCGCAATGGCAGCGCTGGTGGCTGGTCGACCCGCTGGATGGCACCAAGGAATTTATCAACGGCAGCGAAGAATTCACCGTCAATGTCGCCCTGATCGAAAACGGTCGCGTGGTGTTCGGTGTGGTGTCGATGCCGACCAACAACCGCGCCTATTTCGGTGGTGACGGTCTGGGTGCCTGGCGCAGTGACGACGAAAATCATTTGGCGCCGATCAGCGTGCGCAATGCCCCGGCCGAAGCCTTCACCGTGGTTGCCAGCCGCCGCCACAGCAGCCCGGAGCAGGAGCGTCTGCTCGGTGGCCTGAAAGAGGCGATGGGTAGCCTGGAACTGGCCAATATCGGCAGTTCGCTGAAGTTCTGCCTGCTGGCCGAAGGCGCCGCCGATTTCTACCCGCGCCTGGCGCCAACTTCGCAATGGGACACCGCCGCCGCCCAAGGCGTACTGGAAGGGGCTGGGGGTGAGGTGCTGGAGTTGTCGGGTGAGGTGTTTACCTATCCGCCCAGGGAGTCGCTGCTTAACCCGTTCTTCCTGGCATTGCCGGCCAAGGCGCAGTGGCGCGAGCAGATGCTGGCGTTGGCGCGGGCCTGATAAAACCCTCGAATTGGCATGATTCTGTGGGACCGGCTTTAGCCGGGAAGGCGTCTTCCCGGCTAAAGCCGGTCCCACATTTGTCCTGTATTTCCAGGGCGACGGAGCTTCAGCTTCTTTAGCGATGCAATACAAACTGCCCGACAAACCGCACCGCGTCCGCCTCACTGCCCTCGGCGACAATCCGCGTATGCAGCGCCAGCCGCGCGCGGCCGCGGCGTTGGTAGGTGGTGATGAATTTGTCCCAGAGTGCCGCATCCGGCGCGTCGCAGATGGCCACAGCATCGCTCTTGACCGGCAGCGGATAGCTGATCTGGCCATCCTGAATGACGATATGCCCGTCCTCGATCCCCGCCTCGCGCAGGCGCACATGCAACCAGCCCCAACCTGCCAGCACCGCGCCGCAATAAAGGCTGCCGCCGAATAGCGTGCTCTTGTGATTGATGTTCGGTGCCAGGGGCAGATGCAGGCGCAGTTGCCCGTTTTTCCAGCTCAGGACCTTGAGATCCATGTCGCGGGTCAGGGGGATGTCGTGGTGCAGGACCTGTTCGAGGTCGCGGGCCATGTCCGTGGGTTTGTACATGTTCATCAATGGTCAATCCAACGCGAAATTAATGTGGGAGCCGCCTTGGTGGCGAGACGTCGGTTCAGTCGCTGAAAATCCTGCGAGCGCTTCGCACTCGATCGCCACCAAGGCGGCTCCCACGATCATTCATGATCATCCTGATTGCTGGCACTATCGGCGAAATTCAGCCCATGTTTGCGCAACTTGTCGTGCAAGGTCTTGCGTGGCAGGCCCAGGGCTTCGGCGAGGCTGCGCATTGAGCTGTGGGAGCGGGTCAGTTCGGCGGCGATCAGGGCGCGTTCGAAATTTTCCACCTGTTCGCTCAAGCCGCCGTTGGCATTGGCAGACACTTCCTTGCCTTCCAGCTCCAATTCCAGGCCAAGGGCAAAGCGTTCGGCAGCGTTTTGCAGTTCGCGTACGTTGCCCGGCCAGTTATGCCGCAATAGCAGGGCGCGCTGGCCCGGCTGCAATTCGTGCTTGCCCAGGCCATGGCGCAGGGCGGCGGCGTCGGCGAAGTGCTGAAACAGCATCAAGGCGTCTTCGCCGCGCTCGCGCAAGGGCGGGATGCGCAGCGGCGCGACGTTGAGGCGGTAATACAGGTCGGCACGAAAACGGCCTTGATCCGCCGCCTGACGCAAATCTTCCTTGGTCGCAGCGATCACGCGGATATCCAGAGGTATCTGTTGATTTCCACCCAGGCGCTCGACCACGCGTTCCTGCAAGAGCCGCAGCAGTTTGACCTGCACGTCCATGCTCATGCTTTCGATTTCATCGAGGAACAGCGTGCCGCCATTGGCGAATTCGAACTTGCCGATGCGGCGTTTCTGCGCCCCGGTAAACGCCCCCGGTTCGTGACCGAACAGCTCGCTTTCCACCACCGACTCGGCCAAAGCCCCGGCGTTGATCGCCACGAACGGGCCGTTGCGGCGGCTCGACAGGTCATGCAGCGCCCGGGCCACCACTTCTTTACCGGCACCGGTTTCGCCGAGGATCAGCACGTCGGCACGAGTCCCGGCCAAGGCACCGATCTGTTCGCGCAGGCGCAGCATCGGCGCCGATTGACCGACCAGGCGAGTGCTCAGTTGCTGACGATCACTCAAGGCCAGGCGCAGGCTGCGGTTATCCAGAACCAGTCGGCGCAGGGCCAGGGCGCGGCGCACACTGTCGAGCAGGGCATCGCTGGCGAAGGGTTTTTCCAGAAAATCGTAGGCCCCGGCGCGCATGGCCTGCACGGCCAGGGGTACGTCGCCGTGACCGGTGATCAGCAGCACCGGCAGCTCCGGGTCTTGTTCATGCAGCTGGTTGAGCAACTCCAGGCCATCGATGCCTGGCATACGGATATCGCTGACGACCACGCCCGGCCAGTCACGCTCGATGCGCGCCGCCACGCCCTGGGCTTCGGCCAGTGACATGACTTTGAGCCCGGCCAGGTCCAGCGTCTGGCTCAGGGCCTGGCGCAGATGGGGGTCGTCGTCGATCAGCAACACCTGGGTCCGGCTGTCGATGGCGGTGTCCGTGCTCATGCGGAAAGATCCTCTGGCGGTTGCAGGTTGACTCCGGAGGCGCCGGCTCGCAGACGCAGGGTCAGCAGGGCGCCGCCATCAGGGTGGTTGGCGAACAGCAATTCGCCGCCCAGGGCGCGCATCAGCGTATCGCAGATGGCCAGGCCCAGCCCCAGACCCTGAGTGCGGGTCTTGGTGGTGAAAAACGGCTCGCGGGCCCGGGCTAACGCTTCAGGGGAAAATCCTGGGCCGTTATCGCGAATGTACAGGTTGACGCCTTCGGCACTGGTTTCGGCACTGAGCCAGAGTTTGCGCGGCGGGCCTTTCTCGGTCAGGGCGTCGAGGGCGTTGGCCAGTAGGTTGCCAAGCACCTGGCGCAGACGGGTTTCCCCGGCCTGTACCCATAGGGTCGCAGCGGGCAGGTCGCGGATCAGTTCCACGTCCATGGCCCGTCGGCGCTTGGCCAGCAATGCCAGGGCGTCGTCCAGGGCCGGTTGCAGGGCGACGCTTTCCGGGGCATGACGGTCGCGGCGGGCGAAGGCGCGCAAATGGGCAATGATCGAAGCCATGCGCCCGGTCAATTCGCTGATCAGTTTGAGGTTGCCACGAGCGTCGTCGGTCCGTTGGTGGTCCAGCAGCACCTCGGCGTTTTCCGCATAACTGCGAATCGCCGCCAGTGGCTGATTGAGTTCATGGCTGATGCTCGCCGACATGGTGCCCAGCGCCGACAGCTTGCCGGCCTGAACCAGTTCGTCCTGAGCGCGGACCAGTTCCTGCTGGGCCTGCTCGCGCTCCAGTACTTCCTGGCGCAGGCGGCTGTTGAGGCCTTCGAGGTCGCTGGTGCGTTCGATCACACGCATCTCCAGCTCGCGCCGGGCCTTGGCTTCGAAGGCGATGCGGTCCAGATAGTGGCGGCGGCGCTGCATCATGATGCCCAGCAGCGAGATCAACACCAGCAAGGCCGCCGCGCCGACTGCGACGACGGTGCGTACCGGGCGGTCGATCAGGGCGCGGGGCGCGAGAATATTTACGCTCCAGCCGATTTCGTCGATCTGCTGGGTCTGGGTCAGCCAGGCCTGTTCGTCCAGGCGCAGGGGCAGGGGATCGTTGGTTGGATACGTCTGCACCGAAACAATCGATTGCTTCTCGGCATTGGTCAGCGGGCGTGTAGCCCGGAAGCGCCAGTCCGGGCGCGAGGTCAGAATCACCACGCCGTTCTGGTCAGTCAGCAACAGCTGTTCCGGCGTCTTGCCCCACAGGGTTTCGGTGTGGTCCAGATCGACCTTGATTACCAGTACGCCAATGACCTGATCGCCATCATGCACGGCCCCGGCGAAGAAATAGCCACGCTTGGCCGAGGTAGTGCCCAGACCGAAGAAACGGCCCAACTTGCCCGCCATGGCTTCGTTGAAATACGGACGGAAAGCGAAGTTGCGTCCGACAAAGCTATCGCGCTGATCCCAGTTGGACGCGGCCAGAGTGCGGCCATTGGTATTCATCAGGTACATGACATCTGCGCCGGTCTGCTGGGCGATATCACGCAACAGGTGGTTGGCCTTATCGACGTTGCTCAGGCTTTGCGGCATCAGCAGGGTGTCGCGCAGCACCGGCAGGTCATTGAGAATCTGCGGCAGGGTCTCGTAACGGTGCAGGGTGCCGAGCAGGTTGGCGACGTAAAGGTCCAGGGTCTGGCGGTTTTGGCTAACCAGCTCGCTGCGGTAATAGTGCTCGGCCAGGTGTTGCAACGGCCACAGCAACGGCGTCAGGCACAGAGCCAGTAACGCAAGACTACGCCAGCGGGGGCGGCGGGGGACGGTGCTAGAAATCATGGTCAGCCATGCAGGTGCCGGACATCGGGTTTTGCATTATGGCTGCGCGTCGCCGTCGATACCACGCTGTCGCGAGGTTGGCGCCAGGTGGTGGGACCGGCTTTAGCCGGGAATACGCCTTCCCGGCTAAAGCCGGTCCCACAGAATGTCGCCGATTCAGCGTTTTTTGAGGAAGCTAATACTCAGCCCTGCGCCGCCAGACACTCCAACAACGCCCCGTGCCAATGCGCCTGATGCACGCCCCATTGGTCCTGCAACCGCCTGCAATCCAGCCGCGAATTGAGCGGGCGTGTGGCCGGGGTGGGGTAGGCGCTGGAGGGAATGGCCTTGAGCGTGGCGCAGCGTTTGCCCTGATTGATCAATTCTTGAGCAATGGCCTCGGCAAAGCCGAACCACGAGGTCTCGCCTTCTGCGGTCAGGTGATAGATGCCCCATTCACCCGCCTGACCGGCCTGCCAGCGCTCGATCAACTGGCGGGTGCTGGCGGCGATGGTGCCTGCCCAGGTCGGTGCACCGATCTGGTCGCTGACCACGGACAGCTCGTCGCGCTCTTGCAGCAGGCGTTGCATGGTCAGCAGGAAGTTTTTGCCGACCGTGGAGTAGACCCAACTGGTGCGCAGGATCAGGTACTGCCCGCCCACCGCCGCGATGGCCTGTTCACCGGCCCACTTGCTGGCGCCGTAAATGCTCTGCGGATTGACCGGGTCGTCCTCGCTATAGCGCCCGACTTTATTGCCGTCGAACACGTAGTCGGTGGAGTAGTGGATCAGCGGGATCGCCAGCATTCTGGCCGCTGTGGCCAAGGCACCGGCGGCCAGACCATTGACCCGCAACGCCGCCAACGCATCGCTTTCGGCCTGATCCACGGCGGTGTAGGCCGCCGCGTTGATGATCAGGTCCGGCTTGAGGGCCAGCACGCGCTCGACGATGGCCGCTGGTTGCGCCAGGTCCAACTCGTCGCGACCCAGTACCACCAACTCGCCCAGATCCGCCAGACTGTGTTGCAAGGCCTGGGAAACCTGGCCGTGGCGGCCGCTGATCAAAATCTTCATGGGCTTCATGGAAACAGATCCGCGTCTTTCAGGTCACTGCCTTGCTGGTCCTTGCCCGACAACAGTGGCGCCTGGTCCAGTTGCCAGTCGATGGCCAACTCGGGGTCATCCCAGCGAATGCAGCGTTCGGCAGCGGGGGTGTAGTAGTCGGTGGTCTTGTAGAGAAACTCGGCGTAGTCACTGAGCACCACGAAACCGTGGGCAAAACCCTGCGGCACCCACAGCTGGCGATGGTTCTGCGCCGACAGGCGCACGCCGACCCACTGGCCGAAGGTTTTGGAGCTGCGGCGGATATCCACGGCGATATCCAGCACTTCGCCTGCGGTGACCCGCACCAGTTTGCCCTGGGCGTTTTCGATCTGGTAATGCAGGCCCCGCAGCACGCCTTTCTGCGAGCGCGAATGGTTGTCCTGAACGAACTCGGTGCTGATCCCGGTAGCCTGGGCAAAGGTCTTGGCATTGAAGCTTTCATAGAAAAAGCCCCGGGCATCACCGAAAACTTTAGGCTCGATGATCAGCACATCAGGCAAATCACTGGCAATCACATTCACGGGTGTTCCCCTGCAAGCTTGAACAGATACTGGCCGTAGCCGGTCTTGCCGAAGTAGGCGGCGCGTTCGAGCAGGTGCTCGCGGTCGATCCACTCGTTCTGATAGGCGATTTCTTCGAGGCAGGCGACCTTCAGGCCCTGACGGTGTTCGATGGTCTGCACGTATTGCGAGGCATCGAGCAGGCTGTCGTGGGTACCGGTGTCGAGCCAGGCGAAGCCGCGGCCAAAGCGCTCGACGCGCAGGTCGCCGCGCTCAAGATAGGCGTTGTTGACGTCGGTGATTTCCAGCTCGCCCCGTGGCGATGGCTTGACGTCCTTGGCGATGCGGATCACTTCGTTATCGTAGAAATACAGGCCGGTCACCGCGTAGCTGGACTTCGGCGCCTTGGGCTTTTCTTCGATGGACAGGGCATTGCCGTTCTCGTCGAAATCGATCACGCCGAAGCGCTCCGGGTCCTTGACCCAGTAGCCGAAGACCGTGGCCCCGGAGGTATGCTCGGCGGCCCGATGCAGCTGCTCGGAGAAGTGCTGGCCGTGGAAGATGTTGTCGCCCAGGATCAGGCACACCGAGTCATCACCGATAAACTCTTCGCCAATCAGAAAGGCTTGCGCCAGGCCATCGGGCTTGGGCTGTTCGGCGTAATGGAAGTGCACGCCGAACTGGCTGCCATCGCCCAACAGGCTGCGGTATTGCGGCAAGTCCTGGGGCGTGGAGATCACCAAGATCTCGCGAATTCCGGCCAGCATCAGCACCGAGATCGGATAGTAGATCATCGGTTTGTCGTAAATCGGCAGCAGTTGCTTGGAAACGCCGAGGGTAATGGGGTGCAGGCGGGTGCCGGAGCCCCCGGCCAGTACGATGCCTTTGGTCATGCGATCAGATCCTTGGGGTCGGTGAAACCCAGTCTTTGTCCTTGGTAACTGCCGTCTTGAACCCGTTGGCACCACTCCAGGTTGTCCAGGTACCACTGCACGGTCTTGCGCAGGCCGGTCTCGAAGGTTTCCTGCGGTTTCCAGCCCAGTTCACGTTCGATTTTGCTGGCGTCGATGGCGTAGCGCTGATCATGGCCGGGGCGATCGACCACGTAGGTGATCAGGTCGGCATAGTGCGCCACGCCCTTGCGTTGTTCCGGGGCCAGCTCTTCGAGCAGGGCGCAGATACCGCGCACCACATCGATATTTTTCTGCTCGTTATGGCCTCCGATATTGTACGTCTCGCCGACGGCGCCCTCGGTCACCACTTTGAGCAGGGCGCGGGCGTGGTCCTCTACGAACAGCCAGTCGCGCACCTGCAGGCCGTTGCCATACACCGGCAGCGGTTTCCCGGCCAGGGCATTGAGAATCACCAGCGGGATAAGCTTTTCCGGGAAATGGAACGGCCCGTAGTTGTTCGAACAGTTGGTGATCACCACCGGCAAGCCATAGGTGCGCTGCCAGGCCCGGACCAAGTGGTCGGACGCCGCCTTGCTGGCCGAGTACGGCGAACTGGGCGCGTAGGGCGTGGTTTCGGTGAACAGATCATCGACGCCGTGCAGGTCGCCATACACCTCGTCGGTGGAGATATGGTGGAAGCGAAACGCCCCACGCTCGTCTTCGGGCAACGTCAGCCAGTAACGGCGCGTGGCTTCGAGCAGGCTGTAGGTGCCGACGATGTTGGTCTGTATAAACTCTGACGGGCCATCGATCGAACGGTCGACATGGGACTCGGCCGCCAGGTGCATGATGGCCTGGGGCTGAAAGCGCGCCAATACCGCACTTACGGTGGCCTGATCGACGATATCGGCCTGGACGAACTCGTAGCGCGTGTTGGTCGCGATGCTGGCCAGGGATTCGAGGTTGCCGGCATAGGTCAGTTTGTCGAAATTGAGAACATCATGGTCCGTATGTTGGATCAGATGACGGATAAGCGCGGAGCCGATAAAGCCCGCGCCGCCGGTAACCAGTATGCGCATTAGGTAGGCCTTCTTCCTTGTTGGACGTAAGAGCTATGGAGCATAGCTTGTGGGGCGAAGCCGGGTCGCGCAAGCAGCATTGACCAGGAAGCCATCGGCGGGTGATGAAATATATTGATTGCGTTCGCGCGGCACGTCATAAAAATGCCGGTTTACGGGCCTGAAAGACTGTCGCCACATTGTGGGACCGGCTTTAGCCGGGAAGACGGTATGGCGGGCGATAAAAATGTATTAATACTGCCTATGCCTTCCCGGCTGAAGCCGGTCCCACAGGGGTAGCCGCTCCTGCAAAACAATACTGTTATTAATTCAGCTTCCGAGGTCCCCATGCCGCTCGCTACATTGATTCGCCGCTCCAGCCTGCCATGCCCCGACGTCAGTGCCGCTCAAGCGTCGCAACTGCTTGCGGAGCATTACGGCCTCAGTGGCGCATTGACCGAGTTGGGCAGCCAGCAGGACCGCAACTTTCTGCTCGATACGGGGCAGGGGCGCTACGTCCTGAAAATCTGCCATGGCGCGTATTCGACCACTGAACTGGCCGCGCAACATGCCGCCCTCGGCCATCTGCACCGGCAATCGGCGGCGCGAGTGCCAGCAGTGGTCGAGGCGAGTAATGGGCAAGAGCTGCTGTCACTGGAAATCGGCAATCAGCCGGTCCATGTTCGGTTGCTGTCGTTTATCGACGGTCAGTCCCTGGCTCATCTGCCGCGTCTGGACCGGCATGTGCTGGTGGGGCTGGGCGAACTCTGCGCTTGGGTGGACCAATCCCTGGCCGGGTTCAGTCATCCCGGCCTTGAGCGCATCCTGCAATGGGACCCACGCCATGCCCAGGCCCTGATCAAGCACCTATTGCCGGTGCTCACCGACTCTGACGCGCGGGACTGCATCGCCGCTGCTGCCGAGCGGGCTCATCAGCGTTTGCTGCCCCTGATCCCGGCGTTGCCGATTCAGGCCGTGCATCTGGATATCACCGAATACAACGTGGTCTGGGCCCGTGATGAACAGCGCCAGTGGCAGCTGCAAGGCCTGATCGATTTCGGCGATCTGGTCAGCACCTGGCGCATTGCCGATCTGTCGGTGACCTGTGCGGCGCTGCTGCACCATGCCGATGGCGATCCGCTGTATATCCTCCCGGCCATTCACGCTTATCACGCGATCAACCCATTGAGCCTGGCAGAGTTGCAGGCCTTATGGCCGCTGATCGTCGCCCGCTCGGCGGTGTTGGTACTGAGCAGCGAACAACAGGCCAGTGTCGAGCCGGGTAACACCTATATCCAGGCCAACCTGGCCAGTGAATGGAATATCTTCGACGTCGCCACCTCGGTGCCGATGGCCCTGATGGAGGCAGCGATTCTGTCGGCACTGGGAATGGTTGCACCCCCGTCGCCCTCGTTGGCTATGACGCCGTTGCTGCCAGGGTTGCAGGGTGCACCCTTCACTCTGGTCGACCTTGGCGTACTCAGTGAGCATTTCAGCGCGGGCAACTGGGAACAGGAGGGCATCGACGAGCGCCTGTTGCAGCAGGCCGCGAAACAGACCGGCCAGGCCAGCAGCCGCTACGGTGAATATCGCTTGTCGCGCACTCGCCCCGACAGCTCCGATGAACCGGACACCTGCGCCCTGCATGTGGAGTTATACCTGCCTGCGGGCACGGCCCTGCATGCACCGTTCGCCGGAACCCTGCGTCAGACCGCCGATGCCGCGCTGCTCTTGAGCAGCGATCAGCTGAGCCTGCGCCTGTGGGGTGCAACCGGCGAGTTGGGCATGGGCCGTGAGGTGGCCGCAGGTGGTGTGCTTGGCCTGGCCAATGGCACGGTACTGGTGCAACTCTGTACGCAACCCGAACTCAGCCCACCGCTGTTTGCCCAACCCGCCTGGGCGGCGGCCTGGCAAACCCTGTGCCCTTCACCTGCGGCACTGCTGGGCTTTGATTGCGACGCCCCGGCCCTGGCCGATTCGGCGCAGTTGCTCGCGCGTCGCGACGCCAGCTTTGCCCGTTCGCAAAAGCATTACTACCAGGCGCCACCGCAGATCGAGCGCGGCTGGCGCAACCACCTGATCGACATGCAGGGGCGCTCCTATCTGGACATGCTCAATAATGTCGCGGTGCTCGGCCATGGTCATCCGCGCATGGCCCAGGTCGCCAGCCGCCAGTGGTCGTTGCTCAATACCAACTCGCGCTTTCACTATGCGTCGATTGCTGAATTCTCCGAGCGTCTGCTGAAACTGGCGCCTGAGGGCATGGACCGGGTTTTTCTGGTCAACAGCGGCAGCGAGGCCGATGACCTGGCCATTCGTCTGGCCTGGGCCTACAGCGGCGGGCGCGACATGCTCAGCGTGCTGGAGGCCTATCACGGCTGGACGGTAGCCACCGACGCGATTTCCACCTCCATCGCCGACAACCCGCAAGCCCTCAGTACCCGCCCGGACTGGGTCCATCCGGTCATGGCGCCGAACACTTGGCGCGGCGAATTCCGTGGCCCGGACAGCGGTCCCGAGTACGTGCGCAGCGTCGATGAGGTGCTGGCAAAACTGGATGCGCAACAGCGTCAGGTCGCCGGGTTTATCTGTGAGCCGGTGTACGGCAATGCCGGAGGGATTTCTCTGCCCAAAGGTTATCTGCAAAGTGTTTATCAGAAGATCCGCGAGCGCGGCGGGGTGTGCATCGCCGATGAAATCCAGGTCGGCTATGGCCGCCTGGGCCACTACTTCTGGGGCTTCGAAGAGCAGGGCGTGGTGCCGGACATCATCACCATGGCCAAGGGCATGGGCAACGGCCATCCGCTGGGCGCGGTGATCACCCGCCGCGAAATCGCCGAAGCTTTGGAAGCTGAAGGCTATTTCTTCTCATCGGCAGGAGGCAGCCCGGTCAGCTGTGCGATCGGCATGGCGGTGCTTGATGTCATGGAGCAGGAAAGCCTGTGGGAAAACGCTCGGGAAACCGGCGACCACTTCAAGGCCCGCCTCGAAGCCCTGGCTGATGACCACCCCTTGGTCGGCGCAGTGCACGGTATGGGCTTCTACCTGGGCCTGGAACTGGTCCGCGACCGCCAGACCCTGGAACCCGCCACCGAAGAAACCGCCGCCCTGTGCGAACGCTTGCGCGAACTGGGCATCTTTATGCAACCGACCGGGGATTACCTGAACATCCTCAAAATCAAACCGCCGATGTGCACGACACGCCAGAGTGTGGATTTTTTTGTGGAGAGGGTTTCCAGGGTGCTCACAGAGCTCACGACCTAAGCCTCGCTCCAACGACACTAATGACAGATTAATATCTGTTTATTTAAGGGTTATTTACGGTATTCCTTGATTTTAATGTTTTAAGACGGATTTATATCGGCTATAAAAGCCGCCAAAGATTGTCACACCCCGCCTGCTATGGTGGTAAGCCGCCCCTGGAGCCTTGATCGATGACCACACTTACAAGCACCCCACGCGCCGATGGCTTCCATATGCCTGCCGAGTGGGCGCCGCAGACCCAGACCTGGATGGTCTGGCCCGAGCGTGCGGACAACTGGCGCCTTGGCGGCAAGCCGGTGCAGAGCGCCCATGTCGCCGTGGCCAAGGCCATTGCGCGTTTCGAGCCGGTGACCGTTGCGGTGTCCGCCGCGCAGTATGACAACGCCTGCGCGCGCCTCGACATGCCGAATATCCGCGTCGTGGAAATCAGTAACAACGACGCCTGGGTCCGCGATACCGGGCCGACGTTCGTCATCAACGATCAGGGTGAAGTGCGCGGCGTCGACTGGGACTTCAACGCCTGGGGCGGTTTTGACGGCGGTCTGTATTCGCCGTGGAACCTCGACTCACAACTGGCGGGCAAGGTCTTGCACATGGAGCGTTGCCAGCGCTATCGCACCGAAGGCTTCGTGCTGGAAGGCGGCTCGATCCATGTCGACGGCGAAGGCACGCTCATCACCACTGAAGAGTGCCTGCTCAATCGCAACCGCAATCCGCACCTGACCCGCGAAGCCATCGAGCAGGTCCTGAGCGACAACCTGGCTGTGGATAAAGTCATCTGGCTGCCCGACGGCCTGTTCAATGACGAAACCGACGGCCATGTGGATAACTTCTGCTGCTACGTACGTCCGGGCGAAGTATTGCTGGCCTGGACCGATGATCCCAAAGACCCCAACTACCCACGTTGCCAGGCAGCAATGGGTATTTTGGAAAACTCCCGTGATGCCAAGGGCCGCCCGTTCATCGTGCACAAGATGCCGATTCCGGGTCCGTTGTTCGCCACCGAAGAAGAATGCGCAGGCGTCGATCAAGTGCACGGCAGCCAGGAGCGCGACCCTTCGGTGCGTTTGGCCGGCTCGTATGTAAACTTTCTGATCGTCAACGGCGGCATCATCGCGCCCAGCTTCGACGACCCTCTCGACGAAACCGCACGAAAAATCCTCCAGCAAATCTTCCCTGAACACGAGGTGGTGATGGTGCCCGGCCGTGAACTGCTGCTGGGTGGCGGCAATATTCACTGCCTGACACAGCAGCAGCCCGCCCCCCATATCGCCTGAAAAGTAACCGGCTCGTAACGTCCCCGTTACGGAGTTGGTCTCGTTCTTGCTGTGGTAAGCCCATCCGACGATGGGCTTTTTTGTGGGTAACGCTTTGCGCGTTTATTCCCGCGATTAGCCGACGGCGGGTATTGCGTCGTTTCGTTTCTCTGTAACAAAACGCACGTACATTTAGCCCCTCACGCACCAAGAGGTTGTCCTATGAACGCAGGTATTGAGTCGCATCGCGCTCGTGGTCTGTCTGCTAGTAGCGAAGCTCGCCAGCTCATGGCGGATTGGTTAAGGACGACGAAAACCTCCAAGCCCCAGCGCCCGGACGTTCGGCAGATGCTGCTGCAACGTTACCCCGCAGGCTTGATCGACGACGTCGAGCTTGAAGCTTTGCTTAATGTGCTCAAGGACTGAGCGCACCCCTTTCCAGCTATTTCGCAAACTGGTTGCAATCTTTCTGTAACCCGCGAAATTGACACCTCCACGACCCACGGCTAGGATTCGCGTCCTCCGCCTGTGGCCGTGTGCCATAAACGTGCATCAGTAGTCCACTGCGATGATTTCGTGCCGCTTGCCCTACCGGCCCCTTGTGCCGCGAGCAAGCATCAGACACCCGAACAGGGCCGTCGCCACAGCGCGCGTGATTAATCTGCCTAAGGAAAACAAGATGTTTAATGCACGTTTCGCTCTGCTCGCCATGAGCATCATGGGCGCTGGCCAGGCAATGGCCGAAGGTCAGGCCGATGCCAAGGGTTTCGTCGAAGACAGCAGCCTGAACCTGTTCCTGCGCAACGCCTACATCAACCGTGACTACAAGAACGGCAAAGACGACCGTAGCGAATGGGGCCAGGGTTTCACTGCCAACTTCAGCTCCGGCTTCACCCAGGGCACCATCGGCGTCGGCGTTGACGCCTTCGGCCTGTATGGCGTGCGTCTGGACGGCGGCAAAGGCCGCAGTGGTGCCGGTGGCATCGACTTCTTCAAGCAAGGCGACAGCGGCGAAGCCGCCGACACTCTGGGTCGCCTGGGCGGCGCGGTGAAGGCACGCTTCTCCAACACCACCATCAAGTACGGCGACCAGATGCCGCAACTGCCGGTGCTGAGCTACGACAACGTGCGCCTGCTGCCGGAAAGCTACACCGGTACCTATATTTCTTCCAAAGAAATCAAGGACCTGGAAATCGTTGCCGGTCGTTTCACCCAGGAAGCCCGCAAGAGCGCCCAAGGCCGTGACAGCGGCGACCTGAAGAGCATCAACGTCTACGGTGCCAGCTACAAGTTCACCGACGCCTTCAGCGCCTCGTTCTACGGCTCCGACGACGAAGACGTGCTGAAAAAGCAGTACCTGAACCTGAACTACGTCTTCGCCCTGCCAGAAAGCCAGTCCCTGACCCTGGACTTCAACGGCTACAAGACCAAGCTGGATCGTGATTTCGCCGTCGACGACGCGCGCGACAACAAGATCTGGAGCCTGGCTGCGACCTGGGCCGTAGGCATCCACTCCTTCACCATCGCGCACCAGCGCAGCACCGGTGAAACCGGCTACAACTACGGCGGCTACCGCAACGCCGGCGGCACGGGCGATGGCGGCAACAGCATCTATCTGGCCAACTCCTACTGGTCCGACTTCAACGGCAAGGACGAGCGCTCCTGGCAGTTGGGCTACGGCATCAACCTGTCCACTCTGGTCACTCCGGGCCTGAGCTACAAGGTTGCGTACGTGCGCGGCGACAACATCGACGATGGCACCAACCGCGGCAACGGCGAAGAGCGCGAACTGTTCAGCCAGCTGAGCTATGTGGTCCAGAGCGGCCCGGCCAAAGACCTGTCGGTGCGCCTGCGTAATTCGTGGCTGCGCGTGTCTGACAACGCCAGTGCTTACAACAGTGAAGGTAACGAAACCCGTATCTTCATTGACTATCCGATCAACGTGTTCTAAAGATCGGCAGCTGAAAAAACGCCTCGACTTGTCGGGGCGTTTTTTTGTCAGTTTGTGCCGTAAAAGGGCGCATGATTGACCGCGATGCCAACTATCTCGCTAACATGTAACAACTCTATTCAAGCCAGATCCGTCATGGCCCTCGCCGCACCCCCTGACCTCAGCGATATCGCCGTCCCCGTGCAGCCCCTGGCGCGGACCTACCCTCGTGGGCGCTTTATCGAGCCCCATGAGCACGTCTGGGGCCAGGTGCTCTACGCCACGTCCGGGGTGATGTGGGTGGAAACGCCTGTAGAGGCGTTTGTCGTGCCGCCGCAGCGGGCGGTGTGGCTGCCGCCTGGGGTGGTTCATGGGATTCGCGTGGTCACCGACCTTGAGATGCGCAATATCTACCTGCGCCCGGCCATTGCCGCGACGATGGAAAAGACCGTGCAGGTGTTCGAGGTGGGCGGGTTGATGCGCGAGCTGATTCTCGGCCTTGTCGCTCTGGATCGGGATCAGGAAGCCGAGTACTACGACGCTTTGGTGGGCCTGGCCCTGCTCGAACTGCAACGGGCCCGGCGCTCGCTGCTGAAAATCCCCCTGCCGGACGATTCCGACAGGCGCCTGAAAAATCTCTGTCAGGCAGTGATGAGCGATCCTTCCCTCGATATCCCCTTCGAACAACATGCGGAAAATGCCGGGGCCAGTGTGCGCACCCTGTCGCGGCTGTTCCAGAGTGCCTTGGGCATGGGCTTCGCCGAGTGGCGCCGTCAGGTGCAACTGGCCACCGCCGTGGCGGAAATCATTCAGGGCGTGCCGGTCAGCGCCATCGCTCGCTCCCTGGGCTATTCGCCGAGCAGCTTCAGCGACATGTTCCGCCGCGAGCTGGGCATGGCGCCTTCGCAGTACCCGGTCAGCCAGGCCTGAGACAAGCTGGCCGAAATTCAGAAGTCCTTGGCCGATAGCTTTTTCGCCCCGTCCTTACACTCTGCGCATACCTGATGCATCGCCACGCGATGCTTATGCACGGAGCCTCTTATGAGCTATCTCATTTCCCTCGCCATCGGCACCGCCGTCGGCCTGCTGTACGGCGTCCTCGACTTCCGCTCGCCCGCGCCACCGGCTGTGGCGCTGGTCGGCCTGCTGGGCATGCAGCTCGGTGAACAACTCTGGCCTATGGGCAAACAGCTGTTCGCCCACTGGTTTGCCTGACCCTTTCTTGTGAATTTTCTGACGTCCGGAGACACCATGAACGCACTGCAATTTTCCCGTACCGGCGACCTCGCAGCGCTGGAGTTCGTTGAAGTGGCCAAGCCTGTGCCTGCCGAAGGTGAAGTGCTGGTCGAGGTCAAGGCAGCGGGCCTGAACCCCAGCGACGTGAAAAACGTCCTCGGTCGTTTCCCCTACACCACCTTGCCGCGCATTCCCGGTCGCGACTTTGCCGGTGTCGTCGTCGAAGGCCCGCAAGACCTGATCGGCCAGGAAGTCTGGGGCACCGGCCGTGACTTGGGCTTCTTCCGCGACGGCTCCCACGCTCAGTACCTGACCCTGTCTGCCAAAGGCGTTGCGCATAAACCCAAGGCTTTGGACTTCGCCCAGGCCGCCAGCCTTGGCGTGCCTTACACCACAGCCTGGGATGCGTTGCAGCGCAGCCTGGTCGACGCAAACACGCGTTTGTTGGTGATCGGGGCCAACGGCGCAGTGGGCAGCGCAACCCTGGCCTTGGCGAAAATCCTCGGGGCCAAGATCCTCGCCGCCGTACGCCGCCCGGAACAACTCAAGGCCCTACAGGCCCAAGGCTATGAAGGCATCCTGCTGGACAAGGCCGAAGACCTGGGTGCCAGCGTCAACGCCGTATTCAAGGGCGGCGCCGACGTGATCTTCGACACCACCGGCTTCTGGCTGCCCGCTGCTGTCAGCGCCCTGGCGCCTTTCGGCCGCATCGCCATCATCGCCGCCCCGGTAGACGGCCACGTGCAACTCCCGGCCCTGGCCCTGTACCGCAAAGGCGGCTGTGTGGTGGGCATCAACTCCCTGCTCTACAACAGCGAAACCTGCGCGGGCATGCTCGAGCAGTTCGGCAAATTCTTCGACCAGGGCCTGCTGCCACTGCCTGACGGCCTGCTGGAAACACCCCTGAGCCAAGGGCTGCAACGCTATGCCGAAGTGAATGAAGGGGCGGGGGATAAGGTGATTTTGATTCCGTGAATTGACCTCGGTTGAAATACCTATCCTGTGGGACCGGCTTCAGCCGGGAAGGCGTACTCTCGTCTGGCGCCGGTCTCACCTGATTTTGCTACATAACCAACCTCATCCCCTCAACCGCCTTGCCCAGTTTCTCCTGCAACGGCGCGAGCAAACAGCGCACCTGCTCGGCATCGAGCTTGCGGTCATACGCGCTGTCCATCATCAGCACCACCAGCGCCAGCGCATCGCTTACATCAGTGGCGCTCTGGAGGGTCTGGCTCAGTGCTTCCAATCCGCTATTTAACGACGACAGCTTATGCAGGATGGGCTCTGCGGCCGTGTGGGGGAGCAGGGAGAGGGTTGTGTGGATTTCTTTCAGATCGAAAAAGGGATTCTTGCTGTGGGTGTGTAGCGTGTAACCGGACATATCGAATTTCCTTCAATGGTTGAACCGTCCCTTTGCTGTCAACCAATGGGTGGCGGCTGTACGCGGGTTGACAGACCGGCCACCCAGCAAACCGGCGCACATACGTGTGCCCCACATACAGCCGCCATAGCGTTGCCTGGCGGGTGTTGCGGCTAAGTGAATCGGTCTGTCAAAACCGGCTGCGAAATGCAGCGAGCCGGGAGATTAGGCCGTGATTTACAAGCGACGCAACACGGCAAAGAGGGTATACGCAAACTTCAGAAGCGTCCTACAGGGCGGGGGTTTTGGGGCTGACGATTGGTTTCTATTTGTTTGCTGATTCGTCAAAAACCGGGCAAATAAAAGGCCCACTAAAAAGTGAGCCTTTTCCCGTTCAACCGTGTGTTACCGGCGATTTACCGCGTCGATGGACTCGGCATCATCGCGATAGCGCCTTTGATCAACTCTTGCGCCTCTTTGAGCAGGCTCAACATCTTGCGCGACTTGTCCTGCGACTCCGCCGGCAAGTAAGCAGCCAGACGAGTCGCCACGGCAATGGCGCAGGTCAGGTAATCAGACGCAAACCCCAGCGAGTCCTGAGGCGTGATACCTCCCTTTTTCTGATTGAACAAATTGACGACATTCGTCGTCGAGTTTGTTGTCTCTTGCATGATCAAATTCCCAAAATGGTTGAGCCGAAACCCGCGAGGGCAACGGCCTTGCATACGGTCGCCAAGTGACCGCGGCGGCAGGTTAGAGGCCGGTTTGGGCCTCGCGCAAGGCGGGAAAACGACGGGACAGAAAGTTCAGATGGATCCTACATGGCGGGGTTTTGTGGTCTTACGGATAGGATGCTGAATGGCTGTCAGAGGGCTTTGATACGAGTCATGCAAGGCAAAAAAGGCCCACGTTGCGGTGAGCCTTTCCGGTGTTGAAGGTCCGACTATTCGTCCATAAAGACATGACCTGTCAGACCCGTTCTTGATGCTTCATTTATGCGTCAGCGCCAGCCGAACACCCATCGCGATAAACGTGGTACCAATCACCCGATCAATCCACTTCCGTATCTGCGGCCGACCACTGACAGCCCCCATGGCCTTGGCAGCCAGCCACGCAACGGCGACGTCATTGATAAACCCCAGGACAACAAAAACTGCACCCAACACCAGAAACGCCGCTGTCTTGTCAGCGCTGTCCGGGGTGACGAATTGCGGAAAGAAGGCCACGTAAAACAGCAGGACCTTGGGATTGGACGCATTGGTCAGAAAGCCGCGAAACAACAGCTTCCGATTACTCAACAGTGGGATATCGGGGCGCAGCTCATCCGTGGAGACTTTCGAAAAAAGCGTCCGCACCCCCAGATAAATCAGATACAGACCACCCAGCCACTTGATCGCAGTAAACGCAGAAGGCGACGTAGCCAACAGCGCTGTCAGCCCGATGGCACAGCAAATCGTATGCAGACAACCGCCCAGGGCTACGCCGGATGCCGAGAGAATCCCCGCGCGTCGACCGTGAACCATGCTTTGGCCTGCTACGTAGGCGATATCGGGCCCTGGGGTTGCGTTGAGGGCGACGACTGCCAGCACGAATAGCGGGAATTGGACGATGCCGAGCATGGGGACCTCCTGGTTGGGGGCGAAGCTACTTGAAACAGATTGTTACCATAGCGCTAATGGCTGGGATCAAGAAGGTGTGACGCGTATTTCTGGCGGGACAGGACAAGGCAAACGAAAAAGGCTCTCCTTTCGGTGAGCCTTTATTGTTACTGCGTATGGTGCGGCACCAGGAGTCGAAAAAAATAATAAATATATGATTTATTTGAGTTACTTATTTGTGCTTTTTACTTCTACCCCTAAAACTATCCTCCCTAGCTCTCTTTTTTATAGTAGAAGTTTTTATTGTGACGTGAGCCGTTATTTAGCTTCATAGCCGGCCACCCAAGCGTGGTGGAGGTTTTTCTAATCGCCGGTCGCGAACAATCAGCACGATTGTTGTGCAGCAAGCTTTGGGGCGATCTTGAATTTTGCAAAGGTATATCTATATACTAAATCCATTCATTGCATAGTAACTAGTTGTTTTTTAAGTATGGGCCAGCCATACTCGCTCACGTCAGCTTCTTTCATTTAAATACAAGAGGTTAGACACGGCTGAATAATTATAGAGGTTCGCATGAGTTACTCTGTACTTAGTATTATGATTGATAAGGCTTCAAAAGAGAATCACGAAAATTCGATCCGGTTTTCAGCGTTAACTGAACTGAGTTGGAACATAGTTAATATTTTAAGCAAGAGAATAAGAAAGCTATGCTCGTTCGAATGTATGGGAAAGCAGAGTGATTTCGGATTTCACATAGAAGTGGATGAGAAGCGTAGAGAATTTGAGGTTCTAGTAGCGTGTTACGTTTCAGGGCTAAGAATATCTGAACTAGCTGTCACTGAAGGGGCTTATTCTCAAGCCTGCTGTTTGCTTAGACAAGAGATCGAATCACTTACTCAACTCATTCACGTATTCAATGACACCCGGAGTAATGATCGCGCACCTAATATTAAGGTGTTGGAGAGGCAGCTTAAAGATATTTATAGTCTGCTCACTGGAGTTGCGCATCTAATATCCAAAGAGGATCTCCAGAATTTTTCTTCTTTAGCGTACCAGCATCACCCAGCGGATCGACTAACATTGCCAATGCTGGCGGATTGCCTTCCGTCTTTCAAGAAAGAATACTGCGACTTATTGCTAGCGATCAGGGCTCTGACAATGATTTGCGTTCTAGGGGTGATCGATAAATACATGGCGCGACATTTTCCTCATTTGGCTATGACCCCGGGCGAAATTGAAGAGCTAAAAGAAATCTACAACCTCCTGTGTCGATCTGTTCCTGAAGTAAGTGAGCATGTTCTGAGGTTTGAGTTTCTGTTTTAATGCCTGCAGTCCAATAGGCTTCAAAACTTTGATGGCGTTGTGCGAGTTGTTACGAATTCGCATAACGCCACGGTTTACGCCTCAATTTGTTCAATTTTTGTGAAACTTATTTATCAGAGCATTGCTCACCGGCTCAGGTAAGTAGTAAGGCATTTCAACTCCCAGATTAAAAAGTCCCACTCGAGTAGACAGGCTTACATTCATAGGGTGTGTTTTTTTATTTAAAGGTTTTTTGTCGTTGCTATTTGAAAGCTCATAGTTGTCACCCTTTTTAAGCACGGAGTACTGAGCGCCGGAAAACTCGTTTGGTAAGTAAAGTGCTGGGATCTCGGAAATCTTGCTTAAATGCCGCGACAAATTTTCATTCAGTGTTTTATTGCTGGCTACTTCGTTAGCTGCTTTTAAGTTTTTTATGTGAGGAATAGCTTTGCTGAGGGCGGATTCAAGACACATTGCGGTAAAATACATATTCACGAGGTGGTTCTGAAGCTCCCAGTTCAAAGAGTAGCCGGTTGCGATAGATCCATGTCGTTTGTGAATTAGTGGGTCTGGTCCGATAAGCCCTTTTTCCACCACTCCTTCAATATAGTATCCGAGAATTATATTCTCACCCCAATCAGCTGAAAGCACTCGAACTCGGCGATGTTTGTGCTTTATTTCATTTATTATCTTGGATACGTGGCTCCTGTAAGGCTCTGTCATTGCGTTAAATTCTTTCGCTGCTTTTCCAGCGGACTTTGTATTGTCATGAATCAGGGTTTTTATTATTGTTTGGCACGCCTCAATGAAGTTTCCACAATGAAAAATCATGCTAAACACATCTAGTCGAATGTTATCCATTCTTACCAAAGTATCCTCAGGCGATTTTTTTCTGTTCCCGGAACGAGCTAACTCCATTTCGTTGGTAATCCTGTCAGCTAGTCGACTTAGGCATTCAACAGCATCTGTGAATGCTAGCAAAAAGGTATCTGCCGGATGGTAGTATTTTGAGTTTGGTTCTAAGTCGTCTACATTTATCCGCTCAAGAATAGCTAGTACCGATGGATAAAAACCTGCTTCCTTACATGGGATTTTGTATCTCATTTTTTCTCCGTTTTCTTTAAGTTTAATCTGGAGTTTATACTAGAATTATCAGTAATTCAAAAGGCTGGATAAGCTTGTTTTCATTGTTGGTTATCTTTGATGTATCTATCATGTTAGAGTCCAGGTCTAATGTTGCAGGTGCTGCTCTAGGGAGCGTATTCAAATGGCTCGCGAATCCATCAAGTACCGCAAGTGTCTGCCCCCCCAGCGCTCTGCAATTTCAGTCTGGATTGTCTTCGGCTGCCGTAAATAGCGACGCTGTGTCGCGTATCTACCAAAGCCATATCAAACACCTGAACTTCTGCTCTCCAGTCCTCGCCCCACGTCATCCCGCCAAGAATGCTGAGTGTTATCAGGGATCAAGGCCCCTGCGACCTGTGGGGAACGTCCTCTACGCGGGACTGGCGGCTCCTTACAACCGGGAGCAAGGGCATCTCATGATCTGGCCTCCTGAGCACCGTTACCGGTGGGCGGGTGGAGGCTGCATTGGCTGACGAGACCAGTGCCGCGAGATCCTGAGTCGGGTGAACGCAGCAATGCGATGACCGGGGCATGCCTGACTGTCAGTCAGGTGCAGTCCATTCCCTGGTCTGCGGCACCATCATCTGCATGGCTGTTGCTGGTGACATCGGTGTTTGTCACGCCAATTGTCACGAGGGGAATTGCGGCTGAGCCATGTGCGATCAGGGCTGCAGCAGTGTCAGGAGCGCCCGTCTCTTTCCAGTGAAAGAGACGGGCGCAGGTTGGCGCACGCGAAATGGCCAAGCGGATAGGTTGCTGCTGAGCAGATGGGTAGGGTGGGTTGCCGCAGGGGCAACGATATTGAGTTGGCATCCATCACATGGGTAGTGACCGTACGAGCTGCCGGATGCGAATCGTACTTGCGGGTGAACCACCGCGGGAGCGGCGTGACCTTAAAGGTTCGGGTCACCTGGGGTGCTGTCATCGACAGCTCTTGCGACTCCCGGTCTACGCTTGTGGACAATATTCGTCAAGCATCGCGATATCAGGGATTTAGCGCCTGTGGATAAAACTATCCCCCGGTGGACATCAGTGGTTTTCCACAGACGTAAGCTGTGCCAGCAGTTTTTTCTTAGGTATGGTCCTTTCAAACGGGGCGGCTTTGCAGCCCCGTTTGAAAGGACCTGCGCGGAGGAGCTTCATGCGGTGCTGTGGGTAACTTCACAGCGAGTTGAGGTGGTGGCGCGGCGGGTTACTCGGTCCTTTTGGCACTGCGAAGGCGCGTTACGTTCTCGCCCGTCTGTTTGGCAAACTCATGCGGCGTCACATGGTCCTCGCGGTTCGCCTCCAGAAACCGGCTCCACCAGGTCATGATCATCCGGCGCTCTTCGAGGAACTCGGCCTTGTGGGTATAAGCGGCCCGCACGTTGTTGCGTTCCTTGTGGCTCATCTGCCGTTCGATGGCCGTCTCTGACCACAGCCCGGACTCGACCAGCGCACTGCACGCCATGGCTCGGAATCCGTGGCCGCAGATATCTAACTTGGTGTCGTAGCCCATCGTCCTGAGCGCGGCATTCACTGTGTTCTCGGACATTGGTTTCCACGGTTTGGCATCTCCCGCGAACACCAGGTCGAACTTGCCGGTGATCGCGTGGATCTGCTCAAGCAAGGCCACTGCTTGCGGCGATAAGGGTACAACGTGGATGTCACCGGCCATCTTCGTACCCCTTGTGGAGAAGGGCACTCCGTCCAGCGCCGGGCGGGTGTCGGGGATCTCCCAGATTCCGCGCTTGAGGTCGAACTCATTCCAACGGGCGAAGCGCAGTTCACTGGAGCGTACGAATACATGCAACGACAGCATCACCGTGAGACGCGTGAGCGGGCGACCTCTGTAGTCCTCAATGCATGCCAGTAGCTCTGGCAGCCGCGATAAGGGTAGTGCGGGCCGGTGAGTTACCCGTGGTGTCTTGATCGAGCCATCGAGGTCGTGAGCAGGGTTCGCCGTGATCAGTCGCAGCCGTTTGGCTTCGCGCATGATGCTTTGCAGGTAATTCTTGATCCTGAGCGCCACGTCGATGGTGCCGCGCTTCGTCACGGCTTCTAGTGGCTGCATGAGGTCGTGGGTGTCCAGCTCAACGATTGCTCTGGCACCGATTAAAGGGAACACGTGGGTCTTCAATCGGCTGAGCACAGTCTTGGCGTGGCCGGGCGCCCACTTCGGCACCATGCTCGCATACCAGTCGAGCGCAACGCTTTCGAAGGTCCGGCCGTTGATCACGGCCTGAGTCTTGGTTTGTTGCTTGTACTGGATGGGGTCTATGCCGTTGGCGAGCTGCTGCTTGATCTCGAAGCGCTTGCGGCGTGCGTCGCCGAGCCCGACCACCGGGTAGCTGCCGAGGGCGGTCAGGCCTTCACGGCCATCGGGTTTCACGTACCTGAGCCGCCAGCCTTTGCGGCCGTTGGGTTGCACAAGCAGGTAAAGACCGTCGCCGTCGAAGAGCTTGTATTCGCGCTCTCTGGGCTTTGCCGTGCGACAGGCGGTGTCTGTAAGCGGGGCAGTGGTGCGGGCCATAAGGGTAGTCTCCGATATCGAAACGGACCTCTATCCTTAAAACTACCCTTATTAGCGCTGGTTACCCTCGGAATCCGACGGAACGCCAAAACGAAAAAACCCGCCAGAAGGCGGGTTTTTCGGGGGTTCCAGAGATTGTGAAAGCTTTCTATGGAACCTTGAATGGTGCCGGCACCAGGAGTCGAACCCGGGACCTACTGATTACAAGTCAGTTGCTCTACCAACTGAGCTATACCGGCGTAATGGGCGCTGAGTATATAGAGTCTTTGCTGCTTGTAAACCCTAGATGACTGATTACGCTCAAAAAAAATCGTTTTGGGTGAGTGATGGTTGGCGGGAGGTGGTGGCCGGTCCCTGATGTACCGTGTCGGGGCTGCTCGCCAACGAGTTGGCGCCTGCCAGGAACAGCCCAAGCAGTTGAGTTTGTGTGGCTTCGTGGGACCGGCTTTAGCCGGGAAGGTGTAGGCAGGGTCAATAGAATTGCTCGCCTGCTATACCGTCTTCCCGACTAAAGCCGATCCCGCCTTGGTTCTGTGGTTATGCGTGGCGGTTGGCTCAGCCCCTTTGCCACAGCGCGTAATACACCTGCCCGGCTTTTTTCTCGCGGTGCAGGCGCCAGTTGCCTGGCAGACCGGTGGTGGAGGGTGGGGTTTCGCTTTCGGTGTAGATCCAGGCGTTGTCCTTGAGCCAGCCGTGGCTTTCCAGCAGGGTGCAGGCGCTGGCCAGCAGGCCCTGGTGGAAGGGCGGGTCGAGGAAGACGACGTCGAAGGCTTCGGCCGGGGCGGTTTCCAGGTGGCGCAGGGCGTCGGTCTGGGCGATCTGGCCGGTGGTGCAGTTGAGCAGGGCCAGGTTCTGTTTCAGGCTGGCGACCGCCGCGCCGCTGTTGTCCAGGGCCAGGCCTTTGCTGGCGCCACGGGACAGGGCTTCGAAGAACAGCGCGCCGCTGCCGGTGAAGACGTCGAGCACGTGGGCGCCTTCGATGTGCGCGGTGAGCCAGTTGAACAGGGTTTCGCGTACGCGATCAGGGGTCGGGCGCAGGCCCGGGGCGTCGGGGAAGGTCAGGCGACGGCTGCCCCATTCGCCTCCGATGATGCGCAGTTGGCCCAGGCCGTTATGGCTCTTTGGGCGTGGATTGGCCATTAGTGCTCCGGAACCCCGAGAGGTTGTTCAGCAGGTCTGTCGGTGGGCGGCGGCAAGGGTTTCTGCGGCACGGTCGGACCGGCCGTGACGATGACCATTTTGTCGGCGCTCAGGTGTTTGTTCATGGCCTCTTTGATCTGCTCGATGGTGACGTCCTGGGACTTGTTCATGAAGTCCTCCAGGTAAGTCAGCGGCAGGTCATAGAAGCCGATGGCGCCCAGTTGCCCGACGATATCGCTGTTGCTGGCGGTGGACAGCGGGAAGCTGCCGGCCAGTTCGCGCTTGGCGTCGTCGAGTTCTTTCTGGGTCGGGCCATTGGCGAGGAAGTCGCGCAGGATGTCCTTGACCAGCTTCAGGGTGCCTTCGCTGACGTCGGCGCGGGTCTGCAGGCTGATCATGAACGGGCCTTGCACGCGCATCGAGGTGAAGCCCGAGGATACGCCGTAGGTCAGGCCGCGTTTTTCCCGCACTTCGGTCATCAGGCGGCTGCCGAAACCGCCGCCGCCGAGGATCGAGTTGCCCATGTTCAGGGCCGGGTAGTCGGGGTCGTTACGCTCGATACCGAGTTGCGCCAGCATCAGGTGAGTCTGCTTGGACGGAAACTCGATATGGCTTTCACCGAAGGCCGGGGTGCCGGGCTCGGCCAGCTTGGCCATGGCCGGGCCTTTAGGCAGGGCGCCGGAGACCTGGGCGGCGATGGCCTGGGCTTCGTCGCGGGACAGGTCGCCGACCAGGGCGATAACCACGTTACCCGCGGCGTATGCCTTGGCGTGGAAGGCCTTGAGCTGGGCCAGGGTGATCGGCGGGATGCTCTTCTCGGTGCCTTCGCTTGGATGGCCATACGGGTGGTTACCGTACAGTTTGCTGAACAGCTCTTTACCGGCCAGGGAGCCGGGGTTTTGCTTCTGGTATTCGAAGCCGGTCAGCAACTGGTTTTTGATCCGCGCCAGGGAGTCGGCCGGGAAGGTGGGTTTGCCGGTGACTTCTTCAAACAGTTTCAGCGCCGGTTCGCGCTTGTCCACGGCACTCAGGCTGCGCAGCGAGGCCACGGCCATGTCGCGATAGGCGCCGTTGCCGAACTCCGCACCGAGGCCTTCGAAGCCTGCGGCGATGGCGCCGACGTCCTTGCCTTTGACACCTTCATTGAGCATGGCGTTGGTCAGCACGGCGATGCCGGGGGCGTTCTGGTCCTGGCTGCTACCAGCGGCGAAGGTCAGGCGCAGGTCGAACATCGGCAGTTCGTGGGCTTCGACGAACAGCACCTTGGCGCCTTCGGCGGTGTTCCAGGTCTGGATATTCAGGCTGCGGCGGGCCGGAGCCTTGCTGTCGAGTTCCTTGAGAGACACCAGGTTGCTGCCGCGCTCGGCTTTTACGGCGGGTGCAGCAGTGGTGGCTTCAGGGGCGGCGGGGGCCGGGGCTTCGTCGGCCAGCAGTGGCTGGGCGATCAGGGCGCCAGTGATCAGCAGGCCCAGTAGCGTGCGCTTACTCATGGGCTTTCTCCTCAGGCAGAACGTGCGCAACGCTGAGGCGCTCACGGGTGAAATAAGTGCGGGCGGCCAGCTGGATATCGGCCGGGGTCACGCTTTGCAGGTCACTCAGTTCGTTGTCGATCTGTTTCCACGACAGGCCGATGGTCTCCAGCTCGCCGATGGTGCTGGCCTGGCTGGTGATGGAGTCACGCTCGTAGACCAGCCCGGAAATCACCTGGGCGCGCACGCGTTCCAGTTCTTCACTGGTCGGCGGCTTGGTTTTCAGCTCATTGAGCAGGCCCCAGATCCCGGCTTCGACATCGGCCAGGGTTTTCTTTTTCTGGGTGTTGGGCGAGGCGCTGATCATGAACAGGCTGTCGCCACGGGTGAAGGCGTCGTAGCTGGACGAGGCGCCGGAGACCACTTCCGAACCGCGCTCCAGGCGGCTGGAGATGCGCGCGCTGTAGCCGCCGTCGAGAATCGCCGAGATCAGGCGCAGGGCGTTGACCGAGCGCGGGTCGGTGGCGGTGGTCAGGCTCGGCACGTTGAAGCCGTAGAGCAGGCTTGGCAGTTGGGTCTTCACATGCACGGTGATGCGCCGCTCGCCCGGCTCAGGCAGTTCCAGGGGCTGTTTCGCAGGCGGCACGGCGCGGCGCGGGATGGCACCGAAGAAGCGCTCGGCCAGGGCCTTGACCTCGTCCGGTTGCACGTCGCCGACCACGACCAGGGTAGCGTTGTTCGGTACGTACCAGGATTCGTACCAGTGGCGCAGCTCCTCTACCTTCATACGGTCGAGGTCGGCCATCCAGCCGATGGTCGGCGTGTGATAGCCGCTGGCCGGGTAGGCCATGGCCTTGAAGCGCTCGTAAGCCTTGGCGCCGGGCTTGTCGTCGGTGCGCAGGCGGCGTTCTTCTTTAATGACTTCGATTTCCCGGCTGAACTCGTCGGCGGGCAGCTTGAGGTGGGCCATGCGGTCGGCCTCCAGCTCAAAGGCTACGCTCAGGCGGTCACGGGCCAGGACCTGGTAGTAGGCGGTGTAGTCATCGCTGGTGAAGGCGTTTTCTTCGGCGCCCAGGTCACGCAGGATCAGCGAGGCTTCGCCGGGGCCGGCTTTCTCGCTGCCCTTGAACATCATGTGCTCAAGGGCGTGGGACAAACCGGTCTGGCCCGGGGTTTCGTAGCTGGAGCCGACCTTGTACCAGATCTGCGAGACCACCACCGGGGCGCGATGGTCTTCACGCACGACCAGCTTGAGGCCGTTGTCCAGGGTGTATTCGTGGGTGGGTTGCGGGTCGGCGGCCCATACGGTCATGGGCAGGCAAAGTGTGCCGAGCAGCAGGCCAGCGGCGCGGCGGGCTAGAGCATTCATTCGTATTTTGAACCTGTAAGGCGGCCTGCTTGAACTTAGCGTCGGCGGGCGCGGGGGTGTTAGGATACTGGTCCGTTCGATCCGGGACCACGGCTGAAATGCCTTGTGATGCCCGATGAACATTAAATTTGCTCGAATTGATGCGAAACACTACAGGCTTGTGCGAACAAGCGGTGCTAAACGCAGTCTGTTTTGCATGTCAGAATTTTCCGAGGCGCCGCTCTGGCGCATCGCTACCGTGAGATAGCCGTCCTCCATGTTTGGTTCCAACGACGACAAGAAGAACCCAGCCCCGGCTGGCGAGAAAAAAGGCCTGTTCGGATGGCTGCGCAAGAAGCCGCAGGACAACGTCGCCGAACAACCCCCGCAAGCTCCCGTTGCCGCCCCTGAGCCGGTTGTCGAGCCGACTGCCCCGGTTGTCGCCGAAGCGCCGGTAGCACCGGTTGCCGCGCCCGAGGCGAGCCCTGTGCCGCCTGTGGCTGAGTCGGTGCAACCCGGTGCGCCCGCCGCGCAACCCTGGCTGACCCTGCCGGTAGCCGAAGAACCGGTGGCCCTGGTCGATGAGCAGGTGGCTCATGTCACGCCGTCTATTCCGGATCAGGCGCCGGCTGTAGTACCTGAGCCTGAGCCTGAGCCAGAGGCTGAACTGCCGCGTATTGATGTTCCGATGGGTGAACCTGAGTCGGCCATCATTCCGCAGCCGGTTGCGCCTGCTTCAGAGCCTGAACCTGAACCGGTCGTTGCTCCGGTTGCTGCCCCGGCCCCGGTTGCCGTTCCGGTAGCGCCTGCACCAGTCGTCGCCGCGCCGCCCGTGACCGCTCCTGTTATTGAAACCGTGCCTGCCGTGGTTGCGCCTGTACCTGTCGCCGAGCCAGGCAAGGCCGGTTTCTTCGCCCGCCTCAAGCAGGGCCTGTCGAAAACCAGCGCCAGCCTTGGCGAGGGTATGGCCAGCCTGTTCCTCGGCAAGAAGCTCATTGATGACGAACTGCTGGAAGAACTGGAAACCCGTTTGCTGACCGCCGACGTTGGTGTCGAGGCCACGGGAGTGATCATCCAGAGCCTGACCCAGAAGGTCGCCCGCAAGCAGTTGGCCGATAGCGACGCGTTGTATGCCTCATTGCAGGCCGAGCTGTCGGCGATGTTGCAACCGGTGGAGCAACCCCTGGTTATCGACACCACGCGTCGGCCGTTCGTGATTCTGGTCGTCGGCGTCAATGGTGCGGGCAAGACCACCACCATCGGCAAGCTGGCCAAGAAGCTGCAACTCGAAGGCAAGAAAGTCATGCTGGCCGCCGGTGATACCTTCCGCGCCGCTGCCGTCGAGCAATTGCAGGTGTGGGGCGAGCGCAACCAGATTCCGGTCATTGCCCAGCACACCGGCGCCGATTCCGCTTCGGTGATCTTCGACGCCGTGCAGGCCGCCAAGGCCCGTGGCATCGATGTGCTGATCGCCGACACTGCTGGTCGTCTGCACACCAAAGACAATCTGATGGAAGAGTTGAAGAAGGTCCGCCGGGTCATCGGCAAGCTCGACGCCGACGCGCCGCACGAAGTGTTGCTGGTGCTGGATGCCGGCACCGGGCAGAACGCTATCAACCAGGCCAAGCAATTCAACCAGACGGTCCAACTGACCGGCCTGGCCCTGACTAAACTTGATGGCACGGCAAAAGGCGGGGTGATTTTCGCCCTGGCCAAGCAGTTTGGTCTGCCGATTCGCTATATCGGGGTGGGAGAGGGTATTGATGACCTGCGCACCTTCGAGGCCCAGCCCTTTGTCCAGGCTCTGTTTGCGGAGCGGGAGCGCCCATGATTCGTTTCGAACAGGTCGGTAAACGCTATCCGAATGGTCATGTCGGTTTGCACGAGCTGAGCTTTCGAGTTCGACGTGGTGAGTTTCTGTTCGTGACCGGTCACTCCGGCGCCGGTAAAAGCACGCTGCTGCGCCTGTTGCTGGCGATGGAGCGCCCGACCACCGGCAAGCTGCTGCTGGCCGGGCAGGACCTGGGCCAGATCAGTAATGCACAGATCCCGTTCCTGCGTCGGCAGATCGGCGTGGTGTTCCAGAACCACCAGTTGCTGTTCGATCGCACGGTGTTCAATAACGTCGCGCTGCCGTTGCAGATCCTCGGACTGTCCAAGACCGAGATCACCAAGCGCGTCGATTCGGCCCTGGAGCGCGTGGCGCTGTCGGACAAGGCCGAGCTGTACCCTGGCGATCTGTCCACCGGTCAGCAACAGCGTGTCGGTATCGCCCGCGCCATCGTGCATCGCCCGGCCTTGCTGCTGGCCGACGAACCTACGGGCAACCTTGACCCGCGCCTGGCGGCGGAAATCATGGGTGTATTCGAAGATATCAACCGTTTGGGCACCAGTGTGCTGATCGCCAGCCACGACCTGGCGCTGATCGCCCGCATGCGTCATCGCATGCTGACCCTGCAACGTGGTCGCCTGATCGGTGACGGGGAGGCCGGGGTATGAGTGCGACACGCAGCAGTCCTAAAGTGTCAGAGCGTGTTGCGGCCAAAGCTGCCGAGCCGACACCACCGAAAAAGAAACGCCACGATCATGACGATGACGGCCCGGATTTCGGCACGCTGGTCGCGGCCTGGCTGGAAAGCCATCGCTCCAGCCTGCTGGACAGCCTGCGGCGCCTGGGCAAGCAGCCCATCGGCAGCTTCTTTACCTGTCTGGTGATGGCCATTGCCTTGAGCCTGCCCATGGGCCTGTCGTTGCTGCTGAGCAATGTCGAGCGCCTGGGTGGCTCCTGGCAGCGTGCGGCGCAGATTTCCCTGTACCTCAAGCTCGACGCCAGCCCTACCGAAGGCGCCAAGCTGCGCGACGATATCAAGGCCATTGCCGGGGTCGCCGATGCTGAATATGTCAGCAGCGACGACGCGCTCAAGGAGTTCCAGCAGCAGTCGGGCCTGGGCGAGGCGCTCAAGGAATTGCCGCAGAACCCGTTGCCGGGTGTCGTGGTCGTCACGCCGAACGAGGTTGACAAGCCCGCGCTAGAGGCGTTACGTACGCGTCTGGCGGAAATGCCCAAGGTGCAGCAGGCACAGCTGGATCTGGTCTGGGTCGAGCGTCTGGCAGCGATTCTCAAGCTGGGCGACCGCTTTGTCTTTGGTCTGACTGTGCTATTGGTTTTGGCGCTTTTGCTGGTGATCGGTAACACGATCCGCCTGCATATCGAAAACCGCCGCGTCGAGATCGAAGTGATCAAGCTGGTCGGCGGTACCGACAGCTATGTGCGCAGGCCTTTCCTTTATATGGGCGCGCTGTATGGCCTGGGGGCGGGATTGCTGTCCTGGGGCGTTCTGGCTTATGGCCTGAACTGGCTCAACGGTGCCGTTGTCGAACTGGCAGGCTTGTACGGCAGCGACTTTGCCCTGGCCGGTGTACCTGCGGCAGATGGTCTCTCGCTCTTGCTTGGGGCGGTACTGTTAGGGTATATCGGTGCATGGATTGCGGTGGCACGCCACCTTAGAGAGCTGGCACCTCGGTAAAAATGCTATTGATACACGTTCAACTATTGACTTTTTCAGCTTAAGGGAACTTGTTTCGCGGTTCCCGGTCAATTTCGCAGTGCTGAACTGCACGAGTCATGTGAGTCGGAGGTTTTTTCGTATGACCACTTCTTTGCAACCTGCTTATGCCTTAGTCCCGGGTGCGAACCTGGAAGCCTATGTGCACACGGTCAACAGCATTCCATTGCTGACACCCGAGCAGGAGCGTGAACTGGCTGAGAGTCTCTATTATGAGCAGGATCTGGGGGCGGCTCGGCAGATGGTTCTCGCCCACCTGCGTTTTGTCGTGCATATCGCACGCAGTTATTCCGGTTACGGCCTGGCTCAGTCTGACCTGATCCAGGAAGGTAACGTTGGCTTGATGAAGGCCGTGAAGCGCTTCAACCCGGAAATGGGCGTGCGCCTGGTTTCCTTCGCGGTCCACTGGATCAAGGCGGAAATCCATGAGTTCATCCTGCGCAACTGGCGCATCGTCAAGGTCGCCACGACCAAGGCCCAGCGCAAGCTGTTCTTCAACCTGCGCAGCCAGAAAAAACGTCTTGCCTGGCTGAACAACGAAGAAGTACATCGTGTGGCCGAAAGCCTCGGTGTCGAGCCCCGTGAAGTGCGCGAGATGGAAAGCCGCCTTACCGGTCAGGACATGGCTTTCGACCCGGCTGCTGAAGCCGACGACGACAGCGCGTTCCAGTCTCCAGCCAACTACCTGGAAGACCACCGCTACGACCCGGCTCGCCAGTTGGAAGATTCCGACTGGACCGACAACTCCACCGCCAATCTGCATCAGGCGCTGGAAGTGCTCGATGAGCGCAGCCGCGACATTCTTTACCAGCGCTGGCTGGCAGAAGAGAAAGCCACGCTGCACGACCTGGCGCAGAAGTACAACGTCTCTGCCGAGCGTATTCGTCAGCTGGAAAAGAGCGCGATGAACAAGCTCAAGTTGTCGATTGCTGCTTAAAAAAACGCCCCGATCTTCGGGGCGTTTTTTTGTTTGGCAATCCCATTGTGGGACCGGCTTTAGCCGGGAAGGCTGCATTACAGGCGATAGAGATGTATCGAGTGTACTGGCTTCTTCCCGGCTAAAGCCGGTCCCACAACTCGCTCCACAGGGTTCGATGCTATGTTCAGAAGTGCCGACTGCTATTGAGCGCCTTCAGATAATCATCCCCGCCCAACTGGCGCATCTGCTGGCGAATCCAGGCGGCGCGATTGGCGACGTAGCTGTCCGGTCGGCTGGCGCTCCATTTGCGCGGGTTAGGCAGTACAGCGGCGAGTTGGCTGGCCTGTTGCGCTGACAACTGACTGGCGTTGATATGGAAGTGATGCTCGGCCGCCGCCTGGGCGCCGAATACGCCGTCGTCCCATTCCACGCTATTGAGGTAGACCTCAAGAATCCGTTGCTTGGACCACAGCGTCTCGATCAACACGGTAAACCAGGCTTCCAGCCCCTTGCGCACGTAGCTGCGCCCGGACCACAGGAACAGGTTCTTCGACACCTGCTGGCTCAAGGTGCTTGCACCGCGGATCGAGCCGCCTTTTTCGTTGTGCAGCACGGCAGCCTGGATCGCATCGACGTCAAAGCCCCAGTGTTCGGAAAACTTCTGGTCTTCCCCGGCAATCACGGCGATTTTCAGCTCGTCGGAGATCTTGTCCCACGGCTGCCAGGTACGTTGCAGATCAATAGGCGTGCCGTCGATCCATGATTCAATCTTGCGCTCGACCATCAGCGCCGAGCCGGGCGGCGGCACCCAGCGCAGGGCCAGGACCAGTACGAAGCTGCCCACGGCGAACCATTTCAGCAGGATGAAGAGACGTCGAAAGAGATTACGCTGCATAAGAGATGGCTTGGCCGAACCCGTTGAGCGGGCCATTATACAGACCGTGTGTGATTGAACGATTTTTGACTGGAGTCCCTGATGCTTCGTAGCTATCTGATGCTGGCCGCTTTCTTCGGCTTTACCGGCGTGGGCCTTGGCGCATTTGCCGCCCATGGCTTGAAAGGCCGCTTGAGCGCGGAGTATCTGGCGATCTTCCAGACCGGCGTGCTCTATCAGCTGATTCACGCCCTGGCGCTGTTCGGCGTGGCCCTGCTGGCGGCGCAGATCCCGGGGCGGCTGGTCAGCTACGCGGGTATCGCCTTTACCCTGGGCATCGTGCTGTTTTCCGGCAGCTTGTACCTGCTGACCCTGACCAGCGTCAGCAAGCTGGGCATCATTACCCCGTTCGGCGGCCTGTGCTTTCTGGTTGGCTGGGCGTTTCTGGGGATCACCGCCTGGCGCCTCGGCGGCGTTTGACCCTCGAGTCACGCCATAGACGAATGGCGTGGCTTTGCCTTGGTCATCCCGACTGATCGGGCTAGAATGCTCGCCCCTTAAAATGATGGCTGCCATTCGCATGCACATTCAGTTGAACGGTGAACCTTTCGAGCTGCCCGAGGGCGAGACTGTCCTGGCCTTGCTGGCCCGCCTGGATCTGACCGGACGTCGGGTCGCAGTCGAGCTGAACCTGGATATCGTGCCGCGCAGCCAGCATGAGTCCACGACACTCAAAGAAGGCGATCAGGTCGAAGTGGTCCACGCCATCGGCGGCGGCTAGCCCCGGCGAGCGGCACCTGGCCCGATGACCGATCCAATCTGCTTGAACCTCAACCCTGAAGAGGATTTCCGATGAGCAACGTTCGCAGCGACAAGCCGTTTACTCTGGCTGGCCGGACTTTTGAGTCGCGCCTGCTGGTAGGCACCGGCAAGTACATCGACATGGAACAGACTCGCCTGGCCATCGAGGCCTCCGGCGCCGAGATCGTTACCGTGGCCGTGCGTCGTACCAACCTGGGTCAGAACCCGGGCGAGCCGAACTTGCTGGACGTCCTGCCGCCGGATCGCTACACCATCCTGCCGAACACCGCCGGCTGCTTCGATGCCATCGAGGCCGTACGCACCTGTCGCCTGGCCCGTGAACTGCTGGACGGCAAGAACCTGGTCAAGCTGGAAGTCCTGGCCGATCAGAAGACCCTGTTCCCCAACGTGATCGAAACCCTCAAGGCCGCCGAAGTGCTGGTCAAGGACGGTTTCGACGTGATGGTCTACACCAGTGATGACCCGATCGTCGCCCGCCAGCTGGCCGAAATCGGCTGTATTGCGATCATGCCCCTGGCCGGCCTGATCGGCAGCGGCCTGGGGATCTGCAACCCGTACAACCTGCAGATCATCCTCGAAGAAACCAAAGTGCCGGTGTTGGTCGATGCCGGTGTCGGCACCGCCTCCGACGCCACCATCGCTATGGAGCTGGGCTGTGAAGCGGTGCTGATGAACTCGGCCATTGCTCACGCGCAGCAGCCAATCATGATGGCTGAAGCCATGAAGCATGCGGTCATTGCCGGTCGCATGGCGTACCTGGCCGGGCGCATGCCGAAAAAACTCTATGCCAGCGCCTCCTCGCCGCTGGATGGTCTGATCCGCTAAACCTGTGGGACCGGCTTCAGCCGGGAAGGCGTATTCCCGGCTGAAGCCGGTCCCACAGAGTTAAAACTTGTTGTTTGATAAGAGCCCGTTGATGACTGATTCGCACGTTCCGCCCCCAGAGTTGCCTGAAGCCGAAGAAGGCCAGGAACGCCAGCACCGCCGCATCAAGAGTTTTGTGATGCGTGCCGGTCGCATGACCGAAGGCCAGCAGCGCGGCCTGGATCAGGGGCGTCCGCTGTTCGTCCTGCCGCTTGCCGATGCGCCGGTGGATTTCGATCAGGTGTTCGGCCGCTCGGCGCCGCGCACCCTGGAAATCGGCTTTGGCATGGGCCATTCGCTGCTGGAAATGGCCGCTGCGGCGCCGGATCAGGACTTTATCGGGGTCGAAGTGCATTACCCAGGCGTCGGCGCGCTGCTCAATGGCGTGCTGACCCAAGGCCTGACCAACGTGCGGGTCTACGATTGCGATGCGATCGAAGTGCTCAATCGCTGCATTGCCGACAACAGCCTCGATCGCCTGATGCTGTTCTTCCCCGACCCATGGCACAAGAGCCGTCACCACAAGCGCCGCATCGTCCAGCCCGAATTCGCTGAGCTGGTGCGTAGCAAGCTCAAGGTCGGCGGCGTGCTGCATATGGCCACCGACTGGGAACCCTATGCCGAGTACATGCTGGAAGTAATGAACGTCGCCCCCGGCTATCG
Organism: Pseudomonas sp. JL23; assembly: GCF_056933585.1. Classification (NCBI taxonomy): domain Bacteria; kingdom Pseudomonadati; phylum Pseudomonadota; class Gammaproteobacteria; order Pseudomonadales; family Pseudomonadaceae; genus Pseudomonas; species Pseudomonas sp. JL23. The sequence continues at coordinate 6,551,788 of NZ_CM167795.1, read as the reverse complement.
CAACCTGGCCGAAGACGGCAAATGCGTCCCGCGCCCGGCCGAACGGCCGATCACCAAGTTCGAACGCCGCGGTGAGCGGTTGGGGCATGGTGTGTGGGATTTGAAGTTCGAAAAGCAGGATTGAGTAAAGCTGCCCATCCAGGGGCGAACAGGTGGGACCGGCTTTAGCCGGGAAGAGGCCGGTACATTCAATAGATCTCTATCGTCTGTACGACCGCCTTCCCGGCTAAAGCCGGTCCCACAATGTTATTCATCCCGCCGTTTTATTTCCTGTCCGCCACAACCCCGATCAATATCAACACCACCAACAGAACCGGCGCCAGGCTGTAGTTGTTGAACTGGCCCAGCCCGCGCACGATCCAGGGCGTGGCGTAGATCAGCGCCAGGCCGCTGCCGATGGTGCACAGCAAGGCCATGAAGGGGACGCGCAAGGCGCCTGCCAGGCCGCTGATGCGTTGTTCGACCCAACCCTTGAAGTCTGCGCCGAACAACACCAGCAGGCACCCTACCAAAGCCAGGGCGATTTCCGAGAGGTTGCTGCGGCTCCAGCGCGAGACGGTGGCCAGGAGGTCGAGTATGAGATCCATGCAGGGTCCTTAGATCAGAAAGTATTGCAGCAAGTCATTGAGGAATAGCTGACCCTGGGGCGTCGCCACCAGACGGCTCGGGTCGGCCTGCAACAGGCCCCGCTGTTCAGCCTGGCGGCGGGCCTGGGCCAGCGAATCGAGGCTTAGACCGGTGCGTTCGCGAAATAATGCAGCCTCGACACCATTTGTAAGACGTAAAGCGTTCATCAGGAATTCGAACGGCAATTCCTCAAGGGGCAGCAGCTTCTCGCCCGCCTGAAACGCCTTGGCCGGGTTCAGGTAATCCTTGGGCAGACGGGTTTTCCAGGTGCGCAGGATACGGCCGTCCGGGTGGCTGAGCTTGCCATGGGCACCGGCACCGATGCCGATGAAATCGCCGAAGCTCCAGTAATTGAGGTTATGCCGCGCGGGCCTGCCCGATTGGGCGTAGGCCGAGACTTCGTACTGGGCGTAGCCGTTATCGGCCAGCAGTTGCTGACCGGCTTCTTGAATGTCCCAAAGAATGTCGTCTTCGGGCAGGGTCGGCGGCTGGTTCCAGAACACCGTGTTCGGCTCCAGCGTCAGCTGATACCAGGACAGGTGCGTCGGCGCCAGGGCGATGGCCTGGCGCAGATCACCGAGGGCATCGTCTTCGGACTGATCGGGCAGGCCATGCATCAGGTCGAGGTTGAAGTTATCGAAGCCGGCCTGACGCGCCATGTCGGCGGCGCGAATCGCTTCGTCGCCGTTATGAATGCGCCCCAGGGCCTTGAGCTTGGCTTCCTGGAAGCTCTGGATGCCGATGGACAGGCGATTGATACCCAGCCCGCGATAGGCGCGGAATTTCTCTTGCTCGAAGGTCCCTGGGTTGGCTTCCAGGGTGATTTCGATGTCGTGGGCAAAACGGATGCGCTGTTCCACGCCCTTGAGCAGGCGGCCTAATGCCTGGGCGCTGAACAGGCTCGGCGTACCGCCGCCAAAGAAGATCGATTGCAGCTCGCGGCCGTAGACGTGGGGCAGGTCGAGATCGAGGTCGGCCAGCAGCGCGTCAACGTACTCTTCTTCCGGCAGCACGGGGCTGGCGGCATGGGAATTGAAGTCGCAGTACGGGCATTTGCGCACGCACCACGGGATGTGGATATACAGCGACAGCGGCGGCAAAAGAGGCAGCGGCTGGCGCGGCGCCAGAGAAGAGAAGCCGTCGGCGCCGGCGAACAGCGGTTGGGTGTCGGTCATTACAGGCTCAGACGCTGGCGCAGGATCGCCATGGCACGGGCGCGGTGGCTGATCTGGTTCTTCTCTTCCGGGCCGAGTTCGGCGCTGGAGCAGCCACGCTCCGGCACCCAGAACAGCGGGTCATAGCCGAAACCATGCTCGCCGCTGGCGGCGGTGAGGATGCGGCCGTGCCACAGGCCTTCGCAGAGGATCGGCAGTGGGTCATCGGCATGCCGGACCAGGGCCAGGACGCAGACGAACTGGGCGCCACGCTGCTCTTGCGGCACGTCTTTGAGCGCCTCCAGCAACTTGGCGTTGTTGGCTGCATCGCCTTTGCCGTCGGCGTAGCGGGCCGAATAGATGCCCGGCGCACCGCCGAGGAAGTCCACGGCCAGGCCGGAGTCGTCGGCCAAAGCTGGCAGGCCGCAGATGCGCGCGGCATTGCGGGCCTTGAGAATAGCGTTCTCGACGAACGACAGGCCGGTCTCCTCGGGCTCGACCTGGCTGAATTCGCCGATTGAGCGCAGCTGCACGCTGGCGCCGAGCATGGCCTGGAGTTCCTTGAGCTTGCCAGCGTTATGGCTGGCCAGGACGAGCTGAGTGAGGTTGGTCATGTCGTGTGTCGATGTCCTGGTCGAGGCTGGAAGACGGCTCCAGCCTGATCGTAAAGATGAGGTGTCGGGTGTTTCAGATGGCGATCTTATGGTCTTGCAGGCCGGGGCTGCTGACCCGATAGATGCCGATCTCACCCAACAGATTAGGCCACAGTTTACTGGCCCAGCCATGACGATGCTGTTGATCCACGGCCAGCCGGTCAATGACCCTTGCATCGCGTTCGCGGCACAGCTCTTCGAAGTCGCCGAAGGTGCAGAAGTGGATATTCGGCGTGTTGTACCAGGTGTACGGCAGGAACTCGGACACCGGCATGCGGCCCTTGCTCGCCAGGTACCAGCGGCAGCGCCAGTGACCGAAGTTGGGGAAAGTGATGATGCACTGGCGCCCGACCCGCAGCATTTCGTCGAGGATCTTGTCTGGATAGTGCACGGCTTGCAGCGCCTGGGTCATGACCACGACGTCGAAACTGTTGCTGGCAAAGTTGCCCAGACCCTTGTCCAGGTCCTGCTCAATGACATTGACGCCCTTGGCCACACAGCGGGCAATGTTGTCGGCGTCGTTTTCCAGGCCGTAGCCGGTAACTTGCTTGTGGTCGCGCAGCCAGGCCAGCAGTTCGCCGTCGCCGCAGCCGAGGTCGAGTACCCGGCTGCCGGCAGGGATCCAGTCTTGGATGATTTCCAGGTCGGCTCTCATGGTGTCCTCAGAGTGCAATTCGGTTCATGTAGCTGGAGAACGCCTGCAAGTAGCGCGGGATCGGGATCAGGAAGGCGTCGTGGCCCTGGGGCGCGTCGATTTCCAGGTAGCAGACGTTCTTCTTCGCCGCCATCAGCGCGTCCACCAGCTCGCGCGAGCGCGCCGGGGAGAAGCGCCAGTCGGTGGTGAACGACATCACGCAGAAGTTGGCGGTGGCGTTGGCGAAGGTCGCAGCCAGGTTGTCGTTGAACGCGGCAGCCGGGTCGAAGTAGTCCAGGGCCTTGGTCATCAACAGGTAGGTGTTGGCATCGAAGCGCCCGGAGAATTCTTCGCCCTGATAGCGCAGGTAGCTTTCGACCTGGAACTCGACGCTGTGGAAGTCGTAGTTGAGCTTTTCGCTCTTGAGCCCACGGCCGAATTTTTCGCCCATGGAGTCATCGGACAGATAAGTGATATGCCCGACCATTCGCGCCAGCATCAGCCCGCGCTTGGGAATCACGCCGAAGGCCTGGAAGTCGCCGCCGTGAAATTCCGGGTCGGACAGGATCGCCTGGCGCGCCACTTCGTTGAAGGCGATGTTCTGCGCCGACAACTTGGGCGCCGAGGCGATAGCCAGGCAATGGCGCACGCGATCCGGATACGTGATGGTCCATTGCAGGGCCTGCATGCCGCCCAGGCTGCCGCCCACCACGGCGGCCCATTGACCGATGCCCAGGTAGTCGGCCAGACGCGCCTGACTGTGCACCCAGTCTTCCACGGTCAGCACCGGGAAGTTGGCGCCGAAAGGCTTGCCGGTCTCCGGGTCGACGCTGCTCGGGCCGGTGGAACCGTTGCAGCCGCCGAGATTGTTCAGGCTGACCACAAAGAAACGGTTGGTATCCAGCGGCTTGCCGGGGCCGATGCAGCTGTCCCACCAGCCGGGCTTGCGCTCGTCGGCACTGTGGAAGCCAGCGGCATGGTGATGCCCGGACAAGGCGTGGCAGACGAGCACGGCATTGCTGCGCTCGGCGTTGAGCTGGCCGTAGGTTTCATAGATCAGATCGTAGGCTGGCAATGAGCGCCCGCAGGCCAGGGCCAGGGGTTCGCTGAAGTGCGCCAGTTGCGGTGTGACCAGACCAACAGAATCTTTGGGAAAGACCGTGGACATCGACCCTGCTCTCGCTTAAATGAGGCGTAAGTCTAAAGACCGCGGGGGGGAGGGGCAACCAAGGAATAGCGGGAGGGCTGAGGCGTACCAGAGAAACACAATCCTGTGGGAGCGAGGCTTGCCCGCGAAGGCGTCTTTCCATGCCCGGAAGATGTGTCGGATGTACCGATGTCTTCGCGGGCAAGCCTCGCTCCTACAGGCTGTTTGTCAGATCAACAAACGCAACACATCCGGCATACCGGTCATTTCCGCCAGGTTGTTGATGACTAGCATGTCCAACAGCTTGAGCACCATGAATGCCAGGATCGGCGAGATATCCAGGCCGCCCATGCTGGGCAGGATGCGGCGGAACGGCGCCAGGGCCGGTTCGCAGATCTGGTTGACCAGTTCGGCGCCGGGGTTGTGGCTGCCCGGGGCGACCCAGGACAGGATCACGCTGATGATCAGGGCGAAGAAGAAGATTTTGAAGAACAGCGCGGTCACGCCAATGATCGACCAGACCAGCAGTTGCAGCGGGGCACCGGTGGTGTGGTACGCCAGCAGCAGGGTCAGGGCCATCAGGATCAGTTGCACGATGATTGCCAGCACCAGCGAGGACATGTCCAGGCCGAACAGGCTCGGAATGATCCGGCGCAGCGGCTTGAGCAGCGGTTGGGTGGCGCGTACGGCGAACTGGCTCAGGGGGTTGTAGAAGTCGGCGCGCACCAATTGCAGCACGAAGCGCAACAGCACGATCAGCAGATACAGACTGCCCAGGGTTTGCAGGACGTAAATTGCAGCGGTGTTCAGCCCGATCATCGGTCTGCTCCTCTATGGCCTAAGAAATTATTTACCCAGTTGCTCGGCGAGTTCCGCCGAGCGGTGCGCGGCAGCAGCCAGCGCGGTATCGACCAGGGCTTCGAAGCCGCCGGCCTGGAACGCTTTGATCGCAGCTTCCGTGGTGCCGGCCGGTGACGTGACACGACGGCGCAGCTCGGCAGCATCGACATCACTGCCGGTGGCCATCAGCGCCGCGCCCAAAGCGGTTTGCAGCGTGAATTTTTTCGCGACTTCCGGCGGCAGGCCCAGTTTCACGGCGGTCGCGGTCATGGCTTCAATCAGCAGGAAGAAGTACGCCGGGCCGCTGCCGGATACGGCAGTTACGGCATCCAGTTGTTTTTCCTCGTCCAGCCACAGGGCGATACCTACAGCCGACAGCAGGGTTTCAGCCTGCTCGCGTTGGGTCGCTGTGACGCCCGCCGTCGCATACAGGCCGCTTACGCCCTGACGCAGCAGCGAGGGCGTGTTGGGCATGCAGCGCACCAGGGGTTGCTGCTCACCGAGCCAGGTTTTCATGCTGGCGCAGGTGATCCCGGCGGCAATGGACACGATCAGCTGATTCGGTTTCAGCGACGGGGCCAAGGCCAGGCAGACGTCTTTCATCTTCTGCGGCTTGACCGCCAGCACGATGAGATCGGCGCCGTCGATGGCTTCGGCGTTACTGGCGAAGGTGGCAATACCATGGGCGAGGCTGATGCGCTCACGGGTTTCGACGCTCAAGGCGCTGGCGCGGATGGCGGCCGCCTCGACGCCCTCGGCGCGCAACCCGCCGATCAGACTGGCAGCCATGTTTCCGGCGCCGATAAAGGCGATACGCGTAGTGCTCATAAAGGGTTCCTTGGCTCAAAGGTCATGGCTGGCCGTAGTCGCGGGCGCCAAACAAGGCTGTGCCGATACGCACCCAGGTAGCGCCTTGTTCGATGGCGGCTTCCAGGTCGTGGCTCATGCCCATGGAAAGGGTGTCCAACGGCAGATTCAAGCTGTCCTGCAGGTTACGTACGGTGGCAAAAGCCGCGCTCTGGGCGGCGCGGTCTTCGGTCGGTTCGGGAATCGCCATCAGGCCGCGCAATTTGAGATTGGGCAGGGCACTGATGGCATTGGCCAAGGCAGGCAGGTCTTGCGGGGCGCAGCCGGACTTGCTGGCTTCGCCGCTGACATTGACCTGAATGCAGATATTCAGGGGCGCCAGCTCGGCGGGACGCTGCTCGGACAAGCGTTGGGCGATTTTCAGGCGATCCACGGAATGTACCCAGGCGAAGTTCTCGGCGATGGCGCGAGTCTTGTTCGACTGAATGGGGCCGATGAAATGCCAGCACAAGGGCAGGTCACTTAATTGCGCTTGCTTGCCCAGGGCTTCTTGCAGATAGTTCTCGCCAAAATCCCGCAGGCCCGCGGCATAAGCTTCGCGCAGGGCCTCGGCGGGCTTGGTTTTGCTCACGGCCAGCAGGCCGATGGCGGCAGGATCGCATTGCGCCTTCGTGGCGGCTGCGTGAATTCGTGCGCCGAGCGTTGAAATGTTCGCTGCTATCGTGGACATTGATTTGCGCCAGCAGGGCTAAAGTCTGCGGCATTCTATGTGATTGAGGAGCTGTATGGATATTACCGAGCTGCTGGCCTTCAGTGCCAAGCAAGGCGCGTCGGACTTGCACCTCTCGGCCGGCTTGCCGCCCATGATCCGGGTCGATGGCGATGTGCGCAGAATCAACCTGCCACCACTGGACGCCAAGCAGGTCCAGGCGCTGATCTACGACATCATGAACGACAAGCAGCGCAAGGACTTCGAGGAGTTCCTGGAAACGGACTTTTCCTTCGAAGTGCCGAGCGTGGCGCGCTTCCGGGTCAACGCTTTCAACCAGAACCGTGGCGCGGGCGCCGTATTCCGGACCATTCCCTCGAAGATCCTGAACATGGACGAACTGGGCATGGGAAAAGTGTTTCGCAAGATTACCGACGTGCCCCGTGGCCTGGTATTGGTGACCGGCCCGACCGGTTCGGGCAAGTCGACGACCCTTGCGGCCATGATCGACTTCCTCAACTGCAATCGCCATCACCATATCCTGACCATCGAAGACCCCATCGAATTCGTCCACGAGTCGAAGAAGTGCCTGGTCAACCAGCGCGAAGTGCACCGTGACACCCTGGGCTTCTCCGAAGCGCTGCGTTCGGCACTGCGCGAAGACCCGGACGTGATCCTGGTCGGTGAGCTGCGCGACCTGGAGACCATCCGCCTGGCCCTGACGGCGGCGGAAACCGGTCACCTGGTCTTCGGCACCCTGCACACCACGTCGGCGGCCAAGACCATCGACCGGGTGGTGGACGTGTTCCCGGCCCAGGAGAAATCGATGATTCGTTCGATGCTCTCTGAGTCCCTGCACGCGGTGATCTCCCAAACCCTGCTGAAGAAAGTCGGCGGCGGTCGCGTTGCCGCTCACGAGATCATGATGGGGACGGCGGCGATCCGTAACCTGATCCGGGAAGACAAGGTGGCGCAGATGTATTCGGCGATTCAGACCGGGGGTTCGCTGGGCATGCAGACCCTGGATATGTGCCTCAAGGATCTGGTCGTGCAGGGCGTGATTACGCGGGATGTGGCGCGTGAACATGCAAAAAACCCCGACAATTTCTGATCGGGGTTTTTCGTTGTAATGCCGGCGTGTGGGACCGGCTTTAGCCGGGAAGGCGATTTGCTGGCCAATTCCCGGCTAAAGCCGGTCCCACAAAAGCCTGCCCTGCAAAGCCAGTCCGGATTATCAGCGCTGAACGACGCGCATTGTGCTCTTCGGACCTTTCGGCGCCGGTGGCGTTACTCGCTTGGCGACCACGTAGTGGCTGTCCCAGTATGGTTTCTTCAGGGTATCGACGGTTACCGACTTGCCACGGCTCGGGGCGTGGACGAAGCGATCGTTGCCCAGGTAGATGGCAACGTGATCAACCTTGCGACTTTCGATATTGAAGAACAGCAGGTCACCCGGTTTCAGGTCCTTGCGATCGACTTTCTGCCCGTGGCCAGCGGCCATGGCATTGGAAGTACGTGGCAGGTTGGCACCCTTGACGCCAGTGAAGGCGTATTTGACGAGGCCGCTGCAATCCAGGCCTTTCTTCGGATTGGTGCCGCCCCAGCGATAGGGCGTACCGACGGCATCCATGGCCCGGCTGACGACAGTGTCGGTCGGCGCGGCAGGTTTGCCTTTCTTCGAGTCTTTATGGGCGGCAACGGTGGTGGCTGCAGCCTTCTTCGAATCCTTGCTGGCGACCTTGGCGGCGCCTTTTTTCGAACCCTTGTCGGCAACCACGGTAGTGGTGCCTTTTTTGGAGTCCTTGGCAGCGGCTGTGGCGGCTTTCTTCGACTCTTTGGTAGCGACCTTGGAGTTCGGCTTTTTCGAATCCTGGTGGGCTGCTGCTGCGGTTTCAGCCTTCTTTGCCGGTTCCTTGGCCTCTGCCTGGGTGTCGTGCTCGACGACTTTGCTGCCCCGATGTTTTGGCGCGGCGGTTACAGGCGTTGGTTCGGTCTCGGTGTTGGAAGCGGTCACTGGCGAAGAATGACTTTTCGCAGTGTGACCGTTAAAGCTCGCAGGAAGCTGTTGCTCACGATTGGTGGCGTGGGCGGCCAGTGGCATAAATAGGCAGATGGTTAGCCATGTCTTGAAAAATGGACGCATTCGGCAGGGCTCTTTTTGGTCAGCGCGCAACTTTATAACAGCTTTTGGTGAATGTCTTACCCCCCTAATCAATAGTTTTACAGTCGCATCCTTTCAGATTCTGCGACAGACTGTCTCAAATTGTTACGCAATCCCTTTACCCACAAGGGTTTGAGGGCTGTCCGGGTGGTCAGTGCCATACGTCGGACAAAGTCACGAAAGTCACAAAATTTACGCACATTTTTTTCTATGACTGTCAAAGAGGCTCGTTATGAACGGCTATCGTCAAGATGCCCCCCCGCAAAACACCCATAGCATGGTGCTTGGCTATCTATTGTGGATTCTCGGTTTCACCGGCGCCCATCGCTTTTATTTCGGCAAGCCGGTCACCGGCACTATCTGGTTTTTCACCCTCGGGCTGTTCGGCATCGGCTGGTTTATCGACCTGTTCCTGATCCCCGGCATGGACCGTGAGGCCGACATGCGCTTCAACAGCGGCGCGCTGGATTACAGCGTCGGCTGGCTGTTGCTGACGTTCCTCGGGGTTTTCGGAGTGCACCGCATGTACCAGGGCAAATGGATCAGCGGGATCATTTATCTGCTGACCCTTGGTCTGGGCGGGTTTGGCGTGCTGTATGACTTCTGGACGCTGAATGACCAGATATCCATCAGGAATGCGCAGCGGGGCTGAATCAGGGTTTTGCAGGACAAATAATGTGGGACCGGCTTTAGCCGGGAAGGGGACGGTACAGACGATGGAAATGTATCGAATGTGTCGACCTCTTCCCGGCTAAAGCCGGTCCCACAGAGCGTGTTGCAGCCTCAGGCGCTATGGCTGATCCGCCCATCCACCAGGGTGTAGCGCACCGCGCCGGGCAGGCAGTGGCCGATGAACGGGCAGTTCTCGCCACGCGACAGCCATGTCTCGCCAGCCACGGTCGATGCCGCCGGATCGAACAGCACGATATCCGCCGCCGAACCGGCACTAAGCTTGCCGGCAGGCAGACGCAGCGCCGTTGCCGGGCCGCTGCTCAGGCGGGCGAGCAGGGTTGGCAGGTCGAGCAGACCATCCTCTACCAAGGTCATGGCCAGCGGCAGCAGCAGTTCGACACTGCTGATGCCCGGCTCGGTCGCGGCGAACGGTGCCAGCTTGGCGTCGCGTTCGTGGGGCTGGTGATGGCTGGAAATAGCCTGAATCACCCCGGACTTGACGGCGGCGCGCAGACCATCGCGGTCGGCGCGGGTGCGTAGCGGCGGCTGTACGTGATAGAGGCTGGAGAAGTCGATCAGCGCCTCGTCAGTGAGGATCAACTGGTAAAGCGCGACATCGGCAGTCACCGGCAGGCCTCGGGCCTGGGCTTGGGCGATCATCGCGGCGCCGCGGGCGCTGGTCAGTTGGCTGAAGTGGGCGCGCACGCCGCTCTGCTCGACCAGCAACAGGTCGCGGGCCAGCGCTACGGTTTCGGCGGTTTCCGGAATACCGGCGAGGCCAAGGAAAGCAGCGGTCGGGCCTTCATGGGCCAGGCCGCCTTCGGCCAGATCGTGGTCTTGAGAGTTGAAGATCACCGTCAGGTCGAAGGTCGCCGCATATTCCAGTGCCCGGCACAGGGTGCGGGTGTTGTGGAAGGTCTTCAGGCCATTGCTGAAGGCCACGCAACCGGCATCGCGCAAGGCCACCAGCTCGGCCAGTTGCTCGCCGTCCAGGCCCTTGCTCAGGGCGCCAATCGGGAACACTTTACTGTGCCCGGCTTCACGGGCGCGGTCGAGGATCAGTTCGGCGACGGCCGAGGTGTCCAGTACCGGCTTGGTCCGGGGCGGGCAGCACAGGCTGGTCACGCCACCGGCGGCGGCGGCGCGGGTTTCGCTGGCGATGCTGCCTTTGCGGCTATAGCCCGGCTCGCGCAGGGCGACGTTAAGGTCGACCAGGCCAGGGGCGGCGATCAGGCCGGTGGCGTCGATGCTGTCTACCGGGGTGAAACCGGCTGGAGCGGCGCCAATGGCGAGGATCTTGCCCGCCTCCAGATGCAGATCGGTAACTGTGTCCAGGCCGCTGGCCGGATCGATGACGCGAGCGCCGAGGATGCTGAGCTTCACTGGGCGTTCTCCTGTTCGAATTGTCGTTGTGCGGTCTGGCCACTCATGGCCATGGACAGTACGGCCATGCGTACGGCAATGCCGTAGGTCACCTGATTGAGAATCACCGACTGGGCGCCATCGGCCACCGCCGACTCGATCTCTACGCCGCGGTTGATCGGGCCCGGGTGCATGACGATAGCGTCGGGCTTGGCGCCAGCGAGGCGGGCGGTGGTCAGGCCGAACAGGCGGTAGAACTCGCCCTCGCTCGGCAACAGGCCGCCCTGCATGCGTTCGCGTTGCAGGCGCAGCATGATCACCACGTCAACGTCCTTGAGGCCTTCCTTGAGGTCGGTGTAGACCTTCACGCCATACTGCTCGACGCCCACCGGCAGCAGGGTTTTCGGCCCGATGACGCGGATGTCCGGGCAACCCAGGGCCTTGAGGGCGATCATGTTGGAGCGCGCGACCCGCGAGTGCAGGATGTCGCCGACAATGGCCACCGAGAGGTTCTCGAAGCTGCCTTTGTGGCGGCGGATGGTCAGCATGTCGAGCATGCCCTGGGTCGGGTGCGCGTGGCGGCCGTCGCCGCCATTGATGATGGCAACCTCGGGGCTGACGTGCTCGGCGATGAAGTGCGCCGCGCCGGAGTCGCTGTGGCGTACGACGAACATGTCGGCAGCCATGGCTTCCAGGTTGCGCAGGGTGTCGAACAGCGTCTCGCCCTTGCTGGTGGAGGAGGTCGACACGTTGAGGGTAATGACGTCGGCCGACAGGCGCTGGGCCGCCAGTTCAAAGGTGGTGCGGGTGCGCGTGGAGTTCTCGAAGAACACATTGCACACGGTCCTGCCGCGCAGTAGCGGGACCTTTTTCACCGCCCGGGCGCCGACTTCCAGGAAGGAGTCAGCGGTGTCGAGGATTTCGGTCAACAGCTCTCGGGGCAGGCCGTCGAGAGAGAGGAAGTGGCGCAGCTGACCTTGATGGTTGAGTTGCAGCGGGCGCTTGGCGTCGAGAGGCGTCATCGCAAAGGACTCTTAAAGGGCGGCGGAGGCGGTTGAGAGGTCTTGCAGTTCCAGGGCCAGGGGCGCCGGGCCGGTCAGTTTGACCCGCTCGTTCGGCGCCAGGGCCAGGGTGGCGCCGACGACGTCCGGGCTGATCGGCAGTTCGCCGGCGTCCAGGTCCAGCAGGCAGACCAGGGTCACGCTGGCCGGGCGGCCATAGTCGAACAGCTCGTTGAGGGCGGCGCGGATTGTGCGGCCGCTCATCAGCACGTCGTCGATCAGCACCAGGTGCTGGCCTTCGATTTCGAACGGCAGCTCTGAGGGACGTACCTGCGGGTGCAGGCCGTTCTGGCTGAAGTCATCGCGGTAGAAGGAAACATCCAGGGTGCCCAGTGGCGACAGGCTGCTCAGCGCTTGCAGCAACGCCTGCGCGACCCACACGCCACCGGTACGAATGCCGATGAAGCGAGGTTCGCTGATGCCGCGCTTGCCCAGGAGGGCGGTGAGGTCGGTCGCCATCTGGCTGATCAGTCCGGCGGGGTTGGGCAGGCTCATGGTTGCTCCTTGAAGGGCCGGGCGGCGTTTGACGTCGCCCGGGCTGAAACGGGAATCCGGGTATAACAAAGCGATGTTTCAGTCACCGAACAGTTCGGTATTGGCTTCCAACCAGCCCTGCAGCAGCAGTGCGGCGGCGATGGCGTCCACCGGGTTGTCGCGATAACTGCCGCGTTGGCCGCCCCTGGCCAGGCGTTCGCCCTTGGCCTCGAAGGTGGTCAGGCGTTCATCATGGGTGTACACGGGCAGGTTGAAGCGGCCATTGAGACGGCGCGAGAACTTTTCCGCGCGCTCACTCATTTCGCTGGGAGTGCCGTCCATATTCAGCGGCAGGCCGACGACGATGGCGTCGGGCTTCCACTCTTTGATCAGCGCTTCGATCTGGCTCCAGTCCGGCACGCCCTGCTGCGCCTTGAGCGTGCACAGCTCCCGGGCCTGGCCGGTAATGACCTGGCCGACCGCTACGCCGATCTGTTTGGTGCCGTAGTCGAATCCCAATAACAGGCGCAATCCGGCCATCAGGCGTGGCCCGCCTGACTGGTCAACAGGCTGAGATTCACGCCCAAGCGGGCAGCGGCGGCGTTGAGGCGCTGGTCACTGTCCACGTCGAACAGGATTGCCGGGTCGAACGGGCAATTGAGCCAGGCATTGGCAGCCATTTCCGCTTCCAGTTGCCCGGCATCCCAACCGGCATAGCCGAGGGTGATCACATTTTGATCAGGGCCGTAGCCGTCGGCGATGGAAAACAGCACGTCCTGGGAAGTCGACAGGGAGATGCCGCCCAATTCCACCGTGGCCTGGAATATCTGGCCGCTGGGGTGCAGGACAAAGCCACGATCGGTCTGTACCGGGCCGCCGGTATGGATCGGGATGTGCTGGCAACGCACGGGTGGCTCCATTTCCGGTCGCAACTGCTCGAGGATATCGGCCAGCGACAGGCTTTGCGGGCGGTTGATGACCAGACCCATGGCGCCATTGGCGTTGTGCTCGACGATGTAGGTCAAGGTCTGGGCGAAGTTCTGGTCGTGCATGTGGGGCATGGCGATCAGGAACTGATGCTTGAAATAGCTTGGGGAGACGTTTTTCATGAGTCTTAGTGTGGCGCCGGTAAAGAAGGCTGACAACTTTTCACGTCATTTAATTACTGGAGAGCTTGTCACCTTTGGAGAATTTCCAGGTGCGGATGATTTCCAGCCGGTCGATATCCGCCAGATCGCCGGTAAACGGCGCAAACGGCGCGGCCAGGCGCACGATGCGTTGCGCGGCCTGATCCAGCAGCGGTTGCCCGGAAGATTGCAGCACCAGCACCTCATACAGCGAGCCGTCGTGATTGATCGACACCAGCAGGCGCAGGTTGCCGTAGATCTGCTTGCGGCGGGCTTCGTCCGGGTAATTCAGGTTGCCGACCCGCTCGACTTTCTTGCGCCAATCGTCCTTGTACCAGGCGCCCTTGTCGCGCATGGTCGAAGCGGCGTTGAGGCGGTGGATCTTCGGGCGTTTGGCGTAGAGCTGCTGCTCGGCGGACAGTTCGGCTTCGAGGCTGGCGATTTCCGCGCTCATCTGCGTGTTGTCGCTGGCCGGGGCTTCCTTGGCGCTGGGCTCGGGCTTGACCTCGTCACGCTTGGCCACGGCCTTCTGCGGCGAGCGGGCGCTGGTGGTGACGGCGGTCTTGGAGGCTTCCTGCTTTTCCACGGCCTTTGAAGTGGGCGGCGGCGTCACTTTATTGATCTGGGTGTCCTGGTAGGGCGCGACTTCCGTGGTCTTGAGAATTTCGGCCTTGTCCAGGGTGCCGCTGCCTTCCTGATTGTCCTGGGCAAGAAAATCCGCAGCGGCGGGCTTGTTCTCGCTTTTGAAGGTAGCGAGGGTGATTTCCAGGGTCTGGGTGATCTGCTCCGGTTTGACGTAGGTGAAACCCACGCCAAGGATGATGACCAAATGAATCATTGCCGCGATCAGCAGGGTATAGCCCAGCCGGTCAGGCGTGCGCCTGCGCGCATCAGCGAGTTCGGGGGGCAGATCGTTGGCGGCCAGGGAAGTCATGTGGCGGTTCAGCGTCTCGTCAGCCAGTCAGTGTGATGCGGCGGTGTTACAGGCTGCGCATGATAACGCAATGTGGCGGCGCATGATGGTTGGAGCGAGGCTTGCCCGCGAGTCGGGTGGCGCGGTGTTTCAGGTACACCACGTCATCGCTCTTCGCGGGCAAGCCTCGCTCCAACGGCCCTGTTTAACCGCGGGCTGCCAGCTTCTTCTCGATCACATCCATCAGCATGCCGCCGATATTGGTGCCGAAGGCATTATCGATTTCGCGGATGCAGGTCGGGCTGGTGACGTTGATTTCGGTCAGGTGCTCGCCGATCACGTCGAGGCCGACGAACAGCAGGCCTTTTTCGCGCAGGGTCGGGCCGATTTCGGCGGCGATCCAGCGGTCGTGGGCGGTCAGCGGGCGGGCTTCGCCGCGGCCACCGGCGGCCAGGTTGCCACGGGTTTCACCGGCTGCCGGGATACGCGCCAGGCAATACGGCACGGGTTCGCCATCGACCATCAGGATGCGTTTGTCGCCGTCCTTGATCGCGGGCAGGTAACCCTGGGCCATAATTTGCTGGGTGCCGTGGGCGGTCAGGGTTTCCAGGATTACCGACAGGTTCGGATCGCCGACGCGATGACGGAAGATCGAGGCGCCGCCCATGCCGTCCAGCGGCTTGAGGATGACGTCACCGTGCTGCTCGGCGAACTGGCGAATGATGTCCGCGCGGCGGCTGACCAGGGTCGGCGGCGTGCACTGCGGGAACAGCGTGGCGAACAGCTTTTCGTTGCAGTCGCGCAGGCTCTGGGGCCTGTTGACCACCAGTACGCCAGCGGTTTCGGCCTGTTCCAGCAGGTAGGTGGTGTAGACGAATTCCATGTCGAACGGCGGATCCTTGCGCATCAGGATCACGTCCAGATCGGCGAGGTTGGCGTCGATTTCGTCTTCCAGTTCGAACCACTTGGCCGGATCGGCGAACACCTTGAGCGGCTGCATCCGCGCCCGGGCCTGGCCCTCGGCCTGATACAGATCGTGCTGTTCCATGTAGAACAACGACCAGCCGCGTTCCTGGGCGGCCAAGAGCATGGCCAGCGAGCTGTCCTTTTTATAGGAGATGCGCTCAATGGGGTCCATGACAATCCCTAAGCGAACGCTCATGGGCAATATCCTCTGATCGGTAGGGGCCATTGGCGGCCCGAAAACAGGCGTCAGGGTGGCGCTCCGCTTGTCCGGGGTCAAGGGGCAGGCACACCTCTCAGGGCTTTATGGATTGCGTCTGGAGAGTGTGCTAAAAAGGCTCGGCGTCCGACCCGACCCCGGCCTTTGCCTTTATATGGGCAGGCAGGCGGCAGGCGACGGGCCTCCTGTGCCGCGCACGACGCGCCAGACAGTCGCTGCGGCGACGGAAGAGCAGACATGGAACAGCACGCCACAGCCTTGAAAGTCATGATCATCGATGACTCCCGGACCATTCGCCGTACGGCCGAGACGTTGCTCAAGAACGCCGGCTGCGAAGTCATCACTGCGGTGGATGGTTTCGATGCCCTGGCCAAGATTGCCGATAATCATCCGCGTATCATCTTCGTCGACATCATGATGCCGCGCCTGGATGGCTATCAGACCTGCGCGCTGATCAAGAACAACCGGGCGTTCAAGTCCACGCCCGTGATCATGCTGTCGTCCAAGGACGGCCTGTTCGACAAGGCCAAGGGGCGGATCGTGGGCTCCGACCAGTTTTTGACCAAGCCTTTCAGCAAGGAAGAGCTGCTCAGCGCGATCAATGCTCATGTGCCCGGATTCGTTGCAGTGGAACAACACATACCCTGATGCCTGCGATGTGATATCGCGGGCATTCACTCCGTTATGGGGAACAACATGGCTCGAATACTGATCGTCGACGATTCGCCGACTGAAATGTACAAACTGACCGGCATGCTGGAGCGCCACGGCCATGAGGTGCTCAAGGCTGAAAACGGCGCCGACGGCGTGGCCCTGGCCCGCCAGGAAAACCCCGACGCGGTACTGATGGATATCGTCATGCCCGGCCTCAATGGCTTCCAGGCTACGCGCCAGTTGACCAAGGACCCTGCCACTGCCGGGATCCCGGTGATCATGATCACCACCAAGGATCAGGAAACCGACAAGGTCTGGGGCAAGCGCCAGGGCGCGCGCGACTACCTGACCAAGCCGGTGACCGAAGACCTGCTGATCCAGACCCTGAACGCGGTACTGGCCGGCTAAGGCCGGATTGCCATGGCCGAGTCACAGACCGCGTTTCAGCTGCTGCTCGATATCGACCAGCGCTGCCGCTCCCTCGCCGCCGGCTTACCCTCCCAGGAAACCCGGCAGCAGGACTGGAGCGGTATCGGCTTTCGCATGGGCGGTCGCTGTTTTGTCGCACCCATGGGCGAAATCGGTGAAATTCTCCACGAGCCGCGCTACGCCGTCCTGCCGGGGGTCAAGCCGTGGATAAAGGGCGTAGCCAACCTGCGCGGGCGTTTGCTGCCGATCATGGACCTGTGCGCCTTCTTCGGTCATGAATTGTCACCTGTGCGCAAACAACGCCGGGTACTGGTGGTCGAACACCAGGATGTATTCGCCGGGCTGGTTGTCGATGAGGTTCTCGGCATGCAGCATTTCAATCAACGCGCCCTGATGGCTGAGGCCCTGGGCGGTTGCGATGACAAGCTTTCGCCCTTTATCCAGGGCCAGTTCCTGCGCGAGGAGGCCTGGCTGATTTTCAGTCCGCGCCTGTTGGCGCAATGTCCGCAGTTCATGGACGTGGCGTTGTAGGGCATGGGCAAGCCGACAGAGGCTTTGGGTTATATGGACGCAAAACAGCAGTTGGTCCAGGCGGGGGCCTGATTAATGAGCAAGCCAGGCAAGTCGTTGGAAGGTGCACGCAGTCGCTCACAGATTGTCGTGCTGTTCATCGCGTTGATCATTTTCATCATGCTGCTGTTCGTCAACTTCGCCTACCTGAGCACGCAGTCGAACTACGACAAGCAATATATCGGGCATGCCGGCGAGCTGCGCGTGCTGTCCCAACGCATCGCCAAGAACGCCACCGAGGCCGCTGCCGGCAAGGCCCAGGCGTTTCGCCTGCTGACCGACGCGCGCAATGATTTCGACCTGCGCTGGGGCTACTTGAACAAGGGTGACAAATCCACCGGCCTGCCTGCGGCCCCGGTGGCGGTGCGCGATGAGTTGAAAGCGGTGCAGAACGACTGGGAAACCCTGCGCAAAAGCACCGACGTGATCCTCGCCAGCGAACAGACGGTGTTATCGCTGCATCAGGTGGCCGCGACCCTGGCCGAAACCATTCCGCAATTGCAGGTCGAGTACGAAAAGGTCGTCGATATCCTGTTGCAGAACAAAGCCCCGGCCAGCCAGGTCGCGGTGGCTCAGCGCCAATCCCTTTTGGCCGAGCGGATTCTCGGTTCGGTGAATACCGTGCTGTCCGGCGATGAAACCGCCGTGCAGGCCGCCGATGCCTTTGGCCGCGATGCCAGCCAGTTCGGCCGGGTGCTCAACGGCATGCTCGAAGGCAACGCGACCATGAAGATCACCCAGGTCGAAGACCGCGACGCCAGGGCGCGGCTGGCCGAGATTTCCGAGCTGTTCGAGTTCGTCTCTGGTTCGGTCGATGAAATCCTCGAAACCTCCCCCGAGCTGTTCCAGGTCCGCGAAGCGGCGGGCAAAATTTTCAACACTTCCCAGAGCCTGCTCGATCAGGCTTCCGTGCTGACCAACGATCTGGAACACCTGGCCAATGGCCGTTCCACCAACACCTATGGCGGCTACATCCTCGGCCTGCTGGCGCTGATGTCGATCATCCTGATTGGCTTGGTGATGGTCCGCGAGACCAACCGCCAGTTGCGTGAAACCGCCGAAAAAAGCGAGCGCAACCAGACCGCGATCATGCGTCTGCTGGACGAAATCGAGAACCTGGCCGACGGCGACCTGACCGTGGCCGCATCGGTGACTGAAGACTTTACCGGCGCCATTGCCGACTCGATCAACTACTCCATCGACCAGCTGCGCGAGCTGGTGGCGACCATCAACCTGACGGCCGAGCAAGTGGCGTCGGCGGTGGCCGACTCCCAGACCACCGCCATGGAACTGGCCGCTGCGTCCCGCCATCAGGCGCTGCAGATCAGCGCGGCGTCGGATGCGATCAACGACATGGCCCAGTCCATCGATCAGGTGTCGGCCAATGCCTCGGAATCTTCGGCGGTGGCGGAGCGTTCGGTGACCATCGCCAATAAAGGCAACGAGGTGGTGCACAACACCATCAATGGCATGGACAACATTCGCGAACAGATTCAGGACACGTCCAAGCGGATCAAGCGTCTGGGCGAATCTTCTCAGGAAATTGGCGATATTGTCAGCCTGATCGACGACATTGCTGACCAGACCAATATCCTCGCCCTGAACGCGGCGATCCAGGCCTCCATGGCTGGCGATGCCGGGCGTGGCTTTGCCGTGGTAGCCGACGAGGTTCAGCGTTTGGCCGAGCGTTCGTCTTCGGCCACCAAACAGATCGAAACGTTGGTGCGGGCTATTCAAAATGACACCAACGAAGCCGTCATCTCCATGGAGCAGACCACCAGTGAAGTGGTGCGCGGTGCCCGTCTGGCACAGGATGCCGGGGTGGCGCTGGAAGAGATCGAGGGGGTTTCCCGGGTTCTCGCCGAGCTGATCGAAAGTATCACCGACGCCGCCCGGCAGCAGGCGTCGTCGGCGGGGCAGATTTCCCAGACCATGCTGGTGATCCAGCAGACCACCACCCAGACCACCTCGGGCACCACCGCCACCGCCGAAAGCATCGGTAACCTGGCGAAAATGGCCAGCGAGATGCGTCGTTCGGTCTCCGGGTTTACCTTGCCGCCGTCGAAAGGCCGGGCGTGATGTGCAAAAAATGAACAATCTGACGACGGGTCATTCGGTACGACATCATGGCTGACCGGCATGACTATGTGGCCCTGGAATGGGTCAAGGGCGAAATCGCCGATACCCTCAAGCAGGCCCGCCATGCGCTTGAGGTGTTCGTCGACACCACGGATGCGTCGGCGCTCGGTGAGTGTCTGGACTGCGTGCATCAGGTTCACGGCAGCCTGCAAATGGTCGAATTCTACGGCGCGGCCCTGCTCGCCGAAGAGATCGAACAGCTGGCCCTGGCCTTGCAGCAAGGCCGCGTTGCCCAGCGTACCGAAAGCATTCAGCTGTTACTCCAGGCCCTGAGCCAGCTGCCGATTTATCTCGATCGCGTGCATTCTGCGCGCCGCGACCTGCCCCTGGTGGTGTTGCCGCTGCTCAACGACTTGCGCAGCGCCCGGGGCGAAAGCCTGCTCTCGGAAACCAGCCTGTTCGCGCCGCAACTGGCGGTGCTCCCGGAACTGGACGAAGCCGCCCTGGCCGAACGCGACACCCCGGAACTGTCCGCCTTGCTGCGCAAACTGCGCCAGACCCTGCAAGCTGCACTGGTCGGTCTGATGCGCGAGCAGGATGTGCAGACGCAGCTTGGCCTGATGGACAAGGTGTTCTCGCGCCTTGAACTGCTTTGCGAAGACGCGCCGCTCGGGCCGCTCTGGCGGATCGCCTCGGCACTGGTCGAGACCATGGTCAACGGCAACTTCACCAATAGCCCGGCGCTGCGCAGCCTGTTCAAGGATGCCGACAAGGAACTCAAGCGCCTGCTGGAACAGGGCATCGAAGGGATCAATCAGCCGGCGCCGGATGAGCTGCTCAAAAGCCTGCTGTTCTATATCGCCAAGTCCGACAGCCAAGCGCCGAAGATGCTCGACCTCAAGGATCAGTACGCCCTCGCCGAGGCCTTGCCGGACAGCGCCCTGGTCAACGAAGAACGCGCGCGCATGGCCGGGCCGGATCGCGATGCCATGCGCTCGGTGATCGTGGCGTTGTGCGAAGAACTGGTACGGGTCAAGGAACGCCTGGACGTATTTGTCCGTGGTGACCGCCAGCACGTCAGCGAACTCAATGCCTTGTTGCCGCCGCTGCGGCAGATCGCCGATACCCTGGCCGTGCTGGGTTTTGGTCAGCCGCGCAAAGTCATCATCGACCAGTTGAGCGTGGTTCAGGGGCTGGCTCAGGGCCAACGTGAACCCAGTGACGCCGCTTTGATGGACGTCGCCGGGGCGCTGCTCTATGTCGAAGCCACCCTGGCGGGCATGGCCGGTACGGTTGAGCAGGCCAGCCGCGAAGAAAGCCGCCTGCCCACCACCGATCTGACGCAAATTCACCAGTTGGTGATTGGCGAGGCCCGGGTGGTGCTGCAACAGGCCAAGGACGTGATCGTCGACTATATCGACGGTGAGTGGGATCGGGCGCGTCTGGAGCCGCTGTCGGCTCTGTTGGTGCAAGTGCGCGGCGCCCTGGCGATGATCCCCCTGGCGCGGGCGTCCGGCCTGTTGTCGTCGTGCAATGACTACATTCGCGAACACCTGCTGGTGGACGAAACCCGTCCTTCGTGGACCCAGCTCGACAGCCTGGCCGACGCGCTGACCGGGGTTGAGTACTACCTCGAACGCATGGGCGAGGACCACGAAGCGCCGGGCGACCAGATTCTCGACATGGCCCAGGAAAGCCTGGCCCGCCTTGGCTATACGCCGACGCCCAACGCCATGGAAGTGCCGTTGCTCGACGAGGTGATCAGCCACGAAGAACTGCACGAGTTGCAGGAGCGCCAAGCCCTGGTCAGCCCGACCCAGACCATTGCCGAAGTCCTTGCCAGCCCGGTGTCGGCGGTCAACCCGCCAGCGCGGCATATGCCCGCCAGCCTGCTGCCACCGCCCGCCGATGAAGACGGCGTGGATGAGGAGTTGTGCGAGGTCTTCCTCGAAGAGGTTGACGAAGTGCTTGCGGTGCTGCGCCGTGCGATTCCGCGCTGGTGTGTCGATACCACCGATACCCAGGCCCTGACCGAAGTACGCCGGGCCTTCCACACCCTCAAGGGCAGCGGCCGGATGGTGCGGGCACTGATTCTCGGCGAGCTGGCCTGGTCGGTGGAAAACCTGCTCAACCGCGTGCTGGAGCGCAGCGTCGAGCCTTCGATTCATGTGCAACGCCTGCTCAACGACATTCTGGCGCTGCTGCCGGAGGTGATTCAGGATTTCGCCCGCCACGCCCAACGCCAGCGCGATGATGTCGATGTCCTGGCAGCCCGCGCTCATGCGCTGGCCAAAGGTATCGTGCTGCCGGACGTAGTCATCGCCGCCCCGGCCGACGAAGCGCTGGACCCGCAACTGCTGGAGATCTTCCGTCAGGAAGCCCTCGGCCATCTGGAAAACCTGCAGCGCTTTCTGGAAAGTGCGCGCAGCGACACGTCGCCAGCCATCACGGACGACCTGTTGCGCGCGCTGCACACCCTCAAGGGCAGCGCCTATATGGCCGGGGTGCAGCCGATCGCTGAACTGGCCAGCCCGCTGGATCAACTGGTGCGCGAATTCAAGGCTCACCTGATCCCGCTGGAAGTGGCCGATATCAACCTGCTGCGCTCGGCCGAAGCGTTGTTCCACAAGGGCCTGGAGCAACTGGACAGCACGCCGCTGCAAGCCATCCCCGGTGCCGCCAAGGTCATCGAAAGCGCCCAGAGCCTGCTGCAACAGCGTCTCGCCGCAGCGCTCAGCGCCAGCAATAACGGCCTGCGCATCAAGCCCAATCCGCATTTGATCGCGGGCTTTCTCGCTGAAGGCATGGACATTCTGCTCGACGCCGAAAGCCTGTTGCAGCGCTGGCGCCAGCATCCGGGCGAGCGGCTGGAACTGAGCGCGCTGCTGGACGAGCTGACCACCCTGGGTCATGGCGCGCATCTGGCCGATCTGTCTCAGGTCGATGAGTTGTGTGAAGCCTTGCTCGACCTGTATGGCGCCGTCGAAGAAAGCAGTCTGGTCGTCAGCGAGCGCTTTTTCGATGAGGCCGAGCAGGCCCATGAAGCGTTGATCAATATGCTTGATCAGGTGGCCGCCGGGCAGGCGGTCGAGCCGCGGCCGGAGCGGGTCAGCGCGTTGCGCGAGCTGCTCGATGAAGCCCTGGACCCTGCAGCGATGGGCCTGATCAAGAGCGAGGGTGGGCGCACGAGCATTACCGAGCTCGGCAGCGTCACTGAAGCGGCTGCCGGTGCGGTGGATCTGGATGACGAGATCGTCGAGATTTTTCTCGAAGAAGCCGTGGATATCCTCGACAGCGCCAACCAGGCCTTGCAGCGCTGGCTGACCGACCCTGAAAACCCGGCGCCGCTGTCTTCGCTGCAACGCGACCTGCACACCCTCAAGGGTGGCGCACGAATGGCTGAAATTAGCGAAATCGGCAATCTTGGCCATGAACTTGAACATCTCTACGAAAGCCTGATCGACCGCCGTTGCAGCTATTCGCCGGCGCTGGCCGAGCTGTTGCAGAACAGTCATGACCAGTTGGCAGTGATGCTGGAGCAGTTGCAAAGGCATCAGCCGTTCGCTGATCCGCAGCCATTGATCGACGCGATCCAGCAGTTCCGTACGGCTGGCAATCCGGTTGAAGGCGTGAGCAGCGATGTCACTGCACCTGTCGAGAGTGCCGAAACAGCCACGGAAGAGCGCGACCCCGAGCTGCTGGAGATCTTTCTCGAAGAAGGGTTCGATATCAGCGAAAGCTCAGGGGCCGCCCTTGAGCGCTGGCAGGCCGACCCGCAAAACACTCTGGAAGTGGAAAACCTGCTGCGCGACCTGCACACCCTCAAGGGCGGTGCGCGGATGGTTGAAATTGCGCCCATCGGCGATCTGGCCCACGAGCTTGAATCGCTCTATGAAGGTGTCTCGGCCGGCCAGTTGCAGGCCAGCCCAATGATGTTCAGCCTGCTGCAAAGCGGCCATGACCTGCTCGCCGACATGCTCGATGCCGTGCGTGAGCAGAAGCCGCTGCCCAGTGCCGCGCTGCTGATCGACAGTATCCGCCGTGTGGCTGCCGCCAACGGCAGCGCCGATAGCGCGCCGAAACCCTTTGCCGCCCCCGTCGCGCAACCTGTTGCGGGCGAAGCGGAGGGCGAGCGTGCGGCGCCGGAAATGGTCAAGGTCGATGGCGGGCAACTGGAAAACCTGGTCAACCTGGCCGGGGAAACCTCGATTTTCCGTGGCCGCATCGAACAACAGGTCAGCGATTTCAGCGCCACGCTGACGGAAGTGGAAACCACCATTGAGCGCATGCGCGACCAGTTGCGCCGTCTGGATGTCGAGACCCAGGGCCGGGCTCACGGCAGCGACTCGGCTCAGGCCGAGCGCCTTGGCTACGAAGAATTCGATCCGCTGGAAATGGACCGTCACTCGCAATTGCAGCAACTGTCACGAGCGTTGTTCGAATCCGCCTCCGACCTGCTGGACCTCAAGGAAACCCTCGCCGCCCGCGCCCACGACGCGGAAAACCTGCTGATGCTGCAAGCCAGGGTCAACACCCAGTTGCAGGAAGGCCTGATGCGTACGCGCATGGTGCCGTTCGAACGCATGGTGCCCAGGCTGCGCCGGGTGGTGCGGCAGGTGGCCGGTGAGCTGGGCAAGAAAGTCCGTTTCGATGTACTCAACGCCGAAGGCGAGATGGACCGCAACGTACTGGAACGCATGGTCGCGCCGTTGGAGCACATGCTGCGCAATGCCGTCGATCACGGTCTGGAAAGCAGCGAGAAGCGCCTGGCTGCGGGCAAGCCGGAAAGCGGTCATATCACCCTGAGCCTGACCCATGAAGGCGGCGACATCGTCATTGAAATGAGCGACGACGGCGCCGGGGTCGATCTGGCCGCTGTACGCCGCAAGGCCATCAAGCGCGGCCTGATCGACGCCAACAACGAGCTGAGCGACTACGACGTTCTGCAATTCATTCTTCAGGCCGGATTTTCCACCGCCGAGACGATCACCCAGATCTCCGGACGCGGCGTCGGCATGGACGTGGTGCATGCCGAAATCAAGGAACTGGGCGGCAACATGGTCATCGATTCGGTGGCCGGCAAAGGCGTGCGTTTCCGCATCCGCTTGCCGTATTCGGTATCGGTCAACCGGGCGTTGATGGTGCAGTGCGGTGAGGAACAGTACGCCGTGCCGCTGAACACCATCGAAGGCATCGTGCGGGTCATGCCCGGCGAACTGGAAGCCTGTTACCAAACCAACCCGCCGTGCTACCAGTACGGCGGGCGCAGTTATGAATTGCGCTATCTGGGCGAACTGCTCAATAACGGCCTGCGTCCACGCCTGATCGGCCAGTCGCAGCCCGTGCCGGTGCTGTTGGTGCATCTGCATGAGCAGTGGGTTGCGGTGCAGGTCGATAATCTCGCCGGTTCCCGCGAGATTGTGGTCAAGAGCCTCGGGCCGCAGTTCGCCGCCGTGCAGGGGATTACCGGCGCGACCATCCTCGGCGACGGCCATGTGGTGCTGATCCTCGACCTGCCGGGGCATATCCGCGCCATGCAGGGACGTATCTTCAGTCGCCAGCAGGTGTTCCCCGATGCCGAACCGGTGCGCCCATTGCTGATTATGGTGGTGGACGACTCGGTCACCGTGCGCAAGGTCACCAGTCGCCTGCTGGAGCGTCACGGCATGAACGTGCTGACCGCCAAGGACGGTGTGGACGCCATGGCGTTGCTGCAAGAACACACCCCCGACGTGATGCTGCTGGACATTGAAATGCCGCGCATGGACGGCTTCGAAGTGGCCAGCCAGATACGCCACGACGAACGTCTCAAGGACTTGCCGATCATCATGATCACCTCACGCTCCGGGCAGAAACACCGCGACCGGGCCATGGCCATCGGCGTCAATGACTACCTGAGCAAGCCGTATCAGGAGTCGGTACTGCTGGAGAGCATCATTACCCACTGGAGTCAGGTGAATGTCTGAGAGCAGCTTCCAATCCAGCCGCCTCACCACCCTGACCGGCCTGTTGCTGCCATTGAGTGACCGCTATCTGCTGTTGCCCAATGTCGCGGTCGCCGAACTGATCGACTATCAGGACAGCACGCCGGAAGAGGGCGCACCGGAGTGGTTCCTGGGGCCGATCAGCTGGCGCCAGCTGACCCTGCCGCTGCTCAGCTTCGAAGCCGCCTGCGGTGGCCGCACCAAGGTGGGCGGGCGCGCACGTATCGTCGTGCTCAACGCTCTGGGCGGGCGCAACGAGCTGAAATTCATTGCCTTGCTGACGCAAGGGATTCCCCGCTCCTGCAAGCTCGACAGCCAGCTCAGCTACGTCGACGTGCCCCTGACCGAACTCGAATTGGCTGCCGTGCAAGTGGGCGAGACTGTGGCCAAAGTCCCGGATCTGATTGGGCTGGAACAGTGGTTGGTGGATGCCGGGTTGATGTACCCCGCTGCTTGAACTGAAATGCGATCCCTGTAGGCGCTGCGCAATATTGTGGGACCGGCTTTAGCCGGGAATAGGCCGATACAGCCGATGCCTATTCATGGCCTGGAATATCGCCTTCCCGGCTAAAGCCGGTCCCACATGGGTTCTGGACACAAAAAAGTGACGAATCCGAAGGACCGCTCTCTTTCTATTGAGTGAAATTTCCTAAACAATCCCGGCCGCTTGTGCTCGTCGAATTCCGTCTCTAGTCTGCGCGGCGCCACTGCACATCAGTGGCCGGGTGTGGAAACCCGTACCACAGATTCGATGAGCTCCATGCAGCTACTTGCCCTCGGGCAGGTGCTTTATGGCAGCTATGTTCGGGCAGACTTCGGTCTGGCCGAGGGATCCGTGGCTCGGTTTTCCACCCCGTTCATAGCTGCCACCTCTATAGCCGTGTGGAAACGGTGACAGAGATGGCTCCAGTAGCCCACGGAGATACACCATGATTAAAAAGCTCGTCCCCGATCCACCCCACACCACCGAAGAAGCCCTGCTTCGTATCTTCGACCTGCTGCGCAGCGCTGCGGCGGTGATGTATGAATCCGGCGATCAACAAAGCGGCACCAACCGCCACCTGGCGTTTGCGGCGTTGTACCTGGTCGATATGGCCAAGGCACTGGCGGATCATCAGATCCAGTCGCTGCATGAGCAACGCACGGCCTAAACGCTAAACCTGTGGGAGCGTGGCTTGCCCGCGAATCAGGCGGTGCGGTGTATCAGGTGTACCGCGTTATCGTTTTTCGCGGGCAAGCCTCGCTCCCACATGATTGCGCCAACCTGTAGGCGCCGGGCTTGCCCGCGAATCAGGTGATGAGGTGTATCAGGTATACCACGTGATTGTTTTTCGTAAGCAAGTCGGATCGCCGCCCGTTCGTTCCTGGCGCTCCATGCCGAAACCATTACTCCAGCCGTAACAATCACGCACGCTGCTTGATTGATGCCCGACCCCCTTCGCTCCTAAGGTGACTCACGACCGCAAAACTCGTGGAGCGAGCATGACAACAATAACCAACCTGGACCCACGCTGGTCCCGTCGTCGCACTGAGAAACTGCGACGCATCGAGCGTGTGAGTGCCCTGGCTGACGGCGTGGTATTGCCGACCGACAAGATCGTCGCCGCCCTGGAAGCCCTGCTGGCGCCGGGTGATCGCGTGGTACTGGAAGGCAATAACCAGAAGCAGGCGGATTTCCTCTCGCGTGCCCTGGCCAGCGTCGATCCGGCCAAGCTGCATGACCTGCATATGATCATGCCCAGCGTCGGCCGCTCCGAGCACCTGGATCTTTTCGAACGCGGCATCGCCCGTAAGCTGGACTTTTCTTTCGCCGGTACACAAAGCCTGCGTATCAGCCAGTTGCTCGAAGACGGCCAGCTGGAAATCGGTGCGATTCATACCTACATCGAACTGTACTCGCGGCTGCTGGTGGACCTGATCCCCAACGTCGTGCTGTCGGCGGGTTTCATGGCCGACCGCGCGGGCAATATCTACACCGGGCCGAGCACCGAAGACACCCCGGCGCTGATTGAACCGGCGGCGTTCAGCGACGGCATCGTGATCGTGCAGGTCAACCAGTTGGTGGATGACGTCAGCGAGTTGCCTCGGGTGGATATCCCGGCGTCCTGGGTCGATTTCGTCGTAGTGGCCGACCGGCCGTTCTATATCGAGCCGCTGTTTACCCGCGACCCGCGCCATATCAAGCCGGTGCATGTGCTGATGGCGATGATGGCGATTCGCGGCATCTACGAAAAACACAACGTGCAGTCCCTCAACCATGGCATCGGTTTCAATACCGCTGCCATCGAGCTGATCCTGCCGACTTACGGCGAGTCCCTGGGCCTGAAGGGCAAGATCTGCCGCAACTGGACCCTCAACCCGCACCCGACCCTGATTCCGGCGATCGAAAGCGGCTGGGTCGAGAGCGTGCATTGCTTCGGTACCGAACTGGGTATGGAGAACTACATTGCCGCCCGGCCGGATGTGTTCTTTACCGGGCGCGACGGCTCGCTGCGCTCCAACCGCATGATGTGCCAGTTGGCCGGGCAGTACGCCGTGGACCTGTTTATCGGCGCCACCTTGCAGGTCGATGGCGATGGTCATTCTTCCACCGTGACTCGCGGTCGCCTGGCCGGTTTCGGTGGCGCGCCGAACATGGGCCACGATCCGCGCGGGCGCCGTCATGGCACCCCGGCGTGGCTGGATATGCGCCAGCAGACCGGCGATGGCCCCGAGGCGTATCTGGAGCGCGGCAAGAAACTCGTGGTGCAGATGGTCGAGACCTTCCAGGAAGGCGGCAAGCCGACCTTTGTTGAGACCCTGGATGCCGTGGACGTGGCGAAGAAGAGCGGCATGCCCCTCGCTCCGATCATGATCTACGGCGACGACGTCACCCACTTGCTCACCGAAGAAGGCATCGCCTACCTGTACAAGGCCCGCAGCCTGGAAGAGCGTCAGGCAATGATCGCTGCCGTGGCCGGTGTCACCGTCATCGGCCTGCGGCATAACCCCAAGGACACCGCACGCATGCGCCGCGAGGGCCTGATTGCTCTGCCGGAAGATCTGGGCATCCGCCGCACCGACGCCAGCCGTGAGCTGCTGGCGGCCAAGAGCATCGCCGAGCTGGTCGAGTGGTCCGGTGGTTTGTACAACCCGCCTGCAAAATTCAGGAGCTGGTGATGCGCGCGCTCAAACGCCAACCCGAAAGCCTGTCCCTGGCCGATCATCTGGCCGACCTGGCCGTGGAAGCGCTGATCGACGAAGCCGATCTGTCGCCGAAACCTGCGCTGGTCGACCGTCGCGGCAGTGGCGCCCACGACGACCTGCACCTGGGCCTGATGCATGCGTCGGCCTTGTCGCTGTGGCCGATGTTCAAGGCCATGGCCGAGGCGGCTCAGGTCATCGGCGAAATCGGCGTGCCGCTGCGCGAAGCACTTGGTCGTATCGGCCGCGAAGGCGAGGCGGCCATGCTCAACACCACTGCCGGGGTGAATACCCATCGCGGTGCCATCTGGGCCTTGGGTCTGTTGGTCACGGCGGCGGCTTTGGCGCCGCAAGATTGTGCGGCGGCAGCCTTGAGTCTGCGGGCGGCACGGCTGGCGCTGATCGACGATCGCCATGTCCCCAGGCAAGGCGACAGTCATGGTCAGCAGGTCGCCCGTCGTTATGGCGCGCTCGGCGCCCGGGAACAGGCGCAGATGGGCTTTCCTGCCGTGCTGCAATTCGGTTTGCCGCAGTTGCAGCGCAGCCGCGAGGCCGGCACGGGTGAGCAGAACGCCCGCCTCGATGCCCTGCTGGCGATCATGACCACCCTGGGCGATACCTGCGTGCTCTATCGCGCCGGGCCTGAAGGTCTGCACGCCATGCAAGACGGTGCACGCCGGGTATTGGAAACCGGTGGCAGCGCCAGCCTGGCCGGGCGCCGCAGCCTGCATGAACTGGATCAGCAACTGCTGAGCCTCAACGCATCCCCCGGCGGTGCGGCGGACCTGCTCGCCGCCTGCCTGCTTATCGACAGCCTTGAGCCTGCGCTCGGCTATCCATCGAGGAGTGTTTGACCATGGAAACCCTGTCTTTTGAATTCCCCGCCGGGCAACCACCCCTGGGCAAGGCCCTGGTCGGCTGCGTCGGTTCGGGCGACCTGGAAGTGCTGCTGGAGCCGGGTCAGCCGGGCAAGCTGTCGATCAACGTGGTGACGTCGGTCAATGGCGCCGCCGCCCGCTGGCAGCACCTGTTCGAGCGCATGTTCAGCGATCAGCTGCCGCCTGCGTTGGCCATCGAGATCCATGACTTTGGCGCGACGCCGGGCGTGGTACGTCTGCGTCTGGAGCAGGGCTTTGAGGAGCTAGGTAATGACTGACAACGCACGCTTGCTCAAGCAACACAGCTTTATCGAACTGGGTGCCCGCCAGCGTGCCCGTGCCCTGCTCGATGAAGGCAGCTTCCGCGAACTGGTCGGCCCCTTCGACCGGCAGATGTCGCCCTGGCTGGCCCGTCAGGGTGTGGTACCCCAGGCGGACGATGGCGTGGTGGTGGGCAAGGGCACGGTCGGTGGCAAGCCGGTCGTGATTGCCGCCATCGAAGGTGCATTTCAAGGCGGCAGCATGGGTGAGGTCGGCGGCGCAAAAATGGCTGGCGCTCTGGAGCTGGCTGCTGAAGACAACCGCAACGGCATTCCCACAGCAGCGATCCTGCTGTTGGAAACTGGCGGCGTACGTTTGCAGGAAGCCAATCTGGGCCTGGCGGCCATTGCCGAGATCCACGCGGCCATCGTCGATCTGCGTCAGTACCAGCCGGTGATCGGTGTGGTCGCGGGCAGCGTCGGTTGCTTTGGCGGCATGTCCATTGCGGCGGGGTTGTGCAGCTATCTGTTGGTGACCCAGGAAGCACGCCTTGGCCTTAACGGCCCGCAGGTGATCGAGCAGGAAGCGGGCATCGAAGAGTACGACTCCCGCAACCGGCCGTTTATCTGGAGCTTCACCGGGGGCGAGCAGCGTTACGCCAGTGAGCTGGTGGACGGCTATGCGGCCGACGATGTCGCGGCGATTCAGGCGCAAGTCGAGGGCTGGCTCAAACAAGGCCGCCCGGCCAGCGAGCGCAGCGGCCAGTACGCGCTGTTTCTTGAGCGCCTGCTGCAATTGGATACCACCGCCCAGATTGATCCACAGACCGTTCGCCGTCTTTATCGGGGAGAGCCGCAATGACTGCTTCGCAACGAGGTTTGCACTGGTTCAACGCACTGAGCGTGGACGCGGTGACGGTGCCCGGCCTGCCCGCATCGGTGCTGGCCGCCGATACATTGCTGGGCGAGCAGCCGGTGCGGCTGGTCGCTGTGGTGGTTGATCCTGACAACCGTTTCCCTCGGGCCCGCAGTGGCGAAGTCGGCCTGCTCGAAGGCTGGGGTCTGGCCAAGGCCGTGGACGACCTGATCGAAGCGGATCGGCAGAGCCCGCAGAAACGTCCGCTGATTGCCATTATCGACGTGCCGAGCCAAGCCTACGGGCGTCGTGAAGAAGCGCTGGGTATCCATCAGGCCCTGGCCGGTGCGGTGGACAGCTATGCCCGTGCGCGTCTGGCCGGGCATCCGGTGATTGGGTTGTTGGTGGGCAAGGCCATGTCCGGTGCCTTCCTCGCTCACGGCTATCAGGCCAACCGCCTGATCGCTCTGCGCGATCCCGGTGTGATGGTGCATGCCATGGGCAAGGCGTCGGCGGCGCGGGTGACTCTGCGCAGCGTCGAGGAACTGGAAAAACTCGCCGCCAGCATCCCGCCCATGGCCTACGACATCGAAAGCTACGCCAGCCTTGGCCTGCTCTGGGAGAGTCTGTCGGTCAGCCAGATCGACCAGCCGACCGGTGCCGATCTGACGCAGGTGCAGGAGGTGCTGCTCAGCGCGATTGCCGATGTGCGTGCTGGCAGCAGTGATCTGCGCAGTCGTCTGGGCGCGAGCAACCGTGCGGCGTCTTCGCGGGTTCGCGAACTGCTGCGGGCGCAGTGGTAATGAACACCGTGCTGCCTCACGACCTGCTCTGGGGGCTGAGCCCCAGCGCGCTGCCCCTGGACGCCCCGGCGTGGGTGCGCGAGGTCGTGGAGCAAGGTCATCCGGCGGTGGTCCGGCGCGCGCCGGTTGCGCCGGGGTGGGTGGCGGTGGGGGTGCGTGGGGCAGGGCGGGAACAGCGCTTTGCGACCGTCATGAAGACCTCCGATATCACCCGCATCGTGCGCCCTGAACAACTGATTCAACTCAGTAGCGATGGTAAGCGCACGACAAAAAATTGGCCTGCTTTGCGCGCCTTGCAGGGGATCCGTCCGCTGATGATGTCCCTCGGCCTGCCTTGGGGCGTCACCGGCAGCGCCGGGTTTGAACTGGCCAGCGGTATTGCGGCACTGCACGAAGGCAGCGATCTGGACCTCATCCTGCGCACTCCTGCCTTCATCAGCCGTGATTGGGCTGCGCAACTGGTCGAGCGTCTGGAGTCGGCGCCGTGCCGTATCGACGTGCAACTGCAAACCCCGGGCGGTGCGTTGATGCTGCGTGAGTGGGCTGGTTCTGCGCGGCAGGTGTTGCTCAAGAGCGCCACCGGTGCCTGCCTGGTGGATAACCCGTGGCAACTCGCGCAGTTATCGGCATGAGCAGTTTCTGGGTGTTTCCCGGCCAGGGCGCGCAACAGCCAAAGATGCTGCATCAATTGCCCGATGCCGCGCCGGTCAGGGCTTGTATCGACGAGGCCTGTGCGGCGCTGGGCGAGGATGTGCGCTTGCTCGATTCCGTCGAAGCACTGCAATCGACCCGTGCCGTGCAGCTCTGCCTGTTGATCGCCGGAGTGGCCTGCGCCCGCCTGCTGCTGGAGCAGGGGCAGGTGCCGGATCTCGTCGCCGGGTTGTCCATTGGTGCTTATCCGGCAGCGGTGATTGCCGGAGCGCTGAGCTTCGACGATGCGGTGCGCCTGGTGGCCCTGCGCGGCGAGCTGATGCAGCAGGCGTATCCACAGGGCTATGGCATGACCGCCCTGATCGGCCTCGACCAGAGCCAGGTAGAGCGTCTGGTTGCGCAGGTCCATAGCCCGCAGTCGCCGGTGTTCCTGGCCAATATCAATGCCGACAATCAATTTGTGATCGCTGGCAGCGTCGAGGCCATGGCTGCAGTTGCCGCCCTGGCCGGGAGTGACGGTGCCCAGGCCCGGCGACTGGCGGTCAGCGTGCCGTCCCATTGCGCCTTGCTTGACGAGCCGGCACAGCAGTTGGCCGAAGCCTTCGCCAAGGTGCCGATGCAGGCACCGCGCACCCGCTACCTGAGCGGCAGCAGCGCCCGGCCGATCCTCAATGCCGACAAACTCCGCGATGACCTGGCTTTCAATATGAGCCGGGTTGTCGACTGGCGCAGCACCGTGCAGACCGCCTACGAGCGCGGCGCCCGCCTGCAGATCGAATGGCCGCCCGGCGCAGTGCTCACCGGGCTGGCGCGCAAAGTGTTCGAACAAGGTACGGCCGTCGCCTTCCAGGGCGCCCGTCTGGACAGTCTGGTCGCGTTATCGCGTGAGGAGGGCCTGCGCACTCCATAGACCGGGTACCGCTTCGAAGGACAAAAACAACAACTTCGACAACGACATCTGAGGCATAACAACAATGATTATCTACGGCGTGGCATTACTGGCTATCTGCACCCTCGCGGGGGTGATTCTCGGCGACCTGCTGGGTGTTCTACTGGGCGTGAAGTCCAACGTCGGCGGGGTCGGCATCGCCATGATCCTGTTGATCTGCGCGCGCTTGTACATGCAAAAGCGCGGCGGCATGAGCGAAGGCTGCGAAATGGGCGTCGGATTCTGGGGCGCGATGTATATCCCCGTGGTCGTGGCCATGGCGGCGCAACAGAACGTGGTGACCGCGCTCAAGGGCGGGCCGGTGGCGATTCTGGCGGCGATCGGCTCGGTGCTGATCTGCGGCTGCACCATTGCCCTGATCAGCCGGACCAACAAGGGCGAGCCGCTGCCGCCGTTGGAAGAGCCGCTGATCATGCCTGCCACCGCTACTTCGGGAGCGCGCTGATATGTGGGATCTCATTCAGAAAGACCTGGTCAGCCAGGGGTTGGTAACCGCATTTGCCGTGGTCGGCATCGTCATGTGGATTTCCGTCCTGCTGTCCAAGCACCTGACGTTTGGCCGGGTGCATGGTTCGGCGATTGCCATTGTCATCGGCCTGATCCTGGCCTGGGTCGGCGGCACCATGACCGGCGGGCAAAAAGGCCTGGCCGATCTGTCGCTGTTCTCCGGGATCGGCCTGATGGGCGGGGCGATGCTGCGTGACTTCGCTATTGTCGCCACGGCTTTTGAAGTTCAGGCCACCGAAGCGCGCAAGGCCGGGCTGATCGGTGCCTTGTCGCTGCTACTGGGGACTGTGCTGCCGTTTATCGTCGGTTGCTGCATGGCCTATGCCTTCGGCTATCGCGATGCCGTGAGCATGACCACCATCGGTGCTGGCGCGGTGACTTACATCGTCGGCCCGGTGACGGGCGCAGCGATTGGTGCCAGCTCTGATGTCATGGCGTTGTCGATTGCTACCGGGCTGATCAAGGCGATTATCGTGATGGTCTGCACGCCCATGGCGGCGCGCTGGATGGGCCTGGATAACCCGCGCTCGGCCATGGTCTTCGGTGGCTTGGCCGGCACGGTCAGCGGCGTGACCGCAGGGCTTGCTGCTACGGACCGCCGCCTGGTGCCTTACGGCGCCCTGACTGCGACCTTCCATACCGGCCTGGGCTGCCTGTTGGGGCCTTCGATCCTGTTCTTTATCGTGCGCGGGATTATGGGCTGAATGCAGAACTGATGTGGGACCGGCTTTAGCCGGGAAGAGGTCGGTATATTCGATAGACATTCACTGTATTGAATATCGTCTTCCCGGCTAAAGCCGGTTCCACAGGTCGCCTACCTTTCCCTTCGATTATTTGAAACCCTGCTGCCGCCACGCCTCATACACCGCTACCGCCACGGTATTGGACAGATTCAGACTGCGACAGCCCTCGCGCATGGGCAGGCGCAGGCGTTGCTCGCCGGGCAGCGCGTCGAGAATCTCCGCTGGCAGGCCCCGGCTCTCTGGCCCGAAAATGAACGCATCGCCATCCTGATAGCTGACGTCATGAAAAGGTTTGGAGCCTTTTGTGGTAAAAGCAAACAGCCGTGGCTGGCCCAGGCTCGCCAGGCAGCTGGCCAGGTCCGGGTGTGTCTTGAGCGTGGCGTATTCGTGATAATCCAGCCCGGCGCGACGCAGACGCTTGTCGTCCAGCTCGAAGCCCAGTGGCTCGATCAAATGCAGGGTGCTGCCGGTGTTGGCGCACAGCCTGATGACATTGCCGGTATTCGGCGGAATTTCTGGTTGAAAAAGGATGACGTGAAACATGCACGGCTCCGAACTGAAGGACGGCATGCATTCTACCCCTGAAGAGGACCCGCGACTGAAGGCATGGCCGCGGGTTTTGGGGGCTATGGCAATTTTCGGGGTGATGGTGGGCTTGATGATCGGCCGCCTGACCCAGCCCGAGCCATTGGAACTGCTACAGATCGAGGTGCTGCCCGCAGGCCTGGCCTTGTATTTCAACGAAGACCCGCAGATACGTGGCGAGCAGGTCGACGGTACGGTGGCGTTGCATTTCAAGGCGTTCGGCCAGCCGTGGAACGGTCAGCTGAAAATGGACGGCAAGATCGTCAACTGGAAGTTGCAACGCGATAACAAGGGGGAGTGGGTGTTGAGTCTTCTCGCGGCCCGTCCAATACAGGGCGACTGGCGCTCAGTAAAGGTGGACGGGCGCTGGAGACTGGAGGTCAGTCTCCGGGAGGAATAAAAGAGGGGAATCCCCGGCCTGCCTGTACCAAGGTCCCCAAAACTGGTGATGTAATACCTATTGCAGAGGCCGTGCCAGTTTTGCCAGAACTTCGTAAGAAACTTGAGATAAAAGCCAAAAGCCCCACCAGAACGCTTGTCTGGCGGGGCTTTTGAGTTTTCAGAACCGTTCGGGAATGAGCGGTCGGCGAGTAAATGAAGATTTGCGAAGCGGTTTTGCACGCTATTCGCGCATTTTCCGTAGCAAGACTCCCAAAGTGATGCACGAATGCCCGTTAATGCGTCTGCCCGTGCCAGGGCACCAGTTTGCGTTGCAGGGCGCGCAGGCCCATTTCCATGGCGAAGGCAATGATGGCGATGACCAGAATGCCCAGCACGACTACGTCTGTGACCAGAAACTGCGCCGCTGACTGAACCATGAAGCCCAGGCCACTGGTGGCCGCGATCAGTTCGGCGGCAACCAGCGTCGACCAACCGACGCCCAGGCCGATGCGGACACCAGTAAGAATGTCCGGCAGGGCGCTGGGCACAATCACATGGCGAATCAACTGCCAGCGCGTGGCCCCCAGAGACTGCGCAGCCCGCAGCCGGGTAGGGTCAACCGTACGTACGCCGGTAGCGGTGGCGATGGCTACGGGGGCGAAGATCGCCAGGTAGATCAGCAACACCTTGGAGAATTCGCCGATACCGCACCAGATGACGATCAACGGCAGATAGGCCAACGGCGGCACCGGGCGATAGAACTCGATCAGAGGATCGAAAATGCCCCGGGCGATGCGGTTATGGCCGATGGCGATACCCACTGGCACTGCACTGAGGATCGCCGCGCCCAAGGCCAGGCCGATGCGTTGCAGACTCGCCCCCAGATGCTGCCAGAGGGTCGAGTCCATGTAGCCCTTGGTCATCAGCAGCCAGCCTTTCTCCAGAACGGCTGACGGTGGCGGCAGGAACAGTGGGTCGATCCATTGTGCGGCGGTCACCAGCCACCAGGCGCCGAGCAGCGTCGCCAGAGTCAGCAGGCTGATGGTGCGGGTGCTGATATAGCCACGGACGCGTGGTGCGATGGTTGGGGTCTTGCCGGGAGCATCGGTCGTCTGCGGCCATTCATAGCTATTAACAGTCATGCGCGTTGCTCCCGAGTGATTCCGCGTTGCGAGAACACGCTGGACAGCACGTGTTCGCGGGTCTCGATAAAGCGCGGGTCGGATTTGATTGCGCGGGCGGACTCGCCAGCGGCGTAGCGTTGGCCGAAGTCCAGTTGTAGATGCTCGACCACGCGCCCCGGATTGGGGGCCAGCAGCATCAGGTCGGTGGCCAGGAACACCGCTTCTTCGATGTCGTGGGTGATCAGGAATACCGGCTTGGCGGTGCGCTGCCAGACTTGCAGCAGCAACTCCTGCACTTGCTCGCGGGTAAAGGCGTCAAGAGCGCCGAAGGGTTCGTCCATCAGCAGCACGCGCGGGTCGGCGGCCAATGCCCGGGCCAGGCCGACGCGCTGGCGCTGACCGCCGGATAACTGCCAGATACGCCGCGTATCAAAACCGGCCAGATCCACCAGGGCCAGCATCTCCCGCGCCCGGGCTTCGCGCTGCTCGAGGGGCAGGCCCGCCAGCTCCAGGCCAAAGGCAACGTTGGCCAACACATCCTGCCAGGGCAATAGGGCATCGTCCTGAAACACCACGCCGCGTTCGGCGCTCGGCCCGTTGACCGCTATGCCGTCCAGGGTGATGCGCCCGGCACTGGGAGCAACGAAGCCGGCAATCAGGTTAAGCAGTGAGGTCTTGCCGCTGCCTGATGCCCCAAGGGCTACCAGCAATTGGTTCGGGCCCAGAGTCAGGGAAATATCCGACAGTACCGGCTCGGCCGCACCGGGGTACTGTGCGCAGATGCGCTCCAGCTGTAATACCGCCATGACCTGGCCCTCCTTTATTGAGTGATGAACTTGGCGCTGACATAAGGCGAGTAGTCAGCCAGTACGGCGTCGACCTTGCCTTGCTCTTTAAGGAAGGCGGCAGTCTTGGTCACGGCTTCAATGGTTGGTGCGCCCAACAGGGTCTGCTGGTCAGCGGCCAGTGGGTAGACGTTACCCTGCAACAGACCGGGAACGTCGGCTGCCTTGGCGCCGGACAACTGCACCAGCTTGTCAACATTCGACGTATTGGCGATCCAGGCTGCCGGGTCCTTGCGGTACTGGGCGTAGGCATCGAGGGTGACCTTGGCGAAGGCCTTGACGATTTCTGGATGTTTATCGGCAAAGTCCTTGCGCACGATCCAGGCATCGAAGGTCGGTGCGCCAACCTTGGCCAGCTCACCGGAGGTGATCAGCACCTTGCCGGTTTCCTTGGCGACGCCCAGCGCCGGATCCCATACGTAGGTGGCATCGATGTCGCCACGCTTCCAGGCGGCGGCAATGGCCGGTGGTGCGAGGTTGACGATGGTCACCTTGGACGGGTCGATCTTCCAGTACTTCAGCGCCGCCAACAGGCTGTAGTGGCCGGTAGAGACGAAGGGCACGGCGACTTTCTTGCCGATCAGGTCCTGAGGCTTGTCGATGCCGGAGCCGTTACGTGCCACCAGAGCCTCGGCGGCGCCGATCTGGGTAGCAATGAGGAAGGTTTCCACCGGCAGCTTGCGCGTTGCGGCAGCGGTCAGCGGGCTGCTGCCCAGATAACCGATCTGTACGTCGCCTGAAGCAATGGCTGTAATGACATCGGCGCCATTATCAAACTTGCGCCAGGAGATTTTCGAGTCGGTGGCCTTTTCATAGGCGTTATCGGTTTGCGCGACTTTGGCCGGATCAACGGTGGTCTGGTAAGCGACTGTGAAGTCAGCGGCCTGGGCCAGGTACGAAGCGCCGGTCAGTGAAAGTGCGGCCAGTAGACGTAGAGAGAAATGCAGTTTCATCGCGAAGCTCCGAAGCAGGGCAGGTCGGGGAATGCGATGAGACTAAATGATCTAAGAATGCCGAAATAAATAACCTTTTGGCATGAGCTTATGAGGGGAAGCGAAGTGTGTTGTCGAGAATTTTGGTATCGCGGAGCGCCTTTGACAGATTTTTCAGGAAAAGTTCAGCTTGTGTGTTGCCATGATTACAACTGTAACAATCCATGTGAGAGGATTGTTACAGTCCTGTGTCTGGGCTGTTGTGCCGATAAATATGGGCCGTGAGCGACTCAAGGAAAGTGACCGGGCAGTCAGCATCCGGTCGCGCAGTACGTCCAAGCGAATCGATCTGATGAACGGCGCGCAAATATTTTTTGGGAATTAGCCGAATAGGCCGATACACTCCACAACGGCATGGTTGACATGGTTTGACACATATAACCATTTTGCTTGAAAAGCGGACCAATAAGTCTTTTCAGGTTTAAGGGTTTGTTGCATACCGTGGAGGCTACCGGCACACGCGGTCTAGTACTTTAGTCTTAGAGGTGACCAGCACCATTGACTCTCCGAGTCGGGTCTGGCGCTAATCGCGCAACCGCGGGTCAGGGCATTAGCTCGGCACCGTGGATACAAAAAAATTAGATTCAAGAGGAGCGATACAATGAAGAAGTCCACCCTGGCCCTGGCCGTAGCGGTAAGTGCCCTGGCTCAGCAGGCTGGTGCAGCTGGTTTCCTGGAAGACAGCAAGGCAACCATCAGTTCTCGTACCATGTACTTCGAAAACGACCTCCGTGAAGGCCGTCGTGCATCGGACCAACGTGAGACAGCAGAAGGTCTGCTGTTCAACTTCAACTCCGGCTACACCCAAGGCACAGTGGGCTTCGGTCTGGACGTGCAAAGCATGTGGGGTATTCATCTGGGCGGTGGCATCGATCACCACACCACTACCACTGCCAACACTTTCTTCCCAACCGATACCGATGGTTCGTCCGTTGATCAATGGTCCCGTACTGGCGGCAACGTCAAGGCCAAGATCTCCAAGACTGAGCTGAAACTCGGTAACGCTCTGGCACCTAACCTGCCAATCCTCGTTTCCAACGACGGTCGCTTGCTGCCACAAAGCTTCGGCGGCGGTACCATCCAGTCGAAAGAAATCGAAAACGTCACCATCAACGCCGGTAAGCTGACTCAGCAAGCTGCTCGTGCTTCGAGCAACTACTCGGGTCTGTCGGTTAACGGTGCTTCCCAGGATTCCAACAGCTTCGTATTCGCGGGCGCTGACTGGAAAGTCACCAAAGACCTGACCCTGCAGGCTTACCACGCACAGCTGGAAGACTTCTACAAGCAGACGTTCCTGGGCCTGACTCACGTCTTCCAGATCGCTGATGACCAGTCCTTCAAGACTGACCTGCGTTGGTTCGACAGCAGCTCCGATGGCAAGAACGGCGACGTTAACTACCGCTTCAACAACAACGGCGGCTACGCTCGCAACGTTGGTGAAGTCGACAACAAAACCTGGTCGGCCATGTTCACTTACACCCTGGGCGGCCATGCACTCATGGTTGGTCATCAGCGTGTGAACGACGACGGCGGCATGGTCTGGTTGAACCAGGGTAGCGTCACCAAGAACGGTACGTCTTCGACTCACATCGAAGGCGAAGGCGGTTCCAGCTTCTACCTGTTCACCGACAGTATGATCAACCAGTTTGCCCGCGCCGGTGAGAACACCACCTTCGGTCAATACTCGTATGACTTCGCTCGTCTGGGCGTCCCAGGTCTGAAAGCAGCGTTCGCTTACCTGCACGGTACCGACATCAAGGCAGCCAACACTGCTGTTGACAAGAGCGACAGCTCTGAGTGGGAACGTGACGTTCGTCTGGACTACGTTGTTCAGTCCGGCGTGCTGAAAGGCTTCGGTACTTCCCTGCGTCGCGGTACCTATCGTGGCGACAGCGGTACTCCAGCTGACCAGGATCAGACCCGTCTGATCTTCAACTACACCTACGCTTTCAAGTAAGTGTGATGAGCTGAGTCAAAGGAACCCCGCTTCGGCGGGGTTCTTTTTGCCTGTGATTTTTACGCGTCAGTCGTTCGACTAAATCGCTCTATTTTTTATGCATAAATCATCTAATTAAATCGTTATCTATTCTTTTTAATTTTTAGTGATTCGGTGCACAGTGGCTGCCATAACCTGGCAAACCAAGGAGCATCACCATGAGCCTGCGACTGGGCGATATCGCCCCCGACTTCGAACAGGATTCCAGCGAAGGCCGTATCCGTTTTCATGAATGGCTGGGCGACAGCTGGGGCGTACTGTTTTCCCATCCGGCGGACTTCACGCCGGTCTGCACCACGGAGCTGGGCTTTACCGCCAAACTCAAGGATGAATTCAGCAAACGCGGCGTCAAGGCTATTGCCCTGTCGGTGGACCCGGTCGATTCGCATATCCGCTGGATCGACGACATCAACAGCACCCAGAACACTCTCGTCAACTTCCCGATCCTGGCTGATGCCGATCGCAAGGTTTCCGACCTCTACGACCTGATCCACCCCAACGCCAACGACACCCTGACCGTGCGCTCACTGTTTGTGATCGACCCGAACAAGAAGGTGCGCCTGACCATTACCTATCCGGCCAGCACCGGGCGCAATTTCAATGAAATCCTGCGCGTGATCGATTCTCTGCAATTGACCGACAACTACAAAGTCGCGACCCCGGCCAACTGGGTGGATGGCGATGATGTGGTGATCGTGCCGTCTATCAAGGACGAAGAAGAGATCAAACGACGCTTTCCCAAGGGCTATAAGGCCGTCACGCCTTATCTTCGCCTGACGCCGCAACCCAATCGTTAAAATTTCACGTACTCACCAAGCAGAGGATTTTAGGGCCGATTTATCGGCCCTTTTTTATCCGTTTCATTCGCGCCAGGGCAAATCCGTGGGACCGGCTTCAGCCGGGAAGAGGTCGGTGCGGTCGCCGCATCTGCTGCGTCAGGGGCGACGCTTTCCCGGCTGAAGCCGGTCCCACGGTTCCCGCGATTGCATGAATTTTATATATTCGTTTAGGTAATAACCAAATGAATAAATAAGATTTATAGATATAAAAAACTCCTGTTAAGGTCACTGCATATCCGGCGATATCCGCCACTTCACTGATCATTGGAGAGCGCCCATGGGCACTGTCAATTTGCGTCAAGGCCTGGCCGCTCTGTTTATCGCGGCAGCATCCTTCGCAGCCGTCACTCACGCTCAGGCGGACACTCTGCGCATCGGTTATCAGAAATACGGCACTCTGGTGCTGCTCAAGGCCAAGGGCTCGCTGGAGAAGCGCCTCGCTGAGCAGGGCGTGCAGGTGCAGTGGACCGAGTTTCCCGGCGGCCCGCAGTTGCTGGAAGGCTTGAACGTCGGCGCCATCGACTTCGGCGTTACCGGGGAAACCCCGCCGGTGTTCGCCCAGGCTGCCGGTGCTGACCTGCTTTACGTCGCGGCAGAACCGCCGGCGCCGACCAGTGAGGCGATTCTTGTGCCCAAGGATTCACCGATCACTTCGGTCAAGGATCTGAAAGGCAAGAAAGTCGTGCTCAACAAGGGCTCAAACGTCCACTACCTGCTGGTGCGGGCATTGGAAGATGCCGGGCTCAAGTACAGCGATATCCAGACTGTCTTCCTGCCCCCGGCTGACGCCCGTGCCGCTTTCGAGCGCGGCAGTGTGGATGCCTGGGTGATCTGGGACCCATACCAGGCGGCCGCCGAGCAACAATTGCAGGCCCGTACCCTGCGTGACGGCACCGGTATCGTCGATAACAACCAGTTCTACCTCGCCACTAAACCCTACGCGCAACAGCATCCGAAAGTCATCCAGACCCTGGTCGACGAAGTGCGTGCTGTGGGCGAGTGGTCCAAGGCCAACCCGGATGAAGTAACACAGCAGGTCGCGCCACTGCTAGGCCTGCCAGCGGATATCACCAAAATCTCGGTCAAGCGTCAGGGCTACGGCGCTTACTTCATTACCCCGCAAGTGATTGCGGCTCAGCAGAAAATCGCCGACACCTTCTACCAGCTCAAGTTGATCCCCAAGCCGCTGAGCATTGCGGACGTGATCTGGACCCCACCGGCTGCGGTGGCTAAAGCACCGTAACCGTTCAGACCACCAAGGAGACAACTCCATGAGTCAACGCATCATTCACCGGCTGGCGCCCTGGGCGCTGCCCATCCTGTTGTTGCTGGTCTGGCAGCTGTCGGTCAGCGCCGGCTGGCTGTCCACGCGCATCCTGCCGGCACCCAGTGCCGTGGTCGCGGCGGGTGTGCAACTGGTGGTCAGTGGCGATATCTGGGCGCATCTGGCGATCAGCAGCTGGCGCGCGGCAATCGGCTTCGCCATCGGTGGCGGGATCGGTCTGGTACTGGGCTTTATCACCGGCTTGTCGAAGTGGGGCGAGCGCCTGCTGGACAGCTCGGTGCAGATGATTCGTAACGTGCCACACCTGGCGCTGATCCCGTTGGTGATCCTGTGGTTCGGCATCGACGAGAGCGCGAAAATTTTCCTGGTCGCCCTGGGCACGCTGTTCCCGATCTACCTCAACACCTATCACGGTATCCGCAATATCGATCCCGCCCTGGTGGAGATGTCGCGCAGTTATGGCCTGTCCGGTTTTGCGCTGTTCTGGCATGTGATCCTGCCGGGCGCCTTGCCTTCGATTCTGGTCGGCGTGCGCTTTGCCCTGGGCTTCATGTGGCTGACGCTGATCGTTGCGGAGACCATTTCCGCCAGCTCCGGTATCGGTTATCTGGCCATGAATGCTCGTGAATTCCTGCAGACCGATGTGGTGGTTCTGGCGATCGTCCTCTACGCGATCCTCGGCAAGCTGGCTGACCTGGCAGCGCGCGGCCTGGAGCGTGTATGCCTGCGCTGGCATCCGGCCTATCAAGTTCACAAAGGCGGTGCCGCATGAGCAGTCTGAAACAGCAACCGCCGCACTTGCTGCGCGGTATCCCGCTGGCGGTACA
This sequence comes from Pseudomonas sp. JL23, assembly GCF_056933585.1. Taxonomy (NCBI): domain Bacteria; kingdom Pseudomonadati; phylum Pseudomonadota; class Gammaproteobacteria; order Pseudomonadales; family Pseudomonadaceae; genus Pseudomonas; species Pseudomonas sp. JL23. Next base: position 6,508,844 of record NZ_CM167795.1, on the reverse strand, counting down.
TGGCCTGAAGAAAACCTTCGGCAACCGCGAAGTGCTCAAGGACATCGACCTGCATATTCCCGCCGGGCAATTCGTGGCCGTGGTCGGTCGTAGCGGCTGCGGCAAGAGCACACTGTTGCGCCTGCTTGCCGGGCTCGACAAGCCGACGACGGGCGAGTTACTGGCCGGTTCCGCACCGCTCAGCGATGCCCGGGAAGACACACGGTTGATGTTCCAGGAGGCACGCCTGCTGCCATGGAAACGCATTATCGACAACGTCGGCCTGGGCCTGAGTGGCGATTGGCGTGGTCAAGCCATGGATGCACTTGAGGCCGTCGGCCTGGCCGAGCGCGCCAATGAATGGCCTGCGGCGCTGTCGGGTGGGCAGAAGCAACGTGTAGCCCTGGCCCGCGCCCTGATTCACAAACCGCGTCTGTTGCTGCTCGACGAACCTCTGGGCGCTCTCGATGCCCTGACCCGCATCGAGATGCAGCAACTGATCGAGAGTCTTTGGCGCAAACATGGCTTCACGGTGCTGTTGGTCACCCACGACGTCAGCGAAGCGGTCGCCATTGCCGACCGGGTGATCCTGATTGAAGAGGGCCGTATTGGCCTGGACCTTGTCGTCGAATTGCCACGCCCGCGGGCCCGGGGTTCACATCGCCTGGCTGCACTGGAAACCGAAGTACTCAATCGCGTGCTCTCGTTGCCGGGAGCGCCACCGGAACCCGAACCGACTTCACCCCTGCCCACGCAATTGCGTTGGGCCAATTAACTCCCTATCGCAAACAGGAAGACGCTCATGACCATCAAAGCCATCAACGTACGCAACCAGTTCAAAGGCACCATCAAGGAAATCGTGACCGGCGACGTACTGTCCGAAATCGACGTACAGACCGCTTCCGGCATCGTCACTTCCGTGATCACCACCCGCTCGGTCAAAGAGCTGGAATTGGTAGTCGGCAGCGAAGTGATTGCCTTCGTGAAATCCACCGAAGTCTCCATCGCCAAGCTGTAAGCGATGGCAATACAGCAACCCCGGACGGTGAAAGCCCTCCGGGGTTTTTCCGCAGGCGAAAAATCAGTCGTGATGCAGAGCGCGTTTAGCTAAAAACGGTGGCAGATACAAGCTCATATAGGCATCAAACACCCGCATTCCATCCTCGTACTCCCTCTCCGCAATATGTCGTAATACCGCCAGTGTCTGAACGCTTATATCGGCGAAGATTGCTTAAAGTAAGGCTAGATGGCTGGCTTGCAGGGCTTCTCAGTAGTCCAATGCTTTAAGTTATGTAGGAATCTTCTGTTTGCTTGGCGTGTCCTTACATTACGCCGGAAACGTGGATAAATTTGTTCTTTTTCATGGATGGAACATTTTCACCATGACTATGCCTGTCGCGCCTCCGGGCGTTTCCATTGAGGCCAATATGAGAACCGCGTATCAGAATGGGCAGCATTTTAGTCGAGGGGGCGGTGCCTTTCGGTTAAGTTGGTTTTATATGCAAGTCAAAAACCGCGGTCCTTGGGACTTCAAGCAAAAAGGTGCGCAATATGAAAGCTTTGGTAACTTTCATTATGGAGCGGTTGGCACTGCAGCGGGATTTTCCCGCGAAACGTTGCTCAGGGCAGCGGGCCTTGCGCAGTCTTTCGCTGGAACCACCAGAGGGGATTTTGGAAAGTGGTGGGCTGATGCACCTTTTGGCGATGATCCAAGAGATCAATACTGGATCGAGCGGGGAATAGAGTATGCGAAGTCGAAGTGCTACTAAAATATTCATGATAGCGCTGTCGATACTGTGCATTGTTCAGGGGGGATGGATCGTTGGTCATTATCCTTTTACTCCTGAGCTTTCTCGTGTCGTGCAGAAATATGCGCTTGAAGGCGGGGGAGTTGTATATGTCATTGAGAGTAATTCTGGAGGAGCAACGGTGCCTTTGACTTATCGTTACTACCTCAATGCAGCGCTGGATGGAGACGAGGTCATTCTCAATGCGTTGGGCGAGAGCGATAACGCGTTTTTGGTAACGCGCGATGCAAATGCCAAGGTCTTGGTAGAGCCGAAGCGTTTGATCATTTCGGTCACGGACAGCGTATATCAATTCACGACCCCAATATCCTGGAACGCTGAGGGCCAGTCTTTTTTTGTTGATGTATGGCTTGATGCCCGACCAGACAGTCGAAATATGTGAAGCGTCGCATCGCAGATAAAAACGCCACGATTCTTATCAATCAATGACGTTTTTTGTTTCACACGTCGTCAGACTGTATGCAGAAAGTGTTGTATTCAGGCCGTTAATGGGTGAAGTCAAGGTAGTGATCGCATCCGGCATCATCACTTTGGTGATCGTCTTCGTGAAATCCACAGAAGTCTCCATCGCCAGGTCGTAAGCGATGGCAGCACAACAACCCCGGATGGTGAAAGCCCTCCGGGGTTTTTGCCGTATCGGGGGTCAGTCTTGTGGCTGAGCGCGGCGGGGCAGAAACGGCGGCAAATACAACCCCATATAAGCATCAAACACGCGCATGCCTTCTTCGGCCATACGCGGTGTGATCTGCTCATGCAGTTGCATCGAGCGCGCGTAGACCCGGTCGCCCAGTTCCATGGCCAGGGCGAATACGTCGACGTCATCGGGCAGGGTGGGGAGCTGGAAGTGCCGGTCGAAGACTTCGAACATCAGGTGGCCCAGTTCGATATCGTGCTGGCGGTCAGCCTGGTTCACTTCGGTCAGGCCGTGCTGCGCGAGGATCAACTGGCGGGCGGCAGCATCGTCGTTGTAGATCTTCAGCATGCGCATTTCGACGATGCGCGACAGGTCGCGCCAGCTGTGCAGGGTGTCGTGATCCACCGGGGCCTGGAGGCTGGCGCGAAAGGCGGCATGGACGTCGGCGGTCAGGGCTTCGAGCATCGCCGGGACACTGGCGAAAAAGTGGTAAACCGACGATGGCGGGATCTGTGCCCGCTCGGCCACGCTGTAGATCGACAGACTGGCCACGCCCTCGGCGGCAAGCAGCTCGCGTGCGGCACCGAGGATCGAGTCGATCCTGGCCTGGCTGCGGGCGCGGGGTTTGCGAGGTGTGGCGGGGCGGGGCATGGCTGCTCTCCATGGAGGGTGGCAGGCATTGTACAGGGTGTCGGATTGAGCGCCTTCTCTAATACGAAATCGGACTGTTGAGTGTGCACAGTCCGACTGCCTCTTTACGAGTAATTAAACTCGTTTGATTTCGGTGAGTTGAGGTTTTCCGTCAAGAGGTACGTAGATTTCAATTATCACTTCCCATGTGTCTTGAGTGGGGGGGACCGTTGCCGAGCACTTGTAGCGATAGTTTGTGCCTGCAACAATTTGAGTGGCAACTTCTCGAGGAGTATATATGACCCCCATGAAGCCATTCAGGGCATCGTTGAATAAAGTTTCGTGGTCCGAAGACAGAACTTGGTAAGGAGTCCAGCCGCCCGGGGTGAATTGAGTTGTCATGTTGTATATCTCCATATATACGTGATTTCCTACTCGTTTGGCTTTTCGGAATACGCCCCGTCTATTGAAATGGTTTCCGGCATCCATGCCATCAGGGCATTCCGACGTACCGGTTGGCCTGATGGGGGAGGATTATGGCGACACAATAGGGGGTAAGGTAATAGAAGAATATATACTGAATATTTTATTTCTGAACGGTCCAGCGTTGGTGTGATGATGGTTTGCATTTGCATGTTTTAAATGGGTGGGCTTTTTGGTTATTAGCCCATAAAAAACGCCGCAACCCTTTCAGGCTGCGGCGTCTTTGTACTGCATCCAGAATCAAACAGTATGCAGATACCAGTTGTACTCAAGGTCGGAGATGGAGTGTTCGAACTCCTCCAGCTCGCTTTCCTTGCAGGCGACAAAGATATCGATATATTTCGGATCGATATACTTGGCCATGACTTCACTGTCGTCCAGCTCGCGCAGGGCATCGCGCAGGTTGTTCGGCAGACTTTGTTCGTTTTGCTCGTAGGAGTTGCCCGAGACCGGCGCGCCTGGCTCGATCTTGTTGGTCAGGCCGTGATGCACGCCTGCCAGCACCGATGCCATCAGCAGATACGGGTTGGCATCGGCACCGGCAACCCGGTGTTCGATACGCACGGCATCGGCTGAACCTGTTGGCACACGTACAGCAACCGTGCGGTTATCCAGGCCCCAGCTTGGCGAATTTGGCACGTAGAACTGAGCACCGAACCGGCGATATGAGTTGACGTTCGGGCAAAGGAACGCCATCTGCGCCGGTAGGGTCTCGAGCACACCGCCGATCGCATGACGTAATGCGGCGTTCTGCTCGGGATCCTCGCTGGTGAAGATGTTCTTGCCATCGCGATCCAGGATCGAGATGTGGACATGCAGACCATTACCTGCCTGACCCGGATAGGGCTTGGCCATAAAGGTCGTGTCCATTTCGTGGTCGTAGGCGATGTTCTTGATCAGGCGCTTGAGCAGGACCGCATAGTCGCAGGCCTTGATCGCATCGGCGACGTGGTGCAGGTTCACTTCGAACTGCGCCGGAGCACTTTCCTTGACGATGGCGTCGGCCGGGATGCCTTGTTCCTTGGCACCTTCCAGAATGTCCTGGAGGCAGTCGACGTATTCGTCGAGGTCGTCGATCAGGTAGACCTGTGTCGAGTGCGGGCGTTTACCGGAGATAGGCGAGCGGGGCGGTTGTGGGCGGCCGTTCACGTTCTCCTGGTCGATCAGGTAGAACTCCAGCTCGAAGGCGGCGCAGATGGTCAGGCCCATGTCATCGAACTTGCTCACCACCTGACGCAGGACTTCACGCGGGTCGGCGAAGAAGGGCGTGCCTTCCAGTTCGTGCATGGTCATCAGCAGTTGCGCGGTTGGGCGTTTCTGCCAGGGTTCGTTGCACAGGGTGTCGGGGATCGGATAACAGATTCGGTCAGCATCACCGATATCCAGGCCCAGACCGGTGCTTTCCACCGTCGAACCGTTGATATCCAGGGCAAATAAAGAGGCCGGCAGGTTGATGCCTTTCTCGTAAACCTTGTGGAGGCTGGTGCGTTCAATGCGCTTGCCGCGCACCACACCATTCATATCCGCAATCAGAAGGTCAACGTACAGAACCTCAGGATGTTCCTTAAGGAACGCGTTCGCTTCGTTGAGCTGAACGGCACGCGGGGGTACCGACATGATGCAACACCTTTGTTGTTGAAAATATCAATCATCGAGTCTTGCGGGTTTCAGTCAATCCGAAAGGTCCGATGAAGTCAAGAGAGCCTCGTTTTGCCCTAAAAGGGCGCCAAAAGGCCGTTTTTGCTGCAAATTAGGGCGATTATGGGCTGTGTTATGGCTTGGGAACTGCGGGCTTGAGCGGGCTGTGTTCTATTTTTTACGGGGGTGTTGTGTAAAAAAATGAACAAGGCTAAGCTCGATTTAGACCCAGAACAGCAATAATGCCGGAGGGGTTTCATGTCTCGCTTGCCATTGATAGGCGTCACTTCATGCACGAAGCAGATCGGTGATCACGCTTATCACATCAGTGGCGACAAGTACGTCCGCGCGGTAGCCGTGGCTGCCGGGGGCCTGCCGCTGATCCTGCCCTCACTGGGCCCGTTGCTCGATCCCTCCGAAATTCTTGCAAGCCTCGATGGACTGTTGTTCACCGGCTCACCTTCCAATGTTGAACCCTATCACTATAGTGGCCCTGCCAGCGCACCGGGAACTGCTCATGATCCTGCACGCGACAGCACCACCTTACCGCTAATTCGTGACGCCGTGGCGGCGGGTGTGCCGGTTTTGGGCATTTGCCGCGGGTTTCAGGAATTAAATGTCGCCTTGGGCGGCAGTCTGCACCAGCGTGTTCATGAAACCGGAACCTTCATGGACCATCGTGAGCCGGACAATGAACCGGTTGAAGTCCAGTACGCACCCAGTCATCCCATGCACATTCAGCCCGGCGGCCTGCTTGAATCCTTTGGCCTGCCCGCTGAAATTGCAGTCAATTCGATCCATGGGCAGGGCATTGAGCGCCTGGCGCCGCCCCTGCGTGTGGAAGCGACTGCGCCTGACGGTCTGATTGAAGCCGTGTCGCTGCAAGGCGGCGCTTTTGTGCTGGGGGTGCAATGGCACCCGGAATGGCAAGTCACCCACAATCCCCACTACCTGGCGATTTTCCAGGCCTTTGGCGATGCCTGCCGAAAGCGGGCAAGACAACGAGACGCCGATGCGTCAAAAAACGCCTGATCCGCGGATCAGGAAATGACCCCCTGAGGTATTTATGAGTACCAACCTCGACCAGCTCACCGATTGGTTGAAAGAACACAAGATCACCGAAGTCGAATGCATGATTGGCGACCTCACCGGGATCACCCGCGGCAAGATTTCCCCGACCAACAAATTCATCGCTGAAAAGGGCATGCGGCTGCCTGAAAGCGTGCTGTTGCAGACGGTGACCGGCGATTACGTCGAAGACGATATCTACTACGACCTGCTGGACCCTGCAGACATCGACATGTTCTGCCGCCCCGACCAGAACGCGGTGTATTTGGTGCCTTGGGCCATTGAGCCGACTGCTCAGGTGATCCACGATACTTACGATAAACAGGGCAACCCTATCGAGCTGTCGCCGCGCAACGTGCTCAAGAAGATCCTGAAACTCTATGCCGACAAAGGCTGGCAGCCTATCGTGGCGCCGGAAATGGAGTTTTACCTGACCAAGCGCAGCGACGATCCGGACTATCCGTTACAGCCGCCGATCGGTCGTTCGGGTCGCCCGGAAACCGGCCGCCAGTCCTTCTCCATCGAAGCCGCCAACGAATTCGACCCTTTGTTCGAAGACGTCTATGACTGGTGCGAGCTGCAGAATCTGGATCTCGATACCCTGATCCACGAAGACGGTACGGCGCAGATGGAGATCAACTTCCGTCACGGCGATGCCCTGTCCCTGGCCGACCAGATTCTGGTGTTCAAGCGCACCATGCGCGAAGCCGCGCTCAAGCATGATGTGGCGGCGACCTTCATGGCCAAGCCCATGACCGGCGAGCCCGGCAGCGCCATGCATTTGCACCAGAGCATTATTGATATCCAGACCGGCAAGAATGTTTTCTCCAACCCCGACGGCACCATGAGCCAGTTGTTCCTGCACCACATCGGTGGCCTGCAGAAGCTGATTCCCGAGCTGTTGCCGCTGTTCGCGCCCAACGTCAACTCGTTCCGCCGCTTCCTGCCGGACACTTCGGCACCGGTGAACGTCGAGTGGGGCGAAGAAAACCGAACTGTCGGCCTGCGCGTGCCGGATGCCGGGCCGCAGAACCGCCGCGTGGAGAACCGTCTGCCCGGTGCCGACGCCAATCCGTATCTGGCGATTGCCGCGAGCCTGTTGTGCGGTTACATCGGTATGACCGAAGGCATCAACCCCAGTGCTCCAGTGGTGGGTCGTGGTTATGAGCGCCGTAACCTGCGCCTGCCGTTGACCATCGAAGATGCCCTGGAGCGCATGGAAAACAGCAAGACCATCGAGAAATACCTCGGTGAGAAATTCATCAAGGGCTACGTCGCGGTCAAACGCGCCGAGCATGAAAACTTCAAGCGCGTGATCAGCTCGTGGGAGCGGGAATTCCTGCTCTTCGCCGTCTGATACGCCCGGCGCCTGGCTGATGCCGGGTGCCCCACCCAAGCATATGGAGTGCTGTATGAGTTCCAATAATCCGCAAACCCGTGAGTGGCAGGCCCTCAGCGCCGAGCACCACCTGGCCCCGTTCAGTGACTACAAACAGTTGAAAGAGAAAGGCCCGCGCATCATCACCAAGGCCCAGGGCGTGCACCTCTGGGACAGCGAAGGCAACAAGATTCTCGACGGCATGGCTGGCCTGTGGTGTGTGGCCATCGGTTATGGCCGCGAGGAACTGGCCGACGCCGCCAGCAAACAGATGCGCGAGCTGCCTTATTACAACCTGTTCTTCCAGACCGCCCACCCGCCGGCGCTGGAACTGGCCAAGGCCATTTCCGATATCGCTCCGGCGGGCATGAACCATGTGTTCTTCACCGGTTCCGGTTCCGAAGGCAACGACACCATGCTGCGTCTGGTCCGCCACTATTGGGCGCTCAAGGGCCAGCCGAACAAAAAGACCATTATCAGCCGGGTCAACGGCTATCACGGCTCGACCGTGGCCGGTGCAAGCCTGGGCGGCATGACGTATATGCATGAGCAGGGCGATCTGCCGATCCCTGGTATCGAACATATCCCGCAGCCGTACTGGTTCGGTGAAGGCGGCGATATGACACCGGACGAGTTCGGCACCTGGGCTGCCGAGCAACTGGAGAAAAAGATTCTCGAGTTGGGCGTGGATAACGTCGGTGCGTTCATTGCCGAGCCGATCCAGGGTGCCGGTGGCGTGATCGTGCCGCCTGCCACCTACTGGCCCAAGATCAAGGAAATCCTCGGTCGCTACGACATTCTGTTCGTCGCCGACGAAGTGATCTGCGGTTTTGGTCGTACCGCTGAGTGGTTCGGTAGCGATTATTTCGACCTCAAACCGGACATGATGACCATCGCCAAGGGCCTGACCTCGGGCTATATCCCCATGGGCGGCCTGATCGTGCGCGACGAGATCGTCAAGGTGATCAACGAAGGCGGCGACTTCAACCACGGCTTCACCTATTCCGGGCATCCGGTCGCAGCTGCTGTGGCACTGGAAAATATCCGCATCATGCGCGACGAAAAAATCGTCGAGAGAGTCAAGAACGAAACGGCACCATACTTGCAAAAGCGTTTGCGTGAGCTGAGCGATCATCCGTTGGTGGGTGAGGTTCGCGGTGTCGGCTTACTGGGGGCCATCGAGCTGGTCAAGGACAAGGCCACGCGTGAGCGTTACGTCGGCCGGGGTGCTGGCATGATCTGCCGGACGTTCTGTTTCGACAACGGTCTGATCATGCGCGCCGTGGGCGATACCATGATCATTTCGCCGCCCCTGGTGATCAGTTTTGCCGAAATCGACGAGCTGGTAGAGAAGGCGCGCAAGTGCCTGGATCTGACACTGAAGGCTCTACAGGGCTGATATAAGCACCGCCGGAACATGAAACTTTCGGCGGTTGCGTAGTACGGCAGGTTTGCCCGCTTGTAAGCCTGCCCAGGAACTTGCCAGACTAACGGTTGTTTGAATCGCCGCTACTCCCAATGGTCAGTCATAAAAAATACTGGAGCTGTACGCATGAAAACATTTGGCAAGACCCTCCTCGCGCTGTCCCTGATGGGCGCAGTGGCCGCCGCTCACGCGGACGACAAGGTACTTCACGTTTACAACTGGTCCGACTACATCGCACCGGACACCATCGAGAAGTTTGAGAAAGAGTCGGGTATCAAGGTCGTCTACGACGTGTACGACAGTAACGAAACCCTGGAAGCCAAATTGCTGGCCGGCAAATCCGGTTATGACGTGGTCGTGCCGTCGAACAACTTCCTGGCCAAGCAAATCAAGGCCGGCGTGTATCAGGAGCTGGACAAGTCCAAGCTGTCGAACTACGGCAACCTGAACAAAACCCTGCTCAAGGCCGTGTCCATCAGCGACCCGGACAACAAGCATGCTTTCCCGTACATGTGGGGCTCGATCGGCATCGGTTTCAACCCGGCCAAAGTCAAGGAAGCGCTGGGTGCCGATGCACCGACCAACTCCTGGGACCTGCTGTTCAAACCTGAAAACGCCGCCAAGTTGAAGAAGTGCGGTATCAGCTTCCTCGATTCGCCAACCGAAATGCTGCCGGTTGCCCTGCATTACCTGGGCCTGCCGACCGACTCGCAGAAGAAGGAAGACATCGACAAGGCTCAGGCTCTGTTCATGAAAGTCCGTCCTTCGATCGCTTACTTTCACTCCTCCAAGTACATCTCGGACCTGGCCAACGGCAACATCTGCGTAGCCGTCGGTTATTCGGGTGACATCCACCAGGCTCAGTCCCGTGCTAAAGAAGCCGGTGGCAAGGTTGAGGTCAGCTACAACATTCCGAAGGAAGGTGCAGGCAGCTTCTACGACATGTTGGCTATCCCGAAAGACGCGGAAAACGTCGAAGGCGCTTACAAGTTCCTGAACTTCATCCTCAAGCCTGAAGTGATGGCGGACATCACCAACTCCGTAGGCTTCCCGAACGGTAACGAGAAGGCCACACCATTGGTGAACAAGGAAATCACTGAAGATCCGGGTGTCTATCCACCGGCTGATGTTGTCGCCAAGTTGTACGCCATTGCTGACTTGCCTGCGGCCACCCAGCGCATCATGACGCGCAGCTGGACCACCATTAAATCGGGTAAATAAACCGGGTTGATGACCCCTGTAGGACCGGCTTCAGCCGGGAGGGCGTCGATACAGTCGATAGATGTCTATTGTTTGTGCCGACATCCTCCCGGCTAAAGCCGGTCCTACAACGCATGCAGGGAATTCAACCCACTGTCACATAAGGTTTTTTTGCGATCCGCAGCTATCAAAGGTAAGTTGCGCGCCGGTCCGACACGGGCACCAGACCCCAAACTGAAAAGGATTGTTCACGTGTCTATTTCTTCGCTTCGCCCTTTCTTTCGCAACACCCTGCTCGCGGGGCTCGGCCTGGCCGTGGCCGTCAGCGTGCAAGCTGCACCTACGGTGCATATTTATAACTGGTCCGATTACATCGGCCTGACCACCCTGGCGGACTTCGAATCCACCACCGGGATCAAGCCGATCTATGACGTGTTCGACTCCAATGAAACCCTTGAGGGCAAGTTGTTGGCCGGGCACACCGGCTACGACGTGGTCGTGCCGTCCAACCATTTCCTCGGCAAGCAGATCAAGGCCGGGGCTTTCCAGAAACTCGACAAGTCGCAGCTGCCCAACTATTCAAACCTCGACCCGGCCCTGCTCAAGCGCCTGGAAAAGAACGATCCGGGCAATCAGTACGCCGTGCCTTACCTGTGGGGCACCAATGGCATCGGCTATAACGTCGACAAGGTCAAGCAAGTGCTGGGCGTCGACAAGATCGATTCCTGGGCCGTGCTGTTCGAGCCGGAAAACATCAAGAAACTGCAAAAGTGCGGCGTCGCGTTTCTTGATTCCGCCGACGAGATGCTCCCGGCGGTGCTCAACTACATGGGCCTGAGCCCGAACAGCACCAATGAAGCCGACTATAAAAAGGCTGAAGAGAAACTGTTGAAAGTGCGGCCTTACGTGACTTACTTCAGTTCGTCCAAATACATCACGGACCTGGCCAACGGTGATATCTGCGTGGCCGCCGGTTTCTCCGGTGATGTATTCCAGGCCAAGAAGCGTGCGTCCGAAGCGGGCAAGGACGTCAATATTGCCTACGTGATTCCCAAGGAAGGCGGCAACCTGTGGTTCGACATGCTGGCGATCCCCAGCGATGCCGCCAACATCAAGGAAGCCCACGCCTTTATCAACTTCCTGCTCAAACCGGACGTGATCGCCAAGGTCAGTGACGAAATCGGCTACGCCAACCCGAACCCGAAATCGGGCGACGACATGGACCAGGCGATTCGTACCGACCCGGCGGTGTATCCGCCGCAGCAAGTGCTCGACAAGTTGTTCGTCAATTCCGAGTTGCCCCCCAAGGTGCAACGCCTGATGACCCGTAGCTGGACCAAGGTCAAGTCGGGCAAATAATTATCCAGCGCCCGGCTTGTGCGGTCGGGCTGCAAAAACCAGTTGGGAGTTTCACCCATGGCAGTTGCCTCAGGCGCCTATAAGAAATCCCTCGATGGCGGTCAGCAACCCAAGCAGGTGCTGGTCAAGATCGACCGGGTCACGAAGAAGTTCGATGAGACGATTGCCGTGGACGATGTGTCCCTGCAAATCAACAAAGGCGAGATCTTTGCCCTGCTCGGCGGTTCGGGCTCGGGCAAGTCGACTTTGCTGCGCATGCTCGCCGGGTTCGAGCGGCCGACCGAAGGCCGGATTTTCCTCGATGGCGTGGACATCACCGATATGCCGCCCTATGAGCGGCCGATCAACATGATGTTCCAGTCCTATGCGCTGTTCCCGCACATGACCGTGGCCGATAACATCGCCTTCGGCCTCAAGCAGGACCGTTTGCCCAAGGCCGAGATCGACGCCCGGGTCATGGAAATGCTCAAGCTGGTGCAGATGACCCAGTACGCCAAGCGCAAGCCGCACCAATTGTCCGGTGGCCAGCGCCAGCGCGTGGCCCTGGCGCGCTCCCTGGCGAAGAAACCCAAGCTGCTGTTGCTCGATGAACCCATGGGCGCACTCGACAAGAAGCTGCGTTCGCAGATGCAGCTGGAACTGGTGGAGATCATCGAGCGCGTCGGCGTGACCTGCGTGATGGTGACCCACGACCAGGAAGAGGCCATGACCATGGCCGAACGCATCGCCATCATGCATCTGGGCTGGATTGCCCAGATCGGCAGTCCGATCGATATCTACGAAACCCCGACCAGCCGCCTGGTCTGTGAATTCATCGGTAACGTCAACCTGTTCGAAGGCGAAGTGATCGAGGACATGGAAGGCCATGCGCTGATTCGCAGCCCTGAACTGGAACACAATATCTACGTCGGCCACGGCGTCACGACGTCGGTGGAAGACAAGCGCATCACCTACGCCCTGCGTCCGGAAAAACTGCTGGTCACCACCGAACAGCCGACCTTCGAGCACAACTGGTCCCGGGGCAAGGTCCACGACATTGCCTATCTGGGCGGCCACTCGGTGTTCTACGTCGAGCTGCCGTGCGGCAAGCTGGTGCAGTCGTTCGTCGCCAACACCGAGCGTCAGGGCGCGCGGCCGACCTGGGGCGATGAAGTCTACGTCTGGTGGGAAGACGACAGCGGCGTGGTCCTGCGCTCATGAAAGTGCGCAAGCTCAAGCGAGCGCTCGACCGTATAACCCCCGGTGGCCGGCAACTGGTGATCGGCGCGCCGTTTCTCTGGCTGTTCCTGTTCTTCGCCTTGCCGTTCCTGATCGTCATCAAGATCAGCTTCGCCGAAGCCGACGTGGCGATCCCGCCCTACACGGAGATCTTCACCTACGCCGAGCAGAAACTGCAGTTGGTGTTCAATTTCGCCAACTACGCCCTGCTCACCGGCGACGACCTGTATATCTCGGCGTACTTCGGTTCGTTGAAGATGGCGTTCTTCAGTACGCTGCTGTGCCTGTTGATCGGTTATCCCATGGCCTATGGCATCTCCATGGCGCGCAAGGAAACCCAGACCGTGCTGTTGCTGCTGATCATGATGCCGACCTGGACGGCGATCCTGATCCGCGTCTACGCCTGGATGGGCATCCTCAGCAATAACGGCCTGCTCAACAGCTTCCTGATGTGGCTGGGGCTGATCAACGAGCCGTTGCAGATCCTCAACACCAACCTGGCGGTGTACATCGGGGTTGTTTACTCGTACCTGCCGTTCATGATCCTGCCGCTGTTCGCCAACCTCGCCAAGCATGACCAGAGCCTGCTGGAAGCAGCGTCGGATCTGGGTTCGAGCACCTTCAACAGCTTCTGGAAAATCACCGTGCCGCTGTCCAAGAACGGCATCATCGCCGGCTGCATGCTGGTATTTATCCCGGTGGTGGGCGAGTTCGTCATTCCTGAGCTGCTTGGCGGCCCGGAAACCCTGATGATCGGCCGCGTGCTCTGGCAAGAGTTCTTCAATAACCGTGACTGGCCGGTGGCGTCTGCCCTGGCGGTGGTCATGCTGCTGATCCTGATCGTGCCGATCATCCTGTTCAACCGCAGTCAGGCCAAAGAGCTGGAGGGCAAGGCATGAGCCGCTTTCGATTCTCGAACATCATGCTGGTGCTGGGCCTGGTGTTTATCTATGCGCCCATGGTCATCCTGGTGATCTACTCGTTCAACGCCTCGAAACTGGTGACGGTGTGGGGCGGCTGGTCGATCAAATGGTATGTGGGCCTGCTGGATAACACCCAGTTGATGGGCTCGGTGATGCGCTCCCTGGAAATCGCCTGCTACACGGCGGTGGCTGCCGTTGCCTTGGGTACCATGGCGGCCTTCGTGCTGACGCGGATCACCCGATTCAGTGGTCGCACGTTCTTCGGTGGCCTGGTCACCGCGCCGCTGGTGATGCCGGAAGTGATTACCGGTCTGTCGCTGTTGCTGCTGTTCGTGGCCATGGCGCAGCTGATCGGCTGGCCCCAGGAGCGTGGCATCGTCACCATCTGGATCGCCCATACCACCTTCTGCTCGGCGTACGTCGCGGTGGTGGTGTCGGCGCGCCTGCGTGAGCTGGACATGTCCATCGAAGAAGCAGCCATGGACCTGGGCGCACGGCCGTGGAAAGTGTTCTTCCTGATCACCATCCCGATGATCGCGCCATCCCTGGCGGCGGGGGCGATGATGTCGTTTGCCCTGTCCCTGGATGACCTGGTGCTGGCCAGCTTCGTCTCCGGGCCTGGCTCGACGACTTTGCCGATGGAAGTGTTCTCGGCGGTGCGCCTGGGCGTGAAGCCGGAGATCAACGCCGTGGCCAGCCTGATTCTGCTGGCGGTGTCGTTCGCGACTTTCCTGGTCTGGTTCTTCAGCCGCCGCGCCGAGGAGCGTCGTCGCAAGGCGATTCAGCTGGCGATCGAAGAGAGTGCGGCCGATTCCTGGAAACAACCGGATAGCCGCAGGGCGCCTGCGCCGTTATAAGTTGAGTGAGTGGCATTCTGTGGGACCGGCTTTAGCCGGGAAGGTGGCTGGTCCGCTCATGCAAATGTAGCGGATGTACTGATCCTTTCCCGGCTAAAGCCGGTCCCACATGTGTGTTTTATGTCAGGCATCGGATCAATTGACTGGTAACAACCGCAACACTCCCTCGTTATGCGCCGCCACATCTGCCTCACTGAAATGCTGTTCGACATAGCCGCCATGGATATAAGTGGCGGCCTGGTCGGCGTAGTGTTTGTCGAACACCACGCCGCTTTGCCCGACCGGGTTGATGCCCAGGCTGTGGGCCGGGTCGGCGAAGTCGATCAGGCGCCGGGTCGAGGGGCCGTAGCTCACTGACCAGGGCGCCGGGCCGATGCGGGCGGACTGGTTATTGGGCACTTCATGGGTCCCTGGCGCGGCAAACGGCCCGACGTTGAACAGACTGTCCAGCGGCTTCTGCACGCCCAGCGGGTGGGCGTGGGTCAGGGTATGGGCCTTGCCCCAGCGCCACTCTTGCGGGTTATTGCCATAGAGCGAACGCAGGTGCTCGACAGCCGAGTGCCAGGCCATCTTGACGATATCGTTGCGGTTTTCCGGTGCAGGCGAATGGCGGTTGTTCCACCAGGGTGAATTGGCGTCGGCCACCACTTGCGGCAAGGCGTCGTCGATTACCCGAGTGGACAGCAGGGTGTCGAAGAAGGCGTCGCCCAGATCATCGTGGAAGATTTTTTCGGTCAGCTCATAGAGAAATTGATTGAACAGCGTGGCCCCCACTGAGTCGATCGGATAATCCCCCGGCCAGGCCGCCAGTTGCTCGACCAGGGCTTTCTCGTCGGCATCCCGGGCGACCTGACGCAGAATCGGCAGCAACGGCTTGAGGATGCGTGCTGCATAGTCGGTCCTGGTGCCCAGTTGCAGTTGTTGGCTGGCAGGAATGTCCCAGCGCACATGGTCATCGCTGAGCTGGCGGTTTAACTGACGACCACGGTCTGCCGGGTTGTAGTAGCCGGGGATTGGCTTGCCGCTTGGCGACACCGGCTGGGTATTGGCCGACAGCACATAGCCCCGCGCCGGGTTCTCTTCATGAGGGTTGTCGCTGAACGGGTAGAAACCGTTCTTGTCAGCCTGTGCTGTACTGCCATCGAGGATATAGCCAGGGTCTACGCCCTCCGGACGCACGGGCAGTTTCGCCGCCGCCCACCACCCGATATCGCCCTGGGCATTGGCCCAGACGATATTCAGGCCGGGGGCCTGGATCTTCTCGGCGGCGCTGCGCATCTTGTCCAGGGTGTCGGCGCGGTTGGCCTCGTAGAAGCCCTGCAGGATCGGGTTGTCGGTTTCCAGGAACGCCCACCACATGGCGATGGGCGCCGTGCCTGCGGTGCTGCCGACCACATCATTGACTATTGGCCCGTGGGGCGACTGGCGCAGGGTCAGGGTGACCGGTGCGGCGCCCTTGACCGCGATCTGCTGCTGGCTGCTGGTCATATCGACCCAGGCGCCGTGATACCAGACCTGATCGGGATTGTCGGGGTTGGTCTTCTCGGCAATCAGGTCCAGATCGTCGTTCTGGAACATGGTCAGGCTCCAGCCGAAATCCAGGTTATGGCCGAGCAGGGCGAAGGGGTTGAGCGCCTGGAAGTGCCCGTACAGCTCAAAGTCGGGCGCGGACAGTTGCGCTTCGTACCAGACGGCCGGGGTCGAGAAGCGAATATGCGGGTCCCCGGCCAGCAAGGGCTTGCCACTGCGGGTGCGGCTACCGGAAATGGCCCAGGCGTTGCTGCCTTCGAACTGCGGCAGCCCGGCCTGCTCCAGTGCCTGATTGCTCAGGCGGGCGAGGTCGTTGAGGCTTTTCCAGTCGGTCGCTGACAATGCAGGGGCCGCGGCCAGTGAACCCTGAGGCTGCCAAGGCATGTCGAACGCTTTCAGGTAGTCCGCGCCGAGCTGGTCGCGAACGTAGGTCAGCAGCGGCTCGGTACGAAATGCCGCCGCGAAGCTGTAGGCCAGGTAGCCGCCGATGCTCAGGGTGTCTTCGGCGGTGAACGGCCGTTTGGGGATGCCCAGCAGGTCGAACTCCACGGGCCTGGCGTGAGTGTCCTGAAACTGGTTGATGCCATCCAGATAGGCTTGCAGGGCCAGCCAGGTCGGGCTTTGCTTGTCCAGTCGGGCGACGTAGGCGTCGGCATGCTCGCGGATGCGCAGGCTGCGGAACAGTTTGTCGGTGTCCACCACCTTTGGTCCCAGCACTTCAGCCAGTTCGCCCCGGGCCAGGCGGCGCAGCATTTCCATCTGGAACAGCCGGTCCTGGGCGTGGACATAACCCAGGGCGCGATACAGGTCGGCCTGATTCTCGGCACGGATATGCGGCACGCCGCGCTCGTCATAGCGCACGGTGACCGGCGCCTGCAGATGCGCTAACGTCATTTGCCCGTCACGTTGCGGCTGTTTGCTGTGCACGTACCAGCCACCTGCGGCGAGCGCGATGACAACAAGGGCGGCGAGGGTGAGCAGACTGCGTTTCATCCAGCGTCTCTGTCAGTGATTCGAGCAAGCTGTGCAGGCTACACCACCCGCGTGTGCATTTCGATTAAGCTCCACGCACTTCAATCCAAGAGTCTTCACGATGCGAATTACTTCCTGGTCGCTGGCGTTGTTACTCAGCCTGGGCACCACTCAGGCTTTTGCTCTGGCTAAAACCGAAGTGGGCAGTGTGGTCGAGGTCAGCCTCGAGCAGTTGCATCCCACTCAAACCGTGGTCGGTTATGACCAGATCTATTTCAACCTCGGCCGCTTCGCCAAGCACCGCGGCAAGCTGTTCAACGAGTATTGCCAGAGTAACGGCCAAGGCGATGCCCACTACGTGCCCAAGAACGCTGATCTGCTGCACCCTGGCAGTTTTGAGTGTGAAGCAAAGGTCGGCACCCATCCCAAGGAAATGAAAACCGTGGTGATCGGGCCGGGCGGGCAGATGTACCTGACCGACGGCCATCACACTTTCACCACGTTCTGGGAGCAGCCGGGAGCGGGCGCGCAGCTGAAAATGTGGGTCAGGGTCACTGCGGACTACAGCGACAGCCCGGACATGGCGACTTTCTGGCAGCGCATGCAGAAGGCCCATAAAGTCTGGCTAAAGGACGGCAACGGTCAGGTCATCAAGCCCGAGCAACTGCCCGAGCATCTGGGCCTGAAGAACCTGCAGAACGACCCGTTCCGCAGCCTGGTCTACTTCGTCCGGGGTGCGGCTTATGGGCGGCCGAGCACCAAGGGTGCGCCGCCGGAGTTTCTGGAGTTCTACTGGGGCGACTGGTTGCGGCCGCAGGTCAATCTGTCCCGCTACGACTTGGGCAAACGCGCTGACTACCATCGCGCGCTGACCAAAGTCGGCAAGCTCATGACCAGCCTGCGCGCCAGCGCCAAGGTCGGCAAAAGCGGCCTGACCGTGCTGCAACTGGGCGGGCAGGGGCTGCTGGATACCGAAGTGCTCGACGAAACCGTCGCGACCAAACTGCCGGTGATGCTGGAGTACAAGGCGCATTTGCGGGCTGAGGCGGTAGCGAACCCCTGACTTGAAATGATTTGGGTGGGACCGGCTTTAGCCGGGAAAGGGCCGCTGGATCCGCTGTATTGGCATGATCATATCGGGCGCCTTCCCGGCTAAAGCCGGTCCCACCGTGATTACTGTGTGGCCTCTGTCCAGTGGCAATAACACCCCACCGCCATGCTATGGGTCGCATCAACCGCCCGACCCGCGCTCAACGCCTGCAGGATCGGCTCGATAAAGCTGTTGCCCGAGTTGCAGGTCAGCCCTTCGCTGTACGGTCCGAAATAGGCGAGCTTGCCGTCGCGGTTCCAGATCGCCACGGCGGGGCTGGCGCTGATGTGTTCGGCGCCGGGCAGGCTGTCGAGGATCTGCATGCGCTTCAGGTTCTGCGGCAACTGTCCGTGACTGCCGGTTTTCTGCAGGGCATAGAAGTCCACGCTGTCGCCGTAGCGTTCGAGCAGCTCGCCCAAGTGCTGCTGGTTGGCGACGTTGCACGGGCAGGCCGGGTCCCAGAAATGCACCAGACGAATTCGCCCCGGCCCGGCCAATGCCGCAGGCAGGCTCAGGCCGTCACCGGCAAACAATGCCGTTTGCTCGCTGAAGACGCGCAGGTAACGGCCCTGAAACCAGTCATAGGCCAGCCACAGGGCACCGGCAAAAATCGCGGCCAGCAGGCTTAGCGCTATAGTTCGTCGGGTTATGTTCATGTCAGACGCTTCTGATTATTGGGACTTGGCTTGCCATGCCCGGTGAGACAGCTGAATATCGCCACACGGCCCGCCTCAACCTGGAAATCCCATGCCTACGACATTCGCCCCCGAAACCCTGCGCCCGCGCCTGCAAGCGTTGGCCACTCGGCAACTGATACCTGCCGAAGGGCTGTCGTACCAGCGTTTCTATGGTTTGTCCTTTGCCAACAGCGGGTTGCTCAGTCGCAGTTGGCTCGGGCGTTTCGAGGCGGCGGGCTATGACATCGTCGGGCAGGTCTGGTTGCCGGAGCAACCCAAGGCAACGTTGTTCCTGATGCATGGTTTCTACGATCACATGGGGCTTTATCGGCATGTGGTCGAATGGGCCGTGACCCAGGGGTTTGCGGTGATTTCCTGCGATCTGCCGGGGCATGGCCTGTCCAGTGGCAGTCGCGCCAGCATCAACGACTTCGCCGAGTATCAGTTGGTGCTGCAAGGTCTGTTCACCGAGGCCGAGGCGCTGCAACTGCCCAAACCGTGGCATCTGTGTGGGCAAAGCACGGGCGGTGCCATTGTCATTGATCATCTGCTCAACCATGGCAACGACAGTCCGGCCCAGGGCCAGGCTATCCTGTTGGCCCCGCTGGTCCGGCCACGCGCCTGGGGTTGGTCAAAGCTCAGCTACTACCTGCTCAAGCCCTTCGTCAAGGATATCGCCCGGCGCTTCAGCGACAACTCCAATGCCCCGGCCTTCCTGCCATTCCTGCTTGCCGACCCGCTGCAACCGCAACGCCTGCCCACGGCCTGGGTCGGCGCCCTGGCACGCTGGATCAGCCGCATCGAAAGCGCACCGCGCAGTACCCGCAGCCCGATGATTATCCAGGGTGAAGCGGACATGACCGTTGACTGGAGTCATAACCTGGCGGTGCTTAACGAGAAATTCACTCAGCCGCAGATTCTCATGCTGCATACCGCACGGCATCACCTGGCCAACGAACTGCCGGAATTGCGTGAGCGTTACTTCGAGTTTGTGCAGCAGCGGATGAGCTAAAGACGCCTGTGGGACCGGCTTTAGCCGGGAAGGCAATAAATCAGACGATAGATATGTGTCGCCCTTGTCTATGCTTTCCCGGCTAAAGCCGGTCCCACCCTTAATCTACTGATTCTGCCCCACCGCCAATCCCGCCCGAATCGCCGCCAGCGCCGCTTGATAGTAGGCCTTGCCGTCAGGTGATTCAGCGAAGTTGGAGAATTCTTCCAGCTCCGGGTCGGACAGATCGCGGTAGACGTACAGCAGGGTGTTGTTGAGGTCGGCGCCGATCTGCGCCATCAGGCGTTCGCGCTGGCCTTCGAGCATGCCCTGGGCCTGGCCGCCGCCGAGCAGGCCGGGGATCATCTGGCTGAGGCTGTCGGCAGCGACACCGGCAATCGCCAGGCTCACTTCGGCACCGGCCTCACGGGCAGGCAGGGCCTGGGCCAGGTGGCCGATCAGCAGTTGCCGGGTCGAGCCCGCTTCGATATGGGGCAGGCCCTGGGCGTTCTTGGCCAACTGATCGGCGCGGGTTGCGGTCAGTTCGGCATTGACGATCTTGCGCCCCAGTGGCGACTGAAAGAATTGCAGGGCCGGTTTCGGGTCGCGCAGGCTTTCACGCAGGCGCTGTTCGGCGCGCTGGTCCATGGTCTGTGGGGCGAAACGCTGGTTGCTGTTATTGACCAGGGCGTCGAACACGGCGGGCGGCAGGCTGTTGCGGTAGCGCAGTTGGGCCGCCTTGAGCGCATCGTTGAAGTGTGCGCGCTGTTCTGGCCAGCCGGCGGCCTTGTACAACTGGTCGTGGCTGTCTGCCCACGCGGGCATGGTGCAGAACATCAACAGCAAAACAAACAAACGGCGCATGAAGGACTCCTGTCGGCAGGCCGCTATTCTCCGGGTGGTAGCGGGGGCTTGTCGAGTTATGACTGTCCTGAATCAATGAAAACTCAAGGTTTACATCCAGGGTCGAACAACGGCTCTGTCGGATTTCGGGGCACATGGATACTATGCGCGACATGCAAATCTCCCCTGATCATCCGCTGCTGCTACGAATCGTTGACGACATAGCCGCACGCGGCTGGTCGCAGCAGAATATTTTCCTGCCCGAGCGTCTGACCCGCGAACTGGCCGCTGAGTGCCGCAAACGTGCGGCTGAAGGCGAGCTGACGCCTGCCGGAGTCGGTCGTGGCTCTGGGCAGGAGGTGCGCGAAGGGATTCGTGGCGATCATATCCAGTGGCTCGAGCCGGGCCAGGCCGAACCCTGCGATGCCTACCTGAACCTGATGGACAGCCTGCGTCAGGCGCTCAATCGCGGCCTGTTTCTGGGGCTGGAAGAGTTCGAAAGCCATTTCGCCCTGTATCCGCCGGGCGCCTTCTATCTCAAGCACGTGGACCGCTTCCGTGACGACGATGCGCGCACGGTGTCGGCGGTGCTCTACCTCAATGATGCCTGGCTGCCCGAGCATGGCGGGCAGTTGCGCATGTACCTCGAGGGTGAAACGAGCTATGACGTGCAGCCTACGGGTGGTTGCCTGGTGGTGTTTCTCTCCGGGGACATGCCCCACGAGGTATTGCCTGCGACGCGTGAGCGGCTGTCGTTGACCGGCTGGTTTCGGCGGCGGGGCAGTGAGTTGTTTTGAATGTGTTGGTGATGTCCTGTGGGACCGGCTTCAGCCGGGAAGGCCTATTCCCGGCTGAAGCCGGTCCCACAGTATTGATTGCGTTTCATAAATGAAATCTTCTACACAAAGGTCCCTCATCCGGAAAAAGTGATATTGCATAAGCCTGACCTACGCTTAGGAAGGCCTTGAACCCAAGCGTCCAGTCCACAGTCAGACGTGCATGTCATAACAATCACTGGAGAGACCATGAAGACCTTACTTGCCAAAACCACTATCGCTGGCCTGCTGCTGGGCGCGTCCTTGCTGGCCCAGGCCGCCGACATCCCGCGCACGCCTTCGCCAGCCGGTGCCGAGGTCTACATTATTTCCCCGAAAGACGGCGCCACCGTGCAGGGTACGTTCAAGGTGCAATTCGGCCTCAAGGGCATGGGCGTCGCGCCCGCCGGTGTTGATGTGCCGGACACCGCGCACCACCACCTGATGGTCGACCTCAAGGAACAGCCTGACCTGAATGCCCCGCTGCCCAACAACGACACCATCCGCCACTTCGGCAAGGGTCAGACCGAGACCGAAATCACCCTCAGCCCGGGCAAGCACACCCTGCAACTGATCATGGGTGACAAGAGCCATATCCCGCTCAATCCTTCGGTTGAGTCGAAGAAGATCACGGTTAACGTCAAGTAAGCGTGTGGGCTGAATGACGGATCTGTAGGAGCTGCCGAAGGCTGCGAATGGTTTACAGCGTTTCGCAGCCTTCGGCAGCTCCTGCAGGATCCCATTCCAAGTCAGATGCGCACCCACAAAAAAGGAGACCCGAAGGTCTCCTTTTTATTTGCAGCAGGGCAATCAGAACAGAACGCGGCTACGGATCGTGCCTTTGATGTGCTGCAGTTTTTCCTGAGCGAGGTCCGAGTACTCGGCATCGACGTCGATGACCACGTAGCCGACTTTCTCGTTGGTCTGCAGGAACTGACCGGAAATGTTGATGCCGTTTTCGGCGAAGACCTTGTTGATCTCCATCAGCACGCCCGGAATGTTCTCGTGGATGTGCAGCAGACGGTGCTTGCCAGGGTGAGCTGGCAGGGCCACTTCAGGGAAGTTGACCGAGGATACCGAGGTACCGTTGTCGCTGTACTTGACCAGTTTCTCGGCGACTTCCAGACCGATGTTGGCTTGCGCCTCGGCAGTGGAACCACCGATGTGCGGGGTCAGGATCACGTTGTCCAGGCCGCGCAGCGGGCTTTCGAAGATGTCGTCGTTGGAGCGCGGTTCGACCGGGAACACGTCGATAGCGGCGCCGATCAGGTGCTTGTCCTTGATTGCGTCAGCCAGGGCGTTCAGTTCCACGACTGTACCGCGGGCGGCGTTGATCAGGATGGCGCCCTTTTTCATCGCGCGGATTTCTTTTTCGCCGATCATCCACTGGGTGGACGGCAGCTCAGGCACATGCAGGGAAACGATATCGGCCAGGCCCAGTAGCTCGGTCAGACTGGCGACCTGGGTCGCGTTGCCCAGTGGCAGCTTGGTCAGCGGATCGAAGAAGAACACTTGCATGCCCAGGCTTTCGGCCAGGACCGACAGTTGGGTGCCGATCGAGCCGTAGCCGATGATGCCCAGTTTCTTGCCGCGGATCTCGAAGGAGTTCGCCGCGCTCTTGATCCAGCCGCCACGGTGGCAGGAGGCGTTTTTCTCAGGGATGCCGCGCAGCAGCAGGATCGCCTCGGCCAGCACCAGTTCGGCAACCGAACGGGTGTTGGAGTAAGGGGCGTTGAATACGGCGATACCGCGTTCGCGCGCTGCGTTCAGGTCAACCTGATTGGTGCCGATGCAGAAGCAGCCGACCGCGACCAGTTTCTTCGCGGAGTCGAACAGCTCTTCGGTCAATTGGGTGCGGGAGCGGATGCCGATGAAATGAGCGTCGGCGATCTTTTCCTTCAGCTCGGCTTCCGGCAGAGACTTGGTGTGGTACTCAATGCTGGTGTAACCGGCGGCCTTGAGGACGTCAACGGCGGATTGGTGGACGCCTTCGAGAAGAAGGAACTTGATCTTGCTCTTGTCGAGGGAAGTCTTGCTCATCTGCGTAAACCTGTGTCCCGAAGAAAATTGGCAGGGGTCCGGAGTGGCGCTGGCTCGACTCACGGGGGGCGTATGCTAGCATAAGCCCCCCGCGAAACCCCATTCCTGAACGTGAGCAGTTCTCAGGACGACCATGAATTATTCGAGAGCGCCGTCGATGATCCAGCCTGCCCTGTTAGATGAGCTGAAGACCCTGGTTGAGCCTGGCAAGGTTCTGACCGATGCCGACTCCCTGGTCTTCTATGGCAAGGATTACACCAAGCATTTCGCGCCTGCGCCGGTCGCCATTGTCTTTCCGAAAACCACCGAGCAGGTCCAGGCCATCGTCCTGTGGGCCAACAAGCACAGGGTTGCCCTGGTGCCGTCCGGTGGCCGGACCGGTCTTTCCGCAGCTGCCGTGGCGGCGAATGGCGAGGTGGTGGTTTCGTTCGACTATATGAATCAGATTCTCGATCTCAACCTCACGGATCGCACCGCTATCTGCCAGCCGGGCGTGGTGACCAAGCAGCTGCAGAACCTCGCTGAGGAAAACGGGCTGTATTACCCGGTGGACTTCGCGTCCTCGGGTTCGAGCCAGATTGGCGGCAATATCGGTACCAATGCCGGCGGGATCAAGGTTATTCGCTACGGCATGACCCGCAACTGGGTCGCCGGTCTGAAAGTGGTCACCGGCAAGGGCGATATCCTCGAGCTGAACAAAGACCTGATCAAGAACGCCACCGGCTACGACATGCGTCAGCTGTTCATCGGCGCCGAAGGCACCCTGGGTTTCGTCGTCGAGGCGACCATGCGCCTGGATCGTGCGCCGAAGAACCTGACCGCCATGGTTCTGGGTGTCGCCGATTTCGACTCCATCATGCCAGTGCTGCATGCCTTCCATGGCAAACTGGACCTGACCGCGTTCGAGTTCTTCTCCGATAAATGCCTGGCCAAGGTCATGGCTCGCGGCGACGTGCCTGCACCGTTCGCCACCGACTGCCCGTTCTACGCCCTGCTGGAGTTCGAGGCGACCACTGAAGAAGTGGCCAACGAAGCGCTGGCGACTTTCGAGCACTGTGTGGAAGAAGGTTGGGTACTGGATGGCGTGATGAGCCAAAGCGAGCAGCAGTTGCACAACCTGTGGAAGCTGCGCGAGTTCATCTCGGAAACCATTTCCCACTTTACTCCGTACAAGAACGATATTTCGGTCACTGTATCGAAAGTCCCGGCGTTTCTCGCCGAAGTGGACGCCATCGTCGGCAAACACTATCCGGACTTCGAAGTGGTCTGGTTCGGCCACATCGGCGACGGCAACCTGCACCTGAACATCCTCAAGCCAGAAAACATGGACAAGGATGAGTTCTTCGGCAAATGCGCCACGGTCAACAAGTGGGTGTTCGAGATCGTACAGAAGTACAACGGCTCGATTTCCGCCGAACATGGCGTCGGCATGACCAAGCGCGACTACCTTGAATACAGCCGTTCGCCGGTTGAAATCGAATACATGAAAGCGGTCAAGGCGGTATTCGATCCAAATGGCATCATGAACCCCGGCAAAATTTTCGCGGTTTGACCCAAAAGGACAGCGCCATGAGCTATCAGCACAAGTACGTCGACGGCACCACCATCCACTTTCCTTTGGGCAAAGTGGTGTGCATTGGCCGCAATTACGCCGAACACGCCAAGGAGCTGGACAATCCGGTGCCGACCGAGCCGATCCTGTTCATCAAGCCGGGCAGCTGCGTGGTGCCACTGGAAGGTGGCTTCAGCATTCCTGCTGACCGGGGTTCGGTGCATTACGAGGCGGAAATCGTCGTGCTGATCGGCAAGCCGCTGAGCAAGCACCCATCCGAAGAAGAAGTGCTCGATGCCATCAGCGGTTACGCACCGGGCCTGGACCTGACCCTGCGTGACCTGCAGTCGAAGCTGAAAGAAAAGGGCCTGCCGTGGGAGCGCTGCAAGTCCTTCGACGGCGCGGCGGTCATTGCTCCGTTCATTTCGGCGGATACCTACCCCGACCTGACCGACATCGCCATTCGCCTGACCATCAACGGCGAAGTGCGCCAGGACGGCAACAGCAGCCACATGCTCAACCCTATCGTGCCGATGATTCAGCACATGGCGGCGAACTTCTCGCTGCAGGCCGGTGACCTGATCATGACCGGTACGCCAGCGGGCGTTGGCCCGTTTGTATCAGGGGACGAGATCGTGCTGGAGCTGCCGGGGCATAGCCGGTTTGAGAGCCGGGTGCTCTGAGGCATCTGATCAACCACAACATAACTAACTGAATTGGAATGATTTGTGGGACCGGCTTTAGCCGGGAAGGCGCAGGTGCAGACGACCGAGATGTATTGGCAGCACCGCCCCTTTCCCGGCTAAAGCCGGTCCCACAGAGCTTATTTCTTAAGGGTCTTCACGCCTTCCGCCGTCCCCAGCAACAGCAAATCCGCCGGACGCGCCGCGAACAGGCCGTTGGTCACCACGCCAACAATGGCGTTGATCTGGCTTTCCAGCTCCACCGGATTGGTGATGTTCATGTTGAACACATCAAGGATGATATTACCGTTGTCGGTGATCACGCCTTCACGATAGACCGGGTCGCCGCCCAGTTTCACCAATTGGCGGGCAACGTGGCTGCGGGCCATGGGGATTACTTCGACCGGCAGCGGGAATGCACCCAGTACTGGCACCAGCTTGCTGCCATCGGCGATGCAGATGAAGGTTTTGGCCACAGCCGCGACGATCTTCTCGCGGGTCAGCGCTGCGCCGCCGCCCTTGATCAGGTTCAGGTTAGAGTCGCTTTCGTCGGCGCCATCGATGTAGAACTCCAGGTCGCTGACCGTATTGAGCTCATACACCGGGATGCCATGGCCTTTGAGGCGGGCGGCAGTAGCTTCGGAGCTGGCCACGGCGCCATCGAACGCACCCTTGTGCTTGGCCAGGGCGTCGATGAAACAGTTGGCGGTGGAGCCGGTACCGACGCCGACGACGCTCTTGTCATCCAGCTTGGGCAGAATGAAGTCCACGGCGGCCTGGGCCACGGCTTGTTTGAGTTGATCCTGATTCATGGGGGCTCCACGGGTGCCGGGGTAGGGCGTGCAAAAAGGGCGGGCATTATAACGACATGACAGGCGCAAAGCCTTGTCATTCGTATGGTCGTCCATCCGGACGCGGGTTAGACTCGCGACCTTGCCCTCTTCGCCAGTGATGCTTTCCAGATGCTCGAACACTACGTCAAGAAAATCCTCACCTCCCGCGTCTATGACGTCGCCGTGGAAACCCCACTGCAAGGCGCCCGCCAATTGTCCGAGCGCCTGGGCAATCAGGTGCTGCTCAAGCGCGAAGACCTGCAACCGGTGTTCTCCTTCAAGATTCGCGGCGCTTATAACAAGCTGGCGCAGTTGAGCCCTGAGGACCTCGCCCGTGGCGTGGTCACGGCATCGGCGGGTAACCACGCGCAAGGTCTGGCGTTGGCGGCCAAGACGTTGGGCGTGAAAGCCACCATCGTGATGCCCAAGACCACCCCTGAGATCAAGGTCGAAGGCGTGCGTTCCCGTGGCGGCATCGTGGTGTTGCATGGCGATTCGTTTCCTGAGGCGCTGGCCTACTCGCTGAAACTGGTCGAGGAACAGGGCTACGTCTATGTCCATCCGTACGACGACCCCGACACCATCGCTGGGCAAGGCACCGTGGCCATGGAAATTCTTCGTCAGCATCAGGGTCGCCTCGACGCGATCTTTGTGCCGGTCGGTGGCGGCGGCCTGATCGCGGGCATTGCGGCGTACGTGAAGTACTTGCGTCCGGAAATCAAAGTGATCGGCGTCGAGCCCGACGACTCCAACTGCCTGCAGCAAGCCATGGCCTATGGCGAGCGCGTGGTATTACAGCAAGTCGGGCTGTTCGCTGACGGCGTCGCGGTGGCGCAGATCGGCAAGCATACCTTTGATATCTGCCAGCACTATGTTGACGAAGTGATCACTGTCAGCACCGACGAGATCTGTGCAGCCATCAAGGATATCTACGACGATACCCGCTCGATCACCGAACCTGCCGGCGCTCTGGGCGTGGCCGGGATCAAGAAGTACACCGAGCAGTACGGTATCAGCGGCCAGACCCTGGTAGCCATCGACTCCGGCGCCAACGTCAACTTCGACCGCCTGCGCCACGTCGCCGAGCGCGCCGAGCTGGGTGAAGGCCGCGAAGCCATCATCGCCGTAACCATCCCCGAACAGCCGGGCAGCTTCAAAGCGTTCTGCGAGGCCATCGGCAAACGCCAGATCACCGAGTTCAACTACCGTTACCACACCGACCGCGAAGCCCACATTTTCGTTGGCGTGCAGACTCATCCAGACACCGACCCACGTAGTGCGCTGATATCAAGCCTGACCGGGCAAGGCTTCCCTGTGGTGGACCTGACCGATAACGAACTGGCCAAACTGCATATCCGCCATATGGTCGGCGGCCATGCCGAGCGTGTCAGTGATGAAGTGGTGCTGCGCTTTGAGTTCCCCGAGCGGCCGGGCGCCTTGTTCAACTTCCTGAATAAACTGGGCGGGCGCTGGACCATCTCGATGTTCCACTATCGCAACCATGGCGCGGCGGATGGCCGTGTGGTGGCAGGCCTGGTGGTGCCGGAAGATGAGCGCGACCTTATCCCGGCGGCATTGGCGGAGATTGGCTACCCGTACTGGGATGAGAGCGAGAATCCGGCGTATCGGTTGTTCCTGGGTTAATACGCGCAGCGGTATTTAGTGTGGGACCGGCTTTAGCCGGGAAGAGGCCGGTACAGCCAATACATATTTGTGATCTTCAATACACCTTCCCGGCTAAAGCCGGTCCCACAGGTCTGTGCGCTGCGGTGAAACCTTCTCAGGCAAGCCTCGCTCCAAAAGGCACCAGTTCCTGGGTTAATACGCGCAGCGGTATTTAGTGTGGGACCGGCTTTAGCCGGGAAGAGGCCGGTACAGCCAATACATATTTGTGATCTTCAATACGCCTTCCCGGCTAAAGCCGGTCCCACAGGTCTGTGCGCTGCGGTGAAACCTTCTCAGGCAAGCCTCGCTCCAACAGGCACTATGCTTAGCCCACGACCTAATGGAATACATCGAAATGGAACACTTCGCTGCGCTAAAAATCCTCCACGTCGTAGCGACCGCGCTTCTGCTGCTCAGCGCGCTGGTTTTGGCCGGTTGGCTGATCAAGGGTCGCCGGGCCGGTGACCTGACCATTCAGAACCGCCTCGTCCTGCGGCCCTGGCTATTCGTCTGGGTTCTGCAGGCACTGTGCCTGGTGATTCTGCCGGTCAGCGGCTGGTATCTGGTGCATGGCGCCGGTTGGTCGTTGGGGCAGACCTGGCTGCTGGCGGCCAGTGTGCTGTATATCTTGGGTGCCTTGAGCTGGACCTGGCTGGTGGTCAGGCTCAATCGCCTGCGCCGTCCGGTGAATGTCGGCAAGCCCAAATTTACCCTGGCGCTGGCGATATTCAGTGCCATCTGTTTTATCGCCATTGCCGGTCTGATGGGGGCCAAGCCCATCTGATTGCCCGACATTCTCGCAAGGAAAGCCATGAAGATAGTGCTGGTCGGCGCTACGGGGTTCGTCGGGCGCAATATCCTCGACGCCTTGAGTGCGGCAGGTCATCGGGTGATCGCCACCAGTCGCAGTCGTCAGGGGCGCTTGCTGCCTAATGTTGAATGGCAGGTGCTGGATCTGGATATCCTCGCCAGCGTGCCGGATCACTTCGCCATGCCTGCCGATGCCGACTTGCTGATCAATGCAGCCGGCCTGTTGAGCGTCGATGAGCAGGCGCTGCGACTGACTCAGGATCAAGGCACTCGGGCGTTGTTTGATCTGGCTGCGGCACAGGGGCTGCGAGTGCTGCATATCTCGGCTCTCGGCGCAGGAGGGCAGCCAGACGTGCCGTTTCTCGCCAGCAAAGCCGCTGCCGACGACTATCTGTTGCAACTGGGTATTGCTGCCGTGGTGCTGCGCCCCTCGTTGCTGCTGGGGGCGGGCGGAGCGAGCAGCACCTGGCTGGCGCGGCTGTCGCCATGGCCGCTGATCCCGCTGCTGGATCGCAGGGCCCAGCTGCAGCCCCTGCATATCGATGACCTCTCCGCCGCGGTACTGGCTCTGCTACGCCATTGGCCGGAGCAATCCATGGTCTTGCCACTGGTGGGCTCGCAGCCCATGACCCTGGCGCAGTTGATCGATCAACTGCGTGCCTCCCAGGGCTGGCCGGTCGGGCGCTATATAAAGGTACCTGCAAGGCTGGCCTCAATGGGCGCGCGGTTGGGCGAGCGCTTTGCCTGGCGGGCCTTGAATCGCCAGAGCCTGCTGATGGCGCAACGCGACAATCTGGCCGACCCCGAGGTAATGGCTTCGGTCTGCGGCTTTCGCTGTGCGCCCATCGAGGATCGTTTGACCGACTGGCCCATCGCCGCCCAGAGCGTACAGCTGGCTATACGCCCGCTTTTGCTGGCAGTCATGGTGTTTATCTGGCTGGGCACCGCGTTTGTCTGCCTGTGGCCCGGTTACGACTGGGGCCTGCGCATCATGCGGGAAACCGGAATCAAAGGCTCCCTGGCTGATCTTGCGGTCATCGGCGGCTCGATCTGCGATGCGGTGCTGGGAGTTGGCCTGCTGCTCGGGCGTTGGCGCCGCCGTGCCTTGCAGGCGCAACTCGGGCTGATAGCCGCCTACACGCTATTTATAACCGTGGTGCTGCCCCACTACTGGTTCGACCCTTATGCGGCCGTCGCCAAGAACCTGGTGTTGATGGTCGCAACTCTCTGGCTTTTATGGACTGAACCGCGTCGATGAGTGCTTATCTGCTGCTGAAAACCCTGCATATCCTGTCGTCCACCGTGCTGTTCGGCCTTGGCGCGGGCTCGGCGTATTACTCGCTGCGGGCCTGGCGTACCGGCAAGGTCGAGGTCATTGCGGTGACGTTCAAGCATCTGGTCTTCGCCGACTGGGCATTTACCACCACCACAGCCATTTTTCAGCCGTTGAGCGGCATCGGCCTGATTTATCTGGCTGGCTGGCCGCCCCAGCAGAGCTGGTTGATGTGGAGTGTCGGACTGTATGTGCTGGCGGGAGTCTGCTGGCTGCCGGTGGTCTGGTTGCAGATCCAGGTGCGCCGCATGGCTGATCAGGCCCTGGCGGCGGGAACACCGATGTCGATCAAGGCCGACCAGTACATGCGCTGGTGGTTTGCGCTG
The DNA here is from genome assembly GCF_056933585.1 of Pseudomonas sp. JL23. NCBI lineage: Bacteria > Pseudomonadati > Pseudomonadota > Gammaproteobacteria > Pseudomonadales > Pseudomonadaceae > Pseudomonas > Pseudomonas sp. JL23. Next base: position 6,478,083 of record NZ_CM167795.1, on the reverse strand, counting down.
GGCTGGCCGGCCTTTCTGGCGTTTATTGCGATTTTCTATTTGATGGTCGCTAAGCCGACCTGATCAGTCGCGCAGGGAAATCACTGGCCAGCCGCGTTTTTGCGCTTCGGCGCGCAGTTTCGGGTCCGGATCGACGGCCACCGGGTTGGCGACCTGCTCCAACAGTGGCAGGTCGTTCATCGAGTCGCTGTAGAAATAACTGCCTTCGAGGTTAAAACCGTTTTCTTCCAGCCAGCGGTTGAGCCGCGTCACCTTGCCTTCACGGAAGCAAGGTATATCGGTGGTGCGTCCGCTGTAGCGGCCATCGACCAGTTCGCATTCAGTGGCCAGCAGGGTGTCGATGCCGAGTTTTTCGACGATCGGCGCGGTGACGAAGCGGTTGGTGGCGGTGATGACCACCAGTTTGTCGCCCGCCTCGCGGTGTTGGGCGATCAACGCCAGGGCTTTGGGCAGCATCAAGGGGTCGATGCAGTCGCGCATGAAATCGCGGTGCCATTCGTCGAGTTGGGCCATTTCCGTGCGGCCGAGGATTTCCAGGCTGAAATTCAGGTAATCGGTCAGGTTCAGGGTCCCGGCCAGGTAATCTTCATAAAAGGCGTCGTTGCGGGCTTTGTAGGCGTCACCGTCGAGGATGCCGCGCTGGCACAGGTAATCGCCCCAGGCGTGGTCGCTGTCGCCGCCCAAAAGGGTGTTGTCAAGGTCGAATAAGGCCAGGCGCATGAAGTTACTCACTGAAATAGCTGAAAAAAGAGCACAAGAATACGGGGTTTTCGCCAGAACGCACATAAGGCCTATAAGGCTCGTTGCTGGGGTCACGATCTTTGTGGAACAATGCGGCGACATGCGTTTGCGAGGTTGTTGCCGTGATCGACCCCGATGGTTTCCGTCCTAATGTCGGGATTATTCTGACAAACGATGCCGGGCAGGTCTTATGGGCTCGGCGGATCAACCAAGATGCCTGGCAGTTTCCGCAAGGTGGGATCAACCCACAGGAGACGCCGGAAGACGCGCTTTACCGTGAATTGAACGAAGAAGTCGGACTTGAACGGCAAGATGTTGAAATTCTTGCCTGCACTCGTGGCTGGTTGCGCTATCGTCTGCCGCAACGACTGGTCAGGACCCACAGCCAACCGCTGTGTATCGGCCAGAAGCAAAAATGGTTTCTCCTGCGCCTGATCTCCAGCGAGCAGCGGGTGCGGATGGATTTGACCGGTAAACCGGAGTTCGATGGCTGGCGTTGGGTCAGCTATTGGTATCCGTTGGGCCAGGTGGTGACATTCAAGCGCGAGGTGTATCGACGCGCACTCAAAGAGCTTGCCCCGCGCCTTTTAGCGCGCGACTGACACGGAGTTCGACCCCGAGCCATGCTCAATACGCTGCGCAAGATCGTCCAGGAAGTTAACTCCGCCAAGGATCTCAAGGCGGCGTTGGGGATTATTGTGTTACGCGTCAGAGAGGCCATGGGCAGCCAGGTCTGCTCGGTCTATTTGCTCGACCCCGAAAGCAATCGCTTCGTGCTGATGGCCACCGAGGGCCTGAACAAGCGCTCCATCGGCAAGGTCAGCATGGCGCCGAACGAGGGCCTGGTTGGCCTGGTTGGCACCCGCGAAGAACCGCTGAACCTGGAAAACGCCGCTGATCACCCGCGTTATCGCTACTTTGCCGAGACCGGCGAGGAGCGTTTCGCGTCCTTCCTCGGTGCGCCGATCATCCACCACCGTCGCGTGGTGGGGGTTCTGGTCATCCAGCAGAAAGAGCGTCGCCAGTTCGACGAGGGCGAAGAAGCCTTCCTGGTGACTATGAGCGCCCAGTTGGCCGGGGTTATCGCCCACGCCGAAGCCACCGGTTCGATCCGTGGCCTGGGGCGTCAGGGCAAGGGTATTCAGGAAGCCAAGTTCGTCGGTGTCGCCGGTTCGCCCGGTGCTGCTGTCGGGGTGGCCCTGGTCATGCTGCCGCCTGCTGACCTTGAGGTGGTGCCGGACAAGTTCGTTACCGATATCGATGCGGAGCTTGCGCTGTTCCAGAACGCCCTGGAAGGGGTGCGCAACGACATGCGTACCCTGTCGGCAAAGCTTGCCACGCAATTGCGTCCTGAAGAGCGCGCGTTATTCGACGTTTATCTGATGATGCTCGACGATGCCTCCCTGGGCAGCGAAGTGACCAATGTCATCAAGACCGGCCAGTGGGCCCAGGGTGCGCTGCGTTCGGTGGTCACCGAGCACGTCAACCGCTTCGAACTGATGGACGACGCCTACCTGCGCGAGCGAGCCTCCGACGTCAAGGACCTGGGCCGCCGCCTGCTGGCTTATCTGCAGGAAGCCCGGCAGCAGACACTGGTCTACCCCGATAACACCATTCTGGTCAGTGAAGAGCTGTCGCCGGCCATGCTCGGCGAAGTACCGGAAGGCAAGCTGGCCGGTCTGGTTTCGGTGCTGGGTTCCGGTAACTCCCACGTAGCGATTCTGGCTCGGGCCATGGGCATTCCAACGGTCATGGGTGCGGTGGACCTGCCGTATTCCAAGGTCGACGGCATCGAAATGATCGTCGATGGCTATCACGGGGAAGTCTTCACCAACCCCAGCGATGCCATGCGCAAGCAGTTCGCTAATGTGGTCGAGGAAGAGCGGCAACTGTCCCAGGGCCTCGACGCCCTGCGCGAACTGCCGTGCGTGACCCTCGACGGCCACCGCATGCCGCTCTGGGTCAACACCGGCTTGTTGGCGGATATCGCCCGGGCGCAACAGCGCGGCGCCGAGGGTGTCGGCCTGTATCGCACCGAAGTCCCGTTCATGATCAACCAGCGCTTTCCGAGCGAAAAGGAACAGTTGGCGATCTATCGCGAGCAACTGGCCGCCTTCCATCCACTGCCGGTGACCATGCGCAGCCTTGATATTGGCGGTGACAAGGCGCTGTCGTACTTCCCGATCAAGGAAGACAACCCGTTCCTCGGTTGGCGCGGTATCCGTGTGACCCTCGACCACCCGGAAATTTTCCTGGTGCAGACCCGGGCCATGCTCAAGGCCAGCGAAGGCCTGAACAACCTGCGCATCCTGCTGCCGATGATTTCCAGCACCCACGAAGTGGAAGAGGCCCTGCACCTGATCCACCGTGCCTGGGGTGAAGTGCGCGACGAAGGCACCGATGTGCCGATGCCGCCGGTCGGGGTGATGATCGAAGTGCCAGCAGCGGTCTATCAGACCCGTGATCTGGCGCGCCAGGTGGACTTCCTGTCGGTCGGATCCAACGACCTGACCCAATATTTACTGGCCGTGGACCGCAATAACCCACGGGTCGCCGACCTTTATGACTATCTGCACCCGGCCGTGCTGCAAGCCTTGCAGAACGTTGTGCGCGATGCTCACGCCGAAGGCAAACCGGTGAGTATCTGCGGCGAAATGGCCGGTGATCCGGCGGCGGCGGTGCTGCTGATGGCCATGGGCTTCGACAGCCTGTCGATGAACGCCACCAACCTGCCTAAGGTGAAGTGGATGCTGCGCCAGATCAACCTGAGCAAGGCCAAGGAACTGCTGGCCCAGTTGATGACCAACGACAACCCGCAGGTCATCAGCAGCTCGCTGCAACTGGCCCTGCGCAATCTGGGTCTGTCGCGGATGATCAACCCGGCTTCGGTCAAGGGGCACTGATCTGTCTGGATGGGTAACATTCTGTGGAACCGGCTTTAGCCGGGAAGATGCTTTCCCGGCTAAAGCCGGTCCCACAGTGTTCTCTGCCCGCCTTTAGATGTTCAGCTCTACCTCCCCCAATCGCCCGCCATACGGCCCGAAACTGTGCTCGATGATCCGTCGGCTGCCGTCGGCATTGACGATCACCACCGTACTGGCGCGAGTCCCGTAGTTGGGGCTGGCGATAAACACACTCGAAAGCAGGGTTTCCGTGGCCAGGCCGACGCCGGTGTCGGGCAGTTCGGCGATGGGCGCCTGTTGGTGGTCGCCGAGCATGGCCAGCAAGGCTTCGGGCTGCGGGTCATTGAGCTGTGAAACCAGAGCGCTGCGGGCTTTGAGCAGCTTGGGCCAGGGTGTATCGAGGCCGGCATTGGACAGCCCATAAACGCCTTCGCTGAGCTGCCGGGGCAGGGGATCGCTGGCATTGAGGTAATGCAGGGTGTCGGCAGTGCCCACCAGCAGATTGAAGCCGCCGTATTCACTGGCGCGCCCGGCCACTTCCAGGAGAAATTCCGCCACTGGCTGCCCGCCGGTAAGAAACTGCGCCACCAGGTCGCCCCGGGAGCGTCGCCCCAGAGGCTGGCCGGGGTTGCGAATATTGGTCAGCGCGGCAAAGCGTCCGTCACCGCCCAGGCCCAGCCAAGTGCCACCGGCTTCCAGATCGCGTCCGGCATACACCTGCGGGGCATCGATCCATTGCGCCAGAGGCTGGGTCGGGCGCGCATAGAACTCATCACGGTTGGCCGCGACGATCAGGGGCTGGGAATGGGACGGTCGCCAGGCAAAAACGATAAGGCACATGCAGGCTCCTCGATTTTCTACGTTTTTCCCCACTCTACGCACCCTGTTCACAGACATCCATCGCGCGCTGCTAGAGCAGAGGCCGCTGCTCCGGTAACATGCCGGACTGATTTCGGGGACCTTCATGGAATTTCTGCTCTATCTGGTGCTGGGCGGCTTTGCTGGCGTGCTGGCCGGGCTGTTTGGCGTGGGCGGCGGGATCATTATCGTGCCGGTGCTGGTGTTCAGCTTTACCGCGCAGGGTTTTGACGCTGAAGTCCTGACCCACCTGGCCGTCGGCACGTCGCTTGCGACAATAGTCTTCACCTCGATCAATTCGGTGCGCGCCCATCACAGTGTCGGTGCGGTGCGCTGGGCGGTGTTTGCCTGGCTGACCGTTGGCATCGTGTTGGGCAGTGGCCTGGGCACCCTGACGGCCAGTTATATTGCCGGGCCGCACCTGCAGAAGATCATCGGTGTGTTTGCCCTGCTGGTCTCGGCGCAGATGGCCCTGGACCTCAGGCCCAAGGCGCGCCGTGAGATTCCCGGCAAGCCCGGCCTGACCCTGGCGGGGCTGGTGATCGGCTGGGCCTCGGCGATTTTCGGCATCGGCGGCGGCTCGCTGACCGTGCCGTTCCTGACCTGGCGCAGCCTGAGCATGCAACAGGCGGTAGCAACCTCGGCGGCCTGTGGCTTTCCCATCGCCGTGGCAAGTACATTAAGTTTCATGATTCTGGGCTGGCATGATCCTTTGTTGCCCCCGCATAGTTTGGGTTTCGTTTATTTGCCGGCACTGCTCGGCATTGCCCTGACCAGTATGTTTTTCGCCCGTTTCGGCGCTCGCCTGGCACACAAGCTGTCGCCGCGCCTGCTGAAACGGCTGTTCGCCGCGCTGCTGTTCTGCGTGGGTCTCAATTTTCTGCTTTAGGTGCCTTCGGGCGCTTCACATGAGGAGTCGCAATGCTGCCTTACCCGCAGATTGATCCCGTCGCGGTCGCCATTGGCCCGCTGCAAATTCACTGGTACGGCCTGATGTACCTGGTCGGTATCGGCGGTGCATGGCTGCTGGCGTCGCGGCGGCTCAACCGCTTCGATCCGACCTGGACCAAGGAAAAACTCTCCGACCTGATCTTCTGGCTGGCCATGGGCGTGATTGTCGGTGGCCGTCTGGGCTACGTGCTGTTCTACGATCTGCCGGTGTACCTCGCCAACCCGACGCTGATCTTCCAGGTCTGGAAGGGTGGCATGGCCTTCCACGGTGGTTTTGTCGGTGTGATGCTGGCGGCCTGGTGGTTCGGCAAGCGCAACGGCAAGTCGTTCTTCGAGCTGATGGATTTCATCGCGCCAATGGTGCCGATCGGTCTGGGTGCCGGGCGTATCGGCAACTTCATCAACGCCGAGTTGTGGGGCAAGCCGAGCGACGTGCCATGGGCCATGGTCTTCCCGCCCTTCAGCGACCCGGCGCAACTGCCGCGCCATCCGTCGCAGCTCTACCAGTTCGCTCTGGAAGGGGTGGCGCTGTTCGTGATTCTCTGGCTGTTCTCGCGCAAACCACGGCCAACCATGGCGGTGTCCGGCATGTTCGCGATGTTCTACGGGATCTTCCGGTTCATCGTCGAATTCGTCCGTGTACCGGATGCCCAACTGGGTTACCTGGCCTGGGGCTGGGTCACCATGGGTCAGATTCTCAGCCTGCCGATGATCATTGGCGGTGCGGTACTGATCTGGCTGGCCTATCATCGCGCGCCTGCCGCCGGTCAAAAGGCAGCGGTCTAACAGCGAAGCGCCGGGTAGGCTACCCGGCGCGTTCTTCGATGCAGGTGATTTATGAAGCAATATCTGGAACTGGTCGCCCATGTGATCAAGCACGGCTCCGTGCAGACCAACCGCACCGGGGTGAACACCATCAGCTTCCCCGGCGCCATGCTGCGCTACGACTTGCAGGACGGCTTCCCGGCCATCACCACGCGCAAGCTGGCGTTCAAGTCGGCGATCGGTGAGATGGTCGGCTTTCTGCGCGGCAACAACAGCGCGGCAGACTTCCGCGCGCTGGGCTGCAAGGTCTGGGATCAGAACGCCAACGAAAACGCCCAGTGGCTGGACAACCCGTTCCGCAAGGGCGAGGACGACCTGGGCGAGATCTACGGCGTGCAATGGCGCAAGTGGCCCGCCTACAAGCGCATCGACACCAGCAACCCGGCGGCGATTGAACGGGCCATCAGCCAGGGCTACCAGCAGATTGCCCAGTCCGAGGAAGACGGCCAGGCCTACGTGGTGCTGTACAAGGCCATCGACCAGATTCGCCAGTGCGTGGACACTATCATCAAGGACCCGGGCAGCCGCCGGATCCTGTTCCACGGCTGGAACTGCGCGCAGCTCGATGAAATGGCCCTGCCGCCATGCCATCTGCTCTATCAGTTTCACCCGAACCCGCAGACCAAAGAAATTTCGTTGACGCTGTACATCCGCTCCAACGATCTGGGCTTGGGCACGCCGTTCAACCTTACCGAAGGCGCTGCGCTGCTCAGCCTGATCGGCCGCCTGACCGGCTACACGCCGCGCTGGTTCACCTACTTCATCGGCGATGCGCATATCTACGAGAACCATCTGGATATGCTCAACGAACAGCTCAAGCGCGAGCCGTTCCCGTCGCCGAAGCTGGTGATTTCCGATCGTGTACCGGAGTTCGCCAAGACTGGCGTGTATCAGCCGGAGTGGCTGGAGCTGATCGAACCTTCGGACTTCAGTCTGGAAGGCTACGAGCACCATGCGCCGATGACGGCACCGATGGCTGTATAAGCGCTGCGCGAATTTATCGGACACACAGTAAAAATCTGCATTGAAATGAAATTTCGTGGGAGCCGGCTTGCTGGCGATTGCGTCGGGTCAGTCGCCGACGTATACGAGCGCTTCGCACTCGATCGCCACCAGGGCGGCTCCTACATCCGGCAACCGGCTCCCACGAGATCCCCTCAATGCCCGTGACTACGCCCCACATGTGAAGGCTCGCCTTCGGGGGCGCTCACCCCGCCGCTGGCTTCCAGCCGATCCAGAATCCCGCAATGATCCGCCGCGTCGCCGCAACGCTCGCGCAGGTCGAGCAGCTGTTGCTGCAAGGCTTGCAGGCTGGTGATGCGGGCGTTGACGTGTTCGATATGCTCGTCGATCAGCGCATTGATGCTCTCGCATTGATCCTGGGGGCTGTCGCGCAGGTTGAGCAGGCTGCGGATCTCATCCAGGGTCATGTCCAGGCTGCGACAGTTGCGGATAAAAGTCAGGCGCTCGACGTGGGCCTGGGTGTACAGCCGGTAATTGCCTTCGCTGCGCGCTGGGGTCGGGAGCAGGCCTTCTCGCTCGTAATAGCGGATGGTTTCTACCTGGGCGTCGGTCAGTTTTGCCAGTTCACCAATTTTCATAAGCATCAATCTCGTTTGAGTGCTTGACCCTGAAGTGGCTACAGGGTGTTCACTTGACCCCAAGCAAGTCAAGGGGTCCGTTCATGGAACACAAGGCACATACACATTCAACGCATGATCACGCCGGTCACGATCACGATCACGGCAAGCTCACGCCGGTAAAGGCATGTAGCTCCCACGCTCATAGCTGCTGCGCGCCTGAAGCTGCGCCAGCGACTGTGATCTTGAGCGAGCCGGTGGCTGGCGCGCAGTTCAGCCGTTTCCGTATCGAAGCGATGGATTGCCCTACCGAGCAGACGCTGATCCAGAACAAGCTCGGCAAGATGGCGGGCGTGCAGAAGCTCGAATTCAATCTGATCAACCGTATGCTGGGCGTCTGGCACGAACTGCCGTCGCCGACGGTGATCAGTGAGGCCATCGGCACCCTGGGTATGCAGGCCGATCTGCTGGAGGAGGGCGTAGATGCGCCCGATGCGCCTGCGCCGGTTAGTAAGCACTGGTGGCCATTGGCGTTGTCGGGTGTGGCTGCCGTGTCTGCGGAGGTGATTCATTTCACCCAGCTGGCACCTAACTGGATCGTGGCACTGGTTGCCTTGGTGGCGATCCTCAGTGGCGGTCTGAGCACCTATAAAAAGGGCTGGATAGCCCTGAAAAACTTCAATCTGAATATCAATGCCCTGATGAGCATCGCCGTCACCGGCGCCGTGCTGATCGGGCAATGGCCGGAAGCAGCCATGGTGATGTTCCTGTTTACCGTTGCCGAGCTGATCGAAGCCAAGTCCCTGGACCGAGCACGCAATGCTATCAGTGGCCTGATGCAATTGGCGCCGGAACTGGCAACAGTTCGTCAGGCTGACGGCAACTGGTTGGAACGTGAAGTTAAAAGTATCGAACTGGGTGCGATCGTGCGGATTAAGCCCGGTGAGCGCGTCGGTCTCGATGGTGAGGTGGTCGAAGGTCATTCGACTATCGATCAGGCACCGATCACCGGGGAAAGCCTGCCGGTAGAGAAAGGCGTGGGCGACAAGGTATTCGCCGGGACCATCAACCAGTCCGGCTCCCTTGAGTACAAGGTGACGGCGGCGGCCAGCCAGTCGACCCTGGCGCGGATCATTCATGCGGTGGAAGCTGCGCAAGGCGCGCGGGCGCCGACCCAGCGCTTTGTCGACAGCTTCTCGCGGATCTACACCCCGGCGGTGTTCCTGATTGCCCTGGCCATGGCGCTGATTCCGCCGCTGTTCATGGGCGCCGCCTGGTTTGACTGGATCTACCGGGCGCTGGTGCTGCTGGTGGTGGCCTGCCCTTGTGCTCTGGTGATTTCCACGCCTGTGAGTATCGTCAGCGGCCTGGCGGCTGCGGCGCGCAAAGGCATACTGATCAAGGGCGGCGTGTATCTGGAGATGGGTCGCAAGCTCGACTACCTGGCGCTGGACAAGACCGGCACCATCACCCACGGCAAACCGGTGCAGACCGATTTCGTCGTGCTCAACCCGGCCTTTGCCGAGCAAGCGGCGGCGTTGGCGGCAAGCCTGGGTGGGCGTTCCGATCACCCGGTGTCTCTGGCGATTGCCAAGGCCAACGAAGGCGAGGTGGCCCATGAAGTCGCCAACTTCGAAGCGCTGACCGGTCGTGGCGTGCGTGGCGATATCGACGGCGTGACCTATCACCTGGGCAACCATCGCCTGGTGGAAGAGCTGAAGCTGTGTTCACTGGAGCTGGAAGCGCGTCTGGACGTGCTCGAGCGTCAGGGCAAGACCGTGGTGTTGTTGCTGGATGCGTCGGGTCCGTTGGCGCTGTTTGCCGTGGCCGATACGGTCAAGGACAGCAGCCGCGAAGCCATCGAACAGCTGCATGCCATGGGTATCAAGACCTTGATGCTTACTGGTGATAACCCGCACACCGCCAATGCGATTGCCGCCCAGGTGGGTATCGATCAGGCCAAGGGCGATCTGTTGCCGACGGACAAGCTGCAAGCCATCGAAGCGCTGTACGCCCAGGGGCATCGCGTAGGCATGGTGGGTGACGGCATCAACGATGCACCGGCACTCGCTCGGTCCGAGATTGGTTTTGCCATGGCGGCGGCGGGCACCGATACGGCTATCGAAACCGCCGATGTCGCCCTGATGGACGATGATCTTCGCAAAATTCCGGCGTTTATCCGACTGTCCCGCGATACCTCGGCAGTGCTGATGCAGAACATCACTCTGGCGTTGGTGATCAAGGTGGTGTTTCTGGTGATGACCTTTGCTGGCACGGCGACCATGTGGATGGCGGTGTTTGCCGATATGGGCGTGAGTTTGTTGGTGGTGTTTAACGGGTTGCGGTTGTTGAAAAAGTAACGGCGTTTGGGAACCCTGTGGGACCGGCTAAAGCCGGTCCCACAGATTCCACGGGTGCTATCGAGGGTATTTTTCCTGGCCCCACGCAATAAAGGTCTGCAGCAACTTCTTCAGCACCTCCCGAGTTGGCGCGGCCAGGTCCGGGCGGTAGTTGAACGGGGCGAACTCTTCCATGTAGGTGCTTTGCGTCAGCTCCAGTTGCACGGCGTGGATATGGTTGGCCGGGTCGCCGTAGTGGCGGGTGATATGGCCGCCCTTGAAGCGCCCGTTCAGCACATGGCTGTAGGCACTGGCTTGGGCGCAGGTGGCTTCCAGGCGGCGGGCCAGTTCGGCGTCGCAGCTGGCGCCGTTGAAGGTGCCGAGATTGAAGTCGGGCAGGCGACCTTCGAACAGGTGTGGGATATGCCCGCGAATCGAGTGGGCATCGAATAGCAGGGCATAGCCAAACTCATCGCGCAGGCGCGTCAGCTCCTGTTGCAGGGTGTCGTGGTACGGCGTCCAGATCTCGGCCAGATACCGGGCGCGCTCTTCGGCGCTCGGTGCCTGGCCTTCCTTGAACAGCGGGACGCCATCGAACAGGATCGACGGGAACAGCCCGGTAGTGGCTCCGGCATACAGTGGCTTGTCGTCGGACGGGCGATTGAGGTCGATGACAAAGCGCGAGTACTCGGCGGCCAGGGTGCTGGCACCCATATCGGCGGCGAAGTCGTAGAGCTGGGGGATATGCCAGTCGGTATCCGAGAGACCGAGGGCATCGTCGACCAGACCGTCCGCGACCGCCGGGGTCAGGCGCAGGCCGGGGTGGGGCATGCTGATCAACAGCGGCACGCTGCCGCGCTGGAATGTCAGAACGTTATCCACAGGGTTCTCCTTAAATCAGTGATTCAACGCCATGGCGGACGATGCGCTTGTCCAGATCACCGCCCAGCCAGTAGGCCAGATCGGCCGGCCGATCGATATTCCAGGCGACGAAATCGGCGACCTTGCCCGCTTCCAGCGAGCCATGAGTGTGCGCCATGCCCAAGGCCTGCGCTGCATGGAGGGTGACGCCAGCCAGGGCTTCTTCGGGCGTCATGCGGAATAGGGTGCAAGCCATGTTCAGCATCAGGCGCAAAGACAGGCCAGGCGAAGTGCCGGGGTTAAGGTCGGTGGAAATGGCAATCTTCACGCCATGTTTGCGCAGGGCATCCATGGGAGGCAGCTGGGTTTCCCGGAGGAAGTAAAACGCCCCCGGCAGCAACACCGCGACCGTCCCGGCAGCGCCCATGGCGATGGCGTCATCTTCGGTCATGAACTCCAGATGATCTGCCGACAGCGCCTGATAGCGCGCTGCCAGGCTTGACCCTGCCAGCGACGACAGCTGTTCGGCGTGCAGCTTCACCGGCAGCCCCAGCTCATGGGCGCGAATAAACAGCTTCTCGACCTGGGCCGGGGAAAACGCCAGGTACTCGCAGAACGCATCCACGGCATCGACCAGCCCTTCGGCGGCCAGGGCCGGGAGCATTTCGTCGCAGATATGCTGGATATAGTCGTCGGCACGGTTGGCGTATTCCGGCGGCAGGGCGTGGGCCGCCAGGCAGGTGGCGCGCACGCTGACCGGCAGGCTTGCGCCCAGGCGGCGGATGACGCGCAGGGTCTTGCGTTCGTTTTCCAGGTCCAGGCCGTAGCCGGATTTCATCTCCACCGTGGTCACGCCGTCCTTGAGCAACTGCTTGAGGCGGCGTTCGGCGCTGGCGAACAATTGATCTTCAGTGGCGGCGCGGGTAGCGCGCACGGTGCTGGCAATACCACCACCGGCAGCGGCGATCTCGGCATAGCTCACGCCTTGCAGGCGCTGCTCGAACTCGCCGCTGCGATTGCCGCCGAATACCGTGTGAGTGTGGCAGTCGATCAGCCCCGGCGTGACCCAGGCACCGTTCAGGTCAACGATCTGATCGAAGCCCGTGGTGGTCAGTTCCGACTGCGGGCCGATCCACTCGATCAGCGTGCCCGAGGTGACGATGGCCGCGCTCTCGATGATCGAATAAGTGCCCTGCGCCATGGTTGCGGCGTGACAGTTGTGCCAGAGGGTTTTCATTCGCAGGCTCCAGGATGCAGGCAGGATCGGACTGTGGGACCGGCTTCAGCCGGGAAGGCGGTATGACAGACGATAGAAATATATCGGTCCTGCCTGGGTCTTCCCGGCTAAAGCCGGTCCCACAACGATGTCATTACAGGCTCGGCAACACACCCGCCGGCACCAGCTCATTCAGGCACGCCGAAGACAGCAGCTCACTGGCCGCTTCAATATCCGGGGCAAAGAAGCGGTCCTTGTCATAGTGCGCCACCTTGTCGCGCAGGTTAGTGCGGGCTTTTTCCAGTTTGACTGAGGTCTTCAGGCCATTACGCAGGTCCAGGCCCTGGCAGGCTGCCAGCCATTCCACGGCGAGAATACCGCGAGTGTTTTCCGCCATTTCCCACAGACGTTTACCCGCAGCTGGGGCCATGGAGACGTGGTCTTCCTGGTTGGCCGACGTCGGCAGGCTGTCGACGCTGTGCGGATGCGACAGCGCCTTGTTTTCACTGGCCAGGGCCGCAGCCGTAACCTGGGCGATCATGAAGCCGGAGTTGACCCCGCCATTGGCTACCAGGAATGGCGGCAGTTGCGACATGTGCTTGTCCATCATCAGCGAGATACGGCGTTCGCTCAGAGAACCGATTTCCGCCAGGGCCAGGGCCAGGTTGTCGGCAGCCATGGCTACGGGTTCGGCGTGGAAGTTGCCGCCAGAGATCACTTCGTTTTCTGCGGCGAATACCAGTGGGTTGTCCGATACCGCGTTGGCTTCCACCGACAGCACTTCAGCAGCCTGGCGCAACTGGGTCAGGCAGGCGCCCATGACTTGCGGCTGGCAGCGCAGGGAGTAGGGGTCCTGAACCTTGTCGCAATCGCGGTGAGAGTCGGAGACTTCGCTGCTCTCGCCCAGCAGCTCGCGATAGCAGGCGGCGGCATCGATCTGGCCGCGCTGGCCACGGGCGGCATGGATGCGCGCATCGAATGGCGAGCGCGAGCCGAGCACGGCTTCCACAGTCAGGGCGCCGCAGGACAGCGCGGCGGCGAACAGGTCTTCGCCTTCGAACAGGCCGCGCAGGGCGTAGGCGGTGGAGACCTGGGTGCCGTTGAGCAGCGCCAGTCCTTCCTTGGCCGCCAGGGTCAGGGGCTTGAGACCAGCCACAGTGAGGGCATCGACGGCATTCAGCCATTCGCCCTTGTGGCGAGCCTTGCCTTCACCCAGCAGCACCAGCGACATGTGCGCCAATGGCGCGAGGTCGCCGGAAGCGCCCACGGAACCCTTGAGCGGAATGTGCGGATACACCTGGGCATTGATCAGCGCGATCAGAGCGTCGATCACCACCCGGCGAATCCCCGAGAAGCCGCGGCTCAGGCTGTTGACCTTGAGCACCATGATCAGGCGCACCAGCTCATCGCTGATCGGCACGCCGACACCGGCGGCGTGGGACAGCACCAGGGAGCGTTGCAGGTTCTCCAGGTCGGCGCTGGCGATGCGGGTCGATGCCAGCAGGCCGAAGCCGGTGTTGATGCCGTAGGCGGTGCGGTTCTCGGCCAGGATCTGCTCGACGCAGGCCACGCTGTCTTTAATCTGTTGGTCGGCGCTGCCGTCCAGCTTCAGGGTCAGGGGCTGGAGGTAGATATCCCGCAGTTGGCTCAGGGTCAGTTGGCCCGGGATCAGATTCAGTTGGTTCACGTCGATACTCCTTAATGTGTGGCTGAACTCGAACTGTGGGAGCCGCCTTGGTGGCGATGGCGTCAGTGAGACCGCTATCGCCACCAAGGCGGCTCCCACATGGCTCAGAGGCTCCACAGTTGCCGTATAGGGTTAAAGCGTTGCCACCCGGCGCTGGACGAAACGGTCAACGTAATCGTCGGCAGGCGTGTGGAGGATTTCTTTTGGCGTGCCGACCTGGATCAACCGCCCGTCCTTGAGGATCGCAATGCGGTTACCGATGCGCACGGCCTCATCAAGGTCATGGGTAATGAACACGATGGTCTTTTGCAAAGTCTTCTGCAATTCCAGCAACTGGTCCTGCATCTCGGCGCGGATCAGCGGGTCGAGGGCGCTGAAGGCCTCGTCCATCAAGATCACATCGGTGTCGGCAGCCAAGGCACGAGCCAGACCGACCCGCTGGCGCATGCCGCCGGACAGTTGGTGCGGATACTTGTTCTCGTAGCCCTTGAGGCCCACGGTGCTGATCCAGTGCAGGGCACGTTCGGCGCAGAACGCCTTGGTTTCACCGCGCACTTTCAGGCCGTAGGCGACGTTGTCGAGCACGGTTTTGTGGGGCAGCAGGCCGAAGCTCTGAAACACCATGCTGATTTTCTTGCGGCGGAATTGGCGCAGGGCTTCCATGTCGTAGCGCAGGATGTCCTCGCCATCGACCAGGATTTCGCCGCTGGTCGGGTCGATCAGGCGATTGAAGTGGCGCACCAGAGTCGACTTGCCGGAGCCGGAAAGGCCCATGATGACGAAGATTTCGCCGCTGCCGATGGACAGCGACAAATCATTCACGCCCACCACGCAGCCGGTATCTGCCAGGACCTGATCCTTGCTCTTGCCTTGCTTGATCATCGCCAGCGCGTCTTTCTCGCGGCTGCCGAAAATCTTGAATACGTTACGAACTTCGATCTTGTTCATCTGCGCGCCACTCATTTGCTCGCCTCATGCCGGGGCCTGCCGTAGGCCTGGGTAATGCGGTCAATGACTACCGCGAGAATCACAATGGCCAGGCCGGCTTCGAGACCGCGGCCGACGTTAAGGGTCTGGATACCGATCAGTACATCTTCGCCCAGGCCACGGGCACCGATCATCGAGGCAATCACCACCATCGACAGGGCCATCATGGTGGTCTGGTTGATCCCGGCCATGATGCTCGGCAGGGCCAGGGGCAGTTGCACGCCGAACAGTTGCTGCCAGCGGTTGGCACCGAAAGCGTTGATCGCTTCCATGACTTCGCCGTCCACCTGGCGGATGCCCAGATCGGTCAGGCGGATCAGCGGCGGCGCGGCATAGATCACCGTAGCGAAGATCGCCGGGACCTTGCCCAGGCCGAACAGCATCAGCACCGGGATCAGGTAAACGAAGCTGGGCATGGTCTGCATGATGTCCAGCAAGGGCATCAGGATCGAGCGCAGGCGATTGCTGCGTGCCGAAAGAATGCCCAGGGGAATGCCGATCAGCACCGAAATGATCGTGGCCACCATCATCAGCGCCAGGGTCTGCATCAGCTTGTCCCACAGGCCGACCGCGCCGACCAGGAACAGCAGGCCGACGATCGCCACCGTACTGGTGACTTTGCGCGTGGCGTGCCAGGCAATACCGCCGACAATCGCCAGCATCAACCACCAGGGCGCCATGCGCAGCAGGCCTTCCAGATTGACGATGGCCCACAGCAGCGTGTCGGAGATCTGCCGGAACACATCGCCATAATTGGTGACCAGGGAATCGACCCAGCCATTGACCCAGTTGGCGATTGAGAAGGTAAAGCTTTCGGGGAACATAGAGGGCTCTCAGTCAAATAGGCTTGGCGAGCAAAGGCTCCGCCCGCAGAGGCCGTTCGCCCCTTATATAGCGGGGCGAACAGACCCTGGGCTGGCTTACAGCGAAGCGTCTACCTTCTTCGCGGCATCGGCGCTGACCCACTGGTGCCAGACTTCCGGGTGCTCTTTCAGGAAAATCTTCGCCAGCTTAGGCGATTCGATACGGTCTTTGGTCATGCGTGCCAGGTTCTGGTTCAACAGATCAATGGGCAGATTGACCTTTTCCAGTACCGCAACCAGTTCCGGAGCCTGTTCGTGGAAGGCCTTGGACAGACCGACTTTGATGTCGATGGTCTTGTTCACGCCGGCTTTTTCGTCCAGGCGCACCATCTCGACTTCACCCATCAGCGGCGTTGGCGACCAGTAGTAAGCCAGGATCGGCTCGCCACGCTTGTAGCTCGACAGGATGGCGGCATCCAGGGCCGGGCCGGTGCCTGGGCGGAAGTTGGTGTACTTGTCTTCCAGGCCGTAGCTTTTCAGCATCTCGCTGTTTTCCAGCTCGCAGGTCCAGCCGGCCGGGCAGTTATAGAAGCGGCCTTTGCTCGGCTCTTCGGCATCCTTGAACAGGGCCGGGTACTTGGCCAGGTCAGCGATGGACTTGAGATCGGGTGCCTTGGCGGCCAGTTTGCGCTTGGCATCGCCTTCGATCACGTATCGCGGCACGTACCAGCCTTCGATGGCGCCGACAATCGGAGCCCCGACGCCGACGACTTTGCCGGCGGCAGCGGCCTTGTTCCAGACCTCGCTGCGGCCAACCCATTCTTCGGCGAAGATCTGGATGTCATTGGAGCTCAGGGCGTTTTCCATGGTGATGGAGTTGCCGGGCAGCGAATCCACCTTGCAGCCATAACCCTTGTCCAACACGACTTTGAGCACGTCGGTCAGCAGCATGGCGCTTTCCCAGTTCAGTTCGGCGAACTTCACTTCCTTGCCCGATTCGCACCAGCCAGCCGCCTGGCTCGCGCCACTGGCGAGCAGGCCGACTGAAAGCAAAGTCGTCAGCAGGGCCTTTTTCGTTTTCATTGTTTTGACGCTCCTAATCATCTGAAGGTAGTGCGGCAGTCGAAAAGGCATCCAGCCTGTGGATGGGGCTTATGGTTGCCCCCTTCCTGTGTTGTTGGGCGCAGCTGTGGGACCGGCTTCAGCCGGGAAGACAACAGGACAGGCGACAAAAGTGTATCGATCATGCCTGAGCCTTCCCGGCTAAAGCCGGTCCCACATTAATCCGAGGTTTACCGCGCCAGAGTATTAGCCCGTGATCATCGGCAGATTCAGGCCCTGTTCCTTGGCGCAGTCGATCGCGATCTGGTAACCGGCATCGGCGTGGCGCATGACACCGGTCGCCGGGTCGTTGTGCAGCACGCGAGCGATGCGCTCGGCCGCTTCGTCGGTGCCGTCGCAGACGATAACCATGCCCGAGTGCTGCGAGAAGCCCATGCCGACGCCGCCACCGTGGTGCAGGGAAACCCAGGTCGCGCCGCTGGCGGTGTTGAGCAGGGCGTTGAGCAGTGGCCAGTCGGACACTGCATCAGAACCATCGCGCATCGATTCGGTTTCACGGTTCGGGCTGGATACCGAGCCAGAGTCCAGGTGGTCACGGCCGATCACGACCGGTGCCGACAGCTCGCCGCTGCGGACCATTTCGTTGAACGCCAGGCCCAGCTTGGCGCGCTGGCCCAGGCCGACCCAGCAGATACGTGCCGGCAGGCCCTGGAAGCTGATGCGCTCGCGGGCCATGTCCAGCCAGTTGTGCAGGTGAGCGTCGTCCGGGATCAGTTCCTTGACCTTGGCGTCGGTCTTGTAGATGTCTTCCGGGTTGCCCGACAGCGCAGCCCAGCGGAAAGGGCCTACGCCGCGGCAGAACAATGGACGAATGTAGGCGGGAACGAAGCCCGGGAAGTCGAAGGCATTGGCCACGCCTTCTTCCTTGGCCATCTGACGGATGTTGTTGCCGTAGTCGAAGGTCGGCACGCCAGCTTTCTGAAAGGCCAGCATGGCTTCGACGTGCTCGGCCATCGATTGCTTGGCGGCCTTGACCACGGCGGCAGGCTCGGTGATGGCGCGGGCGCGGTACTCGTCCCAGCTCCAGCCTTTTGGCAGGTAGCCGTTGAGCGGGTCATGGGCGCTGGTCTGGTCGGTGACCATGTCCGGGCGCACGCCACGGCGGACCATTTCCGGGAGAATTTCCGCGGCGTTGCCGCACAGGGCGATGGAGATGGCCTTGCCTTCGGCGGTGTATTTGGCGATACGCGCCAGGGCGTCGTCCAGGTCAGTGGCCTGTTCGTCGACGTAACGGGTCTTGAGGCGGAAGTCGATGCGGCTCTGCTGGCATTCGATGTTCAGCGAGCAGGCGCCGGCCATACCGGCGGCCAGCGGTTGTGCGCCACCCATGCCGCCCAGGCCAGCGGTCAGCACCCACTTGCCCTTCAGGCTGCCGTTGTAATGCTGGCGCCCGGCTTCGACGAAGGTTTCGTAGGTGCCCTGAACGATGCCCTGGCTGCCGATGTAGATCCAGCTGCCGGCGGTCATCTGGCCGTACATGGCCAAGCCCTTGGCATCCAGTTCGTTGAAGTGTTCCCAGTTGGCCCAGTGTGGCACCAGGTTGGAGTTGGCGATCAGCACCCGTGGCGCATTGCTGTGGGTCTTGAACACGCCGACCGGCTTGCCGGACTGTACCAGCAGGGTCTCGTCGTCATTCAGGTTGGTCAGGCTTTCGACGATCTTGTCGTAGCATTCCCAGTTGCGCGCGGCACGGCCGATACCGCCGTAGACCACCAGCTCGTTGGGGTTTTCCGCGACTTCCGGGTCAAGGTTGTTCATCAGCATGCGCAGCGGTGCTTCGGTCAACCAGCTCTTGGCGGTCAGCGTGGTGCCACGGGCAGCGCGGACTTCGACGTTACGATGCCGGGTCCATTTTTGATTCAAGTCTTGATTATTCTCAGTCACGAAAAAAACTCCTCAGCGATCGATCCAGAAACCAGCCCGATGATGGGCGAGGACCTGCCTCGCAGGTCCGAATTCGTTGGGGTGGCGCATCGTGCTTCTTTGTAGCTCATGCGCACACATCTTTACTTGTACATACAAGCATATGCAATTGAAAGA
Organism: Pseudomonas sp. JL23; assembly: GCF_056933585.1. NCBI lineage: Bacteria > Pseudomonadati > Pseudomonadota > Gammaproteobacteria > Pseudomonadales > Pseudomonadaceae > Pseudomonas > Pseudomonas sp. JL23. The sequence continues at coordinate 6,459,170 of NZ_CM167795.1, read as the reverse complement.
CCAACTTGGTTTTTTTGCTTTGGACGTGCTTCGATATCCGGCCCAAGGCCTTTGTTAAAAAGGCTTTCAGAGAAGCCAGTTGCGTGCGTCGGGAATGCTTGCAGGAAGGCATCGCTGTTACCGTGACGGGTTTTTGCGTCATTCTGGGGCGTCAGGTAACACAGTGGTGCGTGCTTAGATGACCTTCACCGCGCGACCAATGAACTGGATAGGCCCGGTAGGTTTGCCGATGGGCGAGCCGGTGGATTTTTCCAGGGTCAGCTCGAATAACTGGTTGGGTTGCAGGGGCGGCAGCTTGTCGAGGGGAACGTGCAGGGTCTCGCCCGGCTTGACCAGGCCCAGAGAAACCGGGCCTTGCCAGCCATCGGCCTTGGTCCAGAATTCCAATGCTTTATCCGCCGGAACTTCGGTGACGCCCAGTGGAATCAGTTGGATTTCCTTATTGTTGGCAGCCTGTATTACCCAGCCCGGGGCCATGTCCTGCGGCGCGACCAGGACCACCAGCCAAGACGGTGAGGGCGCAGGGCGAATGGCAAGGTTCACACCCAGAACCAGAGTGGCTGCCAGACCTGCACCAGCCAGACCGCGCCATACTGCCAGGCTATCCCACCAGCGTGTCGCAGCGGTGCCGCCGGGATTGAGATTGTCCAGGCTGCGTTCAAGTCGCGCCCACAGATTGGCCGGTGGCGTGACCGGTGCCGCCAATGCGGTCAGGGGCAGCAGGCGTTCTTCCCAGGCATCGACGGCGGCCCGCAATTGCGGCTCGTTGCTCAGGCGTTGTTCAACCTCAAGGCGCTGACGGGGCGACAGGGTGCCGAGTACGTATTCGCCGGCCAGGCTGTGGATGTCGTCTGTGGGTGTGTTCATCCGATGCACTCGCGCAATGCGCTCAGGCTGCGCTTGATCCAGGCTTTTACCGTGCCCAGTGGCGCGCCGATCTTCTGCGCGATTTCCTGATGGGTGTAACCGTCCACGTAAGCGTGAAACACGCAGTTGCGGCGTACCGGTTCCAGTTGTTCCAGGCAATGCTGCACGCGGCCAGGGTTGGCGCGCCAGTCGAAAGAGTCGGTGGTTTCCTGCCAGCCCTCGAGGGTTGCTTCGCTTTGCTCAAGATCGTCATCGCCGCTGACTTCCCAGGTCTTGTCGCGCAAGACATTCAGGGCCAGGTGGCGGGTCAGGCTGAAGATCCAGCCACGGGCCGAGCCGCGGGTCTGATCGAAGCTCGCGGCACGTGTCCAGATCTTGATGAACGCGTCATGCACGATGTCCTCGGCCATGCCCTTGTCCCGCACCAGGCGAAAGACCACGCCCAACAGGCGCGGGCTTTCCTGTTCGTACAGACGCTGCAAGGCCTGCCGCTCGCCGCGGGCGCAGGCATGCAGGGTGGCTTCGTAGTCAAAGCTGGATTCGTACGAGGACACGTCAATCAGTCATCCATGGCCGGGCGTGCGCAGGAGCATAGCCGAGTTCCTGCGCTGCGCGGTCACTGGCTCAGTTACTGGCCCAGAAGATGTAGTCGGCCTGATACTTGACCACTTCCTTGGCGCCTTTGTTGGCGGCGGCACAGGCCGTGGTCGGCGCTACGCCTCCCTTGAGTGCCACGCGCTGGATGTAAGCAACACCGTGCATGGCGCCCTTGCCTTCGGCAGGGTTGGCCTTGACCAGTTGATACGGCAGATTGCCTGCGCTGGACGGCGCCACGGCGACTTGAGTGCCGGTTACTTTCGAGCCGTCTTTGGCTTCCCAGGTGGCCGGTGGGCCGAAATAGTTGCCGACGGCCTTGCCGCTACGGTCATTGAGCACGGCCTTGGGGCCGACGAAGGTCCACTCCAGCTGACCGGGCATATTGGCCTTGTCGCGGCATTCGTAGGTGATCTCGCCGACGCCGGTGGTTTCCATGCTGATCTTGTGCCCGGCAGGCACGCGCACGGTTTCCGGCAGATCGGTCTGGGCCAGGGCAACCGGGGCCACACAGATCAAGGCGGTCAGGCAGAGCAAGCGTTTTGCGTTCATGCAGAAATCTCCAGATAAGTAACCCGCGCTCAGCAGCCTGAATAGCTGCTGGTGGTACTACACGCGGGGAAGAAATCTGGATGCAGTGCTTTGAAAATATTTTTGAGAGTGCCGGGCTAATGTGGGACCGGCTTTAGCCGGGAAGACAATGTGATAGGCAATAGACATCCATCGGTCACACCTGTGACTTCCCGGCTAAAGCCGGTCCCACAGATGTCATTCCAATTCAGGCGTTGATTTCACTCAGTTCAATCACACAACACCGGCTGGCACTCGGCGCCTGCAATTCGATTTCCAGCAGGCCCTGGTTGTTATCCACCTGCAGGCAGTCATGCTTGCCCAGCATTTCCCACGGGCTGTTACCAACGCCTACCGCCACTTGCTCGGCCACGCTGAACAGCAGCAGGGTATTGGCAGAGCTGAACAGGCGCTGCGGCAGGCGTACGTCGAGCCAATGCAGGCGGGCGCTGTAGCGTTGCGGCGCGTAGATCAGGTTGAAGTCGCGGATCGGGCCGTCGAGCAGGGTGCAACTGACGGTGCTGTCGCCGCTGAAGGCGAACGGGTCCGAGGGCAGCAGTTCGCGGGAGGTCTGGCCGTCCACGTCCAGGGTCATGCCTGCGCCTTGCAACACGGTAATGATCCGCTGGTAACCGGCGAACACCGAGAAGCCACCCGAGGCTTCGATATCGGCAATCGACAGGCGCCAGCCGAAACCGTCCAGACCCTCACCGGCATCCCGGGTGATTTCCTCGGTGCTGCCTCCGCCGTTTTTCCACGGCATGCGGGGGTAGTCGACGGCGCGCAGAACAGTGATAGCGGTCATTTGCTGAAACGTCCTTCAAGGCGATGGCGGGAACCGGGGTGAATCAGCCGCGCGGCGGTCACCGGCTGGCGGCCCGACCAGGTGCGGCGGCGGATCAGCAGGCAAGGCTCGCCGGGCTCGATCTGCAGCAGTTTGCACTCGTCAGCCTCGGCGAGAATGGCCTCGACCACATGCTCGCCCTCGGTCAGCGGTGCGACCTGGGACAGATAGGCGTAAGGCGTCTGTACAGTGAAGTCCTGACGCAGGTAGTCAGGCGCCACCAGGGCGTTGACGAAACGGTCTTCGATCTGCACCGGGATATCGTTTTCGTAATGCACGATGAGCGAATGAAACACCCGCTGGCCCTCGCGCATGTCCAGGGCCAGAGCTCGCTCGGAGCCTGCGGCTTCTTCGGCGAGGATCATCACCTTGCAGGTGTGACGATGGCCGCGTGAGGCGATTTCGTCGGCAATGTTATGCACTTCGAACAGCGCCGACTGGGTCTTGGGTTCTGCCACGAACGTGCCGACACCCTGCATGCGCACCAGCAGCCCTTCGGCGGTCAGCTCGCGCAGAGCGCGGTTGATGGTCATGCGACTGAAGCCCAACTGAGTGACCAGTTCGCTTTCCGATGGCACGCGATGGTGCGGCGGCCAGGTGCCGTTCTGGATCTGCAGGGCGATCATTTGCTTGACGCGGGCGTACAGCGGCGCCGGACTTTCGCCCATCTGGGAGGCCAGCAGGGAAACGGCAGGCGGAGTCGGCACGGGGCAATCCTTGTTCAATGGGGTTCTGGCACGTTGGCAGCATGGCAGAGTGTACAAAAGTGCGCTCACGCTATCCATTAAGCGCAGCGGCGGCAAGCTCGTCAGAGTTTACCGAGCGAGCAAACGTCTGTATATGTACATACAACTTTAACACTGATGAGGTTCAGAGCATGTCCGCCTTCTTCGCCGAGCGCGCCTTGTTAGCCACTGGCTGGGCCAGAAATGTCCGTTTCGAAGTCAGCGACGAGGGGCTGTTGACCCAGGTGCTCAGCGACTCCGATGCCCGGGGCGCCGAAGTGCTCAAGGGGCCGGTGGTGCCGGGCATGCCGAACCTGCATTCCCACGCCTTTCAGCGCGCCATGGCCGGGCTGGCGGAAGTGGCGGGCAACCCCAATGACAGCTTCTGGACCTGGCGCGACCTGATGTATCGCCTGGTCGGCAAGATCAGCCCCGAGCAACTCGGTGTCATCGCCCGCCAGCTCTATATAGAAATGCTCAAGGGTGGTTTCACCTCGGTCGCCGAATTCCATTACGTGCATCAGGACAGTGCCGGCCAGCCCTATGCCAATCCGGCGGAACTGGCCCTGCAGATCAGCCAGGCGGCAACCAGTGCGGGCATCGGCCTGACCCTGTTGCCGGTGCTCTACAGCCATTCCGGTTTTGGCGGTCAGGCACCCAACGAAGGCCAACGGCGTTTTATCCACAGTACCGACAGCTATCTCGCCTTGCAGGCGCAGCTCAAACCGCTGTTGGCCGCGCAACCGGCCCAGGCTCTGGGGCTGTGTTTCCACTCGTTGCGCGCCGTGACGCCGCAGCAGATCAGCGAGGTGCTGACCGCCAGCGACAAGGCTTGCCCGGTGCATATCCATATCGCCGAGCAGCAGAAGGAAGTCGATGACTGCCTGGCCTGGAGCGGGCGTCGGCCGTTGCAGTGGCTGTACGAAAATGTCGAAGTCGATCAGCGCTGGTGCCTGGTCCACGCCACCCACGCCGATGCCGGTGAAGTGGCATCCATGGCGCGCAGTGCGGCGGTGGCGGGCCTGTGCCTGACCACCGAGGCCAATCTGGGCGACGGAATTTTCCCTGCCGTGGACTACATCGCCCAGGGCGGACGCTGGGGCATCGGCTCGGACAGCCATGTTTCGTTGAGCGTGGTCGAAGAGTTGCGTTGGCTCGAATACGGCCAGCGCCTACGCGATCAACGCCGCAATCGCCTGTATCGCAGTGATCAGCCCATGGTCGGGCGTACCTTGTTCGATGCCGCGCTGGTCGGCGGCGCCCAGGCCATGGGGCAGAACATCGGTGCTTTGACTGTCGGCCAGCGCGCCGACTGGCTGGTGCTGGACGGCAACGATCCGTACCTGGCCACGGCCACGGGCGATGGCATTCTCAATCGCTGGCTGTTTGCCGGCGGCGACCGGCAGATCCGTGATGTGCTGGTCAACGGCCGGTGGGTGATTCGCGACGGCCGTCATGCTGGCGAAGAAGAGAGCAGCCAGGCGTTTGCGCAGGTCCTGCGGGAATTACTTGGCTGAGTTGCCGATCGCCGAATCTTCCGTGCGCCAGATCAGCTTCATGGTGTCGTAACCCTGCTGCTGGGCCTTGCTCAGCAGCTCCTGGCGAGTGGTTTCAGACACATGAGCGGTGCGTGACAGCAGCCACAGGTACTTGCGATCCGGAGTACCGACCACAGCGGTCTTGTAGTCATCGTCGATGTAGAGCACCCAATACGCGCCCTTGGTGATGCCCGGCAGCAGGCGCGAGAACCAGTTATCGAACACCACCCACAGGCGGTCGGTCTTGCCGACTTCCTGCGGCGAGGCGGTGCCGTTGATTTCCTGCCACTGCCCATCCTTGTCGCGGCAGCGGTTCAGCACGCTGACATTGCCGTCGTCCTTGAGGCCGTAATGGGCTTCTGATTGCGCGCAGTTACGCTGGAAATACATCGGCAGCCGGGCCAGCTCATACCAGGTGCCCTGGTAGCGCTTGAAGTCGACATGGCCGACGGTCTTGGGCTCCAGATTCTCTTGCGAATGGGCAAAGCCGATGGCCAGGAAACAGGCCATCAGGGCAACGCTGAAACGTAGCAGTAGCTTGAGCATGATTTATTTCAGACCCTGACCCGAGAACAGCACCACTTTGTCGGCGGCGTACTGCACGCTGATAAAGCTCTTCTGATCGCCCCAGGTGCAACTGGTCAGGCCGATGGCGCCGGAGCATTCAGTCGGGCTGCCGAGCAGCGCTTCGACCTGAGTCTTGGGCATCCCGGCGGACAGCTTCGAATAGTTTTCCTGATTGATCTTGCTGCATGCAGCCAGCAATACGCAGAACGACAGTAGGGCGACGTTGCGCAAAGTCATGAGTGAAGCTCCTGAGCCTGGGGAAATGCTGATGCGGGGCAGGCCTGGAACGGCTGCGCGGGCGCAATAGCGCAAGCTTAGAAGGGAAAAGCGGGATCTGGTTCCGTGGTGGAGGAGAATCACCACAGTTTATTCGTTGGAGCGAGGCTTGCCCGCGAACAGCACGCGGGCAAGCTTCGCTCCCACAGGGTCTGATTAGCCCTTATGGTAAGCAGTCACGCGCTCGACTTCTTCTTTCGAACCCAGGTACACCGCAACACGCTGATGCAGGCCTTCAGGCTTGATGTCGAGGATGCGCTGGTGGCCGTCGGTGGAGGCGCCGCCAGCCTGTTCCACCAGGAACGACATCGGGTTGGCTTCGTACATCAGGCGCAGTTTGCCCGGCTTGGACGGCTCACGGCTGTCGCGTGGATACATGAACAGACCGCCACGGGTCAGGATGCGGTGCACGTCGGCAACCATCGCGGCCACCCAACGCATGTTGTAGTTCTTCTCCAGCGGGCCTTCTTCACCGGCCAGCAGCTCGCTGACGTAGCGCTGTACCGGGGCTTCCCAGTGGCGCTGGTTGGACATGTTGATGGCAAATTCCTGAGTGGTTTCCGGGATCGTGATGTCTTCGTGGGTCAGGGCGAAGCTGCCCATTTCACGGTCCAGGGTAAAGCCTTTCACGCCGTCTCCCAGGGTCAGCACCAGCATGGTTTGCGGACCGTAGATGGCGTAACCGGCAGCGACCTGCTCAGTGCCTGGCTGCAGGAAGGCCTTTTCGTTCAGGGCTTCGTTCTGGCTCAGGTATTCGTTCGGGCAACGCAGTACGGAGAAGATCGTACCGACCGGGGCGTTGATGTCGATGTTCGACGAGCCGTCCAACGGGTCGAATACCAACAGGTAGGCGCCTTTCGGATATTTGCCTGGGATCTGGTAGGCGTTGTCCATCTCTTCGGATGCCATGCCGGCCAGGTGACCGCCCCATTCGTTGGCTTCCAGAAGGATTTCGTTGGAAATCACGTCGAGCTTTTTCTGCACTTCGCCCTGCACGTTCTCGGTGCCCATGCTGCCAAGCACACCGCCCAGCGCGCCTTTGGAGACGGCATGGCTGATTTCCTTGCACGCACGAGCCACTACTTCGATAAGGAAGCGCAGATCGGCAGGGGTGTTGTTGCTGCGGGTCTGCTCGATCAGATAGCGACTTAGGGTAACGCGGGACATGGAGTGCTCCGAAAGTATGGGGATGAAAAACCCGCGCAGTTTACCGCGTGTGCGAGCGTAATACTGCCCATCAGACCGGCTTGCAGCGGATTGAGTTCAGGTTTTGCCTGCTGTTTTGGCTCAGATAGACAGCGTAGCCATAAATCGCCCGCGTACGGGCGATGCGGATCAAGATTTTGGCGCGGTGGCGCGCAGGGTGCTCAGGGCCATCCAGCCGAGGAAAATCACCCCCAGAACCAACAAGGCCCACAGGCCAATGCGCTTCCAGTCGATCACCATCGGCGCGGGAGCCAGGGGCGTGAGGCTGATCACCGGTGCTTTGGTCGGCGTGGCGCTGCTTAGGCCGGCGAGCTTCTGCGGGTTGTAGTCGGGAATCAGGGTATTGATCGGCAGATTTACCGCAGGCGCTGTCGCGTTACCGATGGCCAGGGTAAAGGGGCCGTTGCCCCGGGCCAGGAACACCACTTGCGTCGCCGACACGGCAAAGTGCAGTTTCGGCGCTTCGGGGCCGAGGCCGCCGCCGCGTTCGTCCACTTCCAGTTTCAGTTCCCGCACCGGGTAACCCGCCAGCTGGATTTCATTCTGGGTGACGTCCTGGCCATTCTCAGTCAGGCGGTAGAGCAGGCCGCTGCCGATCGCTTGCCAGGGCTTTTTGCTGTCCAGCCGCCCGTACAGCGTGCCGGGCGCCAGGCTGTTGGCCTGGACGATCTCAAAGCGCAGGCGCTCCACCGGCAGGCTGGTGGGTAGTTCCCACAGATATTCGCCGGGCTTGTCGAGCTTGCCGCTCAAGGCGGGCGACCAGCTCAGGGGCGCTGGCGGCGCATCGTTGGCTGCGCCGAGGACCATCGCTGAAGTCAGGGTCGGTACGTTTGGCGTCGTCCACAGCAAGCGCAGGTAACGGGCCTTGTGGCCGGGCAGGGCGACTTCACGCTGTTCGACCAGCTCATCGGAGAACGACAGCCGGGCGACCTGACCACTGCCCCACGACTGCCAGTGCTGCAGGTCGTCGCTGGCCTCGATGCTGAAGTGCTGGAAGCCCTCATGTTCGGTGCTCCAGTCCAGGGTAAGGTGCTCCAGCGGCGCCTTGACCGCGCTGGTGTCGAGCAGCCAGCCGCGCAGGACCTCATCGCCAGCTTCGATATCTTCCTGGGGCGATACTTCGACGACAGTGCCGTTGCTCGAACGTTGTACTCGCACCACCGGCACGGCATCGCGCTTGTCGGTGCTGTTGTACAGCGGGAACATCTTCACCGCGACTTCCGGCTGTTCGGCCGGACGCTGAGGCTGGCTTTGCGCCAGGGCATAGGCCTGGGGCTGGCCTTCGCTGTTGAAGATACGCAAGTCAGCGAGGTCAGCCTGACGGGCCTGCAGTTGCACGGCCAGAGGCAGCTCAAGGCGATACCAGGGGCCTTCGCCGCTGAGGGTCAGGGGCGTCTGGCTGGCAAAGTCAGCGGGAGCTTCCGCGGCCTGGATAAAGTTGGCCGTCAACAAAGCGGCCGCGCACAGCAGGCTTTTCAATAACGCATGGGCACTCAAGTACGGCTTCCTCATGGCAGATCCGGTTCCGGCGTCGGTTCGACTGCGGCTTGGGCTGCACGCTTGGGCGGCAGCGGGGCGAAGTAGCCCACGACCAGCAGCAGGATACCCACGCCGATGAACGAAACAATCCGCGCCATGCCGCCACGGTTGCTCAGTTCGACGAAGAATAGCTTGGCAACCACGACACCGATCAGCACCGCACCGGCAATCCAGATTTCGCGACGTACCCGCAGGTGGCCGCCGATCATCAGGGCCAGGGCCATCAGGGTCCAGACAATCGACAGCCCGGCCTGTACCCGCATGGATTCCAGCAGATCATCCGCCGCCCAAGGCACACCGCTCCAGTGATGGGCGGTACGCATGACCATGGCCGTAACCAGGGCAAACAGCGAAGCCCCGGCGACCAGCCAGGCCAGACGCTGGCATTGATGCGGGCTGACGCCCAGTTGATGGAGGTTGCGGCTGATCCACAGGAACACCCCGGTCAGGGCGAACAGCAGGCCGATTTCCAGTGGGTTAACAAGTGGCACATAGCCCAGTGGATCGGCGTTGCCATCGCTGAAGGTGTTGGCCAGCCAGAACCAGGCGAGCAGCAGGCCAGCCACCGGCAACGCCGCCCAGACCCGGTATTCGCGGCCATGAGTCGCCACCGGCCAAGGCCATTGTCGCGGCGCAGCCATCGCCAGCAGATACAGGCTCGGCACCAGCGCCCAACCCAGCCAGCGCCAGGCGTTATAGGTTTCGGAGAATGCCATCACCACATCCCGTACCTGCAGGGCGACGACGCTGAGGATCAACCAGCAACCCAACACATGGGCGATGCTAGCGGCCTTGGCCGCAAGGATCTGCTCCAGGCTGCGCAGAGAACGCAGATGCACGGCGAACAACACCAGCCAGGCCAGCCAGCCCCAGTTGGCGCTCGGGTGATAGTCCGGGCCGAACTTGTAGGCCAGCAGGATGCCGCTGACCGGAATCAGCGCCAGCCCGAGCAAGGCCAGGCACAGCATCGCCAGACCGGGCCAGCGCAGGCGCACGCTGATCACGGTCCACAGCGCCAGACTGGCGGCGGCCAGGGCCAGCAGCAACACCACGCGCAGGTCCGGTGGCGCCAGGCGCCACGACGCACTGATCAGGCCCACGCCCCACCAGGCGCCGCCCCAGACCAGCAGCAAGGTCGACAGCAGATCGCGATTGAGCAGGCTCGCGGTCCTGATCCGCTCCACGCACAGCGCGCTGATCAGCGCTGCCAGGGACAGAATCATTGGCGTCCAGTAATCGCCATGGGCAAACAGTGGTGAGTACCAGGCGTTCAGTTCATTAATGAAGGAGATCCCGGCGCCGACTTGCAGCAACAGGCCGAAAGCCCGGGCCAACATGCGGTTCTGCCGCAGGCCGAGCCAGAACGCCGCCGCGCCTTCAATGGCCCAGGATACTGAGGTCCATTGTGAATTCAGGCCCAGAGGGATGGCCAGGGTGGCAAACACTACGCCCAGGGCGAGACAGGTTTCGACCAGCAGCAGAGCGCGGCCGGATGTGCGCGATGCCAGGAGGCGGGCGATGCCCATATAGATCAGGCCCAGCACCAGGGCGCTGATCGCTGCGCCGAACTCCAGATGACCGACCAGCGCATATTGCAGACCGAAACCGACGATGGGCGTGCCGAACAACAGGCTGCCATCAACATAACTGCTCTGCCGCGCCGACCAGCGCAACATCGCTGTGCGGCTGTCATCCTCGGGGCCGTTGGCCAGTTCTTCCAGCCTGCGTCGGGCGAACAACAGGCCGATGGCCAGGTACATCAGGAAGAACAGAATCAGGAAACCTTCGGTGCTCCACAGCAGCTCAGGGTTATAGGCCTTCATGCCCCAGGCAGCGCCGATACCGAAGGTGCCGAAGAAACCGATCAGGTTCAGCGGACGCCAGGCCTTGAACCAAGCGATGGCGAAGATCCCGGCGTTGAGCAGGGTGAAGTAGCTGAACAGGGCGATATGGTTGCCGCCCTGGCCGGTGGACGCCAGCAGCGGCGCGGCGAAACCACCGAGGGCACCGGCGCAGGCCAGGGCCAGGGAGTCTTGCTTGACCGCGAGAATCGCAGAGAAGGCAGTCACGGCCACCAACAGGGCGAAGCCCATGGCCGGGTCGATCAAGGCGTTGAGCTTCATCGCTGCAAAGATCGTCAGGTAAATCACCCCGACGCTGGCGCCCTGCAAGGTCAAGGCGTAGGCCGGATTCCGGTCGCGCAGCCACCAACCCAGGCCCAGCAGTGCCAGGGCGCAGACGATCACAGCGGCGTACTTGGCTTCCACCGGGATGACCATGCCTTCAGTGGCATAGCGCAGCAGGAAGGCCAGGCCGAGGAACAGCAGCACCACACCGACGCGCAACACGGTATTGCCGCCCAGTAGCCAGCCTTTGGCAGCGTCCAGGCCGCGGTCCAGCCAGTTGACAGGGGTAGGCGTCGCAGGTGATTGCGCACGGGAAGGGCTGACTGCGTCGATGTTCCAGTCGGAGGCGACGGGCTCTGGGGTAGGCGCAACTGCGACTTCAGCAGGCAGGTCCCAGCTCAGCTCGGGTTCGTCTGCCTTGCTGGCGACCCAGATAGTGTCGGGCAGCGGTGCGCTGTCTTGCACCGGTTGACTGGCGGCTGCCTTATTAAAGGAAGAGGTGGGTGGGTGCTCGAGCATCGACAGCCGTTGCTGCAGGGCTTCGACGGTTTTGTGCATCACTTCCAGTTGCTCGCCCTGGCGGGCGCTTCTGCGGCGCAATTGCCACACATGAATGCTCATGCCCAGCACCCAGCCGACTGCGCCGCCAATGGCAGCACCGCTGAAGGGGTCCAGGGGGTAGTCGCTGCCCATGGCGCCGAGCACCAGGCCAAGCAGCATCAGAATCCATTGCACGGGTTAAGTCCTTGTCTTGCCTGTCTGAAGGGAGCGACATGTATTTTAATAGACAGGGCTCAGACCGGACACAGCACAAATAATTGCGCGGTTTTGCGATTTTGCGAGGGGCATCACAGCTTTAGGAGCTGGACTCGTGGGAGCGCGGCTTACCCGCGAAGAGGCCGGCACAGACGGTGAAAATTTATCGTCCGAGATGGCGCCTTCGCGGGCAAGCCGCGCTCCCACAAGATTTGCAGCTTTATTAATCCAACGCCTTCCAGATTTCCCCGGCATATTCGCGAATGGTCCGGTCCGAAGAGAACCAGCCCATGCGCGCAGTGTTCAGCACTGCCGAGCGCCACCAGGCCTTGGAGTCGTGCCAGCGTTCCTCGACCCGGGCCTGGGCGTCCCAGTACGAATCGAAGTCGGCGCAAACCAGGAAACGGTCATAGGCCAGCAACTGGTCGATCAGCCCGGTATAACGATTCGGATCATCCGGCGAGAACACCCCGCCGCGAATTGCCTGCAATACATCGTTGAGACGCCCGGACGCAGCGACTTCGGCATGGGCGCTGAAATCCCCGGTGCGCTTGCGCGCTTCGACCTGTTGCGAGGTCATGCCGAAGATAAACATGTGCTCCAGCCCGATCTGCTCGCTCATCTCCACGTTGGCGCCGTCGAGAGTGCCGATCGTCAGAGCGCCATTGAGGCCGAACTTCATGTTACTGGTGCCCGATGCCTCGAGCCCGGCGGTAGAGATCTGCTCCGACAGGTCCGCTGCCGGAATGATGCTTTCAGCCAGGCTGACGTTGTAGTTGGGCATGAACACGACCTTGAGCAGGCCGCGCACGGTTGGATCGTTGTTCACGGTACGCGCGATATCGTTGGTCAGCTTGATGATCAGCTTGGCCGAGTGATAACTGGCCGCCGCCTTGCCTGCGAAGATCTTCACCCGCGGCACCCAATCGGTGCCCGGCTCGGCACGAATGGCCTGATACAGCGCCACGGTGTGGAACAGGTTGAGCAACTGGCGTTTGTATTCGTGAATCCGCTTGACCTGCACGTCGAACATCGCCGCCGGATTGACCGCGATACCCAAGCGTTCATGGATGATCGCCGCCAAGGCACGCTTGCTGTGCAGCCGCTGGTCGGCGAACTGCTTGCGGAACGAGCTCTTTTCAGCGAACGGTTCCAGGCCTCGCAGGCCGGTCTCCATGTTGTCCTGGATATCTGTCCCGAGGGCTTCGGTGAGCATTTCGGTCAGGCGTGGGTTGGCCTGGAACAGCCAGCGGCGGAAGGTAATGCCGTTGGTTTTGTTGTTGATCCGCTCCGGATACAGCTTGTGCAGCTCGGCAAACACCGTCTTGCGCATCAGCTGCGTGTGCAGCGCCGATACGCCGTTAACGCTGTGGGAGCCGAGGAACGCCAGGTTACCCATGCGCACACGGCGGCCGTTGTCTTCTTCAATCAGCGATACCGCGCGCAGCACGTCGAAGTCATGGATGCCTTTGGCACGCAGGGTGTCGATGTGCTGGGCGTTGATCAGGTAGATGATCTGCATGTGCCGCGGCAGCATGCGCTCCATCAGGCCCACGGACCAGGTTTCCAGCGCCTCGGGCAGCAGGGTGTGGTTGGTATAGGCGAGGGTGCCGACGGTGATTTTCCACGCGGCGTCCCAGGCGATGCCATGGGTGTCGATCAGCAGACGCATCAGCTCGGCCACAGCGATCGACGGGTGAGTGTCGTTCATCTGGATCGCCGCGTGCTCCGACAGATCCATCAGCGTTGCGTGCATGTTCAGGTGGCGGCGCAGCAGGTCCTGCAACGAAGCCGAGACAAAGAAGTATTCCTGGCGCAGGCGCAGTTCCTGCCCGGCCTCGGTGGCATCGTTGGGGTAGAGCACGCGGGAAATACTTTCGGCTCGCACGACTTCAGCCACAGCGCCGAAGTGGTCACCGGCGTTGAAACGCTCCAGGTGCAAGTCACCCACGGCCCGGGCACGCCACAGGCGCAGGGTGTTCACACTGGCACCGCGCCAGCCGACCACCGGAGTGTCATAGGCAATGGCCCGGACGGTTTCGGCCGGTTTCCAGATCTGATGCGGTTCGCCGGTTTCGCTGAGCAGGGTTTCGACGCTGCCGCTGAAGCCGATGGAGTACACCACTTCTGGACGTTCGAATTCCCATGGATTACCGAAATCCAGCCAGTTTTCCGTTTGCTCCTGTTGCCAGCCATCGACCACGGCCTGACGGAACAGCCCGTGCTCGTAACGGATGCCATAACCGTGACCGGCGATGCCCAGGGTCGACATACTTTCCATGAAGCACGCCGCCAGACGACCGAGGCCACCGTTGCCCAGGGCCGCGTCGGGCTCGAGCAGGCGGATACGTTCGATATCCACGCCCAACTCAGTCATCGCCTCACGGGCGATTTCCAGCAGGCCGAGGTTGCTCAGGCTGTCGTACAGCAGGCGGCCGATGAGAAACTCCAGGGACAGGTAATAAACCCGCTTCTGTACCGTGCGATAGATCTGCCTTGTGTGATCCATCCAGTGCTCGACCATATGGTCGCGCGCTGCGAGGGCCACGGCTTCAAACCAGTCATGCTCGAATGCATGGTCAGGGTCCTTGCCCACGGCATAGGTGAGTTTAGCGAGAACAGCGGCGCGAAAAGCGGCCACTTCAGCGTCACGAACGAGTGGTGGTTCCTGAGACATCAATTACGACCTCAAGCTAGTCAGACGAAGGAAGGGGTTCTTTGACTGTAGGGCGTGTCCCCGGTTATTGCCTGAAAAAATCCTAAAAAACTCAGAGCACGCGCCAGGGTTCGACACAGCGAGATCACATGCGTTCGCCGGGCCGAGTAATTGGCAAAACGCTTGCATTGATCGTTCCAGTCATCATTCATGCGTCACTAGAGAGCATGATGAATCATCGTTTCGGGTTTATGATGGCCCACACTGGCTGTTCGATTTAGAGGCTCGCAGCCACTGCGCCACAATAATAGAAGCCCCTGAACAGGACCTATGGAGCACCTATGCAGACTTTGTACCCGCAGATCAAACCTTACGCCCGGCACGATCTGGCCGTGGAAGAGCCGCATGTGCTGTATGTCGATGAAAGTGGTTCGCCTGAAGGGCTGCCGGTGGTCTTTATCCATGGTGGTCCTGGGGCTGGTTGTGACGCACAGAGTCGCTGCTACTTCGATCCGAACCTCTACCGTATCGTCACTTTCGACCAGCGTGGCTGCGGCCGTTCAACGCCCCACGCCAATCTGGAAAACAACACCACCTGGCATCTGGTCGAAGACCTGGAGCGCATTCGCACGCACTTGGGCATCGATAAATGGGTGCTGTTCGGCGGTTCCTGGGGCTCGACCCTGGCGCTGGCCTACGCCCAGACGCATCCGGACCGCGTGCATGCACTGATCCTGCGCGGGGTGTTCCTGGCGCGCCAGCAGGAAATCGACTGGTTCTACCAGGCCGGTGCCAGCCGCCTGTTCCCCGATTACTGGCAGGATTACGTGGCGCCGATCCCCCTGGACGAGCGCGGCGACCTGCTCACCGCTTTCCACAAGCGTCTGACCGGCAACGACCAGATCGCCCAGATGCACGCCGCCAAGGCGTGGTCCACTTGGGAAGGCCGCACGGCGACCCTGCGCCCGAACTCGACCATGGTCGATCGCTTCTCCGAGCCACAGCGGGCCTTGTCCATCGCCCGGATCGAGTGCCACTACTTCACCAACAAGGCCTTCCTCGAAGACAACCAACTGATCCGCGACATGCCCAAGATCGCCCATTTGCCGGGCATCATCATCCATGGCCGCTACGACGTGATCTGCCCGCTGGACAATGCCTGGGAACTGCATCAGGCCTGGCCCAACAGCGAACTGCAGGTGATCCGCGACGCGGGGCACGCCGCTGCCGAACCGGGGATTACCGATGCGCTGGTGCGGGCTGCCGCTGAAGTTGCCCGGCGCCTGCTGGATCTGCCGCCGGAAGAAGCCTGATTTGATGTGAAGGTCAGGGCGAGACTTGGGCCGTTGGAGCGAGGCTTGCCCGCGAAGGCGATACTCCTGACGCGGAAAATGTGCCGACTGTCCTGGCCTCTTCGCGGGCAAGCCTCGCTCCAACGTCAATGCACTCGGAGTTCTGGATAAGATGAAAGCACTGTTACAACGCGTCCGCAGCGCGCGCGTCGAGGTGGGCGGCGATATTGTCGGGGCCATTGATCAGGGCCTGTTGGTGCTGGTGGGCGTCGAGCCCCAGGACAATCGCGCAAGCGCCGACAAGTTGCTGCACAAGTTGCTCAACTATCGGGTCTTCAGTGATAGCGACGGCAAAATGAATCTGTCGTTGCGCGATGTCGCGGGCGGTCTATTGTTGGTTTCACAATTCACATTGGCTGCCGATACCAAGAGTGGCATGCGCCCGAGTTTCTCCAGGGCCGCGCCGCCCGCCCTGGGTGCCGAGCTGTTCGACTACTTGCTCGACAAGGCGAAAAGCTCGCACGAAGGGGTGCAGGCGGGCCAATTTGGTGCAGATATGCAGGTCCATTTGATCAATGATGGCCCTGTGACATTTTTGTTGGAGAGCTAAACCCGGTCCGCCCGGATTTATTAGGCTTAAAAGCAATAAATACTTCGTTCCCCCTGATGCGTTGTCACGCGCGCTACTAGATAATCGCGCGCTACGGGGATCGCGTGAGTGGGTCCATTTATCTTGGTTTGAGTGTGCTTCGACGCCTCTTGGGGAATTCCCAAGTCTTTTAGGAGTCGGAACATTGCTCGCCAACCCGGCATCTGATAGCTGGCCGTTGGTTATTTCACTGTTTTCGGCGAGGGTTGCTCGTGATTGTTAGTCCCTGTAATGCACCTAAGACACCTGGCAAGCGGCTGCGCAGCGCGCTATTGGCGAGTTCTGCCCTGATCTGCCTGTTCAGCGCTTCCCAGCTTTGGGCTTTCGATCTGGAAGATGTAGCTGCCAAGGCAAAGGATCTGGCCGCGAAGAAGTTTGAAGCGCCGAAGAGCAATCTTCCGGCGGAGTTCCGCGACATGAAGTTCGCGGACTACCAGAAAATCCGTTTCCGTGAGGAAAAGGCCGAGTGGGCCACTGACAAGACCCCGTTCAAGCTGTCCTTCTATCATCAGGGCATGCACTTCGACACGCCGGTCAAAATCAACGAAGTCACCGCGACTGATGTTCACGAGATCAAGTACGACGCCGGTCGTTTCGATTTCGCCGACGTGAAGTTCGACCCCAAGGCCACCGAAAAACTCGGTTACGCCGGTTTTCGCGTCTTGTATCCGATCAACAAGGATGACAAGAACGACGAAGTCATGACCATGCTCGGCGCCAGCTATTTCCGCGTGATCGGCAAAGGCCAGGTGTACGGCTTGTCGGCGCGCGGCATGGCCATCGATACCGCGATGCCGTCGGGTGAAGAGTTCCCGCGCTTTACCGAGTTCTGGATCGAGAAGCCGCAGACCGACGAAAACCACCTGGTGATCTTCGCCCTGCTCGACTCGCCGCGCGCTACCGGTGCTTATCAGCTGACGCTACGTCCGGGCACCAACACCGTGGTCGACGTCAAGTCGCGCATGTTCCTGCGTGATAAAGTCGGCAAGCTGGGCGTTGCGCCACTGACCAGTATGTTCCTGTTCGGTGCCAACCAGCCTTCGCGTGTACCTAACTATCGCCGCGAGCTGCACGACTCCAGCGGTCTGTCGATTCAGGCCGCCAATGGCGAGTGGATCTGGCGTCCGCTGAACAACCCGAAACACCTGTCGGTCAGCAGCTTCTCGGTCGAGAACCCGCGCGGCTTCGGTCTGCTGCAACGTGGCCGCGAGTTCAGCCACTACGAAGACCTCGATGATCGTTACGACAAGCGTCCAAGCGCCTGGATCGAACCGAAAGGCGACTGGGGCAAGGGTACTGTTGATCTGGTCGAAATCCCGACTGCCGATGAAACCAATGACAACATCGTTGCTTTCTGGAAGCCGGAAACCCAGCCAGCGCCGGGCGAACCCGTTGACTTCAACTATCGCCTGCACTGGACCATGGACGAAAAAGCCATCCACTCGCCTGATCTGGGTTGGGTCCGTCAGACCCTGCGCTCCACCGGCGATGTCAAACAGTCCAACCTGATCCGCCAGCCTGACGGCACCGTGGCGTTCCTGGTTGATTTCGTAGGTCCGGTACTGGCCGCCCTGCCTGAAGATCCAACGATCCGCAGCCAGGTCACCACCGATGACAACACCGAGCTGGTCGAAAACAACCTGCGCTACAACCCGGTGACCAAAGGCTACCGCCTGACCCTGCGTCTGAAGGTCAAGGACAACAACAAGCCGATCGAAATGCGTGCTTACCTGCTGCGCGAGCTGCCTGCCGAACCTGGCAAGGAGCCTGCATTGCTGGTCACCGAGAAAGACAAGGCCGAGCAAAAAGCCGCAGCCGCCAAGGCCGCCAAAGAAGCCAAGGACGCGCCGAAAGCCGCCGACAAGGTTGAAGTGGCCAAGGCTGACGCAGCCAAGCCGGAAGCGCCGAAAGCCGAAGCAGGCAAGCCCGCCAAGGCCGACGTAGCCAAGGCCGATGCGGCCAAAGCTGACACGATCAAGCCTGACGCTGCTGCTGCCAAGCCGGAAGCGGTCACTGAAACCGCCAAGACTGATGCTGCTGATCGCCCTGAAGCGGCGCTGGCCGATGCTGCCCGCGTCAAGGACGGTAAAGAGTCTCAGCAGCCTGCTCATGGCCCTGCATCCACCCTTCCAGAATCTGCCAAGACCCTGCAAGTCTTGACCGAGACCTGGAGCTACCAGTTGCCAGCCGATGAGTAATTCCGTACCGGCGCCAGTCTCGCTGAGCGAGTACCTGGCGCACCTGCCAATGAGTGACGAGCAGCGGGCAGAACTTGCCGGCTGCCAGTCTTTCAGTGAGTTGCATGAACGTCTTTCGGCCCAGCCGGGCGTCGACACTACCGAGGCCGCTCAGGTCTCGGTAGGCCGTCGCCTGACCCTGGCCACCGCTGACGAGTTGCAGGAGGCCGAAATGCTCGGTCTCGACGCCAGCGGTAGGGTGTGCCTGAAAGCCACGCCACCGATTCAGCGCACCAAGGTCGTTCCCGAGCCATGGCGCACCAATATTCTGGTGCGTGGCTGGCGACGCCTGACCGGTCGCACCAATGCGCCGGAGCCGGAGAAGCGCGAGTTGCCCAAGGCGCGTTGGCGTACCGTGGGTTCGACCCGTCGCTATATCCTGCTGCTGTTGATGCTGGGTCAGACCATCGTCGCCAGCTGGTACATGAAAGGCATCATGCCGTATCAGGGTTGGTCGCTGGTTTCGTTCGACGAAATCTCCCGGCAGTCGCTGATGCAGACCGCCTTGCAGGTTCTGCCTTATGCCTTGCAGAGCAGCATTCTGTTGCTGTTCGGCATCCTGTTCTGCTGGGTCTCGGCCGGTTTCTGGACCGCGCTGATGGGCTTTCTGGAACTGCTCACCGGGCGCGATAAATACCGCATCTCCGGGGCCAGCGCCGGTAACGAGCCGATCGAAGCCGGTGCCCGCACCGCGCTGGTCATGCCGATCTGTAACGAAGATGTGGCCCGGGTATTTGCCGGTCTGCGCGCGACTTTCGAGTCGGTTGCGGCGACGGGTGACCTTGATCGCTTCGACTTCTTCGTACTCAGCGACAGTAACGAAACCGATATTTGCGTTGCCGAGCAACAGGCCTGGCTGGACGTGTGTCGCGAGACCAAGGGCTTCGGCAAGATATTCTATCGTCGCCGTCGTCGTCGCGTTAAACGCAAAAGCGGCAACCTCGACGACTTCTGCCGTCGCTGGGGCGGCGAATACCGCTACATGGTCGTCCTCGACGCCGACAGCGTAATGAGTGGCGAATGCCTGACCAGTCTGGTGCGCTTGATGGAAGCCACGCCGGACGCCGGTATTATCCAGACCGCGCCACGGGCGTCGGGCATGGACACGCTCTATGCGCGCATGCAGCAGTTCGCTACCCGGGTTTACGGCCCGCTGTTCACCGCTGGCCTGCACTTCTGGCAGTTGGGTGAATCCCACTACTGGGGCCACAACGCGATCATCCGTATGAAGCCGTTTATCGAGCACTGCGCCCTGGCGCCGTTGCCGGGTAAAGGTGCTTTCTCCGGTGCGATTCTGTCCCACGACTTTGTTGAAGCGGCGCTGATGCGTCGTGCCGGCTGGGGCGTGTGGATTGCCTATGATCTGCCAGGCAGCTACGAAGAGCTGCCGCCGAACCTGCTGGACGAACTCAAGCGTGACCGTCGCTGGTGCCACGGTAACCTGATGAACTTCCGTCTGTTCCTGGTCAAGGGTATGCACCCGGTGCACCGTGCGGTGTTCCTGACAGGCGTGATGTCTTATCTGTCTGCGCCTTTGTGGTTCTTCTTCCTCGTGTTGTCGACGGCGTTGCTTGCGGTCAACACACTGATGGAGCCGACCTACTTCATGGAGCCGCGGCAGTTGTATCCGCTGTGGCCGCAGTGGCACCCGGAAAAAGCCGTGGCGCTGTTCTCCACCACCATCGTGCTGTTGTTCCTGCCTAAACTGCTCAGCGTCATTCTGATCTGGGCCAAGGGCGCAATCGGCTTTGGTGGCAAGTTCAAGGTCACGCTGTCGATGTTGATGGAAATGCTGTTCTCGGTGCTGTTGGCTCCGGTGCGTATGCTGTTCCACACTCGCTTCGTACTGGCTGCGTTCCTCGGTTGGGCTGCAACCTGGAACTCGCCACAACGTGACGACGACTCGACGCCATGGCTTGAGGCGGTCAAACGCCACGGTCCGCAAACCCTGCTGGGCGCCTGCTGGGCCCTGCTGGTGGCGTGGCTGAACCCGAGCTTCCTGTGGTGGCTGGCGCCGATCGTCGGTTCGCTGATGCTGTCGATTCCGGTCTCGGTGATTTCCAGCCGTACCGGCCTGGGCCTCAAGGCGCGCGACGAGAAGTTCTTCCTCATTCCAGAGGAATACGCGCCGCCGCAAGAGCTGCTGGCAACCGACCAGTACACCCATGAGAACCGCTGGCACGCGCTGAAGGACGGCTTTGTTCGTTCCGTCGTCGACCCACGGCAGAACGCCTTGGCCTGTGCCCTGGCGACTTCGCGCCACAAGTTCGCCGAGCCCATCGAGCTGATGCGTCAGGAGCGGGTTCGCCATGCGCTGAAAGTCGGTCCGGAAAAGCTCAGCAACCACGAGCGCCTGATGCTGCTCAGCGACCCGGTGGCATTGGGTCGTCTGCACGAGCAGGTCTGGAGCGAAGGTCACGCCGAGTGGCTGGCCGCGTGGCGCGCTTCCATCGAAGCCGATCCGCATTCGCCATTGCTGCCGCTGCAACCGGCGGTGGTAGAGCCGGCGCACGCTTTGGTGCATGCCTGAGCTGAAGCTGTAGCGTAAACAATGTGGGAGCGAATTCATTCGCGAAGAGGCCGGTACATTCGATAGATATTTATCGTCTGACCCGCCACTTTCGCGGATGAATCCGCTCCCACAGTTGTTTCTGGCTCCGCCTAGCTGACCTTGAATTTCCCCACCAGATCACGCAAATGCACGCCCAGGCGCGCCAGTTCAAAGCTGGACGCCGCCGTTTCCTCACTCGCGGCTGCCGTCTGATCGGAAATATCGCGCACGCTCACCACGTTACGGGTGATCTGTTCGGCCACGGCGCTTTGTTGTTCGCCTGCGGTGGCGATCTGCCGGTTCATGTCCTGGATATTGGAGACGCTTCGGGTGATCTGCTCCAGGGCGCTACCGGCGCGGCGACTGAGGCTGACGCTGTTGTCGGTGAGACTGCGGCTGCTGTCCAGCGTAATGGCGACCTGTTGTGTGCCCTGTTGCAGCGCGGCAATCAGTTCCTCGATTTCTTCGGTGGACTCCTGCGTACGCTGTGCCAGGCCGCGTACCTCGTCAGCGACCACGGCAAAGCCACGTCCAGCCTCCCCGGCACGGGCCGCTTCGATGGCGGCGTTCAGGGCCAGCAGATTGGTTTGCTGCGACACCGACTTGATCACATCCAGCACGCCGCCGATTTTCTCGCTTTCCAGCTTGAGCTGATTCATGGCCTTGGTTGATCTGGCCACTTCAGACGCCAGTTGCTCGATCTGCTCAATGGCATCGTTGACCACCTTGTCGCCTTCGCGGGCTTGCTGATCGGCATGGGTCGCCGCTTCGCTGGCCTGCTGGGCATTACGCGCGACGTCGAGCACGGTGTTGGTCATCTGGTTCATGGCGGTGGCCACCTGATCGGTCTCATCGCGCTGGCTGTTGACCCCGGCACTGGTCTGCTCAGTCACGGCGGACAGTTCTTCGGCGGCGCTGGCAAGCTGCGTGACCCCATCGCCGATATTGCCGATCAACTGGCGCAGGCTCAGGGTCATTTCCTGCATGCTGTCCTGTAACTGGCCCATTTCATCGCGGCGGCGGCTCTGCAGGTCGCGACTCAGATCACCCTTGGCGATTCGCCCGGCGGCAGCGAGGGTCTGGCGCAGCGGCACGACGATTTGCAGGGTAATCAGCCATGCCGCGAGCAGGCCGAGAAACAGGGCGAGTGCGGCGACGCTGGTCAATGTGGTGCGCGATAGCGCCGCTTCCTGATCGCGCTGGGCGGTTTGCCTGTCGATCAGGCTGGCAACTGAGTTGAGCATCTGCTCGCTCAAGGTATCCAGATTTTTCTGTGCGCCATCAACCTTGTTCTGCGCGGTCTGAAACTCGGCCAGTTGGCCGCGATAGCGTTGCAGGGCTTCACTGGCGTTTTTCAGGCCCTTGAGGTTGTCATCGGCCTGATCCAGAGCGATTTCCTCGACCTCCTTGATTGCTTCGCCAATGGCCGTGGTGGCTGCGTCCTCATAGGCCTCCTGACCGTTCATTGTGTACGCCTGGACCTGATAGCGGGCCGTCTGGATCTGCTGTTTGAGTTGGGAAATATTGGTGAACTCCTCCAGACGCTCGCCGTTGTCCTGCTCCTGGCTGACGGCCTTGAGCACCTCGCTCTCGACGTCCTGCACCGCTTTAACCGCCCTGGCGGATTGCTCTTCAAGTTGCTCGCGCCGGGCCTCCCGGGCTTTGCGCGCTTCGCTCAGCTCGGCGAAGCTTTTTTTCATCGAACTGACGATCCGGCTTTGCTCGGTGAGCAGTTCCAGGCTGGCTTTGTTATCGGCGTCACCGCGCAGCAGATCCAGTTGTTTGCCGAGTTCGCCGAGCAAGCCCTCGACGGCTGCGGCATTGTCCTGGCTGCCTTCGCTGCGAAACAGAATGCGCGCGCTGCGCAGGTCTTTGTTCAGACCGTTGAGCTGGCCGATGGCTGTAATGGATTCAGCCCGGGCAATGACGGTGTCCAGCCCGTGCCACCCCGTCAGCGTGATAGCCAGGGTCAGGATCAGGACCAGGCCGAAGCCCATGGAAAGTTTGAGTTTGACGCTGGTATTGCCCAGCGCCTGATTGAGCCATCCAAACATGGGTAAATCTCCTGCTGATACGTGTTTCCAGCGCATCGGCAGGGTGTTGGATCGCGCGACCTGAAGAGGTTGTAGGAGATTTCTGAGCGAGGTGAGTGAGTGAAGCCGATCACATTTTCAAAGTGTATTTGCGACTGTGGGACCGGCTTTAGCCGGGAAAGCGTCTTCCCGGCTAAAGCCGGTCCCACATTTTCTACACCTTGAATTTCCCCACCAGCGTCTGCAGGTGATTGCCCAGCCGCGCCAGTTCAACACTGGATGCCGCAGTTTCCTCACTGGCCGACGAGGTCTGCTCCGACACGTCACGCACATTGAGCACGCTGCGGTTGATCTCTTCGGCGGTGGCGCTCTGCTCCTCGGCGGCGGCGGCGATTTGCTGGTTCATGGACTGGATCGCCGACACGGTACGGGTGATGTTTTCCAATGCGCTGCCGGCGCTACGCGTCAGTTCGACGCTGCTGTCAGTCAGGTCGCGGCTGCTGTCCAGAGCGCTGGCGACCTGTTGCGTACCGCCTTGCAGGCCGACGATCAGCTGGGCGATCTCTTCAGTGGACTTCTGCGTGCGCTGGGCCAGGCTGCGCACTTCATCGGCGACCACCGCAAATCCACGTCCGGCCTCACCGGCGCGGGCAGCTTCAATAGCGGCGTTGAGGGCCAGCAGGTTGGTCTGTTCGGCCACGGACTTGATCACGTCCAGCACGCTGCCGATCTTGTCGCTTTCAGTCTTCAGCAGGCCCATGGCCTTGGTCGAATTGCTCACTTCCGTGGCCAGGCGCTCGATCTGGGCGATGGCCTGGTTGACCACGCGATCACCCTCACGGGCCTGCTGATCGGCGACCTTGGCCGCTTCCGAGGCTTCTTCGGCGTTGCGCGCCACTTCCTGCACGGTCGCGGTCATCTGATGCATGGCGGTGGCGACCTGATCGGTTTCCACTTTCTGGCTGTTGACCCCGGCGCTGGTCTGCTCGGTGACAGCGGACAGTTGCTCGGCGGCGCTGGCAATCTGGGTCACGCCCTCGCTGATCCCGCCGATCAGGGTGCGCAGGCCCAGGGTCATCTTCTGGATACTGGCCTGCAACTGGCCCAGCTCGTCCTTGCGATCCACGGCAAGGTTCTGACTCAGGTCGCCGGATGCAACGCGGTCGACCACGGTCAGGGTGTAACGCAGCGGCAGAACGATCTGCCGGGTAATAGCCCAGGCGGCGATGATGCCGAACAGGATCGCCAGTACGGTGACCAGCCCCAGCGTCGACTGGGCTTTCTGGCTGTCGCTGTCACGCTTGCCGTTCTGCGAGGTGATCAGCTCGTCGCTGATATCCAGCAGGTCCTGGCCGACGACAGTCATTTTCTCCAGGGCCTGCATGCTCACCTGCTGGGCGTCGCGGTACTGGCCCACTGCCGCGCGATAGCCTTTTAGGGCGGCTGCGCCGGCCTGCAGTTTGGAAAGGAACTCGGGGGAAATCTCGCCCGCGAGGGTATTGATGCCCACGGTAGCTTCGTCGATGGCAGCGGTCGCGGCGCTTTCGAACTCGGCCTTGCCACTGAAGGTGTAGCCACGGACCTGGAAGCGCGCCTGCTGGATCAGCTTGCTGACACTGACGGAACTGTTGAACTCGAGGATGCTGTCGCCCAGCAGCAGTGACTCTTCGATCTTGTTGACCTCTTCCACGGCGTGATCAGCGGTGACGCCCAGGTTGGTGCGGGCGACTTCGCGAGCGGCAATGGCTTTGACCATGTCGTCGAAGGAACTGCGGTATTTGGCGGCAGCGGTTCGTTGATCGTTCAGGCGTTTGAAGTCATCGCCCGCTTCAATGATCTTGAGTGCGCCATTGATGGTTTCATCAAGCTTGTCCAGGCCGGCATACACCGCCTTGGCGGCTTCAGGGCTGTATTGAGCCTCGTAGCGCAGACGCACCACGCGCAGTTCCAGGGTGGCATCGCTGATATGGCTGATGGCGGCGATCTTGTCGCTGCGGCCGATCAGCGATGTCACGCTGAACCAGCCGGTGCTGGTGATGATCAGGGTCATCAGCAACAGCAAGCCGAAACCGACGGCGAGCTTGCGGCTCACGCTTATATTTCCCAGGCCTTGGGCTATCCCGCGATACATGGCGTCGCTCCTGAAAGCTTATTGTTTTTATGTAAGTGCAACTAATATCGGCAACTTAGTGCGCGAACTGTAGCCATAATGCTGGCAAAACGATACTTAGAAAAGCCGGGCGAGCAGGGCAGTTACGGCAGTTTCAACGCGTAAAATACGTTCGCCCAGTTGTACCGGTTGCAGCCCCGACTGCCTGAGCAGGTCAATTTCGTAGGGAATCCAGCCGCCTTCCGGGCCGATCGCCAGGGTTACCGGCTGTTCCACGGCACGCGGGCAGGCGGGAAAGTCGCCAGGATGACCGACCAGTCCGAGGGTGCCCTCGACCAGTTGCGGCAGGCGATCTTCGACGAACGGTTTAAAGCGCTTCTCGATGATGATCTGCGGCAACATGCTGTCACGGGCCTGTTCCAGGCCGAGGATCAGTTGCTCGCGTATCGCCTCCGGTTGCAGAAAGGGCGTCTGCCAGAAGCTTTTTTCCACGCGATAGCTGTTGACCAGGATGACTCTGGGCACGCCCATGGTCGCCACGGTCTGAAACACCCGGCGCAGCATCTTTGGCCGGGGCAGGGCCAGCAGCAGGGTCAGGGGCAGTTTGGCCGGTGGCGGGCTGTCGAGGCTGATGCGCAGCTCGGCTTCCCGGGGTTCCAGGCGCAACAGCTCGGCACTGCCCAGCAGGCCGCCGATCTGGCCGACCCGCAGGCTGTCGCCGACTTCGATCCGATGCACCTCTTGCATGTGCTTGAGGCGCCGGTCACGCAGCACCACCCGGTCCGCCGCAATGAAGTCGGCGTCTTCGAGTAACAGCAGATTCACGGCCGGGTCGCTGGCGGCTGGTCCTGCGGCTCTTCGGCAGGCTGGTCGTCCGGGTGGTCGCCACGCTTGGTGATCATCGAACTGGCCAATACACCCACTTCAAACAGCAGCCACATCGGCACGGCGAGCAGGGTTTGGGAGAAGATGTCCGGCGGCGTCAGGATCATGCCGACCACGAAGCAGCCGATGATCACGTACGGACGGATCTTCTTCAGGTACTTCACGTCAACGATGCCGATCCACACCAGCAGCACCACGGCCACCGGGATTTCGAAGGCCACGCCGAAGGCGAAGAACAGTGTCATGACGAAGTCCAGGTAACTGGCGATATCCGTCATCATCGATACCCCTTCCGGGGTCACGCTGGCGAAGAAGTGGAAAATCAGCGGGAAGACCAGGAAGTAGGCGAATGCCATCCCCGAGTAGAACAGGATGATGCTCGATACCAGCAGCGGCACGGCAATGCGCTTCTCGTGCTTGTACAGGCCAGGTGCAATGAAGCCCCAGATCTGATGCAGGATCACCGGCATGGCCAGGAACAGCGCGACCATCATGGTCAGCTTGAATGGCGTGATGAACGGCGAGGCGACGTCAGTGGCGATCATCGTCGCGCCTTCGGGCAGGTAGACCCGCAGAGGCGCCGAGACCAGGGTGTAGATCTTCTGGGTGAAGTAGAACAACCCGGCAAAAATCAGAAAGATCGCCAGCACGCAACGCAGCAGGCGTGTGCGCAGTTCGGTCAGGTGTGAGACCAGCGGCATTTGCTGGTCGTCTTCAGGGATTTCAGCGCTCATGGGGCTCGCGGGGGCAATGACGAATCGTTGGCGGAAGGCGCGTGGGCTGCCGCAGTGGTGTGGATCACCGGCGCCGGTTCGACCGTGACCGGTTCCACGGGCGCAGGTACTGGTTCAGCAGGTGCCGCCGGGCCTGGTTCAGCACTCGTGAGTGCGGGTGCATGGGCTGGCGTAGTGGCCGCTACGGCGGGGTTGACGGGCTCCACGCTGGGCGGGACCGGCGGGTTGAAGATTTTGCGCGCCTCCTGCTCCAACGACAGAATGTGTTCGTTGTGCAGTTGGCGGCGGATCTCGTCCGCGCCGATTTCGCGTTCAACTTCCTGTTTTATCGCGTTGAAGCTGCGCTTCAGGCGGCCGATCCAGAGACCTGCGGTACGCGCAGCACCCGGCAGGCGCTCGGGGCCGAGCACGAGCAGGGCGACCAGGCCGACCAGCAGTAATTCAGAGAAGCTGATACCGAACATGGGGCTAGACCTGGTCTTTGCGGATTGGCTCTTCGACTTTGTGCGCCTGGCCGTCGATGGTGTGCGGCTGGTTCAGCGGCGAGCCCTGAGGCGCAGCTTGTGCGGTCTGGGTCGGCTGTACCGGCGGTTGCTCCGGGTTCTTCTCTTCGTCGTTCATGGCCTTGCGAAAGCCCTTGATCGACTCACCCACGTCAGTGCCCAGGTTCTTGAGTTTCTTGGTGCCGAAGACCAGTACCACGACAACCAGAATGATGACCCAGTGTTTCCAGTCAAAAATGCCCATGAAGCGTTCCTCGTAGAAATTTCAAAGCTCGAAAGCGGTGGGTTAGTCGGCTGAACGTGCGGCTTTTTCCGCGTGTCCGGACAGCCCGAAACGGCGATCCAGCTCATCGAGCACGGCTTGTGGGTGCTGACCCAGCGCGGCAAGCATCACCAGGCTATGGAACCACAGGTCAGCGGTTTCGTAGATGACATCGCTGCAATCGCCACTGACGGCGGCGTCCTTGGCGGCGATGATGGTTTCGACCGACTCTTCGCCGACCTTTTCCAGAATCTTGTTCAGACCCTTGTGATAGAGGCTGGCGACATAAGAGCTGTCGGCAGCGGCGCCCTTGCGCTCTTCAAGCACCTGCGCCAGGCGTGACAAGGTATCGCTCATGTTCAGTGTCCTGCGTGATAAATGGCGTCCGGGTCTTTGAGCACCGGATCCACGGTCTTCCAGTCACCGCCTTCATAGACGCGATAGAAGCAGCTTTCGCGGCCGGTATGGCAGGCGATGCCGCCCAGTTGCTCGACCATCAGGATGATCACGTCGGCGTCGCAGTCCAGACGCAGTTCGTGCAGCTTCTGCACATGGCCTGATTCTTCGCCTTTGCGCCAGAGTTTGCCACGGGAACGCGACCAATAGATGCCACGGTTCTCGGCTGCGGTCAGGGCCAGGGCTTCACGATTCATCCAGGCCATCATCAGAATGCGGCCGGTCTTGTGATCCTGAGCGATGGCGGGCACCAGGCCATCGCTGTCCCATTTAATCTCGTCCAACCAGTCTTTCATCATCTACTCCGGCAGCCGGGCTTCAGGCCTCGGCGGGTTGAACAGTGTGCCAGCGCATGATGACGATGGCTATCGGCGAACGACTAGATACAACCCTGAGGTCAACATGACCCACGCAGGCCAGGTGGCAGGGGCGGTCCATTCGCTGCCGGCACCGGCCAGACTCGACGCGATCACCACGCCTGCGGCCAGCAGGGCTGCGCCCAATAACCGCAGGATCCAACTGTCGCCGCGCGCACGCCAGGTCGGCTGCGGGTCGACGGCATGGGGTTGGGACAGACGCTCCAGCAGGTCGCGGGTCATGCCGGCCAGGTGCGGGATCTGTTCGATCTGCGATTGCACATTGCCAAACAACGTCTTGGGGCTGATCCGCTCGCGCATCCAGCGCTCCAGGAACGGCTGGGCGGTGCTCCACAGGTCCAGGTCAGGGTACAACTGACGACCCAGGCCTTCGATATTGAGCAGGGTCTTTTGCAGCAGCACCAGTTGCGGCTGCACTTCCATATTGAAGCGACGCGCGGTCTGGAACAGGCGCATCAGCACCTGACCGAAGGAAATGTCCTTGAGCGGCTTCTCGAAGATCGGTTCGCACACGGTACGAATCGCTGCTTCGAACTCATTGAGCTTGGTGTGGGCCGGAACCCAGCCCGAGTCGATGTGCAACTGGGCGACCCGGCGATAATCGCGCTTGAAGAAGGCAAACAGGTTGCGCGCCAGATAGTCCTGGTCTTCCGGGGTCAGGCTGCCGACGATGCCGCAGTCGATAGCGATGTACTGCGGGCTCCATGGCTGCACAGTGCTGACGAAAATATTGCCGGGGTGCATGTCGGCATGGAAGAAGCTGTCGCGGAACACCTGGGTGAAGAAGATCTCCACACCGCGCTCGGCCAGCATCTTCATGTCGGTGCGCTGGTCGGCCAGGGTTTCCAGATCGGTGACCTGGACGCCGTAGATACGCTCCATGACCAGCACTTTCGGCCGGCACCAGTCCCAATAGACCTGCGGCACATACAGCAGCTGCGAGCCTTCGAAGTTGCGGCGCAACTGGCTGGAGTTGGCCGCTTCGCGCAGCAGGTCCAGCTCGTCGTAGATGGTCTTTTCGTAGTCGCTGACCACATCCACCGGGTGCAACAGGCGCGCGTCAGCGGACAGTTTCTCGGCGGTGCTGGCGAGGATGAACAGCCAGGCCAGATCCTGGGCGATGATCGGCTTGAGGCCGGGCCGTACCACTTTGACCACTACCTCTTCGCCGGTTTTCAGCCGGGCGGCATGCACCTGAGCCACCGAAGCCGAAGCCAGTGGCTCGACATCGAAACGGCTGAACACTTCGCTGATCTTCTTGCCCAACTGCGATTCGATCAGTGCGATGGCTTTCTGCGGGTCGAATGGCGGCACGCGATCCTGTAACAGCATCAGCTCATCGGCGATGTCTTCGGGCAGCAGGTCGCGGCGGGTCGAAAGCAGTTGGCCAAACTTGATGAAAATCGGCCCCAGGTCCTGCAACGCCAGGTGAAAACGCGCGCCACGGCTCAGCTCCGAGGCCTTGCGCGGGAACCAGCGCCACGGCAGGACAAAGCGCACGGCCAACAACCACCAGGGCAGCGGCAGGGCGAACAACAGGTCATCGAGGCGGTAGCGGATCACGACACGCTGGATGCGCAACAGACGGCGGACGGCAAGCAGCTTCATGCGTTATCGCTGGAGTTGAAGGAGAGGGAAAGGCGTTCGAAGCGCGCCTCAAGGCGTTCCAGATCGAGTTTGATCCGGTCTATTTCGGCAAAGCCCGCTTCGGCTTCGCGCAGACCGACCAGTGTGCGGGATTCTTCGCTCAGGTAGTCGGCCAGATTCTGACTGACACTGGTCAGTACATCCTGGGTCCAGCGCGCGCGGCTGCGCAGATGACCGCCGAGCACCTGACTGGCGACCGGGCCGAGCCAGCGTTGCAGCTCGTATTCCCAGTCCAGCTCCAGGTCCTGGAGGATGCCGACCAGTTCCAGCAGCAGGCTGCTGTCACCGTCCAGATCAAC
The DNA here is from genome assembly GCF_056933585.1 of Pseudomonas sp. JL23. Classification (NCBI taxonomy): domain Bacteria; kingdom Pseudomonadati; phylum Pseudomonadota; class Gammaproteobacteria; order Pseudomonadales; family Pseudomonadaceae; genus Pseudomonas; species Pseudomonas sp. JL23. Next base: position 6,428,871 of record NZ_CM167795.1, on the reverse strand, counting down.
CTCGGGGCCGTGCAGTACAGCCGTCTTGTCCTTGCTCAGGGCCAGGCGCAGCAGGCTCGCCGCCGGGGCACGCAGAGTGCAGTCGGCATCGGCTTCCCAGTTTGCCGCCAGCAACAGGCCTTCATCGCTGGGCAGGATAAACAGCCGCAGCGACGGGTTGCGGCAATCCACCGCAATCACCCGCCCGCTCAGGCGACCCAGGCGCGGCAGGGCCGTGCTGTCCATGCGCAAGGCACGGTTGATGCCGTGCTCGACACTGGCGAGCAAGCCACGCAGCAGCATCAGGGCTTGATACCGCGATGCAGGGCGACGATGCCTGCGGTCATGTTGTGATAGGTCACGCGGTCGAAACCGGCCTCGACCATCATCGACTTGAGGGTTTCCTGGTTGGGGTGCATGCGGATCGATTCGGCCAGGTAGCGGTAGCTCTCCGAGTCATTGGTGATCAGCTTGCCCATCAACGGCATGAACGCGAACGAATAGGCGTCGTAGGCCTTGGACATCAGCTTGTTGGTCGGTTTGGAGAACTCCAGCACCAACAGGCGGCCACCCGGCTTGAGCACGCGCAGCATCGAGCGCAGGGCGTCTTCCTTGTGGGTGACGTTGCGCAGGCCGAAGGCGATGGTCACGCAATCGAAGTGGTTGTCCGGGAACGGCAGCTTTTCAGCATCGGCCTGGACGAACTCGACATTACCCGCCACACCCAGGTCCAGCAGGCGATCACGCCCGACCTTGAGCATCGACGCGTTGATATCGGCCAGCACGACCTGACCGGTGGGGCCGACCAGATGGGAAAACTTGCGGGTCAGATCGCCCGTGCCACCGGCGATGTCGAGCACACGGTTGCCCGTACGCACGCCGGACAGCTCAATGGCAAAGCGCTTCCACAGACGGTGCATGCCGCCGGACAGCACGTCATTCATCAAGTCGTACTTGGCGGCTACGGAATGGAAAACCTCAGCGACTTTCTCCGCCTTTTGGCTTTCCGGTACGTTTTTGAAGCCGAAGTGAGTGGTGGGTTCGGCATCGTTGCCTTGGCGCTGATCGTTCATATCGCTGTCACCGGAATAAAGTGCGGCCATTCTAATCGCCGAGGCCCGCTTTGTCTTGACAAGGCTCAGGCGTAAGACAGGAACTGACCGGGAACGCGCGTTTATTCAACGGGTCGCACTGTTATAGTTGCCCGACGAATTACCTCATCAAGGAGCCTTGCAGTGTCCAAGATCACCGTTGAACGCGCCCATACCCTCGGCCACGAAGCTGCCCGGGAAAAAGCTGAACAGTTGGTGCAGAAACTCTCGGAAAAATACGGCCTGGCCCACGAGTGGAAAGGGGACAGCGTATCCCTGGAAGGCAAGGGCGCCAAAGGCCGCGTCGATGTGGAAGCGGCCCTGATCCGTGTGACCATCGAACTCAACTTCATCCTCTCGGCCATGAGTGGCGCGATCAAGACCGAGGTTGAGAAGGTGCTGGATAAGGCGTTGGTCTGAATTCTCTGGGTAGTGAAGACAAAATCTGACCAGATGGGAGCCGGCTTGCAGGCGATAGCGGCAGATAGGGCAATGATGTAATTGCGAGTGCTGCGCACTCGATCGCCAGCAAGCCGGCTCCCACAAAGTCCATTCCAATCCGCATGAAGTTGATTGGCTTGAGCGCTGTTTTAAACCCTAGGGTGAGCATTCTAATTTTTCTCCGTACTTTGTGCCCATGCCCCCAATCCGCGGGGCGCTTCCTCTAATTTTTCGAGCGTGAGGTGCGACATGGCCAAAGTGACTTTGAAGAAAAAAATCGAAGCCGAAGAAACAAAGGCATTCTCCGAAGTACGGCTGTATGCCCGCAAGATCTGGCTGGCGGGCCTGGGGGCTTACGCCAAGGCGGGTCATGAAGGCAGCACTTACGTCAAAGAGCTGATCAAGACCGGCGAAAAAGTTGAGAAAGAAGCCAAGAGCGCCGTCAATGAAAAGCTCGAAGCGGCCAACAGCGAAATTGATTCGCTCAAGGGCGAGGTTACCGGCATCAAAGGCCGCGTTGAAGTGCAGCTCGACAAGATCGAAAGTGCCTTCGACCGCCGCGTTGCCAGTGCCTTGAATCGCATCGGCATTCCATCTAAACATGATGTTGAGACACTCTCTGCTAAGCTCGATGAGCTGACAGCATTGCTGGAACGTGTCGAGCGTAAACAATAAGGAGAGCGGGATGGCTGGCAAAAAGAAAATCGAAAAAGAAGGCAGCTCCTGGATCGGCGAGGTTGAAAAATACTCGCGCCAGATCTGGCTGGCTGGATTGGGTGCTTACTCGAAGATCAGCAATGATGGCAGTAAGCTTTTTGAAACCCTGGTCAAGGACGGCGAGAAAGCCGAGAAACAGACCAAGGCTGAAGTCGATGCACAAGTCGACGCCGCCAAGGACACCGCCAAAAAGGCCAAGTCCCGTGTTGGCGATGTTAAAGACCTGGCATTGGGCAAATGGAGCGAACTGGAAGGTGCGTTCGACAAACGCCTGAACAGCGCCATCTCCCGCCTGGGCGTGCCGAGCCGCAATGAAGTCAAGGCACTGCACAACAAGGTCGATTTGCTGACCAAGCAAATCGAGAAGTTGACCGGTGCCTCGGTCACGCCGGTGTCGAAAACCGCAGCGGCCAAACCCGCCGCTAAAACTGCCGTCAAGCCGCTGGTCAAGCCTGCGCCGAAACCAGCTGCCAAACCGGCTGCTACCAAGGTTGCTGCTGCGGCTAAAACAGCCGTCAAAAGCGCTGCCGCCAAACCGGTTGCCGCCGCGAAAACGGCTGCTGCCAAACCAGCGGCTAAACCTGCCGCTGCGAAGCCAGCAGCCGCCAAACCTGCAGCAGCGAAAAAGCCAGCGGTGAAGAAACCTGCCGCCGCAAAACCGGCAGCGGCCAAACCCGCCGCCAGCGCTGCACCGGCCGCCCCGGCCCCGGCCAGCACCACCGCAGCATCGGCAGCGCCAACACCAAGCGCCGCACCGGCGGCACCGGCGACACCGAGCGGCCAGTCCTGATAAACCGGATGGCGGCATGAAAACCCGACCTGTGAGAGCAGGTCGGGTTTTTTATTGGACCGTTACGGCGTTTCTGCTGCTACCTCGACTAGCGCTCGGCCGACGTCGATGAAATGCAGCGCGGTTCGGGTGAGTTTGCGGCTCAGTTGCAGGTCGGCATCCTCCGCTTCAGTCATCAAGTCGGCGGCGCAGTCGAACATGTTCGTGGCTTGATGAAGGGCTACCTCTCGCGAGATGCCAGGCTGGACCATGAACAGGTTTTTGCCTATCGATAGTTTGCCGAACGGATGGGCGTGTGGAATGTATTTTTGAATCATTCTGTAGATCTCTAGTGAGTAAGTTAGAGCTGCCACATTCGCCGTCAAACGAATTCAGGGTGGCAACTGTGCGCGGGTTGACGGACCGGACACTAGCACCCGGCGCACTCGAAAGTGCCCCACGCACAGTCGCCATAACGCGGGCACGCAAAGTTGCGTTGCATACGATTGGGACGTGCATCGGTACTAGTGATGAAACCAGGCCGTCAAACCTGATCACGGATGGTCCGTGACGGGGCGAGGATAGGCACAGAGGCAGATTGAATCAAGACCTGTGAGAGCGAGCTTGCTCGCGAAAACGGACGACGCTGTATGGCAGGCATACCGAGTTGAGGCCTTCGCGGGCAAGCCACGCTCCCACAGGTACATGCGATTCCGTTGGAGCGCGGCTTGTCCGCGAAAAGGACGACGCGGTGTTTCAGGCATACCGCGTTGAGCCCTTCGCAAGCAAGCTTGCTCCCACGAATTCTCCAGATCAGGCCAGTTGATCCTGCTGGCACTCCAGTGCCTCGTGGTTGCCACCATTGCCCCGATCCAGAAACACAAATACCACCGCCGCCGTCGCCACGGTGATGCTGCTCAGGATCAGCAGCAGCGTGCTGAAGGCGTCGCTATAGCCGTGCACCAGCAAGGCCTGGGCGGTGCCGGGCAGCAGGGACTGGGCGCCGGACAGGTCGCCGGTGACCAAGTGTTGCGCAGCTTCGGTCACGTTCACTCCGTTCAAGTGCTGCGAGGTCAGGGCCGAGAGCAGGGCGGTGACGATGGCTACCGCCACGCCTTCGCCTGCGACGCGGGTGGTGCTGAAGATGCCGGTGGCCATGCCCGCGCGCTCCTTGGGTACGACGCTGACGGCCAGGCCGTCCATCAGGCCCCACGGCAGGCTGATCCCGGCGCCGATCACGAACATCGGCCAGATCAGATCGACGGCCGCGCTGCCGGTCGGGATATGGCTGAGCCAGAACAGCCCGCCAGCCGAGATCAGCAGGCCTATCCCGCAAATGATCGACGCACTGAGCCAGCGGGTCAGCATGCCGGCAGCGATGGGCAGTACCAGCAGCGGTGCAGACAGGGCGATCATCAGTTGGCCCGCCGCCAGTTCGCTCATGCCATCGATGCCAACGAAGCGAATCGGCAGCAGCACCAGTAACACCACGTAGGCATAGGCCGGGGCCGCTGCCAGCAGTTGCACGCCGACGAAGCGCGGATAGCGGAACAGGGTGAGATCAAGCATCGGCTGAGCGACGCGGCGTTCGATGATCACAAAGGCAATAAAGGACAGCAGCGACACGGCCAGCAAGGTCACCACCCACGGATCGCTCCAGCCGCGCTCCGGTGCCATCAGCACCGCGTAGGTGAAAATCCCCAGGGCCCAGGTAAAGCTGATCGCGCCGGGCCAGTCTATGCCGGCGGCGTCAGGGTTGCGCGTCTCGTGCATGTAGCGCAGGCCCAGTACCGAGGCCAGCGCGGCGAGGACGGTGATCATCAGAAAGATCGTGTGCCAGCCAAAGGCCTCGATCATCAGCCCCGAAGCGATCGGGCCAAAGGCCAGGCCGATCCCGAAGCTGCTGCCGACAAAACTGAAGGCCCGCACGGCCGCAGGGCCTTCAAACTCCTGTGCCAGCGCCGACATGCCGCCGGAAAACGCAGCAGCTGCGGCGATGCCCTGAGCGGCGCGCAGCAGGTCGAAACACAGCAGGTTCGGCGCCAGGACCAGGGCGGCGGAGAACAGCGCAAAAGCCGTCACGCCGCTGACGAATACGCGCTTGCGCCCGTAGCTGTCGGCGAGGGCTCCGGCCAGCATCAGGCAACTGCCGAAGGTCAACATGAACGCGTTGGTTACCCAGTTCAGGGCGATGGGGCTGCCGCCGTATGCGCGGCCGATGGCGGGCAGCGCTACGGCGGCAGCGGTGAAATTCAGCGGCATGCTGATGGCGGCAATGCACACCGCCAGCAGGATCAGGTTTCGGTTCATGGGTAATCCTCAAGTTCGGGATGAGCTGCATTGGGTACTGGCGTAATGCAGCCAAGTTGACGAGGATGATAAGAGCGCGTTAATCCGCTTAAAAACGGCAAAAATTCCGTGTATAGCGGAATCAAACGCTTGAATGGGGATAGGGGATGGATCGTTTCAGTGGCCTGATGGCATTTGTACGTACCGCCGAACTGGGTAGCTTCGTGGCCGCCGGGCGGGTGTTGGGTTTGTCGGCTTCGGCGGTGGGCAAGGGCGTGGCGCGGTTGGAGCACCAGTTGGGTGTGCGGCTGTTTCAGCGTTCGACCCGCAGCCTGCGCCTGACCGATGAGGGGCGGCTGTTTCAGGAGCGCTGCCGACGCATCATCGACGAACTGGACGATGCCCGCGCCGCCGTGGCGCAGAGCACCGAAACGCCCCGTGGCAAGCTGCGGGTGACGACCATGACGGTGGGTTACCACTTGCTGCTGCCGATCCTGCCGGAGTTTCTCAAGCGCTACCCGGATATTGAGCTGGATGTGGATTTCAACGACCAGTTCGTCGACCTGATCGAGGAGGGCTACGACGTCGCCCTGCGTGGTGGAGCTGTGGCGGACTCACGCTTCCATATGCGCGCGTTGCCCGAAGTACAGGTGCTGCTGTGCGCCTCGCCCGCTTACCTGAGCCGTCACGGCTGCCCGCAGCATCCCGCTGATTTGCGCGGCCATTGCGGCGTGCGCTTTCGCTTTCACAGCAACGGCAAGTTGCAGGACTGGCCGCTGCCCCGCGAGCCCGGCGAGGTGGAGTGGAGCACGCGCACGGCCTTTACCTGCAACAACATGCAGGCTGTGCTGGGCATGACCCTCAGTGACATGGGGATTGCTTGCATGCCGGACTTCCTGGTCCGGGACGCCCTGGCCAGCGGTGACCTGTGCCAGGTAATGGCCGAGCACACCAACGCACCGTCACCCATGAGCCTGCTGTGGCCGTCGAGTCGGCATCTTTCACCCAAGGTGCGGGTGTTTGTGGATTTTGTCAGTGAGCGGTTGTTTGCGGATTCGCCTGCACTATCGGCGTGTCTCTGATACCTGCAGGAGCTGCCGAAGGCTGCGATCGCGTTCTTCCTGATGCACCGCAATCGCAGCCTTCGTCAGCTCCTACAAGAGCCTATTCCAAGGCAAATCAATCTTCCAGATAGTGCAACGCCAGCTTCTGCGCCGCATGCCGCGAGCCCGGCGTCAGGTGCGGGGCGACCAGCATCATGATCTGGTAAACCACCACCCGCACTTGGCCCTCGCGGCCGAGAATCCGCTGGTAGTCCAGGGAGAACAGCAGGGTCATTGTGATCTGCTCCACCAGTTGCCCCAGGGCCTGGGTTTCGCTGACCACCTGCCCCTCGGCCTTGAGCCGCGCCAGCAGGGAGGCGAGGGTGCGTTTCAGGGCATTGAGCAGATTACGAATACCCCGGGCCAGTTTGGGCAGGCGCCCGGCCAGGTTGGACAGGTCTTGAAACAGAAAACGGTAGTGGGCCAGACGCTCGACGATCAGGTGCAGGAACAGCCAGTAATCCTCGGCGGCCAGTTGCGCGTCGGCGGGAGGGTCGAGCAGTGGCGTCAGCTCGCTCTGGAAGCGTTCGAACAGGCCCAGCACCAGCGGCTCCTTGCCGTGGAAGTGGTAGTACAGGTTGCCGGGGCTGATACCCAGTTCGTTGGCGATCTCCAGGGTTGAAACGTTGGGTTCGCCCTCCTGATTGAACAGGGACAGGGCGCATTCGAGGATACGGTCGCGGGTTTTCATCCGGGCTTCTTGTTTGGGATTCGGGTTCTTGATGGCGCGTTCATAACGGTGGGACCGGCTTTAGCCGGGAAGAGCTCGGTACAGTCGATATTTCTCTACTGCCTGTACCCATGCTTTCCCGGCTAAAGCCGGTCCCACAAAAAGCAGGTCCTACAAAAGATCGCCTCAGCGCACATGCACATAAGTCCCCGGCGCGGCTTCCATCGGTGGATAGGCGGCATTACCCAGGGTCATGTTGGTCTCGCGCTGGGTGCCCGAGCGTTCCTGAATCCAGCTCAGCCAGGTCGGCCACCAACTGCCTTCGGTCTGCTTGGCATCGTAGAACCATGCACGAGGGTCGCCGCTGAGGCGGGCCGCTTCGATGTAGTGGGATTTCGGGTTGCCCGGTGGGTTGAGAATGCTTTGCACGTGGCCGCTGTTGGACAGCAGGAAACGCCGCTCGCCGCCCAGCAGCAGGGTCGAGCGATAGACTGCGTCCCACGGTGTGATGTGGTCGTTGATGCCGGCCACGCTGAAGTTATCCACCGTGACTTTTTCCAGATCGATGGGCGTACCGCAGACTTCCAGGCCTCCGGGGTGGGTCAACGGGTTGTGCTTGAACAGGTCGAGCAGGTCACCATGCAGGGCAGCGGGCAGGCGGGTGCTGTCGTTGTTCCAGTACAGTACGTCGAACGGCGGCGGCGCCTTGCCCAGCAGGTAGTTATTGACCCAGTAGCTCCAGATCAGGTCGTTGGGGCGCATCCAGGCGAAGATCTTGCTCATGTCCCGGCCGTCCAGCACGCCGTTCTGGTAGGAACGCCGCTTGGCCGCTTCCAGGGTCGTCTCATCGACGAACAACGAGGCCGAACTTTCGATGGCGCAGTCGAGCAGGCTGACCAGGTAGGTCGCGCTGGAGACCCGGCGCAGCTGGCGCTTGGTCTGCAAATGGCCCTGCAGGGCGGCGATGGTCAGGCCGCCGGCGCAGGCACCGATCAGGTTTACCTCGCGGCTGGCAGTAATGGTGCGGCAGACATTCATCGCCTGTTCGGTGGCTTCGACATAACTCGACAGCCCCCACTCGCGGTGCCGCACATCGGGGTTGCGCCAACTGATGATGAAGGTCTGCAGGCCATTCTTGAGGGCGTACTGGACGAAGCTGTTTTTCGCGCTCAGGTCGAAGATATAGAACTTGTTGATCTGTGGCGGCACGATCAGCAGGGGCTTGGCGTACTGTTTTTCGCTCATGGGTTTGTACTGGATCAGCTCCAGCATTTCATTGCGAAACACCACGGTGCCGACGGTGGTGGCGACGGTACGGCCGATCTCGAAGGCGTCCCTGGTCACCTGGCTGGGCAGGCCATTGTTGTGCAGCAGATCATCGACCATATGACTCAGGCCCTTGATCACGCTGGTGCCGCCGGAGTTGAAAAGCTCCTTGACCGCCATCGGGTTGAGCAGGGTGTTGGTCGGCGCCAGGGCATCGTTGAGCAGGTTGAACAGAAAATGCGCTCTGGCCCGGTCGTCGGTGGACAGGTTGCTGTCATCGATCCATTTGCGGCTCTGGTGCTGCCAGCTCAGGTAGGCCTGCAAGCCACGTCGGTAGAACGGGTTGAGGGTCCAGGTCGGATCGGCAAAGCGGCTGTCGCGCGGATTTGGTGTGTGCGGGGTATCGCCGAGCAAGACCCGGCCCAACTGGCCGCCCAGGGCGAGGGCATGACGCACGTTATGCAGCGGGTGGCGCAGGCCTTGGGCAGCGACTCGCCGCAGGGTCGAGAGCAGGTCGCGACCGCGCAAACCGGTAATAGCACTTTGGGCGTTGAAGTAAGACTCCGTACTGGGCTCAACGCTCTTTGCAGGTTTATCTTGCATGAGGGCAACACTCCTTCGTCAGGCCATCAATCAATATTCCTACGACGCCTCCGTACGGGGAGGTGGTCGTAGGGCTGCGGCGAAAACACTCCGGTGTCCGGCGCAGCTGCTGGAACGTACAGCGTCCTTGTTACTCAGGGGCTTAGCTCAGCGCACAATCGGCGCAGGTTTGGGGTGCACGACGGCGCGTAGCCGTTCCTGTTGCAGGAATTTCATGATGATGGGGGCCACGGCTTCAGCCCGGGTAATCAGAAACAAATGTCCGTCATCGATTATGTGTAGCTGGGCATTGGGTATACGCCAGGCCAGCAGGCGCATATTGACCAACGGAATCAGCGGATCGTCGTCACCGGCCAGCACCAGGGTCGGCTGGCGGATCTTGTGCAGCCAGTGAATGCTGGTCCAGCCCATGCCGGCAAACAGTTGCCAGTAGTAGCCCAGCTTGCCGGACGAACGGACCTTGGCCGCGTGGTTGGCGGCCAGATGCGGATCGCGACGAAAGGCGCCACCATAGATTTCCGGGGCGATGCGGATCACATGGGAGGGTTGGATATAACGCCGCGGGCTGGCCATCAACCAGAGCACCCGGGGTTTGCCTGGCACCATCACCGCACCGGCTGCGGTTGCTGCCAACACCAGTTTCTTGCAGCGCTCGGGATAGTCGTGGGCGAACTGCTGGGCCAGCGCGCCGCCCCAGGACACGCCAATCGCATTGACCTGGCCGTAGTCCAGGTAGTCAAGCATGCGCGCGGCCAGCTTCGCCAGGCCGGGAAAACGGTACGGCCGCCGCGGCGTCGAGGATCCGCCCACGCCCGGCACGTCGAAGGCAATCACTTCCAGGTCCGGGTCGAGAGCGTCGACAAACGGAAACACCAACTCAAGGTTGGCGCCGATACCGTTGAAGATCAGCAACGGCGTGAGGTGGGGCTTGCCGGGGCGCACTGCGGTACGGATGTTGTGGCCATCCAGATCGATGGTGCGAAATACAAAGGGTTGAGGCATACGCAAAGCCCTGTGGTCGACCGTTGACTGCTCACTAGCGTTCGTGGACATAAGTGCCTGGCGATGCTTCACCCGCCGGATAGGCCTTGCTGCCGAGTGTAGTCGGCGATTTCTTCAGTTTGCCCGCGCGTTCAGCCAGCCAATTCTGCCAGTGCAGCCACCAGGAGTCGGTGTGTTTGGTGCCGTTTTCCTGCCATTCCTTGGGATCAACCGGCATCTCGGGGTTGGTCATGTAGCGCGACTTGGGGTTGCCCGGCGGGTTGAGGATGCTCTGGATATGGCCGCTGCTCGACAGCACGAACTCGGTCTTGCCACCGAACAGGCGGGCCGACTTGTAGCAGGAGGTCCAGGGGGTGATGTGGTCATTGGTCCCGGCCAGGCAGAATACGTCACTGGTGACTTTCTGCAGATCGATGGGTGTGCCGCAGACTTCGAGTGCATTGGGGCGCACCAGCGGGTTGTTCTTGAACATCTCGATCAGGTCGCCGTGGAAGGCGGCGGGCAGGCGGGTGGTGTCGTTGTTCCAGAACAGGATGTCGAACACCGGCGGCTCGTTGCCCAACAGGTAGTTGTTGACCCAGTAATTCCAGATCAAGTCGTTGGGGCGCATCCACGCGAAAACCTTGGCCATGTCGCGCCCTTCCAGCACCCCGGCCTGATAGGAGTGGCGCTTGGCCGATTCCAGGGTCTGCTCGTCGACGAACAGCGCCACGTCGGTGTCCAGGGTGGTGTCGAGCACACTGACCAGGAGAGTCAGGGCGTTGACCTTCTGTTCGCCCAGAGCGGCGTAATGGCCCAGCAGTGCGGTGCAGGTAATGCCGCCTGAGCAGGCGCCGAGCATGTTGACGTCCTTGCTGCCGGTGATGGCGCAGACCACGTCGACCGCTTCCTTGACTGCATCGATGTAGGTGGACAGGCCCCATTCGCGCTGAGCCTTGGTCGGGTTGCGCCAGCTGATGATGAAGGTCTGCACGTTGCTGCGCAGGCAGAAGCGCGCCAGGCTCTTGTCCGGGCTGAGGTCGAAGACGTAGAACTTATTGATCTGCGGCGGCACTACCAGCAGCGGGCGCTCGTAACTCTGTTCGGTGATGGGGCGATACTGGATCAGCTCCAGCACATCGTTGCGGAACACTACCGCGCCTTCGCTGGTGCCCAGGCTCTTGCCGACTTCGAACGCGTCCATATTGACCTGGCTCGGCATGCCGCCGTTATGAACCAGATCCTTCGCCAAATGCGACATGCCGTCGAGGATGCTTTTGCCGCCGGTTTCGAAGAAGCGCTTGATCGCCGCCGGATTGGCCGCGCTGTTGGTCGGCGACATCGCTTCGGTCAGTAGATTGATGACGAAATGGCCGCGGCTGATGTCCTGCGGGGTGAGGTTGCTATCGTCGATCCAGTCGTGCAATTCCTTACGCCAGGCCAGGTAGGTTTGCAGGTAGCGACGGTACAGCGGGTTCTGGCTCCAGGCCGGATCGGCGAAGCGACGGTCATCGGCGGCCGGTTGCAGGGTCGATTTGCCCAGCATCACATTCTTGAGCTCGGCGCCCAGTTGCGCGACGTGCTTGATACTCAGGAACGGCTGTTTGACAGTCAGGCGCAGAACCATGCGTGCGGTGTTCAACAAATCCTTGCGCCTGAGCCCCACCACCGGGTTAAGCCCAAGGGTGTGTTCAGAGGCCTGTTGCTGCAGGTCTTCGCTATTTTTGTTACTCATCCACGACGCTCCATTGTCCTGAGGTGAGTACGGGCCTGGCCGTGATCCAGCGTCACGGGCAATGCCGGTACTGCTGCTCGGTAACCGATGATGTAAACAACCGCATCGACAGAAAGGCGCGCTACCGCACGAGCGCTTGCCCACTGTCTTTCTCTGCGTCAAATCGATGCAGAGAACTTGCCAGAGTCATTGGTTACGCGAGATTTCAAATTTGCGCAAGCGGGGCCAGTCATTGGCCGCTGCGCGGGACATTGAAACAAAACCGATTAGAAAGTGCGTCCTAAACCGGCAAGCGGCGGGCTAGAGCATCAGTTTGATAACTTGCTCGGAAGGGTCACGGGATTTTCCGGCGTTCTTGAGCTCCACCAGATAATCGTCCCACAGCGATTCCTGGCGTTGCGCCAGTTGGTACAGATATTCCCAGGTGAACAATCCGCTGTCATGGCCGTCGTCGAAGGTCAATTTCAGTGCGTATTGCCCGGCCGGTTCCACCTTGCTCAGGCCGACGCCCAGCTTGCCGAATTGCAGGATCGGTTTGCCATGGCCCTGCACCTCGGCGGACGGCGAATGCACCCGCAGAAATTCGGCGGGCAATTGGTATTCCTCGTCGGGCCCGTATTTCAGAGTCAGGGTTTTCGAGGCTTTGTGCAGCTGAATGGCGGAGGGCATTGGAGGCATAGGGGGTCTCAGCTGCGAGTGACGAGCTACGAGCTACGAGTAAAAGCCGATCTGATTTGGCTCGAAGCTCGTAGCTCGCGGCTAGTAGCTGTCTTAGAGAATATAGCGGGACAGATCTTCGTTCTGCGCCAATTCGCCCAGGTGACTGTTGACGTATTCGGCGTTGATCAGGATCGGGCTCGCATCCGGGGCACCGGCCAGGTCGCCGGCACTGAACGACACTTCTTCAAGCAAGCGCTCGAGCAAGGTGTGCAGGCGGCGGGCACCGATGTTTTCGGTCTTCTCGTTGACCTGCCAGGCGATCTCGGCCAGACGCTTGATGCCGTCGGGCTGGAACTCGATGGCCAAGCCTTCAGTCTTGAGCAGCGCGCAGTATTGCTCGGTCAGGGAGGCATGGGGCTCGCTGAGGATACGCTCGAAATCTTCCGGGCTCAGGGCTTTGAGTTCGACGCGGATCGGCAGGCGACCTTGCAACTCCGGCACCAGGTCGCTCGGCTTGCTCAGGTGGAACGCGCCGGACGCGATGAACAGGATATGGTCGGTCTTGACCATGCCCAGCTTGGTGTTGACGGTGCAGCCTTCGATCAGTGGCAGCAGGTCGCGCTGCACGCCTTCACGGGACACATCGGCGCCGCCGACATTGCCGCGCTTGGCGACTTTGTCGATCTCGTCGATGAACACGATGCCGTGTTGCTCGACTGCTTCCAGGGCCTTGGCCTTGAGTTCTTCCTCGTTGACCAGGCGGCCGGCCTCTTCGTCACGCACCAGTTTCAGTGCTTCCTTGACCTTGAGCTTGCGGCTCTTCTTCTTGCCCTTGCCCATGTTGGCGAACAGGCTTTGCAGCTGGTTGGTCATCTCTTCCATGCCCGGTGGCGCGGAAATATCGACGCCCACGGCTTCGCTGACTTCGATCTCGATTTCCTTGTCGTCCAGCTGACCTTCGCGCAAGCGCTTGCGGAACAGCTGGCGGGTGTTGGAATCGCTGGTCGGCGGTTCTTCGTTGAAGCTGCTACGGGCTGGCGGCAGCAGAGCATCGAGGATGCGATCTTCGGCGGCATCTTCGGCACGGTGGCGGACCTTGACCATCTCCTGCTCGCGCAGCAGCTTGATCGCGGCATCCGCCAGATCGCGGATGATCGACTCGACATCGCGACCGACATAGCCGACTTCGGTGAACTTGGTCGCTTCAACCTTGATGAACGGTGCATTGGCCAGCTTGGCCAGGCGCCGGGCGATTTCGGTCTTGCCGACACCGGTCGGGCCGATCATCAGGATGTTCTTGGGGGTCACTTCGACGCGCAGCTCTTCAGGCAGTTGCATGCGCCGCCAGCGGTTGCGCAGGGCAATGGCGACGGCGCGCTTGGCGTCGTCCTGGCCAATGATGTGACGGTTCAGTTCGTGGACGATTTCACGGGGAGTCATGGACATGGTAGTTGACGGTCCTCTGGGACAGGCAAGGGCTGCACGGCCGCCGTCGAGCGGGGCCGGTGCGACGCTTACTCGGCGAGGTCCTGCTCCTCAATGGTGATGTTGTGGTTGGTGAAGACACAGATATCGCCGGCGATATTCAAGGCGGTCTCGGCGATTTCACGGGCGGACAGGTCGGTCTTCTGCAGCAGGGCGCGAGCGGCGGCCTGGGCGTAAGGGCCGCCGGAGCCCATGGCGATCAGCCCGTCTTCGGGCTCGACCACGTCACCGTTGCCGGTAATGATCAGCGAAGCGTCTTTGTTGGCCACGGCCAACATCGCTTCCAGACGGCTGAGGGAGCGGTCGGTGCGCCATTCCTTGGCCAGTTCAACAGCGGCACGAACCAGATGGCCCTGATGTTTTTCAAGCTGGCCTTCGAAGCGTTCGAAAAGCGTGAACGCATCGGCGGTGGCCCCGGCAAAACCGGCAATGACTTCACCGTGGTACAGGCGGCGCACTTTCTTTGCGTTGCCTTTCATCACGGTATTGCCCAAGGAAACCTGGCCGTCGCCGGCCATGACGACTTTGCCTTGGCGGCGCACTGAAACGATGGTGGTCAAGGGGAGAGTCTCCACACAGCGGGGCGAAAATGCCCTGGTGAAAACTCATATGGGGGTGGGGGTGGGTATTTCAACCTTGACCATAGTCGGGGGATGAATGGCCTCATGCGGACGACCTGCTTTGTAGGCGCTGCCGAAGGCTGCGAATGAGGGCTTATCTATTTGTGGGACCGGCTTCAGCCGGGAAAGTATCTTGGATTCAAAGACGCCTTCCCGGCTAAAGCCGGTCCCACAGGTCTGGGGCTGTTTATTTGCTGCGCTGTTGCAACAACAGGTTATTGAAGCCACTGCCCGCCAGTTGTTTCTGCGCGGTGGTCAGTTGTTCGCGGTTGCTGAACGGGCCGACCAGTACGCGATACCAGGTTTCATCCTTGACCGTGCCGGACTCCACGTTGACCGCCTGGCCGAGCAGTATGATCTGTGCACGCACCTTGTCCGCGTCCGCCTGCTTGCGGAACGAGCCGGCCTGCAGGAAGAACTGGGTCACCGGCGCCGGTTTGGCGGTGTTCACCACCGGAGGCGCAGGCGGCGGGGTCAGGCCGCTGAGGGCGGCCTGGGCGCGCACGGTGTCGATCTTCGCCGCCTGTTCAGGTGTGACCGCAGGCAGCGGTGCAACCATGGCAGGCGGGGTTTTCTCCGGCACGGCTTCCTTGGGCACGATGACTTCCGATTCCGGCAGCAGTGTGTAGAAATCGTACTTGGGCTTGACCGGCGCGGTCGGGCTCGGCGGCGTCTTGTTCGCTTCGACGATTTTCGCCGCCTTGGCTTCGGCCTTGACGCGCTTGACGTCCTCGCCACCGGGTTCGAGTTTCATCAGGAAAACGATGAACGCGCCAACAGTGAGCCCGGCAACCATCCACAGCCAACCCGGAATAGGCTTTTTCGCCGGAGCCTGATAGCGGCTTGCACCGCGTTTCGGGGGGGGAGACTTCTTCTTCGCAACGGCCAAATTACATACGCTCCAGAGTTTCCAGACCCAACAGATCCAGGCCTTGCTTGAGAGTGCGACCGGTCAATGCGGCAAGGCGCAGACGGCTCTGTTGTTGTTCAGGGTTCTCGGCACCGAGGATCGGGCAGTTTTCGTAGAAGCTGGAAAACAGCCCGGCCAGGTCGTAGATGTACGCGCACAACACATGTGGCGTGCCTTTCTCTGCGACGTTGTTGAGAATTTCGCCGAACTGGGCCAGACGAGCGGCCAGTTCCTGCTCCTGCGGTGCATCCAGGACGATCTGACCCTTGCTGGCATCAAAGGGTTCGCCCAGTTTGCGGAATACGCCGGCCACGCGGGTGTAGGCGTACAGCAGGTAGGGCGCGGTGTTGCCTTCGAAGCTCAGCATCTGGTCGAAGTTGAAGCTGTAATCGCTGGCGCGGTGCTTGGACAGGTCGGCGTATTTCACCGCACTGATGCCCACGGCCTTGGCGATCTGGCGCAGCTCGTCTTCGGCCAGCTCCGGGTTCTTCTCCTTGACCAGGGTGTAGGCGCGTTCCTCGGCTTCGTCGAGCAGATCGACCAGTTTCACCGTGCCGCCATCGCGGGTCTTGAACGGACGGCCATCGGCGCCGTTCATGGTGCCGAAGCCCATGTGTTCCATGTGCATGCCGTTGGTGACGAAACCGGCGCGGCGGGCCACTTCGAACACTTGCTGGAAGTGCAGGGCCTGACGCTGATCGACGAAGTACAGGGCACGATCGGCTTTCAACACGTTGCTGCGATAGCGCACGGCCGCCAGGTCAGTGGTGGCGTACAGATAACCGCCACCGGCCTTTTGCACGATGACCGGCAGCGGGGTGCCTTCGGCGGTCTTGAACTCTTCGAGGAACACGCACTGGGCGCCGTTGCTCTCGACCAGCAGCCCGGCTTTCTTCAGGTCGCTGACGACATTGGCCAGGTCGTCGTTGTAGGCGCTTTCGCCCATGACATCGGCCGGGGTCAGTTTAACGTTGAGGCGCTCATAGACTTCCTGGCAGTGGGACAGGGAAATGTCCTTGAAGCGGGTCCACAGGCTCAGGCATTCGGCATCACCGGCTTGCAGCTTGACCACCAGGCCACGGGCGCGCTCGGCGAACTCTTCGGACTCGTCGAAGCGGCCCTTGGCGGCGCGGTAGAAGTTTTCCAGGTCTGACAGCTCGTCGCTGGTGGCCGGGGTTTCCTGCAGATAGGCCAGCAGCATGCCGAACTGAGTGCCCCAGTCGCCGACGTGGTTCTGGCGGATCACGGTGTCGCCGAGAAACTCCAGGACACTGGCCACGCCGTCGCCAATGATGGTCGAACGCAGGTGGCCGACGTGCATTTCCTTGGCCAGGTTCGGCGCCGACAGGTCGACGACCACGCGCTGAGCCGCCCCATTCTTGCGTACCGACAGGGTCGCATCGGCCAGCGCGGCATCCAGGCGCGAGGCCAGGGCCTGGGTATTCTGGAAGAAATTGAGGAAGCCGGGTCCGGCGATCTCGACCTTGCTGATCTGCTCGTCGGCAGGCAGGGCGGCGATGAGTTTTTCCGCCAGGTCGCGAGGCTTCATGCCCGCCGGCTTGGCCAGCATCATCGCGATATTGCTGGCGAAGTCGCCGTGGGTCTTGTCCCGGGCGTTTTCCACCTGAATCGCCGGGGTCAGCCCTTCAGGCAAGACGCCTTCGTTGACGAGTCGGGTCAGGGCTTGTTGGATCAACTGGCGAATGGTGTCTTTCATGATGCTCTCTTTCGACCGCAAGCGCGGCGGCGCCTGGATGCGCGGGTGGAAAAACTGGGCATTATCCGTGGCGGGGACGGGCTTGCCAACCGTGTTGGATGGGCGGGGACGTCCACGCGGCAAACATGGAACTCATGTGGGACCGGCTTTAGCCGGGAAGACGTCCTCCCTATCGAGGAAATGCGCCGGATGTACTGGCCCTTTCCCGGCTAAAGCCGGTCCCACATCTATCAATAAAGATCCACCGGATCCACATCCAGCGACCAACGCACCTGGCGGCCGCTGGGCATTTGCTCCAGGGCCAGCATCCAACTGTTGAGCAAGCGGTGCAGCGGCGCCCGGGCGCTGGCCTGGACCAGCAGCTGCGCACGGAAGCGCCCGGCGCGGCGTTCCATGGGCGCTGGCACCGGGCCGAGCAGTTCGATGCCGCCCAGCTGCATTTCGCTGACCAATTGCTCGGCTTCAGCGCAGGCTTCGTCGAGAAAGCCCTCGGCCTGCCCCGGTTTATGGGCCTCGGCACGCAACAGCGCCAGGTGGGCGAACGGCGGCAATCCGGCGGCGCGGCGTTCGCTCAGGGCCTGCTCGGCGAAGGCGAAATAGCCCTGTTCGGTCAGTTGCACCAACAGCGGATGGTCGGCCAGGTGGGTCTGGATGATCACTTTGCCCGGTTCTTCGGCACGCCCGGCCCGGCCTGCGACCTGCACGATCAACTGCGCCATGCGTTCGGCGGCGCGGAAATCGCCGGAAAACAGCCCGCCATCGGCATCGAGGATCGACACCAGGGTCACCCGCGGGAAGTGGTGACCCTTGGCGAGCATCTGCGTGCCGACGAGGATGCACGGCTGACCGCGCTGGACCGTGGCAAACAGCTGGTTCATCGCGTCCTTGCGCGAGGTGCTGTCGCGGTCGACCCGCAGCACCGGGTAATCCGGGAACAGGATGGCCAGGCGATCCTCGGCCCGCTCGGTGCCCGCGCCGACCGGGCGCAGGTCCACCTGATTGCACGACGGGCACTGACGGGGCACGCGTTCGGCATGGCCGCAGTGGTGGCAGCGCAGTTCGCCGGAGCGTTGGTGTACGGTCATGCGCGCATCACAGCGCGGGCAGCCGGACAGCCAGCCGCAGTCATGACACAGCAGCGTCGGGGCGTAGCCACGGCGGTTGAGGAACACCAATACCTGTTGGCCCGCCGCCAGGGTCTGGCCGATGGCCTGCTGCATCGGCCCGGAGATGCCGCTGTCCATGGGCCGGCTTTTCACGTCCAGGCGCAGGAAGCGCGGCTGCTGGGCGCCGCCGGCGCGTTGGGTCAGGCGCAGCAGGCCGTAGCGACCGGTGTAGGCGTTGTGCAGGCTTTCGAGGGACGGCGTAGCCGAGCCCAGTACGATCGGGATGTTCTCCTGGCGGGCGCGGACCAGAGCCAGATCCCGTGCGTGGTAGCGCAGGCCTTCCTGCTGTTTATAGGAGCCGTCGTGTTCTTCGTCGATGATGATCAGGCCCGGATGCTTCATGGGCGTAAACAGCGCCGAGCGAGTACCGATAATAATGTCGGCCTCGCCATCCCGGGCGGCGAGCCAGGCGTCGAGGCGCTCGCGATCGTTGACCGCCGAATGCACCAGGGCGATACGCGCATTGAAGCGCTGCTCGAAACGCGCCAGGGTCTGCGGGCCGAGGTTGATCTCCGGAATCAGCACCAGGGCCTGCTTGCCCGCTTCCAGAGTCTCGCGGATCAGTTGCAGGTAGACCTCGGTCTTGCCGCTGCCCGTGACGCCGGCCAAAAGAAAGGCATGAAAGCTGTCGAAACCGGCACGAATCGCCTGATAAGCCGCGCGCTGCTCGGTATTGAGCGGCAGTTCCGGCTGTGCCAGCCAGCGTTCATGGCGGGCGACCGGGGCATGGCTACGCACTTCGACCTGCACCAGATTCTTTTCCAGCAGCAGGTTGAGGCTGCTTTTATTCAGCTCCAGCTTGTCGAGCAACTGATGGGCGACGCCGTGGGGATGCTGGGCCAGGGTGGTCAGGGCTTCGCGCTGTTTGGGCGCGCGGGCGATACGCGGGTCGTCGATGCTGGCATCGGGCGCCACTTGCCAGAAGCGCTCCTGGCGCGACTCCGCCGGCTCGCCCTGGCGCAGCAGCACCGGCAGGGCCCAACTGAGGGTGTCGCCCAGGCCGTGCTGGTAATACTGCGAGGTCCACAGGCACAGCTTGAACAGTGACGGCGGCATCGGCGATTGCTGATCGAGCAGGGCCAGGGCGGGCTTGAGCTTGTCGGCCGGGACGTCGCTATGATCCACCACCTCAATCAGCACGCCAATCATCTGCCGCGAGCCGAATGGCACCCGCAGGCGCATGCCTGGTTGCAGCGCACTGCGCTCAACGCCAGCAGGCAGGCGATAGTCGAACAGGCGGCGCAGCGGTGAGGGCAGGGCAAGGCGCAGGATGGCGTCGGGCACGCGGGAAATTCCCTGTTGCGGTCGTGAGCGGACGGCGAGCTTAGCAGACGATCGGTGCTGACGTTCACTTGCGTCATTCCAATTGTCTGGTAGTATCCGCAGCCTTATTACGTGCGGTATTCAACAATAGTGTTGGGTGGCGGCACGTCTAGCCCGAGGAAGTATCCATGAAAGCTGATATCCATCCAGTTTACGAAGCCATTGACGCAACCTGCAGCTGCGGCAATGTCATCAAAACTCGTTCCACTCTCGCCAAGCCTCTGAGCCTGGACGTGTGCAACGAATGCCACCCGTTCTACACCGGCAAGCAGAAGACGCTGGATGTGGGCGGTCGTGTTGACCGTTTCAAATCGCGTTTCGGCGCGTTCGGCGCTGCCAAAACCAACTAATCCCTGGTTTTGCTGTGCAAAAAGGCGTCCTTCGGGGCGCCTTTTTTGTGCGTGCGCCAGGCATGGCGCGTTGCGCGTAGCGCAACCAGTTTGGCTGTGGTGGCCATGCTGGTGACTGGGAGGTGAAAGTCCTCTACACACCCGGCAAGGGGAAGTGTTAGCCAGAGGCAAGGGTGTCGCGGGTGACTGCGAATCTGAAGGAAGCCCGAGGCAAAATGCTGGCCTGACGAACAGGAAGCGGATGAGGCGGCACAGCGGGGTAAGGGGGCGTATTTTCCCAAAGCCCGATACTTGCACGGAACGCTGTGACGTAGATCCGACAGGCATAAGCAGGAAGGTCGCGCGAATTACCCTGGGAGATCTGCGCGTTTGCCACTGTGCTACCGAGCGTCGAGAGGCGACGGGATGAGCGTGCAGAAGTCAGCCGAGGCCGTAGTAAGTGGCGAATAACCCCGTCACCAAGGGCCGAACAAGGTATGCCGCCAGTAGGCGTCAAAGTCTCGTTGAATACCGAAATGCAGAAATTTCTCCCAGAGAAGACTGTTACTCCGAGTCCCGGACAGTATCCGAGGATGACGGCTGACAGCGCACAGGTATCGGCGGCGTCTGTGACGTGGACGAACGCGGAGCCGGACACGCTGATGGAACGGGTGCTTGCACCCGCTAACCTTAGGCGTGCTTATCAACGCGTGGTCAGCAACAAGGGCTCGCCGGGTACCGATGGTATGACGGTCGAGCAATTGGCGGGCTACGTGAAACAGTATTGGCCGATCCTCAAGGCTCGGTTGCTGGTCGGCGAGTATCACCCGCAGGGTGTGCGCGCCGTTGACATCCCCAAACCCAAAGGCGGAACACGACAACTGGGTATTCCCAGCGTCGTGGATCGCCTGATCCAGCAGGCACTGCTGCAACAGCTCACGCCGATCTTCGATCCTCTGTTCTCGGACTATAGCTACGGCTTTCGTCCGGGTAGAAGCGCTCATCAAGCCATCGAAAAGGCCCGTGAC
The DNA here is from genome assembly GCF_056933585.1 of Pseudomonas sp. JL23. NCBI lineage: Bacteria > Pseudomonadati > Pseudomonadota > Gammaproteobacteria > Pseudomonadales > Pseudomonadaceae > Pseudomonas > Pseudomonas sp. JL23. Next base: position 6,407,989 of record NZ_CM167795.1, on the reverse strand, counting down.
CACGTAGGAGCGGGCAACCGCTGGTGTGTGGAACTTGATCTTGAAAAGTTCTTTGATCGAGTAAACCACGACGTATTGATGGACAAGATAGAGCGTCACGTCGAAGACAAGCGCGTGCTTAGACTGATCCGTCGTTACCTCGAAGCCGGAGCGATGTCGAGCGGGATCGTCAGCCGACGACAGGAGGGGACGCCGCAAGGCGGCCCGCTCTCGCCGTTGCTGTCGAACATCCTGCTTAACGAACTCGACCGCGAGCTGGAACGACGGGGACATCGTTTCGTGAGGTATGCCGACGATACGAATATTTATGTGCGCACTCGTCGTGCGGGCGAGCGAGTGTTGGCCGGTGTTGAGCGCTTCCTGAATCAGCGCCTAAAACTGACGCTGAATCGGGAAAAGAGCCGTGTGGCACGTCCGTGGTTCTGTGATTACTTGGGCTATGGGATGAGCTGGCATCAGCAGCCGAGATTGAGAGTGGCAACGATGAGTTTGGCTCGCTTGCGCGACCGGCTCATGGAGCTGCTGCGCGGGGCACGGGGCCACAAGATGGCGAATGTCATCGGACGTATAAACCCTGTGCTGCGCGGGTGGTCAGGCTACTTCAAGCTCAGTCAGAGCAAACGGCCACTTGAGGAAATTGACGGCTGGGTGCGGCGCAAGCTCCGCTGCGTCCTTTGGCGTCAATGGAAGCGGCCCTCAACGAGGGCGCGTAACTTGATGCGCCTGGGGCTTAGCGAAGCTCGTGCCTGCAAATCAGCCTTCAATGGCCGAGGCCCATGGTGGAGCTCGGGAGCATCTCATATGAATCAGGCGTTGCCGAAGAGGCTATGGGATCAACTTGGGTTAGTCTCGGTACTGGATACGATAAACCGGTTTAGCCGCATAACTTGAACCGCCGTATACGGAACCGTACGTACGGTGGTGTGAGAGGACGGCGGCTGTAAAGCCGCCTCCTACTCGATCCGCGATTTACTCCATATAGGTTTTCAGTCAGCTCGACAGTGTGCGGCGCAACGCCGCAGGGCGCTGCAAGGATGTGTGCGACGAGAGGGCGTCTGGCAAGGTTGGGTGCGCTGGCTGAACCTGATCGGTCATCCTATGATTGTGCGGCTGCCTGCGGTTTGAACGCTCTGCGGCGGGGTCCCGGAGTCCCGCGTATAAGCGTAAAGTCGTAGCTCGCGCCCCTTGACACAAGTGACCGGGCAGTCTTGTTCGGACTTTCTTACTTGCGTATCCTCGGCGGTCCGTCTGTCCCACAGAAATAAAAAAGCGGAATGCACACATGTCTGATCTGAAAACTGCCGCTCTCGAGTATCACGCCAATCCCCGACCAGGAAAACTGAGCGTTGAACTCACCAAGCCTACTGCAACCGCTCGTGATCTGGCGCTGGCCTACAGCCCGGGTGTTGCTGAACCAGTCCGTGAAATCGCTCGTGACCCTGAGCTGGCCTACCGCTACACCGGTAAGGGCAACCTGGTTGCAGTGATCTCCGACGGCACCGCCATTCTTGGCCTGGGTAACCTGGGTCCATTGGCCTCCAAGCCGGTCATGGAAGGCAAGGGTGTTCTGTTCAAGCGTTTCGCCGGGATCGACGTTTTCGATATCGAAGTGGACTCCGAAAGCCCGCAGGCTTTCATCGACACCGTTAAACGTATCTCCATCACTTTCGGCGGCATCAACCTGGAAGATATCAAGGCACCTGAGTGTTTTGAGATCGAAAAGGCTCTGATCGAGCAGTGCGACATTCCGGTTTTCCATGATGACCAACATGGCACCGCAATCGTTACCGCTGCCGGCATGATCAACGCTCTGGAAATCGTCGGCAAAACCCTGGAAGAGGCGAAAATCGTCTGCCTGGGCGCCGGTGCCGCTGCTATCTCCTGCATGAAGTTGCTGGTGAGCATGGGCGCGAAGATCGAAAACATCTTCATGATCGACCGTAATGGCGTGGTCCACTCCGGCCGTACCGACCTGAACCAGTACAAGGCAGTGTTTGCCCACGCGACGGAAAAACGCACCCTGAGCGATGCCCTCGACGGTGCCGATGTATTCGTTGGCCTGTCCGGTCCGAACCTGCTGAGCGCGGAAAACCTCAAGCTGATGGCCCGTGACCCGATCGTGTTCGCCTGCTCGAACCCTGATCCGGAAATCGCTCCGGCCCTGGCTCACGCCACCCGTGACGACGTGATCATGGCCACCGGTCGTTCGGACTTCCCGAACCAGGTCAATAACGTGCTGGGCTTCCCGTTCATTTTCCGTGGTGCTCTGGACGTTCGCGCCAAGCGCATCAACGAAGAAATGAAAATCGCTGCGGCCAACGCCCTGCGTGAACTGGCCAAGCTGCCGGTTCCACAGGAAGTCTGCGACGCTTACGGTGGTATCAAGCTGGAATTCGGTCGTGAGTACATCATCCCGAAACCAATGGATGCACGCCTGTTGGGCCTGATCGCTGACGCAGTAGCGAAAGCGGCCATCGAGACCGGCGTTGCAACCCTGCCGTATCCGAAGCACTACCCGCTGAAAAGTGTTGATGACGTGTTCAACGGCTGAGGTTGGGCGATAAACAAAAAACCCGCAGCGATGCGGGTTTTTTTGTGGGTGCGATTTGATGGACGGTGAGAGTAGTACCGGCTTTAGCCGGGAGGGCGATCTCGCGGCTGAAGCCGCTCCGACGGACTAGATGCTGGCTTCAGGCTACTATCGACCTGACATTCTGCGTCACATCCAGACGCAGAATGCGGTGCGAGTGCATCAGAACAGGTCGATAGGCGCCGACTCATCCGCTGGCAGCGGGCTGCCTGGCACTACGCCATTGCCCAGTTCATTCACGCTTGGCGGCGTATCTTCGCTTTTGAATAGCTCGAAGAAGGCGTTCGGCGTGCTTGGCGTCGCGGCGCGGCCACTGACCGGGTCGACTCGCAGACTAAGAATGCCATCCGGTTCGGCCTGGGTATGCGGCGGCTTGTCCTTGAGCGCGGCGCTCATGTATTCCATCCAGATCGGCAGGGCGACGGTGCCGCCAAATTCCCGACGGCCAAGGCTTTCCGGTTGGTCGAAGCCTGTCCAGACCGTGGTCACGTAGTCGCCGTTGTAGCCGGTGAACCAGGCGTCCTTGGACTCGTTGGTCGTACCTGTCTTGCCGGCGATATCCGGGCGGCCCATGGACAGCGCGCGGCGGCCTGTACCCAGTTTGATCACGTCCTCGAGCATGCTGTTGAGAATGTACGTAGTGCGGCCGTCGACGATGCGCTCTGCCACAGCCGGGGCCGTAGGGTCCACGGCGGCAGGAGTGACGTTGGTGGTCAAAGCCGGACCATCATTGACAGCATAGATCGACGTGTTGGGCGCGACTTTGCTGTCAACCGCTGGCACGGTCGGCGGATTGGCCGTAAACAGCGTGGAGCCCTCGCGGTTCTCGATCTTCTGGATCAGATACGGCGAGATCTTGTAGCCGCCGTTGGCAAAAGTGCTCCAGCCGGTGACGATTTCCATCGGCGTCAGGGTTGCGGTACCCAGGGCCAGGGACAGGTTACGCGGCAGATCAGCCTTGTTGAAGCCGAAGCGGGTGATGTAATCGATCGTGCTTTCGACACCCAATGCCTGCAGCAGGCGGATCGAAACCAGGTTGCGCGACTTGTACAGCGCTTCGCGCAGGCGGATCGGACCGAGGAAGGTGCCGTTGTCGTTCTTCGGACGCCAGACCTTGTCCAGGTATTCGTCGACGAACACGATGGGTGCGTCGTTGACCAGGCTGGCGGCGGTGTAGCCGTTATCCAGGGCGGCGCTATAAACGAACGGTTTGAAGCTCGAGCCCGGCTGGCGCTTGGCCTGGGTGGCGCGATTGTAATTGCTCTGTTCGAAGGAAAAACCGCCGACCAGTGCCCGGATGGCGCCGTTTTTCGGGTCCAGGGACACCAGTGCGCTCTGGGCGGTCGGGATCTGGCTGAACTTCAGGGTGCCATCAGGCTTGCGCTGCAGGCGAATCAGGTCGCCGACATGAGCCACGTCAGCTGCCGAGCGCGGCGCTCCCCCTATGCTGTTGGTGTTCAGATAAGGACGCGCCCATTTCATGCTGTCCCAGGCAACGGTTTCTTCCTTCTCGCCGTTATGGGTCAGCACGCGCAGGCCGTTCTTGTCGATCAGGGTGACGATGGCCGGTTCAAGGCCGCTGATGGTGCGCTGCTTGACCAATTCCTGAACCCAGGCTTCACGGGTCATGCCGGGGAAGCGACTTTCCGGGCCACGGTAGCCGTGGCGCTGGTCGTATTCGATCAGACCGTCCTGAACGGCGCGGTTGGCGTCTTCCTGGCGATCGCTCGGCACTGTTGTAGTGACGCGGAAGCCTTCGGTGTAAGCATCGCTGCCATAGCGACCGACCATTTCGGCGCGGGCCATTTCGGCGATGTACGGGGCATTCACTTCCGGCGTCGGTACGTGATAGCTGGCGTTGAGCGGCTCGGCCAGCGCGGTCTGGTAGGCCTTCTCGTCAATCTTGCCTAGCTTGAACATGCGCCCCAGGATCCAGTCGCGACGCTCTTTGGCACGCGCCGGGTTGGCCAGGGGGTTGAAGCGCGACGGTGCTTTGGGCAGGCCGGCAATCGTGGCCATCTGGCCCAGGCTGGCATCGCGGATGGATTTGCCGTAATAAACCTGCGACGCGGCCTCGATACCGTAGGCGCGGTTGCCCAGGTAGATCTTGTTGACGTACAGCTCAAGGATCTCGTCCTTGGTCAGTTGGCGCTCGATTTGCAAGGCAAGAAGAATCTCGGTGGCTTTACGTGAAAAACTTCTTTCGCTGGTCAGGAAAAAGTTTTTCGCCACCTGCATGGTGATGGTGCTGCCGCCGGTCTGAATGTGGCCGCTTTTCACCAGTTGTGAAGCCGCGCGCATCAGACTGCTGGGGTCGACGCCGTAATGGTTGGCGAAGTTGTCGTCCTCGGCCGAGAGCAGGGCGTTGATGAAGTTGGGCGGGATCTCGGAGAAGCGGATTGGCGAGCGACGCATTTCGCCAAACTCTGCAATCAATTTGCCGTCACTGCTATAAACTCGCAGCGGGATTTGCAGCTGGATGCTTCTCAGGGCGTCAACGGACGGCAGACTGGGGCTCAGGTAGAGATAGGCACCGCTCAGAACGAGCACGAGCCCACAGACCATGGCGACGAGAGACCACCAGAAAAACTTCAGCAGGCGTATCAAGGCTTTTGGATTTCCAGAAAAAAGAATGGGTTAAGCGCAGGCATCAACAAATGAACACGCCTTGAAGCTTGTTTAAACGAAAAAAACGCTGGGCATTATAAGCATTTTTCGTCTCCGAGCGTTATTTGCGCTACTGTCAAGGCAGCCGCTGGTGGCACTGAACAAAAAATTGTCCGTAAGTGACGGAAACTCATAGGAAATAGGTTGTGTTCGAACTCTTTGGTAAGAAGGCCAATACCCTTCTAGGGATCGATATTAGCTCCACCTCGGTAAAACTCCTTGAATTGAGTCGTTCCGGCACACGCTACAAGGTCGAGTCATACGCGGTTGAACCATTGCCCGCCAATGCTGTGGTCGAGAAGAACATTGCTGAGCTGGAAGGCGTCGGGCATGCCTTGTCGCGTGTGCTCGTCAAGGCCAAGACCAGCGTCAAAAATGCGGCGGTTGCGGTTGCCGGGTCGGCGGTCATCACCAAGACCATCGAGATGGATGCCGGTCTGACCGACGACGATATGGAAAACCAGCTCAAGATCGAAGCTGACCAGTACATTCCCTACCCCCTCGAAGAAGTGTCCATCGACTTTGAAGTCCAGGGCTATTCGCTGCGCAATCCCGAGCGCGTTGAAGTCCTGCTCGCGGCCTGCCGCAAGGAAAACGTCGAAGTCCGTGAAGCGGCCCTGGCTCTGGCGGGACTGACCGCCAAAGTGGTCGACGTTGAAGCCTATGCCCTGGAGCGTTCGTTCGGTCTGTTCTCGGCCCAGTTGGGCAACGGCCACGAAGAGCTCACCGTCGCGGTAGTGGATATCGGCGCAACCATGACCACCCTCAGCGTGCTGCACCGCGGTCGCATCATCTATACCCGCGAACAGCTGTTCGGCGGGCGTCAGCTGACCGAGGAAATCCAGCGTCGCTACGGCCTGTCCATGGAAGAGGCCGGGCTTGCCAAGAAACAGGGCGGCCTGCCCGACGACTACAACCTGGAAGTCCTGGCGCCGTATAAGGACGCCCTGGTTCAGCAGGTTTCCCGCTCATTGCAATTCTTCTTCGCCGCCGGGCAGTACAACTCGGTGGATTACATCATGCTGGCAGGCGGTACGGCTTCCATTGCCGGTCTCGACAGGTTGATCCAGCAACGCATCGGCACTCCGACCCTGGTCGCCAATCCGTTCGCCGACATGGCCCTGAGCGCCAAGGTCAATGCCGGTGCATTGTCCAGTGACGCCCCCGCCCTGATGATTGCCTGCGGCCTGGCCATGAGGAGCTTTGACTGATGGCTCGGATTAACCTTTTACCCTGGCGTGAACAGCTGCGCGAAGAGCGCAAGAAACGCTTCCTCACCGCCCTGGCATGCGTGCTGGTGGTGGCCGTAGCCCTGTTGATGCTTGTCGATCGCTACCTCAGTGCTGAGCTGAGCAACCAACTGGCGCGCAATGCCCTGGTGCAGAAAGAGGTCGCTCAACTGGATCTGCGGATCAAGGAAATCAGCGACCTCAAGGCACGTCGCAAGCAGTTGCTGGAACGGATGAAGATCATTCAGGACCTGCAAGGCAACCGACAGGTCATAGGCCGGGTCTTCGATCAACTGGCCCGCAGTGTTCCGGACGGCGTCTATTACAACGAAGTGACTATGAAGGACAAACTCATCTCCATCAGCGGCATCGCCGAGTCGAACAATCGGGTGTCGGACCTGATGCGTAATCTCGCTGCCTCATCGTGGCTGGAGTCGCCGAACCTGACTGAGGTGAAGGCAGCCGCTGCCGGTGCTGTGGATCAGGCCAACTCTTTCCAACTGACGGTGCGCCAGACGCAGCCTTCGGTTGAGGGAGCCAAGCCATGAGGCCCGCAGAATGGCTGGAGAGCCTGCGCAAGGTTGAAATCAGCGAGCTGGACCTCAACAACCTCGGCTCATGGCCTGTGGTGGTCAAGGTCATTGCTTCGGCACTGTTGACGGTGCTGGTGCTGGGCCTTGGGTATTTCTTCTATATCCAGGATCTTGAAGGCCAGCTCAGCTCCGCGCAGATCGGTGAGACCACGCTCAAGGAGCAGTTCACCACCAAGGCGTTCCAGGCGGCCAACCTTGAGCCGTACAAGCGCCAGATGACCGAAATGGAAAACACGTTCGGCGCCTTGCTGCGGCAGTTGCCCAGCGATACCGAAGTGCCCGGCCTGCTTGAAGATATCACCCGTACCGGCCTGAGCAGCAACCTGGAATTCGAAGAGATCAAGCTGTTGCCCGAGTCGGTCCAGCCGTTCTACATCGAGCTGCCGATCCAGATCACCGTGGTCGGGGCTTACCACGACCTGGCGACCTTCGCCAGCGGCGTCTCCAGCCTGCCGCGGATCGTCACCTTGCATGATTTCGCGATCAAGCCGGCCGACCCGAAGAATCCGCTGAAGTTGCGCATGAGCATCCTGGCCAAGACTTACCGCTACAACGATGAAGGGCTGAAGAAATGAGGGTGGCGCGATTGCTGTGCGTCAGTGCGGCCTTGATGGGGCTGGCCGGTTGTGGCAACGACAACCAGTTTGCCGATTTGACCACGTTCATGAACGAAGCGAAGGCCAAGCCCACCGGAGTCATCGAGCCGCTGCCCAAGTTTCGTCCTTACGAAGCCTTTGCCTACAGCGCCTCGAACCTGCGCAGTCCTTTTCAGCCGCCGATCAAGAACGACACCGTCGCCCGGCAGAAAGGCTCGCGGCAGATCAAGCCGGATGAGACGCGGGTCAAGCAGTTCCTCGAAGGATTCGGCATCGAGACCTTTGAAATGGTCGGCACGATCTCCAACGACACCGGTACTTTTGCCCTGTTGCGCGGCGCTGGTGGCGTGCATCGGGTCAAGGTAGGCGATTATCTGGGGCGTGATAACGGCCGCATCGTATCGGTCAGTGATTCGCAGGTGGATGTCATCGAAATTGTTTCTGATGGGGAGGGAGCCTGGCTGGAACGACCGCGCAGTATCTCCCTTAAAGAACGCTCATGAAGTGGGTTGGAACAAGCATGCAACAACGGAAATTCATCATGACCCGGATTCTCTCGATTATCGGCGTATCGCTATGGATTGCGATGATTTCGCCGGTGACCCAGGCCGCCAGCCTGAAGGCGCTGGATGTCGCTTCATTGCCTGGAGACCGGGTCGAGCTGAAGCTGACGTTTGACACTCCGGTCCCTGAACCGCGTGGCTATACCACTGCGCAACCGGCGCGTATCGCCCTGGATCTGCCGGGCGTAGTAAGTCAGTTGGCCAGCAAGACGCGCGACCTGGGCGCCGGTAACGCCCACAGCGTGACCGTGGTCGAAGCCAAGGACCGTACGCGGGTCATCGTCAATCTGACGACTTTGGCACCGTATTCCACCAGGGTCGAAGGCAATCGCCTGTTCGTCGTTGTGGGTCAGGGGCCGAGCCCTGTTGCTGCAGCGCCTGCCGCACAGCCTGCCGCAGCCCGTCCAGCCATTACCAAGGGCGCCGCCCAGGTTTCGGTGCCGCCGTCGACTGCGGCCAAGGCCTATGTCCCGGTGGGGCGGGTGATCAAGAATGTCGACTTCCAGCGCGGTGAGCTGGGTGAGGGCAACGTGATTATCGACCTGAGCGATCCGACCATGGCGCCGGATATTCAGGAGCAGGGCGGCAAGATCCGCGTCGATTTCGTCAAGACCCAACTGCCGGACAAGCTGCGCCTGCGTCTGGACGTGAAGGACTTCGCCACGCCGGTGCAGTTCGTCAATGCCTCGGTGAGCGGTGACAAATCCAGTATCGAGATCGAGCCTGCCGGTGCCTTCGACTATTCGGCCTACCAGACCGAAAACAAGTTGACCATCAGCGTGCGTCCTTTGACTACCGAAGACGTGGCCCGCCGCGCGGCTGACAAGCCGGTGTACACCGGCGAGAAGCTGTCGCTGAACTTCCAGGACATCGACGTGCGCTCGGTGCTGCAACTGATCGCCGACTTTACCAACCTCAATCTGGTGGCCAGTGACACCGTTCAGGGCGGCATCACCCTGCGCCTGCAGAACGTGCCATGGGATCAGGCGCTGGATCTGGTGCTCAAAACCAAGGGCCTGGACAAGCGCAAGGTCGGCAGCGTACTGCTGATCGCTCCGGCGGACGAAATCGCCGCCCGCGAGCGTCAGGAACTGGAGTCGATGAAGCAGGTAGCCGAACTGGCACCGCTGCGTCGTGAGCTGTTGCAGGTCAACTACGCCAAGGCCAAGGACATTGCCGATCTGTTCAAATCGGTGACCCGTCAACAAGCCGAAGGCGCTGAAGAGAAAGAGCGCGGCTCGGTCACGGTCGATGCCCGCACCAACAGCATCATTGCCTACCAGACCCAGGATCGTCTCGACGAACTGCGTCGCATTGTGGCCCAGCTGGATATCCCGGTACGTCAGGTGATGATCGAAGCGCGTATCGTCGAAGCCAACGTCGGTTATGACAAGGCACTCGGCGTGCGCTGGGGTGGTTCGACCAACCTCAAGGGTAAAAGCAAGTACAGCACTTATGGTCTTGATGACAATGGTGACGAAGCTGGCAATACAGGCACCAATCTGGGCCCTAACACGCCTTTCGTCGACCTGAGCGCGGCCAACGCCACCTCCGGCTTTGGCATCGGCTTCGTCACCGGCAACACCCTGCTGGATCTGGAACTGAGCGCCATGGAGAAGACCGGCAACGGTGAAATCGTTTCCCAGCCCAAAGTCGTGACCTCTGACAAAGAGACCGCGAAGATCCTCAAGGGTACGGAGATTCCTTATCAGGAAGCCAGCTCCAGCGGCGCGACCACGGTCTCGTTCAAGCAGGCCGCGCTGTCTCTGGAAGTAACGCCGCAGATCACTCCGGACAACCGCATCATCATGGAAGTGAAGGTCAACAAGGATGAGCCGGACTACCTGAACACAGTGCTGGGCGTACCGCCGATCAAGAAAAACGAGGTCAACGCCAAGGTGTTGATCTCCGATGGCGAAACCATCGTGATCGGTGGCGTGTTCTCCAATACGCAAAGCAAAGTTGTCGACAAGGTGCCATTTTTGGGCGATGTGCCGTACATTGGCCGCCTTTTCCGACGCGACGTGGTTTCGGAGCAGAAATCCGAGCTGCTGGTATTTCTGACTCCGCGTATCATGAACAACCCGGCGATTGCTGTGAGTCGTTGATTCTGTGCGAAATTTAATACTTGTAGGGCCGATGGGGGCTGGCAAAAGCACCATCGGCCGTTTGCTGGCCAAAGAGCTGCGATTGCCGTTCAAGGATTCCGACAAGGAAATCGAACTGCGCACGGGAGCCAATATCCCGTGGATCTTCGACAAGGAAGGCGAACCCGGATTTCGTGATCGCGAGCAGGCCATGATTGCCGAGCTCTGTGCTGCTGACGGCGTCGTTCTGGCGACCGGTGGCGGCGCGGTCATGCGCGGTGAAAATCGCCAGGCCCTGCATGCCGGGGGGCGCGTGGTGTATCTGCACGCCTCGGTGGAGCAACAGGTAGGCCGCACGGCCCGTGATCGCAATCGCCCGCTGTTGCGTACCGCCAACCCGGAGCAGGTGCTGCGTGACCTGCTGGCCCTGCGCGATCCGCTGTATCGCGAGATTGCCGATATCATCATCGAAACCGACGAGCGGCCGCCGCGAATGGTCGTCCTTGACATCCTCGCGCGCTTGGCAGAGCTTCCTCCCCGTTAAAGCGCAGGCAGAAATGCGCTATCCTCGGCGACCACTGAAGCAGGCATGTGATATGGCCTTATGCCATTTCTGTCCCGCTCGCAGATGCCCAATCGTTATTCAATGTGGGGACACATGCAGACATTAAAGGTCGAGCTTGGCGAACGCAGTTACCCGATCCATATTGGCGAAGGCCTGCTGGACCGGCTTGAGCTGCTGGCGCCGCATATCGTCGGTCGCCAGGTAGCCATCGTTTCCAATGCGACGGTCGCACCTCTTTATCTTGAGCGGCTGACCCGCACCCTGGCCGGATACAGCGTGATCTCGGTGGTGCTGCCTGATGGCGAGGCGTTTAAGAACTGGGAAACCCTGCAAACCATTTTTGATGGCCTGCTGACTGCGCGCCACGATCGCCGGACCACGGTTATCGCCCTGGGTGGCGGTGTGATCGGCGATATGGCCGGTTTTGCCGCAGCCTGCTATCAGCGCGGCGTCAATTTTATCCAGGTGCCGACCACCCTGTTGTCCCAGGTCGATTCGTCCGTGGGCGGCAAGACTGGTATCAACCATCCGCTGGGCAAGAACATGGTCGGCGCCTTCTATCAGCCCAATGTGGTGCTGATCGATACGGCGACCCTGAACACCTTGCCTGAGCGCGAGCTGTCGGCCGGTCTGGCCGAAGTGATCAAATACGGTCTGATTTGCGATGAGCCCTTTCTGGTCTGGCTCGAAGAGCATGTCGACCAATTGCGCAGCCTGGATCAGGTCGCGTTGACCGCTGCCATCGAGCGTTCCTGCCGGGCCAAGGCCCTTGTGGTGGGCGCCGATGAGCGCGAGACCGGCGTGCGTGCCACCCTCAACCTGGGCCACACCTTCGGCCATGCCATCGAAACCCATATGGGTTACGGCGTATGGTTGCACGGTGAAGCCGTGGCGGCGGGTACGGTGATGGCGCTGGAAATGTCCTCGCGCCTGGGCTGGATCACCGCCCAGGAGCGTGATCGTGGTATTCGCCTGTTGCAGCGTGCCGGTCTGCCTGTCGTGCCGCCGCAGGAAATGACTCCGGAACACTTCCTCGAACACATGGCTGTCGACAAGAAAGTGCTTGATGGCCGTATGCGTCTGGTCCTGCTGAGCCGTATGGGTGAAGCGGTGATTACCGACGATTATCCGAAAGAAGTACTTCAGGCCACCCTGGCGACGGATTACCGCGCCTTGGTGGATCAGCTTAGAGGCTAATGATAAATCCATGACGAGTTTGCACGCCGACGAGGCCTTCCTCGGCCATTACCAGTTAAGTCATGACCCTTTTGCACCACGGGTGCCTGGCTTCAAGTTCTTCCCGGCGCAACGCAAGCCGGTGCTGGGGCAGCTTCATCATCTGGCACGTTACAGCCAGCTGCTCCTGCTGGTCACCGGCCCTCAGGGCAGCGGCAAGACGCTGTTGCGCCAGGCGCTGGTTGCCAGTACCAACAAGCAATCGGTGCAGAGCGTGGTAGTTGCCGCGCGAGGCGCCAGTGATGCTGCGGGTGTCATGCAGCAGGTCGCCCAGGCACTGGGGACTTCCCATGCCGACATGCGCACCGTTCAAGCCCAGGTCGTGCAACTGGCCCTGACCGGCCAGGAAGTCTACGTGTTGGTGGACGATGCGGAACAACTCGGCGATTCCGCCCTCGAAGCCCTGTTGGTTTTGGCGGCCGGGACTGCCGAGGGGCGTCCTCATGTGTTCCTGTTTGGTGAGGCTTCGTTGATCGATCGCCTGGAAACGCTGTGCGACAAGGTCTCCGGCGAGACCGAAGGCGAGCGTTTCCATGTCATCGAGTTGCAGCCTTACACCGAGGATGAAACCCGCGAATACCTGGAGCAGCGCCTCGAAGGTGCCGGGCAGGGGATCGGCTTGTTCACGGCCGAACAGATCAGCGATATTCACGAACATTCCAATGGCTGGCCTGGTGCAATCAACCAGGTGGCCCGAGATTCGATGATTGAAGCGATGATCGCCAGTCGTACGGCGGTCAAGCGTCCAAGTATGGGGTTCAAGATGCCGAAGAAACACGTATTGGCTTTAGGAGCCGTGGTAGTGGTCGGGGTACTGGCCGCGTGGCTGATGCCGGGGCGTGGTGGCAACAGCAACTCCACTGCACCCGCAGCACCTGCCGCTCAGGCGCAACTGCCGCTGGGCCAGGGCAAGCCGGTCGCGCAGCAGTCCAATAACGGTGGTCCGGCCATTGAATTCGCGGGCAATACCCAGCCGATGCCGTTGCCATTGGTCGGTAATTCTCAACCCGTGATGCGCGGCCCGTTGGCCGAGGCGGCCGGTTCGGGTGATGGCGACGATGATGGCGTGCCGTCCGCGTCGCCAGGCCAGCCACCGACCGTCACCACCACTGCGCCGCCACAAGGCGCTGTTGCCAGTGCCGTGCCGCAAGGCCCGCGTTCGTCCATTCAGCCACCTGCCGGTGCGGCAGCAGCTGCTGCAGCCGCTGCGGCTCGTCCAGCGCCTGCTCCGGCGGCCAAGCCAGCGCCTGCGCCGACGCCAGCTCCTGTGCAGGTCGCCACGGCCAAGCCAGCGCCCAAACCAGTCGAGAAGCCAGCGGCCGCAGCCAAACCGGCAGCGGGCGGTAACTGGTACAGCAGCCAGGCACCGGGTCACTATGTGGTGCAGATCCTTGGCACCAGTTCCGAAGCGACCGCTCAGGCCTACGTGGCCGAGCAGGGCGGCGAGTACCGTTACTTCAAGAAAACGCTGCAGGGCAAACCCTTGTATGTCGTGACTTACGGTAGTTTTTCCGACCGCGCTGCCGCCCTGGCCGCCATCAAGGTCTTGCCAGCCAAGGTTCAGGCTGGTAAACCTTGGCCTCGTACTGTCGCCAGTATCCAACAGGAACTCGGCGCCACTCGCTGATGTCGCAGCGACCTTACCCAGGTCGCTCACCCAGCTCTCCTGAATTGCCCACGAGCGCGCTGCTTTCCGGTAGCGCGCCTTGTGGTGTCTGCGTTACAGACACACGCCAAATCCAGGACGCGTTAGTCAGAATCACCCAAAAGGACTTTGACTAGCACGGAATCCGCCTGTAAAACTTTCATAAATGCGACACGAATTTGCGACGCTTCGTCGTTTAATTTGTGGGCTTTTGTGTCGCTGTGTACAATGACCTCCCATTTGCCCCCGCAAAGCCGACGAACGTTCGGCGTGGATGGTAACCGGTTGAATTGAAAAGAAATTTGCCTCGCAGAGAGGCAGCCTGGTGAGAAAGTGTCTATGAAAGCAGGTCTGTACCATCCGGATGAATTCAAGGATAACTGTGGTTTCGGCCTCATTGCTCACATGCAAGGCGAGCCCAGTCATCATCTGTTGCAGACGGCTATTGAAGCCCTGACCTGCATGACCCACCGTGGTGGGATCAACGCTGACGGCAAGACCGGCGACGGTTGCGGTCTGTTGATTCAAAAACCCGACATGTTCCTGCGTGCCGTTGCCACTGAGCACTTCGGCAAGGAGTTGCCGCGCCAGTACGCGGTCGGCATGGTCTTCCTCAATCAGGACGACGCCAAGGCTGAAGCCGCACGCGAGAACATGAACCGCGAAATCCTTGCCGAAGGCCTGGATCTGGTCGGCTGGCGCCAAGTGCCGATCGATACCAGCGTCCTCGGCCGCCTGGCCCTGGAGCGTCTGCCGAAAATCGAGCAGGTGTTTATCGGTGGCGAAGGCCTCAGCGATCAGGAGTTCGCGATCAAGCTGTTCAGCGCGCGTCGCCGTTCGTCGGTGTCCAACGCCGCTGATACCGAGCACTACATCTGCAGCTTTTCGCACAAGACCATCATCTACAAAGGTCTGATGATGCCGGCCGATCTGACGGCCTTCTTCCCGGACCTGAGCGACGAGCGTCTGCAAACCGCGATCTGCGTGTTCCACCAGCGCTTCTCCACCAACACCCTGCCGAAATGGCCGTTGGCGCAGCCGTTCCGCTTCCTCGCCCACAACGGCGAGATCAACACCATCACCGGCAACCGCAACTGGGCCCAGGCCCGTCGCACCAAGTTCGCCAACGATCTGATGGAACTCGATGAGCTGGGCCCGCTGGTCAACCGCGTCGGTTCCGACTCATCGAGCATGGACAACATGCTTGAGCTGATGGTCACCGGCGGCATCGACCTGTTCCGTGGCGTGCGCATGATCATTCCGCCAGCGTGGCAGAACGTCGAGACCATGGACCCCGATCTGCGGGCGTTCTATGAGTACAACTCGATGCACATGGAGCCGTGGGACGGCCCGGCCGGCGTCGTGATGACCGAAGGTCGCCACGCGGTGTGCCTGCTCGACCGTAACGGTCTGCGCCCGGCGCGTTGGGTCACCACCACCAACGGCTATATCACCCTGGCGTCGGAAATCGGCGTGTGGAACTACAAGCCTGAAGACGTCATCGCCAAGGGCCGCGTCGGCCCGGGCCAGATCTTCGCCGTGGACACCGAAACCGGCCAGATCCTCGACACCGATGCCATCGACAACCGCCTGAAGTCGCGCCACCCCTACAAGCAGTGGCTACGCAAGAATGCCCTGCGCATCCAGGCCACCATCGACGACCATGACCATGGTTCGGCGTTCTACAGCCCGGATCAGCTCAAGCAGTACATGAAGATGTACCAGGTCACCTTCGAAGAGCGTGATCAGGTCCTGCGTCCGCTGGGCGAGCAAGGTCAGGAAGCGGTCGGTTCCATGGGCGATGACACGCCGATGGCCGTGCTGTCGCGTCGTGTGCGCTCGCCTTACGATTATTTCCGTCAGCAGTTCGCTCAGGTCACCAACCCGCCGATCGACCCGCTGCGTGAAGCGATCGTCATGTCGCTGGAAATCTGCCTCGGTGCCGAGCGCAACATCTTCCAGGAATCGCCTGAGCACGCTTCCCGCGTGATCCTCAGCTCGCCGGTCATTTCCCCGGCCAAGTGGCGCTCGCTGATGAACCTGGAGCGTCCGGGTTTCGAACGCCAGATCATCGACCTCAACTACGAGCAAGGCGTGGGCCTTGAAGCAGCGGTGCGCAACATCGCTGACCAGGCTGAAGAAGCTGTGCGTTCCGGGCGTACCCAGATCGTTCTCAGCGACCGTCATATCGCGCCGGGCAAGCTGCCGGTCCATGCTTCCCTGGCGACCGGTGCCGTGCACCACCGTCTGGTCGAGAAAGGTCTGCGTTGCGACAGTAACATCCTGGTCGAGACCGCTACCGCCCGCGACCCGCATCACTTCGCTGTGCTCATCGGCTTCGGCGCCTCGGCGGTCTATCCGTTCCTGGCCTACGAAGTGCTGGGCGACCTGATCCGTACCGGCGAAGTGCTGGGCGATCTCTACGAAGTGTTCAAGAACTACCGCAAAGGCATCACCAAGGGCCTGCTCAAGATCCTCTCGAAGATGGGTATCTCGACCATCGCTTCGTACCGTGGTGCGCAACTGTTCGAAGCCATCGGCCTGTCCGAGGAAGTCTGTGACCTGAGCTTCCGTGGCGTGCCGAGCCGTATCAAGGGCGCGCGTTTCGTCGATATCGAAGCCGAGCAGAAAGCCCTGGCCGCCGAAGCCTGGAGCCCGCGCAAGCCGATCCAGCAAGGTGGCCTGCTCAAGTTCGTCTACGGCGGTGAATACCACGCCTACAACCCTGATGTGGTCGCGACCCTGCAAGCCGCCGTGCAACAGGGCGACTACAGCAAGTTCAAGGAATACACCGCGCTGGTCGATGAGCGTCCGGTCTCGATGATCCGCGACCTGTTCAAGGTCAAGACCGCCGAGCAGCCGCTGGCCATGGAAGAAGTCGAGCCGCTGGAGCAGATCCTCAAGCGCTTCGACTCCGCCGGTATTTCCCTTGGCGCTCTGTCGCCAGAGGCCCACGAAGCTCTGGCCGAGGCCATGAACCGTCTGGGCGCGCGTTCCAACTCCGGTGAGGGCGGCGAAGATCCTGCACGCTACGGCACCATCCGCAGCTCCAAGATCAAGCAGATCGCTACCGGTCGTTTCGGTGTGACGCCGGAATACCTGGTCAACGCCGATGTGCTGCAGATCAAGGTGGCCCAGGGCGCCAAGCCGGGCGAGGGTGGACAACTGCCTGGCGGCAAGGTCAACGGCCTGATCGCCAAGCTGCGCTATGCGGTGCCGGGCGTGACCCTGATCTCGCCGCCGCCGCACCACGACATCTATTCCATCGAAGACTTGTCGCAGCTGATCTTTGACCTCAAGCAGGTCAACCCGGCCGCACTGGTATCGGTGAAGCTGGTGGCAGAAGCGGGCGTCGGCACCATCGCTGCCGGTGTGGCCAAGGCTTATGCTGACCTGATCACCATTTCCGGCTATGACGGCGGCACCGGCGCGTCGCCACTGTCGTCGATCAAATACGCGGGCGCTCCGTGGGAACTGGGCCTTGCCGAAACCCACCAGACCCTGCGCGGCAACGACCTGCGCGGCAAGGTCCGGGTACAGACCGACGGTGGCCTGAAAACCGGCCTCGACGTGATCAAGGCAGCCATCCTCGGCGCCGAAAGCTTCGGCTTCGGTACTGCGCCGATGATCGCCCTGGGTTGCAAATACCTGCGCATCTGCCACCTGAACAACTGCGCCACCGGCGTAGCGACCCAGAACGACAAGCTGCGCAAGGACCACTACATCGGCACCGTCGACATGGTGATCAACTTCTTCACCTATGTGGCCGAAGAAACCCGCGAGTGGCTGGCCAAGCTGGGCGTGCGCTCCCTGGAAGAGCTGATCGGTCGTACCGATCTGCTGGAAATCCTGCCGGGCGAAACCGACAAACAGAATCACCTGGACCTGACACCGCTGCTGGGCAGTGACCATATCCCTGCCGACAAGCCGCAGTTCAGCCTGGTCGACCGCAACCCGCCGTTCGACAAAGGCCTGCTGGCCGAGAAGATGGTCGAGCTGGCCAAGCCGTCCATCGAAAGCCTGAGTGGTGGCGACTACGCCCTGGATATCTGCAACTGCGACCGCTCCATCGGTGCCCGTATCTCCGGCGAAATCGCCAAGCTGCACGGCAACCAGGGCATGAGCAAGGCGCCGATCACCTTCCGCTTCACCGGTACTGCCGGGCAGAGCTTTGGCGTGTGGAACGCTGGCGGCCTGAACATGTACCTGGAAGGCGACGCCAACGACTACGTCGGCAAGGGCATGACCGGTGGCAAGCTGGTCATCGTTCCGCCTAAAGGCAGCCCGTTCAAGACCCAGGACAGCGCCATCATCGGTAACACCTGCCTGTACGGCGCCACTGGCGGCAAGCTGTTCGCTGCCGGTACTGCGGGCGAGCGTTTCGCCGTGCGTAACTCCGGTGCTCACACCGTTGTTGAAGGCACCGGTGACCACTGCTGCGAATACATGACCGGCGGTTTCGTCTGTGTACTGGGCAAGACCGGCTACAACTTTGGTTCCGGCATGACCGGTGGTTTCGCCTACGTGCTCGACCAGGACAACACCTTCGTTGACCGGGTAAATCACGAACTGGTGGAAATCCAGCGGATCAGCGGCGAGGCGATGGAGGCTTATCGCACTCACCTGGAGGGCGTGCTGGCTGAATACGTCGCGGAAACCGACAGCGAGTGGGGGCGTAATCTCTGGGAAAACCTGGATGACTACCTGCGCCGCTTCTGGATGGTCAAGCCGAAGGCCGCGAGCCTGAAGTCGCTGCTCTCCAGCACTACGGCCAACCCACAGTAAAGCAGCTGCGAGTGGCGAGCTTCGAGCAGCTAGCTTGAAGCGCGCACCTGCAAACCGAATTTGATTTTTTGCAGCTTGAAGCTCGTAGCTCATAGCTCGTAGCTTGAAACTGTCGTGTAGAGGTTCCAGAGTATGGCCGAACGTCTGAGTAACGACTTCCAGTTCATCGAAGTCGGACGTAAAGATCCGAAGAAAAAGCTGCTGCGTCAGCGCAAGAAAGAGTTCGTGGAGATCTACGAACCGTTCAAGCCCCAGCAGTCCGCCGACCAGGCCCACCGTTGCCTGGGCTGCGGTAACCCGTATTGCGAATGGAAGTGCCCGGTGCACAACTTCATTCCCAACTGGCTCAAGCTGGTGTCCGAGGGCAATATCCTCGCCGCCGCCGAGCTGTCCCACCAGACCAACACTCTGCCGGAAGTCTGCGGCCGGGTCTGCCCGCAGGATCGTCTGTGCGAGGGTGCCTGCACCCTGAACGACGGTTTTGGCGCAGTGACCATTGGTTCGGTGGAGAAGTACATCACGGATACCGCGTTCGCCATGGGCTGGCGTCCGGACATGTCCAAGGTCGTGCCGACCGGTAAGCGCGTCGCCATTATTGGTGCCGGTCCTGCTGGCCTGGGCTGCGCTGACGTACTGGTACGTGGCGGCGTGACCCCGGTGGTGTTCGACAAGAACCCGGAAATCGGCGGCCTGCTGACCTTCGGCATCCCCGAGTTCAAGTTGGAAAAAACCGTACTGAGCCATCGCCGTGAAGTCTTCACCGGCATGGGTATCGAGTTCCGCCTCAATACCGAAGTCGGCAAGGACATCAGCGTCGAGCAACTGCTCGCTGAATACGATGCAGTGTTCATGGGCATGGGCACCTACACCTACATGAAAGGCGGCTTTGCCGGTGAAGAATTGCCGGGCGTGCACGATGCCCTGGATTTCCTCATTGCCAACGTCAACCGCAATCTGGGCTTCGAAAAGTCGGCGGACGATTTCGTCGACATGAAAGGCAAGAAGGTCGTGGTCCTGGGTGGCGGCGACACGGCGATGGACTGCAACCGTACCTCGATCCGCCAGGGCGCCAAGTCGGTGACCTGCGCCTATCGTCGCGACGAAGAAAATATGCCGGGCTCGCGCAAGGAAGTGAAGAACGCCAAGGAAGAAGGGGTGAAATTCCTCTACAACCGCCAGCCTATCGCCATTGTCGGTGACGGCAAGGTCGAAGGCGTCAAGGTAGTCGAGACTCGCCTGGGCGAGCCCGATGCCCGTGGCCGTCGCAGCCCTGAGCCGATCCCCGGTTCCGAAGAGATCATCCCGGCCGACGCCGTGGTCATCGCTTTCGGTTTCCGTCCAAGCCCGGCGCCATGGTTCGAGCAGTACAGCATCGAAACCGACAGCCAGGGCCGCGTGATCGCCCCAGAGCAATCGCAGTTCAAGCACCAGACCAGCAACCCGAAAATCTTCGCCGGTGGCGATATGGTTCGCGGTTCTGACCTGGTAGTGACCGCGATCTTCGAAGGCCGTAATGCGGCTGAAGGGATCCTCGACTATCTGGGCGTCTAACGACACCCTGTGGGGCTGGCTCTTGTGGGACCGGCTTTAGCCGGGAAGAGGTCGGTGAATCCGATGCATCTGCTGTGTCAGAAATGCCGTCTTCCCGGCTAAAGCCGGTCCCACAGAGTTGGCATCCTCCGCGACAAATTGACTCCATAGATAAAAGGCACGGTACTTACCGTGCCTTTTGCGTCGCGCTCTGAGAAAATGCCCGCACTTTTTTTCCGGATGCCGACATGACTGCCCTGAAGAACGACCGTTTCCTTCGCGCCCTGCTCAAGCAGCCCGTTGACGTCACGCCGGTATGGATGATGCGCCAGGCCGGTCGTTACCTGCCGGAATACCGCGCCAGCCGTGCCCAGGCCGGCGACTTCATGAGCCTGTGCAAGAACCCGGAGTTCGCCTGCGAAGTTACGTTGCAGCCGCTGGATCGTTACCCGCTGGACGCCGCCATCCTGTTTTCCGACATTCTCACCGTGCCTGACGCCATGGGTCTGGGGCTGTATTTCGAGACCGGCGAAGGTCCGCGCTTCAAGAAAACCGTCACCACCATGGCCGACATCGAGGCCCTGCCGATCCCTGATCCGCAAAAGGACCTGGGCTACGTCATGGACGCAGTCAGCACCATTCGCCGCGAACTCAATGGCCGCGTGCCATTGATCGGCTTCGCTGGCAGCCCGTGGACACTGGCTACCTATATGGTCGAAGGCGGCTCGTCGAAAGACTTCCGCAAGTCCAAGGCCATGCTCTACGACAATCCGCAAGCCATGCACCTGCTGCTCGACAAGCTGGCGCAGTCGGTCACCGCTTACCTCAACGGCCAGATTCTTGCCGGTGCGCAAGCGGTGCAGATTTTCGATAGCTGGGGCGGCAGCCTGTCGTCGGCGGCCTATCAGGAATTTTCACTGGCTTACATGCGCAAGATCGTCAGCGGCCTGATCCGCGAGCATGACGGCCGCAAAGTACCGGTCATCCTGTTCACCAAAGGCGGCGGTCTGTGGCTGGAGAGCATTGCCGATGCCGGTGCCGACGCCCTGGGCCTGGACTGGACCTGCGACATCGGCCAGGCCCGTCAGCGCGTGGGTGCGAAGGTCTCGCTGCAAGGCAACATGGACCCGACGGTGCTCTACGCCAACCCGACCGCTATCCGCCAGGAAGTCGCGCGCATCCTCGCCAGCTACGGCAGCGGCACCGGCCACATCTTCAACCTCGGCCACGGCATCACCCCGGAAGTCGACCCGGCCAATGCGGGCGTCTTTATCGAAGCGGTGCATGAGTTGTCGGCGCAGTATCACCAGTAAGGCGATATTTCCTGAGGCCGGTTTTTGTGGGACCGGCTTTAGCCGGGAAGGGGCCGGTGCCGTTGATATATCTCTATAGTATTTGCTGGCCCTTTCCCGGCTAAAGCCGGTCCCACCGTTAAATCGTTCCATTCGTCGCCAATGGCGGCAGCTTCGCCAGACGCAGCGCCACCACCAACGCCACCACCAGCAATGCACCGATAAACACGCCGATGCCATGCCAGCCCGCGTAGTGCCAGAACACCCCGCCGCCCGTACCCGCCACGCTTGAGCCCACGTAGTAGCTGAACAGATACAGCGACGACGCCTGCCCCTTGGCCTTGACCGCGCGGCGGCCGATCCAGCTGCTGGCCACCGAGTGAGCGCCGAAGAAACCGAAGGTGAAGATCAGTACCCCAATGATCACCACGGCCAGCGGCGTGAACACGCTCAGGGCGACGCCGATCAACATCATCACGATCAACGCCCATAGCACCTTGCGTCGGCCCAGCCGATCAGCAAGGGCACCGGCTTTTGCCGAGCTGTAGATGCCCGACAGGTAGACGATGGAGAACAGGCCGACCACTGCCTGGCTCAGGTTGTAGGGATCGGCCAGCAGGCGATAACCAATGTAATTGAACAGGGTCACGAACGAACCCATCAGCAGGAAACCGATCAGGAACAGCAGCGGCAGACCGGCATCGCGAAACTGCACGACAAAACCATCGAGCAGGCTGCGTGGATGCAGGGAGCGGGCGCGAAAGTTGCGCGACTCGGGCAGCATCTTCCAGAACACCCCGGCTGCGACGAGGGCAATCAGGCCCATGACCGCCAGTGCCACATGCCAGCTGACGTAATCGCTGAGCACCCCGGTAATCAGCCGTCCGCTCATGCCGCCAATGGCGTTGCCGCCAATGTACAGGCCCATGGCCAGGCCGATATGTTGCGGATGAATCTCCTCGCTGAGGTAAGTCATACCCACTGCGGCCAGGCCGCTGAGGGACAACCCGATCAACGCCCGTGTGATCAACACGCCCTCCCAGGTCGGCATAAAGGCGCTGGCAATGGTGAACAGTGCGGCGGAAAACAACGAAAAGACCATCACCGACTTGCGCCCCAGCCGGTCGGAAATCGGCCCGGTGATCAACAGACCCAAGGCCATCATGGCGGTGGAAACAGAGAGGATCAGGCTGCTTTGCGCCGCGTTGATCGAGAACTCACGAGACAGCACCGGCATCATCGGTTGCACGCAGTAGAGCAGGGCGAAGGTGGCAAAGCCGCCGGAAAACAGCGCCAGTACCGTGCGCATGAAAGCAGGGGTGTCTTTCTCGATATAGGTATCGCCCAACGGAATTGCTGACTCGATCCGGACGGTCTCTTCAGCAGGCAGGGTGGGGGCAACAGCAGTTCTCACGGTGGACCTCGAAGTGGTCGGGGGCGGCAATGAGTAAAGAATATAGCTGGCTAATGATTCATTCCAATATATTATTCGACCTGTTTGATAGGTTTAACGACTCAATTATTGGTTTGCTGGTATTGGCAGTGCCCTTGACCCCGCGAAGTCATGCGGCAAATACAAAACTAACGTGGGACCGGCTTTAGCCGGGAATGCGCCAGCAAGGTCGATACATTTCTATCGTGTGTCCCATTGTCTTCCCGGCTAAAGCCGGTCCCACAAAAAACCGCTTTTTAGTGAGTTATGTCATGTTTGATAACAGCGCATTCAAGGAAGGCCCATGGAACTCCGTCACCTGCGTTACTTCATCGCTGTCGCCGAAGAGCTGCATTTCGGCCGTGCCGCGCAACTGCTGGGCATCTCCCAGCCGCCATTGAGCCAGCAAATCCAGGCATTGGAACAGGAACTGGGCGCACGGCTGTTCGAACGCACCAACCGTCGGGTCGAGCTCAGCGAGGCGGGGCGGTTGTTTCTCGTCGAGGCGCGCCTGGTATTGGCGCAAGTCGAGAAGGCGGCGGATGTGGCGCGACGGGCGCAACTGGGTGAAATCGGCGAGCTGAAGATCGGCTTCACCGCGTCGGCGCCTTTCACCTCGCGCATTCCCCAGGCTATCTTTGCCTTCCGCCAGCGCTTCCCGGACGTACATCTGGCGCTGCAGGAAATGAGCAGTCGCGAAGTGGCCGAGGGACTGGAAGATCAGTCGATGCAGGTCGGCATCATGCGCCCGCTGCCGTTGCCGGACACTCTGGTAGCGGTGGAGCTGTTTCGCGAGTCATTGGTGGCGGTATTACGCACCGACCACCCCTTGGCAAAAAACGGGGACGAAGGGCTGTATCTGGAGGCATTGGCGACCGAGCCTTTCGTCTTCTTCCCGCGCTCCTATGGCAGTGGGCTGCGCGGGCAATTGCTTGACCTTGCCCGCCAGGCCGGTTTCACGCCGTTGTTCGCTCAGGAAGCAGTCGAAGCCATGACCCTGATCGGCCTGGTCGCCGCAGGTCTGGGGGTGACGGTATTGCCCGCGTCCTATCAACGCATGCGCATCGACGGTGTGGTCTACCGCACCTTGCTTGACCCAGACGCCACCAGCGCGGTGTGGCTGGTACAGCGCAAGGATCAGCAATCGCCCAGGGCCAGGGCATTTGTTGAGTTGGTTACCCAGCAGGCGGGGTGATATTCATCTGCGTACCTATCATTTCTGACAGTATCGGCAAGTTTTTTTGAGCGTTACCTTTACTGCTCAACTCGCACCTGGCAATAGGCGAGAGCGCAATTAAGGAGATAACCATGAACAGATATATTCTGGGGCTGGGTATTTTTAGCTTCGTATTAACAGCGGGTGCAGAAGAGCGGATTGTTGGCGGGGAGCTAGCGCCGAAAGGGGCGTATCCGTTTTTCAGCACGATAACGCAAGAGGACGGCCGGCATATTTGCGGCGGCGCGCTTATCGCTTCGCAGTGGGTGTTGACGGTGGCTCATTGTATTCGCGGCCAGTTACCCCAATTTGTTCAAATCGGTATGGAGCAATATGATCCAGAGGTGATCAGCCTGGAAAAAATTGCAATCGCTGAAGTTTATATTCCGAAAGACTATAAAGGATGGCAGCTCTATTCAGCCAAAGCGAAGGATGTCTTTAGCAGCGGTCAATACGATATTGCTTTATTGAAGTTAGAAAAAGCTGCCAAAAGTGACCGTTTTTTAAAACTTGATAAAGAGGTAAAGGAGCAGGTTGGAGATTCGGTAATTCTGGCAGGCTTCGGAAATATAGAGTCTGGAGGGCGGCCTGATCAACTTCTTCATGCCAAGGGCAAGATTCCTGAAGACCGACAATGCATTGATGTTCCTGAAGGATTTCCTGATACCAACTTCGATCCGGCGCTTAATGTCTGTGGGCCTGATATCGCCCGGGGGGGAGACTCTGGTGGGCCGTTGCTGTACAGGAAAAATGGTGAGTTTGTCGGCTTGGGGCTGGTGAGCCGCGGATTGATTGACTCCGGACAGTTCACACGCATTTCGTTCTTCCAAGACTGGATGGACGTGATTATGAACAGTGATAAATGTAAGGAGTTCGAACCGCTGTCTAGCGGGGTGCGTCTCTGTTCTGCGGTCCCAGCAATTGTTAAATAGAGGATATTCCGAGCGAAGGCGCTGAGTTAGGGGGGCTTTTGTGGGACCGGCTTTAGCCGGGAAGACTTGGGTATGATCGACACATTTCTGTCGTCTGTCACAGCGTCTTCCCGGCTGAAGCCGGTCCCACAGGGTGAGGCTGGTCGATCAGTTGACCTTGCTCAGATCACCCTTCAACGCCACGCCCGCCATGATCGCGCCCGCATGGCACTCATAGGTCGACGGGTCTTTGCGTTCTACTGATTTGTAGAAACTGACGATATTGGTCACGGCGTTGGCGTTCACTTTCTTCGCCGCTTCCTGCAGTTGCAGGATGGCCGATTGCACGACCCAGTTGCAGGCTTCAGGGTCGGTCTTGTTAAAGGCGTTGGTTTTCTTGTTGGTCACGGCGCCGGGAGTGATGACGGTGACTTTGCCTTTGGGCTGTACGCCCGCCAGGTAGAACTTCACGCTGCCGTCGATTTTGCCCTCTTGGGTCATTTGCGCGATGACGGCGTCGAATGGCAGGTAGTGCGTCGTGTCGCGGGCCTGACTGATCGCAGGCAGTGCAGACAGGGTGATGGCCGCAGCAGCGATCCAGGATTTCAATTTCATAGTGTCTCTCCTTGTTGAATAACGGCTCAGGACCAGCGTCGGAAGATCAGCGATGTATTGACACCGCCGAACGCGAAGTTGTTGTTCATCACGTATTCGTGACTCATCTGCCGCGGCTCGCCGCGCAGGTAGTCCAGCTCGCCACATTGCGGATCGACATGATCCAGATTGAGGGTGTGGATGTAGCGGTCGCGATTGAGCATTTCGATGCAGAACCATGCCTCCAGGGCACCGCAGGCGCCGAGGGTGTGGCCGAGGAAACTCTTCTGCGAGCTGATTGGCATGCGCGGGCCGAACAGGCTGCTGGTGGCCAGGGTTTCGGCGATATCGCCCTGTTCCGTGGCAGTGCCGTGGCCGTTCACGTAGCCGATGGCTTGCGGCGGCAGGTTGGCATCTTCCAGGGCCAACTCCATGGCGCGACGCATGGTCACCTGTTCCGGGCGGGTGCTGTGGGCGCCGTCGGCGTTGCTGCCGAAACCGACCAGCTCGGCATGGATATGCGCGCCGCGGGCCAGGGCGTGCTCCAGTTCTTCCAGGACCAGCATGCCGCCGCCTTCGCCGATCACCAGGCCATCGCGGCCGCTGTCATAGGGGCGCGGGCTGGTCTGGGGAGCGTCGTTCTTCAGGCTGGTGGCGTACAGCGCATCGAACACCATGGCTTCGGTCGGGCACAGCTCTTCCGCGCCACCTGCGAGCATCAACGGCAGGCGGCCGAACTTGATCGACTCGTAGGCGTAGCCGATGCCCTGGCTACCACTGGTGCAGGCGCTGGACGTGGGAATCAGGCGCCCGGTCAGGCCGAAGAAGATGCTGATATTGGCCGCCGTGGTGTGGGGCATCATGCGCACATAGGAGTTGGCGTTGAGGCCCACCGCTACCGAATTGAGCAGCATATTGCCGAAGGCCTTGATCTCGTCAGTGCTGCCGGTGGACGAACCGCAGGCGGTGCCCATGCGGCCGTCGCGGATGATCGGGTCGTTGAGCAGGCCGGCGTCGATCAGCGCCATTTCCGATGCGCCCACCGCGAACCGCGATACCCGGCCCATGCTGCGCAGTTGCTTGCGCGTCCAGTGCGCGGGCACGGCGTAATCATCGATGGGACCGGCCAGGCGGGTGTTCAGCTCAGTGAAGCGGTCCCACTCGTCCATGCGGCGGATACCGCTGCGGTTGGCGTTGAAGTTGGCTTCGATACTGGCCCAGTCGCTGCCCAGGGAAGTGATACCGGCCATGCCGGTGACGACCACACGTTTCATCAGCACAGGCCTCCGTTGACGGCCAGGACCTGGCGGGTGATATAGGCCGCTTCTGCGGACATGAGGAAATTCACCGCCCCGGCGACTTCTTCCGGTGTGCCCATGCGCTGTGCGGGGATCATTTTCATCAGTTCGTCTACCGGTACGTTTTCGTCGAGCATGGCGGTATCGATCAGCCCCGGTGCCACGCAGTTGACGGTGATCTTGCGCTTGCCCAGTTCGATGGCCAGAGCCTTGGCGGCGCCGATCACACCGGCCTTGGAAGCGCTGTAATTGACCTGGCCGCGGTTGCCGATCAGCCCCGAGACCGAAGTGATGCAGACGATGCGCCCGGCTGCGCGACGGCGAATCATCGGCATCATCACCGGATGCAGGACGTTGTAGAAGCCGTCGAGGTTGGTTCTGAGCACTACGTCCCAGTCATCGTCGCTCAGGGCCGGGAAGGCGCCGTCGCGGGTCAAACCGGCGTTGAGTACCACGCCATAGTAGGCGCCGTAAGTTTCCACGTCCTGTTCGAGAATGCTTTTGCAGGCCTCACGGTCGGCGACGTCGAATTGCAGAATGCGCGCCTGACGGCCGAGGGCGATGACTTCGGCCTGCACGGCTTCGGCTTCGCTGCGGCCACTACGGCAATGCAGAATCAGGTCAAAACCTGCCTTGGCCAGGCGCAGGGCGATGGCGCGGCCTATGCCACGGCTGGAGCCGGTGACCAGTATCGAGTCAGTCATGTGCGGGCTCCTTCGTTGAGGTATTCGGCGGCATGGGGTGGACGATAAACGTTGAGGCGGGCAAAGGCTTCGATGCCCGGCCCCGTGAGGCGGCATTCGAACACGCCCATGCCGTTGTCGTCCTGCAGGGAGCGCAGGGCGTGGATCTGCAAAAGGCTGCCGGCAGGAAACTGCTCGACGTTGCATTCGAACTTGCGGCTGCCGAGCAGAAAGCCCAGCTCCACCGGCTCACCCTTGGTACGGGCCTGGCAACCAGCATAGGCGGCGACGCTTTGGGCCATGAGTTCGACCCCGACCCACGCGGGCATGGCGCCGTCGGCCAGGTTGAACAGGCCACCGGGGGTGACGGTCAGGCGGGTATAGATCTGTTCTTCATCGAACGCCACGACCTCATCGATCAGGATCATGTCGCCGGCATGGGGCAGCAGTTCGGCGAGCGGCCAGTCGATCATGGGGCGTCTCCGATAATCAGGCTGATGTTATTGCCCCCGAAGGCAAACGAATTGCTCATCAGGTAGCGGGAAGAGGCCGGTGCAAGCCGGGTATCCGCAGTGGCCCAATTCAGGGCGGGCAGCGCAGGGTCGGGCTGGCCGTCCCAGAGATGCGGCGGCAGCACCTGTGCGGTGTTATCTGCCGCCAGGCTCAGCCAGCAGAACGCCGCTTCCAGTGCACCGGCTGCGCCCAAGGTGTGGCCGGTGAGGGGTTTGGTCGACGAGCAGGGCACGCCGTCGGGGAAGATGGCGTTCACGGCCAGACTTTCCATGGCATCGTTATGGCTGGTCGCGGTGCCGTGCAGGTTCAGGTAGCCGATCTGCTCGGGCTTTATGCCTGCGTTATCCAGGGCCTGTTGCATGGCCTGTTGCGCGCCACGGCCGTTGGGCTCGGGCGCGGAGATATGGTGCGCGTCGCAACTGGCACCGGCACCGAGCAGGGCAATCGAATGTTCGGCGCTTGGCTCGCGGGTCATCAGGAACAGCACGGCAGCTTCGCCGATATTGATGCCGTCGCGGTTCTGCGAGAACGGATTGCAGCGCTGCGCGGATACGGCTTCCAGGGAACAAAAGCCGTTCAGCGTGAGTTTGCACAGGGTATCCACGCCGCCACACAACACCGCGTCACACAGGCCCATATCCAAGGCCCTGCGGGCGCTGAGCAGGGCGCGGGCGCTGGAGGTGCAAGCGGTGGAGATCACATAGGCAGGGCCGCTCAGTTGCAGCCAGTCGGCGAGGAAGTTGGCCGGCGCGCTGAGCACTTGCTGCGGGTACTGGTAGTCAGCGGGAAACGCTTGTTCGCGCAGCCAGATGGCAATACCACGGCCGGCCTCGTCGATACCCGACGTGCTGGTGCCGAGGATCACGCCGATACGGTCGCGGCCATAACGCTGGATCGCCTGCTCGATATCACCGTCGATCTGTTGTGCCGCTGCCAGCAACAGTTGATTGTTGCGACTCTGATGGGCGGCCATATCGGCTGGCAACGGCGGCAACTCGGCCTGCACGGCGCCTACCGGCAGGCTGCGCTCCGGCACCCAGCCGCTGGCCGCGCACATGCCCGAATCGTCGGCGGCGAACAGCTTGCGTGCGACCTCGGCGCGGCCTTCACCCAAGGCGCAAATCAGGCCCACGGCATTGAGATAGGCGGTCATGGGGCGGTCTCGTTATTCAGCGGGCTGACACCATAACTCAATGCCGGGCTGTCTTTGTCGGGGGTAACGTCGAGGTCGAAGACATTGGCGCTGTGGTATTCGACTGTCCAGCGCTCCTCTAAATGACGATGGGTGCCCTGGCGCTGCGCCTCGGGATAGTTATTGCGCAGCTCGGTGTCGGGTGTCAGGGCAAACAGCAGCGCAGCGAACAATTCTCGGGCTTCAGGGTTGGGCGGCAGCAGGCCGTCCGCTTGCCATTGGCCATTGATCAGCAACAGTCGCGCCTGGGGAATACCCAGCGGGTCCATCATCGACCAGCGCAGGCCTTGGGGTTCCTGCTGAATGATCAGCAGCCAGTCCTGGCGCTGCTCGCCCTGATGACGCTGGATGTGCAATTGCAGCGGCGTCTGCAGGTGCGGCAGGATCGTCGGCAGCGGCGCCTGACTGGTTGTACAGGCACTCAGCAGCAGGATGCAGCACAGCAATAAGGCGCGAATCATGGAGCGGCCCCTTCGAGAGGCTTGCGCGCCACCACATTGACCAGTGTCTCTTCGCGCTGGCCGAACGGTTTGGGTTTACGCAGTTTCAGGCGCTCCAGCAGACCGAAGTCCTTGGCCCGGCTCCACCACAAATAGGGGTAGGAAACGTTCTGCGGGCCGAAGGCAAAGCCTTGGTCGCGGATCATCTGCAAATATTGCTCGGCGCTTTTCTGCACATGCATCGGATGGCGGAAAAACCAGCGAATCACCCAGGTATCGATATAGGCCTCGGTGGATTCGGCGAACAGCAGATAACCGCCCGGCTTGAGCACGCGATAGAACTCGGCCAGGGCCTGTTCCTGTTCCACCAGATGATGGAAGGTCTGGTGGCAGAACAGCAGATCAACACTGGCGTCTGGCAATTGCAGGGCGGCGCAGTCGCTGCCGATCAATTCGATATCGATACCCTGAGCGCGGGCTTCGGCGCGACTCATGGTCAGGCTGTCCGGGTCGGCGTCCACGCCCAGCAGGCGTGATGGTGCGAACACTTCACGCAGGCGGCGGAACGACTTGCCCTGGCCGCAACCGGCATCCAGCAACACCGGAGCGCTGGGCAATTCGCTGTCGAACAGGTTGCGCAGATCGTTGATCGCGACCCGCAGCACATGATGCTGCCAGGTGTGGCTGCGCAGGAACCACAGGCCGAAGCGGGTTTCTTCGACGTAGCTGTCGCTCAGGAACGGGCCGCTCATGCCGCACCCCCGGCGCAGTGCTCAGCGAGCATGCGCAGGCGGCGCTTGGATTCGCTGACGAAGGGGTTGCGTTCATCCCAGGCGTAACCGGCGAGGATCGAACTGATCATGCGGCGAATATCGTGGGTGCTGTCGGGGTAGAAAATCACATCCTGGAAGCTGCCGTCGTACCAGCCTTCGACATAGGCGCGGAAGGTATCGACACCACGCTTGAGGGGCACGGCGAATTCGCTTTGCCAGTCCACGGCCTCGCCCTGCAACTGACGATGCAACAGGCCGGCGGCCATGCTCGCCGAGCGCATGGCGATGGTCACGCCTGAGGAGAACACCGGGTCGAGAAACTCCGCAGCGTTGCCCAACAAGGCAAAGCCTGGGCCATGCAGGGTTTTGACGTTGGCCGAGTAGCCACCGATGGTCCGCGCCGGGGTATCCCATACGGCGTTTTCCAGCAGGCTGTTGAGGTGCGGTGTTTCAGCGACGAACTGGCGCAGGCAGGCGTCCAGATCGGCTGGCTTGTCCTTGAAGCGTTCGGCAGCGGCCACCACGCCCAAAGAGCAGCGGCCATTGCTGAACGGGATCGACCAGAACCACACATCGCGGTGCTCGGGGTGGATGCTGACGAGAATTTTTTCGCGGTCGAAGCGGCTGCTGTCGATGCGGTCTTCGATGTGGGTGAATACCGCCTGACGCACCGGGAAATTCGACGGCGCTTCCAGATCCAGCAAACGCGGCAGCACTCGGCCATAGCCGCTGGCATCGAGGACGAATTGCGCCTCGACGTTGTACTCGCTGCCATCCAGACGTCGTACGCTCAGCACGGGTTGGCTGGCGCTGAAGTCGGCGGCAATGATCTCTTGCTGATAGCGGATTTCCACGCCCTGCAACTCGGCCTGGTCGGCCAGCAGCTTGTCGAACTCGCCACGCTGCACCTGAAAGGTAGTGGGCTTGCCGTGGCTGAAGGTGTCGCCGAAATCGAACGCGCTGTAGTGATGCTTCCAGGCAAAGGCGGCGCCATTTTTCTTCTGGAAACCGGCGGCGTTGACCGCATCGAGCATGCCCGCTTCTTCGACGAAATCCAGGCAGTGGGACAGCAGGCTTTCACCGATGGAAAAGCGCGGAAACTGCTGGCGTTCGATGATCAACACATCGTGACCCTTGCGTTTGAGCAGGGCAGCAGCGATGGCCCCGGCCGGGCCTGCGCCGATCACGACGACCGGACGGCTTTCTCTATCCGTGTTTTGTCTGTCAGTTACGGGCACAAGATTTCCCTACCTGTTCGATTGAAATGACGGAAGACGGCGCCCGCCCCATGCCGGCCAGTGCGGGCAGCAGAGTGGCGGTCAGGCTCATCAGCATCAGCGCGAAGTACAGCGCCGGGCTGATCAGCTGTTGTTGCAGCAGCAGATTGAGGAAGACGATTTCACTCAAGCCACGAATATTCAGCAGCAGGCTTTCGCGCCAGCGGCTGGCCCCGACGAACGATGGCGTGGCCCAGCGCAGGCCCAGCCAGTTGCCGAGCATTTTACTGGCGATGGGCAGCAGGATCAGCACGACCAGTTGCAGCCAGCCCAGCTCGGCCATGGCGCTGTGCAGGTCGATCTGGATGATGCCGAAGGTCAGGATCAGCGGGATTGCCAGCAGGTTCTGCAGGCGTTGCAGCCATAGCGGATTGATCGGCGCGACCCACGGCTGTTTCAGGCCAGCCATGCACAGCAGGTAGCCGATGCCGAAGATCAGCGCATTGAGCCGGTAATGCTCGGCCACTACCAGCAAGGCGAAAAAGATCACGCTATAGAGCTTCGGCTGGCGCAATTGCAAGGCGCGCAGCAGCAGGGGCACGCAGGCGCCGAGCAGCGGCAGCAACAGGCTGCTCAAGTGCAGGCTGCCCTGGGCCAGGCCGAACAGGCTCCAGCAGGCCAGGTCGATAAGGATTGCAGTCTGCACCAGACGCTTGATGGCGCTGGGCGGATAGTCGATATGGCGCAGATACAGGTACAGCACCGGAATGGCAGTGATGGCGAAAACCAGACCGATGGCCAGTGAACTGAGCCAGGACTGTTGCGCCAGCAGCCATTGGGCACAGGCCAGTCCGGCGAGGAAGGGCACAATGAAACTGGGCAGGGCGATTTTCAGGCTCTGGCTGTCCAGTTGCAGGTCGATCACGTCGCTGAGAATGTGCCCCAGCACGATGGCAAAACTCAGGCCGTACAGGGTTTTCAGCCAGGTCGGGCTGATCAGTTGCGCGCCACTGAGCTGCCAGTGCGGCTCGACCCACAACAGCATCAACAAAGGCAGGCCCAGACTCGCCAGCAGTAGCTGGCTGACGATGGGAATCAACCCCAGCCGCCGGCCCAGGCGTGTAGCCAGGGCGAACAGCAGCATTGTCATCAGCCAGAACAGCAGGATCATCATGGCAACGCCTCAGCGGTGTGGGCCAGCGGCTTGTGCGCGGCCCAGGGGGCGAGCATGAAGCTGAATGCCAGGCCCAGGCTCACCGACAAGCCGAAGTTGCTGATGGCCGGGGTATTGGACACCGCCAGCAGGCCGAATGACAGCCAGGTGGTCAGGGCTGCCAGCAAGGTGCCCAACAGGCTGACGGCAGCGCCGCCCACTTGCTCGCGCATGAGGATCGCGTAATCGACGCTGATTGCTGTCACCAATAGCAGGCCGAACAGGCTGAACAGGGTCAACGGCTGGCCCATCCAGCCAAGACTGGCCAGGCTGCACAGAGCCGCCAGCAACGGCAGCGCGACGATGCGCAGGGCGCCACCGAAGCCAAATGGCGCGATCAGCAGCAGGACGATCAATACGCAGGACAGCAACTTGAGTTCGGCGGCGCTGACCTGGGTCTTGGCGAACACGCTGTTCAGCTCGCCGAGCCGATCAACCAGCACCACGCCTTCAAGTCCCTCGGCCTGATTGCGCATCAGGGCTGCATCATTGAGCCCTTGCAGGCTGACCATTGCGGCGACACCCTCATCAGTCGCGCCCAGCCACAGCGTGCGCCAGGGTTCACCCAGCGGCCCGGCCAGAACGCTGTCGATATCGGCGGGAGGCAGCGCCTGGAGCTTGTCCAGTTCGGCCTGCAAGGCATCGGCAGGCACGCCCAGATCCAATAGCGGCTGCCAGAACTCCGGCAGCCGTTTGAGGGCCAGACGCGTAGCCTGTTGCTCAGCAGGCGAGGCCACGATCTGGTTGAGGGACAGATAGCCTTGCAGCTTGTCCAGGTCCACCAGTTGGTCAAGACGTTGGCCCAGCGCGGCTTCTCGTTCCAGCAACTGTTGCTGGTCCTTGCCCCGCACCAGGAAAAACTGGCTGGTCGGCTGGAAACCGGTGATGCGCGCAATGCTTTGCGCTTGCTGGGTCAGTTGCGGCGGCGCGGAAATCCATTGGCGAATATCGTTGCGGGTCGTCAGGTGCCACAGGCCACCGACGCAGAACAGCACCAGCAGCGCCAGCAGCCAGGGCGTGCCGACGTGTCGCAACAGAGCTTCGCGACAGGCCAGCATCTGCTGACTGAAACGCAGCGGCCAGTCCGCCGGGCGCAGTTCGACGTTGTTGAACAGCGCAGGCAACAGGCAGACGGCGGTCAGGTAGGCGCCGACCAGACCGGCAGCGGAAAACACCGCGATTTGTGTGAGCGCCGGAAAGGGCGTCCAGGCCAGGGCCAGGTAGCCGATGCAACTGGTCGCCAGGCTAAGGCTCAGGCCGGGCAGGGTCACGCGCAAGGCGGGCCAGCTTTTCCACGGCTTGAGGGTCCAGCTCTTGGACAGATAGTGCAGCGGGTAATCCACGGCCACACCGATCAGGCTGGAGCCCAGCACCAACGTCATCACATGCATATGGCCGAACAGGGCGACGCAGGCCACGGCACCGAACAACATGCCCACCAGCACCGGGACGAAGGCCAGTAATACGCGCCAGCGACGAAAGGCCAGCAGCAGCAAAAGCAGAATGCCCGCAGTGGCGCCGCCACCGACCCAGGTGATTTCCCGGGTGGCCTGGCGTTGGCCGTCGGCGGCATACAGCAGGCCGCTGGCGGCGAGCATTTGGCCGTGATCCTGGGTGACCTGTTGGCGAGCGCTGTCTACCAGGTCTGCAACTCGCAGCGGCAGATGCATATCGAAGGCATCGCCTTGAGTCCGGGCGCGCAGCAGCACCCAACTGATGCCATCGCTGCTGGCGATCAACGCGCCGCTGCCGATATCCGGTTGTACCGAACCGTGCTTGGGCATGCCGTTTTGAATACGTCCGGTCAGGCCCAGCCAGTCATCCTGGCTCGGCACCAGGCTAAAGCCGCCAAAGGGATCGAAGAGGTTTTGCACGCGTTGCTGGATAAAGGCTTGCGGCTGTTCGATCAATTGCGTGCGCTCGGCTGCGGGCAACATCGCCAGACGCCCTTGCAGCAGTTGCGTGCGCAGTGCGGGCAAGTCGGCCTGCAAACTCCACTGGACCTTCTCGAACAACCCGCTGGCCTGCCATTGTCCGGCCAGGGTTTGCGCCAGCTTGATCGCCTGTTCGCGGTCAGCGTGGCCGACCAGCACCAGCATTTCCCGGTTCAGCGGTTCCTGCATGCGTTTTTCCGCGAGCAGTTCCAGAGCATCCGGGGCGGTGCCCGGCACCAGTTCCATGAGATTGGCTGACAGCGGCGCAGCCCCGCGCCATTGCCAGCCTGCGACGGCAAGCACCGCCAGCAGGATGATCAGAAACAGGCGCGGCAGCAGGCGTTCACTTGGCAAAGTCATTACGCTCCGCATCGCTCAGCGCCGGGACGCTCTGGCTGTCGAGCATCTTCAGCACGGTGCTGTCGCCCTGGGTTTCCAGCAGCTCGATGCGTTGCACCAAGGCACCGCCATCGATATTGATCTGCTTGAACACCTGTTGCAGCAGCAGCGAGCGCGGCGTCAGGGTCAGTTGCCAGGCCTGGGCATCGCCCTTGAGTTGCAGGTCGAAATCCCGTTGCAGGCCGCTGCTGTCGCCTTGCAGTACGGCCAGGAACAGACGGTTCTGTTCGGCCCCGGCGCTTTTGTTCGGCAGCAGTTGCCAGCTCTGCCCGTCACGACGTGAGATGCCTGTCGCAACGATGCGGTAGTCCTGCTTGAGTGGGGTGTCGAGTAGCCAGAGCAAGCCGAACTCCTTGGCCAGGACAAACCGGCCCTTGCTGACCAAGGGGTGCGGCAAGGCTCTCAGATGTTTCTCCTGAATGAAGTTCCCGCGCACGACCACGGGTTTGGCCAGTTGCTCGCTTAGCTGTGGCAGGTCGAAAGCATGGGCCAGGGGTGTCAGGGTGAGCAGGGCGAGGAGGCACAGAACACGGCGCAGGATGTTTTTATGAAACAGCGCAAGACCTACTGAATCATCGGAGCTCTGTGGGAGCGAATTCATTCGCGAAAGCGGTGTTTCAGACGATGAAGAGGTGTCGACTGTAATGGCCTCTTCGCGAATGAATTCGCTCCCACAGATTCGCTTGCGGTCTGTCCGGCGCTTGATGAGGGCAAAAATACTCATGACACCACCTTGGCAACCGCATCGGTAAAGGCTTTGGGCGAGACCAGTTGCATCTCCCGGGTCTGCATATCCACGGCCACTTGCACTGTGCAAGCGCGGGTCAGGCGTTCGCCGGTCACGGCATCGCTGATCAGGTAGTTGATCTTCAGACGGTTCTCCCACTCCACCAGATTGGCCCGCACGGTCAGCTTCTGGCCGAACACCGCGCCGCGCACGTAGCGCAGTTGCAGGTCGATCACCGGCCAGGCGTAGCCGGACTCGACCATCTGCGTGTAGTTATGGCCGAGCTGGTCGAGCAGCGCACAGCGCGCCACTTCCAGGTATTTAACGTAGTGACCGTGCCAGACGACGTTCATGGTATCGACGTCGAAAAACGGCACCAGCACTTCGGTGTCGACGTGGAAAAAGCCCTTGCTACGCATGCAGCCTCCAGTGGCGTTCGGCGATCCGTTGCAGGCACAGGCGCAGTTCGCCTTCCAGGGCACGGTCTTCGATGACCGGCGCAAAGTCCGCCGCCAGTTGTTCGTGCATGGCGGCCAGGGCCGGTGGCAGCGGGCGCGCATCGGCGGCCTTGCTGCGCAGCCAGACGCCCTGGTTGGCGGCGATCAGAGTGGCGGCGGCGACCTGTTCGGTCAGCTCAAGTACGCGGATGGCGTCGCGGGCCGCGATGGTGCCCATGCTTACCTTGTCCTGGTTATGGCATTCGGTGGAGCGCGAGAACACGCTGGCGGGCATAGTGTTTTTCAGGGCTTCGGCGGTCCAGGCACTGGTGCCGATCTGCACCGCCTTGAAGCCGTGGTTGATCATCGCCCGGTCGGCCGGGGCGCCGGACAGATTGCTCGGCAGGCCGTGGTTGTAGCGTTCGTCCACCAGCAGCGCCAGTTGCCGGTCGAGCAGGTCGGCGACGTTGGCCACCAGGGTCTTGAGGCTGTCCATGGCAAAGGCGATATGCCCGCCGTAGAAATGCCCGCCGTGCAGCACGCGCTCGGCTTCGGCGTCGATGATCGGGTTGTCGTTGGCGCTGTTCAATTCGATTTCGATGAACGAGCGCAGCCAGTTCAGGCTGTCGGCCAGTACGCCCAGCACATGGGGCGCACAACGCAGGGAGTAGCGATCCTGCAGGCGATGCAGCGGCGCGGTCGGCGCGTCGATGGCCAGGTCCTGGCGCAGCCACGCGGCAACCTGCATCTGCCCCGGATGGGGTTTGGCGGCGAACAGGCGCTCGTCGAAATGCTCGGGGTTACCTTGCAGGGCGACCACGTTCAGCGCGGTGATGCGGGTTGCCAGTTGCAGCAGGTAGTCGGCGCGGGCGAACGCCAGGCAGGCCAGGCCGGTCATCACCGCGGTGCCGTTCATCAGCGCCAGGGCTTCCTTGGGTCGCAGCACCAGCGGCACCCAGCCCAGCTCGCGGTGTACATCAATGGCCTGACGGCGCTCGCCACGGAACATCACTTCACGCTCGCCGGACAGGGTCGCGGCGACGTAGGACAGCGGGGTCAGATCACCGCTGGCGCCCACCGAGCCTTCTTCCGGGATCAACGGCAGGACGTCCTGATCGAGGAAGGCTTGCAGGCGCTCCAGCAACTCGACCCGCACCCCGGACACGCCGTGGCACAGCGACTGCAAACGCGCGGCCAGCACGGCACGCGTTGCCTGGGCGTCGAGCAGCTTGCCCAGGCCGCAGCCGTGGAAGGTGTACAGATGGCGCGGCAGGGCCTCGACATGTTGCAACGGCACGGCCACTACGCAGGAGTCGCCATAGCCGGTGGTGACGCCGTAGATCACGCCTTCCTTGTCCAGCAGCGAATCGAGAAACTGCGCGCCCTTGGCAATGCGCTCGCGGAAGGCACTGTCGCTCTGCAGCGTGGTGGGCACTTGGCGGTTGGCCAGCGCCAGCACGTCTTCAATCTGCAATGCACGCTCGCCGAAGATAACCGGCTCAGGAACTTGATTCGTCATCGGACTTCCAGAAAAGGTAGAAATTGAACCACTGCTGCGGCGCTTGCAGGCAATAGTGGCTAAGACGGTCGGCGTAGCGCTGAGTCCACCGGGCAATCACCTGTTGGCGGTCGCTGCGGCGCCACTCTATGGCCTCGGCGAAGCGTTCCAGAGTCACTTGATAACCCTGCGCGCCCTTGAGGCAGAAAATCAGATTGATCGGGCATTTCAGCAGCCCGGCCAACAGCCATGGGCCCTGAGGGAACGGTGCCTGGCCGCCGAGGAAGTCGACCCGCACATTGCGCCCGCCATGCAGCGGTACGCGATCTCCGGCAATCGCCAGCCATTCGCCATCGTCCAGACGCTGGCTCAGTTGCAGCATGATTGCCGGGTCCAGCTCGCTGACCTGAATCAGCCGCAGATTGGTCGCCCCGGCCTCGCCGAGCAGGCGGTTGAACTGCTCGGCGTGCTTGGTGTGAACCAGCACATTCATCGTGACCTTCTCGCCCAGCTCGGCCAGCGCCCGGCATACCTCAAGGTTGCCCAGGTGGGTGCCTACCAGCATTTGCCCGCGACCACTGCGTAACTCGCTGCGCAGCAGGGTCTGGTCGATGATTTCGATCTGGGAAATCTTCAGCTTGCCGTTCCACAGATCGAGCTTGTCCAACAGCGAATCGGCAAACGCCATGAATTGGCCGAACACCCGCCAGTGGCTGGGGCGCAGCTCTGGGCGCTGGCTCCAGTCGGCCAGGCGTTGCTGATACTCCCAGGCACTTTTACGCGCCGTTCGGCCAAACAGGAAAAAGTACAAAACGATGCCGTGCAACACCGGGCTCAGCACTCGCCGACCCAGACGCCGCGCGGCCCAGGCGGTGAGCTTCATCAGCAGGAAACTGCCGCGCTCCTGATGATTGGCCCAGTGTTGCTTGTCGGGGGCGTCATTTGTCATCGGTACACCTGACCCGTTGGAGCGAGGCTTGCCCGCGAAGAACGTTGACGCGGTTTGTCAGGACAAATGCGGTGAGGCATTCGCGGGCAAGCCTCGCTCCAACGGTGTCGGCATTTGTTGTAGCCGTCATGGCAACCACCGCCGCCACAGAATCAACGGAAAACGCCCGAGCATGCCGAAGAACAGCTTGGTGTGCATTTTCGAGATCAGGACGTTGTCGTGGAACAGGCGGAAATGCGACAGGCCGTCTTCGGGGTAGTGCACCCGGGTCGGCAGCCACTGCATGGGCTGGTTGCGCCAGGACAGGCGCACGAGGATTTCCGAGTCGAAGTCCATACGCTTACCGATCTGTACGTGGTCGATCAGATGCATGACCGGCGCCAGAGGGTACAGGCGAAAGCCGCACATGGAATCCTTGATCTGCAACGACAGGGTGTTGACCCAGACCCAGAAGTGGGTGAGGTAGCGCGCATACAGGCGGCCCTTGGGCACGCTGGCATCGTATTGCGGATAACCGCAGATCACCGCGTCCGGCTGTGCCCGGGAATGTTCGATAAACACGGCGATATCGCCCAGGTCATGCTGGCCGTCGGCATCCACCTGCAAGGCATGGCTGAAGCCCAGGCGCCGGGCCTCGCGAAAACCCGCCATGACGGCGCCGCCCTTGCCCTGATT
Source organism: Pseudomonas sp. JL23 (assembly GCF_056933585.1). Lineage (NCBI taxonomy): Bacteria > Pseudomonadati > Pseudomonadota > Gammaproteobacteria > Pseudomonadales > Pseudomonadaceae > Pseudomonas > Pseudomonas sp. JL23. Next base: position 6,368,510 of record NZ_CM167795.1, on the reverse strand, counting down.
GACCGGCAGACTGACCAGATAGACGTTCTCGCCCTCGGCCAGTCGCTGCATCACGGCGGCGCAGGCCGGGCTGCTGGCATCGTCCACCAATACACAGGGCAGCCCGGCGGCCAGAACCGCTTGCACCACCTTGGGCAACGGCAGCTCGTGGTCGAATACCGGGATGATTGCGCAGGGGTTATGCATGGTCGCGGCCTGTGGGAGCGAGGCTTGCCCGCGAAGAGGTCGGTACATCCGACGCATTTACTGTGATCGGGACATCGCCTTCGCGGGCAAGCCTCGCTCCAACGGACCCTTCCAACAAAATCCGGCCGCTGGAGCACGGCGCATCGCCGTTACGAAAGGCGAAGTACAGCTTGCCGCGCTCGGCGTCGAAACGCAGGGTCAGGCTGATCCGGTCGCCGGGGCGCACCAGTTGCTGGAATTTCAGCACTTCCATACCGGCGAATGTCGGTGGCAGGTCGAGCAACTGGCGGCCAAGTGCAATGGCCCAGTCCACCTGCACCACCCCCGGCAGCACCGGTACGCTGGGAAAGTGCCCGCTGAAGTAAGCCAGGTCCGGCGGCACGCTCAGTTCCAGCTGCCATTCACCCTCGACCTTCTGCTGGCTGAGTATTTCGGGCTGTTTGCTGCGCGGGGCCATGAGCAGCGCCTGGACCTCGGCTTGCGCCAGCTTGCCCTGAGCGTTGAATGGCAGCTGACGCAGCACACGCCAGCGCCGTGGCAGGGCCAGGGGTTCGCAGTGGGGAATCAGGTGTTGGCGCAGGCTTTGGGTCAGGGCGCGACGGCCACCGTTGCGCAGGGCATGCAGGCCTTTTTCGCTGAGTACGATCAGGGCGCCCAGAGACGCCCGGTTCTCCTGGACCACACCCAGCCGCGCTTCACTGACCCATTCATGAGCAGCCAGAGCCTGCTCCAGCAGAGGCAGGGAGATGCGTTTTTCTTCCAGCTTGACGATGCGGTCCAGCCGGCCGAGCAACTCAAAGCGGCCGTCTGCACTCATGCGCGCGGCATCGGCGCTGTGTTCGACATGGCCCGGCGGCATGTAGGTCGAGCTGATCAGCAGGGCGCCATCGGCATCCCGGCCAAGCTGTACGCCCTTGAAGGGTTGCCACAGGCTGTCGCCCTGACGCCAGGCGATGCCGCCGGTTTCCGAGCTGCCGAGAATCTCGGTCGGCCATTGCCCCAGACGTTGTTGCAAGCTGGCAGCGGCTTCGCCAGGTAGCGCGCCACCGGAAGAAAACACCCGGCGCACGGCACTCAGGCCCGGCCAGTCGAGGTTCTCGCCCATGCGTTTGAGCAGGGCCGGGCTGGCGACCCAGGCGAAGCTTTCGAACTCACGGCTGGCGCGCTGCAGGTCTTCAGGAAACGGTAATTGTCGACGTACGAAGCGGCGCCCGGCGCTCAAGGGCCAAAGCACGCGGAACAGCAGCCCGTAGATATGCTGGGCGGCGACGCTGCCAATGATGCAGGCCGTGCCCAGTTGCGCGCCCCACAGGCGCTCCAGCACTTCGATTTCGTTGACCAACTGGCGCAGGCGCTTTTCGATCAGCTTGGGTTCGCCGCTGGAGCCGGAAGTACACAGGCTCAGGCGGCATTCATCCAGATCAAGCAGGGCGGCGGGCAAAGGCGCGGCCTGCAACTGCTCGAGTCGCAGGTCATCCGGCAGATCAGTCAGCCAGCCATCCACATGGGCCGACCAACGCTCGCGGGTTTGGGCTTGCAAGTCGGCGGGCAGCAACACGTTGACCCCGGCCCGCCACGCGCCAAACAGGGCGATGGCCAATTCACCGGCGTCTTCCAGGTGCACGGCCAGGCGCTTGATGCCCAGGGATTGCAGCCCTGCAGCGATGCTCAGTGCCTGTTCGCAGAACTGCGCGTGGTTCAGTGCCGGCGCCTGGGTCAGCTCGCGGGCCGACTGTGGGGCGAGCAACAGGCGCTCAGAAGGTATCCAGTCAACAGCCATGCGGTTCACGTGTTCCATTTCATGCGCCGCCTCTGACTCGGCGGCGGACTATCCATTCGCCCGCAAACAGCAGGCCCATCACTGCGTAGGACAGCAGACCGGTCCATAGCGTCCACCACGCCAGCGGTGCCCAAAGCGTCAGCGTCGCGGCAATCAGGCCGTTGCCGAGGAAAAACCAGCACCACACTTGCGTCACTTTGCGCGTATAGGCAATCGCCACGTCCGGCAATTGCGGTTCGCGCAAACGTGCCAGGCGTTCGACCATCGGCGGCCCGTAGATCAGGCTCAGGCCGAACAGGCTCAGCATCGACGCGCAGATCAGTACGGGATACCAGCGCAACAGTGCCGGGCTGTCGAACACCCCGAGCAACAGGCAGAAGCCGATGGCGACCACGGCGGTGAGCATTGCGCCGGGACGCTTTTCCACGGTCAGCGCCCGACCCAGCCACAGCAGGCCAAGCGCCAGGGCAAACTGCCAGGGCGCGAAATGGCCCATGCCGTAATACACGGCAAAGGGGTAGAGCACGCCGACCACGATCAGGCCCAGGCTGGTCAGCCGCTTCATGCGGCGTTGTTGACCAGTCGATAGACCGCCTCGACCACGTCATTGACTGTACGCACGGACTTGAACTCTTCGGCAGCGATTTTCTTGCCGGTCTTGCGTTTGATGTGGTCGATCAGGTCCACGGCATCGATGCTGTCGATTTCCAGGTCCTGATACAGGTTGGAATCCAGGCTGATGCGCTCGGGTTCAAGTTCGAACAGCTCGACCAGGGCGGCCCGCAGGGTCTCGAAAATGTCTTCACGGGTTTGCATGATCAGTCCTCAGGCCGCTTGTCGGGCGCTGACGAACGCCGCAAGGCTGTCCACGCTGGCGAAATGGTCACGGGTATCCTTGGCGTCGGCGTCGATCTTGATGCCGTAGCGCTTCTGGATGGCCAGGCCCAGCTCCAGGGCGTCAACCGAATCCAGGCCCAAGCCTTCGCCGAACAGGGTCTGGTCATTGCCAATGTCGTGCACGCTGATGTCCTCGAGGCCCAGGGCGTCGATGATCAACTGCTTGATGTCACGATGTAGATCGCTCATCTGCGGCGAGCTCCTTGATGAAGTAGTGATGCAAGTAATCGTTGAGCTTGCGCGAGGCCACCGGTGGCGGCCCCATTGCAGCGAAGGCGTTTGGATCTATATCGGCACCAACGCGCAAACTGAAATGCACGCGGCGCAACGGAATGCGGTACCAGGGCTCGGCCTTGGTCAGGGTGGTAGGGCTGACTTTGATCACCACCGGGGTGATCAGCGCCGCGCCACGCAGGGCAATGGCTGATGCACCGCGATGAAACTCGGGGGCGTGGTCCGGTCGGGTGCGGGTGCCTTCGGGAAAGACGATCAGGGTCTGGCCGCTGCGCAGCACCTCGGCGGCGTTGTCGAGCATCTCGGCGCTGCCGTCGTTGCTGATGTAGCCGGTGGCGCAGACAGGGCCGCAGGTGAACGGGTTTTCCCAGAGCTTGCGCTTGACCACGCAATTGGCGTCCCGCACCAGGCCGATCAGGAAGACTACGTCTATCAGCGACGGATGGTTGGCGATGATCATCTGGCCGGGGCGACCCAGGCGCTCGGCACCCTGCACCTCATAGGTCAACACGCCGGTGCGGGCCATCAGCCGGATAAACAGCCAGAACAGCCTGCTGATGGTGTGGCGTGCGCGCTGGCGGCGACGTTCGGTATGGCCCGGCAGCAGGTTGAGCAACGGGAAGATCATCAGGCGCAGGCACAGCCCGCCCAACCCGAACAGGAAAAAGCACAGGGCCGTGGCCAGCAGGCGCCAGTAATAGGCGTCGCGGCGCTTGCTCAAAGGCTGCGTTGCCAGTTCCATACTCGTCTCTTCCAGGAGTGGCGGCACGCACCCTGAGCGCTGTTCAGAGTGCGTAGCAGGCTCAGAGCATTTGGCCACTGACCGGGGGGCAGCTCATTGCTGTCGTCGGCGGAGGTGAGTGACAGGCTCCAGTCCGTGCCAGGCGTCAGCAGCAGGCCTACGGCATAGGGAAAGGGCACATCGTCTATCCACTGTGAATAGGCTTGCGGCGGTTGTTCTTCGGTGATGATCAGCAGCACCGCGGCGGCGCCTTCGGCCAGCAGCGCAGCGGCTTCGAACACGCCGTGTTCCAGGCCATCACCATCGGCGGCCAATGCCGTCATTTCGCTGGTCTCGCCGCGCAGGATCGACCACAGGCCAATCACCGCGTTATGCACCGACAGGCTGAACTGGGTCGGCGAAAGCGGTTCGCTGTTGGCGACATCGCAGAGGATTTCAAAGGTGCGCGGGGTTTCCCCGTGACGCGAGACAAACACCAGCGGCAGGCGCTCATAGCCTTCGGCAAGGGGCCAGCCCACGGCAAAGGCCATGCGCGCCAGACGGCCCAGGCGTCTACGCTGCATGGCCGGCAGGAACGACACGTCCGGGGCCTCATCGCTGCTGTGCAGATGCGTCGGCTGCTGGCACCACTGCTGCCAGTGTTCGACGCTCGCCAGACCGGGTGCCCAGGCGCGCCATTGTGCGATGTTGAAGGTGATCAAATTCTCATCCCGCCCCTGTGGGCTACTTCTTGTTGCTACTGCGGTGCTGCCGGGCGGCTGGCCAGTCATCAATCCTGGGTGCGGCAAATTGGCCTGGTGGCGGGAATTATCCCGGTGGCGGCGAATAGTAGCAATTTGTAAAGGTGCAAATGTAGGAAGTAGACGACTGCATCGGTCGGATTATTCGGTATCTGAGCAGGCAAGTGCTCGCCCTTGTCATGTGCATTGCTTAGACTCGGCCTCTTTTATCGTATTCATGCAACAGGGAGGTCGACCCATGCGTCGCGTGGTTTTCAATCAGAAGGGGGGCGTAGGCAAGTCCAGCATCGCCTGCAATCTGGCGGCGGTCAGCGCTCATGAAGGGTATCGCACGCTCTTGATTGATCTTGATGCCCAGGCCAACTCCACCCAGTACCTCACGGGGCTGACGGGTGACGACATTCCCATGGGGATTGCCGAGTTCTTCAAGCAGACCCTATCCACAGGTTTCGGCAAGAAGAACCATGTGGACATCTATGAAACCCCCTACGACAACCTGCATGTGGTAACTGCCACGGCCGAGCTTGCCGACCTGCAACCCAAGCTTGAGGCCAAGCACAAGATCAACAAGCTGCGTAAGTTGCTGGATGAACTGGACGGCGACTACGAACGCATTTACCTGGACACGCCGCCAGCCCTGAACTTCTATGCCGTTTCGGCGTTGATTGCCGCCGATCGTGTATTGATCCCCTTCGATTGCGATAGTTTTTCCCGCCAGGCCCTGTATGGCTTGATCAAGGAAGTCGACGAGCTCAAGGAAGATCACAACGAAGACCTGCAGGTCGAAGGCATTATCGTCAACCAGTTCCAGCCCCGGGCCAGCCTGCCCCAGCAGATGCTCGACGAGTTGATTGCCGAGGGTTTGCCGGTGCTGCCGGTGTACCTCAATGCTTCGGTGAAAATGCGCGAGTCGCATCAGGCCAATACGCCGCTGATTCATTTGGACCCTCGACACAAACTGACCCAGCAGTTTGTGGAGTTGCATCATTGGCTGGAGACCAACGCGCAGCGTTGATATCACCTGGTTCGTTGGCGCGATATCTGTAGGACCGGCTTCAGCCGGGAAATCGCCTTCCCGGCTAAAGCCGGTCCCACAGGGCGCCACCGGTTCAGACGTCCCGCGCAAAGGGTGACAGCGTCCTGGGGTTGAACGTCCCTTCGCGGATATCGCGATTAATCCGCTCAGCTTCCTTTTGCGCCTTTTCGGCCAGGTCTTCGGGGATCTCGATGGTGGCTTCCATGTCGGCGCAAAGGGCTTCTTGTGTCGCGATCACGGTATGGCTGCCCGGCTTGCAGGCGCATTTCACGGCATTGCCGTGGGTGGACACGGCAACGAATTCGTCGACAAAAGTCGGGTTGCCCTGGGCGATGTAACCGACGCTCTGGCACGCCGCGCACCACACCGGATCGCCCATCCGCGCGACCCGTTGCAGATCGACCAGATGGCTGGCTGACGCGCTCATGACAAATCCGCCGGTGCTGGTGGGGTCGCCTTCCCTGACTGCATAAGACATAACGATTGATACCCATGGTTGAGTCGAAAATCGCGATGCTAGGGGCAAATCGGGGCGGCGGGGGCGTCGAAAAGCCGAATAGGACGAGTCCTACAGAAAATTCAGCGATCTCTCTGGTCTTGCTTCCTGTGGGAGCGAGAGGGAGTCAATGAATCCCTTGGCTGCCCAGCCACGCCAGCAACTGTTGCAACGCAAACGCGCCGCTCTGGCGCGCCACTTCCCGGCCGTTCTTGAACAGGATCAGGCTGGGGATCGAGCGGATGCCCAGTTGCGCCGACAGCTGCTGATTGGCTTCGCTGTCCAGCTTGGCCAGTCGGCAGCGCCCGGACAGTTGCTGCGCCGCCTGTTCGAAGGTGGGCGCGAAGGACTTGCACGGCCCGCACCACTCGGCCCAGACATCCACCAACAGCGGCAGATCGCCCTTGATCTGGCTGGCGTAGTCGCCCTGGATCAGGTTGAACGGGGTATTGAGCAGCACCGGCTGCTTGCAGCGCCCGCACTTGGGCTGGTCGGCCAGTCGCTCATTGGGGATGCGATTGAGGCCGTTGCAGTGGGGGCAGGGAATAATCAGAGGATCGGACATGAGCGGCTCCGGTAACGGAAGGGGCAATGCCCTCTATCTGGAGCCGCAGCGGCGGGATATCAACCGTTGAACGCACGCAACGACGCTTCAAGCAGGCCTTCGCCCATCTCCAGTTCACGATGGATCATGGCCACCAGCGAGCGCATCTGACGCAGATCGGCATCCACCGCTTCGGCGCACAGCGCCTGGGTATTGCCCAGTACCTGGGCCAGTTGCTCCAGAGCATCGCGCACGGGGATACCGGATTGCACGGCGAACACATTGCCGAACGGGGTGTGCAGGGTGGTGGGAGATTGATTCATTGGCCTGTCCTTAGTGGCAGCCACCCTTGTTTAAGGGTGGCAGCTATACGCAGGTTGACGGACCGGGAAACCGAAGAGGGAAAAAACCGGCGCACTATTAAAGTGCCCCACGTATAGCCGCCATATCAGGCATTCCTTCTCTTCAATTTCTTTCAGGCCGTCAAACCTGACCACGGGATATCCGTGACGGCGGCGAGGATAGGCAGAGAAGTTGTTGGAAACAATACGCTGAAGAAATATCAGACAATTCCTACGGTGTAAGGTTATTAGATCTTACATGTTGGTTGCGACTTGTAGGGGCGGCTTTAGCCGCGAGAGCGCTCTCCCGGCTAAATCCGGTTCTACAGGTGTTTATCCTTTCGGACTGTCCGTTCGAGGCGTTGTTTACATTTGTTTTGTTGCGATAGCCTTTTTCCATTCTTTAGGTAAAAAGGTGTTAAAAATGAAACTGTGTAATAAATTGAAATGGGCTGCCTGTACCGGGGCTGTACTTGCTTGCGGGATTGCTTGGGCGGGGCCGCAAGTCAATGTGACATTTAAAAATAACGGCAGCGAAAGGGCGTATTACAGTGCAGTGGGCAGTAATGGCACGATGACTTATACCAATGCGAGTCCCAAGCCAGATAGCGAGGTGGAGTCCGCAAGTCAGAGCGCTTATGGCGTGCGCAGCAGTGTGTCCCCGGATATGGGCTACGCGGTCGTGGATTATCGGATGGGCAGCAAGACTTGCCGGTTTTCCACGACCTACACAAAAGCATTTACCAATGGCGTACGCACCCCTAAGTGGAATAAAAGTGCAGTAGCCGGAGGCGGTGCTCGATGTGACGTGAGAATTACCTCTGTCGATTATGCCTCTCACAATTGGTCTGTCGAATTCACCATGCAGTAATGTTATTGCCTGGGCATTCGCAATGAGTGCTCAGGCCTTCTATCCAGGGAGGTCGAAATGACTAATGGTATTCAACTAGATAGATCAATTGGATCTGTCGTAATGACACTTGCCAAAGTTTCCAGTGCTGGCGTTGAAAAAAGTGCAGGTTCCAAGTGCACCGAAGACTTGTCTGCCACCCCAAAGCTTTCCAGCCTTGCCCGCCAATTGAGCGAAAGCGCCGAGCGCGCGCGAATCCGGGACGGCACGTTAAGTCGCCAGCAACTGGGCGATCTGGGGCGTGAGATTGGATATAAAGTGTCAAACGGCTGTGCGCCGGAAATAAAAGCCAGACGCGCTCAGGAAGTGCCTGACACGGACGATCCTGAGCGGCTGGAGCGTGCGATCCAGGCAACTCGCTTTGTAGCCAATAATTATCAAGCCGATTCACGTGTCATCAATCCTTTTGCAGGGCTGTCCCGTGAGCAGTTGACCTTGATTGTTTATGACGAGAATGGCGGCTATACCCTCAACGAGCGGGACGCCGCCAAGGTCAGCATCAAGCAGCTCGAACGGCCATGGCGTGAACGAGTATTGGCCGATGCTCAGCTCGAGAGAAGCCAGACTGGCGGTGCCCCGAACTTCTACAGAGCGTGCGTTGCCCATTACCGGGCCTTGCCAAAGATTGAGCAGGCAATGCATCACCCTGACTACGAGGCCAATAACCTGCGTTTTATTGAAGAGGACCTTGAAGCACAGAGATCCGGCAAGAAAGATCAACCCATGCTGACCCTGATCGAAGTGCTCGCGCGCATAAATAGAAAACTCCCCGTGCCTGTGGCGGGTGGTGAAAATCCATCACCTGCCGTCAGGATCGACAATGCAGAAGAGATCAAGACTTAGGCGCCGGCTGGCTGGCGATAGCGTCAGTTCCGTCACTGACGCTATCGCGAGCGCTTCGCACTCGATCGCCACCAAGGCGGCTCCCACGAAATCTCATTTCAATTCAGATAACTGTTTGCCCCTTACGACGAACAACTGATTTCCAGATGCTTGCCCCAATCCGGCGGCCGCTGTGCGTAGCGGTCCATATCGGCCTGTTCGGTAAAGGGGTTGCACAGCACCCGGTGCAGGCGGCGGACTTCTTCGTAGTCGCCGCTTTCGGCGGCTTCGATGGCCTGTTGGGCCAGGTAGTTGCGCAGGATGTACAGCGGGTTGACCGCGTGCATGCGTGCCCGGCGTTCGGCGTCGCTGCCCTGGTCTTCCTGGGCGCAGCGGCTCTGGTAGTCGTCGGCCCAGATGTCGAAGCCGCGCATGTCGACGAAGTCATCGCGCAGTTTGCCCACGGCATCGGCGGCAGGCTGGTCGCCCAGGCGGCGGAAGAACAGGCTGTAGTCCACACCGCTGTTCTGCATCAGTTTGAGCAGGCGGCTGATCAGCATTTCGTCGCCATCCTGCGCAGTGGTCAGACCGAGGCGGCGGCGCATCAGGTCCATGTAGTGGGCCTGGTAGAGCGGCAGGAACAGGCCGATTGCCTCGCGCAGCGCCTCCACTTCAATGAACGGCGTCAGGGCCTGGGCCAGGGCGCTGAGGTTCCATTGACCGATGGGCACCTGGTTGCTGTAGGAATAGCGGCCTTCGTGGTCGGAGTGGTTGCAGATGAAGTTCTGGTCGAAGTCATCGAGGAAGGCGAACGGGCCGAAGTCGAAGGTGATGCCCAGAATCGACATATTGTCGGTGTTCATCACCCCATGGCAGAAGCCATAGGCCTGCCACTTGGCGATCAGCTCGGCGTTGCGCTCGACAATTTCCTTGTACATCGCCAGATACGGCTCCGGCTGTTCCAGGCAGTGCGGGTAGTGCAGGTTGAGTACGTGATCGACCAGGGTTTTCAGGTGGTCATGCTGTTTGGTGTAGTAGAAGTACTCGAAGCTGCCAAAGCGCACATGGCTGGGGGCCAGGCGCAGGATCATCGCGCCCTGTTCCTGTTTCTCGCGCCAGACCGGGGTGCTGGAGCCGATAACGCAGGCCGCACGGCTGCTCGGTATGCCCAAGGCATGCAGGGCTTCGCTGGCAAGGAATTCACGAATGGACGAGCGCAGTACTGCGCGACCGTCGCCCATGCGCGAGAACGGCGTCTGCCCGGCGCCCTTGAGGTGCAGGTCCCAATGCTCGCCCGCGTCGTTGTAGACCTCGCCCAGCAACAGGCCGCGGCCATCGCCCAGGCGCGGGTTGTAGGAGCCGAACTGATGGCCGGAATAGACCATGGCCCGGGCATCGGCATCGGCCCAGAGCTTGTGGCCGCTGAAAATCTCGGCGAATACGGGATCTTCGGCCTGCGCCGGTTCCAGATCGAGCAACGCCAGGGCCGCATCGCTGGCCACGACAAGACGCGGCTCGGCCAAGGGCTCGGGCAGTACCGATGTGGAGAAAACGTCACCCAGGCGGGCGAAGCGATTGTCGAAGGTCAGTTCGTCGAGGGCTTTCAAAGGCCACCTCCAGCAAAATGTCCGAGCATTTTGCTGGGGTTAACCCTGCCGCGTCCACTGACTAATCAGTCAAGGCGCAGTTCCGGCGGTTCCGGCGCGTCCTTGGGGGCCGGTTTGATCGGCTCATTTTTGCTGACTGGCGTGGCTTCGGGCGTGCCTTCCTTGAGCGGCACCAGCTTGTATTCTTCGCCGTGCAGGTTCTTGAGGTAGACCTCCATCTGCCGGAAGGAGATGTTGATGCGCTCTTTCTTGAACTCACGGTTGATGAACCGGTTGATCTCGTCGATCACCGGGTTGCGGTCGCCCAGGTCACGTACGTGCATGCGCAGTTCGTGGTCCAGGGTACTTTCACCAAAGTTGAGGAAGTACACGATCGGCTCGGGATCTTTCAGCACCCGTGGGTTATCCCGGGCGGCTTTGAGCAGCAGGGTACGTACCAGATCCAGGTCCGAGCCGTAGTCGACACCGACCTTGAGGGTGACGCGGGTGACGGTGTCGGTCAGCGACCAGTTGATCAGTTGTCCGGTAATGAACGTCTTGTTCGGGACGATGATGTCCTTGCGGTCGAAGTCGGTGATGGTGGTGGCGCGGATACGGATCTTGCTCACCGTGCCCGACAGGTTGCCGATGGTGATGGTGTCGCCGATCCGTACCGGACGCTCGAACAGGATCATGATGCCGGAGATGAAGTTGGCGAAGATTTCCTGCATGCCGAAACCCAGCCCGACCGACAGCGCCGCGACCAGCCATTGCAGCTTGTCCCAGCTCACGCCCAGAGTCGACAGGGTCGAGACGAAGCCGATCCCGGCGATGGCGTAGGACAGTAGGGTGGTGGTGGCATAGGCGCTGCCCTGTGCCAGGTTCAGGCGTGACAGCACCAACACTTCCAGCAGGCCGGGCAAGTTGCCGGCCAGCACGAAGGTGATGCCGATGATTACCAGTGCGCCGATCAGGTCGCCGAGGCTGATAGGCACCATGCTCATGGTGGCGCCGGTGCCGCTGGTGTATTCGTAGAGGGTGATGTTGTCCAGGTACGAGAACACCGTGATCAGGTCGGCCCAGACCCAGTACAGCGCGCCGACGAACCCGGCCAGCAGAGCCAGACGGATCAGGCGCAGGGACTGGCTGTTGACTTGTTCGATATCCAGGGTCGGTTCTTCGATCACACCTTCGCCGTCGCCACTTTCCTTGGCAGCCTGGCGTTTGGCCAGGGCGCGCTGATAGGCCAGGCGCCGGGCCGCAACGCCGAGACCACGGACGAAGGTGGCTTCGATGACCAGCCACAGCATGATCAGGTACAGGGTATCGATCAGGCGGTCGCTGAGCTTGAGAGCGGTGTAGTAGTAGCCAAAGCACACGGCCAGGAACAGCGCCACGGGCAGGGCGGTGAACGCCAGGGCCATGGCCTTGCGAAACAGCGAGGCGTTGCGATGGTTGGGGCTGGCCAGCAGCAGGCGGCTGAGCAACCAGGTCATCAGGGCATAGCAGGTCAACACGACGCCGATGCCGATCACATCGTCAGCCAGGGCCGCCGGTTGGTGTTCGGCCACCGCCACCACTGTGACCAGGGCGAGGACGACCAGACCCAGGCGGCGGACCCAGCCGCGCAGGAACTCGACCTGAACCTTCTCCCAGCGAAAGTGCAGCTGCGCTACGCCATCCGGTGCCAGGGTGCGGTACGCGGTGTAGAACACCAGCCAGGCCAGGGCCAGTTGCAGCAGCGCCGCGCCCATATTGGCGTTCTGCCCGCGTGCGTCGACTTGCAGTGCATAAGCGCACAGGGCCAGGCCCAGGGACACCGGCATGGCCAGCGACACGTTGATCAATAGCGCCAAGGGGGTCTGCCACCAGTTATCGCGGCGGAAGTGGCCAATGTTGGCGTGCAGGCGCGTCAGCTTGTGATAGAGCGCATTGCGCTTCCAGGTCAGCACGCCGATCACCAACAGCAACGGCAGGAACAGCAGCGGGCGCTGGATCAGGCCGTCGGCCAGTTCCTTGACGCTGGAGGTCCAGGGCAGGGTAGTGACCTGTTTTTGCAGTCGCGGGCCGATGCCTTGCAGCCACTCAAGGTCCAGCGGCTTGTTGCTGGGGATCCAGAACATCTGCTCGTCGAGGGTGGTGCGCAGGCCGATGGCGGTGCTGACCAGTTGTTTCTGGTTCAGCTGCAAGGTGATGGACTCGTTGAGCAGAGCGCTGAGTTCGCGGTTCAGGCGTTCGAGCAAATCGCTGCGGGTGGTCGCCAGGTCGAGCAGGGTCTTGCGCAGGGCCGGGGTGACATCCTGGGGCGCCTGGGTGGTCAGCAGCTTGTCGACATAGGCGCTTGGGCTGCTCATTTGTTCGCGTTGCTGGTTGATATCGAACTGGTACAGGCGAATATCGGCGATTTCGTCGGCCAGGCCTTTATCCAGCACCAGATGCGGCAGGGCCTGCTTCTGCTTGTAGAGAATCTTGGACAGCAACAGGCTGCCGCGCAGTACGTTGATCTGCTCGTCCAGGGTCTGGTCGCTCTGGGTCAGGGCGTCGAGCTGCTGCTTGGCCTTGAGGTTCTGCTGTGTCAGTTCGTTGAGGCGGTCGGTGCCGCGCAACAGGTAGTCGGAGAGCTTGAGGTTGGCCGCGCTTTCGGTGGCCAGCAGGCTGCTGCCGCCGGATTTTTCTGCTTCCAGGGACAGCTCGGTCACGGTTTTCTGCGACTGCGCCCGGCGCTTGTCGTTGATCAGGGTTTGCAGGTCCTGGATTTCCTGATCCATGCGCGCGGTTTTTTCCGTCAACAGGTCACGCTGGCTGCCACCCAGGTCCTGTAGCTGGCTGTTGCCGGCCAGCTCCTGACGGCGCAACAGGTTCAGGGCGTTGATCGAGGCCAGTTCGGCATTGAGCAGGTTGCGCTGGTCGGCGTTGAGCAGCTTGCCGTTGTCCTTGCCTGCCTTGAGCAGCATGTTGATCTGCTGGATGCGGTTCTGGTTGGCGCTGATCTCGGCCTGGGCCCGTTCGGGGCGGGTCTGGGCGGTGATGGTCAGGCTGTTGGCGTCATTCAGGGCCTTTTGCAGATCGCTCTGCTGGGCGCCGCGCTGGGCCAGCATCTGTTCGAGCTGCGGCACATCGAGGTTGCCGTAGCGCTGGGCTACCGGCGTGGTCTTGGCCTCCTTGAGCTTGGCCAGTTCACGCTGGTTGTCGGTGGTCTGCTTGGGCGCCTGGCTCAACTGCTGCTTGAGGTCGTTAAGCTTTTTCTCGCTGTCCTGTTGGGCATCCATAAAGCTCAGGGTCTGTTCCAGCACCTGCTGCAAGGCTTTCTGATCGGCGTCAGCCAGCTTGCGGTCAGCGATTTTGTCCAGGCTTTGCTGCACGGCGTCGCGAGACGGAGGGTCGGCCGCAAGCGCGGAGAAGGAGGACAGGCAAAATCCGAACAGCAAGGCCGTGAACAGGGTACGCAAGGACAAGATAGACACCGGTCGAGCTAGGCAAGAAAAGGGAGTGTAGGGGGTCAGGATAAATCCTGTCGAACATAGTGTCGTTGGAGCGAGGCTTGCCCGCGAAGGTGTTGTTACAGACCAGGGAAATTCATTGAATGTACTGGCCCTTTCGCTGGCAAGCCTCGCTCCTACACAGGCTACGTATGATCTTTTTAGAGGAACAACCCGGGGCCCGGGCGGCTTCCTTCGGGGAATCTGACACCGACTTTGAGGATTTTGTTTCCTTCCATGACCGCAACTGTCCAGATGGTGCCGTTCCACTCGATCTGGTCGCCGACCACCGGTTCGCCGCGGTTCTTCTGCACGATGAACTGGCTCAGGGGCTGTTGCGGATCGAGGCCGTCGAGTTTCAGGCCGTACAGGGCCGCGACCGCACCCAGTTGCGCGTCGCCTTCGAGGACGAAATCGCCGAAGAAGCGCAAGTCCAGGCCGCGTTGCGGTGCCTGGCTGAACAGTTTGCCCAGAGCGGGCAGGTCATGCTCATGGCCGATGACGCAGAGCAGGTCGTCGACTTCCAGCACCGTACTACCGGACGGGTGCAACAGTTGCTGGCCACGGAACAGTGCGGCGATCCGCGTGCCTTCGGGCATCTTCAATTCGCGCAGGGCGGCGCCAATGCACCATTTCTCGGCACCGAGGCGGTACACAAACAGCTCCCACTCGCTGGTGACGTGCACTTCCAGGGCCGCGCGGGAAATCGGCGCGGGCTCCGGTGGCACCGTGACTTTCAGCAGCTTGGCCACCCATGGCAGGCTCGTGCCCTGTACCAGCAGCGAGACCAGCACGATAAAGAACGCCAGGTTGAAATACAGTTGCGCATGGGGCAGCCCGGCCATCAGCGGGAACACCGCCAGAATGATGGGGACCGCGCCGCGCAGACCGACCCAGGCGATAAAGGCCTTTTCACGACCATGGAAGGCTTTGAAGGGCAGCAGGCCAGCCAGTACCGACAGCGGCCGCGCCACCAGAATCATCCACAGCGCCAGGCCCAATGCCGGGAGGGCGATGGGCAGCAGGTCATGGGGCGTGACCAGCAGGCCCAGCACCAGGAACATGCCGATTTGCGCCAGCCAGGCCATTCCGTCGAGCATATGCAGGATGCCGTGGCGGCTGCGGATCGGTTGGTTGCCCATCACCAGGCCGCACAGGTACACGGCGAGGAAGCCGCTGCCGTGGATGGCGTTGGTCAGGGCGAACACCGCCAGGCCCCCGGCGATCACCAGAATCGGATACAGGCCGGCCGCCAGATTGATGCGGTTGACCAGTTGCAACATCATCCAGCCGCCGCCCAGGCCGATCACCCCGCCGATACCGAACTCGCGCACCAGATGACCGAGCAGGCTCCAGTGCAGGCCGGTTTCGCCGCTGGCGAGCATGTCGATCAAGGTGACGGTGAGAAACACGGCCATGGGGTCGTTGCTGCCGGACTCGATCTCCAGGCTGGCGGTGACCCGTTCGTTCAGGCCCTTGCCGCCGAGCAGGGAGAACACCGCTGCGGCGTCCGTGGAGCCGACGATGGCGCCGATCAGCAGACCCTGGATCAGGCTCAAATCGAACAGCCAGGCCGCGACCAGCCCGGTCAGGCCGGTGGTTATCAGCACGCCGACCGTGGCCAGGGACAACGCAGGCCACAGGGCTACGCGGAAACTCGCCACCCGCGTGCGCAGGCCGCCGTCGAGAAGGATCACGGCAAGTGCGAGGTTGCCCACCAGATAGGCAGTCGGGTAGTTATCAAAGACGATGCCGCCGCCGTCCACGCCCGCAGTCATGCCTACCGCGAGGATGATGACCAGAATCGGGATGCCGAGACGCGAAGACAAGGAGCTGACCAGAATGCTCGCCGCTACCAGCAACGCGCCGATCAGGAACAGGCTGTTGATGGTGGTGGCATCCAAGGGCGGTACTCCATAAACAACGAAAGGGGTTAACGCACACGGATAGACCATGCAGTCAACGTGCCAAGGGATTCTAACCTGTTGAATTGGTTCGCTGTCAAAGCATTGCTAATGATTAATCAGAAGATCGTGCGTCTGTGGGACCGGCTTTAGCCGGGAAGGCGGTATGTCTGAGCGATAAAGATGGGATGAATAGGCCGACCTCTTCCCGGCTGAAGCCGGTCCCACGAATTTTCGCCAGCTGGATATGGATAATTACCGCTTGCCCCCTCGCTCAATCTGCTCACGTGCATGTCTTTCTCTCTACAAAGGAAAGCCCCATGCATCGCCCTCAAATCGAACCCTCGTTCAGCTTCACCCAAGGCATCGCCGACGTGCGTTACATCCGCGATGAGCAGCGCCTCAAACAGATGGCGCGACAGCTCATAGACGACTACCCGGATGTGCACGGTGTGGCCTATGTCGAAGCAGGCAAGTTGCTGCTGCGCCACACTGGCAGGCAACTGGACCCGGAAAAAGTCTATTGGCACCGCTTTCGCAATGCTGCCAGCAGCCCGCGGACTTTCACTGGCTGGCAGCATTGCGGCGAGCCGCTGGAGTCCATGACCTTTGTCGAGCTGATGCTGCAGCGCTTTTCTACCCACGATCAGCAGGCCAGCGACGAGCTTTCCCTCTACGGCGGTTTTTACACCGATGGGCCGCTGCACGGTGCGTACGACGAGCGCAACGAAGTGGCGCTGTTGCCGCAGCAGATCCTGACGGATTTCTGGGCGCTGGATTTCAGTGTTCTTTTCCGGGCTCGCATAGAAAGTTTCTGGGCGACCCACAGCAACAATTTCTGCACCCTGGCCCGCTCGCGATTTCTCGCCGCGGCCGGTCATCAATTGCGCATTGGTGGTCTGACCGTATCGCAGTTCAAGCAACTGACCGGCGCGGTCGTCGGCAAGCTGCAACCGGTCATGACCCTGAATGCACTGCAAGTTACCGTGCATACGGGGCCGGGAATCACCTTGCACAGCTTTGATATTGGCGGTCATGTGTGCAGCGATGGCTTTCGTATCGTTGGCAATGGCTGGCAGGTCTTGTATTTGCCTGGGGATGCCCAGGTGTTCCATATCTTTGCTTCGCAGCGCGAGCTGTATCGCTGGGTGCGTTCGCGCCTGGATTCTGCGGCGGCACGTAACGCTCTCAAGGCCATGTTTCTGCGCACCGACGCGGCCAGGCAGTTGCATGGCGATGCCTTTGACGAAACCCTGCGGCAGATCCGCAACACGCCATGGCACGCTGGACAGACCCTGATCAACTCCGCCGACAGGGTCATCGCCGGGGATGTGTTCGAACACCTGCGTGACGTTGCCCAACAGCAAATGCTCAGCGATGCCCAGGCCCTGATGATGTCTAACGGCGAACTGCGCAAGCGCATGTGGATCGGCTACCTGAGTGCCTTTATCAGCGTGTTTGGTGGCTTTGCCCCGCTGGGCTGGCCGGTGGCGCTGACGTTGGTGGGGGCGGGGGTTGCCAATGTCGCGCTGAATGCCGATCAGGCCATCCACGGCAAAAGCGCCCGAGAGCGCAAGGCCGGGTTGATCGGCGCCATCTTCAGTTCGATTTTTTTGGTCTTCAACCTGCCGATACTGATTGGCCTGAGCCGCGCGGCAACAATCGGCAACGCCACCCCGCCTGCCGTGCCTGCGGCTGACAATCTGAGCGAGCTGACGTTTGAATTCAGCTCAGTCACTGATCTGGCGGGGCTTGAAGGTAATGTCGTGCTGACTGACGAGCCCCTTGAAGCGCTCGGGCATCTGCGCGGTGTACAGCAGTTGGCCAATGGCGAGACCTGGATCAGTCTCGACGACATGCCTTACCGGGTGAGCTACAGCGAGGCTTCGGGTAGCTGGAGCATTGTCGATCCGGATGCGCCGACGTTGAGCGCAGGTCGAGCAGTGCGGCTCAATAGTGTGGACAAGTGGGAGTTGGTGCCCAATCCGGCAGAGTTGGCCGCTGGCACGCTGCCCGGCCAGATCAGGTCGGTTCGCTCGGCGTTCTGGGACGTGTTCATGCAGTTCAATCTGCCGGACGAGACCTTTCAATCGCAGCTGGGCCTGGCCCGTCAGGAAGCGGCTATCAACCTGCCCGAGGTCGAGCCCGGTGGCCGCATTGGTCGGGACGCGAGTCAGGACGAGATCTATATCGATAGCTGGGGCGACGTGCATCGGGTCTTCAAGACCGCGAGCGGGCGTTATGTGGGGGGGCGTATCAGCCTGTATACGAGCGAGGATTCAGCCTTCAACAACTACCTGCGTACCGGGGTGCCTTCAGGTCCGGGGCAGGCCCGGCTGATCGAAGAACTGGCCGACGACCTGCAAGCGGTAGGGCATAACAACAACGTCACTCTGTACCGTGGTGGCAATGGCGCGCGCGGCACCTCCGGCAGCTTTTTCCGCAACAGCGATGTCAGGGCCGGCGACGTGTTGGTCAATACCGATATCAGTTCTTTCAGCGAAAATCCCTACCTGGCCCGGGCGTTCTGCAGCAGCCAGGCGGGCCGCAACTCCCCAGAATTTGCCCTGAGCGGGGAGGCGACCACCTTCGACGACACCTCGGTGGTTTTCGAGCTGCCGGAAAAACACTATTTGGGTGCTACGCCCATTGCGCCGTTTTCCTCGGATCAGGAAGAGGTCGAGTCGATCTTCATGCCCGGCCATTACTTCCTGATTGACGGCATTCAGCAGGTGACGGGTCTCAACTACCGCTTTATCCGGGTGCGCATCACCGAAATCCCGCAGCCCAAGGTCTGGCACAGGCTTTATGACATGCGCACCGGCGAGCCCTTCAGCCGCGAGCAGTACGCGGCAAAACTGGGCGAGGAGGGGCGTGTACTGGTAGAGCGCTTCTTCCCGCTGCAACCGGCTGGCCTGCGCTATTAAAACCAGCTCTCTTGCATGCCCAGGCAGACGTCATCACGGCTTTCGAGAATCGCTAGCTCGTGATGGCAACCTGGGATTTCCCAAGTCAGGAAGTAGCGCGCCGCCTGCAGCTTGCCCTGATAGAAGTCCATGTCTGCCGGGTTGCCTTTGGCGAGGCCCTGCTCGGCATGAATCGCTTGCTCAAGCCAGCGCCAGCCGATCACGGTATGACCGAAGACTTTGAGGTACAGCGCCGAATTGGCCAGGGTTGAGTTGATCTTGCCCTGGCTCAGGTCGCCGAGCAGGCCGAGGGTTACGGCTTGCAGGCGTGCCACCAGTTGTTCCAGTGGCTGGCGCAGGGCATCCAGGCCCGGATAGCCCTGGGCCCGCTTGGCCGTGGTGGCGATCAAACGCAGCAGTTGCTTGAGCCCGGCGCCGCCGTTCTGCGCGAGCTTGCGCCCCAGCAGGTCGAGGGACTGGATGCCGTGGGTGCCTTCATGGATCGGGTTCAGGCGGTTGTCGCGATAGTACTGCTCTACCGGGTATTCCCTGGTGTAGCCGTGACCGGCGAGGATCTGGATCGCCAGCTCGTTGGCCTTGAGGCAAAACTCCGACGGCCAGGATTTGACGATGGGCGTCAGCAGGTCCAGCAGTTCGTGGGCCTGCTGGCGCACTTGCTCGGTCTCACCCGTGGTGGTGTCGTCGAATAGCCGCGCGGCGTATAGCCCAAGGTCAAAGGCGCCTTCTACATAGGCCTTTTGTGTGAGCAACATGCGCTTAACGTCGGCGTGGCGGATGATCGGCACCGGTGCGCTGTCCGGGCTCTTGCTGTCCGGCAGGCGGCCCTGCGGGCGCTCACGGGCGTACTCCAGCGAATACAGGTAACCGGCGTAGCCGAGCATCACCGCGCCCATGCCGACGCCGATGCGCGCCTCGTTCATCATCTGGAACATGCAGCTCAGGCCTTGATGCGGCTTACCCACCAGATAGCCGAAACACTCACCGTTATCGCCGAAATTCAGCGCAGTAGAAGTGGTGCCGCGCCAGCCCATCTTGTGAAACAGCCCGGCAAGGATCACGTCGTTACGCGGGCCGAGGCTGCCGTCTTCGTTGACCAGAAACTTGGGCACGATAAACAGCGATATGCCCTTCACCCCGGCGGGTGCGTCCGGCAGCTTGGCCAGGACCATATGCACGATGTTTTCCGACAGGGGATGGTCGCCGCCGGAGATAAAGATCTTGTTGCCGCGCAGCCGATAAGTGCCGTCCCCGGCCGGTTCGGCGCGGGTGCGGATGTCCGATAGCGACGAGCCGGCATGGGGTTCGGTCAGGGCCATGGTGCCGAAGAAGCGCCCGTCGATCATCGGTTGCAGGAACAGGCGTTTCTGCTCGTCGCTGCCAAAACTCTCGATCAGATTGGCTGCACCCATGGTCAGGAACGGATAAGCCGTGGTCCCGGCATTGGCCGCCTGGAAATGGGCGAAACAGGCCTGTGACAACAGCGTCGGCAACTGCATGCCACCGGCCTCGAAGCTGCGGGCGGCGTTGAGAAAGCCCGCTTCCAGAAAGGCGTCCACCGCCGGCTTGACCTCGGGGATCAACACCGCTGCGCCATTCTCATAACGCGGCTCGTTTTCATCGGCCTTGCGGTTATGCGGTGCGAAATACTTTTCGGCAATGGTGCGGGCCGTGCCGATGGCCGCATCGAAGGTCTCGCGATTGTGTTCGGCGAAACGCTCACGGCGGGTCAAAGACTCGGCGTCCAACACCTCATACAGCTCGAAAGCCAGATTGCGGGAATTGAGCAGCGTCTCGGACATGGCGGCTTACCTTTTGTTGGAATGCTATGAGTCTAGGTCGGTGAATGAAAGGTTAATAGCATGATTGATGAGGGTGATGATTGGCCCCAAATCATCTGCAGTCAGGGTCCTGTAGGAGCTGCCGAAGGTTGCGAAAGCGGTGTTTCAGGTAACCCCCATTCGCCGCCTTCGGCAGCTCCTACAACGACCGTATTCCAATATAAAGACGCCGACACCCATCAAAGAAAGCTGATCAGGGTGGGAGCAAACTTGTTCGCGCGCAGGCCGGTCTACCCGCCGCATCTGTGTCTGTCGTAATTGGCATGCAGCCGCCCATCCATTGATCAAGGCCCGTCGACCACGACGTATAAGCTGATTAATAAAGAAGTCAGGCAAATAATTGATCAGGACGAAGATCATGGCCATTTCGACAGCTGGAGAGCTGGATGCTGATTTCGCCGATCGTGGGCGGTTGTTATTGGGGCGTGATTGTTATGAGGCGCAATTGCGCAAAGTCTATGCACTCGACTCCAATTGCTCGCTCTGCATAGGCAGCGTTCAGCTCAAGAATGAAAAAACTCACCGTTTCGCCGCTGCCCGGACAACGCCCTCAGGAGAGCTGGACCGCTCCTTTGCCGATGGCGGCTACTTGCTCGGCGAACCGGCGCAGGTATCGGTCCATCGATTTTCCGGGTTTGCCAGCAGTGACCATGGTGAGCTGATGCTGGTAGGCAATGTTGCCGACAAATCCAGGGACGAATTGCTGCGCTGCACAGCCCACGGCCAATGCCTGAATCGCTGGCAACTGACTGCCCCCGGCGCCAAATCCAATGCCACCCATCCCATGATCACCACAGGACAAGGCGGTTGCCTGTGGTTGTGCTCAAGCATCATGCGCAATGGCAAATGCGGCGGCGCTTTGTATCGCCGTTTGCCCGGTGGTGAGCGGGACGACGCTTTTGCCGACAATGGCACCCTGGATTTCTGCCTGGATAACACTTACGTGCGTTTCAATGATCTGGCGATCACCGACGAACAGGGCTATCTGGTCGTGGCCGCCGATATTCATCCCTGGACGTCTTCCGATTCGAGCCTGACGCTGTGCTGCTTTGACCGCGATAGCGGCGAGGTGGTGTCGGCATTCGGCGCCAACGGCCGTTTTACTTACCCGCCGAGCCATTCGCTGTATCGCCAGCTGTCGATTCAGCGAGTGATCGCCACTCGTCATGGTTTGCTGGTGATCATTCAGTCCTACGATGGTCAAGGCGCTATCTACTCGTGTTTTATTCGGGTGACGGAGCAGGGCGAACTGGATCTCGGCTTCAACGCGGGCGAGCCGATTATCATTGCTGGCGCGTATTCTGACGTGGCGGTGCAGTCGGATGACCGCATTGTCGTGCTGGCCAGTAATCTTTACCCCGACACTGTGGTGAGGCGTTATCTGGTCAATGGCGAAAAGGACTGGAGTTTCGGTAATCGCGGCGAGGTGCTGCTGGGGCAGCCGGGGGAACGCTTTTACGCCCTGACAGTGCAGGCGGACGACAAGATTCTGGTCAGTGGGGTAGGGCGCAGCAGTGTGCTGTACAGGCTTCAGGGCTGACATACAAACGGGGAAGAGCCTGAGCTTCTTCCCCGTTGTTCGTAGCAGGACGACCCTTAACCGATGGTCATCAGGCTGGCGTTGCCACCCGCCGCTGCGGTGTTGACGCTCAGGGCGCGTTCTATGACCAGGCGCTCCAGGGCAATGTTGCTCTCGCCGTGGGACAGGCCGTTGACGCCGACGATAGCGCCGGCGCGTTGGGCAACCTGCTCGCAGACCGAGCGCAACTGATCCGAGTCGCCGTGATGCAGCACGGCATCAAACATCACCTCATCCTTGGTCCAGTCGGCCACACGCTGAATGCGCGCCTGCACTTCTTTGGGCAGGCGGGCAGCCAGGGTGCGACTCAGTTCGCCTTCCGGCCACACAGCGGTGCTACCTACAGCCAGCACGGCTGCCAGTTGCGCCAGCAGATCGGTTTCATCGTCGGCCAGGCACAGCACGTGTTCGCGCGGCAGGATCGCATAGCTGTTGCGCTCGCCGGTCGGGCCGGTGAGCAGACGGGTGATACCGCTTTGCGACTGGGTTGCGAAGCTGATGCACAGCGCCTTCAAGTCCGTGAGGGTCTGGCTCTCGGCCCAGGCTTGCAGGGCCGCCAATGGCTTGCTCATGGCGTCGCGCAGACGCACATCCGGCGTGCTCAGGGCATCGCTACGGACGAACGATTGCTCGATGGCATCTGCCGGACGGGTAGACAGCAGGCGGTACAGGTACAGCGGGCCACCGGCTTTTGGACCGGTGCCGGACAGGCCTTCACCACCAAAGGGTTGCACCCCGACCACGGCGCCGACGATGTTGCGGTTGACGTAGACGTTACCGGCGTTGACGTTGTCGATCACCTTGGCGATGGTCTCGTCGATGCGGGTGTGTACACCCAGGGTCAGGCCGTAGCCGGAGGCATTGATCTGGCCGATCAGGGCATCCAATTCCTTGCGCTTGTAGCGCACGACGTGCAGCACCGGGCCGAAAATTTCCCGTTGCAGCTCGTCGAAGCTCTCCAGCTCGATCAGGGTTGGCATCACATAGGTGCCGCGCTTGATTTCTTCGCTGTCGGCAATCGCCATCTGATAGACCGTGCGGCCTTTGTCGCGCATGGCCTGAATGTGTTTCTCGATGCCCGCCTTGGCTTCGGCGTCGATCACCGGGCCGATGTCCACGGACAGGCGCTCGGGGTTGCCCAGGCGCGACTCGGCCATGGCGCCCTTGAGCATTTCGATCACGCGGTCTGCCGAATCTTCCTGCAGGCACAGCACGCGCAGGGCCGAGCAACGCTGACCGGCGCTGTCGAAGGCCGAGGATACGACGTCTATGACCACTTGTTCGGTGAGGGCCGAGGAGTCGACGATCATCGCGTTCTGGCCGCCGGTTTCGGCGATCAGCGGGATTGGCCGACCCTGCGTGTCAAGGCGGCCGGCAATGTTGCGTTGCAGCAGGCGGGCGACTTCGGTGGAACCAGTGAACATCACGCCTTTGACCCGATCGTCACCGACCAGACGGGCGCCGACGGTTTCACCGCGGCCCGGCAGCAGTTGCACCACGCCTTCCGGAATACCGGCTTCGAGCAGGATGCGTACCGCTTGCGCAGCAATCAGCGGCGTCTGTTCGGCAGGCTTGGCCAGCACCGGGTTACCGGCGGCCAGCGCCGCAGCCACCTGGCCACTGAAGATCGCCAGCGGGAAGTTCCAAGGGCTGATGCAGACCACCGGACCCAGTGGGCGGTGGGCGTCGTTGCTGAAATCGTTGCGTGCCTGCACCGCGTAGTAGCGCAGGAAGTCCACGGCTTCGCGCACTTCGGCGATGGCGTTGGCGTAGGTCTTGCCGGCTTCACGGGCCAGCAGGCCCATCAGCGGCTGGATCTCGGCCTCCATCAGGTCGGCGGCACGCTCAAGGATGGTGGCGCGCTCGGCCGGCGGCGTGGCTTGCCAGATCGGCCCGGCATTAAGGGCGCTCTGGATGGCGGTATCGACGTCGTCCAGATTGGCTTCCTGAACATGGCCGACTACATCGCGCAGGTCAGACGGGTTGAGCACGGGGGCAGCAGTGCCTTCGCTGGCGCTGCCGCCGAGCATCGGGCCGGCTTTCCAGTCGGTGTGGGCCGTGGCCAACAGCGCCGAAGACAACGACGCCAGACGGTGTTCGTTGGCCATGTCGATGCCGCTGGAGTTGGCGCGGTCCGGGCCGTAGAGGTCGCGCGGCAGCGGAATGCGCGGGTGCGGCAGGCCGAAACCGCCTTCCTGAGTGGCCATGTGCTCGATGCTGCTGACCGGATCGGCCACCAGTTCCTGAATCGAGATGGACTGGTCGGCAATGCGGTTGACGAACGAGGTGTTGGCGCCGTTTTCCAGCAGGCGACGAACCAGATAGGCCAGCAGGGTTTCATGAGTGCCGACCGGTGCGTACACGCGGCACGGACGGTTCAGCTTGCCTTCGGAGACCTTGCCTACAACCTGCTCGTACAGCGGTTCGCCCATGCCGTGGAGGCACTGGAATTCGTACTGGCCGGGGTAATAGTTCTGACCGGCAATATGGTAGATGGCCGACAAGGTATGGGCGTTGTGGGTGGCGAACTGCGGGTAGATGACTTCCGGCACCGACAGCAGTTTGCGTGCACAGGCGATGTAGGAAACGTCGGTGTACACCTTGCGGGTATAGACCGGATAGCCTTCCAGACCCTCGACCTGGGCGCGCTTGATCTCGCTGTCCCAGTACGCGCCTTTGACCAGACGGATCATCAGACGGTGACGGCTGCGGCGCGCCAGATCGATCACGTAGTCGATCACATAAGGGCAACGCTTCTGGTAGGCCTGGATCACGAAGCCGATGCCGTTCCAGCCGCTCAGTTGCGGTTCGAAGCACAGGCGTTCGAGCAGGTCGAGGGACAGCTCCAGGCGGTCAGCCTCTTCGGCGTCGATATTCAGGCCGATGTCGTATTGCTTGGCCAGCAGGGTCAGGGACAGCAGGCGCGGGTACAGCTCGTCCATGACGCGCTCGTACTGGGCGCGGCTGTAACGCGGGTGCAGGGCTGACAGCTTGATGGAGATGCCCGGACCTTCGTAGATGCCGCGACCGTGGGAGGCCTTGCCGATGGAGTGGATGGCCTGCTCGTAGGACGCCAGGTATTTCTGCGCGTCGTGTTCGGTCAGGGCGGCTTCACCGAGCATGTCGTAGGAATAGCGGAAGCCCTTGGCTTCGAAACGGCTGGCGTTGGCCAGGGCTTCGCCGATGGTCTCGCCGGTGACGAACTGCTCGCCCATCAGGCGCATGGCCATGTCCACACCCTTGCGGATCATGGGTTCGCCGCTCTTGCCGATGATGCGGCTCAGGGACGAGGTCAGGCCGGTTTCGTTGTGGGTCGAGACCAGCTTGCCGGTCAGTAGCAGGCCCCATGTCGCTGCGTTGACGAACAGCGACGGGCTGTTGCCCAGGTGAGGCTGCCAGTTGCCGGTGCTGATCTTGTCGCGGATCAGGGCGTCGCGGGTGCCTTTGTCCGGGATGCGCAGCAGCGCTTCGGCGAGGCACATCAGGGCCACGCCCTCCTGGGACGACAAGGAAAATTCCTGCAACAGGCCCTGGACGATCCCGGCGCGGCCACCGGCGCTCTTCTGATTACGCAGTTTTTCTGCAATGGATGCGGCCAGCTTATAGGTGGCATCAGCCATAGGTGCCGGCAGGCGGGCCTGCTCAAGCAGCATCGGCACCACCTCCGGCTCGGGACGGCGGTAGGCGGCGGTAATGGCGGCGCGCAATACCGATTGCGGCAGGATGCTCTCGGCGAAATCGAGGAAGCACTGGTGAACGGCGTCGACCGGTGCGTCGGCCAGGTCATCGCTGTCCTTGCCGCCCGAGCCATTGAGTTCCGACAGGGTTGCACCCGCTTCCAGCTTCTCCAGGTAATTGAAGATCGCCTGCTTGATCAGCCAGTGCGGCGTGCGGTCAATGGAGTGAGCGGCTGCTTTCAAGCGTTCGCGTGTCGGGTCGTCGAGCTTTACACCCAGCGTGGTGGTCGCCATGTCTTGTCCTCAATGTCGGCCACTGTGGGTGTGGCGTCGGCTTTGCCCAAGATTAGCGGCGCATTTGTCGGGGTGCAACCGGGTGCAACCTGTTTTTGGCAGTTTAATTTCCTGCGGATAACCCGAGGGAAATCATGGGCGGCCCTCGTCGCACAAAGCTAGTGCTTTTTATTCTGAAAAAATGGCCTGTTGCTCCGAAAGGGAGCAAGAAAGACCTTGCAGCGATTTATTTGGGGAGTAGGTGCAACTTATCCTCATGAAGGGGTTGCACCTTATTTGTTTTGTTGAATAGGATGCCCCCCTTCAGTGCATGCAGGATCTGAAGCGTTCATTGGCTGTTGTTTTCCTAGGAAAAATCAGTCGCGTCGCCGGTGGCACAGACCCCGGCGCTCTATAAAAACAAGCCAAGGCAAAATCAATGAGTGTCAGCAACCCTACCTTGATCACCTTTGTGATCTACATTGCCGCCATGGTCCTGATCGGACTCATGGCTTATCGCTCGACCAATAACCTCTCCGACTACATTCTCGGCGGACGCAGCCTAGGCAGCGTGGTCACGGCCCTGTCGGCCGGTGCTTCGGACATGAGTGGCTGGCTGTTGATGGGCCTGCCAGGCGCTATCTACATGTCGGGTCTGTCGGAAAGCTGGATCGCCATCGGCCTGATTGCTGGCGCCTACTTGAACTGGCTGTTCGTTGCCGGCCGCCTGCGGGTACAGACCGAGCACAACGGCGATGCGCTGACCCTGCCGGACTACTTCTCCAGTCGTTTCGAGGACACCAGCGGTGTGCTGCGGATCATCTCGGCCGTAGTTATTCTGGTGTTCTTCACCATTTACTGCGCCTCGGGCATCGTCGCTGGTGCACGCCTGTTTGAAAGCACCTTCGGCATGTCCTATGAAACCGCCCTGTGGGCCGGTGCTGCGGCAACCATCGCCTACACCTTTGTCGGTGGTTTCCTGGCCGTTAGCTGGACAGATACCGTGCAGGCCACGCTGATGATCTTCGCGCTGATCCTCACGCCGATCATCGTGCTGCTGGCAACCGGCGGCATCGACACCACCTTCCTGGCCATCGAAGCCAAGGACCCGAACAGCTTCGACATGCTGCGCAACACCAGCTTCATCGGCATCATCTCGCTGCTGGGCTGGGGCCTGGGCTACTTCGGTCAGCCGCATATTCTGGCGCGTTTCATGGCGGCGGATTCGGTAAAGTCGATTGCCAAGGCCCGTCGCATCTCCATGACCTGGATGATTCTGTGCCTGGGCGGCACCGTGGCGGTTGGCTTCTTCGGCATCGCTTACTTCTCGGCGCATCCTGAAGTGGCCGGGCCTGTGACTGAAAACCATGAGCGCGTGTTTATCGAACTGGCCAAGCTGCTGTTCAATCCGTGGATTGCCGGTGTGTTGCTGTCGGCGATTCTCGCTGCGGTGATGAGCACTCTGAGTTGCCAGTTGCTGGTTTGCTCCAGTGCCCTGACCGAAGACTTCTACAAAACCTTTTTCCGCAAGAATGCCTCGCAGAAAGAGCTGGTCTGGGTCGGTCGCGCCATGGTGCTGCTGGTTGCGCTGATTGCCATCGCCCTGGCCGCCAACCCGAATAACCGCGTACTGGGTCTGGTCAGTTATGCCTGGGCCGGTTTCGGCGCGGCGTTCGGGCCGGTGGTGCTGATTTCGGTGTTGTGGAAAGGCATGACCCGTAACGGCGCTCTGGCCGGTGTACTGGTCGGCGCGTTCACAGTGATCGTGTGGAAGCAGCTGAACCTGCTGGGTCTGTACGAAATTATCCCGGGCTTTATCTTCGCCAGCATCGCCATCGTGGTGTTCAGCCTGATCGGCAAGGCGCCCTCGGCAGCCATGCAGGCGCGTTTTGCAGCGGCGGAGAAAGAGTTCAAAAACGCCTAGGGCTGTGGGTGTGGGACCGGCTTTAGCCGGGAAGGCGGCGGGACAAACGATAGAAATATATCGATCATGCCGCAGCCTTCCCGGCTGAAGCCGGTCCCACACATGGCCGGGCCATTCTATTTATTGTGATCAATATCCAGATTATAGAAGGTGGCCTTGCCGCCTTCGCTGGTGTAACCAGTGTTGTCCTGGGTATACACCCCCGCCTTGAAGTACAGCGGCTTGTCACGCCAGGTGGCGCTGATCGGGCTGCTCCAGTTCATGTTCCGCGCGCTGACACTGAGTTCGCCGCCGGGGCTCAAGTGGATGATGTACTTGAACGGCTCGTTCATGGGCACGCCTTCGGCAATCAGGATGATCCGGCTTTTCTTGTCATCGAAGCGATTGCGCACCTTGGCCACAATGTTGCCGGCCCCGGTCGCGTCCTTGAATTGATACTCCACTTTTAATAACGGTTCGGTGCTGTTGTAGGCATGGATCTGGCCGATGACGATGCGCCCGGATGAGGGCACCTGGTTGACTGCTACCGTTGCGTTGAGGAAGTTGTCGGCGTCGGGGTACAGCCAGTTATGCAGCTCGCCGTTGGACCAGGTTTCGCGAAGCTCGCTGCGCGGGTAGATCGCGTTGGCAGTGCGCGAGCCGGTCACCGGCGCCCAGAACCAGATGACGTCCGAGCCTGAGTGGAAGTATTTGCCATCGTAACCCTTCATCAGCTGCGAGGTTTCGACAGTGGCAGGTGGTGAACCGACGGGGATGCTCAGATTCCACGAAGCCATATCAATCATTTGAGTGCCTTATAAACTGTCTCATTGCCAGCAGAAGCGTCTGGCTCAACCCTTTGCGGGGCACTCCTTATACGTTTCAGCAGCCGCTCTGTTAACGTCGATCCGTCGAACGGATGGCGTCAAAGTGCCGCCATTTTTGGCAGAAGCAGCGTATCCGTGGCCTGTGTGCGGGTACCGTTAGTCGGTTAGCGTGAGGTTTAAAGGTGGCTATTCGCTAGCTGACTACAGTTTCCCGTAGAGCGGTCTAGAGTGACATTCACTCGGATGAGGGGCCTGAGAGCGGCTGCGTTAAACAATCCATATAGAGAAGCGGCATGGAATGCGTGCAACCCAAGGCAGTTGAAGGCTGCTCGGTTTTATTAGTCGTGGACGACTACCCGGAAAATCTCGTGACGATGCGTGCGGTCCTGCAACGCAAGGACTGGTGCATCATCACGGCCAGTTCTGGCGTTGAGGCCTTAGGCGTGCTTCTGGAGAAAGACGTCGATCTGGTGCTGCTCGATGTGCAAATGCCCGGCATGGACGGCTTCGAGGTCGCTCGCCTGATGCGCGGCAGTCAGCGAACGCGACTGACGCCGATCATCTTCCTGACCGCCAACGAGCAATCCCAGGACGCTGTGCATAAGGGCTATGCCAGCGGTGCCATCGATTACCTGTTCAAGCCTTTCGACCCCGCTGTGCTCAAGCCTAAAGTCACGGCGCTTCTTGAACAACAGAACAACCAGCGTGCGTTGCGACGTCTCAGTCAGGAGCTGGAACAGGCCCGGGCCTTCAATGCATCGGTGCTGGACAATATCGACGAAGGAATCCTGGTCGTCAGTGAGAAGGGCATCATCACCTTCGCCAACCCGGCGATCTGCCGTCTGCTCAAGGGCACCGTGGAAAGTCTGTGTGGCACCGAGCTGATCGACTACCTCGTCGAACCCAATGTGCCGGATTGGAATGATTCGGGCTTCTATCGCTATTACCGCAGCGCCGATACCTACCGTGTGCACGATGCCATTCTTCGCACCCAAGGCGGCTGCCAGTTGCCTGTGGCACTGTCCTGCGCGCCGCTGCCTCTCGAGCAGAAGGCCATGGTGCTGAGCATTCTCGATATGTCGGTGGTGCGCGACCTCTATCGCCAGCTCGAACATCAGGCCGTGACCGACTCCCTGACCGGCCTGCTCAATCGTCGCGGTTTCTACCAGACCGTCGAAAGCATGCTGCTGCGCAACGACCACGTCGGCAAATACCTGGTGGTGCTCTACCTCGATCTGGATGGGTTCAAACGGATTAATGACTCCTTCGGGCATGACGCCGGGGATCAGGTGCTGCTGTGGGTTGCCGGGCAACTGCGCGACTGTCTGCGCCCCTACGACGTGCTGGCGCGTATGGGGGGCGATGAATTCACTGTAGTGATCGATGGCCTCAATTACCCCGAACAGGCAGCCAAGGTGGCCGAGAAGCTGATCGAGCGGGTCTCCGGGCGTCGGCAGTTCGATGGCGTGGAAGTCAGCCTTGGTGTCAGCATCGGCATCGCTACTTATCCCGATTGCG
The DNA here is from genome assembly GCF_056933585.1 of Pseudomonas sp. JL23. NCBI lineage: Bacteria > Pseudomonadati > Pseudomonadota > Gammaproteobacteria > Pseudomonadales > Pseudomonadaceae > Pseudomonas > Pseudomonas sp. JL23. Next base: position 6,338,271 of record NZ_CM167795.1, on the reverse strand, counting down.
GTTCCAATCTCGATGGCCTGCTGCGCGCTGCCGATGTCGCCATGTACGAAGCCAAGCGCGCCGGACGCCAGCAATACCGTTTCTATGATCAGGAAATGAACGGTCGCGCCCGCTCGCGGCTGATGCTCGAGGAGAGCGTACGCACGGCCATCGACGGCAAAGACTTCTCCATGGTCTATCAACCCCAGGTGTATATCGCCGATGGGCGTCTGCGCGGCTTCGAGGCGTTGTTGCGCTGGCAGCACCCGAGTGCCGGGGATGTGCCGCCGGGGTTGTTCATTCCGTTGCTGGAAGAGACGCGGCTGATCAACAAGCTGGGTGGCTGGATCTTCGAGCAGGGCGCCACCCAGCGGCAGATCTGGGGTGAAGTGTTTCCGGATGATCTGGTGGTCAGCATCAGCGTCAGTGCCACTCAGTTCAGCATGCCCAACCTTGCCTCGGAATTGCAGCGAGCGGTCAATCGCTGCGGGCTCAAGCCGGGTCAGCTGGAGGTGGAAATCACCGAAAGCTCCCTGGTGCAGAACCTGGTCCACAGCCGCAAGCAACTGCAGATGCTGCATGAGATCGGCGTGCGGGTGGCGCTGGACGACTTTGGCATCGGCGAATGCTCCTTGGCGCATCTACGCAATCTGGAACTGGACACCCTCAAACTCGACCGCCACTTTATCGCCGGCATGCTCGACTCAACGCGGGACAGGGTCGTGGCCCACAGCATCATCGAACTGTGCCGCAACCTGGATGTACTGGTGATTGCCGAGGGCGTGGAAACCTACGAGCAATACCAGTGGTTGGCCGATAATGGTTGTGAGCTGATCCAGGGCTTCCTGGTGGCACACCCGATGGTGGCCGATGACGCGGCGCGGTTTCCCCAGCCGTTCAACTGGGCGGGGCTTAAGCACCATTGAGTGAGCCGCATCGTGCGGTTTTGTGGGACCGGCTTTAGCCGGGAAGGGGCCGGTACATCCGCTCAATTTTCTGTGCCAGAAATACCGCTTTCCCGGCTAAAGCCGGTCCCACAGATTATGTTTCCCGTTAGAGGACCTGTTGCTCAAAAATTGATCATTAGCCCATGTAACGTACTCTGCGCATCGCTCATGTCGTTCACATACACCTGCACCTCGATCCCCGGCTTGCCGGGCACTTCGCCGATATAGCAATCGGTTCGCCCATGGCTGCAATAGAGATAGGCGTGGGCGCCCCGCAGGCCTTCGCGGTCGGCGAGGGTGCGGATGTCCTTGAGGGTGGTTTTGCTGTCGATGCCGACCTGGTCCAGCTCCAGATAACCCGAGAATGGCTTGGCCGGTGTGTCCCCGGCGTCGAGCACGGCTGAGCCGCTGTCGCTCAAGTGCAGATAGACCCAGGTGATGGGCTGGTCCTCGCGCTTGTCCGCCGGGTTGAAGTCGTGAATATGGGGCCATTCGGATTGCACGGTAATACCCAGTGCGTCCCAGATCTGGGTGCCGTTGTAGCCTTTGCGTGAGTTCGGCCCGAGCACGTCCAGGGCACGTTGCAGCGTGTCTCCCGATTTGAGGGTTTGCCCGGCTACGGTGAAGCCATTGGCAAAGCGCGGGTCGCCAAACTCATCGACGCCGCTGCGGCGGATCAGCACTTGCGGCTCGGCGCCATGGGGGGCGCTACGGGCCTGGCTGCGGGCTTTTTCGCGGTCCTCGTCGCCCCACCGATTGAGCTGGTCGCCGGTCCATTGCAGGGCCCGGTCCAACTGTTCGCTGAAGCCGCCGTGGGCCAGGGTGCAAAACAGCAGCAGTGCGCTGGCGAGCGTGGCTTTGTTCATGGCGCATCCCGTTGCATTGGCCGCTTCTGTACACTGGCATCTTTCCATGATTTGTCTTGCGACCCCATGACCGCTCCCGTTCTCAAATATCTGCAAGCCTATCCCCATGACTTGCAGGATCAGGTCCGCCACCTGATTGCCCAGGACAAGCTGGGCGACTATCTACAGCAACGCTATGCCGAGCGCCACGACGTGCAGAGCGACAAGGCCCTCTACGCCTACGCCCTGGCATTGAAGCAGGAGCATCTGCGTAACGCGCCGAACATCGACAAGGTGCTGTTCGACAATCGTTTGGATCTGACCCATCGCGCCCTCGGTCTGCATTCGACCATCTCCCGAGTGCAGGGCGGCAAGCTCAAGTCCAAGAAGGAAATCCGCGTCGCCTCGCTGTTCAAGGAAGCCGCGCCACAATTCCTGAAAATGATCGTGGTGCATGAGCTGGCGCACTTCAAGGAATCCGATCACAACAAGGCGTTCTACCAGTTGTGCGAGCACATGCAGCCGGGTTATCACCAGCTGGAATTCGATCTGCGGGTCTATCTGACCTGGCGTGACCTCAAGGGACAAGACGATGGACGTCAGTAAAACCAAAAGCAGTTTTTACCGCCGTCTGTACGTGGCCTACCTGATCGACAGCCAGTTGGCCAGCAGCGTTCCGGCGCTGACCGAGGTCACCGGTATGCCACGCCGCACGGCCCAGGACACCATCGCCGCCCTGGCCGACCTGGATATCGAATGTGTCTTCGAGCAGGAAGAGGGCGCGCGCAATCACGCCGGGCGTTATCGCATTCTGGATTGGGGCGCCATCGACCGGGACTGGATCACCTTGCATCTTGCCCGGATCAAAACGGTGCTGGGCTACCCCTGAACGCACCGATGTGAATGTGTCACTCCAGATCGCGACGCATGCCGATATGGGGGATTTCGTCTTCCAGGTAAACCTCGCCCACGGGGTTAAAGCCGTAGCGGCTGTAATAGCCCTGCAGATGCGCCTGGGCCGACAGATAGATCGGTTGATCGGGCCATTTTTTCTCGGCCTGTTCCAGCGCCTGGGTCATCAACTGATGACCCATACCCTTGCTGCGCACTGAGGGCGCTGTTACCACGCGGCCAATGGTGACATCGCCGTCCTGCTGAATTGGGTCGATAAGACGCAAATACGCGACCAGTTGATCATCCTGCCAAGCCATCAGGTGGCAGGTGTCGCCTGACAGATCCAGGCCATCGACGTCCTGATACCAGCACTGTTGCTCGACGACAAAGACTTCCGAGCGCAGCTTCAGGATGGCATAGAGCTGTTCCTTGCTCAGATCGGTATGGTGTTTGCAGATCCATTTGATTGACATGTCGCTGACTCGCAGAGGAGAACCTGAACCCGATACTAAACGTATCTGCACGCTTCCCCAACAAACGCTGATACGAGGAAAAATGCAACGCTCGGGATCGCGGTTTTTCTTGATGTACCGCACAAAGGTCACAGTGTTATGAGTTGTGCAATGTCGGTAATGCGTCTTCAATAGAGGCTGATCGCCATTAGCGTGGCGAGAACAAATCAGGCGCTCGCCAGTTGTATGCCGGGCTCAGGCCCGCCTAAGGATCTCGCGCATGTCCCTTTCGCTTCGTGCCATGGGGTTTTTGGCCGCACTGCTGGTCATGCAGCCGACCTCTGCGGAGGTGCTGCGGCTGGCAGGTGATGCATGGGCACCCTATGCCGATACTTCGCTGGTCAACGGCGGGTTGGCAACGGATTTGATCCGTACGGCTCTGGCACGGGCCGGCTACACCACAGAATATGATCAGGTGCCTTGGGCCAGGGGGCTGCTGGGCTTGAGCGACGGGCGTTACGACGTCCTGATCGATACCTGGTACAGCGAAGAGCGCACCCACATCGGCCTGTTTTCCAAGCCGTTTCTGGTCAACCGCCTGGGTTTTCTCAAGCGCAAGGATTCATCCATCAGCTTTTCCCGGCTGTCCGATCTATACCCTTATCCAGTCGCTACCGTGCGCGGTTACGCCTACTCGCCCGAGTTCGACAACAACCCGAGCATGAAGAAAGTGCCCGTGGCCAGCTTCTCCATGGCCTTGCGCATGCTGGCGGCCGGACGAGTGCAGTTGGCCGTTGAAGACGAGTTCGCCGCACGCTTTGCGCTGTCCCGCGAGTCAGCCGAAGTGCGTGACTCCATCGACTTTCTCTCCGTGCCGCTGAGCGAGAACAACCTGCATATCCTGGTCAGCTTCAAGAACCCCCACCATACCGAGATCGTCGCCAGGTTCGACCGTGAGATCGAAGCGATGAAAGCCGATGGCACTTATGAGCGGTTGTTCAAGTTGCATGATCTGTAGCCGCTTGCCGGGTGCGATTTTGTGGGACTGGCTTTAGCCGGGAAGGCGGTATCAGCAGATGCAAAGGCTGTGAAGGTACCGGCCTCTTCCCGGCTAAAGCCGGTCCCACCTGTTATGCCTCCCACAAATCCTAGGCCGTCGCCGCCTCATGCTCCTTGATCAGATGCGCCGCCAGGGTCCGCAGCGGCCCTAGCTGACGGCAGATCAATGCGAGCTGGGTCTGCACCAGACGCTGATTTTCATCCATCTCGTCGGGCATCTGCTCAAGCTCGGTGGCCAGTGCCTCTTCGCTGTCGCTTTGGATTGCCACGGGCTGCTTGTCGGCCAGGCTCTGGGCGATCTCGTTGATGCTTTCTGCCAGTTTGACCCCGGCGCCGTCGATGACGTGCTCGCGCATCTCGGCGGGCAATTCCGTGCCGCGGTGCGCGCCGAGGCCTGACAGGTAGCTGAGCAGGGTGTGGGACAGCACCAGGAAGCGGAAACCGATATCGGCCTCCTTACGGAAGTGCCCCGGCTCCATCAGCATATTGGCCAGGGTGGTCGACAGCGCCGCGTCGGCGTTGTGGGCGTTGCGCCGGGCCAGGCGGTAGGCCAGGTCGTCGCTCTTGCCCGCAGCGTACTGCTGCATGATCTGGCGCAGGTAGATGCTGTTGCAGGTCAGGGTGTTGGCCAGCACCTTGTTCAGGCGCCGACCCTGCCAGTCCGGCAGGAACAGGAATACCGCAAGGCCCGCAATCAGGCTGCCCAGCAGGGTGTCGAACAGCCGTGGCAGGAACAGTCCGTAACTGTCGCCGACCTGATTGAAGCAGAACAGGATCATCACCGTGATCGCCGCCGTGGACAGGGTGTAGCGCGTGGTGCGGTTGACGAAGAACACCACCCCGGCCAGTACCGCACACATCGATTGCAGCAACGGGCTGCTGACCAGATCAAACAGCGCCCAGCCGACCGTCAGGCCGATGGCCGTACCGATGATCCGCTGGCCCAGCTTGCGCCGCGTGGCGCCGTAGCTCGGCTGGCAGACGAACACTGTGGTGAGGATGATCCAGTAGCCCTGTGACGGGTGGATCAAATGCACCATGGCGTAACCCACGCAGACCGCCAGGGGCAGGCGCAGGGCGTGACGGAACACCAGGGAGGTCGGCGTCAGTTGCAGGCGCAGGCGGTTCCAGATGTCCTTGAGGTTCTGTGGCGAGCGATCCAGCAGGCTGCTGTCAGTGGCATCGGCCAGGGCGTCCGGGTTACTGGCATCGCGCAGCAGGCGGTCGAGGGTGCTGAGGTTGCTGGTCAGGGCGCGCAACGAACGCAGCAGGCCGCGCCAGGCGGGGTTGCTCTGGATGCGCAGGTGTTCCAGGGACGCATGCAGGTCTTCCATGGCGTCGGCAAAACTGTCGTCGTAGACGAATGGCTGGCGCAACTGGATCGACTCGGACAGCGCTTTGCACGCCGAGCCCTGCTGACGCAGCAGGCGCTGGCAGCGGAACAGCACGTCGCTGTGGAAAAACGCCTCGGCCAGGGAGTTGTAGGGGTAGTGCGAGGAACTGGCGCGCTCGTGAATGTCCTGGGCAAGAAAGTACAGCTTCAGATAACGGCTGACCTTGGAGCCGGGGCGGTTGCTGCCGACCCGGTGCAGGATGATTTCCTTGGTCGCGTTCAGGGCGGCGACCACCCGGCCATTCTGCTTGGCCAGCTCCAGGCGTCGGGCTTCGACGTCGAGGGTGCGGATCGGTTCGAACAGCGAGGACTTGAGCTTGAGATATTGCCCCAGCTCACGGAACAGCCGGGCCAGGGCCTGCTGCACCGGCTGATTGGAAAACAGCACCTGCCACAGCACCGAGAGCAGGCCATACCAGGCCGCGCCCGCCACCAGCAGCATGGGTTCGTGCCAGAAGTCAGTGACTTCGCCACCGCGCTGGTCGACGCCGATCATGGTGTAGACCGACAGGATCAGGGTGCCATAGGCAATCGCGCCGTAACGCTCGCCCAACGCGCCGAGCATGATCAGGCAGAAGGTCGCCACCGCCAGGGCGACGATGAACAGCCACGGATACGGGAACAGTAGCTCCACCGACAGCGCCGCGACGCTGAAGCACACCAGGGTCACCGCCAGAGCATTGAGCCGGCCTTGCCAGTTATCGTCGGTCTCGGCCAGAGCGCTGGCGATAATCCCCAGGAACAGCGGGATCAGCAGCCCCATCTCATCCTGATACCAGCACAGCGCCATGCTGCCGGTCAGGGCGATAAACACCCGCACGCTGTAACTGAATTTGTCCAGCGCCCACAGGCGGCGGAAGGTTTGACGCAGGGAGGTCGATGCCATAGAGGAACAAAGCAGCCTTGTACGCAATTAATCGATTTCACTGAACGAATATGTACAGCCCGGAAGGCGGGCTGTACATCGGTTAGGCAAAATTTATTCCAGACAGAATGTGCAGGAAGAATGTGGGACCGGCTTTAGCCGGGAATACGGTGTATCTGGCAACACAAATCCGGTGGATGTATCGGCCCCTTCCCGGCTAAAGCCGGTCCCACCAAATCCACATCAATGTGTCAGACGTACTGCGCCGCCGCATAGGCCGATGCCCAGGCCCACTGGAAGTTGAAGCCGCCCAGGTGGCCGCTGACATCCAGCACCTCGCCGATAAAATACAGCCCCGGTGATTTCAGCGACTCCATGGTCTTGGACGACACTTCGCGGGTATCGATCCCGCCCAGGGTCACTTCGGCGGTGCGATAGCCCTCGGTGCCGGCCGGGACCACTTGCCAGCACGCCAGGCGATTGGCGATATCGGCAAGTTCTGCGTGGGTGTACTGCTTCATCGGCCTGGACACGAACCAGTGCTCGGCGATCAGGGTGGCCATCTTTTTGGTGAAGATCTCGCCCAGCAGGGTTTTCAGCTCGCTGTTGGGCCGCTCGCTCTGTTGCTCGGCCAGCCACTGGGCGGCGTCGTGATCGGGCAGCAGATTGATCTCCACGGAATCGCCGGGGTGCCAGAACGAGGAAATCTGCAGAATCGCCGGGCCGCTCAGACCCCGGTGGGTGAACAGAATGTTTTCGCGAAAGCTCATGTCATTGCAGCTGACCAGGCAATCCACCGAAGTACCGGACAGCTCGCCGCACAACTCCTTGAGCTGATCGGTGATGGTGAAAGGCACCAGCCCCGCGCGGGTTGGCAGCAGGGCATGACCGAACTGCTTGCCCACCTGATAGCCGAAGCCGGTGGCGCCCAGAGTCGGAATCGACAGGCCGCCGGTGGCGATGACCAGTGAGGTGCAATCGAGGGTGCCGAGGGTGGTGTTCAGCGAGTAACCGTTTTCGGTTTTTTCGATCTGCTGCACCGAGGTATCCATATGCAGGCTGGCACCGGCCTTCTGACATTCGTCGAGGAGCATTTCCAGAATGTCGCTGGACTTGTTATCGCAGAACAGCTGGCCGAGCTTTTTCTCGTGGTACGGCACACCATGCTTGCCGACCATCTCGATGAAATCCCACTGGGTATAACGGGCCAGGGCGGATTTGCAGAAGTGCGGGTTCTGCGACAGAAAATTGCCCGGCTCGGTGTACATATTGGTGAAATTGCAGCGCCCGCCGCCAGACATGAGGATCTTCTTGCCGGGCTTGTTGGCGTGATCGATCAACATCACCTTGCGCCCGCGATTGGCGGCGGTCAGGGCACACATCAAACCGGCGGCACCGGCGCCGATGATCACTACGTCAGTAACGGGCACAGCTGTTTCCTCAAAAATGCATACATACACATAGTGGGACCGGCTTTAGCCGGGAAGAGGCAGGTACATCCAACAGATTCGTGTCGTCAGATACGCCGTATTCCCGGCTGAAGCCGGTCCCACACTTCAGCACCACATTGGCATTGCGCTGATATCAGAGAATCCGCACGCGCAGCGACTTGCCCTTGATCTTGCCGTTGTTCAAACGCTCCAGCGCCTGTTTGGCGACGCTGCGCTCGACGGCGACATAAGCCTGGAAGTCGAAAATGGCGATCTTGCCGACCTGGGCGCCGGGGATGCCGGCATCACCGGTCAGGGCGCCGAGAATGTCGCCGGGGCGCAGCTTGTCCTTGCGTCCGGAACCGATGCACAGGGTGCTCATGGTCGGCAGCAGCGGGCCACCGCCAGCGTTTTTCAGGTCGTCCAGCTGCTTCCATTGCAGGGCGGCTTTCTGGATTTCTTCGATGGCGCGGGCGCGCTGGCTTTCCGAAGGGGCGACAAGGCTGATGGCAATCCCGGTCTCACCGGCGCGACCGGTACGGCCGACGCGGTGAATGTGCATTTCCGAATCACGGGCCAGCTCGACGTTGATCACCATGTCCAACGCGTCGATGTCCAGACCGCGAGCGGCGACGTCAGTGGCGACCAGTACCGAAGTACTGCGGTTGGCAAACATTGCCAACACCTGGTCACGGTCGCGCTGCTCCAGGTCGCCGTGCAGGCCGACGGCAGAGATGCCCTTGGCGGTCAGGTGATCGACCACTTCCTGGCACTGCTGTTTGGTGAAACAGAACGCCACGCAGGATTGCGGACGGAAATGCGCGAGCACCTTCACGACTGCGTCCATACGGTCTTCGGGAGAAATCTCGTAGAAAATCTGTTCGATCTGGCTGTCGGCATGCAACGCCTCGACCTTGACCGTCTGCGGGTCGCGCATGAACTTGGACGACAGCTGCTTGATGCCCACCGGGTAGGTGGCGGAGAACAGCAGGGTCTGCCGCTTGGCCGGGGTCTGGCTGATGATGTCGGCGATGGCGTCGTAGAAGCCCATGTCGAGCATGCGGTCGGCTTCGTCGAGGATCAGGGTATTCAGGCCGTCGAGGACCAGCGAGCCCTTGCGCAGGTGCTGCTGGATACGACCGGGCGTGCCGACGATGATGTGCGCGCCGTGTTCCAGGGAACCGATCTGCGGGCCAAACGGCACGCCGCCACACAGGGTCAGAACCTTGATATTGTCCTCGGAACGGGCCAGGCGACGGATTTCCTTGGCCACCTGGTCAGCCAGTTCACGGGTCGGGCACAACACCAGCGCCTGACAGCCGAAATAGCGCGGATTGATCGGGTTCAGCAGGCCGATGCCGAATGCAGCGGTCTTGCCGCTACCGGTTTTAGCCTGGGCGATCAGGTCCATGCCCTTGAGAATCACCGGCAGGCTCTGCGCCTGAATCGGCGTCATCTCGGCATAACCAAGGGACTCCAGGTTAGCCAGCATGGCGGCGGACAGGGGCAAAGTATTGAAAGCGGTGTTGGTCACGGTCTGAACCTGCAAAACAAAATGTTGCGCAGTGTATCAGGTCGCAAAGCCATCAGGCTGGCTCCCGCCGGGTGGCCCCGATGAGTTTATAAAACCTGCATGTTCGATCAGTGCTCAACATCCGTCGGCTGCCGCGCAGGCTGGGTCGCTTCCTTTGCGGTGGTCTTGGACGGCAGTTGCAGGAAGATCCCGGCTGCGAACATCGCCAGTACGCCCACCGAGAGGAAGGTCAGCTGGAAGGCGCCGAGAACGCTGCTGACTTCGCCGGTCGCCACCTGGTCGGTAAAGCCGCCGAGCAGGGCGGCGGCACAGGCCACGCCGAAGCTCAGGGACAGTTGCGCGACCACCGACAGCAGGCTGTTGCCGCTGGCGGCGCTGGCGTCGTCGAGGTCGATCAGGGTGACGGTGTTCATTGCCGTGAACTGCAGAGAGTTGACCGCGCCCAGGCAGGCCAGCAGGGTCAGCAGGGCCCAGTACGGCGTGCCGGCGCCGACCAGTGCCACGCTTGCCAGCAGGATGCCCAGCAGCAAGGTGTTACCGGTCAGGATGATGCGGTAGCCCAGTCGCTCGATCAGCCAGCGGGCCAGGGACTTGGCGATCATCGCCGAAGCCGCCAGAGGCAGCATGCTCATCCCCGCTTCAGCAGGCGAATAACCCATGCCCACCTGCAGCAGCAAAGGTACGAGGAAAGGCAGGGCGCCGCTGCCCAGGCGGGCGAACAGGTTGCCGAGGATGCCCACCGCAAAGGTGCGCGTGCGAAACAGCGATGGCGAAAACAACGGCGCATCGGTATGCCCTGCGCGCAGCCAGTAGGCCGCCAGACAGCCCATGCCGCCGAACAGCAGCAGGACCACCCGCAGGTGCGACAGGTGCAGCTCGCCCAGACCTTCCAGGGCGATGGTGATCAGCACCATTGCTGCGCCGAACAGGACGAAGCCGACGCCGTCAAAGCGTGTCCGACCGCCGCCCTGCAAGTCCGGAATGAAGCGCTTGATCGCGTAGCAGCCCGCCAGGCCCACGGGAATATTGATCAGGAAGATCCAGTGCCAGCTCAGGTACTGCACCATCCAGCCGCCCAACGTCGGGCCGAGCAACGGGCCGAGCAGGCCGGGCACGGTGATGAAGCCCATGATCCGCACCAGTTCCGAACGCGGGTAGGCACGCAGCACGATCAGTCGCCCGATAGGTAGCATCAACGCACCACCAAGGCCTTGAATCACTCGGGCACCGACCAGCAGGTTCAGCGACCAGGACAGCGCGCACAGCAGCGAGCCGAAGCTGAACAGCAGCACGGCGCTGAAGAAGATCTGCTTGATGCCGAAACGATCTGCCAGCCAGCCCGATGCCGGGATCAGCAGGGCGATGGTCAGCATGTAGGCGATGATCACCGACTGCATGCGCAGCGGGTCTTCGGACAGCGAGTGAGCCATGGACGGCAGCGCGGTATTGAGGATCGTGCCGTCCAGGCTCTGCATGAAGAAAGCGATGGCGACCACCCAGGGCAGCCAGCGCAGGGTTTGGGCATCCAGAATCGGCGTGGTGGTGGGCATGTAAGGAATGGGTCCTTAAAAGCAGGGCGGAATGCGTTTATGTGGGACCGGCTTCAGCCGGGAAGGCGTATTCCCGGCTGAAGCCGGTCCCACCGTCATGTACTACAAGGTCAAAGTCAGGCGGCTGATCAGCGCCCCCGGCAGATGATTGGAATCGGTCTGACGCTGGCTATAGGTACTGGCCGAGAGCAGGAGTTCCCGCTCTGCGGTCAATTCTTCGAGTGCACCGCCCAGCAGGCTGTACACGCTGTCATCGAAACGCATGGTGCTGACCGGTGCCTGGATCTTGCCGTTCTCCACCCAGAAAGTGGCAAAGCGGGTCATGCCGGTCAGGCGCGCAGCGGGTTGGTCGGAGTAGTTCAGATACCAGAGATTGCTGATATACAGGCCGGTGCCGAGCTTTTGCAGAATGTCCTCGATCGCCAGACTCCCCGGCGCCATGCTCAAGGCACTGGGCGACTCGCCCCATCCGGCGCCGTTGGCTTCCAGGCCGTACTCGGCGGCGCTGCGGGAGCCGACCAGTTGTTCCCTGGCCATGCCGCCTGCGATCAGCGACAGATCCCGGCGCGGATAACCTTCGCCGGAGAACGCCGGTGACAGCGAACCAATGACCTGCTCATCAATGCTCACCAATGGGCTGAGCTGCACGTCGCCGTTGTACAGGCGCTGCAACGGGCTGCTCTTGCTGGCCAGGTCCTGGGCCGAGAAACCGCCCCAGCAGAGCATGCTCATGACTTCTTCCAGCGCCGCCGGGGCCAGGTAGGCGCGGTATTGGCCGGGTGCCAGGGTGCGCAGGGGCTGGCCGAGAAACTCCAGTTGCTCGCGGGCCAGTTGCAGGCGCCGGGCGAAGGCGTCGTCATCCCAGGTATGTCCGGCGTAATTGGCTTTAACCGCCTGGCCGTTGGTGTGAAACAGGCTCCAGTCGAAATTGAAGCTATTGGCCTGATGCCAGCCCAGCGCGCCCCAGGAACTGGCAAAGCCGCGATACAGCGGCCCGGCGGCGTAGAAGCCGACCAGATCCAGGCCCGCAGCCAGGCTGTCGATGCGCTCGACCACATGGGTGGCGTCCGGCAGCGGCTGGCTCTGTACCTGGCTGCTGAACCAGTCCTGGGTATTGGGCAGCAGATACGGATCGCGGGGCAGCAGGATCAGGGTTTCGCGCAACTGCTGCAAGGCATCGTGCAAGCGCTGACGATCCACCTCGGTGTCGCCCGCCAGGGTCAGTTGCAGGTCGGCATGGCGGCCGTCGTCGATCAGCTTGAAACTCAGACTGGCCTGTTGCACCTGCCCGGCCTGGCGCACCTTGGCGTGGTTGAAGCGAATGAAATCCGAGACCTCGGCGCTGTAGGCCAGAGTGAATTGTTCCGTGCCGGTCAGCGCGCCCTTGAGCGTCGCGACCAGATCTTCAAACTGCTGTTGATGGGACATCAGGCATCCCCTCCAAATACATCGACCGAAGAGAATACGCAGGCCGGCGACGCATGCCCGACCCGCACCACCTGGTTGGGTTCGCCCTTGCCGCAGTTGGGCGTGCCCAATACCTTGAAGGTGGTGGCGTCGCCCACGGCATTGAGGTTGCGCCAGAATTGCGCGGAAATCCCCCGGTAGTTGGGGTTCTTGACCACGCCCTTGAGTTCACCGTTCTCGATCAACTGGCCCCACTCGCAGCCGAACTGGAATTTGTTGCGCGCATCGTCGATGGACCACGAGCGGTTGGTCGACATCAGGATGCCGCGCTCGATGCCGCCGATCAGTTGTTCCATCGTCTTGTCGCCGGGCTCGATATTGAGGTTGGCCATGCGATCGATGGGCGGGCGGTTCCAGCTGCAGGCGCGGCTGTTGGCCACGCCCGGCAGCCCGGCGCGGAACTGCGAGAGCGCGCCACCCAATGGCCGCTCCAGCAAGCCGTCGCGGATCAGGAACTGCTTGCTGGCGGCAGTGCCGTCATCGTCGAAGGCATAACTGGCGAGCTGCTCGGGAATCTCCGGGTCGAAGGTCACGTTGAGCAGATTGGAGCCGTATTGCAGATGGCCGAAGTCGCTGGCCTTGACGAAGCTGGTGCCGGCGTAATTGCGCTCGTCGCCGAGGATACGGTCCAGCTCCAGCGGATGGCCGATGGATTCATGGATCTGCAAAGTCATCTGGTCCGGCAGCAACAGAAGGTCTCGCGGACCCTGAGGTGTGTTGGGCGCCATGATCAGTTGCAGCGCCTGATCGGCGACTTTGGCCGCCGCGCCGATCAGTCCGCACTGGGCGATGACCTCGGCGCCGCCCTGCTGGCCGAAATTCTCCCGACCCAGGCTGCGGCTCTGGCTGTCCTGACCGTCGTAAGCGGTAACGCTCATGCCGGGGAAAACAAACCGCTGGGCCTGACGAATCTCGGCGCCTGCGCTGTTCAGGTAGATCTGCTCGACGTTTTCCAGACCCAGGCTGACCTGCCAGTTCACCAGTCGTGAGTCGGCGGGCACTGCGGCTGACTCCTGCGCAAGCAGCGCGTAGCAATCGCTCAGGGACGGGAACAGCAGGTGCTGGTTGGGTGACAGGTAGTCGGCTCGGGCACTCGACACCGCTTGTTCACTCAGGTCGAGCAAGGCATGGGGCGCCAGACGCCGGGCCTGCTCTTCTGCCTGCTCCAAAGCCGCCTGCAAACCGCGCAGGGAAACGTCATTGGTGGCGGCGTAGGCTTCCACGCCATTGAGGCGCACGGTGAGCATCGCGCCTTCGTCGCTGCTCAGATGCGGCGGCTCGGCGACGTTCTTGCGCACCGAAAGGTGTTGGCTGGTCTGTTTGACGTAACGCAGGGAGAAGAACTGGGCTCGGCTGTGCAGGGCGGCAAACCGCTGCTTGAGCTGGGCGGAGAGATCGAACATGCAGGGCAGCTCCGGCGGGGGAGTGAGGTCGGATTCTGGGAGCAGGGCGTTGAAACAATGCGTCTAGAGTAGGCCTCTGGCGAGGCAGCATCAAGCGATGCGCATCCCTGTGGGACCGGTTTCAGCCGGGAAGACTGCAGTACAGGCGATAGAAATGTATCGATCATGCCGCAGCCTTCCCGGCTAAAGCCGGTCCCACGTCATCCTGCTTGTCTGATAGACCGCTCCGATCTCTTCGCGGGCAAGCCTCGCTCCCACATATCTCAGTAGCATCCCTGTGGGACCGGCTTCAGCCGGGAAGACGCCAGTACAATCGGTAGAAATGTATCGATCATGTCGCAGCCTTCCCGGCTAAAGCCGGTCCCACGTCATCAGCTGCCCCGAGCAGGGGTTACTTGATCTCCCGCATCGGCTTGCCCCGCACCGGCCGCTCTCCGGCAACGAAATATGCCGCCGTGCTGCGCGGCAGCGGTTTGCGGCCGCGGATCTTGTCGGCGATTTTCTCGGCGATCATGATCGTCGGTGCATTGAGGTTGCCGGTGGTGATGATCGGCATGATCGAGGCATCGACCACGCGCAGCCCCTGCATGCCATGCACGCGGCCTTCGCTGTCGACCACAGCCATATCGTCGGTGCCCATCTTGCACGAGCAGGACGGGTGGAACGCGGTCTCGGCGTGTTCGCGGACAAACTTGTCGAGCTGTTCGTCGGTCTGCACTTCGATGCCGGGGCTGATCTCGCGGCCACGGTACGGGTCCAGTGCGGGCTGCTGCATGATCTCCCGGGTCAGTCGGATGCCGTCGCGGAATTCCTGCCAGTCCTGTTCGGTGGCCATGTAATTGAACAGGATGCTCGGATACTCGCGCGGGTCTTTGGACTTGATCTGCACCCGGCCACGGCTGGGCGAGCGCATCGAGCCGACGTGGGCCTGAAAGCCGTGCTCTTTCACGCCGTTGCTGCCGTTGTAATTAATCGCCACGGGCAGGAAGTGGTACTGAATATTCGGCCATTCGAATTCCGCACGGGAGCGGATAAAACCACCGGCCTCGAACTGGTTGCTGGCGCCAATGCCCTTGCCGAGGAACATCCATTTCGCGCCGATTGGCGGCTGGTTCCACCACAGCAGCGACGGATACAGCGACACCGGCTGGGTGCAGGCGTATTGCAGGTACATTTCCAGGTGATCCTGCAGGTTCTGGCCGACCCCCGGCAGGTCATGAACCACGGGAATATCGAGTTTCTTCAACACGTCGGCCGGGCCGACGCCGGAGCGTTGCAGCACCTGCGGCGAGGCGATGGCGCCGCTGCACAGCAGTACTTCCTTGCGGGCGCGGGCCTCGGTCGGGGTATTGCTGTCGCCGACCAGATACGTCACGCCGATGGCACGCTTGCCTTCGAAGAGGATGCGATCGGTCAGGGCGTGGGTGACGATGGTCAGGGTCGTGCGCTTTTTCGCTTCATCCAGGTAGCCGCGAGCGGTACTGGCGCGACGGCCCTCCGGGGTCACCGTGCGGTCCATCGGGCCGAAGCCTTCCTGCTGATAACCGTTGAGGTCGTCGGTACGCGGATAACCGGCCTGCACGCCCGCTTCGACCAT
Source organism: Pseudomonas sp. JL23 (assembly GCF_056933585.1). Taxonomy (NCBI): domain Bacteria; kingdom Pseudomonadati; phylum Pseudomonadota; class Gammaproteobacteria; order Pseudomonadales; family Pseudomonadaceae; genus Pseudomonas; species Pseudomonas sp. JL23. The sequence continues at coordinate 6,322,856 of NZ_CM167795.1, read as the reverse complement.
GGCATGGAAAAGCGGATTATTGCCGGCCTTGGGCGTGGTCACACTGACTGGACCGTCGCCGCCGTGATAATCGTTGGGGCCGATATCGCGGGTTTCCGCCTTGCGGAAATACGGCAGGCAGTCGAGATAGGTCCAGTCTTCCAGGCCCGGCAACTTGGCCCAGCCGTCGTAGTCCATGGCGTTGCCGCGGATGTAACACATGCCGTTGATCAGCGACGAGCCACCCAGACCCTTGCCGCGACCGCACTCCATGCGGCGGTTGTTCATGTGCGGCTCGGGGTCGGTCTCGTAGGCCCAGTTGTAGCGGCGGCCCTGTAGCGGAAAGGCCAGGGCGGCGGGCATCTGGGTACGGAAATCAAACCGATAGTCCGGGCCGCCCGCTTCCAGCAGCAGCACGGTGACGCCCGGGTCTTCGGTGAGACGGGCTGCCAGGGTGTTACCGGCGGAACCGGCGCCGATGATGATGTAGTCGAATTCCTGGGACATCGAAATGCACCCTCTTGAAGGTAATGAGGGAAGGTCTCTGACACCGCGCGATCGCGCAGTGAGCTCGGGACTAATGTGGGACCGGCTTTAGCCGGGAAGACTGATGTGCAGGCGACAGAGATGTATCGGACTGCATCGACGCTTTCCCGGCTAAAGCCGGTCCCACAGGAAAAGTGCGTTAGAAGACCGAGACGTACTCGCCCAACTCAACCTGCACCGACTTGATCCGGGTGAACTGCGCCAGCGAGCTGATGCCGTTTTCACGGCCCACGCCCGATTGCTTGTAGCCGCCGACCGGCATCTTGGCGTCGGACTCGCCCCAGGCGTTGATCCAGCAAATACCGGCTTCGAGCTGATGAATCACGCGGTGAGCGCGGTTCAGGTCGCGGGTGACGATACCGGCGGCCAGGCCGAACTCGGTGTCGTTGGCGCGGCGGATCACTTCTTCTTCGGTTTCGTAGCTGAGGATGCTCATCACCGGGCCGAAGATTTCTTCGCGCACGATGGTCATGTCATCGGTGCAGTCGGTGAACACAGTCGGCGCGACGAAGGCGCCCTTGCCCAGTTCGCCTTCGGTCAGGCGTTCGCCGCCACACAGTACGCGGGCGCCTTCTGTCTTGCCCTTGGCGATGTAGCCGAGCACGCTTTCCATATGGGCAAAGCTGACCAGCGGGCCGAAGTTGGTGTTTTCGTCCTGCGGGTTGCCGACGCGTACGCGCTTGACGCGCTCGACGATCTTGGCTTCGAACGCGGCTTTCATCGAGCTGGGCACGAACACGCGAGTGCCGTTGGTGCAGACTTGGCCGGAGCTGTAGAAGTTGGCCATCATCGCGGTGTCGGCGGCGCGGTCCAGATCGGCGTCGTCGAAAATGATCAGCGGCGATTTGCCGCCCAGTTCCATGGTCACGTCCTTGAGCGACGAACTCGAGGCGCTGGCCATGACTTTCTTGCCGGTGTCGGTGCCGCCGGTGAAGGAGATTTTCTCGATGCGCGGGTGCTCGGTCAGCCAGGTGCCGACTTCGCGACCGCTGCCGGTCAGGACGTTGAACACGCCATTGGGCACGCCCGCAGCGGTGTAGATTTCTGCCAGCTTGAGAGTGGTCAGGGACGTGACTTCGCTGGGCTTGAAGATCATCGCGTTGCCGGCGGCCAGGGCCGGGGCGGATTTCCACAGGGCGATCTGGATCGGGTAGTTCCAGGCGCCGATCCCGGCAACGATGCCCAAGGGCTCGCGACGGGTGTAGATGAACGATGTGGTGCGCAGGGGGATCTGCTCGCCTTCGATGGCGGGCACCAGGCCTGCGTAGTATTCCAGCACGTCGGCACCGGTGACGATATCGACATAGCGGGTTTCCGACACGGCCTTGCCGGTGTCGAGGGTTTCCAGGTCGGCCAGTTCGTCGTTGCGTTCGCGCAGGATCTCAACGGCACGACGCAGGATGCGCGAACGCTCCATGGCGGTCATGGCGGCCCAGATTTTCTGGCCCTTTTCCGCGCTTTCCACGGCACGCTCCACGTCGGCCTGGCTGGCGCGCTGTACCTCTGCGAGGACTTCACCGTTGGCCGGGTTGATGGCTTCGAAGGTCGTGCCACTGGTGGCATCGACGTAGGCGCCATCGATGTAGAGTTTTTGCAGTTCGAAACGGGCCATAGAGTCCTCGCAAGATTCGTTGAGTTGTCGGGCGTGTCAGCGCATCAGTGCAGCGCCTTGGCCAGTTGGAAATCCATATATTCGTAAGCAATTTGCTGCGCCTGCTCGGTGTCGAAGGCATCCCCCGACAGTGCGCCGCGCAGCCATAATCCGTCGATCAATGCCGCCAGGCCCCGGGCCGACATGCGCGCCTGTTCCAGCGGCAGCACGCGGCGGAACTGGCAGCACAGGTTGGAATACAGGCGGTGATCGTTGATCCGCTGCAATCGGTGCAATGTCGGGTGGTGCATGCTGGAGGCCCAGAAGGCCAGCCAGGTTTTCATCGCCGGGCCGTTGACCTGGCTGGCATCGAAGTTGCCCTCGATGATCACTTGCAGATGCGACCTGGGATTGTCATCGCGTAACGCCAGGCGCCGCAGGGTGACGCCCTCACTCAGGGCGCGCATCAGGTAGCTCATGGTCGCCGCGATCAGGCCGTTCTTGTCCTGAAAGTAGTGGCTGATAATGCCGTTGGAGACCCCCGCCAGCCGTGCGATCAAAGCAATGCTGGCATCGCCCATGCCCACCTGATCCACCGCGTTGAGCGTGGCATGGATCAACTGTTGACGACGGATGGGTTGCATTCCGACCTTGGGCATAACGGTGTGTCTCCTTGTGTCCGGAGTAATTGCCTGGCCATTCAAGGCATTGACCAGTCTAGGGTTTTTTTATTGAACGCTCAATCAACAAAAAACCATGGACGTGACAAATAGCAGTTAACTGCGATTTTTCCGGTCAGCATCCGGCTGACTTGGGGGGCTGCATAGTGCTGGTCTTCCCCGGCTACTGTGGGACCGGCTTTAGCCGGGAAGAGGCCAGTACTGCCAATACATCTCTGCCGCTTTTCCCGACGCCTTCCCGGCTAAAGCCGGTCCCACACACCAACAAACTGCCAAATCAACCGTGATTCTTGCCCAGCAACGCGTGATACAGCTCGGTGTCGCCGAGGATGCCCACCACCTGGTTGCCCTCTTGCAGCACCAGCTTGTTACCGGTCTGGTAGCGAATCTGCAACGCGTCACGCATGCCGATATTGGAGTGCACGACGGTTGGACGACGGTCCAGGCCTTCCACCGCCTGGCCCGGTGCCCAGCTTTGCAGATCGAACTGGGTAGCGCCCTGGCGTGCGCCCTGGATGGTATTGCCATCCTTGAGGCTCAGCCACGAATCGCCGCCCGGATCCAGACACAGCTCGCCGTTGACGCGGGTGCAGTTATCCACGGTGCGCATCAGGCTGCGGCCGCACAGTACGTTGAGCGGGTTGGTATGGGCGACGAAGGTACGCACGTACTCGTCGGCCGGGTTGAGCACGATTTCTTCCGGCACGCTGTACTGGATGATCCGGCCGTCCTTCATGATGGCGATGCGGCTGCCCAGCTTGAGGGCCTCGTCCAGGTCGTGGCTCACGAAAACAATGGTCTTGCTCAGCTTGGCTTGCAGGTCCAGCAACTCGTCCTGCAGGCCTTGGCGGATCAGTGGGTCGAGAGCGGAAAACGGTTCGTCCATCAGCAGGATGTCGGCATCCATCGCCAGGGCGCGGGCCAGGCCGACGCGCTGCTGCATGCCACCGGACAGCTCGTCCGGCTTCTTGTTGCGCCATTGTGTCAGGCCAACCAGTTCCAGCTTCTCGTCCACCAGCTTGCGCTGTTCTTTTTCCGGACGACCCTGCATTTCCAGGCCGAAGCTGATGTTCTCGCGAACGGTCAGCCAAGGCATCAGGGCGAACTTCTGGAACACCATGGCGATGCGCTTGGTACGCATCAGTTTCAGTTCTGCCGGGGTGCAGTGGGCGATGTCGATCTGTGCGCCTTCATGCTCGACGAACAGCTTGCCCCGGCTGACGGTGTTCAGACCGTTGATGCAGCGCAGCAGGCTGGACTTGCCCGAACCGGACAGGCCCATCAGCACGCAGATTTCGCCTTTCTCGACTTCCAGCGTGGCTTTTTCCACGCCGACGATCTGGCCGATCTGTTTCAGGATCTGCTCGCGGGTCTTGCCCTGGTCCAGCAGTTTCAGCGCTTCGCGTGGATCCTTGGAGAAGATCACGTCGACGTTGTCGAATTTGATGATGCTCATGCGTCAGACCTCACCTTTGCGTCAGGTTGTTTGCAGATTCGGTCGAGCATGATTGCCAGCAATACGATCGCCAGGCCGGCTTCGAAGCCCAAGGCGATATCAGCGGTGTTCAATGCGTTGACCACGGGTTTGCCCAGACCGTCAGCGCCCACCAGTGCAGCAATAACCACCATCGACAGCGACAGCATGATGCATTGGGTGATACCGGCAGCGATGCTCGGCATGGCGTACGGCAACTCGATGCGGGTCAGCAACTGGCGGCGCGAGGAGCCAAAGGCTTTACCGGCGTCGAGCAGTTCATGGGGCACATCGCGGATGCCCAGGTAGGTCAGGCGGATCGGCGCGGCGATGGCGAACACCACCGTGGAGATCAGGCCGGGTACCACACCCAGACCGAACAGGGTCAGGGTCGGGATCAGGTATACGAAGGTAGGAACGGTTTGCATCAGGTCGAGGACCGGGCGCATCGCCGTGTAGAACATCGGCTTGTGCGCGGCGACGATGCCCAGCGGCACGCCGATCACCACACAGACCAGGGTCGCGAACAGCACCTGGGCCATCGTTTCCATGGTTTCCTGCCAGTACCCCAGGTTGAGGATCAGCAGAAAGGAAATGATGACAAAGGCGGTCAGGCCCCACTTGCGTTGAATGTAATGGGCCAGCAGTGCGATCAAGCCAATCAATACCAGCGGATTGAACCAGGTCAGGGCAAACGTCAGGCCGTGAATCATCGCTTCCAGGGTGGAGGCGATTGCGTCGAAGTAGTTGGCGCCGTGCCGCGTCAACCATTCGACGAAGGCGGCGATGTACTGCCCCAGGGGGAGTTTGTGATCAGTCAGCATGGTATCGATTGTCCACATACGGGAGAAAATTAGGACAGCAGGCGGGCGCACCCGCCTGTCATCCGGATTACTTCAGTTTGGCTTCGACAGCCTCCAGACCAGGCTTGCCGTCGATGGTCGTAACGCCGGCGAGCCAGGTTTTCAGCGTGTTCGGGTTTTGCTTGAGCCAGGCTTTGGCGGCAGCTTCCGGCTTCATCTTGTCGTCCAGGATGTTGCCCATCAGCGAGCTTTCCATGTCGACGTTGAATTCCAGGTTTTTCAAAAGTTGACCAACGTTGCTGCATTCGGTGGTGTAACCCTTGCGGGTGTTGGTCGCCACGGTCGCGGCACCGAAATCGGCACCGAAGAAGTCATCGCCGCCGGTCAGGTATTGAATCTTGAAGCGCTTGTTCATCGGGTGTGGTGCCCAGCCGAGGAAGACCACGTCGGTGTCGCGTTTGGAGGCGCGATCAACCTGGGACAGCATGCCCGCTTCGCTGGACTCGACGACCTTGAAACCGGCGTCTTTGAGGCCGAAGGCGTTCTTGTCGATCATGCTCTGGATCAGGCGGTTGCCGTCGTTGCCAGGCTCGATGCCGTAGATCTTGCCGTCCAGTTCCTTCTTGAACTTGGCGATATCGGCGAAGTCATGCAGACCTTTGTCGTACAGCGCCTGTGGCACTGCGAGGGTGTACTTGGCGCCCGTCAGGTTGGTACGCACGGTTTCCACGGTGCCGGCATCACGGTAAGCCTTGATGTCGTTTTCCATGGTCGGCATCCAGTTCCCCAGGAACACGTCCATGTTCTTGCCGTCGGCCAGGGACTTGTAGGTCACCGGCACGGAAATCATGGTGGTCTTGGTTTTGTAGCCGAGGGATTCAAGGACCACGCTGGTCACTGCGGTAGTGGCCGTGATGTCAGTCCAGCCGACATCGGAAAAGTTAACGGTGCTGCACTGCGCCGGTTCGGCGGCCTGTGCCAGGACTGGCAGGCTGAGGGCTACGGCCAGCAGCAGTGATTGGGAACCTTTCATGGGTGGTGGACTCCTGTGGTGTTTTCTTCTCGTCATCAGCGCAGATGGCTGTGGCGGTTCCAGGTGTGGCAGCTAAGTGGCGACACTTTTTCACGACAGCTCTATCACTGCGCCGGCGATCGAGTCGGACCGATCATGTAACAGGGAAAATCAAACGCCTACAGGGGGAGTCGTAACCAGTACACAGGGGGTCGTATCCAGTGTTGGTGACGTCGCTTACAGATTTTTTCTCCGGGGCAAGGCTGGTTTTCCGGTGCCTTTGAGTCGAAAAGCGGCCCCCGCCTGTCGTAAACCGCTATGGCTTGACGCTCCCTGCTACCTGCGACGTTGCTGGGCATGAGTGAGTCGGTGTGAGACGTCGTGTCGCAGGGCAAAAGCCCGATGATGCGGCCATTCCGACGGACGCGAGGCTCAGCGTAGCAGCTCCGTCGCCGGCTGCTTTGCGCACCGGGAGTTCCGACCACAGAGGTTCATCAGCAATGGCTATCAGCGTTTTCGACCTGTTCAAGATCGGCATCGGCCCCTCCAGCTCGCACACCGTTGGACCCATGCGCGCCGCCGCGCTGTTCGTCCAGGGCCTGCGTGACAGCGGGCGACTGGCATCGGTACGACGGATCGAAGTGCGCCTGTACGGCTCGCTGTCGGCCACCGGTGTCGGTCACGGCAGCGACAGCGCGGTGATCATGGGCCTGATGGGCGAGTGGCCGGATGCCATTGACCCTTCGCAGATCGGCCTGCGCATCGCCACCCTGCGTGAAACCGACACCTTGCTGCTCGACAACCGCCTGCCGATTCCTTTTGTCTGGCAGCGCGACATGTTGCTGCTCGACGAGAACCTGCCATTCCACCCCAACGCCATGACCCTGATTGCCGAAGGCGAGGGCGGTGAAGTGCATCGCGACACTTATTACTCGGTGGGCGGCGGTTTCGTCGTCGATGAAGCCCAGGCCGCCAGCGGTGTACTGGACATGGACACCACCGTGCTGCCTTACGACTTCTCCAGCGCCGAAGAGCTGCTGCGCCTGTGCCAGCAACATGGCCTGCGCGTGTCGGAACTGATGATGGCCAACGAGAAGGTGTGGCGCAGCGAAGATGAAATTCGCAGCGGCCTGATGAAGCTCTGGCATGCGATGCAGGATTGCGTCGAGCAAGGCCTCAAGCATGAAGGCATTTTGCCCGGTGGCCTCAACGTCCGTCGCCGCGCCGCCAAGCTGCACCGCAGCCTGCAGGAGCTGAACAAACCCAACGTGATCGGCTCGACCCTCAGTGCCATGGAGTGGGTCAACCTGTTCGCCCTGGCGGTCAACGAAGAAAACGCCGCCGGTGGCCGTATGGTCACCGCGCCAACCAACGGCGCGGCCGGGATTATCCCGGCAGTGCTGCATTATTTCGTCAAATTCAGCGATGAAGTCAGCGAAGCCAACGTCGTCGACTACTTCCTCGCGGCGGCGGCGGTGGGCATCCTGTGCAAGAAGAACGCGTCCATCTCCGGTGCCGAAGTCGGCTGCCAGGGTGAAGTCGGTTCGGCTTGCGCCATGGCGGCTGCGGGCCTGGCCGATATCCTCGGCGCGACCCCTGAGCAACTGTGCAACGCTGCGGAAATTGGTCTGGAACACAACTTGGGCCTGACCTGCGACCCGGTCGGTGGCCTGGTACAGGTGCCGTGCATCGAGCGTAACGCCATCGCCGCAGTCAAGGCGATCAACGCCGCGCAGATGGCCCTGCGTGGCGACGGCCAGCACTTTATCTCCCTGGACCGGGTGATCCGCACCATGCGCGATACCGGCGCCGACATGCATGACAAGTACAAAGAGACATCCCGCGGTGGCTTGGCCGTCAGTGCGGTGGAGTGCTGATCGTTTGTTGTTTGTGGGGCTATTTTGTGGGACCGGCTTCAGCCGGGAAGGCGGCAGTAAATATTGTAGAGATGCTCGGGATTCACCGGCCTCTTCCCGGCTGAAGCCGGTCCCACAATAGTCGCTGCCGAAATGCGCTCCGTCATCGAACACCGCTGTATCCGCCCGCCACTTTTCGGCGTGTCTTGTGTAATGTCATTTGAAATCAGCGGCCTCGGCTGTTGTGGGACCGGCTTCAGCCGGGAAGGCGGCAGTAAATATTGTAGAGATGCTCGGGATTCACCGGCCTCTTCCCGGCTGAAGCCGGTCCCACAATAGTCGCTGCCGAAATGCGCTCCGTCATCGAACACCGCTGTATCCGCCCGCCACTTTTCGGCGTGTCTTGTGTAATGTCATTTGAAATCAGCGGCCTCGGCTGTTGTGGGACCGGCTTTAGCCGGGAAGGCGGCAGTAAATATTGTAGAGATGCTCGGGATTCACCGGCCTCTTCCCGGCTGAAGCCGGTCCCACAATAGTCGCTGCCGAAATGCGCTCCGTCATCGAACACCGCTGTATCCGCCCGCCACTTTTCGGCGTGTCTTGTGTAATGTCATTTGAAATCAGCGGCCTCGGCTGTTGTGGGACCGGCTTTAGCCGGGAAGGCGGCAGTAAATATTGTAGAGATGCTCGGGATTCACCGGCCTCTTCCCGGCTGAAGCCGGTCCCACAATAGCCGCTGCCGAAATGCGCTCCGTCATCGAACACCGTTGTATCCGCCCGCCACCTTTTGGCGCGCCTTGCGTAATGTCACAGTGAAATCAGCGGCCTCGCCCGACGCCGCTTGTCACCCGTGAACGGCAGTGACACTCCCTTTCGAGTCACTGCTCCCCGCGTCACCCGAGTGCTACCGAAGTGCTCACCCCACAAGCATTTACACGGCTTGTAAATCCCATAGGTCGCTAATGATTGCATCAGGTCGCAGCTGACTAGACGCATCGCGACGTCGTTTTCAGGGTTTATTGAATACACATTCAAGTTTAGGCACGACAATTGCGATGCATTGTGTAAAGCCCTGTTACGAGAAGGGCAATAAAACAAGAGCCCAGCCTGGGGCCTACAACCGCTTTGTGTGAGGAGATACCGTGATGACTTCGTTCAACGCAGGGGCTCAACAGCCTCAGAACCGCGCACCACAATCCATCGGCTTCCTGCTGCTGGATAACTTCACGCTGATCTCCCTCGCATCGGCGGTCGAACCTCTGCGTATGGCCAACCAGTTGTCGGGCCGTGAGTTGTATCGCTGGACCACCCTGAGCGCGGACGGCGGGCAAGTCTGGGCCAGCGACGGCCTGCAGATCACCCCCGACGCTTCGATGCACAAGGCCCCGGCCCTGGACACCGTGATCGTCTGTGGCGGTGTCGGCATCCAGCGCACTGTTACCCGGGAACACGTCAGCTGGCTGCAGAGCCAGGCGCGTCAGTCCCGTCGCCTCGGTGCCGTGTGCACCGGCAGCTGGGCACTGGCCTGTGCTGGTCTGCTCGACGGCTTCGATTGCAGCGTGCACTGGGAATGCCTGGCGTCGATGCAGGAAGCTTTCCCGCGTGTGGCCATGAGCACCCGCCTGTTCACCTTGGACCGTAACCGCTTCACCAGCTCCGGCGGCACCGCGCCACTGGACATGATGCTGCACCTGATCAGTCGCGATCACGGTCGCGAACTGTCGGCTGCAATCTCTGAGATGTTCGTCTACGAGCGCATTCGTAACGAACAGGATCACCAGCGTGTGCCGCTCAAGCACATGCTCGGCACCAACCAGCCGAAACTGCAGGAAATCGTGGCGCTGATGGAAGCCAACCTGGAAGAGCCGATCGACCTCGATGAACTGGCGGTGTACGTCGCCGTCTCGCGTCGTCAGCTCGAGCGCCTGTTCCAGAAATACCTGCACTGCTCGCCGTCGCGCTACTACCTCAAGCTGCGCCTGATCCGTGCACGGCAGTTGCTCAAGCAAACGCCGATGTCGATCATCGAAGTGGCCTCGGTCTGCGGCTTCGTCTCCACGCCGCACTTCTCCAAGTGCTACCGCGAATACTTCGGCATTCCACCGCGTGACGAGCGCGTAGGCTCCAACACCACCCAACAGGTGGCGATGATGCCGATTCCGCAAGCGATGGTTCTGGCGCCGCTGTCCGGGCCGATGTCGGCGCTGAGTCAGGCGCGTAATGAGTCAACGTTTGCGAGTGTGCGTCTGTAAAGACGCGGAGTACCTGATGCAGCTCCGCACCGGTTATGTGTCCGACGCGCTATATCAGGTGCACCGCTAAGCGAGGTAGGAGCCAACTTGTTGGCGAGCCGTTTGACGCGGTGTGTCAGGCCTGACACACCGCGAACAAGTTCGCTCCTACCCTGATATGTGCCTGACGCTACAACCACACTGCATCCCACAATGGATAATCACCCACGCGCTTCACCAATCCGGCTCGCAAGGGGTTGGCGACGATGTAGCGCGCATGTTTGCACAGGTCTTCTTCACGACGTAGCGCGTGGTCATAGAAACCCTTCTGCCAGACCCGACCTTCGTTGCTACATACCTTGTTGACCGCCAAGGCGCTGCGAGCCTTGACCTGCTTCAGCAGCAAATCAAGCGATGCCTTCTTCAATTTGAACAGCCAGTGAAAGTGGTCAGGCATGACAACCCAGGCCATTGACTGTGCCAGACCTTGCCGTTCTGCCCGGCGAAACTCTTGAACGACAAGCCTGCCCAGTTGCCAGTCGGCGAAGATCGGACAGCGTTGGTGGGTAGTGGCGGTGACTATATAGATCTGGTCGATCTCGGAAAAACGACCTTTCCTGAGGCAGTGGGCATGTTCGAGATAAGCCAATTCGTGGCGCTCCTTGCCAATAGCTGAGGAGCGAATTTAACGGCCAGCCAGCAGAGATGCTTTCTTATAAGATGCCGGGATGTTTCGGTTTCAGGCCCGGCGACGAGCAGGACCATCGCGGTATATCAGGTGCAATATATCGCGGGGTAGAAGCCAACTTGTTGGCGAGGCGGCGTCTGAAGTCCACGACGACTTTGAATAGACGAACGCGCTCGGGAATGAGTTCGCTTCTACAACTCGCAGCCCGATCAGCCATGCTGCTGTTTGTAATGCGCCAAAGCCGGCAACAACTCCTTATCAATCGCCTGGCGCACCGCCGGCAGGATCGTCGCACTGCCGGTCAACAACTGCTCGCCCATACGCCGCAGCGCCGTGGCGCGGTCCGCGGTCAGGCCGCAAACGGCCTGGGCGCAAGCCTGTTCAGCGGTGGCGCCGGACGGCATTTCGAAGCCAATGGAGCGCAGTTGGCTGATCAAGTCTTCCTGGTCAATCAAATCCACATGCATCATGAGCGTTGTTCCTTTCAATCGGGCTTGTCTCGATTCTGGTAGTACGACGTCTTGTCAGCAACCCCGAAAACCGCAGATGTCAGAGATGGCTATGAGTATGTCGTTTTCGACTAACTCACCTGCCGGTACAGCGGGCACACTGGCTTCGCTCACCAGGCGCGGGGCATGGTTTGGTCACCTTCTGCACCGCGTGGATTTCTCAGGCAACACCTCCAGCCCCGGTTTTGTGACGGCTTGACCGGGGCTTTTTTCAATTCCCTTCGCTGACATCACTTCCGATGTATGGCTCGAAAACCTAGTATTTCTGACAGTAGGCAGTCCTGCATTTCAGGTTTTCAATCATATCTCGTTCATTGTGTTCTTTGGTACGAGCAAACCTGGAACGTTTGAACAGGGACAGAATTGGCAAGTAAGCCGATTCTTCATGCCTTATATTCGAAAGAGGTAATGGTCATGGCGAATGCAAATCAGAAAAACGAGACTGTGGTCATTGAAAGTGTAATAGATGGTCAAGGAAATGCGGTGCCGAATGGTGGCCAGACGAGCGCCAGGCTTCTGAAATTGTCGGGCAGAGGACCCGCTAACGTTCCTGAAGGTACCGCTGTCAAGATTGAAGATAATCTGCAACCTTTTAAAACTTTTACCACTCAAGGTGGTGGTTTTTTTGTGGATTTATTCGATGTTCAGCCGGGCCGTCATAAATATACTGCTTACATAGAGAGTGTTGGGACCTCATTGGCTTGGCGGGTTACTGTTGTTTGATGAGTGCGCCTTAATGTTCTGAATAAATCAACTGGCAGGGCATGACCTGTTGTTCCGGTAATTCCGGTAATTAAGACGGCGCCCTCATCTGTAACGATTGAGGTGGGGCGTTTTTTTGGAGTCCCCTTCCACCCTTTGCGATGCGGATCAGACGGCTCCGTTACCGACCCGACTAGCGGCCCGAAAACCTATCATTTCTGATAGTAGGCATCCCCTCGGTTTAGGTTCTCAATACCGTCAGCTTTTACATAATCCAGAACAAGGAGTCCTCCATGACTACTTCACTTGCGCTCCCCATCCTGGAAATCCCAGGGAGCACTGGCCCGATACCGACGGGTGAACTGGGCATCAATATCGCTGCGGCGCAGGACAATTTCCCTCACAACGGCTTGCAACTTTTTATCCCCGCATGGAGTGCCATGGGCGCAGGCGATAGTGTGCAGGTATTGCTCGGCGGTAACGTGGTGGCTTCCGATACCATCGATCTGTCGGAAGTGGGCGAGCGCGTCACGCTGTTCATCGCCTCGCAAAGACTGATCGATGGCGCCACAACCGTTGGCTATCGGGTTACGCGGCTTGGGCAGCAGCCTGAACCCTCGGCCGACCTGGATATCTACGTCAAGCTCGACCGGCCTGGTGGCAAGGATCAGAACGGCGATGTACCGGGGCATTCAGAGCTGCATCTGTTCATCGATCCGGAAATTATCAATAACGGCGTGGATAAGGACCTGGCCGAGCAAGGTGTGCCGGTGACTATCGATCCTTACCCCAATATCGCCGAGCACGACGTTATCCGTCTGAGCTGGGGGGGGCAGTTTGTTCGGCATGAAGTGACGGCGCTGCAGGCTGATGGCACTGAACCGATTGAAATGCTGGTCGATGAAACGACGATATTGGCCGCCGGTGATTCCGGGACTGAAGGCCTGGCAGTGACCTTTGAAGTCTATGACATGGTCGACAACCGTTCCGAAGACTGGAGCGCCGAAATACGGATTGTCGTGGATACCGACAATACGCGGTTGGAGGCCATGTTTATCAAGGAGGCGATAAATAATGTCCTTAATCTGGACGCGTTAGAGGGTAGGCCCGCTACGACGCAAGTTGTAAGGGGCAGCAAGTTTGCAATAGGCGATAAAATTGTCGTAAATATCAGGGGGACTCCGGAAGAGGGGGCTCCTGTGGATGTCAACTTACCTGATAAGGAGATCATGCCCACCGATCCGGCGATTATCGAAATCCCGGTCCCGAATGTCTGGATTCGCCAACTGGCCAAGACCCAGGCGATTTTTTCCTACCGGTTGATCAAGAAGGACGGCTCGGCGGATCTGTTATCCAAAGGCCGTTTTATCAACGTCATTGGCGAAGTGCAGCGCCTGGCTGCACCGAACGCCCTGGACAAAAACCAGGGGAGTATCGATCCCGACTTGCCAAACACTACCATCGAGATTCCATGGGATGACTCCATGGCTGAAGGTCAGGTGATCGATCTGAAGTGGCTGGGCGTGCGCCCGAACCAGAGCATTTACTTTCCTGAGCTGGACTTTCACCCCATCACCCACCGCGAGGCCGAGGCGAAAGAGCCGATCCGCATGACGGTGTCGGGCACTCATCTGCAGGCGATCAGGGGCGGGACGCTGGAGCTGTATTACGAATTGCTCAGCGATGCGCGAATCAAGGACGTAGTACGCCGTGAGTCCTTGCATGCCGCTCTGTTGAATGTGGGTGAGCCGCAGGCGGAACTGCCAGTGCCTGTTGTCGATGGCGAACAGGACGGCGTGTTGAATCCCGAGGATGTACCCGGCGGCACTCGGCTGATCGTGCCGATGTACAACGGTATTACGGCGGGTGACGACGTGCATTATGAGTGGCGCGGCTCAGAAACCGGTCTGAGCACTGACTCGATCCGGCTCAACTCTGTCACGGCCACCCGGCCTGTGCCGTTTGATATCGGCTATGCACTGGTCGCGGATAACCTGGGCGGCACAGTAGATGCCTCATATTACGTGGAGAGAAACGATGGCAGGACCAGTACCTCAGACGTGCTGGCGCTGCAAATCGGCGAAGGTCAGCCCGGGCAGTTGCTGTTGACCGTTGAAAATGTCGAAGACGGTCAGCTGAATCTGGATGACGTCGCTGCCGGGGTAAAAGCAGCGGTTGCGGCCTATGACGGTATGGGGTCGGGCGATACGGTGTTTTTATATTGGGCCGATGACAAGGGCTCTGAATACGACACGTCCAAGGGCGTTACCAGCGGCATGGTTGGCTTGCCGGTGCCCTTTACAGTGCCTTATGCCACCGCTGCTGCCAGCTTGAATGCAAATGTCACGATGACCTGCACGGCCATTTTGTTTGACGGCAGCGAGTTGAGCTCACCTGCGACGGTGTTTTTTGTACGGCAAGGTCAGCAAGTCCCGCTCCCGGCGCCCATCATCGTCGAAGCCAATGGCACGACCCTTGACCCCAACGACGTTCTGCAAGGCGCCAATGTGCTGATCGGCAGCCAAGCGCTACTTAAAGCCGGTGACAGAGTGACCTTGACCTGGCAGGGCCAGCCAGGTGATGGCTCGGTTGCACCGACAGTACCTGTCTCCGCCGATGGTGAGTTACGTATACCCATTGCTTACACCACCGTTGTCGCCAACGACGGCCATAGTGTTCGGCTGAGTTACACCATTGATCGCCAGGCGGGTGAGGATGAAGGACCGTCTCCGATCGCAACCTATGAAGTACGCAGCGAGCAGGTCTCGGGCACTCTGAAAGTCATGGGTGCGCGCTACAACCGCAGCAGTTATCGCGCTTCAGGGACTTCCCGGTTATTGCGCGCTTTAAATGCCACGACACTGCAGCCTGTTGCCGCGCAATGGCAGTATGAGGGCGCCCCCGGCTGGACAACGGCTACAAACTGGCGAGACACCGATTGCTGGAAGCCGCTGCACGTCAGAACCAGTGATGATGCAATGACGTTGCATCCGGCCAATATCGTCGGCAACGGGACTGATGCGCAAACGGCGGGCGCCGCGGCTTTTGTCGCCCATCGCGACGAAGGTGATGTCGTTGGCTGGGGCATGGAAGCTTATGGCGCGAAGATTCCCTCGACCATCATTACGATGGATGACATCGTCGAGGTGAGCTGCACGCGCAGTGCCTATGCCGCCAGACGCAAGGACGGCAATGTTGTGGCGTGGGGTACGGCCGCTGATGGCGGGTCGATGGGGGGTATCGATACGCTGGGATTCGAGGCAGTCATCGGCAACAGCTCCGCATTTGCCGGCATTAAAACCACGGGGCGAGTGGTCGCCTGGGGGGCGGAGACTTCGGGCGGCACGGTACCGGCGCCAATCAGTCAGCTCACGGACATCAGGCAGGTATGCGGCTCGGGGACAGCCTTTGCCGCGCTGCGTGGATCAGGTCAGGTCGTGGCCTGGGGGGCCGAAGACATGGGCGGAGCAGTTCCCGGCGATATCGCCGGGCTAACCGATATAGTCGAAATCATCGGTAATTTTGGTGGCTTCGCTGCATGGCGCGGCAATGGCCGGTTGGTAGCGTGGGGAGCCAGTGGCTATGGTCCAACGGTGCCCGATGATATTGCCTCAATGACCGATATCATCGAGTTGAGCGCCGCTACTGCAAGGGCGTATACCGCCAGGCGAGGCGTTGGCCGAGTGGTGGCCTGGGGCCCGGCAGCCTACGGCGGGGAAGTGCCGGACCTGATTGCCGGGCTGACGGATATCCTTTCAATCAGCAGCACCTGGCAGTCATTCGCAGCACTAAGAGGCAATGGTCATGTGGTGGCCTGGGGGCTGGCCGCAACGGGAGGAGAGGTCCCCGATGCAATTGCGGCATTGAACGATATTGTCCAGGTGGCCGGTTCTTCCAAGGCATTCGCCGCGCTACGCAAAAATGGCCAGGTGGTGGCTTGGGGCGATGCTACGTTGGGTGGCGATACGACAGCGGTCGTCGACTCGTTGACCCATATATTGGCGATCTACAGCAATACCAATGGCTTTACGGCGCTGGCTTCCGATGGTCGGGTAGTAACCTGGGGTCACCCTACAGGTGGCGGTGACAGCAGTGCCGTGCAGGACCGGCTGGAAGGTCAAGTCTCTTATAAAACGAGTGCCACCTCACGCGACTCTGAAGTTGTTCCCGTTCAGGTTTTATCAAGTCAATAAGCGCGGACAACGGCAAAACTTCAACGAACGTAACCGTGCTCATTGAAGTGGGCCGGGCAGGCAACTTATTTTCAGGGAGGCTGAAATGACTATTAAAAAATTGGCCCCTGCTTTATTGCTCGCAAGCCCTTCGGTGGATGAAGCCCCGGGCGGAATTCTTGACCCGCAAGATATCCCTGCCGAAGGTGCGACGGTAAGGATCAAGGCTTATGACGGCATGGCCTATCGGGACCGCGTTTATGTGTCTGTGGCCGATTATACCGACGATATACAGATCTCCAGTATTGCCGTCGGCAAGGATGTACTGTTTACGGTTGCACCGGAAGTCTTTGACGTGGGGGCCGGTAATATCATTGATGTCAGTTATGAAGTGCAGTTCTATGAGGGCGAACGCGTCGGATCATCAGTCTTGGAACTGAAGATTGCCGACGATTTTCAAAGCCCGGTGCTTCTTGACTTGGCGGTGCACAATTATGTGGTCATTGCCGATAAGCCGCCGTTATCCATTCCCGCCTATGCGCGAATGTTCAGAGCCGCCAACTGGGGTATTGCACCTTATACCTATAACAGTAGTGCCCCCGAGATCGCTGGTGTTGACCCGCAAACGGGAGAGGCAACGGCCTATCTCAATGGCAGGACCTCTATCACGGCTATCGACAGCAGGCATGAATCGCGTCGCTATCAACTGTCGGTTTCAGGCATCAGGCAACTGCACTTTCTGACGGTCAGTGCGAACTGGGAAGGGATGAAAGCCGTTTGTGTGGTCGCCGGGCTGGAGCCGGTCCCCTTGGCCGATATCCGGCGGCTTTGGGCTTTTTATTACCCCAGCGGCGGGCCGGTAGCCGAATACGCAGGCTGGTTGAACTACCCGTTCTGGACGGCGGATGCGCTGGGGGCAGGGACTGCATGGGCCTATGACCTCAACGGTTCGCAGGTCAATGACAACGCCAGTGGTTTCTCCACGGATACGTACCTGCAAGCATTGGGGATGGACACTCGTTGAGTGCAACAGCCTGGCATAAGGAGGTTTGACTTTAATGGCCATGAAACGTCCGGGAATCCATCTGCTGTTAATGACGCTGCTGATGATCAGCGGCGTTGCCCATGCACTGACGGGCGCCGAAGTCGCGCAACTTCTCAATACGCGATACAACTCGACGGTCGCGACATGCGTCGGCAATCGTCCTGCCTATTTCTGCAGCGGGGTATTGGTCAGGGGCGTGGCAGCGGATCATGCCGGTGGCTTCTGGACCCACAGCCCACAAGCCATTACCCAGGGTGCCGAAAGCTTTGCCTGGCTGCGTGCTGACCTGAGCATCGCCGCGACCGGGGAAAAAAACGGTGTGGTATTTACCGACGCTTTTACGGCGGTCGGTCAGGGTAAAACACTTGAAGTTGTATGTGCCTATCCCTTTGTTGTCGGCGCCGAAAGCACCCGTTCGGACTTCGGTTGCGGCTTGCCGGCGCGCCTGTTCAGGCAAGAGGCGGATGTCAGCTCTTGTGCCGCACTGGGCATCGTTGACGCCGAGCAATGGTTGGCGCATTTCCGGCAACAGGACTTCCAACCGAACCTGCAATGTTCACTCAGCACTCAGGATCCTGCACAGTTCAAGGCCAGCCTGGAGGCCCATGAGCGAATCGATGCGGATTGGTCGAGCAAGCCCAATGAGTTGATGATCAGGAACTGGGACAGTCAGTTGCCCAAGCTTATTCCAATTGAGGCGCTGTTCTATGACAGTACTCAGGCCGACGCACTGCTCGGGGCGCAGTTGGATCAGCGCGACTATTTCGATGCGACAGGGGACTGGTTGCCCATCTTGCGTATGGATTTAAGTGATCCGCAAACGGGTGTTTTCGGGTTCAATCTGCGGGACCAGTTATATATCGGATATACGACAGCCGCAGCGCTCAATGCACGTTATGCCGATACCTCGACAACGTGCCGAGGCGAATATGCCGGGTTCTTCTGTAATGGGGTGCTATTCAGATCAACCGAGGCGACGACGGCTTATCATGCGTGGAATCCCAGCCCTGGTTCTATCGCACACAATGGCGTTTCGTTTTCATATGCCCGGGCTGATGTGACGTTCACCTCGTTGGCTTACAACCGCCCTTTCGGATTCGTCTTCCGGGAGCTTCTTGCTCCCGTCGCGCACCTGCCAACTCTGCGTTGTGCTTACCCCTATGATGCCGCGACAAATGGGTCTACAGACGCATGCACTTTCAGGGGTGTCTGCGAGGATCTGGGAGTGACCAGTGTGGAGATCTGGCAGCAGAAATACTCAGGTACTCCGGGGCGAGGATGCGCATTTTCTGCGACTGCCGCTCAGTTTCAATTAAGCATCGATGTTCGCCATGTCGTGCCGAATATGGCCGACAGGTGGAACGAAATCATCATTGCTCCCTGGCCGCAGAATATTCCCCTGCAACTTCCGCTGGAAGCACTGTTTTATGCCCAGGCCAGTGGCTTGGCTCCTGCCCAGTTTATTCAGCGGGACTTCTACACCCAGACCGGCCACTTTCTGCCCATTGTCGCCATGGATCTGGCCGTCACGGATGGCCGGGTTTTCAGTTACACGCCGCAGGATCAGGTGGCGCCAGGCAGCCCTTCGGCGAGGCGGCAGGTTGTTGAGTCCGGGGCGCAGTAGCCATGGCCAGGGAATGCAGTAACAAGCAGATATCTTCCGACAGGCAGCTGAAATATGCCGGTTATTCTAAAAAAAACCTGTCATTTCTGACAGTAGGCAGCTTCGCGGTTTAAGCATCCAATAACGTGTGCTTCACATTATTCAACACAGGGAGTCTTGCCATGAACACCTTATCTTCCAGTTCCGCTACCAACGATGGCGGACCACTAGCGCTCCCGCCTCTGGAGGTACCGGGAAACACCGGTCCGATACCCTCTGGCGAGTTGGGCATTAACATCGCGGCGGCGCGGGACAATTTCCCTCATAACGGCCTGCAGCTCTTTATTGCGCCATGGAGTTCCATGGGCACGGGCGACAGCGTGCAAGTGCTGCTCGGCGGCAACGTGGTGGCCAGCGATACCGTCGATCAATCGGAGGTGGGCAAGCGCCTCACGCTGTTCATCGACTCGCAAAGACTGATCGATGGCGCCACAACCCTTGGCTATCGGGTTACGCGGCTTGGGCAGCAGCCTGAACCCTCGGAGAACCTGGATATCTACGTCAAACTGGACCGGCCTGGCGGAGAGGATCGCGATGTCGACGAACCGGGGCATTCAGAGCTGCATCTGTTCATCGACCCGGAAATTATCAATAACGGCGTGGATAAGGAACAGGCCGCGCAAGGTGTGCCGGTGACTATCGATCCTTACCCCAATAGTGCCGAGCACGACGTTATCCGTTTGAGCTGGGGTGGTCAGTTTGTTCGGCATGAAGTGACGGCGCTGCAGGCTGATGGCACTGAACCGATTGAAATGCTGGTCGATGAAGCGACGATATTGGCCGCCGGTGATTCCGGGCCTGAAGGCCTGGCAGTGACCTTTGAAGTCTATGACATGGTGGATAACCGTTCTGAAGACTGGAGCGCCGAAGTACGCATTGTGGTGGACACGGGCAATACCCGGCTGGATGGATTGATTGTCAAAGAGGCCCTGCAGAATGTCCTGGATCTGGATGCCCTCGGTGACCAGCCCGTCACGGCGCAGATTATTGCCATGGGCAGTAACTTTGCGCTGGGTGACCAGGTTGTCGTAAGCCTCAAGGGCACTTCGCAAGACGGCACCTCGGTGGACGTCACCTTGCCAGCGCGTGAGATCACCAATATCCCCAGTATTGTCGAAATACTGGTTCCCAACGCCAGTATTCGCCAACTGGCCAAGACTCAGGCGATATTTTCCTACCGTTTGATCAAGAAGGACGGCTCGGGCGAACTGTTATCCAAAGGCCGTTTTATCAACGTCATTGGCGAAGTGCAGCGCCTGGCTGCCCCGAATGCCCTGGACAAGGATCAGGGCAGCATCGATCCGGACCTCGTGCGCACCGCCATCGAAATCCCATGGGATGACTCCATGGCCGAGGGCCAGGTGCTCGACCTGAAGTGGCTGGGTGTTCGTCCCGACTTGAGCATTTACTTTCCCGAACTGGACTTTCACCCCATCACCCACGGTGAGGCCGAGGCGAAAGAGCCGATCCGGATGACGGTCCTGGGCATCCATCTGGTGGCAATCCGGGGCGGGACGCTGGAGCTGTATTACGCCTTGTACAGTGATGCGAGCCGCCAGGAGCTGGTTGGCCGTGAATCCTTGCATGCGGCTGTGTTGAATGTGGGCGAGCCGAGAGCGGAACTGCCCGCGCCGACGGTCGAGGGTGAGCAGGACGGCGTGTTGAATCCCGAGGATGTACCCGGCGGCACTCGGCTGATCGTGCCGATGTACAACGGCATTACGGCGGGCGACGTCGTGCACTACGAGTGGCGAGGTTCAGAAACCGGCCTGGCTACCGACTCGATCCGGCTCAGCAGCATCACCGCCACCCGGCCTGTGCCTTTTGAGATCAATTTCGCCCTGATAACGGATAACCAGGGTGGGACGGTGGACGCTTCGTATTACGTGGAGAGGAATGAGGGCGGGACCAGTGCTTCGGATGTGGTGTCGTTGCGTATTGGTGGGGCGGCGACACGGGAAGACTTTGTTCTAGACCCACTTATAAAAATGGCAAATGGCAGAGAGTACGTAGCACCAAGTGGCATAAAAGTAACGCCTGCTGGGTTTGTTACTTCTATTCTTGGTCCTGAATTTCTTGCGGTCTGGAGTGTCGGGGATCTGAATGTCGTATTTGGTGCGGCGATTTCCGATTTTCGATTGGCTTACACAGATAATCCGTCATCTGAAACGCAAATAAGTTTTTATGATGAGCAGGGCTCGCTGATTAAAGCTCATCCGCTTATTGAAGTACCTGGGAATGATCCATACAAAGAGTTTTTTAGTGGTCAAATCGACAGACCTTGTACTCGCATGGTCCTTCATGCAGTAGCAGATCCTGTACGCCCTATGATGATTGATTTCTTCGAATGGTCCTGGGCTGTCTAGATTTAAAACATTCCAGTCCGTGCGCGCGCCGTACTGATTAGCGTCTGAAGCAGTTTGGTATTGTATTTCCACATGGCGAAGTGGCAAACGCACGACTTTATATTTTGCGCCGTCTATGGCGCAGGTACTTATCATGAACATATTAAATCCATTTTTATTTCCACCTCTCGATCCAGGACCTGCTCCCCTTGCTCTGCGCCCACTATTAGTTGCCGGAATGGTCACGCCCGTTCACGACGGCGATGGGGGTGTGAATATTTCCATGGTTGAAGATGACCCTCAGGGTTTATTAAGTGCGATCGATCCATATCAGAATATGGCCGAAGGCGATAAGCACGACATCGTTTGGAACGGCTTGAATATTGCCAGTCGCGAAGTCGCACCAGGGGAAGAAAATCAACGCTTATTCATGTATTTACCGACGGAAAAGATTGATCCTGACTGGGCAGAGCCCGTGCTCTATCGCCTGACCAGAGTCGGCACGAGCATCCCCGAGGATGCCGCGCCGCTGCGCCTGCGGGTCAAGCTCGACCGGCCAGCGGGGACCGACAAGGACCCGCACTTGCCGGGGCACTCCGAATTGGTCAAGCCCGGGTTGCCGCAGGATGTCATCGACAACGGCGTGGATGCTGAATGGGCGGCGCGGGGCGTGCCTGTGGAAATCCAGCATTATCCGGGACGGGCCGCCTATGACACGATCCATCTGCGATGGGGCAGTGTCAGTCTCTTTCGTGAAGTCACTGCGAGTGAGGCGGGGGGGACGGCCTCCATCAGCATGCTGGTCGACCAGGCGGCGATTCTGGCCGCTGGCGACAGCGACGCGCTGTTGGTGCACTATCAGGTCTTTGATGAAGTCTGGAACTACTCCACTGACTGGTCGCTCAGGACCACGGTCGCCATCGACGCCGGTGCCTGGCGCCTGGATGCGCCCGTCATCAAGGAAGCCGTAAACGGCACGATTGACCTGATTGATCTGGGAAGAAGCGATGTAACCGTGATGATCGTCATGCAAGGTGCGCCCTTCGCTGTGGGTGACGCTATCACCATGACCTGGATTGGTACTCCGGCGACCGGTTTACCGGTGGTACACACTGAAACGGTCACCATCGCAAACGTACCGAGCATTCTTGAACTTAAAGTCCCCAATGCCGATGTACGGGCGATCGCCGGAGGGCTGGCGGATGCTTCCTATGTGCTGAACAAAGCCAACGGTGATCCTGCGCAATCGTCAAAACGGGCCTTCGCCGATGTCGTGGGTGATGTTTCGCTATTGCCGGCGCCGACCATTCGGGAGTTGATCGGCGATGTGCTGGAGCCTGATACCGCCGTTGCAACGGTACTGATTCCCGCCTATCCAGGGATGGCCAATGGCGACCTCATTGACATGGTCTGGCTTGGCAGCATGGCCAACGGTACGCCTTATGTACATGAACAGGCTCATATCGTCATGGCCGGTGAGGTCGGCAGGGCTATCCCGATCAACGTGGTCAACACCCATATCGGCGTACTGGACCGTGGCAGCCTGGATCTCTACTACCGGGTGAGCAACGACAACAGAGCGGTTTATGCGGTAAGTGAGTCGGAGCATAGCTTTATCAGGGTCGAGCAAGTCAGCGCGCAATTACCTGCACCCAAAGTGGTAGAGGCGCCTGATGGCGTACTTGATCCAGTTCTGGTGCCGGATCACGCGACTTTGTTGATCGATTATCTGGGCACCATCGCAGGTGACGAACTGACCTGGTACTGGACGGGCAAACCTGGCGAGGGAACCGGCAGTGACTGGGTGCCGATCACCACGCCCATCGCGGGAAGACCGATCACCTTCCGCATCCTCAGCAGCCTGATCACGCCCAATATCGGCAGCATCGTCAAAGTGCGTTACAGCCTCAAGCGCAAGGCAACCGGCCAATACAGTTATTCCGCGATTCTGGATCTGACCATCGGCTCACTGGTGGGCGAATTACCGGCGCCTGAAGTCCTTGAGGCCCCCGGTGGCGTGCTTGATCCGATGGATGCTACCGCAGGTGTCACGGTTCGCGTCAGTTACGCGAGCATGGACCCGGCACTGGACCGCATCACCTTGAAATGGGTAGGCACACCAGGCGCTGGCAGCTCCATCGATCAAGAGTTGTCGGGCAGCAGTAACGGCTTTGTTGAATTCCCAATCGCGGCCAGTGTTGTAGGGCCCAATATCGGTAAGCCCGTAGACGTGAGTTATGAAGTGCAACGCTATGGCGCAACCTCGCCCTCGCAGGTGTTGAGGTTGACCGTCAGCGACTTCGTCGACCCGGAAAACCAACTGCCGTTGCCGCGTATCACTCAAGCCAACGACAACAGTAAAGAGCTGATCCTGGACTCGTTTACCGGCAATGCCAACGTCACTGTCGGTAAGTGGCCATTTAGCGCCACTGGTCAACGCGCCTGGCTGCGCCTTGTTGGTACGGGCAGTGCAGGGGCCGTGACCATTAACCTGCTGGCTGGCGTGCCGATAACCGCAGGCCAGGTCACTAATGGGCTGAACGAACAAGTGCCCAGGACTGAGCTGCAAAAGCTGACCCATGACACGCCACTGACAGTCGTATGCAAAGTGACATTTGATGGAGCGTCCGTGGAGTCGTCGGCCATCGAGTTCCCTGTTGCGCGATACACCTTTAAAACGTTCGACGATTCGGTGGTGCCGACCCTTGATAGCGTGCGTGATGCCAAAGGTGAAATCACGCAGGGCGGTACGACTTACTTCACCAGTGTGACCCTCAGCGGTACGGCGGCAGCGGGCAGGCAGGTGGAAATTCGTGACGGCACCACCGTGCTCGGCACAGCGACCGCCACAGGGGGCAATTGGACGTATCAAGCCACGGGGCTGACACTCAAGGGCTATAGCATTACGGCCAAAGGCTTGTACGGTGATGAGCCGGTATCGGCGGCGCGCACCTTCACCGTGGCTGCGGCCACTGCGCCGACCATCACTAACGTAACCGATGCCAACGGCGCTATGCCCAATGGCGGTACGACCTACTTCACCAGCGTGACGATTACCGGTACGGCAGTGGCTGGGCAACAGGTGGAAATCCGCGACGGCACAACGGTGTTGGGTACCGCGACCGCAACGGGCGGCAACTGGACGTATCAAGCCACGGGGCTGACACTCAAGGGCTATAACATTACGGCCAAAGGCTTGTACGGTGATGAGCCGGTATCGGCGGCGCACACCTTCACCGTGGCTGCGGCCACTGCGCCGACCATCACTAACGTAACCGATGCCAACGGCGCTGTGCCCAATGGCGGTACGACCTACTTCACCAGCGTGACGATTACCGGTACGGCAGTAGCTGGGAAACAGGTGGAAATCCGCGACGGCACAACGGTGTTGGGTACCGCGACCGCAACGGGTGGCAACTGGACGTATCAAGCCACCGGGCTGACCAATAAGGGCTACAGCATTACGGCCAAAGGCTTGTACGGTGATGAGCCGGTATCGGCGGCGCGCACCTTCACCGTGGCTGCGGCCACTGCGCCGACCATCACTAACGTAACCGATGCCAACGGCGCTGTGCCCAATGGCGGTACGACCTACTTCACCAGCGTGACGATTACCGGTACGGCAGTAGCTGGGAAACAGGTGGAAATCCGCGACGGCACTACGGTGCTGGACACCGTGACCGCAACGGGCGGCAACTGGACGTATCAAGCCACGGGGCTGACACTCAAGGGCTATAGCATTACGGCCAAAGGCTTGTACGGTGATGAGCCGGTATCGGCGGCGCGCACCTTCACCGTGGCTGCGGCCACTGCGCCGACCATCACTAACGTAACCGATGCCAATGGCGCTGTGCCCAATGGCGGTACGACCTACTTCACCAGCGTGACGATTACCGGTACGGCAGTAGCTGGGAAACAGGTGGAAATCCGCGACGGCACTACGGTGCTGGACACCGTGACCGCAACGGGCGGCAACTGGACGTATCAAGCCACGGGGCTGACACTCAAGGGCTATAGCATTACGGCCAAAGGCTTGTACGGTGATGAGCCGGTATCGGCGGCGCGCACCTTCACCGTGGCTGCGGCCACTGCGCCGACCATCACTAACGTAACCGATGCCAACGGCGCTGTGCCCAATGGCGGTACGACCTACTTCACCAGCGTGACGATTACCGGTACGGCAGTAGCTGGGAAACAGGTGGAAATCCGCGACGGCACAACGGTGTTGGGTACCGCGACCGCAACGGGTGGCAACTGGACGTATCAAGCCACCGGGCTGACCAATAAGGGCTACAGCATTACGGCCAAAGGCTTGTACGGTGATGAGCCGGTATCGGCGGCGCGCACCTTCACCGTGGCTGCGGCCACTGCGCCGACCATCACTAACGTAACCGATGCCAATGGCGCTGTGCCCAACAATGGCACCACCTACGACCGTCAGGTAACGCTCACGGGTACCGCGCTTGCCGGACAGCAGGTGCAGATACTTGACGGTGCTAACGTGCTGGGCACCGCGACCGCGACGGGTGGCAACTGGACTTATCAGGCCACTGGATTGACGGTCAAGCAATACAACATCACGGCCAAGGGGCTATACGGCAATCAGCCTGTATCCGCAGTGCGCAGGTTTACTGTGGCGCTGGCAACGGCACCGACCATTACCAGTGTGCGCGATTCCAGGGGTGAAGTGCCCAACGGCGGCACTACCTATGACACCTATGTCGATCTCACCGGCACGGCGGCTTCAGATTCGAGCGTACAGATCTACGATGGCGCGTCTTTGCGCGGCACCGCGTCGGTAACGGGTGGCGCGTGGTCATTCCGGGTGACGGGACTGGCAGTCGGCGGGCATAGCATCACGGCGAGGGGCCAGTATGGGAATTCGCCAGCGCGGGGGTTTACGGTGGCGGTGGCGACTCCGCCTCTCGTGATCGATACTTCGCTGTTGACCCTCAACGGTAGGCTATTCGTTATTGATAGTCATCCAGCTTTACCCATTTCCTGGCCCTCCGGTACTAGTGCTTACCGAAGAGCATCCGGTGGTCGTCCTTCCTATAGTTATAGGACAAGTAACCCCGCTGTTATCACGGTGTCGAATGATGGGTTTGTGGGGGCAAGAGGTAATGGTAGTGCAACTGTGACGGTTAGTGATCTGGACGGGCGGACAGCGAGTTACCCGGTAACTGTATCAAACGTTTCAATTGCGTATGGTTTGGATTATCATAGATATCACGACGGTGTCAGAGTAGCTCAAAACAGGGGGCTGAGAATTCCCAACATGGGAGAGCTCAGAGCTATTTATGCCACTTATGGATCGACATGGCCGCAAGGTAACGATTTTTACTGGTCAACGGATCAAGCGGTAGGAGGTATCAACCCTCATAATTACGTCAAGAACCTTGTTACGGGTGTAGAGGGTATGGGTGACAGTAGTGCTTTACTACCCAATTCGAAATGTTTGGTGACTGCGATCAAATGAAGGCATAGAGGATGGCCGTGCGGTAAATGGCCATCTTCTGTTTGGCGGTAGGCGCGAGCAGGTTCGCAAAGGGGACGCATATTTATCGTCTGAAATCCCTCTCGCGAACAAGTTCGCTCCTACCTCGATTATCCGCAGCACAAAAAAAGCCCTATGATCACTCACGGGGCTTTTCTATTCAGCGTGTTATATCAAAAAAGCTTACCAGCTATAGCGCACCCCCACATTCGCACCAAACGGCTGTTCGATATGCTTGCCATTGGAATAGTCGAAGTCCGCATGGACTTGCAAGCGATCCGTCAACGCAGCGGCCAGGCCTGCGCCCAGTTCACCGCGGCTGCCGGAAAGGTCGTTATTGAAGACGTTGTTATTCACCTGTACTTCATTGTTCTTGGCGAATTCATGGGCCATTGCCACACGCAGATAAGGCTGAACGATGGCACCGCTGGCCAGGGTGAAGTTACGCCCACCGGTTACGCCCACTTTGCCCAGCAGCGAACGGGTGCGATCGCCTTCGGCGTGCATACCGTTGTCCAGGTCAAAATTACGGCCTTGAATGACCGTAGCCGACAGTTGGGTGAACGGCTCTACAAAATAGCCTTGATCAAAGGTGATATGCCGCCCGAACTCCAGGGAGCCGCCCAGGCCCATGCTGTTGTAGTCGCCCTTGGCGCGTGTGCCATCGCTCATGGAGACTTTCGATTCATTCTTGTAACGGTTGAGCTTGAGCACACCGTCGAAGTAGTAGCCGCTGTCCTGATCAAGCCAGGTGGTATAGGCGCCAACATAGGAGCTTTTGACCGTGCCCGAGGTGCCGCGATTCAAGTCCAGGTCCGACTTGCTGTAACCGACCATGGCACCGATCAGCCATTGGCCATCACCCACCGGCAGCGGTGCATCGGCCCCCAGGGAGATACCCTGCTGGTTTTGCTGATAGCCCAGGCCAGACGCCGCCGCGACATTGTATTTATTGCCATAGGTGCGAACCCAACCGCCCGCCTGGCCACCATTGAAGCGCAGCTCACCCATGCGTGTGCGCAGGGAAGTCAGCTCGCCGTACCAGACGGTCGGCGCGGTATTGAACAGCGCCAGGACAGAGCGGGTACCGGGGCTGATGGTTTTTTGCGAAGGGTCGAGGAACCACTCGGTCGCGCCTGAACCATCGGTCCGGGAGGCCAGGCCATAGGACCAGGTACCGACAGCCACCGGGCCATTGAGCAGCGCAAACTTCGCATCACCCGCTGCGGTGCGGACCAGATTCAACTGCTCAGGCGCTAGCGGATCTGTACCCGAGCCTTTGACCAGCAGGTCGTGGCTGCCGGTGGCGGTGCCGGTGACGTTCAGGGTGTCGTGCTGGTTGGTGGCGTAATCGGCATCCATGACGAAAGTGCCGTTGCCCGCCAGATTGCCGACGTTTAACTGATAGAACTGATTGGCCTCCCCAAAAGTGACGCGGCCCTGATTCATATTCAGCGAGCCGATGCTGTTGTTGCCCGCCATCATCCAGTTGGATTGGCTGTTGATTTCCACGCTTGCGACATTGATCAGATTGCCGGTAAACAATGAGTTGTTTTGCAGACGCAGGCTGCCTGTACTGCCAGACTCGACTACGAGATCACCGGTCATCTCGCCCTGATCGAAACTCAGGTTTGCCGTGCTGTTGCCCGTGGCTTGTACGTTACCTTTAAGCGAGCTGCGCAGAACGTTCATGTTCGCGGTGGAAGCTTCCTTGACTTCAAGCAGGTTGCCATTGCCGCCGATCAGGCTGGAGCCGTTGGCGACGTCAATGGTCGTGGTAATGCCCCTTATCACCGATACCGCAGCGCCATTGACGCCCTCGACGCTGGAACCATCCAGCCCCAGGCGTGGAGTGCCCAGGTTTTGGGGGTCATTGCGCAATTGCACGCCGTTGGTCTGGCCTTTGATAATCGTATTGGCATTGGCCTGCACGTCGCCGCCAGAGATGTTCAGGCCGAGACCGCTGGCGCCGGTACCTGTCACCGTCGAGCGGTTCAGCACAAGGGTGCTCAAGCCGGTGACTTGAGCGCCCGCGTCCACGCCGGTGATGATGCTGTTGCTGACCGTTGCGTTGGAGCCGGCCGTTGTGCCGACGACTCGGTTGAGCAACAGCCCGACAAAATCACCCTGGATACTGGCATCGGAGATAGTCGCCGTGCTGTTGGTCACCGAGACCCCGTCATTCCCGACACCATTGACGTGACCGCCCACCATATTCAGATGTGATCCCGACCTTAGTATTAAAAAGCCGGTAGAGGCGCCGTTGTTGTTGAGCGTGCTTCCATTTCGTACGTCATAGTCATCACTGAGCGTACTGCCATCAATCGCCAGTGTTTCGCCATTATCCACAATCACTGCGGCGGTGGCAGGAAGCGCCATTAACAGTACGGGGACAACCAGCAGGGTATTGATTATTCCTGGCACCTGAATAGGCCACTTCGGGACGTTTGTTATATTCATAATGATGAGTTCCTCATGCAAGAACCTTCTCCCCTGGTTGCAGGAGAGGGGGCGGTGAAGTTACAGGTCGCGAGGTGTGCTATCTGTAGGGTAGCTCTTGTTGTTGTGTAGGAAAGGTCCTACATTATTTTTTGGGCTAAATGCGCCCGATGATGGCAGCCTGGATATTTGTCCGATGAGCGGATATATGTGTGAGCGAGGTTTGGCTGAAGAGTGTCATGGTAACTTTACAGGGTGAGGCGCAATTAGCGCCTCGCCTGTCTCATAATTTTTACAATGTTGTTATGGATTAAGCTGGCATGTACCGCCACCGGTGAGCGCCATGTAGACGTCAACCAAATGCCGCTGTGAAGTCGCGGGGAAACCATCCAGAACTGCGGTGTATTCGATGCTGCCCCAGTCCGTTAATGTCGTAAGGATCGGAGGATCATAAGGGACGTGGATAATAAAGCCGCTGTTGGCCTGCTCAGTGGTGGGTGTGAACTTGACCTGATGGAACGTGTTTGGTTTAACGACCGAGCCGGCTGCATCAGTCCACCCCTGATAGGTGAACGTCAGTTCCTGGTCCGCCAGTCTCGGCTCGCCACCGGGAACCCTTACTACTACCGACCAACCTGCAACCGGATCATTAACCAATGAGTTGCAGTTAAGCACATCAAAATCAGGGTCCAGGTTTTGGAATGCCGGGTCAGGAACAGTCAGCGGGTTTACCGATACACTCACCAATTGTGGTCCTGATGTGTCTTCGTTGTCATTGATCGCGGGGTTTTTGATGGTGTAATGCACGGGCAACGCTGAGTCGTTACCGCCTGCATCAATGATGGGCCATGGAATAGTGAAAGGTACTAAGAAGTCTGCCGGTTCTGTACCGTCGACGGTATACACACCTTCTGGAGCGGGCACCGCAACACCTTTCCAATACAACTGCATGACATCGCCTGCTTTGTAGTTGTCGTATATCGTTACCGTTGCGGTAGCGTCTTTCAATCTGTCTACCGGCAGCAGCGTGTTTGGAGGCGTTGTCGTTACTTCGCCTAACACTGTCACTAGATCAAGAGCCGGGTTTACTGGCCCTGGCGGATCATCAGGGTTATCGGGGCCGGGTTTACGGATATCGACGTCAACATCCACACCTGTAGGCTCCGGATAACTGCGATTGCCTCGCACAATGGAGTAACTGACAGGGATAGTTTTCGGGCCTTCATTTGCGTTTTTAACATCCCGGAAAGGCACAGTGACGAATGTCGGGAATCCTGCTATATCGACGGGATTTTGCGCGAGACCGTCCCAGACCACGATCACTTTGTCGCTTCCCGCTACGTAGTTATCATAAGTATCGATTTGTACGCCAACGCCCTCTATAGCATCCTCATAGTCAATACCTGCAGGGTCGGCGGCCTGCGGGACTGTAGGAGGCACGAGTTTGGTGGGGGCCGGTGTAAGGGTCACCTCCAGTACTTTAAATTCCGAGTGGGGTCCGATGTTACCTACCCGGTCTGCCAATGTATAAAAGATGGACTTAGTCCCTTCTGCGCTTCCAATATGTGCTGCGGTCAAGTCTACGGTGATCGCAGTTATTGTATCGACGCGCTCCACGGTAGCGAACAAAACGGCTGTTGGAATATTTTCGCCATAATAGGCGCGAATGACATCGCCTATTTTTGCGTCTCCGTAATCTGGAATCGTTACTTGCACCAGACCACCGTTGGCATCCAGATATTCTCTGGTAATGCCGTCTTGGTCCACCTCTGCCGGAACGGTCACAATACCGCCCTTGGCTCCACCGTTAGGCGGCATAACATCAATATTGACGGACTGAGACTCGGAGTTCTCTGTGTTGCCGCTGATATTGACGACATAAGCAAGATTGAATCGGCCCGGATTGACCGTCAGATTGCCAGGGAGTGCCAGCTCAAATGGAAAAAGAGCAGGGTCAATGGGCGCAGTGAATGACTGACGAAGACCTACCGGCGAGCCATTCCAGAGCAGTTGTACATAGCCTGAGGCTGGTGTCGGATCAGTAGCAAATTGGTAGATCTGGATCTTCAGCGGACGACCATGAAGCGCCAGAGGAAGTTGATCGGTTTCGTCATCGGGTGTATCAGGCAGCAGGGGGTTATCCGAATGAAATATCGGTTTGGCGGGCGCAAACCGGAGGCTGCTCAAACGTAGTTTTTTATAGGCCTCGCGTGCCTGGTCGGCCGTGGGTTTATTTAAGTTTGACATGGTTGCTTCCTCTTTCTAATAGCACGTATTTAACTGATGACGTCTTTTGATGTATCAGTTATGCCTGCGTCAGTTGGCAGCCAACTTGATATGAGTCGACCCTGCGGCTGCGTTACTCAGCCGTCGAGTTCATTTCAAAAGGTTTTTCATCCCCAGTAAAGATGATCTCAGGATGCCGCCCGTTTTCCGGAAACTGCGAAGTTGCGACGTAACAACTTCGCCTGGGTTCACTCATCGCAAATATCGTTGTCCGGCGTACATTCCTCGCCGCTCGGCATGAGCCGGGTAATTTTTACGAAGTCCATCGCCGATCGCCCATAACCGCCATCGGCTTTATACAACTCGTATTGAGCGGTGGCGGAGCCGTTGTCGCGCATCGGCGCAATTAATGTGTCGTACGGCAGAACAACGATATCGAAGCCATTGACGGCGTCGCTGGCGTTCAATGTTCTGGTAAATGTGTCCGTCGCACCGGAGATGGGGTTGGTGCCGTTCAGTGAGTCACAGCCTTGCCATGTCATGACCACCCGATCATTGGCGGCAAATTGAGGGCTGCCTTCTATATGTACGGTGACGCCTTCCCAAAGCCTCGGTACAGCGCAGCAGTTCAGGTAGCCAAAGAGATTCGCATGAGGAAAGCTCGGCTCTTTTAATCCGGCTATCGGTTCAATTTTGACGTTGACGTCCGTAACCCTGGAGAGCTGTTGGTTCACGCCATTGTCGGTGGTGTAGTAAACCGGTAATGCCTGGTTATCCATATCCTGTTCGATGGCTGACCACGGGATTTCAAAAGTGACGATTTTTCCTGTGTTATCACCCGCCGCTACTGTGTAATTGGCAACAGGCTGAGCGATATCGCCCCAATAGACTTCCAGTACCTCAAGAGCCTCGGGGTTGTCATAGAGCGTTAACGTCGCCGTTGCATCAAGGCCGTGATCAAGTGCTGTCAACTGGTTGGGCAGGTCGGATTTTTTGCCGCGAACCTCAAGTTTTGCCAGCGTCATATTCAGCAGGGCTGGAGCATTGGCATGATCCTGCCCGGCGATGGTCAGGTTGACCGGTGCCGTAGCTGTTGACGACGGTGGGGTCAAGGCGTTGCCGTACCGCACTTGATAGCTGACTTGCACATCCAGCGGGCCAAGCCCTTTGGCAGTCAGCGCGGACCAAGGCACATAAGCACGCAGTGGAAAGCCTGCCGGATCCACATCGAGCTCGTTCAATAACGTCCCGTCCCAGTTGATCAGCACTTTCTGCGAACTGTCCGGATTGTCATAAGCATTAATCTGAACCGTTACGCCGGCTTCATCCGTGGCGCCTTCCCGGGCATGTTCGCGATCAATCAAGCCTCGGCTTGAAAGCGGGATATGAGGCGGTTGCAGGTTGCCGGGGGCGGGAATCAACAGAACGTCAATCGCCGCTAAAAGGCTGATAGGCCCTTTATTACCTGCCAAATCTTCCAATTGATAGTAAGCAAAACGTTGGCCCTGGCCTGAGGTGCGAATCACTGACTCCGTCAGGCTGAAGTTCAGATTGCCATTGTCGATGTCGTCCTTGCTAAAACTGTATTCACCCGTTGGCGTTTCATTATTGGGCGGCGGATTCCGGTCCGTCCAAAAATAGATAACCTTGTCTTTTGCGCGCATGTCGGTATATCGCGGTACGCTCATAACGACCTCGCCATGGTCGTTCAGGTATTCATCAGTGATGCTTCCTGCCTGTTCCACTTCGGCTGGAAAACTGGGTGCATCGGGTGTTTGTCCATCATCGGGCGCACGTCTATCGACGGTGACTGTCTTTTTCAGGGATTCAACCTCATTTCCCATCACATTAATTTTGTAGGAAAGTTCATAGGTTCCATGTTCAAGTCTTGAGTAGGGAACATGCATGATCTTTGGCTGTGGGTTGTCAGGATCAAATACAGGATCGTAATAAGTGTACTCATTCACTTCTTCAAATTGTGCGCCTGCCGCGCGCCAACCTACTTTTACTGTGTTGGTATAAGGCTCCGCAGGCCAAGGCGCAACAATCAGTTCCAGATCGCTGTCTAGCGCACTGCGCGGTATCAGCCCGGTCTCATCTTCTTGCCCATTCTCATCTTTGATAATGGCAGGCACCTCAGGCTCGACCAAGTTGGCCTGCAGGCGGTCAGTCCAGTTAAGAGCGCCACGAGGCGGGCGTTTGACAGAGGACATGTTGATCCCTCAACGAATCGAAATTGTCCCGCCTTACTGCATGACCATTGCACAGCAGCGACGGGGTTGGTAGCGATATTGAAGTCCTTTTTGGCCGCCCCCGATACTGTCAGTTCTGACAGGTTTTGCTACCTTCCGTCGCTATTGTGAATGTGTTAGGCCTGCTCTCTATAAGAGGCGCCGCCTTATATTCCCCCACCAACTAAGGCCCGCTTCCTCGCGCCCAGGCAACAGGCTCGGCATATCCCGCAGCCGAATCCACGGCTCATTCTGCCAATGCATTACGTTCAGTTCGCCGTGTTGCCACGCCAGTAAAGCGGGGGCCGGGAGGTTGTTGGGGGTTGGCGTCTGGGCTTCGCGCAATAGCGGGAGGACGGTGTAGGTCAGCCATCGGCGCAGGCGTTGATTGGCCGGGTGGTGGTGATAGATCAGCAGGGAGTAGACCGCCGATTCGCTGACCATCAGGGTTTCGCGCACGTCGCCGTAGTAGTCGATGGGCACGTAACGGTATTCGTCAGGGGCGAGTTTGCGGGTCGCGAGTTCGTTGAGAAATTTGCCCATCAGGCGGCCCAGGTCGCGCAGGCATAACCAGGGTTGGCGGTCGATCAGCAGGGCGTTAAGCCTGAGCTTGTTGTAGGTGAAAAGGGTGGTTTGGTAGTGCTCGTCCATGGTGGTTGTCCGCGTTGGCATTATTGGAGGACCAAAGGTGTCGGGAGCTAAGAACACCACTAAGAAGTGCCGACATATTCCCCCGAAGGGTCTTGTATTAGTCGACTCCCGACATTGCGGACGTGCACAGGCATTTTACGCGGGCGGCACATATATGTACCGCAGGCATAAAAAAACCGCTGTCTGTCGTGGCGGGTAACGCTTAGTCGAGTTCTTAGGCTCAGGGGCGGCATCTTTTCGCGACACCGGGCGAGGGTCAATCCGGGAAATGTTGACGAATGTGTCTGCTCTGCCGCCGCCGGGTTTTGCTAAACTGCCGGGCCTTGCAGGAGTCGCCATGAATTACCGTCACGCCTTCCACGCCGGCAACCACGCCGATGTGTTCAAACACCTGGTTCTGTCCCGCTTGATCGCCCTGATGGCGCGCAAGGAACAGCCGTTCGCTTATATCGACACCCATGCGGGCCTTGGGCTGTATGACCTGCAAGGCGATCAGGCCACGCGCACCGGCGAGTGGATCGAGGGTATCGGTCGCCTGTGGGACGCCGACGACCTGCCTGAACTGGCCGCCGACTACATGAACGTGCTGCGCCGCATGAATCGCAAGGAAGACAGCCTGCGTTATTACCCCGGCTCCCCGGAGCTGGCCCGGCGCCTGACCCGCGCCCAGGACCGTGTGCTGCTCAACGAAAAGCACCCGGAAGACGGGCAGATGCTCAAAGACAATATGAAGGGCGACCGCCGCGTGGCCGTGCATCTGGGCGAAGGCTGGCATGTGCCACGGGCCTTGCTGCCGGTGGCCGAGAAGCGTGCGGTGATGTTGATCGACCCGCCGTTCGAACAGCTCGACGAGATGAAACGCTGCTCCGTGGCGCTGAAAGAAGCTATCGGCCGCATGCGCCAGACCGTCGCGGCGATCTGGTATCCGGTCAAGGATCAGCGCCTGCTCAAGCGTTTCTATCAGGACCTGGCCGAAACCGGCGCGCCGAAGTTGCTGCGGGTCGAGTTGCACGTCCACCCACTCGATACCCCGGCCAGCCTCAACGGCTCAGGCCTGGCCATCGCCAACCCGCCTTGGGGGCTTGAGGAAGAGTTGCGCGTACTGATGCCGTACCTGGCACAGAAACTGGGCCAGACCAAGGGTGGCTGGACGATGGATTGGTTGATTGCTGAATAAGCGCTGACGACTGTGCGTGGGACCGGCTTCAGCCGGGAAGGCATGGTGTGCTGCGCCGCCTGTATTGATGGTTGCCTGTGCTGGCCTCTTCCCGGCTAAAGCCGGTCCCACAGGGTTGGGCATTCAGGTTCGGCAATGGCAAGCAGAAACAGGGTGGGCATTCAGGCTTGGCAATGGCCAGTAGAGACAGGGTGGGACCGGCTTCAGCCGGGAAGGCATGGTGTGCTGCGCCGCCTGTATTGATGGTTGCCTGTGCTGGCCTCTTCCCGGCTAAAGCCGGTCCCACAGGATTGGGCATTCGGGTTCGGTAATGGCCAGTAGAGACAGGGTGGGCATTCAGGTTCGGCAATGGCCAGTAGAGACAGGGTGGGACCGGCTTCAGCCGGGAAGGCATGGTGTGCTGCGCCGCCTGTATTGATGGTTGCCTGTGCTGGCCTCTTCCCGGCTAAAGCCGGTCCCACAGGATTGGGCATTCAGGCTCGGCAATGGCCAGTAGAGATAGGGTGGGACCGGCTTCAGCCGGGAAGGCATGGTGTGCTGCGCCGCCTGTATTGATGGTTGCCTGTGCTGGCCTCTTCCCGGCTAAAGCCGGTCCCACAGGGTTGGGCATTCAGGTTCGGCAATGGCAAGCAGAAACAGGGTGGGCATTCAGGCTTGGCAATGGCCAGTAGAGAGAGGGTGGGACCGGCTTTCACATCAGCCATGCCGCATCCCATAACGAATAGTCACCCACCCTT
This sequence comes from Pseudomonas sp. JL23, assembly GCF_056933585.1. NCBI lineage: Bacteria > Pseudomonadati > Pseudomonadota > Gammaproteobacteria > Pseudomonadales > Pseudomonadaceae > Pseudomonas > Pseudomonas sp. JL23. The sequence continues at coordinate 6,286,602 of NZ_CM167795.1, read as the reverse complement.
TCAACCAATCCGGCGCGTATTGAGTTGGCAATGACATAGCGTGCCATCTTCAGCAAATCGCCTTCACCCCTCACAGCCCGGTCGTGATATCCCTTCTGCCATGCAAGCGCTCCACTGCCATATGTTTTGTTGATCTCGAAGGCGCTCCGGCCTTTGAGCGACTGCATGAGCGTCGCAAGCGAGCCGGAACGCAGTTCCATCAACCAATGCAGATGATCGGGCATAACGACCCAAGCCAGTGATCGCACGACGCCGCAGTCATGCAGGCGTCTCATCTCCCTAACTACTATTCGGCCCATATGAAAGTTGGCAAATACGGCTTGGCGATCTCTGACGGCACAGGTCAGGAGATAAAGGTGCCCGGATTTGGAGTATCGACCGATACGAAGAGAATGTTCATGTGAGTGGCCGAGCATTCCATTGCTCCCCTTCTTTGATATGACGGGGAACAATAGAAGCGATGCAGCAGATCAGGCGTTGTTATTGATTGTCGGAGTGTGTCAGTGCCCTATGGGACCGGCTTTAGCCGGGAAGGGGGCATTTGTTACACCGCTGATCTTTGGCGTATGTGTGGACGTCTTCCCGGCTGAAGCCAGTCCTGAAAAATCAGCTCATAAATGCGGCTCAGTTCCCCGCCAGGCTCGGCGGCATGCACACGCCCGTTCCGCCAATACCGCAATAACCCTGAGGGTTCTTGGCCAGGTATTGCTGGTGGTAGGCCTCGGCAAAGAAGACGGTCGGGGCTTGGTCGATTTCGGTGGTGATCTCGCCGAGCCCGGCTTTGCTCAGTTCGGCCTGGTACACCGCGGCGCTGGCCTGGGCGGCGTCGAGTTGTTCCGGGGTGGTGCAGTAGATTACCGAGCGGTACTGGGTGCCGATGTCATTGCCCTGGCGCATGCCTTGGGTCGGGTTGTGCAGTTCCCAAAACATCGCCAGCAGTTCGTTGTAGCTGATGACTTCCGGCTCGTAGACCACCAATACCACTTCGCTATGGCCGGTCAGGCCCGAGCAGACTTCGTCGTAGGTCGGGTTCGGCGTGAAGCCACCGGCATAGCCGACCACGGTGCTGACCACGCCTTCTTTCTGCCAGAAGCGCCGTTCCGCACCCCAGAAGCAGCCGAGGCCGAAGATGGCGAAATCGACGTTGGCAGAGAACGGGCCCAATAGCGGGTTGCCATTGACGAAATGGGTTTCCGGCAAGGACATCGGGGTTTCGCGGCCCGGCAGGGCTTGTTCTTTGGTGGGCAGGACGTTTTTGTTCACAAGAATTTCCGAACGCAGGGCCATGAAGGATTCCTCTGGATGGGAGTCAGGCCTTGTGGGAGCGAGGCTTGCCCGCGAAGAGGCCGGTACATTCACCACATCTTCATGGCATGGGTAACCGCGTTCGCGGGCAAGCCTCGCTCCAACGAGGCTGAAGAGAGAGGGGTAGTTTGCCCGAAATATCCGGATACGGGAAAGCGGTCAGTCCGACGGCCCGCGTGGATAGCGGCGCAGTTTCTCGATCAGCTCTTCGCCGGGGATTGGCCGGTCGAACAGGTAGCCCTGGCCGACATCGCAGCGATGGCGGCGCAGGAAGGCCAGTTGGGCTGCGGTTTCGATGCCTTCGGCAACAACCTTGAGCTTGAGGTTGTGGGCCATGGCGATAACCGCCGAGGTGATTTCCATGTCGTCCTGATCATCCGGAATATCGCGGATGAAGCTGCGGTCGATCTTGATCACGTCGATGGGGAATTTCTTCAGGTAGCTGAACGACGAGTAGCCGGTACCGAAGTCGTCCATGGCCAGAGACAGGCCGAGCTTCTTCAGCGAATCGAGTTGCTGGCGGGTGTCTTCGGTGGCTTCGAGCAGCAGGCCTTCGGTGAGCTCAAGCTCGAGCAGCGACGGGTCGAGTTTTTCTTCCTTGAGGATGGCGGCAATCGAGGCCACCAGTTCCGGGTCGGAGAACTGTTTCGGGGACACGTTGATCGCCACCTGCAGGTTGCCGAAACCGGCGGCAGTCAGGGCCTTGCTCATGCGGCAGGATTCGCGCGCGACCCATTTGCCGATCGGGATGATCAGACCGGTCTCTTCGGCCACGCTGATGAATTGGTCCGGACGGATCATGCCCTTTTCCGGATGGTTCCAGCGCAGCAACGCTTCCATGCCCAGCAGGCGGCCGGTGAGCAGGCACAGCTTGGGCTGATAGAAGACTTCCAGTTCGTTTTGGGTCAGGGCGCGGCGCAGGTTGTTCTCGACGAACAGCTTGTAGCTGGCTTCGGCGTTGAGGGCTTCGGTGAAGACCTGGACCTGATGCTTGCCGTTGGCCTTGGCCTTGTGCAGGGCCAGGCCTGCGTTGCGCATCAGGGTCTGCGGATCGCGGCCATGCAGCGGCGCGCAGGCCAGGCCCACGGAGCCGGTGACGCTGATCAGCTGGTTGTCGACGAACATGGGCTTGTCGAGGGTCATCAGCACCTGGCTGGCGATGCGCTGCCCGGCTTCGGGGCCAGTGTGATCGAGCAATACGGCGAATTCGTTGCTGGCAAAGCGCGCCAGTACGTCGGTGGAACTGAGGCTGTTGCGCAGGCGCCGGGCCAGGCTGATCAGCAGTTTGTCGCCGGTCTGATGGCCGAGGCTGTCGTTGATGCGCTTGAAGTTGTCGATGTCGACCAGCAACAGGCTCATGGGCGTATCCGTATCCCGGGCGAAACGCTCGTCGAGATTGCGGATGAACGCCGGACGGTTGCCCAGGTTGGTCAGGTTATCGGTGTAGGCCAGGCGCTCGATGCGCTGTTGCGCCAGCTTGCTCTGGGTGATGTCTTCATAGATGCCGATGTAGTGGGTCAGCTCGCGATTATCGCCATAGACCTTGGAAATCGACAGCTGGCCCCAGTAGGGTTCCAGGTTCTTGCGGCGGCTCTTGAACTCGCCTTGCCAGCTATTGCTGGTGCTCAGGCTGGAGTTGGCGTCGAGCAGCAGCTCACTGAGGTTTTCCAGGGCCGGCAGCTCGGAGAGCTTGTGGCCGTGGACTTCGTCAGTGCTGTACTGGGTGATCGCGGTAAAGCTTGGGTTGACGTACTCGACCACGCCATCGCAGTTGACCAGCAAAAAGGCGTTGGCGCTTTGCTCGACCGCACGCTGGAACAGGTGCAGGGCGCTGGTTGCGCTGCGCCGGTTGCGGTTGTTGATGACCTGGGCGAAGTGGTCGGCCAGCTCACCGGCAAAGGCGATTTCATCCGAATGCCATGGGCGCGGCAGGCCTTTCTGCTCCAGGCAGAGTACGCCGACCACCTGGCCGTCGATACGAATGCTGGCGTCGAGAATGGCGCTGGTGTCGCTGGGCGTCAGGCCGTGGGCGATTTCCCGGGTGCGCGGGTCGTGCTCGAAATCGTTGGCGTCGATGGCGCGGCTGTTGTGCAGCGCTTCCAGATACGAAGGGTAGTGGCTGACATCAATGGGCTCGGCGACATGGTATTCGCCGCTGGCGAGGCTGAAACCGGCAATCGGCTCCAGCATCTGACCGTTGAGGTTCCAGACCCTGGCGCCGGCAATGTTGTAGATCTGGCAGGCGCTCTTGGTGATCAGTCGCGCGGCTTCCTGCACAGGATCATCAGTGCTGTAGCGATGACGTGCCAGACGCAGGATCAGGCCCTGCTGGGCGCGTACGCGCTCCAGGTGCTCGAGCTGTTCCTGTTGCGCGCGCTGATTGAGTTCCAGGGCGATCTGTAGACGGTTGTTCTGGGTTTCCAGGTCTGGAGCGGCGAGTGCGGCATTGGCATCGAACAATTCATCGACGACGATCAGATAGCCGCGCAGCAGCTCGCGGTTGTGCTGTTTGTAGCCTTCGCCGATTTCCAGGATACCCAGCGGGCCTCTGCCGGTATGCAGGGTGTAGCGGACCAGGTAATAAGGGGCGGTGGCCAGTTGCAGCTGCACGGCGTCGTGCTGGGCGTAGCGAGCTTCGGGTTCCATGAGGCTCGCGTAGGGCGAGCCGACCAGAGCGCAAAGCTCGACGGCAGGCATGCCGAACTGCTTTTCGCAGTTGGGGTCCAGGTACAGCAAGGCCCAATTGGCTTCATTCAGCCGTTCGAAACGCAGCATGCCGAGGCGCGAGGGCACCGGCAGTTGCGTCACTACCTCGGCAGCCGTTCTTCCGGCTGCATCGGGTTGGCTTTTCATGAAGAAACTCGCTTTCGGAATTCTGGTCGCGCGAGGGCGTAAGCCCGTTTCGAGGTCGCGTGTGGCAAGGTTGCATCATGCGGAGCGGGCTGACAAGTCGGCGCAATGGCTCAGTGCTATAAATGTGTCGGCCATTTGCGCCGGATCTAGAGCGCATTTGATCGGAACGCTGATGTCATAAGGCCTCTATGGGCGATGGCGGCGATTTGTCGCGGTAATATTCGAGGCAAAAAAAAGCCCCGCCAGACGGCGGGGTTGAGGTTCGAGCGTGGCAGCTCGGTGAAACAGTGAGGCGCATCCGTAGTCGGCGCAAATCCTGTGGGACCGGATTGATCCGGGAAGGCAGCTTCAAGGGCAATGCAGATGTATCGATCTTGCTGGCCTCTTCCCGGCTGAAGCCGGTCCCACAAAGGGCTGCCACACGGGCAGCCACAGGTATTGCGCTTACAACAGGATCGTACGGATATCAGCCAGCAGGTCGCTCAGACGCTTGGTGAAGCGTGCGGCGGCGGCGCCGTTGATGACGCGGTGATCGTAGGACAGCGACAGCGGCAGCATCAGCTTCGGCTGGAAGGCTTTACCGTCCCAGACTGGCTGCATGGTGGCCTTGGAAACACCCAGGATCGCCACTTCCGGCGCGTTGACGATCGGCGTGAAGCCGGTGCCGCCAATGTGGCCGAGACTGGAAATGGTGAAGCAGGCGCCCTGCATTTCATTGGCCGACAGTTTCTTGGTACGGGCTTTCTCGGCCAGTACAGCGGCTTCGGCGGCCAGTTCCAGCAGGCTTTTCTTGTCGACGTCCTTGATCACCGGGACCAGCAGACCGTCCGGGGTGTCGACGGCGAAGCCGATGTTGACGTATTTCTTGCGGATGACCGCTTTGCCGCTCGGTGCCAGGGAGGCGTTGAAGTCCGGCAGTTCCTTGAGCAGGAAGGCGCAGGATTTCAGCAACAGTGGCAGGATGGTCAGCTTGACGCCGGCTTTTTCGGCAACGACTTTCTGCGCGACGCGGAAGGCTTCCAGGTCGGTGATGTCGGCCTGGTCGAATTGCGTGACGTGCGGAATGTTCAGCCAGCTGCGATGCAGACCGGTAGCGCCCAGTTGCATCAGGCGAGTCATCGGCACTTCTTCGATTTCGCCGAAACGGCTGAAGTCGACTTCCGGAATAGGCTGGATGCCCATGCCGCCGCTGGCGCCGCCAGCGGCTGGAGCTTCCTTGGCCTTGTGCATCATGGCCTTGACGTAAACCTGCACGTCTTCCTTGAGCACACGACCGTGTGGGCCGGTGGCCGTGACTGCGCTCAGCTCAACGCCGAATTCGCGAGCCAGTTGACGTACCGCCGGGCCCGCATGGACCTTGGCGCCGTCTTTGGCCGGTGCAGCAGGTGCTGCAACAGGTGCCGGAGCAGCTGGCGCTTCAGCTTTTGCGGCAGGGGCGGCAGCCGGTGCCGGTGCGGCCGCAGCCGGAGCTGCTGCTGGCGCTGCGCCCGCGACTTTCAGTTGCAGGATCAGGTCGCCAGTGCCGACTTCGTCTTCGAGCTTGACGCTGATGCTCTCGACCACGCCCGCCGCTGGAGACGGAATCTCCATGGAGGCTTTGTCGGATTCCAGGGTGATCAGGGATTGATCGGCTTCGATGCTGTCGCCGACCTTGACCATCAATTCGATGATCTTGGCCTTGCCGGACGAGCCGATATCCGGCACATGGATGTCCTGCACGGTGGCAGCAGCAGGTGCGGCAGCCGGAGCAGGCGCAGCGGCCGGAGCCGGAGCAGCAGCAGGTGCGGCGGCAGCAGGAGCCGGGGCGGCAGCAGCGGCTGGAGCAGCGGCGGCTTCGCCTTCCACTTCCAGTTCGAACAGCTCGTCGCCTTCTTTCAGGCGATCGCCCAGCTTGACCTTCATGGCCTTGATGACACCGGACTTGGGCGCAGGAATTTCCATGCTGGCCTTGTCCGATTCAAGCGTCAGGACGCTCTGGTCAGCTTCGATGCGATCACCGACCTTGACCATCAACTCAATGACTTCACCTTCACCGTTGCCGATGTCGGGTACACGAATCAGTTCACTCACAATGTCTCTCCTTCGGAGAACCTGTTCATTCTCGGCTGCACTGCCTGAGGGTAGTTGCAACAAGACAGCTTGGGATGCTCATGACCCCGTAAAAACCTGGGGAAATTCCGCATCGTTCGGCTGTCTTGCGCCCTTGTGGCCGCGCGTTATGCGATGTTGACCAGACTCTTAGCAGTCCAGTGGGTTGCGTTTTTCCGGGTCGATGCCGAACTTGGTGATGGCTTCCGCCACTACTTTAGGTTCGATGTCGCCACGGTCGGCCAAGGCTTCGAGGGCGGCCAGCACGACGAAGTTGCGGTCCACTTCGAAGAAGTGACGCAGTTTCTTGCGGCTGTCGCTGCGGCCGAAACCGTCAGTGCCCAGGACTTTGTATTCCTTGGTCGGAACCCACTGACGGATCTGGTCAGCGAACAGTTTCATGTAGTCGGTCGATGCAATCACCGGACCTTTACGGCCGTTGAGGCACTCTTCAACGTAGCTCAGCGCTGGCTTCTGGCCAGGGTGCAGGCGGTTGTTGCGCTCTACCGCCAGACCGTCGCGACGCAGTTCGTTGAAGCTGGTAACGCTCCAGACGTCAGCGCCAACGTTGAATTGCTCACGCAGGATCTTCGCCGCTTCGCGAACTTCACGCAGGATGGTGCCCGAGCCCAGCAACTGAACGTGGTGCGCCGCTTCCTTGGTGTCTTCTTCGAGCAGGTACATACCCTTGACGATGGCGGCCTCGACACCGGCCGGCATGGCAGGTTGTACGTAGGACTCGTTCATCACGGTCAGGTAGTAGAAAACGTCCTGTTGCTCTTCGAACATCTTCTTCATGCCGTCCTGGATGATCACCGCCAGCTCATAGCCGTAGGTTGGATCGTAGGTGCGGCAGTTCGGGATGGTCGAGGCCAGCAGGTGGCTGTGACCGTCTTCGTGTTGCAGGCCTTCGCCGTTGAGCGTGGTGCGACCGGCAGTACCGCCGACCAGGAAGCCACGGGTGCGGCTGTCGCCAGCGGCCCAGGCCAGGTCACCGATACGCTGGAACCCGAACATCGAATAGAAGATGTAAAACGGGATCATCGGCTGGTTGTGGCTGCTGTACGAAGTGCCAGCAGCGATGAAGGAGGACATGGCGCCCGCTTCGTTGATGCCTTCTTCGAGGATCTGGCCCTTCTTGTCCTCGCGGTAGAACATCACTTGCTCTTTATCGACTGGCTCGTAGAGCTGGCCGACGGAGGAGTAGATGCCCAGTTGGCGGAACATGCCTTCCATACCGAAGGTACGGGCTTCGTCCGGGATGATCGGAACGATGCGCTGACCGACTTCCTTGTCCTTGACCAGTTGCGAGAGGATCCGCACGAAGGCCATGGTGGTGGAGATTTCGCGATCGCCAGTGCCGTCAAGGATGGCCTTGAGGGTTTCCAGTGGCGGGGTCGGCAGGCTGAAGCTGGAAGCCCGACGCTGTGGCACGAAACCACCCAGGGCGGCACGACGCTCGCTCAGGTAGCGGGCTTCGGCGCTGCCTTCTTCCGGTTTGAAGAACGGCAGTTTTTCCAGGTCGGCTTCGGACACCGGAATGTCGAAACGGTCACGGAAGCTGCGCAGGCTGTCGACGTCGACTTTCTTGGTGTTGTGTGCGGTGTTCTTCGCTTCACCGGCGCCGGTGCCATAACCCTTGATGGTCTTGGCCAGGACAACAGTCGGTTGACCCTTGTGGTTAACGGCCTGGTGGTAGGCCGCGTACATTTTGTACGGGTCGTGGCCACCGCGGTTGAGCTTCCAGATCTCGTCGTCGGACAGATCGGCAACCATCGCCTTGAGTTCAGGCGAGTTGAAGAAGTGTTCACGTACGAACGCGCCGTCTTTGGCTTTGTAGTTCTGGTACTCGCCGTCGATCACTTCGTCCATGCGACGTTGCAGGATGCCGTCGACGTCTTTGGCCAGCAGGGAGTCCCAATGACGGCCCCAGACCACTTTAGTGACGTTCCACTGGGCACCACGGAACACGCCTTCGAGTTCCTGGATGATCTTGCCGTTGCCGCGAACCGGGCCGTCGAGACGCTGCAGGTTGCAGTTGATGACGAAGATCAGGTTGTCGAGTTTTTCACGACCGGCCAGGGCGATGGCGCCCAGGGATTCCGGTTCGTCGGTTTCGCCGTCACCCAGGAAGCACCACACTTTCTGCTTGCCTTCCGGAATGTAGCCGCGATGTTCCAGGTACTTCATGAAGCGCGCCTGGTAGATCGCCTGGATCGGGCCCAGACCCATGGAAACGGTCGGGAACTGCCAGAAATCTTTCATCAGCCACGGGTGTGGGTAAGACGACAGGCCGTTGCCGTCGACTTCCTGACGGAAGTTGTTCATCTGCTCTTCGGTGATGCGGCCTTCCATGAACGCACGGGCGTAGACGCCCGGCGATGCGTGACCCTGGAAGTAGATCAGGTCGCCGCCGTGTTCGTCGGTCGGGGCCTGGAAGAAGTAGTTGAAGCCGATGTCATACAGCGTGGCACTGGAGGCAAAGCTGGAGATGTGGCCGCCCAGATCCGGGTCGTTCAGGTTGGTCTTGACGACCATGGCCAATGCGTTCCAGCGCACCAGCGAGCGAATGCGGCGTTCCATGAACAGGTCGCCAGGCATGCGTGCTTCGTGGGTGACAGGAATCGTATTGCGGTACGGCGTGGTGATGGCGTAAGGGAGTTGCGAGCCACTTCTGGTGGCGAGCTCACCCATACGGGTCATCAGGTAGTGAGCACGGTCTTCGCCTTCTTTGTCGAGAACCGATTCCAGGGCGTCCAGCCATTCCTGGGTTTCGACGGGATCGAGGTCTTGCATGGCTTGCTCCAGGGCGGAAAGGCTTCCAGAATCGGTTGCCTGAGTTTGCGACTGGCCTTGTGGGCAGACGACATAAATTCTTGGATGACCGGAGGTTGTACCGGCGTCGTGTAGTTTTACTACAAATCGTCGACCATTTCAGCCTTTCGAAAACTGTGGTCAGTAGTAAAACTACAGAGAAACGCTGAAAAAGCTCCTGTCCGCTTGTGAAAAAAAACGTTACCGTTGGTTGAAATGGTTCGCAATTAATAAAAAATCAATACTGGGTGCTGCCAAATTCGGTTTTTCAGCAATTTCTGACTTTTGTTCGACAGTCCGTCACGAAGCGTGAAACTTGCCATTGCAGCAGACAGCCCTTTTGCACGCCCATCAAGGATAGACCATGAGCCTACCTTCGCTGGCTGATATTCCAGCCATTCTGCTGCCCGTCGCGTCCCGCGTTCAACAATCGCTACGTACCGCTCTTGTAGCGCTCGAAGATGACAGCCTCGCGCTTTTCGACGCCTGGCCCGCTTCACGTCGCGCCGCCTGGGAGCGGGTCTGCGCGGCCAGTGACTTCGTTGCCGAGCAGTGCATTCGTGATCCGCGCATGCTTATCGAACTGGCTGAATCCGGCGAGCTGGAGCGCTCTTTCGCCGACGGCGAGATGCGCGCGCAGATTGCCAAGGCGACCACGGCCGCCGCTACCGAAGATGAGCTGGGGCGTAATCTACGTCGCCAGCGCACGCGCCAGCAAGTGAGGATTATCTGGCGCGATCTGACGCGTCAGGTTGATTTGGTGCAGACCTGTCGCGAACTGTCGGCCATGGCCGATGCCTCTATCGATCTGGCTTATCAATGGCTGTACGAGCGCCATTGCCAACAGTTCGGCGTGCCCACCGGGCGGCGCAGTGGCGAGCCACAACAGATGGTCATTCTAGGCATGGGCAAGCTCGGTGCAGTGGAACTGAACCTTTCGTCGGATATTGACTTGATCTTCGGTTATCCCGAAGGCGGCGAGACCGTTGGCGTAAAGCGGCCACTGGATAACCAGGAATTCTTCATCCGCTTGGGCCAGCGCCTGATCAAGGCCCTGGATCCGGTCACGGTCGACGGTTTCGTGTTCCGCGTCGATATGCGCCTGCGCCCTTATGGCTCGGCGGGGGCATTGGTGCTGAGCTTCAATGCCTTGGAACAGTACTATCAGGATCAGGGCCGCGACTGGGAACGCTACGCGATGATCAAGGCGCGTGTAGTGGGCGGTGATCAGGTTGCCGGGGCGCAGTTGCTGGAAATGCTGCGGCCCTTCGTCTATCGGCGCTACCTGGACTTTTCCGCCATCGAAGCGCTGCGCACCATGAAGCAGCTGATTCAACAGGAAGTACGGCGCAAGGGCATGGCCGACAATATCAAGCTGGGTTCCGGCGGCATTCGCGAGGTCGAGTTCATCGCCCAGGCCTTCCAGCTGATTCACGGTGGCCGCGACCTGAGCCTGCAACAACGCCCCTTGCTCAAGGTGCTCAAGACCCTCGAAGGCCAGGGTTATCTGCCCGGCGCGGTCACTGACGAACTGCGCGAAGGCTACGAATTCCTGCGCTATACCGAACACGCCATTCAGGCGATTGCCGACCGCCAGACCCAGATGCTGCCCGACGGCGACCGGGATCAGGCGCGCATTGCCTTTATGTTGGGTTTCCCGGACTGGGCCAGCTTCCACGAAAAACTCATGTACTGGCGTGGCCGGGTCGACTGGCACTTCCGCCAGGTCATCGCCGACCCGGATGGCGAAGATGCTGCGCAAGATGAAGCGGAGATCATCGGCGGTGAGTGGTTGCCGCTGTGGGAAGAGTCCCAGGATGAAGAAAGCGCCTGTCGGCAGTTGACCGAGGGTGGCTTTGTCGACGCGGCCAAGGCCCTCAAGCGCCTCACCGATCTGCGCCACAGCCCGCAATTGCGCGCCATGCAGCGCTTGGGGCGAGAGCGCCTGGATGCCTTTATTCCGCGCCTGCTGGCCCAAGCGGTGGAGCACGATAATCCGGACCTTGTGCTTGAACGGGTGCTGCCCCTGGTCGAGGCCGTAGCGCGGCGTTCGGCTTATCTGGTGCTGCTCACGGAAAACCCCAATGCCCTGCGCCGCCTGCTGACGCTATGCGCCGCCAGCCCATGGATTGCCGAACAGATCGCCCGCTTCCCGCTGCTGCTCGACGAACTGCTCAATGAAAGCCGTCTGTTCAGCCCGCCCCAGGCCCTTGAACTGGCGGCGGAGTTGCGCGAGCGTCTGACCCGGATCCCGGAAGACGACCTCGAACAGCAGATGGAAGCCCTGCGCCACTTCAAGCTGGCCCACGGCCTGCGCGTTGCTGCGTCGGAAATCACCGGCAGCCTGCCTTTAATGAAAGTCAGCGACTACCTGACCTGGCTGGCCGAGGCGATTCTGGAGCAGGTGCTGGCCCTGGCCTGGAATCACTCGGTCGCTCGCCACGGCACCCCGGCGCGGCCTGATGGCAGCTTGTGCGACCCCAGTTTCGTGATTGTTGGTTACGGCAAGCTGGGCGGCATCGAACTGGGGCATGGCTCGGACCTGGATCTGGTCTTCATCCACGACGGCGATGCCCAGGCCGAGACCGATGGCGCCAAGCCCATCGATGGCGCGCAGTTCTTTACCCGTCTGGGCCAGCGCATCATTCATATGCTCACCACCCAGACCAACTCCGGGCAACTGTATGACGTCGATATGCGTCTGCGTCCGTCCGGCGCATCGGGCTTGTTGGTAAGTTCCTTGGGCGCATTTTCCCGCTATCAGGAAAACGAAGCCTGGACCTGGGAGCATCAGGCACTGGTGCGGGCGCGGGTCTTGGTCGGCAGCCCGGATGTGCGGGCGGCCTTTGAAGACATTCGCGCGCAGATCCTCGGCCGCGAGCGGGATCTGGCCAAGCTGCTTCAGGAAGTCAGCGAGATGCGCGCCAAGATGCGCGACAACCTCGGCACCAAGGGCACGACAGCCGGGACCGGGGCCAACGCCTTCCTGGCCACTGCGGCCTTTGATCTCAAGCAGGATGCCGGTGGTATCGTCGATATCGAATTTATGGTGCAATACGCGGCTCTGGCGTGGTCCAGGGAACACCCGGCACTGCTGCGTTACACCGATAACATTCGCATTCTGGAGACGCTGGAGCAGCTTGGTTTGATGGCCGAAGCCGATGCCAGCCTGCTGCGCGAGGCCTATAAAGCCTACCGCTCCGCCGCCCACCGCCAGGCCCTGCAGAAAGAGGCCGGCACCGTGCGCGGTGACCAGTTCGAGGTCGAGCGGCGTGAGGTGATGCGGATCTGGGCGGGGATGGGGTTGAGCTGACCTTGCCTTCATTCCTGTGGGACCGGCTTTAGCCGGGAAGGCATTTTTCTGATCAGGAAAATGCGGCGGATGTCCTGGCCCTTTCCCGGCTGAAGCCGGTCCCACAGATATCATTCCAATTCAGATGGTTGTGATTGATAAGAGCCATGTGCATAAAAGGGAGGCTTGAGCCTCCCTGATCGTTTCTGGTCGTTTTTGGATAAAGCATGAGAATTTTGATCATTGGACCCAGCTGGGTCGGTGACATGGTGATGGCGCAAACCTTGTTCCAGTGCCTGAAGCAGCGTCATCCCGAGTGCGAAATCGATGTGCTGGCCCCGGAGTGGAGCCGACCTATCCTTGAGCGCATGCCCGAAGTGCGCGCCGCCTTGAGCTTTCCGCTCGGCCATGGCGCACTGGAGCTGGCAACTCGCCGCCGTATCGGCCGTTCGCTCAAGGGCCAGTATGACCAGGCCATCCTGCTGCCCAATTCCTTGAAGTCGGCACTGGTGCCGTTCTTTGCCGGTATTGCCAAGCGCACCGGCTGGCGTGGTGAGTTCCGCTACGGCCTGCTTAACGATGTGCGTACCCTCGATAAAGCCCGCTATCCGCTGATGATCGAGCGTTTCATGGCCCTGGCCTTTGATCGCGGCGCTGATTTGCCGACGCCCTATCCGCGCCCGAGCCTGCGTATCGACCCGTCGAGCCGCGACGCTGCGCTGGCCAAGTTCGGCCTGAGCCTGGATCGCCCGGTACTGGCGCTGTGCCCCGGCGCCGAGTTTGGCGAGTCCAAGCGCTGGCCCGCCGAGTACTACGCCGAAGTCGCCGAAATGCGCATTCGCCAAGGCTGGCAGGTCTGGCTGTTTGGTTCGAAGAAAGATTTCCCCGTAGGCGAAAGCATCCGCGAGCGGCTGATTCCCGGCCTGCGCGAAGAAGCCAGCAACCTCAGTGGCGATACTTCTCTGGCCGAAGCGATCGACCTGATGTCGTGCGCCGATGCCGTGGTCTCCAACGATTCCGGGCTGATGCACGTCGCCGCCGCGCTGAACCGGCCGCTGGTGGCGGTCTATGGCTCGACGTCGCCGGGCTTTACGCCGCCGCTGGCTGATCAGGTGGAGATCGTCCGCCTGGGCCTGGAATGCAGCCCTTGTTTCGAGCGCACCTGTCGCTTCGGCCACTACAACTGCATGCGCCAACTGGAGCCCGCTCCGGTGCTCGAGGCCTTGCAGCGTGTAGGCGGTCAGCCCGTGGAGGTTGTCTGACTTGCGGGTCCTGCTGATCAAGACCTCGTCCCTGGGCGATGTGATCCACACCTTGCCCGCTCTGACCGATGCCGCACGCGCCGTGCCGGGTATCGAGTTCGACTGGGTGGTGGAGGAAGGCTTTGCCGAGATCCCCAGCTGGCACCCGGCGGTCAATGCAATCATTCCAGTGGCGATTCGCCGCTGGCGCAAAAGTATCTGGCAGACCTGGCGCAGCGGTGAGTGGAAACGCTTCAAGCAACGTTTGCGCGATACCCCCTATGACCTGGTGATCGACGCCCAGGGCCTGCTGAAAAGCGCCTGGCTGACCCGTTACAGCCGCTCGCCGGTGGTGGGCCTGGACCGTGACTCGGCCCGGGAACCCCTGGCCAGCCGCTTTTATAAGCAAAGTTATGCCGTGCCGCGCGGTCAGCATGCGGTGGAGCGGGTGCGCCAACTGTTCGCCCAGGCGCTGGGCTATGAAGTGCCACAGACCACCGGCGATTACGGTTTGCAGCGCAGCCGATTGGTTGATGCGGCAGATGCTGCTCCCTTCGTGCTGTTCCTGCACGGCACCACCTGGGCCACCAAACACTGGCCGGAGCTGTATTGGCGGCAACTGGCCGAGCGCCTGATCGCCCAGGGCCTGCAGGTGCGCCTGCCATGGGGTAATGTCGTCGAACGCGAGCGCGCCGAGCGGATTGCCGAGGGGCTGGAGCAGGCGCAGGTGCTGCCGAAACTGAATCTGGCAGGCGTCGCCAAAGTGCTGGCCCAGGCCCAGGCCTGTGTGGCGGTGGACACCGGCCTGGGTCACTTGGCTGCGGCGTTCGACGTACCGACCCTGTCGCTGTACGGTCCGACCAACCCGGGCCTGAGCGGCGCCTACGGCAAGTCCCAGGTGCATCTGGCCGGCGATTACCCGGCCTGCGCGCCGTGTATGCAGAAGAAATGCACTTACCAACCGACGCCTGATGATCAGGCGCGGCTGGACCTAAAACGCGAGTGGCCGGTGTGCTTCACTCGTTTGAATCCCGAGCGGGTAGCGAGCCAACTGGGCGCGCTGTTGCTGGCAAAGGAAGCAGGCTGATGCAACTGGCTTTTGTGCTGTACAAATATTTCCCCTTCGGTGGCTTGCAGCGTGACTTCATGCGTATTGCCCTGGAGTGTCAGCAGCGCGGGCATCAGATCCGCGTCTATACCCTGATCTGGGAAGGCGATGTGCCGCCCGGTTTCGAGGTGCTGGTGGCACCGGTCAAGGCGCTGTTCAACCATCGGCGCAATGAAAAGCTCACCGACTGGATGAACGCCGATCTGGCCAAGCGCCCCGTGGACCGGCTGGTCGGCTTCAACAAGATGCCGGGCCTGGACGTGTACTACGCCGCCGACGGCTGTTTTGAAGACAAGGCACAGAACCTGCGCCACTCGCTGTATCGCCACTGGGGCCGCTACCGCCACTTCGCCGAATACGAGCGTTCGGTGTTCGGCAAGGACGAGAAAACCCAGGTGTTGATGATCTCCGAGGTGCAGCAACCGCTGTTCATCAAGCATTACGCGACGCCACTGCAACGCTTCCATCTGCTTCCGCCGGGCATCGCCCAGGACCGCCGCGCGCCGAGCGATGCGCCGCAGATCCGCGCCGAATTCCGCAAGGAGTTCGGTCTGGCCGACGATGACCTGTTATTGGTACAGATCGGTTCGGGCTTCAAGACCAAGGGTGTGGATCGCAGCCTCAAGGCCCTGGCCGCCTTGCCTGCGGAACTGAAAAAGCGCACGCGACTGTTTGTAATCGGTCAGGACGACCCCAAAGTATTCCAATTGCAAAGTGCCACATTGGGCCTGGGCGACCACGTCACCTTCATGAAGGGGCGCAGCGATATTCCGCGCTTCCTGTTGGGGGCCGACGTGCTGATCCACCCGGCCTACAACGAAAACACCGGGACCGTGCTGCTTGAAGCCCTGGTGGCAGGGCTCCCTGTGCTGGTCAGCGCCGTATGTGGCTACGCCCATTACATTGCCGAGGCCAGTAGCGGCCTGGTGCTGGATGAGCCGTTCGAGCAACACCAGCTCAATGACTACTTGAGCCGCATGCTCCAAGACAACGCCGCGCGCGTGACCTGGGGGCGCAATGGTCTGGCCTATGCCGAGACGGCAGACCTTTACAGCATGCCGCAGCACGCTGCGGATGTGATTCTGGCGGAGCACTACGGATGAAACTGATCCTTGCTGAACCGTTCAAGAGCCTGTGGCGCGAGCGCGATGCGTTCGAAGCCGTCGAGGCCCTGGACGGCAAGGTCTATCGCGAACTCGATGGTCGGCGCACCCTGCGTACCGAGGTCGACGGGCGCGGTTATTTCGTCAAGATCCATCGCGGCATCGGCTGGGGCGAAATCGCCAAGAACCTGATCACCGCCAAGCTGCCGGTACTGGGCGCGGGCAAGGAGTGGGACGCCGTCGAGCGCCTGCATGAAGTCGGCGTACCGACCATGACCGCCGTGGCCTATGGCGAGCGCGGCAACAATCCGGCCGAGCAGCATTCGTTTATCGTCACCGAAGAGCTGGCGCCGACTGAAAGCCTGGAAGATGTCAGCATCAACTGGCGCAACCAGCCGCCCGAGCCGCGCATGAAGTGGGCGTACATTGCCGAAGTGGCGCGCCTGGTCGGCATGATGCACCGCGCCGGGGTCAACCACCGCGACTGCTATATCTGCCACTTTTTGCTGCATACAGACAAGCCGGTGACCCCCGAAGACTTCAAGCTCTCGGTGATCGATCTGCACCGCGCCCAGACCCGCCGGGTGATTACCCCGCGCTGGCGCAACAAGGACCTGGCCGCGCTGTATTTCTCGGCGCTGGACATCGGCCTGACCAAACGCGACAAACTGCGCTTTCTCAAGGGTTACTTCCAGCAACCGCTGCGGCAGATCCTGGCTGAAGAGGCGAAGCTGCTGAAGTGGCTGGAGGTCAAGGCCGAGAAGCTGTATCAGCGCAAGCTGCGCTATGGGGATGCGTTGTGATGAACAGCCAGAAGACCTCATTCCTTCAGTTAGCGAGGGCCAAATGAGCCACTTCATTGCAGGCACCGACCAGCCCTTGCTTGCCCGCCATGGCCTGGCTGATTTTCAGTCGCTGTGGGATGTCCAGCTCGATGCGGTTGATGAGCCCAACACCGGGCGCGGCGGCTGGAGCAGCGTGTTTCGTCTGGAGCTGGAGGGCAGCGGCTTTTACCTCAAGCGTCAGAGCAACTACCTGACCCACACCTTGCACCACCCGTTTGGCGAGCCGTCGTTCTCCCGGGAATTCCGCAATATCAGCCGCTACCAGAAGCTCGGCATCCCGGCATTGCAGGCGGTGTTCTTTGGCGAGCAGAAGATTAAGGGCGAGCGTCGGGCGATCCTGATGACCCGCGCCCTGGACGGCTGGACCGATCTCGATACCCTGTTGCAGGGCTGGGCCGAGCAGCCGCTGCCTGCACGCCGGGCAATTCTGCAGGCCTGCGGGCAACTGGCGCGCACGCTGCACGGCGCCGGGCAGATCCACGGTTGTTTTTATCCCAAGCATATTTTCCTGCAGGCGGTGGGCAATGCTTACCGTGCGCAACTGATCGATCTGGAGAAGACTCGGCCGATCCTGTTCGGTCAGCGTGACCGCATCAAGGACCTGGAGCCGCTGCTGCGCCGTGCGCCGATGTGGCAGGAGGCGGACGTTCGCGAGTTGCTTGCGGTGTATCTGCATGGCGACAGCAACAGCCCAGAGGCCGATACCTGGTTCCAGCGTCTGGGCCGGCGCGGCAGCCATAAGCGCCGTGAGCAGCACAGTGCCTGACAGCGCAATGGCCGTTGGAGCGAGGCTTGCCCGCGAAAGCAATGGTTCTGAGCATGGAAATGTATTGGGTGTACTGGCCTCTTCGCGGGCAAGCCGCGCTCCAACAAGTATCGATTGTTTGATAAGAGACCCCGCTGATGCGTTTGTCTGAACTCAAGTCGGCCGGGCGCACCCCGGCATTGCCCATCAGCCTGGCCCTGGCTGATGCCGCCGGGCCTGCCGAGCTGCAATTGTTGACGCTGTTGCGGGTGTTGCCGGGCCAGCGTTATGTCGGCGCGGGTGTCTGGCGTGGGCGGCCGGTGTTGGCCAAGTTGCTGGTCGGTAGCAAGGCCGCGCGGCATTTTCAGCGCGAGCGCGATGGTGCGCGATTGCTGGCCGAACAGGGCATGACTACGCCTTTGCTGCTGGCCGATGGCTTGCAGGATGGAGAGGGCGGTTGGCTGTTGTTCGAACTGCTGGAAAATGCCCAGGGCCTGGGCGATGCCTGGGCCGCTGTCGAGAACCTGCCGGCGCTGGCCGACGAGCAAAGCGCAGTGCTCAGTGAGGCGCTGGCAGCCATCGGCCAGTTGCATGCTAAAGGCCTGTGGCAGGCCGATCTGCACCTGGACAACTTGATGCGCGCCAATGGCCAGCTCTACCTCATCGATGGCGGCGGGGTCATGGCCGAGCAGGCCGGGCAGCCGTTGTCGCGGCAGAAGGTGCTGGAAAACCTCGGTGTGTTCTTCGCCCAGTTGCCCCGCGCCCTTGAGCCGTTCACCGAAGAGCTGTTGGTGTATTACCTGCTGAGCAACGGCGAGCACGCGCTGCCGCTGGAAGCCCTGCAGAAGCAGATCGACAAGGTGCGTGACTGGCGCCTCAAGGATTTTCTCGACAAAAGCACCCGCGATTGCAGCCTGTTCAGCGTCAAGGACACGGCCTTCGAACTGCGGGCGATTCGTCGCGAAGAAGAAGCGGCAATGCTGCCGGTGCTGGCTCAGGCTGACGGTCTGCTCGATCAGGGTCATCTGTACAAGACCGGCGGCGCCGCCAGTGTCGCGCGGGTCGAAGTGACGGGTCGGGCGTTGGTGATCAAACGCTACAACATCAAGAATTTCGCCCATTGGCTCAAACGTTTCTGGCGCCCTAGCCGGGCCTGGCATTCCTGGCGCGAAGGCAATCGCCTGGCCTTTCTCGGCATCGCCACGCCCAGGCCGCTGGCCTTGCAGGAGCAGCGTTTTATGGGCCTGCGGCGCAAGGCTTATCTGGTCACCGAATACCTGTCGGGCCCGGACATCATCGAGCGCTTCGCCCCTTATGTTGAGTCGGGCGCGGTGCCGGAAAGCGAGTTGCAGGCACTGGACACGCTGTTCGCGCAATTGCTGCGCGAGCGCATTAGCCACGGCGACTTCAAGGGCCACAACCTGTTCTGGCATGGCGGGCGCTGGTCGATGATCGACCTTGATGCCATGTGCCAGCACCGCTCCCAGGCATCCTTTGCGACGGCCTTCGCCAAGGACCGTGCGCGTTTCATGCGTAATTGGCCGGTTGACAGTGCGCTGCACCAGTTGCTGGAGCAGCGCCTGCCAAAGGTTCCTCTGGCTTGAGCTGAGCGCTTTAACGGATGTGGCTCAGCCCAGCCTGCCTGAGGCTTGTAATCAGGTCGTCAAGGTCGGCGAACGTCCGGCCATTGATAGTCGCCCAGCGGCTTCTTGGCAGCGACACCCGGCCTTGGGCATCGGTCTGTACATGGGTGCGATAAATCGCCAGGTCCCGTGAGCGATGCACGACTTGGTGCTGCCCGTCAGCGCCTTGCTCGATCAGAAACATTCCCGGTCGGGACAGGCGCTGTTCGACTGGACTCGTTTTGGGGCTTGCAGCTTGGGTCTGCACGGTTTCCAGGGTGATCCTGAAGTCGCCCCTGACAAAGTGCTGTTCCATGCTGAGCGCATCCCTGAGCAATTCGCCAGTATCAGCCATCACCGTATTGCCAGCCCCCGGCTTGACGTCGAGCACTCGCACACCGATACCGCCCTGCAATTCGGCAATGCCCGGTACCAGCTTCTTGTAGAGATTGGTATGGGTGTTGCCGACCAGGGCAATCCACTTGTGCTGCCCGGTGACCTCTTGATGCCTGGTGATTTTGCGGGCGGCAAAGTAGCTCAGCATTTGTTGCCGGGAGGTGGGGGCCGGATCGCGCAGCCCCTTGAGGTAATAACTGGCGGCACAGTCGATGGCGCAGATTTCCATGCCGTGCTCTCGCGCCTTGATCACCAGTCTTTCGAAGGTATAGACCTGGGTGGGATCCGTGCGGTGGCCGCGGTCCAATACCTTCAGGTCATGCAATAGGCGCTTGCTCATATGGCCGGTATCGGCAAAGCGGTCCAGGTCGGCCTGATGCAGATCGCTCAGCAGATGTTCCAGATACAGGGTTTTGACGTTCTGCTGCGAGAGCGCGGGCAGGTTGTCGATCAGCAGTTTTTTGCTGGCGATCGAGCTGTGTGATTCGCCTATGACCACGCCATCGGTGTGCAAATACAGGCTGCCGAGGAAGTCCGCCGGACGTGTGTCGGGTTGTACCTCGGGTAGTATCGGACGCGGCGGCAATTCGCGGATGACAATCTGCTGGGCATCCCTATGCAGCGCCGTGCGTCGGGCAAAGAACAGGTCCTGGACCAGTTCCTGTTGATCATTGGCCTGGCGGTAGTCCTGGTCCAGCCCACGCTTTTGAAAGTTCGCCAGATCGTGCAGGGTCTCGCCATGCAGGGCGGGTATCTCGTAGTCCGCATCGATCATCGACAGTTGCAATGGTGTCGGCGCGTTATCGGTTTTCCAGTGCCGGGGATCGACACGCTGCCAGCCGTCGGCATCACTCCATCTGAAGCCCTGATCGCCGGGATAGGGGTTGTCGATGGCGATAACGGGTTGATCGGTCAGGTACTGGTGCAGGGCATCGTCTATTTTGCTGCCAGGGCCGAAGGACGTGACGCTATCAGGCGAAGCGCGCCGGGGAGCCGGGCCGGTCATCTCAAGGCTGAAATCACTGCGAATGGTCACGTCGTCCACCTGCGCTCCATCTATGTCGGGACGGATCACCGGCTTGCCCGAGCCGGGCTTGCCGTGCACGCGCAGACTGATCGCGCCTTCGAGTTCGCTGATGCCCGGCACGCCTCTGTGGGTGTTGGCCAGTTTCTGATCGAGCAAGGCGATCCAACGACGGTCCGGTTGGGCCTGGATATCCCCGGAGATCAGTTGGTGGCCAAAGAAGTTGCTCATTTTTTGCCCGGCAGCATCGTCGCCAGCGGCACCAGGCACCGGATGACTGTTGTGGGGGTAGCTGACGTTGGAACTGGAGGGGCGGACCTCGATGCCGTTGCGGTGTGCGGCCTTGACCAAGTGGTAGTAGTCGAAGTCGCGCGAGGCGTTGTCCAGTGCACCGTCATTGAGCAAGTTAAAGTGCTGCTTGATCTCATGGGAGCCTGCCCGGCTGCTACTGGAGATCTTCCGGTATTTGGCGAGCTTCTTCAGGTGCTGGTCGGTGAACAGATGCTCGATATACAGGATCTTGACGTCATGTTTGGCCAAGGCCGCCATGTTCTCGATCAGCAGGCGCTTGCTCGCGATGGACTTGGGCGCTTCGCTGATGACCAGGCCGTGGGTTTGTTTGAAGCACTCTTGAATAAGTCCTTCGAAATCAGTCTCTGCTGCCAGATCCGGTAAGGCTGGCCGCCTGACCGCTGCAGGGGCGGCGAAGTAAGCCTTGGCGTCGTTATAAAGCTTGTCGCGCATTGCAGAGTATTTGTTACGTATGTCGGCATAAACGACGGCGAAGTAATCTCCCACCACGGGATCATTATCGTATTTGCTGATCACAATGTTATTGGCATGGCGATGCATCTCTTCGGGAAGCTGGTAATCGTTCAGTCGCGTAATTGCAGTTTCCTGTGACGGGATTCGCTCCAGTGGCAGCTGACTATATCTGTCCATGCCGCCGCGCAAGCGCAGGGGCCTGCTGAGTTGCCACTTGCCTTGGGCGTCAAGATGCACCGGTTTCTTGCCATAAAAAGCGTACGGATTGGCCGGGTCGATGATGTTCCAGGTGCGCAAGCGGGCATCGTATTGCACCTGGTAGACCTGCCCGTTGAGGTCGATGCAGGGCTTGTTGTCGACGATGCGCACGCCCTTGGCATGCGGGGGCTGGGCCGGCCAGCCGGCGCTCAGGGAAACCTTGACGGGGACCGGTTGTGGCGGGTTCGTTTCGTGACCCAGCGGACGCCACATACCGTTGGCATCGCGACGTGCGAATTGGCCTGTGGCGTGCAGTTCCTGTGAGCCATCGGACAGGCTGCGGAACAACGGTGCGTAACCTTCGGCGACCGGCTTGCCCAGCCAGAAGCTTTCTTCGGCCAGTATCACTGGATAGAGGTCGATCTTCCTGCCGATTTGCACAGGTTGCCTGATCGATTGCAGTGTCTTTACGCGACCGTGGCTCGGCTTGAGTTTGTGCAACAAGGCACCGAAACCTTTGACGCCGGAGTGCAGGTCGCCAATGGCGCCGAGGCTGTTGAACAGTGAGGTGAGGATGTAGGCGCTGGCCGCCTCGTGATTGCCATTGGTCAGGGCTGTGACAGCACGCAGGCTGTCATGGAAGGCCAGCAGGGCGCCCACGGCAAAACTGGCGGGCGGGAAGGGCAGCGTCATGGCCGTGGCAATCAGCTCGACGCTGGTCCAGACCAATGCGCTCAACATGTCGTGACGACCGGTGGTGGTGTCTTCGACGTCGCGGATTTTGCGCTCCAGCGGACGGTTGTAGCAGATCTCCTGAAGGTTGCCGAACCATTCCCGAGGAATGAACGGCGGCTTGTTGGCCCCGCCTTTTTTCATGTCATTGAGGAAAAACGACAGTGTCCTGCGCGCCGCCAGTCGGCAACGGTCCTTGTAGTAATCAACCATGCCGGACTGTTGCAGCGACGTAACGAAGTCGGCAAACAGGCGGAACTCGACGCCGTCGGGTGCCTGGGGCGTGTACAGCAATGCGGCCTGGCGGATCCGGGTCGGCAGCACCACGAAGCAGCCTTGCACGGTCTCGATGTGAATCAGTACCGGTGCGGGAACTACCAATTGGTCGATCCCCTCCAGACCCGAGCCGATAAAGGGCTTGTCGATGTGCAGTTGCAGCGGGAACAACGGGAAGTCTTCGCGGGTTTGCTTGTCATTCAGGTGCAGTCTGTCCAGGGATGCCCGCAGCCATTGATACTGCGGTGCGTCGATATGGCCTTTGAGCAGGCTGCGCAGGGCGGCGGCCTGCATGTGCAACTGATTGATCAGCAGGCTGGTCTGGCGGCGATACTCGTAGCCGACTGATTCTGGGTCCAGCAGGTTGCTGCGGATCTGCGCGATGTAATCGTCGGCGAGCCATTTGCCATGAACCGACCGGGCTACTTTCTGCGGCGTCAGCGGGCTCAGGTCCACGCCTTCCGGGCCCTTGAAAGTGGCCAGGGTGTCGGCGCCGGCGCTGAGCAGGCCGAGGCTGTCGTCATAACCGTTGCGCAGCATCTGGGTGTAGCTGAGGGTTTCGCGCTCGGAGATGATGATGATCTGATCCGGATCGACCTGACCGTCGGTCAGCCCCAGCAATTGGTTGATCTTCTGGCTGGCGCGTTGATGCACGTAGGCTTCGAATTCTGGCACCTGACTGTGGGATTTGCCGGCGTAGTGCTCTTCGGCGGCCCTGGCAGCCTGCTCAAGGGCGAGCAGCTCCTGAAGTTGCTCGGCGCTGGCCTGGATGAGCCAGTCCGGTGTGTATCGGGTCTGTTCGGCCATGGCGACGCGCAGTTGTTCCGAGACCAGTGCACTCAAACCCTGGCTGTAGTCCCCTGCCGTCAGCAGTTGCATGAAGTTTTCCGGCGGGTAGGGCTTCAGGCGCAACGCTGCGAGCTGGGCCTGCAAGCGCGGTTGGCCGGATGCTTCGACCTGTTGGACCAGGTAGTCGCTCATCGGCGCAAGCGCGCTCCAGCTCACCAATTCGTGCAGCAGTTGTGTTTCGTTGGAGAAACCCTTGAACAGCTGTGCCTGCGGCGCGTCGGCGGCAAACAGCACCAGGCGCTCGGCGCGACCCTGAGCGTCGTCCTTGCGCAGTACCAGCAGTTTGCTCGGGATGTCCTGGCCATTGAGCCTGAGCAGTTGCAGCTTCACAGCCGGGTCGCTGTTCTGGCCGGAAATACTTTCGACGATGCCCAGCTCCTCTTGCGAGATATGGCCCTGCATCCAGGCGGTATAGGCCAGCGCGCCGAGTTGCTTGCGGATCAGTTCGCGAATCAGTTGCTGTTTGTATTTGAGGGCGTAGATGCGGCGCTGGAACTCACCGAACGTCACGCGCAGATTCAGCTCGTCGATCAGGCGGGCGATGTAGGTGGGGGTAAGCAGCGGATAGTCTGCAGCGACGGGGGCATCGTCCACGCTGAGATGGGTCTGGGTCAGGAATACCGAACCCTCGCTGCGATCCTGCGGGTGCAGGCCGTACAGCGCCAGTTGCACGAGCGAATGGCTGACGGTGTAGCTTTCGCCGCTCAGGGGCAGGGTACGTTGGGTGCTGACAATGAGGTCCTGAGGGGCCAAGTCGTAACCCAGGTCGTTGGCCAGGCTGGCACGCAGGCGGATATCGGCGAACTGCTGCGGCGAGGTCGCGCCGTCCATGGCACTGAGCAGCAAGGTGCGGGTCTGGTCGTAGTCCTGCAGGCGCTGCTGGCAGGTCTGTTGATCGGCGCTGTTGGCGTGTCTGAACCAGTGTGGTAGCTGCTTACGCTGCCTGGCTTCGATACTGGCCAGTTCGCGCAGCTCCAGCACGGCGATGGGGCCGAGCAGGCCGCGCATGGCGATGGCCTGATTGACGAGCGTCGCCTTTTTGCCAGTTGTGCAGGCGTGACGCACGTCCTCACGTTGCTTATATCGCTGACGGTCAAGGCTGTAATTGAACGGGTTGCCCATGATTGCCTGCAACTGCACATCGGCCGCCTGGAAGTCGGGCAGGAACAGCTCCGGGTCGGTATCGATGGCCTGGAAGATGTCTTGAAAGTGCTGCTCGGCGTTTCTCAGCACAGTGCTGCGCAGGTTGCTGTCATTCAGCCAGGAGGCGATGGTTTCGCTCATGGCTCTGCGGCTGGCAAAGCCCAGCAGGCCGACACCGGGCAGCCACAGCAAGGTTGAGCCCAGGCCGTGGCACATGACCAGCGCGCCGCTGATTTCGGCGTCGTTGTCGTCGTTGAACTGCACATATAAGGAAAACACCGACACCGGCTCATCGGGTTGCGGTTCGGCGATCGCAGGCAGGCAAACGCGGTAGCGGGCGTCGAGATCGCCTTCGTGGACCTTGAGCGTCATTTCGTCGCGCAGTGCCTGCTCCAGGCTGATTGCCAGCGGGGTGTGACGGCTTTGCCAATAGTCGTCCAACTGCTGCAGCAGCGCGGCGAGATGGCGTTCGACTGCAACGGTGTCGGCGCTTGCCATCGCATCCAGCAGCGCTGTGTCGGCCTGGGGCAATGATTTGAGTTGATCTTCGAAGGTATTGCTCTGTTGATCGAGGCTTGTCAGTGCGGCAGAAGCGGCAGCCAGCTCGGCGCCGCTGCCGGTGGAGATGGGTGTATAGGTTGTCATGGGATCCTGCTTGTCAAAAAACGTGTGGCGGCAGAGGCGCCAAGGCCCCTGGATTCATGAGGGGTAATCAATCAGGAGTGGCGGGGGTGTTGGGAGTAGATAGTTAAGGGCGCAAAGATTTCGTTGCCCGGTGGGACCGGCTTCAGCCGGGAAGGCGCCGGTATGATCGATATATTTCTATCGCCTGGTCTATTGTCTTCCCGGCTAAAGCCGGTCCCACGATTGTCATGGTCCCCGACCATATCCCTTGTCATTAGGCTATAATCCCGCGCTTTAGCTGCTCACCGCGCCCTGTGCGGGAGCACATACTTCCCAGGCGCCTGCCGCCTGCAAGCAGACTCAAGAGGCTAGACCCAGTGGCATTGACGATCCTTGGCCTGTCCGGCGCCCTTAGCCATGATCCTTCCGCAGCCCTGTATATCGACGGCAAGCTGATTGCAGCCGCCGAAGAAGAGCGCTTTGTGCGCGACAAGCACGCGAAGAACCGCATGCCCTACGAATCGGCGAAGTTCTGCCTGGAACAGGCAGGCATCAAGCCATCCGATGTCGATGTCGTGGCAATCCCTTTCGCCCCGATCAGCCTGTTCGGCAAAGCTCGCTGGCACTACGCCAAGCGCTACTGGTATGCACCTGATCGCGCGCTTGACGCGCTGTTGATGGGTAACCGTCGCTACAAGCGCTATCGCAACAAGATTGTCTGGTGTCTCGAGCAATTGGGCTTCGATCCGAAAAAGATCAAGATCGAGCCGGTCGAGCACCACCTTGCCCACGCTTCCAGCGCCTACCACTGCTCCGGTTTCAAAGAGAAAACCGCGATCATGGGCATCGACGGCAAGGGTGAGTACGCCACGACCTTCTTCGGTTATGGCGAAAACGGCCGTATCCACAAGATCAAGGAATTCTTCGACCCGGACTCCCTGGGTGGCCTGTATGGCGCGATCACTGAATTCCTCGGCTTCGAGATGCTCGACGGCGAGTTCAAGGTCATGGGCATGGCGCCGTATGGCGATGCCAGCAAATATGATTTCTCGCGCCTGGCGACTTTCGAGAACGGCGAACTGGTGATCAACACCGAACTGGCCAACGTCATCGGCCTGCGTCGTTACAAAGAGAAGGGCAAGGGCTTCTACTTCTCGCCAAAACTGATCGAGTGGCTGGGCCCGAAACGCGAAGGCGATATCGCTGACGAGCCGTACATCCACTACGCGGCCAGCATGCAGGCGCTGTTCGAGAAACTGGCGCTGCAGATGATGGACCACTACCTGGGGGATATCCTCAAGGAAACCGGCAAGATCGCCTTTGCCGGTGGTTGTGCACTGAACGTCAAGCTCAACCAGCGCATCATCGCCCGCCCTGAGGTCAAAGAGCTGTTCGTTCAGCCTGCCTCCGGCGACGCCGGTACTGCGGTGGGGGCAGCGGCCTATGTGTCCCACGCCCGTGGTGTGCCGGTTGAGAAGATGGAGCACGTCTACCTCGGCCCGGCCTACAGCAACGAAGATGTGATCGCTGCCTGTGCCCGTCACCCGAGCAAGCCGGTGTGGCGCCAGATCGAAAACACGCCTGAGCGCATCGCCAAAATCATGGTCGAAGGCAATCCGGTGGCCTGGTTCCAGGGCCGCATGGAGTTCGGTCCGCGTGCCCTGGGCGGTCGTTCGATCATCGGTTGCCCAAGCGTCGCTGGCGTTGCTGACCGTATCAACCATCAGATCAAGTTCCGTGAGCGCTGGAGGCCTTTCTGCCCGTCGATGCTCGACACCGTGGCGCCGCAGATGATCAAGATCGATCACCCTGCGCCCTTCATGACCTTTACCTTCGAAGTGGCTGAAGAGTGGAAGACCCGCGTGCCGGAAGTGGTCCACGAAGACGGTACGTCCCGTGCCCAGGTGCTCAAGCGCGAGTACAACCCGCGCTACTACGACATGATGAAAGCCCTGGAAAACCTCACCGGCAACGGTGTGTCGCTGAACACCTCGCTGAACCGCCGTGGTGAGCCGATGATCTGCTCGCCGACCGATGCGTTGAACATGTTCTTCGGCTCGGACCTTGAGTACCTGATCATGGAAGACATCCTGGTGGTCAAAGACGGCGTGGAACTCTATGACACGGTCGGCTGAACGCCGAGTCCTGCAGTTCTGCCACGGCTATGACGGGCCGTTTCTCGACTGCGCCCGGCAGTACGCCAGCCTGTTCGCGGGCAAGGGCTACCGGGTTACCACGGTCTTTTTGACCGGTGCAGCCGATTCCGAAGTGGCGACGTCCTGCGCTTCGGATGAAGTACTGTTCATGGAATACAGCTCCCAGGCCATCCGTGGCCTGAAGCTGGGGGCGAGCCGCGATCTGCGGCGGATCGTCGCTTCACGCAATTTCAGTTTCTGCATCGCCCATCGCTTCAAGCCGGTGTACATCGCCTTGCTGGCGACGAGTCTGCCGGTGATCGGCGTGCATCATGCCTTTGGCGATTATCAGCGTCGTTCGCGCAAGTTGTTTGCCCACCTGTTTCGTCAGCGCCTGAGCCTGCTCGGCGTGTCCGATGCGGTGCGCGACGACATGCGCAAAAGCCTGCCGAAGTGGCCGCAAGAGCGCATCGAGACGCTGTACAACCGTATCGATATCCAACCGTTGCAAGCCAGCCAGCTATCCGCCGCGCAGGCCCGTGAAGAAATGGGCCTGGCGCCGTCGGCCTGGGTGGTCGGCAATGTCGGGCGGCTGCACCCGGACAAGGATCAGGCCACGTTGCTGCGCGGATTTGCCAAAGCTCTGCCGGATTTGCCCGCCAACAGCCAGTTGGTGATTCTCGGCAAGGGCCGTCTCGAAGAGCGCCTCAAGCAGCAGGCGCTCGAACTAGGTATTGGCGCTCAGGTGCTATTTCCCGGGCAGATCGCCGACGCTCGCCGCCTGTTCAAGGCATTTGACGTGTTTGCCCTAAGCTCCGATCACGAACCCTTCGGCATGGTCCTGTTGGAAGCCATGGCCGCTGGCGTGCCGCTGATTGCGACGTCCTGTGGTGGCGCCAGGGAAGTGGTCGAGGGCGTTGGCGTGCTGTTCCCGTTGGGCGATGCCGATCGTCTGGCCCAGGGCCTGGTGCATCTGTCGCGCCTCGATGACGCGCAGCGTGAGGCTTGTGCCGAATTGATGGATCTACGCCTGCTCGAGCGCTTCAGTGATCAGGCGGTGCGCGATGTGTTCTGGCACTTGCCGCAAGTCAGCCGCCTGCTCGTGGGGTCTTGATGCTCAACCGACTCCAAGGCTGGCGCGAGCGTGGCTGGGACCTGATTGACGCGACGACCTACGCTCAGGCGTGGCAGCGTTTTGGCGGTAGCGTGGCGACCCATCCGCTGGTAGTGGAACGTCTGGCCGAACTGGCCGGGATTCCCGTGCGTTATCTGGGCTGGCAGCACAACGGCGAGCTGCAGGCTGCGATTCCTGCCTGGGGTCGTTATCTGGCCCTGTCCAAGGACGTGCTCAAGCGCCACGGCAAGAAGGGCCTGTTCGATCTGGGCAACGCGGAGGTGATCCTGCCGGTGGCCGAGAATGCCCAGGTGCCGGTGCGTCACGCCGCGCGTTATCTGTCCGAACTCAATCAGGGGCGTGTCAGCACCCTCAAGCCCCAGACCGAATCCCTGGCCATGGCCCGGACGCCGGAAGACCTGTCGAAGAAGTTTCGTTATAACCAGCGCCGCGAACTGCGCCTGCTGGAAGAGGCGGGCGGCGTGGTGCGGCCGGTCAGCGACTTCACCGGTGTCGAGCTTGCCGCCATCTATTGCGACCTGTTTCAGCGCCGTTGGGGTTTTCCGGCGACGGGCGCCGAGCGTATGGCCGAGGTGGTCGAGTTGCTGCGCGAGCTGCTGATCGGCTCGGTGCTGTTTCTCAATGACGCGCCGATTGCCGTGCAATTGGTCTATCGCGTCGAAGCGCCGAAGTGGATCAGCGTCGAGTATGTCAACGGTGGCGTCGATCCCGAGACCCGCGACTTCAGCCCCGGTAGTGTCTTGAGCTTCCTCAATACGCAAAGCGCCTGGGAACACGCTCGAACCCTGGGCAAGCCCCTGCGTTTCTCCTTCGGCCGCGCCGACCGCGAATACAAAGACCGTTGGTGCAACCCCGTGCCGGTATTTCAGTTATGAGCCGCAAGCAGCAGTTGCTCAAGCGCCACCGCCGTAACAAGCGCGTGGCCCTGCTGGTTGCGCTGTTGCTGCTGATCGCTGCAGGCGTATTGCTGGCGTGGTGGCTGATCCCGCTGCTCGCGGTGTTCGGCTGGGTTGCCCATGAAGCCTGGTTTGCCGATCACCTGTTCTACTCGCCGGGCGATGATTACCAGTACAACCTCCCTGCGGATAACGAGGTGGCAGGTGTCACCCTTGAAGGCGGCCGGTTGCAGGTCGTTGCGCCCCTGTCTTTGCAGGGCGACGAAACTCTGGTGCTGGGGTTGACCGTGAAAAGCTCGTGGCTGGGGCGTTTCTTCGATCCTGTGATCGAACTGAGCGGCAGCGGTGTTGATGATCGGCAGGCGTTTGAGCGTGGGGTCAGCGGGCTGCGCTACCTCAATCTCACCGGCATGGCCGAGTCCCTGAACTCAGGCAGCCTGCAAGTGCGCGGTCGATATTGCCGGGTACAGGGGCCGCTACGTCTGTGGGCTTTTCGCCATGCCGATGCGCGGCAGCAGCGGGTCATGGTCATTGCCCCCCATGCCGACGATGCCGAGCTGGCTGCGTTTGGTCTCTACAGTCAGGCTGCCGATACCTGGATCGTGACCCTGACTGCCGGCGAGATAGAAGCTGAGCATTATCAGCAGATGGGCGTTCCGCGCCCCGAAGCGGCGCGCTTGAAGGGTCGTTTGCGCGCCTGGGACAGCATTGCCGTGCCACGTTGGGGCGGCGTGCCCCAGGGGCAGTGCGTACAGTTGGGTTATTTCTGCCTGCAACTACCGGCCATGCAAGCGGCGCCGGATCAGGTCATTGCCTCGCGAGAGGCGGACTTGAGCGATACCCGCCTGTTCCGTCAGTTCAATTCGATGACCTTGCCGGGGGATGCCGATGGCGCGCCGACCTGGAATAACCTGCTGGCCGATTTACGGGCACTGCTTTTGCAAGCACGCCCGCAGGTTTTGGTCATGCCCCACGCGACTATCGATCCACACCCGGACCATATTTGCGCCCAGGCCGCTGTAATGCAGGCGCTGGAGGGGCTGGAGTGGCAACCGCAAACGGTGCTGGGGTATGCCAATCACTTGCATGACAACGATCGCTGGCCAATGGGAGACGCCTACAGCGGCATCGCCTTGCCGCCGGTGTTCGATCCCGGATTGCCGTTGGTCCCCTATAGCCTGAGCCTCTCTGTCGAGCAACAGCGAGACAAGGCTATGGCCCTGGGCATGATGCACGACCTGCAACCGCCGATGCCGCTCAAGCGTAAGCTGCGGCGCGGCCTGCAACGCCTGTTGGCCGGGCGGCGCTGGCCGGCCGAAGGCGAGAACGAATTCTTCAGAAAGGCCGTACGCCGGCACGAGTTGTTCTGGCGCAGAGATATTTGAATCAGCGGTCTGTGGAGGCCGCGAGGAAAACAATGAAAGTTCTATTGCTGGTCCAGAAAGAGCAGCGGGCCATTCTGGATCGCCTGTACGAAGGTATCGCAGCCCATTGCGAATGCGACCTGCGCTGGCTGACATCGGCTGAGCAACGCAATCTGCGCGGCTATTTCCGGCGTGAAGTGGATGTTACGAAGTACGATCGCATCGTGTTTTTCCTGCGTTTCAAGCAGGAAATCCGTCAGGCCGGCTTCATTCGTACCATTCCCAATCTGGTCATCCTCGAGCACGACGCTTACCAGAACTACATTCCCTGCAAATACACTGGCAAGTTCAGCGAGCATTACCGCAAGTTGCCATGGGCGCGGGTGCTGAGTTCCGGTTTTGTGGTCAGCGAGCGGTTGCGTGAAGAGGGCTTCGACGCGGTGTTCGTGCCCAAGGGTTACGACCAGACGCTGTTGCAGGACCAGGGCATTGAGCGGGATATCGAACTGGCGTTCGTCGGCAGCACCAACAGCGTGGCCTATAGTGGCCGCAAGGCCTTGCTTGATGAGCTGGGCCAGGTCGAGCCGCTGGTGGTGACGCGCACCAAATCCGGCGAAGAGTATTGCCAGACCCTGAATCGCATTCGCTTTTTCGTCAGTGCCGATGTCGGCATGGGCGAGTACATGATCAAGAATTTTGAAGCCATGGCCTGTGGCTGCGTATTGTTGGCCTACGATCAAGGGGGCGCTGAAAATCGCGCACTCGGTCTTCAGGACATGGAGAACGTGGTGTTCTACGGAAATATCCCACAACTCCAGTCGAAATTAGCGACGTTACGCGTCGACCCTGAATTGGCGACTCGTATTGCTGTCAATGGCCGTAATCTGGCAATGTCGCAGTTCAGTTTTGCAACCATTGGTCAGCGCATTGTCAAAGAGCTTGAGCCCGCGCTACGGAAGGCGGCTGCAATAAGTTGGATAGAGCGTTTGCGAGCAGTACTGGGAATCTGACGCTGCTCTCGTGAGCCTACGAGCGTTCAGGGGCTGAAAGATTTGACTATTCAGGGCGGCGCCGGAAGCGGCGAAGCGATTTACCTACTGTTTCGGGCTTCACAGGTGTGTTCCGGCGTGGCGAGCGACAAGGGTCCTCAGCCCCGGAACCATTGAAGACCGGGCCCACGCGGCTGTCTGGAGTGTGCATTGGCTTTACCAACGATTGATTGCGCCTGCGCAGACGCGGTGATTCCGACATCGGGGTTCGATACCCGATGACCATCATTAATATTATGTGGTCCAGTGGTTCGCCGTTTTCATCGGTGCACAAGGTCCACCAGCAAATCGTCTCGCAACTGGATCCGGCCATCGAGATCATGACCTGGTTTCTCCAGGGTGAGGTCAATGGTTGCACCGAGCCGGTGAAGGACGTGCACGAGTGGCGCTTTTCCTCGCGC
The DNA here is from genome assembly GCF_056933585.1 of Pseudomonas sp. JL23. Taxonomy (NCBI): domain Bacteria; kingdom Pseudomonadati; phylum Pseudomonadota; class Gammaproteobacteria; order Pseudomonadales; family Pseudomonadaceae; genus Pseudomonas; species Pseudomonas sp. JL23. Next base: position 6,254,599 of record NZ_CM167795.1, on the reverse strand, counting down.
CTGCTCAAGGAGCGGCATGTCTGGCGCCTGCTCAAGCCCTGGATGCAGGCCCGCCTGCGCAAAGCGTTGATCCAGAGTGGCGCCAAAGGGGTGTTGCTCGACGGTCTAGGCGTTGCCCGGGTGATGTTGCCCATTCTCAGGCAGATGCCGGATATCCGTGCCGTGGTGGTCTTCCATGGCGCCACTCGTCTGCGTGAAGAGCATCTGGCGCTGTTCCGCACCTTTCCCGCCGAGCGTCTGACCCTGGCGGCCGTCTCCCAGACCCTTGCCCTGGCTTTGCAGGAAAAGCTGCATCTGCCGGTGCAGGGGCTGCGCAGTGCTCTGCAGCCCGAGACCTTCCGCGCACGGTTGCTGGAGCGCAAGCAGGCGCGTCGGGTATTCGACCTGCCGCAAAACGGTGGGCGGGTGCTGGGTGCGGTGGGGCGTCTGGTCGCGGACAAGGGCTTCGACTATCTGCTCGACGCCTTCGCCCGCTCCCTGGCAAAGCATCCCGACATCAGCCTGGTAATCATCGGCGAAGGCCCTGACCGTAGCGTGCTCGAGCGCAAGATCAAGCATCTGGGCCTGGGCGGGAAAGTCTTCCTGCCGGGGCACAAGCCTGGTCTGGCCAAGCTGTATCTGGGCTTTGACTGGGTCGTAATTCCCTCGCGGGAAGAGGGCCTGGGGCTGGTGCTTCAGGAAGCGGTCATTGCAGGAGTGCCGGTACTGGTCAGTGACCTGCCGGTATTTCGCGAGCAACTGGGCGGCGCCGGTCATTACGTACCGGTCGGCAACGTCGAGGCCTGGATCGCGGCGCTGGATGAGGTTGCCGGTCAGGATGGCGCTACCGTTGCCAGCTCCCAACACCAGGCTCTGGCGCCGGAACAGGCATGGCAGCGCTTTTGCGAAGATTCACGTACCTTGCTGTCCATCCACTAGGGCTGCGTGTCAGTTCAGCACGCCCTGCTCGAGTGTCTGCAACGGAAAGGCCTCGGTCAGATTCTCGCGAGCTATGTAGCGAGCGAAATGCTGCAGGTTGCGTTTCTTCAGGCTGTTAGACAGCGGTCCCCGGAAGAAGCGCATGTCGGCGACGTCGATCAGGCCCAGGGTGTTCTCCGGGGTAACGACGATATTGCCCAGGTGCAGCGAGCGGAAATAAATCCCCGATTGATGCAGGCTGCGGATCAATTCGATCAGCGCGGGCATCGACTGCTGCCAACTGAAACCCTCATGCCGGGTGATCTGGCGCAGGGTTTCGCCGGGCAGCGGGCGGTACAGCACCGCGGTCATGCCCGGCTGGTCGAGGGTATAGAAGTGGGTAACCTTGAGGGTCGGCACGCCGAGTTTTTCCAGTTTCACGGCGTTATCAATGAAGCGCCGGGAGTACGGACGCAGCAGAGCGGAAGAGAACCAACGCTTGCGACGGAACAGTTTAAGGATTTTGCCATCCTGCAACATGTACACTTTCGCGCCAAAGCTGTCGGCCTCCAGAACTTTGGCACCGACAATCATTTGATTTAAAGCGGCTTTAGAGAGCCGAAAGCATTGCATCAGTAGAAGCCTTGTAAGGAACGCGAGCGGTTTGGCCGGCAATGATGCCGAAAAGTGACGGGTTGCACCACTATAGGACCGGCTTCTTTGGGACCGGATTTAGCCGGGAAGGCCTATTCCCGGCTGAAGCCGGTCCCACAAAAGCGGCTTCAGCCGCGAGTTTGCGTTGCGAATATCGTTTTTCAGAGGAGTCAGGATGTACACGAACCGTTGGGCACAGGCCTGGTTATCGACCGGGTTGCTATGGTTTCTGCTGGCCATTGCTTTCGCGCCGACCAACAAGATCTATCAACAGGGTCTGGTCGCTTTTCTGTGGGTGCCTGCCCTGGCGTTGGGCTGGTCCGCTCGCGAACGTATTGGTGAGTTCTGGCGCGCCCAGCGTTTCCTCTGCGTATCGATGCTGCTGCTGGCGGTGTGGGCCAGCCTCAGTCTGACCTGGGGCCACGCTGAAGAGGCAGACCGCGAATTCAAGCGCATGCTGTATATCGCCGTATTTGTCCTGTTCTTCCCTATCCTGGTCAGTGCCGATCCCGGCCGTGTTGTCCGGCTGATGCAATGGGGCGGCATCGGCATGGCGCTGGCGGCGCTGACGTCGATCGTGCGCTTCTATGGCATGCAGCATAATCCCTGGTTGGCCCGGGTGGAGGGCATCGGTGAGCTGAGTCATCCCATCCTCGGCGCCTATGTCGTCGGTATTGCCGCCGTCTGGACGTTGCTCTGGCCGCCAAAGAATCGCGCAATGTTGCCAGTCTGGGCGCTGACCCTGGCCCTGACCGGCGCCTTCGTGGTGTTGTCCCAGAGTCGCGGGGCGATCCTTGCTTTGTTCCTGACTGTCGTTGCGATGCCGATCTGGTGCCGGGACCGTCGCAGCTATCTGCTCTCGGGGCTGGCCATCGCTGTCGCTGTCGTGGGCTTCTGGTTGCTTGAGCCACTGATGTTGGCGCGGGGATCGTCCTATCGCCCGGAAATTCTCGCCGCCGTGATGAAAATGGTCGCGCTGCATCCATGGACCGGTATCGGCCTGGGCGCGCCTTACGATGTGGTGGTGGCCGATGGCCTGAAGTTCGACCATTCCCATAACCTGTTTACCCATACTGCCATTCAGTTGGGTATCCCCGGCATGCTGCTGTGGGCGTGCGTCTGGCTGGCGGTGCTGGTCCAGGCCTGGCGGGCCCGGCATACGACGCTTGGCCGTGGTTTGATGGGGATCTGGCTGTTTTCTACGCTGGCCATGCAGTTCGATGCGGCGAGTCTTACCGGTTCGCCACGGGCCGAGTGGTTTATCAGCTGGCTGCCGATCGGTCTGACCAGTGCGCTGGTCTGGGCCAAAGCGCAAGTCGGCGGCTGTGATAAAATCCCGCGTTCTTCAACTTCAGCGAGCTTTACGATGAGCGACAAGGCACCCACTGCCGGGCAAAGCTCCAGCCTGAAAATCTATTTCCGACTGCTTAACTACGTAAAACCCTACATCGGCATCTTCCTGCTGAGTATCGTCGGCTTCATCATTTTCGCCTCGACCCAGCCGATGCTGGCAGGGATTCTCAAGTATTTCGTCGACGGCCTGGGCAACCCTGAGGCTGTGCTGTTCCCCAACGTGCCTTACCTGCGCGACCTGCAACTGTTGCAGGCAGTGCCGCTGCTGATCGTGTTGATCGCCGCGTGGCAGGGGCTGGGTTCGTTTCTGAGTAACTACTTCCTGGCCAAGGTCTCCCTGGGCCTGGTGCATGACTTGCGTGTCGAACTGTTCAACAAGCTGCTGGTCCTGCCCAACCGCTATTTTGATACCCATAACTCCGGTCATCTGATTTCCCGCATCACCTTCAACGTGACCATGGTCACCGGTGCTGCGACTGACGCCATCAAGGTGGTGATTCGTGAAGGTCTGACCGTGATATTCCTGTTCATCTACCTGCTGTGGATGAACTGGAAGCTGACCCTGGTGATGCTGGCGATCCTGCCGTTGATCGCCGTAATGGTCAGTCGCACCAGCAAAAAATTCCGCAAGCAGAGCAAGAAGATCCAGGTCGCCATGGGCGATGTCACCCACGTTGCCTCGGAAACCATCCAGGGCTATCGGGTGGTGCGCAGCTTCGGCGGCGAAGGCTACGAACAGGAGCGCTTCGCCGGGGCCAGCAGGAGCAACACCCGCAAACAGCTGACCATGAACAAGACCGGCTCGATCTACACGCCGATGCTGCAACTGGTGATCTACAGCGCAATGGCAGCATTGATGTTCCTCGTGCTGCTGCTGCGTGGCGAAGCGACCCCCGGTGATCTGGTGGCCTATATCACGGCGGCGAGCCTGTTGCCCAAGCCGATTCGCCAGTTGTCGGAAGTCAGCTCGACCATCCAGAAAGGTGTCGCGGGCGCTGAAAGCATCTTTGAGCAGCTGGATGAAGTGCCTGAAGTCGATACCGGTTCGTTTGAGCATGACAGCGTCAGTGGTCATCTCGAAGTACAGAATCTCAGCTTCACCTATCCGGGCACTGAGCGTCAGGTGCTCAATGACATCAGCTTCTCGGCCGCGCCGGGGCAAATGGTGGCGCTGGTCGGCCGCTCCGGGAGTGGTAAATCGACTCTGGCTAACCTGCTGCCGCGTTTTTATCAGCATGAAGTCGGTCACATCCTGCTCGATGGCGTCGATATCAACGAATATCGCCTGCGTAACCTGCGCCGCCATATCGCTCAGGTGACCCAGAGCGTGACCCTGTTCAACGATACCGTGGCCAATAACATTGCCTACGGCGATCTGGCCGGTGCACCACGGGCCGATATCGAGGCGGCTGCGGCTGACGCCTATGCCAAGGAGTTCGTCGACCAGTTGCCCGAGGGCTTCGATACCCAGGTCGGCGAGAACGGTGTGCTGCTCTCCGGCGGCCAGCGCCAGCGTCTGGCGATTGCCCGTGCGCTGCTCAAGAACGCACCGTTGCTGATTCTCGACGAGGCAACCTCGGCCCTGGATACCGAGTCCGAGCGTTACATTCAGGCGGCGCTGGATCATGTGATGAAAGGTCGTACCACCATCGTCATCGCCCACCGCCTGACCACCATTGAGCGCGCTGATCTGATTCTGGTCATGGACCAGGGCCGGATTGTCGAGCGCGGCACCCACCGCGAGTTGCTGGCACAGAACGGTTACTACTCGCGTCTGCATGCCATGGGGCTGGATGAGCCGGCGCCGGTCGGTGCTGTTTAAACAGCTGATCGGGATCGTAACGGGTTCAATGTGGGACCGGCTTTAGCCGGGAAGAGCCGAGTACAACCGATACATATCTATCGTCTGTCCTTGCGCTTTCCCGGCTAAAGCCGGTCCCACATGTTTATTGCAACCTGTCTCGCAGCCACGACAGTCACAAGCCCTGTGCTAACATTGCGCCCCTATTCATTCTTGGTTACGGGTTGTTCGATGAAGTTGTCCATGCCGCGTTTCGATCAGGCACCAGTCTTGGTGGTGGGCGATGTCATGCTCGACCGTTATTGGCATGGCGGCACCTCAAGAATTTCCCCTGAGGCACCGGTGCCGGTGGTCAAGGTCGAGCAGATCGAAGACCGCCCCGGTGGCGCCGCCAACGTCGCGCTGAACATTGCGGCCCTGGGCGCTCCGGCGTCGCTGGTCGGGGTAACGGGTGAAGACGAGGCCGCCGACAGCCTGGCCAACAGCCTCGAGGCCGCCGGAGTGCGTGCGCGTTTCCAGCGCATCGCCCATCAGCCGACCATCGTCAAGCTGCGTGTCATGAGCCGCCATCAGCAACTACTGCGCATCGACTTCGAAGAACCCTTCGCCACCGATGCCCAGGCCCTGAGTGCCGAGGTCGACAGCCTGCTCGACGGCATCAAGGTGCTGGTGCTCTCCGATTACGGCAAGGGCGCCCTGAAAAACCATCAGGCGCTGATCACCGCTGCCCGCGATCGTGGCATTCCGGTGCTGGCCGATCCCAAGGGCAAGGATTTCTCAATCTATCGTGGCGCCAGCCTGATCACGCCGAACCTCAGCGAATTCGAAGCGATCGTCGGTCATTGTGTCGACGAGGCCGAACTGGTCGCTCGGGGCGCCGAGCTGATGGCTGATCTGGAACTCGGCGGCCTGCTGGTGACCCGTGGCGAGCACGGTATGACTCTGCTGCGTCCGGATCAACCGGCCTTGCACCTGCCGGCCCGTGCCCGTGAAGTGTTCGACGTGACCGGTGCCGGCGACACAGTAATTTCTACTCTGGCTGCCGCCATTGCAGCCGGTGAAGACCTGCCCCACGCCGTGGCCCTGGCCAATCTGGCGGCGGGTATCGTCGTCGGCAAGCTGGGTACGGCGGCCATCAGCGCGCCGGAGCTGCGTCGGGCGATTCAGCGCGAGGAAGGTTCCGAGCGTGGTGTGCTGAGCCTGGACCAGTTGATTCAGGCCGTGGGCGATGCCCGTGCGCACAAAGAGAAAATCGTCTTTACCAACGGCTGCTTCGACATTCTCCATGCGGGCCACGTGACCTATCTGGAGCAGGCCCGTGCTCAGGGCGACCGATTGATTGTGGCGGTCAACGATGACGCCTCGGTCAGCCGTCTGAAAGGGCCAGGTCGCCCGATCAACAGCGTCGACCGGCGCATGGCGGTGTTGGCCGGTCTCGGCGCGGTGGACTGGGTGATCAGCTTCCCTGAAGGCACTCCGGAAAACCTGCTGACTCACGTCAAGCCCGATGTGCTGGTCAAGGGCGGCGACTACGGTATCGACCAGGTGGTCGGCGCCAGCATCGTCCAGGCCTACGGTGGCGAAGTGAAGGTGCTGGGGTTGGTCGAGAACAGCTCGACCACGGCTATCGTCGAGAAGATTCGCGGGCAGTAATGCCCGGCTCGCAGCTGCCGAAGGCTGCGAATGGTTGTGTCTGACACTCCGCTATCGCAGCCTTCGGCAGCTCCTACAGGTTTGGGTTCTACTTACTCAGACTGCTGCGCGCCATCTGCAGCAGTTGCCGGGCCTTGCCGGTCAGGTTCTTGATCCCGCTTTTCTTCGGTGGCGTCAGGCCCTGCTGGCGTAGCCAGTCCTTCCAGCGAATCCGCTCGTCCCGCACCACCCAACCTTCCTGAGCCGCGAAGCTTTCCGCCAGATACAGCCCTCGAGTGCTGGCCGGGATCAGCTTGTCGCGTTTGAGGGTGTACAGCTCCGGCAGGGGTACGCCATTTTCCAGAGGCATCAGGTACAGGTCGGGCTTGCTGCGGTTGAGGCGGGCGACCAGTTGATCGTCTTCGAGCATTTCATCGACATGAAACAGGCTCAACGGACGAGCTTCCCTCGGTACTTCCAGGCGCAGATCGTAGATCAGTTGCAACGACGCTGTGGGCAGATGGACGTAGGCCCGTGGGCGCTCGATCAGGGTCATGTTGCCGCAACGCACTGGCCGCGCTGCGCCGGACAGCGGGGTCAGACGAAAGGGCATGGCCTCGCGATAGTGCAGGGCGGCAGCGTAAGGTGCGGGCAGCCAGGTATCGTTGAAGCGGCCGCTGAGCCAGCCCTGGGGTGTCTCGATCAGACACTCTTCGGCAACTTCCTGAATCGCCGTATGCAGCGGCAGCGCCAGTTCCTGGGCCGGGACGTAACCGGAAATCAGCTTGAGCACCACATCGCCGCGGTCCTGACGACGCTGGCGCACCAGTACCCAGTAATCACGGTTCTGCCAGCTCAGGGTCAGGCGTACGGAAACGCCAAGGTTGGCCAGCTCCGTGGAAAAACGCTCGCTGTCAGCTACCTCGATCTTGCGACGACGTTGCAGGGTCTGGGAGAAATTCAGCGGCATGCCGACGCTTTGGTAGCTCAGGCCTTCGGGGGTGGCTTCGACGAATAACGGCAGGGTTTTGAAGTTGCTGGGATTTTTCCGAATCAGGGTTCGCGGCATGTCGGCTCCTTCTTGCGTTGGGGTCGGCCGCCCAAATCAGGCTTGACGGCGAATGACAGCTGCAGCAACGGCTGCATTATGGGCCAGATGCAGCGGGTTGATGGTCCCGACAATAGCACCGGCAACGCCCGGATGTTGAAACAGTAACGTGAAACTTGCTTCGACCCGATCAACGCCTGGAGTCAGGCAAATATGCCCGCTGGCCAGGGCCTTTTTGATCAGGATGCCTTTGTTGTGTTCGCCAGCGTAGTCCAGCACCGGCTTTTCGGCCTGCTCGTTGAGGTTATAAGTGACCATCGCGCAGTCACCGTCGCGCAGGGCGAGCAGGCCGCCTTCTACGGTCTTGCCGGAAAAGCCGAAGCCGCGGATCTTGCCTTCGGCCTTGAGGGCGGCCAGGGTCGGGTAGACGTCGCTGTCGTTGAGAATCGCCAGGTCGTTGCCGTCCGAATGCACCAGCACCAGGTCGAGGAAATCGGTTTCCAGACGTTTCAGGCTGCGCTCCACCGACATGCGCGTGTGGGCGGCGCTGAAGTCGTGGCTCGACTGGCCTTGCTCGAACTCTTCACCGACCTTGCTGACAATCACCCAGTCGTGGCGCTGACCACGCAGCAGCGGGCCCAGGCGCTCTTCGCTGGTGCCGTAGGCCGGTGCGGTGTCGAGCAGGTTGATACCCAGGTCCCGGGCCTGGCCGAGCAGCAGGCGCACGACGTGGTCATCAGGAATGGTGAAGCCGTTGGGGTATTTCACCCCTTGGTCGCGGCCCAGCTTGACCGTACCCAGGCCCAGGGGCGAAATGTTCAGGCCGGTGCTGCCCAGAGGGCGATGCAGGCCGTGCAGGGTTGGCAGAGTCATGGCAGCAGTTGGTCCCAGATCGGTACGGCGCGCGGCGGGCGCGGCAATGTCGGTAGCGACGGCTGTGGCGTCGGGTGGATTTCGTCATGGGCGAGGGCGCCCAGCACCCGGTCGGCGAAGTCCGGCACCAGGGCCAGTTTGGTCGGCCAGCCGACCAGCAGGCGGCCTTGCTGATGGAGGAAGGCGTTGTCGGGGCGGGTAAGGCCGCTTTGTGTCGGCTCGGCGCGGTCGACGCGCAGGGTCGCCCATTGCGCCTGGCTCAGGTCGATCCACGGCAGCAGGCCGGACAGTTCCTTTTGCGCGGCGGCAATCTGCGCCGCTGGCGCGCGCGCCACGCCTTCGGCTTCGGCAACATCACCGCCCAGATACCAGACCCATTGGCCATCGGCCGCCGGATGAGTGGTCACGGTGATACGCGGCTTCGGTCCGCCGCCCAGACAGTGGGCGTAGAGCGGTTTGAGGGTCGGCGCCTTGACCATCACCATGTGCAGCGGACGGCGCTGCATGGTGGGCTGGACCACGCCCAGGGCGCTGAGCAGGTCGGCGGTGCCGGCACCGGCGCTGAATACGATGCGCTGGGCGATGATGTCGCGGCCATCGACGCGCAGGCCGATCAACTCGTCGCCATCACGCAGCGGCTCGATGGTTTGCCCGGCGAGCAGGCTGTCCCCGGCGAGTTCGGCCAGACGATCAAGCAGGCTGGGCACATCGACGACCAGCTCTGCCAGGCGATAGACCTTGCCTTTGAATTTTGGGTTTTGCAGCGCGGGCGGCAGTTCGTCGCCCTTGACCTGATCGACCCGGCCACGCACGGCCTTGCTGGCGAAGAAACTGGTGAGGTTGCCCGCCAGGGTGCCCGGCGACCACAGGTAATGGGCTTCAGAGAGCAGGCGCACGCTGGACAGGTCCAGCTCGCCCTTGCCCGCCAGGGCCTCGCGCCAGCGACGCGGCATGTCGGCGATGGCCTCGGAAGCGCCGGAAAGGGCGCCATGCAAGGCGTATTTGGCGCCGCCGTGGATGATCCCCTGCGACTTCAGGCTTTGTCCGCCACCCAGGCTGGCGCTTTCGACCACGACCGTGGAAAAGCCCTGACGTCGCAGGCGGGCGTTGAGCCAGAGACCGGCGGCACCGGCGCCGACGATCAGGACGTCAGTGGAAATAGCAGAAGGCATGGGCACCTCAATGGCGACAAGAATGCCGCCATTATAGGGGAATGGCCCTTCAATGCCCGGCGGTTTTCGAGAACAGCTGGATAACCAGCACACCTGCGACGATCAGCCCCATGCCGAGCATGGCCGGAATATCGAGCTTCTGCCCATAGATGAACAGCGCGGCGATGCTGACCATGACGATGCCCATGCCCGCCCACACGGCGTAGGCGACCCCCACTGGAATGCTGCGCACCACCAGGGTCAGCATCCAGAACGCGATGGCGTAACCGGCGATTACTAACAGCAGCGGCACAGGCGTACTCAGGCCCTTGACCGCTTTCATCGAAACGGTGGCAATGACTTCACAGCATATGGCAATGGCCAGCAGGTAGTACGCGCTCATGGTGAATCTCCTCTGCGATGGCCCGCATTTTAGTGATTGCCCAGATGGGGTAAAGTCATTACCTATCTGAAATAAATATAGGTTGCCGCTGCCATGCAATGGAATCTTGAGCATATCCGCCTGTTTGTCAGCGTCGCCGAGCAGCGCTCCTTTTCGGCGGTGGCGCGGGATATGAAGCGCGCGCAGTCGGCGGTCAGCAATGCCATCGCCTTGTTGGAGGCGGACCTGGGCGTCAGCCTGTTCGATCGCAGCAGCGGGCGTCAGCCACGCCTGACCGAGGCGGGCAGTGCGTTGCTTGAAGAAGCGCGGGAGGTCTTGCGTCAGTGCGAACGTCTGGATGGCCGTGCCCTGGCTCTGCTGCGCGGAGAGGAAGCGCGCCTGCGCCTGGCCCATGACGAGGCGATGCCTTATCTGCCGGTCCTCGATAGCCTGGAAGCCTTGGCTGAACGTTATCCCAGTGTCGAAGTGCAACTGGCCAGTGCGGCTCAGGGCGACGTGGCACGCAAGTTATTGGAACGGCGGGCCGACCTGGGGCTGCTGTTTCACCATGAGCAAATGCCCGAAGCATTGGAGCGTCAGGTGCTGGGCAGTGTCGAGATGGTCACGGTCTGTGCCGTTGGTCATCCACTGGCATCCGAGCGGCGTATTGGTCGCCAGCAACTGGCTCGTCATCGGCAGATTGCCCCGCAGCAGAGCGGTTATCCCGGCAGTGAGCAGCTCAGCCCGCAAATGTGGCGCGCCGACAGTTTCTACTTCATGGCCGAGCTGCTGATGCGCGGGTTGGGCTGGGCCTGGCTGCCGCGCCATGTGGTGCAGTACCCGGCCTATCAGAACCTGATGGTCGAACTGGTCAGCGACTGGACGCCGCCGTCACTGGTGGTGGAAATGGTCTGGCGCCGCGACCAACCCTTGGGACCGGCCGCGCGTTGGCTGGCCGAATGTTTTGCAAGGCATTTGCGGGCCATTGGCTGATAGACTTCGCGCCCATGAATAGAACGCTATATACCCTGCTGTTTCATCTCGGTCTGCCCCTGGTGGCGCTGCGCCTGTGGTTGCGCGCGCGCAAGGCGCCGGCTTATGCCAAACGTATCGGCGAGCGCTTCGCTATCGGCCTGCCTGTCATGCAGCGCGGCGGTATCTGGGTGCATGCGGTGTCGGTGGGCGAGAGCATCGCCGCAGCGCCGATGATCCGCGCGCTGCTGCAGCGTTATCCACAGCTGCCGATCACCGTGACTTGCATGACGCCGACGGGCTCGGAGCGTATCCAGGCGCTGTTCGCCAACGAGCCGCGCATTCAGCACTGCTATCTGCCTTATGACCTGCCGTGGGCGGCGGGGCGCTTTCTTGAGCGTGTGCAGCCGTGCCTGGGCGTGATCATGGAAACCGAGCTGTGGCCCAACCATATCCATCAGTGTGCCAAGCGCGGGATTGCGGTGGTGCTGGCCAATGCCCGGTTGTCCGAGCGCTCGGCCCGTGGCTATGCCCGTTTTGCCGGGCTGACCCGGCCAATGCTGGCTGAAATGAGCCTGTTCGCCGTACAGACCGAAGCCGAGGCCGAGCGTTTCCGTGCCCTGGGCGCGCGGCCCGAGTGCGTGACGGTGACCGGCTCGATCAAGTTCGACCTGACCATCGACCCGCAGTTGCTCGAACGCGCCAGCGAGTTGCGCGAACAATGGCAGGCCAGCCAGCGTCCCGTGTGGATTGCTGCCAGTACCCATATTGGCGAAGACGAGAGCGTGTTGGCCGCCCATCGTCAACTGCTCGCCAGCCATGCCGATGCGCTGCTGATTCTGGTGCCACGCCACCCTGAACGTTTCGACAGCGTGTTCGCTCTGTGTCAGCAGCAGGGCTTCAGCACCGTGCGCCGCTCCAGCCGGCAGTTGGTGGATATGTCGACCTCGGTGCTGCTCGGCGACAGCATGGGTGAGCTGCTGTTTCTCTATGCCCTGGCTGACAGCGCCTTTGTCGGCGGCAGCCTGGTGCCCAACGGTGGGCATAACCTGTTGGAGCCGGCGGCACTGGCCAAGCCGGTGTTGAGCGGGCCGCATCTGTTCAACTTTCTGGAAATCGCCGCGATGTTGCGCAATGCGCAGGCGCTGGTTGAGGTCTGCGATGGCGTCAGTTTGGGCGCCGCCGTGCAGCGCCTGTTCGAACACCCACAGCAGGCCCGGCAGATGGCCGAGGCAGGGCTGGCGGTGATGAAGGCCAATCAGGGGGCGTTGAATCGGTTGCTGGGGGGGATTGCGCGGTTGATGCCTTAAAGGAGTTGCGCTGAACATTGTGGGACCGGCTTCAGCCGGGAAGAAGAACGCACAGACGATAGACAGGTGTCGTTTGTACAGACCTCTTCCCGGCTGAAGCCGGTCCCACATTTGTCTCTATATCTGCCGGGTAGGTTCGACGATCATCGCTTGCCCGGCTTATCGAAGTTCTTCTGCGCCAGGGTCGCCAGGTCCGGTGGCAGGAAGTCTTTGTCCGGGTTGTAGTCGGCCTTGAGGTAATGCGACAGGTCCTGCAGGTCGCTGGGGCTCAAGGTTCCGGCGGCCTGTTTCAGGCGCAGGTTGTCGATGATGTAGTCGTAGCGGGTGTTGTTGTAATCGCGCACCGAGGCATAGAGCTGACGCTGGGCGTCGAGCACGTCGACGATGTTGCGCGTACCGACCTGATAACCGATCTCCGTGGCCTCCAGAGCGCTCTGGTTGGAAATGATCGACTGCTTGCGCGCCTGCACCTGCTCGACATCGGTATTGACCGCGCGGTGCAGGTTGCGGGTGTTTTCCACCACCTGGCGGCGCAGGCTTTCGCGCTGCTGCTCGCTCTGGCTCAGGCGCGCATAGGCTTCGCGCACTTGCGAGCTGGTCAGGCCACCGCTGTAGAGCGGGATATTCAGTTCCAGGCCGATGCTGCGTTGTTCGACGTCGCCGCCATAGTTCTGCCCGGTGTAGTTGGGGTTGCTGAAGCCCAGGGCGTCGTTGTCGCCGCGCTTGTAACTGACCACCGCATCCACGGTCGGCGCATGCCCGGCCTTGCGCTGGCGCAGGGTTTCTTCGGCGGCGCTGACCGCGTAGTTGCTGGCCTGCAGATTGAGGTTCTGCTGCGAGGCGGTATCGACCCAGGCTTTGGCGTCGTTGGGCGTCGGCGGCAGCACCGGCAGGGTGTGAACGATACCTTCGATGGCGTTGTAATCGCGGTTGGTCAGTGTTACCAGGGCCTGGAAGGCGTCCTCGACCCGCTGCTTGGCCACAATCCGGTTGGCCCGGGAGGTGTCGTAACCAGCCTGAGCCTGGAGCACGTCGGTCTTGTCCGACAGGCCGACGTCGAAGCGTTCGTTGGCCTGGTCCAACTGACGCTTGAACGCCGCTTCTTCGGCCTTGGCCGTCGCCAGGTTGTCCTGGGCGCGCAGCACCGAGAAGTAGTCCGTGGCGCTTTGCAGGATCAGGTTCTGCTCGGTCGCCGACAGCTGCAAGGCGGCCTGTTCATTAACCGCTTTGGCGGCCTTGAGCTGGAACCAGCGGTCGGCGCGGAAAACCGGTTGGGCCAGGGTGGCCTGATAGACCACGCCGCTGCGGGTCGCGGTAACGTCCGGGCGATCGATGCTGGTGCGGGTGTTATTGATGCTGCTGCCGGCGGACAGGTTCGGCAGCAAACCGGCACGGGCCTGGGGCACGACTTCCTTGCGCGCATCGTAGTCGGCGCGGGAGGCTGCCAGGTCGGCGTTGTTGCTCACCGCCTCGTTGTAGACATTGACCAGTCCGGTCTGGATCGGCGCGGGGAGTTCGGCTGCCCAGGCCAGACCGGTGGAGGCACACGACACGGCGACAGCCAATGAAAGTTTGCGCAGCATGGTGCATTCCCTGTTCGTAATTGTTCTGGCCCGCAATAGGCTAGGGAGTGTAGTGGCAGAGCTGTCCTGCAAACAATCCGGCATATCGGCCATTTATCGAAGGATTGAGCATAAGACTGGCGTTTTGGCAGCGGCAAAGTCTAGACTTGCCCCGTTCTTGTCGGGGTGCCTTGCGAAGAGGCTGAGATCGGTTATCCGGATCCCGTTGAACCTGATCAGGTTAGCGCCTGCGTAGGGAACAAGATTTCTCGTCTCCCGGCGAGTCCTCTTGAGTGCCGTCCGGGGTCGATTGTTCAAAAAATGAACAATTCTCCGCTGCTCGTCATTCAGCACTGCTCAAGGTGCGTCCGTCCGTCATTCAGGTTCTCCCTCCGACAAATCAAGCCGCCGCTGATGTCTGGAGAGCCCGTGATGAGTACAAAAGCAAAAAACACAATTCATTTGAGTGAGTCTGCCCAGGTCGACTCGGGATCGGTACAACCGTTTACCCGCTCGCAAAAAATCTATGTCCAGGGTTCGCGCCCGGACATCCGCGTGCCGATGCGCGAAATCACCCTTGATGTCACACCGACCGACTTCGGCGGCGAGATTAACGCGCCGGTTACCGTCTATGACACGTCTGGCCCGTACACCGACCCCAACGTCATGATTGACGTGCGCAAAGGCCTTGCCGACGTGCGCTCGCCGTGGATCGATTCGCGCAACGACACCGAGCGTCTGCCGGGCCTGAGTTCCAACTTCGGCCAGCAGCGCCTGAACGACGCCGAATTGACCGCCCTGCGTTTCGCCCATGTGCACAACCCGCGCCGGGCCAAGGCTGGGGCCAACGTGAGCCAGATGCACTATGCGCGGCAGGGCATCATTACCGCCGAGATGGAATACGTCGCCATCCGCGAAAACATGAAGCTGCAGGAAGCTCGCGCTGCGGGTCTGCTCAAGCAGCAGCATGCCGGTCACAGCTTTGGCGCGAGTATCCCGAAGGAAATCACCGCCGAGTTCGTCCGCGAGGAAATCGCCCGTGGTCGCGCGATCATCCCGGCCAACATCAACCACGTCGAACTGGAACCGATGATCATCGGCCGTAACTTCCTGGTGAAGATCAACGGCAATATCGGTAACAGCGCACTGGGTTCTTCCATCGAAGAAGAAGTGGCCAAGCTGACCTGGGGTATTCGCTGGGGTTCTGACACGGTCATGGACCTGTCCACCGGCAAACACATCCATGAAACCCGCGAGTGGATCATCCGCAACTCGCCGGTGCCGATCGGTACGGTGCCGATCTACCAGGCCCTGGAAAAAGTCGGCGGTGCGGCCGAAGACCTGACCTGGGAGCTGTTCCGTGACACCCTGATCGAACAGGCCGAGCAGGGCGTGGATTACTTCACCATTCACGCCGGCGTGCTGCTGCGCTATGTACCGCTGACCGCCAAGCGTGTGACCGGTATCGTCAGCCGTGGCGGTTCGATCATGGCAAAGTGGTGCCTGGCGCATCATAAGGAAAACTTCCTTTACACCCATTTCGAAGACATCTGCGAAATCATGAAGGCCTACGACGTCAGCTTCTCGCTGGGTGATGGCCTGCGTCCGGGCTCGATTGCCGACGCCAATGATGAAGCACAGTTCGGCGAGCTGGAAACCCTGGGCGAGCTGACCAAGATCGCCTGGAAGCACGACGTGCAGACCATGATCGAAGGCCCGGGCCATGTGCCGATGCAGCTGATCAAGGAGAACATGGACAAGCAGCTGGAGTGCTGCGATGAGGCGCCGTTCTACACCCTCGGCCCGCTGACTACCGATATCGCACCCGGCTACGACCACATTACCTCCGGTATCGGGGCGGCAATGATCGGCTGGTTCGGTTGCGCCATGCTCTGCTACGTCACGCCCAAGGAACACTTGGGCCTGCCGAACAAGGATGACGTCAAGACCGGCATCATCACCTACAAGATCGCCGCCCACGCGGCCGACCTTGCCAAGGGCCACCCCGGTGCGCAGATCCGCGACAACGCGCTGAGCAAGGCGCGTTTCGAGTTCCGTTGGGAAGACCAGTTCAACCTCGGCCTGGATCCGGACACCGCACGCTCGTATCACGACGAGACCCTGCCGAAAGACTCGGCCAAGGTCGCGCATTTCTGCTCCATGTGCGGGCCGAAGTTCTGCTCGATGAAAATCACCCAGGAAGTTCGCGAATACGCGGCCAATCAGAAGATCGAGGCGCTGGACGTGTCGGTGGAAGAGGGCATGCGCGAACAGGCTGAGCGGTTCAAGCAGGAAGGTAGTCAGTTGTACCAAAAAGTCTGATTTGAAATAACTCTGTGGGACCGGCTTCAGCCGGGAAGGCGCCAGTACATTCGATACATATCTATTGTCTGCCCCATTGCCTTCCCGGCTGAAGCCGGTCCCACAAGGTTTGCGTCAACCCAAAGAATTTTGTTCCTCCGAGATAACAACATGAACACACCCGGCACTTATTCCCCCGATATCCCCGTCCCCGCAGGCAAGCGTGTCTTCGGCGGGCGCGATCTGTTTTCCCTGTGGTTCTCCCTCGGCATCGGCCTGATGGTTTTGCAGACCGGGGCCTTGTTGGCGCCGGGCCTGGGGTTGTCCGGCTCGTTGTTGGCGATTGTCCTCGGCACCCTGGTGGGTGTCCTGCTGCTGGCGGCGGTGGGGGTGATCGGCAGCGATACGGGCCTGTCGTCCATGGCCGCGCTCAAGCTCAGCCTGGGCAATCGCGGCGCGGCCTTGCCTGCGGTGCTGAACCTGCTGCAACTGATCGGCTGGGGCGCGTTTGAAATCATCGTCATGCGCGATGCCGCCAGCCTGCTTGGCGCCAAGGCGTTTGCCGAAGGCAGCCTGTGGGCCAATCCGCTGCTGTGGACACTGATCTTCGGTGCCCTCGCGACCTTGCTGGCCGTCAGCGGGCCGCTGACTTTCGTGCGGCAGGTGCTGCGCAAGTGGGGCATCTGGCTGTTGTTGGCGGCGTGCATCTGGCTGACCTGGAACCTGTTCGCCAAGGCTGATTTGGCAGCGCTCTGGGCGCAGGCCGGTGATGGCTCGCTGCCGTTTGCCGTGGGTTTCGACATCGCCATCGCCATGCCGCTGTCGTGGCTGCCGTTGATTGCCGACTACTCACGCTTCGGCAAGCGCGCCGGTGGCGTCTTTGGCGGTACTGCGCTTGGCTTCTTCATCGGTAACTTCTGGCTGATGGGCCTGGGCGTGGCCTACACCCTGGCGTTCGCCCCGAGTGGCGAGACCAATGCCCTGCTGCTGGCTCTGGCCGGTGCCGGGATGGGTATTCCATTGTTGCTGATTTTGCTCGACGAGTCGGAAAACGCCTTTGCCGATATTCACTCGGCGGCGGTGTCCAGCGGGATTCTGTTGAAAGCCAAGGTCGAGCATCTGGCCTTGGCCATTGGCGTGATCTGCACCCTGATCGCCTGCCTGGCGCCATTGGCGCAGTACCAGAATTTCCTGCTGCTGATCGGCTCGGTGTTTGCGCCGCTGTTCGGCGTAGTGCTGGTGGATCACTTCATTCTGCGTCGGCGCAGTGCCCAGGTCCGGGCCGCGGCGTTGAACGGCATGGCCCTGCTGGCCTGGCTGGGCGGTCTGGCGACCTACCATCTGCTGGCCAATCTCTACCCCAACGTGGGTGCAACACTGCCAGCGCTGGTTGTGGCTGGCGTGTTGCAGTTCATGCTGGGTAAAGCCTTCAGCCGCGGCCGGGGAACAGTTCCGGCTTGAGGATGCCATTGAGCTGCGGATAAGGAATCTTCAGCTCGATGTGGCCCATGGAGTAGGGCGCGATGGTGTCGACCTGATACTTGAGGATCAGGCCGCCGTAGGTCAGGGCGATGTGCGGGGTCTTCTTGAACGGCCAGGTTTGCAGGAACTGGCTGTCCTGATCCATTTTCACGCTGATCAGCCACGCCTGATGCGCCAGTTGCGCCTTGTCCCAGAACGCCTGTTCCTGGCCCGGCACCAGCATGTCGGCCAGGGTCAGCACCTTGTGTTGCTGGCGCGAGTAGTTGATGAAAGCGCGGCCTGGCGTGCCGTGGGCGCCGCCGGTGTCCAGATAGCTGGACAGCTCAACCACCACCAGACCGTCATGCTGCTCGCGTACCTTGGCCTGCAAGTAGCTGTTGATATGGCCTTGGCTGTCGCGCAGGAATTGCTCCTGATAAGCCTTGAGGGTCGGCTGCACCGGGCCACCGCTGTCGCTGCGGGTCAGTTGCAGCAGCGTGCGCTCGACGATGGCGTCCAATTGCGGCTCATCGGCAAAGTGCACGGTATCAATATTGACCAACGGGCATTCGGCGCTGGTGCAGCCCGGCTTGATCACTTCGGAGGCATCGCGCTGGACTGCCAGCGGGGTGCGGTAGTTGGGTTGGAAAATGCTCTGGCAGGCGCCCAACACAAGGGCCAGCACAACCAGCGATGTAATCCTCAAAAACGACATTGATGTTCCTTGGCTTTGGCTATGGAGACGGTATCGCGAGGTGGTTTGACTGCGTATCCGGTGATCGGTTCGCCGTCCGGCGGATTAGAGTTCTTTTGTGGCCCCGGCGTCCAGTCCGTGTAATGGCAGGGGGCTGCATACCGAGGCCGATGCGCGTTAGGATGGCGCGAAGTCTACGATCACCGCAGTGAGAAACCCTATGAATGACAGCACCCGTTCGACCCCGACCAAGGTTGAGATCAGCCAGCGTGACAACTGCTTCAAGGGCTTCTACAAGCTGGATCGCCTGGTCCTGCGCCATGAGTTGTTTGCCGGTGGCATGAGCCGGGAAATCAACCGCGAACTGTTCGTGCGCCACGACGCTGTCTGCGTGCTGCCCTACGACGCCCGCCATGACGAAGTGGTGCTGATCGAGCAGTTCCGCGTCGGCGCCCTGGACAAGGCTGCCAACCCGTGGATGGTCGAACTGGTGGCCGGCCTGATCGATAAAAACGGCGAGCCGCCTGAAGAAGTTGCTCGCCGCGAAGCAGAGGAGGAAGCTGGTCTTACGCTGCAAACCTTGTGGCCGATTACCAAATATTTTCCTTCGCCGGGCGGCAGTGACGAGTTCGTGCATCTGTACCTAGGCCGCTGCGAAACCCGCGGCGAAACCGAGGTTGGGGGCCTGCACGGGCTGGAAGCGGAAGCCGAGGATATTCGCGTGACGGTGTGGGCGCTGGACGATGCCCTGCAAGCCGTGCGCGACGGACGAATATGCAATGCCGCCACGATCATTGCCTTGCAATGGCTGGCGTTGAACCGTACTGAAGTCAGGGGGCTATGGTCGTGAATCTCTTGCGTGAACGCTACCGTGTCGATCTCGCTGGCCTGCAGGCTGCCTGCGAGGCCAACTACGCACGTCTGATGCGTCTGTTGCCGGACATGCGCAACGAACAGCGCTCACGCCGCGTGGCCGTTACCCAGGGCGATCAGATGCTCGGCGTGCTGGCCGTCGAAGTGCTGCTCGACTGCCCCTACACCACCACCCTGCAAGTCCGTCAGGAACACAGCTTGCCCTGGCTGCCGGTGCCGCAACTGGAAGTGCAGGTCTACCACGACGCGCGCATGGCCGAAGTCATCGGCGCCGAGCACGCCCGGCGCTTCCGTGGCATCTATCCGTACCCCAACGCCGACATGCACCAGCCGGATGAAAAGGCCCAGTTGAACCTGTTCCTCGGCGAATGGCTGAGCCATTGCCTGGCATGCGGGCATGAGTTTGAGGCGGTGCGTTGATCGCCTGACCGACCGGGAACAACTCTGGGGGACCGGCTTCAGCCGGGAAAGCCATCTACCAGGCAATGCAAATGCATTGATACAGACGGGCCTCCTCCCGGCTAAAGCCGGTCCTGCCCGGTTCGCTGATCGCCGTTGGTTGATATCCACAACTGAGACCTGACGCTCATTCCTGGGTTTGCCGTGCCAGGGCCTTGCAACCATAATCGTTGCACATCGCCCTGGGAGACGGCCATTGTCGAGCGCATCCGCTAAAGACACTTCAGTTCTGTTGGTCCAACTGTCCGACAGCCACCTGTTCGCCGAGGCGGACGGGCGCTTGCTGGGCATGAATACCCGGCAGAGCCTGGAAAAAGTCATTGAGTCGGTGTTGGCCGAACAACCTGCTGTTGATCTGATACTGGCCACTGGCGATTTGTCCCAGGATGGTAGCGTCGAGTCGTACCAGGCGTTTCGCCAATTGAGCGCGCAGATTGCCGCGCCGGTCCGCTGGTTGCCGGGCAATCACGACGAATTGCCGCAGATGGCCGAAGCTGCACAGCAAAGCGACTTTCTTGAGCCGGTGATCGATATTGGGCAATGGCGCATCACCCTGCTGGATTCCGCAGTGCCGGGTTCGGTGCCCGGCTATCTGCAGGATGCTCAGTTGCAACTTCTGGCCCAGGCCTTGAGCGAGGCGCCGCAGCGTCATCACTTGATTTGCCTGCACCATCACCCTGTGTCTATTGATTGCGCCTGGATGGAGCCCATCGGCCTGCGCAATCCTGAAGCGCTGTTTGCCGTGCTGGGTCGTTTCCCTCAGGTCCGGGCGGTGCTGTGGGGGCATATTCACCAGATGTTCGATCAGGTGCGCGAAGGCGTACGCCTGCTGGCATCGCCTTCGACCTGCATCCAGTTCGCGCCGGGCAGCGAGGACTTTCAACTCGATGACCTGCCACCCGGCTATCGTTGGTTGCGTCTGCATGACGACGGACGGCTGGAGACCGGGATTTCCCGGGTGACCGGCTTTGCGTTTGAGGTGGATTTGGGTGGGGAAGGTTACTGATCAGCGTACAAAACTGTGGGACCGGCTTTAGCCGGGAATAAGCCTTCCCGGCTAAAGCCGGTCCCACAGGGCGTACAATTATCCAGCTCACATCGATTCGAAATGTATTAAAGGCAGTCTTGCTCCCTGAGTCCCTGTAAACTGCGTGGTTTTGCGCAAACACAGAACAATTCGGGAGTGCATGGCGTGACCGGCGAAACCCCCACCCTGTTGTATATCCATGGCCTGAACAGTTCGGCCCTGTCGAAAAAAGCCACTCAGCTCACGGCCTTGATGCAGGCCCGAGGCTTGGCTGAGCAGTTGCGGGTCCGGGAACTGCACCATCATCCCCGTCAGGCCATCGCCCAGCTGGACGCCGCAATCGAAGAACTGGGGCGGCCACTGCTGGTCGGCAGCTCGCTCGGCGGCTACTATGCGACTCACTTGGCCCGTCGCCACGGCCTCAAGGCGCTGTTGATCAATCCGGCGGTCAATCCTCACCAGTTATTCGATGGCTTTCTTGGCCCCCAGGAAAACCTCTATACCGGTGAGCGCTGGGAACTGACCCTCGACCACGTCAAGGCCTTGGCCGAGCTGGAAGTACCGGCTCCGCAGGATCCGCAGCGCACTCAGGTATGGCTGCAGACCGGCGACGAAACTTTGGATTACCGGCGCGCCGAAGCCTTTTACCGGGCCTGTGCCCTGCGCATCCAGGCCGGTGGCGATCATAGCTACCAAGGGTTTGCCGAGCAGTTGCCTGCCGTGTTGAGTTTTGCCGGGTTTGCGCCTGAGTTGTAACCGAACCGGTGGGACCGGCTTTAGCCGGGAAGGCGTTATGCCAGACAATGCAGATGCATTGAAGATACTGGCCCCTTCCCGGCTAAAGCCGGTCCCACAGTGCTGAAATTTCACGAACCATTGATGACGAGACCCCATGGCCAATCCCAGCGCTAGCTCTTATAACGCCGACGCCATCGAAGTCCTCTCGGGCCTCGACCCGGTACGCAAACGTCCGGGCATGTATACCGATACCTCGCGGCCC
This sequence comes from Pseudomonas sp. JL23, assembly GCF_056933585.1. Taxonomy (NCBI): domain Bacteria; kingdom Pseudomonadati; phylum Pseudomonadota; class Gammaproteobacteria; order Pseudomonadales; family Pseudomonadaceae; genus Pseudomonas; species Pseudomonas sp. JL23. The sequence goes on along the minus strand of NZ_CM167795.1, from coordinate 6,233,149 downwards.
AACCACCTGGCCCAGGAAGTCATCGACAACAGTGTCGACGAAGCCCTGGCCGGTCATGCCAGGTCGGTGCAGGTCATCCTGCATGCCGATAACTCGTTGGAAGTGTCTGACGACGGTCGCGGCATGCCTGTGGATATCCACCCGGAAGAGGGTGTGTCCGGGGTCGAACTGATCCTGACCAAGCTGCACGCGGGCGGCAAGTTTTCCAACAAGAACTACCAGTTCTCCGGCGGCCTGCACGGCGTGGGGATTTCCGTGGTCAACGCGCTCTCGACTCTGGTCCGGGTCCGGGTCAAGCGCGATGGCAACGAATACGAAATGAGCTTTGCCGACGGCTACAAGGCCTCTGAGCTGGCGGTGATCGGCACGGTCGGCAAGCGCAATACCGGCACCAGCGTGTATTTCGCTCCGGATCCCAAGTATTTCGATTCACCGAAGTTCTCGGTCAGCCGCCTCAAGCATGTACTCAAGGCCAAGGCTGTGCTGTGCCCGGGGCTGCTGGTCAGCTTCGAAGACAAGGCCAGCGGCGAGAAGGTCGAGTGGCATTACGAAGACGGCCTGCGCTCCTACTTGCAGGATTCGGTAACCGATTTTCTGCGTCTGCCGGACGAGCCGTTCTGCGGCTCCTTCGCCGGTAATAAAGAAGCCGTCGACTGGGCGCTGCTGTGGCTGCCAGAAGGCGGCGACAGCCTGCAGGAAAGCTACGTCAACCTGATTCCCACGGCCCAGGGCGGGACTCACGTCAACGGCCTGCGCCAGGGCCTGCTTGATGCCATGCGCGAATTCTGCGAATTCCGCAATCTGCTGCCGCGCGGGGTCAAGCTGGCGCCGGAAGACGTCTGGGAGCGGATTGCTTTCGTTCTGTCGATGAAGATGCAAGAGCCGCAGTTCTCCGGCCAGACCAAGGAACGCCTGTCGTCCCGCGAGGCGGCGGCCTTTGTTTCCGGGGTGGTCAAGGATGCTTTCAGCCTGTGGCTCAATGCCAATGCCGAGCTGGGCATGCAACTGGCCGAACTGGCAATCAACAACGCTGGTCGGCGTCTCAAGGCCAGCAAGAAGGTCGAGCGCAAGCGCATCACCCAGGGCCCGGCACTGCCTGGCAAGCTGGCTGACTGCGCCGGGCAGGACCCGATGCGCGCCGAGCTGTTTCTGGTCGAGGGTGACTCCGCCGGTGGTTCCGCCAAGCAAGCGCGGGACAAGGAATTCCAGGCCATCCTGCCGTTGCGCGGCAAGATTCTGAACACCTGGGAAGTTGACGGTGGTGAAGTGCTTGCCAGTCAGGAAGTGCATAACATTGCCGTGGCCATTGGCGTCGATCCGGGGGCCGAGGACGTCAGCCAGTTGCGCTACGGCAAGATCTGCATCCTCGCTGACGCCGACTCCGACGGTCTGCACATCGCCACCCTGCTCTGCGCGCTGTTCGTCCAGCATTTCCGCCCGCTGGTCCTGGCCGGTCACGTATATGTGGCGATGCCGCCGCTCTACCGCATCGACCTGGGCAAGGACATTTATTACGCTCTGGACGAAGCCGAGCGTGATGGCATTCTTGACCGTCTGGTGGCGGAGAAGAAGCGCGGCAAGCCTCAGGTCACACGATTCAAAGGTCTGGGTGAAATGAACCCGCCGCAACTGCGCGAGACCACCATGGACCCGAACACCCGGCGTCTGGTCCAGTTGACTCTGGAAGATATCGAGCAGACCTCGGAAATGATGGACATGCTGTTGGCCAAGAAGCGCGCGCCGGATCGCAAGAGCTGGCTCGAATCCAAGGGCAATCTGGCCGAGGTCCTGGCTTGATGCGAGTCTGGCTGGCAGCGTTGCTGGTCGTCATGGCCCCGGTGTTCGCCGTGCCGATGGTGGTGCAGGAAGAGCTCAAGCTGCTGTCCGAGCATGCCGTCGACGACATGCCCGGCGGCAACCTGTCGGGCCTGTCCTACTGCAACGGCAGCATGTGGACGGTCTCCGATCGAGACGACGAGGTGCTCTACAGCCTCGATATGAGCAAGCCGGTGTGGAAGGCCGTTGCCCATCATCTGGATATTCCAGCGGTGCCGGACAGCGGTTTGCCCCTGACTTTGCGTTCCATGACCAAAGCCTCTTCCTATATGCGTGGCGGGGCGATGGACTTCGAAGGTGTGAGCTGCGATGCCCAGGGCAATCGCTATCTGGTCAGCGAAGGCTACGCCACGGTGCTCAAGGTGCCGGTGGATGGCGCGCCGCAGTGGCTTGACCTGCCCAGAACACTGGTAGAAGAGGCCCGGGCCAAGGGCATGCTGCAACATTTCAATGCAATCTTCGAAGGCATTGCGGTCAACCCGGCGGGCGATCACCTGTGGCTGGCGGCGGAGCGCGAAGAACGCGGCCTGCTGGCGATACGGCATGACGCAAGCGGCTGGCACTGCGATGGCAGTTGCGTGCTGAACACGGATACTGACAAGACTCAACTGCCCAAGCAGTTGGGCGGCAAGCAGGTGTCCCAGGATTATTCCGACCTGATGCTCTACCACGACAAACTGTTCACCCTGGAACGGGCAACCTATCGCATCTGTCGCCGTACACTGCAAACCGGTGTGATCGAGCGCTGCTGGTCATTCGCTGACGAAGCCCTGCAGCCCATGCGTCTTTACGATCAGCCTTACGGCCTGACCGAGGCTCTGGTGATCGACGACAAGGGTGCCTGGATCGGCATCGACAATAATTTCGGTGCCCGCGCCGATGGCGAGAAACGCCCGATCGTCTGGCGTTTCGCCGCCCCCACCGATGGCTGGGATGCGCGTTGATGAGCCCGTTTGAAACCAATCGAACAGACCCGGCGCGGCAGCAGCCTGCCACGCCCGAATACCTACTGATGAGGCCCGCATGAGCGACTCCCTTGACCTCAGCCTGGATGGTGTAGAACGCCGTTCACTGTCTGACTTCACCGAACAGGCCTACCTCAACTACTCCATGTACGTGATCATGGACCGGGCCTTGCCGCATATCGGCGATGGCCTCAAGCCGGTGCAGCGCCGCATCATCTACGCCATGAGCGAGCTGGGCCTGGACGCTGACTCCAAGCACAAGAAGTCGGCGCGTACCGTCGGCGACGTGCTCGGCAAGTTCCACCCCCACGGCGACTCGGCCTGCTATGAAGCCATGGTGCTGATGGCGCAGCCGTTTAGCTACCGCTACACACTGGTCGACGGCCAGGGTAACTGGGGTGCGCCGGATGATCCCAAGTCCTTCGCCGCCATGCGTTACACCGAGGCGCGCCTGTCGCGCTATTCCGAAGTGCTGCTCAGCGAGCTGGGGCAGGGTACGGCGGATTGGGTGCCCAACTTCGACGGCACGCTTGATGAGCCGGCGGTATTGCCTGCGCGCCTGCCCAATATCCTGCTCAACGGCACCACCGGCATCGCCGTGGGTATGGCCACTGACGTTCCGCCGCACAACCTGCGCGAAGTGGCCACCGCCTGTGTGCGCCTGCTCGACGAGCCCAAGGCTACGGTCGAACAACTGGTTGAGCATATCCAGGGCCCGGACTATCCAACCGAAGCGGAGATCATCACCCCGCGTGCCGATCTGCTGAAGATGTACGAAACCGGCAAGGGCTCGGTGCGCATGCGTGCCGTGTACCACGTTGAAGATGGCGACATCATCGTCACCTCGCTGCCGCACCAGGTGTCGGGCGCCAAGGTGCTTGAGCAGATTGCCGCGCTGATGCAGGCCAAACCGTCCAAGGCGCCCCAGGTGGCCGACCTGCGCGACGAGTCTGACCACGAGAACCCCTGCCGTATCGTGATCATTCCGGTGAACAGCCGGGTTGATCACGAAGCGCTGATGCAGCACCTGTTTGCCACGACTGATCTGGAGTCCAGCTACCGGGTCAACATCAATATCATTGGCCTGGACGGCAAGCCGCAGCTGAAAAACCTGCGTGCATTGTTGGTCGAATGGCTGGAATTCCGCGTGCTGACCGTGCGCCGCCGCCTGCAATTCCGCCTCGATAAGGTCGAGCGTCGTCTGCACCTGTTGGACGGCTTGCTGATTGCCTACCTCAACCTGGATGAAGTGATCCATATCATCCGCACCGAGGAGCATCCGCGTGCCCGCCTGATCGAGCGTTTCGAGCTGAGCGAGATCCAGGCCGACTACATCCTCGATACCCGCTTGCGCCAATTGGCCCGTCTCGAAGAGATGAAGCTGCGCAATGAGCAGGACGAGCTGAACAAGGAGCGCGCCAAACTGATGGCACTGCTCGGCAGCGAAGCCAAGCTCAAGAAGCTGGTGCGCACCGAACTGATCAAGGACGCCGAGACTTATGGCGATGATCGCCGTTCGCCTATCGTCGAGCGCGCTGAAGCCAAGGCCATGACCGAACATGACCTGCTGCCTAACGAGAAAGTGACCGTCGTGCTGTCGGAAAAAGGCTGGGTTCGCTCGGCCAAAGGCCACGATATCGACGCGACCGGCCTGTCCTACAAGGCCGGTGATGGCTACAAGACTGCAGCGATGGGGCGTTCCAATCAATTTGCAGTCTTTATCGACTCCACCGGGCGCAGCTATTCCCTGGCGGCCCACACCCTGCCATCGGCGCGGGGGCAAGGCGAGCCGTTAACTGGCAAGCTGCAACCACCGCCGGGCGCCACCTTCGAATGCGTGCTGCTGCCGGACGACGACGCGCTGTACGTGATCGCTTCCGACGCGGGTTATGGCTTTGTGGTCAAGGGCGAGGATCTGCAAGCCAAGAACAAGGCCGGCAAGGCGTTGTTGAGCCTGCCGAACGGTGCCAGGGTCATCCTGCCGCGTCCCGTGGCTGACCGTGAGCAGAACTGGCTGGCCGCGGTGACCACCGAAGGTCGTCTGCTGGTGTTCAAGATCAGTGACTTGCCGCAGTTGGGCAAGGGCAAGGGCAACAAGATCATTGGCATCCCCGGCGAACGCGTGGCCACTCGTGAAGAGTACGTCACCGATCTGGCGGTGATTCCTGATGGCGCGACTCTGGTTCTGCAGGCGGGCAAGCGCAACCTGTCGCTCAAGCCTGACGATCTGGAACATTACAAGGGCGAACGCGGTCGGCGCGGCAATAAACTGCCCCGAGGCTTCCAGCGCGTTGACGCGCTCTTGGTGGAAATCGCCGGATAATTGCAGATTAGAGCTATCGGTCTTCGTTTTCCTACGAAGATCGGTGCTTAATCGCTGGAGTCACGACGCATATTCACGGATGATATGACGTGATGCGGCACTTCAATGGCTGAGTGCCTGTATGTTTTTTATTCAGTATTTATACACGATGATGGCATTTTAATAGCTATCTGGACGGGACGATGAAACTTTTACGCCTTCCTCTTCTCATGCTGCTGACCAGCGTTCTGGGTCTTGCGGGTTGCAGCATGCATCAACCGACCGCCCTTTATCAGCTCGACAGTGGCGATCCTGGTCAACCGAAAAATACAGGGCTGGCCGTAGTGCTGGGCCCTGTTGCCATCGCTGACTACCTGCAACGCGAAACCCTGCTGCAACGCCAGCCCGATGGCAGTCTGACGGCTTCGCCGGATGGCCGCTGGGCGGGTAGCCTGTCTTCGGACATTGATCAATTGCTGCTGCGACAACTGTCGTGGAAGCTGGATAGCCAGCGTGTGGTCATGGCCCCTACTGTCGCCAATTTCACTCCGGATGTGCAGGTTGTCCTGTCCATCACCCGCCTGGACTCCGGTGCGCAACAACCGGCGATCCTCGACGCCCAATGGCGCCTGCTGGACCGCAAGGGCCAGGTTCGCGACAGCCGTCTAGTACACCTGCAGGAAAACCACAACGGTACTTCTGCCTCCCAGGTGAAGGCCCAGGGCATTCTCTTGCAGCGCTTGGCCGATCAGGTCAGCGCCGCGGTCAAGCCGATTGCCTGGCAGCCGGTGGAAGAGCCGAAGAAAGCGCCGATAGCCAAGGCCAAAGAGCCTGAGAAACCAAAGATCCCGATTGCTTCGCCAATTCGTACGGATCTGGAAGTGTTCAGGTTCTAGCGCAACTGTCACAGCTCTTCATGTGGGACCGGCTTTAGCCGGGAAGACGGTATGGCTGGCGATATAAGTGTGTGAGTCCTGCCTACGCCTTCCCGGCTAAAGCCGGTCGCACATTCCAGATTCGATTCGGCGACGTCAAACAAAACACCCTGCCTCGGCAGGGTGTTTTTGTTTGTGGGCTTGGCAGGCGGGGATTATCAGGCCTTGCGTGCTTCGTGCATGCGCGCCAGTTGCCGTTCCAGCATGGACGGGTAGGGCTCCATCAGGCGTTCGACGCAGCAGGCGCCTTCAGGGCTGGCGATGGGGCGGATGCGGGCGCGCTGGCGGATCAGGCTGTCGTCGCTGATCTTGCGCTCGACCAGCAGCAGGTTGCGGCTGTGTTGCGACAAGGCCAGGGCATCCTGGGCGGTTTCGGTCAGCAGCAGGTCGATCTGGCTGAGACCAGACAGACCATCGCCCAGAGTAAGGCCCAGTTGCAGTTGCAGGGTAATGCCGCTGTCAGCGACTTCGATCTGCAAGGCATGGCTCAGGGCCCGCAACAGCTCGCCACAGCAGATGGCGTTGGTCAGGTAGTCGTCGCCGCTGTCCTGGCTGTGGAACAGCATCAGGGTGCTGCCGTCGTTAAGGGTGTGCAGCTCGCTGTCATACAACGATGCGGCCTGGTCGATACAGTCGCGATAGCGTTGCAGCAAATCGGTCAGGCGTGCCCGTGGCAGACGACGTAACTGGTCCTGGGCGCCTAACTGTACGGCCAGTACAGCGCTGTGACGTGGCTGGGTGTCGACCACGGCGGTGCGCTGCGACTGTACGACCGGCGCTGAGTGATCGCGCAGATCGGCAAACGGATCGTGATCGTCTTCTTCTTCATCTTCGTCGGCGACCAGGGCGCGCGGCACCAGAGGCTTTTGTACCGGGCGCGGCGTCGGCGCTTCATCGAAGCCGGGGTCGCGCAAGTCACGGACTTCAAAGGCCGGTTCATCGTGCTCGTCGGCGTGGCCGAAGTGATCGTCCTCTTCTTCCTCGTACTCGGGTTCCGGCTCAGGTACGGGCTCCGGGGCAGGCGGTGCGAAGGAGGTGCGCAGTTGCCGGGCCAGATCACCGATTTCATCCTGGCGGTCAGTGGCCGGTGTATACGGATCGATATCACGCAGCCACAGGCGCAGTTGCAGCAGCGGCGTGGAGATGTGCCGACCCAGACGCAGGCTCAGGGCCAGAGCCAACGCCAGCAGGATACCGGCGAGGATACCCATGCTTTGCAGGCTGATGGTCATCGGCTGCTGGAACTGGCTCATGTCCAGGCTGATGCGCAGATGCCCGGCGATCACGTCCTGGAAGGTGATCTTGATCTCGTATAGCCCCTCGCTTTCGCCCAGCAGGCCGCTTTTCGGGCGCTGTCCGGCTTCGGCAAGGATGCGGTTGTCCACGCTATAGATCGCGGCGTGGGCCACCAGCGGGTTTTTCACCAGGTTACCCAGCAGCACGTTGAGGCTGAGGATGTCGTTGGACACCAGCAGTTCAGTCGCCGAAGTGGCAGTCTGTGTAGTCAGGGCCTGTCCCAGGGCGTCAGCTTGCTCATGCATGGCCTGCTTGAACTGCAGTCCCATGACACCGGCATAGATCACCAGCGCCAGTGCGACGAGGAAGACGTTATGGCTGGCGATACGCAATGCGATCGGCACTCGACGGTGGCGCAACGCACGGAAGATCAGCAGGAAGAAGTTATCGGTTTTGACGGGCGTGGGCCGGTTCACAGAGCACGGCTCTCTTGGAGAAGTTGCCGCGCAGTATAGCGAGCGACCCAGTAGCGGCAAAGCGCTGCCTGTGCCCGATGGTCACTGAAAGTGGGTAGAATGCGGTTTTTTTCCACTGCGGGGGTGCGCCTTGCGCGAAATTGTCCTGATTAACATCACAGGTGAAGACCGTCCCGGCCTCACCGCAGCCATCACCGGGGTACTTGCCCAGGGTGGCGTGAACATTCTCGATATTGGTCAGGCAGTGATTCACGACACCTTGTCGTTCGGCATCCTGGTTGAAATTCCGGGCACCGAGCAAGGTTCTTCGGTGCTCAAGGACATTCTGTTCACCGCCTATAAGCTGGATCAGCAGGTGCGGTTCACGGCAGTGTCCGAAGATGACTATCAGCAATGGGTCGACGGGCAGGGCAAGGCCCGGCATATCGTCACCCTGCTGACCCGCAAAGTGACTGCCGAGCAATTGCAGCGCGTCAGCTCGATCACCGCCAAGTACGGTCTGAATATCGACCAGATCGATCGCCTGTCCGGGCGTATGCCTCTTGATACTCCGGCCGACAAGGGCAAGGGCTGCATCGAGTTTTCCGTGCGCGGCGAGCCGGATGATGCCAAGGCCATGCAGGCCGAATTCCTCAGTGTGGCTCAGGAACTCAATGTCGATATCGCCTTCCAGCAGGATTCGCTGTTCCGTCGCAACCGTCGCCTGGCGGTATTCGACATGGACTCGACCTTGATCGAAGCCGAGGTCATCGACGAGTTGGCCAAGGCTGCTGGCGTGGGCGAGCGGGTTTCGGAGATTACCGAGCGCGCCATGCGTGGCGAGCTGGATTTTCGTGCCAGCTTCAAGGAGCGTCTGGCGCTGCTCAAGGGTCTGGACGTCAGCGTACTCGACGAAATCGGCGCGCAACTACGCCTGACCGAAGGTGCCGAGACGCTGTTCGCCGAACTCAAGCGCCTGGGCTACAAGACCGCCATTCTGTCCGGCGGCTTCACTTACTTCGCCAAACAGTTGCAGGCCAGGCTGGGCATCGACTACGTGTTCGCCAACGAGCTGGAAGTGGTGGATGGCAAGTGCACGGGCGTGGTCATCGAGCCGATCGTCGACGCCAAGCGCAAGGCTGATCTGCTGCGCGAACTGGCGCTCAAGGAAGGCCTGAGCCTGGAGCAGACCATTGCCGTGGGCGACGGTGCCAACGACCTGCCGATGCTGGCGATTGCCGGTCTGGGCGTGGCGTTCCGCGCCAAGCCGCTGGTCAAGCAGTCGGCCAAGCAGGCGATCTCGACCCTGGGCCTGGACGGGATTCTTTATCTGCTGGGGTTCCGCGATCGCGAAGGGCGGGTCTGATAGCCATACAGAATCTGTGGCGTCTGGTTTTTTGTGGGACCGGCTTCAGCCGGGAAGGCAATGTTGCAGACCATACAGATGTATTGATCTCAACTGCGCCTTCCCGGCTAAAGCCGGTCCCACAGAAGCGCATTCATTGAGAAGGGTTTAGAGCGACGTCCACAACGAATCGAATTCCTGTCCCGGACCACTATCGTTGCGCGCTGACTTGGGCGCATCGAAGGTCTGGTATTCGAACTGGTTGTAACTGCCACTGCCTGCGCGACGATGTTGCAGGGCGCCGCGGCGTTCTTCGCCGGCAATATTGATCATCACATGGTTGCCTTCCTGGAAGGGCAGGCAGGGCGCGAGGATCGTCGCCGGTTGGTCGATGGCGCGGACCTCCGGCAGCAGCAGAGCGCGCAGGTACTGGCTGTTCTGGCCTTCACGTACCAGTTGCAGGCCGCACGGCTGAGCAAAGGGGGCGATCAGCTCGACGCCCATCTGCGTGCCGCCACTGCGCACCTGACGCACCCAGCGCACCACAGCAACGCTCCAGCCCTGCGCCACGTCATCCTGAATCCCGATCAGCTCACCGGCCTGCAATTGGTCCGGTACGTCTTTCGGCCAGGCCAGACAGTAGCCGCCAGGGCTGTGGTTGACGATATGCAGATCGTAGTTCTGAAAGCTTTGCTGAGCGTTGGCAGCGGCTTCACTGCCTTCAGCATCGTTCTGGTGGTACTGGATTTCTTCGTACGGCAGCAGCACTTGGGAGGTATTGCCGCGCTGGGTATCGAAGGCGCTCGACCAGGGATCGTCGTCGTGATCCATCAATTCCAGCTTGAATTCGGCTGCCTTGCCTGCTGTAGGCACTTGCAGCATGTCGCTGAAGGATTTCTGCCCGCCGACGTTGTAATGCAGGGCGCTCATGCCGATGCAGACGTTCAGCGTGCCTTGGCCCGGCGTGCGCTGGAACGTGCGCTCGGCGACATCGCCCCAGGCGGCCGCCACATGTTGCAGCAGGTCGGTGGAGAAACCCGGTGGCACCAGCAGCGGTGACTGCGAGCGTTGTTCGGCCGGTAGTTCAAGGTACTGATTGATGGTCGCCGCCAGGGTCAGCGGGTTGAGGCCCAGCAGTTCCGGCCACTGCTCGTCGGGGAACAGCGATTTGTACAGAGGCGGTTTGTCGGCTTTCGGCGACAGCGCAAACAGGCTTTCGCCATCAGCCGGCGATTGCAGCTTGACCATGGCGCTCCAGGGTTCAAGTACATCAGCCAGGCGACCGATGTTGATCTGGCGCATCTGGTTGCAGCGTGAGCAGCCCAGCAGCAGTGCGACGATGTAGGTCTGCTCGATGCTGAGGGTACGGGTATGGCTGGCCAGGTTGTCGCTGACCGGGGTGTTCTGCAGCTGATTCTGCCGGGCGATCTGGTAGATCTGGTGCATTTCCAGCCAAAGGCCGTCCTGCACCGGGCAGTAGAGCTGGCTGGCGCGGATCAGCGGGCCGTTGAGGCAGTGCAGCGCGCGCTGCATGGCGGTGGTCAGGGCCGGAGCCAGCTCTTTATTGAAGTTGGGCGATAGCCGCTCGATGATCTGCTTGTAGCCAATGGCAAGGTGGTTTTGCAGGGCCTGGCAGAGGTTGGCGACCTTGCGTGGTCGCTCGTCGAGGACGATGGCTTGATTGAGGAAGTGACGTTCCAGGTGCTTGCAGACGAAATACACTTCCGGGCGCAGCAACTCGAGCAGTTGCAGGCGGTTTTCGCTGGAGGTCATCAACTGGTTGAGTTCGCTCAGGCCCTGATAAAGCTGACGAGCGGTTTCACCGAGGTTTGCTTTGGGCAGCGTGGAGATCCAGCGTTTCAAGTCGCGGGGTATGGCTTCACAGAACGACAGGCTCGACTGCGTTGGCGTAGGAACACGCAGCAACATAGGGAGGCTCAAATTACTCATGTGACAGGCAAACTCCAACTGCTTACAGGCCCGAACGGCGGCTTCAATCAACCGATTAATAGCATTTCCATGAGCGAGTCGATGGAGTCTACGTCAATTAAAAGCAAAGTGTCCTACTACACCGATGATGTCATTTTAGCATTGTCGGTGTTAGACCGCAGCATTGGTAAGGCTTTTACTGCGGTCGTGTCCTTGTTTCGAGCAAAGGGTAAGCATCCGATAGCTCACCCCTTTCGCATTCAGACTGACTGGCCTCAAGCCAGTTTCGATGATGCCAGCGCCTGACCCATTTGCACAGGCGCGCCCGCCGACAATTCGCTCAGCCAACTGACCTGATTCGGGCCGAACAATACGATGGCAGTGGAACCCAGCTTGAAGCGACCCAACTCTGCGCCTTTTTCCAGATGAATGGGCGTACGGGCGGCTTCGTCGTAGCGCACGCTTTTCAGTTCGCGCTTGGGTGGCGTAACCAGGCCGGCCCAGACAGTTTCAATCGAGGCCACGATCATCGCGCCGACCAGCACCACGGCCATCGGCCCATGCTCGGTATCGAACAGACAGGCGACGCGTTCATTGCGGGCGAACAGTTCGGGAACGTTTTCGGCGGTGGTCTGGTTGACCGAGAACAGGCGGCCCGGCACGTAGACCATTTCCCGCAGGGTCCCGGCGACAGGCATGTGTACCCGATGGTAGTCCTTGGGCGACAGGTAAACCGTGGCGAACTCGCCGCCCATGAACGGCGCGGCCAGTGCGGCATCGCCACCGAGCAGTTCCAGAGCGCTGAAGCTGTGGCCCTTGGCTTGGAAGATGCGGCCCTGGTCGATGCTGCCCAACTGGCTGATGGCACCGTCGGCGGGCGACAGGATTGCGCCGGGCGTCTGGTCCAGCGGCCGCGCGCCAGGCTTCAGGGCGCGGGTGAAGAAGTCATTGAAGTGCTCGTAGGCGGTGAGGTCTTCGACCAGGGCCTGGGACATGTCCACCTGATAGCGCTGGGCAAACCAACTGGTAAAGGCATTCTTGAACCAGCGCACGCGGCACTCGGCAATACAGCCCGCCAGCCGTGACAGCAGGTGATGGGGCAGGACGTACTGGAAGAAAATAAACAAATTTTGTTTCATCAAATTTCCTAGAGCGTATTCGCAGTGAATTCGGTGTGTCCGGGTTACTTCTCGACTGGAGTATCGGGGTGGTTGCCCCATTCGCCCCATGAGCCCGCATAGCCTTTGACGCGCGGGTAGCCCAGTGCCTTCGCCACCAGATAAGTGAAGCCGGAGCGGTGATGAGTCTGGCAGTGCGTGATGACTTCTTTGTCAGGCGTGATGCCCAGTTGTTGCAGAATTTGCGGCATGTCTTTGCGGATGCGCAAGTTGCGCGCCTGATCCATGCCGGCGGTCCATTCGAAATTGACCGCGCCGGGAATGTGGCCGCCCTTGGCTGCGAGGACTTTCTCGCCGGAGTACTCGGTCGGCCCGCGGGCGTCCCAGATTGCCAGGTCGGCGGCGCCCAGGCGCGATTGCAGGTACTCGCGGGTGGCGGTCGGTTCGTCGTGCAGGGTCAGGGCAACCGGGCCGCCGATGGGCACCGGAGTTTCGCTGCTCAGGGGCAGATCCTGGGCCTGCCAGGCCAGCAGGCCGCCGTCCAGATAGTGGTATTTACTGTGGCCGATGACGTCCAGCATCCAGATGAAACGCCCGGCCCAGCCGCCGCCTTCGTCGTCATAGACCACGTAGACCGCATCCGGGTTATGGCCCAGTTCTCCGAATAGTTCCTGCAACTGCGCCAGGGACGGCAGCAGGCCGGGAGCTGGCGGCTGGCCCAGTTGCGTGCGCTTGGGGTCGACGAAACGCGCCCCTGGGAGATGGCCGGCGGCATAGCGGGCGCTGCTGGTCAGGTCTACCAGAATCAGCTCGGGGGCGTGCAGATGTGGCTGCAAGTCGCTGGGTTCGATCACCAACGGCAAGCTGGAGAAGACTGACATGGGTGCCTCCAGATCATCGAAAAGAGGCGAATTGTACACCAAGCCCTCAGATATCAACTCTTGCGATTGGTAAAGCTGGCCAGGGCGCGTTCGATGCACTGAGTGGTCTTGCCAAAGGCCTGCACGCTGATTTCCGAGAACGGCCCACCGCCCTGATCGGCGACGATCAACATGATGACTTTGCCGTTATTGGCCACGGACTTGATCAGCCAGTGGTTGCCGTTGAACAGCGCTTTCAGGGACCCGGGCAACAGCGCCGAGAACTGCGCGTGGTTGGTGGGTGTCAGGCGCAATTGCGTGGGCTGCGCCAGCAGGCGCTGCAGCACGGTACTTTCCTTTATATGCAGCACGGTGCCGCCGACTTCCTTGGGCAGCCCGGCAAACTGATGCACGCGCAGACTGGTGCCGGTCTTTTCCATCATCAAGAGCAGCACGCGTTGCATGCCGCAGGCTTTGAGGGCGTCGCGGGCGCAGATGGTCAGGTGCATGGCGTTAGTGAAGCGGCTCGGCTCGAGCAGCAGCTCGGCGCACAGTTGGCGCCAGTGCTGCAACGCATCGGCGGACGGCGGCGGCGCGGGCAGCAGGCCACGGTGAACGCGGCGGGTGTCCCACGGCCAGATCAGCGCTTCGGCCGGATGCCACAGGCCGGGAGCGGTTTGTTGGCGAGCGCTGCTGGCGGCGTTCTGGTGGACTTGTTGCTGGGTCTCGTCCAGGGGCTGTTGCAGATACAGGCAGGTGAGCAGTTCCCAGCGCATGCAGTGGGGGCTGTTCCATGCCTGTTGTGCCGACAGAGCCAGGCCGTTGCCGAGCAGGACGGTGTTGGCCGGCTGGTTGAACCAGCGGCGCAGGTTGGGATCGGCGTCCATCAACTGTTGTTGCTGCAAGGGATCGTCGTTTTCCCGAGCAATGCGCAGCGCCTTGACCAGTTCCCGACGCTCGCTGATCAGTAGTCGATAGCCCTGGGTCACCCACAGCGGCAGGCGCCAGGTTTCGGCCAGGGTCAGGCACAGGTCGAGCAGGGCGACGCCGAACAGTTCTTTCTCCACCTTGCGCGCCGGTTCACCCTTGTGGATAACCCGCAGTTCCCAGTCTTCCAGCAGCTTCGGATGCGCAAGAGCCATGGGCCAGAGCGGTGCCAGGAACAGCAGGGCGCCCAGGTGAATATCTTGCCACAAGCGCGCCAGGCGGCTGGCGAACAGGCCATTGGCCTGTTGCGTGGCGTGCTGGCTGATCAGTTGCAGTTGCAGGAAGGCCGCCGGGATTTCGGCGATCTCCACCGACGGCAGGCGATTGAGCAGCACTTCGGTGCGGGCCAGGCCCAGGCGGTTGATGGCGATCTCAAGGCTTTCAGCCGGCTCGGTCGTGCCGGTGGTGTGGTGGTTGGCTTCGCGCATGACGCTCAGCACCAGCGCGGGGCTGTCCTGCATCATGTCAGCAATGTCGCGCAGTGACCGCCGACTGTCATTCAGCGCACCCTGTACCTTCTTGTGATTGGCCGCAGGCACGGGTAGCGCAAGGCTATCCAGGTGCTTGACCCAGGCAGTGAGGTTGTTCGGAACGTCTGTCGAATGCGAGGTTTCTGACGGCATGCAGGAGGCCTGTTTGACGAGTTTTTTTGAGCAATCTGACGGTTGGATTTACTGGCCCAGGCTGCGTTGCCTGAGCTTTGGGCCGAGGACCGAACTGGCTTTTCGCCTTAACTGGCTATAGTCTGGCCCAGTTAGGCCGATAAGTAGAAGAAGAGTTTCACGAACTTCCGCATATGTCCCTGAACCCGACTCAGTAAGTACCCTCTACCTATGGCTAAAATAATCGGCATTATTGTGGTTTTCGCGAGTGTGCTCGGCGGCTACGTCCTGTCCCACGGCGCAATCGCAGCATTGGTCCAGCCCTTTGAAGTCCTGATCATCGGCGGTGCGGCGTTCGGCGCATTTCTCCAGGCCAACCCCGGCCACATGACCAAGCTCGTGATCAAGAAGTCGCTGAAAATGTTCAGCAACCGCTTCACTCACGCGTTTTATCTTGAAGTGCTCGGCCTGGTCTACGAGATCCTCAACAAGAGCCGACGCGAAGGTATGATGGCCATCGAAGCGGACATCGAAGATGCTGCGGCCAGCCCGATTTTTGCCAAATACCCTGGCGTGTTGAAAGACGAGCGCATGACGGCGTACATGTGCGATTACCTGCGCATCATGTCCTCGGGCAACATGGCCCCCCACGAGCTGGAAGGCCTGTTCGACATGGAATTGCTGAGCATGAAGGAGGAGCTTGAGCATCCTTCCCATGCCATCACCGGTATTGCCGACGGTATGCCCGGCTTCGGTATCGTTGCGGCGGTACTGGGTATCGTGGTGACCATGGCGTCCCTGGGGTCGGGCGACAAGGCGGCCATCGGTATGCACGTAGGTGCGGCACTGGTGGGTACATTCTTCGGTATTCTCGCGGCGTACGGCTTCTTCGGTCCGCTGGCCAACTGCCTGGCCCACGATGCCAAGGAAGAAGTGAACGTCTATGAGGCGATCAAGGCTTCCCTGGTGGCTTCGGCTTCCGGCATGCCGCCTTCGCTGGCTGTGGAGTTCGGTCGCAAGGTTCTTTATCCCGCGCATCGGCCCAGCTTCAGCGAGCTGGAGCAAGCGGTTCGCGGTCGCTGATTTATGGAAAATAATCAGCCGATAATCATCAAGCGCGTCAAGCGCTTCGGGGGCGGGCACCACGGCGGTGCATGGAAAATCGCCTTCGCCGACTTTGCAACGGCGATGATGGCGTTCTTCCTGGTGTTGTGGCTGATGTCCTCGGCCACACCCGAGCAGTTGATCGCCATTGCCGGTTATTTCAAGGACCCGGTCGGTTTCTCCGACAGCGGCTCGCCCTACGTCATCGACCTGGGCGGTTCGCCGGAGATGTCGCCTGACCAGACCCTGAACCCCGAGATCAAATCCACGCCGACCCCGGACAACGTTCCGATCGAGTCCGATACGGCTGAAGCCAAGGCCGAGGCGCTGGAGCAGGAACGTCTGAAATTGCTGCTGCAGGAATTGCAGAACAAGGTCAACGAGAACCCGCAACTGCAGAAGTTCAAGGACCAGATTCTCTTCGATATCACCACTGATGGCTTACGTATCCAGATTACCGACGCCGATAACCGGCCGATGTTCGACCTGGGCAGCGCGCGCCTGAAGCCGTATTTCGAAGACATCCTGCTGGCCATGGCTGACACCATCAAAGCGGTGCCGAACAAGATCAGCGTCAGCGGCCATACCGATGCCAAGCCTTATGTGGGCAATGGCGATTATGGCAACTGGGAGTTGTCGGCCAACCGGGCCAACGCGGCGCGTCGGGCGCTGGTGGCGGGTGGCTATCCTGAGCCTCAGGTTGCACGGGTCGTCGGTTTCGCCTCGTCGGCGTTGTTCGATCGCGAGCATCCGCTGAACCCGGTCAACCGTCGTATCGATATCATTGTGCTGACCAAGAAGGCCCAGCAGCGCATCGAAGGCAGCCTTGGCGGGGAAACTTCTCCGGAGGCCAAGCCGGCCGGTTCTGCGCCGGGTGCAAGTGCGGCACCGGCGCCGCCGGACCCACAGGCCGGGGCGCAACCCCACGAGCTGCGCGAGAAGCTGAACCTGTTCGAGGATGACCCGACCAAGGTCAAGTAAGCGGACATGAAAAAACGCCCCTCGGGGCGTTTTTTTTGCGCGGGACTCAGCTCAATAGCTGGATTCCGGCAGGCTGGCGATGATCGAGCGATAGCTGTTCATGCGCTGCTGCTGGACGCGGCCGTCTTCCAGGGCCTTGAGCAGGGCGCAACCCGGTTCGCGGTCGTGCTTGCAGTCGCGGAAACGGCAGGTGCCGATCAGGTCGTTGAACTCGATAAAACCGGCTTCGACATCATGACGGCTGACGTGGCCGAGACCGAACTCGCGGATACCCGGTGAGTCGATCAGGTCGCCACCTCGGGGGAAGTGGAACAGCCGCGCCGTGGTCGTGGTGTGAGTACCCTGACCGGACAGCTCGGACAGCGGCCCGACCCGGGTTTCGACTTCCGGCAGCAGGCTGTTGACCAGGGACGACTTACCGACCCCGGATTGCCCGACGAACACGCTGATATGGCCATCGAGCTGGGCTTGCAATTGTTGCATGCCATCGCCCTGATGCGCCGACACTTCCAGCACCGGATAACCCAGTTGCCGATAGACCGCCAGCAGCGCATTGAGCGCCGGGGCGTTCTGTTCGTCGATCAGGTCGGCCTTGTTCAGCAGCAGCAAGGGACGAATCCCGGCGTGCTCGGCGGCCACCAGATAGCGGTCGATGAGGTTGGCGTGGGGCTCAGGCATGGGCGCAAAGACAATCACGATCAGATCGACGTTGGCTGCCACTGGCTTGAGCTGGCCGCGGCTGTCCGGACGGCACAGCTCGGTGCCTCGTGGCAGTTGCGCGACGATCACGCCGATGCCTTGGTTGCCCGCGCGCCAGACCACGCGGTCGCCGGTCACCAGCGCAGGAAGGTTGGCCCGCAGGTGGCAGCGGAAGACCTGGCCTTGCAGCTCGCCTTCCTGGGCCTCGACTTCTACCTGGACGCCGAAGTGGGCGATGACCAGGCCGGTCTGTTCGGGGCCGAGATCGCCACCTTCCAGAGTCTCCAGTGTATGGGACTCGCGTTTGGCGGCGCGGGCAGCGCGTTCGCCCTGGATTTTTTCGATGCGCCAGTTCTGACGACGATTGAGTTGGCGTTTGGCCATGGGTGTTCCGAGTCGATAAAACAGCTAATTGGGTGATGCCGATAAAACGGGTTGAAGTCTACCACGCCGGGGTGAGCTAAACTGCGCGCCTACGTTGAGGAGCCGACACATGCAGAACAAGCAGAACCTGATTTGGATTGATCTGGAAATGACCGGTCTGGATCCGGACACCGATGTCATTATCGAAATGGCCACCATCATCACCGACAGCGAACTCAATACCCTGGCCGAAGGCCCGGTGATCGCCGTGTACCAGAGCGATAAAATCCTCGCGGGTATGGATGAGTGGAACACCCGCCAGCACGGCGGCTCGGGCCTGACCCAGCGCGTGCGCGAGAGCACCATCAGCATGGCTGAGGCCGAGGCGCAGACCCTGGCGTTCATCCAGCAATGGGTGCCGGAGCGCAGTTCGCCGATCTGCGGCAACAGCATTTGCCAGGATCGCCGCTTCCTGTACCGCCACATGCCGACCCTGGAAAACTATTTCCACTACCGCAACCTCGATGTCTCGACGCTCAAGGAACTGGCTGCCCGCTGGTCGCCTGAGCTGAAATTCAAGAAGGGCAGCACCCACCTGGCGCTGGACGATATCCGCGAGTCCATCGCCGAACTGCGTTACTACCGCGAGCATTTCATCAAGTAAGGCGCCTGACTCCGTGCTGCTGACGCTCTATTTGATCGCGATTACCGCAGAAGCCATGACCGGCGCCCTGTCCGCCGGGCGGCGCGGCATGGATTGGTTTGGCGTGGTGTTGATCGCCTGCGTGACGGCGCTGGGCGGCGGCTCGGTGCGCGATGTGTTGCTTGGGCACTATCCGCTGACCTGGGTGCGTCACCCGGAGTATCTGATCCTGACCAGTGTTGCGGCCTTGCTGACAATCTTCATTGCGCCGCTGATGCGTCATCTGCGCTCGCTGTTTCTGGTGCTGGACGCCCTGGGGTTGGTGGCCTTTACCCTGATCGGCTGCACCACGGCGCTGGAAACCGGGCATGGCTTGTTGGTCGCGTCGGTGTGCGGGGTGATTACCGGGGTCTTTGGCGGCATTCTGCGGGATATCTTCTGTAACGATATCCCCCTGGTGTTCCGACGCGAGCTGTACGCCAGCGTCTCGTTCCTTGCCGCCTGGTGCTTTCTGCTGTGCCAGCATCTGGGGCTGTCGACGGAGCAGAGCGTGTTCATCACTCTGTTTGCCGGGTTGCTGCTGCGCTTATTGGCAATTCGCAATCATTGGGAAATGCCGAAGTTTGTCTATAAGGATGAGCAATAAGCCCATTTTCGGACACCCTCCGTAGGAGCGGCTTTAGCCGCGAGAGCGCTTTCCCGGCTAAAGCCGGTCCCACAGGATCTGTGTCAGTGGCGGCTGTTGTGTTGTCTCAACGCCCACTCCACATGTTCGCGCACCAGCTCTGACGGATACTCCCGTCGCGCTTCCAGCGCCTGCAAGACAGGAATGGTCGATGGCGCATTGCCCAAACCCACCGCCAGATTACGCAGCCAGCGTTCATAACCGGCTCGGCGCAGGGGTGATCCCTCCGTATTGCTGAGGAATGTCGCCTCGTCCCACATAAATAGCTGGGCCAGCTCGCTGTTGTCCAGGTTGTGCCGGGGCTGGAAGTCGCTCTGCTCGGTGGGGCGGGCGAAGCGGTTCCAGGGGCAGACAATCTGACAATCGTCGCAACCAAACACCCGGTTACCAATTAAAGGACGCAGCTCTTCCGGAATCGCCGTCTTGAGCTCGATGGTCAGGTAGGAAATGCAGCGCCGGGCGTCCAGTACATAGGGGCCGACAAAGGCCGCCGTTGGGCAGATATCCAGGCAGGCGGTGCAGCGCCCGCAGTGCTCGGTGGTGTGAGGGGCGTCGACGGGCAGGGCCAGGTCGACAAACAGCTCGCCGAGAAAGAAAAAGCTGCCGGCCTTGCGGTTGAGTACCAGGGTGTTCTTGCCGATCCAGCCCAGCCCGGCCTGCTCGGCGATGGCCTTCTCCAGTACCGGCGCGCTGTCGACGAAGGCGCGATAGCCGAACGGACCGATGGCCTGCTGGATACGCTCAGCCAGCTGCTGAACGCGCTTGCGGATCAGCTTGTGATAGTCGCGGCCCAGGGCGTAGCGTGAGACGTAGGCTTTTGCAGGCTCCGTGAGGCGCTGAGTCATCTCGGTGTCGCCGGGCAGGTAGTCCATGCGCAGGGACACCACGCTCAGGGTGCCGGGCACCAACTCGTCCGGATGGGAACGTTTGCTGCCATGGGCAGCCATATAGTCCATCTCGCCATGGTAGCCAGCGTCCAGCCAGCGTTGCAGGTGCTGTTCGTGCTCAGCCAGCTCCAGGCCGCTGATGCCGACCTGCTGGAAGCCCAGCTCACGACCCCAGGTCTTGATCGACTGGGCAAGGGTGGCCAGCTCAGCGCTGCTGAGTGTGAGTGGTTCGGCATTAATAGCGGACATGCAGAGGGGAAACCGATAACAAGATGCGTATAATTCTGCCAGACATCGGAGCCGATAGACGCATGCTCGACACTAAACCGCAATTACCCGACGCACTGTACAACGCCGCCCAGGTCCGCGACCTCGATGCGCGGCTGATTGCAGCGGGTACGCCTGGCCTGGAATTGATGCAGCGCGCCGCTCATGCAACCTGGCGCGCCATTCGTCGGCACTGGCCTGAGGGGCGCGCGCTGACGGTCCTGGCCGGGCATGGTAACAATGCCGGGGACGGTTATCTGGTCGCCCTGTTGGCGCGCAAGGCCGGGTGGCAGGTCGCGGTAATGGCGGTAGGCGATCCCGCTGCGCTGTCCGGTGATGCTGCTACGGCCTACGCCAGTGCCCTGGCCGGTGCCGTCGATATCCAGCCCTGGTCCGGGCAGGCCCTCGATAGTCCTTCAACCATTATTCTCGATGCCCTGCTGGGTACCGGGCTGAACGGCGATGTGCGCTCGCCTTATGCCGAGGTCATCGCTGCGATCAACGCCAGCGACCAGCCGGTCGCTGCTGTGGATATTCCTTCGGGCCTGAGTGCCGATACCGGCCGCGTCCTGGGCGCGGCGGTGCGTGCCGACCTGACGGTGAGTTTTATTGGCCTGAAACTTGGGCTGTTGACGGGCGAAGGCCGGGATTACTGCGGTGAGCTGGTCTTCGATGACTTGCAGGCCGACCCGCAGATTGTCGCCCAGGCGCCAAACAGTGCGACTCGCCTCGACAGTCATAACCTGCCGAAACTGGCACCACGCTCGCCCTCGGCCCATAAAGGTCTGTTCGGCCGGGTGCTGGTACTGGGCGGCGACCATGGTTTCGGCGGTGCGACGCTACTGTCGTCGGAAAGCGCCCTGCGCAGTGGCGCGGGTATGGTCACCCTGGCGACCCGGGAAGAACATGTGGCGGCGGCCTTGAGTCGTTGCCCTGAAGTCATGACCGTGGGCGTACGTTCGGCCAATCAGGTGCAGGGGTTGATCGAAGCCGCCAGCGTGCTGGTGGTGGGGCCTGGTCTGGGTCAGGCCAGTTGGGGCAAGAGCCTGCTGTCGGCGGCGGCCAATGCGTCCAAGGCCCAGGTCTGGGATGCCGATGCCCTGAACCAATTGGCGAACGGTAGTGTCAGTTTGCCTGCAAATTCTGTCATCACCCCGCATCCCGGTGAAGCGGCGCGTCTGTTGGGTATCGAAACCCGTGCAGTGCAGGCCGATCGCCCGGCGGCGGCCATGGCCCTGGCGCGTAAATTCAATACCGTTTGCGTGCTCAAGGGCAGCGGCAGCCTGATTGCCGACAGCAATGGGTGCCTGGCCTTGTGTGATCGCGGTCATCCGGCCATGGCCACCGCCGGGCTGGGTGATGTCCTGGCCGGCTTGGTCGGGGCGCTGCTGGCGCAGAAGATGGAACCGTTCGAAGCTGCTTGCCTGGGTGTCTGGCTGCATGCCCGGGCCGGTGAGCAGGTGGGTCAGGCCGGGCGAGGTCTGGCCGCCAGTGATTTGATTCCCGCTATTCGTCAGCTATTGGAGGAGCTACAACCGTGTCTGAGTTAATCGTCAATCTGGTCGGTGAAGAGGCCATGATGGGCTTCGGCGCGCGCCTTGCCGCCGTCACCGGCGCGGTGGGCGTGATCTTCCTCGAAGGCGATCTGGGGGCGGGCAAGACCACCCTGTCCCGAGGCCTGATTCGCGGCCTGGGCCATGTGGGAGCGGTCAAGAGTCCGACCTTTACCCTGGTCGAACCCTACGAAATCGGCAGCCTGCGTGCCTATCACTTCGACCTCTATCGGCTGGTCGACCCCGAGGAGCTGGAGTACCTGGGGATTCGCGATTATCTGGAAGAGGATGCACTTTGTTTGATCGAGTGGCCCGAACGTGGTGCAGGCTTTTTGCCAAAGCCTGACATGACCATTACCATTAGGCCCCAAGCACAAGGCCGCTCGCTGTTGCTGAGCCCTCAGGGTTCGCGCGGGGAAGCCTGGTGCGCCGCTTTAGCATTGGAATTCAAATAGAAATGGGGTTGTCAGGTATGCGCATGCGCGCGCTGGTTGCTGTGATGGGGCTGCTGTTGATGGCGCTGGCTGTCGACGTATTGGCCGCGACACAGGTCCGAAGTGTTCGCTTATGGCGCGCACCGGATAACACACGGCTGGTTTTCGACCTGTCCGGCACGGTGCAGCACAGCGTGTTCACCCTGACGTCGCCCGATCGTCTGGTTATCGATATCAATGGCGCGACCCTTGGCGGCCCGCTGAATATCGCCACGGCCAATACTCCGATCATCAGCATGCGCTCGGCACAGCGCACGCCGACCGACCTGCGTGTGGTCATCGACTTGAAGAAGGCCGTGACCCCCAAGAGCTTTGTTCTGGCGCCGAACCAGCAATACGGCAACCGGCTGGTCGTGGACCTCTACGACAATGCCGAGGACGCCAATCCGCCGCCCGCGCTGCCGCCGACCACCGTTACCGCAGCGCCGGCCGTGCCGGTCAGCCCGTCCAAGCCTGAAATCAAACTCGCCCCGGTGCCCAACGGCAAGCGCGATATCGTGATTGTCGTGGATGCCGGTCATGGCGGCGAAGACCCCGGCGCCTCTGGCTCCAGCGGGCAGAAAGAGAAAAACGTGGTGCTCTCCATCGCCAAGGAACTGCAACGGCAGATCAACGCTGAGAAGGGCTATCGCGCTGAGCTGACCCGTACCGGTGACTATTTCATCCCGCTGCGCAAACGCACGGAAATCGCCAGGGCCAAAGGCGCTGACCTGTTCGTCTCGATCCATGCCGACGCCGCGCCATCCTCTGCGGCCTTCGGTGCCTCGGTGTTTGCCCTGTCCGAACGTGGCGCGACTTCCGAAACCGCGCGCTGGCTGGCCGACAGTGAAAACCGTTCCGACTTGATCGGTGGTGCCGGAGCCGTAAGCCTGGACGACAAGGATCGCATGCTGGCCGGGGTGCTTCTCGATCTGTCCATGACCGCCTCGTTGTCGTCGAGCCTGAACGTGGGGCAGAAAGTTCTGAGCAACATTGGTCGCGTGACTTCACTGCACAAGCAGAGAGTGGAGCAGGCCGGGTTCATGGTGCTGAAATCTCCTGATATTCCGTCGATCCTCGTGGAAACCGGATTTATCTCGAACAATGCCGAGGCCAACAAACTGCAGGCGGCCTCGCACCAGCAGGCCCTGGCGCGCTCGATCAATGCCGGGGTCAAACAGTTCTTCCAGCAGAACCCGCCGCAGGGCACTTATATCGCCTGGCTGCGCGATAACGGCAAGCTGGCCCAGGGCCCGCGCAATCATGTGGTTCGCTCCGGCGAAACCCTGGCCATGGTTGCGGCTCGTTACGATATGAGCCCGGCAGCCCTGCGCAGCGCCAACGATCTCAAGAGTGATGATTTGCGCGTTGGTCAGGATCTGAAAATCCCGAATACGGAGCTGGCGTCACAGCCATGACAGACCTTCTGATAGACAGCGTCGAGCCGGTTACCGCCAGCCCCGTGGCTGACGTTGCCGAGAATGCTGCACGCATCGAATTGCTCAGCCCGCGCCTGGCCAACCAGATTGCCGCCGGTGAAGTGGTCGAGCGACCAGCCTCGGTGATCAAGGAACTGCTGGAAAACAGTCTGGATTCCGGCGCCCGACGTATCGATGTCGATGTCGAGCAGGCCGGGATCAAGCTGCTGCGAGTGCGGGATGACGGTCGCGGCATCGCCTCCGACGACCTGCCTCTGGCCCTGGCTCGTCACGCTACCAGCAAGATTCGCGAACTCGAAGACCTGGAGCGGGTGATGAGCCTGGGGTTTCGCGGTGAGGCCCTGGCGTCGATCAGCTCGGTGGCCCGCCTGACCCTGACGTCTCGCACCCGTGGCGCCGATCAGGCCTGGCAGGTGGAAACCGAAGGCCGCGACATGGCGTCGCGGGTACAGCCCGCTGCGCACCCGGTCGGCACCTCGGTGGAAGTGCGCGACCTGTTCTTCAATACCCCGGCCCGCCGCAAGTTTCTCAAGGCCGAGAAAACCGAATTCGATCACCTGCAGGAAGTGATCAAACGCATGGCCCTGGCACGCTTCGACGTGGCCTTCCATCTGCGCCATAACGGCAAGACCGTTCTCAGCCTGCACGAAGCCCATGACGACGCCGCCCGCGCGCGGCGTGTATCGGCCATTTGCGGACCGGGCTTCCTGGAGCAGGCGCTGCCGATCGAAATCGAGCGCAATGGCCTGCATCTGTGGGGCTGGGTCGGTTTGCCGACGTTCTCCCGCAGCCAGGCCGACCTGCAATATTTCTTCGTCAATGGCCGTGCGGTGCGCGACAAACTGGTCGCTCACGCGGTGCGCCAGGCCTATCGCGACGTGCTGTTCAATGGCCGTCACCCGACCTTCGTGCTGTTTTTCGAAGTCGATCCGGCCGCCGTAGACGTCAACGTGCACCCGACCAAGCACGAAGTGCGTTTCCGTGACGGGCGCATGGTCCACGACTTTCTTTATGGCACCTTGCACCGCGCCCTGGGCGATGTGCGCCCGGAAGACCAGTTGTCCGGCACGGTGCCTGCGGCAGTGCAGGAGCGGGTCACGGGTATCGATGCCGGTGAATTCGGCCCCCAGGGCGAGATGCGCCTGGCCGCCAACCTGCTGGAACAGCCCCAGGGCGATGCCTATAACCGGCCTGCCGGGTCGGGCGCGGGTAGCGGTTATCAGTATCAGTACACGCCAAGACCTACCTCATCGGTGCCGATTGCTGACGCCCAGGCCGCCTATCGCGAGTTTTTTGCACCGCTGCCGACCGGTAGCGTACCTGCCGGTGCCGTGTCCCTGCCGGAATCTCAGGGCGATATCCCGCCATTGGGCTATGCCCTGGCCCAGCTCAAGGGCATCTATATTCTTGCGGAGAACGCCATCGGCCTGGTGCTGGTGGATATGCACGCGGCCCACGAACGCATTATGTACGAGCGCCTGAAGATCGCCATGGCCAGCGAAGGCCTCAGCGGCCAGCCGCTGCTGGTGCCGGAATCCATCGCGGTCAGCCAACGTGAAGCCGATTGCGCCGAAGAGCACATGGCGACGTTCCAGCAGCTGGGCTTCGAATTACAGCGCCTGGGCCCGGAAAGCCTGGCGATCCGCCAGATCCCGGCGCTGCTCAAGCAGGCCGAGGCCAATCGCCTGGTGCATGACGTACTCGCCGACCTGATGGAATACGGCACCAGCGACCGCGTGCAGGCACATATGAACGAATTGCTCGGCACCATGGCCTGTCATGGTGCGGTGCGGGCCAATCGCCGCCTGGCGATCCCGGAAATGAACGCCTTGCTGCGCGACATGGAAAACACCGAACGCAGCGGCCAGTGCAACCATGGCCGTCCGACCTGGACTCAGATGGGCCTGGACGATCTCGACAAACTTTTCCTGCGTGGTCGCTGATGAGCGCTTTTCCTCCGGCCATTTTTTTGATGGGGCCGACCGCCGCAGGCAAGACCGACCTGGCCATGGAGCTGACCAAGGTGCTGCCCTGCGAGCTGATCAGCGTCGATTCGGCACTGGTCTACCGCGGCATGGATATCGGCACGGCCAAGCCCTCCAAGGCCCAGCTGGCCGAGTTTCCTCATCGTCTGATCGATATTCTCGATCCGTCGCAAAGCTATTCGGCGGCCGACTTTCGCACTGACGCCCTGGCTGCCATGGCCGAAATCACGGCGCGGGGCAATATTCCCCTGCTGGTCGGTGGCACGATGCTGTATTTCAAGACTCTATTGGAAGGCATGGCTGATATGCCGTCTGCCGATGCTCAGGTGCGTGCCGAGTTGGAGGCGCGGGCAGCGGAGCACGGCTGGCAGGCTTTGCATGACGAGCTGGCGCAGGTTGACCCGGTTTCTGCGGCACGTATTCATCCCAATGATCCGCAGCGCCTGATCCGCGCGCTGGAGGTTTATCGGGTCAGTGGCATGAATATGACAGCACACAGGGAACAACAAACTGCGCAAAGTACCGACGCAGCCGCTTCGGGGCGTCGGCAATTGCCCTATACTGTCGCCAGCCTGGCCATCGCTCCGGTGGATCGCAAGGTTTTGCACGAACGTATTGCGCTACGATTTTCACAAATGCTGGAGCAGGGGTTTCTGGACGAAGTACTGGCATTACGCTCAAGAGGCGACCTGCATGCCGGGTTGCCGTCGATACGAGCTGTCGGTTATCGCCAGGTCTGGGATCACCTGGATGGAAAGCTGACTTGGGATGAAATGCGGGAACGGGGCATCATTGCGACGCGCCAGTTGGCCAAACGGCAGTTTACCTGGCTACGCAGCTGGGAGAATCTGCGCTGGCTGGACAGTCTGGATAGCGACAATCTGCCGCGTGCCTTGAAATACTTGGGATCGGTCTCCATATTGGGCTGAGTCTCTGCAATAGCCGTCTATCCTTGGGGGGTGGCCGGTTCAAGCCAATGAATTCGAATTATTATTGATCCTTAAAGGAGTGCGGCACATGTCAAAAGGGCATTCGCTACAAGACCCTTACCTGAACACTTTGCGTAAAGAGAAAGTGGGGGTATCGATCTATCTGGTGAACGGGATCAAGCTGCAGGGCACCATCGAGTCTTTCGATCAGTTTGTCATTTTGCTGAAGAACACCGTCAGCCAAATGGTCTACAAGCACGCCATTTCCACCGTTGTACCGGTTCGCCCAATCCGTCTGCCTAGCGCTTCCGAGTCCGAAACGGGCGACGCTGAGCCAGGTAACGCCTGATAGGAGTCTGCTTTGTTCTTTGAGCGCCACAGTGGTGGTGAACGAGCCATTCTTGTTCATTTGGATGGTCAGGACCCTGAGGCGCGTGAAGATCCGCAGGAGTTTCAGGAGCTGGCCATCTCGGCTGGCGCCGACACCGTCGCGTTTTTCAACGTGCCGCGTCATCGGCCATCGGCTAAATACCTGATCGGTTCCGGCAAAGTCGAGGAGCTGCGTGATCAGGTCAAGGCCGAACAGGCCGATCTGGTGATTTTCAATCACACCCTCACTCCCAGCCAGGAACGTAACCTGGAGCGTGCTTTCGAGTGTCGTGTGATCGACCGTACCGGTCTGATCCTCGATATCTTCGCCCAGCGCGCGCGTACCCATGAAGGTAAGTTGCAGGTCGAACTGGCGCAGCTCGAACACATGAGCACGCGTCTGGTCCGCGGATGGACTCACCTTGAGCGCCAGGGCGGAGGTATCGGTCTGCGCGGGCCGGGTGAAACCCAGCTCGAGACCGACCGCCGCCTGCTGCGTGTGCGTCTGCGCCAGCTCAAGGGGCGTCTGGAGAAGGTCCGCAGTCAGCGTGAACAGGCCCGTCGTGGGCGCAAGCGCGCCGATATTCCTTCGGTTTCACTGGTGGGTTATACCAACGCTGGCAAATCGACGCTGTTCAATGCGGTGACCCAATCCGACGTATTCGCCGCCGACCAGTTGTTCGCCACCCTCGACCCGACCCTGCGCCGTCTGCAATTGGATGACCTGGGGCCAATCGTGCTGGCGGACACCGTGGGCTTCATTCGCCACCTGCCGCACAAGCTGGTCGAGGCCTTTCGGGCTACGCTCGAAGAGTCGAGCAACTCAGACCTGCTGCTGCATATCATCGACTCCCATGAGCCTGAGCGCATGGAGCAGATCGAGCAGGTGATGGCGGTTCTGACCGAGATTGGCGCTCATGAGCTGCCGATTCTTGAGGTGTACAACAAGATCGACCTGCTCGAGGGCGTGGAGCCGCAGATCCAGCGCGATGCCAATGGCAAGCCGCAACGGGTCTGGGTTTCCGCCCGCGACGGTCGAGGGCTGGACCTGCTCAAGCAGGCGGTGGCCGAGCTGCTGGGTGACGATTTGTTCGTCGGCACCTTGCACTTGTCCCAGCGTTTTGCTCGACTGCGCGCTCAGTTTTTCAATGCGGGTGCGGTACAAAGCGAAACCCATGACGAAGAAGGCAGCAGCCTGCTGGCGGTGCGTTTGCCGCGAGTGGAGCTCAATCGACTGGTGAGTCGCGAAGGATTGCAGCCGCTAGAGTTTATTGAACAACACACTTTGCAATAAAAAGCGCGGGAAAGCCGTTACACGGTATTCACGGGCATTCTGTAGCATGGGTCGGCGCGCCGCGGGCGCGTCTTTGCTTTATCAGATGGAGAGCGCTATGGCTTGGAATGAGCCGGGTGGCAACTCGAACAATCAGGATCCCTGGGGTGGCAAACGCCGTGGTGGCGGCGACCGCAAGGGACCGCCCGATCTCGACGAAGCCTTCCGCAAGCTACAGGAAAGCCTGAACGGGTTGTTCGGTGGCGGTAAGAAACGCAGCGGTGATGGCGGCGGCAATGGGCCGCGCAGCGGTGGTGGCGGTGGCTTCGGCCTGCTGGGCATCGGCCTTTTCGTTCTGCTGGCTATCTGGCTGTACAGCGCCATTTATGTAGTGGACGAGCAGGAGCAGGCTGTTGTCCTGCGTTTCGGCAAGTACCACGAGACCGTTGGGCCGGGCCTTAACATCTATTTCCCGCCTTTCGATCGCAAGTATCTGGAAAACGTGACGCGCGAGCGTGCCTACAGCAAGCAGGGGCAGATGCTGACCGAAGACGAGAACATCGTCGAGGTGCCGTTGACCGTGCAGTACAAGATCACCAACCTGCAGGACTTCGTGCTGAACGTTGACCAGCCTGAGGTGAGCCTGCAACACGCCACTGAAAGTGCGCTGCGCCATGTCGTGGGTTCCACGGCCATGGACCAGGTGTTGACCGAGGGTCGTGAAGTGATGGCCAGTGCGATCAAGGAACGTCTGCAACGTTTCCTCGATACCTATCGCACCGGCATTACCGTGACCCAGGTGAACGTGCAGAGCGCTGCCGCGCCGCGTGACGTTCAGGAAGCCTTCGATGACGTGATCCGTGCCCGTGAAGACGAACAGCGTTCGCGCAACCAGGCTGAAACCTACGCCAACGGGGTTATCCCGGAAGCTCGTGGTCAGGCCCAGCGCATCATCGAAGATGCCAACGGTTATCGCGACGAAGTGATCTCACGTGCCAAGGGTGAGGCTGACCGCTTTACCAAGCTGGTGGCCGAGTATCGCAAGGCGCCGGAAGTCACTCGCGAGCGTCTGTATCTGGAAACCATGCAGGATGTGTACAGCAACACCAGCAAGGTCCTGATTACCGGCGACAAGGGGCAGAACAATCTGCTTTACCTGCCATTGGATAAAATGATCGACAACAGCCGCAGCAGTACTCCGCCGACCACGAGCTCCAGCTCTTCCGGTACGGATACGGGCGCGCGTAGCGTGGATCCACAGCAGCGCGAAGTGCGCACCAGGGAGAGTCGCTGATGAGCAATAAATCACTGATCGCCCTGATCCTCTGCGCGGTCCTGGCCGTAGTGGCCTGGAACAGCTTCTATATCGTTGCCCAGACCGAACGCGCAGTCCTGCTGCAATTCGGTCGTGTAGTGCAGTCCGATGTGTCGCCTGGCCTGCATGTGAAGGTTCCGTACGTCAACCAGGTGCGCAAGTTCGACGGCCGCCTGCTGACTCTTGATGCGCCGACCCAGCGGTTCCTGACCCTGGAAAAGAAAGCCGTCATGGTTGATGCCTACGCCAAATGGCGGGTCAAGGACGCCGAGCGCTTCTACACCGCGACCTCGGGTCTGAAGCAGATTGCCGACGAACGTCTGTCGCGTCGTCTGGAATCCGGCCTGCGTGACCAGTTCGGCAAGCGCACCCTGCACGAAGTCGTGTCGGGTGAGCGTGACGCACTGATGGCTGACATCACTGGCTCGTTGAACAAAATGGCCGAGAAAGAACTGGGTATCGAAGTGGTCGATGTCCGGGTCAAGGCCATCGACCTGCCCAAGGAAGTCAACCGCAGCGTGTTCGAGCGCATGAGCACCGAGCGTGAGCGCGAGGCGCGTGAGCATCGGGCCAAGGGTAACGAGCTGGCAGAAGGCATTCGTGCTGACGCCGACCGTCAGCGCCGCGTGCTGCTGGCTGAGGCTTATCGTGAGTCGGAAGAGGCCCGTGGTGATGGCGATGCCCAGGCAGCGTCGATTTACTCCAAGGCCTACGGTCAGGATCAGGAGTTCTACGCGTTCTATCGCAGCCTGCGTGCCTACCGTGAAAGCTTCGCGAACAAAAGCGACGTGATGGTGCTTGATCCAAGTAGCGAGTTCTTCCGCTATATGGGCAAAGCCAAGCCGTGATCGATTCATCCGCCGGGCGGCAAAACTGCCCAGCGGGGTGAATGCACGGTAAAACGTGTGTATGATGCGGCAGCCGGGAAATTCCCGGCTTTTTTGCGTCTGCACGATTGATTGGTCGTAGCCTGCAGGGCTCGCGACAAGATTTTTCGAGGAAAGTGGTCTGCAAGGCCAGTTCCTGGGTATTTGTCGTGCCCGGAATATTGCTTTGACCGCTTTCTGCTTCACACTAGGCTGGCACTGCTGCTGGCCGCCCGGATCATAGGGGAAAGGCGTAATGGCAACGGTTGACCGCTGGCTGCTACCAGATGGCATCGAAGAAGTACTGCCACCGGAAGCGGCGCGTATTGAAGTCGCGCGCCGTCAGGTGCTGGATCTGTTCCAGGGATGGGGCTATGAATTCGTCGTCACTCCGCATATCGAATACCTGGAATCGCTACTGACCGGTGCAGGCTCCGATCTGGATCTGCGCACCTTCAAGGTGGTCGATCCGCAATCGGGTCGGCAAATGGGTTTCCGCGCCGATATCACGCCGCAAGTTGCGCGTATCGATGCGCACACGCTGCGCCGCGAAGGCCCGAGCCGTCTGTGCTACGCCGGTAGCGTGCTGCATGCGCAGCCGCGTGCCCTGTCCACCTCGCGCAGCCCGATCCAACTGGGTGCCGAGTTGTACGGCGATGCCAGCCCGAGCAGCGACGTCGAAGTCATCAGCCTGATGCTGGCCATGCTGCAACTGGCCGATGTGCCGGATGTCCATATGGATCTGGGCCACGTCGGTATCTACCGTGGCCTGGCCCGAGCCGCCGGCCTGTCCGGTCAGGTCGAGCAACAGCTGTTTGATGCTCTGCAGCGCAAGGCCATCGACGAAGTGATCGCGCTGACCGAAGGCTTGCCTGCGGATCTGGCTGGCATGCTGCAGGCCCTGGTTGGTCTGTGTGGCGGTCGTGAAGTCCTGGCTGCGGCCCGTGATCGTCTGGCCAACGCGCCGGCGCCGGTCCTGGCTGCGCTGGACGATCTGCTGACCATCGCCGAGCGTCTGGCCGCACGTTTCCCTGATTTGCCGCTGTATTTTGACCTCGGCGAGTTGCGTGGCTACCACTACCATACGGGTGTGGTGTTTGCGGTATTCGTGCCGGGTGTCGGCCAGTCGATCGCCCAAGGCGGTCGCTATGATGACATTGGTGCCGATTTCGGCCGGGCCCGTCCCGCCACCGGCTTCTCCACCGATTTGAAGACCCTGGTCACCCTGGGTCGTGCAGATATCGAATTACCGTCTGGCGGTATCTGGATGCCGGACAGTACAGATGCGGCACTCTGGCAGCAGGTTTGCCAGTTGCGCAGCGAAGGTCAACGTGTTGTCCAGGCTCTGCCCGGGCAGCAGGTGAGCGCCGCGCGTGAAGCCGACTGTGACCGGCAACTGATTCAGCATGGCGAGCGTTGGCAGGTAGTGCCGCTGGCTTCTTGAGTTTTCCTGCCGGCCGCCGCCGGCATTCAGTTTGCGTGAATGAGGACAAGTGTTATGGGTAAGAATGTCGTAGTCCTGGGCACCCAATGGGGTGATGAGGGCAAAGGCAAGATCGTTGATCTGCTGACCGAACATGCTACCGCCGTGGTTCGCTACCAAGGTGGCCACAACGCCGGTCACACTCTGGTGATCGACGGCGAAAAAACCGTTCTGCACCTGATTCCGTCCGGTGTCCTGCGCGAAGGCGTGCAGTGCCTGATCGGTAACGGTGTGGTCGTGGCGCCTGACGCGCTTATGCGTGAAATCATCAAGCTGGAAGAGAAGGGTATCCCGGTGCGCGAGCGCCTGCGTATCAGCCCGTCCTGCCCGCTGATCCTGTCCTACCACGTGGCGCTGGACCAGGCCCGTGAAAAGGCCCGTGGCGAGCTGAAGATCGGTACTACCGGTCGCGGCATCGGCCCGGCTTACGAAGACAAGGTGGCTCGTCGCGGTCTGCGCATCGGCGACCTGTTCCATCGTGAGCGTTTCGCCGCCAAGCTGGGCGAGTTGCTGGATTACCACAACTTTGTACTGGTCAATTACTACAAAGAGCCAGCCATCGACTTCCAGAAAACTCTTGATGAGTGCATGGAATACGCTGAACTGCTCAAGCCGATGATGCTCGACGTCACCGCTACGCTGCACGAGATGCGTCGCGCCGGCAAAGACATCATGTTCGAAGGCGCACAAGGTTCGCTGCTGGACATCGACCACGGTACCTACCCGTACGTCACCAGCTCCAACACCACGGCCGGCGGCATCGCTACCGGTTCGGGCATGGGGCCGATGTACCTGGATTACATCCTGGGTATCACCAAGGCTTACACCACGCGCGTCGGTTCGGGTCCTTTCCCGACTGAGTTGTTCGACGATGTTGGTGCGTTTCTGGCCAAGCGTGGGCACGAATTTGGTGCAACCACCGGCCGCGCTCGTCGTTGCGGCTGGTTCGACGCCGTGATCCTGCGTCGCGCTATTGAAATCAACAGCATCTCGGGCCTGTGCCTGACCAAGCTGGACGTGCTCGACGGCCTGGAAACCATCAATATCTGCGTGGGTTACCAGAACGAAAACGGTGCAGTCATCGACGCGCCGACCGATGCCGACAGCTACATCGGCCTGGTTCCGGTCTACGAAGAGATGCCGGGCTGGAGCGAATCGACCCTGGGCGCCAAGTCCCTGGACGAACTGCCAGCCGCTGCCCGTGCTTACATCAAGCGCGTCGAAGAGCTGGTCGGTGCACCCATCGACATTATTTCGACCGGTCCTGATCGCAACGAAACTATCGTTCTGCGTCATCCGTTCGCTTGATAAGTCGTTGATGTACATGGAAAGGGCCGCTATTGCGGCCCTTTTCTTTTGGCACTTGATTCCAGTCACTGGAACGGCACGGCCTTTGCTGTTAAAAGTGTCAGAAAAGGTGCCATCATTTTAATGGCGCTTATAGTGGAGGGTTTCTCCCGTGTCAGCTGTCCTCTCTCTGTTACGCAGTCGGCTGTTAAGGCCCGTATTCATTGCCCTCGGAATCGCCCTTTTGGTGCAGGTCCTGGTTGCCGTTGCCCTGACTCGGAGCACGGTGACTGCGCTCGAGGCCGATCTGGCGACGCGCCTGGGTGTAGATTCGCAACACTTGTCTTCGGAACTGGAACAAGCCAGTCAGCAGGTGACAAGCAGCCTGAACAATTTGTCGAGCAGTACCGGGCAGCGTTTGAGCGATGGTTTATCCGTGCGTCTAAAAGACGAGCAGAAGCAATTGCGCGCCACCCTGGAAAAAGATCTTAAGGATTCGGCCACCGATATGGCCGAGTTGTTGGCGGCGGTTGCCCCTCGTGCCATGTGGGATAACGACACGCCGACGCTGTCGGAGTTTGCCCGTCGCGCTCAGCGCAATCCCAATGTGCTGTTCGTGGTCTATGACGACGCAACCGGCGAGCACCTGACGCGTTACCTCAATCGCGAAAACCCGATCATCAAGGCCCTTTTGGCCAAAGGTGAGGGCGAGCGGGCGATGGATAAAGTGCTGAGTGCCGCCAAGAACGATCCTTCCCTGTACTACGTTGAGGCCTCGATCAGCCCTAACGGCGTCGAGATCGGCAAGGTCCGCATGGGGGTTTCCACGGCGTCGATCGACGAAAACGTGGCGGCTCTGGACAAGCGCTTTGCAACTTTGCTCTCCAGTAGCAAGCAACTGGTATCCGACAGTCTCAGCAGTGCCGCAGCCGACAGTTCGGCAGCTTTGCGTACCCGTCTGCAATCGGCGCAGGGCGCAGCATCGGCCATGGCGACCAATACCTCTGCGGCGGTACAGGATGCGGCTGAAACATTGCGCTGGCGTATCGGTGTGGGCCTGGCCTTGGTCGGTCTGGGCGTTCTGTTGTTGCTGGCGGTGGTCCTGGGTCGTCGCGTAGTCAACAAGCTGTTGCTGTTGATTGCCGCTCTGGACGATCTGGCGGCAGGCGAGGGCGATCTCACCAAGCGGGTCAAGCTCGACAGCAATGACGAAATTGGTGATATGGCGGCAGCGGTCAACCGCTTCGTCGACAAACTGCAGCCTATCGTCCGCGAAGCCGGTGATGTTGCGCAGCAGACCGGTGTCGAGATCGGCGCCATGAGTCGCCGCAATGCCGGGGCCGATGCGGCCGCTGAGTTGCAGCGCGACGAAGTGGCGGCCAGTCTTCAGGCCCTTGCGCAGATGGCCGACGAAGCCCAGGCGGAAAGCCACGCCATGCAGGCGGCGCTCAAGCAGGTGGTGGATATTCGCCAGGCCACCGACGAAAACACCCGTACCTCCAATCAGGTTGGCGGTTTGATCGAGGCCCTTGCCGGGCAAGTGGAAAACGGTGCGCAGGTCATCGAGCGTCTGGCCAAGCAGAGCGAGCAGATTGAAGTGGTGCTGGAAGTGATTCATGGCATCGCAGAGCAGACCAACCTGCTGGCCCTTAACGCCGCCATCGAAGCGGCGCGTGCCGGGGAGACCGGTCGAGGGTTCGCGGTAGTTGCCGACGAAGTGCGGGCTTTGGCCAGCAAGACGCAAAGCTCCACCGGCGACATCCAGGAACATATCGCCAAGCTGCAGAGTGGGGCCAAGGAAGCGGTGGCGACCATTGGTCTGGCCGGGCGTCAGGCGAAAGAAGGGCTGGCGGTTCTGCGGGACAGCGCGCGGCTGCAACTGACTGTGCAGGCGTCGGTCGAGCAGGTTCACGCGGCCATTGGTCTGGCTACCAAGGCGGCGGAGCATCAGGCTCAGGGTGCGCAGGCGGTACGCGGTCGCGTCGAGGTCATCCATGCCCAGGCCGAGAAAGCGGCTCAGGCGGTGGTGGAGACCACAGCAAGCGGCAAGGCGCTGGACAAGCTGGCGGCGCAGCTCAAGGCGAGCCTGGGGCAGTTCCGGGCTTAGGACGAGGTTTGCTGGGAGGGGCAGGATCTCGTGGGAGCGAGGCTTGCCCGCGAAGAGGTCGGTAAATCGGGCGCATTGTTTGAGGTCGAAATACCCCCCTTGCGGGCAAGCCTCGCTCCCACAGGATTTGCGGATGCCAGAAAACACAAAACCGAGCACAAGGCTCGGTTTCGTTGAATTGGTGCCCAGAAGAAGACTCGAACTTCCACGACCTTGCGGTCACCAGCACCTGAAGCTGGCGTGTCTACCAATTTCACCATCTGGGCAATGCGCTGATTTAATTAGATTTATCGATTGAATGCAACTAAAAACGTAACTATTTTTGCGATAATATTTTTCAGCTTTCGTAAAACACAAAACCGAGCACAAGGCTCGGTTTCGTTGAATTGGTGCCCAGAAGAAGACTCGAACTTCCACGACCTTGCGGTCACCAGCACCTGAAGCTGGCGTGTCTACCAATTTCACCATCTGGGCAGTTCGTTGATTTCATTCGATAATTCGTTTGATTTCAACTACAACGTGGCGTGTGCCGTCGTTGTGGGGCGCATCTTACGGAGGCAAAACGGGGCTGTAAACCCCCTTTCGTAAAATTTTTTTTGAAATAGCGAAAAGGCGCGGCAAATGGTGTCTTCGCGTTTCAATCGGGTATATGCCAAACTAAATGCATACAGACAAGGTGAACTCATACTAATGGCCGATTGGCAGTCCCTCGATCCCGAGGCCGCTCGTGAAGCGGAAAAATACGAAAACCCTATCCCCAGCCGCGAGCTGATTTTGCAGCACCTGTCCGAGCGTGGATCGCCGGCCAGTCGTGAGCAACTGGTGGAAGAGTTTGGTCTGACCACTGAAGATCAGTTCGAGGCCTTGCGCCGCCGCCTGCGGGCGATGGAGCGCGATGCGCAACTGATCTACACCCGCCGCGGGACCTACGCGCCGGTAGACAAGCTCGACCTGATCCTGGGCCGCATCTCCGGTCACCGTGACGGCTTCGGCTTCCTGTGCCCGGACGACGGCTCGGAAGACCTGTTCATGAGCCCGGCGCAGATGCGTCTGGTGTTCGATGGCGACCGTGCCCTGGCCCGGGTTTCCGGCCTGGACCGTCGTGGCCGTCGCGAAGGGGTGATCGTCGAAGTCATCTCCCGTGCCCACGAAAGCATCGTGGGTCGCTACTTCGAAGAAAGCGGCATCGGTTTCGTCGTGCCGGATAATCCAAAGATTCAGCAGGAAGTACTGGTGACGCCGGGTCGCAACGCCGACGCCAAGGTCGGGCAGTTCGTCGAGGTCAAGATCACGCACTGGCCGACGCCGCGCTTCCAGCCTCAGGGCGATGTGATCGAAGTGGTGGGCAACTACATGGCGCCCGGCATGGAAATCGATGTCGCGCTGCGCACCTACGACATTCCTCACGTCTGGCCAGAGGCCGTGCTCAAGGAAGCGGCCAAGCTCAAGCCGGAAGTCGAAGATAAGGACAAGGAACACCGCGTCGACCTGCGCCATCTGCCGTTCGTCACCATCGACGGCGAAGATGCCCGCGACTTCGACGATGCGGTCTACTGCGAAGCCCGTCCGGGCAAACTGCGCCTGTTCTCCGGCGGCTGGAAGCTCTACGTGGCGATTGCCGACGTCTCCAGCTATGTGAAGATCGGTTCGGCCCTGGATACCGAAGCACAGGTGCGCGGCAACTCGGTGTATTTCCCCGAGCGCGTGGTGCCGATGCTGCCTGAGCAGCTGTCCAACGGCCTGTGTTCGCTGAACCCGCTGGTCGATCGCCTGGCCATGGTCTGTGAAATGACCATCTCCAAGACCGGCGAAATGACCGACTACGTGTTCTACGAGGCGGTCATTCACTCCCATGCGCGCCTGACCTACAACAAGGTCAGCTCGATGCTGGAGCAGCCCAAGACCACCGAAGCGCGGCAATTGCGCGGCGACTACAAGGAAGTCCTGCCGGACCTCAAGCAGTTGTATGCGCTTTACAAAGTGTTGCTGGGCGCGCGGCATGCCCGCGGTGCCATCGACTTCGAAACCCAGGAAACCCGGATCATTTTCGGCTCCGAGCGCAAGATCGCGGAAATCCGCCCGACCACGCGCAACGATGCTCACAAACTGATCGAAGAGTGCATGCTGGCCGCCAACGTCGCCACCGCTGAATTCCTCAAGAAGCACGAGATTCCCGCGCTGTACCGGGTGCACGACGGTCCGCCGCCGGAGCGTCTGGAAAAACTGCGCGCGTTCCTCGGTGAGTTGGGCCTGTCGTTGCACAAAGGCAAGGACGGCCCGACGCCGAAGGACTATCAGGCTCTGCTGGAAACCGTGCGTGAACGCCCGGACTACCATCTGATCCAGACGGTCATGCTGCGTTCGTTGAGCCAGGCGGTTTACACCTCGGACAACAACGGCCACTTCGGCCTGAATTACGAAGCGTACACCCACTTCACCTCGCCGATTCGCCGTTATCCGGACTTGCTGACTCACCGGGCCATCCGCAGCGTCATCCGCTCCAAGCAGGAAACCCCGCACGTACGGCGTGCCGGTGCCGCGACCATTCCGAAAGCGCGCATCTATCCGTACGACGAGGCGGGCCTGGAACAGTTGGGCGAGCAGTGCTCCATGAGCGAGCGCCGTGCCGACGAAGCCACCCGTGACGTGGTCAACTGGCTCAAGTGCGAGTTCATGAAGGATCGCGTTGGCGAATCCTTCCCGGGTGTGATCACTGCCGTGACCGGTTTCGGCCTGTTCGTCGAGCTGACCGATATCTACGTCGAGGGTCTGGTGCACGTCACCGCCTTGCCGGGTGATTACTACCACTTCGATCCTGTGCATCACCGCCTGGCGGGCGAGCGCACCGGTCGCAGCTTCCGTCTGGGCGACACCGTGGAAGTGCGGGTCATGCGCGTTGATCTTGACGAGCGCAAGATCGACTTCGAAATGTCGGAAAAAACCACGACTGCCCCAGTGGGTCGCAAGCGTCGTAGCAGCGAGCCTGCACCGGCTGCTACCCCGGCACCGGCTCCGGCTGCCAAGGAAAAGGCGTCTGCCCCGGCCCGTGCGCCGAGCAAGCGTCCGGCCAAGGCTGCTGGGGCTTCCGACGCCTATCGTCCGAGCGATGCCGCTGCCAAGAATGCCGAAGTACGCAAAAGTCGCGAGCTGAA
Source organism: Pseudomonas sp. JL23 (assembly GCF_056933585.1). NCBI lineage: Bacteria > Pseudomonadati > Pseudomonadota > Gammaproteobacteria > Pseudomonadales > Pseudomonadaceae > Pseudomonas > Pseudomonas sp. JL23. The sequence goes on along the minus strand of NZ_CM167795.1, from coordinate 6,194,719 downwards.
ACAGGCTTTGCTGGCGGAGGCAAAGGGCGGCAGCAAGACCTCATCGGGAAAGTCCGGTAAAGCCGGTTCTGCGCCTGCGTCATCGGGCAAACCGGCTAAACCGAGCAAGCATCGCAAGGGCCCGCCAAAATCGGGCTCGGCATCGGCGGCCGATGGCGGCAGTCTGCGTAAACCTAAGGCCAAGTCATGAGTCAGTTGGAAAAGATCTACGGCGTGCATGCCGTAGAAGCCCTGTTGCGCCACCATCCCAAGCGGGTCAAGCAGATCTGGCTGGCCGAGGGTCGCAGCGATCCGCGCTTCCAGGTCCTGCTGCAACTGGCAGGGGAGAACCGTGTGTCGGTAGGGCAGGCCGAGCGTCGCGAAATGGACGCCTGGGTCGAGGGCGTGCACCAGGGCGTGGTGGCTGAAGTCAGCCCGAGCCAGGTCTGGGGCGAAGCCATGCTTGATGAGCTGCTCGATCGCACCGAAGGCGCACCGCTATTGCTGGTGCTGGACGGCGTGACCGACCCGCACAACCTCGGCGCCTGCATGCGCACCGCCGATGCGGCCGGTGCGTTGGCAGTCCTGGTGCCCAAGGACAAGTCGGCCACTTTGACACCGGTGGTGCGCAAGGTGGCCTGCGGCGCCGCCGAAGTCATACCCCTGGTGGCCGTGACCAACTTGGCGCGCACCCTGGAAAAGCTCCAGCAGCGCGGCCTGTGGGTCGTCGGTACGGCAGGGGAGGCCGAGCAGGAGCTTTACGAGCAGGACCTGACCGGGCCGATCATCATGATCATGGGCGCCGAAGGCAAAGGCATGCGCCGCCTGACCCGCGAGCATTGCGACTACCTGGTGCGCCTGCCGATGGCCGGTAGCGTCAGCAGTCTGAACGTTTCCGTTGCTACAGGTGTGTGCCTGTTTGAAGCGATGCGCCAGCGCAATGCCAAGGCGGCCGCTGCGCGGAAGTAATCGAGCTACGAGCTAAAGCTATAAGCTGCGAGCTACAAGCCGAGCGACAGTTGCTTCGGCTTGTAACTCGAGCCTCGCAGCTGGCAACTGCTCCTGTTCAAATAATCACCAATTGCCTTGCACCTGTGCATCCCCTTCTCTACAATTGCGCCCCTTGCTCTCACGGCAGGCGCTGATGTGCCTGTCCCTGAGCAAGACTCACAGTGTCATTCACTCCTTGTCTGACCGCATTTTGCGGCAGGCTACAACCCGTAAGGAGCATTCATGCGTCATTACGAAATCATCTTCCTGGTCCACCCGGATCAGAGCGAACAAGTCGGCGGCATGGTTGAGCGTTATACCAAGCTGATCGAAGAAGACGGCGGCAAAATCCACCGTCTGGAAGACTGGGGCCGTCGTCAACTGGCCTATGCAATCAACAATGTTCACAAGGCTCACTACGTGATGCTGAACGTTGAGTGCACCGGCAAGGCCCTGGCCGAGCTGGAAGACAACTTCCGTTACAACGATGCCGTGATCCGTAACCTGGTCATCCGTCGCGACGAAGCCGTTACCGGCCAGTCCGAGATGCTCAAGGCTGAAGAGAACCGCAGCGAGCGCCGTGAGCGTCGTGACCGTCCTGAGCACTCCGACAGCGCCGATGGCGTTGATGGTGATGACAGCGACGTTAGCGATAACGCTGACGAGTAATCCACGGACCTTTTGAGGAGCCTATTACATGGCACGTTTCTTCCGTCGTCGTAAATTCTGCCGCTTCACCGCTGAAGACGTGAAAGAGATCGATTACAAAGATCTCAACACTCTGAAAGCCTACGTATCCGAGACCGGCAAAATCGTTCCAAGCCGTATCACTGGTACCAAAGCTCGTTATCAGCGTCAGCTGGCCACCGCTATCAAGCGCGCCCGCTTCCTGGCCCTGCTGGCCTACACCGACAGCCACGGCCGCTGAGACCAGGTCGTCGACAAAAAGTAGCAAAGGATAGAATGCATGCGCGCCATGGCTAATTTCATCATGCGCGGTCGCGTGCAGGCCACTTTGATAGTGGCCGGATGTGCGGCATTGCCGCTGTTGTTCTGGTTGAGTGCTGCCGCAGGATGCCTTGTGCTTCTGCGGCGCGGGTTGAGTGATGCCATGGGTGTCCTCGCCTGGGCTCTGCTGCCGGCCTTGGTCTGGTGGTACTACGGTGATCCTCGCATCTTGATGGTGCTGATCGGCTCACTGGGGTTGGCGACGCTTCTGCGCGCCAGCGAATCCTGGGTCCGCGTGCTGCTGGTCAGCGTAGCAATGGGTCTGGTGTATGCCTTGATCCTGGGTGCGGTTTTCCGCGGACCCATCGAAGCGATGGCGCTGGAGTTGGAAAAACTCCTGCCGCGAATCCTCGAAGGGCTCTACCAACAGTTGTCGGTAGAGGAGCGAGCGCGCCTTGGAGCATTGATTGCACCGGTCCTGAACGGCCTGATAGCGGCTTTGCTGCAAATTGTCAGTGTGCTGTGCCTGATTGTCGGGCGTTACTGGCAAGCGTTGTTGTACAACCCGGGTGGTTTCGGGCGCGAGTTTCGCGCTGTCAGACTGCCTCGAGTAGCGGCGTTGGTACTGTTGGTGTGCATGCTGGTGGGGCCGAATTTTGGTCCGCAGATGGCAATGTTGACACCGTTGTGCAGTGTCCCGCTGGTATTCGCCGGGCTGGCCTTGATGCACGGTCTGGTGGCTGAAAAGCGACTGGCCAGGTTCTGGCTGGTGGGGTTGTACGTCACGCTGCTCATGTTCATGCAGCTGATCTATCCGTTGCTGGTGGCTCTGGCCATTGTCGACAGCCTGATTGATTTTCGCGGTCGCCTGGCGTCGAAGGACGCCGATGATGGCCCTGCGAACGGTGAAGGTTAAAAGTTAAGAGGATTTTCACATGCAACTGATCCTTCTGGAAAAAGTCGCCAACCTGGGCAACCTGGGCGACAAAGTGAACGTTAAGGCCGGTTACGGTCGTAACTTCCTGCTGCCTTACGGCAAAGCCACCGCAGCGACCGCAGCTAACATTGCTGCGTTCGAAGAGCGTCGTGCTGAGCTGGAAAAACTGGCTGCAGACAAGAAAGCTTCTGCCGAAACTCGCGCTGCCCAACTGGCTGAGCTGGAAGTGACTATCACTGCCACCGCTGGCGACGAAGGCAAGCTGTTCGGTTCGATCGGCACCCACGACATCGCTGATGCACTGACCGCCTCTGGCGTTGAAGTTGCGAAAAGCGAAGTTCGTCTGCCGAACGGCACTATCCGTAACGTTGGTGAATTCGATGTCGCTGTGCACCTGCACAGCGACGTTGAAGCAACCGTTCGCGTTGTCGTGGTAGCAGCTTAAGCAGTACGTAATCGTCTGGCGGCCTGGCCGCTGGAGGATTAACATCGGGCACGATCCTGTTTACAGGTCGTGCCCTTTGTCTTTCTGCTATTCCTTTTTGCAAACACCCGAATTCAGGTGGTCATGAACGAACTTTCCGCTCCCGAGCAGTACGATCTGCAAACCGCCGCCCTTAAGGTGCCGCCGCATTCCATCGAGGCCGAACAGGCTGTGCTCGGTGGTCTGATGCTGGACAACAACGCCTGGGAACGCGTGCTGGATCAGGTCTCGGACGGCGATTTCTATCGACATGATCACCGCCTGATCTTCCGTGCCATCGCCAAACTGGCCGACCAGAACAGCCCGATTGACGTGGTGACCCTGGCCGAACAACTGGACAAGGAAGGCCAGACCTCCCAGGTCGGTGGCCTCGGTTACCTCTCGGAGCTGGCGAAAAACACGCCGTCCGTCGCCAACATCAAGGCGTACGCGCAGATCGTCCGGCAGCGCGCGACCCTGCGGCAGTTGATCGGTATCAGCACCGAAATTGCCGACAGCGCGTTCAACCCGGAAGGCCGCACGGCTGAAGAGATTCTCGATGAGGCCGAACGGCAGATCTTCCAGATCGCCGAGGCGCGGCCCAAGACCGGCGGCCCGGTCAGCGTCAACACGCTGCTGACGGCGGCCATTGATCGCATCGACACGCTGTTCAACAGCGACAACGCCATTACCGGCCTGTCCACCGGCTACACCGACCTCGACGAGAAAACCAGCGGCCTGCAACCGGCCGACCTGATCATCGTCGCCGGCCGTCCGTCCATGGGTAAGACCACCTTTGCGATGAACCTGGTGGAAAACGCCGTATTGCGCAGCGACAAGGCGGTACTGGTGTATTCCCTGGAGATGCCAGGTGAATCGCTGATCATGCGTATGCTGTCGTCCCTGGGCCGTATCGACCAGACCAAGGTCCGTGCCGGTCGCCTGGATGACGATGACTGGCCGCGCCTGACCTCGGCGGTCAACCTGCTCAACGACCGCAAACTGTTCATCGATGACACCGCCGGTATCAGCCCCTCGGAAATGCGCGCGCGTACACGGCGCCTGGTACGTGAGCACGGCGATATCGCCATGATCATGATCGACTACCTGCAGTTGATGCAGATCCCCGGTTCCGCTGGCGATAACCGCACTAACGAGATTTCCGAGATCTCTCGCTCGTTGAAAGCCCTGGCCAAGGAATTCAACTGCCCGGTCATCGCCCTGTCCCAGCTAAACCGCTCCCTGGAGCAACGGCCGAACAAGCGCCCGATCAACTCCGACTTGCGCGAATCCGGAGCGATCGAGCAGGACGCCGACGTGATCATGTTCGTCTACCGCGACGAGGTGTATCACCCGGAGACCGAGCACAAGGGCATCGCGGAAATCATCATTGGTAAACAGCGTAACGGCCCTATCGGTACTACGCGCCTGGCGTTTATCGGTAAGTACACGCGCTTTGAGAACCTGGCACCGGGTAGTTATAACTTTGATGATGAGTAATGCTCAGTCGTCTAAGCGATAAGCTTCGTTAGTGAGTACGTTCAACTAGCTTTTTTTTATGAGTCCATATGCTATGTGGGCGAAACGTTGAACCTACTATTTCGAAGGCCAGACGATAGTCGCCCCTGCCACTGGCGGCGCCCGCAAGAGTGATGTCTGTCGTAGGTCCTCCACTTACTCCCGTGTGGGTATGGCGATTTGGATCGTACTTGGCCAACGCCTTGCGTACTGCATCTCCCATTCCAATCCGTTCGTTTTGCTCCAGATAAACTGAAATTGCAGAGTCTTCAAAAAAGCCCTTGGTATCTAAGGTATAAATAGGCGTCCTTGGTCGTGCCACAGCGGGGGCTTCTAATTCGGGTGACGAATGTCTGCGTCCTCCTGGCTGCGGTAGACGTAATAATAAATTGGCTTCTGTTTTTCTTCTTGCTCTTTCATCCGCACTGATAGATGCCCGTGTCGAGCCTTCCCCTATAAGAAACTGATTGATCGTGCTGGTGCTGCTTCTGGCGCTGGTTGATTGTGAGGGGGGGCTGATTTTAATCGCGGGTCGTAGCTCTACAGACATAATGTCTTTTAGCTTGTTCTCCTTATAAAAACCAGGAGAGTGTTTGGTTTCACCAAACCACTGAAAATCCTCGGCCGAACGAATGTCGAATATTCGCAATTGTCCCTGCTTGGTGTTTGCTACTTGTACCCACTCGACGGGGCCCTGAGCTCTTTGCACGTTTTTCACGAGTTTTGCAGCCTCTGTCTCGTTAAGGCTGAACTCTCGCTTTTGTTGATCTACATGGCTCCTTATAGCCTCAACGTGCATGCGCTCGGCGTGTCTCCTTCGCTGCCAAGCAACACCCAGGCCCAAAGCCAGAGACATCATTACCAGCGCGACGCCCGTAAGCGCCGTAGTCATGTCGAAACCTTGTCGTCCCCGCTGATCTGCATGATTGATCGGGCTGTTAGCGACCATGCGGTACAGATTCAGCCCGTCCGCCACTCCGTTCGGATCTGGATTAATCCAACGTTGCAACCAAGGCGCGTAATACCGCAGGCCATAATAATAAAGCCCGCTGGCATCGCGTTCCTTGCCGGAATAACGAATGACCTTGTACTTCGCCTCGACGGCCGAACGCGCCGCCCACCATGCCGTACCGCCAAACGGGTAATAGCCTTCATGGCTGATTAGCCGTGCCTCACTGTCCAGTTCCAGGGTGCAAGAGCCCAGATGATCATCGACGCTATAACGCATTTGATCATTGGCGATGCCGTCGGGCTTGCGCTCGGCCCAGTGCAGGTAACGCACATTGGCACGCCCGGCTTGCAGGGTGATGACTTCAAGGCGTTCGCCGCTGGCGCTGTCAGTGCGGATTTCCAGGCCCGGTAGATAGCGTACTTCACGGCTGTTTTGCACGGTTTTAGCCTGGGCGGTGGTGGTCTTGCGCAAGCGCATGCCGGTGGCGTCGTAGGCATAGCGCTCGCGATCGTTATTGCCGTTGGCCCGGGTCAGCGAATTGGCTTCCAACAACTGATTGCGCGCATCCCAGCGCAAGGCTTGCCCGGCCGTCAGTGTTTGCAAGTTGCCGTTGGCATCGAACTGCGTGGTGAAGTCGGGCGGCGCTTCTCCTTCCCGCCAGGGCAGCGCTCGGTTGCTGTCTTCGGCGACACACATATGGCGCGTATAGGGCTGTGCGCCTTCATGCTTGAGCTCAAGCAGGTTACCGGCTTCGTCGTATTGGTAGTGCTGGGTGTAATTGAGCAACTGGCTGGTATCCAGCGGCAGATCGGCGAGTTCAGGCAGTTTTGGGCCAATATTCGCCCCGGCGATCTCCCGGCCTGTGGCCTCGATCAGCTGATACAGGCTGTCGTGCTGATAATAATTGATCGGGGCGATGCGCTGATTGGCAAAATGCCGGGTTGGCTGCGCCTGATCTTGCACGCTGATCACGTTACCGCCTGGATCGTAGTCATAGAGCAAGTGTTGCAATTTTTCAGTGTTTGCCCGGGTGGTGATCAGTTCCTTCAGGCGCCCATCCGCGTGGTCGAATAGCGCCCGGCTTACAACGCCATTGCCAGCGGTCTGGCCCTCGATCTGGGCAAAGACGTTGTACTGCACTTTATGCAGCAATGTTTGCTCGCTGGCATGCTCTGGAGTCAGGTGGATGGTTGTTAATTGCCCCCAGACGCCGTAGGCAAATTCCTGTCGATTACCCTGTGCATCTGTCTGGCTAAGTAGCTCGTCCGTCGGGCTGTAAGTAAACTGCGTGATCGCGCCTGCGCCGGGCTCCAGCAGCGCTTCGCGAAGCAGCGGATCCGCGGGCCAGTCCGGCAAATCGAGGGCATTGAGAAAGCGCCGGCTTTGCCGCAGGACCTGGCCGGTAATCCCGCAGGCCAGCACCTGTTCGCTGCCCGCGCCATCGTCGTTGCGGATCAAGCGGCCACACAGGTTGTCGGCGGCGGTCTGTTCGGTGTTGTCGGCATAGGTGAAACGTTCCGACGTCCGTAACCCTTGTTCGCCGGATTGCTCGTGCACAGCAGATGGTCGCAGGAATTCGTCGTACTCTGTCAACCAGTGGCTGCCCCGGGCATCCCAGCTTTCAAGTGGCTGCCCGGCTTCACCGAGCAAAGACACCTGCCAACCCGCATCGATACTGTCGACCGCCAGCGCGCTGCCGGACAGGCTGAATACTGTAGCCAGATTGGGGCGTGTTGCAGGGGTGTGATCAAGGCGCGCGGACAGGCGCGCGTCCCAGGTGGCAATGGCTCGGGCTGCCGGATCATAGTGCCGCCTTTCAGTGCGGGCTTGCGCACTGTCAGCCACCTGGGCCCGGTGATAGGCGACGTGACGAACGTCCAGGCCGCGCCCGTCGATGACTTGCAGTGAGGGGGTTTTTGCGTGCAAGGGATGGGGCATGGCAATGCTCCCGATGTGCTGTTATTTGAAACGTAGTGCATTTCCTTATGTGGGAGCGGCTTTGGTCGGGAATACGTTTTCCCGGCTAAAGCCGGTCCCACAGAAAAGCTAAATTAATTCAGTTGATTAAGGCTCCCGGAAGAGGTGTGCCTATACGAACCTTTCCGACAACAGGATCTCGCGCACCTGTGCACTGCCCAGGCTGCCACGATGAATTTCATAGCGGCGCCCGGCCTGGGCTTCCTGTATCTGCACCTGCGCCCCGAGGAATCGCTGATCCGGCCGCTTCAAGTGCGCCGCACCAAAAGCCGGGGCATCGCTGGCCAGCTCTGCGTAGTGCAGATGGGCATAGGCCCAGACCTGATTGCGGTCTTTTATCTTCAGTTCGAATTCGTCGATATAGTCGCGCGTTGCGTGTTGCCGGCTGCTTTTCCTGACTCGCTCCATCGGCATGCGCTCTTCATGGGTCTTGCGCACGCTCAGGTTGTTGCTGTCAGCCAGGTACTGCAGGTCGTTGGCGCTGGGTGCATTGTTGCTGATGATCAGGTCCAGGCGCAGGTTTTGGCCTTTTTGCCTGAGGTAGTGCGCCTGCTCACGCAGCTCTGTGGTTCTTCCTTGGGCCTGGCTGCGATCTTCAGAGTTGACGAACTGCGTCGAAGCGTCCTGGATCTCCTGCGCCAGCTCTTCAAGGCGGTTGGCCTGATATTCCAGCAAACCCTGGGGGGCGGAGGGGGTGGAGTCGTTTTTCCTGCCCAGATAATCCGCCAGCGACTCACTGTGTCGGGCTTCATCGAGCAGCTTGCGGGCAGAGGCGTCGTAGCTTGGCCAGGCCGGCGCTGAAACGGTGTTGCCGCTGGCGGTGCGCTCCCGTGGCTTGCTGTTCTCGACCCAATACTGGCCATTGCTGGACAGCAGATAGGTTGCCTTGCGCTGGCCGCGACTGTCGAGAATGTCGACGATATTCGGATTGTCACTGCGGGGCTTGCCGCTGAGCACCTGATCGTCCTGAGTGCGTATCTCTACTCGATTCTTTGGCGCCGCAGCGGGCGGGGGCGTATTGGCGGCGGATTTTTCCGGTCTTTTCTTCTTGCCTGGAATGGGCCTGCTACGGCTTTCTGGCTCAGGTGGCTCGGGAAACTCATCGAGTTTGGTCAGCAGGCGATCGATCTCATCGTGAGCCAGGCCGCGAAGACGCTCTACTGCCGAGATGATGTATTTATTGGACGTCTGCATCTGTTCGAAGGGTTTCGGATCTCTGAGGTCTACAGAGAGTTTGTCCAGTGCCTGGACTTCCAGCTCGCTGCTGCTCGTGTAGACATCAATGATGGCGCCGTAGTTATGGGAAACGTTATCCAGCAAACAGACCGCGTCGATGAGCGACTCTCGCTTATAGGCGAAAGCAGCCGGGAGCGCGGCGAAGTCTGTTTTCGCGACTTTTGCGTGTTGTATCAACTGATGATGCAGGCTGCCCAGGCTCATATGTTTGAGTTGGTAATAGTCATCCCCGGCAGTGATCAGGTAGGCGGAGGCGTTGGGTTTTTCCAGATGCATCAGCAGTTCATTGGCAGCGGTCGTAAAGTGATGCTTGCCCATCACGTATTGCACTCGTTGCGCCTCGGTTTTTTCGCGAATTTCCTTGAGCCGGTCGACCTTCGGCCCGCCGCTGATCAGCCCGACAATGGTGCCGACCCAGATGCCCTGCTCATTGCGAATGATCGGCTCACTGCGCCCCGGACGGGTGCCCACGTAGATATTGCCGACATCCTTGGCGACCGAATCGTCTGGCCTGACGATGCGCATGACCTTGCGCGTTGGGCTCGAAGCGTCAAGGTCGTGCAGGACCTGATAGAACTCGCCTTCGATCTGCACATAGCGCTTGCCGCTATCGGTGTACAGACCTTCGCTGTCGGGCTGTGCGCTGCTGTGGTATTCGACGGACAGCCGGAACGGCGCGAGGCGCTCGGCACTGAGTGCAAAGGAGGTCGATGGCGGTAACAAATCCTCAAGGGCCGCAGCGTTGAGCCAGGCCTCGCTGAATAGCGCATGCGCCAGTCTGCGTCCGTCATGAATCTGGAAGTCCAAGCTATTGCGCTGACTGTCGTTCAAGGTGCGCAGCAACATCGAAGTCAGCGGGTATTCAGCGTGGGAGGGCTGCAGCATGTCGTCGTTGATTGGGTCGTAGCCCGCGTATTGCCCATCGAGCCTGGCCAGAATCACGGAGCGGGTTGCCGACTCGTTGCCATAAGTGGCGAGCAGTTGGTTGGTTCTGAAAATATCGCCACTGAATCCCTTTGCGCCTTGATACACCTGAATGGACAGCTCGCCAGGCCAGCCGCTCTGCACGGTCAGCAGGTTGCAGGCGATTGCCTCGCCGTCCGGGGCGATCCCTCGACCGACAGGATCGCTCAGGGCATTGAAGGCGCTGATCAGGCGCATGCGCGGTTTGTCTTGAGTCGTGACGGTTTTCGTCGTCAGGACTGCATGTAGTCTGCTCTGGTTGTTTCTCAGGGTAACGGCAAGGCTTTCGGCATCGGTGCGCAAGGGTTCCAGCAGCGGCAATATGCGATCGGCGAAGAGAGGCAGGGGCAAGTGCGGATTTTCCAAAGCCTGTTGCAACTGATCAAGGCCGCGTCGCCATTGCAGGTCGCTGATGGCGTGCTTCAGGGGCGACGGTATCTGGCCATCACCCTGCCAGACTGCCTCGAGCTGCGCCCGTGTCACCTGCGTCAGTTGTTGCAGGTGCTGAATATCCTCACGGTTCAGCGTTGGCATATCAGGGCGCAGCATGGTCTGCAGCAGCTCGGCAAGGGTGAGATTGCTGACATCGACCGGCGCCAGACGCCAGTGGCCGTGGCGTTGGTCATAGCTGAGCACGGGCTGATAACACTGCGGATCGGGATGTTTGAGGCGGTACTGCCTGAGATCGGTGTCGTAGGACAATTCGCCGACTCGCGTCTGATCTTCGACCTGAATCAGTGCGTACAGCCGATTGTGCTTGCTGAAAAGGCCTTCGGGGTTGGCGCTTATGCCATCGAGTAGCCTGGCGTCCACAGAGGTGTAAGGCAGCAGGTCCGCCAGCCACAGGCCGGGTTCGTCATTGTGCCGCTCGACTGCGCGGGGCGTGCCTATGGCCTTGATCAGTTGGCGGGTGCGCCGGGCCGACAGGCGGGCGCCAATGCCTTGGATGCGGCTGCTGATCGCCAGGTCGGCAATATCGCCAAGGGCCTGGACAAAGTCCGCAGACTGGCCGCGGGCCAATGCTTCGCCAGCACTGAGGGTGTTATGAGCAAGCATGCTGAGGGTTGTGCCCAGCATCAGGCGATTGAGACCGGTAACACCGCCGGGTACTGGCAGGGTCAGCAGTTCAAGTATTTCGCTGCCGATGTGCTTCAAGGTTTGCGTGAGCCGATGCCAGTCCCGGCTCGCCGTTGATGTAGCGATGCTCAGCAGGTCTTTGCTGATAAGGCTGCTCTGGCGCAAGGCAATGCTGGTCAGCAGGGAGTGCGCAGTCGGTCTTAGGTTGTCAGGCTCCGCCCGTATATGGATGCGCGTGGCGGGGGATGACTGGTTGCCGAAGGCTCGGTAAAGGTGTTTGGCCAGCCAGTTCAGTTGGTTCTCGTCGACCGTTGTGGATTTGAGTTTGCCGAGCAGGGTGGTCTGATCGGCAAGAGAAAGCCCGCGCAACAACCAATCGATCCGATTGGCCGTGGCATCAGCGCATATCTGTTCGTGCAGCGATTCGATGGCCTCGGCGGCATCTGCGTGATGACGCAAAGCGCCTTGTGGACGATGGGGGAAATAACTGAATACGCCGCTGCCTTGAGGTACGCGGATGACGCAGAACGGCAACGCCAGAGTATCCGGCTGGCCGAGTACCGGGATGCCGAACTGCAAGTGGAAAAATTTCCATTCCAGGCCTGTGCTGTCGGGCTGTGCGTGTAAGCGTCGAGCACTGTCCTGCAATGCCTGTCCGCTGATGCGCTTGCTGCGCAGCGCCTCCAGTACGTCCAGCTCGAAGCTGGCGGTGCGATGGCTGATGATCAGTGAGTTGATCGTGCTCGCCAGTTCTTCGTTAAGGGCCTTGCGCAATCGTGATGCGAAATCGAATTGGCGGCTGACCTCGATAAAACCGGCCACATCGAGGTTGCTGAGTGGGGGGGCGAGTGGGTCATGAGCGGAAGTATTGAGGGTGCTGGCGCGCTGGAAATCCAGGCCGGATTGCAGGCCACTGCCGAGGTTGAAGGCGAAGTTTTCCTTGGTCGCCTGCCATAGCGTTCGCGAGATGACCTGTTCACGGGAAGTGTTATCGGGCAACGCCCGCTTGCTGCGAGCCTCGAACAGGTTGCTCAGCAATTCGATGGGGTCCTGAAAGCCCTTGCGCTCCGGCAGCTCAAGCATGCGGGTATGCAGCCAGCTGTGATGCGGGTCCAGAGTGTGCCCGCACTTCTCGCGTAGCAGCGCGACGAATTCGCGGCAGGCGACTTCATCAAACCGGCTGTTGAAGCGCTGAATGGCCGCGGCCAGTTCGGTGCGTGCCTGGGGCTCGCTGCGGCAAAGCTGCACATAGCGCTGGCGCTGCTCAATACTCAAGTCGGCGAGGTGGGCGCTGAGCCGGGTTTCGATCAGGTTCAGGGCCTGATAGTCGGACCAGGTTTCGCTGGTCATCAAAAGGTCGTCATTATTTTGCGTCATGGTGGCTTTGCCTTTGTATGAAAAAGGCAAGCTAACTGCATGTTTTACGCGCTCGGTCGGTAGATATCTGTCGTGTTGCGCCGCGGGTTGTCGATCCGTTGGTCAGCCCTAGGCATACGATGTGCTTAATCCGACGCTCACCGTCGGATTTGGTTAAATTTTGTGCTATATTCCGCGGCCGCGATTTTCCCTGAACACTATACCGGTCATCGACATGCAAGCAGCCAAGCCGTTATTTGACTATCCCAAGTACTGGGCCGAATGTTTCGGACCAGCGCCTTTCCTGCCCATGAGCCGGGAAGAAATGGATCAGCTTGGCTGGGATTCCTGCGACATCATCATCGTTACCGGTGATGCCTACGTCGATCACCCGTCGTTCGGCATGGCGATCATTGGCCGGCTGCTGGAGTCCCAGGGCTTTCGCGTCGGGATCATCGCCCAGCCGAACTGGCAGTCCAAAGACGACTTCATGAAGCTCGGCGAGCCCAACCTGTTCTTCGGCGTCGCTGCCGGCAACATGGACTCGATGATCAACCGCTACACCGCCGACAAGAAAATCCGCTCCGACGACGCCTACACCCCTGGCGGCATGGCCGGCAAACGCCCGGACCGCGCCAGCCTGGTGTACAGCCAGCGCTGCAAGGAAGCCTACAAGCATGTGCCGATCGTGCTCGGCGGCATTGAGGCTTCGCTGCGCCGCATCGCCCACTACGACTACTGGCAGGACAAGGTGCGCAACTCGATCCTGATCGACGCCAGCGCCGATATCCTGCTGTACGGCAACGCCGAGCGGGCCATTGTCGAAGTCGCCCAGCGCCTGTCGTGGGGCCACAAGATCGAAGACATCACCGACGTGCGCGGCACCGCGTTCATCCGTCGTGATACGCCGCAAGGCTGGTACGAAGTCGACTCCACGCGCATCGACCGTCCAGGCAAGATCGACAAGATCATCAACCCCTACGTCAACACTCAGGACACTCAAGCCTGCGCGATTGAACAAGAGAAAGGGCCGGTTGAAGACCCGAACGAAGCCAAGGTCGTGCAGATCCTGGCGAGCCCGCGCATGACTCGTGACAAGACCGTCATTCGCCTGCCGTCCGTGGAAAAAGTGCGTAACGACGCGGTCCTGTATGCCCACGCCAACCGCGTGCTGCACCTGGAAACCAACCCCGGCAACGCCCGTGCCCTGGTGCAGAGGCATGGCGAAGTGGACGTCTGGTTCAACCCGCCGCCGATTCCCATGACCACTGAAGAAATGGACTACGTGTTCGGTATGCCCTATGCGCGCGTTCCGCATCCGGTCTATGGCAAGGAGAAGATCCCGGCCTACGACATGATCCGTTTCTCGGTGAACATCATGCGCGGCTGCTTTGGCGGCTGTACGTTCTGCTCGATTACCGAGCACGAAGGCCGGATCATCCAGAACCGTTCCGAAGAGTCGATCATTCGCGAGATCGAAGAGATCCGCGACAAGGTGCCAGGCTTTACCGGGGTCATTTCCGACCTCGGCGGCCCGACCGCGAACATGTACCGCATCGCCTGCAAGAGCCCGGAAATCGAATCCGCCTGCCGCAAGCCGTCGTGCGTGTTCCCCGGCATCTGCCCGAACCTGAACACCGACCACTCGTCGCTGATCCAGCTCTATCGCAGCGCCCGGGCATTGCCGGGTGTGAAGAAGATCCTGATCGCCTCCGGTCTGCGCTATGACCTGGCTGTCGAGTCGCCGGAATACGTCAAGGAGCTGGTGACCCACCACGTCGGTGGCTACCTGAAGATCGCCCCGGAACACACCGAGGAAGGTCCGCTCAACCAGATGATGAAACCGGGCATCGGCAGCTATGACAAGTTCAAGCGCATGTTCGAGAAGTACTCGAAAGAGGCGGGCAAGGAGCAGTACCTGATCCCGTACTTTATCGCCGCCCACCCCGGCACCACCGATGAAGACATGATGAACCTGGCGCTGTGGCTCAAGGGCAACGGTTTCCGTGCCGACCAGGTGCAGGCGTTCTACCCGTCGCCCATGGCCTCGGCGACCGCCATGTACCACTCCGGCAAGAACCCGCTGCGCAAGGTCACTTACAAGAGCGACTCGGTCACCATCGTCAAGAGCGAGGAACAGCGTCGTCTGCACAAGGCTTTCCTGCGCTACCACGACCCGAAAGGCTGGCCGATGCTGCGCGAAGCGCTGATCCGCATGGGCCGTGCCGACCTGATCGGCGCGGGCAAGGATCAACTGATCCCTGCGCATCAGCCGACCACCGACAGCTACCAGAGCGCCCGTCGCAAGAACTCGACGCCGGCTGGCAGCCACAAGGTCGCCAAGGAAACCACCACCAGGATACTCACCCAGCACACCGGCCTGCCGCCTCGTGCCAGCGACGGCAGCAAGCCGTGGGACAAGCGCGAGCAAGCCAAGGCCGCCGCCGAAGCCCGCAGCAGGCAGGCTGCCAAAGAGCGCATCGACGCCGCCAAGGGCAAAGGCCCGAAAGCACCGAAGCGCAAACCGGCAGTGCCGCGTTAAGCGTCTTTGAGTGATAAAAAACGCCAGCTTTCGAGCTGGCGTTTTTTTTAGATTTTTTCGTTTTGACGTATGTTCCAGCCGTATTTGACGGGGCCGCCTTCTTTGCTGCCGTCGGCATTTTGCGGTTGATAACTGACCTCTACCTTGGCGAAATTGAGGGCGATGCTTTCCTTGAGGGTTTCGTCACTGGTGCCCGCATCGGTGTCGTAAGACGCCACCATGACCTCTTTCAATGTGATGATCATGTACTCAACCGGGCTGCTACCGCCCGCTTTGCGGATGGTGAGGGTGGCTTGCGGATAATGCTTGCCACTTGAGCAGGCCATCATCAAGTTCGGGGAAGATTTATCCAGCGATTTGCAAAGACTCAGGTTGCCGATATTAACCTTGCCTGCGCCCCCACCACTGCCCTGATGCATCGAGCCGGACTGCGACATGCCCCATTGAAACTTCTCAATATCGATCTCTTCCTTGTGCACGCTGTCCTTGGATTCTCCCTTTATATCGCCCAACTTCAAAAACATATCGATAGCCATGAACGCTCCCTTAAAAACAATGGTCGACGAATTGTCGGTGAGCACTTTTTCTTACTGGGGAGTTGATCGCAAGAGAGTAAGGGCTGAACGAGACCGTTCACACACAGCTAAGAGAGATTTCCTACATCGTTGTAGAAGATGACTGCCTATTCTCGTTCGCTCTGGCTTGGTAAAAAGGGAAAAGGGATGAGTTCCATACAACTTCGGGATGGGTTTTCCGTTGCAAGAAGCTTGGCGAGGGAGCGCATCGAAAACGCTATAGACCTCAAACAGCTGTTTCGCACCATTGATTCGGATCCGGCAATTGTCGGTGCCGGCGTGGTTTATATTGACAGCAATTTCAATGTGATAACGCTCAGAGAGTTTCAGCCGATTTGTAGTGTTGCTGTGAAGCGAGTGATCTTGCGAGAAGCGCCAGGACATATGGGGGCGCAGGAGTTTCACAGAGCGCTGGAGTCGAATGTTCGCGAATCTAAGCTAGTAATGGACGCGGTATCTACTGTGGCCGCGTGCGGCGGAGCTTATCTAAGTTGGACAGTAGTATACGGCGGGATAATGGTTGTACCTGTCACCGCAGGCGTAAGCTTGGTGGTATCGGCAATAGGTGTGGTCTCCGCAGTGGCGGGGTCTGCTCAGTGCGTAGTGGGCGTATTGCGAGTCGCTGCTGAGATTTTGGACCCGAAGGGTCTGGATAAGGTGGATTCCGAGGAGTGGTATCAAACCATGATGGCAGTGCTTGATGGCATAACTCTTACAGGCGCAGCCCTGTCTATGTTCTCAATCATGCGGTACGTAATGGTTACAAGAGCCGCTACTAGAAAGACTTACCGGGAAATACTTCGGGGATTATCTCGTCGGGAGAGGTTGGCACTTACAGCTGAGGTGCACAAATATAGAAAGGATTTTATTGGGCTTCCCAAACGCTATACAAATGCACAAATCCGGCAGCAAACTTATACTCAGCTGAGGGATTTAATAGCTGTAGGGGCAACTGTCGGCGGTAGCCTGGTCTCGGGGAATTTAAAGCCGATAGCGGTTGCGGTGTATGGGGAGTTTTGAAATGTATATGTCTGAAAGTGCCATGGAATTTAGAAGGAGGCATTTTTTAGTGTTTATCGTCTCTATTTTTTTAGGGATGATTTCTTGCGCATTGGTACTGGTGCTGGCAATAGGTACTTATTTTGAGCGTTCAGACTTGAATTTGGTGTCTAGATGGATATTTGCGGTAATATTGATATCGAGTGCGCTCCAGACATTCTTCTGTTTTAGAATTTTGCGAGGCTACACACGCTGGGTCGGTGGGATGGTGTTTTTATTTGCATCATGTTTTTTCATTTCAGCGCCGGCAATTACCTACGATCCGGATTTTGGGTTGTATGCCTTTACGTTGAGTCTGCCGCTCCTTGGTCTGTACTGTTTGAATAGTGAGCGCTATCGGGCGATGCTGGAGGCTGCAAAGAGGATCCGCTTGGAGAGAACGGGGGGGCGTCAGCCTAAATTGAAAACTTCAAGGCGGCAGATGGCCATAAATAACGGGCTCAGAGCAAAGTCAAAAAAGCCTTTCGTGAGGGAGGAAGTCGGCACCACGATCATAAAGTGGATATTTTGGGCTCTCACTATTTTCTTTATTTTCGGGGTGGTGGTGAAGCTATTTTTAATTTACGAAGGGCTGGTGACAGGGGTTGTAGTCAGCGCTAGTCGTTACGGTTCCCCTAAAAGCTATTCGTTTGCAGATGATCCGTGGATGTTTGGAATATCTATGCTGTTGCACTTGCTGGTAATCGGGGTGTGCGGTCTTTTCTTGAAATTGATGTTATTGCTTCGCGAATGATTGGACGTCACGCCACAATTCGATGATGCTCGGTGGCAGCGCCATTTACACAAATAACCCCGCTCGCCCCATATCCGTGCAACCCTTGCACCGTCCCCTTTTGCCTGGCGCGATTTTGGTGCTGTGCTTAGCTGAGCGGGCAGTACTAACGCCGTTGACGCTGGGCTTTGCCGAGTGGCATAAGTCTTGCGCGGTTCGATTACCGTCCAGGCCGCAGGAGGCACGCCGTGTCGATTCATATTGCCTTGCACCATGTCACGCATTACCGCTACGAACGTGCGGTTGAACTGGGTCCGCAGATCGTGCGCCTGCGTCCGGCTGCTCATAGCCGTACCCGAGTGCTGTCTTATTCACTGAAGGTGCTGCCGGAAAACCACTTCATCAACTGGCAACAGGATCCCCAGGGCAATTATCTGGCGCGTCTGGTTTTTCCGGAAAAAACCAAAGAGCTGCGCGTCGAGGTCGATCTGGTCGCCGAGATGGCGGTGTTCAACCCGTTCGACTTTTTCCTCGAGCCCTACGCCGAGAAAATCCCCTTTATCTACGCCAGCGAAGAGCAGCGTGAGCTAGCGCCCTATCTGGAGAAATTGCCGCTGACACCCAAGTTCGCGGCTTATCTGGACAGCATCGACCGCGAGCCGCTGCCGGCCATCGATTTCCTGGTGGCGCTGAACCAGCGCCTGAGTCAGGACATCGAGTACCTGATCCGTATGGAGCCGGGTGTGCAGACCCCGGAGTTCACCCTCAATAACGCCTCCGGTTCCTGCCGCGACTCGGCCTGGCTGCTGGTACAGCTACTGCGTCATATGGGCATGGCCGCGCGTTTCGTCTCGGGCTACCTGATTCAGCTCAAGGCCGACGTCGAAGCGCTCGACGGGCCGTCCGGTACCGATGTGGATTTCACCGACCTGCACGCCTGGTGCGAGGTGTATCTGCCTGGCGCCGGTTGGGTCGGTCTCGATGCCACCTCCGGCTTGTTCGCGGGAGAGGGGCATATTCCCCTGGCCTGTAGCCCGGAGCCGTCTTCGGCGGCACCGATCAGCGGTCTGGTCGAACCGTGTGAAACCGAGTTCAGCCATGAAATGTCCGTTGAGCGGATCTGGGAGGCGCCTCGCGTCACCAAACCGTATACCGACGTGCAGTGGGCAGAGATCCAGGCCCTGGGCCATCAGATAGATGCTGATCTGAAAGCAGAGGACGTGCGCCTGACCATGGGCGGCGAGCCGACGTTCGTGTCCATCGACGACCGCGACGGCGCCGAATGGAACACTGCCGCCCTCGGCCCGCGCAAACGCGCCTTGTCGGCCGATCTGTTCCTGCGCATGCGCAAGCACTACGCGCCCCACAGCATCGTGCATTTCGGCCAGGGCAAATGGTATCCCGGCGAGCAATTGCCGCGTTGGTCGCTCAATTGTTTCTGGCGCAAGGACGGTCAGCCGGTCTGGCGCAATGATGCGCTGATCGCCGATGAAACCCAGGATTACGGTGCTACCGGTGAACTGGCCGGGCGCTTCCTCAGCAGCGTGGCCGAGCGCCTGAAAGTGCCGGCGCGCTTTGTGTTCCCGGCCTACGAAGACAATTTCTATTACCTGTGGCGTGAAGGCGCATTGCCGTCAAACGTCACGGCTGAAGATCCGCGCCTGAGCGACGAGATGGAGCGCGAGCGCCTGCGCAAGGTGTTCAATCAGGGGCTGGACAAGGTCGTCGGCCAGGTCCTGCCGTTGGCGCGTACGGCGGCCGGGGATCGCTGGCAGAGCGGTCGCTGGTACTTGCGTGATACCCATTGTCGTCTGGTGCCGGGTGACTCGGCACTGGGCTATCGTCTGCCACTGGCGTCGCAGCCGTGGGTCAAGGCAGCGGAGTACCCGTACATCCATCCGAACGACCTCAATCAGGAATTCCCCGAGCTGCCTGGCAGTGATTTGGTCAGCACGCGGCTCGATGGTTTACCTGAGCATGTCGAAGGTGCAGCCGAGGCTGTGCCGGTGGTCGACGAATCCGCTGACTGGCTGACCCGCACGGCGCTGTGCTGTGAAGCACGCGATGGCCGCTTGTATCTGTTCATGCCGCCGTTGCAGAAGCTCGAGGAATACCTGGAGCTGGTGGCCGCCATCGAGGCCACCGCGCAAGAGTTGAATTGCCCGATCCTGCTGGAAGGCTACGAGCCGCCACACGACCCGCGTCTGTCCAACTTCCGCGTGACCCCGGATCCGGGCGTCATTGAAGTCAATGTACAGCCGTCCGCCAACTGGGACGAACTGGTCGAGCGCACCGAATTCCTCTACGAGCAGGCCCGTCTCACCCGCCTGACCACCGAGAAGTTCATGATCGACGGGCGCCATACCGGCACCGGCGGCGGCAACCACTTTGTGCTGGGTGGTGCAACGCCTGGAGACTCGCCATTCCTGCGCCGTCCGGACCTGCTGCGCAGCCTGCTCAGTTACTGGCATAACCATCCGTCGCTGTCGTACCTGTTCTCCGGGCTGTTTATCGGCCCGACGTCCCAGGCACCGCGTATCGACGAAGCACGCAACGATTCGCTGTACGAGCTGGAGATCGCCTTCGCCCAGATGCCCAAGGCCGGCGATACCGTTGCGCCATGGCTGGTTGACCGGCTGCTGCGCAACCTGCTGATCGACGTGACGGGTAACACCCACCGTGCCGAGTTCTGCATCGACAAGCTGTATTCGCCGGACGGTGCCACCGGGCGCCTGGGGCTGCTGGAACTGCGTGCGTTCGAAATGCCACCCCATGCCCGCATGAGCCTGGCCCAGCAGTTGCTGCTGCGGGCCCTGGTCGCGCGGTTCTGGCGTGAACCCTATGCGCCGCCGAAACTGGCGCGCTGGGGCACTGAGTTGCACGACCGTTTCATGCTGCCGCACTTCATTCAGCAGGATTTCAACGACGTGATCGTCGAACTCAACGCCGCAGGCTATCCGCTGCGTGCCGACTGGTTCGCCGCGCACCTGGAGTTCCGTTTCCCCAAGGTCGGCGACTATGCCGTCAGTGGTATCGAGCTGGAACTGCGCCAGGCTCTGGAACCCTGGCACGTACTGGGCGAGGAGGGCTCGGCCGGTGGTGCGGTGCGTTATGTGGATTCGTCCCTGGAGCGCTTGCAGGTCAAGCTCAACGGCTTGCCGCCGCAACGTTATGTGCTGACCTGCAATGGTATTCCGGTACCGCTGCAACCGACCGGGCGCACCGGCGAGTTCGTCGCCGGGGTGCGATATCGCGCCTGGCAGCCGGCCAATTGCCTGCAACCGACCATTCCTGTCCACGCACCGCTGGTTTTCGACCTGGTGGACACATGGATGCAGCGCTCACTGGGCGGCTGCGAGTATCATGTCGCCCATCCTGGCGGCCGTAACTACGAAACCCTGCCGGTCAACGCCAATGAAGCAGAAAGTCGGCGTCTGGCGCGGTTTTTCCGTATCGGCCACAGCCCCGGCAAACTGGATGTGCCACCGCTGACCATCAATGATGAGTTGCCTATGACGCTGGATATGCGTCTGCATTAAATAAGTGCAACAGCCGGACGATACTATAGGGAGGGGTGTGATATCACATCGACATCCCTGTAGTGTCGTCCGTGCCTATTTGAAGTCCTTACAGTCTCTGCCGAGCCCTCCATGCCTGACCTGCTTGACCGCTATCCGCTTTCTGCGGGTACTTACCACGAGATGCTCGATGCCAGCGGCGCCGTGCGCCCGCATTGGCTGCGTCTCTATGAGCATTTGCAGCGCAGCACGCCTGCCCAGCTGATTCAGCGCCAGGCCTTGCTGACCCGGCAAATCCAGGAAAACGGTGTTACCTACAACGTCTATGCCGACCCCAAGGGCGCTGATCGTCCGTGGGAGCTGGATCTGCTGCCGCATCTGATTGCTGCGGATGAGTGGAAACAGGTGTCCGCCGGTATCGCCCAGCGCGCGCGCCTGCTCAATGCGGTACTGGCAGACTTGTACGGCCCGCAGACCCTGATTGCCAACGGCTTGCTGCCTGCCGAACTGGTATTCGGTCACAATAATTTCCTCTGGCCGTGTCAGGGTGTGAAGCCGCCGGAAGATATCTTTCTGCATATGTACGCCGTCGACCTGGCGCGCACCCCGGATGGCCGCTGGTGGGTCACTGCCGACCGTACCCAGGCGCCTTCGGGTGCCGGTTATGCCCTGGAAAACCGGCAGATCGTGTCCCGGGCGTTTCCGGATACATATCGCGACTTGCAGGTGCAGCACCTGTCGGGTTTCTTCCGCAGCCTGCAGGAAACCCTGGCCCGCCAGGCGCCGTCGAGCAACGAAGCGCCTCTGATCGTGCTGCTGACGCCGGGGCGCTTCAACGAAAGCTATTTCGAACACCTGTATCTGGCGCGCCAGCTCGGTTATCCGCTGGTTGAAGGCGGTGACCTGACCGTGCGCGACGCCACGGTCTACCTGAAGACTCTCAGTGGCCTGCGCCGTGTCCACGCGATCATGCGTCGCCTGGACGATGACTTCTGCGACCCGCTGGAACTGCGCACCGACTCGGCTCTGGGCGTGCCCGGCCTGCTGGAAGCGGTGCGTCAGGGCCGTGTGCTGGTGGCCAACGCCTTGGGCAGCGGCGTGCTGGAATCGCCGGGCCTGTTGGGCTTCCTGCCGAAAATCAATGAATACCTGTTTGGCGAAGAGTTGATTTTGCCGTCGGTGGCGACCTGGTGGTGCGGTGAGCCGCCGGTGCTGGCCCAGGCGCTGGAGAAGATGCCCGAGCTGCTGATCAAGCCGGCCTTTCCATCCCAGAGTTTCGCTCCGGTGTTCGGTCGCGACCTCAACGAGAAACAGCGCAAGGCCCTGGCCGAGCGCATGCAGGCGCGTCCGTACGCCTATGTCGCCCAGGAACTGGCACAACTGTCCCACGCACCGATCTGGCAGCCTGACGGCGAGCAACTGCAACCTCGGGCCATCGGCATGCGTGTGTATGCGGTCGCCGGTAGCGACGGCAGTTATCGCGTGTTGCCGGGCGGCCTGACCCGAGTCGCCGCCGAGGCCGACGCCGATGTGGTGTCGATGCAGCGTGGCGGTGCGAGCAAGGACACCTGGGTGTTGGGCGAGCAACGTTCCTACGGCGGCGAGCCGTGGAAAAGCCAGCGCACCCTCGGTGTCCATGACCTGATCCGCCGCGATCCGTATCTGCCGTCGCGGGTGGTGGAAAACCTGTTTTGGTTCGGCCGCTACTGCGAACGCTGCGACGACAGTGCGCGGATGCTGCGCATCATGATCGCCCGCTATGTCGATGACGATGATCCGCAAGCCTTGCAGGCTGCGGTGGCATTGGGCGAAAGCCTGGGCCTGCTGCCGGGGATCGACGAAGACGACGAAGAGGGCAGTGAGCTGCATAACCGTCTGCTTGCCGGTCTGCTCGGCGAAGACTGGGCCTTCAGCCTGCGCGCCAACCTGCAACGCCTGCAATGGTCGGCGTCCCAGGTGCGCGGCAAGTTGTCCCGGGAAAACTGGCAGGCCCTGGTGGAATTGCAGCGCGAAGCCACCAGCCTCGACACCAAGGAACCGGATTTCGGCGAACTGCTGGATTTCCTCAACCGTCTTGTGATGTCCCTGGCGGCGCTGTCCGGCTTTGCTCTGGACGACATGACTCGCGACGAAGGCTGGCGTTTCCTGATGATCGGTCGGCGTATCGAGCGCCTGAAATTCCTCAGCAGCAGTCTGGCGGCGTTTATCCGTGGTGCGGCGGCATCGGATCAGGCCGGCCTGGAATGGCTGCTTGAATTGGGCAACAGCAGCATTACCTACCGCTCGCGTTATCTGGCGCTGCCGCAACTGATTCCGGTGCTGGATTTGCTCCTGCTTGACGAGCAGAACCCCCATGCCGTGCTGTTCCAGCTCAAACTGGTGTCGCGTTCGCTCAACCGGCTCAATGACGACTTCGGTGCACCCAAGGACAACAGTTTGAATGTGCAGATCAAGCGCCTGGCGGCATTCGATCTCGGTTGCCTGGAAAACGCCCTGTTCGGCGATAGCGGCATACAGGCCGCCCTCGGTGGCCTGGCCGATCTGCTGCAAGGCATTGCCGAAACCAGTGGCCAGGTATCTGACCGCCTGGCCCTGCGCCATTTTGCCCATGTCGATGATGTCAGCCAGCGCACGGTGTCCGTCTGATGAGCGCCCATTACCAGATTCTTCACGATACCCATTACAAGTACGACAGCCCGGTGTCTCTGGCTCAGCAGCTGGCGCATCTTTGGCCGCGGCGTAACCCCTGGCAGCGCTGCACCGAACAGCAACTGGTGATCAGCCCGGCGCCGACCACGCGCCGCGATGAGCTGGACGTATTCGGCAACCCCCTGACCCGTCTGGCCTTCGAGCGGCCTCATGACGAGTTGCAGGTCAATGCACGGCTGCGGGTCGAGGTGCTGCACAAGCCGTTGTTGGACTTCTATCAGTCGCCTGCCTGGGATTCGACCCGCAGCAGCATGACTTACACCGCCCGGCCGATGTCCGCGGACATTCTGGAAGCCTGTCGTTATCGTTTCGAGTCGCCGTACGTGCACCTCAAACAATCCTTCGTCGACTTCTCCGCCGTCTGCTTCCCGCCGGGGCGGCCGTTGCTGCTCTGCGTGCAGGCGCTGATGGAGAAAATCTTCAAAGAATTCACCTTTGACGACGAAGCGACCCAAGTGGCGACGCCGCTGGTTGAAGTGCTTGAGCGCCGTCGCGGGGTCTGTCAGGACTTCGCCCACCTGATGCTCGCCTGCCTGCGTTCACGGGGTCTCTCGGCGCGCTACGTCAGCGGCTACCTGCTGACCCAGCCTCCACCCGGCCAACCGCGCCTGATCGGCGCAGATGCCTCCCACGCCTGGGTCTCGGTGTTCTGCCCGGTGCTGGGTTGGGTGGATTTCGATCCGACCAACAACGTACAGCCGGCGCTGGAGCATATCTGCCTGGCCTGGGGACGGGATTTCTCCGACGTCTCGCCGTTGCGGGGGGTGATCCTGGGCGGCGGCAACCATGACCCGGAAGTGCGGGTGACGGTGATGCCGGTCAGTGGCTGATTATTGAGCTGCTGCGCACTAGGTGGGACCGGCTTTAGCCGGGAAGAGGCTATGACAGCCGACAGACACATATCGATCATGCCTGCGTCTTCCCGGCTAAAGCCGGTCCCACAGGTAACAGCCCATTCAGACAATCGCATCAATCGCGCAACCGCGCCCCTTCGATCTCATGGGTGTAACTGCCGCTGGCGCCACAGGCGTAGGCGGCAAGCAAACTGCGAAACAGGCTATTGAAGGTCATGATGGCGGGCTCTCTAAGTGGGCATGGCGCGATAGTACGGCGCGGCTACGCTTGAGGCTGGTTGATTGTCTCCATGACCCTGATAGCCCTTTCACTCGGTTCTGTTGATGCAAATCATTGGCAGCAGCGCAGGGATCAGGCAGTCTCGCGGGCAAATGATCGAAACTTCCTGCCTTGGAGACTCCTTATGATTCGCAAGCTTGTCGCTGTATCGCTGCTGACCCTGGCCAGTGGCCAATTGCTGGCTGCCGAATGCTCTATCACGGTCGATTCCACCGACCAGATGTCCTACGACACCAAGGCCATCGAGATCGACAAGAGCTGCAAAGAGTTCACCATCAACCTGAAACACTCCGGCAGCCTGCCAAAAGCGGTCATGGGGCATAACCTGGTGATCAGCAAAGAGGCCGATGCCCAGCCGATTGCCACTGATGGCCTGAGCGCGGGTATCGACAAGAACTACATCAAGGATGGCGACATCCGCGTTATTGCCCATACCAAGGTGATCGGCGCCGGTGAAACAGACTCCCTCAAGCTGGACGTGTCCAAGCTCGATGCAGCTGAAAAATATATGTTTTTCTGCTCCTTCCCTGGCCATATCAGCATGATGAAAGGCGCTGTCACTCTGAAGTAAGTCGGCAGACCGCGCGCGACCTGCTCCAGACTGGATCAGGTCGCCGGTTCGGCCATGCGCAACGTCATGCGAATGGTCTTGCCCGCCAGTTGCTGGCGGCTGACCGCGCCGCCGGGCCGTCGTTGATGCCTGCCATCGCTGGCCACCCTCCAGTCCTTGTCCGCCGCTTCACACTCCAGACGCCTGGTTTCGGCTTGCCCCTGCGCAGCCCAGACGGTCCGCCAACTGCACAGCCCCCGATACTCCTTCGCCCCTGACGCCGGAAACCCCGGAACGCCGTTCTTCTGCCGTGGGCTCATGTCCGGCCGTATGGCAATGACCCCGCCGCTGGTGCTACTGCGCAGTGCGTGCTGCTCGCCATGGAAACCATCGATGACCAGGCTCACTTCGCTGAGCAGCATTTCGCAGTCGGGCAGGCTGTAGCTCAGGGCGATCTCGAAACTGAAGGCTTGTGCGCCGGGCGCGCTGTCGTGTTGCAGTAGCGCAGGCGGGTATTTACATAGGTGGGACGTGTATTGGGCAGTGGCACGCAGGGCGCTGTGAGCAGGCAGTTCGCCGCTCAGGGTGAAGGATTCTGCGCTGCTGTTGGTAAAACTCGGGGACGATTGGCTGGCGGCGGTGGCAATCCAGCAGACCACGGCAAATGCGGCGCACGCCGGAATGAACCACGGACGCTGGACGATGGAGCGTTTTTGAGAGAACACGGTGTAACCCTGAACGACATGTCTGGAAACAGAGTGCCCAGAGGGGCAGGCCGGTTCAAGAGTCCGAGGGAAATTCAGAAATGTCCTACAGATCGATACCTGTGGGAGCGAGGCTTGCCCGCGAAGAGGCCAGTACATTCGATATTTATCTATCGTCAGGTATACCGTATTCGCGGGCAAGCCTCGCTCCCACAGGGGGATGTTGACGTTACCTGGCGGTCATCTTGAAGATGCCCTGGGCATTGCTGCTGTCGAAATTGAGGTCCAGACGATCAGTGTCCGGGTCGATCTTGCGCTGGATGAACTCAACGAACGAGCCCGGCACCTGTTGTTCCCGCACGCGCCCCGAGGTGTCGGCAAAGCCTCGGGTGACGGTGCAGGCGCGGTAGGCGGTCTGCATGACCCGGCCCGAGGTGGACACTTCGATGCTGTCCTTCATGGGCCGCTCGATGCGGTTCTGCTCGGCGACCACGGCTTGCAGATCGATCACACGGTCAGTCAGATGGTTGAAGCTGTTGCCTTCGGTGGAGATCCAGGCCATTTCCGCGCTTTCGGCGAGCAGGGT
This sequence comes from Pseudomonas sp. JL23, assembly GCF_056933585.1. Classification (NCBI taxonomy): domain Bacteria; kingdom Pseudomonadati; phylum Pseudomonadota; class Gammaproteobacteria; order Pseudomonadales; family Pseudomonadaceae; genus Pseudomonas; species Pseudomonas sp. JL23. The sequence continues at coordinate 6,168,234 of NZ_CM167795.1, read as the reverse complement.
CTGGTAATCGGCCTGTTGCACCACGCCATGCTGGCGGTCGAAAGCCTGATACAGGGCTGGCAGCAGGGCGCGGGCTTCAGCCAGGCTGCAATGGCGGGTCAGACGCAGGCGCTTGAGGATGCTCAAGTGCTCGCTGGTCAGCGGGTCACGGCTGCTGCTGACTACGCGGGTCACGGCATTCTGGAAGGCTTCGCTGAAGCGGCCCGGATGCAGCTCGGAGACGAAGAACTGGGCGATATCTTCCGGCAGGTCCATCTGGCGATAGGCCCAGCCGGTCATGTTCAGTTTGGTCAGCGGGTAGGTGCGCACATCGGTGAAGCCCAGGGGCTCCAGCAGACGCGAGAACGCCTGGCGGCCGCGCGGCAGCTCGCCGTTTTCCGGCCAGTCGACGGTGCGGATGGCGCCGTGGTCGAACACCACCTTGCGGCCCTGTTGCGCCTGTTCATCGACATAGCTACGGCCCGCTGGCACGGCTTCGGTCAGCTTGTACAGCAAGCTCAGGTTCAGCGCTTCGGCCAGCCAGGCACGGTGCAGGTTGTCTTCGCCCCAGGAGAACTCATGCAGACCCTGCGGGACTTCGACGTGACTTTCCAGCCACTGAGCTGCCGGTTGACCGACGACGGTGGCGACGAGAGAGAAGAGGCCTTGGAACGAGGACATGGGCAGCGGCTCTGACGATGGCAAATGAGGCCATCATCAAAGCCCCTATTGACGATGCGGACAAGCGAAAAAAAACGGCGGGTTCATTCCGTTTTCTATTGCTGGCCACTACATGCTGTGGGAGCGAGGCTTGCCCGCGAAGGCTTCGGCGCGGTATTTCTGAAGCACCCCGCTGTCTTTTTCGCGGGCAAGCCTCGCTCCTACGGACCGCTATAAGGCCCGAATCACGGGGCGTACGGCAGATCCCGCTTGTGCTGGGTCTTGCGGTAGGTGTCGGCAATGATCCTGAACGCTTCTTCGCGCACCGGTTCGCCATGCAGGAAAGCGTCGATTTCGGCGTAGGTCACGCCGTGGCTGGCTTCGTCCGGTTTGCCGGGGACCAGGTCTTCCAGGTCGGCAGTCGGGATTTTCTCCACCAGATTCTGCGGCGCGCCGAAGCTGCGAGCGATGGCGCGGACCTGGTTTTTCACCAGACCGCTCAGAGGCGCCAGGTCGCAGGCGCCGTCACCGAACTTGGTGAAGAAGCCCATGACTGCTTCCGCCGCATGATCCGTACCGATCACGAGACCACCCAGGGCGCCGGCGATGGTGTATTGGGCGACCATGCGCGTACGCGCCTTGATATTGCCTTTGACGAAGTCCACGGCGCTGTCTGGCAGCCCGTCGAACGCCTTGACCTGTTCGGCCAGGGCTTTCACCGACGGGGCGATGTCCACGGTGTGGCGCTCGTCGGGGTTGATGAAGTCCACGGACGCAGTGGCTTCGTGCTCATCGTGCTGAATGTGATACGGCAGGCGCACGGCAACGAAGCGGTAGGCCTGATCACCGGTGCTCTCGCGCAGTTCCTTGACCGCGCGCTGGGCCAGCAGCCCGGCCGTCAGGGAGTCGACGCCGCCGCTGATGCCCAGCACCAGGGTCTTGAGCCGCGAGTTTTGCAGGCAGTCCTTGATGAACTGAATGCGTCGGGCGACCTCGGCCTCAAGGGCCGCCTGGTCGGCGAAAGGTGGCTGGACCTTGAGCTGTTCAGCGATTTCGAGCTGTACGGCTTGCATGATTCACTCCTTGGTTTGAAGGCGTTGGCGGTGGTTGAGTCAGCCGGGCACCTTGAAGACATGGCGCAGGTAGGCGACAAAATTCGGGTCCTTGCACTGGGTCTTGCCGGGTTCGTCGGAGATCTTCGCCACCGGCTGGCCGGCGCAGGCGGTCATCTTCAGGACGATACTCATCGGCTCGACGCCCGGTATGTCGGCGGTCAGGTTGGTGCCGATGCCGAAGCTGACATTGATCCGACCACGCAAGGCGCGGAATATTTCCAGGGCCTTGGGCAAGGTCAGGCCATCGGAGAAGACCAGAGTCTTGCTCATGGGGTCGATGCCCAGGCGCTGGTAATGGGTGATGCATTTTTCGGCCCAGATCACCGGGTCGCCCGAGTCATGGCGCAGACCGTCGAACAGCTTGGCGAAGTACAGATCGAAATCGGTGAGGAAGGCGTCGGTATTGATGCAGTCGGTCAGGGCTATACCCAGCAGGCCGCGGTATTCACGGACCCAGCAGTCCAGGGCGGCGATCTGGCTGTCGATCAGGCGCGGGCCGAGCTGCTGGTGGGCCATGATCCACTCATGGGCCATGGTGCCCAGAGGCTTGAGGTCATTCTGGCGCGCCAGCTGCACATTACTGGTGCCGACGAACTGGCCGGGGAAGTCCTGCTTGAGCACGCGTACGACTTCTTCCTGTACGCGGTAGGAAAAGCGCCGGCGGGTGCCGAAGTCGGCGACTTTCAGCTCGGCCAGCTCATCGGGTCGGGCATTGGCGGTGAGCCAGTCGAACTTGCGGTACAACTGGTCCCGTGCCTCGCTGAGCAGAATCCCCGAGTGACGCGTGCGGTTGCGCACTTCACTGACGATGGCCAGCAGCGGCACTTCAAAGAGAATCACATGCAGCCACGGGCCATGCAGACGGATGCACAACTCACCATCCTCGATGCTGGCCTTGACGTAGCGCATGTTGAAACGGAATAGGCCCAAAAAGCGCAGGAAGTCAGGCTTCATGAACGTGATGCGTTCGAGGAAGGCCAGTTGCTCGTTGCTCATGGACAGCTCGCACAACAGTTCGATTTGCTGGCGAATCTCGTTCAGATACGGGCGCAGGTCCTCGCCATTGCGGCAGCGAAACTCCCACTCGACGTCGACGTTGGGATAGTTGTGCAGCACGGCCTGCATCATGGTCAGCTTGTAGAAATCGGTATCCAGCAAGTTCTGCACGATGCGGTCGGAGAAGGCGCTCTCGCTCATGTTTTATTGGTCTCCAGAGTCGCCGATAAAGTAGGGGCAGGCTGTCAGGCAGGTGATTACAGGGCAGTGCCGACAGGTGCAGAGGCGGCATTGTCGCGCTTAATCCGTCGGGTTATCCAACTGTTCCAGCATCCATTGCACAAAATCACGGACTTTGGGCACCTCGGCGGCATGCTCGGGGTAGGCCAGGTAATAGGCGTCATGGCTGGGCAGGGCGTGAGCCCAGGGGATGATCAGCTTGCCATCCGCCAGCTCCTCTTCGACCAGGAAACGCGGCAGCAGTGCCACGCCGCAACCGACCTGCGCGGCACGGATGCACATATAGAATGTCTCGAAACGCGGCCCGTGGTAGCTGTGTTCGGTGTGATAGCCCTGGCTGTCGAACCATTCGTGCCAGGCCTGGGGCCGGTAGGCGTTTTGCAGCAGGACCATGTCGGTCAATTGCGTCGGATCGGTCAGCGGCGTCGACGGCAGGCTGTCGGGAGAGCACACCGGCACCAGTTCTTCGTCGAACAGGCGCACGCTCTCGGCGCCAGGCAGGGCGCCCTGGCCAAAGTAGAAGGCCAGGTCGCAACGGCCCTGGATCAGGTCGTCCGCGCCCTGTTCGTTGATCAGGTCCAGATGAATGTGCGGATGACGCAGGCGCCAGCCCTTGAGTCGCGGCACCAGCCAGCGGGCGCCGAAGGTCGACGGTGTGGAAACCCGCAGGACTTCGGTTTCACCGCCGTAGGAACGCAGAAAGTGCGTGGACATCTCGACCTGGGTCAAGATCTTGCGTACTTCCGCCAGATACAGTGCTCCGGCGGGCGTCAGTTGCAGGCGGCGACGGACCCGGCGGAACAGCAGGTGTTGCACCAGTTCTTCGAGCTGCGCGACCTGCTTGCTGACCGCGCTCTGGGTCAGGTTCAGCTCTTCGGCCGCGCGGGTGAAGCTCAGGTGCCGGGTCACCGCTTCAAAGCATTGCAGGGCGGTGATCGAGGGCAGGTAGCGCTTGTTCAGCATGGGTGGGGTCGCCTTGACGCTGGATCGCAGGTTGCATGAATAAACGGAATGATATCTCGCCGAATGGTCGTTTGTTGCAATGTATGAACAAGGCTATTACTAGAGCCTGAAGATTTTCCCGAATTCTGCAATCAAAGGAGCCACCATGCTTACCGACCTGCTAACCCGTCTCGGTGTCGATCCAGCCCTGTACCAGAAGGGCGACAAGCCTGTGCACACACCGATCAACGGCGAGCGTATCGGCGCTGTGACCTGGCAAGGCGCGGCTGAAGTCGAGCAACAGGTGACCCGTGCCGACGCAGCGTTTGACGCCTGGCGCAAGGTTCCGGCCCCTCGTCGTGGCGAGCTGATCCGCCTGTTCGGCGAAGCGCTGCGCAAATACAAGGCTGACCTGGGCGAGCTGGTGTCCTGGGAAGCGGGCAAGATCACTCAGGAAGGCCTGGGTGAAGTGCAGGAAATGATCGATATCTGCGACTTCGCGGTCGGTCTGTCCCGCCAGCTGTACGGCTTGACCATCGCTTCCGAGCGCCCTGGCCACCATATGCGTGAAACCTGGCACCCGCTGGGTGTGGTCGGCGTGATCAGTGCGTTCAACTTCCCGGTGGCCGTTTGGTCGTGGAACACCGCACTGGCGCTGGTCTGCGGTAACTCGGTGATCTGGAAACCGTCGGAAAAGACCCCGCTGACCGGCCTGGCATGCCAGGCGCTGTTCGACCGCGTCGCCAAGGACTTCCCGGATGCACCGCCTTATCTCGCCCAAGTGATCATTGGCGGCCGCGATGCCGGTGAAGCCTTGGTCGATGACCCGCGCGTCGCCCTGATCAGCGCTACCGGCAGCACCCGCATGGGCCGTGAAGTGGCGCCGAAGATCGCCGCGCGCTTTGCCCGCAGCATCCTTGAGCTTGGCGGCAACAACGCCATGATCCTCACTCCGAGTGCCGACCTGGACCTGGCCGTGCGCGCAGTATTGTTCAGCGCCGTCGGTACTGCCGGTCAGCGTTGCACCACTTTGCGTCGCCTGATTGCCCACGAATCGGTCAAGGCTGACTTCGTTTCGCGTCTGAAAACCGCGTACTCGAAAGTCCGTATCGGTCACCCGCTGGAAGGCAACCTGATCGGCCCGCTGATCGATCAACAAAGCTTCCAGGGCATGCAGGACGCCCTCGAGCAGGCGCTTAGCGAAGGCGGCAAGGTATTCGGCGGCGAGCGTCAGTTGCAGGACACCTTCCCTAATGCTTACTACGTTTCCCCGGCCATCGTTGAAATGCCTGAGCAAAGCGCGGTGGTGCGCCATGAAACCTTCGCGCCGATCCTTTATGTGATTGGCTACGAAGAGTTCAGCGACGCCGTGCGTTTGAACAACGAAGTACCACAAGGCCTGTCCTCGTGCATCTTCACCACTGACGTGCGTGAAGCCGAGTCGTTTATCTCGGCAGTCGGCAGCGACTGCGGTATCGCCAACGTCAACATCGGCCCGAGCGGCGCGGAAATCGGCGGCGCCTTCGGTGGCGAGAAAGAAACCGGCGGTGGCCGTGAGTCCGGTTCGGATTCGTGGAAAGGCTACATGCGTCGCCAGACCGCGACCGTGAACTACTCCCGCGAACTGCCGTTGGCGCAGGGTATTACCTTCGACTGATTGATGTAGCGCTGGTGTAGGGCTGATGTGGGACCGGCTTTAGCCGGGAAGACGCAGGCAGGATCGATAAGCTTCTGTCGTCTGTGCAATTGTCTTCCCGGCTAAAGCCGGTCCCACCGTATTCAAATGAACCATCGTTGTCTCTTTCCGGGGTTTTGCGATGTCGCTACGCGAAGAATGTCTATGGGAAACGCTGACGCCGCAGAGGCCTGACGCGTCAGCGTTGAAGGGGGAGGTGACGGCGGATGTCTGTGTGATCGGCGCAGGCATCACCGGACTTTCCGCTGCGATACATCTGTTGGAACAGGGCAAGAGCGTCGTCATAGTCGAAGCCCACCGCACCGGCCAGGGCGGCTCGGGGCGCAATGTGGGGCTGGTCAACGCCGGCCTGTGGATCCCGCCGGACGATATCGAAGCAGGGTTTGGCGAAGCCATCGGCAGCCAATTGAACAGCATGCTCGGCGGCGCACCGTCGCTGGTGTTCAGCCTGATCGAAAAATACGGCATCGACTGTCAGGCGCGCCGCGAAGGCACGCTGCACATGGCCCATAACGCCCGTGGCGGCGCTGATCTGCGCAGTCGCGAGGAACAATGGAAGCGCCGTGGTGCGCCCGTTGAGTTGTTGACTGGCAAGGCCTGTGAAGAGGCCACCGGCACCAAACAGATCACCAGCGCCTTGCTCGACCGCCGCGCCGGGACGATCAACCCCATGGCCTACACCAGTGGCCTGGCCAAGGCTGTGGAAACCCTGGGTGGCCGCCGTTACGACCATTCTCCGGTCACGCGTCTTGAGCGTCAGGGCGAGCGTTGGTGTGTGGTCACTGATAACGGCGCGGTGATGGCCAGTCAGGTGGTTATCGCCTCCAATGCCTACACCGAAGGCGAGTGGACCGAGCTGCGCCGCAGCTTTTTCCCCGGCTATTACTATCAGGTCGCCTCGGTGCCGCTCAGCGGTGACGCGGCTGCGCAGATTCTGCCTTTCGGTCAGGGTTCGTGGGATACCCGTCAGGTGCTCAGCAGTATTCGTCGTGATGCCGATGGTCGCCTGTTGCTGGGCAGTCTGGGCAATGGCAATCAAAAGCCGGGCTGGTTTCTCAAGGCCTGGGCCGACCGGGTGCAGCAGCATTACTACCCTTATCTGAAGAATGTCGAGTGGGAGTGCACTTGGACGGGCTGTATTTCCTTCACGCCTGACCACTTATTGCGCATGTTCGAACCGGCTCCCGGCCTGGTTGCGGTCACGGGCTATAACGGTCGCGGCAACACCACGGGGACGGTGGTCGGCAAAGCCTTTGCCGATTACCTGTGTACCGGCAATGCCAAGGTGCTGCCTATACCATTCACGCCGATGGCACCGCTGGTCGGGGTGGGCCTGCGCAGCGCTTTCTACGAAGCCGGTTTCTCGCTTTATCACGCGGGCCAGTGTCTGCGAATCGTCATCTAAGAGGCAGTTCGGACAAGTTGAACGGCACTTTTTTGCACATCCACTAACCTCAAATGGTGCGTCCCGTAGCGGGTGCGCACCGTGGGTGTGCATTTCGGTGACGCACCCTGTTACAGTCCGGTTGTACGCAGAGGGAAGGTCCGGTTGCAATGTTTATTTGGGCGGGTTGCTCTTTTTTCTCGAGAGGTTGCACCTGTCGCATTCCTACAGGTTGTACGTCCCGATAGGAAAGGCACGAAACGCCCAATATCAACAAAATCGCGACTTTTTTCAGAATAAAAAAGTGATGGCACGGCGCTTGCTCTGAGCAATCCCCGTAGTCGCAGTGCTAACTAAAAAACCTCAGGAGCACCAACTCATGTCGCAGACGTTTTACAGGAAAGGTTTTCTGGCAATCGCAGTCGCTACTGCATTGGGCGTGTCGGCGTTTGCCCAGGCAGACGTCAAAATCGGCGTAGCAGGCCCGATGACCGGTGCCAACGCTTCGTTCGGTAAGCAGTACATGAGCGGCGCTCAGGCCGCAGCAGATGCGATCAACGCTGCTGGCGGCGTTAACGGCGAGAAAATCGTGTTGACCGCCTACGACGATGCCTGCGAGCCGAAACAGGCCGTTGCCGTTGCCAACAAGGCAGCATCAGACAAAGTTGCAGGCGTCGTCGGTCACTTCTGCTCCTCGTCTACTATCCCGGCTTCCGAGGTCTATGACGAAGCGGGCATCATCGCGATTACCCCGGGTTCCACCAACCCGACCGTTACCGAGCGTGGTCTGGGTGCCATGTTCCGTATGTGCGGTCGTGACGACCAGCAAGGTATCGTGGCCGGTGACTACATCGTCGATGTGCTCAAAGGCAAGAAAGTCGCGGTCATCAACGACAAAGACACCTACGGTAAGGGCCTGGCTGACGCCACCGCCAAGCAGCTGACCAAGCGCGGCGTCAAGCCAGTGCTGGAAGAAGGTCTGACCCGTGGCGAGAAAGACTTCAGCGCCCTGGTAACCAAAATCCGCGAAAAAGGGGCTGACGTAGTCTACTTCGGCGGCCTGCACCCGGAAGCCGGTCCACTGGTTCGCCAGCTGCGTGAACAAGGCCTCAAAGACGTCAAGTTCATGTCCGATGACGGCATCGTGACTGACGAACTGGTCACCACCGCAGGCGGCGCTCAATACGTCGACGGCGTATACATGACCTTCGGCGCTGACCCGCGTCTGCTGCCAGACAGCAAGGCTGTGGTTGAAACCTTCCGCAAGTCGGGCTACGAGCCTGAGGGCTACACCCTCTACGCTTACGCTTCGGTCCAGGCTCTGGCTGCCGGCTTCAACGGCGCCAAGTCGAACAAGGGCGAAGACGCAGCCAAGTGGCTCAAATCCCATCCGGTCAAAACCGTCATGGGTGAGAAAAACTGGGACTCCAAAGGCGACCTGAAAATCTCCGACTACGTGGTTTACCAGTGGGACAAAGACGGTAAATACCATCAGCTCGAAAAACAGAAGTAAGTTGAACGCTTAAGTCGGACCGGCTGTTGCGTGGCATTGCGCCACGCAACAGTCAGGCCCGGTCATGGGTGCTGCGCCCTGTAGCCCCGGATTTCTTATGTAGTCATTGCCTGCGTCCCGGCACTCCTCACGAGGGAGTCCCAGACCGGTTCCGGCGTGGCCCTTCAAGTTCGTGAGCGTGCGTGATGGATGGTATTTTCCTGCAACAAATGGTCAACGGCCTGACCCTCGGTTCGGTCTACGGCCTGATCGCTATCGGTTACACGATGGTCTACGGCATCATCGGCATGATCAACTTCGCCCACGGCGATGTGTACATGATCTCGGCTTACCTGGCGGCCATCGGCCTGGCAGTCCTGTCATTCTTCGGTATCGAGTCGTTCCCTTTCCTTATTCTCGGCACGCTGATCTTCACCATTGTGGTGACCGGTGTTTACGGCTTTGTCATTGAGCGAGTGGCCTATAAGCCCCTGCGCAACTCGACACGTCTGGCGCCCCTGATCAGTGCCATCGGCATTTCCCTGATCCTGCAAAACTATGCACAGATCGCCCAGGGCCCTCGCCAACAAGGCGTGCCGACCCTGCTCGAAGGTGCCTGGCGTTTTGATATCGGGACAGGTTTTGTCCAGATTACCTACACCAAGATCTTCATCCTGATTGCCGCCTTCATCGGCATGGGCGTACTGACTTACATCATCAAGTACACCAAGCTCGGCCGCATGTGCCGCGCTACCCAGCAGGACCGCAAGATGGCGTCGATCCTGGGGATCAACACCGACCGCGTGATTTCCTACGTTTTCGTTATCGGCGCCGCCATGGCCGCACTGGCCGGTGTGCTGATCACCATGAACTACGGCACGTTCGACTTCTTCGCCGGCTTCGTCATCGGCATCAAGGCTTTCACCGCAGCGGTACTGGGCGGGATCGGTTCGTTGCCGGGTGCGATGCTCGGTGGGTTGATCCTGGGGGTTGCCGAGTCGCAGTTCTCCGGTCTGATCAACTCTGATTACAAGGATGTGTTCAGTTTCGGCCTGCTGGTCGTGATCCTGATCTTCCGTCCTCAAGGCCTGCTGGGTCGCCCACTCGTGGCGAAGGTATAACCATGTCTGCTCCTGTCAAACCCATCGATATCAAACAAAGCCTGATCGACGCGGTGATTGCCGGCCTGCTGGCACTGATCGTGTTCGGCCCGATCGTCGGCATCGTCCTGGACGGTTACGGCTTCAATACTCAACCCACCCGTGTTGCCGCGCTGGTTGGCGTGGTCATGGTCGGGCGCTTCCTGATCAGCCTGTTTCTGCAAACGCCCAAGGGCCGCAACATCACGCAAAGCTTCGAGACCGCCGGATCGGGTGTGCATGTACTGCCCCACGATTACAAAACGCGCCTGCGCTACATCATCCCGTTGATGATCGTGATTGCCGTCATATTCCCGATCTTTGCCGATAAGTACGTGCTGACGGTGGTCATTCTCGGCCTGGTCTACGTGTTGTTGGGCCTGGGCCTGAACATCGTGGTCGGCCTGGCCGGTCTGCTCGACCTTGGCTACGTGGCGTTCTATGCCATCGGCGCCTACGGTCTGGCTCTAGGCTATCAATACCTCGGGCTGGGCTTCTGGTCGGCATTGCCGTTGGCGGCGATTGCTGCCGCGTTGGCAGGTTGCATCCTTGGCTTCCCGGTCCTGCGTATGCACGGCGACTATCTGGCTATCGTGACCCTGGGTTTCGGGGAAATCATTCGACTGATCCTCAATAACTGGCTGTCGTTTACCGGCGGTCCGAACGGCGTGCCGGTGCCTTCGCCGACTTTCTTCGGCCTGGAATTTGGGCGTCGGGCCAAGGACGGCGGCATCCCGATCCACGAGTACTTCGGTTTTGAATATAACCCGGACCTGAAATTCATCTTCATTTACGCCGTGCTGTTCCTGGTTGTGCTCGCGGTGCTGTACATCAAGCATCGCCTGACTCGCATGCCGATAGGCCGTGCCTGGGAAGCGCTGCGTGAAGATGAGATCGCTTGCCGTTCCATGGGCCTGAACCACGTACTGGTCAAGCTCTCGGCATTCACCATCGGCGCCTCCACTGCCGGTCTGGCCGGGGTGTTCTTCGCCTCGTACCAAGGCTTCGTCAACCCGACCTCGTTCACCTTCTTCGAGTCGGCGCTGATCCTGGCCATCGTTGTACTGGGCGGCATGGGGTCGACCATTGGTGTGGTGATCGCAGCCTTCGTACTGACCGTTGCCCCGGAGATGCTGCGTAGCTTCGCCGAATATCGCGTGTTGTTGTTCGGCATCCTGATGGTACTGATGATGATCTGGCGCCCACGCGGCCTGATTCGTATCAGCCGTACCGGCGTGCGCCCACGCAAGGGTGTGCTGGCTAAACCGGAGGGCGTGTAAATGAGTGATGAAATCGTTCTGTCCGTCGAAAACCTGATGATGCATTTCGGCGGCATCAAGGCTCTGAGCGATGTCAGCCTGAAAGTGCGCCGCAACTCGATCTTCGCCCTGATCGGCCCCAACGGCGCGGGCAAGACCACGGTCTTCAACTGCCTGACCGGCTTCTACAAGGCCACGGGCGGGCGCATCCAGCTCAATGCCAAGGGCAAGCAGACCAACGTGATCCAGTTGCTCGGCGAGCAATTCCAGGTCGCGGACTTCCTCTCGCCCAAGCGCTTCATCAACCGCCTGTACTACAAGATGTTTGGCGGTACGCACCTGATCAACCGCGCGGGCATGGCCCGGACCTTCCAGAACATTCGCCTGTTCAAGGAAATGTCGGTGATCGAGAACTTGCTGGTGGCCCAGCACATGTGGGTCAACCGCAGCATGATCGCGGGCATCCTCAATACCAAGGGCTACCGCAAGGCCGAAGACGACGCCATGAATACAGCGTTCTACTGGCTGGAAGTGGTCGATCTGGTGGATTGCGCCAACCGCCTGGCCGGTGAGCTGTCCTACGGCCAGCAGCGCCGCCTGGAAATCGCCCGGGCCATGTGCACGCGGCCTCAGGTGATCTGCCTGGACGAACCGGCAGCAGGCCTCAACCCGCAGGAAACCGAGGCGCTGAGCGGCATGATCCGCCTGCTGCGCGACGAACACGACATGACCATCGTGCTGATTGAGCACGACATGGGCATGGTCATGGGCATCTCTGACGATATTGTGGTGCTCGACCACGGCAACGTGATTGCCATGGGCGGGCCGGAACAGATCCGCAACGATCCAAAAGTGATCGCCGCGTACCTGGGCGCTGATGAAGAGGAATTGGTATGAGCAAGCCGATCCTCGAACTGAAAGAGATCGACGTGTACTACGGGCCTATCCAGGCCCTGAAAAAAGTCTCGATGCACATCAATGAAGGCGAGACCGTGAGCCTGATCGGCTCCAACGGTGCGGGCAAATCCACTTTGCTGATGTCGATCTTTGGCCAGCCGCGTGCGGCTGCGGGGCAGATTATCTATCAGGGTGTCGACATCACCCAAAAGTCGTCCCACTACATCGCCTCCAACGGCATTGCCCAGTCGCCGGAAGGTCGCCGGGTATTCCCTGACATGTCGGTCGAGGAAAATCTGATGATGGGCACCATCCCCATCGGCGACAAACACTCCAGCGAAGACATGCAGCGTATGTTCGAGTTGTTCCCGCGCCTGAAGGAACGTCGTAACCAGCGCGCCATGACGATGTCTGGCGGCGAGCAGCAGATGCTCGCCATCGCCCGTGCCCTGATGAGCCGTCCCAAGCTGTTGCTGCTGGACGAGCCGAGCCTGGGCCTGGCACCGATCATCGTGAAGCAGATCTTCTCGACACTGCGCGAGCTGGCGAAAACCGGCATGACCATCTTTTTGGTCGAGCAGAACGCCAACCACGCGCTCAAGCTGTCTGACCGCGCCTATGTGATGGTCAACGGCGAGATCCGTCTGAGTGGCACGGGGCAGGAATTGCTGGTCAATGAAGAGGTTAGGAACGCCTATCTGGGCGGTCACTGATTTCGTCAAGAAACGCCTGTTTTTACCCGACGCCCCGAGTGCAAAACACTCGGGGCGTTGTTTTTTGCCAATTGTGGAAAACAATTTTGACGCGGGCTGGCAGTGCGACATAAAACCGCTGCAAACAGTTGTTTTGTCACGCTTTTGACTTGTTCAGTATTACTGTGGAGCTGGCTGTGAATAAGATGGTAGTAGCTGTCTGCAGGCCTTGAACTACGTGGCCTGTAGCTTTCTGTTCGTTTTTTGATCAGTGATTTTGGACGGTATTTCGAGGGTCTTTGTCAATGCCTTTTGACCTGGTCGTTCATACAGCTCGGGAGTGAGAAAAGCCTGTGGATAACTCTGTGGGCAAGCGTTGGAAAGAGCCCTGTGAGTGGCGTAATTACTGGTCCGGCAGGCACCTGCCTTTCAGCGGTAACAGGCACAAGGCCATGTGTCTTCACCAAATCGCCAGCCCAGGTCAAGCAAAAATACCGTACAGCCCGCGAAATTCGCTGGCTGTGGGCAAATGCAGTTGCCCACGGTTATTGTGGGCCTGACTGTGGATAAGGTGGGCAAAACCCTATGCAGGCCAGGCGTGGCGTGGCTTTGCCTGGGTTGATCGTTTTTTGATCAGTCATACCCGGCAAATGGTTTTTTTATCCACAGACTTGCCGTGAACCTGTCTGGCCGGGCATTCTGCTGGGCCTTCCCATTTGCGCCCGACGCCACTCGATTGCGTCGTCTTCGCGCCTTTTCAGGAGAATGAAATGACTTCCACCGTATTCATCACTGGTGCCACTTCCGGGTTCGGCGAAGCCTGTGCCCGCCGCTTTGCCGAAGCCGGCTGGTCGCTGATCCTGACCGGGCGCCGTGAAGACCGCCTGAGCGCCCTGAAGGCCGAATTGTCGAAGCAGACCAAGGTGCACACCCTGGTGGTCGACGTACGCGATCGTGGGGCCATGGAGACCGCCATTGCCGGTCTGCCGGAAGAGTTTGCCAAGATCCGCGGCCTGATCAACAACGCCGGCCTGGCCCTGGGTATCGATCCTGCGCCCAAGTGCGATCTGGACGACTGGGACACCATGATCGACACCAACGTCAAAGGCCTGGTCTACGCCACGCGCCTGCTGCTGCCGCGCCTGATTGCCCATGGTCGCGGTGCCAGTATCGTTAACCTCGGTTCGGTGGCGGGCAACTACCCCTATCCGGGCGGTAACGTCTATGGCGGCACCAAGGCGTTCGTCGGCCAGTTCTCCCTGAACCTGCGCAACGACCTGATCGGCACTGGCGTGCGTGTGACCAACCTGGAGCCGGGCCTGTGCGAAAGCGAGTTCTCCCTGGTCCGGTTTGGCGGTGACCAGGCCAAGTACGACGCCACCTACGCCGGTGCCGAGCCGATCCAGCCGCAGGATATCGCTGACACTATCTTCTGGATCCTCAACACCCCGGCCCACGTCAATATCAACAGCCTGGAACTGATGCCGGTCAGCCAGACCTGGGCCGGGTTCTCGATTGATCGTTCGCGGGTTTAATCGATAGTTTGACGCAGCACCGATGTGGGACCGGCTTTAGCCGGGAAGGTCACCGGTACGATCGATACAGCTGTTTCGCCCGTACTATGGCCTTCCCGGCTAAAGCCGGTCCCACAAAGAACTATGGAATTTCAGTTGGATCGTCAGGCTGCAAGATACTCGGCCAGCCCCAGATAGCAGGTCGCCAGGTGATAAGGCGTGGTGGACGGCATGTCACTGCGGCTGACCTGGCCATCGGCGTCCAGGCACTCATGCCAGCCCTTGGCATGCAGGAAGCGCTGTTGCAGGGCCTGCAATAGCTGCGGAACATGCTGATCAGCGTCCGGCCGCAGCGCCAGGGCGCGCAGGTACTCGGCCTGGGCCCAGATGCGCTGGGTCGCATCCCGCACCGTGCCATCAATCTCCAGCATCGCCGTGACCGCACCATTGAGCGGGTCGACGCCCTGTGCCTCGGCAAGCGCGAATGACCGCATCAATGACCCATGCAGCGCACTGCCGCGCAAGTGTCTGGACGACTCCAGCAGATAGAACCACTCAAATTGATGCCCCGGTTCATACCAGTTATCCACAGCACCCTTGGGTTTCTCCAGCATCAACCCCGTAGCCGGGTCGATAAAGCGTTGCTGCATGGCCTCGGCCAACCCGTCCAGTGCCTTTAGGGTGGCAGCATCTTCACGCATCGACACCGTAGCCAGAAATGCCTCGGCGAGATGCATCAGCGGGTTCTGCAGCGGGCCGCTGTCCAGGCTCGACCAGTCCTCGGCCAGCAAGGCATCGTAAAGCCCGGTGCCATCGGCAAAACGCTCGGCGACCACGTTGAGGGCGGCATTGAGCACCGATTCCACCAGCGGCTCACGTACCTTGGCCCAGTAATGGGCGCAGGCAAAGATGATGAATGCATGGGTATAGAGATCCTTGTGCCGATCGAGGGGCGCGCCCTGGGGGTCGATGCTGTAGAACCAGCCGCCGTGCTCGGCATCGTGGAAGTGGCGCTGCAATGAGCGAAACAACGCTGCCGCGCGCACCTCAGCGCCCGGGACCCGCCCGATCAGGCTGGAGAATACAAACAGCTGCCGGGCACAGGCCATGGCCCGATAGCGCTGCGGCGGCAGGGGCGAATGCTGGCCATCGACGGCTTCATAGGGCAGGGCGAGCTGAGTATTCCAGCCGGACTCCTGCCACAGCGGCACGATGACCTGCAGGAAATGCTGCTGCACGGCCGCGAACAGGGCGGTCACTTCAGGCTGGGAGGCGGAGCGAGGGGCATCAGACATTGGCGGGTGTCACGGCAGGGTCGAATTGCGCGACATGGTAGCGCGCTGGCCCGGTGGGTGCGAATTCATTCGTGAAAGGGGAGATTGGCTTGGCCTCTTGGCGGGCAAGCCCGGCTCCTACAGGTGCATAGGGTCCTGTGGGAGCGAGGCTTGCCCGCGAAGACGATGGAGCAGACGACGATGATGTGGCGCCTGTCGCGACTTTTTCGCGGGCAAGCCCGGCTTCTGGAGGTGCGTTTGACTCGCTTACCCCACCATCAACCACACACCCACCGTAGCAGACACCGCGCCCGCGACCCGTACCAGCGGTGCAGCAGCCTGTGGCAGCACACGCACCACGGCGTAGCCGGCGGCATGCAGGGCGGCGGTGGCGGCGACGAAGCCTGCGGCGTAGGCCCATGGGCTGGCCATTTCCGGCAGTTCGTTACCGTGGGCGACGCCGTGGAACAGGGCGAACAACGCGGTTGCGGCCACGGCCATGAACAGCGGCGGGCGAACTGCCAGCGCCACGGCCATGCCCAGGGCCATCACCGAGGCGGCGATGCCGGTTTCCAGGCCCGGCAAGGCCAGGCCTTCGAAACCCAGCACGCCACCCAGGAGCATGGTGCCGACGAAGGCGCACGGCAGGGCCCAGCGGGCGGCGCCTTTCTGTTGGGCGGCCCACAGGCCTACGGCGATCATCGCCAGCAGGTGGTCGATGCCGCTCAAGGGATGGCTGACACCGGCCAGCAGGCCGCTTTCGTCGTGGCCGGGGTGAGCAAAGGCCAGGGCTGGGGCGAGCAGCAGGGCCAGGGCGGCAAGGGCTTTTTTGTAGGTCATGGACAAACTTCCTTGAGAGAGGGAATTCAGGCGGCCTGGGTCAGCAGGCCCTGGCGTTCGATAAAGGCAATGATCTGCTCCAGACCCTGGCCGGTTTTCTGGTTGCTGAAGACAAAGGGCTTGTCGCCGCGCATGCGCTTGGTGTCGCTGTCCATCATCTCCAGGGACGCGCCCACCAGCGGCGCCAGGTCGATCTTGTTGATCACCAGCAGGTCGGACTTGCAGATACCGGGGCCGCCCTTGCGTGGCAGCTTGTCGCCCGCCGACACATCGATCACATAGATGGTCAGGTCGGACAGTTCGGGGCTGAAAGTGGCGGACAGGTTGTCACCGCCGGACTCGACGATGATCAGGTCCAGGCCTTCGAAGCGGCGGTTCAACTGATCCACGGCTTCGAGGTTGATCGAGGCGTCCTCGCGAATTGCGGTGTGCGGGCAGCCGCCGGTTTCCACGCCAATGATGCGTTCCGGTGCCAGGGCTTGGTTACGGACCAGAAAGTCGGCGTCTTCGCGGGTGTAGATATCGTTGGTCACGACCGCCAGGTTATAGCGATCGCGCAGGGCCAGACACAGGGCCAGGGTCAGGGCGGTCTTGCCCGAACCGACCGGGCCGCCGATGCCTACACGCAGGGGTTGGCTGTTCATTGAGTTCTCCATTGAGAGGCTGATCAGGACCGGAACAACCGGCTGTATTGACGTTCATGAGCCATGCTCGCCAGGGACAGGCCAAAGCTGGCGCTGCCGATATGAGATGGGTCGAGAGTGGTGGCGTGTTGCTGCGCCTGCTCAAGCAGAGGCAGCAATTCACTGGTCAGGCGTTGTGCGGCTTGCTGGCCCAGAGGCAGGGTCTTCATCAGCACGGCCAACTGGTTTTCCAGCCAGCTCCACAGCCAGGCGGCCAGGGCGTTATCCGGCGTGATCCGCCAGGCCCGCGCGGCCAGGGCCCAGCCCAGGGCCAGGTGTGGCTCGGTGGTCTGGGCGAGAAAGTCCCGGGCGGCCTGATCCAGCTCCGGCAGACCCAGCAACAACTGTTGCAGGGAATAGCCCATCTGCCGGCTTTCCAGGTGCAGCTCACGGCTTTCCCGACTGGCGCGGTGTTCTTCGCTCAGTTGCAGCAGCTGGCCCCAGTCATCTTCGGCGGCTGCGCGGCAATGGGCGAACAACAAGGGTGCCTCGAAACGAGCCAGGTTGAGCAACAGTTGATCAGCAATCCAGCGTCCGGCACTGGCCGGGTCTTTGACGATGCTTTGCTCTACGGCCATTTCCAGTCCCTGGGAATAGCTGTAGCCGCCAATCGGCAATTGCGGACTGGCAAGGCGCAACAAGGCCCAGGCGTTATTCACTTGCGCACACCAAACTGGTGCAGGCGCGGCGGGTAGTTGAAGTCTTCTTCACCGGCGCGGGAGTGGTGATGGCCGCCGCCGTAGGCGCCGTGCTCCGGCTGGAACGGCGCTTCGATGGACTCGGTATGGGCGCCCAGCTGATCGAGCATGGCCTTGAGCACATAGTCATCGAGCAGACGCAGCCAGCCGTCACCGACTTGCAGGGCTACGTGGCGGTTGCCCAGATGGTAGGCCGCGCGGGTCAGCTCGAAAGCATTGGAGCAAGTGACGTGCATCAGTTGTTCAGGGCGAGCACAGACCCGCACGATGCGACCGTCCTCGGCCTTGAGGAATTCACCGTCGCGCAACGGCTGCTGGCCGCGTTCGAGAAACAGGCCGACATCTTCGCCGTCGGCACTGAAACAGCGCAGGCGGCTCTTGCTGCGCGCCTCGAAGTTCAGGTGCAGCTCGGCAGCCCATTCGGCCTGGGGTTCGATTCTTTGATGAATCACCAACATTGAGGGGCATCCGGCTGATTGCGATGCTTCAAGTTAGAGCAAGGGGCTTGCCAACAGTGCAGAGTGTAGGAAATGGCTGACGGACCGGGAGTCTTGATGACGATCTATGTCAGATATTGGTGCTATGAAAGTTTGTGGGCGCCAATATGGTGCATTCGTGGGCTCACTCGGTACTGCCCAGCCCCTGCCAGTGCTTGGCGCCGATAAAGATAAAGCGCAGCTGCTGGGTGATCTTGGCTTCGGGGGTCAGATGCTGGGGCAGGGAGGCCGGTGGCGGATCGATCAGCTCCGGGAGCATGGAGAACACGCTGCGTACCACCAGGTCGGCAATAATCGACAGCGCGGCGGCGTCCAGGTGTTGCCAGCGGGTCATGTTGCCAAGGTCGGCGGCAAGGTCGGTACTGATGCCCTCGCGCAATGCCGCCAGGGCCTGGCGGACTCGCACCGAACCGCCGTACTGCTCCCTTGCCAGAAACAGGAACTGCGAGCGATTGGCCGCCACCACATCAAGGAAGATACGCACCGAGGCGTCGGTAATACCGCCCAGCAGTACTTCATTGTGGCGCACCATGCGCAGGGTTTCGCGGAAGGTCTGGCCGACTTCGCTGACCAAGGCCAGGCCGAGTTGGTCCATGTCATCGAAGTGGCGATAGAAACCGGTCGGCACGATCCCCGCCGTGCGCGCCACTTCCCGCAGGCTCAGGCTGCCAAACCCGCGCCCGCTCTCCATCAGGCTGCGAGCGGCGTCGAGCAAGGCGTGGCGGGTCTGCTGTTTCTGTTCGGCACGAGGCAGCATGGGGCGGCTGAATTCTGCGAGGAGAGGGTGCGGCACTCTAGCAAATGCGCTGGAAGAGAGTCGATCTATGACTAACGGCGTAAATCTGTGGGACCGGCTTTAGCCGGGAAGAGGCCAGTACTTTCGATACATTCATATCGGCTGTCCCTAAGCCTTCCCGGCTGAAGCCGGTCCCACAGGAATCTCGGAGGTTTCAGACACGCTGATACTGCTGCACCACACGCTCAGGATCATGTTCGGCTACGCGCTTGTATTGACGGCTGATGCAGTCTTCTTGCGCGACGTGTACATGCTCAGCCTGCGAGCCGGCTTTCATTTCGGCGGACGGCGCTTGTTCAGCCACAGGCATGGCGATGGCGCTGGCCGCGAAAATGGAAAGGGACAGGCTGAGCAACAGATGGAGTTTCATAACGGGGTGCTTCTCGATAGGGCATTTAATTGGCTACGAAGGCAATATTACCCGCAATCTGTCGATGCAAAATTACAAAAAATTAATGGTAACAATCGATGAAATTGATTGTTGTACCAAAGCCCCGTGAATCGTGGCGTGCAGGGTTTTGCTTTTGCGCCGCAATGGGGATTTTTTGTCCTGCGGTGCTTCATCATCGCGCTTTTCGTCCTGGTTGCTAAAAACCGGCAATCCAATCAAACCCTTGCCGCTTTAATCAGTCGAACCACAAAGTCGTACGCAAACTGCCGCAGAAGGTAGTTTGTTATTGGGAGAGTCACGCATGACGCGCAGTCGAAAAACTCTTGCCTGGACCGGTGGCATCCTGTTGCTGGTTCTGGTCGTCCTGATCGTCGTTATTGCTACTTTCGATTGGAACAGGCTCAAGCCCACCATCAACGAAAAGGTTACTGCCGAGCTGCATCGGCCTTTCGCCATTAATGGCAACCTGGCAGTGGTCTGGGCCCGGGAGCCGGATGAAGGCGGCTGGCGCGCCTGGGTGCCGTGGCCGCACATGATTGCCGAAGACCTGAGCCTGGGTAATCCGGACTGGTCGAAAACCCCGCAAATGGTCACCCTCAAACGCGTCGAACTGCGCCTGGCGCCTTTGCCTTTACTGATGCAGCGCGTGGTCATCCCGCGCATCGATCTGACCGGCCCCGAGGCACGGCTGGAGCGCCTGGCCGATGGCCGCGCCAACTGGGTCTTTGATTTGCCCAAGGCCGATCCCAATGCCAATCCCTCCAGCTGGGTAGTGGATATCGGTGCGATCAAGTTCGACAAGGGCCTGGTGAGCCTGAACGACCAGATTCTCAAGACTCAGCTGGATCTGGTCATCGATCCGCTGGGCAAGCCGATCCCCTTTGCCGATATCGTCGGCGGCAAGGAGGCGAAAAAGGCCCAGGACAAGGGCGCTACACCTCAGGACTACGCGTTTGGCCTCAGCGTTAAAGGCCAGTATCACGGCCAGGCCTTGCAGGGCACGGGCAAGATCGGCGGTCTGCTGGCGCTCAAGGACGCCGCGCAGCCGTTCCCGGTGCAGGCGGATGTGCAGGTCGGCGATACCCGTATCGCCATTGCCGGCACGCTGACCGACCCGCAGAATCTCGGCGCTCTGGATCTGCGTCTGAAACTGGCAGGTACCAGCCTGGGCAATCTCTATCCACTGACCGGCGTGACCCTGCCTGAGTCGCCGGCATACGCCACCGACGGTCACCTGATCGCCAAGCTGCATGACCCTGCGGGCATGAACTTCAAGTACGAGAACTTCAACGGCAAGATCGGCCAGAGTGACATTCATGGTGACCTGGGTTTCGTCGCCAGCCAGCCTCGGCCGAAACTGACCGGCAAACTGGTCTCTGAACAACTGATGTTTACCGACCTGGCGCCGTTGATTGGTGCCGACTCCAAAGCCGATCAGAAGAAGCGCGGCAGCGACAGTCAGCAACCGGCGGGCAAGGTATTGCCGGTGCAGAAGTTCGAGACTGATCGTTGGGCGGCCATGGATGCCGACGTCGAATTCACCGGCAAGAAAATCGTTAAAAGCCCTGAGCTGCCTTTTACTGACCTCTATACCCACGTCGTGCTCGACGACGGCCAGCTCAAGCTGCAACCCCTGCGCTTTGGTGTGGCCGGGGGCAAGCTCGATGCCGATCTGCAGCTCGATGGCCACGCGCAACCGCTGCAGGCCCAGGTCAAGCTGAGCGCGCGCAACTTCAAGCTCAAGCAACTGTTCCCGACCTTCGAACCGATGAAGACCAGTTTTGGCGAACTCAATGGCGACGCTGATTTCAGCGGGCGCGGTAACTCCGTCGCCGATTTGCTCGGCACGGCCAGCGGTAATGTGAAGTTGCTGGTCAATGACGGCGCGGTCAGTCGCGGCCTGATGGAAATTGCCGGGCTCAACGTCGGCAACTACGTGGTCGGCAAAATGTTTGGTGACAAGGACGTGAAGATCAACTGTGCCGCCTCGGACCTGAGTATCAAGGATGGTCTGGTGACGCCACGCTTGTTCGTCTTCGATACCGAGAACGCGATCATTTATATCGACGGCACGGTGAATATGAAAACCGAGCAACTGGATATGAAAATCAGCCCCGAATCCAAGGGTTTTCGTGTGTTCTCGTTGCGTTCGCCGCTGTATGTGAACGGTCCGTTCGCCAAACCCAATGCCGGTGTCGAGAGCGGGCCGTTGCTGCTGCGTGGTGCGGGGATGGTGGCGTTGGGAGTGGTTGCAGGGCCTGCGGCGGGCTTATTGGCTCTGGTCGCGCCTAGTGGCGGTGAGCCTAATCAGTGTGCGCCGTTGCTGGAGCAGATGCGGGCGGGGAAAGCACCGAAGACGGTGAAATAAAGTCGAGCACAAATTCATGGGACCGGCTTTAGCCGGGAGAGCGATCTCGCGGCTGAAGCCGCTGCTACGACACTGATCGGATTCCAATTCTCAAAGCGTAGAAAACAGCAAAGGCCGCGATCAGATATGAATCCAGTCGCGGCCTTGGTGTGAATCAACGGTCTTACAGGTCTTTCAGAATGTCGGCCATATCGTCGGCATGTTCTTCTTCCTGCGCCAGGATGTCTTCGAAGATGCGGCGGGTGGTCGGGTCCTGGTCACCAATGAACTGGATGATTTCCCGGTAGCTGTCGACCGCGATACGCTCGGCCACCAGGTCCTCGTAGACCATCTCTTTCAAGGTATTGCCCGCGACGTACTGCGCGTGGGAGTTCTTCGACAGGGTGTCGGGGTTGAATTCCGGCTCGCCGCCCAGTTGCACGATGCGCTCGGCCAGCAGGTCGGCGTGCTCGGCTTCCTGCTGCGCGTGCTCAAGAAATTCTGCCGCCGCGACACTGGCCTTCAGGCCGGTGGCCATGTAATGGTGGCGTTTGTAGCGCAGCACGCACACCAATTCAGTGGCCAGTGATTCGTTGAGCAGCCGCAGGATGGTTTCGCGGTCGGCGCTATAGCCTTCGGTCACGGCACCGTTTTGCACATTCTGGCGTGCACGCTGACGAAGGGTGTTTACATCGGACAATTGCTGCACGTTACTCATCAGGTATCTCCATGGCGTGTACGGTTATCCGTCAGGCTCTATGGCTTGAGCGGTCATAAATTGTGAGTCCCGGCGCCATGGAATAGTTCGGTTTAGTTCGACCGCTGATTCTTCTCGTGCTGCTCACAGGTCATGAAGCCTTTGCTGTCGACCTTGCCGATATCGTTGAACGACACGTAGTACACCTGCTTGGCGCCGTCCTTGCTCAGTACATAGTTATTGCAGGTGCCGGGATAGGCCTTGCGCAGCATACGGCTGGACGGTTCGCCGCCGATGGTCAGGACCTGCTGTTCATTCATGCCCAGCTCCACTTGCTTGACCAGCGGCTGGCTGCGGTAGGTCAGGTAATCCACTGGGTTCTGCACCTGGCTGTGGCTACAGCCCGCAAGGGTGGTGAAGACGGCCAGGGCGGCGAGGGTTTGCTTGTACATGGCGATTACTCGTGGGAAAGAGCCTCAGGAAGGGCCCGATACCGGTTTGAGCCATGAAATTGCGCAAGAGTTCGATGTTGGGGTGGCGATAAAGCATTACTTTGCCACGACGCTGGTTTTGTCATCTTCAGCGGTTATTGCTGGACGGATGGTCGCTAAGGAGTGCTCATGGCAGAAGATCAGGCAACCCGTTATCCCTTGTTGCTGGTGCCCGGCATGTTGGGGTTTGTCCGGCTGGGTTTCTATCCGTACTGGTTCGGCATCGTCAAGGCGCTGCGCCGGGGCGGGGCGCAGGTCTACCCGGTGATGGTCTCGGCCATGCACTCCACCGAGGTGCGCGGCGAACAATTGCTGGCGGCTATCGACGAGATCCTGCGTGAGACGGGTGCGCAAAAGGTCAACCTGATCGGCCATAGCCATGGCGCCCTGACCAGCCGTTATGTCGCGGCGCGCCATCCCGAGCGGGTGGCGTCAGTCACCTCGGTGGCCGGGCCCAACCATGGTTCGGAGCTGGCCGACTATCTGGAGCGGCGTTTCCCTCTGGGCAGCTTCGGCAATGGAGTGCTCAACGTGGTGCTGGGTGTTTCGGTATGGTTGCTGGGGTTGCTGGAAACCGGCTATCGCGGCCCGCGCCTGCCCATGGATATCGATGCGTCACATATGTCCCTGACCACCCGTGGCGTCGAACAATTCAATCGCCAGTATCCCCAAGGCCTGCCGCAGACCTGGGGCGGGCAGGGCGAGGAACTGGTCAATGGCGTGCGTTATTACTCCTGGTCAGGGACCTTGCAGACCGGGCGCAGTAATAAGGGTAGTAATCGCTTTGACGGCAGTAACCTGACCTGCCGCCTGTTTGCCCACGCCTTCGCCCATGAACGCGAACAGTGTGACGGCATGGTCGGGCGCTACAGCTCGCACTTGGGCACGGTGATCGGCTCCGACTATCCGCTGGACCACTTCGATATCGTCAACCAGCACTTCGGCATGGTCGGCAAGGGCGCCGACCCGGTCGGGCTGTTCATGCAGCACGCCGGGCGGCTCAAGGCCTCAGGACTGTAGCGCGACCGGGCGCAACGGCGTGCGCCAGCGTTCGGCAAGGATCACCCCGACAAGGGTCAGGCCGCCGCCGAGCAGGTGAAAGGACGCCAGCTGTTCGCCCAGGATCAGCGCCGCTGCCACCACCGTGACGATCGGCAGCAGGTTGAAGAACAGCGTGGTGCGCTCCGGCCCCAGACGGGCGATCGATTGCATCCACAGCAACGGCGCGAGCATTGAGGTCGGGATACCGGCATACAGTACCAGTGCGATATTGTGCATGTTCAGCCCGACCCGTGGCGTCAGCAGGAACATCGGCAGCAGCATGATGGTTGCCGCCACGGCCTGCAGATACAGCAGTTGCAGCGGCGGCAAACGCAGCTGCCATTTGCGCAACAGGATGCTATAGACCGCAAATGCCAAGGCGGCCAACAGCAGCATGGCATCACCCAGATTCAGCCCCTGCTGGGCCAGATTGCCGATTTGCCCGGCTGACACCACTTCCAGTACCCCGGCCACCGAAATCAGCGCGCCGATGACCGCCCCCCAGGTCAGTTGTGAACCGAGCACCACCGAGGCCATTAGCAGCGCCATGATCGGAATCAGCGACGGAATGATGGCCATGTTGGTAGCCGAGGTGATGCCCGCCGCGAAGTAGGCCAGGCTTTGAAAGAGGGCCATGCCCAGGGCGGCCAGGGCTATGACCTTGCCTAGCACCGGCTTGATCGCCGCACGATTGCGCCAGACCGGCAGGATCAGGAAGGGCGTAAACAGCAGCGCCGCCAGCAGCCAGCGATAAAAGCCGATCTCCGACGGCCCGATGGCCCCGGCGCTGGCCTTGGTGACAAGGGTATTGCCGGCCCAGATCAGGACCGTCAACAGCGGAAGCAGATAAGACATGAATGAAGCGTCTCCATAATGAACCCGGAGTATCTGCCTGTCCGGTTGGCTGGCTATACTCCGTTTCAGACAATCAGCTATTCAAGACGGACATCATGGCCACAAAGATCGTCAACATGCCCAGGGTGCCGGTCAGTGGCCTGGAATCTGATCAGCCGCTGTTCATTTATCTGCGTTACGGCGAATTTGGCGCTGACAGCTACAGCGATACCCACAGCCATACCTGGGGCCAGCTCAACTACGCGTCCCGTGGCGTGATGCAGATCGAAGTCGGCAGCCAGCGCTTTCTGTCGCCGCCGCAATATGGCGTGTGGGTGCCGCCGGGCATGGAGCACAGCTGTTACATGCGCGATGCGGTGGTCTATCGCTCGGTGTATATCGCCAGTGAGCAGTGCAGTGATTTCCCCCGCGAGCCTTGCACGCTGGAGATCGGGCCGATCCTGCGGGCCATCTTCGGTGACTTTGCCGAGCGCGATGTGCGCCTTCCCGAAACCCCCGCCGATATCCGCCTGGCCCAGGTGCTGATCGACCAATTGCGCAGCGCGCCGGTGCAGACGCGTTACCTGCCTTATGCGCAGAGCGTCGGCCTGGCCCTGGTGATGCAGGCATTGCAAGCCGATCCCAGTGACAACCGCACCCTGGCCGAGTGGGCGCAGCAGGTGTATGTCAGTGAACGCACCCTGGCCCGGCAATGCCTGCGCGAGTTGGGCATGAGCTTCGGCGACTGGCGCCAGCGCCTGCGCTTCCTGGCTGCCATCGAAGCGCTGGACAGCCGTCAGACCGTGCAGGAAATCGCTTTCGACATGGGCTACAGCAGCGCCTCGGCCTTTATCGCCATGTTCCAGCGCCAGGCCGGTTGCACGCCGGAGCAGTACCGTCGTCAAGGCGGCCATGCCTGACACGTCTAGCAACATTTGTTGGCTACACTTCACGACAGACTGCGCTGACTGGCGCAGCGGTCAGGGAGATGGATCGATGAATATATTGCGTGCTTCTCTGCTGTGCCTGGGCCTGCTCATGAGTACTCAGGGCTTTGCTGCCACGGCGCAACAAAACAAGATGACCACCTGCAACGCCGACGCCACCGCCAAGTCGCTCAAGGGCGATGAACGCAAGGCCTTCATGAGCACTTGCCTCAAGGCCTCCCCGGCTGCTCCGGCCGCAACAGCGCTGACGCCGCAGCAGGAAAAAATGAAGTCCTGCAATGCCGATGCGGCGAGCAAAACGCTCAAGGGCGACGCGCGCAAGACCTTCATGAGCGACTGTCTCAAGAAGAAATAATTCTTCACGCCACGCCCGGCTCGGGGCAAAAACGCGCCAACCCTGATGGCGCCTGGGTTGGCGCGTAAAATCCCCTTTCATTCTCACTCATCAGATGACTGGTTCTCGCCCCGGAACGCTGGCAGACTGCCCACCTCTTTGCGTTGCGGGTTTGAAGGGCTATGCCAACGTTTTCTTCGCGTCAGGTTTTGTTGGCCAGTTGGGTCATTATCATTGGCGGCTTGCTGCTGGTCATGCCGTTGACGCTGTTGCCCAGTCTGCTGGCGGGCCTGCTGGTCTACGAGTTGGTCAACATGCTGACCCCGCTCTTGCAGCGGCTGGTCGCTGGCGAGCGCGCCCGTTGGGTGGCGGTAGCCCTGCTGGGCACCCTGGTGGTGAGCGTACTGGCGCTGATCTTTGCTGCCGCCATCAGCTTTGTCCTGCATGAGGCGGAAAACCCCGGCGCCTTCCTCGACAAATTCATGACTTTGGTGGACCGCGCCCGCGGCCAGTTGCCGCCGATGATCGACAACTACCTGCCCGCCAGCGCCGCCGAGTTCCAGGTGTCCCTGGGCGAGTGGTTGAAACGCCACGTCGGTGAGTTGCAAACCCTGGGCAAGGGGGCGGCGCATACCTTCGTCACTCTGCTGATCGGCATGGTGCTGGGGGCGATCATCGCCTTGCAGAAGATTTCCGAAGTGCACACCCGCAAGCCATTGGCGGCTGCATTGTTCGACCGCCTGAGCCTGCTGAGCAGCGCGTTTCGCAATATTGTCTTCGCCCAGATCAAGATTTCCCTGCTCAACACCGCGTTTACCTCGGTGTTCCTGGCCGTGGTCCTGCCGTTGTGCGGCATCCACCTGCCCCTGACCAAGACCCTGATCGCCCTGACGTTCCTGCTCGGCCTGCTGCCGGTAGTGGGCAATTTGATGTCCAACACCCTGATCTTTATCGTCGGCCTGTCGCTGTCGATCTGGGTGGCGCTGGCGGCGTTGGGCTATCTGATCGTGATCCACAAGGTCGAGTACTTCCTCAACGCGCGGATCGTCGGCGGGCAGATCAATGCCAAGTCGTGGGAGTTGTTGCTGGCGATGCTGATCTTTGAATCAGCGTTCGGCCTGCCGGGGGTGGTGGCAGGGCCGATTTATTACGCTTATCTCAAGAGCGAGTTGCGTAACGCGCAGTTGGTTTGACGCAGATGTAAAACAATGTGGGACCGGCTTTAGCCGGGATTGCGCCTTCCCGGCTGAAGCCGGTCCCACAAGAAGCCATTGAGCAATCAGCCGTACCGCTTCTTCGCCTCGATCGCCAACCCGCTGCCGATACTGCCGAAGATATTGCCTTCCACATGGCGGGCATTGGGCAGCATGGCCGAGATGCTGTTGCGCAGCGCCGGGATGCCGCTGGAACCGCCGGTGAAGAACACCGTATTGACCTGATCGACCCGGGCACCGGCCTTGACCAGCAATTCGGTCACGCTGTTGCGCACCCGCTCCAGCAGCGCGTCGATAGCTTCTTCGAACATTACCCGGCTCAGATCCACGCTCAAGCCCGCTTCGATACGGTCCATCGGCAGATGGCGGCTTTCGTCGTGGGTCAGCTGGATCTTGGTTTCTTCCACTTCCATCGCCAGCCAGTGTCCGGCGCGCTGATCGATCAGCTTGAACAGACGGTCGATGCCCTGGGTGTCTTCGATGTCATAACGCATGCTGCCCAATGCCAGCTGGGATTTTTGCGAGTACACCGAGTTGATCGTGTGCCAGGTCGCCAGGTTGATGTGGGTGCTGGTGGGCATGTAGGCGCCGCTTTTCATGCGGCTGCCATAGCCGAACATCGGCATCACGCCTTGCAGGCTAAGCTGTTTGTCGAAGTCGGTCCCGCCGATGTGCACGCCACCGGTGGCCAGGATGTCTTCATGGCGGTCGTCGTAGAACCGCCGGTCCGGCGACAGGCGTACCAGGGAGAAGTCCGAAGTACCGCCGCCGATGTCGACGATCAGCACCAGTTCCTCACCGGTAATGGTCGACTCGTAGTCGAAGGCGGCAGCGATGGGTTCGTACTGGAACGAGACGTCCTTGAAGCCGATTTTGTGCGCCACGGCAGCCAGGGTGTCTTCGGCGTCCTGGTCGGCGGCGATGTCGTCATCGACGAAATGTACCGGGCGACCCAGCACCACTTCCTCGAATTCACGGCCTGCGGTGGTCTCGGCGCGCTTTTTCAGCTCGCCGATAAACAGCCCCAGCAGGTCCTTGAATGGCATGGCCGTGCCCAGCACGCTGGTGTCATGCTTGATCAGCTTGGAGCCCAGCAGGCTCTTGAGTGAGCGCATCAGGCGCCCTTCGTAGCCTTCCAGGTACTCGTGCAGGGCCAGGCGGCCGTACACCGGGCGACGTTCTTCCATGTTGAAGAACACCACTGACGGCAGGGTGATCTTGTCGTCCTCCAGCGCAATCAGCGATTCCACGCCCGGTCGCAGCCAGCCGACCGTAGAGTTGGACGTGCCGAAGTCGATACCGCAGGCACGGGCCGGGGATTGGTCATTCATGTCTTTTACGTTCCAGTCAAAAAACGGCCGCGCAGTGTATGTCAGCGCAAGCCGGATGCGTAGGGCGAAACATCGGGAATCTAAAGTTATCTGTATTTCATCACCTGACTTGAACTAGGGCCTTTGACCCCCAATCTTCAAGGCATTCCCGGGCAACGAGCGCACGCGGCTTCAAGCCAACGCGTTCGGCTGCCGATACACTTCAACGCCAATTGATCCAGATGCCTTCTTGATAAGGCGGATGCGTCGCGCAAAACACCCGTGCGTCGGGCGCCTGGACAACCGAGGATGGTAACCATTCGATGGATTTCAAAGACTATTACAAGATTCTTGGGGTTGACCCAACGGCGGACGAGAAGGCGATCAAGGCCGCGTACCGCAAGTTGGCCCGCAAGTATCACCCCGATGTGAGCAAAGAAGCCGGGGCCGAAGACAAGTTCAAGGAGGCCGGTGAGGCCTACGACGTGCTGGGCGACGCGGAAAAACGCGCCGAATACGACGAAATCCGCAAATACGGCCAACAGGGCAGGCCGTTCCAGACGCCGCCGGGCTGGCAGAGCCGCACTGGCGCGGGCGCTTATGAGAGCAATGCGGACTTCTCCGAGTTTTTCAGCTCGATCTTTGGTGGTCGCGGCCAAGGCGCGGGCGGCGGTCGGCCACGCAGCCAGGCGCGCAAGGGCCAGGATGTAGAGATGGACCTGGCGATCTTCCTCGAGGAGACCCTGGCCACCGAGTCCAAGCAAGTCAGCTTCAAGGTGCCGCAGCACAACGCGGCGGGCCAGCGCATGGCTGATATCACCAAGACCCTGAACGTGAAGATCCCGGTCGGCGTGGTCGATGGCGAGCGTATCCGCCTCAAGGGCCAAGGGGCGCCTGGGGTTGCCGGTGGCGAAAACGGTGATTTGTACCTGACCATCCGCCTGGCGCCGCATCCGCGCTTCGAGATCGAAGGCCATGACCTGGTCATCACCGTACCATTGGCGCCGTGGGAGGCCGTGCTCGGCACCAAGGTCGCGGTCCCGACCCTGACCGGCAAGATCAACCTGACCATCCGCCCCGACAGCCAGAACGGCCAGCGCCTGCGTGTTAAAGGCAACGGCCTGCAGAACAAGCAGGGCAGCCGTGGCGACCTGCTGGCACAGATCAAGATCGTCATGCCCAAGACCACCGACGACGCCACTCGCGCGATGTGGAAGGCCCTGGCGGACAAGGCCGGGTTTGACCCGCGGGCGCAGTGGAATTGATGGGTGGTCCGGTCTTTTTGTAGGACTGGCCGCTGGATCACTCGTAGGACCGGCTTTAGCCGGGAGCGGGCCGTCACCTGCGCAGCATTTTTCTAAGCAGGAATGCCGCCCTCCCGGCTAAAGCCGGTCCTACAGGGGGCTCGCGGGGTTCGCAGAAAGTCTGGCCTGACGCATGACCAGTTCAGATGAAAGTGCATCGTTTGATATCACCAACAGTCGGCCCGTTCAGTACGTTGATGAACTACTCGCAGAACCTGAATCCTGCCTCTTTCTATCCGATACAGCGCAATCAGCGGATATCGGCTAAACACCAACTGACGTACATCAGGGTCCTGCGAAGGGCGCCCCATCCCACTGAACGTTGTTAGCTGCGTCAGTGCCGCAATGACCTGAGCTATGAGGGCGTCTGCTGCTTTTGTGCCTGCTTGTGCTTCGTAATGCTCATGAATACCTTCCAGATCGCGGTCTGCCTTTTCAGTCAGTGCGATTGTTAGCACGCGCGATCCATTTGGCTTTTACGGTTTCAAGGTCGATAAGGCGACCTGCATCGGCGTCAGCAATGCCCTCCTGAATGGCGCGCAGATACCACGACTCGGTCTCCACGTAGCGTGCCAGCGCGCGTTGCAGGTGATATTGGCGATCTTGATCAGTGGCGAGAGCCAATTGATCCAGTTTTTCTACCAGTCACCGTCAGCACTGAATGAAAGAACGGGCGACTCCATGACGTATCCCCAGAATTGACGGCTGTAGGTGGACGGCTGAAAAGTATAGCGCTGCTGATCAAAACTCGACGAGGGATGTCCTTTTGAATGGATCATGGGTTTTGGCGTCTCGAAAATTGGAAGGTGCATAAAGTTAGCAACGTTACCTGCGCTCCATGCGGTATATGGTTGTTACCTGATGCGTGTTTTCCCATGTCTCGAAAAGCGCTGATAGCAGGACGCTTCCCTTTCTTTTGAGTGAAATTTCCGAGAAAATCCGGACCCCTTGCGCCTGCCGATTCGGCTCTCTAACCTCCTGCCGTCGCTGCAAAATCAGCGATCAGGCCATGGTAGGTCTGGAGTATGTAGGCGCACCGCGCCACCTTTAGCGAGGCGCTTTTTTACGGCCTGAGTTTTGGTGGCCGTATGCAGGACGCCCTCGGGCGAGCCGGGTGCCTACAACCGGACTACCAGCCTGTGTACGGCCGCCACCCAATCGTCTGGTAGCGAGTAAGTGTCGGCTCCTCACAAGTTGTAGGAGTTGTACCCATGAAAGAAATCACCCCCGATTTACTGCTGATCGCCAATCCCGCCCTGACTCCCCAACAGGCGCATGTCCAGGCCTCGGACATGCTGCGCTGCACCCTGGCGGCTACCCATGAATATGGCGAGAGCCTGAGCGGGCGTTCGCGGCATTTGATGTTTGCGGTGTTGCATCAGCTGGAGGGGATCAATGCGATGATTGATCGGTCGCTGGCGATGGAGTGATGGCGCGCGGTTGACGCTTTATTGTGGGACCGGCTTCAGCCGGGAAGGCAATGTGACAGGCGCTAAAGATGCACTGGCTGTACCGGCCGTTTCCCGGCTAAAGCCGGTCCCACAAGGCAGTGTTCCAAGTCATGCCGTCTATGCCTGGCTTCTGGGCAGCACCACGGTAAAGGTGGTGCCGTCGCCGATGGTCGACGTCACGGTGATGCTGCCGCCGTGGGCCATGACCACTTCCTTGACGATAAACAGCCCCAGGCCAAGACTGGTCGAGGGGTTTTGCGGGCCGGAGGTTTCGCTGGCCGCCCGTACCAGCGGGTCGAAGATGCTGCCGATGGCATCTTCGGCAATCGGCTCGCCCTTGTTATGCACGCTCAGGACTACGTGATCTTCTTCACCGATGAGCTTGATATCGATCTCATGGTGATCGGCGCCGTGCTGAATGGCATTGCCGATCAGGTTTTGCAGCAGTTGGTTAAGGCGCCCGTGATCCCACTGGCCCTGGGTGTCGCCGCGCACATTGAGTTGCGGGTTCTGCCCCGGCCGGGCGGCGCAGGCTTCGGCGATGGCTTCGCGGCAGGCCACAGCCAGGTCCATGGGCTTGCAGTCGATGGGCAGGCTGGCGCCCAGGCGGCTGCGGACGAACTCCAGCAGATCACTGACCATGCCACCCATGTGCCGGGTGCCGATCTTGATATGGGAGATATACGCCAGGGCCTTGTCGTCGAGATTGGCGGTAAGGGCCAGGCGCTCGGTGGACATGCTCACCGCCTGCAACGGCGCGCGCAGGTCATGGCCGAGAATGGCCAGGAAGATATCCCGCGAGCGGTCGACCTGTTCGGCATAGGCGGCGGTGGACTCGGCCAAGGCTTCGTCGATGGCTTCGTTGAAACGGATCATGTCCTGGAGGTAGGCGATATCCGGCGAGGTCAGGCTCTCTACCCACAGGCGAATGACCGTAGCGCGCAGATGGCGAAACTCCGAGGTCATCTGCACCAGGTCGAAACCGACGATATGGCGCAGCTCGCCATGACTGGCGGCGGCCTCATCCAGGCTCGGGGTTTTGCCCGGCTCTTCGCCCCTGGCCTTCTCGATTTGCTCACGCTTGCTTTGCGCGGTCTGCATATCCCGTGACGCGGCCAGCAGGATCGATTTGGCATGGTCGCGCAGCTCGACGCGATCCATTGAGTCGGCCGCCGGCTTGAGGGACCTGGCAAAGTCCTCCCACTCGTCGACGATGCGATCTACATGGGCAACGATAAAGTCGGACAGACGCATAACCAGTTACCTCAACGAGAAGCCCGTGATCTTAGCGCCTTTGCGGTTTCCGACAAATAGCCGTTGCGCGGTTATAAAACGGCCTTTACTGAATATCAAGGTCTCGACGGATGGGCCACTGTCGTTTGTCAGTCTTCAGGTTTTTGGCCGAAAACGGATAAGTACGTGGAGGCAGGTGAGCAGAGCGGGAGATCTATCATGTTGAAAGAGGAGTTTTCTGCGTTTGTCGAAACGCAGATCAACCTGGCGGCACAGGGCATCGCCACCAACAAAAGCGCAAAGCGGGATGACGTAGGGTTCGGCCAGCTTGGCTTTACCTGGCGCTGCGCCGATGGCTGCAGGGCAAGTCCAGCGCTGAAGATATCGGCCTTTTTGATGCGGTGAATGACTCATTGCAAGCCTTGCAGTTGCTCAAGAGTGGTGAAGCCTTTTTGGCGCGTCTTGGCAGTAGTCCTGAACAATAGGTCGCGCCCCATTGGCTGGTTTATCGCAGTCTTGCCCATTCAAATTTTCTGAGAGGAAGCCGTTTCACTCAGATAAACGGACTTTACTTGAAGACGCTCCATCACTATCGCGGCCTCTGCACGTTGTCGGCTTACCGGTGCCCTTCCATGTCAGGTTGAGACTAGCCAGGAGCATAACCAACAGGGAGCTGGATCATGAGTGTCATAACCGTTACAGACTCAACCTTCGAAGCAGAAGTACTGCAAAGTCAATTGCCCACCGTGGTTGAATTCACCTCTCGGACAAAGACCAATACAAGTGGTGCTGAGAATTCCTATGCAAAAATGGACAGGACTGTCGACAGCCTGGAGGCCAGCTACGCTGGCACGGTCAGGTTCGTCAGGATCGAGATCGAGCTGAACCCGTTGACTTCGGCGAAATACGAAATCGGCGGACTGACTCTGGTACTGATCACGGATGGGGCTCGGGCGAAAGACAGCAGCGGTGCTCAGGTGGATGATCTGGTGGGGAACAATACCAGTGAGCAGGTCAGCACTTGGGTCAGCCGAATTGGCGGCGGCAAACCTTAACCTGCGAGATGCGCGGGGCCTGGCTGCAAAGCGAGGCCCTTGCTGATTGCGCGTTAGAACAGAAAGTAGCGCTGCGCCATTGGCAGCACATCCGCCGGTTCGCACCATAGCAACACGCCGTCGGCCTTGACCTGGTAGGTCTGTGGGTCGACGTCGATGTCGGGCAGGTAGTCGTTGTGGATCAGGTCTTTCTTCTGCACGCTGCGGCAGCCCTTGACCACGCTGATCTGTTTTTTCAGACCAAGGGTCGCCGGTACGCCTGCGTCGAAGGCCGCCTGGCTGATGAAGGTCAGGCTGGTGGCGTGCAGCGAGCTGCCAAAGCTTGCGAACATCGGGCGGTAGTGCACCGGTTGCGGGGTCGGGATCGAGGCGTTGGCATCGCCCATGAGGCTGGCGGCAATGGCGCCGCCCTTGAGGATCAGCGTCGGCTTGACGCCGAAGAACGCCGGGCGCCAGAGCACCAGGTCGGCCCACTTGCCCACTTCGATCGAGCCCACTTCATGGCTGATGCCGTGGGTGATGGCCGGGTTGATCGTATATTTGGCGATGTAACGCTTGGCGCGGAAGTTGTCGTTGCCCTCGCCATCCTGAGGCAGCGGGCCGCGCTGCTTCTTCATTTTGTCGGCGGTCTGCCAGGTGCGCATGATCACTTCGCCAACCCGGCCCATGGCCTGGCTGTCGGAGCTGAGCATGGAGAACGCCCCCAGGTCGTGCAGGATGTCTTCGGCGGCGATGGTCTCGCGGCGGATACGGCTTTCGGCAAAGGCGACGTCTTCGGCGATGCTTGGGTCCAGGTGATGGCAGACCATCAGCATGTCCAGGTGTTCGTCGATGGTGTTGCGGGTGAACGGCCGCGTCGGGTTGGTCGAGCTGGGCAGCACGTTGGGGAAGCCGCAGGCCTTGATGATGTCCGGGGCATGGCCGCCACCGGCGCCTTCGGTGTGATAGGTGTGGATAGTGCGGTTCTTGAACGCGGCCAGGGTGGTTTCGACGAAGCCGGATTCGTTCAGGGTGTCGGTGTGAATGGCCACCTGTACGTCGTATTCGTCGGCCACGCTCAGGCAGTTGTCGATGGCCGCAGGGGTGGTGCCCCAGTCTTCATGCAGCTTGAGGCCGATGGCCCCGGCCTTGACCTGCTCGACCAGCGGCCCCGGCAGGCTGACGTTGCCTTTGCCGGTGAAGCCGATGTTCATCGGGAACGAGTCGGCGGCCTGGAGCATGCGCGCCATATGCCATGGCCCCGGCGTCACGGTGGTGGCGTTGGTCCCCGTGGCCGGGCCGGTGCCGCCGCCGATCATGGTGGTCACGCCACTCATCAGGGCTTCTTCGATCTGCTGTGGGCAGATGAAGTGAATGTGGGTGTCGACGCCGCCTGCTGTAAGAATCATGCCTTCACCGGCGATGACTTCGGTGGCGGCGCCAATGGCAATGGTCACGTCCGGCTGGATATCCGGGTTACCGGCCTTGCCGATGGCGGCGATGCGGCCGTTTTTGATGCCGACGTCGGCCTTGACGATGCCCCAGTGGTCGATGATCAGGGCGTTGGTGATCAGGGTGTCAACCACTTCGGCGGCCAGCAGTTGGCCCTGGCCCATGCCATCACGAATGACCTTGCCACCGCCGAACTTCACTTCTTCGCCGTAGATGGTGAAGTCCTTCTCGACTTCGATCCACAGCTCGGTGTCCGCCAGGCGAACCTTGTCGCCAACGGTGGGGCCGAACATGTCGGCGTAGGCTTGTCGGCTAATCTTCATCTCTCGTGCCTCGGATTCAGAGCTGCGAGCTTCTAGCTGCAAGCTTCAAGTAAAAGCGGATCACAAGGGCTGGCAGCTGCTGCTTCTTGCAGCTTGTGGCTTGCAGCTTGTGGCTGGATCTGGCATCGCGCCTGGAGTTAAATTCAAAGATCCCCCATCACCCGCCCGGCAAACCCGAACACCCGGCGATGCCCGGCCAGGTCCACCAATTCCACTTCCCGCGACTGCCCAGGCTCAAAGCGTACGGCGGTGCCGGCGGGGATGTTCAGGCGCATGCCGCGGCTGGCGGCGCGGTCGAAGGTCAGGGCGTCGTTGGTTTCGAAAAAGTGAAAATGCGAGCCGACCTGGATCGGCCGGTCGCCGCTGTTGGCGACGCTCACGGTGATCGTGCGGCGCCCGGCATTGAGTTCGATGTCACCGGGCTGGATCTGGTATTGGCCAGGAATCATGCGGGTTGTCCCAAAGTCTTGAAGTAGATGGCGGTCGGCGTGTAGCGGCCGTCCGGGCTTTGACAGTAGTTGGGCAGTTCGCCCACCCGGGTGTAGCCCAGGGCGCGATAGAAGGCTTCGGCGCCAGACCCGGCTTCGGTGTCCAGGTACAGCAGGCCGCGCTTGTGCTGCTGGGCCATCTGTTCGACAGCCTTCATCAGCTGGCTGCCCAGGCCGCGGCCCTTGGCGTTGTCGCGCACCATGAGTTTCTGGATTTCAGCTCGGTTGCGCCCGTTGGCTTTCTGGCACAGAGCCAGTTGGGCGCTGGCCAGGACTTCCTCGTCCTGCACCACCACCCATAACAGCAGGCTGCCGCTGGTGACTTCACTTTTCAGGCTGTCACACCAGGCGTAGGCCTGTTCGCTGTCCAGGTCGGCCATGAACCCCACCGAGGCGCCGTGCTGCACGGCATCCAATAACAGTTCGACCAAACCATGGCGGTAATGCGCAAAGCTTTCAGCGTTCACACGTCGTAACTGGGCAGGGTTCATAGAGGGGCTCTCTAGTGGGATTTCGGGGCTTGTGAGGCCGGGGCCACAGCGCCCGGCGACAGGTCCAGTTGCATGAAGGTCAGGTCCAGCCAACGGCCGAACTTGGTGCCCACCTGGGGCATTTGCCCGGTGGTGATGAAACCGAGGCGTTCGTGCAGGCCTACGGACGCGGCGTTACCACTTTCGATAGCCGCGACCATCATGTGCTTGTCGCACAGGCGCGCGCGTTCGATCAGGGCTTGCATCAGCAGCGGGCCGAGGCCTTTGCCGCGCTGGTCAGCGCGCACATAGACCGAGTGTTCGACGGTGTGACGGAAGCCTTCGAAGGGCCGCCAGTCACCGAACGAGGAATAACCCAGGACCTGGCCGTCGTCCTGGACGGCGACGAGGATCGGATAAGCCTGGGTCTTGCGCGCGTCAAACCATGCCTGGCGGTTGGCCAGCTCCACGGGTTGTTCGTTCCAGATCGCCGTGGTGTTGAGTACGGCGTCGTTGTAGATGTCCAGCACGCCCGGCAGGTCGGCGGGCAGTGCATCGCGAATCAGGAAAGTCATGGGCAGTTCTGCGTCCTTGTTGTGCTCGGCTCAGGCGATCGGCTGGTGCACCGTGACCAGTTTGGTGCCGTCAGGGAAGGTGGCCTCGACCTGAATCTCCGGGATCATTTCCGGGATGCCTTCCATGACTTGCTCACGGCTGAGCAGGGTTGTGCCGAAATGCATCAGCTCGGCGACGGTCTGGCCGTCCCGGGCGCCTTCAAGCAGCGCCGCTGAAATATAGGCCATGGCCTCGGGGTAGTTGAGCTTCACACCCCGGGCCAGGCGCCGTTCGGCGACCAGGCCGGCAGTGAAGATCAGCATTTTGTCTTTTTCGCGTGGGGTCAGGTCCATGTTTGTTCCGTATAAAAAGTGGCAGATCGTTGGAGCGAGGCTTGCCCGCGAACCAAGCGACGCGGTGTATCAGGCAAACGGTGTTGAGGCCTTCGCGGGCAAGCCTCGCTCCCACAAATTAAAATTTCAGGTACTCCAGATCCTCGGTGCCACCGCCTCGCGCCCCAGCAATACCGGGCGCAACAGCTTCCATAATGCAATCAGCCAGGCCCGGGCATGCAGCGCCTCGTCGGCCAGGCAGCGGGCGACCAGCAGCCCCGGCAGTTGGGTCAGGTCGCCGCGCACGTTGTTGTTCAGCGAGCGACAGGTTTCCAGCAGTTCGCTGTCGATCTCGCCAGTAATCAGCAGGGTGGCGAATACGCTCTTGCCGTCCAGGCCCATGGGCGAGTCGAGCAGGCCGTCTCCGCCGATGATGCGTTGCCGTTCGTGCCAGAGCAATTGGCCATCGCGGCGGATATCCAGGTGCGACTGAAAATGCCCCTGGGCGAAACGTTCGTCGCTGGCCGGTCGGCCCAAGGCCACCACATCCCAGTAAAGCAGGCGAGCGTCACCTTGCAGTTCGATACGGGTGGTGAGTTCGGCCTGGGCGGCGCTGAACACGATGGTTTCCTGGGGCAGCCATTCCAGCGTGGCGCCGGGGGCCACCTTCAATTCAAGCTGCTGATAGGCCGGGCCTGCGGCGCGATACCACTTGGCCGCGCCGGGGCTGGTCAGTTGCGCCCAGGCATCGGGGCCGACCGTGGCCGAGATATTCAGCCGGTCACCGCCCGCGATACCCCCGGGGGGGTGGACGATGATGTGCTGGCAGACTTGCGGGCCTTCGGCATACAGGTGTTTCTGCACGCGCAGCGGGCCGATATGGCGCCGTTGCACCGGCCGCGTGCTGTCGCCGAAACGTCCATAGCCCAACTCCAGCTCGGCGTGCCAGCTGGGGGTGAACAGGGCGGTGTGGGCAGGAAGATTCATAGGGTTCGTTGTCGTTCTGTGAAGGTGAGCACCTTAGATCAAATCGTTACCAGGCCGCGAACACCTTCGCTTTCCATATTCTCGCCACGGCCCTGTTGGACGATTTCGCCACGGGACATCACCAGGTATTGATCGGCCAGCTCGGCGGCGAAATCGTAGAACTGCTCCACCAGCAGAATCGCCATGTCGCCGCGCTCGGCGAGCTTCTTGATCACGGCGCCAATCTCCTTGATCACCGACGGCTGGATGCCTTCGGTGGGTTCGTCGAGGATCAGCAAGCGCGGACGACTGGCCAGGGCCCGGCCGATGGCCAACTGCTGTTGCTGGCCGCCGGACAGGTCGCCGCCACGGCGTTGCTTCATTTGCAGCAGCACCGGGAACAATTCGTAGATAAAGGCCGGGACTTCCTTGGCTTCGGAGCCAGGAAAGCGCGACAGGCCCATCAACAGATTTTCTTCAACGGTCAGGCGGCCGAAGATCTCGCGGCCCTGGGGCACGTAAGCGATCCCGGCATGCACGCGTTGATGGGGCTTGAAGCCGGTAATGGCCTTGCCTTCCCACTGCACCGAGCCCTCCTTGGACGGCAACAGGCCCATCAGCACCTTGAGCAGCGTGGTCTTGCCCACGCCGTTACGGCCCAGCAGGCAGGTCACTTCGCCGATCTTCACGTCAAAGGACAGACCGCGCAGGATGTGGCTGCCGCCGTAATACTGGTGAAGCTTTTCAACTTGGAGCATTCGTTCGTTCCTCACAAGCGGCGAGCTACAAGCTTCAGGCCGCAAGAAAAAGCAGTTTCTAGCTTGTCGCTTGCAGCTCGAAGCTCGCAGCTGGGCGCTTTTCAGCGCCCCAGATATACCTCGATCACCCGCTCATCCGCCTGCACTTCTTCCAGCGATCCTTCGGCCAGTACGCTGCCCTGGTGCAGCACTGTGACGTGGTCGGCGATGGTGCCGACGAAGCCCATATCGTGCTCCACCACCATCAGTGAATGCTTGCCCGCCAGGCTCTTGAACAGTTCGGCAGTGAATTCGGTTTCGGCGTCGGTCATGCCCGCTACCGGCTCGTCGAGCAGCAGCAATTGCGGGTCCTGGACCAGCAGCATGCCGATCTCTAGGAATTGTTTCTGACCGTGGGACAGCAAGCCCGCCGGGCGATGCATAGACGTGGTCAGGCGGATGGTGTCGAGCACTTGGGCGATGCGGTCCTGCTGTTCGCCACTCAGGCGCGCGCGCAGGCTGGCCCAGACCGATTTGTCGGTCTTCTGCGCCAGCTCGAGGTTTTCGAACACGCTGAGGGCTTCGAATACCGTGGGTTTCTGGAACTTGCGACCGATCCCGGCCTGGGCGATCTGCACTTCGCTCATTTGGGTCAGGTCCAGGGTTTCGCCGAACCAGGCCTTGCCGTGACTGGGGCGAGTCTTGCCAGTGATCACGTCCATCAGGGTGGTCTTGCCCGCGCCGTTGGGGCCGATGATGCAGCGCAGCTCGCCAACGCCGATGTACAGGTTCAGGTCGTTCAGGGCCTTGAAACCGTCGAAGCTGACGCTGATGTCTTCCAGGGTCAGGATGGTGCCGTGGCGCGTGTTGAGGCCCTGGCCCGCCGCCTGGCCGAGGCCGATGGCGTCACGGCTGGTGCCGGCGTCCTTGTTCGGCGACAGCAGCGGCTCGTAGGCCGGTTCCAGCATGAACGAGGGAGTCGGAGTGGTTTTCATTGTTCGCCCCTTTTCTTGAGCAGACCAATCACACCCTTGGGCAGGTACAGGGTCACGATGATGAACAGTGCGCCGAGGAAGAATAGCCAGTACTCGGGGAAGGCCACGGTGAACCAGCTCTTCATGCCGTTTACCAATCCGGCGCCGAGCAGCGGGCCGATCAGCGTGCCGCGCCCGCCCAGAGCAACCCAGACGGCAGCCTCGATGGAGTTGGTCGGCGACATTTCGCTGGGGTTGATGATGCCGACTTGCGGCACATACAAAGCCCCCGCCAGACCGCATAACACCGCGCTCAACACCCAGACGAACAGTTTGAAGCCGCGCGGATCGTAGCCGCAGAACATCAAGCGGTTTTCGGCGTCGCGCACGGCGGTCAGTACCCGGCCGAACTTGCTCTGGGCCAGGCGCCAGCCAAGGAACAGGCTGGCGACCAGCAGCACCACCGTGGCGATAAACAGCGCCGCCCGGGTGCCCTGGGAGCTGATGCTGAAGCCGAGAATGCTACGGAAGTTGGTGAAGCCGTTATTGCCGCCGAAGCCGGTTTCGTTGCGGAAGAACAGCAGCATGCCGGCGAAGGTCAGGGCCTGGGT
The DNA here is from genome assembly GCF_056933585.1 of Pseudomonas sp. JL23. Taxonomy (NCBI): domain Bacteria; kingdom Pseudomonadati; phylum Pseudomonadota; class Gammaproteobacteria; order Pseudomonadales; family Pseudomonadaceae; genus Pseudomonas; species Pseudomonas sp. JL23. Next base: position 6,127,905 of record NZ_CM167795.1, on the reverse strand, counting down.
CATGATCGAGAAATACACGCCCTTGATCCGCGAACGGAAGGCGAAGAAACCGAAGACCAGCGCCAGCAGCCCTGGCGCCAGTACCACCAGACACATGGCCCAGAGGAAGTGTTGGGTGCCGCTCCAGTACCACGGCAGTTCGGTCCATGACAGGAAGGTCATGAAGGCGGGCAATTCATCTCCCGATGCCTGGCGCATCAGGTACATGCCCATGGCGTAGCCGCCGAGGGCGAAGAACAGGCCGTGGCCCAGGGACAGCAGCCCGGCGTAGCCCCAGACCAGGTCCAGGGCCAGGGCGACGATGGCGTAGCAAAGGATCTTGCCGACCAGGGTCAGGGTATAGGCCGACACTTGCAGGCTGTTGTCGGCAGGCAACAGCGACAGCAGCGGCAGGGCCAGCAATACGGCCAGTACCACGGCGCCAATCGCCAGCGTGCCCTTGGGGCCGACCTTTTGTGCAGCAGTTAGCATCAATGGCTGGCTCATCAGTCGATCACCCGTCCTTTCAGTGCGAAGAGGCCTTGCGGACGTTTCTGGATAAACAGAATGATCAACGCCAGGATGAGGATCTTGCCCAGTACGGCACCGATCTGCGGTTCGAGAATCTTGTTGGCGATGCCCAGGCCGAAGGCTGCGGTGATGCTACCGGCCAACTGGCCGACACCGCCGAGCACCACCACCAGGAACGAGTCGATGATGTAGCTCTGACCAAGGTCCGGGCCGACGTTGCCGATCTGGCTGAGGGCCACGCCGCCGAGTCCGGCGATGCCGGAACCCAGGCCGAAAGCCATCATGTCGATACGCCCGGTGGGCACGCCGCAGCAGGCGGCCATGTTGCGATTCTGGGTCACGGCGCGCACGTTCAGGCCCAGACGGGTCTTGTTCAGCAGCAGCCACGTCAGCAGCACGACGAACAGGGCGAAGGCGATGATGACGATGCGGTTGTATGGCAGCACCAGGTTGGGCAGCACCTGGATCCCGCCAGACAGCCATTCGGGGTTGGCGACTTCGACGTTCTGCGCACCGAAGATCAAGCGCACCGCCTGGATCAGCATCAGGCTGATGCCCCATGTGGCGAGCAGGGTTTCCAGCGGGCGACCGTACAGATGGCGGATTACCGTACGTTCCAGGGCCATGCCGATCAGCGCGGTGATCAGGAAGGCCACCGGCAGCGCCACCAGCGGATAGAACTCCAGCGCCCCCGGTGCATAGCGTTGGAAAAACAGCTGCACCATGTAGGTCGAGTAGGCGCCCAGCATCAGCATCTCGCCGTGGGCCATGTTGATCACGCCCAGCAGGCCGAAGGTGATCGCCAGGCCCAAGGCCGCGAGCAGCAGGATCGAACCGAGGGAAATGCCGCTGAATACCTGACCGAGCACTTCGCCGATCATCAGCTTGCGTTTGACCTGGGCCAGGCTGGTCTCGGCGGCCAGGTGCACGGTGGCATCCGGTTCGACGCCGGGGACGAGCAGGCCTTCAAGGCGGGTACGGGCCAGCGGGTCGCCGGTTTCACCGAGCAGGCGCACGGCAGCCAGGCGAATGGTCGGGCTGCTGTCTACCAGTTGCAGATTGGCCAGCGCCAGGCTGAGGGCGCTGCGCACTGTGGTGTCGTTTTCGTTGGCGACTTCCCGGGTCAGCAAGTCGAGTTGCGCCGGGCGCGCGCTTTTTTGCAGTTGCAGGGCAGCGTTCAGGCGCAATTTGGCGTCGGCGGCCAGCAACTGGTGACTGGCCAGGGCGTTTTCCACCAGGCCGCGCAGGCGGTTGTTCAGGCTGATGGCCTGGGGCTCATCGGGCGTCGGCGCGTCGGCGGCGGCAGGTGCGGCGGGATCGACGGCGGTGAAGCTGTCGCCATTCTGGATATAAGCGCGGTTGCTGCTGTCGGCGGCGACGCGGCCTTCCTGCAAGGCGATGATCAGTTCGACACGAGCCGGGTCGGGCTTGGCCGCCCAGGCTTCGAGCAATTCGGCACGCTCGGCGGACTCACCGGCGACAAAGTCGCTGGCATCGCTGGCGTGGGCTGCCATAGGCAGCAGTAAAGCGAGGGCAAGGATGATGCGGTGCAAGGCATTGGGCATATCGGGTGTCCTGAGAGCCAGTCCCCTCTGCCATGTAGCGCATAGAGGACTGTGGGAGCGTGGCTTGCCCGCGAATCGGTCGGTATACCGACACATTTTCAGGGTTTGAAATACCGCCTTCGCGGGCAAGCCTCGCTCCTACAAATTCAGATGCTTAGTTGCTCTTCACCGCATAGTCAGGCTTCTTGTCGTTGCCAGGGATGAACGGGCTCCACGGCTGGGCGCGGATCGGCTCCTTGGTTTTCCAGACGACGTTGAACTGACCGTCAGCCTTGATCTCGCCGATCATTACCGGCTTGTGCAGGTGGTGATTGGTCTTGTCCATGGTCAGGGTAAAGCCCGACGGCGCGGCGAAGGTCTGGCCGGCCATGGCTTCGCGAACCTTGTCGACATCAGTGGACTTGGCTTTCTCGACCGCCTGGGCCCACATGTGGATGCCCACGTAGGTGGCTTCCATCGGGTCGTTGGTCACCGCCTTGTCGGCGTTCGGCAGGTTGTGCTTCTTGGCGTAGGCTTTCCAGTCGGCGACGAACTTGGTGTTGACCGGGTTTTTCACCGATTCGAAGTAGTTCCAGGCAGCCAGGTTACCCACCAGCGGCTTGGTATCCACGCCACGCAGTTCTTCTTCGCCGACCGAGAAGGCCACGACCGGTACGTCGGTGGCTTTCAGGCCCTGGTTGCCCAGTTCCTTGTAGAACGGCACGTTGGAGTCGCCGTTGACGGTGGAGATTACAGCCGTCTTGCCGCCAGCCGAGAACTTCTTGATGTTGGCCACGATGGTCTGGTAGTCGGCATGGCCGAACGGGGTGTAGACCTCTTCGATGTCCTTGTCCGCTACACCTTTGGAGTGCAGGAACGAGCGCAGGATCTTGTTGGTGGTGCGCGGGTAGACGTAGTCGGTGCCCAGCAGGAAGAAGCGCTTGGCCGCGCCGCCGTCTTCGCTCATCAGGTACTCGACCGCAGGGATGGCCTGCTGGTTAGGCGCTGCACCGGTGTAGAACACGTTCGGCGACATTTCTTCGCCTTCGTACTGCACGGGGTAGAACAGCAGGCCGTTGAGTTCTTCGAACACCGGCAGCACCGATTTGCGCGATACCGAGGTCCAGCAGCCGAACACCACGGCGACCTTGTCCTGGGTCAGCAACTGACGGCCTTTCTCGGCGAACAGCGGCCAGTTGGAGGCCGGATCGACTACCACAGGCTCCAGCATCTTGCCGTTGACGCCACCCTTGGCGTTGATTTCGTCGATGGTCATCAGGGCCATGTCCTTCAGGGACGTCTCGGAGATGGCCATAGTCCCGGAAAGCGAATGCAGAATGCCGACCTTGATGGTCTCGGCAGCTTGAACGGTCCATGTAAGACCCATGGCGGCGATAGATGCGGACAGGGTGAAAGCTTTGATCAGACTGCGACGCTTCATTGGGCTTGCTCCATTCTTGGATTTCGACAAGACGCACGGGAATAAATACCTGTGAAGATCTTTAGCAAAGGCTGGGCCAACGAAGGAAAAGTCGTTGCAGAGCAGGAAGTTGACGAGTTGGACAGGAAATATCGCACCAAGGTGGGACTTGGGTGTGGTGCACGGATGTCAGTGCGCGCCCCGATGGTGCGTCGGGTAGGGGCATATGGGATATGTGGGACCGGCTTCAGCCGGGAAGGCGTATTCCCGGCTAAAGTCGTTCCACAGGATTCGACAATTATTTTTTGCGCATCAACCCAATAAAAAACAACCCGCCAATGGCCGCCGTGGCCACGCCTATGGGCAGGTCTTCCGGGGCGATCAGGGTGCGGGCGGCGACGTCGACCCAGATCAGAAACAGGCTGCCGAGCAACACGCACACCGGCAACAGCCGACGATGCTCGGCCCCGACCAGGCGCCGGGCGATGTGCGGGACCATCAGGCCGACAAAGCCGATGGAGCCGCTGATGGCCACCATGACCCCGGTCATCAGCGAAGCGATCAGGAACACCTTGATGCGCACGTGACGGGCGTTCAGGCCCAGGGTCACGGCGGTCTGCTCGCCTGCCATCAAAGCGTTCAAGGCCCGCGCCATGGCCAGCAGCAGGATCAGGCCGAGCAATACGCTGAGGGCCGGAATACCCAGCAACTCCCAGCGCGCCAGACCGAGGCCGCCGAGCATCCAGAACATCACGGCCGAGCTGGCGCGATGGTCGCCGAGAAACAGCAGCAGGTTGGCCAGGGCCATCATCACGAAGGACACGGCGATACCGCAGAGCAGCAGGCGATCACTGTCCAGCCGGCCGCTGCGACTGGCAATCAGCAGCACCATGAACATGCTCAACATGGCGCCAATGAACGCGGCCAGGGGCAGGGTGAGCACGCCGATGATTTCGCCGACATGCAACACCACGATCACTGCGCCCAGGGTTGCGCCGGAGGTCACGCCCAGCAGATGCGGGTCGGCCAGAGGGTTGCGGGTAACCGCTTGCAGCACCGCACCGGTCAGCGCCAGCCCGGCACCCACCAGTGCACCGAGGAGCATGCGTGGGACGCGGATCAGCCAGACGATGTGCTCCTGTCCGGCGGTCCAGGTCTGATTGACCGGGCCGAGCCCGAACAACTTGTGCAGCAGGATCTGCCCGACCACCTCAGCCGGCACCGGTGCCGGGCCGAAACCCAGGGACAGCACGCAGGACAACAGCAGGGCGGTGAACAATGCCAAGAGCAGCAGGCGGTAGCGGTGAACACCGCTCAGATCAAACACAGCACACCCTTAGGATTTGCAATGAGATTCCTTGTGGGAGCCAGCTTGCTGGCGATAGCGGTGGGTCAGTCATCAACGCTATTGCGAGTGCTACGCACTCGATCGCCACCAAGGCGGCTCCCACACGTTGTGTGCATGACAGTTTCATAACGCCTTGCCGTGAAACCCGGCCGCCAGGGTCTCGATCGCATCGATATTGTCGATCCCCGGCGTCGCCGCCACGTACGGGATGACGATAAAGCGCTTGTTGCGAATCGCGTCCACCGATTGCAGGGCCGGGTTGTTGAGCAGAAATTGCTCCTTCTGCGCGGCAGTCACTTCGCCATAGTCGACAATCACGATCACCTCGGGGTTGCGCTCCACCACAGTTTCCCAGTTGACCCGGGTCCAGCTGGCGTCGATGTCATCCAGCACATTGCGCCCGCCTGCCGCGTCGATCAGGGCCTGGGGCATGGCCAGGCGGCCGGAGGTCATGGCGCGGTCTTCGCCGCTGTCGTAGAGGAACACCCGAGGTCGGGTGGCGGGCAGGGCGGCGGTAATAGTTGCCACGCGCTGCTGCATACCGGCGATCAACTGCACGGCGCGATCCTGTACGTCGAAGATTCGTCCCAGGTTGCGCAGGTCGCCGTACATCATCTCCAGGCTGGCAGGCGGGCGCTTCATGACGAAGGCGCAGGACTCGATCAGCTCAAGGACCTTGATCCCCAGCGGTGCCAGGGTCTGCGGGGTCAGATCGCCGCCGACACGCATGCCGTAGTCCCAGCCGGCGAAGAAGAAATCGACGTTGGCGTTGAGCAGGGTTTCCACCGAGGGGTATTTGCTCGCCAGTTCCGGCAGGCCGTCGAGGTCATGGAGCATTTTCGGCGGCAGGGTTTTCCAGCCGCTGATACCACTGAAGCCGACCATGCGTGAACGCAGCCCCAGGGCCAGCATCATCTGGGTCATGTTGATGTCATGGCTGACGGCGTGGCTGGGCGCCTTGTCGAAGGTCACCTGGCGATCACAGCTTTGCACGGTGACCGGGTAGTGAGTGGCCTCAGCCATGGCGTGGCCGGTCAGGCCCAGCAGGCTGAGAAACAAAACGGTGCGTAATGGTGCAGGCAGAATCATGGGTGGGTAATCCAGGTAATGCGTGGGTAACCGGAAATCGGATGGTCGTCGATCAGTGCCTCGACGCCGAACACATCGCGTAACAGCTCGACGGTGAGCACTTCATGGGGGCTGCCGCTGGCAACGATGCGCCCGTGATCTATGACGTACAGGCGGTCACAAAAAGCCGCGGCCAGATTGAGGTCGTGGATGCTGGCCAGGGTGCCGATGCCCAGGCGCTTGACCTGTTGCAGCAGCTCCAGTTGATAGCGCGGGTCGAGATGGTTGGTCGGCTCGTCGAGAATCAACAATTGCGGTTGCTGGGTCAGGGCTCGGGCCAGAATCACCCGCTGCTTTTCCCCGCCGGACAGGGTGGCGAAGGCATGATCTTCAAAGCCCTGCATACCCACGGCCTGCAACGCCTGGCGGGCAATCTCCCGGTCGGCCTCGGTGTTGCCGTCGAACAGCGCCTTGTGCGGCGTGCGACCCATGGCGACGACTTCATCGACGTTCAGGCCAAATGCATCGGGGAATTCCTGCAGGACGACGGCAATGCGTTGTGCGCTCCAACGCGGTGATTGCGTCCACAGATCGACGTCATCGAGCAGTACCTGCCCTACCGTTGGTCGGGTAAAGCGATAGGCGCAACGCAGCAAACTGGTTTTACCGCTGCCATTGGGGCCGATCAGCCCGACAAATTCCCCCGCTGCCACCCGCAGGCTGACATCGCGCAATTGGAACTGATGATGGCAATGGCCCTTTTCCAGGGGCGACCAGCAGAGATTGGACAGTGTCAGAGAGGTCATTCGAAGGCGTTCGATCAGTCGGAATTAACAGCAGGACAGCATAGAGATGGCTCTATTTCGCGCATCTCGGCGTGTTCATGCTGAGCATGAGGTGGCTTCACGTTGGTCGGCCGGGAGGAGGAGACGGGGCCAGAAGCAAGCCGGGAGAGGAATTCATCACAAAACCAACCCTTAGGCTTCTGGCCCCGCACACGCAATTTAGGCTCGCGCGGGAAATTTAGCAAAGCGCGAAAGGACTAGACGATCGAGTAGTCCCACCGCGATCAGCGACGCGCCAACCAATGGAAACGCCACTGCCAGAGCAAACATGATGCCGATGGCGGTCTTCCAACGAGGTAAATCATGGCGCAGTGGCGGTACGCCCAGGCCACCTTGCGGACGACGCTTCCACCAGATCACCAGGCCGCTGATCGAGCCGAGCAACACCATCAGGCACACCAGCAGGATCAGTAACTGGTTGATCCAGCCGAAAAACTTGCCTTCATGCAGCATCACCCCCAGCTCCGTGGCGCGGGCGACGGTGTTGTAGTCCTGAAAACGCACGTCGGCCAGCACCTTGCCGCTGTATTGATCGATATGCAGAGTGGCGTCGTTGCGCGGGTCGTCGGCGAATACCGAGACGGTGAACACGCCATCAGCGGTTTTCGGCGCGGTAATGCTGTAGCCGGGTTCGATACGCCGCTCTTTGGCGATTTCCACTACCTGTTGCAGCGACAGTTTGGGGGCCGCGGGGGCGGTGGACATATTACCGTGGTGCATGTGCTCGGCGTGATCGCCGCTGGAGACGGGCATCGGCGTGTTTTCCATGGCCCAGGGCACGGTCTGCACGCTGGCGGTGTTCAGCTCGCCAGCCTGCTTGTCGGATTGCGGGACGTTATCCCACATCGCCGCCGGAAAGGTATTCCACACCGCTGCGTACTGCTTGCCCCACATGCCGGTCCAGGTCATGCCGCTGATCAGCATGAACAGCAGCAATGCCGAGCCCCAGAAACCGGTGACGGCGTGCAGATCGCGCCACATCAAGCGGCCACGACTGCTCAAGCGCGGCCAGAGTACGCCTGCCCCGGAGCGACCTCGCGGCCACCACAAGTAGAGACCGGAGACCACCAGCATCACCCCCCAACCGGCGGCCAACTCCACCAGGCGGTCACCGACCGTGCCGATCAGCAGTTCGCCGTGCAGGGCGCGGGCGAGGGCTTGCAGGTTGTTCTTGGCGTCCTGAGTGCCGAGGATCGAGCCGCGATAGGGGTCGAGAAACACATTCACTTCGCGGCCGTCCTGCATCACCACGAACTGCGCGCTGCCTTCGGCATTGATCGGCGGCAGGTATTTTTTCACCGTGGCCTGTGGATAAGCCGTCAGCAAACGGCGTTGCAACTCGTCGGCGCTCAAAGACTGCGCTTGCGACGGCCGTACGCTGAGCAGGTCGCGGTACATCAGGTTGTCGAGCTGGGGCTTGTACAGGTAGATGATCCCGGTAATTGAAAGCAGGATCATGAACGGCGCGACGAACAGCCCGGCATAGAAATGCCAGCGCCAGGCCAGGTTATAAAACGACACAGTGGGTTTGGACACGTAAAACGCTCCCCATCGGGACAACACACGACAGCGCCCGCCCACAGCCGGAGCTGCGGGCGGGGCATGGAATCAATCAGGTTTTATCGCGTGAGGGAGAGCGGCGGGGCACGACTGCGGGCGTTGGCGAACACGCTTTGTCGGGCGTGGCCCTGTTGCGGGACGGCACTGAACAGGTCGGACTGACGCGGCGGTGCCGGAGCAAAAAAGGCCAGGGCCTTGGGCAGCGCCGGGCAACCGAACAACAGGGTGCAATAGCCGCACTTGGCCCACAGCACGTGGTCGGCTTTGACGCCGTCCTGCTGCTCGGCGCTCGCGTGGTGCATATCCATGTCGGCGGACATCGACCTGTCCATGGACATACCGGCGTGCTGATCCATCGGCATCGCCTGGGAGATCAGCGGACCGATAAAGATCATCAACATGGCGAACAGGCTTAGCCACGAGCCTGGGCGATTGCGGGTGTGGGTCAATTCAATGCCTGAGGTTTCTGTCTGTGGGACCGGCTTCAGCCGGGAAATACGCTTTCCCGGCTAAAGCCGGTCCCACGGGAATCGCTATTTCATATTCATCTGCATGGCACCATCCGGCGCCTGCTTGAGCACCTCGACCTGCACAGTCACATCCCCGGCCTTTTCGAAGTGCAGGGTCAGCGCGAAGTGCTGTCCTGCGACCAGTTGCGAGCGGTCGTTAAGCTCCAGCAGCATCACGTGGTAGGCCATGGGGGCGAAGAGTGCATCCTGGCCGGGGGCAATGTCTACCGCCTGTACCTGCTGCATCTTCATCAGACCGTCGACATGTTGGTGTTCATGCAATTGCGCAGCGCCTGCCACGGGGCTTTGCACGCTGAGCAGACGATCTGCAGTCTGTCCGGCATTGTGAATGACGAAGTAAGCGGCGACGGTCGGTGCGTTGGGTGGCAGTTCCAGGGACCAGGGCGCGTTGATCTGCAAAGCACCTGCCTGATAACTCATTTCCTGGGCATGGCTAAAGGCAGCGGGCAACAGCAATGTAGCCAGCATCAGCAGTTTCTTGAACATGACAACTCTCCAGACGATCCATTGATTGCGTAGAAGGCGTAACGCGTCAGGCGTTTGGAGAGGCGCGGGGATTCACACTGGGCCAGTGCAGGCGCGGCGGGTTGAACAGAAGGAAACGCTGCGGCGCGAAGCGTTCCGGCTCGATGTGGACGAACAGGCCACCGTTCAGCCCGCTCGGCAGGATGACCACTACATGGCCGGAGCAGCAGCCGCAATGTTGCATGGCGCCATGTTCATCATGGTTCGACGGGGCCTGATCAACACCCTCGAGGACAATCGCTACCTGCCGGGTGCCGCTACCGGTACAGAAACTGCCCCACAGCACCCGTTCCCCCGAGACCTGGGAGGGCATGGGCGAAAGAGGCATGACCAGCAGGCTGAACAACACTGCAAAGCAGGCTATCCAGACGGCGGTGGTCCGTCGTGACGACATGGGCAATACCGTGATGAAGAATGGGGGTTATTTAGCCTGAACCCGGCGCCGATGTAAAAAGCCCGGGCCGTGGCGGGTTGTCGCGTGGCATCGAAAGATGGCGACAACTGGTGGGACCGGCTTCAGCCGGGAAGACAATATGACAGGCGATAGAGATGTATCGATCATGATTCCATCTTCCCGGCTAAAGCCGGTCCCACAAGGTCGCATTTATTCAGGTCTGGTCGCGCAAGTTCGCCAATAAATCCTCCACCGAAGCAAACTCCCGATCCACTCCAGGCAACTGCGGCCGTTTCAGGATCAGCACCGGTACCCCCCGCTCCCGCGCAACCTGCAGCTTGGGTTCGGTGGCGCCGCTGCCGCTGTTCTTGCTGACCAGCACATCGATCCGCCGTTGCTCGAACAAGGCACGTTCATCTTCGAGATGGAAGGGGCCACGGGCGCCGATCACTTCGCAACGGGCATGGCCCGGATAGCGGTCCAGGGCGCGCAGGGTCCAGAACTGCTGCTCAGGGATTTCCTCCAGGTGCTGCAACGGCTCGCGACCCAAGGTGAACAGTGGGCGCTGGAAGGGCGTCAGGGCGGTGATCAATTGAGCCCAGTCGCTGACTTCACGCCAGTCATCATCCGGCCCGGCCTGCCATGCCGGGCGTCGCAAGGCCCAGCACGGCACGCCGCTCAGTTGCGCGGCACGGGCGGCGTTCTGGCTGATCTGCGCGGCGTAGGGGTGGGTGGCGTCGAGCAGCAGGTCGATGTTCTGCTCGCGAATGAACGCCGCCAATCCCTCGGCGCCGCCATAGCCGCCGACCCGCACTTCACACGTCAGGTCAGTGGGCACCCGACCGACACCGGCGAGGCTGTAGATGTGCTGCGGGCCGAGGGTACGGGCAATGGCCAGGGCTTCGGTGACGCCGCCCAGGAGCAGGATGCGGTTCATGTGTTTTATCCATTAGTGGTTCCGATGCAGTCCTGTGTGGGACCGGCTTTAGCCGGGAAGGCAATAGGACAGCCGACAGCGATGTACCGCTCATGCTGACGTATTCCCGGCTAAAGCCGGTCCCACAGAAGCGCATCAGTGCAGCAGGTTAAGCGCATGACCCACGATCCCGCCCTGCCGATCAATTGCAAACACCTCGACCTCAACCTGCGCCGGAACCACGCTGCGGGCAAAGTCCAGGGCATGCTGACAAACGATATTGCCCAACTCGACGCCCCGAGCTGCACTCAGCGCCAGGGCCTGCTGACTGGTATTGGCTTCGCGGATCGCTTGTTGCAGGGCTTCGTCGGCACCGCCATCGGCGGCCCAGCGCGCCAGTTGTGGCAGGTCGATGCTGGAGTGGCGGCTGTGCAGGTCCATATGCCCGGCCGCCAATTTGCTGATCTTGCCGAAGCCGCCGCACAGGCTGAGCTTGCCCACGGGGACTTTGCGCAGATGCTTGAGCACCGCGCCAACGAAATCGCCCATTTCGATCAGGGCAATTTCCGGCAGGTTGTAGATGCGGCGCATGGTGTCTTCGCTGGCATTTCCGGTGCAGGCGGCGATATGTCTGTAGCCGTTGGTGGTGGCGACGTCGATGCCCTGATGAATCGAGGCGATATAGGCCGCGCAGGAAAAGGGCCGGACGATGCCGCTGGTGCCGAGGATCGACAGGCCGCCCAGAATCCCCAGGCGCGGGTTCATGGTCTTCAGGGCCAGTTCTTCGCCGCCCTCGACGTTGACCGTGACCTCGAAACCCCCGCCATAGCCCTGATCAGCGGCCAGCTTGAGCAGGTGCTCGGTCATCATCCGACGAGGCACCGGGTTGATTGCCGGTTCGCCGACGCTCAGCACCAGGCCGGGGCGGGTAACGGTGCCGACGCCGCGTCCGGCGCTGAAACGCACGCCGGGCTCTTTGTTCAGTTGCACCCTGGAAAACACCAGCGCGCCGTGGGTGACATCGGGGTCGTCACCGGCATCCTTGATGGTCCCGGCTTCGGCACCGCCGTCCTGCAGGCGGCAGAACTCCAGGCGCATCTGCACCTGCTTGCCCTTGGGCAGGGTGATCTCTACCGCGTCGCAGGCGTCACCACCCAGCAACAGCCGCGCCGCCGCCAGGCTGGTAGCAGTCGCGCAGCTGCCGGTGGTCAGGCCACTGCGCAGCGGTGCGGGCTGTTCGGCGGTTTCGTCGCGCATCACGGCTTGATCACTTCCCACAGAGTGATAGGCAATGCCTGACGCCAGGTGTCGAAATCGCCCAGTGGTTTGGCATGGGCGACCTGGATACGGGTCAGTTCGCCGCCGTGCTGTTCGCGCCAGGTCATGAGCATCATTTCGCTTTGCAGGGTCACCGCATTGGCGACCAGGCGGCCGCCAGAACGCAACTGCTGCCAGCAGTGTTCGAGCACGCCGGGACGGGTCACGCCGCCGCCGATAAAGATTGCGTCAGGGGTTTCCAGGCCGGCCAGGGCCTCGGGCGCGCTACCTCGAATGAGTTGCAGGCCCGGTACGCCGAGGGCATCGCGATTGAGTTCGATCAATTGCTGACGACCTTCGTCGGCCTCGATCGCAAGGGCGCGGCAGGTTGGATAGGCGCGCATCCATTCGATACCAATTGACCCGCAGCCGGCGCCGACGTCCCACAGCAACTCGCCGGGCAGTGGGGCCAGGCGCGCGAGAGTGATGGCCCGGACATCGCGCTTGGTCAACTGACCGTCGTGCTTGAAGGCCGCGTCGGGCAGGCCGGAGACGGGCGACAGGCGCAGCGTGTCGGCATCGGCGCGGCAGTCGATGGCGACCAGGTTCAGCGCAGCGATTTCGGCGTCGTTCCAGTCGCGGGCTAAATCTTCTACGCGGCGTTCAGCCGTGCCGCCCAGATGCTCCAGTACGGTCATGGGGCTAGCACCAAAGCCGCGTTCACGCAGCAATTGGGCAATCGCCGCCGGGCTGCTGCCGTCGTTGCTCAGGACCAGCAGGCGTACACCGTGGTGCAGATGCAGATTCAGCGCCGCCAGAGGCCGGGCCACCACCGACAGCATGACCGCCTCCTGCAATGGCCAGCCAAGGCGGGCGGCGGCCAGGGAGTAAGAGGAGGGTGCAGGCAGGATCAGCATCTCGTCGTTGGCCACTACGCGACTGAGGCTGGCGCCTACGCCGAACAGCATCGGATCGCCGCTGGCGAGTACACAAATTTCGCTACCGCGCTGCGCCAGCACCGGCTCCAGGGAAAACGGGCTCGGCCAGGCGCGCCGCTCGGCATTGATGCATGGCGGCAACAACGCCAACTGCCGTGCCCCACCAAACACCTGGCTCGCCCGCAACAGCGCATGCCGGGCATTCCTGCCCAGCCCCTTGAAGCCGTCTTCACCGATTCCCACGACCGTCAGCCAGGGCGACATTTACTTACCTCGATCCGATTCGGGGGATAAAGGCGGCATGATACTGCGCTGTCGTGCAGCAAGCACGGCGCGGCGCTGATTGTGGGAGTGAATTGCGTGGAGACGGATTGTTGGAGCCCATAATTGGCCCCCATCGGTTTGCAGTTCGGCGATCGATTACGCGATCCGACAGAGCGTCTTTTCATGCCCACGGACAAAGCAGGCATAATGCCGTCCCACTACGCTATACATGCCTACCCCGTTGCCCGGTGATTCCTTGAACAAGCCGCTGTCCCCTGCTGTTTCTGTACGCCCCTCGGCCTGTCCGGGGTTGTTGCGTATCGTCCCGGCGCTGGATGGCGGGATCTGTCGGATCAAGCTGGCCGGTGGTGTGATCAGTGCCACGCAGGCGCGGGCGGTGGCGCGGGCGGCGCAGGATTATGCTGGCGGTGTGATCGAGGCGACCAATCGGGCCAATCTGCAGATTCGTGGTATCGGCGCCGAGCAGGGCGCCTTGATCGAGACGCTGTTGGCCGCAGGCCTGGGGCCGAACAATCCCGACAGCGACGACGTGCGCAACCTGATGCTCAGCCCCACTGCCGGGCTTGATCCCCGGATGCTGCTGGACGTACGGCCTCTGGCCGCGCAAATCCTCACAGCCCTGGAAAACACCCCGCGCTTGCACGAACTGTCAGCCAAGTTCGCCCTGTCCCTGGACGGCGGCGAAGGTGTGGTGATGCTCGATCATCCTCATGACCTGTGGTTGTCGGCGCTGGAGGTGGACGGCGAAGTGCTGCTGGCCTTCGGTTTGGCGGGCTGCCCTGCGCGGGATAAACCTCTGGCAGCCGTGCCGCTGGCCTATGGCCTTGAACTGGTGCTCGGGGTGCTGAAGTGGTTTCTCGACACGGCGCGACCCGATCAGTCACGCATGCGTCAGTTATTGGCCGAAGTACCTGCCGAACAACTGCTCAGTGCTTTGGCATCGATGCCGTTGCGTACCGATGCAGATATCAGCCAGTGGCGTCGCCCGGCCACTGTCACCCACGGCCATATCGGTATTTATCCACAGGCTGAAACGGGCAAGGTCGCAGTCGGTGGCGTCACCCCTCTTGGGCGTCTCGATCCGGCAATGCTCAACGCGATTGCCCAGTTGGCGGAGGAGTTCGGCGATGGCAGCCTGCGTCTGACGCCCTGGCAAAGCCTGCTGTTGCCCAATATTGCCGCCTGCGACGCACAGAACGTGCTGGCAGGCCTGAAAGCCGCCGGCCTGCTGTGCTCGGCCGATCAGGCGTTGGCGCAGATCATCGCCTGCACGGGTTCCAGCGATTGCGCCAAGGGCCTGGCCGACACCAAGGCTGATGCGCGCCTGCTGGCCGGGCAGTTGCAGCGCAGCGGCATCAGCCGCGGTGTGCATCTGTCTGCCTGCCAACGTTCCTGCGCAGCGGCGCACCTGGCTTCGGTGACTCTACTGGCAGTATCCCCCGGCCGTTACGACCTTTATTTCCGCGATGCAGCGCAGCCCGGTTTTGGTGCGCTGCAAGCGCGTGACCTCACTATTGAAGCAGCCGGCGCGTATCTGATCGCCGACTCACGGAGCAACACCCATGATTGATTACATCCGCGATGGTCAGGAGATTTATCGCAACTCCTTCTCGATCATTCGCGCCGAAGCGCGTCTGGACACCATCCCGGCGGACCTGGAAAAACTCGCCGTACGGGTGATTCATGCCTGTGGCATGGTCGAGGTCATCGAGGACCTGCGTTTCTCCCCCGGCGCCGGAACCGCCGGGCGCAATGCCCTGGCCGCTGGCGCGCCTATCCTCTGCGATGCGCGGATGGTTTCCGAGGGTGTGACCCGTACCCGCCTGCCCGCCAACAATCAGGTGATCTGCACCCTCAAGGATGACGGCGTGCCGGAGCTGGCCCGCGAACTGGGCAACACCCGCTCCGCTGCTGCGCTTGAGCTGTGGCGGCCGCATCTGGAAGGCAGCGTGGTGGTGATCGGCAACGCGCCGACCGCGCTGTTCTACCTGCTGGAAATGCTCGATGCCGGCGCGCCAAAACCGGCGCTGATCCTCGGCTTCCCGGTGGGCTTCGTCGGCGCGGCCGAGTCCAAGGACATGCTCGCCGCTGACAGCCGCGGCGTGCCTTACGTGATCATGCGCGGTCGTCGTGGCGGCAGCGCCATGGCGGCCGCAGCGGTCAACGCCCTGGCCACGGAGATCGAATGATGCAGGCACGCGGTCGATTGATTGGTCTGGGCGTCGGCCCTGGCGATCCGGAACTGATTACGGTCAAGGCTCTGCGTCTGCTGCGCGAGTCGCCGGTGATCGCCTACTTCGTGGCCAAGGGCAAGAAAGGCAACGCCTTCGGCATCATCGAGGCCCATGTGCAGGCCGCCCAGACCCTGATGCCGCTGATCTACCCGGTGACCACCGAGGCCCTGCCTGCGCCGCTGTCCTACGAGCAGGTGATCAGCGATTTCTACGATGCTTCGAGCGTCGATATCGCCGCACAGCTGGACGCCGGTCGTGATGTGGCGGTGATCTGCGAAGGCGACCCGTTCTTCTACGGCTCCTACATGTACCTGCATGATCGCCTCGCCGAGCGCTACGAAGCCCAAGTGATTCCGGGTGTCTGCTCGATGCTGGGCGGCGCTTCGGTGCTGGGCGCGCCGTTGGTCTATCGCAATCAGAGCCTGTCGGTGCTGTCCGGCGTGCTGCCCCATGACGAACTCAAACGCAAACTGGCCGATGCTGACGCGGCGGTGATCATGAAACTGGGTCGCAACTTTCCCAAGGTCCGCCAGGTGCTCGAAGAACTCGGCCTGGCCGGGCGCGCGCTGTATGTTGAGCGCGCCACCATGAGCAATCAGAAGATCGTCCCCCTGGCGGACGTTGACCCCATGTCGTCGCCGTATTTCTCCCTGATCATCGTCCCCGGTGAAAGGTGGCAAGGCTGATGGCGCAACGTATTCCGGCGATTGTCATCCTCGGCCAGGGCAGCCTGTCGACTGCGCGACGTATCCAGCAGCTGTATCCGCATTCGTTGATTCACGGCCTTGCGGAGCGGGTCGAGGGCGCTGATCGTACCTATCATGCGTTCGGTGCGACCCTGCGTCAGCTGTATCAACAGGACACGCCGATCATCGCCCTGTGCGCGGCCGGTATCGTCATTCGCACCCTGGCGCCTTTGCTGCTGGAAAAGTGCGCGGAGCCTGCGGTGCTGGCCGTGGCCGAGGATGGCAGCGCCGTGGTGCCGTTGCTCGGCGGCCTGGGCGGGGTCAACGTGATGGCCCGGGAAATCGGCGCCGCGCTGAATACCGAGGCGGCCATTACCACTACGGGCGAACTGCGCTTCGGCACCTGCCTGCTCAACCCGCCGTCCGGCTATGCCTTGGGTGACCTGGAACTGGGCAAGCGTTTCGTCTCCGACCTGCTGTCCGGCGAAAGCGTGCGCATCGAAGGGGCTGCGCCATGGCTGGCCGACGCGCAATTGCCCGAGGCCGACGATGCCGCTCTGGCGATTCATGTGGGCTACGCCGAGCGTGATCCCTGCGCCAATGAACTGCTGATCTATCCGCGCAATGTGCTGATGGCGGTCAAGGCCAGCGTGCCCGACCTGGCCAATTGCGTGAAGGTTGCGCTGCATGAGTCGCGCATCGCTGTGCAATCGCTGGCCTGTTTGCTGGCCAGCCATAGCGATATGGCTGATCCGGGCTTGCATGACGCCGCCCAGATGCTGGGTGTGCCGTTGCGCTTTATTGCAGGTGCCTCGGCGGCCGAAATGGCGCAACAGGTCCTGCCGCAACTGTTGCCACCGCTTACGCCAATGGATGGCATTGCCATCGCCGTTGCGCCCGAGCCGTTGGACGTTGAGCGCATAGGCCACAAGCGCGGGCGCCTGGCGGTGATCGGCCTTGGCCCTGGCGCTGCCGAATTTATGATTCCTGCGGTGAAAGCCGAACTGGCCCGGGCCAATGACGTCTTGGGTTACGAAACCTATGTGCGCATGGCCGGGCCGTTCCGCGCTGATCAGGTGTTGCACTGCACCGATAACCGCGAGGAAATGCAGCGTGCCCGTCACGCCTTTGAACTGGCCGCCCAGGGGCGTTCGGTGGTGGTGGTGTCGTCCGGTGATCCGGGTGTCTTCGCCATGGCGTCGGCGGTTTTGGAGGCGCTGCATGAGTCAACCAACGCCGAATGGCATGCCGTCGAACTGGAGATCCTGCCGGGGGTGTCCGCTTCCCTCGCGACTGCGGCTCAGGCAGGTGCGCCGTTGGGCCATGACTTCTGCGTGATGTCCCTGTCGGACAATCTCAAGCCCTGGGAAGTCATCGAGAAACGTCTGGACCTGGCCTGTCAGGCCGACTTGGCCCTGGCTTTCTACAACCCGATCTCCCGTTCGCGCCCGTGGCAACTGGGCCGTGCTTTGGAGATTGTTCGTCAGCACCGTAGTGCGCAGACACCGGTGACTCTGGGCCGGGACATCGGCCGTCCGGGCCAGACCCTTCGTGTGGTTCGTCTGGGAGAACTGACTCCGGAGCAGGTGGATATGCGCACCATGGTACTGATCGGTTCTTCGACAACGTGCACCATCGCCCGGCCCGATGGCAGTGAGTGGGTTTATACGCCGCGCTGGTACGGGCAAAAACCGGGTGCCAGTCGCGACTGAGCCGTTCTCTGCATAACCCTCGCCAACGGTCTGATGGAGTTGACCATCGGATAGCTGGCGAGTGCTTGTAGGAATTATTAAGTCAATTCATCTGAAATGCCGACTTGCCTCTCGGGACATGGCGAATGCCATGCGTGGGTTTAAGAAGCTTGTGTCATGGAGTATTCCTAAAGGTTAGTAAGTTATTGGAATGACGTCTGCGTGAAAGTGCGGTAAAGCTTTTGCTATATGGGTTTTTCATTAGTATTTATTATGTTGATCAAATGTTTGTTTTTAGTTGTTGATGAAGCCGTCGCCGTTTTTAAAGGGTTGTGTCTGGCAAATCCTAAGTCTAGTTTTAACGAGCGGTCGGTCAGACCGCTCATTAAAAATAACTTTCTGCAAGGAATGCGTCATGAGTATCAAAGACACCTTTTCGGAACCTACTGTAGAAGAAGCTGCTGCCTATTTTTCCGGGTTTCCTTCGTTTGAGCCAGATAACGCCATGTTCGACTATCGAGCAAAGGTTATGTCGGACAGTATGGATGGCGAGGGCGATGTCGGTAAAAGCGGTCAGGTCGGTAAAGATTCTCCCACCGTGATTGCGTTTGCCGATGGCGTTAAAGAAGAAGTTCGCGATGCAATCAGGTTGAGTGCAGCGTTCGCCGAGATGGCCGCCACGAAAGAATATAGTCTCAAAGAAAAACCGATCGAATGGCATGAGGAATACGCCAAGGCCCTTTATTATTGTGGCTGGACGATGGCGGGCGGTCATGACTACGGCGAGTACAAGTCGAGCAGTCAATCACTGACCATGGATTCGGTGGTACTCGAACTTATCGGGGCGATAGCCGGACCTAATGCTGCAACCGTTATCAGCCTCTTGGGTTTGACTCTGGAAAAGCTGCAAAAAATGAACCGCTGATGCAATTGTTTGAGCGCAACAGTAAAGAAGGCGTGCGCGGTACCTGCCGTATCATGCCCTGCGTTCAGTCGGCCGGGGGTACCCCGATTACGTACATGGTCTCCCTGGATTGCGAATATTCTGATGATAAGGTCGGTGTACCGTTCTTTAAGTGGGAGGTTCGCAGGCTGAGTATCAAGCGGCTGGTGAGGGGGGTAGAGTTTGATGGGCGCCGTTATAAAGATTACGAAGATAAAATTAAGAAAGTGATGGGGGCGGATGCAGATAAATATTTTGCCGGTTTTGACTGATTAATTTGCAGGGGCTGTTCGAGTGACAGCCTCTTGCTTTTAGTGTTTGATCGTAGGGGGTAATACAATGGATAGTGCTAATTCCAGTACCCTGATTGCAGGGCATCTATTGCTAGATAGTAGTGATTTGGCTTCGGGTGTGATGGGTGATGTGTTTGACACGTTGTTGTACTCGCAACTTTATGCCGATAAAGAAAAGAAAGCACTCGACGGACCTGTTCAGTGGTTTTCTCTGTGTGACAATGCACTGCAAGTAGTCAAGTGGGCGCTGTCTGATAGTGAACGTCATGCGTATGAACCCGATAGCGATGCCGTTATCAGTATCAAAATGTTAATTGAAAACTACTTGCTGTCCCAGTTGCCGGCTTCTCACATCACTGAAGTGAAAAGCATGATTGACCGCGTTGCCAGTCTTTCAGGCAGCGATCCCGTGGCGTTATTATTGCGCCGACATATTTTGAAGTCCGCTTCCGATGCCCAGGGGCGCTCAATCATCGCCTTGCAAGTCAGTACCCTGACACCGAGGGCCCAGTTGTCCTCGCTTTCGGTAACCTTCACGACCACGTCTGTGGTGAACGCTGACTTGCTACGTCAAGAGTTTCCCGGCCGCACTATCGTCGGAAAAGTTGATGTGGGCTATACCCGCCGCATATGGAGTCACGACGATTATTGCAAGAGCGTGCGCAACAAGGTGCTGGGTATTGTGTCGGGCAAGCGCGGCGGGTTGATACTGCCAGTGGGCCGTAAAGAAATTGAGGCGCAAGGCCATGACCAATAGCCGGGGGCGCGCGCTGCTGACGGGTAACAGCCTGGTGTCGTTCTCTGATGGCATGTCCGAGCAGGAGAAGAGCGATATTCTGGACTGCCTGAACTATGCGCAGGCCCAGGCAGACAGCAGATACCGCCGCCGGGATGCCTGGTCAGATTGGATGAGGTCATACCAGGCGGTTTTATACAACAACGGCTTCAAACTCACCGGCGCATTGAGCAATGAGAGCCTGACCATTACCAAGCCTGAGGATCTGCTTTACGTGACCCGTGATGCACTTCAAGCAACCGGCCATCCCGAGTTATCTGAACTGGCCTATTCAGCCTTGCAGAAACTGCTAGGCAGCCAACAGGCGCAGGCGTTTTTTGAGGACTGGTTCAGCGCCAGCCAAAGCGAAAGCTTTCAGATGGTGCCTTGCCGAAAGGAGCCGGCAGGCGGGATTGACGTCTTGATCTGTGGCATCCGCATGCACACAGAAGCTCAGGCGGGCACTTGGTTTCAGCGGCCGACGTCGAGTATGACCATTACCCTGAACGGGGGCGCATTTCTGTATACCAGCCAAGGCTATGAGCCATTTCGTGAAAGCGTCACCAACAACCTGGAAAGATACACTCGCCTTTATTTTGCCAACCTGGCTTAGCACAGGGGCGATCATGGTCGAGGCGAATAAGACCGTTAAAATGCGCCGAAAGGATTCGGCACATATAGTTTCTGGGATGGATGGCCGGGCGTTACTGAACCAGATAACCCCGCACCCCGGTAAAAATGATCTGTGCCGCCAGGGCGCAGACAAATAGCCCCATCAGGCGGCTGACAATCTGTAAGCCCTGATCGCCGAGAATGCGTTCGATACGGTTGGCCAGGTACAGCACCACGCCTACGGTGAAACTGGCCAGGGCGATGCTGACGATAGCGGTGAGTTTGTCATCCCAGTGCGGCTGGCTGACGCCCATGACCAGCAGCGCACCGATGGTGCCGGGGCCTACGGTCAGGGGAATGGTCAGCGGCACGATGGTGACGTCCTGCTGAACGTTGTCGGTCTGCACGGCTGATTTGCCTTGGGCCATGCCCAGTGCCGAGATAAACAGCACGCTGCCCGCGCCAATGCGGAAGGCGTCAACAGTGATGCCGAAGACGCTGAAGATCACTCGGCCAAACAGATACAGCAGCACACTGGAAATCAGTGTCGCCAGGGCGACCTTCCAGGCCAGGCGGCGTTGTTCCTTACGGGAATGGCCGCGGGTGAGGCTGATGAAGCAGGACAGAACGAAGAACGGGCTGTAGAGCACCAACATCTTCAAATAAACGCTGAACAGCACGTGGAGCATGATTTCGGCTCGCGCAGAGAGGCAGACCGGCGGAGTCTACCAGTTGGCTTTGCAGTACCCCTGTCAATTTTGTTGATAGAGATCGGCGCTGGAGGTCAGCTCCTGGATCTGTTTGCGCTGGGCGACCCAGTACTCGATCAGTTCGCGCAGTTGCGACAACTCAACGGGTTTGGCCATATGGCCGTCCATGCCAGCCTGGCGGGCGCGTTCCTTGTGCTCGGTGAGGATATGCGCGGTCAGGGCCACCACCGGGGTGCGTACCCGCTGGTTGCCCACTTCCCAGGCACGCAGCTGTTCGGTGGCGGAGAAACCATCGAGGATCGGCATCTCACAATCCATCAAGACCAGGTCATAACGCTGGGCCTTCATGGCGCGCAGGGCTTCTTCACCGTTGCTGGCGGTATCCGGATTGAGATTGAGTTTGCCCAGCATGCCGCGAATCACTTTGGTCGAAATGCTGTTGTCCTCGGCGACCAGAATGCGGAAATCGCTGGGCACCACCACCGGGATAGTGGGAGGCAGGCTGGCGGTGAAGGGCAGCACGCCGCCGCCCTTGTTCAGTTGCGTCAGCTCGTCGGCCAGGGTGGTTTTCAGGGTATAACCGGCCACGGGCTTGGCCAGGATGCGCTTGATCCCGGCATTACGGGCGATGATCTTGCTCGGCGCGTTGCTGATGCCGGTGAGCATGATCAGCAGGATGTCATGGTTCAGGCTCGGGTCTTCCTTGATCTTGGCCGCCAGTTGCATGCCGGTCATGCCGGGCATGTTCTGGTCGAGCAGGACCACGTCGAAATAGTCCCGTAGATGCGCCTTGGTCCGCAGCAGGGCCAGTGCCTCCTTGCCCGACGGCACGGCGCTGACGTTCAGGCCCCAGGCCGTGCATTGCTGTACCAGCACCTTGCGGCAGGTGTCGTTGTCGTCCACCACCAAGGCCCTGGCGCCCTTGAGCGGGCCGTCGAGGTCGATGGTCGGCTGTTCCAGGCGCGAAGGGTCCAGGGGCAGGCTCAGCCACAGGGTGCTGCCCAGGGTACTGGTCTGGATGCCGAATTCGCCGTCCATCAGGCGGATCAACTGGCGAGCGATGACCAGCCCCAGATGGCCGCCCAGCTTGCTTGCCGCGAGGAAGTTCTTGCTATGCAGCTCGGCGCTGAGCAGGGCGTCGCGCTCTTTGGGCTCCATGGGTTCGCCGCTGTCCTGCACCGAAATGCGCAGGCGTGGCTGCCCGGCGCGGGAGTCGAGGGCGACCACGACCAGGATCTCGCCTTCGTCGGTTTTCTTCAGGGAGTTTTCCAGCAGGCTCAGCAGGGTCTGGCGCAGGCGCGTCGGGTCACCGCTGATGACCTGAGGCACCTGGGGCTGGATAAGACTGATCAGTTCGACGTTCTGCTGTTCGGCCCGGGCCCGGAAGATATTCAGGCAATCCTCGATCAGCGCACTGATATCGAACTGCACATCGTCCAGTTCGATCTGCCCGGATTCAAGCTTGGTAATGTCGAGAATCTCGTTGATCAGGGTCAGCAGCTCGTTACCGGCGCTGTGAATGGTCTGCACGTAGTCGCGTTGCTTGACCGACAGCGGCGTGCCCAGCAGCAGCTCGGTCATGCCCAGCACGCCGTTCATGGGGGTGCGGATTTCGTGGCTGATCTTGGCCAGGAACTCGGCCTTGGCGTTGATCTCCGCCGTGCTGGCCGCCAGGTCACGGCTGATGCTGAAGTTGTCTTCAGTGATGCTGCGATGACGCTCGCTGAGGGCGACACTCATCAACAGGCCGGTGATGCAGGCAAATACCAGCATGCTCATGACCATCCACTGCGGCGGCACCTGGGTCAGCCAGAGCATGGCCGGCAGGATGACCAGACAACCGACATTCAACACCAGCATGCCGGCGATAAACAGGCGTGCGGGCCAGAAACCGCGCTGCCAGTGGCTGACTGAAATCATCAGCATGGTCAGAGTGGCCGGAGCGATCAGGACGTAGGTCATGACGTTCAGCGGCAAGGTATCGACAAACAGCATCAGCAGGCCGCCAAGGGCGATCAGGATGATGTTGGCCAGCAGCAGGCGGTTATGAATCGCAATGCTGCGGTGGGAGAAGAAGCAGCCGGTGTACATCAGCGCGCTGAGCATGGCCAGCAGCAGGGTGAGGTGGGCGCCGGGCGTCTGATTGATATGCCAGTTGACCAGCCAGGGCGCTGGCAGGTTGAGCAGCAGCACAGCGCTCATGACCAGCAGGGCTTCGCTGCCGGCCAGCCATAGATTGCTGCGTGCGCGGGTGTGGGCGTAACGGGTCAGGTTCTGCAGGATCAGCATCACCAGCGCGCCGAAGATCATGCCGAACAGCAGGGGCTGGCGTTCGTCGGCGGCGCTTTGTATCGCGGCCTGCAGGGTGATATTGGGGCGCAGTTGCTGGGTCGAGACCAGGCGCAGGTAGATGTCCTGAGACACATCACTGGCCGGGATGGGCAGCAGGAAATCGCTGCCGGACAGCACCTGATTGTGCCGGGGGACGCTGTTGCCGCTACGAGTGTGATTGACCAGGCTGTCGCCGTTAAGGACATACAGGTCCAGGTTGGCCAGATCGGGAGCGAAGACCCTCAGCAGTTGCTCGTGGTCATCGGGGGGAAGACGGTAGTGCAGCCACAAGGCGCTGTTGCGGCCGGCGGCGGTGACCTTGGCCAGCTCGATGGGGCTGAATTGATTCTGGTAGCGCGCTGAACGGATATCGCTCAGTTGCAGGTCGGCCTGGTCATCGAACAAGGCGGACCAACCCGCACCTTGCTCGGCCTGAGCCGAAAGCATGAAGAGCAGGGTCAGCAGACCCACTGTGGAACCTATGGCAATCCTGAGCCAGCGCACGGCGAAATCCCTTCGTAGATAAATGCCTTTTGCCTCTGTGCGGTGCCGGAGTGGCCAGACCCGACCTTGTGAAAGGCAGAGGTCTGGCCGCCTGACTTACTCCAGGTTTTCACCACGTTCGCGGGCAATGGCACGGTAGCCAATGTCCTCGCGATAGAAGCAGCCTTCCCAATCGACTTTTGCTGCCAGTTCGTAGGCGCTTTGTTGCGCTGCTCCGACGCTTTCGCCCAGTGCTGTTGCACACAATACACGACCGCCACTGGTCACGACCTGACCATTTTGCAGCGCAGTACCGGCATGGAACACCTTGCCTGGCAGTTGTGCTGCGGCGTCCAGACCGTTGATGGTCGCGCCCTTGGCGTAGTCACCAGGATAGCCACCGGCTGCCAGGACAATGCCCAGGCTCGGACGCGGATCCCACTGTGCTTCGACCTTGTCCAGGGCCTGGGCCAGTGCGGCCTCGACCAGCAGAACCAGACTCGATTGCAGGCGCAGCATCACCGGCTGGGTTTCCGGGTCGCCGAAACGGCAGTTGAACTCGATGACTTTCGGGTTCCCGGCCTTGTCGATCATCAAACCAGCATAGAGGAAGCCGGTGTAAACGTTACCTTCGTCGGCCATGCCTCGGACGGTCGGCCAGATCACCAGATCCATGACACGCTGGTGAACGTCGGCGGTGACCACCGGGGCCGGGGAATAGGCACCCATGCCGCCGGTATTCGGGCCGCTGTCGCCGTCGCCGACGCGCTTGTGGTCCTGGCTGGTGGCCATTGGCAATACATTCTTGCCGTCAACCATGACAATAAAGCTGGCCTCTTCGCCATCGAGAAACTCTTCGATGACTACACGGGAGCCGGCTTCGCCAAAAGCGTTGCCCGCCAGCATGTCGCGCACGGCGTCTTCGGCTTCGGTCAGTGTCATGGCGACGATTACGCCCTTACCGGCAGCGAGACCATCGGCCTTGATCACGATCGGCGCGCCTTTTTCGCGCAGATACGCCAGGGCTGGCTCGATTTCGGTGAAGTTCTGATAGTCGGCAGTCGGGATCTTGTGGCGGGCCAGGAAGTCCTTGGTGAAGGCCTTGGAGCCTTCGAGCTGTGCAGCCCCAGCGGTCGGCCCGAAGCAGTCCAGGCCACGGGAGCGGAACAGATCGACGACACCGGCAACCAGTGGCACTTCCGGGCCAACGATGGTCAGCGAGACGTTCTGCTCGGCGAAGTCTGCCAGTTGCTCAAGGGCCAGCACGTCGATGGCGACGTTTTCGCACTTGGCTTCGATGGCGGTCCCGGCATTGCCCGGCGCGACGAAAACCTTTTCGACACGCGGGTCCTGTGCGACTTTCCAGGCCAGGGCGTGTTCACGACCGCCACTGCCGATGATCAATACGTTCAAAGGAGACTCCTTCGGAGAAGCTGCGAGCTACGAGCTGCAAGCTAAAAGCACAATAACGGAGTGCTTACTTGCAGCATGTTGCTCTGAATTATTTGGACTGCAATGGCAAGCAAGATCGATATAGACCTGCTCTTGCTTGCCGCTCGCAGCTTGAAGCTCGTAGCTGCACTCAGTGCCTGAAATGGCGCATACCAGTAAAGACCATGGCAATGCCTGCTTCGTCAGCCGCAGCAATCACTTCTGCATCGCGCATCGAGCCGCCTGGCTGAATCACCGCAGTGATGCCGACCTTGGCCGCGTTGTCGATGCCGTCGCGGAACGGGAAGAAGGCGTCCGAGGCCATGACTGCACCGGCAACCGCAAGGCCTGCATGCTCGGCCTTGATGGCGGCGATACGGGCCGAGTTGACGCGGCTCATCTGGCCGGCGCCGACGCCGATGGTCTGGCGGTTCTTGGCGTAGACGATGGCGTTGGACTTGACGTACTTGGCGACTTTCCAGGCGAAGATCAGGTCATGGATTTCCT
The DNA here is from genome assembly GCF_056933585.1 of Pseudomonas sp. JL23. Taxonomy (NCBI): domain Bacteria; kingdom Pseudomonadati; phylum Pseudomonadota; class Gammaproteobacteria; order Pseudomonadales; family Pseudomonadaceae; genus Pseudomonas; species Pseudomonas sp. JL23. Next base: position 6,102,069 of record NZ_CM167795.1, on the reverse strand, counting down.
GTTCGGTCGGCGCGCGCTGGGTCACGACTTTCAGGTCATCGACGCTGATCATGCCGATATCTCGGCTCTGTACCAGCAGGCCGCCGTTGACGCGCTTGTAGTCCCACGCAGCACCACGTTCGGCAGCCCACTGGCCGGTGCTGAGCAGACGCACGTTGGCTTTGCTGGCGACGATGGCCTGGGCTTCGGCGCTGACGCTCGGGGCAATGATCACTTCGACGAACTGGCGCTCGACGATGGCCTTGGCCGTTTCTGCGTCCAGCTCCCGGTTGAAGGCGATGATGCCGCCGAACGCGGACTCGGTGTCGGTGGCGTAGGCCAGTTCATAGGCCTGGCGGATGCCGCCTTCGCTGTCCGGGCTGACCGCCACGCCGCACGGGTTGGCGTGCTTGACGATGACACAGGCTGGCTTGACGAAGCTCTTCACGCATTCCAGCGCGGCGTCGGTGTCGGCCACGTTGTTGAACGACAGCTCCTTGCCTTGCAGTTGGGTCGCGGTGGCGATGCCCACTTCGGCCGGGTTGGCTTCAACGTAGAACGCCGCGCTCTGGTGCGGGTTCTCGCCGTAGCGCATTTCCTGAGCCTTGACGAACTGGCTGTTGAAGGTGCGCGGGAACTGGCTGCGGCCGGAAGTCGAAAGGGTCTCGGCTTTCTGGTCGATGCTGCCCAGGTAGTTGGCAATCATGCCGTCGTAGGCGGCCGTGTGTTCGAACGCCTTGAGCATCAGGTCGAAACGCTGGGCGTAGGTCAGGCCACCGGCCTTGAGGTTTTCCAGCACCTGGCTGTAGTCACTGGCGTTGACCACGATGGCCACGTCTTTATGGTTCTTTGCGGCCGAGCGGACCATGGTCGGGCCGCCGATGTCGATGTTTTCGATGGCGGTCGGCAGGTCGCAGCCTGGCTTGGCCACGGTGGCTTCGAACGGGTAGAGGTTGACCGCAACCAAGTCGATCGGCTTGATGCCGTGCTCGCTCATGATGGCATCGTCGATGCCGCGACGGCCAAGGATGCCCCCGTGGATTTTCGGGTGCAGGGTCTTGACCCGACCGTCCATCATTTCGGCGAAACCGGTGTAGTCGGCGACTTCCACTGCGGCGACGCCGTTGTCCTTGAGCAGCTTGAAGGTGCCGCCGGTGGAGAGGATCTCGACGCCCAGGGCTTCGAGTTCACGGGCGAATTCAAGGATCCCGGTCTTGTCGGAAACGCTGATCAGGGCGCGGCGGATCGGCAGGCGGGTAGTCTGGTCGGTCATCTCAATTTCCATCAAAAGCAAAAGGAGTCAATCAGCAAAAAAGGCGACCGCGTTCGGCGGGTCGCCTTTTTCTGTCATGGAATGCTTAAAGCAGATCGTACTGCTTGAGTTTCTTGCGCAGAGTGCCGCGATTGAGGCCCAGCAGCTCAGAGGCCTTGGTCTGGTTGCCCTTTACATAACTCATCACGCTTTCGAGCAGCGGCGCCTCGACTTCCGACAACACCAGGTTGTAGACATCCGTGACGGCAGCGCCTTCGAGGTGGGCGAAATAATTGTGCAGCGCCTTCTCGACACTGCCGCGCAGGGTCTGACCCTCTTCGCTCGGCGTGTTGAGGTGCTGTTTCAAATTGACGTTGTCGCTCACGGGTGTTGTTCCACTCACTAAAGTCTCGGTCATCATCGTCATGCGGCCACCTCGTCTCCGTTCGTTACGCCCGGTGTCCTGTCGCCTTGGCTAAAGAACTCGCGAACGTGAGCGCACTGCGCTTGCGTATCCTGCAAAGCATTGAAAAGGGCGCGAAACTCTTTGGCGCCCGGCAATGTTGCGAGATACCAGCCGACGTGCTTGCGGGCGATACGCACGCCCAGCACGTCGCCGTAGAAAAGATGGAGGCTCGCCAGATGCTCTAGCAGGATGCGTTCCACTTCACTGGACGGCAGTGCCGGCAATGTTTCGCCGGTCCGCAGGTAATGCTCTATCTCACGAAAAATCCATGGACGCCCCTGGGCGGCCCGGCCAATCAACAAACCATCGGCACCGGTCGCGGCAAGGACGCGCCGGGCTTTCTCGGGTGAATCGATATCGCCATTGGCAAAGACCGGGATCGACACCGCCTGCTTGATGGCGGCGATGGTGTCGTATTCGGCTTCACCGGTGTACAGGTCGGCGCGGGTCCTGCCATGGACCGCCAGCGCCTGAATGCCTGCCTGTTCGGCGATCTTCGCCACCGTCAAGCCGTTCTTGTTCTCCCGGTCCCAACCGGTACGAATCTTCAGGGTGACCGGCACATCGACCGCAGCGACAACGGCCTGCAGGATCTCGTTCACCAACTGTTCATCCTTGAGCAGCGCAGAACCCGCTGCCTTGTTGCACACCTTCTTGGCCGGGCAACCCATGTTGATGTCGATGATCTGGGCACCCAGTTCGACGTTGGCACGGGCGGCGTCTGCCAGCATCTGCGGGTCCCCACCGGCGATCTGCACCGAGCGCGGCTCGGGATCACCCTCGTGGATCATGCGCAGGCGCGATTTGCGACTGTTCCACAGGCTCATGTCACTGGTGACCATTTCCGAGACCACAAGACCTGCACCCATTTGGCGGCAGAGCTGGCGGAAGGGCTGGTCAGTGACTCCCGCCATCGGGGCGAGGATCAAGCCGTTCTGCAATGTATATGGACCGATGCGTACCGCGGACATAGGTGTGCTCGTTTTGCAGCCTGTGTGTGGCCGAATCATCCGCGGATCGGCTGCGACCGTTGCAATAGTCGCTTCGACCGATCCACCCGGAACCGGCCAGAAAAGTGCTTTCGCGACGTTTCAGACAGGACCCGGAGTATCAAAAAGGGTTGGCATGATACCCGCTCTCGATGACTGGATAAAGGCTGAATTGGATAAAATCTGAACAGCTGCATTGTTATCGCGAACGGTTCTGCCGATAACCCGATGTCATAAAAGTATCGGTGAATGTCGCGCACGTTTTTTGCCGTCGATCATGAGATGGTCAGATCATCGGGCTGCAACCCTTGCCGGATCTGGGTTTCACTCCGGGGAGCGGAAACTCAGGCTGTAATTCACAGCCTTGGCCCCAGGGTCGAGGATGTCCAAAGCGATATGAATCGGCGTTTGCGGCGGCATCTCTTCCTTGCCCGCCATTTCGCCGCTCAGGTATTCGCCCGGCTTGAACCGACGACTGGCAATCAGTTGACCATTGGTATCGGCAAAGCGCAGTTCCAAAAGCGGGAACGGCTGGGAAAACGACGCACGGTTATAGATGATCGCATCGACCACCAGCGCGCCTTTGAAATCGGGATGGCTGCGCACCACCAGGTTGCTGCTCTTGAGCAGAGTGATATCTACCTTTGATGGCACCTTGCAGTTAATTTGCGGGCATATCTGCTGGAACCATGGGCGGTATTGATCCTGCCGTGCCAGCTCGTCGAAGTGATACCAGACGTACTGGCCCAGCAGTCCGGCCAGTGCCAGCAGGCACAGCAAAGCCCAGGCCAGGCGTCTGCCCCAGCGCGGCTTGGGCCGCTGCCAGTCCAGTTGCAACGGATCGTCGGTCAGGTCGAGCAGCGTCTGCTCGCGCACGTCTGGCTCATTGCGACCACGCCGCGTACGGCTGGCGGTGGTGAGGACCGGCTCGCTGTCATGCTCGTCTTCGTCGTCATCCACAGCCGACCAGCGGCTGGGTTTTTCCACGATCTTGCGCGGTGGCGGCAATGGCGGCAGGGGCCGGCCGTGTTCGTCCAGTTCTTCCTCGGGCTCATCAACGGCTGCCAGGGAAAGCGATGGCTCAGTGCGGCCGCTGTGCTCGGCTTCTATCCTGGCGGGCTCGACTATCTCGTCGTCTTCCTCTTCGGGTTCAGGCTCGCGGGCATGCAGTTCCGGAAGGTCGGCGACATCATCGTTGCGCAGGCTGCCGACCCATTCGTCCGGCTCGCTGCGCAGTTGGTCGCGACTGGCGGTCAGGGCCGGGCCATTGAATTTTTCGCCGTAGGGTTCGGCTTGTTTGTTCTCGCGTTTCTCCAGGCGGGCCAGCTCTTCGTCGAGGTCGAGGCTGTCCAGATCCATCTCGGTGATTTGCCATGGATCCTGCTCGGCCTCAGGCTCGATCGGTGCAGGTGCAGGTGCAGGTGCAGGTGCAGGTGCAGGTGCAGGTGCAGGTGCAGGTGCAGGTGCAGGTGCAGGTGCAGGTGCAGGTGCAGGTGCAACAGGCTTGACCGCAGGCAGGACCGGCGGCACGACTGCGGGTGCTGCGGGTGCTGCGGGTGCTGCGGGTTTCGGGATCGGCGCCGGTGGTGGCGCCAGAGTCGGAACCGGAGCTGGGACTGGGATCGGGACTGGGACCGGCAGCGGAGCACCGGCATTGCTGCCGGTCGCGTTCTTGCCGGCGCGTTGTTCCAACAGTTGTTTCGCTGCGTTGAAGACTTGCAGGCAGGCCCCACAACGGACCACGCCGCGGGCCACGCTCAATTGCGCGTGGCTGACTCGGAAACTGGTCTGGCAGTGGGGGCACTGGGTGACAAAACTGTCGGTCATGCGGGTATCCGGTTCAAGCGGCGGTTAGCGACGACGGCCCGTGATGCGTACCCAGCCATCACGGTTGGCGATCGGATCCAGATCGAATGTTTCAGCATAGGCGGCGGCGACTTCTTCGCCCTGTTCAGCGAGGATGCCCGACAGCGCCAGGCGACCACCGGATTTGACCAGTGTTGCCAGCTGAGGTGCCAGTGAAACCAGCGGCCCGGCGAGAATATTTGCCACCAGCACATCAGCGGGTTGTTGCGGCAGGTCTTCAGGCAGGTACAGCGCAAAGCTTTCGGCGGCGATATTATTGCGTCCGGCGTTGTCGCGAGAGGCTTCCAGGGCTTGTACGTCGATATCGGTGCCGACGGCGGTCTTGGCGCCCAACAGCAGGGCGGCAATGGCGAGGATCCCCGAGCCGCAACCGAAATCGAGGACTTCATAGCCCTTGAGGTCCTGACCGTCCAGCCATTCCAGGCACAGGGCGGTGGTCGGGTGAGTGCCGGTGCCAAAGGCCAGGCCCGGGTCCAGCAGCAGGTTGACCGCATCCGGCTCCGGGGCGGCATGCCAGCTTGGCACGATCCACAGGCGTTGGCCGAAACGCATCGGCTGGAAGTTGTCCATCCAGCTGCGTTCCCAGTCCTGGTCGGCGATTACTTCATGCATGTGCTCGGGCAGTTCGGTATCGGTCAGCAGGCGCAGGTGGGCCAGTACCAGATCGGCGTCGGTATCAGCCTCGAACAGCGCCAGCAAGTGGGTGTGCGACCACAGCGGCGTGGTGTTGAGTTCCGGCTCGAAAATCGGCTGATCTTCCGCGTCCATGAACGTGACCGATACGGCGCCCACTTCAAGCAGGGCATCTTCGTAGGTTTCGGCTTGTTCTGGACTGATGGCGAGACGGACTTGCAGCCATGGCATGGCGTGTTACCTATGCAGAGAGCAGGAAAGCGGCGAAGTTTACTTCAGGTTCGCCGCAAATGCTCGCGGGCCGACGTCGCAGGCTGCCAACGAGCATCCGCTACCGCTATAGGGTCATTACTCAACCCGTTCCAGCGTCAGGTTGAAGGTGCCATTTCCATGCAGGTGAAACTCAGGGTTATGCGTGGCGTATTCGAACTGGCCTTTGAACTCACCCTTGCGAGGATGGATGTATACCTCCACTTTGCCTTCAAGGCTGAGTGTCCGCGGCCAGTAATTTTGCTGGTCCCGGACGATGAAGGTGTGCTGGAAGGTTCTGAGTTTAGTGTGAGGAAACTCCAGGTCGATAATGTCCCGGGGCGATTCGGCTGGAATGATGATTGAAAATGCCTGGTGGCTCGATGAGCTGGCAGGTGCCAGAGTGGCGTAAACGACCCATGCCCCTTCACTCCAGTGACACACGATGCCATCAGCGGTGTAGGCCGTTCCGTTTTTGTCCCAAGTGAAGCTGCCTTCAGCCTGACGACTCTTCTCCGATTTGTTAGTCATGATCTTTCTCCATTGGATATGCGCTTGTGCGCAAACCGGATTATTAGCAGGGGATAGATCGCTCGCTACTGTCAGAAATGACAGGTATGTGCAGCGAAAACGAAGAAGCCCCGACAAGTCGGGGCTTCCAGGCTTAGAGCATTTAGCTACCAGAAGTTACTTTTCTTCTGCCAACTTGTGTTCCAGGTAGTGGATGTTGACCGCGCCAGCGCAGAAGCCTTCATCACGGGTCAGGTCGCGGTGCAGCGGGATATTGGTCTTGATCCCGTCAACCACGATTTCGTCCAGGGCATTGCGCATGCGTGCCATGGCTTCGTCGCGGGTCGCGCCCCAAGTGATCAGCTTGCCGATCAGCGAGTCGTAGTTCGAAGGAACCTTGTAGCCGCTGTACAGGTGCGAATCAACCCGCACGCCGTTGCCGCCTGGAGCATGGAAATGCTTGACCAGGCCAGGGCTCGGAATGAAGGTCTTCGGGTCTTCGGCGTTGATCCGGCATTCCAGCGCATGCCCGTGAATGACCACGTCATCCTGGGTGTACGACAATTTGTTGCCGGCGGCGATGCTGAGCATCTCCTTGACGATGTCGATACCGGTGACCATTTCCGAAACCGGGTGCTCCACCTGAACACGGGTGTTCATTTCGATGAAGTAGAAACGACCGTTCTCGTACAGGAACTCGAAGGTGCCGGCGCCACGGTAGCCGATGTCGATACAGGCCTTGACGCAACTGGCCAGGACTTCCTTGCGCGCATCTTCGTCGATGTACGGTGCCGGTGCTTCTTCGAGAACCTTCTGGTGCCGACGCTGCAGCGAGCAGTCGCGGTCGCCCAGATGGATCGCATGGCCCTGGCCGTCGGAAATCACCTGGACTTCCACGTGACGTGGGTTGGTCAGGTATTTTTCCAGGTAGACCATCGGGTTGCTGAACCAGGCAGCCGCTTCGGCGCGGGTCTGCTTGGCGGCTTCGATCAGTTCTTCTTCCTTGTGCACTACGCGCATGCCGCGACCACCACCGCCACCGGCGGCCTTGATGATCACCGGGTAGCCGACTTCACGGCCAATGCGCAGTGCGGTTTCTTCGTCTTCCGGCAGCGGGCCGTCGGAGCCAGGTACGGTCGGTACCTTGGCGCGCTTCATGGCGTCCTTGGCAGAAACCTTGTCGCCCATCAGGCGAATGGTTTCGGCTTTCGGGCCGATGAAGGCGAAGCCGGATTTTTCCACCTGTTCGGCGAAGTCGGCGTTTTCCGCGAGGAAGCCGTAGCCAGGGTGGATGGCCGTTGCGCCGGTCAACTCGGCCGCCGAAATGATGGCCGGGATGTTCAGGTACGACAGGTTGGCGGGCGCCGGGCCGATGCAGACGGTTTCGTCGGCCAGACCCAGGTGCATCAACTCGCGGTCAGCCGTGGAATGCACGGCGACGGTCTTGATGCCCAGTTCTTTACAGGCACGCAGGATTCGCAAGGCGATTTCGCCACGGTTGGCGATCAGGACTTTTTCCAGCATCGCAGGCTCTCCCCGGTTCAAACGATGGTGAACAGCGGCTGGTCATACTCAACCGGCTGACCGTTTTCTACCAGGATGGATTCGATCACACCGCCGACTTCGGCTTCGATGTGGTTCATCATTTTCATCGCTTCAACGATGCAGATGGTGTCGCCTTTCTTGACGGTCTTGCCGACTTCGACGAACGCTGGCGAACCAGGCGCCGGGGTGCGGTAGAAGGTGCCGACCATCGGCGATTTGATCACGGTGCCATTGTGCTTCGGCGCAGCGGCCGGAGCTTCGGCAGCCGGGGCGGCGGCGACTGGCGCGGCAACCGGTGCGGCGACTGGCGCCGGAGCGTAGTACTGCTGTGCTGGGGTCTTGCTGTGACGGCTGATCCGTACGGATTCTTCACCTTCACGGATTTCCAATTCGTCGATGCCGGACTCTTCCAGCAGCTCGATCAGTTTCTTGACTTTACGGATATCCATTAATTCTCAACTCCCAAGGGTCGGTCAGGGGTATATCGACAGCCGGTCAGGGCCATGGGGCTCAGCTTCAGGCTGCGCCGATCATGGTTGGGTACTGACGGCCAATTGTTCCAGGGCGGCCTCCAGGGCCAGTCGGTAACCGCTGGCGCCAAGGCCGCAGATCACTCCGACAGCAACATCGGAAAAGTAGGAGTGATGGCGGAAAGGTTCGCGTTTGTGCACGTTCGACAGGTGCACTTCGATGAATGGGATGCTCACTCCCAGCAGCGCGTCACGTATTGCAACGCTGGTGTGCGTAAAAGCAGCCGGATTGATGATGATGAAATCCACGCCTTCATCGCGTGCCGCGTGGATCCGGTCGATCAATTCGTATTCGGCATTGCTTTGCAGGTACATCAGATGGTGACCGGCTTCACGGGCGCGGCGCTCCAGATCCAGGTTGATCTGGGGCAGGGTGATCGCGCCATAGATGCCAGGTTCGCGGGTGCCAAGCAGGTTCAGGTTGGGTCCGTGAAGAACCAGGAGAGTCGCCATCATGTATCCCTTGTTGTTTCTGTGAGCCACAGTGCGGCGACTATGCCGCAAGGTCGACGGACTGTCCAGTTAACAACAGTAGCCAGCACGATGACCGATATTCACGCAAAATTTGTGACTCAGGCACTAAATTTGGTCATTTGCTCTAATCAGCCACCCGGCAAGGCCCCGGGCGTCGATTTCGCCGACGATGGGGTGATAAGCCGGTTCGATGCCGTTCTTACTGTAGAACACTGACGCGGGAGGGCCGAACAATGGGTATCGATTGAGCTGGGCGCGCTGTTCGGTGGTGCTTCGTCAGGGCCCGGCCCAGGATGATGTAGGGCGAGCTCGTAGTGGGACCGGCTTCAGCCGGGAAGAGGTCGGTATATCTAATGCAGTTCTTTGATCAGAAGGGCGCTTTCCCGGCTGAAGCCGGTCCCACACTGCAGCGCGCCATTGCGATCAGAAATGGCGTGCACGTCTAGACCGTCGTCTCCGGCAACACAATCATGTAACTGGTCCCCGGCTTGCTGTCGCGGTTGGAGTGCACCTGGTTACGTCCGGCGTGCTTGGCGCGGTACAGGGCGTTGTCGGCCATGGCGGCCAGGCTCAGGCTGTCATCGCTGTCGCCCAGTTCGACCACCCCGGCACTGAAGGTGCAGAACAGATCGGCCGGTTCTGCCGGGTAGTGGATCTCGGCAAATCGCCGGCGGATCTCGTCGAGTACATGGTGGGCATTGAACAGGTCGGTATCGGGCATGACGATAGCGAACTCCTCACCGCCGTAACGGCCGATGAAGTCGCTCTTGCGCAGACGTTGCTTGAGAAACAGCGCCAGGCTCTTGATCACCCGGTCGCCCATGGGGTGGCCGTGGCTGTCGTTGACCTTCTTGAAGTGGTCGATATCCAGCATCGCAAAACACAGTTGCTTGCTCTCGCGGCGGCTGCGCAGGCAGCAGTCCTCCAGTAGTTGCAGGATATGGGTGTGGTTATACAGCCCGGTGAGGCTGTCGCGGATCATCCGCGCCTTGAGGTTGCGCGCACGCCCGGCGCGATTGCGCACGGTGGTGATCAAGTGACGCGGCTGGATCGGCTTGGTCAGGAAGTCGTCGCCGCCTTCGCTCATGGCATCCAGTTGCTTGTCCAGATCGTCCTCGGCGGACAGGTAAATGATCGGTACGCTGACATAACGGTCGTTGTGGCGAATCACCTTGGCCAGTTCCGTGCCGGTGCAGCCGGGCATGTACATGTCGAGGATGATCAGGTCCGGCTGGAAATCAGCCAGTTCGGCCATGGCCTGGATCGGGTCCAGCAGCACACGAGTAACGATCCCGGCGCTGTTGAGCAGGCGTTCGGTGTGGGTCGCCTGGGCACGGGAGTCGTCGATGACCAGCACTTTGTAAGGTTCGTACTGCGCCACGCGAATCAACACTTCGAGTTTTTCAAGCAGGCTCGAGGCTTCCAGGGTGCCGGTGAGGAATTCTTCGCCGCCCGCGCGTACGGCCGCCAGGCGGGTCGGCGTATCGGTTTCCTGTTGACTGAAGAACAGCAGGGGTAGTTTCTGTTCCAGGCTGGCCTGGACCTGGGCGGCGATTTTCAGGCCTTCGCCTGGGCCGGCGAAATCCACATCCATGACGATAGCGGCCGGATGGCGCTCGATCATGGCCGCATTGAAGGCTTCGGTATCGGCCAGCGACATGGCCTGTAAGCCGAAGAACTCCAACTGTTTAGCCAGGCGTTCAGCGCGTTCGCTGTCATGCAGCACTATATAGATAGGCTTGCGCAGCGGTGGCAGGGCCATCTGGTCGAGTCGGTCACCCTGACGCAGGCCGGTGCGGGACAGGCGCTGCATGAGACGGTTGAGCTCGGTGATCGAGGCGCTGCTCAGGCGACCGCGATTGGCCTCCACCGTTTCCAGGGCGCCGGTCAGCAGGCGTGCCAGGTCGGCATGCTCGACCTGCTCGAAACGTTCGGCGAAACGCAGCAGGCGTTGGGTCGACTCCTTCAACTCTTCCAATTCCGCGACCGACCATTCAAATTGCTGCAAACGCTGCCACACCTCCAGAATCTGGCGGGCTTGATGAATAACGCGTTGGGCAAAATGGTGCTTGAGACGATCACGGCTGGGGTCTTCTGGTTCGGCCATTATCCTGACTACTGTTATTTTTCGCTGAGGACGAGTGCTGGCTCTATGCTACCACCTCTGCTTCGAATCAAGAGTGCCGTAAGTCAAATAATTGGCAACAAGTTCCCGTCTTTTGTTGCGTTTTAATGACCAAAAGGCCGATTTACAGGGGGTAATGGCGTCATCGGCGTATTTGCCCGACGGGCGGCAGATATGTCATGCCTTTAACTCACTGGCGCTTGCGAGCGCTTCGCGCTCGATCGTCACCAAGTGGTTTTGCGGGTCGCAATTTATCCCGCCAGCACATCCCGGAAGACATCAGGGCGAATGGCTGCGATATGCAGCAGCGAGCGGGCGGCACCCGACGGTGAGCGGCGGCCTTGCTCCCATTCCTGAAGCGTACGTACCGACACGCCCAATAGCTCAGCAAATCGAGGTTGTGACAATCCGGTCTTGCTGCGCGCTTCAGCGGCTTCGGTCGCTTTCACCTGGCGAACATCGCCGTAGCGCCCTGCTTTCACTTCCTGGATCGTAGCCAGTAGCTCTTCGCCGATATTGCGTTTGGAGTCGCGCTCCATGAGCTCTTTTTCAGTCAGGGGCATGATTAAATTCCTTGGCGATTTTGCGCAGGATATGCGCGGGTATATTTTCGGTCGCCCCTTTACCGTAAATCAGTAGTGCGAGCAGTACACCACTGGCTAGCTGGGCGGTATAGATGACTCGTACCGAGCCGTATTTGCACAGGGTTGCAATGGTCAAAGCGGGGGAGATCGGGGTCAATGCGCGGGGTTGTAGGGCTTTTCTGATTCTTTTGTGGGATGCCTTAATGCGCCCTATTCCATGAATAGGAATGCAATTTTGTGGGCCGGCTTGCTGGCGATGGTGTCTGTGCGGTCACTGACGCCGTTGCGAGCGCTGCACACTTGATCGCCATCAGAGCGGCTCCCACGGCTTTCACGGTCCCAAGGGCGACACCTGGGGAACAAAACCTCGCGCATCGCGTGCCTGTACAAGGCACCTTGCTGTAAGGTTGCGGTCCAACCGACTCACGCTCCGGGATTGAAAGGACAACGCCATGCTGGATTGGAAGAACCGCGCGGGCAGCGCAAGTGAACCTGCGGCTGCTACCGCACCGGTCAAGGAACGCGGGTACTTCGGTGGTCTGTTTTTCAGTCGCGCCGTGGGGACTCTGGTCGGCATCTATCTGCTGGTGACCATCGCCATCGGTTGGTACTGGAGCCAGGAGCCTGCGTTGTTCCCGGTTCAGCAGAACGCCCAGGCCGCCGCCGAGCGTCAGGGCCGGCAGATGGTGATCGGCTTTACCACCATCGAAACCCTCAAGACCGTCGCCCAGACCCTGCTCGACAAGCCTGGCGGCTATCTGTCCAACGACCGCATGCCGCCTGGCCTGTGGCTCGATAACATCCCAAGCTGGGAGTACGGCGTGCTGGTCCAGGTGCGCGACCTGAGCCGTGCCCTGCGTAAAGATTTCGCCCGTTCCCAGTCGCAGTCGGCCGAAGACAGCGATCTGGCCCGTGCCGAGCCGCTGTTCAACTTCGACAACAAGAGCTGGATCCTGCCTTCCAGCGAATCGCAGTATCGCGAAGGCATCGCTGCCCTGAGCCGTTACCAGGCACGCCTGTCCGCTCCGGATCAGAAGAACGCCCTGTTCTACGCCCGCGCCGACAACCTGAACAATTGGTTGGGCGACGTCGGCACGCGCCTGGGTTCGCTGTCGCAACGGCTTTCGGCCAGTGTCGGTCGGGTCAAGCTCAACAGCACTCTGAAAACCGAGACCCTGGTCAGCGTCAAGCCGGGCGAAGTGCCACAGGTTGACGAAGAGATTGTCGAGACGCCGTGGCTGCAGATCGATAACGTGTTCTACGAAGCCCGCGGCCAGGCCTGGGCCTTGTCTCATCTGCTGCGCGCCATCGAAGTGGATTTCGCCGATGTCTTGGCGAAGAAGAACGCCACGGTCAGCGTGCGCCAGATCATTCGAGAACTGGAAGCGTCCCAGGAGCCGATGTGGAGCCCGATGGTGCTCAACGGCGGTGCCTTTGGCGTGCTGGCCAACCACTCGCTGGTCATGGCGAACTACATTTCCCGGGCCAACGCGGCGATCATCGACCTGCGTCAACTACTCTCCCAGGGCTGATGGATGTCCATTTCCTCCAATGAAGTCGCGCACCGCGCGGCTTCCGATGCCGAACAGATCGCCTGGGCCGACGAGCAGGACCAGCTACTGGGCGCCATGCGCCGTTCAGAGCTGCGCGAGCAGGGCCTGATCGGTCGTGGCACCTATATCCTGCTATTCAATTCGGCGGGCGAGTTGTGTGTGCATCGACGCACCTTGAGCAAGGCCATTTACCCTGGCTACTGGGATGTGGCGGCGGGCGGCATGGTTCAAGCCGATGAAAGCTATGTCGAGTCAGCGACCCGGGAGTTGGAAGAAGAACTGGGTGTCAGCGGCGTGCCGTTGTCCGACCATGAGCGGTTTTTCTTCGATCAGCCGGGCAATCGCCTGTGGTGTGCGGTGTTTTCCGCCGTCTGGGATGGGCCGTTGGTCCTCCAGCCGGAAGAGGTGCTGGAAGCACACTTTCTGCCTGTTGCCGAGGTGCTGCGCCAGACCCACGAAATGCCCTATTGCCCGGACTCCCTGGCTGCCCTGAAGCGTTATTTGGCGCAAGTCGCAAAAGTTGATTGATTTGGCGCAATTTGACGCTTAGCAACAGGGAAATTTGCCGTTACACTGCGCGGCCTTTTCACGCTGGGCCGGTTCGCCGGCCCAGTTGCGCTGCCCCTGCCTGAGTGGGGCTTCGCGGTCGGTGTTCACCGGCCAATCTTCAGTCCTCAACAAGAGGATTTCCCGTGGCCAAGAAAGCCGCATCCTTTGCCGCCCTGGGCGGTCTGGTGTTTTCCACCGACGCAGGCAGGCATTGCCCTGACTGTCGTCAGCCCGTCGACGCCTGCACCTGCAAGCAAAGCCTGATTCCCGAAGGGGATGGCATCGCCCGTGTGCGCCGCGAGAGCAAGGGTCGTGGTGGCAAGACCGTAACGACCATAACTGGCGTGCCTTTACCCGAAGACGGGCTCAAGGACCTGGCCAAGACGCTCAAGCAGCGCTGCGGCACCGGTGGTTCACTCAAGGACGGGGTAATCGAGATTCAGGGCGATCATGTCGAGCTGCTGCTGGCTGAGCTGGTCAAGCAGGGGTTCAAGGCGAAAAAGTCCGGCGGCTGAGCGCTTGCGGGATTTTGCGCAAACTCTGTGCTATCCCTTGGGTCTACTGACCACAGGGTTCTGGCACCAAACCGTCATTTGCACTCTTTACACTGCGCCCAGCCCGGTCACGGCTGGGGCTATCTGACTTCTTTATAGGGGACTTCGATGTCCGTACGACGCACACGCAAAGACGATGGCAGTCAATGGACAGCTGCGGACAGCCGCAGTGTTTATGGGATTCGTCATTGGGGCGCCGGTTATTTTGCAATCAGCGACGCCGGTCGGGTTGAAGTCCGCCCCAACGGGCCGAACAGCAAACCCATCGACCTCTACGCGCAAGTGGAAAACCTGCGCAAGAGCGGCTTGTCCTTGCCGCTGTTGGTTCGTTTCCCCGATATCCTGCAGGACCGCGTCCGCCAACTGACCGGTGCCTTCGACAGCAACATCGCGCGCCTGGAATACCAGAGCAAATACACCGCGCTGTATCCGATCAAGGTTAACCAGCAGGAAGCGGTGATCGAGAACATCATCGCCACCCAAGACGTTTCCATCGGCCTGGAAGCCGGTTCCAAGCCCGAGCTGATGGCCGTGCTGGCCCTGGCGCCCAAGGGCGGCACCATCGTCTGCAACGGTTACAAGGACCGCGAGTTCATCCGCCTGGCGCTTATGGGCCAGAAGCTGGGTCACAACGTCTTTATCGTGATCGAGAAAGAATCCGAAGTTGAGCTGGTTATCGAGGAAGCCGCCGAACTCAAGGTCGCGCCGCAGATTGGCCTGCGCGTGCGCCTGTCCTCCCTGGCCTCGAGCAAGTGGGCCGACACCGGTGGTGAGAAGTCCAAGTTCGGCCTGTCGGCGGCGCAACTGCTGTCCGTGGTCGAGCGCTTCCGCAAGGCTGGCCTGGATCAAGGCATCCGCTTGCTGCACTTCCACATGGGTTCGCAGATCGCCAATCTTGCGGATTACCAGCACGGTTTCCGTGAAGCGATCCGTTACTACGGAGAGCTGCGCAACCTCGGTCTGCCGGTGGATCACATCGACGTCGGCGGCGGCCTGGGGGTCGACTACGACGGCACCCACTCGCGTAACGCCAGCTCGATCAACTACGACATGGACGATTACGCCGGTGTCGTGGTTGGCATGCTCAAGGAATTCTGCGACGCCCAAGGCCTGCCGCATCCGAACATCTTCTCGGAAAGCGGTCGCTCCCTGACCGCGCACCACGCCATGCTGGTGGTGCAGGTCACTGACGTCGAGCGTCACAACGACGAAGTGCCGGTGATCGACGACAAGGAAAGCCTGCCGGAAACCGTGCAATGGCTGGTGGACCTGCTCGGTCCGACCGATATCGAAATGGTTACCGAGACCTACTGGCGCGCCACGCACTACATGAGCGACATCGCTACCCAGTACTCCGAAGGCAAGATCAGCCTGGCGCAGAAAGCCCTGGGCGAGCAGTGCTACTTCGCCGTGTGCCGTCGCCTGCACAACTCGCTGAAGGCACGCCAGCGCTCCCATCGCCAGGTACTGGACGAACTCAACGACAAACTGGCCGACAAGTACATCTGCAACTTTTCGGTATTCCAGAGCCTGCCCGATACCTGGGCCATCGGCCAGGTCCTGCCGATCATTCCGCTGCATCGCCTGGACGAAGAGCCGGTGCGCCGCGCCGTGCTGCAAGACCTGACCTGCGACTCCGACGGCAAGATCAAGCAATACGTCGACGAGCAGAGTATCGAGACCAGCATGCCGGTGCATGCCCTGAAAGACGGCGAGGACTACCTGCTGGGGATCTTCCTGGTCGGCGCCTATCAGGAAATTCTCGGCGACATGCACAACCTGTTCGGCGACACCGACTCGGTGAACATCTACCAGAACCCGGACGGCAGCGTGTACCACGCCGGTATCGAGACCCACGACACCATCGAAGACATGCTGCGCTATGTGCACTTGTCGCCGGAGGAGTTGATGACTCACTACCGTGACAAGGTCGCCAGCGCCAAGATCACTGCCCGTGAGCGCACGTACTTCCTCGATGCCTTGCGGTTAGGGCTGACGCGGTCTTCGTACTTGTCTTCGTAAGCAAAATACTGTGGGACCGGCTTCAGCCGGGAAGAGGACGCTAGAGTCGATGCATCTTTGCCGTCTGTACGATTGTCTTCCCGGCTAAAGCCGGTCCCACCGGTCCTACGCCGATTTCTGCATGTTGCGTAGGCAACTTCCGAATCTGCTTTTCCCCCCTCTACTCCCCCAGGTTTCTCGGCCAGAATTTCCGGCCCGTCAGAGGAACCTGTCATGCCTACTCCTGCCTTCAAACTGCGCATCGTCCGCGCACCTGTTGCATTCACCGTGCAGTCATTCACCGGCTTCGAAGCGATCAGCCAGCCCTTTGTCTTTGAAGTGGACGTTACATGCCGTGATAACTCACTGGATATGCGCGGCCTGATGTACCAGATGGCCTACCTGGCATTCGGCAACGGCAAGGGCGGTTTCCACGGGCAGGTTCAAGGTGTCGAGCGCCGTCATTTTCTGCCCGGCCCTGCCTGTTATCGGCTGACCCTCGGGCCGCGCATGGCTTGTCTGGCGCAGCGGCACAATCAACGCGTTTTTCAGGACTGCACGGCGCTGGAGATCATCCGCCGCCTGTTGCTGGAGCATGGCATCCGCAAAGACCATTATCGCTTCGACCTCAAGACCGAATGCCAGCCGCGTCGATACTGCGCGCAGTACCGCGAAACCGATCTGCAGTTGCTTCAGCGGCTGTGTGCCGAGGAGGGCATTCACTATCATTTTCGCCATTCGCGGCGGGACCACGTACTGGTGTTCGGTGATGGCCTGCGCAGCTTTCGCCGGGCCCCCGAAGCGCCGTTCCAGAGTCTGCCAGGCGTCGACGGCGTGCGGCGTTTTGCCGTCAGCCATGAGCAGGCCCAAACCCCGGGTTCGCGCCTGCAGCAAGTTGCTGAAGGCGAAAGCACTCTGCCGTTCCTGGGGGCGGGGCAGTTGCTGCCCCTGACCGGGCACCCGCAGCAGGCGTGGAATCATTTATGGCTGGTAACCGAGGTGCGACATCAGGGTTCTAGCCACTATCGCAATCAGTGGCAGGCAGCGCCTTGGGAAGTCGGCTTTCGCACACATGAGGCGCCGCGTCCGGAGCGACTGCTGGATATGCAGCGGGCGCGGGTGGTTGACGCCGTTGCCGACACTGACGGGCGGGTGCGAGTGCAGTTCGAATGGGCGTGCCAGGGCCATGAATGCTGGCTGCCGGTGGCGGATCATCTGCAAGGGCGAGGGCCTTGGCGCGTGGGTGCGCTTGTGGTGGTGAGCTTTCTTGAAGGGGACGCGGATCGGCCTTTGATCACCGGTCGTATGCCGACTGGGCCAATGTCCGTGCCGGTTGCTGAATTGCCTGCGCCGATTGAGGCCGGAGAGGGCCTTGAGGTCTGGCTTGATGCGCCGCGGCTGCTTGGGGACGAGCGCTGCCTGCAGATCAATGACGACCTGAAAGTCAGTTTCGAGGAGGGCTGCCAACTGCTATTTCGCGTGGGCGGCAGCACTGTGGAACTGGATCGCCGCTCCCTGAGGTTGACTGCACCTGCGCTGGATCTTTCGTACGAGCCCGATAAATCGCCTCGCGGCTAGCCGCTCCTGCGAAAAATACGGTGTTCTGCAGGACCGGCTTCAGCCGGGAGCCAGCCAGTACGTTCGATGAAAATTGCCCATTCAATTCGAAAACCATCCGCCACTGCGATTCAACCGCCACGCAATTACTCCCAGGCTGACACTGCGCAACACCATGAACAGCATGAAACTCAGCCACAGCGCGTGATTGCCCATGCCCTGGGCCAACCACGCCACCGGCGCGATCAGCAGCACGCTGAGCAGCATGGCATTGCGCATTTCCCGGGCGCGGGTGGCACCGATGAACAGGCCATCGAGCAGGTAGCTCCAGACCGCCACCAATGGCAGCGCTGCCAGGTACGGCAGGTATTCGAAGGCGATCGTGCGCACCTCGGCAATATCGGTCTGCATGGCGATAAACCCGTGCCCGGCAAACAGGAACAGCAAAGCAAAGGCGACGCTACAGATGAGCGACCAGCCCCCCGCCACTGTGAGGGCACGACGTAGGGCCGTGCGGTCTCGCGCGCCAATGGCATGGCCGCACAGGGCTTCCACGGCATGGGCCAGGCCATCCAGGGCGTGGGCGGTCAGCAGCAGGCCGTTGAGTAGCAGGGCATTGGCCGCCACCGTCGCATCGCCCAATCGCGCACCCTGTACGGTGATCAGGAAGAACACCGATTGCAGGGCCAGGCTGCGAATGAAGATATCGCGATTGACCGTCAGCAGCGGTCGCCAATTGTTCCAGCGTTGCAACGCCACCCAGCAAACCTGGCCGGGATAGGCCAGCAGGCCCTTGCGGGTCAGCGCCAGGCCCAATAGCGCCCCGAACCATTCGGCCATTACCGAGGCCCGCGCCGCGCCGACCACGCCCCAATCCAGGCCGAGCACGAACCACAGGTTGAGGGCGATATTGCTCAGGTTGGTCGCCAGCAGAATCGCCAACGGCGCTCGGGCATTCTGCAAACCAAGGAACCAGCCCACCAGAGCATAACTGGCCAGGGTCGCGGGCAGGCCGAGCAGGCGGGTATGGAAGAAGTCCTGAGTCAGCTGATTGAGATCCGCCGAAGGCTGCATCATCGCCAACGCCAGATGGCTGAAGGGCAGGGCAATCGCTGCCAGGAAAAACGCCAGCAATAGCGACAGCAACAAGCCCTGCACCAGTATCTGCCGCAACGCCGCGCCATCACTGCGTCCGGCCGCCTGGGCGGCAAAGCCGGTGGTGCCCATGCGCAGAAAACCCATGGCCCAGGCCAGGAACGTATACAGCGTCGAACCCACCGCCACGGCACCGAGCTGATGGGCATGGGGCAGATGGCCGATCACACTGCTGTCGACCAGCGCCACCAGGGGCACGGAGATATTCGACAGAATCATCGGCGCAGCCAGTGCCCAGACCCGGTGGTGGGTGAGGCGGTGCTGCCAGTCGTTGAGCAGGTTGGACAAGTGGGGGCCCCTTGAAAGGCGGGCATTGTAGCCGTGTGCCTCGCCGACACAGCAGCCCCTGGTGAAAAACGGGTCAGGCGATAAATCTCGCGACTGATTGGTCGCCTGGCAACCCTGTGGTCAACAGTATCTTTGTACCATTCTGGATAGAGGCAGGGGAAAAGCGGAGCATGTCCTGGCGAATGGCGAGTCCATTGACACCGAAGTCAGCATCGCGTGTTCCATTGGGCAGAAGTCTTGCCAAAAAGCCACGGTTATTCATTGGTCCATCGTCTACATAGCCCGATAGCATGATTCGGTTTCCAGCATCCAGAGTCATGCCGACGGCCATAAGTCTGGCATCGGGGGCAATATCATCTAACTTTAGTGGATCACCGTTATTGAAGGTGGGGTCACGGCGGCCATCGCGCAGGAGTTTTATGACAGCGGGATAGAAATAGGGATAGGGAGGATCTTCTTTCAAACCATCAAATTGGAAGACAATGAGTATCGCCCCATCGTCCACCGCTTTTATAGCGATGGCTCTGCCACCCAGAACCGAGTCATCTATCACTACAATTCCGCCGTTACCAAAGCTTTGATCAAGGCTTCCTTCGGCGTCATACCTGAGCACTATGCCGGTATCACGACGATCAGCGAAAACCACCATTCCTCCACGTCTATCAATATCGTAAATTCGAGCATCTATTAAGAAGTCTGGATCCGCCGGGTCTTCGATTTTAACAAAGCCGTTTTGACCAAACGTTTCGTCGGGCATGCCGTCCAGGTGGATCCTGGCCTGGTAAACGCCTGCCCCGTAGCCGTTAGGGTACTGTCTATAACGGGCAAGGAACAACATTTTCCCATTCGGCTGGATATTCAATTGCGGTGTGATATTGGCTTCTACAAGCACTCTGAAGTTAAGCCATGGTGTATTGTCAACGTCAGCTTTTTCGTTATTGGTCGTTGCTTTGTCTGATTTGAGCAGCCAAGGTGGCGGGAAATGTCTATAGCCACTAAATGAAAAACTCCTATCGAGCGAACCTGAGGGTTTGAAGCGGGTCGCGCCTGGCACCCACCAACTATTAGTGAAAAGTATTTCTGAAATGCCGGTTATGGCGCCACTGCCACTGAAAAAGATCAACTCTCTCAGTCGTGCCGGAGTTGTGAGAATCGTGGGAATGGTGGCGTACCCATTGTCGCCAAAGCTTCTGTCAATTTCACCGTTCTCTAACAAGCGGACGAGATAGAAAAGTGCGTCTAAACTTGCGTTCCAACAGACAACATATATAAGTTGGTTTGTGCTTGTGTTCGGGGCTGCTACCACGTAGAGGGCGTCAAGCATTAATGGTGGTTTCATCGGGTTGGGTATATAGACTATGCCTCCGGTGCCGAAACTTGGGTCTGGTTCGGGGGTTGAGTTAGTGGGTTGGTATTCGGATGATTTATTTTTTTTCATGAAGTTCACCGGCTCTATTTTTATTGCTGGTAAGTTGATGGTAGTTGGTGTAAAGCTACGGGTCAAAAGCAGCGGGCAAGAGGAGCACTATCTTTTGGTCGTAAAAACAATAAGTTGAGATGTTATATTGCGTTTCGCGATAGAGATTATTGATAAATGGTATAAAGTTAAAGTTTTGAAGCACCGGTCAATGTCGATACAGCATGATTTACAATTCAAAAGTCAATATAGTGAGCGATGATTCGCAGCACCCGACGCAGCCTTTAAAAGGCTATAAAAATCTGCTCCCGCAAGCGTTTTAGGGGTTGAGAGAGCAGGCAAAACGCCATCATTCAGCCTGAGAACAAAGTCTCATTCCCGCTGTCCTATCGCTTGGTCCCTGCCATGTGGGCCAATGACTGCTATATAGTCAGCACCCTCCCCAACCCGTTGCCAATTGAGTGCCCCATGTTCAACAAAGGATTGTTTCTGGCTTGCGCGCTTGCGCTGCTCAGTGCCTGCGATTCCTCCACCCCCGATAAACCCGCTGCTGCTGCGACGCCGAACACTCAGGCAACGGTCGCTACGGCGAGCAAACCCAAGCCCGCGGTCGATCTGCCAGCGCTGGCCAAGCGTTATGCCGGCCGCGAGTTGAGTGTGATCGATGTTTCGGAAATTCAGGTCGACGGCGCCAGCACCCTGTCGGTGAGTTTCTCCGCGCCTCTGGATCCGGAGCAGAAATTCGCCGAGAAGCTGCATCTGGTGGACAGCAAGGACGGCAAGGTCGACGGTGCCTGGGAGCTGTCGGATAACCTCATGGAGCTACGCCTGCGTCATCTGGAGCCCCAGCGCAAACTGGTGCTGACCGTTGATGCCGGGCTGGTCTCGGTGAACAAGTCCAAGCTGGCCGCCGAGTACATCAGCCGCCTGGAAACCAAGGACCTGCAAGCCACCGTAGGCTTTGCCAGCCGTGGCAGCCTGCTGCCGACCCGTCTGGCCGAAGGCCTGCCGGTGATTGCGCTGAACGTCGACAAAGTTGAAGTCGAGTTTTTCCGCATCAAGTCGGACGAGCTGCCAGCGTTCCTCAATCAGTGGGAAGGCTCGTCGAGCATTTCCAGCTACGCCTCCGAAGACCTGCTGACCATGGCCGAGCTGGTCTACAGCGGCCGCTTCGACCTCAAGCCGGCGCGCAATACCCGCGAAACCGTGCTGCTGCCCATCGGCGGGATCAAGCCCCTGCAAGAGCCGGGCGTTTACCTGGCGGTGATGCGCGTGGCCGGTGGTTATACCTATACCTATCCGGCGACCCTGTTCACCCTCAGTGATATCGGTATGTCGGTGCACCGCTATGCCAATCGCCTGGACGTCTTCACCCAGGCGCTGGAAGGCGGCAAGGCCATGAGCGGCGTTGACGTCGATCTTTACAACAACGCCGGTGCCGTGGTTGGTCAGGCCAAGACCGACAGCACCGGTCATGCACAACTGCCCGTTGTCGCCAACACCGCGCTGATCCTGGCCCATACCGGTGACCAGACCACCATGCAGCGCCTAGATGGTTCGGCGCTGGACCTGGCCGAGTTTGATATCACCGGCCCGCAATCCCATCCGCTGCAATTCTTTATCTTCGGCCCGCGCGACCTCTATCGCCCCGGCGAAACCGTGCTGCTCAACGGTCTGCTGCGTGACAACGATGGCCGTGATGTGAAGCCGCAGCCAATCACCGTCGAAGTGCGCCGCCCGGATGATCAGGTCAGCCGCAAGTTCGTCTGGGAAGCCGACAAGTCGGGCTTCTATCAGTATCAGCTGCAACTGGCCGACGAATCGCCGACCGGCCGCTGGCAGTTGGTGTTCGACCTGGGTGACGGCAAGCCGCAAATCTATGAGTTCAAGGTCGAGGACTTCCTCCCTGAACGCATGGCTCTGGACATCAAGGGCAGCGATACCCCGGTAGCACCTGCTGATTCTCCGGTTTTCGAAATCAAGGGTCGCTACCTCTACGGCGCCCCGGCCTCGGGCAATACCCTGACTGGCCAGCTGTACCTGCGTCCGCTGCGTGAAGCCGTAGCCAGCCTGCCGGGCTATCAGTTCGGTTCGATCACCGAGGAAGACCTCAAGCAGGACCTGGAGATCGACGCCAGCACTCTGGATGCCAACGGTGAGCTGGAACTGTCCCTGGAAAGCACCTGGGGCAAGGCCAAGTCGCCGCTGCAACTGATTCTGCAAGCCAGCCTGCAAGAGTCCGGTGGCCGTCCGGTCACCCGTCGTGTGGTGCAGCCGGTATGGCCGGCCGAGCAACTGCCGGGCCTGCGTCCGCTGTTCGGCAAGAGCGCTGATGATGACGACGATTACTCCGGTTCGGCCAAGGGCGAAGCCCAGACCGATGGCGACGGCCCGGCCGAGTTTGAAGTGCTGGTGGCCGACGCCGCCGGTAACAAGCTGGCTGCCGACAACGTCAAGGTGCGCCTGGTACGTGAGCGTCGCGACTACTACTGGAACTACTCGGAGAGCGATGGCTGGAGCTATCACTACAACGAGAAGTACCTGAACCTCGATGAGCAAACCGTTTCGATCAAGAAAGACTCCACCGTCAAGGTCAGCTTCCCGGTCGAATGGGGCCCATACCGCGTCGAAGTGGAAGACCCGCAGACTGGTCTGGTCAGCAGCCTGCGCTTCTGGGCCGGCTACCGCTGGCAGGACAACACCGACGGCGGCGCTGTGCGCCCCGATCAGGTCAAGCTGGCACTGGACAAGAAGTCTTATGCCGATGGCGACACTGCCAAGGTCACCGTCACCCCGCCTGCCGCGGGCAAGGGTTACCTGCTGATCGAGTCGAGCGAAGGCCCGTTGTGGTGGCAGGAAATCGACGTGCCTGCCGAAGGCAAGACCTACGATATTCCGCTGGACAAGAAGTGGGCCCGTCATGACCTCTACGTCAGCGCACTGGTGATTCGTCCGGGCGAGCGCAAAGCCAATGTCACGCCGAAACGCGCCGTGGGCCTGCTGCACCTGCCGTTGGACCGCGATCAGCGCAAACTGGCGGTGAGCGTTACCGCACCTGGGAAAATGCGTCCCAAGCAGCCGCTGAAAATCAAGGTGGCGGCGAAGAACGCCGATGGCAGCATCCCGAAAGACGTGCATGTACTGGTTTCGGCCGTGGACGTGGGCATTCTCAATATCACCAGCTATCCGACGCCGGACCCGTTCAACGCCATGTTCGGCCGCAAGGAATACGGCGTCGACCAACTGGACGTCTACGGTCAACTGATCGAAGCCGGTCGCAACCGCATTGCGACCCTGGCTTTCGGTGGTGACGCTGCGCTGGCCAAGGGCGGTAAAAAGCCCGACACCAGCGTGACCATCGTTGCTCAACAGGCCTTGCCGGTAACCCTCAATGAGCAGGGTGAAGGCGAAGTCAGCGTCGACATTCCGGACTTCAACGGTGAAGTGCGGATCATGGCCCAGGCCTGGACCGGTGATCACTTCGGCGTGGCCGAAGGCAAGACCGTGATTGCCGCGCCGATTGTGGCCGAGCTGTCGGCACCGCGCTTCCTTGCTGGTGGCGACCAGACCTCCGTCGCCCTGGACCTGTCGAACCTGACGGACAAGGCGCAGAAACTCGTGGTGAGCGTCAGCGCCGAAGGCCAGTTGGCCATTCCCAACGGCAACCAGTCCCGCGTCGTGCAATTGAACAAAGGCCAGCGCACCACCTTGAAGGTGCCGGTGCAGGCCCTGGGCGGTTTCGGCCAGGGTTCGGTCAAGGTGCTGGTGGAAGGTCTGGTTCTGCCGGGCGAGACACTGCCACCGTTCAACCGCGAATGGAAAATCGGCGTGCGTCCGGCGTATCCGGCGATGCTCAAGCACTACCGCGCTGCGCTCAAGGATGATGTCTGGAGCCTGCCCGACGGTGCCCTGGATGTGTTCGAACCGGCCGGTCGCGAGGCGATGTTCTCGGTTTCCAGCCGTCCGCCACTGAACCTGGGCGAGCAGATCCGTGCCCTGAAAGCCTATCCGTACGGTTGCCTGGAGCAGACCGCCAGTGGTCTGTATCCGTCCCTGTATGCCGATGCCGCGACCCTCAAGCGTCTGGGCATCAAGGGCGAGCCGGATAACGAGCGCAAGCGCAAGGTCGAACTGGGCATCGAACGCCTGCTGGGCATGCAGCGCAGCAACGGCAGCTTCGGCCTGTGGGGTTCTGACAGCGAAGAGGAATACTGGCTGACCGCATACGTCACCGACTTCCTCATGCGTGCCCGTGATCAGGGTTATGCCGTGCCGCCGGATTCCCTGAAGAAAGCCAACGAACGCCTGCTGCGTTACCTGCAGGACGCCAATCAGGTGCAGATCAACTACAGCCGTAACGTCGAGCACAGTCGTTTCGCCGTGCAGGCCTACGCCGCGCTGGTCCTGTCGCGTAGCCAGCAGGCGCCGCTGGGTGCCCTGCGCAGCCTGTTCGACCGTCGTACCGACGCACGCTCCGGCCTGCCACTGGTGCAGCTGTCGATTGCTCTGGACAAGATGGGTGACAAGCCGCGTGCCGATCAGGCGCTGTTGGCAGGGCTTGCCGTACAGCGCAAATCCGGCGAGTGGCTGGCCGACTACGGCAGTTCCTTGCGTGATCAGGCGCTGATCCTGGCCCTGCTCAATGAAAACAACCTGGCTGCAGACAAACGCGACGACCGTCTGTTTGCCCTGGCGGACGAGGTGGCGGCCAACCGTTATCTCTCCACTCAGGAAAGCAACGCGCTGTTCCTCGCCGGTCGTGACTTGCTGAACAAGCCTGAGAAGGCTTGGGCGGCGAAACTGGTCAGCGGCGCGCAGAGCTTCGATCTGAGCAACAATCAGACAGCGGTCAAGCTCGACGGCGACAGCCTGGCGGCGCCGATGACCCTGCAGAATCAGGGCGGCGACACGCTCTATCAGCAGATGACCATTTCCGGCTATCCAGTGCAGGCGCCAGCGCCTGGCGGCGAGAACCTGGAAATCAGCCGCGAGTACCTGAGCGTCGATGGCCAGCCGCTGAACCTCAATGCGCTCAAGAGCGGTCAGCTGGTGCTGATCCATACCGCGATTCGTGCCAAGGAGCGGGTGCCGGATGCCTTGGTGGTTGACCTGTTGCCGGCCGGTCTTGAGCTGGAAAACCAGAACCTGGCGCAGAGTTCGGCCAGCCTGGAAGACGCCAGCGAGTCGGTGAAGAACTGGCGCGAGTCGATGGAGAACGCCAACATCAAGCACCAGGAATACCGTGGCGACCGTTATGTCGCAGCCCTGGACTTGAACGGCAGCACCACGGTGAACCTGGTCTACCTGGCCCGTGCGGTGACGCCGGGCGTCTACCGCGTGCCGCCACCGCAGGTGGAGTCCATGTACCGGCCGAACTGGCAGGCACTGGGTGCGACGCCGCCGCAGTTGGTGGTCAAGGCTAAGTAGTCTGAAGCGATGATCGATCCCGCATGATGTGGGATCGGTTGATTTGTTGGAGCGAGGCTTGCCCGCGAAGAGGTCGGTACATCCGATACATCTTTTGCGTCGGACAAATCCTCTTCGCGGGCAAGCCTCGCTCCCACAGTCGTTTATCTACAGTATCAATGCACCACCCAACTCATGACCCACAACCCCAGTGCCAGCCAGATGATGCCCATGATGATCGAGGCGCGCATGAACGCGCGGATGGCCGAATAGAGCAGAATCAAGCCGATGATCAGCGCGCCGATGCTGATCAGTGAGGTGTCCATGCCCAGAGTCCGGGACAGGCCCTCGATAAAGTTGCTGCCGGCATGGGTGAACCCATTGAACAACCAATCCAGCCCATCGACCACGAAGCGGATCACCGCACCGATGGCCTGGCCAAGCCCTTCGAAAAAGCCTTCTACCTGCATATGTGCGTCCTGATCAGTGTCATGAAAAAGCGAGTCTCCAGGCTTTGGCTATCACGTGCCATCACGAGTTCCGTGGAGCATAGAGGTTCTGTGTGTTGATTCGCGGATTTGTTGTGCGCGGACTGCCGTTGGTGCGTCGTTTTGCTCGTCGTTTATGGGGCCGGCGCCTTGAACCGAAGACCTGGCACCAGGGCCTGACCCTATTGCTGCGTCGGGCCGTGCTCGGCCTTTTGCTGCTGATTGCCCTGTTATGGCTGGCCGACCGTATCTGGCCGCTGCCGCTGCCCAAGGACGATCTGGCGCGAGTGGTGCTGGCTGAGGATGGCACGCCGTTATGGCGCTTTGCCGATGCCAATGGCGTATGGCGCTATCCGGTCAGCCGCGATCAGGTCTCGCCCTATTATCTTGAAGCGTTGCTGACCTACGAGGATCGCTGGTTCTACAGCCATCCGGGGGTTAACCCGCTGGCGCTGCTGCGGGCGACCTGGCAGAACATGCACGGTGCGCGGGTGGTGTCCGGCGGCAGCACGCTGTCGATGCAGGTGGCGCGCTTGCTCGACCCGCACGCCCGCACCTTGCCCGGCAAGCTGCGCCAGCTGTGGCGCACCCTGCAGTTGGAGTGGCATCTGTCCAAGGATGAGATTCTCGGCATCTACCTCGACCGCGCCCCGTTTGGCGGCACCCTGCAAGGTGTTGCTGCGGCCAGTTGGGCGTATCTGGGCAAGTCCCCGGCGCAAATGACCCGTGCCGAAGCCGCGTTGCTCGCGGTATTGCCTCAGGCGCCGAGCCGCCTGCGTCCTGACCGTCACCCCAAGCTGGCCCAGGCGGCACGGGACAAGGTGCTCAAGCGTCTGGCCGAGTTCAAGGTGTGGCCGCAAGAGGCGGTCGACGATGCCTTGGAGGAGCCGTTGCTGCTGGCGCCGCGTCAGGAGCCGAGTCTGGCGCCGCTGCTGGCCCGACGCCTGAACCGACCCCGCAGCCCGACCCTGATCCGTACCACCCTGGATGCGGTGCTGCAACGGCGCATGGAAGACCTGATCCTCGGCTGGCGCGCGCGTCTGCCGGAGCGCACATCGGCGGCGATTCTGGTGGTCGAGGCAGAGAATATGGCGGTGCGCGCCTATGTCGGCTCGGTGGATATCAACGACGTCAAACGCTTCGGCCATGTCGACATGGTCAGCGCCCTGCGTTCACCCGGCTCGACCCTCAAGCCATTCCTTTATGGCAAGGCCATGGATGCCGGGCTGATCCACTCCGAGTCGCTGTTGCAGGACGTGCCCCGACGTTTCGGCGACTATCGCCCCGGCAACTTCTCGGCGGGCTTCAGCGGGCCGGTGGCGGCCAGTGCGGCGTTGTCCCAGTCCCTCAACCTGCCCGCCGTGCAACTGTTGGAAGCCTACGGGCCGAAACGCTTTGCCGGTGAACTGCGCACTGGCGGCGTGCCCCTGACCCTGCCGCCGTTGGCGCAGCCGAGCCTGGCGTTGATCCTCGGTGGCGGCGGCAGTCGTCTGGAGGATCTGGTCGGCGGCTACAGCGCCTTTGCCCGTGGCGGGCGCAGCGCCGACATCCGCCTGCAGCCGGATGATCCCCTGCGTGATCGGCCGATGATGTCGCCGGGCGCGGCGTGGATCATTCGGCGGATTCTCAGCGGCCAGTCGCGTCCGGATCTGGACACCCACGCCGACCTGGTACAGCGCCCACAACTGGCCTGGAAGACCGGCACCAGTTATGGTTTCCGCGATGCCTGGGCGATTGGCGTCGGGCCGCGCTTTATCGTCGGCGTATGGATCGGTCGACCGGACGGCACGCCGGTGCCGGGGCAGTTCGGCCTGGCCTCGGCGGCGCCGTTGATGATGCAGGTTCACGATGTACTGGTGAACCGCGACAGTCAGCGCAATATTCTCGCGCCGATCCAGCCGATGCCGATGAACGTCGGTGTCGCGGCGATCTGCTGGCCGTTGGGGCAGACTATGAGCAAGACCGACCCCAACTGCCGTCGTCAGCGCTTCGCCTGGACCTTGGACGGCACTACGCCGCCGACCCTGATGCCGCCCGAACAACCCTTGGGTCTGGGCCTTGAAGAGAAGGTCTGGATCAATGAAAAGGGCCTGCGCGTGGCCTCGGATTGCCCCGGTGCACAATTACGTGACGTTGCTCTGTGGCCGTCGGCGCTGGAGCCTTGGCTACCGCGTGGCGAACGCCGCGATGCCCGCTTGCCCGCCAACGACCCGGACTGCCCGCCACAGGCATTGGGGCTGGCGGCGCCATTGGTAATTGTCGGCGTGCGTGATGGCGATAACCTGCGCCTGCCGGTGGGCAGCCGCCAGGCCCTGCGCCTGAAGTTATCCGCCTTGGGCGGCAGCGGTCGGCGCTGGTGGTTTATCGACGGCAGCCCCATGGCCGATACCGCCAACCAGGACTTCTTCAGCCCGACGCTCAACCGCCTCGGTCGCTATCAGTTGAGCGTGCTCGACGAAAGCGGGCAGACGGCGCGGGTGGAGTTCAACGTGATCGATTGAGGTGGGGCTGGCGCGGCATAAAAATGTGGGACCGGCTTTAGCCGGGAAGACGCATTCCCGGCTGAAGCCGGTCCCACATATATGCAGTCAATCAGGCTGCGCGCGCTTCTTCCAGTGCAACTGCGGACAACTGGCGCTTATGCCGCGCTGCATAGTTTTCCGCCATCACCGAGCAGACGATCAACTGCATCGGGTGGTAGATCATGATCGGCAGCAGGATCAGGCCCAGCCCCGGGTTATTGCCGAAGATCAGCGCCGCCATGGGCGCCCCGGCCGCGAGGGATTTCTTGCTGGCGCAGAACACCGCAGCAACGCTGTCGGCATGATTGAAATGCAGGGCGCCGGCGGTGCGGGTGGTCATGAACAGGATCACGGCAAGCAGGATCGCGCTGCCGATAAACGCGGTGAGGATCACGCTATTGCCCTGGGTCTGCCACATGCCTGACACCATCGAGTTGCAGAACGCCGCGTAAACCAGCAGCAGGATCACTACCTTGTCGATGATATTGGTGTAGCGCTTGTGCCGGGCGAAGAACTTGCCCAGCAGCGGCCGCAGCAGCTGCCCCAGCACCAGAGGCAGCAGCAGCATGCCGCACAGGTCGAGCAGCGTTGAGCCCAGGTCTATACCGCCCGCGCCGGTGCCCACCACCAGGCTGCACAGCCATGGCGTGATAAAGATGCCGAAGACGCTGGACAGGCTGGCATTGAGAATCGCCGCGGGCACGTTGCCGCCTGCGCTGCCGGTCAGGGCCACGGACGAAGAAATGGTCGAGGGCAGGGCACACAGGTAGAGGAAGCCGAGCATCAACAGCGCTGGAATCTGATTGCCGAACAACTTGTCGCAGGCCAGCCAGATCAACGGGAACACTGCAAAAGTGAAGCTCTGGACCATGATGTGCAGGCGCCAGTTCTTCAGACCGTGACTGATTTGTTCGCTGGACAGATTGACCCCGTGCAGGAAGAACACCAGGAACACCCCGCCATTGATCACGTATTCGGCATGCATGCCGCCGCCGCTGGCGCCGAAGCCGGGGAAGAAGTACGCCAGCACGGTTGCCAGCAGCATGCCGCAGAGGAACCAGTCTGTGACGACGCGCTTGAGGTGTTTGAGTGCTTGCATAGAAAGACCGGGTGCTTGTTTGTAAAGAAAGGTGTCCACAGGCTAACCTGTCTGACGATTTCCGTCTTGCGACATAAGGCCAAGCGATGCCGACTAACGGACAACCTGACTTGCGGCGTGCCGGTGCAGAACGGCAAATCCCGGCCCTCAGCGAGCTGCCGCGCCCGCTGTATGCCCGAGCCGAAAGCCTGGGGATCGGCTCGTGGACGCCGCCGCATCGCCACGATTGGGGGCAGTTTTCCTACGCGATCAGTGGGGTACTGGGCGTACACACCGCCGAGGGCAGTTTTTTTGCGCCGCCGCAGTGGGGCGTATGGATTCCGCCGGGGCTGGAGCACCAGGTGGTCACCTCAATGCAAGCCGAGATGCGCAGCCTGTATGTGCGCGAAGAAGACGCCGCCTGGGCCGCGCCGGGCTGTCAGGTGCTGGAAGTCACGCCCCTGGCCCGTGAGCTGATCAAGACCTTCTGCCTGCTGCCGGTCGATTACCCGCTGGGCG
This sequence comes from Pseudomonas sp. JL23, assembly GCF_056933585.1. NCBI lineage: Bacteria > Pseudomonadati > Pseudomonadota > Gammaproteobacteria > Pseudomonadales > Pseudomonadaceae > Pseudomonas > Pseudomonas sp. JL23. Next base: position 6,071,780 of record NZ_CM167795.1, on the reverse strand, counting down.
ACAGCCATGAAGCGCGACTGGTGCAGGTGCTGCTCGATCAACTGGCGCGCCTGCCCCAGGTCGGTTTCTCCCTGCCGCTGCCGCGCCATGCGCGCTTGCTCGGCCTGTGCAACGAACTGATCGAAAGCCCCGGCATGCGCATCAACCTGCAGGACTGGGCCGAACGCCTGGGTATGTCGGAAAAAACCCTGATGCGACTTTTTCAGCGCGAAACCGGTCTGAGCTTTCGCGGCTGGCGGCAACGGGCGCGATTGTTGTCGTCGCTGGGCGCCCTGGAAAATGGCGAGAGCGTCACTAACACGGCGCTGAGCTGCGGTTACGATTCCACCTCGGCGTTTATCGTCGCTTTCAAAGGCTTGTTTGGCTATACCCCCGGCGAGTTGTTTCGCCAATGAAGTGTCATGAATGGGCACGAAAGCTGCTTTATAGGTTGTTACAGTGACTTTACTGACGTAATCCGGGCTGATCGATAATCAACCACTACTCGCTGGCATTGGATTGCCGTATAACGAGCAACGATCGCGTGTTTGGCAACGAAGGACCCACAATAAAAGCTGATGAAGACTCCTAAACGCATTGAACCCCTGATCGAGGACGGTCTGGTTGACGAGGTGCTGCGCCCGCTCATGAGCGGTAAAGAGGCAGCTGTTTATGTGGTGCGCTGCGGTAAAGAGCTGCGGTGCGCCAAGGTTTACAAGGAGGCGAACAAACGTAGTTTCCGTCAGGCGTCGGAGTATCAGGAAGGCCGCAAGGTCCGTAACAGCCGGCAGGCCCGGGCCATGGCCAAGGGGTCCAAATTTGGTCGCAAAGAGACCGAAGATGCCTGGCAGAACGCCGAGGTCGCGGCGTTGTTCCGCCTGGCCGGTGCCGGTGTACGGGTGCCCAAGCCGTACGACTTCCTTGAAGGCGTATTGCTAATGGAGATGATTGCCGATGAAGACGGCGATGCCGCGCCGCGTCTGAATGACGTGGTGCTGGAGCCGGATCAGGCCCGGGAATATCACGCGTTCCTGATCCAGCAGATCGTGCTGATGCTGTGTGCCGGTTTGGTGCACGGTGACTTGTCCGAGTTCAACGTGCTGCTGGCCCCGAGCGGGCCGGTGATCATCGACCTGCCCCAGGCAGTGGACGCGGCGGGTAACAACCATGCGTTTACCATGCTGGAGCGTGACGTCGGCAACATGGCGTCTTACTTCGGTCGCTTTGCGCCGGAGTTGAAGGCCACGCGGTACGCCAAGGAAATGTGGGCGTTCTTCGAGGCCGGGACGCTGTCGCCGACGACTGTCCTGACCGGCCTGTTCGATGATCCGGAAGAGACTGCCGATGTCGGTGGCGTATTGCGGGAAATCGAAGCGGCGCGCCGCGACGAAGAGCGCCGTCAGGCCGCTCGTGCTGCCGACGACGAGCCCGCCAATAAAATGGCCGAAGAACCGCCTCCGCCCTGGATGCAGTGATCTTCACCGTCATCACGCCGGGTTTTCATTAATCGGCGTGATGACCGTTCGTCGGTCTGGCGGCACCTCTCGAGCAGGCGCCCGGACCAATGTGTATCGACTCCATCAAGAGGATGCACATCATGATCAAGACCAAACTGACTGCCCTGACCCTTGCTGGCCTGCTGGCTGCTGCCAGTGTTCATGCGGCCGACTCCACTGGCCCCACCGACCCGGTAGACACCAACGGCCCGCGTTCGGGCAGCTCGAGCATGGGCCAGAACACCGACGGCTCGACCCCCGCACCCAAGACTTCAACACCCGGCACCAAAGGCATGACCAATAGCGGCACTGATGGCAGTACCAGCACAGGGCCATCGACCAAGGGCGGTTCGAGTGCCGGGACCAGTAATTCCAGTGATGGTAAATGATCCTGTGGGACCGGCTTTAGCCGGGAAGGCGTCGGCATGAACGATACACGTCTGTCGTCTGCCCGATGGGCTTCCCGGCTAAAGCCGGTCCCACGTGAAATACCATCGCTCTATGAACAACACCCACCCGACGCCAGATCCTTGAGGATCGGGCAGTCCGGTCGGTGATCGCCGTGACAATGCTCGACCAGATCCTGCAAGGTGTCACGCAATGCGGCCAGTTCGCTGATCTTCAGGTTCAGCTCGACGATATGTTCCCGGGCCAAAGCTTTGACATCGGCACTGGCGCGCTGGCGGTCTTGCCACAGGGCCAGCAGCTTGCCGACTTCCTCCAATGAAAAGCCCAGGTCACGCGAGCGTTTGATGAACGCCAGGGTGTGCAGGTCATCGGCGCCGTACAGGCGATAGCCGCTGTCTGTGCGATGAGCCGGTTGCAACAGCCCGGTAGACTCGTAGTAGCGGATCATCTTGGCGCTCAGGCCACTGCTTTTTGCTGCTTGGCCGATATTCATGACAGTTCTCCTTGATCTGCGGGCTTCCAGGTCTTGAGCAGCAGGGCATTGCTCACCACGCTGACGCTGGACAGGGCCATCGCGGCTCCTGCCAAGACCGGATTGAGAAAACCAAAGGCTGCCAGGGGAATACCGATCAGGTTATAGACGAAGGCCCAGAACAGGTTCTGGCGGATCTTGGCATAGGTGCGTCGGCTGATATCCAGCGCCGCCGGGATCAGCCGTGGATCGCCGCGCATCAGGGTGATCCCCGCTGCGTGCATGGCCACGTCGGTGCCGCCGCCCATGGCGATGCCGATATCGGCGGCGGCCAGTGCAGGGGCATCGTTGATGCCATCGCCGACCATGGCCACGACGTTATTGGCCTTGAGGGCCAGTACTGCGGCGGACTTGTCGGCGGGCAACACCTCGGCGTGCACGTCTTCAATGCCCAAGGCTTGCGCGACGACGCGGGCACTGCCCTGATTGTCGCCGGTGAGCAGATGGCTGCTGATATTTCGCTCGGTCAGTTGCCTGACCGCTTCGGCAGCGCCGGGCTTGAGCGTGTCGCCAAAGGCAAACAGCCCAAGCACACGGGGCTCGCTGCCTTGCTCGATCAGCCAGGACAGGGTGCGGCCTTCTGCTTCCCAGGTTTTCGCCGAGTCGGCCAGTGAGGCCATGGTCAGACCGCTTTCGTCCAGCATCCGTCGATTGCCCAACGCCAGCGAGCGCCCGTTCACCGAGCCTGCGATACCGCGTCCGACCAGGGCCTGACTGTTTTGCACCCTGGCCAGTGGCAGTTGGCGTTCCTTGCAGGCATCCAGTACCGCCTTGGCCAAGGGATGCTCGCTGCCGCTTTGCAGGGCTCCTGCCAGTTGCAGGAGCAGGTTTTCTTCACCATCCAGCGCAGCGAAATGGGCGATGCGCGCAGTGCCCGAGGTCAGGGTGCCGGTCTTGTCGAATACCACGGCCGTGACTTCGTGGGCGCGTTCCAGGGCCTCGGCGTCTTTGATCAGAATGCCGAATTTGGCGGCAACGCCGGTCCCGGCCATGATCGCGGTCGGCGTCGCCAGACCCAGTGCGCAAGGGCAGGCGATGACCAGTACGGCCACCGCATTGATGATCGCGCTCTCCAGAGAGGCGCCAACCGTCAGCCAGCCGATCAGGGTGATCAGCGCCAGCACCAGTACGGTCGGCACGAACACCTGGCTGACTTTATCCACAAGCTTCTGGATCGGCGCCTTGCCCGCCTGGGCATCCTCGACCAGACGAATGATCCGCGCCAGCACGGTTTCGGCGCCTAAGGCCAGAGTCCTGACCAGCAGACGACCTTCGCCATTGATAGCGCCGCCGGTGACCTTGTCGCCGGGCAGTTTGGGCACGGGCAGGCTTTCGCCACTGATCAAGGCTTCATCGGCATGGCTCTGGCCATCCACCACTTCGCCGTCCACCGGGAAGCGTTCGCCGGGTTTGACCAGCACCAGATCATTGAGGCGCAGGGCGCTGATGGCGACGTCGTGTTCCTGGCCGTCGATCACCTGAATGGCCCGTTCCGGGCGCAAGGCTTCGAGGGCGCGGATGGCGCTGGCGGTCTGGCGTTTGGCCCGGCTTTCCAGGTATTTGCCCAGCAGAACCAGGGCGATGACCACCGCCGAGGCTTCGAAATACAGATGAGGCATGCTGCCCGGCGCGGCCATGGCCCACTCGTATAGGCTCAGGCCGTAACCGGCGCTGGTGCCGAGGGCGACCAGCAGGTCCATATTGCCTTCGCCTGCGCGCACCGCCTTCCACGCAGCGACATAGAAGCGCGCGCCAAGGATGAATTGCACAGGCGTCGCCAGAGAAAACTGCAGCCAGGACGGCAGCATCCAGTGCAGGCCGAAAGGCTGCAGCAGCATTGGAATGACCAGCGGTACGGCCAGCAGCAAGGCGAGGATCAGGGCGTAGCGTTCGTGGGTGAGGCGCCGGTGCTGATCGTCGGCGCTGGTCTTGGCGTCCTGCAGCAAGGTGGCGCCGTAACCGGCCTTTTCCACCGCACCGATCAGTAGCGTTGAATCGACATAGCCCTGAGTCTCGACGTGGGCACGTTCATTGGCCAGGTTGACGCTGACGCTTTTGACGCCGGGGACTTTATTCAATGCGCGTTCGACCCGGCCTGCGCAACTGGCGCAGGTCATGCCGCTGATGGGCAGGTCGAAAGTGGCGGGCTTGAGCATGCGGGGGTACTCCCTGAAGGCTTGATACCTACAGGATCAACCTTACCATTCTGGTAAGGTCAAGCGAGTTCTCTACGATTGGCAGGTAGTTGTGGGACCGGCTTCAGCCGGGAAGGCGTCGGTATGATCGATACATCTCTATCGTCTGCCACATGATGTATCGGATGTACTGACCTCTTCCCGGCTGAAGCCGGTCCCACAATGGTTCTCATACCGCCAGCTTAATAGCCCAATGAGGCCGGTTTCAGGTACAGGCCATTGAGGTTCTGGGCGATGCGGAATTTCTGGATATCGCCGGCCTTCATGTGCACCACGCTGCGTTGCTGCGCTTCAAGGCCCTGGCCGCAGCCCGGAGCCTGCCCCGGCAGTAGACGCAGACGCACCGAGATATCCCCGGCTGGCAGGTTGAACGAGGTGGACTGTTCCTGGAACAGGCGAGCGGCCAGTTCATCCTGAATGTAGATACCGATTTCGCATGAGGTCGGTACTTCCAGACGCTCGCGGGAAATGATCAGGACACCGTAATCCTGATCCGCCTGTGCCCAGGCGCTGCTGACCAATAACCCGAGGATGCCGACGACGCGCAATGCTGACCAGCGCATGGCTGATACTCCTGCTTTAGACCGTAAAGATGCAGCTTGGCGCAGCAACGTGACGAATGCCAGCCCGGCAGCTAAAAGAGAAACTTGACCTTGCCACGATGGCAAGGATGAAGATGCCGATCGTCCCCTTTATTACCTGAATGGAAGGAGTAGCACATGCAACGTTTCAATGTTCAAGGCATGACCTGCGGCCACTGCGTCAAGTCCGTGACCCAGGCGATCAAGAATGACGACTCGGCAGCCGAGGTGCAGGTTGATCTGGCCAGTGGGGTGGTGCAGGTCGAGAGTTCGCTGACGGCGCAGCAGGTCAGCGAGCTGATTCGTGAAGAGGGTTATCAGGTGCAGGTTGCCTGAACACCGTCAATTCGGTAGGAGCCAACATGTTGGCTAGAATTGGTGGGAGCGAATTCATTCCCGAAAGAGCCGGTGCATTCGATGGATTTCATCGTCTTGAGTCCCTTCTTCGCGAATGAATTCGCACACATAGTTTGCGCCGATCTTGACAGCTGTCCGCTGTGAGTTTTGGATAGCTGGCTAATTAATTTTCAAGAAATTCCCGGAAACAACTCTCCAGGGCATTAAACTATCCAACTGCCCGCAAAGACTGTCCTGGATACCCGATGAACCTGCGAACGATCCTGATCCTTGGTGCCCTGAGCGCCTTCGGCCCTTTGGCCATCGATTTCTACCTGCCCGGTTTTCCGGCTATGGCCCTGGCCTTTGGCACCGATGAAAAACATGTGCAGTTGACCCTGGCGTCGTACTTTCTTGGTTTGTCTCTGGGGCAATTGGCCTATGGGCCGGTGGCGGATCGCTTCGGGCGACGGGTACCTTTATTGGTGGGGGTTACGCTGTTTACCCTGGCGTCCCTGGGCTGTGCCTTTGCGCCGAATCTGGACTGGCTGATCGCTGCGCGTTTCGTTCAGGCGCTGGGTGGATGCGCCGGCATGGTGTTGTCCCGGGCGATTGTCAGCGACAAATGCGATGCCGTGCAGTCGGCCAAAGTGTTCTCCCAGTTGATGCTGGTGATGGGCCTGGCGCCGATCCTGGCACCGATGCTGGGTGGTGTGCTGGTCAACAGTTATGGCTGGCAGATGATCTTCCTGTCCCTGACCGGTTTCAGCGCCCTGTGCCTGCTGGCGGTGGCCCTGGGGCTGCCGGAGAGCATGCCGGCCAGTCACCCGCGCCAGCCTCTGTCGGGCGCGTTGGGGCAGTATAAGCAGTTGCTCAGTGACCGGATTTTCCTCGGCCATGCCCTGACCGGCGGGATCGCCATTGCCGGAATGTTCTCCTACATCGCTGGCTCGCCTTTTGTCTTTATCAAGCTGTACGGCGTGCCGCCTGAGCATTACGGCTGGTTCTTCGGCAGCAATGCGGCGGGCTTCATTCTGGTGGCCCAGGTCAATGCGCGGCTGCTGGGCAAGCGTGGCCCGGCGTTGCTGTTATCCCGTGCAGTGTGGGTCTATGTGCTGGCGGCGCTGGCGTTGTGGGCCGTGGCGAGTGTGCATACGCAATCGTTGTGGCCGCTGCTGGTGCCGTTGTTTATCTGCATCGCCAGCCTGGGCTGCATCATCCCCAACTCTTCGGCCTGCGCCATGAACGGCCAGGGCAAACGCGCGGGCAGCGCTTCGGCCTTGCTCGGTTGTCTGCAGTTCAGTGTGGCGGCGGGGGCGGCGGCGTTGGTCGGCGTGCTGCACGACGGTACGGCGGTACCCATGGCCATGGTTATCAGCCTGTGCGGCGTGCTGACCGTGACCATCAGCGTGTTGACCCGGCGCTTGCAGGGCAGGCGGGATGAGAAGGTGGCAGAGGTGACGTTGTAAAGGCGCCGCGTTAACTAAAGTGGGACCGGCTTTAGCCGGGAAGGCATAGGTAAGATCGATACATTTCCAGCGTTTGTCTTAATGTCTTCCCGGCTAAAGCCGGTCCCACAAAACTGCCTTAGAAGCCTTCGAGCACAATCTTGCCCTTGGCCTTGCCGCTCTCCAGCAAGGTATGGGCGCGGCGCAGGTTTTCGGCGTTGATGGTGCCGAAGTGCTCACCGAATGTGGTCTTGAGCACGCCCGCATCGATCAATTCTGCAACCCGGTTGAGCAGGTTGTGTTGCTCGATCATGTCGTCGGTCTCGAACATCGAACGGGTGTACATGAACTCCCAGTGCAGCGACAGGCTCTTGCGCTTGAGCTTGCGCACGTCCAGAGCGTCCGGGTCATCGATCAGGCCGAGCTTGCCCTGGGGCTTGAGGGCTTCGACCAGTTGGTCGAGGTGATCCTGAGTGTTGGTCAGGCTGGCGACGTGGGTGACGTGGCTCAGGCCGCTGCGCTTGAGTTCTTCGCACAGTGGTTTGCTGTGATCGAGGACCTCGTGGGCGCCCAGTTCGCGTACCCAGGCGGCGGTTTCCGGGCGTGAAGCGGTGCCGATGACTTTCAATGCAGTCAGCTGCCGGGCCAGTTGGGTCAGGATCGAACCGACGCCACCTGCCGCGCCGACGATCATCAGGCTCTGCGCCTGATCGACATCACCCTCGGCAACCTGCAGGCGCTCGAACAGCAATTCCCAGGCAGTGATCGCCGTCAGCGGCAGGGCGGCGGCGTGGGCGAAGCTCAGGGACTTGGGCATATGGCCGACGATGCGTTCGTCCACCACATGCAGCTCGCTGTTGGCGCCGGGGCGGGTCAGGGAACCGGCGTAAAACACCTTGTCGCCCGGCTGGAACAGACTGACTTCGCTACCCACCGCCTTGACGATCCCGGCGACGTCCCAGCCCAGCACCTTGGCCTGGCCGCCTTCGGGCTGCACGTTCTTGCGGATCTTGGTGTCGACCGGGTTGACGGAGATGGCCTTGACCTCTACCAGCAGGTCACGGGGGCCGGCGACGGGCTCGGGCAGTTCGATATCTTGCAGCGCGGCGCTGTCGCTGATGGGCAGGGCGTTGTAATAGGCAACGGCTTTCATGACGGTTCCTCTGAATTCAATGGTGTCGGGCGATCAGGCGACGAGGTTCAGGCGCTTGATTTCGAAGTGAGCGAGCAGGTCGCCTGCGGCGGTGCGGAAGGCCTGGATATGTTCAGTACCGTCATGGCTTTGCAGAGCCGCAGCATCGACCCAGCGCTCGAACATATAGAAGCCTTCGGCGCTTTCCAGGTCCTGATGCAGTTCGTAGGTAATGCAACCGGGCTCCTGGCGTGTCGCCTGGACCAGGGTTTCCAGGTGTTTCTGCAGCGCAGCGGCCTGACCTGGCTTGGCGATGAGGGTGGCAATGACAACGAGAGGCTGGGACATATGAACTCCTGAGGCACAAAGACATGGGATTCGATGGACAGCATGATTAGCTATTTCTCTGGCAGATAAAACCGGCTAAAACGGCAGGCTCTTTCAATGCTTTTTTGATAATCGGCTGACCCATGCTGCGTTTTGATGATTTGCAATTGTTCGTACGGGCGGCGGACCTGGGCAGTCTGTCCGCCGCTGCGCGGGTCATGGACCTGTCGCCGGCCGTGGCCAGTGCCGCGCTCAAGCGCCTGGAGCAGCAACTGGGCTCGCGCCTGCTGACCCGTTCCACTCGCAGCCTGCGCCTTACTGTCGAAGGCGAAGGCTTTCTGCAGTATGCCCGTGCGTCCCTGGGCAGCCTCGACGAAGGCCGACGTCTGCTGGCCAGCAATCAAGATCAGTATCAGGGGGTGTTGCAACTCTCGGCGCCTTCGGATTTCGGGCGCAATGTACTGCTGCCTTGGCTAGATGAGTTTCAGCAGCAGTATCCGCAACTGAGCGTGCGTCTGCTGTTGGGCGACCAGAATGCCGACCTGTTCCGCCAGCCGGTGGATATCGCCCTGCGCTACGGCGAGCCGGAAGACTCAAGCCTGGTGGCCTTGCCAGTGGCACCGGACAATCGCCGGGTGCTGTGTGCCTCGCCCGACTATCTGGCCCGGCACGGTGAGCCGCAGCACCTGGAGCAACTGGCGCAGCACAACTGCTTGCTGTACCGCCTCGGTAATCGGGTGCATGACCACTGGTTGTTCCATGACGGCAAACGTGAGGTAGGCCTGTCGGTGCAAGGCAATCGCTTCAGTGACGATGCCGACGTGGTCCGGCGCTGGGCGGTGGCGGGGGAGGGGCTGGCTTACAAGTCGTGGCTCGATGTGGCGGCGGACGTACAGGCCGGACGCTTGAAAATAGTCTTGCCGCAGCTACAGGGCGAGCGCTCGCCGCTGAATATCCTTTGTGCCCATCGTGCTCAGTTGAGTCAGCCGGTCAATGCCTTGCGGGACCTGTTGAAGACGCGCTGCGAGGTAGTGGCGCGCGATTATCCCGGTCGGATTCACAAGGAAAGCTGAGTATTTGCAGGGATTGTGTTGAAGAATCAGCCTACAGATACGTCGGAAAAACACCTGCAAAAGCGTCTTTATTGATGACGAAAAGGCACGCTTGATGTGCGGTTTTGTCGACTTTAATCCGTTGTTTTCGGTTTTTCGTCGGCAGGCGCTCTCCTTCTCGCTGACTGAGTTTTTTCTGGGGTGGGCGTCAAGGCAGCAAATAGCGCGGTTTCGCCTGACTCAAGCCCTATTGGCGCGAGCTAAGGAGCGAAGGTCGGGCCGCCGGAATTTATTCATTGCGCCGACTCGCAGCGTCGTTTCGTCTATTTGTTTATCCGGGAACCAAAGGGCGCAAAGCTTATACTGGCCGCCTAAAATTGGATCCACATTAGCCAGTCCGCTTGCCCCAATGGCTCGTCGATAGGCTGGCTGAGCTGGAGTCCAGCTCGATCAATGCATGACCGCCCGCTTACGCGCGCGCTAGTCATTGCACTGGGACGATTGATTCAACAGGGAGTGAATACATGGAATATGCACCTGGCATCAGCCAGATCGCGACGCTGCTGGCTGACCCCAAGCGCAGTGCGATGATCTGGGCGTTGATGGATGGCACTGCACGACCCTCTGACGAACTGGCCTTGCTGGCGGGACTCTCCACGGCATCGGCGGGTGCTCATCTGGCGCGCCTGGCATCGGGCGGTCTGCTCAAGCAGGAAGCTCGCGGGCGCAAGCGTTTCTTCCGTCTGGCGGCACCGGAAGTCGGTGCGGCCGTGGAGGCCCTGGCCAGTGCTTCGCTGGTGCGGGCCGATCAGATCAGCCGCAGTGTCGCCCACCCATTACCGCCCTTGCCACTGCGGCGCGTCGGCGTGTGCTGTGATCATTTGGGCGGTGAGATGGCGATGGAGTTGTATCAGCGCCTGTTGGGCGCAGGCTGGATCGAGCAACAGGAATCCGGGCTGGGCGTCACCAGCATCGGCGTTGCGCGCTTTGCCGAGCGCGGGATTTACATTCCGGCGCTGGCCCACCGCAAGGTGGAAACCGTGTGCGTCTGCCCTGAAGCCAACGATATCGGCCTGCACCTGGGGGGCGCCCTGGGTGCCGGATTGTTGCAGCTGTTCATGCAGATGGGCTGGCTGCGGGCCACGGAAGATTTTGGGCAGTTGCAGGTGTCTTCCAGTGGCCAGCGGGAAATCAGCAAGATCGCCTCGGCGGCCTGAGCCGAGGCGCGTACTCAGGGCTTGACCAGGCGCGCGTCCAGGCTGTTCTGGGCCAGGCGCCGGGCCTGATCCTGAGTCATGCCCAGGTGGGTGTGCAGGGCATGGAAGTTCTCGGTGACATAGCCGCCGAAGTAGGCCGGATCATCCGAGTTCACCGTGACCTTCACCCCACGCTCGAGCATGTCGAGGATGTTGTGCCGGGCCATGTCGTCGAACACACAGAGCTTGGTATTGGACAGCGGGCAGACGGTCAGCGGGATCTGCTCGTCGATGATCCGCTGCATCAGACGCTCGTCTTCAATAGCGCGCACGCCATGGTCGATGCGCTGGATCTTGAGCAGGTCCAGGGCTTGCCAGATGTACTCCGGCGGGCCTTCTTCTCCGGCGTGGGCCACGGTGAGGAAGCCTTCGTCGCGAGCGCGGTCGAAGACTCGCTGGAATTTGCTCGGCGGGTGGCCCATCTCCGAGCTGTCCAGGCCCACGGCGACAAAGGCGTCGCGGAACGGCAGGGCCTGGTCCAGGGTTTTCTCGGCTTCTTCTTCGCTCAGGTGGCGCAGGAAGCTGAGGATCAGGCCGCTGCCGATACCCAGTTGCTCACGGCCATCGGCCAGGGCACGGGAAATGCCATTGAGTACAACCTCGAAGGGAATGCCACGGTCGGTGTGGGTCTGCGGGTCGAAGAACGGCTCGGTGTGAATGACGTTCTGTGCCTTGCAGCGTTGCAGATAGGCCCAGGTCAGGTCGTAGAAGTCCTGCTCGGTGCGCAGGACATCCGCGCCCTGGTAATACAGGTCGAGAAACTCTTGCAGGTTATTGAAGGCATAGGCCCGACGCAGGGTCTCAACGTCGCTCCAGGGCAGGGCGATCTTGTTGCGCTCGGCCAGGGCAAACAGCAGCTCGGGCTCCAGTGAGCCTTCCAGATGCAGGTGCAATTCGGCCTTGGGCAGGGCATTCAACCAGTCGTACATGTAAGTTTTCTCATCAGGTGCAGTGTTCGGCATTCTACAGAGTGCCGTGCGCGAGCGCATGAAACCTGACCGGACGGTTCAGACTTCGGCCTCTTGCTCGCGTCGATAGGCGTAGGTATCGGCGAAGCGCGACAGCAGGAATTCAGCGCAGGTGGTCACAGGATAGCGGGCCGGATGACTTTCGCTCTGGCAGCCCGGCAGGCATTCGATCAGCGTATCGGGATGGGGTTCGGCGAAGAACGGCATCGAGTAGCGATCCATGCCCAAGGGGCTGATCACCCGGTGTGGCGTTGAGACATAACGATCGTTGCTCCAGCGCGCCATCATGTCGCCGATATTGACCACGAAGGTCCCGGCAATCGGTGGCGCGTCGATCCATTGCCCACGCACATCGCGCACTTGCAGGCCACCGGCGGCATCCTGATAAAGCAGGGTCACGCAGCCGTAATCGGTATGGGCACCGGCGCCTTGCTGCTCGGCCGAGCTGGCGGTAGCGCGGGGCGGGTAGTGAATCATGCGCAGGACGCTGACCGGGTCTTTGAAACGTTGGTCGAAGAAGTCGCGTTCGATGCCCAAAGCCAGGGTCATGGACCGCAGCAGCGTCTGGGCCAGGGCCTGCATGTCCTGATAATGCTGCTCCATCAGGGCCTGCCAGCCGGGCAGTTCGGGATGTCGATTAGGCCCGCGCAGAGGTTTGCCGGCGATCACGTCGGGGTGATCGGCGGGCAGGTGCAGGCCCATGTCGAAGGTTTCTTTCAGGTCGCTGGGCAGGCTGGGGTCCAGCTGTTCGGTAGCGACGGCGCCGTATCCGCGATGGTGGCGACTCTGGGTGATATCGATCTTGAGCTTTTGCGCAGGCGCCTGAGCAAAGAATGCGCGCGCCTGGCTTTGCACGGCCTCAATGCGCTCGGCACTGATCGGATGACCCTTGATATAGAAAAAGCCCCACTCGCGACAGGCACTGTCGATTTGCCCGGCGACGCTTTGCCAGGCCTGCTTGTCCGTGCTGTAGAGCGGGGTAATGTCGATGATGGGGAGTTGGTTCATGCTGCGCTCGTTCATTTTCGGGGCTGATGTGGGACCGGCGTTAGCCGGGAATAAGCCTTCCCGGCTAAAACCGGTCCCACAGATGAAACACGAAGAGTGCCTTTATCTACTTCGGCAGATCTGCAGTGATGCCTTTGTGGGAGCGAGGCTTGCCCGCGAATATGCCAGTCGATCCAACACATTGTCTGTGGCAGAAAGATCCTGTTCGCGGGCAAGCCTTGCTCCAACGGAGTTCTGTTTACTTCGGCAGATCTGCGGTGATGCCTTCGACGTAATAATTCATCGAAGCCAGTTCAGCATTGGTTGCCGTCGTTCCCGCCGGGATTTTCACAGCGCCGGTCTGGTCCTTGATCGGGCCGGTGAAGGGGTGCATTTCGCCACTTTTGATGCTGGCGATGATTTTCTCGGCTTCGCTCTTCACGTCAGCAGGCACGACGTCGCTGATCGGCAGTTCGACCGTGCCGTCGCTTAGGCCGCCCCAGAAATCCTGGGATTTCCAGGTGCCGTCGATCACGCTCTGGGTCGCCTTGATGTAATGCGGGCCCCAGTTGTTGACGATGGACGTCAGTACCGACTTGGGCCCGAAGTGCGCCATGTCCGAGGCGTAGCCCACGGAATAGACGCCACGGCGTTCAGCGGTCTGGATCGGTGCCGGGCTGTCGGTGTGCTGGAAGATCACGTCCACGCCCTGGTCGATCAGTGCGTTGGCGGCGTCGGCTTCCTTGCCCGGATCGAACCAGGAGTTGACCCAGACCACCTTGATTTCGGTTCCGGGGTTGTACTTGTTCAGGGCCAGCTGGATTGCGTCGATGTCGCGGATCACTTCCGGGATCGGGAAAGAAGCGACGTAGCCGATCTTCTTGGTCTTGGTCATCTTTGCTGCGAGGAAGCCGCCGACGTAGCGACCTTCATAGGTCTTGGCCAGGTAAGTACCGAGGTTCTTGTCCTGCTTGTAGCCCGTGGCGTGTTCGAAGGTCACCTTGGGGAATTGCTTGGCGACTTTCAGTGTCGGGTTCATGTAGCCGAACGAGGTGGTGAAGACCAGGTTGTAGCCGTCCTTGGCCATATTGCGGATTACCCGCTCGGCATCGGCACCCTCGGGCACGTTCTCGACATAGTTGGTGGTCACCTTGTCGCCCAGGGCGGCGGCCATGGCCTTGCGACCCTGCTCATGCTGGTAGGTCCAGCCGTGGTCACCGATAGGGCCGATGTAGACGAAGCCGACTTTCAGCGGATCGGCGGCAACAGCCATCAGGCTGGAACCCAGGCCGATCACGGCAGCCATTGCACACAACAGCTTCTTCAGCGGACGACGTGGGTGAGAGGTGGAATGCATCGGGTCGAGCTCCTTCTGGTCTTGTTGGTATCGGGTTGGCGGCACCGGCAAATCGGGCTGTGCAACCAATGCAAAAAACTGACCAACAGGACAAGTAATGGAGTTTGACGCTCTGCCGCTCCTTACAGCGATCGGTCCGCGACACCGGACAGTGCATGCCCGGGTGTTCCTGCTGTGAACTGGTGCAGCATTACCGACGTTTGAAACCTTTAGACTACCCTGCGCTCTACAGGCGCTGGATGTACAACACATGGACCGGAAAAGGCAGGCAATGGGCTCTCTACTCAAGCAAGAAAAGTTTCTGCTGTTGGCGATTGTCACCGCCTTCGTCGCATACCCTCTCGAACACACCTTGTTGTCCCACGGCCAGGGTGTCGCCCTGATTTCGGGACTGATCCTGGTGGTTGCGATCATCTGCGCATCGATGCGTGTGGCTCACCATGCCGAGTTGCTGGCGGAAAAATTCGGCGATCCCTACGGCACCATGATCCTGACCCTGTCAGCGGTGTTGGTGGAAGTAGTGATCTTGGCGATCATGATGAGCAACGAGGCCTCGCCGACCCTGGTGCGCGACACCATCTATTCGGCGGTCATGCTCGATATCAACGGCATCCTCGGCCTGGCGGCACTGATGGGCGGCTTCAAGCACGGTGAGCAACCGTACAACGACGACTCGGCGCGCACCTACAGCGTGATGATCCTGACGGCAGTGGCGGTGTCCATGGTGGTACCGGAGTTTGTGCCCGAGGCCAAGTGGAAGCTGTATTCGATGTTCACCATCGGCGCCATGGTGCTGCTGTATACGGTGTTCCTGCGCATGCAGGTCGGCCCGCACAGTTATTTTTTCAGCTACAGCTACCCGCAGAAGCACCACGGCGAACAGTCGGGGCATGACGAGGAAGCGATCAACCTCAAGCTGTCCATCGGCATGCTGGTGCTGGGTATCGTAGTGATCGGCGCTCTGGCCGAGGTCATGGCCAAGACCATCGACCTGGGCCTGGAAGGCAGCGGCGCTCCGCCGGTGCTGACGGCGGTGCTGGTCGCGACCATTTCCGCTGCCCCGGAGATCCTTACCGCACTGCGCGCAGCCCTGGCCAACCGCATGCAATCGGTGGTCAATATTGCCCTCGGCGCTTCGCTGTCGACGGTGATCCTGACGGTGCCGGTGATGGAAGCCATGGCCCTCTACACCGGCCAGCCCTTCCAGATGGCCATGACCCCGGTGCAGACCGTGATGATCTTCGTCACCCTGCTGGTCAGCGCGATCAACCTCAATGACGGGCAGACCAATGCCATCGAAGGTATGACCCATTTTGTGCTGTTTGCGACCTTTATCATGTTGTCGTTGATCGGGCTCTGATTGCCTGTTCTGTGGGACCGGCTTTAGCCGGGAAGGCGTATTCCCGGCTAAAGCCGGTCCCACATTGGTTCCCGCATTTCAATTCATTGGCTGCGCCACGGCGCCAACGCCGCCGCATCCAACGCCTGCCACAACGGCTCCCAATGCACATGGGTGTGTTGCAGCCAGATGCCGTTCTGCGCAACCAGCGCCACGCTGTCCAGGGCCAGTAATTCGTCGAGGGTGATGGTCAGGGTCCGGAACGGATCGGGCTGGTCTACGGGTTCCCAGTCCTGTTCAAAGAGCTTGATGCGCAATTTGTCGTGATCGAAACCGAGGAACTCCGGGCGCGAATCGAGATAGCTGGGGTAGTAGCGCAGGCTGCGTTCCTGCACGTCGAGGAGCAGCAGGCGCCAGGTGTCCTGGCCAAGGGTGTAGGGGTCGTAGTTATCCGGGATAAAACTGGTCAGGGCCAGGTAGCGCCCGGCCGGGGACCAGGCCATGGACGGCGACAGCCCTTGCACTGCACAGCCCGAAGCAGTCAGCAGAAAACCGTTCAGGCGCAATGACTGGGCGCGCAGCCAACTGGTGGCGTACTCGGTTTCGCAGCCGAACAGCCAGGCCGCGTCGCGATTACCCGGCGCCACCTGGACAAAATCGCCATCAGCCACCGCCGCCTGAGGCTGTTCGACCCTGCGCCATGGCGGCAACTGACGCAGATAACCGGCCTCGACCTGCAACTCCACACTCTGGTAGTACAGCTGTGAGTCATCCCGATAGCGGCAGAACCCGGCGGCGTTGGCTGCGTCAGGTGCAGGCTGATCGAAACGGCGCAGGGGAGAGGTGGCGCAGTCGCGGCTGAGGCGTCCGCGTATTGCCGCAACGGTCAGTTTGCCCGCGCGAAAATCCAGTATCCGGGCGACCAACAGCGGCGCACTTTGCAGCAGGGTCCGCGCATGCAGATCCACCACCACGGCATGCCCGGTCACCGCTGGCGGTTCGCTGAATGGCAGCAGCGCAAGGAAGCCGCCGCAATCACTGACCCGATGATCGAGCAGCCATAACCCCGGCAACTGCCAGTCGCCGATGCGACAGCAATAGGCGCCCACGCCTTCGCTATTGTCGGACTGCCATTCGAGCCAGGCGCGCTGCTGACTCTTTAACGGCAGGGATTCGACCCGACTGCCGCCGCGCTCGAGCCTTGCGTGCAAGGGCATGGCCAGGCGCACGTGGGTCAATGGCCGTTCGCCCACCACTACCTGCCCACGGGGTGTATGACCGATTTCAGTCTCGGTATCGCTGTGGATGCTGTACAGGCCGTAGCCATAGCGGCCGTTGTCCGGTTGCGGGTAGTCGAGGTAGGCGTCGATCCACAGGTGCTGATCGTCCAGTGCCAGGGGCTCATGCCAGTTCAGCGAGGGTTCGTTATCGTGCTTGATCCAGGCATCGGGCAGCTTGCGCCAGCCCTGGTCGTTGCCAAATAGCCAGTAGCCGCCGCTGTCCGCTTCGTCGCTGTGGGCGATGCAGGCGAATTGGCTGCCGTCCGGGTGCCAGATTAGTGGCGAGTCGGCGCGGACCAACATCGGGCTCGGCACGCCATCAATGCCCAGGCGGTACTCGGGGTAGCGCAGGGGGGCGACGGGGTCTGGCAACGCGCGCAGGTCGGGCGGCAGGAAGATATGTCCTTCGACTTTCAGCTCGCCACGGGGTGGCGGATATTCGACATGCTCCCTGGCCATCTGCTCCTGCCAGCTGCCGGGCTCCAGCCACAGGTCGCCGATGGCGATCAGGTCCACGGCCTCGGCGCCTTGCAGCAGTTCTTCCAGAGGCGTTTTGCGCGGGCTGTTTTCCACCAGCGGGCTGACCCGGCCACTGAGGCCCTGCTCGTCGAATTCATCCAGTTCCCAGAACTGGTCGTTGTCGCAGATATAAATGCGCCGCGCCGTGCGGTCGAAGATCATCAGCTTCCAGCTGCTGCGCGAGGGGATAGGCGCGGCGAAATAACGGCCGTCGCTGGAGAAGCGCGCCGACGAGCCAAGGCCTTGCAGCAACACGCCGTCGCTGAACAGGTAATCGCAGTAAGTCGGCCCGCCCATGGCGATTTCGCTATGGTTGAAAGTGCGGATCGGCTGACCTTCGGGGGTAACGCTCGGCTCATCGCCGCCCCAGGCACTGCCGCCGCCGGAGGATTTGACGGGCTCCGCTTTGGCCAGGCCCAGGCGTTTTTCCCACATGGCCACGCAGGCCAGGCCTGCGGCCATGGTGAGCATCGCCGCTAAAATGCCCCAATAGCCCGGCAATGCCCGGCCGACACTGAAACCCAGACCGAACGCTGCGCCGCACATCAAGCGGGCGATAAACCGGCCACTGTCTGGCGAGCCCAGTTTAGCCGCCAGCCACATGGCCCCGGCACAGGCCAGCACCACCAGCAACGCGGCAAAGGGCGGCAGGATCGTGACCAGAAATACCGGCACCAGCAGCACAATGAGCTGCCACAGCAACTCCAGCAGCAGGCGGCCCAGGCTTTTACCTTCATCCGTGGGGGTAGGTGTAGTCACAAGGGCTCGATAGGTGGCAGAAGAGGCCGATCACTCTAGCGGATCGGCCTTGTGTCTCGCTATCGACTCAGTCACAGCCCGGCGCTGCCAATCAGCCTGCGATCAATTGCGCGGCGGCCTGGCGGTGGTCGGCGATCAAACCCTTGAGGTCCAGACCTTCCACCTGCCCGTCGATCACCCGCCACTGGCCGCCGATCATGACCCGGTCGGCACGGTCGGCGCCGCACAGCAGCAGGGCTGACAGCGGGTCGTGGCTGCCGGAGAAGCGCAGTTCATCGAGTTTGAACAGCGCCAGGTCAGCCTGCTTGCCCACCGCCAATTCGCCGATGTCGGTGCGCCCGAGCAACTGCGCCGAGCCCTTGGTTGCCCAGCCCAGGACTTTTTCCGGGGTGATGCGTTGCGCGCCATAACGCAGGCGTTGCAGGTACAGGGCTTGGCGGGCTTCGAGGATCATGTTCGAGGCGTCGTTGGAGGCCGAGCCGTCGACGCCCAGGCCTAATGGCGCGCCGGCTTCGAGCAGATCCAGCGTCGGGCAGATGCCAGAGGCCAGGCGCATGTTCGAGCTCGGGCAATGGCAGATGCCGGTGCCCGCAGCGCCGAGACGCTGGATCTCATCCGGATTGAAGTGAATGCCATGGGCCAGCCAGGTGCGTGGGCCGAGCCAGCCGACGCTGTCCAGATAGTCGACGGTGCGCAGGCCGAAGCGTTGCAGGCAGAAATCCTCTTCATCAAGGGTTTCGGCCAGATGGGTATGCAGGCGCACATCGAGTTTTTCCGCCAGGGCGGCGCTCTCGCTCATGATCTGCGGCGTCACCGAGAACGGTGAGCAGGGTGCCAGGGCGATCTGGATTCGCGCACCGTTACCACGTTCGTGATAGGTCTCGATCAAGCGCTGACTGTCGGCAAGAATCACCTCGCCCTGCTGCACCGTCTGCTGCGGCGGCAAGCCACCATCGGCTTCGCCCAGGCTCATGGAGCCGCGGGTGAGCATGGCGCGCATGCCCAGTTCGCGTACGCTTTGCACCTGGATATCAATGGCGTTTTCCAGGCCATCAGGGAACAGATAGTGATGATCCGCCGCCGTGGTACAGCCCGACAACAACAGCTCGGTCAGCGCCACTTTACTGGCCAGGGCCAGTTTCTCCGGGGTCAGGCGCGCCCACACCGGGTAGAGGGTCTTCAGCCAGGGAAACAGCGGCTGATTGACCACCGGCGCCCAGGCCCGGGTCAGGGTCTGATAGAAGTGATGATGGGTATTGATCAGGCCCGGCAGCAGCACATGCTCGCGGGCGTCAAAGAACTGATCGCAGGGCACGGCAGGTTGCTGGTCGAGGCCGAGGACTTCAACGATGACGCCGTCTTCGATCACCAGCCCGCCTCGGGCGTCGAGGTCATTGGCGGTAAAGATGGCGAGTGGATTTTTCAACCAGATACGGATCGCGGGCATGGGCCGGCTCCTCTGAAAGTGGGTTCAGGTTTGCCAGCTCAGTGATGCCCTGTCTGCTGATCCAGGGTCGCCGCTGCTTGGGCAGCATGGGCGAGGGCGCGATTCTAGGGGGTTGGACGGCGCGTGGGCAAGTGCGCGTTGACTTTGTGGGAGCCGCCTTGGTGGCGATGGCGTCCGTTCAGTCGATGAAGTTCGTGGACTGTTGCGAGCGCTTCGCACTCGATCGCCAGCAAGCCGGCTCCCACAAAGTAATGCCCAGTCGAGCGGCTTTGACGGTGTCGCTGCCGGGCCATTGCTTGATGGATTCGTTGAGCTCGATCATCAGGGCCGAACGGACCTTGAAGCGGGCGGCGTCCTGGTGGAGTAAAGCGTCCCAGACGCTTGAGAATGACGATGCTTCTTCCATCTTTTTCTTCCTGTAAGCATTTCGACAGAGAGCATGAAACGGGTGGGAGCGAGGCTTGCCCGCGAAGAAGTAGGTACATCCAATACATTATGTATGTCTGGAATATTGCGTTCGCGGGCAAGCCCGGCTCCCACATATATTTCTATTCCAATTGAAACTGAGGATTATATTTCCTCACCAAGCAATCACCTCCCCCCGATAATCAATGAAATGATGCCCGCCCTGGCCCGCATAGGCATTGAGCTGCTCCACCAGGCCGCGAGTGCTGGTCTCGACATCCAGTGGTGCGTTGTCGCCGCCCATGGCGGTTTTTACCCACCCCGGATGCATCGACAGCACGGTCGGGCGCTGTTCGCCCAATTGTGTGACGAAGGTGTTGGTCATGGAGTTAAGTGCGGCCTTGCTGGCTTTATACAGTGCGGCGTCTGCGCCATCCGGGCAGGTGACGCTGCCATACCGGGAACTCATGAAAGCCAGTACGCCAGTGCCCGGACGGATCTGTTGGACGAAGCGTTCGGCCAGGCGAATCGGCGCGATAGCGTTGGTGAGGAACAGTTGGCCGAGTTCGGCGGCCGAAGTCAGTTCGGCGCTTTGCGGCCGGGGAAGCATCAGCCCGGCGTTGACAAACAGCACGTCGAAGATTTGGCCTTGCAGGCTCTGCTTCAAAGCATCCAATGACGCGATGCTGTCCATGTCCAGGGTTTCGATACGTACGCCGGGCACGGTTTTGAGATCGTTGGCTTTTTGCGGGTCGCGCACTGTCGCGGTGACCGTCCAGCCCTGTTCGGTCAGACGCTGGACCAAGCCGAGGCCCAGGCCCCGAGAGGCACCGATGATCAGTGCGGTTTTATTGGCAGACATGCAATTTCTCCTGAGGGGCAAAAAGGGTAGTCAAGGACTGAGCGGGCAACTCTGGCCCAGGCGCTGGCGGATCTCTGTGCGCAATTGGCCAAGTTCGGCGATGCGGGTTTCGATCAGGACCAGTTTGTCCTCGAGCAGTTGCGCAATCGCCAGATCCGGCGACGGTGCATTCCATAGTTCGGCAACACTCTGGCCGATTTCGTTCAGGCTGAAACCCAGGCGCTGTGCAGTCTTGATGAACTGCACCAGTTGCACCATTTCTACCGGGTAATGACGATAGCCATTGGCACTGCGTTGCGCAGCGATCAGCCCGCGTTGCTCGTAGAAGCGCAGGGTATCGCGGCTGACGGCGGCGGCCTGGGTCAATTCACCAATGCGCATGGATTCAGTCCTCGGTGCTTGACCCTGGAGCGTACTCCAGGCTTTAGCCTCTTGAAACTTTAAATCCGCAGGAGTGCGTTATGTGGCAACCCGAGCACTACCGTCGAGTGGTAAGAGCCAGTGGCTGGTACGACCTGATCGTCACCGCCGCCTTCACTACGCCGTGGAGTTTCATGGCGTTGCACGGCTTTCTAGCGACGTTGAGCCAGGCCTTGAATCTGCCCGGTGAACTGCCATCGTTCGAAGCCACCCATATGCTGATGGCCAACCAGCTCGGGTCGATTGTCTGCGTGTGGGCGGTGCTGCGGATTCGTGATCCACAGGTGCAATTCGGGCGTTATGACGCGTTCGGGCGATTGCTGTTTGCTGCTTGGCAGGGCTATGCCCTGATGCATGGGGCGACGACGTTGCTGGTGGGTTTTCTGGTGCTGGAGCTGGCCTGGGCGGTGGTGCAGTTGTGGCCGGTGCGAGCACCTATTGAATGAGTGTGTTTTTTCTGTGGGACCGGCTTTAGCCGGGAAGGCGTATTCCCGGCTAAAGCCGGTCCCACAAGAATCACACCATCAATGCCCCGCCTGCCAAGGCTGCCCCAGCGAAACCGGCGCATACAACCGTGTGCGCAGCGCATCCCGTGACAGCAGCACCAACACCACGATAGTCGCCACGTAAGGCAGCATCGCCAGCAGATTGGACGGGATCGCCAGGCCGATACCCTGCGCCACCAGGTGCAGGATACTGGCCAGGCCGAACAGGTAGGCGCCCAGCAGCAGGCGCCATACCCGCCAGCTGGCGAATACCACCAGAGCCAGGGCGATCCAGCCGCGGCCGGCGCTCATGTTTTCCGCCCACATCGGCGTGTAGGCCAGGGACAGATAGGCCCCGGCCAATCCGGCCATGGCGCCACCGAACAGCACCGCCAGGGTTCTGACTCGCAGCACCGGCAGGCCCATGGCACTGGCGGCGTCGGGGTTTTCGCCGACGGCCTGAATGATCAGGCCGATTCGGCTCTTGAGCAGCGCCCAGGCGACCAAGGCAAACAAGGCGAAGGACAGGTAGACCAGAATGTCCTGGGCAAACAGCATGCGCCCGATCAGCGGAATATGGCTGAGAAAGGGTATGACAACCGGCTCGAAACCTTGCAGCGGCTTGCCGACCCAGGCCGCGCCAACGAAGGTCGAAAGGCCCACGCCAAAGATGGTCAGGGCCAGCCCCGTAGCGACCTGATTGGCGTTGAAGACCAAGGCAACGAGCGCAAACAGCGCCGACAGCAGCACCCCGGCGCACATCGCCAGCAACACGCCCAGCCACAGGTTGCCGGTGCTGAAGGCGACGATAAAACCGATCACCGCGCCAAACAGCATCATGCCTTCCTGGCCGAGGTTGAGGACGCCGCTTTTTTCGGAGATCAGTTCGCCCAGCGCCACCAACAAGAGGGGCGTGCCGCAGCGGACCATGGCGAAGAAAATATTGCTCAGCAGATCGATATCCATCACACGGCTCCTGCGACTGGCGCCATCTGGCGTTTGGCCCAGCGGCCCTTGAGCCGTGGGCGGTAAAGAATCAAAACGTCACAGGCCAGCAGGAAGAACAGCATCATGCCCTGGAACAGTTGGGTGATGGCCTGAGGCAGATTCATCGACATCTGCGCACTTTCCCCGCCCAGGTAGAGCAGGGCCATCAACAGGCTGGAAAACAGGATACCCAGTGGATTGAGGCGCCCCAGAAAAGCCACGGTGATCGCCGCATAACCGTAGCCCGGTGACACCTGCGGCACCAGTTGGCCGATAGGCCCGGTGGCTTCGCAGACCCCGGCAAGCCCCGCCAATGCACCGCTGATCAGCAGTGCCAGCCAGACCAGCCGCTTCTCGCGAAAGCCGACAAAACCCGCTGCGCGCTTGTCCAGGCCAAGCACCTTGATCTGAAAACCGATAAAACTGCGTTGCAACAGAACCCAGACCGCAACCAATGCCAGCAGGGCGAAATACACCCCGGCATGAATCCGTCCGTCTTCCATCAATAGCGGCAGGCGGCTGGCGTCGCCGAACATGGCCGATTCGGGGAAGTTCATGCCGGCCGGGTCCTTGAGCGGGCCGTGGACAAAGTACAGCAGCAGGTTCAGGGCGATGTAATTGAGCATGATGCTGGTAAGGATTTCATTGGCGTTGAAGTGGGTACGCAGCCAGGCGGTAAGCCCGGCCCACGCCGCGCCCGCGAGGGTGCCGACCAGCAGGATCAGTACCAGCGCCCAGCGGCTCTCGATGTCGATGACATTCACCGCCACTGCGCTACCGGCCAGGGCGCCCAGCAGCAACTGGCCTTCGGCGCCGATGTTCCAGATCCGCGCCTGATAGGCCACGGCCAGGCCCAGAGCGCAGAGCAGGATCGGCAACGCCTTGACCATCAGTTCGGACAGGCCGTAGAGGTCGCTGACCGGCGCGATCAACAGGGTATGCAGGGTTTTCAGCGGGTTCAGGCCCAGGGCCATAAACAGCAGTGAGCCGCAGAGCAGCGTCAGCACGGCAGCCAGCAGGGGCGAGAACCACAGCATGGCGCGGGATTGTTGCCCGCGCGGTTCCAGGGAAAGCAGCATCGCAGGCTCCTTAATTAATGACGGTAGCGGGAAGTGGGGTGGCAGCGGCGGCGGGCGCGTCGTCGAACTGACCGGCCATCCAGCCACCGACCTGCACGGCGCTGGTCTGCTCCACCGGCTTGAGTGCCGAGAGCCGACCGCTGCTGAGGGCGGCGATGCGGTCGCTGATCTGGAACAGCTCGTCCAGGTCTTCGGAGATCACCAGAATCGCCGCCCCGGCATCGCGCAGGGCGATCAAGGCGCGGTGAATTGCCGCCGCCGCGCCCACGTCCACGCCCCAGGTCGGGTGCGCGGCCACCAGCAGTTTCGGTTTTTGCAGGATCTCGCGACCGAGAATGAATTTCTGCAGGTTGCCCCCCGAGAGGCTGCGGGCGGCGGTCTGGGTGTTCGGCGTCTTGACCGCAAAGCGGCGGATGATGTCTTCGGCCAACGCCTGCACCTTGCCGCGCTGGATCAGACCCTTACTGACCAGGCCCTGTTGGAACGCGGTGAGCAGCGCGTTATCACTCAGGCTCAATTCCGGCACGGCGCCATGACCCAGGCGTTCGGCCGGGACAAAGGCCAGGCCCAGGCGGCGACGTACATCCGGGCGCAAGTGGGCCACGTGTTTGTCGGCAAAGCGTATCTGCCCTGAGTCACGCGAGGACAGGGGCTGCTCGCCGCTGAGCAGGTCCAGCAGCTCGTCCTGACCATTACCCGCGACGCCGGCGATGCCGACGATTTCGCCGCTGCGCACCTGCAGGTTGATATCCACCAGTGAGCAGCCAAACGGATCAGGGTTGCTCCAGGAGAGTTTCTCCACACGCAGGAACGACGTGTTGCCGGTGACTTTTGGATACTGCGCGACCAGGCCTTCGGCATCGCCGACCATCAACCTCGCCAGTTCCAGGTCGCTGCATTGCGCCGGGCTGCAATGCCCCGACACCTTGCCGCCGCGCAACACCGTGGCGCTGTGGCACAGCGAGCGGACTTCGCCGAGCTTGTGGCTGATAAACAGAATGCTGCACCCTTCATGGGCCAGGCGGCGCAGGGTGACGAACAGTTCCTCGGCTTCCTGGGGTGTCAGCACCGAAGTCGGCTCGTCGAGAATCAGCAGGCGGATGTTCTGCATCAGGCAGCGAATGATCTCGACCTTTTGCCGCTCGCCAATCGACAGGCTATGCACCAGTCGTTGGGGTTCCAGCGCCATGCCATAACGCTGGGAGACCTCGCGGATGCGTGGTTCCAGCTGTTTGGGTGTACCTGCTGAGGCGCCCATGGCCAGGGCGATGTTCTGCGCTACAGTCAACGTCTCGAACAACGAGAAATGCTGAAATACCATGCCGATACCCAGGCTGCGTGCCTGAGCCGGGTTGCGCATGGTCAGGTCGCTGCCCTGCCAGATGATCGAACCGGAATCGGGTTGAGTCACGCCGTAGATAATCTTCATCAACGTGCTCTTGCCCGCCCCGTTTTCCCCCAGCAAGGCATGGATCTCACCGGGCTGGATGCTCAGGTCAATGGCGTCATTGGCCAGGCAGCCCGGGTATTGCTTGCTGATTTTGCGCAGTTGCAGGCGCGGGTTTGTCCCAAGGTTTGACATGACAGGCTCTGATCGTGAATGGGTCGCGGCAGGGATAAAGCAAAAAGCTGGCCAGTGGGTCAGGTTTTTTGATTTAAACGCATCGTCTATGGCGCAATCCTGTGGGGCCGGCTTTAGCCGGGAATACGTCTTCCCGGCTAAAGCCGGTCCCACCGGTTTCACCGCGCCTGGCAGGCACCAGATCAGGGCGAAAACCCCAGCAAAAGACTCAAGATGGATCATCGGCCTGTACAAAAAATGTACAGCAATAGCCGAGCGAGTTACCTCAAGCGCTGCCGCCACCCTTGCACCTGTTATCCACAGGTTGCTCCACAGTAATTGTGCGCAAGGGCAAAAGCCCGGCATAAGCAGGCTGCGCTTTGGATCTATAGGCAATAACGGCGTTTAACACACTGTTTTGACGGCGGTTTATCAGTCCGTATGGAAATTTGAACGAAAAGTGATCAATGTCCGGTGAGCCATGCCTGGCAAGGGCTGCAGCCCGATGTGCTCAGCTTATCCACAGTCGGGTGCACAGCAGGTGTGGGCAATTCAGTCCGCGGTGGATTCGTGCAGGATAATCCTGCCGCGGCTCAGATCGGCGAGTTGCCGTTGCAAGACTTCGACCTGCTCCGGGCCAATGGCAATCGACAGCTCGACACCGTTGGAAGTGAAGTTCTCCGCCTGAATCAGGCCATTGATTTCAGCGACGCGCAGCTTGACCAGGGCCAGCTCGCTGAAGCTGCATTCCAGCTCCCGCGTTACGCGATTGATCAGCGGGCGGCCCTCGGCCTGTTGCAGACATTTATTCGCGCCACCGCCATAGGCCCGGGCCAGGCCGCCGGTGCCCAGTTGAATGCCGCCGTACCAACGGATGACCAGCACCACCACCTGATCGAAATCCTGGGCCTCGATGGCTGCCAGAATCGGTCGCCCCGCTGTACCGCCCGGTTCGCCGTCATCGTTGCTGCGGTATTGCGCGCCCAGTTTCCAGGCCCAGCAGTTGTGCGTGGCATCGAGGTCACTGTGTTGCTCGATAAAGGCCTGGGCGTCTGCCGGGCTATTGATCGGCGCGGCCAGGGTGATGAAACGGCTCTTGCGGATTTCTTCACGAAATTCGCAAGGGCCGAGCAGGGTAAACGGCATCTTCGCTTCCAGCTGGGGTTACGCGGCTGTTGGTGTCAGCCCGCAGCCCTTGAGAATGATACGGATCAGGTTGTCGCCTGCCACTTCCATGTCCTGCTTGGTCAGGCGCGTACGCCCGGTGACCTGGCAGATCTGTGTGGCGAAATCAGCATAATGCTGGGTGCTGCCCCACAACAGGAAGATCAGGTGCACGGGGTCGACCGGGTCCATTTTGCCTGCGTCGATCCAACCCTGGAACACCGCAGCGCGGCCCTGAAACCAGGCGCGATAATCCTGGCTGAAATATTCGTTCAGGCATTCACCGCCGCTGATGATCTCCATGGCGAAGATTCGCGAAGCCTGGGGCTGGCGACGGGAGAATTCCATTTTGGCGCGAATGTAGCGGCTCAGGGCTTCAGCCGGATCGTCTTCCACGCTCAGGTGGTTGAAGGTGCTGTCCCACAATTCGATGATGTTGCTCAGCACGGCGATATACAGCCCGAGCTTGTTGGTGAAGTAGTAATGCAGGTTGGCCTTCGGCAGCCCGGCGTTCTGCGCGATGGTGTTCATGCTGGTGCCTTTGAAACCATGGCGGGCGAATTCGTCTTCAGCAGCTTTTATGATCGCTTGCTCGTTCTTTTGACGAATGCGGCTGGCGGGCTTGGCGGATTGATTGCTGTGCGCTGGGACTTCGAGGGTCATGGGCAATTCCGGACAGATCATAGGGTGCGACGGATGCACTGATAGCGCACCCGCAACAATCCGACAAGCGTTGCTTGTGTTATTTAGCGTTTACATCAACCTCGGAAATTTCTTCCGCTACTGTCGACTTTTCCTTCGGCAGCAGTAGCGACATCAGCAGGGCTGTGATGCCGCCGCTGGTGATGGCCGAGTCGAACAGATTCTGTACCAGTTTGGGCATGTGATGCAGCAGGGCCGGTTGCGCTGCAATGCCCAGGCCGACACCGAAGGAGGTGGCGATGATCAGCATGCTGCGCCGGTCCAGTGGTGCCCGGGACAGGATGCGTACGCCGGCTGCGGCAACGCTGCCGAACATCACCAGGGTGGCGCCGCCCAGTACCGGTTTGGGAATCTGCTGGACGATGGCGCCGATCATGGGAAACAGCCCGAGAATGATCAGTACCGCGCCTATATAGAGGCCGACATAGCGGCTGGCCACGCCGGTCAGCTGAATCACTCCATTGTTCTGGGCGAAAGTGGTGTTGGGGAAGGCACTGAAAGTGGCGGCGAGCATGCAACTGACGCCATCGCCAATCACGCCGCCCTTGAGCCGGTCGATATAGCTCGGGCCGCTGATGGGCTGGCGCGAGAGCATGCAGTTGGCGGTCAGGTCGCCGACGGTTTCGATGGTGCTGATCAGATAAATCAGCGCGACCGGCAGGAAAGCGCCCCAGTCAAAACTGAAGCCGAACTTGAACGGCACCGGCACGCTGATCAAGGGCAGGCTGTTGATGGACTGCGGCACCAGCTTGCCGCTGAACCAGGCCGCCAGGCTGCCCAGCAGCAGGCCGATAATGATCGCCGACAGACGTATCCACGGGGTATTGGAGCGGTTGAGCAAGATGATTACTAACAGCACGAATCCGCCCAGCGCCAGGTTGACCGGCTCGCCGAAATCCGGGGCATTGAAGCCGCCGCCGAGGTCGGTGACACCGACTTTGATCAGACTGACGCCGATCAGTGTAATCACAATGCCGGTCACCAACGGCGTGATGACTTTCTGCAGTTGACCGATGAAGCGGCTGAGGACGATCTGCACCACGGCGCCGAAAAAGCACACGCCGAAAATCATCGCCATGATGTCTTCCGGGCTGCCGCCGCGCTGCTTGACCATGAAGCCTGCCGACAGCACCGCGCCGAGAAAGGCGAAACTGGTGCCTTGCAGGCAGATCATCCCGGCGCCTATGCCGAACGGCCGACGCGCCTGGATGAACGTTCCTACGCCAGAAACCAGCAACGCCATGCTGATCAGGTAGGGCAGGTAAGCCCCAAGCCCGAGCGCAGAACCGATCACCAGGGGCGGGGTAATAATGCCGACGAAACTGGCGAGCACATGCTGCAGGGCGGCCAAGAGGGCCGGGGCAGGTTTCGGGCGATCGTTCAGTCCGTAGATCAGATCGCTTTCGGGTGAGGCGTCGGGTTGCATGTCGTGCTCTCGAGGGTGAGGTCGGCGGGAATTACCCGGAGCAATTGCAAAAAGCTGTCCATGTGCTCAGGTTATTTTTCCGTCTATAATAAAATTTCCATTAGAAACATATGGATAAGATTATTAAATTTATTTTTGTGGTGGGTCAGCGTGTTGCCGCCAACGCATCCAGAAAGCTTTCCAGCACCAAATGAGGGCGACGGCCCTTGCGAGTGACCGAGACCAGGCTCAGGTCATAGAACCGCGACGCCGGCTTCAGCGCCCGCAGG
This sequence comes from Pseudomonas sp. JL23, assembly GCF_056933585.1. NCBI lineage: Bacteria > Pseudomonadati > Pseudomonadota > Gammaproteobacteria > Pseudomonadales > Pseudomonadaceae > Pseudomonas > Pseudomonas sp. JL23. Next base: position 6,043,022 of record NZ_CM167795.1, on the reverse strand, counting down.
CGCCCTTGCTGCACCCAGAAGGTCGCGTAGTGATCCGGCAGATAACCAATATAGCGTCCGGTCAGGATCAGAAACGCCATGCCTTCACGGTCCGAAGCGCTGGCCGTGCAACGCAGCGCCTGATAATGCGCCTGGATCTCCCCCGGCAGGCGAAAGGTCGGGGCAATGGCGTCCTGATCGGCCAAGCGCTTGTCGTCCAGTTGCGCGTCATCAACGTAGAACAACGGATGACCCACGGCGCAATACAGCAGCGAACGCTCGCTGTACAACGGCTGATACTCCAGCCCCGACAGTGCGCTGGCCTGGGGCACCACGCCGACATGCAGGCGGCCGTCGAGCACGCCTTGTTCCACTTCATTGGGCGCGATCATGCGGATATTGATATGCACATCCGGGCCGCGCTCTTTCAGCTGCGACAAGGCATGGGTGATGCGCATGTGGGGCAGGGTGACCAGGTTATCGGTCAGGCCGATGTTCAACTCGCCACGCAAGTGTTGGTGCAGGCCGTTGACCTCTGTACGAAAACTCTCCAAAGCACTGAGCAACTGCAAGGCCGAGTGGTAAACCTCGCGACCTTCCTCGGTCAGAGAAAACCCGGCGCGCCCGCGTTGGCACAAACGCAGGCCCAGGCGCTGCTCAAGATCACTCATCTGCTGGCTGATGGCCGAGCGGCCGATGCCCAATGCGCTTTCGGCGGCGGAAAAGCCCCCGGCCTCCACCACGCTGCGAAAAATGCGCAGCAGGCGGATATCAAAATCGCTGACTTGTGCCAGTGGATCGGGACGACGGCTATTCATTGTTTAGTGATTGTCTGACTGAGGATCATAAAAGTTGGGTTTTACGGACTTTATTCCCGTGGCAACTTGGCTGCAATCAGGCTTTATTCAATGAACCGCTTACATCCTGCGAGGATCGCTCCGATGAACATGCCCGAATCGTCCGATATGTCTTTGGCCAGCCAGCTGAAACTCGATGCGCACTGGATGCCTTACACCGCCAATCGCAGTTTCCAGCGTGATCCGCGCCTGATCGTTGCCGCCCACGGCAGCTATCTGACAGACGATAAGGGCCGCAAGATCTACGATTCGCTGTCCGGGCTGTGGACATGTGGCGCCGGGCATACCCGCACGGAAATCCAGCAGGCAGTCGCCAAACAACTGAGCGTTCTTGATTATTCGCCTGCCTTCCAGTACGGCCATCCGCTGTCCTTTCAATTGGCGGAAAAAATCACCGAGCTGACCCCTGGCAATCTCAATCACGTCTTCTATACCGACTCCGGCTCCGAGTGCGCCGATACCGCAGTGAAGATGGTGCGGGCCTACTGGCGCCTGAAGGGCCAGGCGACCAAGACCAAGATGATCGGCCGCGCCCGTGGCTATCACGGTGTGAACATCGCGGGCACCAGCCTGGGTGGGGTCAACGGCAACCGCAAGATGTTCGGCCAGTTGATGGACGTCGACCATCTGCCCCACACCCTGCTCGCCAGCAACGCCTATTCCAAAGGCATGCCGGAACAGGGTGGCATCGCGCTGGCCGATGAAATGCTCAAGCTGATCGAACTGCACGATGCGTCGAACATCGCCGCCGTGATCGTCGAGCCCATGGCCGGTTCTGCGGGTGTGCTGGTGCCGCCTCAGGGGTATCTGAAGCGTCTGCGCGAGATCTGTGATCAGCACAATATCCTGCTGATCTTCGACGAGGTCATTACCGGCTTCGGGCGTACCGGTGCCATGTTCGGTGCCGACAGCTTCGGCGTGACCCCGGACCTGATGTGCATCGCCAAGCAAGTCACCAATGGCGCCATCCCCATGGGTGCGGTGATTGCCAGCAGCGAGATCTACCAGACCTTCATGAATCAGCCGACGCCGGAATACGCCGTCGAATTCCCCCATGGCTACACCTATTCCGCTCACCCGGTGGCGTGTGCGGCCGGTCTGGCGGCTCTGGAGTTGCTGCAGCGGGAAAACCTCGTGCAGCAAGTGGCGGAAATCGCCCCGCACTTCGAGAAGTCGCTGCATGGCGTGAAGGGTGCCAAACACATCGTGGATATCCGCAACTTCGGCCTGGCCGGCGCGATTCAGCTCGCACCTCGTGATGGCGATGCCATCGTGCGTCCTTACGAGATCGGCCTGAAGCTGTGGAAGGCTGGCTTCTATGTGCGCTTCGGTGGCGACACCCTGCAGTTCGGGCCAACCTTCAACAGCAAGGCCGAGGATCTGGACCGTCTGTTCGACGCCGTGGGTGAAGCGATCAATCAGGTCGACTGACCGATCCCAACCTTATCGATTAAGCCAGGCGCGATGAATGTCGCGCCTTTTGGAGTTCTATTCATGAGCAACATCCAGCACCTGATCGACGGCCAACTGGTCAGCGACAATGACCGTACCGCCGACGTGTTCAATCCGTCCACCGGTCAGGCGATCCATAAAGTGCCATTGGCCAGCCGGGAAACCGTGCAACAGGCCATCGATTCGGCCAAGGCCGCCTTCCCGGCCTGGCGCAATACACCAGCGGCCAAGCGTGCCCAGGTCATGTTTCGCTTCAAGCAACTGTTGGAGCAGAACGAAGGGCGCATTGCCCAGTTGATCAGCGAAGAGCACGGCAAGACCCTCGAAGACGCTGCCGGTGAACTCAAGCGCGGTATCGAGAACGTCGAGTACGCCAGTGCGGCGCCGGAAATTCTCAAGGGCGAGTACAGCCGCAATGTCGGGCCAAATATCGATGCCTGGTCCGATTTCCAGCCTCTGGGCGTTGTTGCCGGTATCACGCCGTTCAACTTCCCGGCCATGGTGCCGCTGTGGATGTATCCGCTGGCGATTGCCTGTGGCAACTGCTTCATCCTTAAACCGTCTGAGCGTGATCCGAGTTCGACGCTGCTGATCGCTCAGTTGATGCACGAAGCCGGTCTGCCCAAGGGCGTGCTGAACGTGGTGCATGGCGACAAGACGGCGGTGGATGCACTGATCGAGGCGCCGGAGGTCAAGGCACTGAGTTTTGTCGGCTCTACGCCGATTGCCGAGTACATCTATAAAGAAGGTGCTGCCCGTGGCAAGCGCGTCCAGGCACTGGGCGGGGCGAAGAACCATGCGGTGCTGATGCCGGATGCCGATCTGGATAACGCGGTCAGTGCCTTGATGGGCGCGGCCTATGGTTCGTGTGGCGAGCGCTGTATGGCGATTTCGGTTGCTGTCTGTGTGGGCGATCAGATTGCCGACGCATTGGTGGCCAAGCTGGTGCCGCAGATCAAGTCGCTGAAGATTGGTGCAGGCACCACCTGCGGCCTGGACATGGGGCCATTGGTTACCGGTCAGCATCGCGACAAGGTCAGTGGCTATATAGAAGACGGCGTGCAGGCGGGAGCGACCCTGGTGGTCGACGGTCGTGGCCTGAGCGTGGCCGGTAACGAAGAAGGCTTCTTCCTGGGGGGCTGCCTGTTCGATCGGGTTACGCCCGAGATGCGTATCTATAAAGAAGAGATCTTCGGCCCGGTGCTGTGCATCGTCCGTGTCGACAGTCTCGAACAGGCCATGCAACTGATCAACGATCACGAGTACGGCAACGGCACCTGCATCTTCACCCGTGATGGCGAAGCGGCGCGGCTGTTCTGCGATGAGATCGAAGTGGGCATGGTTGGCGTCAACGTACCTCTGCCGGTGCCGGTGGCGTATCACAGCTTCGGCGGTTGGAAGCGTTCGCTGTTCGGCGACCTGCATGCTTACGGCCCGGATGGCGTGCGCTTCTATACCCGGCGCAAGGCGATTACCCAGCGCTGGCCGCAGCGGGCGAGTCATGAGGCATCGCAGTTTGCGTTTCCGAGTCTCTGAGGGAAGCAGCTGCAAGCCTCAAGCTATAAGCTATAAGCTATAAGCTACGAGCTACGAGCTACGAGCTTCTAGCTACGAGCTACGAGCTGCGAGCTAGAAACAGATAGTGGGTGTTCCCGGCCCAGCTCGTGGCTCGAAGCTCGCAGCTCGTAACTTTTCTGAAATAAGTATTGACGCCCCTCAGAATCTATCTATAATTCGCCCCACTTCCGGCGCAGACGAAACGGAAAACTTCTTGATAATCAAGCAGTTAACCGAAGTAAGCAGCGAGGAAGGGTTTCGGTTTTCAAGGTGAATTCGGAAGCGGTGAAGAAGGTGGTTGACAGCAGGTTGTAACGCTGTAGAATTCGCCTCCCGCTAACGTGAGACGCCAAGTCAAACGAAGCGCAAGTGGTTGAAGTTGATAAGGAAACTTTGAAAACTTCTTAAAATAACCGCTTGACAGATACAGAGGACGCTGTAGAATGCGCGCCTCGGTTGAGACGAAAGAATCAGCCAACCGCTCTTTAACAACTGAATCAAGCAATTCGTGTGGGTGCTTGCGCTGTAAGACTGAAGTCAACTGATTATCAGCATCGCCAGTTACTCCACGAGATATCATGGTTTAACCAACGATTGCTGAGCCAAGTTTATAAGGTTTTCTCAAAACCTAATTGCAGTATTGAACTGAAGAGTTTGATCATGGCTCAGATTGAACGCTGGCGGCAGGCCTAACACATGCAAGTCGAGCGGATGAAGGGAGCTTGCTCCCTGATTCAGCGGCGGACGGGTGAGTAATGCCTAGGAATCTGCCTATTAGTGGGGGACAACGTTTCGAAAGGAACGCTAATACCGCATACGTCCTACGGGAGAAAGCAGGGGACCTTCGGGCCTTGCGCTAATAGATGAGCCTAGGTCGGATTAGCTAGTTGGTGAGGTAATGGCTCACCAAGGCGACGATCCGTAACTGGTCTGAGAGGATGATCAGTCACACTGGAACTGAGACACGGTCCAGACTCCTACGGGAGGCAGCAGTGGGGAATATTGGACAATGGGCGAAAGCCTGATCCAGCCATGCCGCGTGTGTGAAGAAGGTCTTCGGATTGTAAAGCACTTTAAGTTGGGAGGAAGGGCATTAACCTAATACGTTAGTGTTTTGACGTTACCGACAGAATAAGCACCGGCTAACTCTGTGCCAGCAGCCGCGGTAATACAGAGGGTGCAAGCGTTAATCGGAATTACTGGGCGTAAAGCGCGCGTAGGTGGTTTGTTAAGTTGAATGTGAAATCCCCGGGCTCAACCTGGGAACTGCATCCAAAACTGGCAAGCTAGAGTAGGGCAGAGGGTGGTGGAATTTCCTGTGTAGCGGTGAAATGCGTAGATATAGGAAGGAACACCAGTGGCGAAGGCGACCACCTGGGCTCATACTGACACTGAGGTGCGAAAGCGTGGGGAGCAAACAGGATTAGATACCCTGGTAGTCCACGCCGTAAACGATGTCAACTAGCCGTTGGAATCCTTGAGATTTTAGTGGCGCAGCTAACGCATTAAGTTGACCGCCTGGGGAGTACGGCCGCAAGGTTAAAACTCAAATGAATTGACGGGGGCCCGCACAAGCGGTGGAGCATGTGGTTTAATTCGAAGCAACGCGAAGAACCTTACCAGGCCTTGACATCCAATGAACTTTCCAGAGATGGATTGGTGCCTTCGGGAACATTGAGACAGGTGCTGCATGGCTGTCGTCAGCTCGTGTCGTGAGATGTTGGGTTAAGTCCCGTAACGAGCGCAACCCTTGTCCTTAGTTACCAGCACGTTAAGGTGGGCACTCTAAGGAGACTGCCGGTGACAAACCGGAGGAAGGTGGGGATGACGTCAAGTCATCATGGCCCTTACGGCCTGGGCTACACACGTGCTACAATGGTCGGTACAGAGGGTTGCCAAGCCGCGAGGTGGAGCTAATCCCACAAAACCGATCGTAGTCCGGATCGCAGTCTGCAACTCGACTGCGTGAAGTCGGAATCGCTAGTAATCGCGAATCAGAATGTCGCGGTGAATACGTTCCCGGGCCTTGTACACACCGCCCGTCACACCATGGGAGTGGGTTGCACCAGAAGTAGCTAGTCTAACCTTCGGGAGGACGGTTACCACGGTGTGATTCATGACTGGGGTGAAGTCGTAACAAGGTAGCCGTAGGGGAACCTGCGGCTGGATCACCTCCTTAATCGAAGACTCAGCTTCTTCGCAAGTTCCCACACGAATTGCTTGATTCATTGAAGAAGACGATAGAAGCAGCTTAATGCTTTGCACGCCCGAATTCGGGTCTGTAGCTCAGTTGGTTAGAGCGCACCCCTGATAAGGGTGAGGTCGGCAGTTCGAATCTGCCCAGACCCACCAAATACTGGTGAGGTACTTGGCAAGAGCGCACCCCGCCTCCAAGGTAAAGAGCGGTGAGGTCAGATTTTGCAGTTCGAATCTGCCCAGACCCACCCATTTTGTGGAAAAGCCTGTAGCAATACGGGGCCATAGCTCAGCTGGGAGAGCGCCTGCCTTGCACGCAGGAGGTCAACGGTTCGATCCCGTTTGGCTCCACCATTTACTGCTTCTACATCTCGCTAAAGCTTAGAAATGAGCATTCCATCGGTTCGATGGTGAATGTTGATTTCTGGTCTTTGACCAGTTCGTTCTTTAAAAATTTGGGTATGTGATAGAAAGATAGACTGGAGAACACTTTCACTGGTGTTGTTCAGGCTAAGGTAAAATTTGTGAGTTCTCGAAAGAGAAGCAAATTTTCGGCGAATGTCGTCTTCATAGTATAACCAGATTGCTTGGGGTTATATGGTCAAGTGAAGAAGCGCATACGGTGGATGCCTTGGCAGTCAGAGGCGATGAAAGACGTGGTAGCCTGCGAAAAGCTTCGGGGAGTCGGCAAACAGACTTTGATCCGGAGATGTCTGAATGGGGGAACCCAGCCATCATAAGATGGTTACCTTACACTGAATACATAGGTGTATGGAGCGAACCAGGGGAACTGAAACATCTAAGTACCCTGAGGAAAAGAAATCAACCGAGATTCCCTTAGTAGTGGCGAGCGAACGGGGACCAGCCCTTAAGTGGCTTTGAGATTAGCGGAACGCTCTGGAAAGTGCGGCCATAGTGGGTGATAGCCCTGTACGCGAAAATCTCTTAGTCATGAAATCGAGTAGGACGGAGCACGAGAAACTTTGTCTGAATATGGGGGGACCATCCTCCAAGGCTAAATACTACTGACTGACCGATAGTGAACTAGTACCGTGAGGGAAAGGCGAAAAGAACCCCGGAGAGGGGAGTGAAATAGATCCTGAAACCGTATGCGTACAAGCAGTGGGAGCCCACTTTGTTGGGTGACTGCGTACCTTTTGTATAATGGGTCAGCGACTTATTTTCAGTGGCGAGCTTAACCGAATAGGGGAGGCGTAGCGAAAGCGAGTGTTAATAGCGCGTTTAGTCGCTGGGAATAGACCCGAAACCGGGCGATCTATCCATGGGCAGGTTGAAGGTTGGGTAACACTAACTGGAGGACCGAACCGACTACCGTTGAAAAGTTAGCGGATGACCTGTGGATCGGAGTGAAAGGCTAATCAAGCTCGGAGATAGCTGGTTCTCCTCGAAAGCTATTTAGGTAGCGCCTCATGTATCACTGTAGGGGGTAGAGCACTGTTTCGGCTAGGGGGTCATCCCGACTTACCAAACCGATGCAAACTCCGAATACCTACAAGTGCCGAGCATGGGAGACACACGGCGGGTGCTAACGTCCGTCGTGAAAAGGGAAACAACCCAGACCGTCAGCTAAGGTCCCAAAGTCATGGTTAAGTGGGAAACGATGTGGGAAGGCTTAGACAGCTAGGAGGTTGGCTTAGAAGCAGCCACCCTTTAAAGAAAGCGTAATAGCTCACTAGTCGAGTCGGCCTGCGCGGAAGATGTAACGGGGCTCAAACCATGCACCGAAGCTACGGGTATCATCTTTTGATGATGCGGTAGAGGAGCGTTCTGTAAGCCTGTGAAGGTGAGTTGAGAAGCTTGCTGGAGGTATCAGAAGTGCGAATGCTGACATGAGTAACGACAATGGGTGTGAAAAACACCCACGCCGAAAGACCAAGGTTTCCTGCGCAACGTTAATCGACGCAGGGTTAGTCGGTCCCTAAGGCGAGGCTGAAAAGCGTAGTCGATGGAAAACAGGTTAATATTCCTGTACTTCTGGTTATTGCGATGGAGGGACGGAGAAGGCTAGGCCAGCTTGGCGTTGGTTGTCCAAGTTTAAGGTGGTAGGCTGGAATCTTAGGTAAATCCGGGATTCTAAGGCCGAGAGCTGATGACGAGTCATCTTTTAGATGACGAAGTGGTTGATGCCATGCTTCCAAGAAAAGCTTCTAAGCTTCAGGTAACCAGGAACCGTACCCCAAACCGACACAGGTGGTTGGGTAGAGAATACCAAGGCGCTTGAGAGAACTCGGGTGAAGGAACTAGGCAAAATGGCACCGTAACTTCGGGAGAAGGTGCGCCGGTGAGGGTGAAGGACTTGCTCCGTAAGCTCATGCCGGTCGAAGATACCAGGCCGCTGCGACTGTTTATTAAAAACACAGCACTCTGCAAACACGAAAGTGGACGTATAGGGTGTGACGCCTGCCCGGTGCCGGAAGGTTAATTGATGGGGTTAGCTAACGCGAAGCTCTTGATCGAAGCCCCGGTAAACGGCGGCCGTAACTATAACGGTCCTAAGGTAGCGAAATTCCTTGTCGGGTAAGTTCCGACCTGCACGAATGGCGTAACGATGGCGGCGCTGTCTCCACCCGAGACTCAGTGAAATTGAAATCGCTGTGAAGATGCAGTGTATCCGCGGCTAGACGGAAAGACCCCGTGAACCTTTACTATAGCTTTGCACTGGACTTTGAATTTGCTTGTGTAGGATAGGTGGGAGGCTTTGAAGCGTGGACGCCAGTTCGCGTGGAGCCAACCTTGAAATACCACCCTGGCAACTTTGAGGTTCTAACTCAGGTCCGTTATCCGGATCGAGGACAGTGTATGGTGGGTAGTTTGACTGGGGCGGTCTCCTCCTAAAGAGTAACGGAGGAGTACGAAGGTGCGCTCAGACCGGTCGGAAATCGGTCGTAGAGTATAAAGGCAAAAGCGCGCTTGACTGCGAGACAGACACGTCGAGCAGGTACGAAAGTAGGTCTTAGTGATCCGGTGGTTCTGTATGGAAGGGCCATCGCTCAACGGATAAAAGGTACTCCGGGGATAACAGGCTGATACCGCCCAAGAGTTCATATCGACGGCGGTGTTTGGCACCTCGATGTCGGCTCATCACATCCTGGGGCTGAAGCCGGTCCCAAGGGTATGGCTGTTCGCCATTTAAAGTGGTACGCGAGCTGGGTTTAGAACGTCGTGAGACAGTTCGGTCCCTATCTGCCGTGGACGTTTGAGATTTGAGAGGGGCTGCTCCTAGTACGAGAGGACCGGAGTGGACGAACCTCTGGTGTTCCGGTTGTCACGCCAGTGGCATTGCCGGGTAGCTATGTTCGGAAAAGATAACCGCTGAAAGCATCTAAGCGGGAAACTTGCCTCAAGATGAGATCTCACTGGAACCTTGAGTTCCCTGAAGGGCCGTCGAAGACTACGACGTTGATAGGTTGGGTGTGTAAGCGCTGTGAGGCGTTGAGCTAACCAATACTAATTGCCCGTGAGGCTTGACCATATAACACCCAAGCAATTTGCTTAAGAAGCGAGTTGCGGTGTATGAAGACGCACAAACCGAAAGTTTGCGACTCACAAAACACCGATATCACATACCCGATTTGCTGAAGCGAGGCCATCTGGTCACGAGTCAGTACCCGAATTTCTTGACGACCATAGAGCGTTGGAACCACCTGATCCCATCCCGAACTCAGCAGTGAAACGATGCATCGCCGATGGTAGTGTGGGGTTTCCCCATGTGAGAGTAGGTCATCGTCAAGATTAAATTCCGAAACCCCATTTGCGAAAGCAAATGGGGTTTTGTTTTTGCGCGGGAAAAATGCTGTCAGATCTGCGACAGCTTCTACACAGATTGTCGGTGGCAATCATCCCCTGTTGCCCTTAAGGTTCGGGCTTAGATATTTGCATCATTAGCCAAGGAAGCAGCCATGTCCGTCAAAACCTCTCTGAGCCCCGGTTTCATGGTGGTGCATGGCAACCGCCCGGATGAGCTGCGCAGTCTGGTTGTGTCCTGGATGCGACGTTATTCCCTGGCGCCGCTGGAAAACGAGATTGCCCTGGTACAAAGCAACGGCATCGCCCAATGGCTCAAACTGGCCCTGGCCGAAGATGCCTTGCAGGACGATCAGGGTGGTTGCGGAATTGCCGCAGCCATCGACGTTCAGCTCCCCGGCAGTTTCATGTGGAAGCTGTATCGGCAGGTGCTGGGCCGCGAGGAAATCCCGGAAATCTCCCTGCTGGATAAAGCACCGCTGACCTGGCGCCTGATGCGCCTGCTTCCCGCTTTGATCGACCAGCCACACTTTGAGCCGCTGCAACGCTTCCTCACTGCCGACACCGATCTGCGCAAGCGCTATCAACTGTCCGAACGCCTGGCTGATCTGTTCGACCAATATCAGGTGTATCGCGCCGACTGGCTGGAAGACTGGGCCTGCGGCCGTCATGAATTGCGCAGCGTCCGTGGTGAGGTCAAACCCCTGGCCCCGGCCAATATCTGGCAGGCCGAGCTCTGGCGTGCCTTGTTGCTGGATGTCGGTGAACAAGGCATGGCCCAGAGCCGCGCCGGGGTGCACCAGCGTTTTATCGAGCACATGAGCCAACTCAAAGACGCGCCAAACGGCCTGCCTGCACGAGTGATTGTCTTCGGCATTTCTTCACTGCCCGCCCAGGCGCTGGAAGCCCTGGCCGCTCTGTCAAAGTTCAGCCAGGTGCTTCTCTGTGTGCATAACCCTTGTCGCCATCACTGGGCCGATATCGTTGCCGACAAGGACCTGCTGCGCCATCAGTACAAGCGCCAGACCCGCAAGAGCGGCATGCCGCAGATACTCGATGCCGAAGCCATGCACCAGCACGCTCACCCGCTGCTTGCGGCCTGGGGCAAACAGGGTCGTGATTACATCAATCTGCTGGACACCCACGACGAGCCAAACAGCTACCGTTCATGGTTCAAGGACGAGCGTATCGACCTGTTCAGCGAGAGTGAACCGACCACGCTGCTCAGCCAGTTGCAGGACGATATTCTCGAGCTGCGCCCCCTGGAAGAAACCCGTTCGCTATGGCCCGCTGTCGCGCCCCTGGAAGACCGCTCTATCCGTTTCCATGTCGCCCACAGCGCCCAGCGTGAAGTGGAGGTGCTGCACGACCAGTTGCTCGCCCGCTTCAGCAAGGACCCGAGTCTGCGGCCCCGGGACATCATCGTCATGGTCCCGGATATCGACAGCTACGCGCCGCATATCCGCGCCGTGTTCGGTCAGCTTGATCGTCATGACAACCGCTTTATTCCCTTCACCCTGTCGGACCAGAGCCAGCGGGGGCGTGATCCGTTACTGATCGCCGTCGAGCACTTGCTGAAGATCCCCGATAGCCGTTTCCCGGTCAGCGAGATCCTTGACCTGTTGGATGTCCCGGCACTGCGCGCGCGCTTCAAGATTCAGGAACGTGACTTGCCAACGCTGCACCGCTGGATCGAAGGCGCAGGCGTGCGCTGGGGCCTGAGCGCCGGGCAACGTGCAGGGCTCGGCCTGCCCGAAGGACTTGAACAGAACAGCTGGCATTTCGGCTTGCGGCGAATGCTGCTCGGTTACGCGGTAGGTGCCGGTGTGGCCTATGAAGGTATAGAGCCCTACGACGAAATCGGTGGCCTTGATGCGGCCCTGATCGGCCCTTTGGTGGCCTTGATCGATGCCCTGGAAGTCGCTCATCGCGAGTTCTCCCAGACCGCGACACCCGAAGCCTGGGGGATGCGTCTGCAAGCGTTGATTCAGGTGTTTTTTCGCGCCGACAGCGAGCACGACGACTACCTGCTCAGCCAGCTGGAGCAATTGCGTGAGACCTGGATGCAGACCTGCGAGGCCGTCGGCCTGACTGACGAGCTACCGCTCACGGTGGTCCGCGAAGCCTGGTTGGCCGGGCTTGATCAGGGGCGTCTGTCCCAGCGCTTTCTCGCCGGCTCGGTGAACTTCTGCACCCTGATGCCGATGCGTGCCATCCCCTTCAAGCTGGTCTGCCTGCTGGGCATGAACGATGGTGATTACCCGCGTGCGCAACCGCCACTGGACTTCGACCTGATGGGGGGCGACTACCGCCCCGGTGATCGTTCGCGCCGTGAAGACGACCGTTATCTGCTGCTCGAAGCACTGCTGTCGGCCCGTGAGCAGTTGTACATCAGTTGGGTTGGCCACAGCATTCGCGACAACAGCGAGCGCCCGGCATCGGTACTGATTGGTCAACTGCGCGATCACCTGGCCAGCGGCTGGAAACCGGCCGGTGCCGAGCAGGCGGATGATGCCGGACAGCGGCTGCTTGAGGCGCTGACCCTGCATCATCCGTTGCAACCCTTCAGCGGCAAATACTTCCACGAAGGCAACACCGCACTGTTCAGCTTCGCCCGCGAATGGCAGGTGTTGCATGGTCCACTTGAACAACCGACACCACTGCTCAGCCTGCCCAAACACGAGCAGGACGAACCCCTGAGCCTGATGCAGTTGCAGGATTTCCTGCGCAATCCGGTCAAGCATTTCTTCAGTCAGCGCCTGAAGATCTATTTTGAAGTCGCGCAAGCCCCGCTGGCCGATGAAGAGCCCTTCGTGCTTGACGCTCTAGAGCGCTACAGTTTGAGCGAAAGCCTGCTCAGTGCCGCCCTGGTTGAAACGGCGGGCAGCGACGATGCCCTGCAAGCTCAGGCCCGCCGCCTGCAAGCCAGTGGCCTGCTGCCCATGGCCGGTTTCGGCACTAGCCTGCAACAGGAGTTGATCGAGCCGCTACCCGAGCTGCTGCAACGCTATCAGGCGCTGCTGCAACTTTGGCCGCAGGCGTTGGAAAGCGCGCTGCCCATGACCTTCAGCCATCAGGGTGTCACGGTGGATGGCTGGCTTGGCGGGCTGCGGCAGAATGCGCAGAACCACTACCTGCTGATCCATATAATCCCTAACTCCATCGGTTCGAAAAAGACCCGCAAATGGCACCGCCTGGTACGCCCTTGGGTGACCCATCTGGTGGCCTGCGCCTGTGGCCTGCCCTTGAGCACGGCACTGGTGGCCAGCGATGAAACCCTGTTGCTCGAACCTCTGCCGCTGGATCACGCCCGTACTACTCTGGAGCACCTGCTCACGGCCTGGCTCAAGGGCATGGGCCAACCGCTGCCGGTGGCGGTGAAGACCGCCTTTGCCTGGCTCGGCCAGACTGATCCGGCGAAGGCCGAAGCAGCAGCCTGCAAGGCCTACGAAGGTGATGGCGTGAACAGCGATGGCGAGCGCCGCGAAAGCACTGCCCTGGCCCGGCAGTTTCCGGACTTCGCTGCGTTGATCGACAGCGAAGAATTCCAGGGGTGGTGCGAAACCCTGTATCGACCGATTCTCAATGCGCCCTGGCAGTCCCTGTCCGGCGCGGAGGCCAACGCATGACTCTTGCTAACGCGTCCCTGCCCCTGGCCCTGCGCTTTCCCCTGCACGGCAGCCAGTTGATCGAGGCCAGCGCCGGTACGGGCAAGACCTTTACCATTTCCGCGCTTTACCTGCGCTTGATCCTTGGCCACGGCGATAGTACGTCCGCTTTTGGCCGCGAGTTGCTGCCGCCGCAGATTCTCGTCGTGACCTTCACCGATGCCGCCACCAAGGAACTGCGCGACCGCATCCGCACGCGTCTGGCCGAAGCGGCGCGGTTCTTCCGTGACGAGATTCCCGCCCCCGATGCCCTGCTCGCCGATTTGCGTGATCAGTACGCCACCGAGCAATGGGCGTCCTGTGCCAGCCGCCTGGATATCGCCGCGCAATGGATGGACGAAGCGGCCGTCTCGACTATCCACGGCTGGTGCCAGCGCATGTTGCGTGAGCATGCCTTCGACAGTGGCAGCCTGTTTACCCAGAGCCTGGAAACCGACCACAGCGAGTTATTGGGTGAAGTGCTGCGCGATTACTGGCGGCGTTTTTGCTACCCGATGAGTGCCGACGCCCTGGACTGGGTGCGCGCTAACTGGGGTGGGCCGGCAGCCTTGCTCTCGCGGGTTCGCGGGCTGTTCGGCAGTGAGCGTAAGGTGCCGCAGCAAGCGCCTGCCGAGCTGATCCTGGCGGCCTTGCAGGAGCGTCGCGAGGCCCTGAAAACCCTCAAGGCTCCCTGGATCGAGTGGTCTGCGCAGCTGTACCGCATCTGCCTCGATGGTGTGGCGAACAAGGCCGTCGACGGGCGCAAGATGCAGGAGCGCTACTTCAAGCCGTGGTTCGACAAGATTACTGACTGGGCCAGCGACGACACTCAAGAGGTGCTGGATATCGGCACCGGCTTCACCCGCCTGACCCCCGAGGGCATGGCCGAAGCCTGGAAGGGCAGTGCGCCTGACCATCCTGCTCTGGACGCGATGCTCGAACTCAAGGCCGCCCTCGACCGCCTGCCCACCCCTGACGCCGCCGTGCTCGAGCATGCCGCGTACTGGGTCGGCCTGCGCTTCGAGGAAGAGAAACGCCGTCGTGCCGAAATGGGTTTCGATGACATGCTGCTCAGGCTCGACGCCGCGCTTGGCGCCGATGGTGGCGAGCGTCTGGCCAGCTTGATTCGCGAGCAGTTTCCGGTGGCCCTGATTGACGAGTTTCAGGACACCGACCCGGTGCAGTACCGGATTTTCGAGCGCATCTATCGCCTGGAAGAAAATCAGCGCGAGACGGGCCTGTTCCTCATTGGCGACCCCAAGCAGGCGATCTATGCCTTCCGCGGCGCCGATATCTACACCTACCTGCGCGCCCGCACCGCTACCGCCGGGCGCTGGCATAACCTGGACACCAACTTCCGCTCCAGCCATGCGATGGTTGCAACGGTCAATCATCTGTTCCTGCGCGCCGAGCAGCGTGATATCGGCCGCGGCGCCTTTCTGTTCCGCGACGGTGAGGACAATCAGGTGCCGTTCCTGCCGGCGCTGTCCCAAGGCCGTAAGGAAGTGCTGCAGATTGATGGCGAACCGGGTGCGGCCCTGACCCTCTGGCAGATGGCAAGCGATCAACCGGTGTCCGGTGTGGGTTATCGGCAGCAATTGGCGGCCAGCTGTGCCAGCGAGATCGTCCGGCTGCTCAATGGTGGCCAGCAGGGGCGTACCGGCTTTGCCAAGACTGACGGCGCCCTGCGCGGCCTGCTGCCTGCCGATATCGCGATCCTGGTGCGCGACGGCAAGGAGGCTCAGGCCATACGCGGTGAGCTGACCGCCCGCGGTGTGCGCAGCGTGTATCTGTCGGACAAGGACTCGGTGTTCGCCGCCCAGGAAGCCCATGATGTACTCGCCTGGCTGCGTGCCTGTGCCGAGCCGGATGTCGAGCGCACCCTGCGTTCGGCGCTGGCCTGCATCACCCTGAACCTGCCCTTGGCCGAGTTGGAGCGCCTTAATCAGGACGAACTGGCCTGGGAAGCGCGGGTCATGCAGTTCCGCAAATATCGAGATGTCTGGCGTAGCCAAGGCGTGCTGCCGATGCTGCGCCGCCTGCTCCACGATTTTGAATTACCCCAGGCGCTGATCTTGCGCAACGACGGCGAGCGGGTGCTGACCAACCTGCTGCATCTGTCCGAATTGCTGCAGCAGGCCGCCGCCGAGCTGGATGGCGAACAGGCGTTGATTCGTCATCTGGGCGAGCACCTGGCCTTGTCCGGGCTGGCCGGGGAAGAGCAGATCCTGCGCCTGGAAAGCGACGAGCAACTGGTCAAGGTGGTGACCATCCACAAGTCCAAGGGGCTGCAATATCCCTTGGTGTTCCTGCCTTTTATCTGCTCGTCGAAGCCAGTGGACGGCAGCCGTCTGCCTTTGCATTTCCACGATGAACAGGGTCATGCGCAGATCAGCCTCATGCCCACCGAAGAACTGATCGAGCGCTCGGACAACGAACGCCTGGCGGAAGATCTGCGCCTGCTCTACGTCGCCCTGACCCGCTCCGAACACGCCTGCTGGCTCGGCGTAGCTGACCTCAAGCGCGGGACCTCCAGCAGCTCGATGCTGCACCGCTCGGCATTGGGTTACCTGCTCGGCGGTGGCCTGCCATTGGCCGATGCCAGTACCCTGGCGAGCTGGCTGCGGGATCTGGCCGAAGGCTGCGACGGCTTGCAGGTGCGGGACGTGCCTGAAGTCACCACTGACACCTTCAGCCCGCCGGTCAATCTGGCAGCCCTGCGCAAGCCGCGCCTGCCCCGGCGCAGCGCCGCGGAAAACTGGTGGATCGCCTCCTACAGTGCCCTGCGCATCGGTGACACCCTGGTCGCCGGCAGCGATGAATCGCCGGATACACCACAGCAGCAAAAGCTGTTCGATGACGAGCGCCTTGATCCAGAGGCTCCCCGTGAGGTGCCATCCAGTGGCGGCGATATTCACCGTTTCCCCCGTGGCTCCAACCCCGGCACCTTCCTCCATGGCTTGCTGGAATGGGCCGGTGAAGAAGGCTTCGCCCAGGTTGCTGCCGACCCGCAGCGTCTCGAGGACGCGGTGGCCCGTCGCTGCAACCGGCGTGGCTGGACCCGCTGGATCACCACCCTGCGTGACTGGCTGCAACACCTGCTCAATATGCCCTTGGCATTGGGCGCTGATGTCGCGCCGGTGGCCCTCGCAGGTCTGGATGAGCCCAACCAGTACCGTATCGAGATGGAGTTCTGGTTCGCCTGCCACAAGGTCGACGTCGCGCAGATGGATGCCCTGGTGCGCCGCTACACCCATAACAACGCGCCACGGGCAGCGACCCAGACCGTATCGATCAATGGCATGTTCAAGGGGTTTATCGACCTGACCTTCGAGCACGAAGGGCGCTATTACGTGGCTGATTACAAATCCAACTGGCTAGGCCTGGATAATCAGGCCTACACCGAACAGGCCATGCTCGATTCCATGCTGGAAAACCGCTATGACCTGCAATACGTGCTCTATCTGCTGGCCCTGCATCGCCAGCTCAAGGCGCGTCTGGCCGACTATGACTACGACCGGCAAATGGGCGGCGCGCTCTATGTGTTCCTGCGCGGCATCGACTCCCCCGGCCAGGGGCTGTTCTTCACCCGGCCGCCCCGCGAACTGATCGAACGCCTGGACCTGCTGTTCCAGGGCCAGCCTGACCTGCTTGCCGGAGAACCCGCATGAGCCGCTCCTTCGCCGATCTGCTGCCGACGCCCTTGGGTGACCAGAGCCTGAGTGACCTGGCTCCCCTGAGCCGGGTCGATGACTTGCTGTTGCTGCTGGAACGCTGGGTCGAGCGCGGCTGGCTACGGGCTTTGGACCGGGCCTTTGTCGGCTTTCTCAGCGGACTGGATGCCGAGGCCGATCCTTTGGTGCTGCTGGCGGCGGCCCTGACCAGTCACCAGTTGGGTCACGGCCATGTCTGCCTGGACCTGCACGAAACCCTCAAGGCGCCGGACTTTGCCCTGTCCCTGCCGCCCGAGGGCGATGTGCAGAACACGCCGATGCTGCTGCCGTCGCAACTGTTGGTGGCACTGGATGGCGATGCCTGGTGCCGAGCGTTGGCCGCTAGTCTGTTGGTAGCCCAGGCCGATGACTTCAGTGATGCAGGCATGAGCAAGCCCCTGGTGCTGTCCGGCGAGCGTCTGTACCTGCGCCGTTACTGGACCTACGAGCGGCGCATCGATGCCGCCCTGCGTCAGCGCCTGGCGCAACAGGAAGCCGCTCCCGAGGATCTGGCGCAACGTCTCGACAGCCTGTTCGGCAAGGCCGGCAGCAACCTGCAAATCGACTGGCAGAAACTGGCCTGTGCCATCGCCACCCGCGGTGCATTCAGCATCATCACCGGCGGCCCCGGCACCGGCAAGACCACCACCGTGGTGCGCCTGTTGGCGCTGTTACAGGCGCCGGCGGTGAAGAGCGGCACACCATTGCGCATCCGCCTGGCGGCTCCGACCGGCAAGGCCGCTGCGCGTCTGACCGAGTCCATCAGCCAGCAGGTGTTGAGCCTGGATGTCAGCGAAGAGGTGCGGCAGAAGATCCCCAGCGAAGTGACCACCGTGCATCGTCTGTTGGGCAGTCGTCCGGGCACCCGGCATTTCCGTCATCACGCGGGCAATCCGTTGCCGCTGGACGTACTGGTGGTGGACGAAGCCTCGATGATCGACCTGGAAATGATGGCCAATCTGCTCGATGCCTTGCCGCCCCACGCACGCATGGTACTGCTGGGTGACAAGGACCAGTTGGCCTCGGTGGAAGCCGGCGCAGTGTTGGGTGATCTGTGCCGCGACGCCGAAGTCGGGCGCTACAGCCCGCAAACCCAGGCCTGGTTGCAGGTGGTGGGTGGCGAAGACTTGAGTCAAAGCGATTTGCAGACCGGCGATCAGGCCCGCGAGCCGCTGGCGCAACAGGTGGTGATGCTGCGTTATTCCCGACGTTTTGGTGAGGGCAGTGGTATCGGCCAGTTATCGCGTCTGGTCAACAGCCAGCAGCACAGCCAGGCTCGTGCGCTGTTGAATGCGCGCAGTCACGACGACCTGTTTGCCCTGGCGCTCAAGGGCGAGCAGGACAAGGCGCTGGAGCGTCTGCTGCTCGACGGTCATGGTAGCGGCGGCCCGCAAGGCTATCGCTATTACCTGGGTGTACTGGCGCAGGAGCGTCCGCAAGCCAGTGCGCCGTTGGAAGATCCGTGCTGGAGCCAGTGGGGGCGCAAGGTGCTGGAAGCTTTCGATGCCTTCCAGTTGCTCTGTGCCGTGCGCAAGGGCGCCTGGGGCGTGGAGGGGCTGAATCTGCGGATCACTGCGGCGTTGGATCAGGCCGGGCTGATCAACAGCGAGCAACCCTGGTACGAAGGCCGCCCGGTGCTGATGACCCGCAACGACTACGGCCTGGGTCTGATGAATGGCGATATCGGCATCACCCTCAGCCTGCCGGAGCTCGACTACGCCAGGAGTGGCAAGCACGTACTGCGCGTGGCCTTCCCGCGCAACGACGGCAGTGGCGGGGTGCGTTTCGTTTTGCCGAGTCGGCTCAATGATGTGGAAACGGTATACGCCATGACCGTGCACAAATCCCAGGGCTCGGAATTCGCCCATACCGCATTGATCCTGCCCGAGGCGCTGAACCCGGTACTGACCAAAGAGCTGATCTACACCGGCATCACCCGGGCCAAGCACTGGTTCAGCCTGATCGAACCGCGCCAGGGCGTGTTCGAAGAAGCGCTGCAGCGCAAGGTCAAACGCTTGAGTGGGTTGATGTTGGGGTTGTCCAAACCCTGACACCCTATTCCCTGCACAACTCGTTGGTGTTGCAGCGCTTTAGCCCATCTGCTCCATCAACCCCGCAGCACTATCAAACTCCATCGCTGCCGCCCGCTCCAACCCCATAAATTGCAACACCCGTTCGCCAGCCTTGCCGGCACGAATGGTCTGCGGTCCGGCGTCGGCTTGCACCACGCCGTCTTCCATGAAAATCACCCGATCGGAGATGGACATGGCGAAGTCCATTTCATGGGTGACGATCAACATGGTCATACCTTCCTTGGCCAGGTCGCTTATCACCTTGAGCACCTCGGAGACCAACTCCGGGTCCAGCGCCGAGGTGGGTTCGTCGAACAGCATGATCTGCGGGTCCATCGCCAATGCGCGGGCAATGGCTACCCGTTGTTGCTGGCCGCCGGACAGCTGATGCGGATACTTCAGCGCGTGAGCCAGCAAGCCGACCTTATCCAGCAAGGCATAGGCCCGTTCTTCGCTGATGGCTTCGTCGCGGCCGTGGTAGACCGGTGCCATCGTCACGTTGTCGAGGATGGTGCGGTGCGGGAACAGGTTGAAGTTCTGGAACACCATGCCGATGCGCTGCACGCCCCGGCGGATCTGCGGGTTATTCGGTTTGTCGCCGGCATGGATAAAGCTTTCGCCGAACAGGATGATTTCGCCCTTGTCGATGCTTTCCAGGCCATTGACCGTGCGGATCAGCGAGGTCTTGCCCGAGCCCGACGGGCCAATGATAGAGATCACCTGCCCACTGTTGACGTCCAGGTCGATGCCCTTGAGCACCTGATGATGGCCGTAGCTCTTGTGAATATTCTTGAGTTGCAGCGCGGGAGCCGCACCACTGTTGACCTGGGTTTCGTTGCGCAGGGCAACCTTGCCCAGACGTGCGCGCAGGTTTTCCACGTCGCTGTGTTCCAGGGTCTGCGGCTTGCGGTTGTTCAGCTCCAGATGCTGCTCCAGGCGCTGGAACAGCCAGCCGAACACGGTGACGATCAGCACGTAGTACACCGCCACCGCCGACAGGGTTTCCATCACCAGGAAGTTGGTCGCATACAGGCGCTGGCCGACGGTCAGCAGCTCGGTCAGGGAAATCACCGAGACCAGGGAGGTCAGCTTGACCACCGTGATGTATTCGTTGATCAGGGTCGGCAGGGAGATGCGGAATGCCTGGGGAATCACGATCAAGCGTTGCAGGCCGATCACGCCGATACCCAGGGCACGACCCGCTTCTTTCTGGCCCTTGGCCACGGAAATCAGACCGCCGCGATGAATCTCCGCCATATAGGCCGCTTCCGTCACCACCAGCGCCAGCAGGCCGGAGTAGAACGGGTTGGACAGCACTTCACGGGTAAAGGGAAACATCTGTGGCAGGTTGTAGACGAATACCACCAGCACCAGCAGCGGCACGCTACGGAAGAACCAGATATAAATCGACGCCGGAATGCTCAACCAGCGGGCGCTCGACAACTTCGCCGACGCCAGCAGAAAGCCCAGCAACATACCGATGAACCAACCCAGCGCGCTGAGTTCGATCACGGTGATGCAGGACTCCCAGAAATCCGAAATCGAGAACAGGGAAAAAAAGTAAGGCCAATCGAATTCCATGGGCACCTCAAGCTGTCGGCCCCGTGGGAGGCCGACAGGTCAAACAGAGAGAAGAATCAGTTGCTTGGTTCTTCGAGATTGTATTTCTTCAGCAGGGCTGCATATTCGCCGGACTTCTTGGTTTCTTCGAAGGCCTTGAGCAGCGCGTCATGCAGCTCGGTGTTGCCCTTCTTCACGTAGATACCCAAGGTCTGCTGATAGATCGAATGCTCGGTGCTGACCACAACACGGCCCTTGGTGCGCTCGGCGATCAAACCGGCCGCGCCGTCGATTTCCACTTGGGCCTGGACGTTGCCCGACAGCAGCGCCTGAGTCACTTCCGGCGCGGACGGGAACTCGCTGACGGTGATGGCGCCCTTGCTGTTCGGCACGCAGTAGTCAGTGGACAGCTTGTTGAACTGGGCGACCCAGGTGGTGCCCTTTTCCAGGCCGACTTTCAGGCCGCAGAGGTCTTCCGGCACTTTCGGGCTCAGGGGGCTGCCCTTGAGCACCATGATCGCCGCGCCGGTCTTGGCGTAAGGAATGGCATCGGCTTTCAGTTTGCGCTCATCGGTCACGTACATGCCGGAGATGATCGCGTCGTAGTGGCCGGAGTCCAGGCTGGTGATCAGAGTCGAGAACTTGGTATCGGTAAATTCGGTCTTCAGGCCCATGTGCTTGGCCAGCAGACGGGACAGATCCGGGTCGGCGCCGACCACGTTTTTCTTCTCGTCATAGGACTCGAACGGCGGATAGGTGATTTCCATCCCTACCTTGAAGACACCCGGGCTTACGGTCGCGGCCGCATGGGCCAGGTTGGCACCGAGCACGGCGGCGGCAAGCAGGGTCAAGCGGACAGCAGTGTTCTGGTTGTTGCGCATCGTCGGTGACTCCGGATCAGGAAAGGTTAAGCACGGTTTGGTTGGCAAAGCGGTATTTCTATTCTGTTCAGCAGGCCTCAGGCCGGGTCTGCCGCCTGGTTTTTCAGGTGACCGAAACTCGACGGCTTGCGTGCCTTTTCGTAGAGCTTGAGTTCGCCGCTCGCCACTTTCTTGCGCAGGTACTGATAGGTCTGCAAGGCCTGGCCGAACATGTGTTCGCCGATGGTGATCTCCTCGTAATCCTTGCCGTCCTGGGCGAATTGCGGCAGCGGTTTGATCTGGGTGTGGAAGTCACAGGCGTAAAACAACGGGAAGGAATAACGCTCCTCGCTGACGGTGCGCACGCGGTGAGCGGTTGCAACGAACGTACCAGCGGTCATCACTTCAAGCATGTCGCCGATATTCACCACGAAGGCGCCTTCCACCGGCGGCGCGTCGATCCACTGGCCCTGATCGTTCATCACTTCCAGGCCCGGCTTGTCGGCGAGCAGGATGGTGAAGCACTCGTAATCGGTGTGTGCACCAATACCGGGCGCATCCTGGGCGGCGCCGTCGAACGGGTAGTGAATCAGGCGCAGCTTGGACGGCGGGCGGGTGACCATGGCATCGAAGTAGCCTTCTTCCAGGCCCAGGGCCAGGGCGAAGCCGTCGAACAGGCGGCGGCCGAGGGCGAAGATCGCTGCGTAATAAGCTTCCACTGCCGGACGGAAGCCGGGCAGGTCCGGCCACTCGTTGGCGCCGATCAGCGGGGTCTTGGCGATCACCAGCGGGTCTTCGTCACCCACTTCGAAGCCAATATCGAAGGCTTCCTTGTGATCCGGCTTGCCCTTGGCGTACACCTCTTCACCTTCCGGCACGAAGCCCTTGTGGCTGCGCGAGGTGCCGATGTAGTGCTGCATCTTGTATTCCAGGGACTGGGCGAACAGGTCCTTGGCGGCCTGGCGCAGGCCGTCGATCAGGCCTTGCTCGATGCCGTGGTTCTTGATGTACAGAAAGCCCACGGCGCGTGCTGCGGCGCCGAGGTCTTCGGCCACGAGCTTGCGCTGTGCGATATCGGCACTGAACAGCCCGGCGATATCCACCACCGGGATGCTTCTGAAATTGGCGGTCGCCGAAACGGCGGCGGCTGAAGGTTCGGACATGACGAAACGCTCCTTATCGGCTGGAGGAATGAGTGAAGCGTTGAAAGTGTTCGCGCTCGGTCTGACCCATCCACACATTGAGCGACCACAGATCGGCCACCGGGACATTGGTGAAGGGGAGGTGATGCAAGTAACCGTCGGCGCCGAACTCCGGAGTCAGGGTCGTGACCTGATAGCCGCGAGCCTGCTGCGAGCGCCAGATGGCTTCCCAGTGTTGTTGGTGGAAGGCCAGCTCTTTGGCGTATTCCGGCGCGCCAGGGTGCGGCACTTGCGGACCCTGGTCATAACCGACCCTGGCCTGAATGTGATGGACGCGCTCGACAAAGGCGCTGAGGTCGTCTTCCGGGTCATTGAGCAGGCGCTCGCAAGTGACGACCCAGTGGCTGATATCACTGGTGAAGCGCATGTCCGGCAACTGGCGGATCAACTCAAGCGTGACCCACGGGTTGAACAGTGAACGCGCGCGATGGCTTTCGAAGGTGCACATCTGCCCGTGCTTGCGCGCCAGTTCCATGGCCTGGCCGAAGAACTCGACCTGTTGGGCCAGTGACCAGCGATCATTGCCGGCCAGCAGATTGACGAAGCGCGGAGCCATTTCGCCGGCCCAGCCGAGCTTTTTGTCCAGATCGGCGAGGTGCTCGGCGACAGTGGCCGACTGTTCAGGCAATACGTCGTAGGCGGTGAAGACGGTGGCGATATAGCCGACCTGATTGCTGCGTAAAAAGGCCGCGAACTCGGCGCGCTCCACGGCGGACAGCGGCAGGCGCGCTTCCATGCCGCTGAAACCGGCGGCAAGCAATTCTTCCAGAGCCTGGGTCTTGCTGGCGGTGTAGCCCCACAGCGTGCGGAATATTTCCAGTTTCATCGAGCGACCCCAAAGCTTGCACTAATGATTGAACGAGTTGCGCCTCGACCAAAGGTCAGGAGCAGGCGACAACGGGCAGTAACCATTTGCAAGACAGGCGCTGGTCGCATCTCGATGGAACGACTCGTTATGGGGGCTGATCTTATTGGCGCCCGACGAGCGGGAAGAATAGGAAAGCTTAAATCCATAGTTCAGAGATTTCTAAACTATGTGGATCCCAGTCAACCTGGCCTAAAGGTTACTAACTATTTCTGTATTATTGAGTAGACTAGTCATCTATGAGCGAAGCCTGTGTCGTTTGAGCCGGGCTTGCCCGCGAATCAGACGGCGTGCATTTCCAGGCAAACCGTAGTGAGGCTTTCGCGGGCAAGCCTCGCTCCAACAGGATGACCAACTGTGGTCGCTGTATTTGCTTCTATATAACGAATACGCCTAAAAGCTATTCAATAGCTCTATACCGCATCATCCCTATAAACCCGGCAGCCATGTTCTACCGGGATGCAGCAAAAAACCGAAGCCTTCGCGCACTGCCATTCACGGGCCATGACCCGGACGATTCGTGCGCGTGAACCGTGATTTAAGCCCGAGGTTGCGATGCAAAAACTGACGATCAATGGCCAGGAGCACGAGCTGGATGTCCCCGATGACATGCCGTTGCTCTGGGCCCTGCGCGATGTAATGGGCCTGACCGGCACCAAATATGGCTGCGGTATCGCCCAGTGCGGCGTGTGTACCGTGCATCTGGATGGCCATGCCGTGCGCTCTTGCGTGTTGCCGGTCAGCGCCGTGGCGGGGCGCAAAGTCACCACCATCGAAGCCATCGGCGAGCAGCCGATCGGTCAGGCTGTGCAGAAGGCCTGGCTTGAGCACGAAGTGGTGCAGTGCGGTTACTGCCAGTCGGGCCAGATCATGTCGGCGGTGGCGCTGCTGCAGGAACACCCCAAGGCCAACGACGAACAGATCGTCAACGCCATGTCGGGCAACCTGTGCCGCTGTGCCACCTATACCCGTGTTCGCGCCGCTATCAAAAGCGTCAGCCAGGCCTGAGGAAGTCGTCATGTCCGATACAACACAAACCGCCGCGATGGTTTCGCGTCGCGGGCTGCTCAAGGGTGGCGCATTGTTGGGTGGTCTGGTGGTCAGTACCTGGCTGCCGCCATTGATGTCCCGTGGTTTTGCCGCTGACGCCATTCAAGGCGCGCGCCTGGGGGATGCCGCCGAGAAGGGCTACGGCGCCTTCGTGCGCATCGACCATGCCGGCCAGGTCACTGTGATTTCGCCGAAGATCGAAATGGGCCAGGGCGTGCAGACCGGCATTGCCATGATGGTCGCCGAAGAACTCGAAGTGCCCCTGAGCCAGGTAACCATTGCCGAAGCGCCGCCCAATGCGGCGTTGTACACCGACACCCTGCTGCAATTCCAGGCCACCGGCGGTTCATCTTCGACGCGCTACACCTGGGAGCCGCTGCGCAAGGCCGGTGCCGGGGCGCGCATTGTGCTGACCCAGGCTGCCGCGCTGCGCTGGAACGTCGCGCCGAGCCAGTGCCATGCCGAAAATGGCCGGATCATCGGCCCCAATGGCCAGAGCGCCGGTTACGGTGAACTGGTCGATGCCGCCGCCGCACTGCCGTTGCCTACGGATATCCCGCTCAAGGCCATCGCCGACTTCAAGCTGCTGGGCAAGCCCGTGCAACGCCTGGACACCCCGCATAAGGTCAATGGCAGCGCCAAGTTCACCATCGACCTGCAAGTCCCCGACATGCTCATCGCCTCGTCCCTGACCTGCCCGGTCCGTGGCGGCACCCTGCGCAGCGTCAAGGATGAAGCCGCGCGCAAAGTGCCCGGCGTGCGTGACGTGATCCGTCTGAGCAATGCCGTGGCCGTTACCGCGACCAACTTCTGGGCCTGCCAGCAGGCGCTCAAGGCCCTGGAAATCGAATGGGACCTGGGGCCGCACGCCAGCACCGATTCGGCGCAACTGGACAAGGCCCTGCTCGACGCCAGCTCGAAAGACGGCGTGTTCGCCAAGCAGGCCGGTGATATCGCCGGTGCCCTGAAAAGCGCGCCGAGCCATTTCGAAGCCGTCTACGAACAACCTTTCCTGTCCCACTCGCCGCTTGAGCCCATGACTTGCGTGGCCCATGTGCGCCCTGATGCCTGCGAACTGTGGGTCGGTTGCCAGGCGCCGGGTTTCGCCCAAATGGGCGCGGCCAAGGTCTGCGGCATGCCGGTGGAAAAAGTCGTGATCCACAACCAGCTCATCGGCGGCGGCTTCGGTCGCCGTCTGGAGTCGGACTTTATCTTTCAGGCCGTGGATATCGCCCGTCAGGTCAGCTACCCGATCAAGCTGATCTGGAGCCGCGAAGAGGACATGACCCACGACCTCTATCGCCCGCACTACGTCGACCGCCTCAACGCGGCACTGGACAAGGACCTGCGTCCGGTCGGCTGGGAGCACCGCATTGCCGGCGCTTCGGTCATGGCTGCCTACCTGGGGGCGCTGCCTCCCAATGGCGTGGATGGCGATGCCGTGGAAGTGGCCATCGACCCGATCTACACCTTGCCTCACCTGCAAGTGCGCTACATCCGCCAGGACCCGGAAGCGATTGCCGTGTCCTGGTGGCGTGGCGTGGGGCCGCTGCGCAGCACTTACGCGGTGGAAAGCTTTATCGACGAACTGGCCCATAACGCCAAGGCCGATCCGGTGGAATATCGCCTGAGCCTGATGCAGTCGCAACCCCGCGCTCAGGCCGTGCTGAAAAAGGCCGCTGAACTGGCCGACTGGAAGACTCCGCTGCCTGCAGGTAGCGGCCGTGGCGTTGCCGTTTCGGCGGTGTTCGGCAGCTTCGTCGCCACCGTGGTCGAGATTGAAAAACAGGGCGACAAGGGCCTGCATATCAAGCGCCTGATCACCGTGGTCGATTGCGGCTTCGTCAACAACCCGACCTCGGTGCTTTCGCAGATGGAAGGCGGCACTTTGTTCGGCCTGTCGGCAGCGCTGTTCAACGAGGTCCTGGTCGAAAAAGGCCAGGTGCAGCAGACCAACTTCCACACCTATCGGCAGATCCGCATGAGCGACGCGCCGCCGGTGGAGGTGCACCTGATGCCGAGCCTGGAAAGCCCTGGCGGTGTCGGCGAAACCGGTGCAGTGCCCGCAGCGGCCGCTCTGGTCAATGCCGTGCATGCCGCCACCGGCGTACGCGAGCGTCGTCTGCCCCTGAGCCGTTTCGGCTATTTCACTGTTTAAGGAGCGCACCATGAAATTATTCAAGCATGCGCTCGGCCTGCTGGCAGGCGCGTTTGTGCTGACATCCCAGGCTGCCGACCCGACGCTGGTCAGCAAGGGCGAATACCTGACCCGCGCCGCCGACTGCCTGGCCTGCCACGTCATTCCCGGCGGCAAGCCCTATGCCGGTGGCCTGGAATTCAAGCTGCCGTTTGGCAGCCTGTACTCGCCCAACATCACCCCGGACAAAGAAACCGGCATCGGCAACTGGAGCGATGACGACTTCGTCAGTGCCCTGCAAAAAGGCGTGGGCAAGGACGGCAAGCATTACTATCCGGCCTTCCCGTACACCTCCTATACGCTGATGTCCCGCGATGAGCTGTTGGCGATCAAGGCCTATCTGTTCAGCCTGGAACCCGTGAAGCAGGCGCCGCCGGAAAATACCCTGTCGTTCCCGTTCAACCAGCGTTGGGGCATGACCTTCTGGAACCTGATCTTCGCTTCCGACGAACGCTTTGTGCCGGACAGCAAGCAGACTGCCGAATGGAACCGTGGCGCTTATCTGGTCCAGGGCCCGGGCCACTGCGGCGAATGCCACACCCCGCGCAATCTGTTCCAGGCCCTGAGCAGCGGCAAGGCCCTGGCCGGTGCCGAGATCGGCAACTGGCGCGCCTATAACATCAGCGGTGACGCCCAGCACGGTATCGGTGCCTGGCCGCAGGAAGCGCTGATCAGCTACCTGTCCACCGGTTATGCGCCGGGCTACGGCGGGGCGGGCGGACCGATGGCAGATGCGGTCGAGCACAGCCTGCGCTTCCTCGATCCGGCCGATATCAAGGCCATTGCCGTCTACCTCAAGTCCACCCCGGCGCAGACCGACGGTGTGCCGCGACCGACTGCCAACGTCAACGACGCTGCGCTGCAGGCAGGCCTGGGCATGAAGTTGTTCAACGACAACTGCGTGGCCTGCCACCGCCTCGATGGCAGCGGCAACCAGTCGCCAGTGGCGGGCCTGGCCGGGCTGAAAACCGTCAACGACCCGACCGGCAAAAACCTCGTCGCCACGCTGTTGGAAGGCCACACGCCGGGCGCCGTTCGCGTCGACCAGCGCATGCCCAACTTCGCCCACAGCTACAGCGATGCGGAAATGGCGGCGGTCAGCACTTTCGTTCTGCGACGCTTTGGTCAGAGTAATGGTCAGGTCAAGCCGGAGGATGTAACGAGCAGCAGGGCGGGGGCGCTGCATTAATCCAACGGTGAATTCATTCTTCTGTGAATGAACATCTTTGTGGGACCGGCTTCAGCCGGGAAGGCGGCGGTGGGGGTGATAGAGATATTGCTCATGCCGACGTCTTCCCGGCTGAAGCCGGTCCCACAGGTGTTTTTTGTAGAAACATCTTGCAACATCCTTCGGTCATTATGGGATCCAACTTTCTCAAGCTTTCCCCCCACCTGCCGCTAACCCGCAAAGGAGATACAAACTCGATACAAAGACGCTAACCAGCCAGGAAGCTCCATGACTTCTATATCCGCAGTGAACCCAACGTTGCAGGCGACGCTTATGCCCGTCAGCACGACCCCTCCGGTGCAAAGTGATACAGGGGCTTCCACCACGCCGGGTACGCCGACGCCTGCTTCGGTCGTCATCCTTGGCGAAAACACCTCAATTGGTTATGCCGAAACCTACACCTCGCGCGGCATCGTGCCCGGCGGCGATGTGAAAGTCGTGCAGGAAAGTGAAGGCTACAACAAGGTGACATACGCCATGTTGGGCAATCTTGACTCGTCCTCGACCAACACCCGTTTCCGCGGCGTGGGTGCCGCCCTGATGCAGCAACTGGCGGAGGGCAAGAGCACGTCGATTTCGCAGTCACTGCTCAAGGCGGGCAATTCGTCCAGTACCGATGCCATCAGCTCGGCGCAGAATGACCTGCACAGCAAGTCTGCCAACACCTTCTCCCTGACCCTGAAAATGGCCAGCGGGGCTACCGTGACCCTGAGCCTGGCCGGTGGCAGCCGTGGCCTGGCAGTATCTGCTGATGTGTCCGGCGGCAAACTCAGCGCCGAAGAACTGAACGCCCTGGGCGACCTGGCCGATTCATTCCAGGGCGCCATCGACGGCCTGACCGCCGTGCCGCCAAGCCTGAAGCTGGGTGATCTGGCCAAGCTCGACCCGAACATGTTTTCCTCGATAGACCTGAGCTCCACGCTCAAGCTCGATGCAGACCATACGCAGACTTTCAGCTTCCATGCCGACAGTGCGTCCAAGTCTCTGAGCCTGGTCGGGCCAAATGGCAACATTGCCCTGACCGTGGATACCAAGAACGCCGCCATCCTCGGTAACGCCGAGCAACAGGCCAAGGCCTTGACTGCTTACCTCGACCAGTTCGAGGACGCGCGCAAGCGCGGCGAGGGCGACGATAACCTGATGTCGATGTTCAAAAGCGCCTTTACTGACCTCAACGGCTATAACAGCCCGGTCACTTCGGCCGGCGGCGCACCCCAGCGTCTCAATGCGATCACCCTGAACGATGTTGATCACGGCATGCTGACGGGCCTTGCCGACTTCAGCGCATCCATCGAGCAAGCAGCGAGCCGTCCGAACCCGATGCAGCCAAGCGAAATCGACAAGTTCACCTACAACGTGTCGCAGAACTCCGTGACCAAGGGCAATAGCCAACAGAACCGCTCGGTGGAACAGAATCAGCAATCAGACCTGAGCGCGGCGTTCCACAAGAACCTCTACCCAGGTTCAGCGCTGGACCTGACCAGCGATAAAAAGACTCAGAACTACTACTACACCGAGATCGAGGACAAGGCGAGCAGCACCACCAAGCTGGCCTACGACAAGGGTTCGCTGGTCGAAGCCAGCCTCAGCCAGAGCGCCACCCAGACCACCCGCACGCGTAAATACGTGCTGGGCGAGCTGGAATCGGATATCTACACGCCCAAGGAAGTGAGCAAGTCCAAGAACATGCTCAGCCTCATCCAGGCAGCCGTGCAGCGTGATACCGAATCGCGACGCATGAGTGGCAAATCCACGCTGCAGGACGACATGAAAGACTTCCACAGCAAGATCCTGCTGCAACCCAATCCGTCGATGATTCGTAACTGACACCCGCCAATCTGTCGTAGACGCGAGCAGGTGGGAGCGAACTGTGTGGGAGCGAATTTATTCGCGAAGGGGCCAGTCCAGACGCTGCATCTCTATCGTCTGAACCAACGCCTTCGCGGATAAATCCGCTCCCACAGTTCGTTTGGCCTGCACTCTGGCTTCTGGCTGATGTCTGTTCCTGTAACAGGAATATTCCCTCAGCAGGCACGCTATGAACCCGTGGTGGCAAGAAGTCGTCGACACCCTCGAAGCAGAATTCTCTGACCTCACCGATGCCTCGGAATTGACCCGCATTACCGTGCGCCTGATCATCGCCGCCGTATTGGGCGGGGTACTGGGTTTCGAGCGTGAGCATCAAGGCAAGGCCGCCGGCATGCGCACCCACATGCTGGTGGCCATGGGCGCGGCGTTGTTCGTGCTGGTGCCGAGCATGGCTGGCTCCGATGCCCAGGCGCTGAGTCGGGTGGTGCAGGGAATCGTCGCCGGTATCGGCTTTCTCGGCGCCGGGACCATTCTCAAGGGCAACGGCCACGACACCAGCCACGTCAAAGGCCTGACCACCGCCGCCGGCCTGTGGATGACCGCCGCCATCGGCACCGCCGCAGGCATGGGCCGTGAAGCCACGGCGGTCCTCAGTACCTTGCTGGCCCTGGGCATCCTCAGCCTGATGCCGTCGATCGCCGAACGCATCGTCCCGATCAAGAAAAAGCCCCAGGATCAGGAGCAGCCCTGAGCCTTACTCGAAGAACTCATCCTCAAGCGTGGCAGGCGGCTCTTCGCTCGGCGGGTCACCTTTGGGAATCACCGGTGGCATCGTAGTGGGTGGATCTTCAGCTGGCGGCACGGGTAATACAGGCTTGTCGATATTGGGATCAGGGGTTTCTGCCGGGATCGGAATGCTCATCGGTTTCACCTTCCAGTCATGGGTTTTCGACGCTTGAAACGTTTCGACCGCAGCGTGGGCGCATTGATTCAAAGCGATGCTCGGGCGGCCTATATGATGGCGTATGGCCTGGTTTTGTCTCATCAAAAGTGACGAATGTGCAGGACCGCTCCCTTTCTTTTGAGGGAAATTTCCTTAACAATTCCGGCCCCTTGTTTCTACGAATTTCAGGGTCTAGCCTGCGTCCCGCCACTGAAAGGTTCGGTGGTCGGGTGTGAGAGCCTGAGTTCATGTGTTAGCAAGGCGTCCAGATTTTTTACCGAGCTATTGTCGGTAGATGCTCTATGACGGCTGTTACGGGCAGACTTCGGTCTGACCGGGTTTGCATGTGGCTCGGCTTCTCACCCCGTTAACAGCCGTCACCTCTTCATCGTGTGAGAACGATAAAGAGGCGTTTTTGGAGTTATCACGTGCTAGACAAATTGATCCCCGATCCACCCCACACCCCCGAAGAAACCCTGATCCGCATATTCGAGATCCTGCGTTGCGCCGCAGCGGTCGTTTACGAATCCGGCGATCAGCTCAATGGCACCAAGCGCGACCTGCCGTTTGCCGCGATGTACCTGATCGATATGGCCAAGGCCTTGGCCAATCATCAGATTGAGCAGCTGCAGGCACAGCGAGCGACGTGACCCTTGTTTAATGTGGGACCGGCTTTAGCCGGGAAGGCATGGGTAGGGTCGATACATTTCTATCGCCTGCCTAATGGTCTTCCCGGCTAAAGCCGGTCCCACAAAAAGCTCATCCATTCAACTCGATTACAACGTCTGCCAATTCTGCACACTGCTGCGCTCGAGCATGCGCCCGTGCCAGGCCAGCAGCGCGGTGCATTCCGGCGGCACTTGCAGATCCACCAACCCGGCAAAGATCAAACCGCCAATCACCGTAATGTCGGCCATCGAGAATGTGTCCCCGGCGATAAACGCCTGCTTTCTCAGCACACCATCAAAGTAATGCATGCCTCGCACCGCCTTGTCGCGCTGGCGAAAGCCCCACTCGGCGTTCTGATACAGCTCCACCTCAGGGCCAAGCCCCGGCGTACCGTGGTGGAAGTAAGTACTGATGGCATCGAGCAATTCCAATTCAGCGCGCTTGCTCATCATATGGATCACACCCTGCTCGCGCGGCGTGCTGCCGGTGAGGGTCGGCGTGCCTTGCAGGTGATCGAGGTACTGGGTGATGGCGGTGCATTCGGCAATCAAGGTGCCGTCATCAAGCTCCAGCACCGGCAGAGTGCCGGAGTAATTCAGGGCCAGGAACGCGGGCTTCTTGTGCTCGCCTTTCCACAGGTCCACCGAGACAAAACTCACCTGCGCCTGCAGGTTCTTTTCAGCCAGGGCAATACGTACGCGGGCCGGATAAGGGCCGGTGTGCCAGTCATAAATCTTCATTGAGCAAAGCCTTTGCAAGGGTTCAAGGGAAAGGCGAGAGGCGTCATAAATTTGCCTGCCTGCCAGTTGGCAGGTAAAACGATAGGCGTTAATTTTTTATCGGTCAAGCCCCGCTGTCGCTTAATATGCCCAGCCATTGCAGAGGGGCGGGAGGCAAGACAGTGAGTTCGAATTATCGGGAAGCCATACTGATGGCCGCCAAATGCGCGGCCCAGGCCCATGGCTACAGCGGCCTGAATTTCCGTGATCTGGGCGAAGAAGTCGGGATCAAGAGCGCGAGCATCTACTACCACTTCCGCAGCAAGGCCGAGCTGGGCGCAGCGGTTGCCCGGCGTTACTGGGAAGACACTTCAGCCAACATGGAAGCCCTGCTGGCCGAGTCCGCCGAGCCCTTGCACGCCCTGCGCGAATACCCCGGTCTGTTCCGCAAATCACTGGCCAACGACAACCGCCTGTGCCTGGGCAGCTTCCTCGGCGCCGAATTCGACGACCTGCCGGATGAAGTCAAAACCGAAGTACAGACCTTCGCCGATATCAACGTCGCCTGGCTGAGCAAAGTCCTCCTCGCCGCCAATGCGGTGCCCGCCGCTAACCGTGAACAACGCGCCCGCGCCATCTACGCCGCCGTCGCCGGCGCGCAGCTAATGGCCCGCAGCCGCGCGGATATCGCGCTGTATGACGAGTTGATCGACAGCTATCGCGAGGCAGGGTTGTTGCCGGGGTAGGTGTACTGGCGTGGCGACGGACTGAATTGGAATGCAATCTGTAGGACCGGCTTTAGCCGGGAGGGCTCCGTTGAAGCTGATAGTGCGCTCCCGGCTAAAGCCGGTCCTACAGTCGAGTGTTTGCAGGCGGCAGCGCGGTGTCAGAGGATATCGCTGCGAATGGATCTCCCTGATACACCGCTTTCGCAGCCTTCGGCAACTCCACAGGATGTGCTTTCACCCCTGCTGGCCTATCAATCGATAAACCCCACCACCTTGCTCTCGCCCAATAAAAACGCCCGATTCAACTCGGTCGTCTCCCTGATGTAATCCCACAGCAAGGTAATGCGCTTCAACTTGCGCAAATCCTCGCGGCAGTACATCCAGAATTGGCGGGTGATGTTCACTTCTTCCGCCAACACTGGCAGCAGGCGTGGGTCTTGCGCGGCAAGGAAGCACGGCAGTATCGCCAGTGCGCGGCCTTGCAGGGCGGCGACGTATTGGGCGATGACGCTGGTGCTGCGCAGGTGGGCCTGAGCACCGGGGAGCAGGTTGGCCAGATAGAGCAATTCGGAGCTGAAGGCCAGGTCGTCGACGTAGCTGATGAAGCGGTGTTCGGCCAGGTCCGCAGTGGTGTGGATTGGCGGGTGTTGCTCCAGGTAATCCCGGGTCGCGTAGAGGCGCAGGTTGTAGTCGCACAGCTTGCAGCACACGTAAGGGCCGTGTTCCGGGCGCTCCAGAGCGATGACGATATCGGCTTCGCGCTTGGACAGGCTGATGAAGTGCGGCAGCGGCAGGATATCCACCGAAATGGCCGGATAGGTATCGAGGAAGTGGCTCAGCTGCGGGGTGATGAAGAAGCTGCCGAAACCTTCGGTGCAGCCCATGCGGATATGCCCCGACAGCGCCACACCCGACCCTGAAACCTGCTCGCACGCCAGGTGCAACGTGCTCTCGATGGACTCGGCGTAGCCCAGCAAACGCTGGCCCTCGGCGGTGAGGATAAAGCCGTTATTACGCGACTTTTCAAACAGCAACGTCCCCAGCGCCGTCTCCAGCGCATTGATCCGCCGCGACACCGTGGTGTAGTCCACCGCCAGGCGCTTGGCCGCCGAACTGGCTTTGCGCGTGCGCGCCACTTCGAGGAAAAACTTCAGGTCATCCCAGTTCAGAGCGCTCAGGGAGGTGAGGTTTTTTTGCATGTTGAACCTGCTTTTATGTGCGTTCTTATTAGAAGTTTGCACATCTATACTCCGAAGCACGCCCACAACCAATACCCGTCCTGATGCTATTCCCGGCTAAAGCCGGTCCCACAAAAAACACATCCCAAACACCCTGCACAAAAATAAATAAAGCGGAGGAGTTTATGAAAAACGCCATTACGGCTGACGCTGGCGCGCTCGATGCCAGTGCTGCAAAGAAAACCCGTTCCTATCGTCTTGCCGGGATGGCAAGCATGGCCGGCACCACCATCGAGTGGTACGACTTTTTCCTCTACGGCACGGCTGCCGCCCTGATCTTCAGCAAAATCTTTTTCCCCGCACTGGACCCGATCACCGGCGTGCTGGCGTCGTTCGCCACCTACGCCGTGGGCTTCCTCGGTCGGCCGTTGGGCGGGGTGATTTTCGGTCACTTTGGCGACAAGATCGGCCGTAAATCGATGCTGTTGCTCACGCTGATGCTGATGGGGATTCCGACCATCATCATCGGCCTGATTCCCACCTACGAGCAGATCGGCTACTGGGCCGCGCTGATTCTTGTGGCGATGCGCTTCCTGCAAGGCATGGCCGTCGGTGGCGAGTGGGGCGGGGCGGTATTGATGGCCGTCGAGCATGCACCGGAAGGCAAGAAAGGCTTCTATGGCAGCCTGCCGCAAACCGGCGTGGGGGCCGGGTTGGTGCTGGCGTCCCTGGCCATGGGCCTGGTGGCGAAACTGCCGGAAGCCGACATGCTCAGCTGGGGCTGGCGTCTGCCGTTCATTGCCAGTGTGGTGCTGCTTGGGGTCGGTTGGCTGATTCGTCTGAAAGTGCCCGAGTCGCCGGATTTCGAGCGCATCAAGAAAGAAAACGCCGCCGTCAAAATGCCGCTGTTCAAGGTCCTGCGCGAACACCCGCGTGAAACGCTGACCATCATCGGTGCCCGTACCGCCGAGAACGCCTGGTTCTACATGTCGGTGACGTTCGCCCTGGCCTACGCCGCCAACCAGTTGCATATCCCACGCGCCGATGTGCTCAACGCCATCACGGCCGGTGCGGCGCTGTCGCTGTTCACCATGCCGTTCTGCGGGCATCTGTCGGACAAGGTCGGCCAGCGCCGACTGTATTTCGCCGGCTTGCTGCTGCTCTGCGCCTTCGTCTATCCGTTCTTCGCCATGCTCGAAACCCGTGAGCCGACCCTGGTCTGGTGGGCGATGGTGCTGGCAGTGGGCGTGATCTTCCCGATTCTTTATGCGCCGGAATCCCTGCTGTTTGCCCGGCAGTTCCCGGCGCAGATCCGCTACAGCGGCATCTCCGTCTCGGTGCAACTGGCCGGCGTTCTGGGCGGCGGATTCGCGCCGATGATCGCCACCAAACTGCTCGAATCCGCCGACGGAAGCCCAAAATACGTCATCGTTTACCTGATCGGCATGGGGGTCGTGGCGCTGTTCTGCACCGCCCTGATGAAACGCGATCCGAAGCGCGTCGCCTGACCGAACTTACTTGAGGAAACTGCCAAATGAATGCCCATAACAACAACACCAGCGTCGCCCGGGTCAAACTGCTGATCGACGGCGAGTGGGTTGAATCCCAGAGCAACGAGTGGCGCGATATCGTCAATCCGGCCACTCAGCAAGTCCTGGCCCAAGTGCCTTTCGCCACCCAGGGCGAACTGGACGCCGCCGTCGCTGCCGCGCAAAAGGCCTTCCTGACCTGGCGCCACACTCCGGTGGGTGCGCGCATGCGCATCATGCTCAAGTTGCAGGCGTTGATTCGCGAGCATTCCAAGCGCATCGCCGCCGTGCTCAGTGCCGAGCAGGGCAAGACCATTGCCGATGCCGAGGGCGATATCTTCCGCGGCCTGGAAGTGGTCGAACACGCTTGTTCCATCGGCACCCTGCAAATGGGTGAATTCAGCGAGAACGTCGCCGGTGGCGTCGATACCTACACCCTGCGCCAGCCAATCGGTGTCTGTGCGGGCATCACGCCTTTCAACTTCCCGGCGATGATTCCGCTGTGGATGTTCCCCATGGCCATCGCCTGCGGCAATACCTTCGTACTCAAGCCGTCGGAGCAGGACCCGATGTCGACCATGCTGCTGGTTGAGCTGGCGGTGGAGGCGGGCGTGCCTGCCGGTGTACTCAACGTGGTGCATGGCGGCAAGGACGTGGTCGATGGTATTTGCACCCACAAGGACATCAAGGCGGTGTCGTTCGTCGGTTCGACGGCGGTGGGCACTCACGTCTACAACCTCGCCGGGCAACACGGCAAGCGCGTGCAATCGATGATGGGCGCAAAAAACCACGCCGTGGTGCTGCCTGACGCCAACCGCACGCAGACCCTCAACGCCCTGGTCGGTGCCGGTTTCGGTGCGGCCGGTCAGCGTTGCATGGCGACCTCGGTGGTGGTGCTGGTCGGCGCGGCCAAGCAATGGCTGCCGGACCTCAAGGCCCTGGCGCAAAAGCTCAAGGTCAATGCCGGTTCAGAGGCGGGGACAGACGTCGGCCCGGTGATCTCGCGGCAGGCGAAAAAACGCATTCTCGACCTGATCGAAAGTGGCGTGCGCGAAGGCGCCAAACTGGAGCTGGACGGCCGCGACATCAAGGTGCCGGGCTTCGAGGACGGCAATTTTGTCGGCCCGACGCTGTTCTCCGGCGTGACCACCGAGATGCAGATTTACGCCCAGGAAATCTTCGGCCCGGTACTGGTGGTGCTGGAAGTCGACACCCTCGATCAGGCCATCGCCCTGGTCAACGCCAACCCTTACGGCAACGGCACCGGTCTGTTCACTCAGAGCGGCGCGGCGGCGCGCAAATTCCAGAGTGAAATCGACGTCGGCCAGGTGGGCATCAATATCCCGATTCCAGTGCCGGTGCCGTTCTTCAGCTTTACCGGTTCGCGTGGTTCCAAGCTCGGCGACCTCGGTCCGTACGGCAAGCAGGTGGTGCAGTTCTACACTCAGACCAAGACCGTCACCAGTCGCTGGTTCGATGACGACAGCGTCAACGATGGCGTGAATACGACGATCAACCTGCGTTAGGGAGAACTGCCATGAAAATCGCATTTATCGGCCTGGGCAATATGGGCGCCCCGATGGCGCGCAACCTGCTCAAGGCCGGCTACCAGTTGCACCTGTTCGACTTGAACACCGCCGTGCTGGCGGAACTGGCCGCCCTCGGCGGGCGCATCAGCGAATCACCGAAACACGCGGCTCAGGGCAGCGATATGGTTATCACCATGCTGCCCGCCGCCGCCCATGTGCGCAGCGTGTACCTGGGCGAAGACGGCGTACTCGCCGGGATCGCCGCCGGAGTGCCTGCGGTGGATTGCAGCACCATTGACCCGCAGACCATTCGTGACGTCGCTGCTGCGGCGGCCAAACAGGGAGTGGTACTGGGTGACGCGCCGGTCTCGGGCGGCACCGGCGGCGCTCAGGCCGGGACCCTGACCTTTATGGTCGGCGCCAGTGCCGAACACTTCGAAGTGCTCAAGCCGGTGCTGGCGCGCATGGGCAAGAACATCGTGCACTGCGGCGATATCGGCACCGGGCAGATCGCCAAAATCTGCAACAACATGCTGCTGGGCATCTCCATGATCGGCGTCGCCGAAGCCATGGCCCTGGGCAATTCGTTGGGTATCGATACCGGGATTCTGGCCAATATCATCAACAGCTCCACCGGCCGTTGCTGGAGTTCGGAAATCTACAACCCCTGGCCCGGCGTGGTCGAAACCGCCCCGGCTTCACGCGGCTATACCGGTGGCTTCGGCGCCGACCTGATGCTCAAGGACCTGGGCCTGGCCACCGAAGCGGCGCGGGCCGCCCATCAACCGGTGATCCTCGGCGCACTGGCCCAGCAGCTCTATCAAGCGATGAGCCAGCGTGGCGAGGGAGGCAAGGATTTCTCGGCGATTATTGAGGGGTATCGCAAGGCTGAGTAACACGCCTCGCTCCAACAGAATCACACTGATGCCGTTGGAGCCGGGCTTGTCCGCAAAGGATCCAGCGCGGTTTTCCTGAGAAACGCATTTTGTGCGGCGTTTATGGAATAAACCCCGCGCTCGGCACGGATTTCATCCGTTGGGGCTGCATACAGGTGGGACCGGCTTCAGCCGGGAAGGCGTAGGCAGGATCGATACGTTTCTATCGTCTGCCCCCAGCCTCTTCCCGGCTAAAGCCGGTCCCACAAAATCAACATCGCCCGCTTGCTCTTGGTGGGTCGGTTCAGCCCGCCAACAGGGCGTTCAACTCGCCCTTGCGTTCCAGCGCTGCCAAATCATCAAACCCGCCCACATGCAGGTCGTTGATGAAAATCTGCGGCACGCTGCGGCGGCCGCTGCGGCTCATCATTTCCAGCATTTTCTCGTTCGAGCCGGCGACGTTGATTTCGATCGGCTTGATCCCTTTACCCGCCAGCAGGCTTTTCGCAGCGACGCAGTAGGGGCAGGTATTGGTGGTGTAGACGGTGACTTCGCTCATGGCGGACTCCGATGCGAGTAAGGACATGGACCTATCCTAGGGCGATGGGTGTATCGTTCGGCTGCTAAAAGTCGAAGAAATGCAACCGATCGTCCAAACCCGAGGTGTCCATGGATCGCCTGTCCACGTTGCTCAATCACTTCGGTGTCAGTGCCGGGACCTTTCACAGCGGTGAGTTCTGCAACGCAGCAGCCTTCGACGAGGGCGGGCGTCATGGTCATCTGCATGTGCTGCGCAGCGGCGTGCTTGGGCTGCGCCTGGCCGATAATCGCGAGCTGACCCTGAGCGAGCCGACGCTGATTTTCTTCCCGCGACCTTATGCCCATCGCCTCATTCCTGATGGCGTGGAACCGGCGCAAGTCGTTTGTGCGAGCCTGGATTTCGCCGCCGGGTCGGGCAATCCGATTGCTGCTGCTCTGCCCGATTACTTGCTGCTGCCGCTGTCTTCCAGCGCGCTATTGGGGCCGACGCTGGAGTGGCTGTTTGCCGAGGCTTTCGGTGATATGTGCGGGCGCGAGGCAGTGATGGATCGGCTGTTCGAGCTGTTGGTGATCCAGCTGTTGCGCTATTTGCTCAACGAAGAGCAACTGGGCAGCGGCATGCTTGCGGGGTTGGCGGACGTGCGTCTGGCCAAGGCGCTGAACCTGATGCACGCCATGCCGCAACAAGCCTGGACGGTAGGTGAGCTGGCCGAAGCGGCGGGGATGTCGCGCGCCAGTTTTGCCGCGCATTTTCATGAAGTCGTCGGGCAACCGCCTGCGGAATATCTGCTCAGCTGGCGGGTGAGCCTGGCGCAGAAACGCCTGCGCGAGGGCCGCCCCATCGCCTTGATCGCCGATGAGGTCGGTTATAAAAGTCCGTCAGCACTGGCCCGGGCCTTTCGCCGCAGAACCGGCTCAAGCCCCCGCCAGTGGTTGCAGGCCACTCAGAACGGTTTGTAAGGCAGGAACTTGCCATCCAGGGTAATGACCGCACGGGAACCGCCTTCCGGGTCGTCCACTTTCTTCACGTCGAGCTTGAAGTTGATGGCGCTGATAATGCCGTCGCCGAACTGCTCATGGACGATGGCTTTGAGGGTGGTGCCGTAGACCTGAATCATCTCGTAGAAGCGATAGATGGTCGGATCAGTCGGGATCCCATTGGGCAGGCTGCCGCGCAGGGGAATTGTCTGCAGTTGAGCGACGGTGTTGTCGTCCAGGTCCAGGTGCTTGCCAATGACTTTCGCGGCATCGGCCGGCAGTGGATGTTGGCCGAGCAGGGCGGCGGTGACGTAGGCAAGGCTCAGACCGGTGCCTTCAGTCAACTGAGCGAAGGACAAGTCCTTGCGGGCTTTGAGTTCCAGCACTTTGCTGGTCAGGGCCTGGGAGGGATCCTGGAAAGCATGGGACTGTTGCATGGAGGTATTCCTGTAAGCGAGGGAAGGGCGGCAGTGGCCCATACTCATCGCCTCTGCGCGATAGCGTCCAAGACCGATATGCAATAGTTTCTATTGCTCCTGCCTATAGCTTCTGCGGAGATCCCCATGCTGCTGCGCCATATCCGTTACCTGCTGGCCGTGGCCGAACAGGGCAACTTCAGCCGTGCTGCCGAGGTGTTGCATGTTTCGCAACCGACTCTGTCCCAGCAGATCAAACAATTGGAAGAAGAACTCGGCGCCGAACTGCTCGACCGCTCGGGCCGCAGCGTCCGGCCTACGGCAGCGGGGGCGGCCTATATCGAACATGCGCGCAAGATGCTGCTGGAGCTTGCGGCTGGCAAGCGGGCCATTCACGATGTGCAGGACCTGTCACGGGGCACCTTGCGCCTTGCCCTGACCCCGACCTTTATCCCTTATCTGGCTGGCCCGTTGATCCGCAACTTCACGGCCCGGTATCCCGATATCCACCTGACCGTTCTCGAACGCTCGCTGAACGACATCGAGAGCGAGCTGGCCGAGGACAGCATCGATATCGCCATCGCCTTCGACACCGTGCGCAATCCGGATATCGAGTGCCTGCCGTTGTTGGTGGAGACGCTGGGCCTGATGGTGGGCAAGCATCATCCGTTCTATGCCCGCAACAAGACCTGGGTGGCGCCGCCACAGTTGTCCGAGCAGCCTCTGGTCCTGCTGACCAAAGACTTCATCACGCGCTCCTGCGTCGAGGAGTACTTCCGTGAGCATGAGGTCAAGCCCAAAGTGGTGATGGAGACCAACTCGGTGGGGGCGATTCTTGAGATCCTGCGTCACGCGCCCATGGCCACCATCCTGCCCGAGGCCATCGCCAGTGAAGAGCGCGGTCTGCGCTGCTATCAGCTCAAAGGCTATCCGCCCCAGCGTACGGCGGCATTGTTGCGGCGGCGTCATGGCTACCAGAGCGCGGCGGCGTTGGCGTTTACCCAGATGGCTGAGGCGTGGTGTGTCGATAATCTTGAT
This sequence comes from Pseudomonas sp. JL23, assembly GCF_056933585.1. Classification (NCBI taxonomy): domain Bacteria; kingdom Pseudomonadati; phylum Pseudomonadota; class Gammaproteobacteria; order Pseudomonadales; family Pseudomonadaceae; genus Pseudomonas; species Pseudomonas sp. JL23. Next base: position 6,001,871 of record NZ_CM167795.1, on the reverse strand, counting down.
GGGCGGGAGGTCTAGATCTCAGTAGCGGACACTGTGGGACCGAACCGGTAATACGCCTTCCCGGCTGAAGCCGGTCCCACGACAAACCGTGTTCGAATCTTAAGTTTGTGTTGTGCCAGGTAGGCGGGGTTCGACGTAGCTCAGGGACAGGTTGACTTCGTCCTTGATCACATCGAGCAGGTGGACGGCGGAGAAGGCCAGGTCGCGGTCTGTCCCTGTTCGGTTTTCGCCGCTCTCATAAGCAACGGCTGCGGTGCAGCGCAACAGATCAGAAATCCGCAGCAGTGATTTTTCGAGTAAAGCTTGAGTTTCAACGGTGATCATTAAGGGGATACCTTTAAGCAAGGCCACCGCATTTGCGCTGCTAAACGGAATGGGTGGCGACTTTGACGCGGGTTAGCAGACCGGTTGTACCCCCAGTACCGGCGCACTCGAAGGTGCCCCACGCAAAGTCGCCATGACGCGGCTTACACGCAGGGGGTACAAGTCAGGCTGCTAAACCCGATCACTGATTTTCAGCGACCGGCGCAGACTAGAGAGCGAAATTCCTCCGCGCAATGCGTTCGGGATTCTTTCGGAAAGTTCATACGAAAAATACCGAAACTTCTTTCGGGAGAGCATTTTATTGTGAGAGAAAGTAAACTTTCCTTTATTTCTGTAGGAAAGCTTAACTTCGGTTTGTAGGTAGTGTCTGGAAATTCTAAAGTCTCGATTGTGTTCTAGCTATCCCATGACTGCACTCAATACTCTCGCGCTTCCAGTTACAGGGAGTTCAAGAGATGAGCAAGGCTTACGTATTTATTAATGATCGGATGCAAGGCGACAATGCTATAAAGGCAGCGCTGGGAGCGGACAAAAAATTCGACAAGTCGTTCTACCGGGGCAAATCGTTATTGTCCCCGACAGCAGTACCCAGTCATGCACTATCGAAGAGGCCGAGCTCATGCGCATGGCTCAGCATGTCAGCCATCAGATTCACCATAATTCCCTTGGTTCCGATGGCCTGATGCTGAAGAACTACGATGTGCTGCAAGATGTGCTTGGCTACGGTTCACTGGGTATCGGCGCCGTCTCAGGTAGTTGGAGCAACCACCTCAGCGCGATTGAAAAGACCCTCGCGGATATCGAGAAGCTGCACAAGCTTGCCCTCCTGCGCGGTACGCCGATTGCCCGGCAAGAATTCATCAATCAACGCCAGGTGTTGTTCACCAAGCTGGATGGCCAGCTCAAAGGTATCGCCCGCTGGGGCTCGGGGCTGAGGAACAGAGGTTCGATCAAGAAGATGCTGGGTATCTCGACGAAAAGCTATCTGCATACTGGCGAGATACGGGATTACGCAAAACGCATGAGCGGCGTGGCCAGAGCGGCGAAGGTGCTTAAATCCGGGACCTATGTGGGGATTACATTGAACGCGGTTTCGGCGGGGTTGGAGATTGAGGAGGCTTGCGCTGTCGGGCGGGAGGAAGCGTGCGAGAAGGCTCAATATGTGGAAGGAAGCAAGTTGGTGGCGGGTGTCGGTGGCGGATTATTTGGAGGTGCAGTGGGAGGGATGGCAGCTAAATCGGTATGCGTCGCCGTTGCGGTACCTACGGGAGGATGGGGCGCTTTGGCTTGTGGAATCATTGTCGGGCTCGCAGGCGGATATGCAGGAGGAGCCATTGGAGAGAAAGGTGGCGCGGTTGCTGGGGAGCTGCTTTATAAATGGAGATCGCTGTGATGGATATTGATCCAGGATTGTGGGCAATCGCCGTCTTCTTCAACGTCTTTATATGTGTAGGCCTTTTGTTGTTTTTCTATTACCGAAGGCTGGAAGTGCTGGAGAGCTATCTTGAAGGGATTAAGTCTGTCGAGTGGAATCGATCCGTGTGTGGAGACAGCTATCTCGGTCGTCAGTTGAGGTTCTCTAACATCATGCTGATCGTGCTCATGCCAAATCTTCTTTTTAAGCGCGGGCAGATTCCAAAGGGTGCAGACAAACGCATACCTGGAAAACTGCGACGACAGATGAAGGCCGCGACGGTGTACATGGTGCTTACGGCGGTGGCCATGGTGGTGTTTTATTTCGCACTACCCGACAACCCAGACACTTGATATCGCTCTTTTAGAACTGGCTTGCCGGTTAATGTATTTATCAACTGCTGGCGATGGATTGGTCTGCTGCCTGGTTGCGAGCGTTGCGCACTCGATCGCTACCAAGGCGGCTCCTACAGATCTCATTGCAGATACAGGCAAGGCGGAAAAAGCTAGGATAGGATCCCTTCCCTGACCCTTTATGGAGCCCCCCGCATGGCCTTGCATATCAATACGCCGCTGCTCGAATCCCGCGCCCTGAGCGAGCGCGCCGGTTTTTCCGTGTGGCTGAAACTCGATGCCCTGCAGCCGCCCGGCTCGTTCAAGATTCGCGGTGTGGGGCATGCCTGTGAGGTTCATCATGCTCGCGGCGCCAAACGCTTCATTTCGTCTTCGGGCGGTAATGCCGGGTTGGCGGTGGCGTATGCCGGGCGGGTGTTGGCTGTGCCGGTGACAGTGGTGGTGCCGCAAACCACTACGCAGCGCGCGCAGGATTTGTTGCGTCTCGAACAGGCCGAGGTGATCGTGCACGGCGCGTCCTGGCAGGAGGCCAATGCCCTGGCCCAGACTCTGGTGACGGATGCCGATGCCTTTATCCACCCTTTCGACGATCCACTGTTGTGGACCGGCCATGCCACGCTGATAGACGAAGTCGCGGCGGCCGGGCTCAAGCCGGATGCGGTGGTCTTGTCGGTGGGCGGCGGCGGCCTGTTGTCGGGGATGATCGAGGGGCTGCACCGCAATGGCTGGCAGGATGTGCCGGTGTATGCGGTGGAAACCACGGGCGCGGCGTCCTTTCACGCGGCGGTGCAGGCCGGGGAGGCGGTGGAGATTGCGGCGATTACTTCGGTGGCAACTTCCCTTGGCGCCAAACGGGTCTGCAAGCAGGCGGTGGCGAGCCTGAAGAATCACCCAATCCACAACATCGTGGTATCGGATGCCGAGGCTCTTGATGCGTGTGAGCAATTCCTCAGCGACCACCGTGTGCTGGTCGAACCTGCCTGCGGCGCGGCGCTGGCCCTGGCCTATCACCCGCAAAAGCTTCAGGTCCAGGGTAAAGTGCTGTTTATCGTCTGCGGTGGTGCGACGGCAACCCTTGAGCAGATTCGGGCCTGGGCCAAAGCCTGATCATCGCTGGCTGAGCCAGGGTGTTTGCGGGCTCCAGAAGATGATGTCGACGCCCAGATAATCCTCGGCAAAACGAACGAACTCTTCGCGGGTGAAGGGCACGCCGGTCTTTGGGTCGGTGTAGGTCAGGGTCGGTTCCTGCACCGCCATGGCCACCACTTCAAGTCGCTGCTTGTAGCGATTGAAGAAGGGGTAGGCATTGTTCATATGGGCCTTTCTGTAGGGCACGATATCCGGGCCGCCGAGGCCGATACGGTTGCTTGCCGCGAACTCGAACAGCCGCGACATGTAGCGTTGGTCGTCATTCCATTCGCAGGGGAAGAAGTTGACGTACTGCACCACAGGGGACTGTTTGAAGGCGTTGCGGGCGAAGCGGATGTTGTCCAGCGTCGCGGCGAAGTAGCCCTCGCAGGTGAAGCCGGAAGACGCGTCGTTGACATCGACACCAATGGCGGTTTCCGGCAGGTTGATCCCGGCGATGCGACCGTCGAATCTGCTCGCCAGAGCGCCCAGCAACGCCTGGAAATGCTCCCTGACTGCTGGCTGCCATTGCATCGCGACCCAGCCCTGAGCTTCGGGCACGCCTTCCCCGGGATTGTCGGATTGGGTCATCAGCCCGCCGTGATAGGCCGGCTCTTGTTGCAGATAAAGCGGGATATTGCGGGCTTCTGGTTCGAAGAAACGATCCTGGATCTGGATGAACAGTTTCTTGTCGAGTTTGGTCAGGTGGGCGAGGTCTTTTTCGATGGCGGAAAAGTCGTACTGGCCTTTAGTTCTTTCCAGCCGTTTCCATGAATAGACAATCTGCACCCCGTCGATATCGGGGCGCGCCAGCAGTGCGTCGAGTTGTTCAAGTTCACCGGACGAGGTGTAGAGATAGTGCTTTGGCGGGGCGGCCAAGACGTTGCCGGTGCCGATGATCAGCAGGGCAATGAGGGTGATGAGGTTGCGCATTTTTCACATCCCTGGCAGTGGGTAAGGGATGTTTTATAGGTGATTGTGCGGTGGAATGTGCGGTATGGGGATATTGCAGGCAGCGCAGCAAGGTCACCTTTGCAGCCTCTGTGGGACCGGCTTTAGCCGGGAAGGTGTAGGCAGGATCGATACCCGTATATCGTCTGCCCCATTGTCTTCCCGGCTGAAGCCGGTCCCACAGAAAAGCCGGATCAGGCAAAAACGAAATACTTGCGCACAGTCTCGACCACTTCCCAAGTTCCTTTGAAGCCTGGCTCGATGATGAACTTGTCGCCGGCTTTCAGATGGATCGGGTCTTTACCTTCCGGGGTCAGGACGCAGTAGCCTTCCTGGAAGTCGCAGTATTCCCACTTGGTGTATTCCACGTACCACTTGCCTGGGGTGCAGATCCAGGTGCCCATGATCTTTTCGCCGTCAGCGGAGGTATAGCAGTTGAGGTTGACGGTGTGCGGGTCGCCCGCGAGTTTTTCCCACTTGCAGGCATCGACGACGGGTAGTGGGTGGGTATCGCGCAGGACGGTAATCAGGTTAGACATGACAGCTCCAGATCAGTGGCGCAAATTGCGTGCGCCCACCATAGGCCGGATAGGGTAGGGTCAGTTGTCTGAACTCGACATCGGGTTGTCCATAAACGCTGGTTTTCAGCCTTGTTTCAGTGCGTCCAGCAAGACCCTGGCATAACCCGGCAAGGCGTTGAAGTCGCGGGCGCACAGCAGCAATCGGCGCTGCGCCCAGGTATCGTTCAATGCCACGCTATGGAACGGGCGCGGCGTTTGCCAGCGCTGTAACACGATCTGCGGCACCACACTCAAGCCGACACCCCTGGCAACCATGCGCATGGCCGCGTCGAAGCCTTCGGCGCGCACGCGGATTTTCAGGCGGCGGCCGACGTGCAGTGACTGTTCTTCCAGGTACAGGGCCAATGCGCTATTGGCGCTCATGCCGACGAATTCGTGGTCCAGGGCCTGGCTGAAACTCAGGGTTTCTTCGCAGGCCAAGGGGTGGTCGAGAGGCATCAACAGCGCCAGTGGATCGTCACGAAATGGCAGGGTCTGCAGGTCGCTGGCGTCTAAGGCGTCGGAAATTATCCCGATGTCCGCCGCGCCTTGGCGTAGAGCGTGAAGGATGCGCAGGCTGGGGTGCTCTTCCAGTTCGACATCAATCGACGGGTTTCTGACCAGAAAGTCCGCCAGCAACTCCGGCAGGTGTTCACTCAGGGCTGAACTGTTGCCCAGCAGGCGCACCCGGCCCTTGAAGCCCTTGGCGTAGTCGCCCAGATCCGATTGCATGCGCTCGACCTGTTGCAGGATCAACCGCGCATGCTGAGCCATGGCCTGGCCCGCCGGCGTTGGCGTAACACCGCGGCGGCCACGCTCGAACAGCGGGGTATTGAGTGAGGCTTCCAACGCGCGGACCCTGGCGCTGGCCGAGGCCAGGGAGAGGTGGCTGCGATTGGCGGCGGCGGTGATATTGCCGCTTTCCACGACTTTGAGGATCAGGCGCAGGTCGGTCAGGTCGAAGTGCATGTCAATCAGCCTATGGTAGAAACTGAGGCTGGCTCAGTATATGGCAGATTTTCAAGGCGCGTCGTCGTCGCCATCATGAGGCCATGAACGCACTGATCGAACACTATCAAATACTGGGTTGGGGTCTTTCGGCACTTGTGCTGGGCACCTTTCTGCTGGCCGGCACGGTCAAGGGTGTGATCGGCCTCGGCCTGCCGACAGTGGCCATGGGCTTGTTGGGCCTGGCTATGCTTCCGGCTCAGGCAGCGGCTCTGTTGATCATTCCATCGACGGTGACCAATGTCTGGCAGTTGGCGATCGGCGGGCAGTTGCGGCCGTTGCTCAAGCGCCTGTGGCCGCTGCTGACGATGGTTGCACTGGGCACAGGCTTGGGCTCTTGGCTGTTGGGCATGAGCGCGGGGCCGACCATGAGCCGGGCGCTGGGAGCAGCGTTGCTGTTGTATGCGCTGTCTGCGCTGTGTCTGCCGCAACTGTATGTGCCCCAGCGGCATGAGCGCTGGCTGGGACCGTTATGTGGTTTTTTGACCGGCTTGATCAGTTCGGCCACGGGCGTGTTCGCCATTCCCGTTGTGCCTTATCTGCAGTCCTTGGGGCTTGCGCGCAACCAGTTGGTTCAGGCTCTGGGCCTGGCCTTCACTGTCGGCACCCTGGCCCTGGCGGCAGGCCTGTTCAGCAATGGCGCATTGGGCAGCGGCGAGCTGGCTGCTTCACTGCTGGCGCTGATCCCGGCGTTACTGGGTATGTGGCTGGGGCAGTCGCTGCGCCAGCGCATCAGCGCCCAATTGTTCAAGCGCTTGTTCCTGCTTGGCGTCGCCGGTCTGGGCCTGCATTTAATGATTAGCGGATGACGGGCTGATCATGTCGATCAGGCGAATTTCGAAGTCCCGCTCCAGGTAATACATGCGATTTTCAAAGAAACGCGCCATGTGTGGCAGCGAGGAGTGCACATCCAGGTGCGCCCTGGATTGCCAGACTTCATAGAAGATAAACAGTGCAGGATTCTCGCGGTCGCGCAGCATGTGGTACTCGATGCAGCCATCTTCTTCGCGACTCTGCTCCACGTATTGACTGAACAGCGCCAGGAACGCGTCCGACTTTTCCGGTTTGGTGTAGGCGTGCAGGATAAAGCCGTGCAAGGCGTTCATGGGACGGGTTCCTGAAGGAAGAAAGTCGTTGAATGCTAATTCAAGAGTCTTCTGATTATTTGTGCTTTTAAAGCAAATATCATTTGCTCCGTCTCTGCTTAATCAGCCGCTATTGCATCGTTATCCTGCCGTCACTTTCCCTTACTGACTTCCCGATCCGGCCCCGAGGGTTTGCGGGATAGCGACGAGATCACGATGAAAAAAATCCTGTTTTTGAATGGCGGCAAGCAGTTCGCACACTCCGAAGGTCGTTACAACGCCACTCTGCAAGAAGCCGCCGTGGCCTTTATGGACCACGCCGGTTTTGACGTGAAAGAAACCTTTATCGACGGCGGTTACGACGTTGCCGAAGAAGTGCAGAAGTTTCTCTGGGCCGACGTCATCGTCTGGCAGATGCCGGGCTGGTGGATGGGCGCGCCGTGGACGGTCAAGAAGTACATCGACGAAGTCTTCACCGAAGGCTATGGCAGCCTGTATGCCAACGACGGCCGAACGCGTTCCGACGCGTCGCAGAAATACGGCAGCGGTGGTTTGCTGCAAGGTCGCCAGTACATGATTTCCGCGACCTGGAACGCCCCGCAACAAGCCTTCGATGATCCGACCGACTTCTTCGAAGCCAAGGGCGTTGACGCCGTGTACTTCCCATTCCACAAGGCCAATCAGTTCCTTGGCCTGACCGGCTTGCCGACTTTCCTGGCAGTGGACGTGATGAAAGTGCCGAATATCGAAGCCGATGTGCAGCGCTATCAGGCGCACTTGGCACAGGTTTTCAATATCAGCGCCTGAGTAGCCCTGCGATAGTCGGATGTTCTTTGCTTCAAACACGGCTAACATCCAGCGTGTTTTGAGCGGAGAACAATAATGAAAGCCAGATCCGACGAGCTACAAGTCTTTATTTCTGTTATCGAAAGCGGCTCTATTTCGGCGGCTGCCGAGCAATTTGGCCAGACGCCTTCGGCCGTGAGTCGCACCTTGTCGCGGCTTGAAGCCAAGCTGGAAACCACCCTGATCAACCGCACCACCCGGCGCATGGATTTGACCGAGGAGGGCAAGTTCTTCCTCGAGCGTGCGCGGCAGATTCTGGCGCAGATGGAAGACCTCGAAGAGCGTCTGTCCCTGCGTCAGCAACACCCGGCCGGACGCTTGCGGATCAATGCGGCATTTCCCTTCATGCTGCATTCGGTGGTGCCCTATGTCGCCGAGTTTCGCCTGCTGTATCCCGATATCCAGTTGGAACTGAACAGCAACGATCTGATCATCGACCTGCTGGAACAGAGCACCGACGTCGCCATTCGTATCGGCAGCCTGGCCGACTCGACCCTGCATGCCCGCTCGTTGGGCAGCAGCCCGCTGAATATCCTCGCCAGCCCGGCTTATCTTGAGCTGCACGGTACACCGCGCCGGGTTCAGGACCTGAGCAGTCATACGCTGCTGGGCTTTACCCAGACCGAAACCCTTAACCACTGGCCCCTGCGCCATGCCGAGGGCGATCGCCTGTTCATTCAGCCGGCGGTCTCGGCCTCGAGCGGCGAAACGCTGCGCCAACTGGCTATCGCCGGGGAGGGGATTGTCTGCCTGTCGCACTTCATGACCCACGACGACATCCGCAAGGGTCGCCTGAAAGTGTTGTTGCCCGAGGCGAACAGCGGCTATCGCCAGCCGATTCATGCGGTGTACTACCGCAACTCGCAACTGGCCCTGAGGATTCAGTGCTTTCTGGATTTCATTCAGCAGAAGATGGCGGGGTATGCCGCCTGAGTGGCGACCTGATGATTGTGGGACCGGCTTTACCGGGAAGACTTCGAGACAGACGACAGCGATGCATGGGTTCACTGGCCTCTTCCCGGCTAAAGCCGGTCCCACAAGGCAGTAGGCGCTCATATCAAAACATCTGCCCTGGAATGCTAATGGTGGGACCGGCTTTAGCCGGGAAGAGGCCGGGACATCCGCCGCATTTCCTTCATCGGGAACGACGCCTTCCCGGCTAAAGCCGGTCCCACAGTCAGCGCATCACCTGCCTTTACCGATTATTTACCCTCTGAGCCCCTTGCCGTTCAGCTTGCTGCGGTTAGGCTGGCGCATTGCTTGTCCCGACCTTTTATCGAGATATCCCTGTGAAGTTCATTCCTGTTCATTACCGCCTGGCCATGGCTGTCCTGCTGGGGACTCTGGGCCTGTTGTCCGCCTGCTCCAGTACGCCTACCGATCCGCGTATCAAGTTCAACGAGCAGCTCGATGAGGACCTCGGCACCGCCTATAAATCGCCTCGCCAGCAGGTGACCGGTTGGGCGGCAGACTGGGATTTGGCCGGGCAATCGGTCGAGGTGGCCTTGCAGGCTCCGGCGACGGCGGGCCCTGTGCCGCTGATCATCTATCTGCCGGGGCTGGGTGAGGCGGCTACGGCCGGTGAACAGTGGCGGCGGGCCTGGGCGCAGGCCGGTTATGCAGTGTTGTCGATTCAGGATCAGAACGACGGACCGGATATCTACGCCAGTGGTCTGGCTCTGGCCGGTGACTTCCATAGCCTGGCGGCCTATCGCTATGCCGACTCGGCATTGCAGCGGCGCCTGGTTACGGTGCAGAAAGTGATCAGCGAAGCGCGCAGCCGCGCCGCCAAGGGTGATGCGCAACTGGCGGCCATCGACTGGAATCAGGTGGTCTTCGCCGGTTTTGACCTCGGCGCGCAAACCGCCGTCGCCATGGCGATGAACCCGGCGGCCGTGCAAGTGCAGCCCAAGGCGCTGCTCTTGCTCAGCCCTTATGCCGAAGCCGGGGCCGATCCGGCGCAGTTCGCCAAGGTAACGGTGCCGGTGTTGTCGATGACCGGCCAGAATGACGAAGATCCGTTCAACTGGGTCAACACTTACCACCTGCGTCAGGTGGTCGGCGACTCGGTGAATGTCGCCGGGAGTTATCAGGTGGACCTGAACCGGGCCACTCACAAAACCCTTTCCGGCACTGAACTGGTGAGTGCGCCGAAGCCGGATAGCAAGACCGCCAGGCTGCCCGAGGCTACTGATAGCGGCAGCAAACAAGCTCATGGCGGCGGCAAGGGCCGCAGCCGCGGCGCACCTTCGCGAGGGGCCAATGGTCCGTCGGCCGGTGAGCCACCGACTGATCCGAAGCAGGTTGCCGCGATTCAGGCGATTAGCCTGGCGTTTCTCGACAGCCAGCTCAAGCGTGCGCCGGGGGCGGCGGACTGGTTGCACAAGGGGGCAACGGGCTGGCTTGGCGATGCCGGTCGGTTGAAGGAAAAAGCCGGGCGCTGATAAGACGGGATAGTGGGATGTGGGACCGGCTTTAGCCGGGAAGGCGTCAGATCTGACCCTGCAATTGTGGCGAATGTGCCGGCGCTTTCCCGGCTAAAGCCGGTCCCACATAGTTTGTGTTTTCAAGGCTATTCGTGATCTATAAGCAACATTCATTTGGCTCAACATGACTTTTTCAGAAGTAATGCCTGCTTGATACTGGGGGCAACAGTTACTCACCCCTGAGGAGTCATTCCATGAAAATTTTCATTACGGGCGCTGCCGGTTTTATCGGCGGCTCCATCGCCACCGCCCTGGTCAAGCAGGGGCATCAAGTCACCGGTCTGGTGCGCAATGCCGAGCAGGAAGCTGAAATGCTGAACCTGGGCATCACGCCGATCACCGGCACTCTCGACGACAGCGGCTTGCTCTCCGAGCAGGCGCGGCAGGCCGATGCGGTGATCAATGCCGCCAGCAGCGATCATCGCGGCGCAGTAGAGGCGTTGATCGCCGGTTTGCAAGGCTCGGACAAGGTGTTCCTGCATACCAGCGGTTCGAGCATCGTCGGTGATGCGTCGGGAGGTAAAGGCAGCGACGTTATCTATTACGAAGACCAGTTGCCCGAACCGACTGCCGACAAGGCCGCGCGGGTCGCCATCGACAATTTAGTGCTCGATGCCGCGAAGCAGGGCGTACGTTCGGCGGTGGTCTGCAACACCCTGATCTACGGCCATAGCCTGGGCGTTAAACGCGACAGCGTGCAGTTGCCACGCTTGCTCAAGCAGGCGCAGAAAAGCGGCATCGTTCGTCACGTCGGCAGCGGCCAGAATATCTGGTCCAACGTGCATATCGAAGATGTGGCGGCGCTCTATAGCCTGGCGCTTGAGAAGAACCCGGCGGGTACCTTCTATTTCGTCGAAAGTGGCGAGGCGGCGTTTGCCGATATGAGCAATGCCATTGCCAAGGCCCTGAACCTCGGCCCGGCCCAGGACTGGCCGCTCAAGGATGCTGAAGCGGAATGGGGCTACGAGATGGCCAATTACGGCCTGGGCTCCAACAGCCGGGTGCGCGGCAAGAATGCCCGGGAGCTGCTGGGGTGGGTGCCCAAGCGTACCGATGTGACAGAGTGGATTCTCAACGAGATGGTGTAACCGGAAAATTCGCGGATTGTCTGTGGGACCGGCTTTAGCCGGGAAGGCGTCTTCCCGGCTAAAGCCGGTCCCACAGGTTCAGCGCCCTGCCTTAGTGATGCTCACGCGTCGCGCGGAAGCTCACGTCTTTCCAGCGTTCTTCCATCAGCGCCAGGTTGACCCGGGTTGGCGCCAGGTAGGTCAGGTGACCGCCGCCGTCCAGTGCCAGGTTTTCCACAGCCTTGTTTTCAAACTCTTCGAGCTTCTTTTTGTCCGCGCATTCGATCCAGCGGGCCGACCAGACGGTGATCGGCTCGTAGGCGCATTCGACCTTGTATTCTTCCTTCAGGCGGCTGGCGACCACATCGAACTGCAGCACACCGACGGCGCCGAGGATGATGTCGTTGCTGCGCTGCGGGAAGAACACCTGGGTGGCGCCTTCTTCGGCCAACTGCTGCAGGCCCTGTCGCAGTTGCTTGGACTTGAGCGGGTCTTTCAGGCGTACGCGGCGGAACAGTTCCGGGGCGAAGTGCGGGATGCCGGTGAAGCCCAGGGCTTCGCCTTCGCTGAAGGTGTCGCCGATCTGAATGGTGCCGTGGTTGTGCAGGCCGATGATGTCGCCGGCGTAGGCCTCTTCCAGTTGCTCGCGCTCGGAGGAGAAGAACGTCAGGGCGTCACCGATACGCACGTCCTTGCCCAAGCGTACGTGGCGCATTTTCATGCCCTTTTCGTAACGGCCCGAACAGATACGCATGAAGGCGATACGGTCGCGGTGCTTGGGGTCCATGTTCGCCTGAATCTTGAACACGAAGCCGCTGAATTTCTCTTCCACCGGCTCCACGGTGCGCTCGTTGGCGACCCGGGCCAAGGGTTTTGGTGCCCAGTTGACCACGGCGTCGAGGACGTGATCGACACCGAAGTTGCCCAGCGCTGTACCGAAGAACACCGGGGTCAATTGACCGTCGAGGAATTCCTGCTGGTTGAACTCGTGGCAGGCACCCTGCACCAGTTCCAGCTGTTCGATGAAACGGTCGTACTCGTCGCCCAGGTGGGCGCGGGCTTCGTCCGAGTCCAGTTTCTCGATGATCTTGACGTCGGTGCGCTCATGACCGTGACCGGCGGTGTAGACGATGATGTAGTCGTCGGCCAGGTGGTAGACACCCTTGAAGTCGCGGTAGCAGCCAATCGGCCAGGTGATCGGCGCCGCCTTGATCTTGAGGACCGCTTCGATTTCATCCAGCAGCTCGATGGGGTCGCGGATATCGCGGTCGAGTTTGTTGATGAAGCTGACGATGGGCGTGTCGCGCAGGCGGCAGACGTCCATCAGGGCGATGGTGCGTGGCTCTACACCCTTACCGCCGTCGAGGACCATCAGCGCCGAGTCAACCGCCGTCAGGGTGCGGTAGGTGTCTTCTGAGAAGTCTTCGTGGCCCGGGGTGTCGAGCAGGTTGATCATGTGATCGCGATACGGGAACTGCATGACCGAGGTGGTGATGGAGATGCCGCGTTGCTTCTCCATTTCCATCCAGTCGGACGTCGCATGGCGATCGGACTTGCGTGATTTCACCGTACCAGCAACGGCAATGGCCTTACCCATCAACAGCAACTTTTCAGTGATGGTGGTTTTACCCGCATCCGGGTGAGAAATGATGGCGAAGGTGCGGCGTTTCGCGACTTCGGCGGCCTGTTGGGTCATGGGAAATCGCCTGGCAGGTGAGTCAAAAAAGGGCAGCGATTATAGCCTAAGTCAAGGCAATAACCGAACCGTTCAGTCGATTAGGGGTGGCAATTTGCTGCTTCAGATGGGAACCTTTTAAAACGTGGAGACGTCCATTCCCCTGCAACACGCACCGTCAGGGTCTGCAATATCAGCAAGTTAGCTTGACGAAGCTGCGCTCATGGCTTGTGTTTTCGCCGAGGTAAAAACCTCAACGGCGACCCACCCGCTGCTCTTCGCGAACGCTGTGACAGACCATCCGCAAGGGTTGGCCCTGGCATCCGTTCGCCGACTGAAATAAGGAGTCCGCCCGTGGCTAATCGCTATGGCAAGGGGCTGTTGGGAGGTACGGTGACTATCGTACTCCTGGCCCTGCTGGTCCATTGGATCGGCATCGATACAATCAGGCAGTATCAGGATGATCTGCTGTTTTACCTGCAAGCACACGTGATACTGGTTCTGGTGTCCATGTGCGCCGCCCTTGTGGTGGGCATCCCGGCGGGCATCGCCCTGAGCCGCCCGCAGCGCATCGGCAGCGCCGAACGCTTCATGCAGATCTTCAACGTCGGTAACACCGTGCCGCCTCTCGCGGTTCTGGCCATCGCCCTGGGTATCCTCGGCATCGGCAGTGGTCCGGCCATCTTCGCCCTGTTCCTCGCCTCGCTGCTGCCCATCGTGCGCAACACCTTCGAAGGCCTGAAGAACGTACAGGGTTCGCTCAAGGAAGCCGCCACCGGCATCGGCATGACCCCGCGCCAGGTGCTCTGGCAGGTGGAATTGCCCAATGCCGTGCCGATCATTGTCGGCGGTGTGCGGGTTGCCCTGGCGATCAACGTCGGCACCGCGCCACTGGTGTTCCTGATCGGCGCCAACAGCCTTGGCAGCCTGATCTTCCCCGGCATTGCCTTGAACAATCAGCCACAGCTGATCCTGGGCGCAGCCTGTACGGCGCTGCTGGCGCTGTTGCTCGACGGCCTGGTGACCCTCGCCAGTCGTATCTGGCTGGAACGTGGCCTGGCTCGCTGAGCCCGCCGAGAGAAGGAAACAACTCATGAAAAAGACAGGCTTGTTTTTAGCCTTTGCCTTGCTGTTCGCCGGATTTGCCCAGGCGGCGGATAAACCGCTGTTGCGCATCGGTGCCCGGGTGTTCACCGAGCAGACCTTGCTCGCCGAACTGACCGCGCAATACCTGCGCACCAAGAACTATGACGTGCAGATCACCGGCGGCCTGGGCAGTACCCTGGCCCGCAGCGCCCAGGAAACCGGGCAGCTGGATCTGGTCTGGGAATACACCGGTGTCTCGCTGGTGTCCTACAACCATATCGATGAGAAACTCGACAGCCAGCAGACCTACGACCGGGTCAAGGAGCTGGACGCGAAGAAGGGGCTGGCCTGGTTGTCGCCGTCCAAGTTCAACAACACCTACGCCCTGGCCCTGCCGCAGAAGATCGCCGATCAGTACCCGCAGATCAACACCATGTCGGACCTGAGCCAGGTGCTCAAGGACGAGGCCAAGGAAGGTCACATCGTCGCCCTCGACACCGAGTTCGCCAACCGTTCCGACGGCCTGGTGGGCATGGTCAAGCACTACGACATGAATCTGGGCCGCGAGAACACCCGGCAGATGGATGCCGGGCTGGTCTACACCGCATTGCGCAACGGCCAGGTGTTCGCCGGGCTGGTCTACACCACCGACGGGCGCCTGAATGCCTTCCGCCTGAAAGTGTTGCAGGACGACAAGCATTACTTCCCGGACTACACCGCCGCGCCGGTGATTCGCCAGGCGTATCTGGATCAGCACCCGGACCTCACCGCGCTGCTCAAGCCCCTGGCCGACCTGCTGGATAACGCCACCATGCGCGAGCTCAATGCCCGGGTCGATGTCGATCACGACAGCCCATCCACCGTTGCCGCCGATTTCCTGCGCGCGCATCCACTGAACTGAACAGGAGAAGATCATGAGCTTTCTTAACGCCTTCTCCCATCTGGACTGGGCCCAGGTCCTGCACCTGACCTGGCAGCACATCACCCTGGTCGGCATCGCTGTGACGTTGGCGATTGTCATCGGCGTGCCTCTTGGCATTCTGATGACCCGCTTCCCGAGCCTGGCCGGTCCCCTGCAAGCCAGCGCCACCGTATTGCTGACCGTGCCGTCGATTGCCCTGTTCGGCCTGCTGCTGCCGTTCTACTCCAAGTTCGGCCAAGGCCTGGGGCCGATGCCGGCCATCACCGCCGTGTTTCTTTATTCACTGCTGCCGATCATGCGCAACACCTACCTGGCCCTGACCAGCGTCGAACCGGGTATCCGTGAAGCCGCCAAGGGCATCGGCATGACCTTCGGCCAGCGCCTGCGCATGGTCGAGCTGCCCATCGCCGTGCCGGTGATCCTCGCCGGTGTACGCACCGCCGTGGTGATGAATATCGGTGTCATGACCATCGCCGCCACCATCGGCGCCGGTGGCCTGGGCGTCCTTATTCTCGCTTCCATCAGCCGCAGCGACATGTCGATGCTGATCGTCGGCGCCTTGCTGGTCAGCCTCCTGGCCATCTTCGCCGACCTGCTTCTGCAATGGCTGCAACGCACGCTGACTCCAAAAGGATTACTGAAATGATCGAACTCCAGAACCTGAGCAAAACATTCCAGAGCAATGGCAAAGCAGTCAAAGCCGTTGACTCCGTCAGCCTGACCGTCAATGAAGGCGAGATCTGTGTGTTCCTCGGCCCGTCGGGCTGCGGCAAGAGCACCACGCTGAAAATGATCAACCGCCTGATCATGCCGACCTCCGGCAAGGTGCTGATCAATGGCGAAGACACCACGGGCCTGGATGAAGTGACCCTGCGTCGCAATATCGGCTATGTGATTCAGCAGATCGGCCTGTTCCCGAACATGACCATCGAAGAAAACATCACCGTGGTGCCGCGCTTGCTCGGCTGGGACAAGCAGAAATGCCACGACCGCGCGCGCGAGCTGATGAGCATGATCAAACTTGAGCCCAAGCAATATCTGCATCGCTATCCCCGTGAACTGTCCGGTGGTCAGCAGCAGCGTATCGGCGTGATCCGTGCCCTGGCTGCCGATGCGCCGGTCTTGCTGATGGATGAACCCTTCGGCGCAGTCGATCCGATCAACCGCGAGATGATCCAGAACGAGTTCTTCGAGATGCAGCGGGCGCTGAACAAGACCGTGATCATGGTCAGCCACGATATCGACGAAGCCATCAAACTGGGCGACAAGATCGCCATCTTCCGTGCGGGCAAGCTGTTGCAGATCGATCATCCGGACACGCTGCTGGCGCACCCGGCCGATGAGTTCGTCTCCAACTTCGTCGGTCAGGACAGCACCCTCAAGCGCCTGCTGCTGGTCAAGGCCGAAGACGCGGCCGACAACGCCCCCTCGGTCAGCCCGGAAACCCCGGTGGCCGACGCCCTGGAAGTCATGGACGAAAACGACCGCCGCTATGTCGTGGTCACCGATGGCGAGAACAAGGCCATGGGCTACGTACGCCGCCGCGACCTGCACCGCCAGACCGGCACCTGCGTACAGTTCCTCCGTGAATTCAACGCCACCGCCGCCTACGACGAACACCTGCGCATCCTGCTGTCGCGCATGTACGAGTTCAACCGCTCGTGGTTGCCGGTGATGGACGCCGAGCGGGTGTTCCTCGGTGAAGTGACTCAGGAGTCGATTGCCGCTTACCTGAGTTCCGGGCGTTCGCGGGGGATGAAGACCAGTATCGTGTCGCCGGCTGAGGTGGCCTGACGCAAGCCCATTGCCGCACCACGATGATGTGGCGCGGCAACGTGTTTTCAGAAGGCGTTGCACCCGGCCTTGAGCGCCTCATCCTGGGTTACATAAGGGCGGAAAGGTTCCAGGTTCCAAACAGGCTTTTCGCGGGTGCTGATGGGTTTTCCGTTGGTATCGGTGCCGGTCCAGGCCAGATGGCAGACAAACTGCCGGAGCATGCTGCCGTTATCCGGCGTCCAGCGTGAGTCGCTGCCGTATTTGTTGAACAGCTCGGCATAGGCGGCTTCGGTCTGGGCGGGGGTGAGTTTGCGGCCGCAGTCGGTTGGTTTCACTGCGAGAGTCCAGGCATTCTTTTTGATGCCTGGATCGTAGCGCTCCGTCCATGTGGCATCAGCGATATAGCTGGTGCAGGGGTTGTCCGCCTTGGGCTCGGGGACGCTCTGGTCCGCCGGATTGTAAGTGAAGCGGGCGTTCTGTGCCGAGGTGCGCGGCAGGTCGGCCTTGATCACGGGCAGCCATATAGCTTTACCTTTGGCAGCGGTGGCTTTGTAGTATTTCTGCTGATCGGCCCTGGCACCGGCCAGGCCCTTGGCGTCGGTATAGATGAAGGCCATGATCGGCAGGTTGGCATCCAGGTTCTGTGGCCAGGTTTCCACCCGTACCTCGGTCTGGGTCTCCATGGACTCGTCCTTGATCATCTGCCGGGCGCGAATGCCTTGATAAAAAGCGTAAGCGTCGTCCGGGCGGTTCCTGATCTCAAAGCCACACTGGCGTTCATGGTTGTTGCGCTGGCTGCGGTAGTCCTTGAGCCACTCTTCGGCGGTCTTGATGTTGGCGTCCTGGCAGATCTTTTCCACACGATCCGTCGTGCGTGAATTGTCGGCGCAACCGGCGTCGGTCCTGAAGTCGGTCCAGGCATCAATCGGGTAAAAACACAGGACATTGGTCTTGCGTTGGCCTGGTTCGATAAAGTCATTGGGCTTCAGAACAAAGCCATTGGAGTACCCTAAACCCAGATCCTGATATTCCGAATCCTTGCGCAAGTAAGACATAGAGACGCCACCACTTTCTTGTGAGGCCGGGCTGGGGTTCCATGCATTGAATTTATCGGAGTTTTTCGTGCCCCTGAGCAGCAGGCCAGAGCACACGAAGGCCGGTCGGCCGACGCCGCAATCGTCAAGGGTGCGGTTGTAGTAATAGTTCATCAGGTGGGCGGTATCGGTCCCGACGCCGGCCCAAGCGATGCTGCTGGCGAGAAAAAGCGCGGGCAATGACAGCGACGCATGCAGGACTGTTCTTGTTCTAACGTCCATGACAAATACCTCGGTTCATATAAGCGAGTAGGTGTGTTTACGACGCGGGGAATGCGGATTTACGAGGAAATGCTATGGAGTCGGCAATCGCACTACCACTATCAGAACTGCTAGTAATCCAGTCCTTTTTGCAGTGAAAGCCGACCTTTTAATGACCATTTGATTGTCTGTGTCACTGCGCAGGGCAGCGTCGTCGTGGATCGATCAAAAGCACATCGCGCGGAACATCACGCTGTCATGTCGGTCGGTTACATAGGGGGGAGTGGGTGACTGGTTCCCCCACGGGTGAAAACAGGCAGAAAAGCGACATTTTTTGTTGATCTCGAGCCCTTCAGGTCCTAAAGTTCGCGCCGAACGTCCATGCTGGAAACGATCCATCCGGCTCAAGTACTGACGACGAGACAGCAAGGCCAAGGGCAGCGTCGCTCCCATGGCCTTTTTGCTTTCGGCGACATGCCTTGGGAAGTAGGCGAACCAAAGTGGGGATACGGAGGACGTTCGGTAGGGTCTGTCAGTGACGACGGGCCCTCGCACCCATTTATTCATTTGTTTGCCATTGGAGTCCCTGAGCATGCCGATCAAGGTTGAAGACTATTTCGAAAAAAACACCTTCGATAAAATGAAGGCGTTCGCCGACAAGCAGGAAACCCCGTTTGTCGTGATCGACACCCAGATGATCAGCCAGGCCTACGACGACCTGCGCGCAGGCTTCGAATTCGCCAAGGTCTACTACGCGGTCAAGGCCAACCCGGCTGTCGAGATCATCGACCTGCTGAACAAAAAGGGTTCGAGCTTCGACATCGCGTCCATCTACGAGCTGGACAAGGTCTTGAACCAGGGCGTCAGCGCCGACCGTATCAGCTACGGCAACACCATCAAGAAATCCAAGGATATCCGCTACTTCTACGACAAGGGCGTACGTCTGTACTCCACCGACTCGGAAGCCGACCTGCGCAACATCGCCAAGGCCGCACCGGGTTCGAAAGTCTATGTGCGGATCCTCACCGAAGGCTCGACCACCGCTGACTGGCCTCTGTCGCGCAAATTCGGTTGCCAGACCGACATGGCCATGGACCTGCTGATCCTCGCCCGTGACCTGGGCCTGGTGCCTTACGGCGTGTCCTTTCACGTTGGTTCGCAACAGCGCGACATCAGCGTCTGGGACGCCGCCATCGCCAAGGTCAAGGTGATCTTCGAACGCCTGAAAGAAGAAGACGGCATCGTACTCAAGCTGATCAACATGGGTGGCGGTTTCCCGGCCAACTACATCACCCGTACCAACAGCCTGGAAACCTACGCTGAAGAAATCATCCGCTTCCTTAAGGAAGACTTCGGTGACGACCTGCCGGAAATCATCCTGGAGCCGGGCCGTTCGCTGATCGCCAACGCCGGTATCCTGGTCAGCGAAGTGGTGCTGGTTGCGCGTAAATCCCGTACCGCCGTCGAGCGTTGGGTGTACACGGATGTGGGCAAGTTCTCCGGCCTGATCGAAACCATGGACGAAGCCATCAAGTTTCCGATCTGGACCGAGAAGAAAGGCGAGATGGAAGAAGTGGTCATCGCCGGTCCTACCTGCGACAGCGCCGACATCATGTACGAAAACTACAAGTACGGCCTGCCCCTGAACCTGGCCATTGGTGACCGCCTGTACTGGCTGTCCACCGGTGCCTACACCACCAGTTACAGCGCCGTAGAGTTCAATGGTTTCCCACCGCTGAAGTCCTATTACGTGTAATGCCGTAACCCGATACGAAAAAACCCATGAGCGATCATGGGTTTTTTTATGGCCGTGGCGGTGGCGAAAACCTATGGTCGTCAACATGTCATTGTTTGGTGGTGGGGTGGCTTATTGATTTAGGCGGCGCTTTAGTAGGTTGTTTTGGATCCGTAAAATAAAAAGGGATACTTGCAGGAAAATCATTGGCGCTTGTTGTCGTATTCCTACAATTCAGGTCGGTGGTCGGGCCTGTTTAATCGTTAAATCCTTTGCTAGTTTTTAAAGCGCCACTTTACTGAAGGTGGCAATTTAAACAATAAGGATATTAATGATGAGTATGATGGATCCGAACCCTGATCTCCCCGAAGTTCGTGGATTCGATGAGGTCAGTGAGGCCACTAAAAATTATCTCGATGTGTTGAGCGGTAAAGACTCCGAGTCCCAGCGCGATCCGGGATTATTGATCACCAACGAAGATGTAAGGCGTATTCGTCGCTATGTAAAAACCGGCCTCGAATTGCCGACGGAGCTCGATGAAGTCCGACAACTACTGAATAACCAGAGCAGTAATATCAAGGGCGTCGAGGCCGAGGATATTCAAACGCTCTATAAAACTATCAATACCCACGCGAGAAGCTGGGGGCCAATTGAGTCCGATATGAAAGAGGTCGGCAGCGACCTTCATGTGTTTGCCGGTAACCTGATCACCACTGGCCGGGAAATGACCCAGTTCATAACCAGCCTCGAGTCTTACCAACAACGACAGGTGGGTGATCTGACGCCGGAGGAGATTGACGCCCTGCCGCCAGTGGAAATGCTCCCGGAGGACCGCCAGAAACTCCCGGCGCTGTTGAGCCTGGTCGATGAACTTAAAGGCTATGTTCAGGAACACAGAGGCAGTACCCGGCGAGTAAAAACCAGCGTTACCACCTTCAAAGACATGTTGAAAAACGATATTGCGCCGAGTGTTAATCTGAAGATGCAGCTGCTCGCCAGCGAAAATACCAATGAGGTAATTAAGCAAATTAATAGAGATATTGTTTTGCTGAATGAGCGTATCCAGCAGAAATTCACAGAATATAAAAAATATTCAGAACTCAATTTGATGGGTGTCCCGCTGGGGGGGTTAGGTCAGAAATTTACATATTCAATTTGGGGGTCGAAGGCCGTCCAGGCATATCAGGAGCACATCAGTCTGCAGACGCAAAAGCTCCAGTTTGAACAACAG
Source organism: Pseudomonas sp. JL23 (assembly GCF_056933585.1). NCBI lineage: Bacteria > Pseudomonadati > Pseudomonadota > Gammaproteobacteria > Pseudomonadales > Pseudomonadaceae > Pseudomonas > Pseudomonas sp. JL23. Next base: position 5,980,929 of record NZ_CM167795.1, on the reverse strand, counting down.
ATTGAGCAGGTCAACCGTCTTTCGGCAGCATTGTTGAAGCTTGAGACTATCTTCCAGGATTTACAGATCAGAATGGAAGGTGCGGCGAGTAGCGTATCCAATCTAGAAAGTTTGTGGGTGCTTTTGGATGAGCTGGTCAATTCGTCTTATCGCCGCTTTGACGGTATCGACAACGCGATGTATCTGGTGAGCTTTGTTTCCCGCTTCAAGACCGTGATTGCCAATTGGGAAGATATCAAGAAACAGTCTTGGGATCTGCTCACTGCTTTCAATAATGCGCTAGATGAACCTGTCGCCTGATGGGCGTCGTGTTAAGTCTTTTAATAGAGTGAACCAAACCGATGAATATTCATGTACTGGATACACCCTTTCAATTACCACGCCCTGATATCGATATCGTCAATGACAGTCGGCAGGAGTTCATTCATCAGGCGGGAGCGCTGAGCGATATTTATCTGCCTGTACTCAAAGAGAAATTGTTGGACCTGCAAAAAGAGTTCGGTGGTGTCGATAAGCAGGCGCTCAATGTATTGACCCTGATCCCGTCCATGCTGGAAAACGGTGGATTGAAGGACTTGCAGCAAGCGATTGTCGCGTTGCGTGGCAAAGAGCCCGACGAAAAAGTGACACAAGCCATTGCCGGTCTGAGTGCCGACTTGAGTGAGCAGATTGCCCAGGGGCTGCTTGATATCCGCAAACACGCTCGTGACTTTGACGACAGCCTGCTCAACCTCAAGGCTGTGAGCCTGGATGAAGCCAAGTTCGCGATGCTACGTTTGCAGACTGAGGTCGACGAATTGAAGGACTCGCTGACCGATCAGGAAAAACCCCTTGCCGATCTGGAGGAGCGGGAGGCTCAGGTAAATAAACTGATCGCAGATGTCGAGTCGATCAGCTTTCTGGATCGACTCAAACCCTTGATAAGCTCTCTGGAAAAACTGGCGGAAATCGATCCCAAGAATCCCTTGATCGGCTCCGTGAGGGCGGGGCTTGAGGCGTTCAAGAATATCCTTGACCTGGCCAGCGATGAAATCAAATACTTTGATTTGATCAGCTTACGCAAGACCGTACAGGAGCAGTTGGATAGCCTGCGTTCCAGGCTCAGCGATATGCGTGAGCGCCAGAATGCGGCAGCTAAAAAGCTCAGCCAGCTGCAGGCTGTCCTGGATCTCGACGTACCCCGGAAACTATACGTGACCGAGCTTGGCAAGCTGCTGGAAGCCCTGAACCGCTTTATTGAGCATAACGACGTGGCTGGCGAGGAGATCGTTGAATATGCCTCGCAATTCATCAATCACTCGCAAGTGCTGGTCAGTTACTTGAACGAGTTGCGCCGCGAATGGCGCAGTTGAAATCAGCTGTCTGACGCTTGGGGGTGAAGATCGGTCTGCAATTTCCGCAGTTCCATAGTGTCGGACTCATCCCCCAGCTCAACCGCGCGTTGGTGATAATCCATCGCCAACGCGCGTAGCTCCAACTGATTGGCCTGCAACAGGGTCTTGCGGCTGACCCTGAGGAAATTCAGATTCCCGCCCGCCAGTGCGGTCTTGAGCCAGGCCACGGCCTGTTCAATATGGCCCTGATCAGCCAGCACGGCGGCGTAACTGAATTGCCCGCGAAAGTCCCCGGCCTCGGCTGAGCGGCGATACCACTCGTAGGCGGCGGGCAGGTCGGCCTGGCAGCAATAACCTTCTTCGAGATAACGCCCCAGCAGGTTCATGGACTTGGCGTGGCCCATGTTGGCCGCCTGGCGGTAGCAGTTAAGGGCGCGGCGTGGGTCTTGTTGAATACCGCGGCCGGTGGACAGCAGATTGCCCAGGTTATACAGACCCCAGTCCAGGCCGTGTTCGGCGGCGATCAGATAATGCCCCGCGGCTTTGGCGGCATCCGGTTCGCAGCCCCAGCCATGCTCATGACAGCGCCCCAGCATATTGCGCGCCATGCTGTGGCCTCTTTGCGCGGCAATGGTGAACCATTGCAGGGCCAGCACCGGGTCTTGTTCGATACCGTTACCGTCGAGCAGGATCTGCCCCAGCAGCGCCTGAGCGTCGACGATGTTCTCCCGGGCCGCGATCAGGATCGCCTGGGCGGCGCGGGCGGGGTTTTCCTCCAGCATCCGGGCCAATTGCTCGCCATCGAGGCGCTCTTCGCGTTGCAGGTTCCAGTTCAAGAATCAGACCTCGACCCAGCGGCGCAGCAGGTTGTGGTAGGTGCCCGTCAACTGGATCAGCGAAGGGTGATCGGGTACGTCCATGGTCAGTTTCTGAATGGCGTTGTCCATCTCGAACAGCAGCGCGCGCTGGCTGTCTTCGCGCACCAGGCTCTGGGTCCAGAAGAACGAGGCAATGCGCGCGCCGCGGGTCACCGGGGTGACCTTGTGCAGGCTGGTGCTCGGGTAGAGCACCATGTCTCCGGCGGGCAGCTTGACCCGTTGCACGCCGTAAGTGTCCTGGATTTCCAGTTCGCCACCGTCGTAGTCATCCGGGTCGCTGAAGAACACCGTGGTCGAGACGTCCGTGCGTACCCGCTCCGGGCTGCCCTTGACGTAACGCACGGCGTTGTCGATGTGGTAATCGAAGCTGCCGCCGCCGGTGTAGCAGTTGAACAGCGGCGGGAAAATCTTGCGCGGCAGGGCGGCCGACATGAACAGCGGGTTGCTCCACAGGCGTTCGACAATCGCTGCGCCAATCTCCCTGGCCAAGGGGTGATCTTCCGGCAGCTGCAGGTTGTGCTTGGCCTTGGCCGACTGATAGCCGGCCGTGACCTTGCCATCGGCCCACTCCGCCTGCTCCAGCGCCTGGCGGATACGCAACACTTCATCACGATTAAACAAGCCAGGGACGTGTAGCAGCATGGTGGTGGGACTCGGTCGTTAAGCAGAAGAGGTAGCGAATGGTAGTGATTCTTATTGTCTGTGTAAAACCCGTAACGATGACCAACATCAATGGCCGTTAAAATTTCGTCAATCGAGAATGTAAAGAACGTAAATTTTTCCCAAATAGCAATGTATCTCAATTGTTACTCAGATTCGTTTCCCCTATATTCCGCCGCCTTAACTCCTTGGGGAAGGAACCAACCATGTCGCGCGAACACTTGTTCTCAGCACCTTATTCACCGCGTTCGATTGCCTCGGCAATCGGCGTGGCTGTAGCCGCAATGTCCGCAGGGCATATGGCTCAGGCCGCCGAAACCGGTGAAGACAAAGCCATCAGCCTGGGGGCCACCAGCATCACGGGTGAGCAAGACGCTACTTACAAGACCGACGAGTCGGCCTCGAAAAAGTACACCGCGCCACTGCGCGAAACGCCCAAAAGCGTGACCGTCATCCCGCAGCAGGTTATCCGCGACACCGCCGCCACCAGCCTGGTCGATGCCTTGCGCACTACACCGGGTATTACCTTCGGTGCAGGCGAGGGCGGTAACCCGAACGCTGACCGGCCGATCATTCGTGGTTTCAATGCCGAGAGCGACGTGTTCATCGATGGCATGCGTGATGTCGCTGCGCAAAGTCGCGAGATCTTCAACATTGAGTCGGTGGAAATCAGCAAGGGTCCGGGCTCGGCCTTTACCGGTGCTGGTTCCACGGGCGGCAGCCTGAACCTGATTACCAAGCAAGCGCACCTGGGCAATGCCTACAACGGTGGCTACACCTTCGGTTCCGACCAGACCCAGCGCTACACCCTGGACGTCAATCAGCAGATGACTGATAGCTCGGCCGTGCGCCTGAATCTGATGAAGCACGATGCCAACGTGGCCGGGCGTAATGACGTCGATGTCAGCCGTTGGGGCTTCGCGCCGTCGTTCGCGTTTGGTCTGGGCACTGACACCCGCGTGAAGGTCGACTATTACCACCTGGAAACCGACGATATGCCCGACTACGGCATTCCGCTGGCTTACAGCGGTACGGCGCGCAGTAAGTACAACGTCGACAAGCCGGTCGACGTCAACAAGAACAACTTCTATGGCCTGACCGACCGCGACTACCGCAAGAGCAAGAACGACAGCGGCACCCTGCGTATCGAGCATGACCTGAACGATGCCGTCACGGTTTCCAACAGCTTGCGTATGTCGCGTTCGACCCTGGACTACATCGTTACCAACCCTGATGACAGCCGCGGCAACGTTAACAGCGGCACGGTTTCGCGTTCGGCCAAGAGCCGTAACTCGACGTCCAGCGGTTTCGTCAACCAGACCGACCTGAGTGCCAAGTTCGATACCGGCTTTATCAACCACAGCCTCAATACCGGCGTGGAGTTCAGCTATCAGGACACCCATAACCGCGCCTACAACGTGCTGACTGCAACGGGTGGCACCATCGGTACGGTCTGTACAGCGGCGGTCATCCGCTCCGGTGATTGCACCAGCCTGTACGACCCGACGCCCAAAGACGCGTGGAACGGCCAGATCACTGACAGCGCGGCCTATACCGATACCGACACCAAGACCTCTGCGGCCTATGTGTTCGATACGCTGAAGTTCAACGAGCAGTGGTCCCTGAACCTGGGCCTGCGCTACGACAACTACGATGTGCGCTCCAGCGGTTACGCCACGGCCGGTCGCGGTACGGTGGCGGGCAACTTCGATCGCCAGAAGACCAGTAACCTGTGGAACTACCAGGTCGGTGTGGTCTACAAACCACTGCCTAATGGCAGCGTGTATGCGGCCTGGTCGACCTCGAGCAACCCGTCGGGTGAAACCAGTGGTAACGGTGGCCAGGAAGTCACTGCGGCCAACGGCGATCTCGATCCGGAAAAGAACCGCAACTACGAGCTGGGCACCAAATGGGACTTCTTCGGTGATGACCTGTCCCTGACCGCCGCGCTGTTCCGCACCGAAAAAACCAACGCCCGTATCACCGATCCGGACAACAGTACCTATCAGGTACTGGACGGCGAGCAACGCGTTGACGGCTTCGAGTTCACTTACACCGGCAAGCTCACCAGCAAGTGGAAGGTCTACGGTGGCTACACCTATATGGAAAGCGAACTGGTCAAGACCACGCTGGCAGCGGACAAGGGCAATCACATGCCAAGCACCCCGCGTAACAACTTCAACCTGTGGTCCACCTACGAGCTGATTCCGAAGCTGACCATCGGTGCCGGTGCCACCTTCGTCGACTCACGTTTCGGCAACGAAGCCAACTCCATCGAGGTGCCGTCCTACTGGCGCTACGACGCGATGGCCAGCTATGCCCTGACCAAGAACATCGACCTGCAACTGAACGTGCAGAACCTGACCGACAAGCGTTATTTCGACCAGGTATTCCAGACCCACTACGCCCACGTAGCGGCGGGCCGTACCGCGTTGATGAGCGCCAGCTTCCACTTCTAGATTGAAGTAGCGGTTAAAGCCCTGCTTGCCTTCGGGTGAGCGGGGCTTTTGTTTGTATACACCTATGGCGGTGTTGTGGGACCGGCTTTAGCCGGGAAGAGGCCAAGACAATCGACACATCTCTATCGTCTGCCAATACGTCTTCCCGGCTAAAGCCGGTCCCACCGAATCCTGGACGCGTTGTAAATAATTGATACAAATCGATAACGCTAATGAGAATGCATTCCGTTCAGTTCATACTATGCGGCATGGCTGATGAGTGGGGTAATCCAGGGTGTTGAAGAAAGTTTTGTTTCAAGTGCATTGGTTCTTCGGAATCACGGCCGGGTTAGTCCTGGCCTTGATGGGGATTACCGGTGCGCTGTATTCGTTTGAAGACGAAGTCACCGAGTTACTGAACCCGAGCGTTGTGCTGGTTCAGCCGCAGAGCGTGCAGATGACGCCTGCTGCGCTGGCGAGCAAGATCGAGGCAGATACCGGCAAGAAGATCTCGATGTTCCGCATCGAAGTCGATGGTAACCGTGCCGCTCAGGTTTACTACACGCCGCCGCCGGGCGAACGCCGCGGCATGATGCAGTACTTCAACCCTTATACCGGCGACATCACCGGCACCACCGGCAGCGACCAGGTCTTCGGCTTTATCCTGACCCTGCACCGCTTCCTCGCCGCCGGCGAAACGGGCAAGCAAATCACCGCCGCCTGCACCTTGATCCTGGTGTTCTTCTGTTTGTCCGGACTGTATCTGCGCTGGCCGCGCCAAGCCCTCAACTGGCGGGTGTGGCTGACCCTGGATTGGGCCAAGAAGGGCCGCAGCTTCAACTGGGACCTGCACTCGGTGTTCGGCACCTGGTGCCTGATCGTTTACCTGCTGCTGGCCATCACTGGGTTGAATTGGTCCTACCAGTGGTTCAATGAAGGCCTGACCCGTTTGATCGGTGACTCGGCCAGCCTTGAGCAACGCAAAGCGGGCGGTGGCGGTGGGCAGCAGCGTCCGGGCGGCGGCCGTGGTGGGCAGGAACAGGCCCCGCCAGCAGTGCCGACCATCGATTACGGGGCGATCTGGGACAGCATTCAAAAGACTGCCGGGCCGGATCTGCGCAGCTATAACCTGCGCCTGCCAAACGCTGCCGGGCAACCGGCGACGGTGTTCTATCTGCTGAAAACCGCACCCCATGAGCGCGCCCTGAATCAGATGAGTCTTGATCCGGCCACGGGCAAGGTCTTCAACGTGGCCCGCTATGCCGAGAAGGGGGCCGGCAGCCAGTTGCTGGCCAGTAACTACGCGTTACACGTCGGCAGTTACTTTGGCCTGACCGGTCGCCTGATCATCACCTTTGCCGCGCTGTTGATGCCGCTGTTCTTTATTACCGGCTGGCTGCTGTATCTGGATCGTCGGCGCAAGAAGCGCCAGGTCAAGGCGGCGCGCGGGGCGTTGGCTCCAGTGGCGGGTAGCACCGGTGAAGGCGCGCCATGGCTGATCGGCTTTGCCAGCCAGAGCGGTTTCGCCGAGCAACTGGCCTGGCAGGCCGCCGGGCAACTGCAGACCGCCGGTTGGCCGGTGCAGGTGCAGCGCCTGGCCGATGTCACCGAGCAGGACCTCAAGCAGCGGCAGAATGCGCTGTTTGTGGTCAGCACTTTCGGTGACGGCGAGGCGCCGGACAGCGCCCGCGGTTTCGAGCGCAAGGTGCTCGGTCAGCCCCTGGCCCTGGAAAATCTCAACTACGCGGTACTGGGCCTGGGCGACCGTCAGTATGCGGATTTCTGCGGCTTTGCCCGACGCCTGAATGGCTGGCTCAACGAGCGCGGCGGCAACAGGCTGTTCGCCCCGGTTGAGGTGGACAGCGGCGATGCCACGACCTTGCAACATTGGCAACAGCAACTGGGGCAACTGACCGGTACGCAACCGACCACCACCTGGCAGGCCCCGGCGTTCGACAACTGGACCCTGGGCAAGCGTCAGCTCCTTAATCCGGGCAGCAGCGGTTCGCAAGTGTTCCTGCTGAATCTGGAACCGCCCGCCGGGCAAACCTGGCAGGCCGGTGATCTGGTAGAAGTCATGCCGCGCAATAGGCAGGCGGCAGTGGCGCAGTTCATCAGCGGCCTGGGCATCGCTGCCGACACTTCGGTGAAGGTAGACGGTTTGCAGGAGAGCATCAGTCAGGCTCTGGAAAGTCGTCAGTTGCCGATGCATCGCGCTCATCTGGTTGGCTTGCATGCTCAGGCGCTGATCGATGCGCTGGTGCCGATTGCCGTGCGCGAATATTCCATCGCTTCGATTCCGGCCGATGGCTCGCTGCAACTGATCGTGCGTCAGGAGCTGCACGCCGACGGCAGTCTCGGGCTTGGCTCTGGCTGGCTGACCGAGCATGTTGCACCGGGTGATTCGGTGAGCCTGCGCCTGCGCCGCAACAGCGCCTTCCATATGCCGCTCGAACCGGTGCCGCTGATCATGATCGGCAACGGCACGGGCCTGGCCGGATTGCGCAGCCTGCTCAAGGCCCGCATCGAGCAAGGGCACGCGCGTAACTGGCTGATTTTTGGCGAGCGCAATATCGCCCATGACTTCCACTGCGGCGAAGAGCTGCAAGGCGCGCTGGCCAGCGGTGGTCTGGCTCGCCTGGATCTGGCGTTCTCCCGTGATCAGGCCGAGAAAATCTACGTTCAGGATCGCCTGCGCGAAGCGGCGGACGAGCTGCGTGAGTGGCTGGCGCAAGGCGCGGCGATCTATATCTGCGGCAGTCTGCAGGGCATGGCGGCGGGGGTTGATCTGGCGTTGAGCGAGATACTCGGTGCCGAGGAACTGGAGAGGCTGGTTGAGCAGGGACGTTACAGAAGGGATGTCTACTGACAAAGCACGGTTTTGTGGCACCGGCTTTAGCCGGGAAAAGGTCGCTACATTCGAAACATATTCATCGCCTTGAATAGCGCCTTCCCGGCTGAAGCCGGTCCCACAATCCGCTCCTACAGGTTGAGCATATTCCCCTGCTAAAAAGGTGGTGTGTCGAACAGGCACACCACCTTTTTTATGTACGCAACTGTCAAAACTGACAGTAGATCCGCTCTGGAAAGCACCTTAGTTTGCCCGCGTTATCTCATCAAAAGCGGAAGGGCAGAGTGGATAAACTGGACAGGCTTGTTATCGATCACATCGACGTTGATGTAAGAGAACTAGTGCTCAGCCGTGGAACTATCAGTGAGCTTGATGCAGTCGATGCAATCGACTATCTGCTGATCTCCAGTCGGAGCAAGGACTATGACCCCGCTCAGGGCGGTTGGGTAGCGGAGCTATATGAGGCAGGTATTTCTGTCGTGGCGCTTGAGCGTGAACCTGCACTGGATCTGCGCCCATTGTTGCCTTGCTGGATTTCCAAAGAAATTATCCGGCAGCCCGGGCATTATTTTAAACGGCTCGTGGTATTTGAACCGATTGATCCCGCCGAGTCTGCGGCGAAGGACGTTTGGGTTGCCTTTCAGGCATTGCGATTGTTTGCCGGTGAAAGCGCGGGTGCCGATGCGGATATCCGGGTGGCTGCCCCGGTATTGAGTTCTTTCGCGGGAGAAGAAGACTTCTCGGTGATGCTGAGAATGATCTTCTTTGCCGCCGCCGGCCTGGCAGCACGAGGGCGCTGGGGGTACATCAATATCATCGTGCCTGATGAGCGCGCCGATCAGGCGAGAGTCGAGTTCGCCTCGCTCAAGAGCAGTTACTTGTCACCTCCCTTTGAGCCTGAACATATCAAGGCATTGGTTGCACCGATCAAGGCCCAATATGCGCATGCGCATTGGGTCGAGCGTTTGGCGCACGCGGCAGAGCTGGGTCTGACGGAGCGTCAGGCTATTGCCATTTATTACTACACTGTTCAATCCTACTTATTCGTTAACAGGGCACTGCGCCGGGAGGATGTCACGGATCCTGAGTTCGTGTTTTTCCAATCCTTCATAGAAGCATTGAGCTCGGGTTTGGCGACGTTGATTAATCATCCTTCCGGTACTCGAGTGTCGCGAAATATAGTTGCTTTTCCGGGCGTAGAGGATCTCTATAAGGTTTCCAATATTGTGCGAGAGGCTGCCTACACCAGTACTACCCTGAATGAGATGCCGGTTGTCCAAGACTATAAAATCATGCTGAAAGGGCAGATTGGTAAAAATATCGAAGTGCTGTCGCATTATCCTCAAGAAAGAGAAGTGTTGTTTGATCGCACAATGCTTCATTTGATAAGTCATATCGAAGAGGTGCATTGGGAACCGGCCCCAGGCATTCCAGCCTCATTCAGAGCAGTTACAACCGATGAAATGCTGGCCAATACTTCAAATATTCATTTCTCCTGTTTGTAAGAGGATGATGCCATGACTGTTTTACCTCTACCTTCAAGAAAGACTATCGAAATCATTCTCGACCATGCGCTTGATTTTCTCAGACTAAAAGCCCTGTCAGATGAAGAGCAACAGCGCGAATTGAGCATCTTCCTTGCGGTTATCTATGCGACGGACTTTATGGCTCCGTTCGACTGGATGGCAGAGCTTGCCGGAAAACACCACGAGTTGACCGATGTCGCGTTGTTAAACAACGCTGATGCCAGTCGTGTGAGGAAGCTGCTGATTGCCAATTTTCGGCTTGATCGCTTCAGTACCGGGCATCTTGAATACCTGTTGCACTCAGGGTATCTGGAGGCGGCTCTGGATCGGTTGCGGGTTCTGTTCGCCGCACCTTGAGCCAGGGGCAGGAGCGGCTTTGAGAGTCAATTGTTTGAGAGCGAGGCTTGCCCGCTAATACGGTTTTCAGCCACAGAGGACGCGGCGAATGTACCGGCCTATTCGCGGGCAAGCCACGCTCCCACAGGATCTGTGTTGTCCAGCGTATATTTGAGTTGAGGCGATTTGTGGGAGCGAATTCATTCGCGAAGAGGCCGTTACATTCAATGCATTTGCATCGTCTCGCCTGTGTATTGCCCTGATAAAAAGGCGGTGTGTCGACCAGACACACCGCCTTTTTATTACCTGTATTACGCCGCCACAAACTGCTCGGCATGGTGGCAAGCCACCTGGCGATTGTCGATCAGGCGCAGTTCCGGCAGTTCATTCACGCAGCGCTCGGTCGCGTACGGGCAGCGCTTGTGGAAGGCGCAGCCGGTTGGCGGGTTGAGCGGGTTGGGCAGCTCGCCGACGATCTTGATCTTCGGCTTGAGCGGGTCCGGGTGAATGGTCGGGGTCGCCGACAGCAAGGCCTGGGTGTAAGGGTGCAGCGGACGGTTGTAGATCTCGTCCTTGGGACCCATCTCCGCCGGGCGGCCGAGGTACATCACCAACACCGTATCGGCGACGTGACGCACCACCGACAGGTTGTGGGAGATGAACACGTAGGCGGTCTGGAATTGTTGCTGCAAATCCATGAACAGGTTCAACACCTGAGCCTGGATGGACACGTCCAGTGCCGAAGTCGGTTCATCCGCCACCAGCACCTTGGGTTGCAGCATCATGGCCCGGGCCAGGGCGATCCGCTGGCGCTGACCACCGGAAAACATGTGCGGGTAACGATGGTAGTGCTCAGGACGCAGACCGACCTGAGCCATCATTGCCTGAACCTTTTCCCGACGTTCTTCCTTGGACAGGTTGGTGTTGATCAGCAGGGGCTCGCCCAACTGGTCACCGATTTTCTGCCGCGGGTTGAGCGAAGCGTAAGGGCTCTGGAACACCATCTGCACGTCGCGGCGCAGTTGCTTGCGCTCGGCCTTGCTGGCGCCAGTGACTTCCTGCCCGGCGATCTTCAGCGAGCCGGACGAGGGCTCTTCGATCAGAGTCAGGGCCCGGGCCAGGGTCGACTTGCCGCAGCCGGATTCACCAACCACAGCCAGCGTCTTGCCGGCTTCCAGTTCGAACGACACACCGTTGAGGGCGCGCACCAGGGCGTGGCCCTTGAACATGCCACGGGAGACTTCGTAGTGACGGGTAAGGTCGCGGGCGGTAAGAACGACGCTCATTACGCCACCTCCTGATTCAACGGATAGAAACAGCGTGCGAGGCTATGGGCTTTGGGGTCCAGGCCCGGGCGCTGGGTGCGGCAGTTGTCCTGCACGTACGGGCAGCGCGGCGACAGCAGGCAACCTTGTGGGCGGTCATAGCGACCGGGGACCATGCCTGGCAATGTCGCCAGACGCTCGGCGCCCATGCTGTGCTCGGGAATCGCTGCCAGCAAGGCTTCGGCGTAAGGGTGCGCGGGGATGTCGAACAGCTCGGGGACCTGACCGACTTCCACCGCTTGCCCGGCGTACATCACGCAGACGCGCTGAGCGGTTTCGGCGACGACGGCGAGGTCGTGAGTGATCAGCACCAGCGCCATGTTCTGCTCTTTCTGCAGGCTCAGCAGCAGCTCCATGATCTGCGCCTGAATGGTCACGTCCAGGGCCGTGGTCGGTTCGTCGGCGATCAGCAGTTTGGGCTCACCGGCAATGGCCATGGCGATTGCAACGCGCTGGCTCATGCCGCCGGACAACTGGTGCGGGTAGGCATTGAGACGCTGGGCGGCGCCGGGGATTTCGACTTTTTCCAGCAGCTCGAGGGCACGTTGACGCGCCGCCTTGCCGGACAGATTGAGGTGCTGGCGCAGCACTTCTTCGATCTGGAAACCGACGGTGTAGCTGGGGTTGAGCGCGGTCATCGGGTCCTGGAACACCATGGCCAGGTCCTTGCCGACGATGCGGCGACGCTGGCGGTTGCTCAGCTTGAGCAGTTCCTGGCCATCGAAGTTGACCGAGTCGGCGGTGATGATGCCGGGGTGATCGATCAGGCCCATCAGCGCCATCATGGTCACCGATTTGCCGGAACCCGATTCGCCGACGATGGCCAGGACTTCGCCCTTTTCCACTTCCAGGGACAGGCCGTCGACAACAGGAACGGCGTTGCTGTCGCCGAAGCGGACATTGAGATTCTTGATGCTTAAAAGTGACATGTGAACCTCCTCAGGCGGCGTTCTTGAGTTTCGGGTCCAGCGCATCGCGCAGGCCGTCGCCCATCAGGTTGATTGCCAGCACGCTGAGCAAGATGGTCAGGCCGGGCAGGCTCACCACCCACCAGGCGCGTTCGATGTAGTCCCGTGCCGAGGCGAGCATGGTGCCCCACTCGGGCGTTGGCGGTTGTACGCCCAGACCGAGGAAGCCCAGTGCCGCGGCATCGAGGATTGCCGAGGAGAAACTCAGGGTCGCTTGCACGATCAGCGGTGCCATGCAGTTGGGCAGCACGGTGATGAACATCAGGCGCGGCAGGGTGGCACCGGCCAGGCGGGCGGCGGTCACGTAGTCGCGGTTCAGTTCACCCATCACGGCGGCACGGGTCAGGCGCACGTAGGACGGCAGCGAGACGATGGCGATGGCGATCACGGTGTTGATCAGGCCAGGGCCGAGGATCGCGACGATGGCGACGGCCAGCAGCAGCGATGGCAGGGCCAGCATGATGTCCATCAGGCGCATGATCGACGGGCCGAGAATGCGCGGAAAGAACCCGGCGAGCAGGCCCATGAAGATGCCCGGAATCAGCGACATCACCACCGAAGACAGGCCGATCAGCAGCGACAGGCGCGAGCCCTGGATCAGGCGCGACAGCAGATCGCGACCCAACTCGTCGGTGCCGAGCAGAAAGCGCATTTGCCCGCCTTCCAGCCAAGCCGGCGGCGTCAGCAGGAAGTCGCGGAATTGCTCGCTCGGATCATGGGGGGCCACCCACGGCGCGAACAATGCGCAGAAGATGATCAACAGCATGAACGCAAGGCCCGCGACGGCGCCTTTGTTCTTGGCAAAGGCTTGCCAGAACTCTTTGTACGGGGATGGATACAGCAGGCTTTGATCGACTGCTGCCACAGGGGTAGGTGTGCTCATGGTCGTGGTCTCAGCGCTGATGACGGATGCGTGGGTTGGCCAGGCCGTAGAGGATATCCACGACGAAGTTGACCAGGATCACCAGGCAGGCGATCAGCAGAATGCCGTTCTGTACGACAGGGTAGTCACGGGCGCCGATGGCCTCGATCAGCCACTTGCCGATACCCGGCCAGGAGAAGATCGTTTCGGTCAGCACCGCACCGGCGAGCAGCGTGCCGACCTGCAGGCCGAACACTGTCAGTACCGGGATCAGCGCGTTGCGCAGGCCGTGGACGAATATCACGCGCGCAGGCGACAGGCCCTTGGCCCGTGCGGTACGCACATAATCTTCACGCAGCACTTCGAGCATCGAGGAGCGGGTCATCCGGGCAATTACTGCCAGCGGGATGGTGCCCAGCACGATGGCCGGCAGGATCAGGTGATGCAGGGCATCGAGGAACGAGCCTTGCTCATCGCTGAGCAGGGTGTCGATCAGCATGAAACCGGTGCGCGGCGGGATGTCGTAGAGCAGGTCGATACGCCCCGACACCGGGGTCCAGCCCAGGGATACCGAGAAGAACATGATCAGGATCAGGCCCCACCAGAAGATCGGCATCGAGTATCCCGCAAGCGAGATACCCATGACCCCATGGTCGAACAGGGATCCTCGCTTCAAAGCCGCGATCACCCCGGCCAACAGCCCCAGGATGCCAGCGAAGATCAGGGCGGCAATCGACAGTTCCAGCGTGGCCGGAAACAACGATGTGAACTCGCTCCACACGCTTTCGCGGGTGCGCAACGACTCGCCGAGATCGCCATGGGCGAGCTTGCCGACGTAGTCGATATATTGCGCATACAGGGGCTTGTTCAGGCCAAGACGTTCCATGGCTTGGGCGTGCATTACGGGGTCTACCCGGCGTTCGCCCATCATGACTTCGACCGGGTCACCTGGAATCAGGCGAATCAGGGCGAAGGTCAGCAGGGTGATGCCGAAGAAGGTGGGTATCAACAACCCCACCCGGCGGGCAATAAAACTCAACATCTTCTGGTGTACCTCATCAGCCGGTTAGGCATACCCGTCGTCTCTCGGATTGATCGACGACGGGCGTTTCTTCTTTTACTTCACGCCGGTAGTGGTGAAGTTGTTATTGGTCAGGGGACTAATGTGATAGCCCTCGACGTTCTTGCGCATTGCAGTGAACAGCTTGGGGTAAGCCAGGCTGATCCACGGTTGCTCCTGGTTGAACACTTGCTGGGCCTTCTGGTAAAGCGCGGCGCGCTCTGCCGGATCGGTCTTGGCCCGTGCTGCGCTGATGGCGTCTTCGAACGCCTTGTTGCACCAGCGAGCGTAGTTCTCACCGTTCTTCGCTGCATCACAGCTCAGGTTCGGTGTGACGAAATTGTCCGGGTCGCCGTTGTCGCCGGCCCAGCCTGCAAAGACCATGTCGTGTTCGCCGTTCTTGGCGCGCTTGAGCATTTCGCCCCATTCCATGACGCGAATATCTACCTTGATACCCACTTGCGCCAGATCCGACTGCAACATCTGTGCCCCCAGCATCGGGTTGGGGTTGGTCACGGCCCCGCCATTGCGAGCGAACAGGGTAAACACCGTGCCTTCCGGCACTCCAGCGGCCTTGAGCAGGGCACGGGCCTTGGCCGGGTCGTGGGCAGCATTCTTGATCGATGTGTCATAGCCGAGCATGGTCGGCGGGTACGGCCCGACACCTTCGGTCGCCTTGCCTTCGCCGAACAGCGCCTTGATGTAGGCCTGCTTGTCGAACGCCAGGTTGATCGCCTGACGCACCCGCGCATCGCCCAGGTACTTGTGCGAGGTGTTAAGGGCGACGTAGCTGACCATCATGGCTTCCATCTCGTCGAGCTTGAGATTGGGATCCTTCTTGATGCTGTCGATGTCGTCAGGTTTTGGGTAGAGGGCGACCTGGCACTCGTTGGCCTTGAGTTTTTGCAGGCGCGTATTGTTGTCGAGCGTGATGGCAAACACCAGTACTTCGCTCGGAACCGGACCTTTCCAGTAATCGGGGTTGGCTTTATAGCGGACCTGCGCATCCTTGGCATAGCGCGTCAGGATGAACGGACCGGTGCCGACGGGTCTGCTGTTCAAGTCGGCGGTTTTGCCGCTTTTAAGCAACTGGTCACCGTACTCGGCCGAGTAGATCGAGGTGAAGGGCATGGCCAGGTCGCGCAGGAACGGCGACTCAGGGCGCGACAGGGTGAACTTGACGGTGTAGTCGTCGACCTTGTCGACGCCTTTGAGCAGGTTGTTGAAGTCCATGCTCTCGAAATAGGGGAAGCCGGTCAGGGACTTGTCATGCCACGGATGCTTGGGGTCCATCTGGCGATGGAAGCTCCACAGCACGTCATCGGCATTCATGTCACGGGTCGGCTTGAAGCCATCGATGGTCTGGAACTTGACCCCGTGGCGCAGCTTGAAGGTGTAAGTCAGGCCGTCCGGGCTGATCT
Source organism: Pseudomonas sp. JL23 (assembly GCF_056933585.1). Classification (NCBI taxonomy): domain Bacteria; kingdom Pseudomonadati; phylum Pseudomonadota; class Gammaproteobacteria; order Pseudomonadales; family Pseudomonadaceae; genus Pseudomonas; species Pseudomonas sp. JL23. Next base: position 5,965,270 of record NZ_CM167795.1, on the reverse strand, counting down.
CCCAGCTTTCGGCCAGGCCTGGCACGGTGTCGGTGGTGCCGGGTTTGAACGCGACCAGACGTTCGAGAATGGTTTCCGCCGAAGCATCGGCCGTTACCGCAGTGGTGTATTGGACGATATCGAAGCCTTCAGGGCTCGCTTCGGTGCAGACCACCAGGGGCTTGGCCGACACGCCGATTGCGACGCTGAACAAGGCCAGGGCAATCGAGTTGCGTAATGAGATCAGTTTCAAAATAAACCCTCCATCAGAGACCTGTAGGAGACCTGTGGGAGCGCGGCTAGCCCGCGATGAACGATAACGCGGTACATCTGAAGTACTGCGCTGACTTCATCGCGGCGATCCGACAAGCCTCGCTCCCACAAATCCAAATCCAATTCAGTTCATTACAGAATGTTGAAAGGAATCGTCGTCACGACCCGCAGTTCATTCAGGTTGCCATCGGCCTGGAACTCGCTGGCACGGTGGGTGGTGTAGGTCGCACGGATGGTCGAGGCCTTGAGCGGGCCGCTTTGCATGGTGTACGAAGTACCGACCCCGTATTCATAGTGATGTTCACCGTCCATGTTCTTCACGTCGTAGGCAGTGCCTTTGTAGTGAGTACCGTCGATGCCCCAGCCGCGGGCCTTGTAGACGTTGAACTTGAGGCCTGGCACGCCGTAGTCGGCCATGTTCAGCACGTAGCCGATCTGCAGCGACTTCTCGTTCGGGCCGTTGAAGTCCGAGAGCAGGGAGTTGGCCAGGAAGATCGCGTTGGTTTCGTGGGCGTAGTCGAAGTACTCGTCGCCGATGACTTGCTGGTACGCCAGGGTCAGGCTGTGGGCCTGGTGGGTGCCGGTAAACGACAGGCTGTAGGTGTCGTTGTCGATCGGGCCGAGCTTGCGCTCCCCGGAATCCTTGGTCTTGTAGTAGTTCAGGTTAGTGCTCAGAGCCAGGGTATCGGTGTTGCCGATATCGTGGGTAAAGGCGAAGTAGTACTGCTTCCAGAAGTCTTCGACATTCGAAGCATAGAAGCTGGTGGTCAGGGCTGCGGACGGTTTGTAGTCCATGCCGAACATGTCGATGCGGTCAGCGAAGGCGCGAGTGCTGGCGTATTCGGAGCGGAACTTGGTCAGGCTCTGCTCGGTACGCGGCGAGACGCGGTCGAAGCTGCCGGCCTGGAACGACAGGTTGCTCAGCTCGTCGCTCTTGAGGCTGAAGCCCTGGAAGCTCGACGGCAGAGCGCGGTTGCCGATGTAGGCGATCACCGGGGTGTTGACCGACTGGCGGCCGGCGGTGAGGGTGGTGTTGGAGACCCGGGCCTTGATATTGCCCAGGCCCAGCTTGCTCCACTGGCCGACGGCGTCGCCGTCGTTTTCGGTCAGGGTACGGTTGGAACCACCGGCCATGTCCTTGCGGTCACGGTCCAGGGCTACGGCGTTGTAGACCGCCAGTTCCGTGGCGAAACCTATAGTGCCTTGGGTGAAACCCGAGGTGTAGTTGAGGATGCTGCCTTCTACCCAGTTGATCCGGCGCGGGGTCGGAGTCGGGGTGTCGCCGCCTTTCCTGTAGGAAAAACTGGTGTCGCGACGGGCCAGTTCATTGGCGTACCAGTTGCGGGTCGAACCGGTCAGGTGCTGGTCTTCGATAAAGCCTTTGGCATCTGCCTGGGCGTTGTCCGTGCTGACGGTAGTCGGGACGAATGCCTGGCTGATTTCCTCGGCCTGAGCCATGCCCGCGATGGAGGCGATGGACAGGGCCAGTAGTGTTTTACTCACGGTTTTCACTATTTGAAGCTCCCTTATTACTTTTTATAAAGCGCCAGTTTTATGGTCTGGCTTTGGTGAAGCAGGGCTTGTGGCCCTGCTTTGCACGGTTTGGATCAGTCGTTGTGTACGCTTGATCACTCGGCGAGGCTGACGCCGGAAAAGTTGTTGCGACCGAACGGGCTGACACGGAAGCCCTGCACACTGGCACGCAACGGTTGGTTGACCGTGGAGTGAGCAATGGGGGTGATCGGTACTTGCTGTTTGAGGTAGTGCTGCGCCTGCTTGTACAGCTCGCTGCGCTGGCTGCGGTCGCTGCTGGCGACGGCGGCCTTGATCAGGGCGTCGTATTTCTCGTCGCACCACATGGAATAGTTGTTACCGCCAATCGAGGCGCAGCTGTACAGGGTCCCCAGCCAGTTGTCCGGGTCGCCGTTGTCGCCGGTCCAGCCGATCAGCGAGATATCGTGCTCGCCGTTCTTGCTGCGCTTGAGGTATTCGCCCCATTCGTAGCTGACGATGCGCGCCTTGATACCGACCTTGGCCCAGTCGGACTGAAGCATTTCGGCCATCAACTTGGCGTTGGGGTTGTAGGGACGCTGTACCGGCATGGCCCACAGGGTCAGCTCCGTGCCCTCCTTGACGCCTGCGTCGCGCAGCATCTGCCGGGCTTTATCCGGGTTGTAGGGGGCGTCCTTGATGCTGTCGTCGTAGGACCACTGGGTCGGCGGCATGCTGTTGATGGCCAACTGCCCCGCGCCTTGATAGACCGCATCGACGATGGCTTTCTTGTCCACGGCCATGTCCAGGGCCTGGCGCACCTGCAGGTTATCCAACGGTTTTTTGCGCACGTTGTAGGTGATGTAGCCGAGGTTGAAACCGGCCTGTTCGATCACTTGCAGCTGCTTGTCGGCCTTGAGCGCGGGCAGGTCGGCGGGGCGCGGATTGAGGGTGACCTGGCATTCGTTCTTGCGCAGTTTCTGGATGCGCACCGAGGCGTCGGTATTGATGGAGAAGATCAACTGATCGATCTTCACACGCTCCGGCGCCCAGAAATCCTTGTTGCCTTTGTAGCGAATCTGCGCATCTTTCTGATAACGCTGGAATACAAACGGGCCGGTGCCGATGGGTTGCATATTGATATCGCGCACAGTGCCTGATGCCAGCAGTTGTTCAGCGTATTCGGCGGAAAGAATCGAAGCGAAGTTCATCGCGATATTCTGGATAAACGCCGCATCGACTTTGTTCAGAGTAAAGACCACGGTCAGTGGGTCGATTTTTTCCACGGACTTGATGTTCTGGTCCAGGCCCATACTGGTGAAGTAGGGGAATTCTGTCGGATAAGCGACGCGAAATGGATGCGCTTTATCAAGCATGCGGTTAAAAGTAAACAGGACGTCATCGGCATTGAAGTTGCGACTGGGCGTAAATGCCTTATTGCTGTGAAATTTCACGCCCTCACGCAAGTGAAAGGTGTAAGTGAGGCCATCCGGGGATACCTCCCAGCGCGTGGCCAGGGCCGGAACCACTGCGGTGCCGCCTGCTTCGAACTCGGTCAGGCGGTTATAAATGGGCTCGGCAGCGTCGTTGTCAGTGCCGGAGGTGTACTGGGCAATATCAAAGCCTGCCGGGCTGCCTTCGGCGCAGAACACCAGATTGCTGGCGGCCTGACCAATGGGAGTTTGAGCCAATAGGGCCAGCCCCATTAGCGATGAAATGGCGAGTTGATTACGCATGGTTTTCCTGTTCCTTCGATAATGATCTTTCACGCGCAACATGCCGGTATACAGGCATGGAATAGCCTTCGGTCCGGAAGTATTCTCGATTGCACGGTTAGAACTGCCATGACAAGCGCAGTTGCCCTCGAAGGTATATCCGTCGGGCGGTACAGTAGATAGTCAGGGTATTGGTAAGTATGTAGGAAACTTCCGCGTGCTATGTAGGTGATTGCTTTTTGCAATCATTTTCCAGGCATCGAGTCGAGTTTTCCTGACAAGACAAAAAGCAACTGCGCTGAATGAACAGCGCAGTTGCCACAGTCTTACTTGACGCTTACACCGTAGAAGGAGTTCAAGCCGAATGGGCTGATCTTGAAGTCCTGTACTTTGACACTCATCGGTTGGTACACCGTGGAGTGGGCGATAGGAGTCATTGGCACGGCAGCCTTGAGCAGGTGCTGGGCCTGTTTATACAGTTCGGTGCGCTTGGCCTGGTCAGTGGTTTCCTTGGCCTGGTGGATCAGCGTGTCGAACGGCTTGTCACACCATTTGGCGAAGTTGTTACCGTTGACCGCGTCGCAACCGAACAGGGTGCCCAGCCAGTTGTCCGGGTCACCGTTGTCGCCGCTCCAGCCAATCAGCATCGCGCCGTTTTCACCGGCTTTGGCGCGCTTGATGTACTCGCCCCACTCGTAGCTGACGATCTTGGCGTTGATACCGATTTTCTTCCAGTCGTTCTGGAGCATCTCGGCCATCAGTTTGGCGTTAGGGTTGTACGGACGCTGAACCGGCATCGCCCATAGGGTGATTTCGGTGCCTTCGGCCACGCCTGCTTTCTTCAGCAGTTCCTTGGCCTTGGCGACGTCGTACGGCGCATCTTTGATAGTCGTGTCATAGGACCACTGGGTCGGTGGCATGGCGTTGACCGCCAGCTGACCTGCGCCCTGGTACACGGCATCAATGATGGCTTTCTTGTCGACGGCCATGTCCAGTGCCTGACGCACTTCCAGTTTGGCCAACGGGTTAGGTTTGCTGTCGCCCTTGATTTGTGGCATCACGTTGTACGCGATGTAGCCCAGGTTGAAGCCAGCCTGGTCAGGCATTTTCAGCTCTTTATCCGCCTTGAGCGGGGCCAGGTCGGCCGGACGCGGGTAGGCAGTGATCTGGCATTCGCCTTTCTTGAGCTTCTGCGCACGTACCGAAGCGTCGGTGGTGATGGCGAAGATCAGGTTGTCGATCTTGACGTCTTCAGGCTTCCAGTAATCCTTGTTGCCGGTGTAACGGATGTTGGAGTCTTTCTGATAGCTCTTGAACACGAACGGACCAGTGCCGATAGGCTTCTGGTTGATGTCTTCAGGCTTGCCTTCCTTGAGCAACTGGGCGGCGTATTCAGCGGACTGAATGGACGCGAAGCTCATCGCCAGGTTCTGGATGAAGGCGGCATCGACGGTCGCCAGGGTGAACTTGACCGTGTGGTCGTCAACCTTGTCGATCTTGGTGATGTTGGTGTCCATCGCCATGTCGGTGAAGTAAGGGAACTCGGTCGGATACGCCTTACGGTACGGATCGTCCTTGTTGATCATGCGGTTGAACGTGAACAGCACGTCATCGGCATTGAAGGTACGGGTTGGCTTGAAGTAAGGCGTGGTGTGGAACTTGACGCCCTCACGCAGGTGGAACACATAGGTCAGGCCATCAGGGCTGACGTCCCAGCTGGTTGCCAGGCCCGGAATAACTGCGGTGCCGCCACGTTCGAACTGGCTAAGACGGTTGAAAATGGTTTCAGCCGCAGCGTCGAAGTCGGTGCCGGTGGTGTATTGGCCTGGGTCGAAACCGGCCGGGCTGCCTTCAGAGCAGAACACCAGGTTGGATGCTGCCTGGGCGAACGGTGCACCAGCGAGCAGACCTGCGCTGAGTACAAACGGGATGACCGCTTTTTTAAGCATGGTGGCCTCAGTTGTTGTGTTTTTTGAATTAGAGGGAGGGCCTTGTGGGCCAATCCTGCCGATACTTATGCAGGGGGCATACCCAAAGCAAGATATTGACGTCAAGGAAGGCACAAAGAGTGGCACGGGCGTACACGAATGTCGCAAAAGTATAATTTTCGGCGCATTTAAACGTTTGCGCGTCGGAATCAGGAATGTTTCTCGCACTATTGTGGCGCGAGAAAATGTGGGAAATGCACCCGCGCAGAGCGCGGGTGTTACTTAAGCTGACCAAAAATTCAGGTTATTTACCCAGGCTCACCCCATAAAAAGGCGTCAGGCCGAAGGGGCTGATCTTGAAGTCCTGAACTTCCTTGCGCATCGGCTGGAAGACCTTGGAGTTGGCGATCGGGGTGATCGGCACCTGCTCCTTGAGGATGTGCTGTGCCTGTTGATAAAGCTTGATGCGCTCATCGCGATTGGGTGTAAGGCGGGCCTGTTGCACCAGCTTGTCGTAGGCCGGGTCGCACCATTTGGCGTAGTTACTGCCCTTGACCGCCGCGCAGCTGTAGAGCACGCCGAGCCAGTTGTCCGGGTCACCGTTGTCGCCGGTCCAGCCATAAATCATCACGTCGTGCTCGCCGGCTTTGGCGCGCTTGATGTACTCGCCCCATTCATAGCTGACGATATTGGCCTTGATCCCGACCTTGGCCCAGTCAGACTGAATCATCTGCGCCGACATCCGTGCATTGGGATTGGACGCGCGCTGCACTGTCATGGCCCACAGATTGATCTGCGTGCCCGGCGCGACACCGGCTTCCTTGAGCAGGGCCTTGGCTTTGTCGGGGTTGTAGGGCGCATCCTTGATGCTCGGGTCGTAGCTCCATTGCCCTGGTGGCAGGGCATTCTCGGCCAGTTGCCCGGCGCTCTGGTACACCGCCTTGATGATCGCGGGCTTGTCGATGGCCATGTCCAGGGCCTGGCGCACCTTGAGCTGGTCCAGCGGCGCGTGGGTGACGTTATAGGCCAGGAAGCCCAGGTTGAAGCCGGCCTGGCTGAGCACCTTGAGATTCGGGTCCTTTTCGGCCTGCTCGATGTCCTGTGGACGTGGGTAGCCGCTGACCTGGCATTCGCCGGTCTTGAGCTTCTGCAGACGCACGGCGGCATCGGTGTTGATGGAGAAGATCAGGTTGTCGAGTTTGACGTCCTCGGGCTTCCAGTAATTCTTGTTGGCGCTGTAGCGGATCTGCGAATCCTTCTGGTAGCGCTTGAACACGAACGGCCCGGTGCCGACCGGCTTCTGATTGATGTCTTCGGCCTTGCCCTGTTTGAGCAACTGGTCGGTGTATTCGGCAGACTGAATCGAGGCGAAGCTCATGGCCAGGTTCTGGATGAAGGCCGCGTCGATAGTGTTCAGGTTGAAGCGTACGGTCTTGTCGTCGATTTTTTCGACGCTCTTGATCGTGCTGTTCATGTCCATGTCGTTGAAGTAAGGCGACTCGGACGGGTAGGCCTTACGGAATGGCTGGTTGGGGTCAAGCAGACGATTGAAGGTAAACAGCACGTCGTCGGCGTTGAAGTCCCGGGTCGGGGTGAAGTAGTCGGTGGTGTGGAATTTCACGCCCTGACGCAGATGGAAGGTGTAGGTCAAACCATCGGCAGCGACATCCCAACGGGTCGCCAGCCCCGGCTCGACTTCGGTGCCGCCCCGCTTGAACTGGGTCAGGCGGTTGAACACGGTTTCCGCAGAGGCATCGAAGTCGGTACCGCTGGTGTACTGGCTCGGATCAAAGCCCGCAGGGCTGGCTTCAGAGCAATACACCAGGGTTCCGGCGGCGTGGGCCAACGGCGCGCAGGCCAGCATTGCCGCCAGCAGCAATGGTTTGAATGGCACTGTTCTTGTGGAGCGTGGATTCATGGGGGACCTCAAGCGTGCGGCAAGGGAAGCGTCGCAGGGCGACGAACGGGCAGACTTCCGAGCATGCCGCAGCCGAGACTTTTCACACAAGAATCAAATCGTTATATCAACTGATCTGAATGACATGCTTGCCGAAGTCCTTGGTATTGAATTTGTCGTCTTTGCCGGGCACCGCGTTCTTGTCGAGCAGGTCACCTATGCCCAGAAGCTCCTGAATGGTGCTGAATACGTACTGCCAGGAGGTCATGCCATCTTGCCCGAGTCTGGTCAGTTCAGCTGTCATCGAGTCACGCAGTTGCTGATGCACTTTGTCCAGTTCGCTTTTCAGGCCGCCTCGTCTGATGGCTTCTGAGTGAGTTTCTGCCCATTGCCTGACCGTTTCATCCTGCCACTGACTGTCGTTGGGGTGAGCAAAATACGCACTGGCAACGCTGAGCGGATCATCTCCAGGCACGCCGTTCCAGTGGTCGACCACAGCCTTCACGACGTCGATAACGGCCATGCCCGCCAGATTCGCCGCCAACTCGTGGAAGGGATGTTCGGCGTGATCCTTGGCCAGCTGTGAGTGGGTCGGATCGGTCGAGCCATTGCTGTTGGGGTCGCCAAACTCAGACTGGACGTCGCCGATGCTGTTGCCGACCATCTTGAACAGGGCCTGGAAAACCGTGCCATAGACATTTTTAATCTGCTGCAGCGGCAGCTTGGTGAACTTCCAGTAGAGCTGCAGGTATTTGCCCACGGCGGTCTGGCTCATCACATCGCGAAACTCCAGGTAGGCCGTATAGGCAAGAAGCCATTCCGGGTTCTGATGCTCTTCGAGAAGAATCAGCGTCATCTTTTCGTTATCGGAGAGCTCGCCGGGGACTCGCAGGCTGATATCCGGGGCTTGCACCGGCGCAATCAGCTTCGCCAGCGGATAGGCCAGGCTGCCAATCACATCGGCGCCGCTGAAGGTTCCCGTCACCAAGGGAAATTGATGCCTGCACTCGGCCTTGGACGTCCAGGGCAGGACCTTATAGCCCTGCTTGATCAAGCTCAGCTCGACGTAGTTGGAGTGGGCGAAAAGATCCTCCAGCACGTGCAGGGCAGCGCCCAGTCGTTGCAGCCCTTCAGTGGTGCGGCCCAGGCGCATGACATGGCCCAGCTCCTGGCGCATATAGTCCAGAGAGCGCTGCAGGTAACGTTTCATCGAGCTCTGGTGAACCACTTCCAACAGGGCGTTATCGGGCAGTACCCAAGGTTCGAAATCCGCATCGCGGCTCTTGGGATCCTGCGGTTTGGGATTGCTGACCCTGGGGTTATCGACATGCTCGCTGGGGCGGTACACCCCCAGTTTTGCCTCGGTCACGGTGAAGTCGGCGGAGCTTTTTTTACGCAGGCCGTTGAATTTGCGCGCGGCCAGTACGTCGACGATCCGGGTCAGGGCGGTGCGTGACAGCACGTCAGGAAAGTCCTTGGGCATATCGGCGCCGCGCACTATTTTCGGGTCAAGCAACTGCGAATAATCGCGCAGCCAGTTGCCGAAATAGACGGTCTGACGCTCATCTTCGGTAAAGCCCAGTTCTGCCAGGCCTGCCTCGATGGCTTCGTGGCTGAAGTGACCCTTCTGATGATCGTCACTGCTGCCTGCCTCGAAGCCTTCGCGCTGATTCGCGCCTTTGCCAACATCCATGCCACTGCCGCCCTGAAAGCGGGCGATGGCCTGCATGGCGTCAGGGTAGTCGACGATAATTTCTGCTTCGTCCGCATCCGCCAGCGTGTAGCAAGCGATGCAGATTGCACCTTCTTGGGGGATCACGCAGTCAGCCATGGCACGGGCATAGCGCAAGCCTTCTTCCCCTTGGGCATCACCGGTACGAACGATGTCGTCGGCCAGGTCCTGGCGCAGCACGTTATCCACATGATGGCCGAACTCATGCAGCAGCAGCGCCAGCAGCTCCCAGGCGCGCTCGGGTGCTAGCAGCAACTGATCGAAGGCCTGGGAATTGATGCTGATGGTGCGACTGGTGTTGTCGTAGTCGGCCGGGTCGCTGGCCTCATGACTGATCCGGTGCACAGGCGCCTTAAAGGTGCCCTGACGCAGGGACTCGCGCAGCTTTATATAAACGTGCGGTGGCAGGTCGAAGCCGAAGATCGATGCCATCAGCATGATGAACTGTGGTGTAGCGCTGCGCGTTGCCAGCTCGGTCAACTGCTCGAGGGCGAAGTTGCTGTGCAGGTGCGCCGAAGGCACGGCCATGCGCAGGGTCTGGGTTTTGGTCGGGCGCAGCAGGGCGCGGATATGGCAGGTGTTTTTACGGTCGGGACTCATCCGTGATTCCTTTTGAAAGCAGGCGCAATGCTACCTTGCCTGTCAGATGGCGGGCGGCGGTTGCGCAAAGAGTGTTTTTGGGTGTTGCGAGGCCCGAGTGTACGGTTGTTACAGATCGTGCAAATCAGCCAAGGGAGGGGCGCGATGTAGGACTACGGAGATGTTCCAGCGGAATACGGCGGCAGTCTGGCTGCCGCCGTATTGTTCAGGTTATTGCGGCATCTGCACTTCGATCATGCCTTCAGCGATGACATTGACTTGGCTGGTGCCCGCTTCGACCTCCGGTGCCGGTGCGGAATCGCGCGGCGCCGCTTTCATCATCATGACTGGCGCGCGCATATAGGGCTGTGGATAACCCGAGGTGTTGAGATTCAGGTTGACCACTTTGTAACCGTTGCCGCCCATGGCGTCGGTGACCAGTTGCGCGCGCTTCTTGAAGTTGAGCACGGCCTCCTTGAGGAGGGTGTCTTCGCTGGCCATGCGCGCCGGTTTGGAAATCGAGAAGTCCATACCGGCAATTTTCAGGTCTGTGAGCAATTCGCCGGTGAGCTTGGACAGCGCGGCAAAATCGGCGCTTTCCAGGCGCAGCTCGGCATGTTCGCTCCAGCCGATGATCTTCTGGCTCTTGTCATCGTAGATCGGCGTGCTGTTGCGGCTGCCCTGGCGCGTGGTGATGTCCTTGACCTCGCGGGCCTGGGTCACGGCCTTGTTCAGGGTTTCGGTGATCTGCGCGGCCAGTTTGGCCGGGTCCTTGTTCTGGGCCTCGCTGTACAGGGTGACCTGCATCAGGTCGCGGGGCACTTCCTGGCTGGCCTCGGCGCGCACTGAAACCAGGTTGTAGCGTGGCTCGTCCGCCAGGGCCGAAAAGCTGGCCAGGGTCAGGGTAGACAGGGCGAAGAGGGCGGCTGCGGGGCGTAGGCTGAACATGAAAACTCCTTGTTGATGAACTGCCCGGACGAAGGCTGTACAGGCACAAGAGCATCAGACTCTCTGCGCCGATTCTTGTTCCGCCCAGCCAAATCGGGCATCTGATTTAACACCCTGCTGCGGTGCTTTGACGCAGTTTCACTGTATTTGATGACGCATTGGGTATACTCGCGCGATTCGCCTGGAGCACTCATCAGGAGAGCTCATGCTCGCCCCCGTTCAATTGCTTTCAGCCACTCGCCAGAACCTCTGGCGTCTGACATTCATACGTACCCTGGTATTGGGTGCCCAAGCCGGGTCGGTGGGTTTTGCCTGGTTGTTCGACCTGCTGCCATTGCCCTGGCTGCAACTGGCTATCACCCTCGGCTGCTCCATGGTCCTGTGCGCCCTGACGGCCGTGCGCCTGGGCGCATCCTGGCCGGTCACCGAGCTGGAATATGCGGTACAGCTGGCCTGCGACCTGTATATCCACAGTGCGCTGCTGTATTTCTCCGGCGGCTCGACCAACCCCTTCGTTTCCTATTACCTGGTGCCCCTGACCATCGCCGCCGTGACGCTGCCCTGGCGTTACTCGCTGATCCTGTCCGGGATTGCCCTGGCTCTGTATACCTTGCTGTTGGCGCAGTTCTACCCGTTGGTGACCTACCCGATTGCCCGGGAAAAGATGCAGATCTACGGCATGTGGCTGAGTTTTGCCCTGGCCGCAGCGGTGATTACCTTTTTTGCGGCGAAGATGGCCGAAGAGCTGCGGCGCCAGGAGCAGCTGCGTGCCGAGCGTCGCGAAGAGAGTCTGCGTGATGAGCAACTGTTGGCCGTTGCGACTCAGGCCGCCGGAGCCGCCCATGAACTGGGCACGCCACTGGCGACCATGAGTGTATTGCTCAAGGAGATGCGCCAGGATCACAAGGACCCGGCCTTGCAGGACGACCTCGAAGTGCTGCAGGAGCAGGTCAAGCAGTGCAAGACCACCTTGCAGCATCTGGTCCGCGCCGCCGAGGCCAACCGCCGCCTGGATGTGCGGTTGCAGCCGGTGACCGAGTGGCTGGACGAATCCCTGAATCGCTGGCACCTGATGCGCCCCGAAGCCAGTTATCGCTTCCAGTTGCTGGGCGAGGGCGCCGCGCCGCAACTGGCGCCGCCGCCGGACCTGACCCAGGCTCTGCTCAATCTGCTGAACAACGCCGCCGATGCCTGCGCCGAAGGCCTGGAAGTCATGCTGAATTGGGACAGCGAGGAAATCTGCGTCAGTATCCGTGATCATGGGCCCGGCGTGCCGCCAGCGATTGCCGAACAGATCGGCAAGCCGTTTTATACCACCAAGGGCAAAGGCTTCGGCCTGGGCCTGTTTTTGAGCAAGGCCAGCGTGACCCGCGCCGGTGGCTCGGTAAAACTCTACAGCCATGAAGAAGGCGGCACGCTCACAGAGCTGCGTCTGCCCCAGGGCACCCGAGGAGACGAAGTATGAGTGACGAGATCCAGGTTGAAGGCGAAGAACTCCCGCATTTATTGCTGGTAGATGACGACGCCACGTTCACCCGCGTGATGGCCCGAGCCATGAGCCGTCGCGGTTTCCGGGTCAGCACCGCTGGCTCCGCCGAAGAGGGACTGGCCCTGGCCCAGCAGGATCTGCCTGAATACGCAGCCCTCGATCTGAAGATGGAAGGGGACTCTGGCCTGGTGCTGCTGCCCAAGCTGTTGGAACTGGATCCGGAAATGCGCGTCGTAATCCTGACCGGTTATTCGAGCATTGCCACGGCCGTGGAAGCGATCAAGCGCGGCGCGGCCAACTACCTGTGCAAGCCGGCCGACGCCGACGACGTGCTGGCGGCGCTGCTGTCCGAGCATGCCGACCTCGACACCCTGGTGCCGGAAAACCCGATGTCGGTGGACCGCCTGCAGTGGGAACACATTCAGCGCGTGTTGACCGAGCACGAAGGCAATATTTCCGCCACCGCCCGCGCGCTGGGCATGCACCGGCGCACGTTGCAGCGCAAATTGCAGAAGCGTCCGGTACGTCGATAACCGCTCTTTCATGGATGAGCCTGTAGGGCGCCCGGCTTTTTAGCGAAAGGGCGCCGATGTTCAATTTTTGCCGAGCCTTGCCCATGAATCCGAATGCCGAACACTCCGCGGTCAATGACACCGTGCGAGGCAACTTTTTTCCCCGAGTCTGGAAGCTGGTCACGCCGTACTGGCGCAGCGAAGAAAAGACCGTCGCCTGGGTCTTGTTGATTGCCGTGATCGCGCTGTCGCTGTTCAGCGTGGCGATTTCGGTACTGGTCAACAGTTGGTATCGCGACTTCTACAACGCCCTGGAAAAGAAAGACCTGGCGGCGTTTACCCACTTGATTCTGTACTTTTGCGGCATTGCCGCCATCGCCATTCTCGGCGCAGTGTATCGCCTGTACCTGACGCAAATGCTCACCATCCGCTGGCGCCGCTGGCTGACCGAGCAGCATTTCGCCAAGTGGTTGAGCCACAAGAATTACTACCAGCTGGAAAAGAACGGCTCGACCGACAACCCCGACCAACGTCTGTCCCAGGACCTCGATCAGTTCACCACCAGTACCCTGAGCCTGGCCTTGGGCCTGATTCGCACCGTGGTCAGCCTGGTGTCGTTCTCCATTATTTTGTGGGGCGTGTCCGGCAGCATCGAATTGTTCGGCATTACCATTCCCGGTTACATGTTCTGGGCCGCATTGCTCTACGCCGCAGTCGGCAGCTGGCTGACCCACCTGATCGGCCGGCGCCTGATCCTGCTCAGCAACCAACAGGAACGTTACGAAGCCGATCTGCGCTTCGGCCTGGTACGGGTGCGGGAAAATGCCGAGAGCATTGCCCTGTCCGATGGCGAGCCCAACGAAAATCAGCGCCTGACCGCGCGCTTCGGCATGGTCTGGAACAACTTCTGGACCATCATGAAAGTGCAGAAGCGCCTGACCTTCTTCACCGCCGGTTACTCGCAGATCGCCATTGTCTTCGCCTTCGTCGTCGCCGCGCCGCGCTACTTCGCCGGCAAGATCGAATTGGGCGGTCTGATGCAGATCAACTCCGCGTTCGGCAACGTGCAGGAGAACTTCAGTTGGTTCATCGACGCTTACACCACGTTGGCATCGTGGCGGGCGACCTGTGATCGTCTGCTGAGCTTCCGCCAGGGCATGGACGAGAACGAGCAGCGCAGCTCGGCCATCAAGATCGCTCACCAAGGCAATGCCCTGCGCGTTGACGATCTGGACCTGGCATTGGCTGGCGGCCGTCAATTGCTGAACCACTCCAGCATGAGCATCGCCGCAGGTGAGCGGGTCATGCTCAGTGGTCGCTCCGGCAGCGGCAAAAGTACGCTGCTGCGGGCCTTGGGTGGCTTGTGGAACGACGGCAAGGGCCATATCCACCTTCCTGCCGAGCGCTACCTGTTCCTGCCGCAGCGCCCCTATCTGCCCATCGGCACCCTGCGTGAAGTACTGAGTTATCCACAAGCGCCCGAGGTCTATCCGGCCGGACGCTTCGCACAACTGCTGGAAACCTGCCGTCTGGATCATCTGATCCCGCGCCTGGACGAAGGCAATCACTGGCAGCGCCTGCTGTCGCCGGGCGAGCAACAGCGCGTGGCCTTTGCCCGGGCGCTGCTGTATGCACCGAGCTGGCTGTATCTGGATGAGGCGACCTCGGCCATGGACGAAGAGGACGAAGCGGTGCTGTATCAGGCCCTGATCGACGAGCTGCCGGGCGTGACGCTGCTCAGCATTGGTCATCGCAGCAGCCTCAAACGCTTCCATTCGCGTCATCTGCGCATTGAAGATGGCCACTTGCACGAGCAGTCCCTCGTGCAGGCACTGGTGTGATTCCGCGGCCCCTGTGAGGAATCGTAGGGGCCGCAGGTCGTTTTAGTACATGTGATCAGATATCCGCTGAGCTATCATTCATCTTTTTCACTGCCACGAGATTGACGTTGGATATGGAAAATCAAAGCGCTCTTCCTCGCGCTCGTAGAAAGCACCGCAGCCTCGCGCAGGAACTGGTGACAGAACTGTCCGAGCGTATCCGCAGCGGGCAGCTCAAGCGCGGCGACAAATTGCCTACCGAGTCGGCAATCATGGAAGAGCAGGGCGTGAGCCGTACGGTGGTACGTGAAGCGATTTCCCGCTTGCAGGCCTCAGGTTTAGTGGAGACCCGCCACGGTATCGGTACTTTTGTGCTCGATACCCCGAGCCCGAGCGGTTTCCGTATCGACCCGGCAACCATCGTCACCCTGCGTGATGTGCTGGCGATTCTCGAATTGCGCATCAGCCTGGAAGTGGAGTCGGCCGGCCTTGCGGCGCAACGTCGTACCGACGAGCAACTGCTGGCCATGCGCAAGGCGCTGGATGCGCTTAACGAAAGCGCGTCCCACGCCAGTGATGCGGTGTCGTCTGACTTCCAGTTCCACCTGCAGATTGCCCTGTCCACGGGCAATCGCTATTTCACTGACATCATGACTCACCTGGGCACCAGCATCATTCCACGTACCCGCGTGAACTCGGCGCGCCTGGCCCATGATGATCATCAGCGTTACATGACTCGCCTGAGCCGTGAGCACGAAGAGATCTACGACGCCATTGCGCGTCAGGACTCCGACGCCGCCCGCGCGGCCATGCGCCTGCATCTGACAAATAGCCGCGAACGCCTGCGCCATGCCCATGAAGAGGCGGAGTCGCAGCAGGCCTGACGTCAGACCTCCTTTGACGACATGGAGTCGTTGGAGCGAGGCTTGCCCGCGCACGCTATTTTTCAGATCAGAAAGATGCGCCGCACGTAACGGCCTCTTCGCGGGCAAGCCTCGCTCCAACGAGTCTTTCCCCCGCGCCGCCATTGCGCGCTGGCACCGCCCATCCTGTTTTTCTCCCGTTAAACCCCCATCTATCAAGGGCTTACCCGCCCGCGTCCGCCTTCTTTTGAAAAAACCTGCAAATCCCTGTTGAGGGTTTTAATTTCTAGTTGTACGATGACTTACGACATCAGCGAAGGCCGATGATCCATTCACTTTTTTGCTTCCTCCAGGGTGTTCGAATAATGAATCCACAAGAACTGAAGTCCATCCTCTCTGCTGGTTTGCTGTCTTTTCCAGTTACCGATTTCAATGCCCAAGGCGACTTCAATCGCGCTGGCTACATCAAGCGTCTCGAGTGGCTGGCCCCTTACGGCGCCAGCGCTCTGTTCGCCGCAGGCGGCACCGGTGAGTTCTTCTCCCTGGCCGCCAGCGAATACTCCGAAGTGATCAAGACTGCGGTCGATACTTGCGCCACCAGCGTACCGATCCTTGCCGGTGTCGGCGGCGCAACCCGCCAAGCCATCGAATACGCTCAAGAAGCCGAGCGCCTGGGTGCCAAGGGCCTGCTGCTGCTGCCGCACTACCTGACTGAAGCCAGCCAGGACGGCGTAGCCGCCCACGTTGAAGCCGTGTGCAAGTCGGTCAAGATCGGCGTTATCGTCTACAACCGTAACGTCTGCCGCCTGACCGCTCCGCTGCTGGAAAAACTGGCCGAGCGCTGCCCGAACCTGATCGGCTACAAAGATGGCCTGGGCGATATCGAACTGATGGTTTCGATCCGTCGTCGCCTGGGTGACCGCTTCTCGTACCTGGGTGGTCTGCCGACCGCTGAAGTCTACGCCGCTGCCTACAAGGCCCTGGGCGTTCCGGTCTACTCGTCTGCTGTCTTCAACTTCGTACCCAAGCTGGCCATGGATTTCTACCACGCCATCGCCAAGGACGATCACGTTGCCGTTGGCAAAATGATCGACGACTTCTTCCTGCCATACCTGGACATCCGTAACCGTAAGTCCGGCTACGCAGTCAGCATCGTCAAGGCCGGCGCGAAAATCGCCGGTTACGACGCAGGCCCGGTGCGTACTCCGCTGACCGACCTGACTGCTGAAGAGTACGAAATGCTCGCCGCTCTGATGGACAAGCAAGGCGCCCAGTAAGGCGATTGCAGGATGCTGGACCGCTGAGTGATCAGCGGTCTTTTGCCATCCACGTATTACCCGGCGATAAGGTGCAGACCTTATCGCCAAAAGCTGTCCGCGCTGAAGGTAGGGCGTTGTCATCAGACAACCCCTAAGGGGCCAGCAGCGTTAGCAAGACCTACATGTTCTACCCGCGCAAAAAAATAATTAGTGGGAGTCACCGTATATGCAAAATTCCAAGCCGACCCACGTCCGCTATTTGATCCTGCTCATGCTGTTCCTGGTGACCACGATTAACTACGCAGACCGTGCCACCATCGCAATCGCCGGTTCCAGCCTGCAAAAAAGCCTGGGCATCGACGCTGTCACACTCGGTTATATCTTCTCTGCATTCGGTTGGGCCTATGTGGCCGGCCAGATCCCCGGCGGCTGGTTGCTCGACCGCTTCGGCTCGAAAAAAGTCTATGCCCTGAGCATCTTCACCTGGTCGCTGTTCACCGTGCTGCAAGGCTATGTCGGTGAGTTCGGTCTCTCTACCGCCATCGTCGCGTTGTTCATGCTGCGTTTCCTGGTCGGTCTGGCTGAAGCACCTTCCTTCCCTGGCAACGCCCGTATTGTTGCGGCCTGGTTTCCGACGGCCGAACGCGGCACTGCATCGGCGATCTTCAACTCCGCGCAATACTTCGCCACGGTGCTGTTTGCGCCGATCATGGGCTGGATCGTTTACACCTTCGGCTGGCAGCATGTGTTCGTCGTCATGGGTGGCGTCGGTATCGTCTTCTCGCTGATCTGGCTGAAAGTCATCCATAGCCCGCGTAACCATCCGAAGATCAACGCCGCAGAGCTTGAGCACATCGCCAGCAACGGCGGTATGGTCGACATGGACCAGGACAAAGGCAAAAGCGCTGCCGGTGGCCCGAAATGGGACTACGTACGTCAGTTGCTGACCAACCGCATGATGCTCGGCATCTACCTGAGCCAGTACTGCATCAACGGCATCACCTACTTCTTCCTGACCTGGTTTCCGGTGTACCTGGTGCAGGAACGCGGCATGACCATCCTCAAGGCTGGTTTCATTGCCTCGCTGCCGGCCATTTGTGGCTTTATCGGCGGTGTATTGGGTGGCGTCATTTCCGACTACCTGCTGCGTCGCGGCCATTCGCTGACCTTCTCGCGCAAGGCGCCGATCATTGGCGGTCTGCTGCTGTCGACCTCCATCGTCACCTGTAACTATGTTGACGTTGAGTGGGTTGTGGTCGGCTTCATGGCCCTGGCGTTCTTCGGCAAGGGTGTAGGTGCACTGGGCTGGGCGGTGATGTCCGACGCTTCGCCGAAACAGATCGCCGGTTTGAGCGGTGGCCTGTTCAACATGTTCGGTAATATCGCGTCGATCACCACGCCAATCGTCATCGGCTACATCATCAGCAACACCGGCTCGTTCAAATGGGCTCTGGTGTTCGTCGGCGCCAACGCGTTGGTCGCGGTGATCAGCTATGTGTTCATTGTGGGTGAGATCAAACGTGTCGAATTGAAAGAGCCGCCAAGCAAGGGGCCTTCGCTGAACAGCGACCTTTCTCAAGCAAAATCCTGAGGAAAACCGTGATGGACTTGATTCAACATGCCGATTCGCCGCGTTACATCCTGCTCAACGAGCTGGATAACGTGGTTGTGGTGGTCAACGACCAGGGTGTACCGGCCGGTACTGAGTTCGATAATGGTGTCGTGACCATCGATAACGTGCCGCAAAGCCACAAGGTCAACCTGGTGGATATCCCTGAAGGTGGCCCGGTGATTCGTTACGGGCAGACCATTGGTTATGCACTGCGGCCGATCCCACGCGGCAGTTGGGTCAAGGAAGATCTGTTGCGCATGCCTACCGCGCCATCGTTGGACAGCCTGCCGCTGTCCACTGATGTGCCGGGCAAGGGGGAGCCGCTGGAAGGCTTCACCTTCGAGGGTTATCGTAATGCCGACGGCACCGTCGGCACGCGCAACATCCTCGGTATCACCACCACCGTGCAATGCGTCACCGGTGTGCTCGACTTCGCGGTCAAGCGCATCCGTGAGGAGCTGTTGCCCAAATACCCCAACGTCGATGACGTCGTGGCCCTGACCCACAGCTACGGCTGCGGTGTGGCCATTACCGCCACCGACGCGTATATCCCCATCCGCACCGTGCGCAACCTGGCGCGCAACCCGAACCTGGGCGGCGAAGCGCTGGTAATCAGCCTGGGCTGCGAGAAATTGCAGGCCGGGCAGGTCATGCACGAAGGCGATGCCTCGGTGGATCTCAGCGATCCATGGCTGTACCGCCTGCAGGACTCCAGCCACGGCTTCCACGAAATGATCGAACAGATCATGGAACTGGCCGAGACCCGCCTGAAGAAACTCGACCTGCGTCGTCGCGAGACCGTTCCGGCCTCCGAACTGATCCTCGGCATGCAATGCGGCGGCAGCGATGCCTTCTCCGGCATCACCGCCAACCCGGCCCTGGGCTACGCCTCGGACCTGTTGCTGCGTGCTGGCGCCACCGTGATGTTCTCGGAAGTGACGGAAGTGCGGGACGCCATCTACCTGCTGACGTCCCGTGCCGAAACCAAGACCGTCGCCGAAGAACTGGTGCGGGAAATGGACTGGTACGACCGTTACCTGGCCAAGGGCGAGGCCGATCGCAGCGCCAACACTACGCCGGGCAACAAGAAGGGCGGTTTGTCGAACATTGTCGAGAAATCCCTGGGTTCCATCGTCAAGTCCGGCAGCAGCGCCATCAACGGCGTGCTGGGCCCTGGCGAGCGGGTGAACCGCAAAGGATTGATCTTCTGCGCGACACCGGCCAGCGACTTCGTCTGCGGCACGCTGCAACTGGCGGCCGGCATGAACCTGCATGTGTTCACCACCGGACGTGGCACGCCGTATGGCCTGGCCATGGCGCCAGTGGTCAAGGTCTCGACCCGTACCGAGCTGGCTCACCGTTGGCCGGATCTGATCGATATCGACGCCGGGCGCATCGCTACCGGTCGTGCCAGCATCGAGGACCTGGGCTGGGAGCTGTTCCACTTCTACCTGGATGTGGCCAGCGGCAAGAAGAAAACCTGGACCGAGCACTATCGCCTGCACAACGACATCACTTTGTTCAATCCGGCGCCGATTACCTGATTGAAGAGCCACACCTAGCTTTGTTGTAATTTTGTGGGACCGGCTTTAGCCGGGAAAGCGTAAGGGACAAACGATAGATATGCATCGTATGTACCGACCTCTTCCCGGCTGAAGCCGGTCCCACATGTTGTGCATTGCAACTTGAAAACTCTTCCCCACGCCGGTTTCTTTCCCACCTAGACTTCAACCCATGGCACACATCGCTGCGGGTCGCGATTGCCATCCTATTGCAACAGTCAGGTGTTTAGATCCGCGCATAGAAACCGAACGGGGAGAACCATCATGTCGGTGATTGCAAAGTGGGCGATGCAGGCTGTAACGGTATTTTTCTTTGCCTGGCTGGCGACGGTGGCGTCCAGTTGGAACAGTTCGATGGTCAGCGGCACCGGCAGTGATCGCCTGGCCGATCTGACCCGCAGCCCTGCTGTAATCAGCAGTTTTGCCAGCAAAAATGCAGCTGAACAGACCGCGGTGACCGGCTTGTCCGGCAACGGCGAATAATCCGCCAGACCTTTCTCCCGTTGAACTCAACAGAACCCACTTCGGCGGGTTCTTGCGTCTGGGGCACTTTCCAGCGGGCAAAAAGAAGCCCGCAGTGTGAGCGGGCCAAGTGGGATCTATTACAAGGAGTGAGTTCACCATAAGTGCAGTCAGGTGAAAATCTTGTGAAAGCTTCTCATTTAACGCTTTGTGCAACCTCTATCACCCGATCACGCAACCATTGCTGGGCCTGGTGAATGGCGTTGCGTCGATGCCAGAGCAGATGGAATTCGATGACCGGTAGCGCCAGAGGGGGCGTGAACAGTTTCAATAGGGGCCTCTCGGCAGACTTCAGCACCACGCGTTTCATCAGCGTGGCCACATGATCGCTGTGGGCCACCAGCGTCGGTGCAGCGAACATATGCGCCAGGGTCAGGGCGATGCGGCGCTGTCGGCCAACTTGCGCCAGGACCTGATCGACCACCCCATAACGATCACCCTCCGGCGAGACCAGGACATGGGAAAGGCCCAGGAAGCGCTCCAGATCCATCTCTCGCCCGGCTGAAGGGTGATCGTGGCGCAGCAGGGTCACGAACTCGTCGCGCAGCAGAGGGCGACTGAGGATCCGGCTTTCGGTCTGGCTGGGCAGAATGCCGATGGCCATATCGATGGTGCCAGCATCAAGCAGTTCCACCGCGCTGTCGCGACCATTGAAGCCGTGCACGTTGAGGGTAATGCCCGGCGCCAGGGTTCCCAATGCCTGAACCAGCTGTGGCAACAGCACATAAGCCGGGTAGTCGGTCATGCCCAGATTGAAGGTGGTAGTGGCCTGGGCCGGATCGAAGTTCGGCCGGGCCAACAGCGCCGTTTCGATGGTGTGCAGGGCGCTGGCGACCGGTTCGGCCATCTCCCGTGCTCTGGCAGTGGGCAGCAGACCTTCTGCGCTACGCAGGAACAACGGATCAGCGAACAGCGTACGCAAGCGGCCCAGGGCCGCACTCATGGCCGGCTGGCTGACACCGACCCGGGCGGCGGCACGGGTGACATTGCGTTCGAGCATCAGGGCGTCGAATGCAGCGAGTAGATTAAGGTCCAGGCCTTTGAAATCCATAATTCGTATATCGCTATATACCTACCATTTGTTGGACGGATATTAGGTGTTTTCTGCAAGCTCTGCGTTACTACTTCCCGGCACAGCAGAGGCCCGCATGAGCGATATGTCTTCGAACACCCTTGATACCCAGCGCCTGGCACGCGAGCGCACGGCGGTTGAAACCCTCTACCGCGCTTTCAATGAGCAAAATCCTGATCTGGTTGATCTGGCGGTCACCGCCGACTGGGACGATATTCCTCTGGCGCCGGGGCAGGGGCCGGGAGCTGAGGGGATCAAGCCGATCATTCGCGAGTTCGTTATGGCGATGCCCGATGTGCAGATCATCGTCCATGACCTGCTTCAACTACCCGGCCGAATCGCCGTACGCGCAGAGATTCGCGGCACGCATCAGGGCGTGCTGATGGGCATAGCACCTACCGGCAAGCAGATCAGCTTCAGCATTCATGAATTTCATGAACTGGATGGCGAACGCGTTACCCGTACCTGGCATCTGGAGGACTGGTTCGGAGCGTTCATGCAGATGGGGCGTTTTCCAGCGATGTAAGCGTAAACCCTGTGAGGCCGGCTTTAGCCGGGAAGGCGTCTTCCCGGCTAAAGCCGGTCTCACAGATGTTCGATTAAGTGGCTTATTGATTCATCAACGCCGGCCGTTCTGCCCTGGCGCTGGTCTTGGCGTTTTTGGGTAGCTCATGGGGCGCATCGAGCCGGGACTTCATCTTGTCGGCAAAGTCCCGGGCTTCGTGCCAGGTGCTGCATTTCACCGGGTAACTGTCCAGCATCACTACCCAATTGGCACCGTGAGTACCTTCTTCTATCTGGATAAGCATGAGCGAGCATCTCCGTAAGTGAGTTGTGTTTCACCGATATTCGGCATGAAAAAACAACGAGCGAAACTCTGCGCCCAAAGGCAATCGATGGGCTACAGCAAATCCACGATTCCCGATGAACGTCACCCGAACTTATCGGGTTGATGTGACCAGTTGAGCATCAGTCGCAGACGCAGATTTGACCAAGGTCAAGCAGGCTGCTGTTTTGCGCTACAAAGCAGATGGCCAGTATCCGTTCGTCGTTTTCTTGCCAGTCTCGATCAACTCACTCGGCGATCCCCTCAACCTCCGTGCAATGCAGGCGGATTTCATTGCGTACGACCTGGCCGCCGATCTGATGCAGGATCACGGAAATATCCTGGATCTCGAAATGGGTCTTGCGGGTGCGGTGGTATTCGTCCGACTCGAGATCGATGCGCACACCTTTCTGCAAATGGGGCATGGCACCTTCGGACTCGATATAGCCGATTTCTTCATCGGCGCCGAGGAGGAAGCGGTAGCTGTGTTTCATGGATAACTCCTGGTCTTCATGAACGCGCGGCAGGCGCTTTGCTGGCGCGTTTAGGCTTGGCTGTTGTACTCCCTGTGGCCTTGCGCTTGCCAGTCTTGCGTGATTTTTTCCATGGGGTGCTGCCGGCCGGGGCCGGGCCGCTGATGGTCATGCGCAAGCCGACGCAGCGGCTGACCTGCTTGCTCATCCACGCCGCCTGCTTGGCGACGAATTCTTCCAGGCTCATCTCGCCGCTTTGCACCATGTCCAGCGCCTGTTCCCAGATGGCTGTGGTGCCGGGGTCGGCAATGGCTCTGGGCACGGCGTCGATCGGGCTGAAGGCGGCCGGAGTGGCGTAGAGGGCCTTGCCGTTCTTGTTCAGGTAACCGCGATCAAGCAGGCCCTGAATGATCCCCGCCCGCGTGGCTTCGGTGCCGATGCCGGTGGTGTCCTTGAGCTTCTGTTTCAGGCGCGGGTCCTCGACCAGTTTGGCGACGTTCTTCATCGCCTTGATCAGGTCGCCCTCGGTGAAGGGCTTGGGCGGCTGGGTCCAGAGGTCCTTGAGGCGCACATCCATCACCGGATAGTCATGGCCTTCGCTGAGCCGCGGCAGGTTCTGCGGCGCTACAGGCTCTCGACCTTTAGCCGGGGCAAGCGCCTCGGGCAGGGCGCGTTTCCAGCCGGGTTCGACAATCTGTTTGCCGACCGCACGCAGGTCCTGCCCGGCGCAATCGAAGTCGGCCTGGGTGCGATCGTATTCGTGATTGGGCAGGAACTGCGCCAGATAGCGCGCACGAATCAGGCTATAGACGGCGCGAGGTTTGCTCGCCAGGCGCTCGAGGTCGCGCACTGCGGCAGTGGGAATGAT
Organism: Pseudomonas sp. JL23; assembly: GCF_056933585.1. NCBI lineage: Bacteria > Pseudomonadati > Pseudomonadota > Gammaproteobacteria > Pseudomonadales > Pseudomonadaceae > Pseudomonas > Pseudomonas sp. JL23. Next base: position 5,941,850 of record NZ_CM167795.1, on the reverse strand, counting down.
GCCGTGGTGGGCGCTGACCTTGGCATCGTTCCAGGCCCGGGAGCGGCGCTTGGGGTCAAGGTGTGCTTGCAGCACTTGGAGGCTGGCATCGGCCCGCGCCAACGCGGCGAGAATCGACGGCGCCTCGCTGTGCTGGCTCAGGGGCAGGAAGCCGCAATCGCTGCGCGGGTAGGTGATCAGCTTATGGGTTTCGTAGAGCGCCTGGGCAATGTCCAGCGTCTCCTGGGCGCCGAGGCCGAGCCTCTTCGAGCACACCTCTTGCAAGGTGCCGAGGTCGAAGGGCAGCGGTGCGGCTTCGCGGATGCGTTCGGTGCGCAGTTTGACCAGCTTCGCGCTGCCAGCCTGTTGCATGGCCTCGGCGGCCTGTTGCGCCAGGGGCTGATTGAGGCAGCGATCCTGATCATCACAGACGTCCGATTTGGCTCGCCACTGGGCAACGAAGGTCTGCCGCTCGGACTGCAACTCGACGTCGATGGCCCAATACGGCACCGGGACGAAGTCGGCGATGCTGCGATCGCGATCCACCACCAGACGCAGGGTTGGCGTCTGCACACGGCCCACAGGCAGTACGCCCTGATAACCAGACTGGCGACCGAGCAGGGTAAACAGGCGGCTCATGTTCATGCCGATCAGCCAGTCGGCGCGGGAGCGGCCCAGCGCCGAATGATACAGGTTGAAGGTTTCGCTGCCGGGCTTGAGAGCCGCCAGGGCCTTGCGGATCGAGGCGTCGTCCAGAGCCGACAGCCACAGGCGCTGGATCGGCCCGCGATAGCGACAGTGCTCCACCAATTCACGGGCGATCATCTCGCCTTCACGGTCGGCGTCGGTGGCGATCACCAGTTCCTGCGCTTCGCCGAGCAGACGCTTGACCGCCTTGTACTGGCTGGCGGTCTTGGGCTTGACCTGCATTTTCCAGCGCTCGGGAACGATGGGCAGGTCGGCCAGTACCCAGCGTTTGTAACGCGCGTCGTAGGCGTCCGGCGGTGCGGTTTCCAGCAGATGGCCGATGCACCAGGTCACCGTCGCGTTGGCGCCGACCCAGCACCCGTCACCCCGGCGTGTAGCACCGAGCACAGCGGCAATATCCTTGGCCTGGGAAGGCTTTTCGCAGAGAAACAGGCGCATGCAGATCGTCGTTTTTCGAGGAGGGCAGTGCTACAGCATGGACAGTGATGTGACAGAGGGCAAGGTTTTTATCTGTATAAATGTACAGCTATGGCTGTATGAGCGATGATCGCCGCACCCCTGATAATCAAGGCTCAATGCCATGTCCCGTGCCCAGCGTCTCCTAACTCTGTTGCAGGTCCTGCGTCGCTACCGTTTCCCAGTGGCGGGCGCGGTATTGGCGCAGGAGCTGGATATCAGCTTGCGCACCTTGTATCGGGATATCGGCGCGCTCAAGGAACAGGGTGCCGATATCGAAGGCGAGGCGGGCATGGGCTTCCTGCTGCGACCGGGTTTCATGCTGCCGCCGCTGATGTTCGGCGACGATGAAATCGAAGCCCTGGTGCTGGGTGCGCGCTGGGTTGCGTCACGGGCCGACGATGAACTCGGCAAGGCCGCCCGCAGTGCCCTGGACAAGATCGCTGCCGTGCTGCCCCCGGAACTGCGTCATGAGCTGGACGCCTCGGCGTTGTTGGTGCCGCCCAATGGCTTGCCAGTCATCACGCCCATGATCAGCCCACAGGTCATTCGCCAGGCCATCCGTTGCGAGCACAAGGCCGAGATCTACTATCAGGACGTCAAGGATACCCAGACCGCCCGGACCATCTGGCCGTTTGCTCTGGCCTATTTCGATGGTGTGCAACTGTTGGTGGCATGGTGTGAGCTGCGCGAAGGCTTTCGCCATTTTCGCGTCGACCGTATTCATGAGCTGAACATCTCCCCGGAGCGCTACCCGCGTCGGCGCCAGGCGCTGTTGAAGGCGTGGCAGGAGAGTCAGGGGATTGATTCGCTTTAGATGACCAGCAACGAATTGGAGTGAAACTCCTTCGCTGATTCAATGAAAATCACTGCTGACAAAAACGTGTAGCGGCGCCCCTTAGGCTTTTTCGAACTGGACGGACATACAGTCAATCGCCAGTTTCATGAACCAGCTATCAGGGAGCCACCCCATGCTCGACCCCAACTTTCTTATCCTGTACGTCAACGATCCCCTGGCCAGCGCCCAGTTTTACGGGCACTTGTTGGGTCGCACACCCATCGAGTCTTCTGCAACCTTTGCGCTGTTCGCCACCGATACCGGCTTGATGCTCGGCCTGTGGGCGCGACATGCCGTGGAGCCTGGCGTGGAGTCGCTGGGAGTGGGCGGCGAAGTGGCGTTTGCCGTGGCCGGTATCGGTCTGGTCAATGCGGCCTATCAGATGTGCCGTACCTTCGACATCCCGATCATCCAGACACCCTGCACCATGGACTTCGGCTACACCTTCGTCGCGGTCGATCCGGACGGTCATCGGTTGCGGGTGTTTTCGGCGTCCTGACCGTCTGGCCGAAATGTATCAGGGATGACACATTTCCCCGGTTCCTTGCTCAAGGTCAGAGGTGCCGGGCCGATATTGCAGGCAATCGCATGGAGGCCTGTATGGAATTCAGCCTGACATTAAGTAACAGCCCGTCGCCCCAGAGCCTGATCGTCGACGCCTTGTCGGCCGCTTTATCAGCCAAGGCCGTGCCTGCCCACGAAGAGACTCCGGCCAAGCCGGGCGTCGAGGTGCTGCTCTCTGACAAAGGCCTGAGCAAGGCTCGCTACGACCGGCAATTTGCTGATATCGATGCGAGCAAGCTGCCAACCACGGTCAAGGAGCAGCTCAAGACCATCCGCCGCATTCAGTTGCAGATCGCCGAGAAAAAAGCCGAACTCAAGGCGGTGATGAAAAACCATCTGCTGACGCCCAAGGAGCGCGAGGTCAAGGCACGGCTGCTGCAGTTGGAGATGACCAACCTGAGCAACACCATGACCGTGGCGACCAACAGTATCGGCAAGACCATGGGCGAAATGACCTTGCCCCTGGATCAGATTGGTGAAGCCAACAAGCTGATGGACAAGGAACCGTCCTGACCCGGACGCCTGGAGGCTGCCATGCAATTCAGTTTGACCTTGCGCAATAACCCCTCGACGACGCGGACGCCGTCTGTGGAGTTGCCTTTGCCCGTCGCGCCGACCAGTGACAAGGCCGCCACCGCCGAGGCACAAACTCCGGCTCGCCTGGGTGTGCAAGTAACGTTGTCGAGTCAGGCCAAGACGGTCAACAAGGACGCCGATATCGACGCCAGCAACCTGCCGACGGTGGTCAAGGATCAGTTGAAGATGATTCGCCGGATCCAGGAGCAGATCACCAAGAAGATGGACGAGCTGCAAGCCGTGGCCAAGGATCCCTCCCTCTCGCCCAAGGCACGGGAGATCAAGACCCGCCAGCTGCAAATGGAGCTGACGGTCCTGAATCAATCACTGATGAGCGCGACTCGCGAGATGAACAAGACCATGAGCGACATGAAACTGCCTGCGGAACAGGTCACCAAGGCGGCGGGGTTGATTGGCTTCGGGCATGCCTGACAGCTGCATGATCGGCTGTGCAATGTGGGACCGGCTTTAGCCGGGAAGACGCTCTGACCGACGACAGAGATGTATCGATCATGCCTACGCCTTCCCGGCTAAAGCCGGTCCCACAGTGGTTGTGTGTCAGCCTTGGGATTGATTAACGCTTGGCCACCACAAACAACCGCGGAAACGGAAACAACACCGTACCGTTAGGCAGCAACGGATAAGCCTGGCTGATGGCTTGCAGATATTTCGCCAGATACGCTTCTTTTTCCGCTTCATCCAACGGCGTCAGATAGGGCCGTAGCGCCGTGGCCTTGACCCATTCAACAACCGCCTGATGACCGCCCGCCAACGGATGATGATAGGTCGTGCGCCAGACATCCACTGAGCTACAGTGTTCGTGCAGCAGTTCGTAGTAATAACTGGCGTTGTGCCTCGGTGGGTGCTTGACCGTGCCGATCTTGCTTGCCCACGGCCCGCTGGCTGCGACTTCCCGGGCCAGGCGATGTGAAGGTTCTTCCATATTGTCCGGGGTCTGCACCGCCAGGCTGCCGCCGGGGTTGAGCTTGCTCAGCAGGTGCGGATAGAGGCTGGCATGGTCAGGCACCCATTGCAGCGAAGCGTTGGCGAGTATCACGTCGAATGTCTGCGCCGGGTCCCAGCTGGCAATGTCGGCCAGCTCGAAATTCAACGCGGGCAGACGTTCACGGGCGTTGACCAGCATGTCCTCGGAGCTGTCCATGCCACTGATGCTGGCGTCGGCAAAGCGCTGGGCCAGCACTTCGGTGGAATTGCCGGGGCCGCAGCCCAGGTCGACGGCGGTCTGCACGTCGGAGGTGGCAATAGCGGCCACCAAGTCGCGCACCGGGCGGGTACGTTCTTGCTCAAACGTCGAATACAGCTTGGCTGACCAGGTCATCGGCTTTCCTCATCTTTTTATGCAGTGCTTTCACGTCGGTACAACGAAGGCTAAGCCTTGCCCGGCATGTTTACAAATGCTAGAAATGACGTTTATCAATACTTAAAAGGTATGAGTTTGCTCGAGCTTCGTCGTTTGCATGCCTTCATCGCCATCGCCGAAGAAGGCCACATCACCCGTGCCGCCGAGCGCCTGGGCATGCAGCAGCCGCCTCTGACCCGGCTGTTGCAGAGCCTTGAGGCGGAGCTGGGCGTGACCCTGATGGAGCGTCTGCCCCGTGGTGTGCGGCCGACCCCGGCGGGGTTGGCCCTGCTTGAGGAGGCTCGCGTTCTGCTGGCCCGGGCCGAAGAAGTGACCCGCGTGGTGCAGCGCGCGGCCCGGGGTGAGCAGGGGCGGCTGGCCGTGGGCTTTACCAGTTCGGCGTCCTTGCATCCGTTGGTGCCGGACGTGCTGCGGGGTTTTCGCGAAGCGTTACCGGGTGTGACGGTGTTGCTGGAAGAAGCGGGGACCGGCGAGTTGATGGACGCGCTGTTGCACGAGCGCCTTGACGCTGCCTTCGTGCGCTCGAGCCTGAGCGGCATGCCGACCTTGCAGAGTGAGCCGATCCTGACTGAACCGATGCTGTTGGCGATGCCGTTGCATCATCCATTGTCGCTGTCCGGTGATGCGCCGTTGCCCCTTTCAGCATTGGCCGACGAGGCTTTTGTCCTGTATCGGCGACGGGCCGGGCAGGGCCTCTACGATGTGATCCTCGCCGCCTGCCGTGCTGCAGGATTCAGCCCGTTGGTGGTTCAGGAAGCGCCGCGCCTGACCTCAACCTTGAGCCTGGTTGCTGCGGGCCTTGGCCTGTCCATCGTGCCCGCCTCGATGCGGCGATTGCGCGGCGACGGCATTGCCTATCGCGGCCTCAGCGATTGCCCCGGCCTGACTGCGCCCTTGCATCTGGCGACGCGCATTGGTGATCAGTCCGCCGTGTTGCAGCGCTTTCGCCAGAGCCTGATGCAAGCGGTGCAACTCGAGGCCCAGAGCCTGATGGTCACGACAGAGTGAAGCGTTCATGCTGTGCCTTGCCGCGCTGGCCCGTCAAGGAATCGAGTCGCTATGGCTGACGACTATTACGCCTTCAATACCCCGGACCCGAGGATCGGCCCTCGCGAGAAGGCGCCGATGAGCCCCGAGGAACAGGCCTGGGCCCATGAGCGCGCCGCCGTGCATCAGACCGGCTGGCTACAGATCCTGCTATTTCCACTGGCCGTCGGCAGCTTTGTGCCAGCGCTGATTTTTTTCATCGGCCTGGCGGTATGGCGGGGCGTCGCCGACGACTTCAATCCAGATGACGCGATGGCCGGGTCAGTCGGCTGGCTGATTGTCGCCACACTGCTGTTTGTCGGCGGCTGGGCGCTGTACAACGGACTACATGGCAAATACTCCCGGCTCAAACGCTACTGGCCCGAGATGCCGGTGCAGGGTGTGGTCGAGCTGGAGCACCACAGGTTGCTGTCGGGGATCAGCTTGTGGTCCAACGACTACGACCCGGATATCAGTACCATCAGCCTGTGGATTGACGGGCGTATGCAGGTGGTGCCGGACAGCGGCATATCGGAATGGATGCTCGCCCGTACTGCTGCCGGCCACTGGCTGGTATTGCGGCAGAATTACCAGGGCAATTTCAGCTACGACACACCGCGCCTGCCCGACCCGGCGAAACGCTTGAAGCCCAGTCAAGCGCTGTCCATCGCCTTTGCTCCGGGCACTAATCTGGCCCTTGCCCGGCGCTATTCGGGTGAGCCGCTGCCGTTGGTGCAAACCCTCTATTGGCTGACCCGCGCGGAAGAACAACGGCTCAACGAAATCGCTCACCTCTGGGCGTTTTGCTACCCGAATCGCTATGGCGTAGTGAATGCGCAGGATGCCGAGTGGATCGAGGGATTGGTGACCAGGGCACAGCTGACAACGCAGCTTTCTTGATCGCGCGCACTGTAGGAGCTGCCGAAGGCTGCGAATGGATTTAGCTGGCACAGCGCTTTCGCAGCCTTCGGCAGCTCCTATAACCTCTCATTCGAAATCAAAGATCCCTACAACTTCCCCCAAAACGCCTCGGCAAAATCACTCAGCGGTGTACGGGCGCGGAACAGGCGGATCTGCACGGGTATATCCCACTGCTCATCCAGTGCCCGCACCAGACGCTGTTGCTGCATCTCGCTTTCGGCCAGGGTCGCGGGCAGCCAGGCCATGCCTTTGCCTTCCAGAGCCATGGACAGCAGCACTGCCGCCAAGTGCGAGTTGAAACGACTCTCCAGATGTTGCTCAGGCTGGGAACGATTCAGGCGCCAGTTGACGATGCGGCCCAGCCCGGAGTCGGCGGTGTAGCCCAGATAAGGCCGGGTGTCGGCAGTTACCTCGCTGATGGCCTGAGGCGCGCAAAGGGGGATCAGGCGGTCGCTGCCGATGGTCTTGCCAAGGAATTGCTCGCTGGGAAAACGCGGCGGTACGTCCGCATGATGATGGCAGAGCAGAAACTGCACCTCGCCATTGAGCAGCATCTGCTCGCACACACGCATGTTGTCCGAGTGCAGGCGCACCGCCTCTATGGGCGCCTCGCGTTCGGTGCTTCTTATCCAGCCGGGAAAGAAGTTGAAGGACAGCGAATGGGTCGCGGCGAAGTACAGCGTGCGTAACTGCTTGCCCGCCAATTCCCGGGCGTCCAGGCGCATCTGATGCAGGCGTCGAGTCATGTCCTGGGCGTTGCCGAGCATCTGTCGGCCGACATCGGTGAGGGTCGCGCCCTGGGTCGTGCGTTCGAACAGATCGACCCCCATCCAGTTTTCCAGCGCACGAATACGTCGGCTGAACGCCGGTTGCGTGACATGCCGCGCATCCGCCGCCCGGGAAAAGTTTTCCAGTTCGGCGAGTGCGACGAAGTCTTCCAGCCAGGCGAGTTCCATGGGCGCTGCTACCGCTATGTGAGTCGGCCGATTCTAGCCCAGGTGTGACCCTGCGCGGGCATGACATTCCGGCAAAGAATAGAAGCTATGCCCCCGGCCCTTCTACCGGGGGCATGGCGCGACTGTGACCATGGCCTGGCGATTTAGACACTTACTCACTCAGCCAGACAGGTAACGATCATGACCCTTCAAGCCAAACTCGATGCATTCAAGGCCGACTTCCAGAGCGGCAAACCACCTTACAACGCTCCGCCTCAAGTACACGCGACCATGAAGAAGGCCACCGATGCCCTGATCGCCAGCGGCCAGGCCGAGCGCGCGCTGAAGGCGGGCGACAAGGCACCGGAATTTACCCTGCAGGATCCTGACGGCAATCCGGTTTCGTCCGCCGAGCTGCTGGCCAAGGGGCCATTGGTGCTGAGTTTCTACCGTGGCGTGTGGTGCCCGTACTGCAACATGGAATTGCAGGCGCTTGAAGCGGCACTGCCGGCCATTCGCAACCTGGGCGCCAGCCTTGTCGCCATCTCCCCACAGATCAAGGCCAACAGCCGCAAGTCGGTGCGCCAGAACGAGTTAAGCTTCCCGATCCTCAGCGACAGCAAGAACGACGTGGCCGCCGCGTTCGGCCTGCGCTTTACCCTGCCGGACTACCTGATCGAACTGTACAAAAACTTCGGCAACGACCTGCCGAAAATCAATGATGACCCGAGCTGGACGCTGCCCATGCCTGCCCGTTTTGTCATCGGTACGGACGGGATCATCACCTACGCGGAAGTGAACCCGGACTACACCCTGCGTCCTGATCCGTCGGAGTTGCTGCCTGCATTGCGTGGCTGACAAGCAGAGGTAAATGTGGGACCGGCTTTAGCCGGGAGAGGACAGGTATGATCGATATCAATCCGTCTCCTGCAACAGGGTCTGCCGGGCTAAAGCCAGTCCCACAAACACCGCCTTACTTCAACAACTGCTCCACATACTCAACAAACGCCCGGGCCTTGGCGCTGGCCATGCGCCCGGTCGGAAAAACCGCCCACAGGTCCAGTACGGGCAGTTGCCATTCCTGCAGCACCTGACGAATTTCGCCACTGGCCAGTTCCGGAGAGAACATCCATTGCGATGACAAGGTGATACCCAGATGGGACAACACGGTGGTTCGCACGCCTTCTGCCGCCGTGACCCGCACCCGCCCCGATACAGTGACCGATTGCTCGGTGCTGCCCTTCTTGAACTGCCAATGTGCGCCACCGCCATGCTGCGAATAAATCACTGCCTGATGCCCCGCCAGATCGGCCGGTGAACAAGGCACGCCGTGCTGCTCAAAATAGGTGGGCGTGCCCAGCACCATGCGCGGGCATTCGCCGATCTTGCGTGCCGTCAGCCCCGAATCGGGCAGCTCACCCATGCGCAGGGCGACATCGATACCTTCTTCGATCAGATTGACGTTGCGGTCATCGAGTATCACATCGATATCGAGGTCCGGATGCTGTTCCAGAAAGCCACTCAAATGCGGAAGGATATGCAGCCGCGAAAAGGTCACTGCGGCGCAGATGCGCAGCGTTCCGCGCAACCCTGAGCCTGCGCCCCGTGCTGCCAGATCGGCTTCGTCGGCCTCTTCGATGGCGCGCTTGGCCCGCTCGAAAAATGCCACCCCGGCTTCGGTCGGGCTCAGGCCCCGGGTCGAACGCAGCAACAGACGCACGCCCAGGCGCTCTTCCAATTGCGCGACAACCTTGGAAACCGCAGGCTGGCCGACCTTGAGCCGCCGCGCCGCTGCCGAGAACGATCCCGTCTCGACCACGCAGACAAAGGTTTCCATTGCTGACAGCCGGTCCATTTTATTCCTCCACGGAATGAGTCTTAAGCGCCGACAAGACTACCCTCTTCGGTCAGACGGCGCCTCTATTGACCTGAGTCGCGAGGCGGCTGACGCACCGGTCGTAGAATCGCCGGGCGACGTTATCCAGGGTCAGGAAATGAACAGTCAGGAACACACACAGAATCACGACGCAATGCTCAAGCGACTGGCCCGGGTCGAGGGGCAGATTCGCGGCATTCAGGCGATGATCAAACGCGGAGTTGAATGCGAGGCCGTGGCCGTGCAGTTCCGCGCAGCGCGCAAGGCGCTGGACAAGGCGTATCAGGAATTGCTGATGTGCCTGGTGGAAGATGCCATGGTCGATGATGGGCAGAGCGTTGAAGAAAAGCTGACGCAGGTGCGGGGGATTTTTACCAAATACACCTAACAGGGTGGGACCAGCTTTAGCCGGGAAGGCGGCATTTATGGCGCTGAAGATGCGTTGAAGTGACCGGCCCCTTCCCGGCTGAAGCCGGTCCCACAGTCATGTGATCATGCTGCACCCTGCACCCTGGCCTGCCACAACAGCCCATATCCCAACCCCATCCACACCCAGCCCAGCAGCGGATGAAACACCGTCCGCCACAGCCGGCCGTGCGGGTCGAAACCCACGCCATGAATGAAGCCCGTGGACATGCCGAGCATGCTCAGGGAAATCAGGCCGTGGCTGTAGTGGCCGTTGGCGTCGAGCAGGGCCGCCGGATGCACCAGAAAAATCAGTGACAACGGCCCCGCCAACAGCAGGGAAACAACGCGGGTGTACCCGCGTTGCAGCCAGGGGCGGGCGTTACTGTTCACCCGACACCTCTTCATCGAGGTTCTGCCGGGTCTCCAGCCACAGGGCGTTGATGATGCCGAAACTGCAGGCCAGCAGGACGCCGAGTATCCAGGCGAAATACCACATGATGTGCTCCTTGCCCCTCGGGGCGGATAGTGAGGCGATCAGTACAGCCCGTGGGGGTTGGCTTCGATGTGTTTGTCGCCCAGGCGACCCCACATGCGGGTGTAGCACCACAGCGTGTAGCCGAGGATCAACGGCACGAATACGCAGGCCACGACAAACAGGATGCCCAGGGTCTTGTGGCTGGATACCGCGTCCCACAGGGTCAGGCTCGAGGCCAGATCAAGGCTCGACGGGAACACGAACGGGAACAGCGCAAAGCCCGCCGTGCAGATCGTGCCGACAATCGCCAGGCTGCTGCCGAGGAAGGCCAGGCCTGCGCGGTTGATCTGCGCACCAAGCAGTGCCAGCAGGCCACCGGCCAGGCCGAGGATCGGCGCGATGCGGGTCAACGGGTAGGCGCTGTAGTTGGCCAGCCAGCCGTGGTTATCGGCCAGCACCTGCTTGCTCAGGGGATTGAGTGCCGCATTGGTATCCAGACTCGACACCAGGCTCAGCCCGGTAATCGACGACACCAGCCAGACACCGGCCCCGGCAAAGGCAATCAGGTAAATCAGCGCACACAGGCGAGTCGCGATACGGGAGCGGGCATGCAGCTCGGCATCGGTGCGCAGCATCAGCCAGGCGCCGCCGTGGGCGCTGAGCATGCTCAGGCTGACCACGCCCGCGAGCAGAGCGAAAGGGTGCAGCAGGCCAAAGAATGAGCCTTCATAAGACGAGCGCATGAATTCGTCGAGATGAAAAGGCAGGCCGAGGAACAGATTGCCGAACGCCACGCCAAACAACAGGGCCGGCACCGCGCCGCCGACAAACAGCGCCCAGTCCCACGCCGTGCGCCAGGTCTTGTTCTCAAGCTTGCTGCGGTAGTCGAACCCTACCGGGCGGCAGAACAGGGCAAACAGCACCAGCAGCATCGCCCAGTACAGACCGGAGAAGGCCACGGCGTAGACCATCGGCCAGGCCGCGAACAGCGCGCCGCCGGCGGTGATGAACCACACCTGATTGCCATCCCAGTGCGGGGCGATGGTGTTGATCGCCACGCGCCGCTCATTGTCGGTGCGGCCCACGAACGGCATCAACGCCATGGCGCCCATGTCAAAACCATCGGTCAGGGCAAAGCCGATCAGCAGAACGCCGATCAGCACCCACCACATCACTTTCAGTGTCTCGTAATCAAACATGACGAACTCCTCAGGCCTGTGCGGTGTGCGCGACGGCGTCACGCTCGAAGTGGTAACGGCCGGTGTGCAGGCTCGACGGGCCAAGGCGGGCAAACTTGATCATCAGGTACATCTCGATCACCAACAGCACGGTGTAGAACGCCACCAGAGCCAACAGCGAGCCCAATACATCGCCCGCCGCCAGTGACGAAGCGGACAGATGCACCGGCAGCACTTCGGCAATCGACCACGGCTGACGGCCATGCTCGGCGACGATCCAGCCGGTCTGGGTCGCGATCCACGGCAGCGGCAGGGCACAGACGGCAAAGCGCAGCAGCCACGGCTTGCTCTCGGCGTTGCGCTTGATCGACGCCCAGGCCGCCAGCACGAACAGCACCAAGGTCAGGAAGCCTGAGAGCACCATGAGGCGGAAGGTCCAGAACATGGTGAAGACATTGGGGATGGTATCCAGGGACGCTTTCTTGATATTCGCTTCGCTGGCATCGACCACATTCGGTGTGTATTTCTTCAGCAGCAGGCCGTAGCCCAGGTCCTGTTTCACCGCGTTGAAGGCGTCGATATTGGCCGGGCTCTTGTCTCCGTGACGGAGTTTTTCCAGCAGGCCGTAGGCGTGCATGCCGTTGCGGATGCGCACTTCGTGCTGGGCGATCAGATCCTTGATGCCGGTGACCTGCTTGTCCACCGAGCGGGTGGCGATGATGCCCATGAGATAGGGAATCTTCACCGCGTAGTCGGTGCGTTGCTCCGCCTGATTGGGCAGGCCGAACAGGGTGAACGCGGCAGGGGCGGGCTCGGTGTTCCACTCGGCTTCGATGGCCGCCAGTTTGGTGGTCTGCACGTCGCCGATTTCGTAGCCGGACTCGTCACCCAGCAGGATTACCGACAGGGTCGAGGCCAGGCCGAACACCGCGGCAATGGCGAAAGAGCGCCGGGCGAACGCCAGATCACGTTTCTTCAGCAGGTAGTAGCTGGAAATCGCCAGGACAAACACTGCGCCGGTTACATACCCCGCCGATACGGTGTGCACGAACTTCACCTGGGCCACCGGGTTGAACAGCAGGGCACCGAAGCTGCTCAGTTCCATGCGCATGGTTTCAAAGTTGAACTCGGCGCCCACCGGATTCTGCATCCAGCCGTTGGCAATCAGGATCCACAGCGCCGACATGTTCGAGCCAATCGCCACCAGCCAGGTCACCGCCAGATGCTGAACGCGGGTCAGGCGATCCCAGCCAAAGAAGAACAGGCCGATAAAGGTTGACTCCAGAAAGAACGCCATCAACCCTTCAATCGCCAGGGGCGCACCAAAGATATCGCCGACGTAATGGCTGTAATAAGCCCAGTTAGTGCCGAATTGAAACTCCATGGTCAAACCGGTTGTTACGCCCAGGGCAAAGTTGATGCCGAATAACTTGCCCCAGAACTTGACCATGTCCTTGTAGACCTGTTTGCCGGTCATCACATAGACCGACTCCATGATCGCCAACAGAAAGGTCATGCCCAGCGTTAATGGCACAAACAGGAAGTGATACAGCGCGGTGACTGCAAATTGCAGGCGCGACAGGTCGACAACGGATTCCGAGATCATCTCGGTTTCTCCTCGGTAAGTTGCGAAACAGGTGGGGTATCGAGTAAATGCGCGGCTACGCCTGCCTGGTTATCCACGGGGATGGCGGGTTCACTGAACCAGAGGGCTTTGATGCTGAAGAGAATAACTAATTTGATAACCAGGATAATGCCAATATCCCGCGCCAGTGGAATTCGCCATATCGACTTGGGCCTGTCTTTGGACATGATAAGGCGACTCCGATATTAATCAGCAGCCAGGGCATTACAGTGACGCTCGCAGTTAAACTGCCGCCATTTAGCAATGTCCGTTGGGAGTAGGGAGAGTGATCTTTATATTCTGAACACTCATTGCATAATGCTACTCCATACCCGTGCGGGTATGTAAGCCGGGCTTTATTGACGTACATCAAGGTTGTTGCTGTATTAGCCGAGGGGCTGTGGCGGGGTGTCGCAGTTTGGTATTGATACTTTCTTGAATTTGAAAATCATGCCTCTATGGGAGCGAATTCATTCGCGAAGACAGTATTTCAGGTGGTGAAGGTGTATCGCCTGGCCCGACCTTCGCGAATAAATTCGCTCCCACAATGTTTACCGGCAGAGCCCTACGCTCTGCTCCATCCAGCGTTGTCGCAGGCAATGCCACCCGTGCATGACCTCCTCGATTTTAAGCATTGGCCCCGGCAGCAGCGACCGCCCTAGAGTTCTCTGGCACCGCCTAATAATCAGAGAGGACTCCCCATGCGTATCGTGGAAATTCGCGAGAAAACCGTCTCCATCGCGTCGCCCATTGCCAATGCCTATATCGACTTTTCCAAGATGACCTGTTCGGTCGTGGCGGTGATCACGGATGTTATCCGTGATGGCAAGCCGGTGATCGGCTATGGCTTCAACTCCAATGGTCGTTATGGGCAGGGCGCTTTGATGCGTGATCGCTTTCTGGCGCGGATCAGCGAAGCCGACCCCGAGACTCTGATCGACAAGGAAAACAACAACCTCGACCCGTTCGCCATCTGGAAAACCCTGATGACCAACGAAAAGCCGGGCGGCCATGGCGAGCGCTCTGTGGCGGTGGGCACCATCGACATGGCGATCTGGGATGCCGTGGCCAAGATCGAAGGCAAGCCCCTCTACCGCCTGCTTGCCGACCGTTATCGCGGTGGCGTGGCCGATGACAAGGTCTGGGTCTACGCGGCTGGCGGTTACTACTATCCCGGCAAGGACCAGACCAAGCTGCAGGCCGAAATGCAGAGCTATCTGGACCGCGGCTATGACGTGGTGAAAATGAAGATCGGCGCCGCATCGCTCGACGAAGACATCCGCCGCATCGAAGCCGTGCTGGAAGTGGTCGGCGATGGCCGTCGCCTGGCGGTTGATGCCAATGGCCGCTTTGATATCAAGACCGCCATTGCCTACGCCGAAGCGATCAAACCCTACAACCTGTTCTGGTACGAGGAAGTGGGCGACCCGCTGGACTACGCCCTGCAAGCCGAACTGGCCAACCATTATGAGCTGCCCATGGCCACCGGCGAGAACCTGTTCTCCCATCAGGACGCACGCAACCTGCTGCGCCACGGCGGCATGCGTCCGGATCGTGATTTCGTACAGTTCGACTGTGCGCTGTCCTACGGTCTGGTCGAGTACATGCGTACCCTGGACGTGATGAAAGACCTCGGTTGGTCCTCGCGTCGCGTCGTGCCCCACGGCGGTCACCAGATGTCTCTGAATATCGCGGCGGGCCTGCATCTGGGCGGCAACGAGTCCTACCCTGACGTGTTCCAACCCTTTGGTGGCTTTGCCGACGGTATCAAGGTCGAGAACAGCTACGTCGGTCTGCCGGACATTCCGGGGGTGGGCTTCGAAGCCAAGTCGGCGCTGTATGCGGTGATGCGCGAACTCGGTGAGGGCGTCTGATCTCGATCGTTTGACCCTCTCTGCCGGGGCGGCTTGATCAGGCCGCCCCGGTTCGCTCTACCTCCTACAAAAACAAAATGAGGTCACTATGAGCACTACGTCCCCACGCTGGTACGGCCAGCTCTACGTACAGGTCCTGATTGGCATCGTTATCGGTGGTGCCATCGGTTTTGTTTTTCCCGACATCGGCGCCAAGCTGCAACCCTTGGCGGATGGCTTTATCAAGCTGATCAAAATGCTGCTGGCGCCGATCATTTTCGGCACAGTCGTCGTAGGTATCGCCAAGATGGGCAGCGTCAAGGAAGTCGGGCGCATCGGCGGCAAGGCCCTGATCTACTTTGAGGTGGTGTCGACCCTGGCGCTGGTTATCGGCCTGGTTGTCGTCAACGTCCTCAAGCCGGGCGTCGGCATGAACATCGACATCGGCAGCCTCAACGGCAGTGCGGTCAATGGTTATGCCCAGGCTGCTGCGGCCCAGGGCGGTATCGTCGAGTTCTTTCTCAACATTATTCCGTCCACCCTGTTTGACGCCTTCGCCAAAGGCATGATGCTTCAGGTCATTCTGGTGTCGGTGCTGATGGGTGTGGCGCTGGTACAGCTGGGTGAGACCGGCAAGCCGTTGGTCAGCGTGATCGACCTGCTGTTGCAGAGTCTGTTTCGCATCGTCGCCATGGTCATGAAGCTGGCGCCGCTGGGGGCTGGTGCCGGCATGGCCTTCACCATTGGCAAGTACGGAATCGGTACCCTGATGTCCCTGGGGCAGTTGCTGATCGCGCTGTACGTCACCACACTGCTGTTCATCGTGGTTGTGCTGGGCAGTGTGGCGCGCTGGTCTGGCCTGCCGCTATTGCAGTTCCTGCGTTACTTCAAGGACGAGATCCTGGTGACCCTCGGCACCTGCTCTACCGAAGCGGTGTTGCCGCGGATGATGATCAAGCTGGAGAAACTGGGTTGCAAGAAATCGGTGGTGGGGATGGTTTTGCCTACGGGCTATACCTTCAATTCCGACGGCACCTGTATCTACCTGACCATGGCGGCGATCTTCGTCGCCCAGGCCACCAACACACCCATGACCCTCATGGACCAGATGGTCGTGCTGGGCGTGCTGCTGCTCACTTCGAAAGGTTCGGCGGGTGTGGCGGGGGCGGGATTTGTTACGCTGGCCGCGACCCTGTCGGTGATCCATGGCATTCCGCTGGTCGGTCTGGTCTTGCTGCTGGGTGTCGATCGTTTTCTCAATGAAGCGCGGGCGGTAACGAACCTGATCGGCAATGGTATCGGCACCATCGCGATTGCCAAGTGGGACGGTTCTTTCGACCAGGCCCAGGCTGCGCGGGAAATCGCGGCCATGAATGCACAGAGGGCCAAGGGCAAGAAGGAGGTCAGAGAAGTATCAGGTCACGTGTAGGACGAACCTGTGGCGGGCAGCGTCAGGCGTGTGGATTCGTGACGCTGCCAGCGGTCTCTTTCATCGATAGTGCTGAGTTCACACCGAGGCATTCCAACGCACCTTGGTCACCCCGATTTTCTCGGCTCTCTGCGTTGCCACTTCCCATGACGAGCCCAGGGCAATCCAGCCCTTCAGGCTTTCTGAGGCGTGCATCGCCGCCAGGCGAATTGCATTGCTGTCATCCAGGTGCGCGGCGCGGGCATAGAAGTGCTTAACCACTCCATCTAAAAGATAGTGAATGGTATAGAGGGTATCGATCGTCATTTTGGAGCCTCTTGGCCGAAGCCGTACCCGAAAGGGGTAAATCCATGGTGCCTGGAATTCAGAGAGGTCTGCCGGGAGGTGAGGCCGAGAGAAATGGGAAGCCTGAACTGCGTTTGAAGCCTTGTAAGGGAGTAGTCGTTAAATTATGACTAGGCCATATGCCATTCGTTCGTTGTGTTTATCCCCGTCGGTCCGATTCAAATGGAATGTCGCTTATCGCGGGCAAACCCGAATTGCCACGGGACGAGGAGGGCGGCTCAAATACAATGAGCGTATCTGGGTTGGAATGAATTTCTGTAGGCGCTGCCGAAGGCTGCGAACAGATTTACCGGATACACCGTTTTCGCAGCCTTCGGCAGCACCTACAGTGAACAAGGTGAGCAAACCCGGCTAGGCGCCACTTCTGGGATCCAGATGATCATGGCGACTGGTTCCAGACCCTCCATACGGTAACGCCATGTCAACCAAAGCGGCCTACGCCAAACGTTTCGACGCTGTCCTTGCCTACATTGATGTAAATCTCGAAGGCGATCTGTCGGTGAAGACGCTGAGCCAGGTCGCACACTTTTCGGCGTTTCATTTTCATCGGCAATTCACCGGCTATGTCGGCGTTCCCGTTGCACGTTATGTGCAATTGATGCGTTTGCGTCGGGCGGCTCATCGTCTGGTTTCCCAGGCAGATTGCTCGGTGCTGGACGCGGCCCTTGATGCCGGTTTCGAGAGTCCGGAGGCTTTCAGCCGGGCGTTCCGGCGTTCGTTTGGCATGGCGCCGGGGCTGTTCAGCCGGCAGCCGAATTGGCAGGTCTGGAATGAGTCGTTCGTCATTCCCCACCATTCCAGGAGCATCATCATGCAGGTACAAATCGTCGAGTTCGCCGAAGTCAGGGTTGCCATGCTGGAGCACCATGGCGCCCCCGCGAAGGTCAATGAAAGCGTGCGCAGGTTCATCGACTGGCGCATGGCAAGCGGGCAATCGCCGGTGGCCTCCAGCCGTACCTTCGGCATTCCCTACAACAATCCCGATACCACGCCGCCGGACGAATTTCGCTTTGCCATCTGTGGTGAGATTCACGAAGACGTGAGGGAAAATTCCGCTGGTGTCGGCGAGATGATCATCCCCGCTGGTCGCTGTGTGGTCGTACGGCATGTCGGCTCGCCCGACCATATCGGCGAAACCATCTACCCGATCTACCGCGACTGGCTGCCCACCAGTGGGGAGGAGTTGCGGGATCATCCGTTGTTCTTTCACTACCTGAGCGTTTACCCCGAGACGCCGCAGGATCAGTGGTTGACGGATATTTATATACCGCTGGTTTAAGGAATGACGGGGGTATTCTGCGCCCCCTTTCTACAGGTATTGATGCGGTGAAAGGTCTTCAGGCAAATAAAGGCAAGCGACTCACCTGTCGTTGACGGCTTACCAGATCGCCCAAAAAGCCTGCAAGATGTGACGAATCTCGTCCGATATCAGGCTTCGCGCCAGCGCAAGGGAGGATTCGACTACTGGTGCGCTATCGCATCAATAGTATGACAAACTGTGCATTGTCGATTATTCCTTTGAGGACAAGTCATGGGGACTGTGCGCAAAACCATTACCGTTACTGATCAGCAGGAAAGCTGGATCAAGGCGCAGATTGATGCGGGCCGCTACACAAATGACAGCGAATATATTCGCGATCTGATCCGGCGAGAACAGGAGCGTAGCGTTGAGATTGAGGCCATTCGCGCTGCCCTATTAGAGGGAGAGTCCAGTGGTGAGCCTCGGCCCTTTGACGCCGCAGGCTTCAAGCAAAGAATGTCGAGAATGCATGGCTGAATATCGTCTTACTCCTGCCGCTGAGCGCGACCTGGAGGCAATCTGGTTATATACCTTCAGCGAGTGGGATGAAGAGCAGGCCAATCGTTATATTGACCTGATGGCATCAGCGTTCTCTGAGCTGGCTCAGTTCCCAAAGATAGCGCCTTCCTGTGATCACATACATCCAGGCTATCGGCGGCTTAGTGTAGAGCGGCATGTCATCTACTATCGAGTCACCGCTTACGGTGGGGCGATCATTCGGATCCTGCATGATCGTATGGATGCCTTGAGACATATCTGACTGCTCGCTCGACTAATCCCTGCCTCGAAAAAACGCCCGAATATCCCGTGCCAACGCCTCTGGCTGTTCAATCGCCGCAAAGTGCCCGCCATGCTCCATCTCGGTCCAGCGCTCGACGTCATAGCCGCGTTCCACCCAGCTTCTCGGCGGCATCGGCAGTTCCTTGGGAAACAGGGCGACGCCCAACGGTGGCTTTACCCGTTCTTTGCCGGTGAGTCGTAAAGGCCGTTTGCTGCCCTCGACGTACTGGCGAAATGACGAGCCGATGCAGTGAGTCAGCCAGTACAGCGTCACGTTGGTCAGCAGCCAGTCGCGGTCGATGGCGGGTTGGCCGTCGTGGGTATCACACCAGGACAGGATCTTTTCGCCCATCCACGCCAACAGCCCGGCAGGGGAGTCGTTCAGGCCGACGGCCAGGCTCTGGGGTTTGCTTCGCTGGATTTGCGCATAGGCGCCTTCGCTGGCGAAAAAATCGGCGGCGCGTTGCAGGAAGGCTTGTTCGTCTGCGGTCTTCGGTGGCGCGCTCGCATCGAGGTTCGGGCTGTAGGAGCCGGGTATGAAGTTGAGATGAATACCGCTGACGCGCTCGGGGAAGCGCAGCCCCAGCCAGGTCGATACGCCCGCACCAATATCTCCGCCTTGGGCGGCAAAGCGCCCGTAGCCTAGCCCCGTCATCAGCTCAGCCCACAGCCCGGCGATTTCATAAGGCCCATGGCCGGGCTGGTTGAAGGGCGCGGAAAAGGTGTAGCCCGGCAACGACGGCACCACGACATGAAAGGCATCCGCCGGATCACCGCCGTGGCTGCCAGGGTCGGTCAATAGCGGGATGATGCGCTGCATCTCGATAAATGAACCCGGCCAGCCATGACTCAGAATCAGCGGCATCGGCTTGGGCCCGACACCCTGCTGATGGATGAAGTGCACCCGTTGCCCGCCGACCTCAGCCATGAACTGCGGCAGGCTGTTGAGCTGTGCTTCCTGCGCGCGCCAGTCGAAGGTCGTTGACCAATGAGCGATGAGTTCCTGCAGCACACCGATATCGATACCTTCGCTCCAACCCTGTCCGGCCAAGGGCTGCGGCAGCCGGGTGCGCTGCAAGCGTTCGCACAGGTCAGCCAGTTGGCTTTCAGGGATGTCGATGTGGAAGGGTTCGATATGCATGCCGGGTCTCCCGATCAGGCGATGAAGGCGCTTTGAAATATCTTGCAACATTTGTGGCTTGGCCGAGGTCGGAGGTTTTACCTTGTCGAAGAATTCCTCATGAAAACACCTCGCCCCTCCGCCCGCACCAAACCTCTCGATGAACTGCGCAACCTGAAAATGGCCCGGTCTGCCCATGCCTATGTGCGTGGCAGTACCGTGCAATTCTATGAGTGGCTGCACAGCCAGCCTGGGCGCCGACTGCCAAGCGGGCCGCCGGTGTGGATCTGTGGCGATTGCCACGCCGGTAATCTTGGACCGACCGGCGACCTGAAAGGTCGTATCGATATTCATATTCGCGACCTCGATCAGACCGTCGTCGGCAATCCTGTGCATGACCTGGTGCGCTTGGGACTGTCTCTCGCCACCGCCGCCCGCGGCTCGGATCTGCCCGGCGTGGCCACGGCGCGGATGCTCGAAGAAATGATGCGCGGTTATGAGCAGGCCTTCGAGTCCAGTAATGACGAAGAGGAGCCGCCGCGACCTGCCCAGGTGAAAGCCGGCATGCGCAGTGCCGTGCAACGCACCTGGAAACATCTGGCCCAAGAGCGCATCGAGGACACCAAACCGACCATTCCCCTGGGCAAGCATTTCTGGTCATTGTCGCGCGCCGAGCGCAGTGCCTTGAAAGCCCTGTGTGCCACGGATGATATCCACACCCTGGTCACCTCGCTCAAAGGCCGATCCCGTGACGACAGAGTGGAAATGCTCGACTCGGCTTACTGGGTAAAAGGTTGCAGCTCGCTGGGCTTGCAGCGTTACGCGGTGCTGCTAGGCGTCGGTGATGGCGATGAGCAAGAGTTCTGCCTGCTCGATATCAAACAAGCCGTGGCCGCCGCCGCACCACATGCGGCGCGGGCGGCAATGCCCAGAGACAACGGCAAGCGCGTCGTCGAAGGCGCGCGATCCTTGTCCCCCGGCTTGGGCAATCGGATGCTCGCCACCCGCATTCTCGACAATGGTTTCTTCGTGCGTGAGCTGTTGCCACAGGACATGAAGCTGGAACTGGATCAACTGAGTCAGACCGAAGCCAAGCGTGCCGCAGGATACCTTGCCGGCGTTGTAGGACGCGCCCACGCGCGGCAGATGGACCTATCAACGCGGGCCTCATGGATCAAGGATTTGCAAGCCAATCGCTCGCACATATTCGACGCGCCGTCGTGGCTATGGACCAGTGTCGTGGAACTGGTCGGCAGCCATGAGAAGGGTTATCTGGAGCATTGTCGGTTGTATGCGTTGCAGCACTGAGCCAGGTATTTCAAAGTGATCGCAATGTGCCAATAGGCGGGTTTCTTCTGCAAACCCGTATGGCTGAAACGTTTCTCTAGTGCTTGCGTAAGAAAATATTTGTGTCTAGAGTCGAGCGCAGTCAGACCAGTCGGCATCGTTTTGTCGAGATGGCCTACATACAAAAATAATAAATACCGAGGTCTTCATGCACCTTGAAACCCATGCCATTCCTCTGCTCGAAATGCGCGGCATATCCAAGACCTTCAATGGTCTGCGCGTGCTGAAAAATGTTGGCCTGAAAGTCTTCCCCGGTGAAATTCACGCGTTGATGGGGGAGAACGGTGCTGGCAAATCGACCCTTATGAAGATCCTCTCGGGCGCCTACCAGGCCGACGATGGCGGGGAAATCCGCATCAACGATCAGCCCGTCGCCAGTTATCACCCCGGCACAGCAAAAGACCTCGGTATTGCCGTCATCTATCAGGAACTGAGCCTGTGCCCGAACCTGACGGTGGCGGAAAACATTTACCTGGGGCGTGAGCTGCGCCGTGGCTGGACCGTCGACCGCAAGGGCATGGAGGCCGGCTGCATCGAGGTCCTGGCGCGCCTGGGGGCTGAGTTCAAACCGGCCACCGTGGTCGCCACCCTGTCCATTGCCGAGCGCCAACTGGTGGAAATCGCCCGCGCCTTGCATGCCCACGCCAAGATTCTGGTGATGGACGAACCCACGACGCCGCTATCGTCCCGCGAGACGGATCGCTTGTTCAGCCTGATCAAGCAACTGCGCAGTCAGGGGCTGGCGATTATCTACATCAGCCATCGCATGGCCGAGATCTATGAGCTGTCGGACCGGGTCTCGGTACTGCGTGATGGCGAGTATGTCGGCGAGTTGGCCCGGGACGGGCTGTCCGCCGAGGTGCTGGTCAAGATGATGGTGGGCCGTGACCTTTCCGGCTTCTACAAGAAAGAGCATGCCGCTTATGACCCCGGCGCCGTGGTGATGCGGGTACGTGACATGGCCGATGGCAAGCGTGTGCGGGGCTGCAGTTTCGATTTGCACGTCGGCGAGGTGCTGGGTATCGCCGGGCTCGTCGGTGCAGGACGTACCGAATTGGCCCGGCTGATCTTTGCTGCCGACCCTCGTACCGGCGGCACCCTCGAGGTGGCTGGCAAGCCCGTGACGCTGTTGCGTAATCCGGCCGATGCAATTGCCGCCGGCATCGTTTACCTCACTGAAGATCGCAAGGCCCAGGGACTGTTTCTGGACATGAGCGTGGCCGACAACATCAATGTCTGCGCCTGTGTTCCCGACGCGCGTGCGGGCGGAATACTTGACCGCAAGCACGCTGCGCAAAGGGCTACCGATGCCATCCGCTCGCTGTCCATCCGTGTCGCTTCAGGCAAGGTCAATGTCGGCGCGCTGTCCGGGGGCAATCAGCAAAAAGTCCTGCTGGCGAGGCTGTTGGAGGTCAAGCCTCACGTGCTGATCCTCGACGAGCCCACCCGTGGCGTGGATATCGGTTCCAAATCGGAAATCTATCGCATCATCAATCAGCTGGCGAAAGCGGGCGTGGGCATTGTGGTGATCTCCAGTGAGCTGCCGGAAATCATCGGCACCTGCGACCGCGTGCTGGTCATGCGCGAAGGTCGGTTGGTTGCTCAGGTAGGCGGCGCGTCCGGGCATGAAATATCCCAGGAAGCCATTATCGACTTCGCCACCGGTGGCGAGCAGGTGGCCGCTCATGGCTGATTCAAACAGGATGGAGAATAACGTGATGAGCATGGCAACCCCCGCAACCCCTGAAACCGTCGCCAGGCGCGAGCGTATTCGTGAACTGATGCGCAGTGTCGGCATGCTGCCGGTATTGATCCTGTTGCTGGTGGGTTTCGCCCTGGCCAGCGAGAACTTTCTCACGGTACAAAACCTGTCGATCATCACCCAGCAAGCCTCGGTGAACGTGGTGCTGGCGGCAGGGATGACCTTTGTCATTCTGACTGCCGGCATCGACTTATCGGTCGGCGCGATTCTCGCCGCGTCGGCCGTGGTTGCCCTGCAGGCCTCCATGTCGCCGCAGTTCGGCATGCTGGGGATTTTTGCCGGTATCGCCTTTGGCCTGTTGCTGGGGCTGGTCAATGGTGGCCTGATCGCCTTCCTGCGTTTGCCGCCATTTATCGTCACCCTCGGCGCCTTGACCGCCATGCGTGGCCTGGCGCGGTTACTGGCGGACGACAAAACCGTGTTCAATCCGGATCTACCTTTCGCTTTTATCGGCAATGACTCGATCCTTGGCGTGCCCTGGCTGGTGGTCATCGCCATAGCCGTGGTCGTGCTGTCGTGGTTCATCCTGCGCCGCACCGTGATGGGCGTGCAGATCTACTCGGTGGGCGGTAATCCCGAGGCGGCGCGGCTGTCCGGGATCAAGGTGTGGAAGGTGCTGCTGTTCGTCTATGCCATGTCCGGCGCTTTGGCGGGTCTGGGCGCGGTGATGAGTGCCTCGCGCCTGTTCGCCGCCAATGGCCTGCAACTGGGCCAGTCCTATGAGCTGGATGCTATTGCTGCGGTGATCCTGGGCGGCACCAGTTTTGTCGGCGGCGTCGGCACCATCGGCGGCACCTTGATTGGCGCCCTGATCATCGCCGTGCTGACCAATGGTCTGGTGTTGCTGGGGGTGTCTGATATCTGGCAGTACATCATCAAGGGCATCGTGATCATCGGTGCCGTGGCGCTGGATCGCTATCGCCAGTCCGGCACGCGAACCTGATTTCCTAACAATAATCACAAGAGAATCGTCATGAACGTCAAACGTATCTTTCCTGCTGTCGTCTCCCTGAGCCTGGCCTTGCTGATGTCGCAAGCGGTGCAGGCCCGCGAACTCAAAGCCCTGGGCATCAGCATGGGCTCTTTGGGCAACCCGTATTTCGTCACCCTGGCCGACGGCGCCACGGCCCAGGCCAAGGCACTCAATCCGACGGTCAAGGTCACCTCAGTGTCGGCTGACTACGACCTGAGCAAGCAGTTCTCGCAGATCGATAACTTCATCTCGTCCAAGGTCGATCTGATCCTGCTCAACGCCGTAGACCCCTCCGCCATGGCGTCGGCCATCAAGAAAGCCCGGGATGCCGGGATAGTGGTGGTGGCGGTGGATGTCGATGCCAAGGGCGTCAACGCCACCGTGCAGACCGACAACGTCGAGGCAGGCAAACTGGCCTGCCAGTTCATCGTCGACAAGCTGGCCGGCAAAGGCAACGTGATCATCCAGAACGGCCCGCAAGTGACGGCGGTCACCGACCGGGTCAAAGGCTGCAAGGCCGCACTGGCTGGCGCGCCTGACATCAAGGTGCTGTCCGACGACCAGGACGGCAAGGGTTCCCGTGAAGGCGGCTTGAACGTGATGCAGGGCTACCTGACACGTTTCCCTAAAATCGACGGCCTGTTTGCAATCAACGACCCCCAAGCCATCGGCAGCGACCTGGCCGCCCGCCAACTGAAACGCAGCGGCATCGTCATCACCTCGGTGGACGGCGCACCGGATATCGAGAATGCGCTCAAGACCGAGTCGTCAATCCAGGCCAGCGCCAGCCAGGACCCTTGGGCCATGGCCCAGACCGCAGTGAAAATCGGCAATGACCTGCTCAATGAGAAAGCACCGAGCGAAGCCGTGACCCTGCTCGCGCCGAAGCTGATCACACGGGACAACGTTGCGGGTTATAGCGGGTGGTCGAGTAAACATTGATGGCTTGATCGCTTGGGTACTGCAAACGGGTGGGCACGGAGGTGTCCGCCTTCTGCGGTCCTACGGCAAATTTTCCAGTCTCGCTTCTACTGCGTCATCGAAGATGATGTACAGCGCTTCGGCGTCGGCCGAGCGCAGTTTTCGCGTGCTTTCCAGGGCTTGGATCGACTCGATCTGAAGGGCTCGTTCGGCCTCCAGGTCTTCGCGGGTGCTGGCGGCGTTGAGGGCGCGCAGGAGGTCGTTCATCTCGTCGCGGATGGGCTTTTGCAGGCGTAACAGATCAAGCTTTTCTTGCGGCATGTTTCGTATCCTCATGGTCGCGCACCGGGCGCGAGCGGTTTGGTATTGTCGCTGAAAAGCTGCTGTGAACCAGAAATAATGGGCATTCAGGCACAAAAAAAGCACTTCTGATATCAGCCAAGTGCCTTTTTGACTCGCCGTGGTAACCGGTGATCACTTACATCCTCAGCCGGTTACTCTGCCGGGAAAGCTCAAGCGATTAAAAAAACGCCGCCGTCGTGCGGCTTCAACTCCTCAGGTTTTGAAGCGTAAAACCAGATCGTTCAGGTTGACGGCGAGGCGCGACAGCTCATTACTGGCGATCAATGTCTGGCGAGTCCCTTCACTGCTCTGGATTGCCAGATCACGGATGCTGATCAGGCTGCGATCAACGTCGCGAGCCACATGTGCCTGTTCTTCCGATGCTGTAGCGATCTGAAGATTGCGATCATTGATTTCCAGCACCGAGTCGTTGATTTGTTGCAAGGATGCACCCGCTTGCTCTGCGGTCTGGCGAGTGCTGTAGACCTCGGATGTGCTTTTTTGCATGGATTCGACAGCAGCGGAAGAGCCCGCCTGAATTGTCGCAATCATTTCCTCGATTTCCTGTGTCGAGGTTTGTGTCCGATGCGCGAGTGCCCGTACTTCGTCTGCAACGACTGCAAACCCGCGTCCCTGTTCACCTGCCCGTGCGGCCTCAATGGCCGCGTTCAATGCCAGTAGATTGGTTTGCTCGGCGATTGATCTGATGACACTGAGCACCTTGCTGATGTCTTGCGCCTGGTTGGCCAGCGCTTGTACCTGGCCTGAAGAAACCTCCACCAGACCGGTAAGACTTTGCATTGCACTCAACGTCTCTGCGACTCGTTTGTTACCCAGCTCTGCCGACAGGCTGGACTGCTGCGCTGCTTCAGAAGTGGAGGTGGCATTACGTGCAACTTCTTCAACCGCCGCGCTCATCTCGTTGACTGCCGTGGCAGCCTGTTCGATTTCACTGTTCTGCTTCTGCAGGGTGCGGTCTGCACTTTCGGTAATTGAGGTCATCTCCACTGCCGCCGTGCTCAGTTGGTCGGATGCTCCAGAGATTTCCCTGATGGTGCCACGCAGATTATTCAGCATCGTATTAAGCGCATGCATAAGGCGAGCGGCTTCATCTGTTCCAGTGACTTCGAGCTGGCGCGTCAGGTCTCCCGTAGCGATATCTTCCGCCAGTTTTAACGAGGCGCTCATCGGCCTCACAATGCTGCGAGTAAAAGCGATTGCCATAAATACTGTAAGCGCAGACGCTATAACAAGTACCGATATCAAAACATTAATACTGTGGTCGTAGATGTTTCCAGCTTCTATACCTGATTTTACTGCTGCGCTGGCATTTTGCTCTCGTATAACATTAAGTTTTTCCTGGTAATTACTGGCTCTTTTTGCCTGTTCAGCGTTAGAAAAGCCAATTGCTTTTAGGTGGTCCGAGGCGTCAAGTTCAAACAGCTGATTGAGGCCGTCGATGTAATCATTCATCGCGATATTGGCCTGGCCAAACTGAGCTTGATCTTGCGCTCCGGATATCAAGTTTTGCCGATAATACTCGCTGCGATCTTTAAGTGCCTTGATTGCATCCCTGACCTTGGTTTCGGCGGCCCTGTGGCTCTCGGGGTCAGTGCTGTTAAGCATCCGGACGCTTTCAAGGCGCGCGTGGAGCAGGGCGATCTGGATGTCATCGACGACCTGAATGCTGGGAAGCGAATTGGTCTCGATATCTTGCTCTGCGCTCCTGAGGTGCAAGATTTGGACATAAGAAAAGGCCCCGAGGCCAATCAGCAAGGTGGTGATAACGCCGAAACAGATAGCCGCTCTAGGAGCGAGATTGATCGATCTAAGGTTCATACAGGCCTCCGGTGGCCGAGTTTCGTGGAGGTGACTTCCCTTTCAAGACGGTGAATCCAGCGGATTGCCGTTATTTTTAATGACAAACGCTCTGTAATGTCATTTGGCTATTCCAGAGGTACTATTTTTGTCAAAAGCATGTCAAAGCATCGGATGATGTAGCTCGACAAGATGATAGGTCACCCAGGCGTCACGAAATCGCCAAGATGAAAAAATCACACACAGCTCGGCCCAGAACCGGGCTTATTTCTGATCACGAAATTTTCACAAAACTCCAACTCCATGGCACCAAGCCGCTATCCTGAGGCGGTACCCTGACGAAGACACGGAGAGTCACATGGAGCATGGCAAGCACGTAAAAGGGACTGATGACATCAGAATCAACGTCCTGGACAACTTTGAGCTTGGTTTTTGGGCTGCTCAGCTGGGAGTTTCCAAGGCTGAGATCAAGTCGGCAGTCAAAGAAGTCGGAGATTCAGTTACCGCAGTCAAGCGACACTTAAAGCTCATGCACCACGCGTGAGCAGCAAGCCCGGCCTGGTGCCGGGCTTTTTCATTTTATCTGGATGTGCGGGCTCGATTTCGTTGTTCGAGAGGAGGGGCTCAACGGGCTTGTCTGGGGCTGCCGGATTGGAACAGTCCGGCATCATCCTCTGAGCGGCCCAACTCATAATGACCTGAACTAACCCTCAAGCCTTTTTCCATAATGATTGTGCACTCAGCCCCATGGAATTCGTCCCGGAGTGTTTGATAACCCAACGCGGCGTAAAACTTCTGCGCTGTAATCGACGATGGCACTCGCAAAGCTCCAACACCGGCGCTGACAGCAGTAGCTTGAATGACGTCCATCAATGACCGGCCGATACCTTCACCCTGGTACGCAGGATCAACGAAAACGCTTCTAACTACATCACCGTCGAGGCTTGCAGTGCCGGTAATATTCTCGCCTCGCAAGGCTACGAAAACCTCACGTTTATCGAGCAGTGCGCTCACGGCTTCAGGAGCAAAGCTGCGTTCAACCCGAGCGATAACGTCAGGTGAGTAATCACGTGCATTTGTGTCGCGCAGAGCTGCGATCACTACACGGCTAATCGCTGCTGAGTCGCCCCTGGTTGCGGGGCGAACCTGACATTCCATATTGAAAACCTCAATCGTTAACGATTACAGCGTAGCCCACCGCAATGTGCCTTCACCGAACGATTGATCGCTTTCTGCGTTCGTTGTTTTACGGCATCTGAGCCCCTGCCACCGCTACATGAATCATGTACAGCGAGGTATTGGCGGTGATGAACAAGCGGTTGCGGCGCGGCCCGCCGAACGTCAGGTTGGCGACTTTCTCCGGCAACAGAATCTTGCCCAGCAACGTCCCATCGGCAGCAAAGCATTGAATGCCATCTCCTGCGCTGGTCCAGACATTCCCTTGCACATCGACACGAAACCCGTCGGGAATCCCGGGTTCGATCTCTGCGAATATCCGCGAGCGACCCAGTCGGCAATTGTCGAGTACGTCCAGCGCACGGATGTGGTGGGGGGCTGAGGCGCAGTGGGAGCGCGCGGAGTCGGCCACGTACAGGGTGTTGCCGTCTGGCGAAAACGCCAACCCGTTGGGTTGAACGAAATCCGCAGCCACGCAGCGAATTTCAGCCGTATCCGGATCGACCCGATAGACGTTTCGCCCCGCCTGTTCCGGCTCGGCCTTGAAGCCTTCGTAATCGCTCATGATTCCGTAGGTCGGGTCGGTGAACCAGATGGCACCATCGCGGTGAACCACTACGTCGTTCGGTGAGTTCAGACGCTTACCCTCGAAGCTATCCGCTATCACCGTGATCGACCCGTCCGGTTCAGTGCGGGTCACGCGTCGCGTACCGTGCTCACAGGTGACGAGTCTTCCCTGCATATCGCGGGTATTGCCGTTGGCGAAGTTGGAGTCGGGACGAAACACCGAGACGCCTTGCTCTGGGGTCCAGCGCAAAATGCGTTGATTGGGAATGTCACTCCACAACAGGTAACCACCGTCGTTGAACCAGACCGGTCCCTCGGCCCAGCGGCATTGGTTGTACAGCCGCTCAAGCTGGGTGTTGGGCAGGGTCAGCGCCCGAAAGCGCTCATCAATGTATTCATACTGAGGTTCAAACATGGAAATACCCCTGCTTCAGGCAGTGCGTGCCGTTTTGCGGCCACTGACGGCGGTGATGACCGCAATGATGATCAGGCCAGTGAGTATCAGGCGCACCCCGGCGCTGGCGCCAAAGGTGTTGAGCATGCTCACCAGCAGGTAGAGAAACAGCGCCGCGCCCCAGATGCCAGGCACGTTGGAAAAACCGCCCGCCACCGACGTCCCGCCGATCACCACCACGGCAATCGACGCCAGCAGGTACTCCTCGCCCATGCTCAACGACGCACCACCGGAAAAACCGGCCAGTAGCAGGCCGCAGACACTGGCGAAGACCGCACTGAGTACGTAGGTCGCGAAGCGGATACGGTTGACGCGTCCCCCTGCGAGTTCTGCTGCACGGGCGTTCTGGCCAATGGCGATGGTCCAGCGACCGTAAAGGCTGCGCGTCAGCACGTAGCCCATGACCACGGCCAACAACACGACACTGATTGCCAGATAAGGCACGCCCAAAATGTGACCTGTGCAGAACTGATAGAAAATCTCTGGCGGCTGGATACGCACGCTACGGCCGTAGGCAATCGCCATGGATTGCAACAGGAAACTGGCCGACAACGTGGCAATAATGGGCGGGATGCGCAGCAGCCGGATCAGCGCGTAGTTGGCGCAACCAATCAATACACCCGCGCCTAAAACGCCCAGCACGCCTAGCCAGATCAAACCGGCCTGGCTGTCCATCAACTTCATCCCGATGGCCCCGCTCAGGGCAATGTTGGCCGGTATCGACAAATCAATGTTGCCGGGGCCTGTCGTGATCACAAACATCTGACCGATGCCGACGATAACGAAGAACGCCGAGAAACTGAGTGCGCCTGATAACAGCGAACCGGCGCCTTCGCCGCCGGTGAAGGCGATGGTGGCGATCCAAATCAGTAACGCCGCTAAAAACGACCATAACCAGGGCTTGCCCATGACTGTATTCAAGAAAGGAGCAGTCTTCATAGTGGGTGCGCCTCAAGACGGTTGACGGACGTGCGCAGCGCCAGGACCAGAATCAGGATCGCGCCTTGCGCGCCGATCTGCCAGTCCGGGGAAATGCGCATGAAAGACAGCAATGACCCGGCCAGCACTAACGTCAGCGCCCCGAGCACGGCACCCGTGGGCGAAACCCTGCCACCGACAAACTCACCGCCGCCAAGGATTACGCCAGCGATGGACAGCAGGGTGTAGCGCAGCGCAATGCTGGCGTCGGCGGAGGTGGTCAGGCCCACCAGAAAAAGACCGGAGAACACCCCGAACGTACCGGCCAGCGCGTACATCGTCACTTTGATGCGCAGCAGTGACCAACCCGCCTTGGCAATTGCCAGCGGGTTGCCGCCCGCGCCTCGCAATACGACGCCCAGCGTGGAACGCATCAAAAAGACGTGCACCGCAATCGCCAGGACCACACAGACGATGATCGCGAAGGGCAGCAACGGCGTCTTGATGCGTACCAGGCTTTGCAGCCATTGCGGCGCACTGCCGCCTGGCGCCGGCAACAGCAGCACAGCACCGCCCATCCAGATGAACGACATGCCCAGGGTCACGACGATGGAGGGCAAGCTGCGTATGTGGATCAGCGCACCCAGCAAGGCATACACCGCGATGCAGCCCAGCAACACCAGGCAGCCGAGTACCGGTTGCTGGTTGAGCAACGTTGCCGAAACGCAGGCCACGAAGCTGATGAAGCTGCCCATCGACAGATCAAGGTCGTTGACTGTGATGATCAGCATCTGCGCGATAGTCGCCAAGGCTATCGGTACTGCCAGATTGAGCATCAGGTTCATGCCCATGTAACTCATCGCCCTGGGCTGCATGATGAAAATGGTGATGAGCAGGACCGTTAGCGAGACCCCCGGCAATGCGCTACGCAACAGGCGTGCGCGGTTTAATCCGGGGGGCTTTGCGGGGACTGTCTTCGACGGGAGAGAGGTGGATGCATTCATGCCATTTGCTCCTTGAAGGAGCAGCGCAGGATCTGCTCCTCGCTCAGTTCACTGCGTGGCAGGTCCAGCACAGCCTGGCCATCACGAAAAACATAGATGTGGTTGCAGTAATCGAGCTCTTCCAACTCAGTGGTGTACCAGATGAAGGTGCGGCCTTTGGCAGCCTCCTCGGTGATGATCGAATAAACCTCACGCTTGGTGCCGACATCGACGCCACGCATGGGGTCGTCCATCAGGATCAAATCGCTACGGGACGCCAGTGCACGGGCGAACAGCGCTTTTTGCTGATTGCCCCCGGACAGCGACAAAATCGGGTTAGCCATGTCGGGTGTGCGGATAGCCATGCGTTTTTGCCATTCTTGCGCCATGGCCTGCTCTGCGTCCGGGTCGATCAGGGTGCCGCGTTTCAGATGGCTCAGTGAGCTGATCGTGATGTTTTGCGCAATCGACCACATTGGAAATATGCCGTCACTTTGCCGATCCCCCGCGACTAGCGCGGCCCCTTGCCCGCTGGCAATACGTTGGCGCAGCACCTGAATAAGCAACTGGCTTTGACCATGCCCGGCAAGCCCGGCCAAGCCAACGATTTCGCCGGGATGCGCGTTGACGGTGAGCGCGTTGGTCTGACGGGCCGGGCGCTGAGCGACCACAGGGGGCGTGTGGGTACGTCGCGAGACAAAGACCTCCTGCTGGGCGGTTTCCTTGACAGCACTGCCCATGCACTCCACAAGCGAGGCATGGGTAAAGTCTTTCGCTGCACGAGTCTCCACCACGCTGCCATCACGCATCACCGCGATACGGTCACAGGTGTCGAGCATTTCCCCAAGGATATGGCTGATCAGGACGATACTGCCGCCAGCCCCGACGAAGCGCCGGACGAAATGCAGCAATTGTTCGGCAACGCGCGAGTCCAGTGACGATGTGGGCTCGTCGAGGATCACCAGGTCAAGGCGCTCATCGACCCGCACGAAGGCCCGAGCGATCTCGACCATTTGGCGTTTGCCAATCGGTAACTGCGCGACGATATCGTCGGCCTGAATATCGTGACCCGGAAAAATCTCATCAAGCTGCGTGTCGATCAGTGCCTTGGCTTTGCGTCGCCAGCCCCATCCACGAATGGCCGGTGACATCAGCCGGGTATTTTCGGCGACGCTGAGGTTGGGGCACAACGACAGCTCCTGAAACACACAGCGAATACCGTGCAGGCGCGCCGCCTGCACGCTATAGCTGGAACGCACGTCTTCATCGCCGATCAGCAGTACCCCACAGTCAGCCTCAAGAGTGCCCGCCAGAACCTGCATCAGGGTCGATTTGCCTGCACCATTGTGACCGATCAACCCCAGGCACTCACCGGCCTGCACACTCAGGTTGACGTTACTCAGGGCACGCACGGCGCCAAACGATTTGCTGGCATCCTTGAAGGTCACCAGCGCACGTGGAAAGGTAGTCATGACTTCTCCTCGGCATTGCCGCGCACGCAGGCGCGGCATGCGTTGGTCATTGAGCGGATGGGCTTTTCAGCTTGGCGACGTCATCGACGCTGTACACCTGGCTGACGATCCCGCCCTTTTCAAGACCCTTGAGCGAGGCTTCGAGGGTGTCCTGGGTCACGCTGACCGCTGGCGATAGCAAGTCATGAGGCATTTGTTTGCCATCGAGCAGTTGCTGGGCAACCCAGAACGCAAGGCTGGAGATGCTCGGCGCGCTGGAAATCGAAAAACTCTGATAACCGTTGGCGTCTTTTTGCTTCTTCCACCACGACAACTCTTCTTCGCGGTTACCGAAGATAATCGTCGGCGTCGGCCGCCCTGCAGCGGCGAAGGCCTGGGCCGCGCCATAACCGTCATCACCCTGAGTCACCAGAGCATCGACCTTGGGCAGGCTGGGCAAGATACCCGCCACTGCTTTTTGCGCGGCTGTCTGTGACCAGTTGCCGTTGACTGCACCGACGATCTTCAGGTTCGGGTGTTTTTTCGCCCCGGCAATGATCCCGGAATGGATCAGCTCATCCACAGAGACGCCCGCCAGCCCCCGAACTTCGAGGACGTTCGCGCCGTCAGGGAAGCGCTTGGCCAGATAGTCCATCTGGTCGATGCCGCTTTGCTTGAAGTCCATGGAAATACGATAGGCGCAGGGTTCGGTGACCACGCCGTCGAACGAAACGACGATGATGCCCGCGTCGCAGGCTTGCTTGATGGCGCCGTTCAGGGCAGTAGGGGAGGCCGCGTTGACGACGATAGCGTTGTAGCCCTGCAGGATCAGGTTCTGGATTTGTGCCGCTTGCTCGGTCGGCTGGTTCTCACCGGTGGTGAAGGAGTCTGCCGAGGCGATAATGCCTTTTTTGACAGCATCCTCGGTGGTCTGCTTCCAACTGCCGAGCATGTTCTGACGCCAGGAGTTACCGGCGTAGTTATTGGATAAGGCGATGGTTTTATCGGCCGTATCGGCCTGAGCCTGCATGAAGGGAGACAGTAACAGCGCACTCGATAGAAGCACGCACCGCAACGGGTGAGTTTTCATGGATTGACCTTTGTTATTGTTTTTGGGTGTCTGGCGGCCCGATTGATCAGTGCTCGCCGGTTTACTGCATGCTCGCGGTTCAGTCTGCGCTGTCTTGTCGTCAGCGTCTGTGTCCATCAGTGCAGACATTACGCGCAACGCCGCACTTAATGTGCGTGATCCCGCAACACAAGTACGGGGTCTCGTAGCTCTTCACGCGGGCACCTGTTTACCGTTGCGTAGAGCGTGCCAGCGCTCATCGATAGCGCGTATGGTGGGGCTTACAAGAATAAAAGGTGCATGACCGTGCAACGACCAAAGTTTCAGCCCGAGGATGTGCTCCATCACTTTCTCGGCATCTCCAGAGCCTTGGCCGGGCAGCTGGATTTTCAATCGATGATTGACGCGATTTCCGAGGAAATACGCATCATCCTGCCCCACGACCACCTGGACGTCAGCTTGCTGCTGCTCGATGGGGAAAACCATCTGCATGCCTATGAAACCGGGATGCATACCGCATGGAGCGACTTCGTCAATCACCCGCTACCGATAGCGCAAAGCCCTCTGCGTACGGTATTGCTGGGGGAAGAGCCGTTTATCCTCAGCAAGGACGCGATGACCGATCCACGCTTTCGGTTTGCCGACGCCTTCAATCACCCGATTTTTGATGCCCAGCTTCGCAGCCGACTCCACGTACCATTGCGCGCGCGGGGTGAAATCATCGGCGCATTGAGCTGCTCCAAGCATGCCGCCGATTACTACACCCTGGACGACGTACACCATACCCAGCATGTCGCTGACCTGCTGGCGTCCTACCTCTACGCACTGCGTCAGACCGATCAGGCAAAAAAACTGGCAATTGCCGAGACCCAAATCCGTGCCCGGGAAGAAGGCCTTCGCCTGGGGGCTCTGCGGTTGACCGAAGAATTGGAAAGCGAACGGCAGCGCATTGGTATGGATCTTCACGATCAGACGCTGGCCGACATGACACGCCTGCATCGCCGCATCGCTCGCCTTACGTTGGTCGATACGCTGTCAGGGCGCGATTTACAGCCCGTCAGCGAGGCCTTGCAAGAGAGCATGCAGGAGCTGCGCCTGATCATCGACGCGGTCAAACCCACCGTGCTCCAGCTGTTCGGTTTCGAGGAAGGACTGGAGGACCTGTTACTACGCAGCGTGCGCAACAGTGGTTTGAACATTGCCACACACTTGCGCGACAACACCGACGGGCAAGCCAACAAACTGGCGGAACCACAAAAAATTGCGCTGTTCCGCATCATCCAGGAAGCGGTTAATAACGCAATCAAACACGCTTATCCAGAGTCCATCGACATTGACATCAGCCGCGTGGATGGCCACCTGCTGTTGTCCATTATTGATGATGGCCTGGGGCTTGAACGCGACAATCTGCTGGATACCGGCGGTATCAAGAACATGCAGATACGCGCCCAGTTGCTTGACGCCGATCTACAGATTGACTCTGGCCCACAGGGCAAGGGCACCCACGTTCGCCTCAGCCTGCCATTGCCTGACCGCCACATCGACCCGGAGCACGCCTTATGATGGATGTCTTGTTAATAGAAGATGACCCCGTGCATCGCGCATTCCTTAAGGAGGTGATTGAGCAGGCGTTGCCTGAATGCACCCGCTTGCTGGAAGCCGAGGACGGCCAAATAGGTGAGCGTCTGGCCCATGAGCATAGCGTCGCGGCAGTAGTCATGGATTTGCAGATGCCGAGACGCACCGGCGTAGAGGCCGCCAAGACGATCTGGAAAGACCGGCCCGATACGTCGATTCTGTTCTGGTCCAACTACGCCGATGAAGCCTATGTGCGGGGAATCTCGCGCATCGTTCCAGAGGGCGCGGCCTATGGTTATGTGCTCAAGACCGCCTCTGAGGAGCGCTTGCGGCTGGCATTGCGCAGCCTGTTTATCGAACAGCAATGCGTTATTGATCGCGAGATACGCGGTGTGCAGCAAAAGTCGCAGGACCAGGTGCTGGGTTTATCCGACGCCGAGTATGAAGTTCTACAAGACATCGCATTAGGGCTGACAGACCGCGCCATTGCCAGCCGCCGCAGCCTGTCGCTGCGCAGCGTGCAAAACCGCTTGCAGCAGTTGTACGAAAAGCTGGGCGTCTACCAACCCACCGACCCCCAATGCAGTAGCCACGCGTTCAACCTCAGAGCACGGGCCGTCAGCATCGCGCTGCTGCGCAAACTGCTCAATCGCAACGCCCTGGAACAGGCCGAGGCCGAGTTACAGCAGTGGATCAATGATCCTCGGCATGGCTACTCTCCAATGGTGGGTAGTGGGGGAGGGGGGGCGTAATTCAGTGGGTTGTGGCCATTGGCTGTGGTTATCTATTTATTTATTAGCGCGATGCCATGGCTGTTAATACACGAATTGCAGGATGAGCTCGGATGCCATGGACCCGGTCGGAGCTGAAACCCTTGTATTTGCTGGATTTCGGGCACAAGAAAAGACGTCCTTGGATGTCTTTAGATGATGAAATGGTGGGCCGGGGGGAGCTGAAAATATGCCGTAGTTGTCTGTTTTTGTTGGGCAATAATCAATCAGATAAATGGCTTGGAATACCAAATGGAATGCTAGTGGATCTGGCTTTCGATGGAATGGTGCTTTTTGAACTCAGCCGAGCGACTCGTCAAAGTAATCGCTGTCGAGCCTGGGGACTTTGTAAATCTGCGAGCTAATGCCCACATCGTGGTCGAGCATCAGATTGACTAAGCGTTTGCCATCGACCAGTACCAGCCCCTCGACCGATCGTGCGAAGTCAACGGCCTGGGCGGTGAAGCCGGAAGTGGTGATGAATACACCGCGTTTGGCTTTCTGCCCGGCCAGGGCGCCATAAAACGCCTGCAGGTCGGGGCGGCCGACGGTGCTCTGCCAGCGCTTTGCCTGCACGTAGACCTTCTCCAGCCCCAGCGCGTCCAGCGAGATCACTCCGTCAATGCCGCCATCGCCACCGCCGCCGACTTGTTGCAGCGCCTGACGGTTTGCACCGTAGCCAAGGCTGTGCAGCACGTCGAGTACGATGTGCTCGAAGCGCGTCGGGCTCGCTTGCAGCAGGCTGTCCAGCAGGTCGCCCGCAACGCTGGTACGCAGTTCGAGTATGGCTTGGTTCAGCCTCTCCTGCGGGCTGCTAGTGGCGAGGTCGGTCTGGACAATCGGCGTTGACGTGTCGTTGTTTTCATCCAGCGAGGCGGCGTCCGGCGCTGTCTTCAGCTTCACGCTCATGAAGTTCACAGCTAGATGCTCGACCTGTTCTGCGCTCAACGGGGCAGGGTTGGCCTGAGCGAATGCGCGGCCGGTGTCGGTCAGCTGCCAGTAGCCACGCTTTGCGCTGCTGGAATAACCGGCGCGCTTCAGCCGATCATGCGCCCAGCCTGAACGGTTCTTGTAGGTGGCCTGGCCACTGGCGATGGTCTCCTGCCGCTGCTCCTCGCTTAGACCAAGCATCACGGAGGCCGCTTCATGGGCCTCGCCCGCGGTGGCACCCTCCGCGTGGGCGGCGAGAAAACGCAGGATGGGCTCGATGAACTGGTCGTAGGTCGGAACTGTCATGGCTTTTTCTATTCCTGATAAAGGCTTAGTCCAACGTAGCAGCTCGGCGACCACGCTTTGCCTTGGGCGCGGTGGCACGTTGGGCCTTGATGCGCTCCAGCAGCACGCCAGCTGGTTCGTCGTTAGGGGCCTGTGGCACCAGCTCGCCGCGGAAGGCTTTGGCAAGGATGCTTTGGGTTAGGCGGTCGATACGTGCCTGGGCTGCTTTGACGCGGGCTTCGAGTTGGTCGGCGAAGGTGAAAAGTTGCTCGACGCGGTGGATAATTTCGGTTTGTTCGTCGGCCACCGGTATTGGAAGTTTCAAAGCTGAAACCTTCGAGATGCTCAGCGTATGCAGACCCGTAGTGGATTTTGCAACCTCTACTAGTTGCTTACGCCCTTGAGGTGAAAGCAATTGATATAGAGCGAACTTAGGGTGCACTCCGTTATTTGCGCGCCATCTAATTAAGTGGTTTTGATGACAGCAGTCTGGAATTTCATTGTTCCATATGGCGGCTCGCCCGATATGATCGAGACTGCCATTACCTTCAACGATCAGGACGTCACCAGAAACAAGCCGGGTTTTTTCGAATTCTTTCTCGGTAAGGCCGATTTGCGTGACGTCATCGAGATTTAGATTATTTGCATGTACGTTGGCTACTCGTAGATAAGGTTTTGCTAAAGGAAGTGCTCTTCGTTTTGAGTTCTTAGTTAAGCCTCCAGAAACCTCCCCGGCATCCCCAAATGTAAGTTGCTTCCATTCAGCTTTCGAGTGTTGAACCCGCCACTCCTCCGTTAGCCTCCCAGAAACAGCGGCAGCGAGTACGGATTGGCGGAAGCGCTTAAGTAGTGCGGGGATGCCATCGATGCGGGCTTTCAGGGTATCGACTTGGGCCAGCAGTTCGTCGAGCTTGACGGCGATGCGGGTTTGTTCGGCGAGCGGTGGAAGACTGATTTCATGTGCTTTTATGACCGCTTGCGAAATATTCGGCTGAGCTCCACCTTTACCTTTCTCAATGAAAGCCGCCTTTTCATTTTGAAGAAGCCTATACAGGTATTCTTTTCCCATAAGACCTTTGACTGGCACACCAACGGCACAAGCTTGGTTGGTAGACGCATCGATGCCGAGGATGGCCGTTTTACCGATAGTTGCCCCATACATGGCGATGGCCACGGAACCTGCGGGGAAAATCTTCGCACTTGAGGATTTGATAGCTTCTTCTGTAATGCTTTCCTCAGTCGTCTTTATGTAACGGCTATTGAGTTCTCCGCTTTTTATCCATGGAATCTTTCCGCCGTAAAAGTTTGGCTCGCTGCGAGACGGAGTTCCTCCTGCTCCCCAATCGGCAACGGTTCCTAAAGTTGTGCGTGCCCATCCACTTGGCAGCTCACTCATTGCCATTCTCCTCAACTATAGCCAAGCCCATCACCTCAGCCATCAACTGCTTCTGCGCCACCACTTCATCCCCCGCCCCCAGCGCCTTCATCAGCTCTTCCAGCTCACGCAGCGCTTCGGTCAATTCAGCCATCGCCTCACCGGCCAGTACTTCTGGAGCGGGCAGGTCGGCGGCATCCAGGCTGCTGTCGTCCTTTAGCCAACTGATATCCAGCGAGTCACTACGCTCGTTGCGGATGTAATCGCGGGTAAAGCTGCGGAAGCGGCTGGCTTCACCAATACCCTCGACGTTCTCCGCGCGAAGGCTTCCGCCGTTGAGATCATCGCCATAGGCCTCTTCAAACGGCTTGAGGTGGGCAGGGCCGAAGGGTGTACGCTTGCCAAAACTAGGCATATTGCTGCGCAGGTCATAGATCCACACGCGCTTGGTGCAACCTTCCTCCTGGCGTGGGTTTTCCATGGTGCCCTTCTGAAAGAACAGTACGTTGGTCTTCACGCCCTGGGCGTAGAAGATGCCGGTTGGCAGACGCAGGATGGTGTGCAGGTTGCACTTGTCCATCAGGTCGCGACGCACGTCGGTGCCAACGCCGGCCTCGAACAGCACGTTATCCGGCAGCACCACGGCGGCGCGGCCGCCCGGCTTGAGGCCACGGTAGATGTGTTGGAGAAAGGCCAACTGCTTGTTACTGGTGCGGTACGTAAGGTCATCACGAGTCGGGCCACCGCCACCCTTGGCAGTGCCGAACGGTGGGTTGGAGAGGATGACGTCGACCTTGGGTAAGTTGGCCCCGGTCTGACCTAGGGCGTTGCCCAGGTGCACCACGCCTTCCTCGTCGCCTTCCATGCCATGCAGCAAGGTGTTCATTAGCGCCAGACGGCGAGTGCCGGGCACCAGTTCTACGCCAACAAAGGCGCGATTGCGCTGGAAGGCCTGGGCTTTGGCGTCGAGGTCGTAGTAATCGTCGGTTTGACTTTTGATATAGGCGTCAGCAGCGATCAAAAAGCCCGCAGTACCGGCGGCCGGGTCTTGGATGGTCTCGCCCGGCTGCGGCTTGATGCAGCGGATGATGCTGTCGATCAGCGGGCGCGGGGTGAAGTACTGGCCGGCGCCGGACTTGGTCTCGCTGGCGTTCTTTTCCAACAGGCCTTCATAAAGATCGCCGAGGCCGTCTTGGCGGGCGCTGAACCAGTCGATGCCGTCGAGGCTCTTGATCAACTGCTCAAGGTGGCGCGGTTCCTTGAGGCGAGTCTGAGCGTCGGCGTAGATGGCGGCAATCAGCGGGTCAGGGTTTTTGCCAAGGTCCAGCAGCATCTGCCGGTAGTGGTCGAGCAGGTTAACGCCGGACTTGCCAGCCAGGTCTGGCCAGCGCGCGCCTTCGGGCAGCTTGTGGCCGAAGCTGTCGTTATTCTGCACCTGTTCGTATTCCATCTTGATGAACAGCAGAAGCACGAGTTCGGTGACGTAGTCGCTGTAGTTGATGCCATCGTCGCGCAGGACGTCGCAGAGGTTCCAGAGTTTCTGGACAATATCGGAGTTGGTCATGGGGTACCTGTGACGAAGTGTGTAAAGCGCCAGATTGCGCTGGCGCAAAGAAGTGGTTGTCTGGGCTCAGTCGTCTGAGGAGCGTTGTTCGGCTTTTAACGCTCGGCCGGCCGCAGTCAGGCGATAGCGTTGCTTGCTGCTGTTGGGCTTGTCTGGAATGGTCATCTCGACCACGCCAAGCACCAGTAGTGGGGTCAAAACCTGCTCGCGGAACTTGCTGCGGTTGCTGCGCCCGACGAAGGTCATTAGCTCTGGCGCAGTGTGATCACCTGTCATTTTGCACAGCAGCGTTACCTGCTCTTGCTGCAAAGACAGGCGAGTTTCGGCTTGTTCTCCTTCGGCAGCGGACTCAGTCCCTACTTGGTCCCCACTTGGTCCCGACTTAGTCCCTACTTGGTCCCCACTTGGGCCCGAAAGAGGCCCTTTTACAACGGCGCGCTGAATCACCACCTTGAACTGATTACTCTGCCGGTCGTCCTCCAACCGGATCATTGGCCAAGCATCGATAGCGCGCGGGATGCCGGTGCCCAAACCGCGATAGGGGAGAATGTGCACAGCATGGGAGGTGAGCGTCGGGTTACGACGGTTGGACAGGCCGAATCGAATTTTCTCGGTATCGAGCACGTCAGGCAGGTGCCCGGGGCTGATCAGTTCGATGCGATCGGCGAAGATCATGATCCGGATGGAGGCGCTGACAAAGTAGTCGCGGTGGATCAGGGCATTGACCAGCAGTTCTTCAAACACCTCCTCCGGCACTTCCAGCTGGCCGAGGGTATTGAAGCCCTGCTGGCGCTGCACGTGGTGTAGGTTGCGCTTTATGAAGGCAAGGCTGCGTCGGTACTGTTCCTGCAGATTGCCGTCGATATCTTCGCTGTCTAGATAGTGGCGGTCATGCAGAACCGTGCCCGGAAACGCCACGGCCTTGATATCGAACGCCGGGCACAGGCGTTGTGGCGTTTGGCAGAAGAGCAGCAAACCGGCCAAATTGGGTGTGTCGCCACTGGCGAGGCCAAGATTTTCCAGGATGCGGGTGGTTTCCAAACCTGTCTGTTCGGGGTTCTGCCGAAAGCGTCTTTGGAAGTACTCGCCAAGCGCTTTGGCGTCGATATCCGCTACGCTGCTGCCCGCGACCGGTACCGCATCGGCGCACACCAGTCCGGCCTGCTGGAACAACCGCTGCAGTTCTTCACGGGCCGTGACCCGACGCTTATCGGCGCCGTTCTTTACCCATATGCGACCCTGGTTGTCGACATAGGGTTTATTCAGCCCTTGTTCGACTGTCACCACCATGACCAGCCCGTGCTCGGTCTGAAGGTTGCTGGACAATGGATTGATCGCCGGACGGACATTCTGTGAGGCTGCGTTGGAGAGCAGTTGATTGAGTCGCGAAATGTCTGCGCTACTCAACCCGCTCACCGCGCCGGAGTCGTCTACGCCAATCAGCAAATAGCCACCGGACGTATTGGCGAACGCCACCAACTCGGCTGCCAAGGCATCGATATTGCTGAAATCGCGCTTGAACTGATGGCGGCTGTCCTCACCACGGTCAAGGATTTGATGAAGCTCGGCAAGGGTCATTAAGCGTCTCTAGGTGTTGCAGTCGATAACTCGTGCAATAGGAGGGCATTATCCCTCATGAACGAGTACGGTGGCCAACCCAGCGTTCAGGATCGGCCTCATCCCGTCTGTGCCCACAGGTTGTCATTCAGGGCGTCCAGTACCACGCTCAGGTTGCCGCCGAGCATCTTGTCCAGCCGCGTGCTGCCGCCATCGCTCTTGAACGCCTCACCAATCTGCTTCTTGTCAATAACGACCTCGTGCACCAGTTGCTTGGCCAGGCGGTCAAGCCACTTACGCTGAATTTGAGTCCAAGGCTGCAGGGTATAAATCGTCTCCATCGCCTTGGTTACGCGCTGCTCAAAAGGTAGCAAAGCCTCTCCGAGGGCGGCGCGGCGGATGAAGCCGACGATACTGGCAGCGATTTCCTGGTTGGTTTGGTTGCGCCAGGCGCTTTGCAGGTTCACCTCACTGTAGCCATGCCCGTCGAGCAGCAGGCGCACTTCGCGCAATTGTTCACGGGTCAGGTCTTGCGGGCGGTTGACCACTACGCCGAGGGCCACTGACTGGTTCAACTGATTCTTAATGAAGTCGTTGAAGCTTTCCAAATAGTCCGCGGGCTTTTGGTAATCGCCGTAGTTCTGCTCACGCACCATCAGTTCGTCCATGTGAGTGGAGATCACCGGGTAGTTCAGCGATCCCAGCAGGGCATTAACCGTGGCGAGTTGATCGAGCAGTTGGGCATGCTGTTGGATGAACTGGGCAGCTTGCTGTGGGCCGAGCTGGTGCAGGTACTGATGCAGTTTGTCCGGGGCTACGCCCCAGGTGTTCTCC
Organism: Pseudomonas sp. JL23; assembly: GCF_056933585.1. Taxonomy (NCBI): domain Bacteria; kingdom Pseudomonadati; phylum Pseudomonadota; class Gammaproteobacteria; order Pseudomonadales; family Pseudomonadaceae; genus Pseudomonas; species Pseudomonas sp. JL23. The sequence continues at coordinate 5,899,404 of NZ_CM167795.1, read as the reverse complement.
AGTTCGGCGAGCTTGGCCTTTAGGGTTGGCTTTTGCTCGGCCTTATGGCTGGCCTTGCGCAGAATACGCATGATCCGCTGGCTGAGCTGGTCCAGGACGTCGTGGGCATGACTAGTGTCTGGCTGGTTACCAGGAGCATCGAGGCTGGCTGGGTTGCTTAGCTCGCTGACCAGCTGTTCGAGGCTGATGCTTGGGTCTTTCACTAGCGGCTTCATTGTATCTACTGGTTCGAGGGCCGCGTACAGGTCAACTGGGTCGTAGATCTTGAATACCGTCTTGCCGATTTCATCGCAGCGGCGAGTCGCGCGGCCCTTCATCTGTTCGTAGAGGATGCGCGAACGCACCCGGCGCATGAACACCAAGTGGCAAATGCGCGGTACGTCGATACCGGTGGTCAACAGGTCGACCGTGATGGCAATGCTCGGGTAGCGCTCGTTCTTGTACTGGCGGATCAGTTGTTTGACCTTGTCACTTTGCCCGGTGATGATCTGTACAGCCGCCTGATTGTAATCCTCGCCGTGAACGTCCTTGAAGGCTTCGTCGAGAAGATTTTTGACCCTCTCGGCATGGGCTTGGTTTACGCAAAAAATCATCGTTTTTTCGTCGCCCGACGGGTCGAGCTCTTGTGCCAGTTGCTCGCAGATGACCTTGTCGAAACCGGGCGTAATCACGCGGCGATTGAAGGACTCGATTTCGAAGTCGAGTTCGTCCTCAAGCTCGGCGACATCCACTTCGCCGGTACTCGTATCGATGACGCTGACGCTCTCGCCCTTGGCAAAGTGGATGCCGTTTTGGCTCAGCAGGGTCTGGTAGCGGATTGGAGGTTCGTGATCGATCAGCCAGTCGTCAGCCACGGCCTCACGGTAGCTGTAGGTGTATATCGGAGCCCCGAAGACTTCACTGGTGTGCTTGGCTGGCGTAGCGGTGAGCCCGACGCGGCAGGCGTCGAAATAGTCGAGCACGCGACGATACTGCGATAGGTACTGGTTGAAGTCGCGCACTGCCAGCTCGCCCTCAGTCATTTCCTGATCGAGGGTGTAACCGCGGTGGGCTTCGTCGACGATGATGCAGTCGAAGGCATCGATGGGCGGCGGAGTGTCCGATTGGAAGATGCGCTTGACCATGGCCTGCACAGTGGCGACCTGAACTCGTGTTTCAGCTTCGGCAGCCATGTCACCTAGTTCTTTGACGTCGTAGATCTGCGCCAGCGTGTGGTTCTGTTCCAGCGTCGCCTCATTGAAGGCTTCGATGGCCTGTTCCCCCAAGGCGCTGCGATCGACCAGGAAAAGAATACGGCGAAAGCGCTCGGCCTTCAGCAGGCGGTACATCAAGCCAATGATAGTGCGCGTTTTTCCGGTTCCGGTCGCCATGGCCAGCAGACAGTTGCGGCGATTGGCGGCTAGGGCCAGTTCGACGGCGCGGATGGCGTTTTCCTGATAGTCACGCAGCTTGAGATAGGCGAAGCCTTCCTGCTGTAGTTTCGCCTCGGCGTCCTCACGGCTGCGTTTGAGCAGGTCGAGTAGGCCGCCCGGCGTGTGGAAGTCCTGCAGCGGCCGGCGCAGGTTGGCCGGGCTGCGCAAGTCACGAAACCAGATGCCAGATAGCTCGGCGAGCTGCTTAATGAAGGGCCGGCCATTGCAGGCAAAGGCAAACGGGACTTTGAAGTGGCTGCCCTGGCCATCGGCCCAGCCCGTGTTCTGCCCGGCCGGTTGCAGATTGTCGGTAACGATCAGTTGGCGTGAATAGCGCTCGGCTTGGGGAATGCGGTCCGCTATGTTGACGCGCTTGCGCTTGGCTTCGACTATGGCGACTGGGATGAGGCCGGCGAATAGCACGTAATCAGCGTTTTCTTTCGGCTTGCTGGTTGGCCATTCGGCGATGGCCTTGTTCTTGCCCTTTTCGGGCCGAGCGCCCTTGCTGTAGGTAAGATCGAGCGAATCGGCTTCCCAGCCGGTATCGTTCAACTGTTGATCGATGAGAATACGGGTGAGGTCTTCATTGAGGTCGAACTGGCTGCTTGCCTGCTGAGTTTTACGCGTGACCTGCTGGGCAGCTTGCGGCTGATCTTCAAGCTGTTGTTGCAGCACTTTCAGCCGTGCCTCGAAATCGACTCGGGCCTTCGATAGTTCGGCCTCGCGTTCAAGGGCAATCTGCTCGTAGACGCGAGCTTCCTCGTTCATCTGCCCAACAAGACTGGCTTGCTCATGCTTTTCTTGCGCCAGTAGCTCGGCTAATTGGTGGTTGTTCTCCAATTGCTGGCGACTGTCGCCCAGCTCTGCGCGAAGTTTTTCGATCTGCCCCTGCAGCTCACGTAGAGGCTCACTCGGATCGGCCGGAACCATGAAAGGCCCAGGTTTGAAGGTGCTGCCGCCCGTGCCAAATGACTGGTGATACCAGATCGCCAAGGCGCGTGCGACCCTCAGTCCGTCCAGTGCCTCACGATGCTGGGTGCGGAATTCGTGGGTAGCCTTATTGCCTTCGATGCGCAGCGTATGGAGCAGGTTGCGGATGTTGCCGTCGAGCTGGATTTCACGGCTTAGGCGGAATAGCAGATCAGCTTGGGAAGTGGTGGCGTCGAACTCAATGCCTGCTCTTACCGCCAGATCCTGGGCGAGCGCTTCGCCCAACTGGCGCAGTTTGATCAGCGTCGTGTTGGGGTCGCTGGAAAATACTCGCTCGGCCGCATTGGCAAGTTGGAAAAAAACCGGATCGTGTTCTTTGAAAAAGGCGAAGTTGCTGTTCTCTGCCATGTTCCATCCCTTGAGTTCGTCACCAGCCATCCCGAGAATGGTGGCGCTATAAGGGCATAATGCCAGACGAAGCGTGGTGCGTGTATAACCATATGCCGTCGGTCCAGCGTGATCAGCTACTGGCCGAGGGCGAGACGTTACGCTTGTATGCGGCGCGATTTGCGCATAACCGGGCTGACTTTAAAAGTCATGATTTCCTCAGCACTGAGGAGGTTGCTAATAGGCGCGTCGACGCCGTGATTTTCCGAGGCGGTGGCGATTACCGATGGTTAGGAACGGGAGCTCCACTCAACGCTTAAAAACCCATGGCCTTTCCAGGCGTCGTGCGAGCAGTTGGACAGTAAGCAAATAGTAATACTGTGTTGCCTCACTGCGGCCGGTGAGGGAATGTTCAAGAAACCAAACCAAATGCTTTCGCTGCCAGGCCCAAGGAGTTGAACGCTGCCAGCGTTTTGCGATTTCAGATTGGATGATTCTCGCCTGCCGCAAATGCCGGTGCCGCGTCGCATGCGACCCTGTCAGCACGGCACTCAAGAACAACTCCATATCAAACGCCTTAGTCATACCCTCCCCCTATGTAGGCAGCGACCACCTCAATCCGTCCATGCCCCAGCTCATTGCTGATCTGCATGCGAGCCTCAAGATCTAGGCGCCGGTCTATGGCGTAGCACTGACCACCATTTACAGGCGCACAGTGATGTGTGATCTGTTCATAGCGCTCACATGCAAACGCCGCCCGAAGTTCGTGAAAGCCTTTGAGGTCGTGTGCTTTCAGGACCTCTCTCGCTGGCCGGGCTATTTCCTGCAGAACGTTCAGATAGCTCTCGTTTGGAGCAATCAGGTTGCGGCTATCCGCGGGGGATACTTGCAATGCAAATCTAAGTGCGCCACGAATATGGTCATCCACCTTAATCCAGCGGGGTGCAGATGTACCGGCGCGCCCGCCTTTGGTGCCATCCTGGATATTGATTTTGCCGTAGAGCGCGGCTTCACGGCTCAGCCGTGACAGGTCAGCCAGGATGGCCTCGCGCAAACGCATCCCCGTGGCTCGCGTCAACTGAACTATCGCTGCTGCCCGCATCTGATCACGGCTACAAAGCGTCTCGACGATCTGCTGTACCTGTTCGCGGTCTTGGCCTTGCGGCACCGATTGACGGACCCCGGTGCGCTGCATACCTAACGCCTTGCTCGGACTTGGCAATTTCACATATTGATCACCGCGAAGCGCTGCCATGGTTCTGTTAACGCTGGATAGCCGGTTTTGTGCAGTGCTGATTGCTAGGTCTCCGTGCTCAACCAGGCCGCGAAGGTATGCGGCATAGTCCGACAGCACCTCGCGATCAATCTGCCGCGCATCATTGACCCCGGGCCCCGCTTCAGACCGACACCACTTCACGAATGCCAACCACCGATCAGAGTGCGCCTTGACCGTGCCGTAGTGGCCTCCGCCGAACATGTCTTTCAGCGCCTGCGGCCCTGCGTAGCTCAATTGCCTGCCGTAGCCAAAATTGCGGCCTTCTCGCCTGCCTACTAATACCATTTCGCTTCCCTCGCCTAATTCACTAGGTCTTCGTCCCACGTCATCCCGCCAAGAATGCTGAGTGTTATCAGGGATCAAGGCCCCTGCGGCCTGTGGGATGTCCACTTACGCGGGACTGGCGGCTCCTTACGGCCGAGAGCTTGGGCATCTCATGATCTGGCCCCCTGAGCACCGAAACCGGTGGGCGGGTGGAGGCTGCGTTGGGTGACGAAACCATCGCCGCGAGATCCTGAGTCGGTTGAAGACAACGACGCGATGACAGGGCGTGCCTGGCTGTCAGCCAGGCGCAGTCCAGTTAAGGTCTGCGGCACCATCATCTACATCGTTGTTGTAGGTGGCTTCGGCGTTTGTCACGCCGATTGTCACGAGGAGGATTGCGGCAAAGCCACGTATTACCTTGCCGGCAGCGGTGGTATGTGCGCCCGTCTCTTTCCTTAGAAAGAGACGGGCAAAGGGATGGCGCATATGAAATGGCCATGCGAATGGGTTGCTACAAGGCAGCAAGAGGGTAGGGTGGTTGCCGCATGGGCAACGAAGTGAAGTGGGCATCCATCACGAGGGTAGTGACCGTACGAGCTGCCGGACGCGAATCGTACTTAGGTTGAGCCACCGCGTTAGCGGCATGACCTTGAAGGCTCTGGCCATCTGGGGTGCTGCCAACGGCAGCGTTTGGAAGCTTCGTTTTAATGGCGATGGGGGTATGGGTCAATGGCGAAACGCGCCTGGAATTGCGCCAATTGAAAGCGTTGGCGTGGAGTGGAAATCGGTGGCATTCAGTAGCGGCGCGGCCGCTCGTCGCTTTTATAGTGTTAGCCCCTGGGTATGGGGATGCGAAGCCTCCCCATACCCAGGGGCTGGGCCGGAGAGGCTTAGAGCAAAGTGAGTTGGCCACTGCCGCCGGTGAGTCTGACGGCGCGCTTTCTGCCACCGATGCCGCAGCGCTACCGGATCGGCACCACGATGCGATCACGCGTCACGTTGATCGCGGTTGCCGAAAGGTTGCCCGTCGCCGCTTTCTGAATGTATTCACTCCACCACGCCATCATCGGCCGTCGGCGCTCGATATAATCCGCACGGTTGTACGCACTGCGCACTTCATCCTTGTCCACATGCGCCAGCGCGACCTCGATCAACTCGGGGTCCCAGCCATGCTCGTTAAGAATGGTGCTGGCCATCGAGCGCAGACCGTGGCTGACCAGGCGGTCTTGGAAGCCCATCCTCTTGAGCGCCATATTCGCGGTCTGGCTATTGGCGTGGGTGCGGGGATTGCGGTCAGAGGGAAATACATATTCACGATTGCCGCTGTGCGGCCTAACCGTGGCAAGCAGTGCGAGCGCCTGCTCGGTGAGGGGGACCGCGTGGGGGCGGCGCTTCTTCATGCGCTCGGCGGGGATCACCCATAACGCTTTATCGAAGTCGATATCGACCCATCGAGTGGTGGCCGCTTCGGCGGGGCGGGTCATGGTGTGCAGTTGCCATTCGAGCAGGCAGCGGGTGATGCGCTTAATACTGGCGTTGGCGATTTCCATCATAAGCTCGGGAAGCTCTTCGGGCGGAAGCGCGGCCATGTTTTCTTTCTTGGGCTTTTTGAACACAGCGCGAATGCCACTGAGCGGGTTGGCGAAGATCAGCCCGGAGTTAACGCCGTAGGTCATGATCTCGTTGAGCCGCTGGGTCAAGCGTTTCACCGTTTCCAAGCTGCCTTTGGCTTCGAGCGGGCGAAGCAGCTCGATCACCATCGGGGCAGTGATCTTCACCAGTGGCGTGATTCTCATACTCGGCAGCACGTGCAGCGTGAGCGAGCGCCAAATATCTTCGGCGTAGGCCGGGGTGACCGAGTCTTTTTTGAGCTCGAACCAGGCGAGAGCGACGTTCTCGAAGGTGTGTTCAGTTTCGGCTCGCCTGGTTTCATTTAGCATGTTGCGCTGCACTTTGGGGTCGATGCCTTGCGCGAGCAGTTCGCGCGCTTCGACAGCCTTCTTTCGTGCATTCGCTAGTGACAGCTCGGGGTAGGTCCCGAAGCCCATGTTGATGCGTTTTTTGGTCACCGGTTCGCGGTAATTGAAATTCCACAGCAACGAGCCGTTGCTGCGTACGCGGAGCTGCAAACCGTCGCCGTCGGTGAGGACGTAATCCTTGGACGCCGGTTTGACTCCCTTGAGTTGTCGGTCGGAGAGACGGAGGGCTGGAGCAGGCATGAGATCTACCTCAGGCGCTGTTTGGGTATTCCAGAGATTAACCCCGGAGGGGCTGGAATACCACTTGGAATACCTGAACGGTCAGAACTCGGCGGGTGCCAAAAAACCTAAGAAGCGCTGAAACCCTTGATTTCACTAAGTTTCAGGCACAAAAAAAGACGTCCGTGGACGTCTTTAGATGATGAAGTGGTGGAGCCGGGGGGATTTGAACCCCCGTCCGCCAGTACTCCGCTGTCGGTCCTACATGCTTAGCCGTGTCTATTAAGTTAACCCTCAGCGACCCGACGGGCAGGGTGCTTTGGGCGAGTTGTGTAAGTTTTAGCCGCTTCGTCCACAACGTACTGCACGGCGATTCTGTTCTATATGACAATCACTTCGGGTTTACAGACATCCCCTAGTGATTGCTGGACCCGAAGGTACCAGGAGGAAGGCTAGCGCCGCTTACGCAGCGAGAGCTTGTTCCCCGTAATGGTCGTCATTGGCAACTATAAGTAGTTGCAACAGTGGATTTACGACTTCTGTTACCAAGTCGGCATGCACCTAAAGTTTCATCACCGGCGTCGAATCCTAATCGGCCCCAGTGGCTGCCAGAAGCAGCCAGGTCGTGGAGTCTACGCCAATCAATGGCTTGCGTCGACCCGTGTTGCGTGTTGCCCGGCACGAAAGGGGCTCGCCATGAACCCCTTTCGGCCGATGGAGCCGCATTTACTTGGCGGTGCCGCCATCAGTGCCGGAGCCGGTATTTTTCAGCTCGGTGATTTCCTTGGTGGTCAACGCGATGCATTTTTCGGTGTCATTTGCGCTTTGTGCAGCCTTCGCATCTTTGACTGTCTTGGCCATCTCGTCCTTGGTTTCTTTACTCAGATTGGCGCTAGACGATACCTGGGCATTTTCAAGGGTCTTGATATTGGCGCCGCACAGATCGTCTGCTGCGAAAACCGGGGAAGCCAACAGTGCGGTAGTAAGGAACAATCCAGCGAATACGGTACGTTTCATGTGTATCTCCTTGGCCTGTGGACCTGGTTTGACCGGTCTATGAGGGCCGAATCCAAAGTCATTAATAAGCCCCGTCTGATTGAGGGGCTTAAATAGATGACTGTGGTGATTCGCAGGGGTTCTATTTATTTTGCGCTGGGTGTGAAAGGTGTCGCTTCATTGCGAGCGCTTCGCACTCGATCGCCAGCAAGCCGACTCCCGCGGAATCTCTTTTTGATTCATAGGGTTGTGTTGTGTCTGACAGGGCCAGCCACATCCAGTACACAGATCTCGTTACAAATCATGTCGTGCGCGGCTGGGTCACTCGGTCCACCAGGTAGACCAGCCCGTGGTAGTCGATGCCGCCGTGGCGGGTCAGGCCGATTTCGCAGGTGCGGCTGGTGGAGATGCCTTCTTCGCAGTACTGCACGGCGTCCTTGAGGGTGCGCAGTGAGTGGGCGTTGAGTTCGGGCTGGGTGAAGCCTTTGTCTCCGGCGAAGCCGCAGCAGTGGATGCCTTCGGGAATGACCACGTTGACGCTGCACAGCCGCGCCAGTTCGATCAGTGCCTGGCTTTCGCCCAGGTGCTGGGTGCTGCAGGTGACGTGGACGGCGATGGGTTGTTGCTGGGGGGTGAAGGTCAGTTTGTCCAACAGGTGCGTGCGGATGAAACGCACTGGATCATAGAGGTCGAGGCGGGTGTCCTTGAGCTCCTGGACCAAGCGCAGGGTGCACGGGCTGGTGTCGCAGTAGATCGGGTCGAGGCCGCCGCGGCTGGCTTTGCTCAGGGCGGCGAGCAGTTCATCGCGCTTGGCGTCGGCCTGTTCGTTGTAGCCCTTGGAGGCGAACGGCTGGCCGCAGCAGAGGCTGTCCTGATTGTCCGGGAACACTACCTGGTAACCGGCTTTTTCCAGCAGGCCGCGGGTTTTTTCCAGTAGCGACATTTGCTCGCGATCAGCCGCTGCGGGGCCCATGACCCGCGATACGCAGGCTGCCAGATACACAACCCTTGGGCGTTGATCGTCCACTACTGGCGTGATGCGAATGGCCTGTTCGGCCTGGGGCATGGCCGGGGTCCATTGCGGTACGCGGCCGGCTGAGGCTTTGCTCAGGGCGGCGGAGATTTTTGCCAGGCGTGGCGCGCCCAGCAGCATGCGTGCGCCATTGGCGGCGTGCAGGGTGAAGCGTGCGCCTTGCAGGGCGGTTTTGAAGTGGTCGGCCAGCCAGGTGGCGGTTTTGTCGTGATGGGCTTCGCGGCTGCGCAGTTTTTTCACCAGCTCGCCGGTATTGATGCCCACCGGGCAGCGCTGCGAGCACAGGCCAGTGGCGGCGCAGGTGTCGATGCCTTGGTAGTGGTAGTCGCGCTCCAGTTCGCTGGTGTCGATGCCGGCGCGTTTTTTTGCCTGGATATCGCGCCAGATAACGATGCGCTGGCGTGGGGTCAGGGTCAGGCCGTTGGAGGGGCAGACCGGTTCGCAGAAGCCACACTCGATGCACTTGTCGACGATTTCGTCGGCGGCGGGCAGGGGCTTGAGATTTTTCAGGTGGATCTGCGGGTCGGTGCTCAGCACTACATCGGGGTTGAGGATGCCGTTGGGGTCGAGCAGGCGCTTGAGCTGCCACATCAACTGGTAGGCGTCGCGGCCCCATTCCAGTTCGACGAAGGGCGCCATGTTACGGCCGGTGCCGTGTTCGGCCTTGAGCGAGCCGCCGAATTCCACCGCCACCAGTTGCGTGACATCTTCCATGAAGGCGCTGTAGCGAGCCACTTGCTCGGGATCGTCGAAGCCCTGGGTGAAGACGAAGTGCAGGTTGCCCTCGAGGGCATGGCCGAACAGGATCGCTTCGTCGTAGTGGTGCTTGTCGAACAGCTCGATCAGGCGACGTACGCCGATGGCCAGTTGTTCCACGGGGAATGTGACGTCTTCGATGATCACTGTGGTGCCGGTCTGGCGTACGGCGCCGACGGCGGGGAAGGTGTCCTTGCGGATGGCCCAGAGGCGGGCGTTTTCCTGCGGATCTTCGGTGAAGTCGACCTGTTTTTCCACGGCGAAGGGCGCGAGCGAGGCCATGATCTGCGCCAGTTGCTCGTGCAGGAGTGCCTGGGATGCAGCGCGGGCTTCGATCAGCAGGGCGCAGGCGTTGTCCGACAATTCGCGGACGAAGGCGGGCATGCCGGGTTTGTCCTGGACCGAGCGCATGCTGCGGCGGTCGAGCAGTTCGACGGCGGAGACTGGCTGGGTTTTCAGGACGGTCACGGCGTTGCAGCAGATTTCCACGTCGGGGAAGACGATCAGCGCCGAGGCTTTGTGCGGGTGATCGGGCACAGTGTCGTAGGTCACGGCGCTGATAAAACCGAGGGTGCCTTCGGAACCGACCAGCAGGTGGCTGAGGATATCCAGCGGTTCATCGAAATCGATGAGGGCATTGAGTGACAGGCCGGTGGTGTTTTTCAGGCGGTATTTGTGCCGGATTTTTGCTGCAAGTTCAGTGTTGGCGCGGGTCTCGCGACCCAGACGGGCCAGTTGCTCAAGCAGTTCGCCATGGCTGGCGCGAAAGGCCGCGACACTGGTCGGATCTTCGCTGTCCAGGCGCGTGCCGTCGGCCAGCACCACGCGGATACCGGCCAGTGTGTGATAGCTGTTCTGGGCCGTGCCACAGCACATGCCACTGGAATTGTTGGCGACGATGCCGCCGATTTTGCAGGCGTTGATTGAAGCCGGGTCGGGTCCGATCTTGCGCCCGAACGGGGCCAGCCAGGCGTTGGCCTGGGCGCCGATCACGCCGGGTTGCAGACGAATCTGCGCGCCTTGCTGGCGCACTTCACGACCGTTCCAGTTATCCCCCAGCACCAGCAGTACCGAGTCAGTGATGGCCTGGCCGGACAGGCTGGTGCCCGCTGCGCGGAAGGTCACCGGGACTTTTTCGGTCTGGGCCAGTTGCAGCAGGGCGACCACTTCATCCTCGGATTCGACGCGGATCACCAGCTTGGGGATCAGTCGATAGAAGCTGGCATCGGTGCCGAAGGCCAGGGTCGAGAGCGGGTCATCGAAGCGCCGTTGCGCCGGGATCAGGCGTTGGGCTTCGCGGATAAAGGCGGCGGGCAGGCTCATGGCTACTCCAGGATCATCAGGATCTACTCCGGGTGTTCCCGGTTATCAGTAATAAGGACGCCGCAGGCGGGCTGCGGCGCCTTGGGTGAGGCTATCAGTGCACCAGCATGCCCGTCAGCCAGTACGCCTGTGCATAAGTAATGCAGCCGACGATGGTGGCGAAGAACAGGCTGTGCTTGAGGGTGAAGCGGAACAGGTCCGACTCCTTGCCGACCAGGCCGGTGGCGGCGCAGGCGACGGCGATGGATTGCGGTGAGATCATCTTGCCGGTCACGCCGCCGCTGGAGTTGGCGGCGACGGTCAGCACATCACTGATGCCGAGCTGGTGTGCGGTGGTGGCTTGCAGTGAGCCGAACAGGGCGTTGGCCGAGGTGTCGGAGCCGGTCAGGAACACGCCCAGCCAGCCGAGGAACGGCGAGAAGAACGGGAAGGCCGCGCCGGTGCCCGCCAATACCAGGGCCAGGGTCGACGACATGCCCGAGTAGTTCATGACGAAGGCGAAGGCTAGCACCATGCCGATGGAGACGATGGCCCAGCGCAGCTCGATCAGGGTTTCCTTAAAAGTGGTAAGACCAGTTTTTGCGCTGATGCGCAGTACCAGCATCGTCAGGATCGCCGAAAGCAGGATAGCGGTGCCGGACGCGGCGATGATGTCGAACTTGTAGATCGCTGGCATTGCCGTTGGTGTAGCGACGATGGGCGCGGCTTTCATCACCAGTTGATCGAGGTGCGGGACTACAAAGCTGATAGTGAAGTCTTTCAGCGCGCCGCCTGCGGCGAACAGGGCTTTGAAGGGTTTCAAGGTCCAGATGGTCACGATCACGGTAAGAATCAGGAACGGTGACCAGGCCTTGAAGATCTGCCCGCCGGTATAAGGCGAGGCAACGCGGTTGCGTGGCGCGCTGAAGTTGCCGCCAGGGCCACCGGCCAGTGCTGCGCCGCCGCTGCCGACCACGACTGCGTCGGATTCCCGCGCCGGTTGCCAGACTTTCAGGAACAGGGTCAGGGACACCAGGCTGACCAGCGCCGAGGTGATGTCCGGCAGCTCAGGGCCAATGAAGTTGGAGGTCAGGTACTGGGTCACGGCAAAGCTGGCGCCAGCTACCAGAGCGGCTGGCCAGGTTTCCCTGACGCCGCGCAGGCCGTCCATCATGAACATCAACCAGAAAGGTACGAACAGCGACAGCAGCGGCAATTGCCGGCCGGCCATGGCGCCGATCTTGAACGCGTCGATGCCCGAGACTTGCCCGGCAACGATGATCGGAATACCCAGCGCGCCGAAAGCGACCGGTGCTGTGTTGGCAATCAGGCACAGGCCTGCTGCGTACAGCGGATTCAGGCCGAGGCCGACCAACAATGCAGCGGTAATCGCCACCGGTGCGCCAAAGCCTGCCGCACCTTCAAGGAAGGCGCCGAAGCAGAAGCCGATCAGCAACACTTGCAGGCGCTGGTCATCGGTAATGGACATGACCGAACTGCGGATGATCTCGAACTGGCCGCTCTTGACCGTCAGTTTGTAGAGGAACACCGCCGCGACAATGATCCAGGCGATTGGCCATAAGCCATAGGCGAAGCCGTAACCGGCCGCTGCGAAGGCCATGTCGGCAGGCATCTTGAAGGCGAAGATCGCCACCAGGATCGACAGTGCCAGGGTGATGGTGCCGGCGATATGACCTTTGAGCCGGAACACGGCCAGGGCCAGGAAGAAGAAAACGATAGGGATCAACGCCGCGAGTGCGGAGAGACCGAGACTGCCGAGAGGTGCGTAGATCTGCTGCCAGGTTTGCATATGGGGTGGCCCCTAATTGTTTTTGGTTAGGCCCGGTGTCCGCCTTGGGCGTCGACCAGTTAAAGCCTTTCATTGTGTGAAAGGTCTTGCAGTGCCCGTCCCCCGAACACTGGCATTGGATAATTGGTAATACCAATTTACAATCGCTGGTCGCTAGGTTAAAAGCCTTGTCTGTGGTGTGTCAATTTGTCTCTCTCAAACTTTGGTCGAGGTTGCCCGTCGATATGCGTCTGATGGGGCGTCTATGGCGATATCTGGAGGGTGCTTGCGCGCCGCCAATCAGCCAGAATAGGCGGTCCCGGCAATTCTTCGGGGATGTGGAGTGAGGGTTATGGGGTTTGATCAGGTGCGTCAGCGCCGTTTGTCTGACGATATTGTCGAGCAGCTGGAAAGAATGATCCTGGAAGGAACGCTGAAATCGGGCGGCCGACTGCCTGCCGAGCGCGCACTGGCCGAGCAATTCGGCGTGTCGCGTCCCTCGCTGCGCGAGGCGATTCAGAAATTGACGGCCAAGGGGCTGTTGATCAGTCGCCAGGGTGGCGGCAACTATGTCGTGGAAAACCTCGGCTCGACCTTCAGTGATCCGCTGCTGCATCTGCTGGAAAGCAGCCCCGATGCCCAGCGCGATCTGTTGGAGTTTCGCCAGACCCTTGAGGTGTCCTGCGCCTACTACGCGGCCATCCGAGCGACGGATGTGGATCGCGAACGCTTAAAGGCGGCCTTCGAAACCCTGCAGGATTGTTACACCCGGGTTGATGAAGTCAGCCGGGCGGAAGAGGGCGCGGCCGATGCCAATTTCCATCTGGCGATTGCCGAGGCCAGTCACAACGCGGTGTTGCTGCACACCATTCGCGGTCTGTTCGATCTGCTCAAACGCAACGTGGTGACCAATATCGGCGGCATGTACAAGCAGCGCACAGAAACCCGCGACATGCTGATCGATCAGCATCGGGAGCTGTACTCGGCGATTATCGAAGGGCGGGCGCAGGACGCGCGGGAAGTGTCGGCACGGCATCTGCTGTATGTGCAGGAAGTGCTGGAAGAGGTGCGTCAGCAGGTACAGCGCGCGGCCCGGGCGGAGCGGCGTAACGGCATGTAGAGCCAGGCCCGACAGTGTGGGACCGGCTTTAGCCGGGAAGGCGGTCTATCCGCTCAAGGAAATGCAGCGGATGTACCGGCCCTGTCCCGGCTAAAGCCGGTCCCACAGTTCTCATTCCAATTCAGGTGATTGGTGAGAGTCGCTACTCGTCCTTGCCCTTATTGCGCACGGCGCGTTGTAGCTCGCGATTGGAGTCGCGTTCGCGCTCGGTATCGCGCTTGTCGTATTCCTTCTTGCCTTTGCCCAGAGCGATCTCGCACTTGATCAAGTGCGCTTTCCAGTAAAGGGAGAGGGCCACGCAGGCATAGCCTTTCTGCGACACCGAGGTGATCAGCTTTTCCAGCTCGCGCTGGTTGAGCAGCAGTTTGCGGGTGCGTGTCGGGTCAGCGATGACGTGTGTGCTGGCAGTCGTCAGCGGCGAGATATGGCTACCCATCAGCCAGGCCTCGCCATCCTTGAGCAGCACATAACTGTCGACCAGCTGTACCTTGTTGGCACGCAGGCTTTTTACTTCCCAGCCAGCCAGGACCAGACCGGCCTCGAACTTGTGTTCGATGAAGTAATCGTGTCGCGCCTTCTTGTTTTGCGCGATGGTCCCTGTGGGATGTTTCTTGAGCTTAGCCATAGGGGACGCATTATAGGGAGTCGCGGCATTGTCGGCTACGGGTAACCTGCGTGCTTGAGCAGGTTGATTGAATCCCGGACAATGCGCGCTCTTTTTTGGTTGGGCGTGTTGCGATGTCGACGGATAAGGTTTCGGTCCATGGAAGTTGGGCCAGTCGCTGGGTGTTCATTCTGGCGGCAACGGGTTCGGCGGTAGGGCTGGGCAGTATCTGGAAATTTCCGTACATGGTCGGCGTCTATGGCGGCGGCGCATTCGTGCTGATGTTCCTGGCCTGCATCGCGCTGATTGGTATCCCGGTGATGATGGCCGAGACCCTGATCGGTCGCCGCGCCCGCCTGAGCCCGGCCAATGCCCTGAAGGTGCTGGCGCTGGAAGCCGGACATTCGGCGCGCTGGTCGTGGGGCGCCTTTGCCGGGATGATCACGGCGCTGCTGATCCTGTCCTTTTATAGCGTGGTGGGCGGCTGGTCCCTGGATTACATCATCGATATGGGCCGTGGCGATTTCCAGGGCGTAACTCCGGACCAGGTCGGCGCCTATTTTGGCGCGGTGATTGCCGACCCCTGGCGGCTGACCGCTTGGCACACGGCGTTCATGCTGCTGTCGGCAGTGGTGATCGCCAAGGGTGTGGTCGCCGGCCTTGAGCGCAGCCTGCGCATCATGATGCCGCTGCTGTTCCTGCTCATCCTGATTCTGCTGGGCTACAGCCTGACCACCGGGCACTTTATGGAAGGCGTGCACTTCATGTTCGACTTCAATCCGGACAAGGTCATGGATGGCTTGCTGCCAGCCATGGGCCACGCGTTCTTTTCCCTGAGCGTCGGCGTGGGGTCGATCATGATCTACGGCGCCTACATGACCAAGGGCGCTTCGATCAGCTCGACCGTGGTCGGCGTGGCCCTGCTCGATACCTTTGTCTCATTGCTGGCCGGCCTGGCGTTGTTCCCTATCGTGTTTCAGGCCGGGTTGAACCCCAGCGAAGGCCCTGGCCTGATGTTCGTCACCTTGCCTTATGCGTTCGGTAACGTAGCCTTTGGCCAGGTGATGGGGGTAGTGTTCTTTGTGCTGGTGGCCATTGCCGCCTGGAGCTCGGCGATTTCCCTGCTGGAGCCGATGGTGGCTTATCTGGTCGAGCGGACAAAGGTCAGCCGCGCCTGGGTGACCTTCTGGCTGGCCTTCAGCTGCTGGTTTGTTGGTTTGGGCACGGTGTTCTCGTTCAACATCTGGCAGAAGGCCAAGTTTTTCGTGAGCGATGCCAGCGGCTTTCATCTCTACCAGTGGGGTGCGGAAAAAGGCCTGGATTTCTTCGGGGTCATTGATTTCTTCACCTCGCGGATCATGCTGCCGCTGGGTGGGCTGTGTTTTGTACTGTTCGCAGGTTGGGTGATGGGCACGAAGGCGGTACGCGACGAGTTGTCGATCCGCAGCCCCGTGCTGTTCGCCACAACGTTCTTTTTGATGCGCTATGTTGCGCCGATCGGCATTCTGGTTGTCTTTGCCGCTCAGCTTTGGAAATGACGCTGACATGACTACACATATTCAACGCTCGGCCCTGCTGCCTTATCCGGCGCGTGCGCTCTACGACCTGGTCAATGATGTCGCGAGATACTCCGAGTTCCTGCCCTGGTGCTCCTCGGCGGTGGTGCTTGAGGCCAGTGACGAGCACATGCGCGCCAGCCTGGAAATCGCCAAGGGCGGCCTGAGCCAGCGTTTCGAGACACGCAATACTTTGGTGCCTGGTGAGTCCATCGTGATGGACTTGGTCGAAGGCCCATTCAATCAGTTGCATGGCGTCTGGACCTTCAAGGCCCTGGGCGACAAAGCCTGCAAGATCAGCCTTGACCTGTCCTTCGACTATGCGGGGCCGATTGTCCGGGCAACCCTGGGGCCGCTGTTCAATCAGGCCGCCAATACCCTGGTGGATGCTTTTTGCCAGCGGGCGAAAGAACTCAATGCCTGAGGCGCTGATCGAGGTCGAGGTGGTGTATGCCGCCGTTGACCGTCAGGTGTTGCTCAGCCTCGAACTGCCGAGTGGTTCTACCGCTGGTCAGGCGATTCAGGCTTCGGGAATTCAGCGGCAGTTTCCTTCGGTGGATTTCTCGCAGTGCGCTGTAGGGATTTTCGGAAAGGTGATCGGGAATCCGCAGCAGCGGGTGTTGGAGGCTGGAGATCGTGTGGAGGTCTATCGGCCTTTGCTGGCAGACCCCAAGGAAATCCGCCGGTTACGTGCGGCCAAGGCGGCGAAAGTCCGTGCCGACGCAGGTTCTTCCTGATCTCACGAAGCGCGCAGACACAAAAAAGCCCGGCATGCCGGGCTTTTTGCTGTACACCGCAAGATCAGCGCGGGTTGGTATCCAGTGGTTCCTGAACGGGGACCGGAACGGTTTCCACTTTGTCCACGTCGTTCTGGATCTGTTGCAGCAGCGAACCAGGTTTGGCCGGTGCATCCGGTTTTGCTGGTGCTGGCTTGTCGCTTGGCGCAACAGTTGTATCAGTGCTCTTGCCGAGGATGGCTTCATCGCGGCTTACGCCGGGCATGAAGTCGCCGTTCAGGCTGACCAGTTGATCGTTGCTATTAAAGATCAGCGTCATGCGTTCCTGTTGGCGTTCACCGCCGCCAGGTTGCAAGCTGTAGAGGTAATCCCACCGATCCGCATGGAACGTATCGGTCAGCAGGGGATTGCCCATGATAAACCGTACTTGTCGGCGGGTCATTCCCGGCCGTAACTGGTCTATCATGTCTTGCGTGACGACATTGCCCTGCTGGATGTCGATTTTATAAACCCCGGGGAATGAACAACCGGCGAGTGCGAGCAGTCCCACGAGGGTGAAACTGGTTAGCAGGAGCTTGGTGTTTTGCATCGGTGGGCGACTTCCACTATCTTGGCTGGGACAACGTAAACCCCGATCATACCTGCATTAAGAGAAGCTGCGAAGCAGCGTCTGCGAGAAAGCTGACCATGGTTGAAAATAGCGAACTCCGTAAAGCCGGATTAAAAGTGACCCTGCCAAGGGTCAAGATTCTACAGATGCTCGATTCCGCCGAGCAGCGTCACATGAGCGCAGAAGATGTTTACAAGGCGCTCATGGAAGCTAGCGAGGACGTTGGCCTGGCCACGGTCTACCGTGTCCTGACTCAATTCGAAGCTGCCGGACTGGTGGTTCGCCACAATTTCGACGGCGGCCATGCGGTATTCGAATTGGCTGACGGCGGCCACCACGACCATATGGTCAACGTGGAGTCTGGTGAAGTGATCGAATTCTTCGACGAAGAAATCGAGAAGCTTCAGAAGGCAATCGTCGAGAAGCACGGTTACGAGTTGGTTGATCACAACCTCGTGCTCTACGTGCGTAAAAAGAAGGCGTAAGTCTTTTTTATAGCGACAGCGAAGGCGGCCCTCGGGTCGCCTTTGTGTTTTCTGGTGTTTGCAGCAGGAGGCTTGGCAGCAGATGACTGTGGGACCGGCTTCAGCCGGGAAGAGGGGGGTCTACCTAAGGAAATGCAGCGGATGCTCCGGCCCTTTCCCGGCTAAAGCCGGTCCCACAAAAATGCATTGATCCAGTCCTGCGGGCCCGGCGCTCATTAAACCTTGGTGGCCATCACCATTTTCTTCGCGTGGGCCAGGGATTCCTTGGTCAGGTCGATACCGCCCAGCATGCGCGCCACTTCCTCAATGCGTTCGGTCTTGCTGAGCTTGGATACCGCCGTGCGGGTCGCTTCGCTGTCCCGGGCCTTGTGCACGAACAGATGCTGATGGCCCTGGGCGGCGACTTGCGGCAGGTGGGTCACCGTCATGACCTGGCCGCGTTCACCGAGGCGGCGCAGCAACTGGCCGACGATTTCTGCGGTAGGGCCGCCGATACCGACGTCCACTTCGTCGAAGACCAGGGTCGGCACTCGCGAGGTCTGGGCGGTGATCACCTGGATCGCCAGGCTGATGCGCGACAGTTCACCGCCGGACGCCACCTTGGCCAGGGCCTTGAGGGGCTGGCCGGGGTTGGCGCTGACCAGCAGTTCCACCTGTTCCAGGCCGTTGGGCAGCAGATCCTTGCCGGTGTTGGGGCGCAATTCGATGTTGAAGCGGCCGCCCGGCATGCCCAGGCGCTGGATCTCAAGTTCCACGGCGCTGGCCAGCCCGGTCGCCGCCTGATGACGCCGGTCACTGAGCTCCAGGGCCCTTTCCTGATAATGCCGGGCAAAGGACGCCAGTTCGTGTTCAAGGCGTTCGATGGTTTCGTCGTTGGCGTTCAGGGTTTCGATTTCATCCAGCAGCTTCTGTTGCAGCGTGGCGACTTCGGTCGGCTGGATGCGGTGCTTGCGCGCCAGGGTGTAGATGGCGTCGAGGCGCTCCTCAAGCTGCTGCAGGCGTGCCGGATCGGCGTCGAAGTGGTCGAGGAAGCGATTGAGTTCGCCGACGGCTTCTTCCACCTGGATCTGCGCGCTGGCCAACAGGTTGGTGGCTTCGTTCAGTGCGGTCGGCGAATTACTCACGCCGCTGAGTCGGTGCAGGCTGGCGGTCAGGGCATTGAGTACATTGCCCGAATCGCTCTCGCTGCATTGCTCGACGACTTGCCGGCAGATGCTCAGCAGGCTTTCGGCGTTGGTCAGGTTTTTGTGTTCCTGCTCCAGCTCCTGCAGCTCATTTTCGCCCAGGCTCAGGCTTTCCAGTTCTTCCAGTTGATAGCTGAGCAACTGGTGGCGCGAGCGCTGTTCGTCACCGGAGTTGGACAGACGCTCCAGCTCCTGGCGGGTCTGGCGCCAGCGCTGGGCGGCCAGATGTACCTGGCGTGCAAGGTCGGTGGCCCCGGCGTATTCGTCGAGCAGGCGGCGATGGGTGTCGGTCTTGAGCAGGGACTGGTGTTCATGCTGGCTGTGGATATCGATCAGCAGCTCGCCCAGGGCCTTGAGGTCGCCCTGGGGGCAGGGCGTGCCATTGATATAGGCGCGCGAACGCCCTTCGGCGGTGATGACCCGGCGCAGGATGCACGGGCCGTCGCTGTCCAGGTCGCGTTCCGCGAGCCAGTCCCGGGCTTCGGGGATGTCGGCCAGGTCGAAGGTGGCCAGGATATCGGCCTTGTCGGCGCCGGGGCGGACCACTCCGCTGTCTGCGCGATCGCCCAGGGTCAGGCCCAGGGCGTCGAGCATGATCGATTTGCCTGCGCCGGTTTCGCCGGTAATGACGCTCATACCGCGATCCAGTTCGAGATCGAGGTGTTCGACGATGGCGTAGTTGTGTACGGAAAGGTGCACCAGCATGGAGTGGCTCCCATGGATTTATCTGGTTATTTATACAGTGCTTTGTTCGCCGTTGACAATGCCCGGCCTTAGCTCGATTTGCTTGAGCGGCGCTGCTTTTTAGTCCGTTGGGTAATTTTGTTCGTTCCGGCCCCCGGCGGGCATGGCCGGAAATATTGTGAGGATATGTTGGCCTTCAACCGTATCAGGCCCTTGAAGCTGAAAAAACCGCTCCCATATAGGGGGGCAGAAGCGCGAGTTGAGCTCGCGGACGTATTGAAAGGAGAAAATCGATGGCTGACGAACAGAATCTGGATGCGCAGGCTCAAGACCAAACTAACG
This sequence comes from Pseudomonas sp. JL23, assembly GCF_056933585.1. NCBI lineage: Bacteria > Pseudomonadati > Pseudomonadota > Gammaproteobacteria > Pseudomonadales > Pseudomonadaceae > Pseudomonas > Pseudomonas sp. JL23. Next base: position 5,879,739 of record NZ_CM167795.1, on the reverse strand, counting down.
AGGCGGCGTCCGGAGAAGAGTTGGTAACCCGTGTGCAGGTGCTGGAAGAGCAATTGGCTACCGCACAGGACCAGGCTCTGCGCGTCGCTGCGGATTTGCAGAACATCCGTCGCCGTGCCGAGCAGGACGTCGAGAAAGCGCACAAGTTTGCTCTGGAGAAATTTGCCGGTGACTTGCTGCCGATCATCGACAGCCTGGAGCGCGGTCTGGATCTGTCCAACCCGGATGACGAAAGCATCCGCCCGATGCGCGAAGGCATCGAGCTGACGCTGAAGATGTTCCAGGACACCCTCAAGCGCTTCCAGCTTGAAGCCATCGATCCTCATGGTCAGCCGTTCAACGCTGAAATGCATCAGGCCATGGCCATGCAGGAAAGCGCTGACGTCGAGCCTAACAGTGTCCTCAAAGTGTTCCAGAAGGGTTATCAGCTCAATGGTCGCCTGTTGCGCCCGGCCATGGTTGTGGTCAGCAAGGCACCGTCGCCTGCTACGCCGTCAATTGACGAGAAGGCTTGAAATCAGCTGATTGGCCCCCATTAACAGGCCATGCGTTTAAAGAGCTACCGCAATTTGTAAACGCAGTTGCGGCAACCAAATTCAAAGTTTCGGGAGAGTAATCAAGATGGGCAAGATTATCGGCATCGACCTGGGGACCACCAACTCCTGCGTCTCTATTCTGGAAAACGGCAAAGCCAAAGTTATCGAGAACGCCGAAGGCGCGCGCACCACGCCTTCGATCATTGCTTACGCCAACGACGGCGAAATCCTCGTCGGTCAGTCGGCCAAGCGTCAGGCAGTGACCAACCCGCACAACACCCTGTACGCGGTGAAGCGTCTGATCGGCCGTCGTTTCGACGAAGAAGTGGTACAGAAAGACATCCAGATGGTCCCTTACAAGATCGTCAAGGCTGATAACAGCGACGCCTGGGTTGAAGTGAACGGCCAGAAAATGGCTCCGCCACAGATCTCGGCTGAAATCCTGAAAAAGATGAAGAAAACCGCCGAGGATTACTTGGGCGAGGCTGTGACTGAAGCGGTCATCACCGTTCCGGCCTACTTCAACGATAGCCAGCGTCAGGCGACCAAAGACGCCGGCCGTATCGCTGGCCTGGACGTCAAACGCATCATCAACGAACCCACCGCAGCCGCACTGGCCTACGGTATGGACAAAGCCAAGGGCGACCACACTGTCATCGTTTATGACCTGGGTGGCGGTACCTTCGACGTTTCGGTTATCGAAATCGCCGAAGTCGATGGCGAGCATCAGTTCGAAGTTCTGGCCACCAACGGTGACACGTTCCTCGGTGGTGAAGACTTCGACATTCGTCTGATCGACTACCTCGTTGACGAATTCAAGAAAGAAAGCGGCATGAACCTCAAGGGCGACCCGCTGGCCATGCAGCGCCTGAAAGAAGCCGCTGAGAAAGCCAAGATCGAGCTGTCGTCTTCGCAGCAGACCGACGTCAACCTGCCGTACATCACTGCAGATGCGACCGGTCCTAAGCACTTGAACGTGAAGATCTCCCGCGCCAAGCTGGAATCGCTGGTTGAAGACCTGGTTCAGCGTACTGTCGAGCCTTGCCGTATCGCGCTGAAAGACGCCGGTATCGACATCGACAAGATCAACGACGTGATCCTGGTCGGTGGTCAGACCCGTATGCCGCTGGTGCAGAAGACTGTTACCGAGTTCTTCGGCAAAGAAGCGCGTAAAGACGTCAACCCTGACGAAGCTGTTGCCATGGGTGCTGCGATTCAAGGCGCAGTACTGGCCGGTGACGTCAAGGACGTCCTGCTGCTGGACGTCAGCCCGCTGACCCTGGGTATCGAAACCATGGGTGGCGTGATGACTGCGCTGATCGAGAAAAACACCACGATTCCTACCAAGAAATCCCAAGTGTTCTCGACTGCCGACGACAATCAGGGCGCTGTGACCATCCACGTACTGCAAGGTGAGCGCAAGCAAGCCGGTCAGAACAAGTCCCTGGGCAAGTTCGACCTGGCCGAGATTCCACCGGCTCCACGTGGCGTGCCGCAGATCGAAGTGACCTTCGACATCGACGCCAACGGCATCCTGCACGTAGGCGCCAAGGACAAAGCGACCGGCAAGCAACAGTCGATCGTGATCAAGGCCAACTCCGGTCTGTCCGAGGAAGAAATCCAGCAGATGGTGCGCGACGCCGAAGTCAACGCTGAAGAAGACCGCAAGTTCGAAGAGCTGGCCTCTGCCCGTAACCAGGGCGACGCACTGGTTCACTCGACTCGCAAAATGGTCAGCGATGCCGGTGACAAGGTAACCGCCGAAGAGAAAGCTGCGATTGAGACCGCAGTTGTTGCCCTGGAAGCCGCTGTAAAAGGCGACGACAAGGCGACTATCGAAGCCAAGATCGAAGAGCTGTCCAAGGTCTCGGCACCGGTTGCCCAGAAGATGTACGCGGACGCGGCCGAGAAACCTGAAGCCGGTGCCCAGCAACCCGCTCAGGAAGAAGCCAAGCACGCCGACGACGTCGTTGATGCCGAGTTCGAAGAAGTCAAAGACCACAAGTAAGCGCAGGCTCACTTGAAAGCCAGTTCGCCGCAGTCATGTGGTGGCTGGTAGGATGTCGCCGCGCGGGAGCTTGCTCCCGCGTTGGCGTGTCTGGAACATCAGAATTTTTTTGGTGCATGGATCACCTCCATGTGCCCTCAGGAGCGTTGGCCGGACGTCCTCAAGAGTGCAAATGAATTATGTCGAAGCGTGACTTTTATGAAGTGCTGGGAGTGGAGCGCGGCTCCAGTGAAGCAGACCTGAAGAAGGCTTATCGTCGTCTGGCGATGAAGCATCACCCTGACCGCAACCCTGGCGACAAGGCGTCGGAGGATCTCTTCAAAGAGGCCAACGAAGCTTACGAAGTGCTTTCCGATGCCAGCAAGCGAGCTGCCTATGACCAATACGGTCATGCCGGTGTCGACCCGAGCATGGGTGGCGGCGGTGGTGGGTTCGGTGCCGGTGGCGCGAACTTCTCCGATATCTTTGGTGATGTGTTCAGCGATTTCTTCGGCGGTGGCCGGGGTCAGGGCGGTGGTCGTGGCGGCGCTCAGCGTGGCAGCGACTTGCGCTACACCCTTGAGCTGAATCTCGAAGAAGCGGTGCGCGGCACGACCGTGAATATCCGTGTACCGACGCTGGTCAACTGCAAGCCATGTGATGGCAGCGGTGCGAAGAAAGGCTCGTCGCCAGTGACGTGCCCGACCTGCGGCGGTATCGGTCAGGTGCGCATGCAGCAGGGCTTCTTCTCGGTGCAGCAGACCTGCCCGCGTTGCCATGGCCACGGCAAGATCATTTCCGATCCGTGCGATTCGTGTAACGGCGAAGGCCGTGTCGAAGAGTACAAGACCCTGTCGGTCAAGGTGCCGCCTGGTGTCGATACCGGCGACCGTATTCGTCTGTCCGGCGAAGGCGAGGCGGGGGCCCAGGGTGGTCCGACCGGCGACCTGTATGTGGTGATCAACGTGCGTGAGCACGCGATCTTCCAGCGCGATGGCAAGCATCTGTACTGCGAAGTGCCGATCAGCTTCACCGACGCTGCCCTGGGTGGCGAACTGGAAGTGCCGACTCTCGATGGTCGGGTCAAACTGAAAATCCCTGAAGGTACTCAGACCGGCAAGCAGTTCCGTCTGCGCGGCAAGGGCGTTGCCCCTGTGCGTGGCGGTGGTGCGGGCGACCTGATGTGCCGTGTTGCCGTCGAAACCCCGGTCAACCTGGGTCGTCGTCAGCGCGAGCTGCTCGAAGAGTTCCGTACCTCCCTCGAGGGCGATAACACTCACTCCCCGAAAGCCAGTGGCTGGTTCGAGGGTGTGAAGCGTTTCTTCGGCGATTTGTAAGGGGCAGGTTATGCGACGTATTGCTGTAATGGGCGCCGCCGGGCGCATGGGCAAGGCTTTGATCGAAGCCGTGCAGAAGGCGCCTGGTGCAGGTCTGACCGCTGCCGTGCACAAGCCGGACAGCACGTTGATCGGCGCTGATGCCGGTGAGCTGGCGGGTCTGGGGCGTATTGGTGTGCAGCTGTCGGGCGACCTGGCCCATGTGGCTGACGAGTTCGACGTGCTGATCGACTTCACGCACCCGTCGGTGACCCTGAAGAACCTGGCTTTCTGCCGCAAGGCGGGCAAGTCCATGATCATCGGCACCACGGGTTTCAGTGCGGAAGAGAAGCAGCGCCTGGTTGATGCCGGCAAGGACATTCCGATTGTCTTCGCCGCCAACTTCAGCGTCGGGGTCAACCTGTGTCTTAAGCTGCTCGACACCGCATCGCGGGTGTTGGGCGATGACGTGGATATCGAGATCAGCGAAGCGCATCACCGGCACAAGGTCGATGCGCCTTCGGGTACGGCGTTGCGCATGGGTGAGGTGGTTGCCAAGGCCCTGGGTCGTGACTTGAGTGAAGTCGCGGTCTACGGCCGCGAAGGCCAGACTGGCGCGCGTGATCGTCAGACTATCGGTTTCGCCACTGTGCGGGCCGGGGATATTGTCGGTGATCATACGGTGCTGTTCGCGGCCGATGGCGAGCGCGTCGAGATCACCCACAAGGCATCTAGCCGCATGACTTTTGCCAAGGGCGCCGTTCGCGCGGCCCTGTGGCTCGATGGTCAGGCGCCGGGTCTGTACGACATGCAGGATGTGCTGGATCTGCGTTGAACCCTGTGTGGCTGGACGCCCTGTAGGAGCTGCCGGAGGCTGCGAGCGATGTGAAGCCATTCGCAGCCTTCGGCAGCTCTTACAGGGTCTATGCCGTAACAATCGCCTCTCTGTCGCATTCCCCCGCCTTTCAGACTCTTTTCCGGTAGACCAAAACAGGCTTTTTCTGTAAGCTACAGCTTTAGTGTGTCCACTAAAAGCGCGCAGATGATTCTATAAGAAAGCGGGGTGACGTATTACGTCATTCCGCTTTTTTGCAACCTGCGAATGCCCTTTCAGGCTTTAACTACGGGAGGTCTTCTTGACTAAGCCAGCCATACTTGCCCTTGCTGATGGCAGCATTTTTCGCGGCGAAGCCATTGGAGCCGACGGTCAAACCGTTGGTGAGGTGGTGTTCAACACCGCAATGACAGGCTATCAGGAAATCCTTACCGATCCTTCCTATGCCCAGCAAATCGTTACCCTGACTTACCCGCACATCGGCAACACCGGCACCACGCCGGAAGACGCCGAGTCCGATCGTGTCTGGTCTGCCGGCCTGGTCATCCGTGACCTGCCCCTGGTAGCCAGCAACTGGCGCAACAAGATGTCCCTCGGGGACTACTTGAAGGCAAACAAGGTTGTTGCCATCGCCGGTATCGACACCCGTCGCCTGACCCGCATCCTGCGTGAGAAAGGCGCACAGAACGGCTGCATTCTGGCCGGTGACAACATTTCCGAAGAAGCGGCCATCGCCGCAGCGCGCGGCTTCCCGGGCCTCAAGGGCATGGACCTGGCCAAGGAAGTCAGCACCAAGAAGAGTTACCAGTGGCGCTCCAGCGTCTGGAGCCTGAAAACCGACAGCCATCCTGACATCGCCGATGCAGAGCTGCCGTACCACGTCGTTGCCTACGATTACGGCGTCAAGCTGAACATCCTGCGCATGCTGGTAGAGCGCGGCTGCCGTCTGACCGTGGTCCCGGCGCAAACGCCTGCGGCCGACGTGCTGGCCCTCAAGCCGGACGGCGTGTTCCTGTCCAACGGCCCTGGCGACCCTGAGCCGTGCGACTACGCGATCAAGGCGATCCAGGAAGTCCTGGAAACCGAGATCCCGGTGTTCGGCATCTGCCTGGGCCACCAGCTGCTGGCCCTGGCCTCTGGTGCCAAGACCGTGAAGATGGGTCATGGTCACCACGGTGCCAACCACCCGGTGCAGGACCTGGACACAGGTGTCGTCATGATTACCAGCCAGAACCACGGTTTTGCGGTGGACGAGTCCACCCTGCCGAGCAACGTGCGCGCCATTCACAAGTCGCTGTTCGACGGCACCCTGCAGGGTATCGAGCGCACCGACAAGAGCGCGTTCAGCTTCCAGGGTCACCCTGAAGCGAGCCCGGGCCCGAACGACGTTGCGCCACTGTTTGATCGCTTTATCGAAGCCATGGCCAAGCGCCGCTGACGGTTGCCTTGAAAATGTAGCGCGAAGATGGCCGGGCCCGAACGACACGCTGTTCGGTGATGAACAACCCGGCCACCTCAGAAGAAAATTCAAGACGGCTTGCCGACTGACTTGCGGATTTGAGTGACAACCCATGCCAAAACGTACAGATATTAAAAGCATCCTGATTCTCGGCGCCGGCCCCATCGTGATCGGCCAGGCCTGTGAATTCGACTACTCCGGCGCCCAGGCTTGTAAAGCCCTGCGCGAAGAGGGTTACCGCGTCATCCTGGTGAACTCCAACCCGGCGACCATCATGACGGACCCGTCGATGGCCGACGCCACCTACATCGAGCCGATCAAGTGGCAGACCGTTGCCAAGATCATCGAGAAAGAGCGTCCGGACGCGCTGCTGCCGACCATGGGCGGCCAGACCGCGCTGAACTGCGCCCTGGACCTGGAGCGCGAAGGCGTTCTGGAGAAGTTCGGTGTGGAAATGATCGGCGCCAATGCCGACACCATCGACAAGGCCGAAGACCGCTCGCGTTTCGACAAGGCCATGAAATCCATCGGCCTGGACTGCCCGCGCTCGGGTATCGCCCACACCATGGAAGAGTCCTACGCGGTTCTCGAGAAGCTGGGCTTCCCGTGCATCATCCGTCCGTCCTTCACCATGGGCGGTACCGGTGGCGGCATCGCGTACAACCGTGAAGAATTCGAAGAAATCTGCACCCGTGGTCTGGACCTGTCGCCGACGAAGGAACTGCTGATCGACGAATCCCTGATCGGCTGGAAAGAGTACGAAATGGAAGTTGTCCGCGACAAAAAAGACAACTGCATCATCGTCTGCTCCATCGAGAACTTCGACCCGATGGGCGTCCACACCGGCGACTCCATCACTGTTGCGCCAGCCCAGACGCTGACCGACAAGGAATACCAGATCATGCGTAACGCCTCCCTGGCGGTACTGCGTGAAATCGGCGTCGAAACCGGCGGTTCCAACGTTCAGTTCGGCATCTGCCCGGACACCGGCCGTATGGTCGTGATCGAGATGAACCCGCGCGTATCGCGTTCGTCGGCCCTGGCATCGAAAGCCACCGGCTTCCCGATCGCCCGCGTTGCCGCCAAGCTGGCAATCGGCTACACCCTCGACGAGCTGCAAAACGAAATCACCGGCGGCAAGACCCCGGCGTCCTTCGAGCCGTCCATCGACTACGTCGTGACCAAGCTGCCACGTTTCGCCTTCGAGAAGTTCTCCAAGGCTGACGCGCGCCTGACCACCCAGATGAAGTCGGTCGGCGAGGTCATGGCCATCGGCCGGACCTTCCAGGAGTCCCTGCAGAAAGCCCTGCGCGGCCTGGAAGTGGGCGTTTGCGGCCTGGATCCGAAGCTGGACCTGAGCAATCCGGAAAGCATGAGCGTACTCAAGCGCGAACTGACCGTACCGGGCGCCGAGCGTATCTGGTACGTGGCTGACGCCTTCCGTGCCGGTATGACCGTCGAGCAGATCTTCGGCATGAACATGATCGACCCTTGGTTCCTGGTACAGATCGAAGATCTGATCAAGGACGAAGAGAAGGTCAAGACCCTCGGTCTGTCGGCCATTGACCGCGACCTGATGTATCGTCTCAAGCGCAAAGGCTTCTCCGACGCGCGTCTGGCCAAGCTGCTGGGCGTCACCGAGAAGAACCTGCGCACTCATCGCCACAAGCTCGAAGTGTTCCCGGTGTACAAGCGTGTCGACACCTGCGCCGCCGAGTTCGCCACTGACACCGCCTACCTGTACTCGACCTACGAGGAAGAGTGCGAAGCCGCGCCGTCGGATCGCAAGAAAATCATGATCCTCGGTGGCGGTCCTAACCGTATCGGCCAGGGTATCGAGTTCGACTACTGCTGCGTCCATGCTGCCCTCGCCCTGCGCGAAGACGGCTACGAGACCATCATGGTCAACTGCAACCCGGAAACCGTTTCCACCGACTACGACACCTCTGATCGCCTGTACTTCGAGCCAGTGACCCTGGAAGACGTGCTGGAAATCGTCCGCGTCGAGAAGCCACACGGCGTGATCGTCCAGTACGGCGGCCAGACCCCGCTGAAACTGGCTCGCGCCCTGGAAGCGGCTGGCGTGCCGATCATCGGCACCAGCCCTGATGCCATCGACCGTGCCGAAGACCGCGAGCGCTTCCAGCAGATGGTCGAGCGCCTGAACCTGCGTCAGCCGCCAAACGCTACCGTGCGCAGCGAAGACGAAGCGATTCGTGCTGCCAGCAAGATCGGCTACCCGCTGGTCGTGCGGCCGTCCTACGTACTGGGCGGCCGGGCGATGGAAATCGTCTACGAAGAAGAAGAACTCAAGCGCTACCTGCGTGAAGCGGTGCAAGTGTCCAACGACAGCCCGGTGCTGCTGGATCACTTCCTCAACTGCGCCATCGAGATGGACGTGGACGCGGTCAGCGACGGCACCGACGTAGTCATCGGCGCGATCATGCAGCACATTGAGCAGGCGGGCGTTCACTCCGGTGACTCCGCGTGCTCGCTGCCGCCGTACTCGCTGCCAGCGCACATCCAGGACGAGATGCGCGAGCAGGTCAAGAAGATGGCGCTGGAGCTGGGCGTGGTTGGCCTGATGAACGTACAGCTGGCCCTGCAGGGCGAGGATATCTACGTCATCGAAGTCAACCCGCGCGCTTCCCGGACCGTACCGTTCGTGTCCAAGTGCATCGGTGTCTCCCTGGCGATGGTTGCCGCTCGTGTCATGGCCGGCAAGACCTTGAAAGAGCTGAACTTCACCAAGGAAATCATCCCGAACTTCTACAGCGTCAAAGAAGCGGTGTTCCCGTTCGCCAAGTTCCCGGGCGTCGACCCGATTCTCGGCCCAGAGATGAAGTCCACCGGTGAAGTCATGGGCGTGGGCGACAGCTTCGGCGAAGCCTTTGCCAAGGCGCAGATGGGCGCCAGCGAAGTGCTGCCGACCGGCGGTACTGCGTTCATCAGCGTGCGTGACGATGACAAGCCACTGGTTGCCGGTGTCGCTCGCGACCTGATCAGCCTGGGCTTCGAAATTGTCGCCACTGCCGGTACTGCGCGCCTGATCGAAGAGGCGGGCCTCAAGGTTCGTCGCGTGAACAAGGTGACAGAAGGCCGTCCGCACGTGGTCGACATGATCAAGAATGACGAAGTCACCCTGATCATCAACACTACCGAAGGTCGCCAGTCGATCGCGGACTCTTACTCCATCCGTCGTAATGCCCTGCAGCACAAGATCTACTGCACCACTACCATTGCTGCGGGCGAGGCCATCTGCGAAGCGCTCAAGTTCGGTCCGGAAAAGACCGTGCGTCGCTTGCAGGATCTACATGCAGGATTGAAGGCATGATCAAATACCCAATGACCGTCCAGGGCGCCAAAGCCCTGGAAGAAGAACACACTCACCTGACCAAGGTCGTGCGTCCCAAGCTCAGTTCCGATATCGGTACTGCGCGGGAGCTGGGCGACCTCAAGGAAAACGCTGAATACCATGCTGCCCGCGAGCAGCAGGGTATGGTCGAGGCGCGGATTCGTGACATCGAAGGTCGCATGCAGAACGCTGTGATCATCGATGTGACGACCATCCCTCACACCGGCAAGGTGATCTTCGGTACGACTGTAGAAATCGCCAACGTCGAAACCGACGAAAGTGTGACCTACCAGATCGTTGGTGAGGACGAGGCTGATATCAAGCTCGGCAAGATCTCGGTAGGTTCGCCTATCGCCCGTGCCCTCATCGCCAAGGAAGAAGGCGACGTGGTTGCCGTCAAGACACCGAGCGGTGTGATCGAGTACGAGATTGTCGAAGTCCGCCACATTTGACCTTGGCCGCCCGTTTCCAGCGGGCGCCATTATCTGGCAGCTCACCCAGACACTTTGGGTGGGTGGCCTGGTCTTGCTGCATCTGGCGACTTTGGCGGTAATGGATCAGACAGGCCTGGCGCCGTTGTTGATCGACGAGTTCGCCGATCTGTCCGGTGGTCTGCTGGTAGGGTTTGCAGCCGCTTGTGTGCTGCTGCAGATTGTCGTGTTGATCAAGGTCGAACGGTTGTCGAGCCTGTGGCGTGATCTGCGCGGCCAGCTATTGTCTATCGCATTGCTGGCTGCTGCGGGTTATTACACGCTCAAACACTGGCTGCCGGATGCGGTGCACTGGCAGTTATTGAGTTATCTGGTATTGGGGCTGGCCGGTTTGTTGCTGGTCGTGCAGCCGGTACCGGGAAGGAATGGCAGGGCGCGCTGAAGGCGGCCCTGTTCTTCACGTATATCAGTTGAAGCGGTGGATGTTGGACAGTTGCTTGTTGACCTTCGGGTTCTTGCGGTAAATCAACGCCATCTTGCCGATGACTTGCACCAGATCCGCCTTGCCCGCCTTGCACAGCTCCGCGATGGTTTCCAGGCGGCTTTCGCGGTCGAGGATGTTGAGCTTGATCTTGATCAGCTCGTGATCGCCCAGTGCGCGTTCAAGTTCGGCCAAGACACCTTCAGTCAAACCATTGTCCGCCACGATCAATACCGGTTTCAGATGGTGACCAATGGATTTGTACTGTTTCTTCTGCTCCGGAGTGAGCGGCATAATCTGACCTCTGCGTCTGATCTTGTAAAAAATGGCGGCCAGTTTACCCGAGCGAGTCCGGGACCGCCCAAGTTAATCACGACTCGTTATTTTCGAGGTGCCCTGTGGCCCGATCCAAGACAAGCCATAACTGGCTCAAAGAACACTTCGACGACCCGTACGTCAAAATGGCGCAAAAAGACGGGTATCGCTCCCGCGCCAGCTACAAGCTGCTGGAGATCCAGGAAAAGGACAAGATCATCCGTCCTGGCATGACAGTGATCGACCTCGGCGCCGCGCCGGGTGGCTGGTCCCAGGTGACCAGTCGTCTGATTGGCGGTCAGGGTCGGCTGATTGCGTCCGATATCCTGGATATGGACAGTATCCCTGATGTGACCTTCATCAAGGGCGATTTCACCGAGGACGCCGTGCTTGCACAAATCCTCGACGCGGTCGGTAATACACAGGTAGACCTTGTGATTTCCGATATGGCCCCCAATATGAGTGGATTGAGCGCTGTGGATATGCCACGCGCAATGTTCCTGTGTGAATTGGCACTGGACCTCGCAGGCCGCGTTCTGCGCCCAGGTGGTGATTTTCTGATCAAGGTCTTCCAGGGTGAAGGCTTTGATGTCTATCACAAGGACATTCGCAAGCTGTTCGACAAGGTTCAGATGCGCAAGCCGTTGTCTTCGCGCGATCGCTCTCGGGAGCAGTATTTGCTGGCCCGTGGCTTCCGTGGAGTAGAGGGTTCGGAGAGTATCGAGCGTTTTTGAAACAGGGTGATAGGTATAATCTAATAGCCCTTTGGATAGCACTTGTACGAGCATCTTGCGGTCAAATGTTTCACAAAGGGTTACAGACGGTGCCTGCCACATCTGTGGGTTCTGTAGTAAGTTAGGCCGGTGAATATCATGCGAGGCACGCTTGCTGCGTGGAGCTTGCTTCAGAGGGTAGCTAATTGAACGACATGGCAAAGAACTTGATCCTGTGGTTGATCATCGCAGCCGTCCTGGTGACGGTGATGAACAACTTCTCCAGCCCTAACGAGCCGCAGACCCTCAACTATTCCGAATTCATCCAGCAGGTCAAGGATGGCAAGGTCGAGAAAGTTGCCGTGGACGGCTACGTCATTACGGGCAAACGCAACGACGGCGACACCTTCAAGACTATTCGTCCGGCAATCCAGGACAACGGCCTGATCGGTGACCTGGTCGACAACAACGTCGTGATCGAAGGCAAGCAACCAGAGCAGCAAAGCATCTGGACGCAACTGCTGGTCGCCAGTTTCCCAATTCTGGTCATCATCGCCGTGTTCATGTTTTTCATGCGCCAGATGCAAGGCGGTGCGGGAGGCAAGGGCGGGCCGATGAGCTTTGGCAAGAGCAAGGCACGCCTGCTTTCCGAAGATCAGGTCAAGACCACGCTGGCTGACGTTGCCGGGTGCGACGAAGCCAAGGAAGAAGTCGGCGAACTGGTCGAATTCCTCCGTGATCCGGGAAAATTCCAGCGCCTGGGCGGTCGTATTCCCCGTGGCGTGCTCATGGTTGGCCCACCGGGTACTGGTAAAACCCTTATCGCGAAGGCGATCGCTGGTGAAGCCAAGGTGCCGTTCTTCACCATCTCCGGTTCCGACTTCGTCGAGATGTTCGTGGGTGTCGGTGCCAGCCGCGTCCGTGACATGTTCGAACAAGCCAAGAAACATGCTCCCTGCATTATCTTCATCGACGAAATCGATGCCGTCGGTCGCCATCGTGGCAACGGCATGGGTGGCGGTCATGATGAGCGCGAACAGACCCTCAACCAGTTGCTGGTAGAGATGGACGGTTTCGAAATGAATGACGGCATCATCGTCATTGCTGCGACTAACCGTCCGGACGTCCTCGACCCTGCGCTGCTGCGGCCGGGCCGTTTCGACCGTCAGGTTGTTGTTGGTCTGCCGGATATCCGTGGCCGTGAGCAGATTCTCAAGGTCCACATGCGCAAAGTGCCTATGGGCGAAGACGTCAACCCGGGTGTTATTGCCCGCGGTACGCCGGGCTTCTCCGGCGCCGACCTGGCCAACCTGGTCAACGAGGCATCGCTGTTCGCCGCTCGTTCCGGCAAGCGCATTGTTGAAATGAAGGAATTCGAGCTCGCTAAAGACAAGATCATGATGGGCGCAGAGCGCAAATCCATGGTCATGTCCGATAAAGAGAAGCGCAACACCGCTTATCACGAAGCTGGCCATGCCATCGTGGGGCGTGTCGTGCCTGAGCATGATCCGGTCTACAAGGTGTCGATCATCCCGCGCGGTCGTGCTCTGGGCGTGACCATGTTCCTGCCGGAAGAAGATCGTTACAGCCTGTCCAAGCGTGCGCTGATCAGCCAGATCTGTTCGCTGTATGGCGGCCGTATCGCCGAAGAAATGACCTTGGGCTTCGACGGTGTTACCACCGGCGCCTCCAACGACATCATGCGTGCCAGCCAGATTGCGCGGAACATGGTGACCAAATGGGGTCTGTCGGAAAAACTCGGTCCGCTGATGTATGCCGAAGATGAGGACTCGGGCTTCCTGGGTCGCGGCGGCAGCCAGAACTCCAGCTTCTCCGGCGAAACAGCCAAGTTGATCGACTCGGAAGTGCGCCTGATCATCGATCAGTGCTACGGCACCGCCAAGCAGATCCTGACGGACAGCCGCGACAAGCTCGATGCCATGGCTGATGCCCTGATGAAGTACGAAACCATCGATGCCGATCAAATCGACGACATCATGGCTGGCCGTCCTCCACGTGAGCCGCGTGACTGGGAAGGCGGTGGTTCGGGCACTTCCGGTACACCGCTGCCTCCAGTGGATCCGCGCCCTGAAACGCCTATCGGTGGCCCTGCCGCTGAACATTAAGGTCTGACATGACTTCAGTGTTTCACCCAACCCGGTTGCCTTGCGGCAACCGGGTTCTTGATTTGTCCCGCACCCATGTGATGGGCATCCTCAACGCCACGCCTGACTCCTTTTCCGATGGTGGCCGCTTCAATCAGCTTGATGTGGCTCTGCGCCATGCTGAAGCTATGGTTGCTGCCGGCGCCACGCTGATCGATGTTGGTGGTGAGTCGACTCGCCCGGGCGCTCGTGTCGTATCGCCACTGGAAGAGCTGGAGCGGGTGGCTCCGGTGGTCGAGGCATTGAATCGCGAGCTGGATGTGATTATCTCTGTCGATACTTCCACGCCAGCGGTGATTCGCGAGTCCGCGCGCCTGGGAGCCGGGTTGATCAATGACGTGCGCTCCCTGCGTCGCGACGGCGCGCTTGATGCCGCCGCCGCCACCGGTTTGCCGGTGTGTCTGATGCATATGCTCGGTGAGCCGGGGAATATGCAGGATGATCCGCACTACCAGGATCTGCTCGGTGAGGTCAGCGCCTTTCTCGTCGAGCGCATGGATGCCTGTGCGAAGGTGGGCATACCTGCCGAGCGCATTATCCTCGATCCCGGCTTTGGCTTTGCCAAGAGCCTGGATCACAACCTGAGCCTGTTCAAGCATATGGAGGCCCTCCACGCGTTGGGGCGGCCTCTGCTGGTCGGTGTCTCGCGTAAAAGCATGATCGGCGGGGTTCTGGGGCGTGCAGTCGGTGAGCGTCTGTACGGTGGCCTGGCACTCGCTGCATTGGCGATGGTCAAGGGCGCGCGGATCCTGCGCGTGCATGATGTCGCCGAAACGATTGACGTTGTGCGGATGATTGCCGCTGTCGAGTCAGCTGAATAGAAAGATGGAGCATCCATGACAACTAAAAAATATTTCGGGACCGACGGTATTCGCGGTCGCGTCGGGCAATTTCCTATCACGCCTGATTTCATGCTGCGCCTCGGTTGGGCTGCTGGCATGGCATTTCGTCATCTTGGCGCCTGCCGCATTCTGGTCGGCAAGGACACTCGGATTTCCGGCTATATGTTCGAATCCGCTCTGGAAGCCGGCCTGTCTGCCGCTGGTGCCGACGTCATGCTGCTGGGACCGATGCCGACACCGGCCATCGCCTATTTGACCCGGACCTTCCATGCCGAAGCCGGCATCGTGATCAGTGCTTCGCACAATCCGCACTACGATAACGGCATCAAGTTCTTCTCCGGCCAGGGCACCAAGCTGCCGGACGAGATCGAAATGATGATCGAAGAGCTGCTCGACACGCCCATGACCGTGGTCGAGTCGGACAAGCTGGGCAAGGTCTCGCGGATCAACGACGCCGCAGGCCGCTATATCGAATTCTGCAAGAGCAGTGTGCCGACCAGCACCGACTTCGCCGGGCTGCGGCTGGTCATCGACTGCGCCCACGGCGCGACCTACAAGGTGGCGCCCAATGTCTTCCGTGAGCTGGGCGCCCAGGTCACCGTACTGTCGGCGCAACCCAACGGCCTGAACATCAACGAGAACTGTGGTTCGACCCACATGGAGTCGTTGCAGGCGGCGGTGCTGGCTGAGGGGGCGGATCTGGGGATCGGTTTCGACGGCGACGGCGACCGGGTACTGATGGTTGATCATACGGGTGCCATCGTCGATGGTGACGATCTGCTGTTCATCATCGCTCGTGATCTGCAAGAGCGTGGGCGTCTGCAGGGCGGGGTAGTCGGCACGCTGATGAGCAACCTCGGCCTGGAGCTGGCCTTGGCTGAACTGAATATCCCATTTGTGCGCGCCAATGTCGGCGACCGCTACGTGATCGCCGAGTTGCTGGAACGTAACTGGCAGATCGGTGGAGAGAACTCCGGCCACGTGGTGTGCCTGCAGAATACGACCACAGGCGATGCGATCATCGCCGCGTTGCAGGTGATCCTTGCTTTGCGCCGTCGCCAGGAAAGCCTGGCGCAGGCTCGTCAGGCGCTGCGCAAGTGCCCGCAGGTACTGATCAATGTGCGTTTTGCCGGGGGTATCGATCCGGTCAGTCATCCTGCGGTTACTGAAGCCTGTGCACGCGTTACAGCGGCCATGGGCGGTCGTGGTCGGGTGCTGCTGCGCAAGTCTGGCACCGAGCCGCTGGTGCGGGTCATGGTCGAGGGCGAGGACGAAGCGCAGGTTACCGGCTACGCCGAAGAGCTGGCAAAACTGGTTACAGAAGTTTGCGCCTGATTTCGGCTTGCCAGTGTTGAAACTGTTGGGTAACATCTGCGCCCACTTTGACTGACGGGGTGCAGCATGCGTCGCCCAATGGTAGCTGGTAACTGGAAAATGCACGGTACCCGCTCCAGCGTCGCTGAGCTGATACAGGGCCTGAGTGCTCAGGCGCTGCCCGGTGATGTTGAAGTAGCGGTTTTTCCGCCGAGCTTGTACGTCACTCAGGTGATCGATGCTCTGCAAGGTACGTCGATTGCCGTGGGTGCGCAGAACTCTGCAACCCAGGCTGCGCAAGGTGCCTTGACCGGCGAAGTTTCGCCGGCGCAGTTCGCTGAAGTTGGTTGCAAGCTGGTTCTCGTAGGTCACTCGGAGCGTCGTCAGCTTCTGGGTGAGCATGATGAGGTCCTTGGCCGCAAGTTCGCGGCAGCTCAGGCTAGTGGCCTGACGCCTGTGCTCTGTGTAGGGGAGACCCTTCAGGAGCGCGAAGCAGGCAAGACACTCGAGATCGTCGGGCGTCAGCTGGACAGCATCATTGAAGAACTGGGCGTTGATGCATTTGTAAATGCAGTGATTGCTTATGAACCAGTCTGGGCCATTGGCACCGGACTGACGGCTTCGCCGCAACAAGCGCAGGATGTGCACGCAGCTATTCGTGCGCAGTTGGCGAAAGAGAATGCCGAAGTCGCACAAGGCGTGCGCCTTCTTTATGGCGGCAGCGTGAAGGCGGCCAATGCGGCCGAACTGTTCAGCATGCCGGATATCGATGGGGGGCTCATTGGTGGAGCTTCCCTGAATGCAGATGAGTTCGGTGCGATTTGTCGCGCCGCGGGAAACTGAAAAAATGCTGGAAACAGTCGTAGTCGTTTTTCATCTGTTGGGCGCTCTGGGCGTTGTTGTTCTGGTGTTGCTGCAACAGGGTAAAGGTGCGGACGCCGGTGCGTCTTTCGGAGCAGGTGCATCAAATACTGTCTTCGGAAGCCAAGGTTCCTCTACCTTTCTTAGTAAACTTACTGCTATACTAGCCGCCTGTTTCTTCATAACCAGCTTGGGGTTAGGTTACTTTGCTAAAGAGAAAGCTCACCAGCTGACTCAAGTAGGTTTGCCAGATCCAGCAGTATTGGAAGTGAAGAAAAAACCGGCAGCAGACGATGTGCCAGTGCTCGAAGGGCAACAAAAGCCAGCGGTAACTCCGGCTGATGTACCTCAAGCTCCAGAGCAGAAGTAACAAGCAGGATCAGGCAGTGTTGTAGAGGCTGCCAAAAGAGTTGTATTGCCGAGGTGGTGGAATTGGTAGACACGCAACCTTGAGGTGGTTGTGCCCATAGGGTGTAGGGGTTCGAGTCCCCTTCTCGGTACCAATTATCAGGAGAGCCCGCATTAGCGGGCTTTCTTGTAGGTGGGATGTTCGATTGACCCTGAAAGGGATCAGCCGTATACTTCCGCCCCAGCTTTGTCGCGGGGTGGAGCAGTCTGGTAGCTCGTCGGGCTCATAACCCGAAGGTCGTTGGTTCAAATCCAGCCCCCGCAACCAGTTTTAGCGGAGCCCCTTTCTAAAGGGGCTTTTTGTTAGCTGGACAGTCTATAACGCTGCTTTGACAGCGTTCTCATGGATGGGCGTTTCGCCCATTTTTTTATTTTTAAAGCATGCACGAGGGGGTTCAAGTGTCGAGCAAGCTAGAAGAGTTGCAGGCCTTGCTGGCCCCGGTGGTCGTGGCCCTGGGCTATGAATGCTGGGGTATCGAGTTCACGGCCCAGGGTCGTCACTCGATGTTGCGTATTTATATCGATAAAGAAGGCGGCGTCCTGGTTGATGACTGTGCAATTGTCAGTCGCCAGGTCAGCGGGATTCTCGATGTTGAAGACCCGATCGCTGTTGAATACACGCTCGAAGTGTCTTCACCTGGCATGGAACGCCCACTGTTCACCATCGAACAGTTTGCTGCGCACGCCGGGGAACAAGTGAAGATAAAGTTGCGCTCGCCATTTGAAGGTCGACGCAATTTTCAGGGCCTTCTCCGCGGGGTGGAGGAGCAGGACATCGTGGTGCAGGTAGATGACCATGAGTTCCTGTTGCCGATCGACGGGATCGACAAAGCCAACATTATTCCCAAGTTTGACTGAGGCGTGCCAGATACTGCGGATCCCGCGGATCCAATGGCTTGCGAAAGGCGAGGCGTACGATGAGCAAAGAAGTACTGCTGGTTGTTGAGTCGGTATCCAATGAAAAGGGCGTACCGGCCGGTGTGATTTTCGAAGCGCTGGAGCTGGCTTTGGCCACGGCTACCAAGAAACGCTTTGAAGATGAAGTAGAACTGCGTGTGGAAATCAATCGCCAGACCGGTAACTACGAGACGTTCCGTCTGTGGACCGTCGTTGAAGAAGACGACCTTGATGATCCGGCCATCGAAACCTGGCCGAGCAAGGTTGCACTGACTCATCCCGGCGCGAAAGTCGGTGATGTAGTAGAAGAGAAAATCGAATCCATCGAGTTCGGCCGTATCGCTGCGCAGACTGCCAAGCAAGTCATCGTGCAGAAAGTGCGTGAAGCCGAGCGAGCCCAGGTCGTGGACGCCTATCGCGAGCGTCTGGGTGAAATCATTTCCGGTACGGTCAAAAAGGTTACCCGCGACAACGTTATCGTTGACCTGGGCAACAACGCCGAAGCCCTGCTGGCACGTGAAGACATTATTTCGCGGGAGACTTTCCGCGTCGGTGTACGCGTGCGTGCCCTGCTCAAGGAGATCCGCACCGAGAACCGTGGTCCTCAGTTGATCCTCTCGCGTACGGCTCCGGAAATGCTCATCGAGCTGTTCCGCATTGAAGTACCGGAAATCGCCGAAGGCCTGATCGAGGTGATGGCTGCCTCCCGTGATCCGGGCTCTCGTGCAAAAATCGCTGTCCGCTCCAAGGACAAGCGTATCGATCCGCAAGGTGCCTGTATCGGCATGCGCGGTTCGCGTGTTCAGGCTGTATCGGGCGAGCTGGGTGGCGAGCGTGTGGACATCGTTCTTTGGGACGATAACCCTGCACAGTTCGTCATCAACGCCATGTCGCCCGCTGAAGTCGCGGCAATCATCGTTGATGAGGATGCCCATGCAATGGACATCGCCGTCGGCGCGGACAATCTGGCCCAGGCGATCGGCCGTGGCGGTCAGAACGTGCGTCTGGCCAGTCAGTTGACCGGCTGGACCCTGAACGTGATGACCGAATCGGACATCCAGGCTAAGCAACAAGCGGAAACCGGCGACATCCTGCGCAACTTCATCGACGAGCTGGAAGTCGACGAAGATCTGGCACAGGTGCTGGTCGACGAAGGCTTCACCAGCCTGGAAGAGATTGCCTACGTACCGGTGGAAGAGATGCTCAACATCGACGGCTTTGACGAGGAAACCGTCAACGAGCTTCGTGCTCGTGCCAAGGATCGTTTGTTGACCAAAGCTATCGCTACTGAGGAAAAGCTGGCAGACGCCCATCCGGCCGAAGACCTGCTCTCGCTTGAGGGTATGGACAAGGATTTGGCGATGGAACTGGCGGTGCGCGGCGTAATTACCCGCGAAGACCTGGCCGAGCAGTCTATTGATGACCTGCTCGACATCGACGGCATTGACGATGATCGTGCCGGCAAGTTGATCATGGCCGCCCGAGCCCACTGGTTCGAGTAAGTGGCGCGGCCTGAGGAGAGAAGTGCATGACGCAAGTCACGGTGAAAGAACTGGCCAAAGTGGTCGACACACCGGTAGAGCGCCTGTTACAGCAGATGCGTGAGGCAGGTCTGCCGCACACCGCCGCCGAGCAAGTTGTGACCGATAACGAGAAACAAGCCCTGTTGACGCATTTGAAAAGCGGTCACAAGGCCAAGGTGGAAGAGCCTCGCAAGATTACCTTGCAGCGCAAGACCACCAGCACCCTGCGCGTTGCTGGCAGCAAGAGCATTAGCGTTGAAGTGCGCAAGAAGAAAGTGTTCGTACAGCGCAGCCCCGAAGAAATCGAAGCTGAGCGCAAGCGCGAGCAGGACGAGCGTCGTGCAGTAGAGAATGCTGCGCGTCAGAAGGCTGAAGAAGAAAGCAAGCGTCGCGCCGAAGAAGAAGCGCGTCGCCAGCCGGCTGCTGCTCAGGATTCGTCTGCTGCGGCTGCTGCTCCTGCTCAGGAAGCGGCGCCTGCTGTATCGGCTGCTCCGGTTCTTGAAGCGATCGCCAATTCGGCCATCGACGCACCTGCAGCACCTGCTGCCGATGCGCGCAAGCGTGACGAACCGCGTCGCCCTGACAAGCCGCGTGCCGACGACAACCGTCGTGGCAGCAGCGACGGCGATCGCAAGAACGCCCCGCACCGCGCCTCCGTCAAGGAAAAGGCTCCGGCCCCGCGTGTTGCTCCTCGTACCACCGATGAAGAAAGCGATAGCTTCCGTCGCGGCGGTCGTGGCAAGGCCAAGCTGAAGAAACGCAACGCCCACGGTTTCCAGAGCCCAACCGGCCCTGTCGTGCGCGAAGTGAAGATCGGCGAGACCATCACTGTGGGCGATCTGGCCCAGCAGATGTCGGTCAAGGCTGCTGAAATCATCAAGTTCATGTTCAAACTGGGTACGCCAGCGACCATCAACCAGGTACTTGATCAGGAAACTGCTCAACTGGTTGCCGAGGAGCTGGGCCACAAAGTGACCCTGGTCAGCGACACCGCCCTGGAAGATTCCCTGGCCGAGTCCCTGAAGTTTGAAGGTGAGGCAGTTTCCCGTGCTCCAGTCGTGACCGTAATGGGCCACGTTGACCACGGTAAGACTTCCCTGCTCGACTACATCCGTCGTGCCAAGGTAGCTGCTGGCGAAGCCGGTGGTATCACCCAGCACATCGGCGCATACCACGTTGAAACCGACCGTGGCATGGTGACGTTCCTCGACACCCCTGGTCACGCCGCGTTTACCGCAATGCGTGCCCGTGGTGCCAAGGCGACCGACATCGTGATCCTGGTGGTTGCGGCGGACGACGGCGTAATGCCGCAGACCATCGAAGCTGTTCAACATGCCAAGGCCGCCGGTGTTCCGCTGGTCGTGGCAGTGAACAAGATCGACAAGCCGGGCGCCGATCTCGATCGCATCCGCAGCGAACTGTCGGTCCACGGCGTGACGTCGGAAGAGTGGGGTGGCGACACACCATTCGTACCGGTCTCGGCGAAGATGGGTACTGGCGTCGACGAATTGCTCGAAGCCGTACTGCTGCAAGCCGAAGTTCTGGAACTGACGGCTACTCCGTCGGCTCCTGGCCGTGGTGTGGTCGTTGAATCGCGCCTGGACAAGGGCCGTGGCCCGGTGGCCACCGTGCTGGTTCAGGACGGTACGCTGCGTCAAGGCGACATGGTCCTGGTCGGTTCGAACTACGGCCGTGTACGTGCCATGCTCGACGAGAACGGCAAGTCCATCAAGGAAGCCGGTCCTTCCATCCCTGTCGAGATCCTCGGCCTGGACGGTACCCCGGACGCTGGCGACGAGATGAGCGTTGTGGCTGACGAGAAGAAAGCCCGTGAAGTGGCTCTGTTCCGTCAAGGCAAGTTCCGCGAAGTTAAACTGGCTCGTGCTCACGCCGGCAAGCTGGAAAACATCTTCGAGAACATGGGTCAGGAAGAGAAGAAGACGCTCAACATCGTCCTCAAATCCGACGTCCGCGGTTCCCTCGAAGCGTTGAACGGCGCCTTGAACGGCTTGGGTAACGACGAAGTGCAAGTGCGCGTTGTCGGTGGCGGTGTCGGTGGTATCACCGAGTCCGACGCCAACCTGGCACTGGCTTCCAACGCTGTACTGTTCGGCTTCAACGTGCGTGCCGATGCCGGCGCTCGCAAGATCGTCGAGCAGGAAGGCCTGGATATGCGTTACTACAACGTGATCTACGACATCATCGAAGACGTCAAGAAGGCCCTCACCGGCATGCTTGGCAGCGACGTCCGGGAGAACATCCTGGGTATCGCCGAAGTGCGTGACGTGTTCCGTTCGCCTAAGTTCGGTGCGATCGCAGGTTGCATGGTTATCGAAGGTGTTGTTCACCGTAACCGTCCAATCCGTGTACTGCGCGAAGACATCGTTATCTTCGAAGGCGAGCTGGAATCCCTGCGCCGCTTCAAGGATGACGCTTCCGAAGTACGTGCCGGCATGGAATGCGGTATCGGCGTCAAGAGCTACAACGACGTCAAGGTCGGTGACAAGATCGAAGTCTTCGAGAAGGTCCAAGTGGCTCGCAGCCTTTAAGTCGCGAGCTGTAGGAGCCATGGTGGGGCGTCGCATGAAAATGCCTGCGCCCGCCCTGGACTCTAAACGCAACGCCCGGTCCGGCTTCTGCCAGGCCGGGCGTTTGCCGCTTTCAGACCATGCGGTAGTGCCGCAGGTCAGTGACAGGTAACAAGACATGGCAAAAGAATACAGCCGTACCCAACGTATCGGCGATCAGATGCAGCGCGAGCTGGCCCAACTGATCCGTCGCGAAGTAAAAGACCCGCGCGTAGGCCTGGTCACCATTACCGCCGTCGACGTCAGCCGTGACGTTGGCCACGCCAAGATCTTCATCACCGTGATGGGGCAGGACAGCGCCGAAGATATCGCCCAGTCGATCAAGGTACTGAACTCTGCCGCCGGCTTCCTGCGCATGCAGCTGGCCCGTGAGATGAAGCTGCGCAGCGTGCCTCAATTGCACTTTCACTACGACGAAAGCGTCGTGCGTGGCGCGCACCTGTCGGCGTTGATCGAGCGTGCGGTAGCCGAAGACGGTCAGCACCCGCAGGCTGAAAAGCCAGACGGTACCGAGGAGTAAGGCGTGGCTCAGGTCAAGCGTATACGCCGCAACGTCAGCGGAATCATCCTGCTCGACAAGCCACTGGGCTTCACTTCCAA
Source organism: Pseudomonas sp. JL23 (assembly GCF_056933585.1). Taxonomy (NCBI): domain Bacteria; kingdom Pseudomonadati; phylum Pseudomonadota; class Gammaproteobacteria; order Pseudomonadales; family Pseudomonadaceae; genus Pseudomonas; species Pseudomonas sp. JL23. The sequence goes on along the minus strand of NZ_CM167795.1, from coordinate 5,857,113 downwards.
CGCTGCCTTGCAGAAGGTGCGCTGGCTGCTCAATGCAGAGAAGGCCGGGCATACCGGTAGCCTCGATCCACTGGCCACGGGCGTACTGCCCCTGTGCTTCGGTGAGGCGACCAAGTTCTCGCAATACCTGCTCGATTCCGACAAAGGCTACGAGACCCTGATGCAGCTGGGCAAGACCACCACCACCGCCGACGCGGAAGGTGATGTTTTGCAGGTGCGTCCGGTGACCGTTGGTCGTACCGATATCGAAGCGGCATTGCCGGCTTTTCGTGGCGAAATCAGTCAGATACCACCGATGTACTCGGCCCTCAAGCGTGATGGCCAGCCCCTGTACAAGCTGGCCCGTGCCGGGGAAGTGGTGGAGCGCGAGGCGCGTTCTGTTACTATTGCGCGCCTGGAATTGCTTGCCTGCGAAGGCGAGACCGCCCGTTTGGCTGTCGATTGCAGCAAAGGCACCTATATCCGCACGCTGGTCGAAGATATTGGTGAAAAACTGGGTTGTGGTGCATATGTAGCGCAGTTGCGCCGCACACAAGCGGGACCATTCAACCTGGCCCAGACCGTGACCCTGGAAGAGCTGGAACGTGTGCATGCTGAGGGTGGCAATGAAGCCATTGACCAATTTCTCATGCCTTCCGACAGCGGGTTGCTACACTGGCCGCTGTTGCAGTTTTCCGAGCACAGTTCGTTCTACTGGCTGCATGGTCAGCCAGTAAGAGCACCGGACGCGCCGCAGTCAGGCATGGTTCGGGTGCAAGATCATGAAGGACGCTTCATCGGTATCGGTGAAGTGAGTGAAGACGGGCGCATCGCGCCGCGTCGCTTGATTCGGTCAGAATGACCGGACCCCGGGCCATGTGAATGGCCTGGGTACGAGGATGGCTGTCAACAGGCACGGTCATTTCTCATTTTTTAATACGAGGGTTTGCCCTCGGCCTGTTGAAACCGTCTCCCTGGAGCGGTTTCTTGATAAAGGAATGCCCAAATGGCACTCAGCGTTGAAGAAAAAGCTCAAATCGTAACCGACTACCAGCAAGCTGTTGGTGACACTGGTTCGCCAGAAGTGCAAGTTGCACTGCTGACCGCCAACATCAACAAACTGCAAGGCCACTTCAAGGCCAACGGTAAGGACCACCACTCGCGTCGTGGTCTGATCCGTATGGTAAACCAGCGTCGCAAGCTGCTGGATTACCTGAAAGGTAAGGACGTTAGCCGTTACAGCTCCCTGATTGCTCGTCTGGGTCTGCGTCGCTAATAACGATGCGGTAAGAGGTTGGTTGTCTGTCATGAGCCGTCGGTTTATCCGGTGGTTCTGGCAGGCTCCCAGCCTCTAGTTTTATCTGGACTGCCGAAGGGTCCGATTCCCCTCGCTGCCCAAGAATTCGCAAGAAACCAGTTCCCCCAAGAGCCACAAAGAAGGTAGGAAACCGTGAACCCGGTAATCAAAAAGTTTCAATTCGGTCAATCGACCGTAACCCTCGAGACTGGCCGTATTGCCCGTCAAGCCTCTGGTGCTGTATTGGTCACCGTTGACGACGACGTCACCGTTCTCGTGACTGTGGTCGGCGCCAAGACTGCTGACCCAAGCAAAGGCTTCTTCCCCCTTTCCGTGCACTACCAGGAAAAAACCTACGCCGCCGGCAAGATCCCTGGTGGTTTCTTCAAGCGCGAAGGCCGTCCTTCCGAGAAAGAGACCCTGACCTCGCGTCTGATCGATCGTCCGATCCGCCCGCTGTTCCCTGAAGGCTTCATGAACGAAGTGCAGGTTGTCTGCACAGTCGTTTCCACCAGCAAGAAAACCGATCCGGACGTCGCTGCGATGATCGGTACTTCGGCTGCCCTGGCCATCTCCGGCATTCCTTTCGACGGTCCGATCGGCGCTGCTCGCGTGGCTTTCCACGAAAGCACCGGCTACCTGCTGAACCCGACTTACGAGCAGCTCAAGGCTTCGAGCCTGGACATGGTCGTTGCCGGTACCGAAGAGGCGGTGCTGATGGTTGAATCGGAAGCCAAAGAGCTGACCGAAGACCAGATGCTGGGCGCTGTACTGTTCGCCCACGATGAATTCCAGTCGGTGATCAAGGCTGTCAAAGAGCTGGCCGCTGAAGCTGCCAAGCCTACCTGGGCCTGGGAAGCCAAGCCGGAAGCCACTGCGCTGCTGGGCGCCATCCGTGCCGAATTCGGCGACGCGATCTCCCAGGCCTACACCATCACTGTCAAGGCCGACCGTTATGCTCGCCTGGGCGAGCTGAAAGACCAGATCGTCGCCAAGTTGTCCGGTGAAGAAGGCCAGCCGACTTCCAGCGAAGTCAAAGCCGCTTTCGGCGAAATCGAATACCGCACCGTTCGCGAAAACATCGTCAACGGCAAGCCACGTATCGACGGTCGCGACACCAAAACCGTACGTCCGCTGAACATCGAAGTCGGCGTTCTGCCGAAGACTCACGGTTCGGCGCTGTTCACCCGTGGCGAAACTCAGGCACTGGTCGTTGCCACCTTGGGTACCGCGCGTGACGCACAGCTGCTCGACACCCTCGAAGGCGAGAAAAAAGACCCCTTCATGCTGCACTACAACTTCCCTCCGTTCTCGGTGGGCGAGTGTGGTCGCATGGGCGGCGCGGGTCGTCGTGAAATCGGTCACGGCCGTCTGGCTCGTCGTTCGGTCCAGGCCATGCTGCCTGCTGCCGACGTGTTCCCGTACACCATCCGTGTAGTGTCGGAAATCACCGAGTCCAACGGTTCCAGCTCCATGGCTTCGGTCTGCGGCGCTTCCCTGGCTCTGATGGACGCTGGCGTACCGATGAAGGCACCTGTTGCCGGTATCGCCATGGGTCTGGTCAAAGAAGGCGAGAAGTTCGCCATCCTGACCGACATCCTGGGTGACGAAGATCACCTGGGCGACATGGACTTCAAAGTAGCCGGTACCGCAAAAGGTGTTACCGCGCTGCAGATGGACATCAAGATCAAAGGCATCACCGAAGAAATCATGGAGATCGCCTTGGGCCAGGCCCTGGAAGCTCGCCTGAACATCCTCGGTCAGATGAACCAGATCATCGGTCAGTCCCGTAGCGAACTGTCGGAAAATGCTCCGACCATGATCGCGATGAAGATCGACACCGACAAGATCCGTGACGTCATCGGTAAAGGCGGCGCCACCATCCGTGCCATCTGTGAAGAGACCAAGGCTTCGATCGATATCGAAGACGACGGCTCCATCAAGATCTTCGGCGAATCCAAGGAAGCGGCTGAGGCAGCACGTCAGCGCGTTCTGGGTATCACCGCTGAGGCCGAGATCGGCAAGATCTACGTCGGCAAGGTTGAGCGCATCGTCGACTTCGGCGCATTCGTCAACATCCTGCCTGGCAAGGACGGTCTGGTGCACATCTCGATGCTGAGCGACGCTCGCGTAGAGAAAGTCACCGACATCCTGAAAGAAGGCCAGGAAGTTGAAGTACTGGTACTGGACGTGGACAACCGCGGCCGTATCAAGCTGTCGATCAAAGACGTCGCGGCGGCCAAGGCATCGGGCGTTTAATCACCCCGTAGCATGGTGTTACGAGAGGGGCCCTTCGGGGCCCTTTTTCGTGGGCGGGTGAAAAACCGGCAGGGAACTTTTTGTTGTTTTTGATACACATGCAACTTGCATGTGCGATCAGGGGAGAACGGGCAATCTGCACGATCGGGTGAATGGGTGTATTTTTCAAGCTATTGATTTTAAAGGATTAAATTTTAAAATCGGGTTGGCACAGCGATTGCGATAGTAATGGTAACCCTGCTGCCACGATTGATACTGGCGCAGATCTTGAAGAAAAACAGGAGTTACCCCATGAAGAAGTTCGCTATCGCTGCTGCTACTGCCACCGCCCTGACGCTGACCCTGGCAAACGCTGCGTTTGCCGATACGACTGCTCCGTCCCAAAAGCCGATGGTGATTGCTGCCGGTGAAGTGGCCAAGGCCAAGGAAGAGACTTCGGATACCTGGATCACCACCAAGGTCAAATCCGACCTGGTAACCGAAAAAGGCATCCCTGGCACCGACATCAAGGTCGAAACCAACAAAGGCGTGGTTTCCCTGTCGTCGACAGTAGCTATTACTGCAGCCCAGAAAACTACCGCAGTCGCTATCGCCAAGAAAATCAAAGGCGTACGTGCTGTTTCGGCTGATGGCCTGAAAGCCGAGTAAGGTTCAAGCATTTGCCCTGAGTCCTGGATAAGGGCATTGCTGGCCCCGACCTTGTGTCGGGGCCTTTTTATATGTGCAGGTTGTGCTTAACCGTTCTCTGTTATGGCGCACACTTGTAGGACCGGCTTTAGCCGGGAGGGCGCTCTCGCGGCTGAAGCCGCTCCTACGTGGGATAGGCGCGTAGTTAGATGTGGTGGTCAGGAGCCCAGCGGGTTTTCAATCCCCACGCCGACTATCAATACGCACCAACCGCCCACCCTCGAAGCGCAGATACTGATACATGCCGTTATTGGGCCCGTAGATCCATTCTTCGACCTTCACTTCATCACGCTGGCGGTAATGGCTGAAGGTGGACTTGGTGCCGATCAGGTCCTGGCTTACCGGCGTGCCGCATTTCTGCTGCACCTCGAAGGCCCTGTCCCCCACGCTGATCAACTGGCTGGCGCAACGCAAGGTGTCGGCATGGGCGAGGTGGCACAGGCTTGCAGAGGCGACCAGCAGTACGGCGCGCCAATAGGTCGTGCAGGTCAAGTCGGATTACTCACTGTCCAGATGCAGGGGAGTGACCACGCGCTTGTCGGATTCAGCCTCGCCCAGACGCGCGTCGATGAAGTAGACGCGATCATCCGCCAGTTTGCCCTTGTCGACCAGATAGTCCTTGATGCTGCTGGCGCGATCCTGACCCAGCTTGCGCAATAGCACTTCGTTGCTGCTCCAGAACTTGAGCACGGCGGCGCGTAGCTGGTTCTGCCGTTCTTCCTTGCCCAGATCGACCCATTGCGCCGGCGGCTGTTGCTTGAGCAGGTCGCGGTAGATGCCGTCGAGCATCGGTGCTTTTTCGTCATCCGGCACTTTCAGCAGGCCAGCCCTGGCCGGAACCTTGTCGCCGCGTCGTTGCAGGATCTTGTAGTAGGTGAACTGGTATTCCCGCTCCAGGCGATCTTGGGCCAATAACGGGCCATCTGTGCTGGCGGCGCTGGTGCCTTCGATCTCCAGGCGCAGGGTCGGGCGCTCCTTCAAGGCTGCCGAGAGCTTGTCCAGAGCGTCATGTGCCTGTGGGCTCAGTTCGCTGGAGCCTGCGGCGAACGACACGCTGCTGAGATCTTCCGAGCCGCCACCGCTGACCAGCCCGCCAATGAACTTGAACGGCGCCTGGGCGGCGCGCAGGACCAGATTGCGCAGGGTCTGCCAGACAATCGGCATCACGCTGAACTGCGGATTATTGAGGTCGCCGGAGATCGGCAGCTCGATGGAGATTTTGCCGTCGGTGTCCTTGAGCAAGGCGATGGCCAAGCGAATCGGCAGGTCCACGGCGTCCGGGCTGTCGACTTTCTCACCCAGTTGCAGCTGTTCGACCACGACCTTGTTCTCGGCCTTGAGCTGGCCCTTGGTCACCATGTAGTGCAGGTCAAGATCCAGCCGGCCCTTGCGTATCCGGTAGCCAGCGAACTTTCCGGAGTAGGGCGTCAGGGTGGTCAGCTCGACACGCTTGAAGCTGGTGGCAATATCCAGACTGGACAGGGGGTCGAAGGGGTTCAGGCTGCCTTTGATGGTCACCGGTGCATAGCGATCGACCTTGCCCTTGATATCCACCGCCGCCGGTGCCGACTGGCGGTTGTCCAGGGTGCCGATCTGGCCGTTGAGTTGCTGCACAGCGGTGGCGAAGTTCGGCGTCAGGCTGAAGTCGGCGAAGTTGGCCGAGCCGTCATTGATACTGATTGCACCGATCTTGATACCCAAGGGCTTGGCGTTGCTGGTTGGCGCTGCGGCCTTGGGCGCGCTTTTGCTTTCCGGTGGCTGCGGGATCAGCAGATCATCGACGTTGGTGGTGCGATCGTTGTTGATCATGAAGCGGGCGTAGGGCTGCTCCAGACTGACCTTGGCGATGCTCAGGCTGTCGCCGTGCTGATAGTTCAGACCCTCCAGATTGAGCTGCTGCCATTTGAGGAAGTCGCGTTGCTTGAGGGTGTCCAGGGTATGTAGCTGATTGACCTGGGCTTTGCCGGTAATGCCGAAAGCCAAAGGCTCGGTGCTTTTCAGGTCAACCGCCAGATCGCTGCCGAGCATGCCGCTGCGCAGCTCAAGGCGAATGAACGGGCTGATGTAGGCCTGGGCCACACGCAAGTCGATGTCCTGGGTGGTGACCTGCAATCTGGCCGTCACCGGGTTCAGATTGACCTCGCCTGCGGCAGTGATTTTTCCTTGCTTGCCCAGCCCGGTGTCGAGCTTGAGGGTGAAAGGCGATTTGTTCAGGCTGTCGAAGTCTTTCAGGTCCAGGTTAAGCGGGCCGACGTCCAGAGCGACCGGCTCTTTGGGCACGCGGTCGGCCAGATGAACCTGATAGTCACGCAACTGCACATCGCGCAGCAACACCTGCCAGGGCTTGCTCGGTTGTGCCGGTGCCGGTGCAGGTGCCGAGGCTTGCGCTTCGCCGGCTTTCTCATCGACAGGCGGCTTGCTCGGCGCCGGTTTGCCTGGTTGGCTGGCGAACAGCTTCTGCCAGTCGAGCTGGCCATCGGCCTCCCGAGCTGCCCAGGTTTCCAGTTTATTGCTGCGAATCTTGCCGACGGTGACCAGTTGCTTGACCAGGTCCACCGAGGTGTCGCTGACATCCAGGCTCTGCAGGCGCACCAATGGTCGGCCATCAGGTGTTTTTAGGGCCAGGGAGGCAACGCCGAGGTGGGTGTCGGTCAGCTTCAGTTCAGTGCCCTTGGACAGGTTGAGGGAGTAAGCGGTGCTGAAATTCAACACCCCGTCTTCCAGGGCCAGTGGCAATGCATCGCGAACATACGGCCACCACAGCTTCATCTTGTTGCCAGTGATCTTTAGGGTGCCTTCGGAGCTAATGGGAATCAGGCCGATGCGTCCGACCCAGTCGATCTGCCCACCGTCCGGCCCCGCCGCGACCAGGGTCATGTCGGCATTGTCTTCAGGCAGGGTGCTGAGGTGTTTGAGCTCAAAATTGAGTTTGTCGTAGAGGAATTCGATAGGTTCGCTGGGGCGCTGATCCTGAAAACGGACGTAGCCATCAGCCAACTTGATCGTGTCGACGCGGACCGGGAACGGCTTGCTGGCCGGTTGCTCCGGAGTCGGCTCGCTGGGTGGCAGCTTGAACAGCTGCGCCAGGTTCATCTTGCCCTGCTTGTCGAACAGCAGTTCGGTCTTGGGTTTGACCAGTTCCACGTCGGCCAGGTGCAGGGCGCCGGTCCAGAGGCTGTCCACCTGCAGGTTTGCATAGAGCTTGGCAAAACCCACCTGCTCCTTGCCGGGCATGCCGATATTCAGGCCCCACAGGGTCAGCTCAAGGCTGTAGGGGTTGAGCTCCAGGCGCTCGAGCCGGGCCGGAACCGTGGAATATTTGGCCAGTTGCTGATTGACCACGCGCAAGGCGATGCCTGGCAGAACCAAAAAGCCCAGAAGTGTGTAGAGCGCGACGGCAGTCAGCAGGACAGCAAGGCTGCGTTTCAATCCTTTGGGCATGTGCGGCGTCAACTCTCTCGGTTCGGAGGTCCTTGGAGTATGGCACGGCAATGTGGTTCCAGATGTGACGTCTGCAAAGCTTGTAGGAAGATTCCCGCGAAGCCGAGCGACATCACAGTTGCAGAATCAAGGTCTTGAGTGGCGGCTGCTGGTCCTGTGACGGAAAATCGGCAGCGGGAGTCATGATTTGCCAGTCGCGCACCGGTCTGCCCAGTTTGGTTGCGCAACGCAGAACCTGCTCACGCAAGTCCTCCATGCTGACCTTCGCCAGGTTGTTGCAGCAGATCAGCACGCCATTGTCGGCGGTGGCCAGCAACGCGGGCTTGAGCAGGCTCTGGTAGTCGCGCAGCAGGTCCACGGTGCCAAAGGCGCTCTTGGCCCAGGCCGGTGGGTCGAGCAGCACCAGATCGTACTGACGCTGCTCCAGACGCACGTAGGGGGGCAATTTATGCCCACGGCGCTGGGTGATCGGCAGCCCGGCCAGTTGGCGTATTGCCGGGAAGTAGTCGGACTGGATGAATTGCATGGTCGGCAGTTCGGGGTTGAGCGCGCCGTTTTCCTTGCCCACTGCCAGATTGCCCTCGGCGAAGTCCAAATTGCAGACCTCTTTCGCTCCTCCTGCTGCAGCACTGAGGCCGACGCCGCAGGTATACGCGAACAGGTTCAGTACGCTTTTGCCCTGGCTGTGCTGTTTGACCCAGCCGCGGGTGTTGCGCAGGTCGAGGAACAGCAACGGATCCTGACCCGCATGACGACCGCGTACCCGGTAGTTCAGGCCCCATTCATGGCCGATCAGGTCTTGCAGTGCCTCGGCGTCGGCCTTGTACACCGTGTCTTCGCGGTCGATACGTGAGTTGCCCTGGGAACGGTCGTTGTAGACCAGCAGCAGGTCCAGGCCCAGATGCGCTGTGATATGGGCATGCAGCGCCAGCAGATCATCACGTTCCAGCCGGGTATGGAAGCTCTGCACCAATAGTTGCGGGCCATAGCGATCGATAGTCAGGCCGCTGGCGCCTTCCTGGCTGCCGTGGAACAACCGATAGCAATCCGTACCCTGCTGATGCAGTTCGGCAAGCAGGGCCTGGCGGTTATCGAGGGCGACGCTGAGCGCCTGGATCAGGGAGGACATGCTAAGCGCCTTGGGCTGGAAATGGGCGCGGCAGTTTAGCAGTTAAGGGGTAGCGCTGTGTTCGGGACACACCGCTGTATTGCGGCTAATAGAGAACCAATGTGGGACCGGCTTTAGCCGGGAAGGCGTATTCCCGGCTAAAGCCGGTCCCACAATTGTATTTGCAGCGCAAGCGCGCTGTAGGTGTTAGCGAGCCAACGCCAACGCCACACCCTGACCACCACCGATGCACAGGGTCGCCAGACCCTTCTTGGCATCGCGCTTGATCATTTCGTGCAGCAGGGTCACCAGTACGCGGCAGCCCGACGCGCCGATCGGGTGGCCAATGGCGATGGCGCCGCCGTTGACGTTGACCTTGGCCTGGTCCCAGCCCAGCTCCTTGCCTACCGACAGCGATTGTGCGGCAAAGGCTTCGTTGGCTTCGATCAGGTCCAGTTGCTCAATAGTCCAGCCGGCCTTGTCCAGGCAGCGACGGGTAGCGCTGACCGGGCCAATGCCCATGATGGCCGGGTCGACACCGGCGTTGGCATAGGCGGCGATGCGCGCCAGTACTGGCAGGCCCAGTTGTTCGGCCTTGGTCGCACTCATCAGGATTACTGCGGCAGCGCCGTCATTGAGTGACGAAGCGTTACCCGCAGTCACGGTGCCGTCTTTCTTGAAGGCTGGCTTGAGCTTGCTCAGGGATTCAGCGGTAGTGCCTGCGCGAGGCTGTTCATCGGTGGCGAAGGACACCGGATCGCCTTTGCGCTGCGGGATCAGGATCGGGGTGATTTCGTCGACGAAGCGCCCGGCTTCGATGGCGGCACTGGCTTTCTGCTGAGACGCAGCGGCGAAAGCATCTTGCGCCTCACGGCTGATGTCGAACTTTTCCGACAAGTTCTCGGCAGTAATACCCATGTGATAGTCGTTGAAGGCGTCCCACAGACCGTCGCTGATCATGGTGTCGATCACAGTGCTGTGGCCCATGCGCAGGCCCGTGCGGGCGCCGGGTATAACGTAGTTGGACAGGCTCATGTTTTCCTGGCCACCGGCAATGATCACCTCGGCATCGCCACAGCGGATCGCCTGGGCGCCCAGATGCAGGGCCTTGAGGCCCGAGCCGCAGACCTTGTTCAGGGTCATGGCCGGTACGGAGAATGGCAGCCCGGCCTTGATCGCGGCCTGACGTGCAGGGTTTTGCCCGGCGCCGGCGGTCAGCACCTGGCCCATGATCACTTCATCGACCTGCGCACCGTCGAGGCCGGTCTGGGCGAGCAACTGGCGGATCACCGCAGCGCCCAGATCAACGGCCGGAATGTTTGCCAGAGAGCCCTGGAAACTACCGACTGCGGTACGGGAGGCGGCAACAATAACAACGTCTTGCATGGCACGGTTCCTCATTGTTCTTGGGGGAGGCGACGGGCAACAGGCAACCGGCCCTGATCGCAGGAAACGAAGGAGCGCATGTTGGCACAGATGGGCGACGAGGTTCCAATCGACCGTTACAACAGGCCCATGCGCCGTTTGGCCCGGTGGACCGAGGCATTGCGTACCGACCAGCGCAACACGGGCGCGACGGTATGCACGGCGCTGCGGATCAGGCGGCGTTGCAGGGCGCTCTGCTGGATGCCGAACATCTCCCGCGCCCAGTCCGGCAGCAGGTCGATGCCGCCCTGCATCATCAGGTTACCCACGGGTTTGGCCAGGCGGCTCGGGGCAGGGGCGTCGAGGAGCAGGCTCAGTACCGTATGACTGCGCTCATTGCACAGCAATTGCGGGCGCATGTGTTGCAGGTACTCGGCCACGGCTTCGCTCGAGCGGGGAATGTCCCGTGCACCCAAGCGTTCGGCGACCAGTGCGGTCTCGGCGTAGTAGCGATCCTGATCGGCCATGGACAGATGCGGGTTGAGATAGCGCAGATGGGCGGCGAGAAAGTTACTGACTTCGGCCACATGCACCCAGGTCAGCAGGTCAGGATCGCTGGCGGCATAGGCCCGGCCATCCGGCGCGGTGCCGACCACTTGCAGATGGATGGTGCGCACCTTGTCGATCAGCCAGTTGGCGTCGTGAGTCGAGCCGAAGGTGGTGCCGGAAATGAACTGACCGGTGCGGCGCAGGCGACCGAGCATGTCCTGACGAAAATTCGAATGGTCCCAGACCCCGGCCAGGGCCAGGGGGTGAAGCATTTGCAGGAGTAGGGCGCTGATGCCGCCGGTCAGCATGCTGGGAAAGTCGCCATGGACCTGCCAGCAGATGGCGTCAGGGCCATAGAGGCCTGGGTCGCCCTTGGGGTTTTCCATGTCCAACTGGCCCAAGGCCAGACCGGTCAGGCTCATGACCTGGGCTTCAATGCGGCGACGAATGAATTCCATGGATTCTCAGTTTTGTAACGGCGGACACCGCTCGACCATGCCCCGCTTGGTGCATTGAATCAAGCTCTTCAAACAATAAAATCGCATGATGATGACCTCCGAAAATAAAGCACCGCATCACCACCTGAATTAATGACATCCCGTGGGATCGGCTTTAACCGGGGAGGCGTCGGCGCAGACGACAGAGAGGTATCTAGCTCACCGCCCCTTTCCCGGCTAAAGCTGGTCCCACATGAGTGCTGTGTTTGCTATGAGACGGGCGATATTTTATGGATCGGCTATTTGGCCAGTGGTTTTTTGTTGGGCGGATTGGCGCAGTTGTTTGCGTTTTATTGCCTTGGACGATACAAATGCCACGAATGCACCGTTAATGGGTAATGCCAGGGCAAGCGTTATCCCCATAAAAATTCCGCCCCATACAACGTCGTCACATGACATTCCCTCATGACCCGTAATTAACCGATGGAGCCAAGCCTCTGGTAAAACAAGGTGCAATAAGAAGTCTATCACTATGAACGGCACAAGAAATGCGCACCACATTGCAAATAGCTTTATTCTTTTTTTTGTCCTGCTTCCATTCTGCCACCCTGAAGTCGCTGTGAAAGAGTAAGCATATTTTGCCGTGATCCAAATGAACATACAGGTCAGGATTGACGATAGGGACAGTATAGTTTTGAGTTCTATCCATCCTACGTCTTTTTTGCTGATCGATAGCACCTCAAGGATCTGCTCCTCCGATATATAAGCATCTAGCGACTCGGCCAGAGCAAAAAAAACGACCGTATACGCACACCAAGCAATTGCCAACCTGATTGGGTTCATTTAATAGACCTGTACAGTTCCATACGCCGTTAGCGAAGCACTGACTTTTATCCGTGCAGTTCCCAATAGCGCATCTCTTAATATTTTGTAGTGCGAATGATTGGGCAGGGTGATACAGCCTTCGCTGACACCGGAGTAGCCAGCTGGGTGCAATCTGAACGCGCCTCGTTTTACTTGATCGATGAAGGTAATGTCATCCACCTCGCTATCCTCACGATATAATCCGAACCATAGATCTCGATCGGAACCGCTTATTAAGGATGCATAACCAGCTTCCATTTTAGTCCTGATGCCGCCCAGGGGCCTATCGACGATATAATATTTGCCCGGCGGCAACGGCCCGATATTTACAACCGCTACCGAATCCGGATTATTCCGATGCACCCCGGCATAGCCCGAATAGGCAGGAAAGAACCCAACCCCCGGAACGCTCAACGTCGATAACCCATAATTATTCAGCAGGTAGGTACACCGAATCATCGCTCGCTCCATGAGTCGGAAAACTCGATATTTCCATCGCAGTGCTTCCAGGTTATTTTTTCATAGCAAAACGACACCGACTCCATGTGATTATGCTTAGCCATTGATGCATTTTTGCAGTCATGCATCACAGGGCACACGGCGACAACTTTCACGTTTTCAAGGAGTATGTTGAAATACTACTCTTCCTGGCCTGAGTCATTGATGGTGTACCACTTGAATTCCGCCGACGTGAGTGTCTGACCTTTTGCAACAGCCTTATAGAGATAGGGGCTGGCCGAATCGAACTCTTTTTCAAAAGTCATCGGCGCGTGAGCGCGTGAGCGCGTGGGCCGGTAATTTTACCGTTGCTATCATCCGTCGGTAGAAACAGCCCGTGACCAAAGCCCAGGACTTCAATACTCCTTTCCCGTCCTTGTACTCTGACAGAACCTTTGATGTCTGCGCCGCCATCATCTTTCAGCCATAGGTATGCTGGAATCGCCATTGTGTTATATCCCTTTACACGGTGTATGAAGTTTCGGCGAGATAATAATGCAAGCCTGTTGCGTGTACATGCCGGATTTGTAACGGGCGAGGAGTAATTATATTTCTTTATATTGCGTTTAAATATCGAAAGTCAGAGGGGCTCACTAGTTTGCAGCCGGATCACCCCTCGCAAATGAACTTGATGTTTATATTCTTAAAGTGTATCCGATCTCCGCTACACACCTTCGCAGAAACCCTGATCCGCATATTCGACCTGCTGCGTTGCGCCGCAGCGGTGGTCTATGAGTCCGGCGATCAGCAAAGTGGCTCCCAGCGCGATCTGCCGTTTGCAGCGATGTATCTGATCGACATGGCCAAGGCCCTGGCCAATGAGCTGCTGAGCCAGCTTCAGGAACTTCGAGCGACGTGAGGATCGAGTAGGAGGCGGCTTTACAGCCGCCGTCCTCTCACACCACCGTACGTACGATTCCGTATACGGCGGTTCAAGTTATGCGGCTAAGCCGGTTTATCGTATCCAGTACCGAGACTAACCCAAGTTGATCCCATAGCCTCTTCGGCAACGCCTGATTCATATGAGATGCTCCCGAGCTCCACCATGGGCCTCGGCCATTGAAGGCTGATTTGCAGGCACGAGCTTCGCTAAGCCCCAGGCGCATCAAGTTACGCGCCCTCGTTGAGGGCCGCTTCCATTGACGCCAAAGGACGCAGCGGAGTTTGCGCCGCACCCAGCCGTCAATTTCCTCAAGTGGCCGTTTGCTCTGACTGAGCTTGAAGTAGCCTGACCACCCGCGCAGCACAGGGTTTATACGTCCGATGACATTCGCCATCTTGTGGCCCCGTGCCCCGCGCAGCAGCTCCATGAGCCGGTCGCGCAAGCGAGCCAAACTCATCGTTGCCACTCTCAATCTCGGCTGCTGATGCCAGCTCATCCCATAGCCCAAGTAATCACAGAACCACGGACGTGCCACACGGCTCTTTTCCCGATTCAGCGTCAGTTTTAGGCGCTGATTCAGGAAGCGCTCAACACCGGCCAACACTCGCTCGCCCGCACGACGAGTGCGCACATAAATGTTCGTATCGTCGGCATACCTCACGAAACGATGTCCCCGTCGTTCCAGCTCGCGGTCGAGTTCGTTAAGCAGGATGTTCGACAGCAACGGCGAGAGCGGGCCGCCTTGCGGCGTCCCCTCCTGTCGTCGGCTGACGATCCCGCTCGACATCGCTCCGGCTTCGAGGTAACGACGGATCAGTCTAAGCACGCGCTTGTCTTCGACGTGACGCTCTATCTTGTCCATCAATACGTCGTGGTTTACTCGATCAAAGAACTTTTCAAGATCAAGTTCCACACACCAGCGGTTGCCCGCTCCTACGTGGTCACGGGCCTTTTCGATGGCTTGATGAGCGCTTCTACCCGGACGAAAGCCGTAGCTATAGTCCGAGAACAGAGGATCGAAGATCGGCGTGAGCTGTTGCAGCAGTGCCTGCTGGATCAGGCGATCCACGACGCTGGGAATACCCAGTTGTCGTGTTCCGCCTTTGGGTTTGGGGATGTCAACGGCGCGTACACCCTGCGGGTGATACTCGCCGACCAGCAACCGAGCCTTGAGGATCGGCCAATACTGTTTCACGTAGCCCGCCAATTGCTCGACCGTCATGCCATCGGTACCCGGCGAGCCCTTGTTGCTGACCACGCGTTGATAAGCACGCCTAAGGTTAGCGGGTGCAAGCACCCGTTCCATCAGCGTGTCCGGCTCCGCGTTCGTCCACGTCACAGACGCCGCCGATACCTGTGCGCTGTCAGCCGTCATCCTCGGATACTGTCCCGGACTCGGAGTAACAGTCTTCTCTGGGAGAAATTTCTGCATTTCGGTATTCAACGAGACTTTGACGCCTACTGGCGGCATACCTTGTTCGGCCCTTGGTGACGGGGTTATTCGCCACTTACTACGGCCTCGGCTGACTTCTGCACGCTCATCCCGTCGCCTCTCGACGCTCGGTAGCACAGTGGCAAACGCGCAGATCTCCCAGGGTAATTCGCGCGACCTTCCTGCTTATGCCTGTCGGATCTACGTCACAGCGTTCCGTGCAAGTATCGGGCTTTGGGAAAATACGCCCCCTTACCCCGCTGTGCCGCCTCATCCGCTTCCTGTTCGTCAGGCCAGCATTTTGCCTCGGGCTTCCTTCAGATTCGCAGTCACCCGCGACACCCTTGCCTCTGGCTAACACTTCCCCTTGCCGGGTGTGTAGAGGACTTTCACCTCCCAGTCACCAGCATGGCCACCACAGCCAAACTGGTTGCGCTACGCGCAACGCGCCATGCCTGGCGCACGCATAAAAAAACCGCCTGCTAGCAGGCGGTTTTTATTGAAGCGAAGGTCAGGATCAGCCGCGATGACGACCGCGGAAATAATTGATCAGGCCCTGGGTGGAGGCATCGTCGGCAGGTTCTTCGATGCCGCCTGTCAGGCGCTGATAGACGCCCTTGCCCAGTTCCTTGCCCAACTCCACGCCCCACTGGTCGAAGGCGTTGATGCCCCAGACCACGCTCTGGACGAAGACCTTGTGTTCGTACATCGCCACCAACGCGCCGAGGCGACGCGGGCTAATGCGTTCGACCACCAGGGTGTTGCTCGGACGGTTGCCGGGGATGACCTTGTGTACCGCCAGCTTCTGCACCTGATCTTCCGGCAGGCCCTTGTCGCGCAGCTCGGTTTCGGCCTCGGCGCGGGTCTTGCCGAGCATCAGTGCCTGGCTTTGCGACAGGCAGTTGGCGTACAGCCACTGGTGATGGTCGGAGACCGGGTTGAAGCTGACGATCGGCACGATGAAGTCGGCCGGGATCAGTTGGGTGCCCTGATGCAGCAGTTGGTGATAAGCATGCTGACCGTTGCAACCAACGCCACCCCAGATGACCGGGCCGGTGTCGGTGGACACCGGCGTGCCGTCCTGGCGCACGCTCTTGCCGTTGGACTCCATGTCCAATTGCTGCAAGTGCTTGGTGATGTTGCGCAGGTAGTGGTCGTACGGCAGGATCGCGTGGCTCTGCGCGCCCCAGAAGTTGCCGTACCAGACGCCAAGCAGGGCCAGCAGCACCGGCATGTTCTGTTCGAACGGCGCGCTCTGGAAGTGCTGGTCCATGGTGTAGGCACCGGACAGCAGTTCTTTGAAGTTGGACATGCCGATGGCCAGGGCAATCGGCAAACCGATGGCCGACCACAGCGAGTAACGACCGCCGACCCAGTCCCACATCGGGAAGATGTTCTCTTCACGGATACCGAAGGCCACGGCAGCGGCGTTGTTGCTCGACACGGCAATGAAGTGCTTGTACAGCTCGGCCTCGGAACCGCCCTGGGCCAGATACCAGGCGCGAGCGGCCGTGGCGTTCTTCAAGGTTTCCAGGGTGCTGAAGGTTTTCGACGAAACGATGAACAGCGTCGTCTCGGCGCGCAGCTTCATGGTCAGCTCGTGGAATTCACTGCCGTCGATATTGGCCAGGTAATGACAGCGCACGCCTTTCTGGGCGTAGGACAACAGCGCTTCGGAGACCAGCTCAGGACCCAGGAACGAGCCACCGATGCCGATATTCACCACGTCAGTGATCGGCTTCTCGGTGTAGCCACGCCACAGGCCATCGTGAATGCGCCCGACCAGATCGGTCATCTGGTTCAGCACTTTGTGGACTTCGGGCATCACATCGACGCCTTTGACCAGCAGCTTGTCGCCCACCGGGCGGCGCAGTGCGGTGTGCAGGGCCGGGCGGCCTTCGGAAGCGTTGACCAGTTCGCCGTCGTACTGCGCCTTGATGGCGTCCTTGAGGCCCACTTCATTGGCCAGGTTTACCAGCAATGCGCGGGTTTCGGCGTTGATCAGGTTTTTCGAATAGTCGAGGAACAGCCCGCAGCTACTGAGGGTGAATTGACTGAAACGCTGCGGATCTGCGTTGAAGGCCTCGCGCATGCTGAAGTTCTGCATGCTGTCGCGGTGTTGGAGCAACGCCTGCCAGGCTGGCAGAGCGGTAACGTCGGAAGGAGTGCGGTAGTACGCCATCGCTGCGGGTTTCCTTGTACGGGGAACTGCCTTGGACATTGAAGCGAGTCGGGCCAATCAGGCACACGCAGCAGCCTAAACCCTGCGTGTCCTTCTGTCTGCGCCTCGCTTTACCTGGGCTCGGTACTATTTCACACAATGATGTGATCCGAGTCTTACGCAAACTGTACCGGTATGGCATTGCTGGTATGGCTAAGTTCATTTCCCGGCGACATGTACAGCATGCGCGGTTTGAAATCGACCAGCTCGGCGTCGGAGTACTGAGCATAGGCACAGATGATTACCCGATCACCGACTTTTGCTTTATGAGCCGCCGCGCCATTGACCGAGATCATTCGCGAACCGGCTTCACCTCGAATAGCGTAGGTGGTAAAGCGCTCGCCGTTGTCGACGTTGTAGATCTGGATCTGTTCGTACTCGCGAATGCCTGACAGGTCCAGCCAGTCGCCGTCGATGGCGCAAGAGCCTTCGTAGTCGAGCACCGCGTGTGTAACCTCGGCACGGTGCAGCTTGGCTTTGAGCATGATGGTGTGCATGGATCGTGTTAGTCCTTGGTCAGGTGCAGATTGTCGATCAGACGCGTAGTGCCCAGGAAAGCGGCGGCGAGGATCACCAGGTCGGTGTCTTCGGCGGTGGCCGGGCGCAATTGCACGGCTTCGCGGACTTCCAGGTAGTCCGGGCGGAACCCCTTGGCTGTAAGGTCGCGCTTGCCGGTCTCGAGCAGTTGGGCAAAATCGCGGTCGCCGCCGCGAATGGCAGCGCCAATACGAGTGATGACCTGATACAGGGTTGGCGCGATGGCGCGTTGCTCCGGTGTCAGGTAGCCATTGCGCGACGACAACGCCAGACCGTCGGTATCACGCACGGTCGGTTCGCCAATGATCTGGATCGGCATGTTCAGGTCCCGCACCAGGGCGCGGATCACCGTCAGTTGTTGGAAATCTTTCTCGCCGAACACTGCCAGGTCAGGCTGGACCATATTGAACAGCTTGCTGACCACCGTGGCCACGCCGTCGAAATGGCCAGGGCGGCTGGCGCCACACAGGCCTTCGGAGAGCACTGGCACGCTGACCAGGGTCTGGTCGCTCATGCCGTGGGGATACATTTCCTCCACGGTGGGCGTGAACAGCAGGTGACAGCCGGCCTGTAGCAGTTTTTCCTGATCCGCAGCGAGGGTGCGCGGATAGGTCGCCAAGTCTTCGTTGGCACCGAATTGCAGCGGGTTGACGAAGATAGTCGCCACGACGAAGTCGGCGCGCTGAGCGGCCTTGGTGATCAGTGCCGCGTGGCCGCTGTGCAGGTTGCCCATGGTCGGCGCCAGGCCGATGCGTTTGCCTTCGCTGCGAGCGCGGGCGACGGCGGCGCGCAGCTCGCGGACCGTTTTGACTGTGTTCATGCCGAGAATCCATGTTCAGGGGCCGGGAAGCTGACGTCTTTGACCGCAGCAACATAAGCCTGGAGGGCCGACTGGATGTCCGTCTGGCCAGTCATGAAGTTTCTGACGAACTTGGGCACGCGGCCGCTGATCGACAGGCCCAGCATGTCGTGCAGCACCAGTACCTGACCGTCGGTGGCGCTGCCGGCACCGATGCCGATCACCGGGATTTTCACCGCATGGGTGATTTCCTCGGCCAGTTCGCTGGGTACACATTCCAGCAGAATCATGGCGGCGCCCGCCTGCTCGATGGAGATGGCGTCGGCGCGCATCTGCCGAGCTTGGGCTTCGACGCGCCCCTGGACTTTGTAGCCACCGAGGACATTCACCGACTGCGGGGTCAGGCCCATATGGGCGCAGACCGGGATGCCACGCTCGGCGAGCAGACGGATCGATTCCGTCAGCCAGGCCGCGCCTTCAACTTTGACCATGTGCGCACCGGCCTGCATCAAGGCGGCGCTGTTGGCGAAGGTCTGTTCAAGGGTGGCGTAAGCCATGAACGGCAGGTCGGCGAGGATCATGGCGCCCTGATTGCCGCGCTTGACGCTGGCAACGTGGTAGGCCATCTCGGCGGTGGTAACGGGCAGGGTGCTGTCATGGCCTTGCAGCACCATGCCCAGCGAATCGCCGACCAACAACACCTCGACCCCGGCCTGGCTGGCGGCGTGGGCGAATGTTGCGTCGTAGCAGGTCAGCATGGTGATTTTCTCACCTTTGTGCTTGAGGGCCTGCAACGACGTAACGGTTATCTCTGGCATGGAAAAAGTCCTCGGTCAGGCGCTGTGAACTGTAGATTCATTCTGTCTGAGGCAGGCACGCCGTCGTTGTGCGGTGTTAATTACAGCCTGCTTTGCGCCCATTTACTCGTCATAAGCAACGGGACGCCTATCTTCGTGAGGAGGGGGCATGAAGTCAATTGCAGGTGTTACCAGATATACACGAGTGTTACGGCCGACGTGTTACGGGTGACACCCGGCAATCACACGCTGGCGGGCAGGCGTTCGAGACCTTCGAACGGGCAGGCGGCGAGCAACTGCTCTAGCGTGCGGCCGTCGGCCAGTTGCAGGTCGGGGGCGAGTTCGGCGAGGGGGTAGAGCACGAAGGCGCGGGCCTGCATGTGATAGTGGGGCACTTTCAGGCGTGGCTCGTCGATCAGGCGCTCGCCGAATATCAGGATATCCAGATCCAGAGTGCGCGGGCCCCAGCGTTCATGGCGCTCACGGCCCTGGTCCCGCTCGATGCTTTGCAAGGCGTCGAGCAGGGCCAGCGGCGCCAGTGTCGTGTCCAATGCGGCCACGGCATTGGTGTAACGGGGCTGACCTGGCAGCAGTGAGTCACTGATATAGAAGGACGAGACCCCGGCCACTTGTGTGCCCGGCAATTGCGCCATGGCCTTGAGGGCATTGCGCAGTTGCTCGGCAGGCTCGGTCAGGTTGCTGCCCAAGCCTATATAGACTCGTTCCATTACCGTCACTCGCCTGCGACGTTCGACGCTTCACCGCTGCCCTTGCGCTTGCCCGGGCTGCGGCGACGCTTGCGCGGTGCCGGGCCGGTACCTTCGGGCTTGTTGCTCAGGTCGCGGATCATGTTGCGGCGTTCACTGTCGTTGGCGTCCTGATACTCGGTCCACCAGTCGCCCAGGCCGTCGGTCTGTTCGCCAGCGGCTTCGCGCAGCAGCAGGAAATCGTAACCGGCGCGGAAGCGCGAGTTGTCCAGCAGCAGGTCGGCACGTTTGCCGGAGCGGCGTGGCAGACGCTCTTGCATGTCCCAGATTTCCCGGATCGGCAGGGTGAAGCGCTTCGGAATCGCGATGCGCTGGCACTGCTCGATGATCAGGTCGTGGGCGGCTTCCTGCATGGCCGCAATTGGCGGCATGCCGCGCTCCTGCAGACGCAAGACCTTGACCGGCAGTGCCGGCCACAGCAAGGCAGCAAACAGGAACGCCGGAGTCACCGGTTTGTTCTGCTTGATGCGCAGATCAGTGTTGATCAACGCCTGGCTGATCAGCGTGTGGGTGTAGGTCGGGTTGTATTCCAGGGCCTTGGAGCTGGCCGGGAACAGCGGTTCGAACAACTCGAGGTCGACCAGCATCTCGAACACCGGCTCCGCGTAACCGGAGAGGAACAGCTTGAGCACTTCTTCGAACAGGCGCGCCGCCGGGATATCGCGCAGCATGGGTGCCAGCGGACGGATCGGCGTGGTGCTGTGTTTCTCGATGCCGAAATCCAGCTTGGCGGCAAAGCGCACGGCACGCAGCATACGCACCGGGTCTTCTTTATAGCGCTGCTGAGGATCGCCGATCAGGCGGATCAGACGATTGCGGATGTCATGTACGCCATTGGCGTAATCGAGTACGCGTTCGGTGACCGGATCGTAATACAGGGCGTTGATGGTGAAGTCGCGGCGTTGCGCGTCTTCTTCCAGGGTGCCGTAGACATTGTCGCGCAGGATGCGTCCGCTTTCATTGCGCGAGGACTGGTTGCTGTCCTCTTCTTCGTCATCCTGGGGATGATTGGCGCGAAAGGTCGCCACTTCGATGATCTCGCGACCGAAGTGGATATGGACCAGTTTGAAGCGGCGACCGATGATCCGCGCGTTGCGGAATTCGGCGCGAACCTGTTCCGGCGTGGCGCTGGTGGCGACGTCGAAGTCCTTAGGTTCAATGTTCAGCATCAGGTCGCGGACACAGCCGCCAACCAGATAGGCCTGATAGCCGGCGGTTTGCAGGCGCTCGACGATATTGACCGCGTAACGGCTGAACTGGCCTCGTTGCAGCGAATGCTGGCTGCTGTTGAGCACTTCAGGCGTGGTACGGAAGTGTTGCTGCGGTGGACGCAGAGGAGAACGTAATGACTGGAACAGCTTCTTCAGCATGGGATGCACTGTTTGAAGGAATATTCGACCAAAAATGGAGAATGGCCGCACGATGGGCGGGGATTCTAGCATTTAGTCGAAGGATGGTGTAGGACGCGACGTGAAGTGGCAAGAATGCGTCTGGAGGGAGAAGCTACTGGGGGAGCCGAAGCTCCCCCAAAGTGCGTGCTCTTATTTTTATTGTGGTTGTGGGCTTTTTGTTTTTGTTGAGTGCCCATTCACAAGGCTTTCGCCTGTGAAACCTCCCAATCGGGAGTCAAGAGCAAACGGATTGCTTTGGTACGCTGTGTTGCAATGATCAATCGATCCAACCAGTTCAGGCGCTACCTTAGGGTAGTTTTTTGTTGTTCTCGGCCTGGTTGCGGGGCAAGCCCCAAATACAACGCCTCTCCAAAAGAATCAGTTAGCTGCGCCTCCGCCGTGTTGTTCTTGTTATGCGTGAGTCGATTCGTCTTGTTTTTATTATCGGTTTTGCATTTTGCTTTTTGTTGTTCTTGTACTAGAGATATAGCAGGACCTGTGCCAACTTTTGAAAATCCCCGGAAACCGGGGCTTTCAGCGGGATGGCGTTTTTTGCGGAGATAAAAAAGCCGGGATTTCGTTACCGTAAACCCCGGCTTTTGTTACGTGTTTTGCGTGCGGTAACAGTTTTTTCACAAACCCTGCAGCCCGCACGCTAGAGCCTTTTCATTGCTGAAACGTATCAGTCATCAGGTCTCGCTGGCCACGCCCTTGCGCCGTGGAATGCCCAGACGCTGACGACGCTCCCACAGGCACTTGCGGCTGACGCCGAGTTTGCGTGCCAGCTCGGTCTCGGTCATGTGGTCCTGATGCTCGAGAACGAAGTGCTGGAAGTAGTCTTCCAGGGACAGATCTTCGGTCGGTTCGTGGCTGGTGGGATTGGCCGGGCTCTGCTGTGGCGCCAGACCGATGAACTCGTCGTCTTCCAGATCGCTCAGCTCGATATCGATGCCCAGCAGCTCGGCGGAGATTTCCGGGCTTTCACACAGGATGACCGCGCGCTCGACGGCGTTTTCCAGTTCACGCACGTTACCTGGCCAGCTGTAGTGGCGGATGGCCTGTTCGGCGTCAGCGGCAAAGCGCAGATCGCTGCGGCCGGCCTTGGCACTTTGCCGTGCCAGGAACGCCCGGGCGATTTCATTGACGTCGGCGCCGCGTTCACGCAGGGCAGGTAGTTTCAGGGCGATGACGTGCAGGCGGTAATAAAGGTCTTCGCGGAACTGGCCGATCTTGGCCAGGCTCTTGAGGTCGCGGTGGGTCGCGGCGATCAGGCGCACATCGACCTTCTGCGACTGCACCGAGCCGACCCGGCGAATCTCGCCTTCCTGCAGTACGCGCAGCAGGCGGGCCTGGGCTTCCAGGGGCAGTTCGCCGATTTCGTCGAGGAACAGGGTGCCGCCGTCGGCAGCTTCCACCAGACCGGCACGCCCGGCGCTGGCGCCGGTAAACGCGCCCTTCTCGTGGCCGAACAGTTCGGACTCGATCAGGCTTTCCGGAATGGCCGCACAGTTCACCGAAATCATCGGGGCCTTGGCCCGGCGCGACAGGTTGTGCAGGGCGCGGGCAACCAGTTCCTTGCCAGTGCCGGACTCGCCCTGCACCAGTACGTTGGAATCACTCGGGGCGACCTTGCGAATCTTGCTGTAGAGGTCTTGCATCGGCGGGCAGGAACCGATGATGCCGATCTCGCCATTGCTGTTATCCACCACACCGGCCTTGTCGCCGGCAGCGGGTTTGCTCGCCGCGCGCTCGGCCTGCATGCCTTGCAGGGTCTGGCGGTCGCGCAGGATGCGAGCGACGGCCTGGAGCATTTCGTCGTGGTCGAAGGGCTTGGCGATGTAGTCCACCGCGCCCATTTTCATCGAGTCCACGGCAGAACGCAGGCTGGCATAGCTGGTCATGATCAGCACCGGCTTGCCCTGGCCGAGCTTGATCAATTCGGTGCCGGGGGCGCCAGGCAGGCGCAGGTCACTGACTATCAAATCAAACGAGGGAATGCTGAACCGTTCCTGGGCTTCCTGCACCGAACCGGCTTCGCTGACCTCGTACTGGTTGCGCTCCAGCAACCGACGCAGGGCTGAACGGATAATGGTTTCGTCTTCGACGATCAAAATATGCGGCATTGATTCGGTTCTCTCGACGGTCTCAGTTCACGGCGGACGTCGCTTCGACATGGCGCGGCAGGGTCACCCGAATACGGGTCCCGCGCTGGTGCTCGGCGTCTGCCGGGCTGTCGATGGTGATTTGTCCATAATGCTCTTCAACGATGGAATAGACCAGTGCGAGGCCCAGTCCGGTTCCTTCCCCGGGCTCCTTGGTGGTGAAGAACGGTTCGAACAATCGATCCATGATTGCCTTGGGTATGCCACTGCCTTCGTCTTCGACTATGAGGTCGACGGTGTGTTCGCAGGCTTCACTCTTTACCCGCACCGCACTGCCCGCAGGCGATGCGTCGCGGGCGTTGGAGAGCAGGTTGATCAACACCTGTGCCAAGCGTTGCGGGTCACCATCGACCCAATGCTCGGGATTGCACAGATTGTAGAATTGCACTTCGAAGTTGCGCCGGTTCAGTGCCAGCAGACCAATGGCATCCTGGGCGACTTCAGCCAGACAGACGGCTTCGTCACTGTGCTGGTGGCTGCCAGCGTGGGCAAAGCTCATCAGCGACTGGACGATGCGCGAGACCCGTTTGGTCTGTTCGAGAATCTGGCTGCTGATCTCGGTCAGCTCGCCATCTTCTTCGCGCTCTTCGCGCAGGTTCTGCGCCAGGCAGGCGATACCGGTGATCGGGTTGCCGATTTCGTGGGCTACCCCGGCGGCGAGGCGACCGATGCTGGCCAGACGCTCGGAATGCACCAGCTTGTCTTCGAGCATCTGCGTGTCGGTGAGGTCTTCGACCAGCAATACCAGGCCGCTGTTACCCGGCGCCAGGGGCTCGTCGATGGCGGCCTTGTGCAGGTTCAGCCAGCGGGTCTGGCCGTCATGGGTCAGGCGATGCTTGTGCAGGTGTTCGTCGGGAATATTGATGAAGCCCAGCAGCAGCTCTTTCCACGGCTCGCCGATGGTCGGCAGGCGCGAGCCGACCACACGCTGGGCTGGCACGCCGGTGAGTTCTTCCATGGCTTTGTTCCACATCAGGATCTCCTGATCCTTGGCCAGGGAGCAGACGCCCATGGGCAGTTCCTGCAGAGTCTGGCGGTGGTAACGGCGCAGGGCATCGAGTTCGGCAGCCAGCCCTGTCAGGCGTGAGTGGTAATCCTCGAGGCGGCTTTCGATGAAATGAATGTCTTCGGTGACGTAGTTCTCGCCACCGGATTTGTAGGGCAGGAAGGTTTCCACCATGTCCTGGGCCACGCTGGGACCCATCAGGCCAGACAGGTTGGCTTCGATCCGGTCGCGCAGGCGCCGCAGGGCATAAGGGCGGCGCTCATCGAAGGGCAGATAGAGATCGCGCAGCGCCTGTTCGACTTCTTTCTGCGCCGCCTTGGCGCCCAGAGGCTTGGCCAGTTGTGTGGCGAACTCCTGGGGCGAGGCAGC
Source organism: Pseudomonas sp. JL23 (assembly GCF_056933585.1). Lineage (NCBI taxonomy): Bacteria > Pseudomonadati > Pseudomonadota > Gammaproteobacteria > Pseudomonadales > Pseudomonadaceae > Pseudomonas > Pseudomonas sp. JL23. The sequence continues at coordinate 5,832,265 of NZ_CM167795.1, read as the reverse complement.
ATGCAGTTCGCGGCGTTGCGGGCGACGCACGTTGTCCACGGCACAGGCTTCGGCGGCGCTGGCCTCTTCGGGGCTGGCGTTGCTGAACAGTGAAATCAGGGTGAAGAACAGTACGTTGGCGGCCAGGGAGGCGATGGCCGCCATGTGCCAACTGGTGTCGTCGAGCACATAAATCATGTTCAACAGGGGGATGTAGAAACCCTGGAAGTGGCCGATCAGCGGCAGCAGCATACTGATCACCCAGACCGTCATGCCCGCCAGCAGCCCGGCGATGAAACCGCGCCGGTTGGCCGTGGGCCAGTACAGCACCGACAGCACGCCGGGAAGGAATTGCAGGGTGGCGACGAAGGCGACAATGCCCAGGTTGGCCAGGTCTTGCTGTGCACCGAGGAGCAGGTAAAAGCCGTAGCCAAGCATGATAATGGCGACGATCAGGCCGCGCCGCGTCCACTTCAGCCAGCGGTAGATATTGCCTTCAGCCGGTGGCTGGTAAAGCGGTAGCACCAAATGGTTGAGGGCCATGCCCGACAGCGCCAGGGTGGTGACGATGATCAGGCCGCTGGCCGCCGACAGACCGCCGACATAAGCGAGCAGGGCCAGGGCCTGATTGTTGGTGGCCATGCCGATGCCGAGGATGAAGTATTCGGGGCTGGTACTGGCGCCCAGTTTCAGCCCGGCCCAGAGAATCAGCGGCACCGCCAGGCTGATCAGCAGCAGGAACAGCGGCAGGCCCCAACTGGCACTGACCAGGGAGCGGGGGCTGAGGTTCTCGGTGAAGGTCATGTGGTACATGTGCGGCATGACGATGGCCGAGGCGAAGAACACCAGCAGCAGGGTGCGCCATGGGCCTTCCTGCAGCGGGGTATGCAGCGCGGCCAGGGCGCTTTGGTTCTGCAACAGCCACACTTCCAGCTGTTGCGGGCCGTCGAACACGCCGTACAGGGCATAGAGGCCGACGCCGCCGATGGCCGCCAGCTTGATCACCGATTCGAAAGCGATGGCAAATACCAGGCCCTCGTGTTTCTCCCGGGTGGCGATATGCCGGGAGCCGAAGAAAATCGTGAACAGGGTGATCAGTGCGCAGAAGGCCACGGCCACTCGATGCTGCACCGGCTCCTGGGTGAGGATGCCGATGGAGTCGGCCACCGCCTGAATCTGCAGGGCCAGTAACGGCAACACGCCGATCAGCATGAAAATGGTGGTCAGGGCGCCGGCCCAGGTGCTGCGAAAGCGGAAGGCGAACAGGTCGGCCAGGGACGACAACTGATAGGTACGGGTGATGCGCAGGATCGGATACAGCAGCACCGGCGCCAGCAGAAAGGCACCGGAGACTCCCAGGTAACTGGAGAGGAAACCGTAGCCGTATTCGTAGGCCAGGCCCACCGTGCCATAGAACGCCCAGGCACTGGCGTAGACCCCGAGCGACAGGGTGTAGGTCAGTGGGTGGCGGATGATCCAGCGCGGGATGACACCGCGCTCGCTGATCCACGCCACCCCGAACAGCGCCAACAGGTAGGCCGCGCTGACCAGGATCATCTGGGTCAGGCTAAAGCTCATCGGCATCTCGCTGGCTTTGCAGGATGAAGGTCACGGCAATGAGTATCAGCCATAACAGGTAAGGCCGGTACCAGGCCCCTGTGGCGTCGATCCACCAGTCCATGATCGCGGGTGAAAACAGGTAGATGCCTACAACCAGAAGCAGGACCAAGCGGTAGATATACATCGGGCCTCCTTATTTCTGGGGTGAACACGGTGCGGCATGGTAAACGATGGCGAACAAGCTGCAAGCGGCGTTTCTGCCGTGTCTTGGCCGAAGGCTCTAGATCGGTCTATGCAGATTTCATCATCAGTCTATACAGGCCTCATCAACCGTGCGCAGGGCCGGGATCAACTCTGCATTCCAGCGCGGTATCGTCCATTTGAGAACTTCGGCCGGGGTTGCGTCGTGCAGTTCTGCCGCCGTTGGCTGGCCCAGTGCGCGCAGTGCCCGCAGTAACAAAGGCGTGGCCTGATCCGCAGGCAGCGGCGCCGAGCGATAGGACTTGCCCAGTTTATTCCCATCGGGCTGGGTGATGAGCGGTATATGTAGATAGCGTGGCTGCGGCAGGCCGAGCAGTTCCTGCAAATACAACTGGCGCGGTGTCGAGTCGAGCAGATCGGCACCCCGGACGATATCGGTAACGCCCTGCCAGGCATCGTCCAGTACCACCGCCAGTTGATAGGCGTAAAAGCCGTCACGACGACGAATGACGAAATCGCCGACATCGCGACCCAGATGCTGCGCAAACTCGCCCTGGACCCGGTCCTGGAAGCGGTAGGTCAATTCCGGCACGCGAATACGAATGGCGGCGTTCTCCGGTTCATGGCCGGCATTGCGACACAGCCCCGGATAGATCCCCTGATAATCCTCAAGTTGCTTGCGCGAACAGGTGCAGGCGTAGGCCAGACCGTAGCTGAACCAGCGATTCAGTACTTCGGCGTAGGCGTCATGCCGGTCGCTCTGGCGGATGCATTCGCCATCCCATTCGAAGCCATAATTTTCCAGGGTGTCGAGGATGGCTTTCTGCGCACCGGGTACTTCACGGGGCGGATCAAGGTCTTCCATGCGCATCAGCCATTTCCCACCTGCGGCGCGGGCGTCCAGATAGGAGGCGAGGGCGGCGACCAGCGAACCGAAGTGCAGGAAACCGCTGGGGGTCGGGGCAAAGCGCCCGATGTAAGCTGCAGAGGTCATGGGTGGTGAAGATCCTGGGCTGGGAAGGAGAAAGCCACAACGCAAAAGAGACGCCGAAGCGTCTCTTTGTTCAAGGCACCAGGCAGCTTATTTGCCGACCTGTTTTTCCTTGATTTCTGCCAGGGTCTTGCAGTCGATGCACAGATCCGCAGTCGGGCGGGCTTCAAGACGGCGCAGGCCGATCTCGATGCCGCAGGACTCGCACCAGCCATACTCTTCGTCTTCGATGAGTTGCAGGGTCTTGTCGATTTTCTTGATCAGCTTGCGCTCGCGGTCGCGGGCACGAAGCTCCAGGGCGAATTCCTCTTCCTGGCTGGCGCGGTCGGCCGGGTCAGGGAAGTTGGCCGCCTCGTCTTTCATGTGATCCACGGTGCGATCCACTTCATGCATCAAGTCCTGTTTCCACTTGTTCAGGATCTTGGTGAAGTGCTTGCGCATGGGCTCGCCCATGTACTCTTCGCCCTTCGTTTCTACGTAGGGTTCGAAACCGCTGATCTGCTGGCTTTTCTGCTTTTCTTCGGTGGGCATGGAATGGACCGCCTCTCACTCTTTAATCCATTTGCGCAGGATAGGTCCTTCACCGACACCCGTCGGCCCTGCGACTGCAAGCGGGCGAACTTACCAGATCAAATCAGAGTGCGCTACTCCCGGTTGTCGAGCCTGTCTTGACGGGGCTGCACGTTTATGAAGTTCGTCAAAGTTCCGCGTTCCAGTGAACTAGCTGCGATTTATTTTAGTTGCTGCCGGGGATCGCGCCGGGAGTTTTTCTTGCGGGTGCAGTACCCGACGAGTATTTGCCGTAGCGCCGGACCAAGGCTTGGGTAGAATCAGCGCCCTGAGTTGTCAGTTTCGTTCCCCAGTTGCAGAAGGAAAGGCCCATGGCTTCCCCCTACAGTGCGCGCAGTCGCGACATCGAACCTTTCCATGTGATGGCGCTGCTGGCGCGGGCCAATGAGCTGCAGGCGGCGGGTTTTGATGTAATTCACCTGGAAATCGGTGAGCCGGACTTCACCACCGCCGCACCGATTATTGCCGCCGGGCAGGCCGCGCTGGCCGCCGGGCAGACGCGCTACACCGCCGCCCGTGGCTTGCCGCAATTGCGCGAGGCCATCAGCGGCTTCTATGCCCAGCGTTATCAGGTCGATATCGATCCGCAGCGCATCCTCATCACCCCGGGTGGCTCGGGTGCGCTGTTGCTCGCCAGCAGCCTGCTGGTCGATCCGGGCAAGCATTGGTTGCTGGCCGATCCGGGTTACCCGTGCAACCGGCATTTCCTGCGTCTGGTCGAAGGCGCCGCGCAACTGGTGCCGTCGGGCCCCGAGACGCGCTATCAACTGACCCCTGAACTGGTGGCGCAATACTGGAACGGCGACAGTGTGGGCGCATTGGTCGCATCCCCGGCCAATCCCACGGGCACGCTGCTGCATCGCGATGAACTGGCGGCGCTGTCTGCGGCCTTGAGGCAACGTAACGGCCATCTGGTGGTGGACGAGATCTATCACGGCCTCACCTACGGCGTCGATGCGGCGAGCGTGCTGGAAGTCGATAACGATGCATTTGTCCTTAATAGTTTTTCCAAATATTTCGGCATGACCGGCTGGCGCCTCGGTTGGCTGGTGGCGCCGCCAGAAGCTGTGGCGGACCTGGAAAAGCTGGCGCAGAACCTGTACATCAGCGCGCCGAGCATGGCCCAGTACGCAGCGCTGGCGTGTTTCGAACCGCAGACGCTGGAGATTCTCGAAGAGCGTCGCGGCGAGTTTGCCCGACGCCGCGACTTCTTCCTGCCTGCCCTGCGTGAGCTGGGCTTCGGCATTGCCGTCGAGCCGGAGGGGGCGTTCTATCTGTATGCCGATATCAGCGCCTTTGGCGGCGATGCCTTTGCCTTCTGCCATCACATTCTGGAAACCGAACATGTGGCGATCACCCCGGGCCTGGATTTCGGTCGCTTCAAGGCGGGTCACCATGTGCGCTTTGCCTACACCCAGAGCCTGCCGCGCCTGCAAGAGGCGGTCGAGCGTATTCAACGTGGATTGCAGAGCTGGCAAGGCTGATGGAATTTTCTCCGGCACTTGAAGAAGGGCGGTTGATCCAGCGCTACAAGCGCTTCCTGGCCGATATCGAAACCGCCAGCGGCGAACTCCTGACCATTCATTGCCCCAATACCGGGTCGATGTTCAATTGCATGCTGCCCGGCGGCAAGGTCTGGTTCAGTCGCTCCAACGATCCCAAGCGCAAGCTGCCCGGTACCTGGGAAATCAGCGAAACGCCCCAGGGGCGCCTGGCCTGTATTAATACAGCACGGGCCAATCCACTGGTCGAGGAGGCGCTGCGTGCCGGGGTCATCACCGAGCTGAACGGTTTTGTCGCCCTCAAGCGTGAAGTGCCCTACGGCCTGGAAAAGAGCCGTGTGGACTTTCGCCTGGATTACCCTGACGGCCCGGCTTACGTTGAGGTCAAGAGCGTCACCCTGGGTTTTGCTGATTCGACGGTGGCCGCTTTTCCCGATGCCGTGACCCAGCGCGGCGCCCGTCATCTGCGTGAACTGGCGACGCTGGCCCGTGACGGTGTGCGGGCGGTGCTGTTGTATTGCGTCAACCTGACCGGTGTCGATGCCGTGCGCCCGGCCGAAGAGGTCGACCCTGGCTATGCGGCGGCCTTGCGCGAAGCCGTCGCTGCCGGAGTGCTGGTATTGGCTTATGGGGTGCAATTGACGCCGCAGTCTATCCGTATGGATCGTCGCCTCGACATCCAGCTGCCGTCAGTCGTCCTCGGGAAGGCTGACCCAGATGCCGTTGCCGTTCTCGCGGCAGGCAAGGGCCTGTAGCGACTCGCCTTCGCAAGGCCCGGCCACGCACTCGCCGCTTTCGATGAGAAAGAGAGCGCCGTGGGTGGCGCAGCGGATCAGGCTGGCGCTGTCATCGAGGAATTGATCCTCTTGCCATTCCAGCCTGACTCGCCGATGCGGACAGCGGTTGCGATAGACGAAGACCTCGCCTGCCCGGCGCACGGCCAGCAAGGCCTGGCCCTGGCGTTCGAAACCGCGGCTATGAGCTTCCGGCAGTTGGTCCGAGGTGCAGAGAAATTCCAGAGTGTGTCTCCCGCAGGCGGACGGTGGGTGATGCGTAATGATGACAGGTAGCACTGACATCTGTCGGTGCCTTGCAATATCGTTGCAGGCTGTGTCGGTGCTTGCCAAGCACCACGTTGGTTGCTGAAACTAGCTGTTTTGTACGCCGCTCTCCCAAGGGACGAGCTTTGGATTTGGGCATGATTCGTGACATCAAGAACGGGCAGGATCTGAGTGCCCGAGAACTGGCCGAACGTCTGGCCACGGCTGTACATGTGCTGGTGGGTGCCAGGCATGACGACCCTGATCACCTCGCCTTGCAATTGTGGCTGTTGCAGAGTCTGACCGATGTGCGCGCCCAGGGCAGTTTACTGCTGCCCATGCTGACTCCTTGCCAGCAGGAAAAGGCAGCGGCGGTTCAGGCCGGTATTGCCCGTGGCGAATTCCCGCAGGATCTGTCGACAGCCCTGGATTGGCAGGCGCAATGGGACTGGTCATTGTATGGCCCGCTCATGCGCTATGCCATGGCCCAGCCCTTTCCCTTGCTGGCGGTAGACCTGAGCCTCGACGAAGCCCGTGCGATCCAGCAGCGGCCGCAACGCCTCAGCGGTTCACACTCGACGAGCGCTGATGTACGGCATCGTCTGTTGGAGCGAATCAGCCTGTTGCACCCGGCGCAATCCGCACCGTCGATGCTCGCGGTCCATCAACAGCGCGACCGGCGCATGGCGCAATGCTTGATGGCGGCGCCGCTGCCGACACTGCTATTCGCCGCTGCGGACCATGTGCGCAAGGATATGGGCGTGCCCCTGCATATGGCCGATCTGGGCGAAAGCACGCCGCCTGTTGTGCTGATCTTCGCTCATGGCGATATGCCAGTGGAACCTGTGGCAGCGGACTATGTCTGGTACACCTCACCGCCAGCACGGCAGGCGTTGTGATCGCGCTGGCTGTCCGTTGGAGCGAGGCTTGCCCGCGAACGCCTCGACGCGGTATGGCTGGAATACCCGGTTGCTCTTTTCGCGGGCAAGCCCGGCTCCAACGAGATCAGTCACGGGCGTGAGCCTGGGGCTCGGTACTTTTGCAGGACATTTCCTTTTCTTCTGTCGTCCCCCTCTCTGATTGGCCTCAGGGGGCATATGTCCGTCGCTGTCTCGTTTACTGTCACCGGCTTCAGGCTGAGTGGCTTTTCGAGAGCGTGACATGACGAGACAGATGACAGCAGAAGATGAACAGCAGGCGCGGCTGATGTTGGGGTTGCTTGAGCTGAGCGCCCTGAATGCGGACGAGACCGAGGGGCGCGTGCTCGCCTTGTGTGAACGGGCGCTGACGCCATTGGGCAATGTCGCGGCCGTCTGCGTACCCCTGCGTTTTACCCTGTTGGCCAGAGTCACCCTCGATCGCCTGGGCGCCAGGGATGTGCGGGTGGTCTCGGTAGCCAATTTTCCCTACGGCGGTTCGCCTATCGAGCCGGTGGTGTCCCAGGTGCAGGCGGCGCTGGTCGCTGGCGCCGACGAGATCGATATGGTCTATCCGTTCCGTGCGTTGCTGTCCGGAGACAGCCGCACGGGCTTTGAAATGATCATGGCCTGCAAGCAATGCTGCCCGGACCAGAGGATGCTGGTGGTGACCCTGGAAACCGGCGACCTGCGTGACCCGCAGCTTATTCGCCAGGCTTGCCAGGGAGCGATTATGGCCGGGGCTGACTTTATCAAGACCAGCACCGGCAAGACCGCGATCAACGCCACACCCCAGGCCATGCGGATCATGATCGAAGCCATTGCCGAAGTCGGCGGCATGACCGGCATCAAGGCGGCGGGAGGGATTCGTACTTTTGATGAGGCGCTGGTGTATCTGAAGATGACCCAGACCCGTTTTGGCAATGCCTGGGTCACATCCGAGCATGTACGCCTGAGTGCGTCGAGCCTGCTTGATGATGTGCTGATTGCCCTGGGTATGCTGCCGTCGAGCGGATATTGATTTTCTGCGGGCAAAAAAAGACCCGGCAAAAGTGCCGGGTCAAAAACCGTGATTAGCCTGATGAGGAGATAATCTGAGAGTCCGAACCAAGGTCTTTCAAATCATCACTGGCCTCGCGACCAGATGCGCCAATCATAACGATTCTCATTTGTATGTCAACTACGCTTCCGCAAATGTTTTCGCCTTTGCGTCAAACGGTCTTGCCGACTCTCGCGCAGTAACTATCGAGGTTCTTCTTGCGCTCGGCGGGTAGATCGCTCCAATGGATATCCATCAGCGCGGCATCGATTGCGTAGAGCAATACCTTAGACGCGCGAAATCCACGTTTTCGTACCGCCCAATAGGCATCTACCGCGCCCAGTCGGCGTAAATCAGCGCAATTATGAATGCCTGCGGCGTGCAACCACTGCGCCGAGGTTTTGCCAACGTTTTTCAGGTTAATCAGGTCGTCGTTCATCATGCCTCCTTGCGATGCTGAGCTGCTCACTGCGTTACAACTCAATGAGTCTAGCGTTGCGAGAGGGCTTTGTTACGGGTGTCCGGACATATGGATGCAGGCCAGAAGACATCAACTGCGGCATGGCGGGGAGGTGGTTCAAGGTGCAACGACCGCAACCCCGAAGCCTGGGCATCGGGGGCGGGAGGGGGAACAGCTAGCGGGTGTTGTAACGCAGACGAGTGCCGAAATTCACCGACATGAGAATTTCGTCAGCGGTGAGTTCGCGTGGAAAGTACGCGCCGGAGATCTGCGCATGGGCGATGCTGGCGCCTTCCATGGGAACGTCGCGCAGATCCAGGCCGCGCAAGTCTGCTGAGCGGAAGTAGGCATCGGTAAAGACGATACCTGTGGTATCCAGCTCGCGCAGGTCCAGCCCCCGGAAATCCCCCCCGGTCATATCGATGGTGCCGCTGCGTGGCTTCTCTTGGTTGAAGCCGACCACATCATCCTGACGCAACATGACGTAGAGGGGGGAGTCGAGTTGTTTCGGCTGGCTCATGGACCGTCTCCGTTGGAATTATGGCGCCAGTATATCGCCACTATTTTCAAGCCGTGAAGCGATAAGTGCTAAACGGCTTGAACATTCGTTTAAAGGCCTGGCAAACGTTGGCGGATGCCCGCGACGAGGTTATCCATATCCTCACCTTTGTGGGTTTCAACCCGCTTGCTGCAAAGGATTTCTTCGGCAGTCAGCGGCTCGCGATTGGCTTGCTGGGCCTTGATGACCTCAAGCGTAGCGTCGGATGGATCGACATTCTCTGCCTGACGCTCGCTCAGCCAGGTTTCGATCACGGCCTGGGGGGCTTCGCAGTCGAGGATCAGGAATGGCGCGCCCTTGGTTTGAGCAACCTTGGCCGCCGCTTCGCGCTGTTCGTGCTTGAGGTAGGTGGCGTCGATCACGACCGGGAAACCGGCATGCAGTACGGTTGCTGCCAGTTCATGCAGGCGCTGGTAGGTCGCCGCGCTGACGTTGGCGTCGTAGAGGTCGCTGCTTTCGCTGAACAGGCGCTTGCGCTCGACATCCGAACGCAGGCGGATGGCGCCCAGGGACTCGACCAGACGCATCGCCACATGGCTCTTGCCGACGGCCGATACGCCATGGGTGATGACCAGAAAGCGCGAAGGGATGGCGCTATAGCTTTCCGCCAGGTTGGCGTAGTTGCGGTACTGGCGCATGGTGGTGCCACGTTGAACGGCGTCGGCGTCGGCGGGCAGGCCGAACAGGGCCACCTTGGCCCGGACCAGGGCACGGTAGGCCTTGTAGAAATTCAGCACTTCCAGGCCCTGGTAGTCGCCGGTCAATTCCAGGTACTGGCTGACCAGGCGTCGCGACAGCGACTTGAGGCCGCGGTCTTCCAGATCCATCGCCAGGAAGCCGATATCGGCGTAGACGTCGGTCTTGCGGAACGGTTCGTTGAATTCGATGCAGTCAAAAATCACCACTTTGCCGTCGATCAGCGTGGCGTTGCCCAGATGAATGTCGCCGTGGCATTCGCGGATGAAGCCCTGGGCCTTGCGCTCGCTCAACAAAGGCTTGAGGCGTTCGAAGCTCGACTCGGCCCAGGCTTTCAGTGCCTCAAGCTGAACCAGGTCGGCTTTTTCGCTAAGGAAGGGGAGAATCTGCTCAAAATTCTGTAGGACTGGAGCCATTACGCTGTCAGGCGAACCCAATTCGGTCTCGCTACCAACTTGTGGTGCCTGGAGATGGAACTCTGCTATCTGTTTTGCCATCTCATCGATCTGGGAAACCGTGAGTTCACCGTTGGCCTGTAAGGTGCTCAGCAGACCGTCCTGCGGGAACTGACGCATTTTCAGGGCGTACTCGATGACTTCGCCTTCGCCACCCAGTTGCGGCGCTTCGGCACTGCCGGTAATCGGCAGGACTTCCAGGTACAGATCCTGGGTCAGGCGCTGGTTCAGGCGCAGCTCTTCATTGCAGAAGTGCTCGCGTGATTCCAAGGTAGTGAAGTCGAGGAAACCGAAGTTGACCGGTTTCTTGAATTTGTAGACATAAGGCCCCGTGAGCAAAACCCACGAAATGTGCGTCTCGATGACCTGGAAGCCTTCTACCGGATGCGGGAAGAGGGCCGGGTTCTGCAGGGCTGCAATCAGTGACTGGCTCACGGACGATCCTTAAAGGCTGAAATTCGAAATATGTACATTCAAGCCGTCCATTATGGATGGTTGAGTCACCGCTGCAAACCGCCTTCTGGGCGCCTGTCGATCACCTCTAAAGTGCGTATAATCCGCGGCCATGACCCGAACCCGTACCCCCCGTAATAGCAAAAAACCGCCCTCCAACCGCCTGCGCAGCCTGCTGGGCTGGGCCTTGAAGCTCAGTCTCGTCGGTCTTGTGATCCTCGGTTGCTTCGCGGTTTATCTCGATTCCATCGTCCAGGAAAAGTTTTCCGGCAAGCGCTGGACAATTCCGGCCAAGGTCTATGCCCGGCCGCTGGAACTGTTCGTCGGCCAGAAGCTAACCCGTGATGACTTCCTCACCGAACTCGACGCTCTGGGCTATCGCCGCGAGGCCGTTGCCAATGGTCCCGGCGCTGCTGCGGTGAATGGCAATACCGTGGATCTGAACACCCGCGGCTTCCAGTTCTATGAAGGGACTGATCCGGCGCAGCAGATTCGCGTGCGCTTCTCGGCCGACTCCGTGGCCGAGCTGAGTTCCGGTGCTGGCGCCAAACTGGCCGTGGCCCGGCTCGAGCCGCTGTTGATTGGCGGCTTGTATCCGAAGAATCTTGAAGACCGCATCCTGATCAAGATCGATCAGGTTCCGCCTTATCTGCTCGACACCCTGGTCACGGTCGAGGATCGCGACTTCTATCACCACTGGGGCGTGTCGCCCAAGTCCATCGCCCGGGCCTTCCTGGTCAACGCTTCGGCCGGGCAAATGCGCCAGGGTGGCAGCACCCTGACCCAGCAGTTGGTGAAGAACTTCTACCTGACCAGCGAGCGCAGCCTCAGCCGCAAACTCACCGAAGTGATGATGGCGATGCTGCTGGAGCTGCACTACAGCAAGCAGGAAATCCTTGAGGCTTACCTCAATGAGGTGTTCATCGGCCAGGATGGTCAACGCGCCGTGCATGGCTTCGGTCTGGCCAGTCAGTACTTCTTCAGCCAGCCCTTGTCCGAGCTGAAGCTGCATCAGGTGGCGTTGCTGGTGGCGATGGTCAAGGGGCCGTCCTACTACAACCCGCGACGCAACCCGGAACGCGCCCTTGAGCGGCGTAATCTGGTGCTTGACCTGCTGGAGCAGCAAGGTGTGGCTACGGCCGATGTAGTCGCCGCTGCTAAGAAAATGCCACTGGGCGTGTCCAAGACCGGCAGTCTGGCGGACAGCTCTTTCCCCGGCTTCCTTGATCTGGTCAAACGCCAGTTGCGCGAGGATTATCGCGACGAAGACCTGACCGAAGAAGGTCTGCGTATCTTCACCAGTTTCGATCCGATCCTGCAGATGAAGGCTGAAGCCTCGATGAACGATACGTTCAAAAAGCTGGCCGGACGCAAGGGCGCTGAAGACGTGGAAGCGGCGATGGTCATCACCAACCCGGAAACCGGTGAGGTGCAGGGCCTGCTGGGCAGTCGTCAGGCCGGGTTTGCCGGGTTCAACCGCGCGATCGATGCCGTGCGGCCGATCGGCTCGCTGGTCAAGCCGTCTGTTTATCTGACTGCGCTGGAACGCCCAAGCCAGTACACCCTGACCAGTTGGGTGGTGGACGCGCCGTTCGAGGTCAAGGGCGCGGATGGGCAGATCTGGAAACCGCAGAACTTTGAACATCGCTCTTTCGGCAATATTTTCCTGTATCAAGGGTTGGCGCATTCCTACAACCTCACCACGGCCAAGCTGGGGATGGATCTGGGCTTGCCGAATGTGTTCAAGACACTGGCCAAGCTGGGCGTCAATCGCGAATGGCCGCAATACCCGTCGATGTTGTTGGGCGCAGGTGGCCTGAGCCCGATGGAAGTGGCGACTATGTACCAGACCATTGCCAACGGCGGCTTCAATACGCCGATGCGGGCCATTCGCAGTGTGCTGACCGCTGAAGGCGAGCCGCTCAAACGCTACCCATTCCAGGTCGAGCAGCGCTTCGATCCGGGCGCCATTTATCTACTGCAGAACGCCATGCAGCGGGTGCTACGCGAGGGTACTGGCAAGTCGGTTTATAACGTCATTCCAAGCAATGTGAACCTGGCAGGCAAGACCGGTACCAGTAACGATTCCCGTGACAGCTGGTTCGCCGGCTTCGGTCAGGATCTGCTGGCGGTGGTGTGGATCGGCCGCGACGACAATGGTCAGACACCTTTTACCGGCGCAACGGGTGCCTTGCAGGTCTGGACCTCGTTCATGCGCAAGGCCAACCCGCAATCTCTGGAGATGCAGGTGCCGGACAACATTACCAAGGTCTGGATCAATTCCCAGACCGGACAGGGTTCCGATGTGAACTGCCCGAATGCCGTACAGATGCCGTATATTCGCGGCAGTGAGCCAGCACCCGGCGCTGCCTGTGGTGGCAGCTCGGCCCCGGCCGATTCGGTGATGGATTGGGTCAAGGGCTGGTTGAATTAAGTGGAGAGGGTGTGACGTGAACAAGTGTTGGATTCCTGTTTTAAGCGCCCTGGCGTTGCTGACCGGCTGTGCCAGTGTGCAGCCCGGCTCGATTCCGGTAGTCGATTCAAGCTCCCGGGTATCGAACAGTGAGCGTGTTTCGGCGCAGAAGACTGGCGGTTATCGCCAGACCACGACCCAGGTTCGTCAGCAGGCGCAAGCCGTGCCGCAGGACTCGGGGGTGACGGTCATGGTGCCTGGCGGTAACAACGCACCGATCCAGAGTTTCGTGCCGCCTAGCGATTCGGCGCCGATCAGCGTCGATAATGCGCCGATCAATACGACTTCCATGGTGCAGCCACAGACCACCTACAGCGCGCAACCGCCGGTCAATACCGCCTACAACACGCCGCCGGTTCCGGTCGTGCCAAGTGGTGTGCCGTCGAGCAGCAGCGGTGGCGGCTTGTCGGCTGACGAGCAACTGGATGGCCCGGTACTGGCGCTGCTGACAACGGCTCAACAGCAGCAGAACGGCGGCGACCTCAACGGTGCGTCGTCCAGCCTGGAGCGTGCCCAACGGGTTGCGCCGCGCGAGCCGCAGGTGCTTTATCGTCTGGCCCAGGTGCGTCTGGCGCAAGGTGATGCGGCCCAGGCCGAGCAGCTTGCCCGTCGCGGCCTGACCTACGCCAATGGTCGCGCGAGCCTTCAGGCCAGTCTGTGGGAGTTGATCGCGCAGTCCCGTGAGAAACAGGGCGATGCCTCCGGCGCTGCCCTGGCTCGCCAGAAAGCCAAGGTCGGTGCTTGATGGATCGGCGTTTACCCGAAGTGGCTGATCAATTGTTGCTGATTGAGCGCGAGCTTCGTGTCCTGGGGTGGTGGAGCGATCTGCCACCCAGCGCCGAAGCACTGGCCAGCGTCGAGCCGTTCAGCGTCGATACCCTGGATTTCCACCAGTGGCTGCAATGGATTTTCCTGCCTCGGATGAAACAGATCCTCGAGCATGATCTGCCATTGCCCAATGCCTCGGGCATTCTGGAAATGGCCGAGATGGTCTATGCCGGTCGCCAGGACACCTTGGCGTTGCAGGCGTCCCTGGCGCGTTTTGACCGGTTGATTGCCAAGGCTGTCTAAAAGCTACCGGTCGAGTTGAAATGCGATTCTTGTAGGGGCTGCCGAAGGCTGCGAAAGCGGTGTGTCTGACAGGCCCATTCGCAGCCTTCGGCAGCTCCTACAGTCACCATATTCAGGTCTGCTAATCCTTACAGGACTCATCCAGCGATTTCTGCGTCTGGGTGAGTTGCTGCTGGCGTTCTTCTTCGGTCATGCGCCGGACTTCCGAACCTACCTGCAGGCGAACCCGGGAATTGATCTGCAACTGCGCAAGATTGTTGCGCAGGGTTTCGCAGATCTCCTTGCGCTTGGCTTCCTGTGCGGCCACCTGCTTTCTGACCTTGTCGTCGATGGCCTTCTGGCTCGCTGCAGGGTCTGGCAAGGGTTTCGCCACTGTGGCGGGAGCGGGCGGGGGTGGTGGCGGCTTCTGCACGTCGATCTGCTGAACCTGCTGACCGGCCGGCGGCTGGGCGTCGAAGTGCGTTACGCCCTGGGCGTCGACCCATTTATAGATTTGTGCGGCCTGGCTGGCTGTGCTCAGTGCCAGCGTCAATGCGGCCACGAGAATCTTGCAACCCATCGATCTTCCTTAGAGGTATGTGCGCAGGCAACCTACCACAAGCGCGTCCGGGCGACCTCATTCAGTGCGTTTTCATGCACATGCACAGAATAAAACTGAACGATGACTTGACTTGGGGTGGCCTAATCACAACAATTCAAAGTTCGCTGTGGAAGGACTGCCAGAAGCAGGCCATCTCGGTAGATCATGAGGCGCACACCCGCGCCGACCTGTTACACCCGCAACGCGTTACCTCGCGCTGGGTGGGAAAGCCCCGCAACACTCAGGGGTCATCCCAATACTTGCTCAGTCAGTGCTGACGTAGTCGGCGACCACCGTCGCTCATGCTCTGCTTGGCAGTAAACCTATTAAGACCCGTTCTCGTTTGTGGACGGTATTCTGGCGTTTTAGAGGTGAACAACGTGGAGCTCTTATCCGGCGCTGAAATGGTCGTCCGCTTTTTGCGTGACGAAGGCGTTAAGCATATCTATGGGTACCCTGGTGGCGCCCTCCTGCATATTTACGATGCGCTGTTCAAAGAACCTGCCGTAAGCCACATTCTTGTGCGTCACGAGCAGGCTGCCACGCACATGGCCGATGGTTATGCGCGCGCTACCGGCAAAGCCGGCGTGGTACTGGTGACTTCAGGTCCCGGTGCAACCAACGCCATCACCGGTATCGCCACTGCCTACATGGACTCCATTCCGATGGTCGTCCTGTCCGGTCAGGTTCCGAGCACGCTGGTCGGCACCGATGCTTTCCAGGAAACCGACATGATCGGTATCTCCCGGCCGATCGTGAAACACAGCTTCATGATCAAGCATCCGTCGGAAATCCCGGAAGTCCTGAAAAAGGCTTTCTATC
Organism: Pseudomonas sp. JL23; assembly: GCF_056933585.1. NCBI lineage: Bacteria > Pseudomonadati > Pseudomonadota > Gammaproteobacteria > Pseudomonadales > Pseudomonadaceae > Pseudomonas > Pseudomonas sp. JL23. The sequence continues at coordinate 5,816,897 of NZ_CM167795.1, read as the reverse complement.
TGGCGCAGTCCGGCCGTCCTGGCCCGGTCGTGGTCGACATCCCGAAAGACATGACCAACCCGGCTGAAAAGTTCGAGTACGTGTTCCCCAAGAAAGCCAAGCTGCGCTCCTACAGCCCGGCCGTTCGCGGGCACTCGGGTCAAATCCGCAAAGCCGTCGAGATGCTGTTGGCCGCCAAGCGTCCGATCATCTATGCCGGTGGTGGCGTGGTCATGGGCAACGGTTCGGAGCAGCTGACCGAACTGGGCAAACTGCTCAACGCGCCGGTCACCAACACGCTGATGGGCCTGGGTGCCTATCCGGGTACTGATCGTCAGTTCGTCGGCATGCTCGGTATGCATGGCAGCTACACCGCCAACCTGGCGATGCACCACGCCGACGTGATCCTGGCTGTGGGCGCGCGCTTCGATGACCGTGTCATCAACGGTCCGAGCAAATTCTGCCCGAACGCCAAGGTCATTCATGTCGATATCGACCCGGCTTCGATTTCCAAGACCATCAAGGCAGACGTGCCTATCGTGGGTCCGGTTGAAAGCGTGCTGACTGAAATGGTCGCCACCTTCAAGGAAATCGGCGAGACCCCGAACAAGGAGTCCGTTGCCAGTTGGTGGAAGCAGATCGACGAATGGCGTGGCGAGCGCGACCTGTTCCCGTACAACCACGGTGATGGCAGCGTCATCAAGCCGCAGAAAGTCATCGAAGTCCTGCACGAAGTGACCAAGGGCGATGCCTACGTCACCTCCGACGTGGGTCAGCACCAGATGTTCGCGGCTCAGTACTACCGCTTCGACAAGCCTAATCGCTGGATCAACTCCGGTGGTCTGGGCACCATGGGCTTCGGTTTCCCGGCGGCCATGGGTGTCAAGCTGAGCTTCCCGGATGCCGACGTTGCCTGTGTGACGGGCGAAGGCAGCATCCAGATGAATATCCAGGAGCTGTCGACCTGCCTGCAGTACGACTTGCCGGTGAAGATTATCCTGCTCAACAACGGCGTGCTCGGCATGGTCCGTCAATGGCAGGACATGAGCTACAGCGGTCGTCACTCGCACTCTTATATGGAGTCGCTGCCTGACTTCGTGAAGCTGGTCGAAGCCTATGGTCACGTCGGCATGAAGATCACTGATCTGAAAGACTTGAAGCCGAAGATGGAAGAAGCATTCGCCATGAAGGATCGGCTGGTGTTCATCGACATTCAGGTCGATGTCTCCGAGCACGTCTACCCGATGCAGATCCGGGACGGCGCCATGCGCGATATGTGGCTGAGCAAGACGGAGCGGACTTAATCATGCGGCATATCATTTCGCTATTGCTGGAAAACGAACCGGGCGCGCTGTCTCGCGTGGTCGGCCTGTTTTCCCAACGCAACTACAACATCGAAAGCCTGACCGTGGCGCCGACCGAAGACCCGACTCTGTCGCGTCTGACGCTGACCACCGTTGGCCATGATGAGGTGATCGAGCAGATCACCAAAAACCTCAACAAGCTGATTGAAGTGGTCAAGCTGGTTGATCTTTCGGAGAGTGCTCACATCGAGCGCGAACTGATGCTGATCAAGGTCAAGGCCACCGGCGCCCAGCGCGCCGAGATCAAGCGCACCACGGATATCTTCCGCGGGCAGATCGTCGACGTCTCGGCCAGCGTCTATACCGTGCAACTGACCGGCACAAGCGACAAGCTGGACAGCTTCATTCAGGCCATCGGCACTGCCGCTATCCTGGAAACAGTACGCAGTGGCGTGACGGGCATTGCCCGTGGCGACAAAGTGCTGAGCATCTAACTCATTTAGCAAATGGCCTGAACGGCCAAGATAACAGGGGAATTTCATGAAAGTTTATTACGACAAAGACTGCGACCTTTCGATCATCCAGGGCAAAAAAGTTGCCATCATCGGTTACGGTTCCCAAGGCCACGCTCAAGCGTGCAACCTGAAAGACTCCGGCGTTGATGTCACTGTTGGCCTGCGCAAAGGTTCGGCTACTGTCGCCAAGGCTGAAGCTCACGGCTTGAAAGTGACTGACGTTGCTACCGCCGTTGCTGCTGCTGACCTGGTCATGATCCTGACCCCGGACGAGTTCCAGTCCGCGCTGTACAAGAACGAAGTCGAGCCTAACCTGAAGAAGGGCGCAACCCTGGCCTTCTCCCACGGCTTCGCTATCCATTACAACCAGGTCGTGCCGCGCGCTGACCTGGACGTGATCATGATCGCTCCTAAAGCGCCAGGTCACACTGTACGTACCGAGTTCGTCAAAGGCGGCGGTATTCCTGACCTGATCGCTGTTTACCAGGACGCTTCCGGCAACGCCAAGAACGTTGCCCTGTCTTACGCTTCGGGCGTGGGCGGCGGCCGTACCGGCATCATCGAAACCACCTTCAAGGACGAGACTGAAACCGACCTGTTCGGCGAACAAGCCGTTCTGTGCGGCGGTACCGTTGAGCTGGTTAAAGCCGGTTTCGAAACTCTGGTTGAAGCTGGCTACGCGCCAGAAATGGCCTACTTCGAGTGCCTGCACGAACTGAAACTGATCGTTGACCTCATGTACGAAGGCGGTATCGCCAACATGAACTACTCGATCTCCAACAACGCCGAATACGGCGAGTACGTGACCGGCCCGGAAGTCATCAACGCCGAATCCCGTCAGGCCATGCGCAATGCTCTCAAGCGCATCCAGGACGGCGAATACGCGAAGATGTTCATCAGCGAAGGTGCTACCGGCTACCCATCGATGACCGCCAAGCGTCGTAACAACGCTGCTCACGGCATCGAAATCATCGGCGAGCAACTGCGCTCGATGATGCCTTGGATCGCGGCGAACAAAATCGTCGACAAAGCCAAGAACTAATCGGCTTTGGCTTCACGAAGAACGCGACCCTCGGGTCGCGTTTTTTCGTTATGGGGGGATCTGGTATAAGCTGCGTCGATTGCCGCGACGAATTTTCGTCGAAGGCCCCTGTCGAATTTTTTCAAACCGTTGCAAGGTAAAATCAATGAGCGAACGTCCTGAAGAGCCAAACAAGGCCTCTGACGCCGAAAGCCTGCTACCGATCTATGAGCATATAGAAGAAGGTCACGATGCCGAGGGACGCAAAGTCCGGCACCGCGGCATCTATCTGCTGCCCAACCTGTTCACCACGGCGAATCTGTTTGCCGGCTTCTACTCCATCATCAGTTCGATGAGCGCGCAAAGTGCTCTGGCCGCCGGGGATCTGGCCGGGGCGAGCAAGTACTTTTCCTTTGCCGCCGCCGCCATCTTCATCGCCATGGTGCTTGATGGCCTGGATGGCCGCGTGGCGCGTATGACCAATACGCAAAGCGCATTCGGCGCCGAGTACGACTCGTTGTCGGATATGGTCGCCTTCGGTGTGGCGCCGGCTCTGCTGGCCTTTGGCTGGGCGCTGGGGGATATCGGCAAGGTCGGCTGGATGGTCGCCTTCATCTATGTGGCCGGTGCGGCGCTGCGCCTGGCACGTTTCAATACCCAGGTCGGCAAGAGCGACAAGCGTTACTTCATCGGCCTGGCCAGTCCGGCGGCAGCGGGGGTGGTGGCCGGTACTGTGTGGGCATTCGCCGATCACGGTTTCGAAGGCTCGAGCTGGTCGTTCCTGGTGGCCTTGCTGGTGGCTGCGGCCGGGATGCTGATGGTCAGTAATATCAAGTACAACAGCTTCAAGGAGCTGGACCTGCGCGGGCGAGTGCCTTTCGTGGCGATCCTGGTCGTGGTGCTGGTGTTTGCCGTGGTGTTCAGCGACCCGCCGCGCATCCTGCTGCTGATTTTCCTTGGTTATGCTGCTTCCGGTCCGATCCAGTTCCTGCTGCACCGGGGCAAGAAGCCACAGTAAGGACGACGTCCACGGCTGCTCCCCGCGGGGCAGCCGTTATAAAAACGTTAAGTTTGGGCTACAGCAATAACGCGGGATTGTCCTCATACTCCACGGCAGACGATGCGTAAATTCCTCATCGCTGTGGAGTCCTCATGCTGATCAAATTACCTCGTACGTCCGCCTGCAAAGAATCTGACGTCACCCCTGAAGGTTTCTATCTCTCCCGTCGCGCGCTGTTGGGCGGTTCCCTGGCCGGTCTGGCTGTGGGCTCGCTGCCGGGCGTTGCCTTGGGCGCAGACCCTTCCCGCTATGCGGATGTCGAGCCTGGCAACGCGCCGGCCTGGCTCAACGAAAAGCTGACCTCGACCCAATGGCAGGCGGTCAACGTCAAGAACGAAGCGATAACGCCGTTCAAGGATGCGACCCACTACAACAACTTCTACGAGTTCGGCACCGAGAAGAGCGACCCGGCGAAAAACTCCGGCGCGTTCAAAACCGAGCCGTGGAAGGTGGTCGTCGACGGTGAGGTTGGCAAGCCGGGCAGCTATGCCCTCGAAGACTTCATGAAGCCGTACCAGCTGGAGGAGCGCATCTACCGTTTGCGCTGTGTAGAGGCCTGGTCGATGGTCATCCCCTGGATCGGCTTTCCGATCTCGGCGCTGCTCAAGCAGGTCGAGCCGACCTCGAAGGCCAAGTACATTCGTTTCGAAACGCTGCAGGACCCCAAGAGCATGCCGGGCCAGCGTTCGGGTTTCGCCCTGATCGACTGGCCGTATGTAGAAGGCCTGCGTCTGGATGAGGCGATGAATCCTTTGGCGATTCTTGCCGTCGGTATGTATGGCCGCGAACTGGCCAATCAGAACGGTGCGCCGTTGCGTCTGGTGGTGCCGTGGAAGTACGGCTTCAAGAGCGTGAAGTCGATTGTGCGGATCAGCCTGGTCAGCGAGCAGCCGAAAACCACCTGGCAAAGCATCGCGGCCAGTGAGTACGGTTTCTACGCCAACGTTAACCCGACGGTCGACCATCCGCGCTGGACTCAGGCTCATGAACGGCGTTTGCCGGGCAGCCTGTTCAGCCCGAACATTCGTCAGACCGAGATGTTCAATGGCTATGGGGAGGAGGTCGCCTCCTTATATACAGGCCTGGATCTGCGGAAGAACTACTGATGCGTTATTGGCAATGGCGGTTGAGTGTCTTTTTTGCAGCATGCGCCGTTCCGGCCTACTGGCTGTATCAGGCCTGGATTTTCGCTCTCGGGCCGGATCCGGGCAAAGTCCTGGTTGATCGGCTGGGGCTTGGTACCCTGGTATTGCTGCTGATCACTCTGGCGATGACGCCATTGCAACGCATGAGCGGCTGGCCGGGGTTCATCTCCGTTCGCCGTCAGTTGGGGCTTTGGTGCTTTAGCTACGTGGCCCTGCATATGCTGGCCTACAGCTTCTTTATTCTGGGCTTCGACTGGGCGCAGTTGGGCGTGGAACTGGTCAAGCGCCCGTACATCATTGTCGGCGCCCTGGGTTTTGTCGGTCTGCTGATGTTGGCAGTGACCTCCAACCGTTATAGCCAGCGCCGCCTTGGCAGTCGCTGGAAGAAACTGCACCGCTTGGTCTACGTGATTCTCGGCCTTGGTTTGTTGCATATGTTGTGGATTGTCAGGGCAGACCTAAAGGAATGGGCGGTCTATGCGTCTATAGGTGTGGTGCTGTTGGGATTGCGGGTGCCTTTCGTTGCTCAGCGCATTAAGCGCACAAAGGCAGCTGCGAGCGGCAAGCTACAAGCTGCAAGCCAGAAGCAGTAAGTGGCGCACTCAGGCTTTCTTGCCGCTTGTAGCTTGAAGCTGGTAACTTTTTTGAAATATGTATTGACGCCCCTCAGAATCTATCTATAATTCGCCCCACTTCCGGCGCAGACGAAACGGAAAACTTCTTGATAATCAAGCAGTTAACCGAAGTAAGCAGCGAGGAAGGGTTTCGGTTTTCAAGGTGAATTCGGAAGCGGTGAAGAAGGTGGTTGACAGCAGGTTGTAACGCTGTAGAATTCGCCTCCCGCTAACGTGAGACGCCAAGTCAAACGAAGCGCAAGTGGTTGAAGTTGATAAGGAAACTTTGAAAACTTCTTAAAATAACCGCTTGACAGATACAGAGGACGCTGTAGAATGCGCGCCTCGGTTGAGACGAAAGAATCAGCCAACCGCTCTTTAACAACTGAATCAAGCAATTCGTGTGGGTGCTTGCGCTGTAAGACTGAAGTCAACTGATTATCAGCATCGCCAGTTACTCCACGAGATATCATGGTTTAACCAACGATTGCTGAGCCAAGTTTATAAGGTTTTCTCAAAACCTAATTGCAGTATTGAACTGAAGAGTTTGATCATGGCTCAGATTGAACGCTGGCGGCAGGCCTAACACATGCAAGTCGAGCGGATGAAGGGAGCTTGCTCCCTGATTCAGCGGCGGACGGGTGAGTAATGCCTAGGAATCTGCCTATTAGTGGGGGACAACGTTTCGAAAGGAACGCTAATACCGCATACGTCCTACGGGAGAAAGCAGGGGACCTTCGGGCCTTGCGCTAATAGATGAGCCTAGGTCGGATTAGCTAGTTGGTGAGGTAATGGCTCACCAAGGCGACGATCCGTAACTGGTCTGAGAGGATGATCAGTCACACTGGAACTGAGACACGGTCCAGACTCCTACGGGAGGCAGCAGTGGGGAATATTGGACAATGGGCGAAAGCCTGATCCAGCCATGCCGCGTGTGTGAAGAAGGTCTTCGGATTGTAAAGCACTTTAAGTTGGGAGGAAGGGCATTAACCTAATACGTTAGTGTTTTGACGTTACCGACAGAATAAGCACCGGCTAACTCTGTGCCAGCAGCCGCGGTAATACAGAGGGTGCAAGCGTTAATCGGAATTACTGGGCGTAAAGCGCGCGTAGGTGGTTTGTTAAGTTGAATGTGAAATCCCCGGGCTCAACCTGGGAACTGCATCCAAAACTGGCAAGCTAGAGTAGGGCAGAGGGTGGTGGAATTTCCTGTGTAGCGGTGAAATGCGTAGATATAGGAAGGAACACCAGTGGCGAAGGCGACCACCTGGGCTCATACTGACACTGAGGTGCGAAAGCGTGGGGAGCAAACAGGATTAGATACCCTGGTAGTCCACGCCGTAAACGATGTCAACTAGCCGTTGGAATCCTTGAGATTTTAGTGGCGCAGCTAACGCATTAAGTTGACCGCCTGGGGAGTACGGCCGCAAGGTTAAAACTCAAATGAATTGACGGGGGCCCGCACAAGCGGTGGAGCATGTGGTTTAATTCGAAGCAACGCGAAGAACCTTACCAGGCCTTGACATCCAATGAACTTTCCAGAGATGGATTGGTGCCTTCGGGAACATTGAGACAGGTGCTGCATGGCTGTCGTCAGCTCGTGTCGTGAGATGTTGGGTTAAGTCCCGTAACGAGCGCAACCCTTGTCCTTAGTTACCAGCACGTTAAGGTGGGCACTCTAAGGAGACTGCCGGTGACAAACCGGAGGAAGGTGGGGATGACGTCAAGTCATCATGGCCCTTACGGCCTGGGCTACACACGTGCTACAATGGTCGGTACAGAGGGTTGCCAAGCCGCGAGGTGGAGCTAATCCCACAAAACCGATCGTAGTCCGGATCGCAGTCTGCAACTCGACTGCGTGAAGTCGGAATCGCTAGTAATCGCGAATCAGAATGTCGCGGTGAATACGTTCCCGGGCCTTGTACACACCGCCCGTCACACCATGGGAGTGGGTTGCACCAGAAGTAGCTAGTCTAACCTTCGGGAGGACGGTTACCACGGTGTGATTCATGACTGGGGTGAAGTCGTAACAAGGTAGCCGTAGGGGAACCTGCGGCTGGATCACCTCCTTAATCGAAGACTCAGCTTCTTCGCAAGTTCCCACACGAATTGCTTGATTCATTGAAGAAGACGATAGAAGCAGCTTAATGCTTTGCACGCCCGAATTCGGGTCTGTAGCTCAGTTGGTTAGAGCGCACCCCTGATAAGGGTGAGGTCGGCAGTTCGAATCTGCCCAGACCCACCAAATACTGGTGAGGTACTTGGCAAGAGCGCACCCCGCCTCCAAGGTAAAGAGCGGTGAGGTCAGATTTTGCAGTTCGAATCTGCCCAGACCCACCCATTTTGTGGAAAAGCCTGTAGCAATACGGGGCCATAGCTCAGCTGGGAGAGCGCCTGCCTTGCACGCAGGAGGTCAACGGTTCGATCCCGTTTGGCTCCACCATTTACTGCTTCTACATCTCGCTAAAGCTTAGAAATGAGCATTCCATCGGTTCGATGGTGAATGTTGATTTCTGGTCTTTGACCAGTTCGTTCTTTAAAAATTTGGGTATGTGATAGAAAGATAGACTGGAGAACACTTTCACTGGTGTTGTTCAGGCTAAGGTAAAATTTGTGAGTTCTCGAAAGAGAAGCAAATTTTCGGCGAATGTCGTCTTCATAGTATAACCAGATTGCTTGGGGTTATATGGTCAAGTGAAGAAGCGCATACGGTGGATGCCTTGGCAGTCAGAGGCGATGAAAGACGTGGTAGCCTGCGAAAAGCTTCGGGGAGTCGGCAAACAGACTTTGATCCGGAGATGTCTGAATGGGGGAACCCAGCCATCATAAGATGGTTACCTTACACTGAATACATAGGTGTATGGAGCGAACCAGGGGAACTGAAACATCTAAGTACCCTGAGGAAAAGAAATCAACCGAGATTCCCTTAGTAGTGGCGAGCGAACGGGGACCAGCCCTTAAGTGGCTTTGAGATTAGCGGAACGCTCTGGAAAGTGCGGCCATAGTGGGTGATAGCCCTGTACGCGAAAATCTCTTAGTCATGAAATCGAGTAGGACGGAGCACGAGAAACTTTGTCTGAATATGGGGGGACCATCCTCCAAGGCTAAATACTACTGACTGACCGATAGTGAACTAGTACCGTGAGGGAAAGGCGAAAAGAACCCCGGAGAGGGGAGTGAAATAGATCCTGAAACCGTATGCGTACAAGCAGTGGGAGCCCACTTTGTTGGGTGACTGCGTACCTTTTGTATAATGGGTCAGCGACTTATTTTCAGTGGCGAGCTTAACCGAATAGGGGAGGCGTAGCGAAAGCGAGTGTTAATAGCGCGTTTAGTCGCTGGGAATAGACCCGAAACCGGGCGATCTATCCATGGGCAGGTTGAAGGTTGGGTAACACTAACTGGAGGACCGAACCGACTACCGTTGAAAAGTTAGCGGATGACCTGTGGATCGGAGTGAAAGGCTAATCAAGCTCGGAGATAGCTGGTTCTCCTCGAAAGCTATTTAGGTAGCGCCTCATGTATCACTGTAGGGGGTAGAGCACTGTTTCGGCTAGGGGGTCATCCCGACTTACCAAACCGATGCAAACTCCGAATACCTACAAGTGCCGAGCATGGGAGACACACGGCGGGTGCTAACGTCCGTCGTGAAAAGGGAAACAACCCAGACCGTCAGCTAAGGTCCCAAAGTCATGGTTAAGTGGGAAACGATGTGGGAAGGCTTAGACAGCTAGGAGGTTGGCTTAGAAGCAGCCACCCTTTAAAGAAAGCGTAATAGCTCACTAGTCGAGTCGGCCTGCGCGGAAGATGTAACGGGGCTCAAACCATGCACCGAAGCTACGGGTATCATCTTTTGATGATGCGGTAGAGGAGCGTTCTGTAAGCCTGTGAAGGTGAGTTGAGAAGCTTGCTGGAGGTATCAGAAGTGCGAATGCTGACATGAGTAACGACAATGGGTGTGAAAAACACCCACGCCGAAAGACCAAGGTTTCCTGCGCAACGTTAATCGACGCAGGGTTAGTCGGTCCCTAAGGCGAGGCTGAAAAGCGTAGTCGATGGAAAACAGGTTAATATTCCTGTACTTCTGGTTATTGCGATGGAGGGACGGAGAAGGCTAGGCCAGCTTGGCGTTGGTTGTCCAAGTTTAAGGTGGTAGGCTGGAATCTTAGGTAAATCCGGGATTCTAAGGCCGAGAGCTGATGACGAGTCATCTTTTAGATGACGAAGTGGTTGATGCCATGCTTCCAAGAAAAGCTTCTAAGCTTCAGGTAACCAGGAACCGTACCCCAAACCGACACAGGTGGTTGGGTAGAGAATACCAAGGCGCTTGAGAGAACTCGGGTGAAGGAACTAGGCAAAATGGCACCGTAACTTCGGGAGAAGGTGCGCCGGTGAGGGTGAAGGACTTGCTCCGTAAGCTCATGCCGGTCGAAGATACCAGGCCGCTGCGACTGTTTATTAAAAACACAGCACTCTGCAAACACGAAAGTGGACGTATAGGGTGTGACGCCTGCCCGGTGCCGGAAGGTTAATTGATGGGGTTAGCTAACGCGAAGCTCTTGATCGAAGCCCCGGTAAACGGCGGCCGTAACTATAACGGTCCTAAGGTAGCGAAATTCCTTGTCGGGTAAGTTCCGACCTGCACGAATGGCGTAACGATGGCGGCGCTGTCTCCACCCGAGACTCAGTGAAATTGAAATCGCTGTGAAGATGCAGTGTATCCGCGGCTAGACGGAAAGACCCCGTGAACCTTTACTATAGCTTTGCACTGGACTTTGAATTTGCTTGTGTAGGATAGGTGGGAGGCTTTGAAGCGTGGACGCCAGTTCGCGTGGAGCCAACCTTGAAATACCACCCTGGCAACTTTGAGGTTCTAACTCAGGTCCGTTATCCGGATCGAGGACAGTGTATGGTGGGTAGTTTGACTGGGGCGGTCTCCTCCTAAAGAGTAACGGAGGAGTACGAAGGTGCGCTCAGACCGGTCGGAAATCGGTCGTAGAGTATAAAGGCAAAAGCGCGCTTGACTGCGAGACAGACACGTCGAGCAGGTACGAAAGTAGGTCTTAGTGATCCGGTGGTTCTGTATGGAAGGGCCATCGCTCAACGGATAAAAGGTACTCCGGGGATAACAGGCTGATACCGCCCAAGAGTTCATATCGACGGCGGTGTTTGGCACCTCGATGTCGGCTCATCACATCCTGGGGCTGAAGCCGGTCCCAAGGGTATGGCTGTTCGCCATTTAAAGTGGTACGCGAGCTGGGTTTAGAACGTCGTGAGACAGTTCGGTCCCTATCTGCCGTGGACGTTTGAGATTTGAGAGGGGCTGCTCCTAGTACGAGAGGACCGGAGTGGACGAACCTCTGGTGTTCCGGTTGTCACGCCAGTGGCATTGCCGGGTAGCTATGTTCGGAAAAGATAACCGCTGAAAGCATCTAAGCGGGAAACTTGCCTCAAGATGAGATCTCACTGGAACCTTGAGTTCCCTGAAGGGCCGTCGAAGACTACGACGTTGATAGGTTGGGTGTGTAAGCGCTGTGAGGCGTTGAGCTAACCAATACTAATTGCCCGTGAGGCTTGACCATATAACACCCAAGCAATTTGCTTAAGAAGCGAGTTGCGGTGTATGAAGACGCACAAACCGAAAGTTTGCGACTCACAAAACACCGATATCACATACCCGATTTGCTGAAGCGAGGCCATCTGGTCACGAGTCAGTACCCGAATTTCTTGACGACCATAGAGCGTTGGAACCACCTGATCCCATCCCGAACTCAGCAGTGAAACGATGCATCGCCGATGGTAGTGTGGGGTTTCCCCATGTGAGAGTAGGTCATCGTCAAGATTAAATTCCGAAACCCCATTTGCGAAAGCAAATGGGGTTTTGTTTTTGCGCGGGAAAACACCGTTGCCAGGGAAGAGGCCAGTCAGCCTCCCCATTCTCACAACTACAAACAAAGCCTTTCCCGCTAAAGCCGCTCCCACCAAGATAGCGCCCACAAAAAAGGCCGCATCTGCATGCGGCCTTCTTCGTTACTGCGTCGAATCAAACCTCTTCGACAACCTCTTGCTGCACTTCTTCACGACGACGAATGTACTTCCAGTCCGCCTCATCGATATAGATGCCGGCAGGCCCGCTGCCGCCTTCCAGGTCGATGGCCACGTGAGCCGAGACCTGCGGCTTGACGCTGGCCAGGATCGGCACGAAGCCCAGTTGCAGGCTGGTTTCCAGTAGCGCGGCCTGGTTGCGTTCGTCGATGTCAGCGGCTTCGTCCAGGTAGTAGGGCAGGCGGATACGGCCGGCCTGATCGCGATCCATCAAGTGCAGCAACAAGTACATGTTGGTCAGCGCCTTGATGGTCATGGTCGTACCGTTGGATGCCGCACCGTCGATGTCGGTGTGGATAACCGGCGTGCCGTTGACCTTGGTGATCTCAAACGCCAGCTCGAACAGCTCCTTGAGGCCCAACTGGTTATGGTTGGCGGCTACCAGGCGTGCCAGATACTCCTTGGCTTCCTCGTTCTTGCTGTCCTGTTCGGCACTCTGTGTCAGGTCGAACACCGACAGGGTCTCGCCTTCTTCGTACTGCCCGGCGCTGTGGATGATCTGGTCGATGTGCTTGAGCGCTTCCTTGTTTGGTGCCAGAACGATGCGGAAACTGGCCAGGTTGGAGACCTGCCGACGGTTGATCTCGCGGTTGAACAGCGCCAGTTGGTGCTCAAGGCTTTCATAGTCACTGCGGATATTGCGCAGGGTCCGCGCAATGTCGGTGACAGCTGCACGGCGCGCCTTGCCCAACGTCAGGGCTTCGTCGGTGCGGTGAGCATAGGCGTTGATCAGCAGTTGCAGGCGACGCTCCATATCGTCTTCGCTGTCGAACTTGGCCACGCCTTTGAGACGAATCTGCGCATACAGCGCTTCGATCTGGCCATCACAACGTTGCAGAGCCTGCCAACTGTCCTGATAGTCGTTGAGCAGTGGCAGCAGATTCTCCAGCGAGTCGTCCACCGGGTCCATGAAGGGCGTACCGAATGGCAGGTCCGCCGGCAGCAACTGGCGACGACGCAGGGCGTCATCCAGCGTGCGCTGCTTGGATTCCAGGTCGCCGATCTGCCGGGCGATCAGTTGCAGCTTGGCCGACAGTTGTTGGACACGCTCGGTGAAGGCATCGCTGGAACGCTTGAGTTCGTCCTGGGCGGCTTCCATCTGTGCCAGTTGTTCAAGCTTGTCGGACTCTTCCACCGCCAAGGTCTGGCAGCGGCGGAAGTCTTCCAGGGCTTTCTGCGCGTCGAGCACCTGCTGGTACAGGGCTTCGGTCTGGGACTTGCTCGCCGTGCGGTCAGCCGCGACGGCTTGCTGGGTCTTGAGCTGCTTGAGCTCCTTGTCCAGACGCTCTTTCTGATCACGCAATGCAGCACGGTCCGCCAGAGCCTGTAGGGCAGGTGGCTCGATATGCGACAGATTGATCGACAGGCCCGGTACCTGGAAGTGCTCGCCCTTGAAGCCATCGAGGATAGTTTCCAGTGATTTGACCCAGGCATCGCCGTCATCCAGCTCAATGCCCTGGTCACCCAGAGGCAGACTGAACAGCGCGCTGTTGAACAGGCGCATCAGGCGCTCGACATCCGGTTGCGAGAACTCTTCACGCAGGCGGGCATAGCTGTTGTTGTCAGCGTGATCGAGTTGCTGCTTCACCGACTTCAGGCGCTTTTCCAGATCCCGCACGCGTTCGTCGAGGTCTTCAGCGCTGAACTGACGGGATTGCGCCAGGGCGCCGGCCAGTTCGTCGTGAGCGTCTTTGGCCGCAAGCAGTTGTTGCTCCAGTACCTTGGCATCCTCGACCAGGGCAAAGCGGTTCTTCAGCACGGCCAGTTCGCCGATCCAGCGCTGAACGCCACTGATTTCCCGTTCCAGGCGCATCAGCTCTTGAGTACCGCCGCGCTGTTCGTTCTGCAGGCCGTCCTGTTCGCCGCGATAGTGTTCGGCCTGGATGACCAGCTCTTCTTTGCGCGCTGAGGAGTAGTCCTGCCAGGTCCCCAGCAGGGAATCGAGCAGCGGCGACAGGCGATGCAGCTTGCCGCGCATCAGATCACGTTGCTTGACCCCGGCGGCCAGGGCTTCGACAAGTGGCCCGGCGAGGACCATGGAGTTGTAGTCCTGCTCCATGCGTCGTACGTCGCGAAAGGCTTCTTCGCACGCCGCAATGTAGTCGACGCTACCCGAACGCAGGCTGTGCTCGAAGGCATCAAGGAACAGTTGCTTGAGCTTGGCCGCCGTGATTTCGCGCATGTGCAGCAGGTTGATGAACAGTGCGCGGAAAGTCTTCAGGCTCTGTTCACTGGTGGAGCGCAGCGGGATCAGAGTCAAATCCAGAGGAATCGAGGTATGACCGCCGACCAGCAGGCGCCGCAGCTCATCGGGCTTGAGCTCGTAAGCTTTCAGGCCCTTGCTTTCCAGATTGCTGAACAGCTCTTTCTGGCGCAGGCAGGTGTCATTCTTCTGGTAGTGGGCCAGGTCCAGCTCGCCGGCATAGGCGAAGAACTGGTGACCGAAGCCGCCACCCGGCCCGCGGCCGACCACACCGATTACGTGGGGGCCGTGGGGCAGGGACACTTCGCAGAGGATATAGCTGGTGTCGGTGGCAAAGTAGAAGCGCCGCGACTGTTCCAGGCTGTACTTGCCGAAGCTCATGTCCGACATGCGCGCCAGGATCGGGAACTGCAACGCGTTGATCGAGGCACTCTTGCCCAGGTTGTTCGCGCCATAGACCGACAGCGGATGTTCCAGGGGAAACAGCCCAAGGCTGTATCCGGCGGTGTTCAGCAGGGCAAAACGGCGGATGCCATAACGTTCCTGGCTCATGCATCAAGCTCCTGTTGTTCTTCGGCAATGGCCCGGGCCAGCGCCTGCTCTTCGCTGTCCTCGCGGTCCTGGAATTCCTCCAGGTCCAGCGGGTCGTCGGTCTGCAGCAGTTTTTCGTCGCTGTCTTCGTCGATGAGGATCGGCGTCGGCAGGGGCAGGTCGCTGTGCAGGCTGGCCGCCAGGTCGCGGTCCTGCTGCACCGACAGGCAGACGTCGAGGAAGCGGTGCATCGGCGGCAGGAAGCGGTAGATACCGACCTCTTCGTTGGCAAAACCGAGCTGGGTCATGCGGCGCATGATCTTTTCTTCGAGCTCTTCCTGGGTCTGCACTTCGGCCTGAATGAACAGGTCGCGGTATTTTTCCAGCAACGACGGCAGTTCTTCGCGACCCAGGCTGCCGCCGTCAAGCACGGCGACAGGGTCACGGCCTTGATCGGCCAGGTGCTCGACCAGAATGAACGTGAACAGCGCCAGACGCTGGGCCGTCTTGTTCACCTGAGCGGCGGCCAGGTCCGGCACGAAGTAATAGAAGCCACGGGTATCGCAGACCAGTTCAAAGCCCAGGGCCTTGAACAGGGTGCGGTACTGATCCTGGGAGTTGGACAGTTGCGCATACAGCTCCGGATCGCGGCGGCTGATGTGGTAACCCTTGAACAGCTCGCGAAAGATCGGGGCGAGCTGGGACATTTCGGACAGATCAAGATGCATTGACAGTGCTCTCGGAGTTCTCGGCAGACGCTGGGTCTTTAACCGAGGAGGCAAGGGCGAAGGAGCGCAGGCTGACCTGATGCTCCTGTGTGAAATAGTCACGGCGTTCCAGGCGATCACGCGAGAAGCGCTTGTCCCGGGACAGTCGCGAGAACCAGTAGAGCAGTTCGTCGGTGGCGCCGGTGGGCTCCTGCTCCAGCAGCCAGACCATCAGGTCCGGCAGCGGCAGGGCGTCTTCGCAGCGTTCGAGCATTTCCTTGACCGTGCGCGGGGCCCGTGGCGGTTCGCCCTTGCGTGCGGCAGTGCCGGCCTTGGGGAAACGCGCCGGTTTCGGCTCGAAGCGGGCCAGGGCATAGACATAGGCCTCGACCTGGTTGGCACTGCCGAGGAAGGTGCTTTGCGGCCGGGTAAACATCGGCATCGCCGCCTGGGGCACGGCATCCAGACCCTTGCGGCGGATGGCCGACAGGGCCAGGGCCGCGCCACGGGTCACGGCGTTATGGCGGCGGGCTTCTTCGCGCAACGGCAACAGCAGCTCACGGGCGTGACGCAGGGTCAACTGGGCGCTGGTCTGCATCTCGAGGATGCGCGCGTGGGTGCGCAGCAGCATATCGTCATCGACCAGATGACCCAGACGCTGCTGTTCGGTCAGCAGGCGCAGCAGGACGTTCTCGACCTTGCGCACACCTTGCTCAAACGCACCGTCGGCATTGACCAGCTGGATCATCGGCTCGACGTATTCATCCCAGGTCGCCAGGACCTCGGCATAACGCTGACGCAAAGGAATCTGCCGGTTGCTGGTCTTGGCCCGATCGGCCACAGCGACCAGGGCCTGTTCGTCGTTGGCGAGCTTTTTCAGCACGTCGCGCACGCGCATGTCGAGCAGGCGCAGTTGCCGGGCCAGGTCATCGGCGTCGCGGATATCAAAGGCGTCCTGGATATATTCGGCCAGGCGCTCCAGATGGCGCAGATAGGCTTCGATTTCCAGGCACAGACCCAGCCGGTGTTCGCGGCGCAGGTAGGACAGGAAGTCGTGAATCTGCGCGTTAAGCTCGAAACGGTTCGGGCTTTTTGCGACGGGCACCAGGATATCCAGGCGAATCCACACGTCCAGCAGGTTGGTAATGTCCTGTGGTGTGCTGTCCAGTTGCTGCGCCGCCAGTTGCAGGCGCAGTTCGCTCAGGCTCAGGGTGCCCTGGTCGAAGTGCTCGCACAGGGGCTCAAGGAGCGCCCAGTGTTCGGCAAGGGCGCGCAAGACGCGCTTGGGTTCGATCATGGGAAGGCCGACTGTTGGCAAATAAAAGCAGCGATTGTACTGCATCAGCTCCCAGACAATTCACCTCCAATCGGCGAAGGGCGGTAGAATCGCCGCCTTAACTTATCCACAGGTGGCCGACCTTTGCTGAACGAGTCCCGCCGCCGCGCTTATATGACCGCCATGCAGGTGGTCAATTGGCTGCCGCGCACCGAATTGCCTTTCGCCGCACCGTCGCGGCCGGAACTGCTTGCGCCTCTGCCGGCCCCGGTCGCAGAGGTGATTGTCGAGGCGCCCGCATCAGCGGCGCCGGCAGCGCCCGCCGTGGTCGCGCGGGCCCCGGAGCGGCCGAAGGTCGAAGTGCCACGGCCGTCACTGGCCAGTACGCGTAATCAGGCGGTGGTCGAAGAGGCCGAGCCCGTAGCGCTCAAGGCGCCCGTGGTGCCGCCGCCGCGCTTTGCCCTGCAACTGCTGCGTTCCGGGCCGTGCCTGTTGCTGGTGGAACTGGCGACCGGCGAAGCCTTTCAAAGCCGCGATCCGTCCTACCTGTTGCTCAAGGACATGCTGCGCGCCGCCGGTCTGCCGGACAGCCCGCAGATCATCGGCGAGCCGGTACGCTGGCCACTGTTGCTGCGTGGCCAGCTCGACCAGGGGCCGGAAGCGGCCAGGGACTTCGTCCAGGGCTTTGTCATGGCCCGTCTGGAGGAAGAGCCTTGCAACTGCCTATGGCTGATCGGCCTGCCGTCGGTGCGTTTTGCCGGTGAGGCGGATGCCGAGGCCTTCAATCGAGAACTTCAGGTCGATGGCCTGGGTTCGGCCTGGGCGTTGCCGGGTCTGGAATTACTGATGGACGAGCCTCAACGCAAGGCGGATGTCTGGCAAGCCATGCGTCGGCTGATGACGCGTTGGAAGACTGTGAATGAGTGATGCAATCAGCTTCCGTCCCATGACCGAAGCGGACCTGGATGCGGTGCTGAAGATCGAATATGCGGCCTTCAGCCATCCCTGGACCCGGGGGATTTTCCTCGACGGGCTCAAGTCTTACGAAATCTGGCTGATGTTCGAAGGCGCACAACAAGTGGGCCATGGCGTGGTGCAGATCATTCTGGATGAGGCACACCTGCTCAATATCACCGTCAAGCCGGAGAATCAGGGCCGCGGCCTGGGCCTGAGTCTGCTCGATCACCTGATGAAACGCGCCTATGCACTGGATGCCCGTGAGTGTTTCCTCGAGCTGCGCGACAGCAATCGCGCGGCGTACCGTCTGTATGAGCGCTACGGCTTCAACGAAGTCGGCCGCCGTCGCGACTACTACCCGGCAGTGGGTGGGCGTGAAGATGCGATTGTGATGGTCTGTACCCTGCTCGATTAAATGCAGGTACCGAAATTGTGGGAGCGGATTCATCCGCGAAGAGGGTATTCCAGCCGATGGGAGTTCATTGGATGTACCGGCCTCTTCGCGAATGAATTCGCTCCCACAAGTCTTTTCACATTTCTGTTATTCCGACCAAGGCTTGCCATCCAACGGCTTGCGATGAGCCAGCTCTTCCTCATCCAGGCCATTGCCGCCGCCAATATCATCCTCATCGACGTCACTGAGCTGGGTATCCATCGGCGTGCCCCGGCCTTCCTCTCGGGCAGAACGGGCGCCGTCCTCGCGGATCAGTACCTCCGGGTCCAGTTCATCGTCGGTGGGATGATGGTCAGCCGTCGAAGCCCCGGTCATGCCCGCTTCGCGCACGCGACGATCCGGTATTTCCTGTTCCAGCTCATCCTCGGGCATAGGGTCACCAATGCGGGCGCTGGGTTCCTCTTCATCGAAGTGCAACTCTTCCATGGAGCCCATGCGATCTTCGTTGTCGTCAATGGGTTCGGGTTGAGTGGCGCCGTAGGGGCGGCGTGATTCGGTCATGGCGAGTCCTCCGATTGGCTATGTTTAAGGTGGACCGGGGCTATGCAGGAAGATTCCTTCTGATTGTCGAACGGGCCGTGACCCGAACCGTCGGACGCGAGTCAAAGCTGAGCACCATCTTCGAGGCAGCAAAGCATGAACGAACTACAAGACCTGATCGACAACAACGAACGTTGGGCCGATGCGATCAAGCAGGAGGACCCGGAGTTCTTCGCCAAGCTGGCCCGCCAGCAAACCCCGGAATATCTGTGGATCGGCTGTTCGGACGCCCGCGTGCCGGCCAACGAGATCGTCGGCATGCTGCCGGGTGATCTTTTCGTACACCGTAACGTGGCCAATGTCGTGCTGCACACCGACCTCAACTGCCTGTCCGTGATCCAGTACGCGGTGGATGTACTCAAGGTCAAACACATTCTGGTCACCGGCCACTACGGCTGCGGCGGCGTACGCGCGTCCATGCAGAATCGTCAGCTCGGCCTGATCGATGGCTGGCTGCGTTCGATTCGTGATCTGTATTACGAGAACCGTGAGAGTCTGGCCAAGTTGCCGACTGAAGAAGAGCAGGTTGATCGCCTGTGCGAACTGAACGTGATTCAGCAGGTGGCCAACGTCGGCCATACCAGCATCGTACAGAACGCCTGGCATCGTGGTCAGAAACTGTCGGTGCATGGCTGCATCTACGGCATCAAGGACGGCCGCTGGAAAAGCCTGAACGCGACCATCAGTGGCTTCGACCAGTTGCCGCCGCAATATCGGTTGCGCCCGCTGGGCGAGTGACACGGTTGCGTGGGAGCGAGGCTTGCCCGCGAAGGACACGATGCGGTGTACCTGACTTACCGCGTCGTTCAATTCACGGGGCAAGCCTCGCTCCCACAGATCACCCTTTGCCAGGGAGACAGCGCCGTGCCAGAGACACAGCGCAATGCCCGGCAAAGCGGTTACAGCGTCGAATGCACCTTCAATACCGGCGCCGGTTTCTTCAGCTCTTTGAGCGATTGGGCTACAGGTGCTGTGGCGCACTTCGCTGCGGCCTGATCAGGTGTCAGGCCTCGTACCGAGGTGTAGAACAGTTGGCAGGTCTTGACCTTGTTGGTCACTTGCCAGTTCTGCACGCAGGCACTCAACATGGTGCCCGGATTGCTGCCTGGGGTCTGGCCCATGCCTGCCTGCCAGCAAGCGGCAGTCAAATCCTGTCCCATGACCTTCAAGCCCGCCGCATCGGCCTTGGCCACGTCGCCACCGTATTGCGCCGGATCGGCCGCATACCAGATGTAACTCGGGTGATTGGAACCCAGCACCGAAACGTTCTTTCCGGGCGTCGGGGTGATGGTTGCCAGGCCCAGTACCGCCACGGTCTGACCATATTGCGACTTGATCCAGTTACGCACCGGCGAGCCGAAAGCCACCATTGGCAGCGATACGCCACTTGCCGGCAGGGTGAACTGCTTGACCATGGTGGTCTGGTAGTCGGTGAAGTAGCTGTAGACGCCTTCCAGCGTGCTACCGGCATCAGACGGTGCGGCAATCGGTGCGATATCGATGATCGCTTGATAGGCCGGTGTCTGTGCGGTCGGGATACCGTTGTCGACCAGCAGCTCGGCCCAGCGGTCGGTGGTTTTCGAGTTCAGATAATCCTGATACTCGGTCAGTGAGTAGTCCGGCGGGAAGTGCAGCAGCTCGACGCTTTTGCGGTTCTCCAGCGCCATGCCCAGTGGCAGGTACAGGTACCAGCTGAACGCCCATCCCTTGGCGTCATTGAGTTTGGTAGCGCCGTTGTAGGCCAGTTCACCGGTATCGAGCAACTGGGTAAGAGGAGTGCCGTAAGTGGCTGGCACACCCTTGATATCGGCCTGCAGGGTCTTGCCGTCACTTCTGACCCTGACCGTGGCGGTGCTATAGCCATCGCGGCGTACGCTCTGGTTGAGGTAGTTCTCGACAGTCTGTTCCAGTGTCCACTTCTTGAAGCAGATCACGTTGCAGTTGTTGGGGTAGGCAAACAGTCGGGTGACACGTTCAGGACTGCCCAGATTGACACTGACATCAGCCTGTACGACGGCGCTCAACGTCAGGGCAGCGAGGGTGGTGCTGGTCCATAGTGCGGTTTTCAACATGCTCATATCCTTGTCAGCCATGCTCACCCCGACCTGTTCGGGGCGGTGACCAATAATGGAACAAGCTTGATGGCAAAGTAATGGCTTTGGCCGATATTTTTTTGAGCATTGCGGTCACAGCACGAAGCGTTGCACCATCGAATTCAAATGAGTGGCCAGCATCGACAGGGCATCACTGGCCACAGTGGTCTGCTGTGCCCCTGAAGCCGTCTGTGCTGAAAGGTCGCGAATGCTGCTCAGGTTGCGGTCGACTTCGTTGGCGACTTGGGCCTGTTGTTCGGCGGCGCTGGCGATCAACACGTTGCGGTCGTTGATGGTCGAGGTGGAGTTGATGATCACTGCCAGGGTCTCACCGGCTGCCGCAGCCTGTTCCAGGGTCAGATTGGCCTGGGTGGCGGTCAT
Organism: Pseudomonas sp. JL23; assembly: GCF_056933585.1. Lineage (NCBI taxonomy): Bacteria > Pseudomonadati > Pseudomonadota > Gammaproteobacteria > Pseudomonadales > Pseudomonadaceae > Pseudomonas > Pseudomonas sp. JL23. Next base: position 5,796,012 of record NZ_CM167795.1, on the reverse strand, counting down.
GCGCAGCGAGTCAGCGGTTTCCTGGGTGCTCTTCTGTACGCCATTGATCAGGGTCTCGATCTCAGCGGTTGAAGCCGTGGTGCGCTGGGCCAGAGAGCGCACTTCATCGGCGACCACGGCAAAACCGCGTCCGGCTTCACCGGCACGGGCAGCTTCGATGGCAGCGTTGAGGGCCAGCAGGTTGGTCTGATTGGCGATGGCGTGAATCACATCGAGGATCTTGCTGATGCTCAAGGTGCGCTCGGCCAGGCCCTCGGCCTGATGCGAGGAGTCGAGGACGTTGCCGGTCAATTCCTTGATCGAACTGATGGTGTCGGTCAGGCGCAGCTTGCCCTGCTCGGCGGCCTTGTTGGAGGCCTCGGATTCGTTCACGGTGTTGGTGGCGTTGTCGGCGACGTTGACCGCCGCCTGGCTCATCTGATTGACCGCTACGGCGGCCTGTTCGATCTCGGTGTTTTGCAGCATCAGGTTGTTGGCGCTGGATTCGGCGATGCTGCTCATTTCCTGCACTGACTGCGACAGTTGAGTCGCGGCCGCATAAATCTCGTCGATCGTGCCGTGCAGATTGCTGCGCATGCGCCCGAGCATGGTCAGCAGTTGCGCGGTTTCGTCATTGCCTTCGGGAATTGCCTGCGGGCTGAGGTCGCCATCGGCAATGGTACTGGCAATATGCAACGCCTGACGCACCGGACGAATGATGCTCACACTCAGGCGCCAGGCCAGCAGCAGCGTCAATAGCAGGGCGATGCCGATGGCGCTGAACGCGATCAGACGGGTCTGTTGATAGCTGGCGCTCGCGGCATCCACCGCAGTTGCAGCGCTTTGCTTGTTCAACTCGCGCAGCAGTTGCACCTGCATGTCCATCAGGTCGCCTTGCAGCGACAGGGTGGTGTTGGCCAGCATGCGGGCGTCATCGAGCTTGCGTTGCTCGATCAACGTCATCTGCTCGTAGAGCGCGGGAATAAAGGCTTTGTAGGCGTCCTGCAGGGCGATGATTGAGTCGTGTTCAGTACCTGCGGCGACCCTGGCAATGTAGTCGCTGAAATATTTTTCGACTTCGTTTTTCAGTTGTTCAACGTTGATCTTGCTATTGACCGCTGCGCCCGGGTCATCGGCGTTGGCGATCAGTCGGGCCGACTCAGCGCGCAGTTTGACCAGATCAATGGCGATGGCATCCGCCATGGCAATACTGGGCAGGGCGCCACTCTCCACTGCTGCGCCTTGATTGCGGATACCTTGCATCTGGTACAGGCAGAAGGCGCCCATGGCCACCAGCAGCAGCGCGGTGACGCCGAAGCACAGCACCAGGCGTTGAGTGATCTTGAGTCGGCGCAGCACGGTAATCTGCGAGCGCTGGCGTAAGAAGCGAGGCAGTAATTTTTTCACGATGAGTCAAACCTGCATCTGCGGGGTTCCGGAGAGTCGGTTATAGGGCTGTAATGTGATGATTTTGTTACGGAAAGGGTAAGTGATGGCGTTTTGACGTCAATTTCTTATGAGTGGTCGCCATAAATGATTTTCTGTCCGCCAAAGCACCCTTATGGATAACCCGGTGCAAGCGGCAAGTCCTTGTCCTGGATCAGGATTTTGCACCGATCTCATCAATGAAGGCTGCGACGAAGCCTTGCAGGCTTGCCTGGCGCTCCTGTGCCAGACGCGTGCCGGTCGCAGTCTGGAAACCTTCGGCCAAGTGCAGCACTTTGGTCTGGAAATGATCGAGGGCAAAGCGTTGATCGTCATATTCGCGCTGTGAGGCCAGCGGGTCGGCGCAGTCGTACAACTGGCTGCCCATCCGCCCCGCTACATAGAACAGTCGGGCGACGCCGATCATACCGATGGCATCGAGGCGGTCGGCGTCCTGGAGAATGCGCGCCTCCAGAGTATTCGGGGTGATGGCGGCGGAAAAACTATGGGCTTCGATGGCGTGGGATACGGCGTCGATGCGTTCCTCATCCCAGCCCATTTCGGTAAGGATATCCCCGGCCTTGGCTGCCGCCAGGCGTGAGGCTCCGGCGCGAAACGGCGAGTTCTTCTCCACCGCCACGCAGTCATGCAGCAGCGTCGCGGCCACCAGCAGCTCCTGATCGCCGCCCTCGGTATTACGCAGCACGCAGACGTTGTGCCAGACCCGCATCAGGTGCGAACGATCATGGGCGCCGTCGCCCTTGGCGACCAGTGCGTGGGGCAGCAACAGGCTGGCGAGGTCTTGGAAGGGCGCGAAGGCAGCGGTCATTGAGGTACCGGCGGGTAAGGAAGTCGTTCAGGCAGTCTAGTTTCCCATTTTGCAAACGCCTTCGCTTTTCTATGGCAGATTCAGCATCGATATTTTCCTGTGGGACCGGCTTCAGCCGGGAATACGTCTTCCCGGCTAAAGCCGGTCCCACAGGACACCACCGCTTGCTGAGCGTTATGCTGACGTTTTTCCTCCGGAACAGCCCCGCCATGAGCCTTTCCCATCGTCGTCCCGTCCCGCTGTCCAAAGCCTATCGCCTGCTCAACCACGGCCCGACCGTACTGGTCAGCGCGGCCCACGGCGGCCAGCGCAATATCATGGCTGCGGCCTGGTCCATGCCCCTGGATTTCGACCCGCCCAAGGTTGCCGTGGTCCTGGACAAGTCCGTTTGGACCCGCCAGTTGCTCGAAGCCTCGGGCACGTTCGTATTGAACGTACCGGTGGTGACACAGGCCGATCTCGTCCAGACCGTAGGTTCGACCTCGGGCCAGGAGTTGTCCGGCGCACCGGGTCAGGACAAATTCACCACCTACGGCCTGCAGACCTTTGCCGGTGAGCAGGTCGAGGCGCCGTTGCTGGAAGGCTGCGTGGCCTGGCTGGAGTGCCGGCTGCTGCCGGAGCCACACTATCAGGAACGCTACGATCTGTTCCTTGGTGAAGTCATCGCCGCCCAGGCTGATGAGCGGGTGTTCCGCGACGGCCATTGGCACTTCGACGACCTGCCCGAGCTGCGTACCCTGCACCATATCGCGGGCGGTAATTTCCTGACCATTGGCGAACCCGTTGTCGGCCAGATGCTCAAGCCCAAGTAGGCAAGTTCCGCGTCAGCATGCAGAACTGCCGACCATTGCTCAGTTCGGCAATAAATAGCCGTCAGCCCATTGTTGCCCTCAACGGCCTGGCTGACGGCTTGCCGTGATTGTTCTACTCTGGCGGCCGCGCTGTTTCGGCGTGTCTCTGGATAGATCAAACATGGATTGCCTCCCGCGTCTTCGCGTCGTGCTCGGCCTCGCGCTGTGCCTGCTGCCTTTTGCCTTTGCCCAGGCGGGCGAATGCCTGAAATATCAGCCTGAACCGGCCAGCCTCAGTGGCCAGTTGGTGCGCAAGGCCTTTGCCGGGCCGCCCAACTTTGAAGATGTCGCCACGGGCGATGAGCCGCTGATTGGTTACTACCTCAAGCTTGCCGAGCCGCTGTGCATGACCGGCAACGCGGACGAGGAGGACGTCGATCTCGATGCCGACGTGCGTCTGGTGCAACTGGTGCTGGATCAGAAGGGCTATGACACGCTGCGCCCGTATCTGGGCCAGAAGGTCGAGCTCAAAGGCACGATGTTCGGTGCCGTTTCCGGCTACCACAACACCCCGGTGCTGTTGCAGCAGGTCGAAAAGGTCAGCGGCCAGCCGGCGCCTGCGCCTGATTGTGCGGCGCTTGATAAAACCTTCTCGGCAGTGGTCGATGGCTCTTACGACCCACCTTTGACCGCCAGCATCTCCGGCAAGGAGCGCGCCTATTTCTACACCGCGCCGAACTTCGCCTGCACCAACAAGAAAATCTTCGTGGTGCCGGGTGACAAGATTGAGGTGTCGCAGATTTCCGAAAACGGCTGGACCAAGGCTACCTACACGGCCAAGGACGGCAAGACCTCCAGCGGCTGGATCGATCAGGGCCAGGTGCAACTGGACGCGGTCGAGCCCGAAGGCGGCGAGGGCGAAGAAGCGCTGCCCGATGATGTCGACACTTACACCGTGGTCCGCCACGAGTGCGTCGAACTGAACATCGACAAGAGTTGCGCCGGCCTTAAGAAAAAGTGGGATGCGCTGATGGAAGAGTACAAGGGCACCCAGGAAATCATCGACGTGCTGAACGAAAACAAGCCGCCAGCGACGAAGTGACTCGCTCTGTTTAAGCCATCAGGGCGGGCTAATTGACACAGATCATGGGGGCTTTTACCCGATTTAGGGAAAAGCCCTTTATAATCTGCGGTTTTTAGCCCCCTTCGATGTGAGAAACAGTGTGAGCCTACCCGCCTGCCCGAAATGCAATTCCGAGTACACCTACGAAGACGGCGCCATGCTGATCTGCCCGGAATGCGCCCATGAGTGGTCCGCCGACGGCTCCGCTGACGCCGACGATGAGGTCAAGGTCATCAAGGATGCGTCCGGTAACGTCCTGGAAGACGGCGACACCATCACCGTGATCAAGGACCTCAAGGTCAAGGGTACATCCCTGGTGGTCAAGGTTGGCACCAAGGTCAAGAACATCCGTCTGGTTGATGGCGATCACGACATCGACTGCAAGATCGACGGTATCGGCGCGATGAAACTGAAGTCCGAGTTCGTCAAGAAAGTCTGAACCCCTCTCGCCAGGTCTCAGGACCTGGCTTCATTGTCTGCAACCCCTTACTTGCAGGCAATGTTCTCGATATCACTGGAGACCGTGCCACTCTCGACCGGTTGTTCACGCCAGTTGATCTGATCACCATTGAGCGCCTCCATCGTCAGACCCGAGCCCATAAAGTGCACGGTGTCTTCCTTGCAGTTGTAGACCCGCCTGGAGTAGACAATCCCGCTCATGCTCGAGCGCTTGACCACGATGGTCCGTTCCTCGGTGCTGCCGCTTCTATCAATCAGTACGTACTGGGCGAGCTTGTCATTGGGGATGACAATCACATTTTCCTCGGCACTCGCGGCGGACACCATCATCCACAGCGCCATGAACGCCAGACATCCTTTCATTGTCGCCTCCTGCCTCAAGCCTCCCAGCGTTTGACTCTAGACACTTTTGGGTGGGGTATGGCTGCAATAATCGGAAAAACCCGAGGTGCCGCACCAGCGTGCGTGGCTAATACCAAACTGTGGGAGCGAGGCTTGCCCGCGAAGGGGCCGGATTGCCCGACACATCTCTGGCGCTTGGCGTATTGCGTTCGCGGGCAAGCCACGCTCCCACAGTTCAGATTATTCTGTGCTGTCTGCCGATAAGGAATTGCCCCATGCCACCGCTCCTCGATCTTCCCGCCTTGCTCGCTATCGCCCGACGCTCGGCTGCCGTGAGCCAGGCCTGCAACTGCATCAGCAAACCCCTGGCCGGTTGGGAAGGCTGGCCGGTGACCTTGCGCGAGGCGCAGCTCGAACAGGTCGGCACCCTGGCGGCATTGCCCCGGGAGGAGGCCACCCTGGATGAATATCATCCCGCCGGCACCTCCTACTGGTCCGTCGCAGCTCCCATAGCGCCGGCTTTCTATCCCTACAACCTGTGTGGCGTATGGGCCTGTCGGGAGTGCGGGCGCGCCTATCTGCGCTACAACGACGACGGTGCCTATCACTCGGAAAGCCGCATTCGTGCCCTCGATCCAGAATTGATAAGCGACGCCCAATAAAAAGCCGCTTCTGCGAACAGAAGCGGCTTGGCGTAGCGGAGTCAGTGCATCAGTGCACGAACAGCGCAATCAGGATGATGATCGGGATTGGCACACCGAGGAACAGCAGAAGTAATGAGCGCATGGTTTTTCTCCTGGCTTAACGAGCCGTTGTTGTAGTGGTGTAAGGGCGGGCTTCAAGGTAGATGTCCGCATCGCGACGACGACCACCGTAGATGGCGGCGAAGCTGGCGAAGAAGGCACCGATCAGCAGCGAGATGAAGGTCCACAGCGAAGTCCAGGCAGCAGCTTTGGCGGCGGTATCAGCGGCATTCTTGGCTGCAGTCTTGGCGTCTTCCACGGCCTTGGCGGTCTGGCCATAGACTTGGTCGACACGACGCTCGGCATCTGCCTGGCTGAGGTTGGTGCGCTGGGCAATCAACTGGGCCAGGTAGGTACGGTCCTCAGCGCTCAATTTGCCGTCATTGTTCAGGCTCTTGGCGAAAATGCGGAACACAACGCCTTTGGCTGCGTCGTCACTGACGGCGGCAGGGCGGTCGTCACGGAACAGGCTGTCGATGAAATAGCCATAGTCCTGGCCATTGCTATTGCTGGCGGCACTGCCTGCAACTTGAGTCACAGCGCTGGCGGCGCCCGATGCAGCACTGGCACCGGCCTGAACGCCGCCACCAATAACATTGCTGACGGAGCCGACAATCAGTGCGGCAGCGATCAACGTCGATACTGCCCAAGCGAGGAAACCGTGGGCGGTGTCGCGGAAATACACCTCATCGCCATGCAGATTGGCCCATTTGACACGCAGACGGCCGGCGAGATAGCCGCCGAGGCCCGACGAGACGATCTGAGTGAATGCCAGCCAGATAATGGTAGAAATCCCCAGGGTCTTGGCGCTGACGCCGCTGTCCGCCCAAGGCGAGACCGCAGAGAAGCCAAAGCCGAAACCGAGCAGGACCAGGATTAAGGAAAGCGCAGCGGCGCCAGCGGCACCGGCAAAGATCGCCCCCCAGGACACGCCTGAGTGGTTGACCGACTCTTGCGCAACGGCAGGGTAAGTATCAGGGGATGTAATCATTATTGTGTTGCTCCGTGCTCGAATAGTTTTGTTACATCTTCCCGAGGGAAGTTGCACTGGCTATGCCAATCGGAGGCATTGATAAAAACTGATGTAATTCAACGAGTTAAATATAGGTTTTGATTTTGATTCATGCATTCTGCAAGGTTGGGGCATTTTTCAGTGGGCGTTCTGCATGACTGCGTTGCCAATGCCAGGCGCCGTGCCGTCTTGCAGCAAACGCACATCCATTGGAGCGAGGCTTGCCCGCGCATTGAGCCGCGCGGTCAGTCAGGCATACGGCGTCGAGGCCTTCGCGGGCAAGCTTCGCTCCAACGATGCGTGTAAAGGTTGTTGGCAGGAGGCGAGGTCATTCCGTTGAGAGATGCCATCACGGCAAACGACGCGACGCGCCCTCCAGGGTTTTCCAAAGATTGCGCATGGTCGGGTTCTGATTGGCGATGGCGCAGTACGAGCGGATCTCCAGGCGTGTGCTCCATTGCTCGCCGCCTGCGCGCACCAGTTGGCCGCGCTCAAGCTCGTCGATCACCGCGCTTTGGGGCAGCCATGCCACGCCGTAACCCTCAATGGCCATGCGCATCAATAGCATGGTCATGTCGGCTTCGTAGCAGGGCTCCAGAGCAATGGCGCCGGGGCCGTTGCGGATGACGATATCCACCACCCGGCCGAGAAAAGTCGTTGCGGTATAAGCCAGGTGCGGCACCGGTTTGCTGGCGCTGCCGGGCAGGCGATACAGCGGCTGGCCACGTTTGTCAGGGGCGCATAGTGGAATGAAAGCGTCGTGGCCCAGGGCAAGGCTGCCGAAGCGTTCGGAGTCGAGCAGGATCGGCGCCAGTGGATGGTGATAGACAATCATCAGGTCGCAGTTGCCTTCCTCCAGGGCGATCACCGCGTCATGGATATTGGCCGCGACGACCCTGGCATTGAACTGCTCGTTATGCTGCTGGAACTGCGAGAGCCACTTGGGCAGGAAGGTCATCGACAGGCTGTGCCCGGCGGTGATCTGGATCGAGCGCCCCGGCATGCGTTCCACTTCGCGCAGGGTCGAGCGCAACCTGAGCAGGCCACCCAGGGCCTCCTGGCTCTCTTCGCAGAACACCTTGCCTGCGGCTGTCAGCTGCACCGGGTAAGTGCTGCGGTCCACCAGTTCGACGCCTACCCACTCTTCAAGAGAGCGAATCCGTCGCGACAGAGCCGACTGCGTCACACAGCGCACTTCGGCTGCGCGGGAGAAATTCTTCCACTCGGCTATCGCCAGAAGATCATCCAGCCACTTGATATGCATACTCGGCCCTCATGCTGTTTGACGATGAGTTTACTGCGCTGCAGCCTGAAAACAGGGGCTGTTTCACAAACTATTCCGAAAGCGCATAAGTCCATCGTGATTACTCATCATCAAAGCGCTGGCGCATCCTTAGAATCACCCTGGTAGCACCGATGCCAAAGAGCCATCGGGCGATCGATCCCGTCTTCCGCTCCAGCTCCTGCCAAGTAAAAAAGTAAAAAAATCACTTGAGGAACGCGCCATGAACAGTCGCTCTGCGAATACCCGCTCCACGAAAAACCGGCTTCCCCGTCAGATCGCCATCGGCATTGCCCTGGGTGTGCTGGTGGGTTGGGCATGCCATCACTTCGCAAGCCCGCAAGGCGCCAAGGACATCGCCGCTTACTTCTCGATGGTTACCGATATCTTCCTGCGCATGATCAAGATGATCATCGCGCCGCTGGTGTTCGCCACCTTGGTTGGCGGTATCGCCAGCATGGGCAATTCCCGCTCGGTAGGGCGCATCGGCCTGCGCGCCATGACCTGGTTCGTCACGGCGTCGGTGATCTCACTGCTGATCGGCATGGGCCTGGTCAATCTGTTTCAGCCCGGTGCCGGGCTCAATATGGAAGTGGTACAGCATGCGGCAACGCCGGTGGCGGTCAATACCGGCGACTTCAGCCTCAAGGTCTTCATCAGTCATGTGTTCCCGCGCAGCATTGCCGAGGCCATGGCCAACAATGAAATCCTGCAGATCGTGGTGTTCTCACTGTTCTTCGGCTTTGCCCTGGCAGGCGTCAAGCGCGCCGGTTACACCCGCATCACCGACACCATCGAAGAACTGGCCAAGGTGATGTTCAAGATCACCGACTACGTCATGGCCCTGGCACCGATCGGTGTGTTCGCCGCCATCGCCTCGGCAATCACTACTCAGGGCTTGGGTCTGCTGGTGGATTACGGCAAGCTGATCAGCGAGTTCTACCTGGGCATCGTGCTGCTGTGGGGCGTGTTGTTCGGCGCCGGTTATTTCTTCCTCGGCCGTTCGGTGTTCACCCTCGGCAAGCTGATCCGCGAACCGATCCTGCTGGCGTTTTCCACGGCCAGCAGCGAGTCGGCCTACCCGAAAACCATCGAAGCCCTTGAGAAATTTGGCGCGCCGAAGCGGGTGTCCAGTTTCGTCCTGCCGCTGGGTTATTCCTTCAATCTCGACGGCTCAATGATGTATCAGGCCTTCGCCATTCTGTTCATCGCTCAGGCCTACAACATTGATCTGAGTTTCACTCAACAGCTGCTGATTCTTCTGACGCTGATGGTCACCAGCAAAGGCATGGCTGGTGTAGCTCGGGCTTCGGTTGTGGTGGTTGCCGCGACCCTGCCGATGTTTAACCTGCCCGATGCCGGTCTGCTGTTGATCCTGGGGATCGACCAGTTCCTCGACATGGCCCGCACCGCGACCAACGTGGTCGGCAACAGTATTGCCACAGCAGTGGTGGCCAAGTCCGAACCGCAGGAAGAGCCGGAAGAAGAGGTTGTGCCGGCGGTTGGCGCGATCGCCTGAGTAGCGCATGACCCTATGTTGGACCGGCTTTAGCCGGGAAGAGGCTGGCATCGGCGACACATATTCGTCGTGTTGAATGCTGTCTTCCCGGCTAAAGCCGGTCCCACAGAGACTATTTCAATGTAGAAATTGTGCGTGTTCGAGAAGAGAGCAGGTCATGCAAAAAACAAACGAAGCCGCCCTGGTGCGCAAGCTGGGCATTATCGGTGGGTTGGGCTCCCTGGCCGGTGGCGATCTGTTCTACAAACTGGTCAAGTCCCGGGCGGTGCTCGAAGATCAAGGCCGCTATCATTTTCTGTTCGAGCAGCATCCGTTCAAGGACGTGTTGCTGCCTCTGGACCGCAACGCCGCCATGACCTCGCGCAAGTTCTATGTCTTCCAGGTCTGCAAATCCTTCGAGGACAGCAGCGTTGATGCAGTGATGCTGCCGTGCTTCGCCAGCCATACCTTCCGCGCCGAAATTCAGGAAGAACTCGGCATCCCGGTGCTGGACATGCTCGACGCCTTGCGCCAGCACATCGGTCATGTGGTCGAGGGCGGTACGACCCTGGGTGTGATTGCCTCGGATTACGTTCGTCATTCGGGTCTGTTCGAGCGATATCTGGGGCGCGACTATCGCATCGTCTACCCAGACGCCGCTGCCCAGGCCGCTTTAATGGAAGCCATGTACGGCGTCAACGGGATCAAGGACGGCCATCTGGAAGGGGTGCCGTTCGAAGCGGTGTATCAGGCCTGTCTGTCGTTGCAGGAGCAGGGCGCGGCGATCATCGTGCCCGGCATGACCGAACTGTCCCTGATCTGCCCTGATCTGCAACGGCGGGGCATCAGCGTCCTGGATATCAACGAGATCTACGCCCACTTCGCCACCCAGGCGGACGGCCAGCCGACGCGCCCGCCGTTCAAACTCGGCATTGTCGGCGGCGTGGGGCCGGCGGCCACGGTGGATTTCATGGGCAAGGTGGTGGCCCATACCCCGGCGGACAAGGATCAGGAGCACATCAAGATGGTGGTCGAGCAGAACCCGCAGATTCCCGACCGCACCGCCAACCTGCTGCGCGATGAAACCGATCCGACCATGGCCCTCTACGCCACCTGCAAGCGTCTGGAAAGTGCCGGGGCCAATGCCATTGCCATCCCGTGCAACACCGCCCATGCCTTTGTCGAAAGGATTCAGGCGCACCTGCGCGTGCCTATCGTCAATATGCTCAGCGAGACGGTGGAATGGATTGCCGGGCAATACGGCTCGGGCAAGACCATCGGCCTGCTGGCGACGTCGGGTACGGTGAAGAGTCAGGTCTACCACGACGCTGCGCGACATGCGGGGCTGCAGATCATCACACCGGGGCTGGATTATCAGGCCATGGTGATGGAGGCGATCTACGGTGAGCGTGGGATCAAGGCCGGGTACACCGAAGGACTGTGCCGCGAACAGCTGCTGCTGGCCGCCCAACACCTGTGTGAACTGGGCGCCAACGTGCTGATCCTCGGCTGCACCGAACTGCCTCTGGTGCTGCAACACAGCGCGGGGTTTCACCTTAACGGGCATGTGGTGCCGCTGGTGGACCCTACGACCATTCTGGCATTGCGCTGTGTGGCGTTGGCGCAGGGTCGATAACCCAGCGATTTTTTCTGAGTCGGGATGCGGCTCCCGCAGGTGATGCATCCCGCCCAACCGCATTCCAGTCCCGGCTTCGGGGTTTATTCCCTACCGTGGTGTTGATAACAAAGCGGCCAAAGGTCGTTACCGAGCACTGGCCGGTGCCTTGCAGCAAGTCGTTGATAAAGCGGCGGGCTGGAAATCAGAGTGCAGCTACCATTTGCCTGATCAGCGTCGGCTCAGGGCCAGGCGCGCGGCGAACAGCAGAAAGATCACCCCGGTGGTGCGATCCATCCAGCGAATTACCTGCTCGCGGCGCAGAATCTCGGCCAGTGGCCGGGTGGCGCCAATCAGCACCGCCGACCAGATCAGGCTGAGCAGCACATGGATGCCCACCAGGCCGAAGGTCCAGGCAATCAGTGGCTGGCCCTCGGGAATGAACTGCGGCAGGAACGACACATAAAAGATCCCGACCTTGGGGTTGAGCACATTGCCCAGCATGCCCTTGAGCAGCCAATTGCCGCCTTGGCCGCGCTCGTCGTTCGTACTGGCCATTCTGCTGCGGGGGCGCAAAAGCATGTTCGCACCCAGCCAGCACAGGTACGCCGCGCCGCAGTACTTGAGAACGTTGAACGCCAGCTCCGACACCGCCACCAACGCCCCCAGGCCAAACGCTACCGCCGCGCCCCAGATCAGACAACCGAGGTTGATACCCAGCACCGCACGCACCGCCTGCTGCTTGCCTTCCACGGCGGCCGTACGCAGGACCAATGCCGTGTCGAGTCCAGGCGTCAGGGTCAGCAGGGTGGCGGCGAGGGTGAAGGCCAGAAGGTTATCGGTGATGGACATGGGGGCGGCTCGCAAGGGCGGTGGCGGGGAGGCTAGTCGGGTGGGGGAATCTGGGCAAGGGGGTGAAAAGGGGAGTGACTTGCGGACAAATCAATGAATGTTATATTTATATATAACTTTTTAGGCTCGATGGAATGGCATCATGCATAAAACCAATCTTCGCAAAGTAGGAGGCTCAATAATGCTGGTTGTCCCCCCCGCATTCCTCGATCAACTGCATCTGCAAGCCGGTTCAGCGGTGAACCTGAGCATTGAACAGGGGCGTCTGGTGCTCACTCCGAACCCCCGACCTCGCTATACGCTGGCAGAGTTGTTGGCTGCTTCAGACTATTCCCAACCGCAATCGGCCGAAGAGCGTGAATGGCTGGATGCTCCCGTTGTCGGTGGTGAGTTGATATGAGGCGAGGTGATATCTACCTGGTCTCTCTGGATCCAACAAAAGGGCACGAGCAGCAAGGCTCCCGCCCCGTCCTGATTGTATCGCCGCAGGCATTCAATCAGGCGACCGGACTGCCCGTGATCTGCCCGATCACCAGTGGTGGCGACTTTGCCCGTCGCACGGGTTTTGCCGTGCCTATAACCGGCATCGCGACAACCGGTGTCATTCGTTGTGATCAGCCCCGTTCACTTGATCTTGGCGCCCGTAATGGGCGCAAGATAGATACTTTGCCAGCAGATATCATGGAGGACGTGCTGGCGAGATTGGCGCCTGTTTTTGAGTAACCGAAGCGGCGGAGCCGGGTAGGAGCGAACGTATTCGCGAGCGGGACTACCTGACACACCGAGTAAATCGTCTCGCCAACAAGTTGGCTCCTACCATCGTCATACACGAGGAATGACAGCTTGAAACAGAAAATCGCCGTTATAGGCGCCGGTGTCGTCGGTTTGTCTGTGGCCCGCAGCTTGGCACTGCAGGGCGCTTCAGTTACGTTGCTGGAGGCCGCGACGGTCGGTTCAGGAACCAGTGCCACGAGTTATGCCTGGGTCAATTCCAACGGCAAATCACCGGACGCCTATCACGCACTCAACGTTGCCGGAATGAACGCCCATCGTCTTCTGCAACAGCAGAGCCCATCTCAGGTTCGCTGGCTGGATGAGTGCGGCACCCTGGAATGGGCCGCAGAGCCGAGCGAAGCCGCACGTCTGCAAAAGCGCGTCGAATCCCTGATCGCCAAGGGCTACGCCGCAATCCCGGTGGAGCGGCAGGCCCTGGCCAGATCTCTGCCCGAACTGATCCTGCCAGCCGAATCGGTGCCGATCTGGAGCTTCCCCGACGAGTCATTGCTATGCCCGGCGCTGTTCGTTGCCTTTCTGCGCGCCGAAGCCATTCAGAACGGCGTAACCCTTCTCGAGCATCAACGAGTCAGCGGTATCGACGAACAAGCCTGCGGCGTGCGCTTGCAGTTGAGCAATGGCTCCTGCTGGGAGGGCGATATCGCGGTCAGTGCAGTCGGTCGCTGGAGCGCGCCATTGCTGGCGACTCTGGGGGTAGAGCTGGCCATGGTGGATGCCGATCAACCCGGACGCATCGGCTGCAGTTTCCTTGGCCATACCTCGCCGACGCAGATCCAGCTGCGCGCCAACCTGATCACGCCGGACATCAACATCAGACCTGACGGCGGCGGTCGCCTGCTGTTGCAGGTGCTCGACATTGACCATCAGGCCGATCCCGCGCGAGTGCCCGCTGTCGATAGCCCGGTTGGGCGGGAAATGATGGCGAGGCTGGCGCAGGTAATGCGCAACAGCGCTGGCGTTCAGCTCGAGCAGATAGTGGTAGGCCAACGCTCACGCCCGGCCGATGGCTTGCCAGCTGTGGGCTACGTGACCGACCGCAAGCGCGTCTATGTGGTGGCTACCCATAGCGGCATGACCCTGGCGCCAGCACTGGGGAATCTGGTTGCCGAGGACATACTCACCGGCTCACGGCCGGCCCTGCTGGCGGAGTTCAGCCCTGACAGGCTGATTGGCAGGAAGGCGAGCGAGTTTCAGGAGATTGAGACCCATCATTTTCCGGCGGCGCAGTGAGTAAGGTAAGCCAATGAGCGTTAGCAAAAACCTCAATCAGCGTATGGGTTGACCCGGATGATACGCCCCAATTGTAGGGGGACGTCATTAACCCTGGCGGGACTGAGGCAGATACCGAGCATGCTGACGTAGATGACCCTTACGCAGGCAAGTGCAAATCCCCACGATGGGCGATATGCACCTTATTGCCATCAGGGTCGCGCAAATAGGCGCCGTAGTACCCCTCACCGTAGTGCGGACGCGGGCCGGGTTTACCTTCGTCGGTCCCGCCTGCGAGCAGGCCGGCGGCATAAGCCTGATCGACGGCATCCGGTGCTGGAGCAGTGAATGCGACCATGCTGCCATTTCCGGTCCCGGCGTCTTTGCGGTCGTAAGGGCTGTACACATAAAAGCGCGGCAACGGGGTGTCTGGCTTGATCCAGCAGGCCGCAGGCGGCCCACCGTCAGGGGTCACCGCACGACGGCGCAGCCCCAGGGGGATCAATACGGCGTCATAGAAAGCTGCGGCCTGATCAAGATCGTTTGTTCCGACGGTAATGTGGCTGAACATTCGGGACTCCAACGCGTTCGGTTCATCGGGAATAGGGTTTGAGGCACAAGTATGGATCGTTTGAGTTGGGACCGGTTTTGCACAGTCATGGCCGGGAAACGGTTAGCGCTAGAGTGATGAGCTTCTTGATTCGTCTACCCCAACAGTCTGCGGCTGATGCATACACCCTAATGAAGAACCTTGCGACTCTCCCCAATCCTGATCCGATCAAGTGCCCGATTCAGAGCATCCAGCGCATCGAGAAGGGCTTTGGCCTCGGCTTCCCGGCCATCTCCCCAAAGGCGTTCCGCCATTTTGTTCAGGGCCTGGATAGATCTTTCGATGTCAGCAGCGGTCGCTGTCGGGAGGTCTTGCAGTTGCTTCTTGGTCATAGGCTAAACTCCTGCATTGCTTGCGCCTGAATGGAGTTCCGGCTTCAACATCCCGGACCGGGTCTTGCCACACAGGCGCTGCATCTTTGAGCGCTGGTGTGCCGCCGGTCAAGCTTGAAGAGGAGGGGCAGGCTGCTGAAAAGCCAAACCCCAGAAACGAGAAAACACGCACCAGGCGGGTTTCTTGTTTGTCTGGACGCGTCGTTGGAAGCGTCTATACGGTACTTGGTTACCAGCGAAACGCCTTTTCGGCTGCGCCGGTCATGAGCGCGATAACAACGGTCAGCGCGAACATCCCGACGAACAGGGCTAGGATGCCGCAGGCTTGGAGCGAAAAAGCCTGGCGCTTGGACGGGCTTTGATCTGCAACAAATCGGCGTAGGGTTGTCTATTCTTGATGAAACTATTGGCCAGCAGAGGACGCACGATGCATTCAAAACCAGATATCCAGCGAGTTCTTGAAACAGCGTTTTTACCCTCGAGGTGCGAATGCGTCATCGGTGCAAACGACAGTTTCTCGGTGAAGCTCATTAATCCCGAATCAGGCGATATCGAGTTGTATGTAGCAAACATGCCTTTGTCTGAGCTTTCTACCAGCAGGTCCATAGCCAGGTTGGTGCTCTCGCTGAGAGAGCAGAGAGACCTTATGGGCAAGATGGAATTATCTATGAAGCGAATGGGGTAGGGCAGATACGAAAAGCCCGGCGCTGGGCCGGGCTTGGTTACCTGTGCACGAACTATCGCCGCCTTCAAGCCCGTCCAAGAAGTCGCCGTACCATTACGTCATGGTCCTGCGCTGCTCCAGATACTGAGCCTTGTTAAAGCCGTGTCGGAGAGGGGGCGGCGCTTGATTTCGGATCTTTTCATGGCTTGTATCCCCTAGGTTCAGTTATTTCAGAGGATGCACGTGGGGCACGACGGAGAAGGAGATACAGCCAGAAACAAGAAAGCCCGCACTAGGCGGGCTTCTTGAGGTGATTCATAGACTGCTGTAGACATCTATGGATCGGTACTTGGTGGCTACACAGGGACTTGAACCCCGGACCCCAGCATTATGAATGCTATGCTCTAACCAACTGAGCTATGTAGCCAAGTGGCGCGCATTATTCGTGGATAAGGGGGAGGTGTCAAGCGTTGTATTGAAAAATAATTGCTTGTGATCAAACGCTTAGCTCGCGATGCGTGGTTCGGTTCTTCTCCCGTCTTTTCCTGCCGCTCTTCTATTCTGGTTGTGCACTATTTTGTTACCTGGATTTTGCACCTTTTGTGTGCGCCTGCGTGTGTCCGGATGTTTCCTCCAGTGACAGTTATCGTCTTGGCCTGATTCGGTAAACCGGATGGGGCCGCGTGCGGTTGTGCCGATAGACAGGCAATACAGAAGTGTCGTCATTGCTTAATGTCAAGTTGCTACCTTTGATACAGGGTCAATCCTCTCTGGCACGCCCTGCCGCCTTTGCTGAGTCTTTTCGCAGTGGCAGGTAGGTGTTAAGTCGTATGTCGCAGCCGGTAAGGGTTTTAGCGATAGATGGCGGGACGGCGTAGGGTATTTTCCTAGTGAACAAGGACGACCGCCGATAACGCTGTGGGCCTTTTTGGGGCGAAAAAATACAGAATGTGCACTCGGCTAAATTCGTTCGGTTTTCCGACTGAAAGATACGTGGATGTCGTCCTTGGGCACGGTCCAATTCTTGCTATGTGCTATCCGATGCGGCGCTTTCCACAAGAGACGAACGCAAAAATGGGCGGAGTCCACTGCATGCCTCAACGAGAGGGATGTACGGCTATCGCTATTAAATCAGCAGCATGGCATTTTGCCTGTAGCCTTTTTTGCCGTCTTGGCAAGATGTAGAGGGGAGTAAACGAGCATGCAAGGTCTTTTATTACCGGGAATGCGCCTGCTCGGGCGTTTTGGTTTCGCCAGGAAGTTTCAAGTGCTGTTCCTTCTGTTCATGCTGCCGCTGCTTGGCAGTATGTGGATGATCGGCCGGGACTATCAGGACAAGCTGGCGGTAATTGCCGGGGAGAAGGCCGGGGTACGCCAGTTGCTGGCCCTTGATGCCCTCGACGGTCAGTTGTCCGCACAGCGTGACCGCGCGGCACGCTGGAAGGCTTCGGACATTCTGCGCGTGCAGAGTGATGCGACCAAAGCGACCATGGCTGCGATGGATGCGGCGGCTCCGCAGATGAGCAAATCCGTCGAGACCCTCGGCATGGTGCTCAAGAATGAAAACGCCTCTCCTGAGATCATGGCTCGTTTCCAGGCCTTGCAGGCAGCCGTGAGCGGCATGGATACCGCTGCCATGCGCACGGTGGGCTGGTGGCCGGACGGCTATGACCGCTTCACCAATGCCCTGAATGCCCTGCAGGCGCTGCGCGAGCAGATCGCCATGGACAGTGGCCTGATCCTCGACCCCTGGCTGGAAACCTACATGCTGATGCAGATCGCCACGACACAGGCGCCCGAGCTGATCGAGCGTGTCGGGCGAATGGCCAGTATCGGCCAGACTTCCATTATCAGCGGCCAGTTCAGCATGCAAAGCCGCTTGCAGATGCGTGATCTGCGAAGCCGCATCGGCGACGCCCAGGATCAGTTGCTCAAGATCGGTGGTTCGCTGCAGGCCAAGCTGCCTCCCGAACTCAAACCCTGGAACGACCAATACAAATCCAGTATCGAGCGCCTCAACAAGGAGCTGAAAGTCCTGGATGACGGCGTGTTTGCCGGTTCCATCACCCTCAAACCTGACGATTTTGAACACAGTGTGGACGGCCTGCTGGGTGATCTGGCGGCCCTGCGCAGCACCTCGCTGAACTTTCTCAATGATCGCCTGAGCTATTTCCGTGATGAAGCCAATATGCACTTCATCCCGATCGGGGTGATTTTCGGCGTGCTGGTGCTGGCGGCGATGTACCTGTTTGCCTGTCTGCAAGCTTCGATTCGCCGCAGTGCCAGCGGTATCACCACCCTGGCCGAGTCCCTGCGCGATGGCAATCTGTTGGTCCAGGTACAGGTTGAAGGGCGCGACGAACTGGCGGCGATCAGCACCGCGCTTAACGTTGCGGTGGTGCAGTTGCGCACCAGTCTGCTGGGTGTGAACCATGAAACGCAGCAACTGGGCAGCGCGGTGCTGACCCTCAATAACCAGTCCAGCAGTACGCTGAACGAGGTCGAGGATCAGCAGCAGCAGATCAGCCAGATCGCCGCAGCGGCTACCGAGCTGGCGGCCACTTCCCAGGGCGTAGCCAAGAGTTGCGAGAACGCGTCCGACAGCGCGCGCCAGACCCGGCTGATTGCCGAGCAAAGCAGCCTGGACAGTCAGCGCACCACCGATAGTATTCAACAGCTCAATCAGCGTTTGACCGACACGGCCGCCGCGCTGGGCCGGGTCAGCGATCAGGGGCAGCAGATTCAGTCAGTGGTCGATGCCATTCGCGGGATTGCCGAACAGACCAACCTGCTGGCGCTTAACGCGGCCATCGAAGCGGCCCGTGCCGGTGAGCAGGGTCGTGGCTTTGCCGTGGTGGCCGATGAGGTGCGCAGTCTTTCCCAGCGCACTCAGGCTTCCACCGCGCAAATTGCCGGGACTGTCGACAGCCTGCGCTCTACGGTGAGTCAGGCGGTCAGCTTGATGGAGGCCGCGTGCGGGCAGGCCCTGAGTGACGCGCAGTCGGTGACCAGCCTGGGCCAGCGCCTGGGTGAAATCGCCCATGCGGTGCAGGGCGTGACTGACACCCTGGCGCAGATCTCCACGGCCGTCGAAGAACAGGCGACCACCGCAGATGAAGTCAGTGGCAATATCCAGCAGGTCGATCAGGCCGCCGGGCGTCTGCTTGACGGTGCCCGGGCGGTCAATCAGGCGGCGGATACCTTGAGTCGTGGTAGTCGGGCTCTGAGCGACAATACTTCGCGCTTCCGCTTGAGCTGATCATTGAACAGCCTTGTGGGACCGGCTTTAGCCGGGAAGGCAATGGTGCAGGCGATAGAAATACATCGACGCTGCCTGCCTATTCCCGGCTGAAGCCGGTCCCACAGTCAGTGCAAAGATAAATACCGGGCGAAGGCTGAATGCTTTTCTGTGGGACCGGCTTTAGCCGGGAAGGCAATGGTGCAGGCGATAGAAATACATCGATCCTGCCCGCCTATTCCCGGCTGAAGCCGCACACAGGTCAGTTGCGCTGTGAGGTCTTCGCTGTCTGCCCGAACAGAATCTTCTTCCCTTCCTCCGTCACCGTCGGCCGATTCCTCAATGGCTCGCCCTTGGCGTAGGCCGCGATGGTCGCCGGGCGCGCGGCAATCGCATTGAGCCAACGCTTCAGATTCGGGAAGTCATCGATGTTCTGCTGCTGGTTCTGCCACGGCACCACCCACGGATACGCGGCCATATCGGCGATGCTGTAGTGCTCGCCGGTGATGAACTCGCGCCCGGCCAACTGACGGTCCAGCACGCCGTACAGGCGATTGGTTTCGTTGACATAGCGATTGATTGCGTAGGGGATTTTCTCCGGCGCGTACAGACCGAAGTGATGGTTCTGTCCGGCCATCGGCCCAAGCCCGCCCATCTGCCAGAACAGCCACTCGGTCACGGTTTTCTTGCCGCGCACATCGCCGGGCATGAACCGGCCGGTCTTTTCAGCCAGGTACAGCAGGATGGCGCCGGACTCGAACACCGTGATCGCTTCGCCGCCGTCGGCCGGGGCGGTATCGATGATGGCGGGCATGCGGTTGTTCGGCGAGAAGCTCAGGAACTCAGGCTTGAACTGGTCGCCTGCGCTGATATCCACCGGGTGGATGCGGTAGTCCAGGCCTGATTCTTCGAGGAACAGGGTGATTTTGTGGCCGTTGGGTGTCGGCCAGTAATACAACTCAATCATTGCAGCACATCCTGATCAGTGGAGTGGAGGGTCGAGCAGCGCCGCAACCGGGCGCACGATGCCTTCGAGCAGCGCGCGTTCCGGGCGCGCCCTGGCCAGGACGCGAATGCCCAGCAGTACGCTCAACAGCAGGCGTGCCAGGTCTTCGGCCGGTTGCGCGCGGCAGATACTGCCATCGGCCTGGCCGGTATTCAGGCAGCGCAGAAAAAAGTTTTCGGCGCGGAGCAGAAAGTCAGTCGCCAAGGTCTTGCAGTCATCGTCATAGGGCGAGCGTTCCAACGCTGTATTCACCAACAGGCAGCCCTTGTGTTCGGGGTCGTTCAAAGACATCCCGACCAGTTCGTCGAAGAAGGTGGCGATGGCCTGTCGTGGCGGCAGATTGCCTTCAAGGCGTTGTACGCGGACGTCGAAGCCTTGCTCGCGGTAATGCAGCAGCGCGCGTTGATACAGCGCATGTTTGTCACCGAAAGCGTTGTAGAGGCTGGCGCCGGTGATGCCCATCCGTTCGGCCAGATGACGTACCGAGGTGGCCTCGTAACCATGCATCCAGAAACACTGGATGGCGGCTTCGAGCACGGCGGCTTCATCGAATTCTCTGGGGCGGGCCATTGCGTAGTGTTCTCCATTGGGGATTTTCAGGGATTGCTCCCTGACGGCAGCTGATCTAATCTAAAACGGTTGCTCTAAAATAAAAAGGCCTAATTTCCCAGGTCCCAGCGACCTGTCTGATTTTGTCTACAACTCGTTTTCCCATACCCCTGAATGAGAAATCCGATGATCCGTCTCTACTTCAACCCTGCACCCAACCCGTTCAAGATCGCCCTGGCCCTTGAAGAACTGGGCATGGCCTATGAGCTGGTACCTGTGGATCCGCGCAAGGGCGAGCAGCACAGCCCTGAATTCCGCGCCATCAACCCCAACGGCAAGATGCCAGCGATCATCGACACGGACGGCGTGGGCGGCACTGAGGTGCGGGTGTTCGATTCCACCGCGATCCTGATGTACCTGGCCGAGAAGAGCGGGCGCCTGCAAGGCTCGCCGGCCGATCGGCCCGAACTGCTGTCTTGGCTGATGTTCATCGGCACCGGCATCGGCCCGTTTTCCGGGCAGGCGGTGCACTTCCAGCATGCGGCACCGGCCGGCAACGAATACGGGGTCAATCGCTATCTGCGTGAGATCGAGCGGCATTACGAGGTGCTGGACAAGCATCTGGCGGGGCGTGATTTCATCGTCGGCAATGAGCTGACCATCGCCGATATTTCTGCCTGGGGCTGGCTGCGGGTGGCGCCTCGCGTGTTCAAGGACGTCGCCGATGCCTTCGCGCCGTTCCCGAACATTCAGCGCTGGTTCCAGCGTATCGACGCGCTGCCTGCTGCGGCCCGTGCCCGTGAGGCGGGCAAGGATCTCAGCTTCAAGCAGGACATGGACGAAGCGGCGCAGCGCGCCATGTTTCCGTCCAATTTTCCCAAGCAGGCCGTGTAGTTTTCAGCCTGGCTGATTGACCTGCTGTCGCGGTCTCAATGCCGCGACAGCGGGGTTTGCACATGACGTGCGGTGCGCTGCACCAGATTATGGATCAGCAGCATATCCGCCTGCGGTGAAAGGTCTCGGGCCGTGCCATTACGCCCGGTGGCCACCAGTTCCAGGGCGGCGCCGTGCTTGCCGTCCTGCAACTCATAGTCGGCCCCGCACGACGCGCAGAACACATGATCCCCGGCCTTGTTGACCTGACGCAGCGTCACGGTCGGCCCGCACATGCCGCAATGGCGCAGCGGGATGCCTTCGTCGGTATGTCCGATGATCGGGCTCAGGCGATCCTCTTCGCCCAATTGAATAAACAGCTCGCCGAAACGCGTATCGAACTGCGTGCCCAGGTTCTTGCGGATGATCCCCAGCGCCTGCTCTTGCGGCATGCCGGCGCGATAGGGGCGGGTGCTGGTCATGGCATCGAAGGCATCGCAAATGCCGGTGATGGCCGCCATCGGCGAGATTTCACCGACCTTGAGGCCCAGCGGGTAGCCGCGGCCATCCGGGGTTTCGTGATGCAGGCGCACGGCATCGCTGACCAGTTCGGCCAAGGGGTGGCTGTGCAACAGGTTATGGCCGATGTCGGGGTGAGTCTTGATCACCGCGTATTCTTCGTCGCTCAGCGGCCCGGGTTTGCGCAACACGGCATCGGGGATGGCGATCTTACCCAGATCGTGAACAAAGCCGCCGAGAGCAATGCGCGCCACTTCGGTTTTATCCATGCCGGCTTTTTCTGCCAACAGCTCGCAAAACTGCGCCACCCGCCACAGATGGCCACCGGTATAAGGATCGCGGGCTTCCACCACCCAGGCCATGACCAGCAGGCTCGACAGCAATTCTTGTTCGTGGCGTTCGCTGTCGGGGCTTTTACGACCTGAGAGGTTGCGGATCAGTTGCGTCAGATTCATGGGGGAGATACTTCCGAATACCGCCCGCGTCGGGCTGGATGATGGACAAGGTAAGACCAGTCATGGGCGACTTGCCATCATTAATTCGGAGAAAAGTGCTGCCCGGTTACAGCGCCGGGAAAAATATTCGGCCCTGAAGTAAACCCCCAGGGCCTGTTTCGAACCCGGTTATTTACGAATCATCACCCGCTCAAACCGCCCGGCCAGCACGGTGTAGGCGAAGATGCCGATCAAACCGTGTGCGGCGACGAACCACAGGGCCGAATTGAAGGAGCCGGTAGTGGCGACGAAGTAGCCGATCACCAGCGGGGTAACGATACCGGCAACGTTGCCAATGCCATTGAAGACGCCGCCACTCAAGCCAACCATGCCTTCTGGTGCGGTGTCCGACAGCACGGCCCAGCCGACAGCCGCCAACCCCTTGCCGAAGAACGCCAGGGCCATCAGGGCAATGACCATCCAGTTGGCGTCGACAAAGTTGGCCGAGACCAGGCTCGCCGCCAGGGCCATGCCGATGACGAACGGCGTTTTACGGGCACGGGACGGATGCACGCCACGGCGGATCAGGTAGTCGGAGACCAACCCGCCCAGTACGCCACCGGAGAAGCCGCACACTGCAGGCAAAGCGGCCACCCAGCCAGCTTCCATGATGGTCATGCCGCGGCCCTTGATCAGATAGATCGGGAACCAGGTAATAAAGAAGTACGTCAGCGCGGTGATGCAGTATTGCCCCAGATAAACGGCCCAGAGCGTGCGGTTGGTAAACAGTTGGGCGACCTGCTTGAAGTCGGTCTTGGGCTTGTCACTTTTGCGCGTTACTTCCAGATCGACCAGGCCGCCCCCTTCGCGGATGTATTCCAGCTCCTCTTCACTGAGGCGCGAATAACTGCGCGGTTCGTGATACAGGGCAAACCAGAACACCGTCGCCACCAGCCCCAGCGCACCCATCCACAGGAATACATGCTCCCAACCCAACGTGTGGGTGAGCCATGCCATCAATGGCGCGAAGACCACCACAGCCATGTATTGCGCCGAGTTGAACAGCGCAGACGCGGTGCCGCGTTCGCGGGTGGGAAACCAGCACGAAACGATCCGGTTATTGGCCGGGAAGGCCGGAGATTCGACCAGACCCAGCATGAAGCGCATGCCGAACAGCATCATGGCGGCGCTGGAGCCGACGATGCCGAACCAGCCCACAGTGCCTTGCAACATGGTGAACAGCGACCAGAGCAACAGGCTGCAACCATAGACTCGGCGCGCACCGAAGCGGTCGAGCAACCAGCCTCCGGGAATCTGGCCAAGGGCGTAGGCCCAGGCAAACGCCGAAAAGATCATGCCGAGCATGATCGGGTCCAGGCCCAGATCCTTGACCACGCCGGTACCGGCGATGGACATGGTGGCCCGATCGGCATAATTGAGGACGGTAACGACGAAGATCAGGGCGAGGATAACGAAGCGCTGACGACCGACGCGGGTGGTCGCAATTGACGCCTCAAGGGGCGCTGTCTTGGCATTCATGGTGCTCTCCGGCTCCCTTCAAGGGAGCATTTATTATTGGAATGGTGCACAGAGCTACAGCCTAGGAAAAACAGCGATTCACGTCTAACATCCTTACTGAATCTATCAATACAAGAATTGAATCGTGGAACTGCACCAACTGCGTTGTTTTGTGATGGTGGCGGAGGAGCTGCACTTCGGTCGGGCGGCCAAGCGCATGTTCATGACCCAGCCGCCCTTGAGCCGACAAATTCAGCTGCTTGAGCGCTCCCTGGGCGTGGAACTGCTCGACCGCAGCAACCGTCAGGTGCGCCTGACCGTGGCCGGGCAGCATTTCCTGCGCGACGCCCAGCATCTGCTGGCTTACACCGAACAGGCCGGTAATGCCGCCCGGCGCCTTGCGCGTGGCGAGGCGGGGCAATTGGTATTGGGGTTTACCGCCGTCAGTGGATACAACATGATTCCCGATCTGCTCTATCAGGCAGGCAAGTCCCTGCCAGAGGTGGGTTTCGAGTTGCACGAAATGGTGTCCGGCAGTCAGACCGAAGCGTTGATCGCCAAAATGATCGATATCGGCTTTGTCCGTCGTGTCGAACCGATACCCGAATTGCGCGCACACCTGGCCCGTCGCGAGTCTCTGCTGGTGGTGATGCCCCCCGGACATCCCCTGGCCGCCCAACAAACCCTGAGTGTGACCGATCTGGCCCATCAGCCGTTCGTCATGTACTCCCCCAAGGAAGGGCGTTATTTCTACGATTGTATCGTCGGCTTGTTTGCCAATGCCGGAGTGTCGCCGCGCTATCTGTATTACCTGGAACAGACTCACTCCATCCTCGGGCTGGTGCGGGCCGGGCTGGGCATTGCGATCGTTCCGGCATCGGCTCAGGAGCTGTTTCCCGGGCTGCTGGCATTCAGGCCGCTGCAAGGCGCGGTGCCCACGGCGGATATGTTCATGGTTTTTCGCGAAGACAATGACAACCCGGCGCTACCGCCATTTATCGAGATGGCCAAGGCGCACTTTGCCCAATTGCCCGACGCAACCTTTACGCATTTCAAGTTACCTAACGGCATGAGCGAAGACAGCTAAGCTGTCCTTTCCGCGGCTACGGCCGATTCCTACCGAAGGATGTGATGCTGATGAAAATCTCCTTGCATGGAAAACACGCGCTGGTCAGTGGTTCAACCGCCGGTATCGGCCTGGCCATTGCCACGGGGCTGGCCGAGGCGGGTGCCGAAGTAGTGATCAATGGCCGTAGTCAGGAGCGCGTTGATGCGGCCATCGCAGGTATTCGCGTGCAATTCCCGGAAGCAAAACTGCTGGGGCTGGCGGCTGACCTGAGCACGGTCGAAGGCGCGCAAAGGCTGTTCGAACAGGTGCCGCAGACCGACATTCTGGTCAACAACCTGGGCATCTTCGAGCCCAAGGGTTTTTTTGATATCACCGACGAAGAGTGGAGCCGTTTCTTCGACGTCAACGTACTGAGCGCCGTGCGCCTGTCGCGCTTCTATGCCCCGGGAATGGTCGAGCGGGGTTGGGGCCGGGTGCAGTTCCTGTCCAGTGAGTCGGGGCTGCAGATCCCCACCGAAATGGTCCATTACGGCATGACCAAGACCGCCTTGCTGGCGGTGTCCCGTGGCCTTGCCGAAACCCTGGCCGGCAGCGGCGTGACCGTCAATGCCATCCTGCCCGGCCCGACTCGCTCCGAAGGCGTGGGCGGCTTCATTGCACAGTTGGCCAAAGACAGCGGCAAGAGCGTGGAGAGCCTTGAGCGAGATTTCATCGCGGAGCATCGCCCCAGTTCGATCATTCAACGCCTGGCCAGTGTCGAGGAAGTCGCCAACCTCGCGGTTTACCTGGCTTCGACCCAGGCCAGCGCGACGACGGGCGCGGCGATGCGGGTGGATGGTGGGGTGGTGCGCTCCATTGCCTGATTCTCACCTGGGCCTGGAGTGAGGCTGTGCTTTTGTGGGACCGGCTTCAGCCGGGAAGCAATTCGTACATTCGATACATAGGTGTCGTCTGTCATGCCGTCTTCCCGGCTAAAGCCGGTCCCACAGATCATGTCCAGTCAGTGAGTCCTCTGCTTCAGCCCTCCCGGCTAAAGCCGGTCCTACAGTCTTGTGCGATGTCAGGGATACGGCGTTGGTATCGGCCTGCGCATCAAACTTCCTACCACTACGGCCCCAAGCAGTGCCAATAACCCCGCAACCCACAGCAGCACCACGAACCCGCCGACAAACGCCTGTCGTGCCAGCGGTTCGATCTGTTGCCGCGCGCTGTCCGGCAACAAGCCCATAGCGGCAGGCATATCCCCGGCGACGACTCGCGCTGTGATGCCTCGGGCTTGATCCAGCCACTGCGGGGCGACATCACTCAAGCTTGCTTGCAACAGCTGTTCGCTATGACTGGCCAGCAGCGCGCCAAACACACCGATGGCCAGCACGATGGCGCTAAAGCGCATGGTAGTGCTCATGCCCGAGGCCATGCCGGTGCGGTCGCGGGGTGCGCAGGCCATGATGTTTTTCTGCGTGTCACCATTGAGCAGCCCGGCGCCAGCGCCGGTTACGGCGATGGCCAGGGCGAAGCTGAGGTAGCCGCCGAGATGGGCGGCCCAGGCGCTGAGCAGGTTGCCACTGCCAACCAGAATCAACCCTAGCGCCATCAGCGTTGCCGGGCTGTAGTGACCGGCCAGACGTGCGCCGATACGCGGGAAAATCAGCATGGTCGCGGCAAAGGGCAGCATGCCCAGGCCCGAGGCAATGGCGGAAAAGCCCAAGCCGTTTTGCAGGTAAAACGGCAGCAGGGTCATCATCACCTGGGCGCAGCCGGCGTAGCTGAACATACCCAGCAACGCTCCGATAAAGCGTGGATGGCGTAGCAGGGCGAGGTCGACCATGGGCCGCTGTTGGGTGCGCTCGATCAGTACGAACAGCCCCAGCAATGCGACGCCACCGAGCAGGCGTGCAGAGGTCAGCGAGCTGTTCCAACCGATACGATTGGCCTCGATCAGGCCCCAGATCAGGCACAGCAGGCTGCCGCTGAAGGTGAGGCTGCCCCAGGGGTCGAGGCGTGCGGCGAGGCTGTCACGGGATTCGGGTACGCAGCGCTGCACCATCAGCATCAACAGCAGGCCCACCGGCAGGTTGAGGTAGAAGATCCAACGCCAGCCGATGTACTGAGTAATCAGCCCGCCGACAGTGGGTGCGGCGGTCATCGCCACGCCCATGCAGGCGCCCCAGAATGCCCAGGCCTTGGCCCGTTCGACTTCGTCATGAAAGGTATGGCCGATGGTGGCCAAGGCCGAGGTCAGCAGCAGCGCCGCGCCGATACCCTTGCAGGCCCGAGCGATGTCCAAAAACAACGCATTGGGCGCGGCGCCGCAACCCAGGGACGCGAGAATGAAAATACCCAGGCCGCAGAGCAGGGTTTTCTTGCGACCGAAGCGGTCGGCCAGGCTGCCCGCCGGCAGCAGCAGGGCGGCGAAGGCGAGCATGTAGGCGCTGACCACCCATTCGATATCAGCGAAATTGGCCCCCAAGTCCCGGGCAATGCTTGGCAGGGTGACGGCGACGATATTGGTGTCGAGGACGATCAGCGAGCACACCCCCGACGCGGTAAGCAGGGTCTGCCGTGGGCTCATGGCTGCACCTGCGGGCGCAACGCGGCGACGGCGGCCAGGGCGATTTCGTCGTCATGGGCCGGGGTGTCGGCGCTGATGCCGATCGCGCCTACCACCCGGCCTTCGACCACAATGGGCTGCGCGCCTTTCATCATCAAGAGCCCGGCGGTGATGGCCGCCTGACGCCCGCCATTGATGGCGTTTTCCAGATCCCCGGAAGGGCGTTTGAACAGTGCCGAAGTGCGCGCTTTGCCCTCGGCCAGTTCGATACCGGCCACCACCGGGGCGCCGTCCATACGCGCTGTAAGGATTGGCCAGCCGCCGTCGTCGACGATGGCTATGGCGCAAGGCCAATGGCCGGCTTCGGCGGTGCGTTGCGCGGCCATGAGCAGTTGTTGGGCGGTACCTAGATCCAGTATTGCTTTGTGAGCAATGTTGGATTCTGGCAGCGCCGCTAAAGCGTTAGTAACGACGAAACTGAAGGCAAGAGGCAGTAAAACGGATTTGACGCGCATGGCTGAAACTCTCTATTTTTGGTCTGCTGCCAGCTTATCCCGCTGCCTGGGCGCCTTTATTAGGTCGTCCTCGCCTCTTCATTACCTTTGAGCTAACACAATTATGGAAATACGTCATTTCCGCTACTTTCTCGAAGTCGCCCGTCAGCGCAATTTCACCCGCGCCGCCGAGCAACTGGGTATCGCCACGCCGACCCTTAGTCGGCAGATTCAGGACATGGAACAGGCCTTGGGCACGCGCCTGTTCGTGCGCCAGCAGCGCGAAATCAGCCTGACCGAAGCGGGCGCGGCATTGGTGCGCGAGGCCGAGGCGACGGTGCGCCAGTTCGAGCTGGCGCAACGCAGCGCCCAACGCGCCGGGCGGGGTGACACCGGGCATATTGAGTTGGGTTATGTGGCGTCGGCAGTCTATTCGGGAGTGCTGCAAAAGCAGGTGCAGGGCTTCAGTCGTGAGCATCCGGACGTCACCCTGAGCCTGCACGAAAGCCCCATGGCCAGCTTGCCGAGCCTGATTGCCGAAGGGCGTTTTGATATTGGCTACGTGCGTTCGCCGATGAATCTGCCTGAAGGTGTGGAGGCCGTGCGCCTGGATGCCGAAGGATTTGTCCTGGCCTTGTCGTCGGACTCCTGGCTGCGGCGTTTGCCGGAAATCAGCGTCGAGCATCTGCAGAACGAGACTTTTATCCTGCCCGAGCAAATCAACGGCACCTTGCAGGTCGCCACCGACGGCGGTTACGCGCCGACTCTGGGGCCGCAGCCCGGCGGCCTGCTGGCGGTGATTGCCTTGGTGTCGTTGGGCCAGGGTGTGGCGGTGGTGCCGGAGTCGGTGGTTGGCCACTTGAGCCTGCCCAATGTGTTGTATCGGTCGATCAAGGGCAGCAGCGGTTCGTCGTGGTTGTCGCTGATCCATCGACGCTTCGAAAAGGCCCCGGCGGTGACGCGCTATATCGAACGGACCCGTCAGGCATTTCGTCGAGCGTTGTAAAAAAATTCATCGAGCATGGAATAGGGGCCTAGGCCCTGCGTCCCACTGACGAACCCTTTCTTTACGGAGGAAACGCCAGTGCTGAACCTTGAACGCACCCCGTCGCGGCACAGCCTGCTCTGCGCTTTCGGCCTGTTTCTATTGACCTGCATGAGCGGCGCCATGGCCCATGAAGGTCATGACCACGGCCCGGCGCCTGAGGCGGTCAGCGCCGAAGCGCCGTTTCTCGCCGAAAACGATGCCGCCATGGACAAGATGATGGCCGGCATGGGCGCCCAGCCCAGCGGCGATATAGACCGCGATTTCGTCACCAGCATGACCGCCCACCATCAGGGCGCCATCGATATGGCCGTGACCCTGCTCAAGTACGGTCACAACGACCAACTCAAGCGCATGGCCCAGGAAATCATCGTTGAGCAGCAGCAGGAAATTGCCGCGATGCGCCTGGCCCTGGGCGACCCGCTGCCACCCTCGATTGCATCCCCCACCCAGATAGCCCCCGTCAAACCCTGACCCGAAGGACATAACAATGAAAATGCCAAACTTCCCCCTGGCGCTGCTGGCCTGCGCGCTATTCAGCGGTTCCCTTGCGGCCATGGCCGGGCAGATCCCCGGCAAGGCGTCGGCCAAGGACATTCCGGTCAGCCATCAGGACCGGGTGTACGCTTCCGAGCAGTTCTCCAACACCCTGTCGGTTACCGACCCGGTGGATAACAAGTTGCTGGGTGTGATCAGCCTCGGCGATCCGCAACCGGGCAACCTCAGCCCGCTGTACCGGGGCGAAGTATTGGTCCACGGCCTGGGCTTCTCGCCGGATCACAAGACCCTGGCGGTGGTGTCCATTGGCACCAACTCGGTGTCATTCATCGATACCGAGACCAACACGGTCAAGCACAAAACCTACGTCGGCCGGGCGCCGCATGAGGCGTTCTTCACCCCGGATGGCAAGGAGGTGTGGGTGACGGTGCGCGGCGAAGATTATGTGTCGGTCCTCGACGCCCATACCTACGCCGAGAAAACCCGGATCAAGACCCCGGCCGGCCCCGGCATGCAGATTTTCTCCCCGGACGGCAAATACGGTTACGTCTGCTCGTCGTTCAACCCGGAAACAGTAGTAGTCGCCGTGGCCAGTCACAAAATCGTCGGTCACGTCGAGCAGGCCAGCCCGTTCTGCCCGAATATCGCCGCATCCGCTGATGGCAAACAGGTCTGGTTCACCCTCAAGGACGTCGGCAAAGCCCAGGTATTCGAAGCCACGCCGCCATTCAAGCTGATCAAGACTCTGGATATCGGGCCCATCGCCAACCACGTCAATCTAGTGAACAACGCCCATGGTTCGTTCGCCTATATCACCGTGGGCGGGCTGAATGAGGTGCAGGTCTATCGCACGGATACCTTCGAGAAAGTGGCGACCATTCCAGTAGGCAACCTGCCTCATGGTGTGTGGCCGTCGGGCGATGGCACGCGGGTCTATGTCGGCCTGGAAAACGCCGATGCCCTGGCGGTGATCGACACCTTGAGCAACACCGTGATCGGCAATGTGCCTATCGGCCAGGCGCCTCAGGCGATTGCCTACGTACCCAATGCCGTGAGCAAAGGCCCAGGCACAGACAACCTGAAACCATTGGGCGTCGCCGGGCAGGCGGTGCATCTGGCGCTGCAGGCGGCGGGCAAATCCACCGACAAGGCGCCGACCAGCGTGACGCTGTTCAGCCAGGGCCTGACTCAGGTGTTGCAGGCTGCGGTGACCGGTCTTAATCCGAAGCAGCCCTACACCCTGGCGCTGTCGACTCAGGCCGATGGCGGCGGCACGCTTGAACCGCTGGCCGCCTTCATGACCAACCCGGCCGGTTCGGCCATCGTCAACACCATCGGGCCGATCCGCCAGATTGTGCAGAACGACAGTGCCGATCAGCGCCGTTATCTGGTGGTGGTCGAAGGCAAACCGGAGCAGTTGGGCGCGCTGATGCAGGTGCAGGTCACAACTCGATAAAAAACCCGGATCGGGAGCGCTGCGGCGCTTCCAATCCCGCTATCAAAAGGTCATAACGGAGGCTGTCCCGGCAGCACTCTTCCCAAGGCCCTCGCCATTATCATGAGCAACATTCGGTCATCGCTGTTCCAGGGCTTCTCTCTGGAAACCACCGCAAAAGACGTATCGCGTTTGCTTCAGGCAAAAGCCCTGCTGCCCACGGACATACCGGTCAATATCGCCTTCATCAGCAGCGAGTCCTACGCCGAGCGGCTTGCCGCTGTCGAAGCCTTGCGTGCTGCTGGCGCCCGGCCGCGGCCAATCATTTCCGCACGGCGCATCGCTTCCCCTGAAGTACTGCGCTCCTACCTGACCCAGGCCGTGGAGGTAGGGCAGGTGCGCGGGGTGTTTCTGGTCGGCGGTGACCCGGCCGGGCCGCAGGGTCCGTTCACCGATTCGATGGATGTGATCAACGGCCGTTTCCTCGATGGCCTGGCTATCGAAACGGTGGGCATCCCCGGCTACCCGGAGGGCCATCCGCGCATCACCGATGAGGTGCTGTGGGGCTACCTGCGGCGCAAGGTCGACGCCCTGACCGCCAAGGGCTTCAAGGTCGAGATCACCACGCAGCTGTCGTTCGATACTGACGCGGTGATCCGCTGGATCGAGCAGGTGCGTCAAGCCGGTATCCATGTGCCTATCCGCGTCGGCATTCCCGGCCCGAGCAATATGACCGGGCTGCTTAACTTCGCCCGACAATGCCGCGTCGGCACCTGCGCGCAACTGTTGCAACGCTACGGCTGGCAAGTCACCTCGTTGCTCGGGACGGAAGGGCCGGAACGCTTTCTGACCACGCTGTTGCAGCGCATGGCCTTGCAAGACCTGGGCGAACTGCGCCTGCATATCTACACCTTGGGCGATATTTCCAGGGCGATACAGTGGTTTCAGGACTACGAACAGCGTGCGCCAGGCTTAAGCGGTCAGACCTTGCCGTTGTAAAAAGCTTTCCAGTGCGCCGAGCTCATTCCCGTTAACGATGGCAGCGACATAGCCATCGGGGCGTATCAGGATCCAGTCGCCCACCGTCGCGGCGTAGGCGTCGTGCAAATGGTTTTGCTCATCGATAAGATCACCGCGCGCGCCAATCATATGAATGTGCAGCCCCGGCCGTGGCGACACGAGTTTGCGCTCTGTTTCGTAGCCCAACAGCGTCCAGTGCGTGCCGCGCAATAACTCGAACAGACGTGTCGGCTGACCCGCCGCACCGCGCAAAGGCGCATCCGGGGCGCGATCACCGGCAAGCAATCCTTCGCTGCGTTGGGTGCCCAGTGCGAGGGACGATTCGCGATAACCGAGATCAAGCTGCCTGACCTCGCGACCCCGATGCATGTCCCCGCGCTTCGCCGCATCAAGCAGGCGTGAAGCCAGTCCCAGCATAGTGGCGGCGATGGGCCGACGTTCCTCTTCGTAACTGTCGAGCAGGCTGTCGGGCGCACCGTTGATCACGGCTGCCAGTTTCCAGCCCAGGTTATAGGCGTCCTGCACGCTGGTATTGAGCCCCTGGCCTCCGGTTGGCGGATGGACATGGGCGGCGTCGCCGATCAGCAGGACGCGATCAATACGGTAACGGTCTGCCAGCCGCGCGCTCATGCTGTAGGCCGATGCCCAACTCACCGACTGCACCGCAATGTCATGGCGCCCGCTGCGTGCGGCGACCAACGCGGTCAGGCCCTCAGGTGACAGATCGACATCGCCTTCCAGCGGCACCGGGGCCTGAATCTGGAACAGGTCGGTGCCTGCCAGCGGGCAGATCGCCAGTTGATGAGCTGGCGAGCCTTGGTTGAACTGGTGCCAGGCGTCAGCTTTCAGTCTGGTTAAATGCACGTCGGCGACCAGTGCGCGCACGCCCAGGGTTTTGCCGGGGAAGCCTATCTCCAGGGTATGTCGGACAAAGCTGCGGCCACCGTCAGCGCCAATCAGGTAGCGGGCGCGAATGCTCTCTTCGCCCTGCGAGGTGGTCAGGGTGGCCGTGACACCTTGTGCGTCCTGTACAAAACCGTTCAGTTCACAGCCAAAGGCCGGGCGCTGGCCCAGCGCCAACAGGCGTGCGCGCAAGACCTGCTCGGTGAGGAACTGCGGTACCAGCAGAGCATGGTGATAGGGCTCGGCGGGGGTTGGCGGTTCGGCTTCGATGACGGCTGTCTGCGTGTAACTGCCGTCGCTGGCGTACTGGCGCAGTGGCGGATACAGGCCGCCGGTGGCCAGCAACTGGTCGAGAACGCCTTGGTCTTCGAAGATTTCCTGAGTCCTCGGCTGAATGCCTTTGCCCCTTGAACCGGGGAAGGGCGTGGGCATTTTCTCGATCAGGCGCAGGGATATTCCCCGACGGGCCAGTTCGATGGCCAGGGTCAGGCCTGCCGCGCCTGCGCCACAAATCAGTACATCCACCGCCGGGCACTCTGTCATGACTTACTCCAATATGTGTAATATGCACGCAACTGGCCGGATCCTATGCCAATGGAGAAAAGAGTGCAAGATACACATAATTCCGCGCAGCTCAGGGCGCTGCATAACGCCCTGATCAGTATCGTTAGCGTGATGAACCGCCCGCAGAACGACGAGGCCATGGTTCGCGACGCGGGCATCGCCCTGGACCGGGCGCTGTTTCCGCTATTGGTCGGTATCGAACGCCTGGGGCCGATTGGCGTAGTCGACATGGCCGACCGCATCGGCCGCGACTACACCACGGTCAGCCGCCAGGTGGCCAAACTGGAAAGCCTGGGCCTCATCGCTCGCCAGGCCAGCGAGAAGGACCGGCGTGTGCGCGAAGCGGTGATCCTGCCCAAGGGCAAGACCATGACCGACGCCGTGGACGAGGCACGGGCACGCCGGGCACGGGAGATTTTTGCGACTTGGGAGCCGGGTGAGTTCGAAGACTTGGTGCGCCTGATGGGCAAGTTTGCCGACGGCATGGAGCGCAGCGCGGCGGATGCGTTGGCGGCGCAGAATGTGAAGTCGTGAGTACCGGCGAACACGTCACGTACGGGATCTGAATGGGGATGATATCCCTTGTGGGAGCGAGGCTTGCCCGAGAAGGTATGTACCAGGCGCAAAAGGTGCGTCGGATGTATCGACCTCTTCGCGGCGGTGCGGCGGTCCGACAAGCCTCGCTCCCACAGGTTTTGTGTTTCTTTCATGAAATATGGGGTGTTTGCAGGACATGGCCTACAAGAAAAGTGACGAATCTGAAGGGCCGGTCTCTTTCTATTGAGTGAAATTTCCTAAACAATTCCAACCGCTTGTGCCTGCCAAATTTGGTCACTAATCTGCGCGCCGTCACTGACGAATCAGTGAACGGAATTGAGAAGCCGTTTTTAGTAGGCACATCTGCTGCCCCATCCCTCGCCGCTACGTCGTAGCGGTGAATGCGTTATGGCAGCTGTGTGCAGGCAGACCTAGGTCTGTGCCGGGTGCCTACTAACCGGTTTCTCAACCTGTACATAGCTGCCACCCTTTGCCGAATTGAGAAGCGGCAAACGTTGGCTCCCGCGAGTAAGTAGGAGAATCCAATGATTAAGCTCGTCCCCGATCCACCCCACACCCTTGAAGAAAACCTGATCCGCATCTCCGACATTCTGCGTTGCGCCTCTGCGGTTGCGTACGAAGCGGGCGATCACCTCAACGGCTCGAAACGCAGCCTGGCCTTGGCCGTGGTCTACATGATCGATATGGCCAGGGCGCTGGTTGATCAGTCCATTGTCGAGTTGGAGGCGCGCTCTAAACCGGCCAAGGCTTAACCGTCCGGAGGTTTTTTTGTGGGACCGGCTAAAGCCGGTCCCCCATAAGCTATGAGCCGTTCTCGCCAATCAAAATATCCTCAAAAAACCCGCCCACCGCCTCCGTGGGATGGCACAGCTGAATCTCCAACACCCAGACCATTTCGCTCGGCACGATCGCAAGCTCCGCCAGTTTGTCCTGGCCGAACAGCGCGTGGGGGAAGTCGGCGATGCGGTGGCCGGCCAGGTTGCGCTCCAGACGCCAGCCTTTGGCGAGTGCACTGTGTTCGGCGAAGTCATACAGCTCACGCCCGGTGAGGCCGTGGTGCCAGGCGTCGCGGGTCTCGTCGAAGACTTCGTGCAGCGCTTTCACGCAGGCTTGATGCAGCGGGTGCTCGCCGAAGACGAAGGTGTCGCCGTAGTCGCCTTCGTAGCCGTCCCATACCGGGCCCAGGTCGACTACGGCGATATCGGTGGCGCGCAGTGTGCGTTCGGGGTCGATGCCCTGGCGTGGGGTGCGGACCGTGTCGTCGCCAAATCGGATGTAGGTAGGGTGCCAGGTGTGGGAGGCACCCATGGCCTGCAACTGTTCATTGGCCATTTCCAGGGCCTGGGCGGTGGTCATGCCGACTTTCAACTGGCTGGCGATGGCAGCCAGGGCGCGCACCGATTGCTCGCGGGCGGCGAGCATGCCGTCCAGTGAGTAGCGCGGGCCGACTTTTTCCAATATCGGGTCCAGCGCCGCGAGCAGGGCAACCGGCGCCAGTGCACCGCTGGCAACGAAGGCTTCGGCGACAAAACGGTGGGCCGCAAGCCCTGCTGCGAGGCAGTGTTCGCGAACCTGGCTGATCATCGTGCCATTGCCGCAGGCATAGACCTGCACAACGGCCCAGTCATGCGCCTGGGCCAGTGCGACGTGGTGTACCCGCGCCTCCGCCGACAGCACCGGATGCCAGCGAAAGCGTGGATGTTCGGCGCTCGTCTGGTCGAGAAATTCGCGGTCGTAGAAATCTTCGGCCGCCGATCCGCCCCAATACAGCGTCACTTTGGCATCACGCGCCAGGGCCGTCAGCAGCATCGGCTTGATCCCGGCATAGCCGGTGCCGGTGGCGAACAGTACGACGGGGCGCTGATCGTCGTGCTGCCAGGTGCAGGCGCCCAACGGGCCCTCCAGTTGCAGCGCGTCGCCCGCTTGCAGGCCCGGCAGGATGCCTGCGCAAAACAACCCGCCCTTGACCTGACGGATATGAAAGACCAGCTCTCCATGGTCCAGTGCGGGCAGGTTGCTTACGGAGAAACAGCGGCTGTCGCCATTGTCGAGACGAAATCTGACGTATTGCCCGGCGCGAACCTCGAGCGGCTGCGGCGTGCGCAGTACCAATTCAACGATGTCGCTGCTCAGCGCCCGCTGGCTGACGACCTGCGCGGTGACTTCCAGGGGCGGCGTATCCAGTGACCAGCCGGGGATTTCCAGGCGCATGTCGCTGCAGGCATGGCTCTGGCACAGCAGCATTTCGTCCGGGGCCAATGGATAGCAGGGTGCCGAGGCGTCTTGTGCCAGCAGCTTGTCGCGATACTGACCCGAAACCACCTTGACCTTGCACGACCCGCAGGCGCCGCGGCGGCAGGAGAACGGCACGGCCAGGCCGCTGGCAAGCATGGCATCGAGCAGCAGCTCGTCCGTGGCCTGGAATGTTTTGCCCGAGGGCGACAATTGGATGACATGACCTGCGTGCATAAAAACCTCGGGGGGCGAGTGAGGTTCAATTGTTGCGTTAGACTAGGACCAGGAAAACCTCCAGTTTTGGATAGTTCATATGGTCCAGTTACGTAAATGGCGTCCGCTGCTCAATCTTGATGCGGGCCAATCCAAGGCGTCATTTCGGCGAATTGTCGAAGGACTGGTCACGGCGATTACCGAGGGCCGTCTTGCCCCTGGCACCTTACTGCCGGGCACGCGGGAGATGGCGCAGTTGCTGGACGTCAACCGCAAGACGGTGATCCTTGCCTACGAAGAGGCGGTGACCAAGGGCTGGCTGGTCAGCGAGCAACGCCGCGGGACCTTTGTCAGTGCGCAACTGGCGGCCGGCGCGAGCATGGCCCGCAGCGCGCCACAGTCGTTTGCCCTTGAGCTGCGAGACGTGCCGCCGGTGGCCTATTTCACCCAGAGCGAAGAGGTGAGGGCGCTGCAACATCGGCCCGGCGCGCTGTTCTTCGACAATGGCGCCTGCGACCACCGCTTGCTGCCGCAAGCCGTGCTGCATCGCTACTACCGCAACGCGTTGCGCAACACGTTTACCTCCAACACCGTGCGCCACGGCAGCGAAGGCACCAGTCACGCTCTGCGCAGAGCCTTGGCGGAAATGCTGCGCAACAATCGCGGCCTGGCCGTGGACGTTGAGCACATTTGCCTGACCCAGGGCACGCAGATGTCGCTGTATCTCACCGCCAGTGCCCTGCTCAAACCCGGTGATGTGGTACTGGTGGAGCGCCTGAGTTACCCACCGGCCTGGGAGATATTTCGCCGTTTGGGCGCGCGATTGATAACGGTGGATATGGACGGCGAAGGCTGTCGCGTCGAGCAGATCGATGCGCTGTGCCGGGAGCATGACGTGCGCATGATGTACCTCACGCCCCACCATCAGTTTCCCACCACGGTGAGCCTGCACGTCGGGCGTCGCCAGCAGTTGCTGACGTTGGCTCGAGAGCATGATTTCTGCGTGATCGAAGAAGACTACGACCACGAATATCACTTTGCCGGGCGGCCCTACCTGCCATTGGCCAGCGACAGCGCGCAGCGTCATGTGATCTACATCGGCTCGATTTCCAAGTCTCTGGGTAACACCTTCCGTTGCAGCTACGTGGTCGCCCCGGCCGACCTTATCGCCGTGCTTGAACGCAATGCCGCGCTGACCCTGGGCCAGGGCGACGCGATCATGCAGCAGATGCTCGCCGACCTGATCAATGACGGCGAGTTGAAGAAGCACCTGCGTCGGGTTTCGAAGGAGTATCGGCGCCGTCGGGAAACCCTGCAAAGTTGTCTGCACCAAGCTTTCGGCGAGCAGATCGTGGTGCAGGAACCGGAAGGCGGGCTGGCGCTGTGGGTGCGGTTTGCTGACTCGATCAACGTTGATCAACTGGTCGAGAAGGCGCTGGAACTGGATCTGGTGGTGCGCGGTGGTCGCCAGTTTTCGCCGGAGGATCAACCCGAGAATGCGTTGCGTCTGGGCTTTGCTTCGTTGAATAAGGAAGAAATTCGCTGGGCTGTGCAGCGTCTTGCGCAGGCGGCGAAGGCGGTTGTCGGTTAACGTAAAAAGCCCCGGCTCATCAGGTGAGCGCGGGGCTTGGTAGTGCCGCCTGTTACTTAGACGTTAAAGCGGAAGTGCAGCACGTCACCGTCCTTGACGATGTAGTCCTTGCCTTCCAGGCGCCATTTACCGGCTTCCTTGGTTCCGGCTTCGCCCTTGTACTGGATGAAGTCGTTGTAGGCGATGCACTCGGCGCGGATAAAGCCTTTTTCGAAGTCGGTGTGGATTACGCCGGCCGCTTGTGGCGCGGTGGCGCCGACTTTTACGGTCCAGGCGCGGACTTCTTCGACACCGGCAGTGAAGTAGGTCTGCAGGTTGAGCATTTCGTAGCCTGCGCGGATCACGCGGTTCAGGCCAGGCTCTTCGAGGCCCAGGGCTTCGAGGAACATGTCTTTCTCTTCGCCGTCATCGAGCTCGGCGATTTCCGCTTCGATCTTGTTGCACACCGGCACCACGATCGCGCCTTCTTCGTCGGCAATGGCTTGCACCACGTCCAGCAACGGGTTGTTCTCGAAGCCGTCTTCGGCAACGTTGGCGATGTACATGACTGGCTTGGTGGTCAGCAGGTGGAAGCCACGGATGACCTGCTTCTCGTCGGCGCTCATGCTCTTCATCAGGCTGCGCGCAGGCTTGCCTTCGGTGAAGTGGTTGATCAGTTGTTCCAGCAGACCTTTCTGGACCACGGCATCCTTGTCGCCGCCCTTGGCGTTGCGCGCGACTTTCTGCAGTTGCTTCTCGCAGCTGTCGAGGTCGGCGAAGATCAGTTCCAGGTCGATGATTTCGATATCGCGCTTGGGGTCGACGCTGTTGGCGACATGGATGACGTTGTCATCTTCGAAGCAGCGGACCACGTGGGCGATGGCATCGGTCTCACGGATGTTGGCGAGGAACTTGTTGCCCAGGCCTTCGCCCTTGGACGCGCCCGCCACGAGGCCGGCGATGTCGACGAACTCCATGGTGGTCGGCAGGATGCGCTTTGGATTGACGATCGCGGCCAGGGCATCCAGGCGCGGGTCGGGCATAGGTACGATGCCGCTGTTCGGTTCGATGGTGCAGAAGGGAAAGTTCTCCGCCGCGATACCGGATTTGGTCAGGGCGTTGAACAGGGTGGACTTGCCGACGTTGGGCAGGCCGACGATGCCGCAATTGAATCCCATGGTGTTTCCCCTCGAGTGGTGTCAGGCCTTCTGGCTGTGCAGGTTTTTCATCGCCCGGTTCCATTCACCGGCGAAGATATCCGGCAGCACGCCGAGGGCAAAGTCGATGCTGGCGTCCAGTTTTTCCTGTTCGGCGCGCGGCGCTCGACCCAGGACAAAACCGGAGACCTTGCTGGCATCGCCCGGGTGGCCAATGCCAAGCCGCAAGCGATGGAAGGTGTTCTGGTTGCCGAGCTGCGCAATGATGTCGCGCAACCCGTTATGACCGCCATGGCCGCCGCCAACCTTGAGCTTGGCAACGCCCGGAGGCAAGTCCAGTTCGTCGTGCGCCACCAGGATCGCGTCTACCGGGATGCGGTAGAAACCGGCGAGAGCCGCTACGGCCTGGCCGCTGCGGTTCATGTAGGTGGTGGGTATCAGCAGACGAACATCCTGACCCTGGTGCGTGAAGCGTCCGGTCAGGCCAAAGAATTTGCGCTCGGCGACGAGATTGACTCGTTGCGCCGCAGCGATACGCTCAACGAAAAGAGCCCCTGCGTTATGCCGGGTCTGTTCGTATTCAGTGCCTGGATTTCCCAGGCCAACGATCAGTTGTATGGCGGTCACGACAGGGGCCCTTCTTCAGCAACTTCTGACAATGGCGAGTGGATTACTCGGCAGCGTCTTCGGTTGGTGCTACGCGTGGAGCGTGGACGTTGGCAACAGCCAGGTCGTTACCGTGCGCCAGTGCAACGAATTCAACGCCTTTAGGGGCCTTGACGTCGGACAGGTGAACGATGTCGCCGATTTCAGCGTTGTTCAGGTCGACTTCGATGAACTCAGGCAGATCTTTCGGCAGGCAGGTCACTTCAACTTCAGCAACAACGTGCGAAATTTCGCCGCCTTTCTTGATCGGAGCAGCTTCGTTGATGAAGTGCAATGGAACGTGAGCGGTCAGTTTCTGACCAGCAACAACGCGGACGAAGTCAGCGTGCAGCACGTGGCCTTTGGCCGGGTGACGCTGCAGGGCTTTGATGACGACGTTTTGCTTGGTGCCACCGATGTTCAGCTCGATGATGTGGCTGTAAGCCGCTTCGTTTTCGAGCAGTTTGGCAACTTCTTTGGCCAGCATGCTGATGGACTCAGGGGCTTTTTCGCCACCGTAGACTACAGCTGGAACCAGGCTTGCGAGACGACGCAGGCGGCGGCTCGCACCTTTCCCCAGGTCGGAACGCACTTCAGCATTCAGGGTAAATTCGTTCATGTTGTATCTCCAAATTAACCACATTCGGCTGACGTTTGCGACCGACGCCAGGACGATATGGGCAAAAAAGCCCCGCCCCGACGGAATGTCGGGGCGGGGCGCTTTTCGTCAACGGGATGGGCGAAGGGCAGGGCCCTTAGCGGAACATCGCGCTGATCGATTCTTCATTGCTGATGCGGCGGACCGCCTCAGCGACAACCGGTGCGATATCCAGTTGACGGATACGGCTACAGGCTTGTGCAGCAGCGGACAACGGGATGGTGTTGGTCACCACCAGTTCGTCCAGCACGGAATTTTCGATGTTCTCGATTGCACGACCCGACAATACAGGGTGTGTGCAATACGCGAATACCTTGGCAGCGCCATGCTCTTTCAGGGCCTTGGCCGCGTGGCACAGGGTGCCGGCGGTATCGACCATGTCATCAACCAGAATGCAGGTACGCCCTTCGACGTCGCCGATGATATGCATCACTTCAGAGTGATTGGCTTTCTCGCGGCGTTTGTCGATGATCCCGAGATCGACGCCCAGGGATTTGGCAACAGCACGTGCACGCACGACGCCGCCGATATCCGGGGATACGATCATCAGGTTTTCAAAGCGCTGATCTTCAATGTCATCCACCAGAACAGGGGAGCCGTAGATGTTATCTACCGGAATATCGAAGAAACCCTGAATCTGGTCAGCATGCAGATCAACCGTGAGAACACGGTCGATGCCGACTACGGTGAGCATGTCAGCGACGACTTTCGCGCTTATTGCCACACGTGCGGAACGCGGACGGCGATCCTGACGGGCATAACCAAAGTAAGGAATAACAGCTGTGATTCGAGTCGCTGAGGAGCGGCGGAAGGCATCAGCCATCACGACGAGTTCCATCAGGTTATCGTTGGTCGGAGCGCAGGTCGGCTGAATAATGAAGACGTCTTTACCGCGAACGTTTTCATTGATTTCCGCAGTGA
Organism: Pseudomonas sp. JL23; assembly: GCF_056933585.1. Classification (NCBI taxonomy): domain Bacteria; kingdom Pseudomonadati; phylum Pseudomonadota; class Gammaproteobacteria; order Pseudomonadales; family Pseudomonadaceae; genus Pseudomonas; species Pseudomonas sp. JL23. The sequence goes on along the minus strand of NZ_CM167795.1, from coordinate 5,754,779 downwards.
TTTCGCCGTCGGAGAACTTACCGACAGAAATATCACCGAGAGGAATATGCAGCTGACGTACGACACGTCGAGCCAGATCGGGGTTAGCGTTCCCCGTAAAGACCATCATCTTGGACACGCGCAGTACCTGAAGGCTGAGGGTATACCTGGATGAGTATAGGAAAATGGCAGGGGCGGCTGGATTCGAACCAACGCATGGCAGGATCAAAACCTGCTGCCTTACCGCTTGGCGACGCCCCTGTATCTGTTGCAACGAGTACCCAGTACTCGGTTCCTTTAAAGCAGACTTTGTAACTTGCGATGCAACATCGAAACGTTGCTTCCCTTTGCTACAAATCCTGTAAGGGTCTCTGTAAGAAGGGCCGAGACTTTATCAGCTTCAGCTTTGTTTGGGAAGGCCCCAAACACACAACTTCCAGTTCCGGTTAATTTTGCTTCGGTAAATTTACCTAACAAATTCAAAGCGTTACGTACATCTGGATAACGCCTTGCTACAACCGGTAAGCAGTCATTTCGACTGTTTCCCTTGGGAACGGGGCGCACTTTAATGGGAGGTGTGTCGCGTGTCAACAGTGGATCTGAAAAAATTTCTGCTGTACTTACAGAGACTTGCGGTACGAGCACCAGATACCACGGTTCTTCGGGGTTTTCCGGGGTGAGGATTTCGCCCACACCTTCGGCAAAAGCCGCGTGGCCACGGACGAAAACCGGCACGTCGGCACCCAGCGTCAGGCCCAGGGCGGCGAGCTGATTCTCGCTCCAGGCCAGCTTCCACAAATGATTGAGCGCCAGCAGGGTGGTGGCTGCATCGGAACTGCCGCCCCCGATACCACCGCCCATGGGCAGACGTTTTTCCAGCCAGATGTCCATGCCGAGCGGGCAAGCGGATTGTTGTTGCAGGGCGCGGGCGGCCTTGACGATCAGATTGCTGTCGTGGGGCACGCCGGGGACATCGGTCTGCAGACGGATTTCACCGTCCTCGCGTACGGCGAAGGAAAGTTCGTCGCCGTAGTCGAGAAACTGAAACAGGGTTTGCAGTTCGTGATAGCCGTCAGGACGACGGCCAAGGATGTGCAGCATCAGGTTGAGCTTGGCCGGGGCGGGCAGGGTCAGGCGTGGCTGGCTCATGCTTATTGCCCCAGTTTGCGTGGCTGCCAGTCCTTGACCACCACTGTGACATCGAGATCCTGGCCATGCAGCTTGATGCGCTCGGGTAGCCAGTAGCCGTTCTGTTCAACGTAACTGAGGTATTGGACCTGCCAGCCATCCTGCTCGAGGCTGGCCAGGCGGCTGTCACCATCGAGGGTCAGGCGACTCTTGGTATCCGGCGCGGGAAGGCCGCGGACCCACCAGACCAGATGGGATACCGGCAGTTTCCAGCCCAGTTGTTCTTCAAGCAGGGTTTCCGGGTCCTTGGCTTCGAAACGGCCCTGGTTGGCCACTTCCAGCGACACGGCACCGGGGCGCCCGGTCAGGCGTGCGGCGCCGCGGCCCAGCGGGCCGGACAAGCGGATATCGTAGTAATCCTGGCGTTGCAGCCAGAACAACGTGCCGCTACCCGAGTCCTTGGGGGCGCGGATGCCGACCTTGCCGTTGATCTGCCAGCCGTCGAGGCTGCTCAGCTGGGTCTTGTGGGCATTCCACTGGGCCGGGTTGCCCTGGCCTTGCAGCGATTCGTGGGAGGTAAGCCCCGCACAACCGGCGAGCAGGGCGATCAGGCTGAGAGCGATAACGTGGCGAACGTGGCGCAAAAACATAAATCAGAGGGTCTCGGAGCCGGTCAGGCGCTTGATGGTGCTGCGCAGGACGGGGCTGTCAGGTTGTTGTTCGAGGGCCTTGCTCCACACCTTGCGGGCTTCGCGTTGCTCGCCTTTGGTCCACAGGACTTCACCCAGGTGCGCGGCGACTTCGTGGTCCGGGAAGCGTTCCAGGGCTTGGCGCAGCAGGCGTTCGGCTTCGTCGAGATTGCCCAGGCGATAGTTGACCCAGCCCAGGCTGTCGAGCACCGCCGGATCTTCCGGGTTGAGGTCGTGGGCCTTCTGGATCAGTTCCTTGGCTTCGGCATAGCGTGTCGTGCGGTCGGACAGGGTGTAGCCCAGGGCGTTGAGGGCCATGGCGTTTTCCGGCTCGCGTTTGAGAATCGCCCGCAGGTCTTTCTCGGTTTGGGTCAGGTCATCGCGTTTTTCCGCGAGCATGGCACGGGTGTAAAGCAGGTTCAGGTCGTCAGGGTACTGCTTGAGCGCGGTGTTGAGCGTCTGCCAGCCACGTTCGCCCTGATTGTTGTTGACCTGGGTTTCGGCCTCGATCAGGTACAGCTGGATCGCATAATCAGGGTTGGCTTCACGGGCTTCGGCCAGGCGCTTGGACGCTTCGGCAGCACTGCCGTTGCTCATCAGGATATCGCTCTGGCGCAGTTGCGCTGGCAGATAGTCACTGCCGGGGCCGACCTGGGCATATTCACCCAGCGCCTGCTGCGGATCGTTGCGCTCTTCGTAGATGCGCCCCAGGTTCAGGTGCGCCGAATCGACGTGGGCCCCGCGCTCGACCAGTTCCTGCAGGTAGCCGGCCGCTTCGTCCCAGGCCTTGGCTTCCAGGCAGACGAGTGCCAGGGAAAAGCGCAGTTCATCATCATCAGGGAACTGCTGAACCAGATTGGAGAACTGGGTCTTGGCGTCTTCCATGCGATTCTGTTCGACCAGCGCGCGGGCGTAACTCAGGCGCAGGCGCTTGTCGTCCGGGTATTTCTTGATGCTTTTTTCCAGCAGCGGCAGCGCTTCCTTGCCGCGGTCCAGGCCTTGCAGCAGGCGGGCGTGGAGCAGGATCGGCGCAACTTCACCCGGCTTGGGCGGGTTGTCTTCGAGCAGCTTGAGGGCTTTGTCGGCATCGCCGTTCTGTTGCAGCAACAGCGCCTTGCCGAAGATCAACTGGCCGTTTTTCGGGTATTTGCCCAACAGGCGATCGAAACTGGTGAGCAGGCCGTTGCGGGTATTGGAATCGGTTTCCGCCGCCGACAGGGCGAGGAAGTCGAAATGGGTGTCGCCCTGACCTTGCAGGACCCTTTCCATATACAGCATCGAGTCGTCGTAGCGACCGGCGCGGGCCAGTTGAATGGCGGCCACGCGCTGGGCTTCGAGGTTGTCCGGGTCATTGCGCGACCAGATCAGCGCGGTATCCAGGGCGGCCTGATCGGCTCCCAGGTATTCGGCGATACGGTAGGCGCGCTCGGAAACACCAGGGTCCTGAGTCTTGATTGCCTGGGTGACGTAGTTGTCCAGGGCCAGGTCGAAGCGATTGCGCTGGCCTGCCAGCTCCGCGCTCAACAGGCTGACCAGAGTCTCCTGGGTGAACGAGCCATACACCTGCGGCTTGGCGGCGGGCGCAGGCGGCGCGTCTTGCTGCGCCGGAACGGATGGCGAATCGGCGGCCATGTTCTGGCAGCCGCCAAGAAGGGCAAGGGCGAGGAATAACGCGGAGGATCTATTCATATATAAGAAGGGACGACTTACCTGCGGTTTGAGCATCATGACACAAGGCTGGGAGCAAACCCACAGCCGCTTGGAAAACTACGGGATAGCCATTTGTAGCCCATCTGCAGGGCAAAATGATGGCATTTCCCGGTCCGTTCTATAGGGACAATAGTCAGCGGTAGTTGTTCTGAACCTTTTGAAGTAGGACAATTGTCGGCTTCACGTCACCATCAGCGACCTTGAATGGCCTTCCTTGCACTTGGTATCAACCATAAGACTGCCTCGGTAGACGTCCGCGAGCGCGTGGCATTTACGCCAGAGCAGCTGGTTGAAGCGTTGCAGCAGCTCTGCCGGATCACCGACAGCCGCGAAGCCGCGATCCTTTCGACCTGCAATCGCAGCGAGCTGTACATCGAACATGATCAGCTCGAAGCCGACGCTATCCTCGCGTGGCTGGCCCATTATCACCATTTGAACCTTGAAGAACTGCGCGCCAGTGCTTATGTGCACGAGAACGATGCGGCAGTTCGTCACATGATGCGCGTGGCCTCGGGGCTCGATTCTCTGGTGCTGGGCGAGCCGCAGATTCTCGGCCAGATGAAATCGGCCTACGCTGTGGCGCGGGAGGCCGGCACGGTCGGCCCGCTGCTGGGGCGGCTGTTTCAGGCGACATTCAATGCGGCCAAGCAGGTGCGCACCGATACGGCCATCGGTGAAAACCCGGTGTCCGTGGCGTTTGCCGCCGTCAGTCTGGCCAAGCAGATTTTCAGCGACCTGCAACGCAGCCAGGCGCTGTTGATTGGCGCCGGCGAGACCATCACCCTGGTCGCGCGCCACTTGCATGACCTGGGGGTCAAGCGCATCGTGGTGGCCAACCGGACCCTGGAGCGTGCCAGTCTGCTGGCTGCCGAGTTTGGTGCCCACGCCGTGTTGCTCTCGGATATCCCGGCCGAACTGGTCAACAGCGACATCGTGATCAGCTCCACCGCCAGTCAGTTGCCGATCCTGGGCAAGGGTGCGGTGGAAAGTGCGCTCAAACTGCGCAAACACAAACCGATCTTCATGGTCGATATTGCCGTGCCCCGGGACATTGAACCGGAAGTCGGCGAGCTCGATGACGTCTACCTTTACAGCGTCGATGACCTGCATGAGGTGGTCGCCGAAAACCTCAAGAGCCGCCAGGGCGCGGCTCAGGCCGCCGAAGAGATGGTCAGCATCGGCGCCGACGAGTTCATGTCGCGCTTGCGTGAACTGGCCGCCGTCGACGTACTGCGCGCCTATCGCCAGCAAAGCGAACGCCTGCGCGACGAGGAGCTGGCCAAGGCCCAACGCTCCCTGGCCAACGGCGGCAATGCTGAAGAAGTACTGGCGCAACTGGCCCGTGGCCTGACCAATAAACTGCTGCATGCCCCCAGCGTACAGTTGAAGAAACTGTCTGCCGAAGGTCGCTTCGACGCGCTGGCCATGGCCCAGGAATTATTTGCCCTCAATGAGGGCTCGACGGATAAAACCCCGCAATGAAAGCTTCACTGCTCAATAAGCTGGATGTGCTCAGCGACCGTTTCGAGGAACTGACCGCGTTGCTCGGCGACGGCGAAGTCATTTCCGACCAGACCAGGTTCCGCGCCTATTCCCGTGAATACGCCGAAGTCGAGCCGGTTATCGAGGCTTACCGTCAGCTGCTCAAGGTGCAGTCGGACCTCGAAGGCGCCCAGGCGCTGCTCAAGGACAACGACCCCGACATGCGCGAAATGGCGGTCGAGGAAGTGCGCGAGGCCAAGGAACAACTGGTCGAACTGGAAAGCAATCTGCAACGCATGCTGCTGCCCAAGGACCCTAACGACGGACGCAACGTGTTCCTCGAAATCCGTGCCGGTACCGGCGGTGACGAGGCGGCGATTTTCTCCGGCGACCTGTTCCGCATGTACTCGCGTTATGCCGAGCGGCGTGGCTGGCGGGTGGAAGTGCTGTCGGAAAACGAAGGCGAGCATGGCGGCTTCAAGGAAGTCATTGCCCGGGTCGAAGGCGAGAATGTCTACGGCAAGCTCAAGTTCGAATCCGGCGCCCACCGTGTGCAGCGCGTGCCGGAAACCGAATCCCAGGGCCGTATCCATACCTCGGCCTGTACCGTGGCCGTGTTGCCCGAGCCCGATGAACAGCAGGCCATCGAGATCAACCCGGCGGATTTGCGCGTCGATACCTATCGTTCGTCCGGTGCCGGCGGTCAGCACGTCAACAAAACCGACTCGGCGATCCGCATTACCCACTTGCCGTCGGGTATTGTCGTCGAGTGCCAGGAAGAGCGTTCCCAGCACAAGAACCGTGCGCGGGCCATGTCCTGGCTGTCGGCCAAGCTCAACGATCAGCAGACCAGCGCCGCTGCCAACGCCATTGCCAGCGAGCGCAAGCTGCTGGTCGGCTCGGGGGATCGCTCCGAGCGCATTCGTACCTATAACTTCCCTCAAGGGCGAGTCACGGATCACCGCGTCAACCTCACTTTGTATTCGCTGGATGAAGTTCTGGCCGGTGGGGTCGATGCAGTGATAGAACCGTTGCTCGCTGAATATCAGGCTGACCAACTTGCGGCTCTGGGTGAGTAAATGACCATCATTGCCAGTTTGTTAAGAAATGCCGAACTCCCCGATTCGCCGACCGCGCGTCTGGATGCCGAACTGTTGCTGGCCGCTGCCCTGGGCAAGCCGCGCAGCTTCCTGCACACATGGCCTGAGCGCATCGTCAGCACCGAGGCGGCGCAGACCTTCGCCGATTACCTCAAGCGCCGCCTGACCGGCGAGCCGGTGGCTTATATCCTCGGCCAGCAGGGCTTCTGGAAGCTGGATCTGGATGTGGCACCCCACACCCTGATCCCGCGTCCCGAGACCGAAATGCTGGTCGAAGCCGCGCTGGAACTGGTGCCGGGTTTCGCTACGGTGTCCTTGCTCGACCTGGGCACCGGCAGCGGCGCCATTGCCCTGGCCCTGGCCAACGAGCGGCCGGTGTGGAACGTCACGGCGGTGGACCGCGTGCCCGAAGCTGTGGCCTTGGCCGAACGCAACCGCAAGCGCCTGCATCTGGATAACGTCGCGGTGCTGGAAAGCCAGTGGTTCAGTGCCCTGGAAGGCCAGCGCTTCGACCTGATCATCAGCAACCCGCCGTATATCGCCAGCAGCGATCCGCATCTGGCCGAAGGCGATGTGCGTTTCGAGCCGAGCAGCGCTTTGGTTGCGGGCACTGATGGCCTTGACGACCTGCGGCAAATCATCGCCCAGGCGCCGCAGCACCTGAACAGCGATGGCTGGCTGTTGCTCGAGCATGGTTACGATCAGGGCGCCGCCGTGCGCGAGCTGTTGGTCCAGCATGGTTTCGAGCGGGTCAAAACCCGACGTGACCTGGGCGATCACGAGCGTATTACCTTCGGGCACCTGCCGTGCTGACAGACGCCGAACTGCTGCGCTACAGCCGCCAGATTCTGCTGCAACACATCGATATCGACGGTCAGTTGCGTCTCAAGCAGGGGCGCGCGCTGATCATCGGCATGGGCGGCCTGGGTTCGCCCGTGGCGCTGTACCTGGCCGCAGCCGGAGTGGGTGAGCTGCACCTGGCCGACTTCGATACGGTGGACCTGACCAATCTGCAACGACAGATCCTCCACGACAGCCATAGCGTCGGCCAGGCCAAGGTCGATTCGGCCATGGTCCGGCTCAGTGCGATCAATCCAGACATCACCCTGGTGCCCCATCGCACGGCGCTGGATGCCGACTCCCTGGCCGCTGCAGTGGCTGCGGTAGATGTGGTGCTCGATTGCTCGGACAACTTCGGCACTCGCGAAGCGGTGAATGCCGCCTGCGTCGCAGCGTGCAAACCACTGGTCAGTGGCGCGGCGATTCGCCTGGAAGGGCAATTGTCGGTATTCGACCCGCGCCGCGAAGACAGCCCCTGCTATCACTGCCTGTATGGGCATGGCAGCGAAGCCGAGCTGACCTGCAGCGAGGCTGGCGTGGTCGGCCCGCTGGTGGGGCTGGTCGGCAGCCTGCAAGCGCTCGAAGCCCTGAAACTGTTGGCGGGCTTCGGTGAAACCCTGGTCGGGCGGCTGCTGCTGATTGATGCCCTGACCACCCGTTTCCGTGAACTGAAAGTGCGCCGCGACCCGCAATGCAGCGTCTGCCAGGCCATTCATCATCAGGGCAGCCATGACCAAAACCAGTGATGCCCCGGTCGCCGTGTTCGATTCCGGTGTCGGCGGCCTGTCGGTACTGGGTGAGATCAACCGCCTGCTGCCCAATGAATCACTGCTGTACGTTGCCGATTGCGGACACATTCCCTACGGCGAAAAAAGCCCCGAGTTCATTCGCCAGCGTTGCGCGCTCATCGCCGAATTCTTCCATCAGCAACGCGCCAAGGCGTTGGTCATCGCCTGCAATACCGCGACCGTGGCCGCTGCCGCCGAATTGCGCCTGCGTTATCCCGATTGGCCGTTGGTGGCGATGGAGCCTGCGGTCAAGCCGGCCGCAGCGGCGACCCGCAGTGGCGTGGTCGGCGTGCTGGCCACTACCGGCACTCTGAAAAGTGCCAGGTTCGCCGCCTTGCTCGACCGTTTCGCCACCGATGTAAAGGTAGTGACCCAGCCCTGCCCCGGTCTGGTCGAACTGATCGAGACGGGCGATGTACAGAGCCCGCCCATTCGCCAGTTGTTGCAAAGCTACGTAGAACCATTACTGGCCGAGGGTTGCGACACCATCATTCTCGGTTGTACCCATTACCCCTTCCTCAAACCACTTTTGCGACAAATGGTGCCGGACTCGATCAGCCTGATCGACACTGGCGGCGCCGTCGCCCGACAACTTCAGCGCCTGCTGCAACAGCAGGATTTACTTGCCCAGGGCCCGGCACGTGAAACACTATTCTGGAGCAGCGGCGATACCGACGCATTCAGAAAAATTCTTCCGGCGCTATGGAAAAGCACCGACTCTGTGCGAAGCTTTGATCTGTAAGTAATCTGTTACAAATCCGTTTACCGATTGAACTATTCGGTGACAGCGGATTTCTACAGTCGTCTGCAAGACTGTTTCAAAAAAATAATCGTGATAGTGCGTTCAGAACATAGGATGTTTCCGATGAAGCGACTGTTTTGTTTGGCTGCGATTGCGGCTGCGTGTGTGGGACAAAGTGCACTGGCATTGGCCGATGGGGTGGAGTTTTCCGTAGGCGCCACCGGCCAGTCGGACATGACTTATCGGCTGGGTGTGCAGCTCGATTGGGACAAGAGCTGGATGCAGAGCGACGTAGGGCGCCTGACCGGCTACTGGAGTGGCGCCTATACCTATTGGGATGGCGACAAACGCTCCAGTGTCAGCAGTCTGTCGTTCTCTCCGGTACTGGTCTACGAGTTCGCCGGTGACCGGATCAAACCGTATATCGAGGCAGGCATCGGGGTCGCTGTATTCTCCAATGACCGTATCGAAGACAAGGAACTGGGCACGGCTTTCAACTTCGAAGACCGCATTGGTTTCGGCCTGCGTTTCGCCGGGGGTCATGAAGTCGGCATTCGCGCCACGCATTATTCCAACGCCGGTATCAAAGAGCCTAATGACGGTATCGAAAGCTATGCCGTGCACTACACCATGCCGTTCTGATGTTTACTGTAAGGAACAGAGAGTGGCTGTCTGTTAGCTGTCTGTAATCAATGCTTCATGAATATGTGTGTCCGGACTGTTGGGTGAGTCCGGGCAAGCATGTTCATGAGCAACTAAACATATGCCGAGGCGATGCCCTGGCGTTCATTCATACACTCATCTGACCCCGTCTCGAACTCGCGGCAGATCAATGGCCGCCGGTCATAGATCGTGCACAGCATGCTGTCGCGATCCAGCGCCGCACACCAGCCGTCGTCCAGACGCAGCATCACTTCGCCGCCCCAGTCATCGACATCGATAAAGCGTTCGGGCACGCCGGTGTCGGTGATCAGCATCACTTCAAGCTGGCAGCAGCAGGCCGCACAGGTCGAGCAGGTGACGGCAGGCTCTGTGGCAACGGGCAAAAGGGGGATGAGGGTCGTGGTCATAGCGGCGCAGTGTAGGGCATGACGGCTCAGCCGTGGTGACGATCGAATGACTGCGCCGACGGGGTGTTGCGCAAGTACCGGGCCAGCCAGTGCAACGCTGGAAATACGCAGGCCCAGATCAGCCCCAGCAGGATCAGGCTCGGCCACAGCCCCAGCGGCAACTGCACCCCTGCCAGGCGGGCGCCGGCAAAATAAGACAGCGGGCCGCCGATGGCGCCGCACAGACTCGCCCGCCACCAGGGCATGGCACTCCAGGCCAGGCAATGATTTAGGGTGATCGCCAGCAAAGCCCACATCAGCATCAGCCAGAGCGGGATCAGTGGTCCGCCGGGCGGAAATTGAAAGACGTCGAGCATGGTCAGGCTGCTGTCGAGCAGGGTACCGAGAGCGGTGACCCAAATCAGCAGCTTGCCTTCCCTTGCCCACGAGCCGACCCACACCAGGTGCAGCAACACGATGGCCCCGGCCAGCAACAGCCAGTAGCTGTCGCCGCCCAAGGCACAGGTGAACCAACCCGCCTGGAACAAGGCAGCGTTGACCAGCACCGGCTGTCTACGCATCAAAGCGCCCCAGCAGCGGTTGCGGCACGGCAGCCGGTTTGGCCAGCAAGAGTTGCGCGGTGCCGATGGTGCGTTCCAGAAACCCGCCTTCGCAGTAGCACAGGTAGAACTCCCACAGACGCAGGAAGTAGTCGTCGTAGCCCAACTCGGTCAGCGAGCCGTGGGCGCGGCGGAAGTTGTCGTGCCACAGGCGCAGGGTGCGGGCGTAGTGCAGGCCGAAATCTTCCATGTGCAGCAGGTTCATGTCGGTGTCGCGGCCAACGATTTCCAGCATCTTCTGCACCGAAGGCAAGGCGCCGCCGGGGAAGATATAACGCTGGATGAAATCGACACTGCGCCGCGCCTGTTCATAGCGCTGCTCGCGAATGGTGATGGCCTGTAACAGCATCAGGCCGTCGCTCTTGAGCAGGCGGGCGCATTGCTGGAAGTAGGTGGGCAGGAACTGATGGCCCACGGCTTCGATCATTTCGATGGACACCAGCTTGTCGTACTGGCCCTGCAGGTCGCGGTAATCCTCCAGCAACAGGGTGACCCGGTCGGTCAGGCCCAGGGTTTCCAGGCGCTGGGCGGTGTAGGCGAATTGTTCCTTGGACAGGGTGGTGGTGGTCACCCGACAGCCATAGTGCTGCGCCGCATAGATCGCCATGCTGCCCCAACCGGTGCCGATTTCCAGCAAGTGGTCGCTGTGGGTCAGGGCCAGCTTCTGGCAGATACGCTCCAGCTTGTTCAACTGGGCCTGTTCCAGGGTGTCGTCCTTGCCCTGGAACTGAGCGGCGGAGTACATCATGGTCGGGTCGAGGAACTGCTCGAACAGGTCGTTGCCCAGGTCGTAGTGCGCCGAAATGTTCTTCTGCGAACCCTTGCGGGTATTGCGATTGAGCCAGTGCAGGGCCTGGATGAAGGGGCGACCCAGGCGGGCCAGGCCACCTTCCAGAGCATCCAGCACATCCAGATTGCTGACGAACACACGAACCACCGCCGTCAGGTCCGGCGAGGTCCAGTAGCCATGAATAAAGGCTTCCCCCGCGCCAATCGAACCGTTGCCCGCGACCATGCCCCACAGCGCCGGGTCAACAATGGTGATTTCACCCTGCACCGTCGCACCGGCCTGGCCGAAGACGTAACGCTCTTCGCCTTCGTTGATCACCAATAATCCACTGCGCAGGTTGGCCAGTTGGCGCAGGACCCCACGGCGCAGGAGGTTGGCAGTGAGGCCGTTGGCGCTCAGGCTGCTCGAAAAACTGCTGCTAGGGTTTTTCATGGCGTCGATCCTTGGGTTGCACGTGCGCAATACGAAAGGCGCCGTCGGCGGCCTGATGGGAAAAAATCGGTATGCGCTTGAGCAGCAGGCGCAGGGCCTGCCAGTAGATGGCCAGTGCGGTCTTGGCGGTCATCCACGGGTAGGCGAACAGATAGCGGTGCAGCGTGGTTCGAGTCAGCGGCTGGCGTTCGAGATTGAGCGTGGCATCGAACATCTTCAGCTCGCCCTGCCAGTCAGCCATATGCACGCCCAGACGCGCGGCGGGCTGGCTGAAGCTCATGCGGTATTCCAGGTCCCGGGGCAGGAACGGCGAGACATGAAAAGCCTTGGCCACCGCGAAGTGTTGATGACCGTCGCCGTTGGCGGGCAATACGTAGTGATAGCGCTCGCGCCACGGCGTATTGGTGACTTCGCAAAGCACTGCAGCCAGTTCGCCATCGGCGTCAAAGCAGTAGAAGAAACTCACCGGATTGAACGACAGACCCCAGCTGCGCACCTGGGTCAGCAGACAGACCTTGCCCTGTGGCGTATGGCCCAAGGCCGTGGCGACACGGGCACGCACGGCATCGAGCAGGCTCGCGCCGCTCTTGGTCAGCTCGGGCAGATAGTCGCTTTCGCGAAAGGAAAAGGGCGCAAAGCGGCGGCTGCCAGCCAGGGGCGACAGGCCGAGCACGCTGTCCTGTTCGCTCAGATCCAGGTACAGCATGCCGATGCGGTAGGTGAATTGATGGGCCTTGGGCGAGAAGCGCCGATGGCTGATCCAGCCATGGTACAGGGCGCTGTTCACAGGTGTTCCCCGAAGGCACTGGCAACGCGCAAGGCACTGACGACGCCATCTTCATGAAAGCCGTTGGCCCAGTAGGCACCGCAAAAATAGCTGTGCTGCATACCATGCAGCTCTTCCCAGCGTGCCTGTGCGGCAACGGCGGCCAGGCTGTATTGCGGATGGGCGTAGCGGTAGCGGGCGAGAATCTTCTGCGGGTCAATGGCGGCGGTCTGGTTCAGGCTGACGCAGAACGTGGTGTCGCTGGCGATGCCCTGCAGGATGTTCATGTCATAGGTCACGGCGGCCAGTTGTTGGCCGCTGCCGCCCAGGCGATAGTTCCAGCTCGCCCAGGCCAACGGGCGTTTGGGCAGCAGGCGGGTGTCGGTGTGCAGGACGACGTCGTTGTCGGCGTAGGGCAGGGCACCGAGAATCTCGCGCTCGGTCGTCGACGGCTCGGTGAGCATCGCCAGGGCCTGGTCGCTGTGACAGGCAAATACCACTTTGTCGAAGCGCTCACTGCCATGGGCGCTATGGATCAGCACGCCAGCGGCATCGCGCTCGACCCGTTGAACCGGGCAGTTCAGACGGATGTGCTCGGCGAACTCGCGGGTCAGTGGCTCGATATAACGGCTTGAACCACCGCTGATGACCTGCCACTGCGGCCGATGATTGACCGACAGCAGGCCGTGATTTTTGAAGAAACGCACGAAGAACTGCAATGGGAAACCGAGCATGTCGGCCAGGGACATGGACCAGATCGCCGCTCCCATGGGCACGATGTAGTGCTCGATGAAACGCCTGCCGTAGCCGCCGTTGTCCAGGTATTGGCCCAAGGTTGTGTCGTCGGCGATACGCTGGTTTTGCAGGTCGTCGATGGCTTCACGGTTGAAGCGCATGATGTCGCGCAGCATGCCCCAGAAACGCGGCGACAGCAGGTTGCTGCGCTGAGCGAACAGGCTGTTGAGGTTATTGCCGTTGTACTCGGTGCCGGTCGCCGGGTCGCTCACCGAAAAACTCATCTCGGTGGCTTTGAAATCGACCTTCAATTGTTTCAGCAGGCGGATGAAGTTGGGGTAGGTCCAGTCGTTGAACACGATGAAACCCGTGTCGATCGAGTAAGTCCGATCAGCCACCGTCACGTCGACGGTATGGGTATGGCCGCCCACCCAGTCGGCCGCCTCGAACACCGTGATGTCGTGTTTGCGCGCCAGCAGGTAGGCAGTGGTCAGGCCGGCGATACCACTGCCGATGATGGCGACCTTCATTGCGCGTCCTTGTGGCTGTGTTCGTTACGCGCCATGCGTTTGCCCAAGGCCAGTTGCAGGCGCAGCGGTAGCAGGGCCAACAGACGCATGGCCATGATAAACGGGCCGGGGAAGGCGATTTCCAGCGGACGACGCGGGCGTTGAATACGCGAGGCGATATAGCGCGCAGCCCTGAGCGCCGGCCAGCGCATGGGCATGGCGAAATCGTTCTGTTCGGTCAGGGGCGTGTCGACGAAGCCGGGCGTGACCACGGTGACGTCGATGCCTTCTTCGGCGATATCGATGCGCAGCGAATCGAACAGGTAACGCAAGCCCGCTTTCGAGGCACCATAGGCTTCGGAGCGGGGCAGGGGCAGGAGAGTGACGGCACTGACCACGCCGACCAGATGCGGACGATGGCCCAGGCGCAGCAGGGGCAAGGCTTCCTGGATGCAGTAGCTGGTGGCGATCAGGTTGGTGCGTACCACACGCTCGACCATGGCGGCATCGAACTGCCGGGCGTCGATGTATTCACAGGTGCCGGCATTGAGGATCGCCATGTCCAGCGCGCCCCAGACGGCGGCAATACGATCGCAGATTGCACAGATTTGCGTGGCGTCGTTGATATCGCCTGCGGCGACCATGACCTGCTTGGGAAAGCGTTTGTACAAGGCCTCCAGCGGCGCAACCTTGCGCGCGGTGACGGCGACGTGATGACCGGCAAGCAGCAACTCTTCGGCCAGGGCCAGGCCGATGCCACTGCTGGCACCGGTCAGCCAGATACGCAGATGATCGGGATGGCTCATGACAATCTCCTTTTCAACCAGCCGATGGCCTGCCCCATCACTGGCAGGTGTTCGTAGAGCAAGGCCCCGGCATCGAAGTAGTCGCGGTGCCGATAAACCTTGTCGCGCCACGCCAGGTACGAGCAGCCTTCAACGTGCAGGATGCGGCCCTTGTTCAGGCGTGGATGGGCGTAATGCATGGTCCAGCGCAGATAGCCTTCGCCTTCGCGGACCTGATCGAAACCGTGAAAGTCGAAACGCAGCTCGCTGACCTGGCTGTACAGCTCGGCGAAATAGCGGCGCATCGCCGCAAGTCCCTGGACTTCATGGAGCGGATCGGTGAAACGCACGTCGTCGCTGTACAGCTCACCGAGGCGGTCAAGATGGTCCTTGTCCAGGGCGGCGAAGCCTTGGGCGAAACGCTGCAGAAAGTCACTCATAAGCGGGCTCGAGGGCCGATTGGCGACCGGGTAACGCCTTGAATGCAGCCAGGGCGCGGGCGCGGCTGGCACCCAGGTCGACAATGGGCGCCGGGTAGCCGTTGGGGGCGAACAAGCCGCCCGCAGCGTTCGGGTTGTGCACTTCTTTTTTGTTCAAGTCGGCCAGTTCAGGCAGCCAGTACTTGATGAAGCGTCCGTCCGGGTCGAACTTCTGTGACTGCGCCAGCGGATTGAAGATGCGGAAATACGGCGCCGAATCGGTGCCGGTGGATGAACTCCACTGCCAACCGCCGTTATTGGCTGCCAGGTCGCCATCAATCAGGTGACGCATGAAAAAGCGTTCGCCTTCGCGCCAGTCCAGCAGCAGGTTCTTGGTCACGAACATGGCCACGACCATGCGCAGACGGTTATGCATCCACCCGGTGTCGAGCAATTGGCGCATGGCCGCGTCGATGATCGGAAGGCCCGTGCGGGCCTCTTGCCAGGCGGCGAGGTCGTCGGCAGATTTGCGCCACTTCAACGCCTCGGTTTCCGGGCGGAAAGCGCGATGGCGCGAGACGCGTGGGTAGCCGACCAGAATGTGTTTGTAGAACTCGCGCCAGAGCAGCTCGTTGATCCAGGTCACGCTGCCGGTGTTGCCGGTTTCGAACTCGCCGTTGTTGCTGCTCAAGGCCGCATGCAGGCACTGGCGCGGCGACAGCACACCGCTGGCCAGGTAGGGCGATAGCTGGCTGGTGCCGGGTTTGGCCGGGAAGTCGCGTTGCAGTTGATAGTCCTGAATGCGCTCATCGCTGAAACGCTCCAGACGCTGCCGCGCTTCTTCTTCCCCCGCTGGCCAGAGTGCTTGCAGGCTGGCCGACGGAGTGGCAAAGCCTTCGACCCGGGTCGGTGGCACATCGCTCTTGATCGACAGCGGCGCCTGCGCCTTGGGCGTGCGTACCGGCCGGGGCATGCTTTCGTAGAGACGCGAATAGCAGACCTTGCGGAACTGGCTGAAGACCTGGAAGTAACTGTCGTTGCGGGTCAGTACGCTGCCAGGCTGGAACAGCAGTTGGTCCAGATAGTGATGAAAGCCGACGCCAGCGTTTTCCAGTGCGCGGGCCATGGCCTGATCACGTCGGGTTTCGTTGATACCGTACTCGTCGTTGGCATGCACGGCTTCGATGCGGTGCTCACGGCACACTTGCAGCAACATTTCGGGCGCCAGGTCCCAGGTATCGGCATGACGGATCAGCAAGGGAACGTTCAGTGCAGCCAGGTCTTTCTCCAGCGCCAACAGATTGCGCAGCCAGAAATCCACCTTGCTGGCGGCGTCATCGTGTTGCAGCCATTGGCCGGGACTGAGCAGATACAGAGCCACGGTCGGGCCGTGTTCCATGGCCGCCGTCAGGGCTGTGTTGTCGTGAGTGCGCAGGTCGCTGCGTAACCAGAGCAATTGCATATTCAGTCCTTGGCTTTCAAATAAGGCCGAGCCGCTGGAGAGCGGACTGGGCGGTCAAGGGGTCTTCGGCGAGCGTCAAACCCTCGATCTCGTTAGCTGATACGGATAAGTCAGCCGAATGGATGCAGACCGTTGGTCCGGCCAGCAATCGCGGGCAGGAAATCGTGGCCAGTAGCCTGGGGAGCTGAGCCAGATTTACCGGCTTGCGCGAATACAGCAGTACCCCGCGCGCCTTCAGGCGTTCGACGGCCATGGCCAGCTCGCCCACGGCCAGAGGCCAGTCGAAGACTTCCACCGGGCAGTCGGCCGAGCTGACCAGCCAGGCGGTGAGCCACAGATGCGGCTCCATGGCCAGGTCGGAGTGGTTGACCAGCAGCAGGGGCGCGCCGCTGATCTGGCGATTGTTGTGATAGATCCGGGCGCCGAGCTTGCTGCGCAGCCAGGAATAGAAGAACACCTGCTCCAGTTGCGCGCCGAGCTGACCCTGCCAGCGTTGTTCCAGCTCGCTGAGCAGTGGCTGAAGCAATTGCTCGCAGAGGGTACGGGGCGGGTACAGCGACATGGCCTGGTTGAAGATATTGTCCAGATGCCGTTCGGCCAGGTCATGAATGGCGGCCATCAGGTTCTGACGCAAGGCTTGCCAGTCGTTGCCGGGGACCGCACTGACCGGCTGGCGGCTGTCGAGCAGATGCTTGACCTGGCTGACCGGCACGCCGCGATTGAGCCAGGTGAGGATGTTCAGCACGCGCTGCACATGCTCTTGCGAGTACAGGCGATGGCCCTTGGGCGTGCGGTGCGGAACGATCAGGCCATAGCGCCGTTCCCAGGCCCGCAGCGTGACGGCGTTGACGCCGGTCTGTCGGGCGATTTCACGAATCGGCAACCAATCGGGCTGCGCGCCTTCGAGCGCGCTGTCGGGTAATTCATTCATGATTTAGATCGCATTGCGCAGGCTGAGGTTTTCCGGGTGCGGCTGCATGTAAACCTGGAGCGCGACGTACGGATCGGGGTGTTGGCGAAAATGATGCTTGAGCAGGGTCAGGGGCACGATGAGGGGCACGATGCCCAGGTGATACTGGCTGATCAGTTGCTGGAGCTCCTGCTTGTCGGCGCTGCTCAAGGTCTGCTTGAGATAGCCGCTCAGGTGTTGCAGAACATTGGTATGGGTGCCGCGGGTGGCGCATTTTTTCAGTGCGGCCATCAGTTCGCTGAAATAGCGCGGGGCCAGTTCATCGATATCATCGTGCTTGCCCATGCTGCCCAGCAGGGCGCCGAGCACCTTGTATTGCACCGGGTTGCTGGCCATCAACTGGTATTTGTAGCGGGCGTGGAAGTCGGTCAGGCTTCGACGGTTGATGCCTGCCGCGCAAAGCGCTTGCCAGGCGGCGTAGGCAAAAACCCGGGTGATGAAGTTCTCGCGCAGGACCGGGTCATTGAGTCGACCGTCTTCCTCTACCGGTAGGTTGGGGTGGCGGGCGCAGAACGCCTTGGCGTAGATCCCCGTACCGCCGCCATCCACCGGCGCGCCGTTTTCCCGGTAAACCTTGACCCGCTCCAGCCCACACGACGGCGATTTCTGCATGAAGATGTAACCGCAGATGTCGCCGAGCTCGACGGCCATCTGCTCGCCGTAAGCGGCCAGTTCCTTCGTAACATTCAGGTCGGTGCTGACCGTGCCCACCGCCTGCGGCTGCTCGGCATCGCCGACCAGGCGAATGGTTTCGCGGGGGATGCCCAGGCCGATGGCAACTTCCGGGCAGGCGGTAACGAATTCAAAGTATTCGCTCAGGACTTGGGTACACAGCTGGGATTGTTTGTGCCCGCCGTTATAGCGCACCTCGGCGCCCATAAGGCAGGCGCTGATACCGAGCTTTGGCTTGTTGACGACGGGCACGAACATGGCAGCCTCTAGACAATACTTGTACGCAGGACTTCCCGTGTACAACTTCTGCTCATCATAGGGCTGAAGTTATACAAGTCAAATTTTATGTATAGGTATTGGTCAGCGGCGTCGGTTATGAGCACCACATTTCAATGCGGATAATTAATAGGGAGGGAATGTTACTGCCAGCCCATCCGCCAACACCCGGCATCCTGCAAGGACTGCCAGGGCAGGCGTTCGCTGCGGTGGGTGAGCACGGCCTGGAGTTCGATCTCCAGTACCGTGCCTTCTTCGTCGCGGAACAGTTCGGTGACCAGAAAATGTTTTTCCCGGTTGCGCGGTTGTGCTGCCGTCCACTTGGACAGCAGCAATTTGCGCGGATTGATTTGATTCATTGCAAATGCTCGAGCAGGCGTCGCGCCGCTTCCTGGCCGCTGAGCCAGGCGCCTTCGACCCGGCCTGACAGGCACCAGTCGCCACAGACATAAATGCCCAGATCGGCGTCGGACAATGCGCCCCACTCGTGGGCGCCAGCCGGGCGGGCGTACAGCCAGCGGTGGGCCAGGCTGAATGCCGGGGCGGGCATGGCGCAGCCGATCAGCTCGGCGAAGGCGCCATGCAGGTGCTCGATCACCTCTTCCCGGGACATGTCTAGATGCTCGCGGCTCCATTGGCTGGTGGCATGCAGCACCCAGGTGTCGACGCTTTCATTGCGCTCCGGCTTGCTGCGGTTGCGCGCCAGCCAGTCGATCGGGCTGTCCCGAACGAAGCAGCCTTCCAGCGGTGTTTGCAGCGGGGTGTCGAAGGCCAGGGCGACGGCCCAGGTCGGTTCCATCTTCACGCCGGCGACCACGCCGGCCAGCTTGGGGGCTGCGGCCAGCAGCGTGGTGGCCTGAGGTGCGGGCGTGGCAACCACGACATGACTGAAAGGACCATGGCTTTTGCCTTCGCTGTCGGTCAGGTGCCAGTGTTCTTCGCCGCGAAAGACTTCGCTGATACGGCAGGAGAAGGTCACCGGCAGATCGCCAAGCATGGCGCGGGTAATGGCGCTCATGCGCGGTTTGCCGACCCACCGCACCTGCTCGTCGGGCGAAGGGCTGAGCTGGCCGTTATGGGCGTTATAGAGTTGCGGCGCCCACTCGGCGACGAAGCCGTTGGCTCGCCATTGGTTGACGACATTGACGAAACGGCGGTCGCGGGCGGTGAAGTATTGCGCGCCCATGTCCAGCGCACCGGCTTCACTGCGCTTGCTCGACATGCGCCCGCCGCTGCCGCGGCTTTTGTCGAAAAGATGAACGGCATGCCCGGCAGCGTGCAGCGCCTGGGCAGCGGAGAGTCCGGCGATGCCGGTACCGATGATTGCGATAGGTACAGTCATAGGGGCCTCGTTACCTTGTCTGCACAGAGTACGCCGTAGTTAAAACCTGTACAAATCTGTTTTTTGGTATAAGTTGTCGCGTATTCAAAAAGCACAGAATCCTGGCTTTGGGCTCGTACGGCGCGAGCGCTATTCTGATCCCTGGGTGCAAACGGTCAACTCTGCGAACGGATAGTCAACCGTCGATGTCTTTGATTCATGGCTCGGGGTCGTTGATGATCGGCTGCATTTTGCGCTCATCAGCGCTACCTTGAAAAATAGACTACCGAAGTGCCATGAACGCCACGCAAGGACACCTGCCATGCATATATTGCTGACCGGCGGTACGGGATTGATAGGACGCGAACTGTGTCGTCACTGGCACGCCCAAGGGCATCAACTGACCGTGTTGAGCCGTAGCCCCCATGAGGTCGCCGCGTTGTGCGGGCCACAGGTGCTCGGTGTTGCGCGACTGGAAGACATTGGCGAGCAACCGGTGGATGCTGTGATCAACCTGGCGGGCGCGCCGGTGGCTGCCCGGCCCTGGACGAGCAAGCGCAAGACCTTTGTCTGGGACAGCCGCATCGGCCTGACCGAGCGTCTGCTGGCCTGGCTACAGGCGCGCGAGCAAAAGCCCCGGGTGCTGATCTCAGGTTCCGCAGTGGGCTATTACGGCGACTGCGGCGAGCGGGAAATCGATGAGCAATCCCTGCCGGTCATCCCGGACTACGCCAGCCAGTTATGCGGCGCCTGGGAAGAAACCGCCCTGCGTGCCGAAGCCATGGGTATCCGCGTGATTTGTTTGCGCACAGGCCTGGTGATGTCGTCCAAGGGCGGCTTTCTGCAACAGATGCTGCCGCCGTTCAAGGTCGGCCTGGGCGCGCGCCTGGGCAATGGTCGGCAGTGGATGCCATGGATTCATATCGCCGATCAAATCGCGGCGATTGATTTTCTGTTAAACCTGCCGGATGCCCGAGGTCCGTATAATGTCTGCGCGCCATCACCGGTGCGCAATCAGATGTTTACCAAGACCCTGGCCAAGGTGTTGCGCCGTCCGACCTTCATGATCATGCCGGCGGCGGTGCTGAAAGTGCTGCTGGGCGAGATGTCGGTGCTGTTGCTGGGTGGCCAGCGCGCACGACCGGCACGCCTGCAGGCGGCGGGCTTTACCTTTCGTTATCTCGATTTGACTGCGGCCTTGAGTGATGTGACAGGCCGCCACTGAAATAGGACGTTGCATGACCGATCACGCGCTGTTGCTGGTCAACCTGGGTTCGCCGGCTTCCACCAACGTGGCCGATGTGCGCCGCTATCTCAATCAGTTCCTGATGGACCCTTATGTCATCGATCTGCCATGGCCGGTGCGGCGTCTGCTGGTTTCGCTGATCCTGATCAAGCGGCCGGAGCAGTCGGCTCACGCCTATGCCTCGATCTGGTGGGACGAGGGCTCGCCGCTGGTGGTGCTCAGCCAGCGCTTGCAGGAGCAGATGCGCAAGCAGTGGAGCCACGGCCCGGTAGAACTGGCGATGCGCTACGGCGAGCCGTCCATTGCAACCGTGCTGACCCGCCTGGCTGCCCAAGGCATCAAGAAAGTCACTCTGGCGCCGCTCTATCCGCAGTTCGCCGATAGCACCGTGACCACTGTGGTTGAAGAAGCCAGGCGGGTGGTCAAGGCCCAGGGTCTGAACATGCAGTTCTCGCTGTTGCAGCCGTTCTACGATCAACCCGAATACCTCGACGCCCTGGTAGAGAGCGCCCGCGCTCATCTGCAGCAACCCCACGACCATTTGCTGTTGAGTTTTCACGGTCTGCCGGAGCGGCATCTGCATAAGCTCGACCCTACTGGTCAGCACTGTTTCAAGGGCAGTGAATGCTGTCAGAACGCACCTGCCGAAGTGCTCGCGACCTGCTACCGCGCCCAATGCCTGCGCTCGGCGGCGGAATTCGCCAAGCGCCTGGGCCTGGCTGACGGGGCCTGGTCGGTGTCGTTCCAGTCGCGGCTGGGGCGGGCCAAATGGATCGAACCCTACACCGAGGCACGTCTGGAAGAGTTGGCCCGGCAGGGCGTAAAGAAGATTCTGGTGATGTGTCCGGCGTTCGTCGCCGACTGCATCGAGACGCTGGAAGAAATCGGCGACCGTGGCGCGCAAACTTTCCGCGAGGCCGGGGGCGAGGAGTTGGTGCTGATTCCATGCCTCAACGACGACCCGAACTGGGCAGCGGCGTTGAACCGGATGTGTGAGCGGGCGCCGGTGATGCTCTAAGGGCGTCGCAACTCTTCTTGTGGGACCGGCTTTAGCCGGGAAGACGCATGTACAAGCGATACGTTTCTATCGCCTGATCTAACGTCTTCCCGGCTAAAGCCGGTCCCACGCTCGCTCTTGACCGGAACTTATCAATCCTTTTGCTTGGTCCCGAAAATCTTGTCCCCGGCATCGCCCAGGCCCGGCATGATGTAGCCCTGTTCGTTGAGGCGATCATCGATGGAAGCGGTGTAGATCATCACGTCCGGGTGTGCCTTCTCCACGGTGGCGATGCCTTCCGGGGCGGCGACCAGGACCATGGCGCGGATTTCCTTGCAACCGGCTTTCTTCAGCAGGTCGATGGCCGAGACCATGGAGTTGCCGGTGGCCAGCATCGGGTCGATGATCATCGCCAGGCGCTCGTTGATCTCGGGCACCAGTTTTTCCAGGTAGGTATGGGCCTGCAGGGTTTCTTCGTTGCGGGCCAGGCCCACGGCGCTGACCTTGGCGCCCGGAATCAGGCTGAGCACGCCGTCGAGCATGCCGATACCGGCGCGCAGGATCGGCACTACGGTAATCTTCTTGCCGGCGATCTTCTCGACCTGCACGGTCCCGGCCCAGCCCTGGATTTCGTAGCTTTCCAGGGGCAGATCGGCGGTGGCTTCATACGTCAGCAAGGCGCCGACCTCTTGCGCCAATTCACGAAAATTCTTGGTGCTGATATCGGCACGGCGCATGAGGCCGAGCTTGTGGCGGATCAGCGGGTGGCGGATCTCACGGATGGGCATAGGAAAAGCTCCGGCGTCAGGCAAAAAACGGCCTAGATTAATCTATTCGCTTGTTACTGTCTTACTACAGATAGGGCGATGTCTTACTGCAAGGAAGGCTGTGTACTACTTCTGAAGCAACGTTAGTCCATAATCACTTGCCCTGGCCCGAGCGGATGCGTACCTTTGCCCGCTTTTCTTACACTGCCCCCTCTGGAGAGCCTCATGTCTGCCGATCTCGAGCATATCCGTCAAATCATGCGCGAGGCTGACTGCCTGTATAACGAAGCCGAAGTCGAAGCGGCCATTGCCCGTGTCGGCGCTCAGATCAATGCCGAACTGGCCGAACGCAACCCGGTGGTGTTCTGTGTGATGAACGGCGGTCTGATTTTCGCAGGCAAGCTGCTGACTCATCTGAACTTCCCCCTGGAAGCGTCTTACCTGCACGCCACCCGCTATCGCAACGAAACCAGCGGCGGCGAGCTGTTCTGGAAGGCCAAGCCGGAAGTGTCGTTTATCGACCGCGACGTGCTGATCATCGATGACATTCTCGACGAAGGGCACACCCTGGGCGCGATCATCGACTTCTGCCGCCATGCCGGTGCCCGCGCCGTGCACACCGCCGTGCTGATCGACAAGGACCATGACCGCAAGGCGCGTCCGGACCTGAAAGCCGATTTCGTCGGCCTGCCGTGCATCGACCGCTACATCTTCGGTTACGGCATGGACTACAAGGGCTACTGGCGCAACGCGGCGGGTATCTACGCCGTCAAGGGCCTCTAAGTCCCCCGACATCCCGTGCTAAAGTGCCAGCCACTTTTCACGGGATGCCGACATGAAGTCATTGCTTTGTCGCCGTACCGCAGCCCTCTTGCTGTTGTGCAGCCTGCCTCTGGTTACACCTGCCTTTGCCGAACCCATGCACGCGCAATACCTGCCGCCCGATGACCTGGCGGTCCGCGAAGGCGAGCCCGAGCAACAGCAACTGTTGCAGATCACCGAGTATTCGGTGGTAGTGGGCAGTCAGCGGCAATCCAATCAGCAGCCGATTCCGGTCACGTCGCCTCTGGTGCTGCGCCTAAAGGGCAAGCCGATGAACAAGGGCGCGACCATCAGCGAGGTGCTGATCCACTTCGATGGCGAAAGCAAAAGCCTGAAAAAGCCCACCTTTGATCCGGCGACCCGCGTCCTGACCCTCTATTACCCGCCCACGCAATACCGGGTGTTGGTGGACCTGTTGCGC
The DNA here is from genome assembly GCF_056933585.1 of Pseudomonas sp. JL23. Taxonomy (NCBI): domain Bacteria; kingdom Pseudomonadati; phylum Pseudomonadota; class Gammaproteobacteria; order Pseudomonadales; family Pseudomonadaceae; genus Pseudomonas; species Pseudomonas sp. JL23. Next base: position 5,731,262 of record NZ_CM167795.1, on the reverse strand, counting down.
AACGAGAAGGTCTATTGCCAGTTCCTCAGCTACGCCAATGGCCATGTCTGGGCCGATATCCATACCACGGCCTTACGTGCGCGTTGAGCCGCAGGACGGGCCGGGGGTAAACTGCCCGGCCGTGAAAGTGTCTGCGACCAGTTGGAGTCTGCAATGCGTAAAGATAAGAAGCAGTTGATTGGGGACGAGATCGGCGACGCGCAGATCAAATTGTTCCTCGATTTCGAGCCGGCCGATGCCACATCGCCGTCGCTGCACAAGTTGATCAAGGCTTACCGTGGCCTGCGCGTCGGTGACTTCGAGCGTTTCCTGGTGTTCTTCAAGGAAGCTGGTTTCGACCTGGACGGCACCGATGAGCACGGCAATACCTTCGTTGCCTTGATCAAGGATCAGCGTAACGCCGAGGAATACATCGAGTTGATCGATCAGGCACGCGGCTGATAATCCGGTGCTATAAAAAAACGCCCCGCCTGTTACCAGTCGGGGCGTTTTTTATGTTGAGTCAAATGCAACGCAGCTATTTGAATCGGTGCAAGAACCGTGGGACCGGCTTTAGCCGGGAAGGCGCCTTCCCGGCTAAAGCCGGTCCCACAGAGTTACGCGTCAGGCGATGTTTTCCGCCGCAGGGCTTTTCTCGACCAGTTCCAGCAGCTCGTTGTTCTCGGTATTGATGCGGTTGTACAACTGCGCATCGGTTTCCAGGATCTTTTCCCGAGCCGGGAAGATCTCGTTGAGCTTGGCAGCCCATTCACCGCGAGCCTTCTCAGGGAAGCAGCGCTCGATCAGTTCCAGCATGATCGACACGGTCACCGAAGCACCCGGCGAAGCGCCGAGCAGAGCGGCGAGGCTGCCGTCCTTGGCCGAAACCAGCTCGGTGCCGAACTGCAGCACGCCGCCTTTCTTCGCGTCTTTCTTGATGATCTGCACGCGTTGGCCGGCCACTTCCAGGCGCCAGTCTTCGGCCTTGGCTTCAGGGTAGAAGCGGCGCAGGGATTCCAGACGCTGCTCCATGGACTGCATCACTTCGCTGACCAGGTATTTGGTCAGGTCCATGTTGTCCCGGGCCACGGCCAGCATCGGGCCGATGTTCGCGGCGCGTACCGACAGTGGCAGGTCGAGGAACGAGCCGTGCTTGAGGAACTTGGTGGTAAAACCGGCGTATGGCCCGAACAGCAGGGATTTCTTGCCGTCGACCACGCGGGTGTCCAGGTGCGGCACGGACATCGGCGGCGAACCCACGGCAGCCTGGCTGTAAACCTTGGCCTGATGGCGCTTGACCACTTCCGGGTTATCGCAACGCAGCCACTGGCCGCTGACCGGGAAGCCGCCGAAGCCCTTGCTCTCTTCGATACCGGACATCTGCAGCAGCGGCAGGGCCGCGCCACCGGCGCCGAGGAAGACGAATTTGGCGTCGATTTCGCGCGTACCGCCGCTGTTGACGTCCTTGATGCTGACGCTCCAGCCGTCGCCTTTACGGCTCAGGCCGGTCACGCGCTTGCTGTACTTGACCTGGGCATCCGGGGTGCTGACCAAGTGCTTGAGCAACTGATTGGTCAGGTTGCCGAAGTTGACATCGGTGCCGTGCTCCACGCGAGTGGCGGCCAAGGCTTGATTCGGGTCGCGCCCCGGCATCATCAACGGCATCCATTCGGCCATCTTGCTCTTGTCTTCGGTGTATTCCATCGAAGAGAAGGCGTGATGCTTGTGCAGGGCTTCGAAGCGCGCCTTGAGGAAGGCCACGCCTTTGTCGCCCTCGACGTAGCTCAGGTGCGGCACCGGGCTGATGAAGGACTTCGACGAGCCGAAGGTGCTCTTGCGAGTCAGGTACGCCCAGAACTGTTTCGACACTTCGAACTGGGTATTGATGTGGATCGCTTTCTTGATGTCGATGGAACCGTCGGCGGCCTGGGGCGTGTAGTTCAGCTCACACAGCCCGGCATGCCCGGTCCCGGCGTTGTTCCACGGGTTGGAACTCTCCGCCGCACCCGAATCCATCAGCTCAACGACTTCCAGCTTGAGGCTGGGGTCGAGCTCTTTGAGCAGCACCGCGAGGGTAGCACTCATGATGCCGGCCCCGACCAGTACCACGTCGACTGCTTCGTTATGCGCCATTAACGTGTCTCCAAAATCTGCAACCCAATTGACGGCAAGCGATCCCTAGGTCAGTGGCCGGGGAGGGCGGGGCGTTGTTCATAGTGGGCCCCAGGTGCACCCTGGCCAGGATCAGCATGTCCGATTCTTCGCAATTCTTTGCATCGCCACCGCAGGCCGCTACCAGGCTCGAACAGGCATCAAATCAGGTCGGCATGAACGCATTTTTCCGACCCGCAAGCCATTCGACCATGGTCAAGGCATCCGGTTGTGCAATCCATCTCGTTACCGTTTCAGGCCTCGCTGATGGAGACTGCGCAGTGAGCAATCCTCAAGGTGGTTGGTTCTGATGTTAATGGTGCTTTGACACACGCATACCTATTCATTGCTTGCCACACTCTTGTGAAGTTGTGAAAACCCGTTTTTTCACGCTCTTTTGGAAACGTGAACCTCAAACCTCAAAAAGGGCTGCGCGATGGCAGCTCTGGCAGCTCAGTGTTCAGTCTGGTGTGAGGGCGGCAGGTGGGAAAAGGTTCGAAGAAATTCGAGCGATTGCACACCGAACAGCGACTACACCGGCCTGGACATGACCTGTGTGGGCGGCTCTCTGTGGGCGATACGGAGGTGCTAATACCGGGATTAGCGGTGCTGCGAGGCCCGATCAGGAGACGTCCTTATAATCGGGGGGAGATTATAGCGATGAAACGCCTGAAATTGATCGAAATAAAATGACTTTTGTTCGCTGATCGGTCAGGCCGTGAGCAAAGGACGCCGGCGGGACCGCGCGGGTGCTCGAACGACGCGGGCTGTAGCGGGCAGTGGCTGGTTCAGCCAGCACAGGCGCAACTCGTTTATTTCCACCCAGTCATGGCCAGCGGGCGGCTTGATGCAATGCTTGAATGCTCGGCAGATACCGTCCTGATCTACCCGTGCATAGTGGCGATGCTGGCGAAAACTGAACAAAGACCAGAGGAAGTCCATGGTCCGGCTCCTTTTGTGTGAGTACATCAAGCATCTCAGGCGCAAGTGACATGGCAGTGACGTGCCCATGACATCTGTGTGGCTGAACCATTGCGCTCGCATAACGGTCCCATTTTCAACTGGTGAGTCGCGGTTTGACGCCGCTATACTGCGGCACATTCGGAGTTACCCCCATGGAGAAATTGAGCATGCTGCGTCGCTTTTTGTTTGGTTTGCTTGCTGTAGGCACCTTGACCTTGGTCGGTTGCGCCAACAGCCCGCAACAACTCAGCCCGCAACCCAAACTGAACAGCCAGTTGGCCCCTGTCGGCCGCGGCCAGCCGGTTGTGGTGCGCGTGGTCGACGGTCGTCCGAGCCCGACCCTGGGCACGCGTGGCGGCCTCTACCCGGAGACCAGTGCGGTGACCGTCCAGGCCAACGACCTGCTGCCCAAGCTGCAGGCCCAGGCCGAAGCCGCCGTGCGCCTGTTGGGCTTCACCCCGACCGGCAGCGCCGGTAACGCGCCACAGCTGACAGTGACCCTGGCCGACCTGAAATATCAGTCGCCCAAGGAAGGCATGTACGTGACCGAGGCCACCATCAGCTCGACCTTCCGTGCCGATATCCAGAACAACGGTCGCAGCTACAGCGGGCGCTACGCGGCGTCCCTGAACCAGCGCTTCGGCATGGCGCCGAACCAGGACACCAATACCAAGCTGGTCAGCGATGTGTTGAGCGATGCCCTGACCCGCCTGTTCCAGGACCCGAGCGTCGGCCAGAACCTGGCTAACTGACAGCCGTTACAAAGAAGCCCGGTCCTCACTATGAGGGCCGGGCTTTTTTTGTGGGACCGGCTTTAGCCGGGAAGGCGTCATTCCCTGTTAAGGAAATTTGGCGGATGTACCGATCCTTTCCCGGCTAAAGCCGGTCCCACCCTGGATTCACATTCAGGCGGCTTGCTGATAGAAATCGAGAAAACTGAATCCAGTCTCTTGATCCATCTCCGGCAGGTCGTGATGCTGATGGCCGCCGATGGCGCAGTACACCAGCCAATGACGATCCTGAATATTGAAGGAGAGGGCGTCGACCAGCGCCTGCTGTTCATCGCTGGGGGCGATCAGGTAGAGGCGGTCCTGGTTGGTTGCATGCAGCATCGGGAACTCCGGAAAGTCAGGTGCATCCTTGAGGATCGATACCGTGCCCGATTCAGGTTACGTTAAGGTGACGAACGTTAAATTGGCCGGGTAGATCAATCTGAATTCCGGCGTCTGTGCAAAGCGGCGCCACCGAGGCCCGCATGTCGTCCCTTCCTTTCACCCCCGCCATCATTCTCAATCTGCTCGCCCTGGTGGCTGCTGCGCCGGGCATCTGGTTGCTGCTGGTTACCCGAAACAGGGAGCAGCGCGAACTGGACCATCTTGCGGCCCTGACTGAGCAGGCGCCATTCGACGAGCCGATGTATCTGATGGATGTGGCGAGCCTGCGGATGAACCGCTTGTGCTACCGCGTCGGTTTTGCCTGCCTGGGGTTGGCATTGTTGACGTCGTGGCTGAGTACGCAGTTGCATGGTTGATCTGTAGGACCGGCTTTAGTCGGGAGAGCGTCCTCGCGACTAAAGCCTCTCCTGCGAGAGGCGCGGCAGTCTGCAAGGCGTACTAAAGCGCCAACCCCGCCTTGATCCGATACTGATTACGTACAGGCGTCGCGTATTGCAGGATCAGGTAAGGGCGATGTTCCACCGGGCAGCCCTCAAGACGGCGTTGCCATTCTTCCCTGGCCTTGGCCAGTTCATCAGCGGCGAACACCTCATCGGCCTGCGGCACGTTCAGGCTCGCGTCGGCATCCGCCCACTGCGCATAGGCCAGGTAATGCACGGGGAACAAGCGATAGCCGCCGAGAATCTGCCGATCCATTTCAATGGCCAGCTGTTTGGTGTCTTCAAACACTTCGCTGATCGGCGGGGCAAAATTGATATGGACCCGGCCTTTATAGCCGGTAATGCCCAAGGCAATGCTGACGTCATCTTCGCCCGGTGCCTTGGTGTAGCTGCCGGTGGTAGCGCGGATGTATAGCTCCCGGGCCTTGGCCTGGTCGCAGGGATCATATTCGTAGCTGATCGAAACGGGCGTCAGGTTCAGCGAGCGAATCACCTCGCCAAACGGCTCGTCCTTGCGGCTCATATGGAACATCTTGAGGATTGCCGACTCGGTACGGTCGTCGCCGTCCTTGGCCCGGCCTTCGGCCTGGGCGATCCAGATCGAGGCGCAATCGTTGCGGATCGAGTGGTTGATATAAGCCGAGAGCAGCTGATAAGCCGCCATCTTTTCCCGCCGCCCGGCAATCGAACGGTGCACGATAAAGCTCTTGTTCAGGCGCATCAGATCGCTGACGAAGGGCTTTTGCAGCAGGTTGTCGCCGATGGCGATGCGCGGCGTCGGCAGTCCGGCGTGATACACGGCGTAATTGACGAACGCCGGGTCCATGACGATATCGCGGTGGTTGGCCAGAAACAGGTAGGCCACCCCGGACTTGAACTGCTCGACGCCGGTGTAGGTCACACCGTCAGTTGCCCGTTCGATGGTGTGATCGACGTAGGCCTCGACCTTGTCCTGCAGGGCGGCGACCGAGTCGATCCCGGCGAATTCGCGACGCAGGCGATGGGCGATGACCGGTTGCAGCAGCCAGCCCAGACTTCCCGACAGGCGCGGGAAGCGGAAATGCGTGAGGATAGCGAGAAATGCTTTGTCACCGAGCAAGCGCGCCAGGACAGCGGCTACTTCGGTGTCGTCGTACGGTCGGATGGCATCAAATTCGCCCATCATGTTCTCTTGTTGGAAATGGCTGAATGGAAAACCGGGGCTTTAAAGATATTGTCGTCTTAAATTGAAACAAATGACCCCTGAACAGCCCGCGATTATACGCACAACTCACCCCGGAGGCCCCGATGCAGGAAATACAGGCTTATGACTGCCCTTATTGCGGCGAACCGGTAGAAGCGGTGCTGGATCTGTCCGGCGGCGACCAGCAGTACATCGAGGATTGCCCGGTGTGCTGCCGACCTATCGTGTTCGACCTGCAAACCGATGGCGAGGACTGGAATCTGGACGTACGCAGCGAGAACGAGTGATGCAGAAAATCTACGAGCCGGAAAACCTCATGGAAGGCGAGTTGCTACAGGCGATGCTGGCCAGCGAGGGCGTCGAGGCCCATCTGACCGGCCGTCACCTGCTGGGCGGGATCGGCGAGCTGCCGGTGTTCGGCCTGCTGGGTATCAGCGTCGACAACGATCAGGCCGAGCGGGCACGGGCGCTGATCACTGCGTACAATGGTGCGTCGCCATTTAACGGCGACGAGCCGGATGTCTTTCCCGACGTATTGGTCTGTTAACCCACCCGCAAGAACGAGTCCGATTGCCCCATGTGTGGACGTTATGCCCTGTTTCGATGGACGCCCGCCTTTGCGGCCTTGCCCGGCTTTCCTGGCGATCAGCGAGCGCAGTGGAATATCTCCCCCGCCGACAGCGTGCTGATGATGCGCGCCAACCCCGAGGCACCCGGTGATGTCGAGCTGGCGCGGGCGCGTTGGGGGCTGACTCCGGCCTGGCTGACCGACCTGTCCCGCACCCCGGCCCATGCCCGCGCCGAAACCCTGGCCGAGCAGCCGATGTTTCGCGATGCCTTTCGTCAGCGCCGTTGCCTGCTGCCGGCCAATGGCTTTTATGAGTGGCGTGGCAGCGTGCGCAAACGACCGTTCTGGCTGACGCCAGGGGAGGGCTCGGCGCTGTTCTTTGCGGCGATCTGGGAGGCGTATCCGGTGCAGGAACATGTTTATCTGAGTGTTGCGGTGGTGACTCAGGCGGCAGCGACCCAGCGCCGTCCTCTTATTCTCGACAGCGCCGGGCAAAAGACCTGGCTTGATGCAGAGGCCTCGCAACCTGCGTTGCTCAGTCTGCTCGCCAGCCCACAAATAGCCTTGCGTGAGCGGCCGTTGGCCAATCTGGTCAACGATCCTAAATTGAATGCACCAGAATGTTTGACGCCGTTGGGGTCTTGAAGCACGCCGGGCGAGAACGTATTGGTAAAACAGCAGACTAATGAACATGTTTCCAGGGAGCATCACCATGCGTCAGCTATTTATCTTGAGTGCGCTCAGCGCGGGGTTGCTGCTCGGCGGTTGCCAGGCAGTCAATACCACCCAGGGCGATGCCGTGGGTGTCGAGCGCAAGCAATACATGTTCAGCATGCTCTCGACCCAGGAGGTCAACGAGATGTATGCCAAGTCCTACACCGAAACGGTGAGTGAGGCGGGCACCAAAGGTGTGCTGGACAAGAACAGTGCCGAAGCCAAGCGTGTACAGACCATTGCCAATCGCTTGATCGCCCAGGCGCCGAAGCTGAGGCCGGATGCGGCGCAGTGGCAGTGGGAAGTGAACCTGATCAAGAGTGACGAGCTGAACGCCAACTGCGGGCCGGGCGGCAAGATCATTGTCTACAGCGGCCTGATCGATACCTTGCAACTGACCGACGATGAAATCGCTGCGGTGATGGGTCATGAAATCGCCCACGCCCTGCGTGAGCATGGTCGTGAAGCCATGTCCAAGGCCTACGGTGTGGCCATGGCCCGGCAGGGTGCCGGGGCGCTGCTGGGTATGGGCGAGGACAGCCTGAAATTGGCCGATACCGTGGTCAATTACAGCCTGACCCTGCCCAACAGTCGCAGCAATGAAAACGAAGCCGACCTGATCGGCCTTGAACTGTCGGCGCGGGCCGGTTATGACCCTAACGCCGCCATCACCCTGTGGCAGAAAATGACCCAGAAGTCCGGCGGTTCACCGCCTGAGTTCATGAGTACGCACCCGGCTTCACAAAATCGTATTGCTTCGTTGCAGGCAGCCATTCCCAAGGTCATGCCGTTGTATCAACAGGCACCGAAGTCCTGACCCCCGCAAAGGCGGATCGCGTCGCAACGACGCGATCCGTCGTCGTTACACCCAGCCACTGACCTGCATGGCGTTGTACACCGCGACTATGGCCAGGACGAAGAACGAACAGGCAGCCAGGCGGCGAATCAGCGTCAGCGGAAGTTTCTCGGCGGCGAAATTACCGGCCAGCACCACTGGAACGTTGGCCAGTAACATACCCAGGGTCGTGCCCATGATCACCATGAACAGGTGGCCGGTGTACTGAGCTGCGAGCATGACCGTGGCGATCTGCGTCTTGTCGCCGATTTCCGCGATGAAGAAGGTGATCAGGGTGGTCATGAACGGGCCGAACTGACGTTTGGTACTGGCTTCGTCGTCGTCCATTTTGTCCGGCACCAGGGTCCACAGCGCTGTCGCGGTGAAGCTGGCGGCGAGGATCCAGTGCAATGCGGCGTCGGAAACGAATCCACTGAACCAGGCGCCCACGGCGCCGGCGGCAGCGTGATTGGCCAGGGTCGCGGCAATAATGCCGGCGATGATTGGCCAGGGCTTGCGGAAGCGAGCGGCAAGAATGAGAGCAAGCAGTTGGGTTTTGTCACCGATCTCGGCAAGCGCAACAATACCGGTGGGGACCAACAGGGATTCCAGCATCAGGGTTCCTAAGGGGCGGGTCGACACGGCTATGACACGTACAGCCTTCCCGCCCCGGGTAAGGTGTGCGTGTCATAGGTCTTGTCAAACCTCGGATCTATCTAAGTAGATTCCGGGTCGTACGCACCATGGTCTGAGGACCAAGTATGTTGATGCGTACCGGACGAGCGCTGGGCTCGTGGGAGACTACTCCCCTAGGACGGAGCGGATTTTGCCTACCTCAATGCCATTGAGCAAGCACTTATTTCACTTGCGTTTGGCATTGTAAACGCGAAAACCATTGCCTTCAGCCTTGGTCACGCAGGGGCCCAGATGCTCCTCGATCAGCGGTTGGTAGCGCAGGAAACTATTGGCTACTAGCCGAAGAACGCCGCCATTTTTCAGATGTTGGCGGGCTTTTCGCAGCAAGTTTTCCGTCGCCTGATAATCCGTGTGCACCCCGACATGGAACGGCGGATTGGTCAGGATAGTGTCCAGGCCCATCGGCGCGGCGTCGATGCCATCACCGGTAATCACCTCGGCTTCGAGACCATTTGCCGCCAGGGTCAGGCGACTGCTGGCAGTGGCGAAGGCGTCGACATCGAGCATGGTCACGCTGTTATGCGGGTAACGCCGCTTGATTGCCGCGCCCAGGACACCCGCACCACAGCCGAAATCCAGCAGGTGGCCGCTTGGCAGCTTGTCGAGGTTTTGCAGGAGCAACGCCGAACCACGATCCAGGCGGCCATGGCTGAAGACGCCGGGCAGGCTGATCACGGTCAGGGGGCCGTCTTCCATCTCGATGGGGTAGCGCTGTGCCAGGCTTTCCAGTTCCACGGCCTGGGGCGCGTCTTCCACGGTGACTTGCCAGAGCTGGCAATGGCGGGCGCTGTCGAGCTTGCGGGCACGGCCGAAGGGGCTTAACTGGCGGGCTGCGGCTTCGATGCCGGAGCGCTTTTCGCCGACCAGGAACAGCTCGCGACCGGCCAGGCGTGAGGCGAGGGCGTTGAGCAGGTAGTCGGTCAGGTCCCGAGCCTTGGGCAGGAACAGCACTGCGGCGTCGAAGCTGTGCTCAGGCGCGTTGACGCCAAAGTGCGTGCGTTCCGGGAAGCGCGCATCAAGCGCTGCTTGATCGCCAGCATGCCAGCACCAGCCACGGGCATTCGGCAGCTTGCCCAACAGATCGTCGGCGGGCAGCCCGGTCAGCAGCAGCGAGCCCTGAAACAGCTCGGCCTGACGGAGTAACACTTCACTGCGCGGGTCCATGACGGGCTCCTGGAAAAAGGGGCGCAGTTTAGCAGGGTTGTCGGTGTCCGCGGATTTCAGACGGGCGCTGTAGGAGCGAGGCTTGCCCGCGAAGGCTATCTCTCAGGCCCTACAGCTCTATCGGATGTACCGGCCTCTTCGCGGGCAAGCCTCGCTCCCACAGGTTTTGTGTTTGTCGCGATAGCGTTGTCAGCTGACCACTCGCAGCTCCTTGCCAGCAAAAAACGCCTGGGTATTCTCGGTCACCTGGCTGACGATGCGCTGTCTTGCCTCGCGGGCGCCCCAGGCGCTGTGAGGAGTGATGATCAGGCGTGGAATATCGTCGGCCAGTAGTGGATTGCCGGCCACTGGCGGTTCGACTGTCAGCACGTCGGAGGCCGCGCCACCCAGGTGTCCGCTGCGCAGGGCGTCGGCCAGGGCCTGTTCATTGATCAGCCCGCCTCGAGCGGTATTGACGATAAAGGCGCCGGGCTTGAGCAGGCTCAGGGCGTGGGCATCGATCATGTCGCGGGTGTGCTCGTTCAACGGGCAGTGCAGGGTCAGGGCGTCGATCTGTGGCAGCAGCTCGGCCAAAGGCAGGCGATCCGGGCGGGCAGGGCGGCCGGGAATCTGCCCGAGCAGCACGCGCATGCCGAAGGCTTCGGCGAGTTTCGCCACCGCGCCGCCCAGTTCGCCATGACCGAGCAGGCCAAGGGTTTTGCCTTCCAGTTCGACGATGGGGAAGTCCAGCAGGCAGAACTGCTTCGATTTCTGCCACTGACCTTGCTGCACGGCGCGCTGATAGTCCGGCAGGGACGTGGCCAGTGCCAGTAACAGCAACAGGGTGTGCTGGGCTACCGACGGTGTGCCATAGCCCTGGCAGTTACAGACGGTAACGCCATGTTCCCGGGCGGCAGCCAGGTCGACATTGTTAGTACCGGTGGCGGTGATCAGCACCAGTTTCAGGTCCGGGCACGCGGCAAAGGTCGCGGCGTTGATCATGATCTTGTTACTGATCACTACCTGCACGCCTTGCAGGCGTTCGATCACCTGATCCGACGTGGTACTGGCATAGAGTTGCAGGTCGCTGAAACAGGCACGCAGCGCGCCCAGATCAAGGTCGCCCAGGTCCAGGGAGGTGTAGTCGAGGAAAACTGCTTTTGCTTGATTACTCATCAGCTGTACCTTTTTCAAAGAAAGGGGAAGGCGTAGATTGTTTCAACTTTTGTAATCGCCATGACCCTGGAGGCCTTATGTACTGGGCGGAGTTTCTCACTGTTGCCTTGATTCACCTGCTTGCTGTCGCCAGCCCCGGCCCCGATTTTGCCGTAGTCGTGCGCGAAAGCGTTACTCATGGGCGTAAAGCAGGCACCTGGACCGCCATGGGCGTCGGCACCGCGATCTTCCTGCATGTCGGCTATTCGCTGCTGGGGATCGGCCTGATCGTTTCGCAATCTATCGTGCTGTTCAACGCCTTGAAATGGGCGGCTGCCGCATATCTGTTGTACATCGGCATAAAAGCCCTGCGCGCCAAACCCGCCAGTGCTTCTGACGCACCGGTCGATATCGCCACCGGCGTACGCACTGCCCGGGGCGCCTTCACCAGCGGCTTCATCACCAACGGCCTGAACCCCAAGGCGACGCTGTTCTTCCTGTCGCTGTTCACCGTAGTCATCAACCCGCACACACCACTGGTGGTGCAGGCCGGTTATGGCGTCTATCTGGCCCTGGCCACCGCCCTGTGGTTCTGTCTGGTGGCGCGGCTGTTCAGCCAGGAGCGCGTACGCGCCGGGTTTGCCCGCATGGGGCACTGGTTCGATCGGGCCATGGGCGGGGTGTTGATTGTCATTGGCGTGAAATTGGCGTTGACCGAGGCGCATTAAATCTCACGAAACCGTGGGGCCGGCTTCAGCCGGGAGAGCGCTCTCGCGGCTAAAGCCGGTCCTACAGGTTTCAATGTTACTGCCCTTCACGCCATTTCCGCCCTTTCGAGCGGCCCTGACGCCAGAATTCCTACGTACGTTTGTCCAACAAATCATCCCTTCGGCTGATTTGGCTGGCGGGCGAGGGCTCTAGAGTGCATATTTTTTCGGCCAAGCCTGTGCACCACGAAAAGGGATTCTTATGTTGCAGACTCGCGTTATTCCGCCCGCTGATGGCGCCTACCAATACCCTCTGTTGATCAAACGGCTATTGATGTCCGGCAGTCGCTACGAAAAGACACGCGAAATCGTCTACAGGGATCAATTGCGCTACACCTATCCGACCCTGGTCGAGCGCGTTGCGCGTCTGGCCAATGTGTTGACCAATGCCGGGGTCAAGGCCGGGGATACCGTGGCGGTCATGGATTGGGACAGCCACCGTTACCTGGAATGCATGTTTGCCATCCCGATGATTGGCGCGGTGGTGCACAAGGTCAACGTGCGCCTGTCTGCGGAGCAGATCCTCTACACCATGAATCACGCTGAAGACCGCTTTGTATTGGTCAACAGCGATTTCGTCGGGCTGTATCAAGCGATTGCCGCGAATCTGACCACGGTGGAGAAGACCTTGCTGCTGACCGATTTGCCGGAGAAGACCGCCGAGCTGCCCAATCTGGTCGGCGAGTACGAGACCCTGCTGGCGGCGGCGAGCCCGGAATACGACTTCGAGGATTTCGACGAGAACTCCGTCGCCACGACGTTCTACACCACCGGTACCACGGGCAATCCCAAGGGCGTGTACTTCAGCCATCGGCAGCTGGTGCTGCACACCATGGGCGTGGCGGCGATCATGGGCTGTATCGACAGCGTGCGCCTGCTCGGCACCAACGACGTCTACATGCCGATCACGCCGATGTTCCATGTGCATGCCTGGGGCGTGCCGTATGCGGCGACCATGCTCGGTCTCAAGCAGGTCTATCCCGGCCGTTATGACCCGGAACTGTTGGTGGAATTGTGGCGCAAGGAGAAGGTGACCTTCTCCCATTGCGTGCCGACCATCATGCAGATGGTGCTCAATGCCAAGGCCGCCAAGGACGTCGATTTTGGCGGCTGGAAGATCATTATCGGCGGCAGTTCCCTCAATCGTTCGTTGTACGAAGCGGCCAAGGCCAAGGGTATCCAGTTGACGGCGGCTTATGGCATGTCGGAAACCGGGCCGCTGGTGTCGGTGGCGCACTTGAACGACGAGTTGATGGCGGGCACCGAAGACGAGCGCATCAGTTACCGCATCAAGGCAGGCGTGCCGGGCATGCTGGTCGAAGCGGCGGTGGTCGACGAGCAGGGCAACTTCCTCCCGGCCGACGGCGAGTCCCAGGGCGAACTGGTCCTGCGCGCCCCGTGGCTGACCGAAGGTTATTACCGCGAGCCGGAAAAGGGCGCCGAACTCTGGAAAGGTGGCTGGCTGCACACTGGAGACGTCGCAACCTTGGATAGCATGGGCTTTATCGATATCCGCGACCGCATCAAGGATGTGATCAAGACCGGCGGTGAATGGATTTCTTCCCTGGCCCTGGAAGACCTGTGCAGTCGCCATCCGGCGGTGCGCGAGGTGGCCGTGGTGGGTATTGCCGATCCGCAATGGGGCGAGCGACCTTTTGCGCTGCTGGTCGCCCATGAGGGACAGACTATCGATGCCCGGGACTTGAAGGAGCACCTCAAGCCTTTCGTTGAGTTGGGGCATATCAATAAATGGGCGATCCCCCACCAGATTGCCCTTGTTACTGAAATTCCCAAGACCAGCGTAGGCAAGCTCGACAAGAAGCGCATCCGCCTGGACATCATCGAATGGCAAAGCACTAACAGCGCCTTTCTCTCCACGCTCTAAGCCCTGGCCCGCCGAGCTCCTGCCGTACGGCGGGCCGCTCTGGCGGGCGCTTCCCTTGCCAAATCAGAAAATTAAGCCATCCTCCCTGCACCTGTTGGAAATACAGGGCAAATAGCCATTCCAGACGGTTTTCACGCTGCAAATCACACTTTAGAGGGATCAAGCAGTTCAGCCTGCTGGCTATAGTCGGCACAGGACAACCAGAACGTTAAACGACCCGCGCTTGTATGGCGGCCTCCTTAGGCTGCGAGACGCGGGACGTACCCGGCAGGAGCAGAAATTGAAAGCCGGGGCGCTCTGCAAGTACTGACTGCCATAAAAATAAAAGCACATGGAGTAGCGTCGATGACATCAACAAACCAGTTCTGGCGCCGGGCGAAACTGCCTTTGGCCGTCAGCCTCGCTTCCACGCTCGCAGGTCCCGCGTTCGGCATCTCATTCAACATCGGGGAAATCGAGGGTAATTTTGACTCGTCGCTGTCGCTGGGCGCCAGTTGGTCCACGCAAAGCCCGAACAAAAACCTCATCGGTTCCAACAACGGCGGCCACGGCCTGTCGCAGACTTCCGATGACGGCCACCTGAACTTCAAGAGCGGCGAAACCTTCTCGAAGATCTTCAAGGGCATTCACGATCTCGAGCTGAAGTACGGTGATACCGGCGTGTTTATCCGGGGCAAGTACTGGTATGACTTCGAGCTCCAGGACGAGAGCCGCGAATTCAAGGACATCAGCAATTCCAACCGCAAAGAGGGCGCCAAGTCGTCTGGCGGGCAGATCCTCGACGCCTTCGTCTACCACAACTACTCCATCGGCGACGAGCCGGGGTCGGTACGTTTTGGTAAGCAGGTCGTCAGCTGGGGTGAAAGTACCTTCATCCAGGGCGGTATCAACAGCATCAACCCGGTCGACGTGGCTGCGTTCCGTCGCCCTGGCGCGGAAATCAAGGAAGGCTTGATTCCGGTCAACATGTTCTACCTGTCGCAAAGCCTGACCCAGAACCTCTCCGCTGAAGGTTTCTACCAGCTGGAGTGGGACCAGACCGTTACCGACAACTGCGGTACGTTCTTCTCGCAGCCTGACGTGATCTCCGACGGTTGCAAGAACAATCTGGCGGTACTGCGCAGCCGCAGCGGCCTGAACAGCTCCCTGACGGCAGCCGGCCTGCCTGCCACGGCGCGTGGTGCCGTGCTCAATTCCCTGGGCCAGCAAGGCGTGAATTTTGGCAACCCGGACGAGGGCGCTATCGTCAAGCGCGGCCCGGATCGCGATGCCCGCGACAGCGGCCAGTTCGGCGTCGCGTTCCACTACAACTTCGAGCCGCTGGACACCGAATTCGGTGCCTATGCCATGAACTACCATAGCCGTGCGCCGATTTTCAGCGGCAAAGGCGGCCCGGCCAGTGCCTACAGCGCTTCCGGTCTGGTCGGTTCGCTGGTGCGCAACGGCATTCCACAGGGAACCGCGACGGCCCTGGCGCCGACCCTGCTGCCAGTCGTGGTAGCGGCCAACTCCAGCTACTACGTCGAATACCCTGAAGACATCCATCTGTATGGCCTGAGCTTCTCCACCACCCTGCCTACCGGTACGGCGTGGAGCGGTGAGTTCAGCTACCGTCCGAACGCACCGGTACAGCTCAATACCACGGACATCCTCTATTCCGGCCTGAGCCCGCTGAACCCTAGCGTTTCACTGCTGCAAGGCCGTCCAGGCGAGGATCAGAAAGGCTATCGCCGCAAAGAAGTCAGCCAGATGCAAACCACCTTCACCCACTTCTTTGATCAGGTGATGGGTGCCGAGCGTCTGACCATGGTGGGCGAGGTGGGCTGGACCCACGTCGGGGGCCTGGAAAGCACTTCGAAGTTGCGGTACGGCCGTGATCCGAGCTACGGCCCTGGCCCATTGCCGAATGGTCAGTGCACCACGCTCAACGCCAGCACCCTGACAGGCGCGGCGCAGAACAACCTCAGCCGCTACTGCGAAAACGACGGCTTCACCACCACCGATTCCTGGGGTTATCGCGCCCGGGCGATCTGGGACTACAACAGCGTCTTCGCCGGTGTAAACCTTAAGCCAAGCGTGGCCTGGTCCCATGATGTGAAGGGTTACTCGCCAGGTCCTGGCGGCAACTTCGAGGAAGGTCGCAAGGCGATCAGCCTGGGTCTGGATGCCGAATACCAGAACACCTATACCGCGAGCCTTTCCTACACCAACTTCTTCGATGGCAAATACACCACCGTGGATGACCGCGACTTCGTTGCGCTCAGCGTTGGCATGAACTTCTAAGAACACGGCTTTTTCAGGACGACATATGAAAATGAAAACAACAAAGAGCCTGTTACAAGTAGGCGTATTGAGTCTGTCTCTGCTGGCGACAGGTGTGATGGCGGCAGTCTCTGCCAGTGACGCAGCAAAACTGGGTACCACTCTGACCCCGATGGGCGCGGAAATGGCCGGCAACGCCGACAAGTCGATCCCGGCCTGGAGCCCGATGCCGGCCAACGCCGGTGCGGTGGACAGCAAAGGCTTCCTCGCCAATCCGTACGCCAGTGAGCAACCGCTGTTCATCATCACTGCGCAGAACGTCGACAAGTACAAGGACAAGCTGGCACCGGGCCAATACGCGATGTTCAAGCGTTATCCGGACACCTTCAAGATGCCGGTCTATCCGTCCCATCGCGGCGCCACCGTGCCTGCCGATGTGTTCGCGGCGATCAAGCGCAACGCCACCAACACCAACCTGGTGGGCGGTGGCAACGGTCTGGAAAACTTCGAAACTGCCGTACCCTTCCCGATCCCGAAGGACGGTACCGAAGTCATCTGGAACCACATCACCCGTTATCGTGGCGGTAGCGTCAGCCGCCTGGTAACCCAGGCTACGCCACAGACCAACGGTTCGTTCAACCCTGTGTATTTCAGTGACTCGTTCGTCTTCCGTGACAAGATGAAAGACTTCGATCCGAAAAACCCCGGCAACATCCTGTTCTACTTCAAGCAGGAAGTGACCGCACCGTCGCGTCTGGCTGGCAGCGTGCTGCTGGTGCACGAAACCCTCGACCAGGTGAAAGAGCCACGGGCTGCGTGGGTCTACAACGCCGGTCAGCGCCGCGTACGCCGCGCCCCGCAAGTGTCCTATGACGGGCCGGGTACTGCGGCGGATGGCCTGCGGACCTCCGACAACCTGGACATGTACAACGGTGCCCCGGATCGCTACGACTGGAAACTGATCGGCAAGCAAGAGATGTACATTGCCTCCAACAGCTACAAGCTCGACGATCCGAAACTGAAGTACACCGATATCATCAAGGCCGGTCACCTCAATCAGGACCTGGCGCGCTATGAGTTGCGTCGTGTCTGGCACGTGACTGCGACCCTGAAGGAAGGTCAGCGTCATATCTACGCCAAGCGTGACTTCTTCATCGACGAAGACACCTGGCAGGCAGCGGTGATCGATCAGTACGACGGTCGCAACCAGCTGTGGCGTGTATCCGAGGCCTACGCCGAGAACTACTACGACAAGCAAGTCCCGTGGTACGCCCTGGAAGCCATCTACGACCTGCAGTCTGGCCGTTACCTGGCACTGGGCATGAAGAACGAAGAGAAGCGCGCTTATGACTTCGGTTTTACCGCCACCATCAGCGACTTCCAGCCCAACTCCCTGCGTCAGGAGGGGGTGCGCTGACAGTTGATACATCGTTGAAAGTGCGCCGTTGATCACAGCTACTGCGCGTTGAACTCCACACAAACGCCCCGACTCGTCGGGGCGTTTGTGTATGCGCTCGGCTATGGCCGTATATTCTTTTCGATGATTGTGGGGATTTTGTTACAGACTTTTAGGAAACCGCCTACAAAACCCCTTGCTTAACCGCTAGTCTCGGGACATCCGCAACGCCGATAAATAGCACTTTCGAATAACAAGAGCCGGCTATGAGTGATTTGTCCCGTTTGCAAGGATTCGCAGACAGCGTGATACCCGCGTTGGAAGGGCGATTCTTTCGACCCCCGCTGCCGGACGGCTATGTTGCCCGTGCCCGGTTGTGCGAACGGCTGCACGCCGGATTGTCCGGGCGCCTGCTGCTGGTCAGTGCTCCGGCGGGATTTGGCAAAAGTTCGCTGGCCGTGGAGTTCTGCGAAAACCTGCCGCGACAATGGCAGAGCCTGTGGCTGGGTTTGAGTCAACGCGACAGTGATCCGGGCCGTTTCCTCGAACGCCTGCTGGCCGGTCTGCAACAATTCTTTCCGCAATTGGGTGGCCAGGCCCTGGGCCTGTTGAAAATGCGTCAGCGTCATCAGCCCTTCGCCTTCGAAGAATGGCTCGACGGTTTGCTGGACGAACTGGCGCTGCACCTGATTCCCGGCAGCCCGGTTTTATTGGTGCTTGATGACTACCATCTGGCGCAAGGCCCGGTGCTGGACCGCTGCCTGCAATTCTTCCTCAATCATTTGCCGAGTGGACTGGTGGTGATGGTCACCAGCCGCCAGCGACCGGACTGGCACCTGGCACGCTTGCGCCTGTCCCGGCAATTGCTCGAACTCAATGAGCAAGACCTGCGCCTGACCCACGCCGAATCCCTGGCGGTGCTCGATCAACAGGGCAGCGCCCTCAACGGCGAAGCGCTACACACCCTGATCCAGCGCAGCGAAGGTTGGGTGGCCGGGCTGCGCTTCTGGTTATTGGCCGCATCCGAGGCGGGGGACAACACCTTGCCCCAGGCGCTGCATGGTGGCGAGGCGCTGATCCGCGACTATCTGCTTGAAGAAGTCATCGATTGCCTGCCCACCGATGTGCAGGCCTTCCTTTATGAAACCGCGTGCCTCGAACGCTTTTGCGCCGAACTGTGCAACGCCGCCCGGGACAGCCACGATAGTGTGTCGATGCTCGGCTATTTGCAGGCCCATCAAGTGTTTCTCGTGCCACTGGATGAGCACGGTCGCTGGTTCCGCTATCACCATTTGTTCTCCGACCTGCTGCGGGCGCGGGCGACTCAGACGGTAGGGCCACAGCAACGCCGCCTGCATCTGAAC
Source organism: Pseudomonas sp. JL23 (assembly GCF_056933585.1). Classification (NCBI taxonomy): domain Bacteria; kingdom Pseudomonadati; phylum Pseudomonadota; class Gammaproteobacteria; order Pseudomonadales; family Pseudomonadaceae; genus Pseudomonas; species Pseudomonas sp. JL23. The sequence continues at coordinate 5,712,586 of NZ_CM167795.1, read as the reverse complement.
GCCTGTCGCTGGTTCAGTGAACAAGGATTGCTCGACGAGGCAGTGGAGCAGGCCTTGCGTGCCGGACATGTGGATGTTGCGGCGAATCTGGTGCAGAACCTGTCGGAAGAAAAACTGCTGGCTGAGCAGAATATCGGCCTGCTGCTGCGCTGGAAGATGGACTTGCCTGACAGCCTGCTGATCAGCACACCACGGCTGATCGTGCTCTATTCCTGGGCCCTGGGTCTGGCCTGCCAGCTCGATGCTGCTGAAGAGCTGAGCGCACACTTGAGCCGCTTCCTGCCCGCGCCATCGGCTACCGCGCAGAAGTCCATGCTGGCGCAGTGGCTGGCCCTGAGCGGGATCATTGCCCGTGGACGTGGCGAGCGGGACAAGGCGCAGCGTTATTGCAGTGAAGCCCTGTCCAGTCTGCCCAACCTGCGTTACGGCCAACGCTTGATGTGCCTGTCGACCCTGGCCAATCTGGCGGTAACCGAAGGCGATCTGTGGCGGGCGAGGGCGTTGAACCGCGATGCTCTGGAACTGGCCCAGCGCGTGGCCAATCCGCTGTTTGAAGCCCTGGCCCACTACGACCGTGCCCGGGTGTTGCAGGCCAGGGGCGAGACGCTGCGTGCCCTTGAGGAAGTCCGCCAGGGGCTGCAACGTCTCAAAGGCTTGTCGGCGCAACGCCTGTACGCCATTCGCGCGCGGCTGAACTGTTACGAAGGCTATCTGCTGACCACGCGCCTGCAAACCGAAGCCGGTCGCGAGCGCCTGTTGGCGGGGCTGAGTGAAGCCCGGGCCTGTCGCGATATCAGCGTGTTGATTGCCCATTGTGTGATCGCCGGGCTCGAAGGCCGGGCCGGGCGCTTTGCTGCGGCCTTTGCCGAGCTGGGTGAAGCCGAGCGCCTGATGCATATCTGGGATGTGCCGCCGATCTACTACCTGGCGATGATCACACTGGTCAAATGCGAGCTATGGCTGGCCCAGGATCGCATCGACCTGGCCGAGGCGTGGCTGGTACGTCTGGCGCAGACCTACAGCGGCGAACAGGCGGCCACCGCGCCCGAATGCTTGCCGCATCTGCCGTATCTCATTGACGTGCAGCGCGCCGTGCTTGAGCGTATTCAAGGTAAAAACCAGGCCTCGGTCGAACGCCTGCAAGCCTTGGAACTGTGCGCGCAAAAGGCCGACAGCCAACTGATGCGCCTGATCGTCCTGAATCAGCAGATCCTTTCGCTGATGGGCACTCCCGACGAAGGCCTGGCCCGGGATCTGTTCAGCCAATGCCTGCAGGCCGCCATGGGCGGAACCTTGTCACCCTTCGAGGAACTGATCGAGCGCCATCCCCTGTGGGTGAAAGAAATGCTGCTGGTGCGGGCGCCTTGTCCGGTGCGCGATGCCCTGATGCAACGGTTGCCGGTTACCCTGGCGGCAACCCGGGAAATCGGTGACCAGGCGGATAACCTCAGTGCCCGGGAGCTGTCAGTGCTGCAACTGATTGCCCAGGGTTGCTCGAATCAGGAGATCAGCGAACAGCTGTTTATTTCTCTGCATACCGTTAAAACCCACGCCAGTCACATCAACAGCAAGCTTGGCGTCGAGCGACGTACCCAGGCCGTGGCGCGCGCCCAGGAAATGGGTTTGCTGGGCTGACAGAGCGATCGCAATTTTCCTACGCGAACAGGCAAATTTTCCACGCCAACCTTTAGCGCATGAGCTAGTGTCTCTGGGGTAAGCGAATGATTTTCCTGCACGGATTGCCATCGTTAAGCAAAACCTGACCGGGCTGCAATCGTCAGGTTTTTCTGGAGTCGATCATATGCGCTGCACCTTCGACGTAGGCTTACTGTTTTCCACTGATGGCGGCTACAAGCGCCTTGGGCTCGCGGCTCTGTCCGGCGCTCAGCAGGCCTTGGCCGAAATCAACAATGATCCGCAACTTGACTTCTCCCTGCGTGCCCACGCATTCAATCCCCAGGGTTTTCTGCATCGCTATCGCCAGGGCGCCCAGGCGTTACTGCAGGATGGTGTGCGGCATATCTTCGGTGGCACGACTTCGGCCGGGCGCAAGGAAATCATGGGCGCCCTTGAGCGTCGTGATGGCCTGCTCTGGTACGGCAGCCCCTACGAGGGCTTTGAGAGCAGCGAGCGAGTGATCTATCTCGGTGCCTGCCCGAACCAGACTCTGTTGCCGTTGCTGCGCTATGCCCTGGAGCACTTCGGCAAACGGGGAGTATTGCTGGGCGCCAACTCCATCTGGGGATGGGAATACAATCGCATTGCCGTCGAGGCAATGAATGCTGCCTGCGCCGAGGTGGTGTTCGAACAATGCGCCAGCCTGGGCGCGACCCAATTCGGCGACGTCGTGGCAAAAATCATCGCTGAACGCCCTTCGTTCATCCTCAACAATTTACTCGGTGATTCAGCCAGCGCTTTTCTGCGGCAGCTGGATCAGGCCTGTCAGGCGAATGGCCTGAGTTTTCCGGTACTCAGTTGCAGCCTGAGCGAAGCCGAAGCGGATGCCATTGGCGAGCTGCGCTGCCTGCGCTTATTGTCTTCCGGGACTTTTTTCGAGGACGTCGACCTGGCTTTCTGCGTGCATCAACAACAATTGCACGGCGCGGTCGCCTGCTCCCATTACTACGTCAGCAGCTACGTCGCGATGCATCTGTTAGCGCGTGCCCTGCAGCATTTGGGCAGCGATGAGCCGGTGGGCCTTCGTCGTTATCTCTGTGAACACGCCGAGGACACCGTGCTGGGGCAACTGAAATTTTCCCTGCGCAATGGTCACAGCCCGTTGCCGTGCCATATTGCGGAATTGCATCAGGGGCGCTTCTTGCGTCTGCATAGCGAAGCACAGCCGCTTGCCCCCAGCCCCTACTTGACCAGTAACGACCTGAGCGAGTTTTATCGACTGCGTGATCCGGCCCGGGAACCGCATTGGTTGCGGGTCAAGTGATACCGAACTGCAAGTGGATGGCCTATGGGGAGGGGGTAAAGCATCCTTGCCTTGCGATCATTCCATGAGGATCAAAGCTTTTTCTTGCACCAGATCTCGTCGATGTTGCTGATACCCCAATCATCAGGAGACTCGATGCGCACAATCGGATCGCGATCGTACTGGCTGGCCAGGTTGATCACCTTGGGTTCCAGTTGCTTGCGGGTCAGCGCCGACATGAATACTTTGACCTTGGGCAGCAACAGCGAGGTGTCATTCTGCTCGACCACCACGCCCAGGCGACCGCTTTCCAGCCGCACCAGTGCGCCGACCGGGTAGATCCCCACCGTTTTGACGAAGCTCTGGAAGACCTTCTCATCGAAGTGACCTTTCCAGGTCGCCATCTCACGAATCGAATGCGCCGCGCCCCAGCCCTTTTTATAGGGGCGCTCGGAGGTCACCGCGTCGTACACGTCGCAGACCGCGCCCATGCGTGACAGCAGGCTGATTTCTTCCCCTGCAAGCCCGTGGGGGTAACCGGAACCGTCGACTTTTTCGTGATGGTGCAGGCAGACGTCCATCACTGACGGGATGACATGGCGATTTTCCTGAAGGATTTTCAGGCCCTCTTCGGGATGTTTCTTCATCGCCACGAATTCCTCCCGGGTCAGGCTACCCGGCTTGTTGAGGATTTCTATCGGAATCATCATTTTGCCGACGTCATGCAGCAGCCCGGCGGCACCTGCTTCGCGTACCTGATTCTCACTCATGCCCATGCGTCTGGCCAGGGCAATCATCAGGGCGCATACCGCGACTGAATGCATGTAGGTGTACTCGTCGGAGTTCTTCAGGCGCGACAGACTGATCAAGGCGTGGGGATGGCGCATGATCGAGTTGGAAATTTCCCCAACCAGGAAGGCCACATCTTCCATGTCCATTGCCCTGCCCATGCGCGCGTCAGTGAACATGCCCATGACCGCCGTCTTGGCCTTGTTGCAGATCTCCTGAGCGCGGTTGATTTCTTCGTCCAGCGTGGTCGGTTCGGTATCAACTACGTCATCGCCCTGCAGTCCGTCCTGCGAGCCGCAGCACTCATCAGGGCGTTTGCCCCGGGCGGTATCAATCCATACTTCTGTGGTAGTGGATTGTTGAATAAGCTTAAGTACTTCAATATCTTGCAGTTCAACTTCAACGTGCTTTATCCAGAACGGATCATTTCCCCATGGGCGGCAAAATTCGTGGATATACATACCCAGAGCAAGTTCGGAGACGCGGATTTTTTTTAGCATGACTGCATGCTCGCTGAACGTGTTGACTGACTGGCAACCAGTACTGCAATCATTGGGCTATGCACTGAGTGATAAGCGATGTGAAAATGTCCTATCGCCATATGGTTCCACCTTGAAAGCCAAGCCCGCGGCACTGGTTGCGTAGTGCCAGTATAAGCGGCGGTATGTGAAAAAAACACGAAGTTTTATAGCGATAAGTGAAGCGATGTAGGTATTTATTTTTTATCAAAATCAAGTGTTTAATAATGTATCTGTTTTGACGTCAAATTATTGATGTTATAGCTGTCCGGCAATAGCGATGTTTTCAGTTTAAATAAGACGCGGTCTTGATCGCGTTGCCGCTACGGTTGAGGTTACAACAAACTCCGTAGCGGCCTGGTGAACTGTTTGGCTCAAGAGCAAGTTGAGGCTTCAGCCTCCATGAGCGTGATTGATCAGCCGTAGTTGCAGATATTGCAGCAGCATGATGGTCTTGCCATCGACAATATCGCCCCTGCCAATCATGGCGATGGCTTCGTCGAAACCCAACTCCAGCACTTCGATATCCTCGCCTTCCTCGGCCAGACCGCCACCGCTATTGATGCGATCGCCCGGTTGGTACTGGCCGATGAAGAAGTGGATGCGCTCGGTGACGGAGCCCGGGCTCATGAACGCCTCGAAAATCTTCTCGATGGCGCCGATCCGGTAACCGGTTTCCTCTTCGGCCTCAAGGCGGATGCGTTCTTCTGGGCTGGCGTTGTCCAGCAGTCCTGCGGCGGACTCGATCAGATAGCCGCTGTGGCCGTTGACGAATGTCGGCATGCGAAACTGCCGGATCAGCAGTACCGTGCGCTGCTCCAGGTTATACAGCAGGATCGTCGCGCCGTTGCCACGGTCATACACCTCCCGCGTCTGCGCTTGCCAACTGCCATCGCGGCGGCGCAGGTCGAAGCTGTATTTCTTCAGCAGGTACCAGTTGTCCGAGAGGGTTTCTTCGGCGGTGATACGGATCGGGCTGTCTTGCATGGCGGGTCCTTTGGCGGGCAGTGAACAGTGTTTTGATCATACTGCGCCTTGAAAGGTCAGGGCAGTTGGCGTCAATCTTCGCTTCTGAATCGCAAAAAAAGTTGCCCCAGGACATCTGATGAACCCTATAAAGCCCACCCTGATCCGCGAAACCTTCCCCGTCGGCCCTTTGCAGTGCAACTGCACCATCATCGGCGACCCCGTTACCAAACAGGCCATTGTGGTCGATCCGGGCGGCAATCATGAGTTGATCCTCGCGCGGCTGGAGGCGTTGGGGTTGAAGGTAGTGAGCATCATTCATACCCATGCGCACCTGGATCACTTCCTGGCATCGGGGCAACTGAAGGAGAAGACCGGGGCGACGCTGCATCTGCACAAGGAGGATCAATTCCTGTGGGACAACCTCGAAATGCAATGTCAGATGTTTCGCGTGCCTTATGTCCCCGTGCCGTCCCCGGACCGCTGGCTGGCCGATGACGAAGAGCTGGCCTGTGGTTGCGGCGTGGCGATTCATACACCGGGGCATACGCCAGGGTCGATGAGTTTCTGGTTTGCCGAGGCCAAATTGTTGATTGCCGGGGACACGCTGTTTCGTCGCGGGGTCGGGCGGACCGATTTGTGGGGCGGGGATCAGGCGACCATTGTGCGCTCGATTAAGCAGCGCCTGTATACCCTTGATGAAGATGCGACCGTGGTGGCAGGGCATGGTCCTGACACGCGATTGGGCGACGAGATGCGTGAAAATCCTTTCATCCGCGCGTAGGGAATCGTTCAGGTGGTGTTAAGGAATTTTTGACGGCTTCAATGCTCTAATTCCGGTATTGGGCGCTAGCCCTGTGCCAGTAGAGTCAGGAGCCGTACATGTTTTTTACTTCGCGTCATTTGATTGTTGTTGCTACCGCTGTTGCCCTGCTATCCGGCTGCGCATCGCCTAATCCTTACGACAATCAGGGCCAGGCGCAAAACTCCCCAGGCATGAGCAAAACCGCCAAGTATGGTGGTCTGGGTGCGCTGGCGGGTGCCATTGCCGGTGCCGCGATCGACCACAACAACCGCGGCAAGGGCGCCCTGATCGGCGCTGCAGTGGTGGGTGCCGGTGCTGCCGGTTACGGCTATTACGCTGACAAGCAGGAAGCTGCATTGCGTGCCAGCATGGCCAATACCGGCGTCGAAGTGCAGCGTCAGGGCGACCAGATCAAACTGATCATGCCCGGCAATATCACCTTTGCCACCGACTCCTCGGCCATTGCCAGCAGCTTCTATTCGCCGCTGAATAACCTCGCGGGATCGCTGCGCCAGTTCAATCAGAACAACATTGAAATCGTCGGTTACACCGATAGCACCGGCAGCCGTCAGCACAACATGGATCTGTCGGTTCAGCGCGCCCAGAGCGTTGCAACTTACCTGACCTCCCAGGGCGTCGACGGCACTCACCTGTCAGTGCGCGGCGCCGGCCCCGATCAGCCGATTGCCAGTAACGCCGACGTCAACGGCCGGGCGCAGAATCGTCGGGTAGAGGTCAATCTGAAGCCGATTCCAGGGCAGCAATACCAACAGCAATAATGCCTGCAGGCCTCATGCAGCTTGATGTGGGAGCGGATTTATCCGCGAAAGGGGCGGGTACATTTCATGGGTATGCTGCCTATTCGCGAATGAATTCTCCCACATATTCGCCCCCGCAGCTTTGCATCAACCCTTCTTTGGATACTGTTGGTGCAACTGCCCCAGCAATTGGTCCTTCTCTTCCCACAGCCGGTTGATCCACTGCTGGAATTCCAGGCGGTAGGCCTCGTCCTGGTCGTAGCTCTTGCCGATGAATTGCGCAGGAATCTGCACTTCTTCGAAATGCACGACCACTTCATTGACCTTGCCGCACAGCAGGTCCCAGTAACCGGAGCGTCCATTTGGATAGTGGATGGTGACGTTGATGATCGACTCCAGCTGATCGCCCATGGCATCCAGTACGAACGCAATGCCGCCGGCTTTGGGCTTGAGCAAGTAGCGGAACGTTGATTTCTGCTGCGCATGCTTGCCGGGGGTAAAGCGCGTGCCCTCGGCGAAGTTGAAGATGCCTACCGGGTTATGACGGAACTTGTCGCAGGTGCGGCGAGTGGTTTCCAGGTCCTTGCCTTTCTTTTCCGGATGTTTTTCCAGATAGGCCTTGGAGTAACGCTTCATGAACGGAAAGCCCAGAGCCCACCACGCGAGACCGATCACCGGCACCCAGATCAGCTCTTGCTTGAGGAAGAATTTCAGCGGGCGGATGCGGCGATTGAGCACGTATTGCAGCACCATGATATCGACCCAGCTCTGGTGGTTGCTGGTCACCAGGTAAGAGTGCTGATAGTCAAGCCCCCGCAGGCCGCTGAGGTGCCAGCGTGTGCCGCCGAGCAGGTTCATCCAGCCTTTGTTATTGCTGATCCAGGCCTCATGAATGTGACTCATCAGCCAGTCGGTGAAGCGCTGGGCGGCGGGGAAGGGCAGGCACAGCTTGAAGATCGCGACGATAAACAGCGGGGTACAGCACACCACTGTATTGAGCGCCAAAAGCAGCGAGGCGAGGACGCCGCGCAAAGGTGCTGGCAAGAAATCCATGGCGGATCGAACTCCGGATAAAAGACATGTGCCGTCGGTGTCGAGCCGACGGCATTGTTATTGTGGGTGAGAAGTGTGTCAGGAAAGCTTGTCTGCCTGAATCGCTGTCAATGCGATGGTGTAGACGATGTCATCGACCTGGGCGCCCCGAGGCAGATCGTTCACCGGCTTGCGCAGGCCTTGCAGCATCGGGCCGAGGCTGACGCAATCGGCGCTGCGTTGCACGGCCTTGTAGGTGGTGTTGCCGGTATTCAGGTCGGGGAACACGAATACCGTGGCGCGACCGGCTACCTGGCTGTCCGGCGCCAGTTGCCGGGCGACGTTCTCGTTGTGGGCGGCATCGTATTGCAGTGGCCCATCGATCAGCAGGTCACGCTGGGCTTCCTTGGCCAGCAAAGTGGCTTCGCGGACCTTCTCCACTTCTTCACCGCTGGCCGAGTTGCCACTGGAATAACTGATCATCGCCACCCGTGGCGCAATGCCGAACGCAATGGCCGAGTCGGCGCTCTGCTGGGCGATTTCCGCAAGTTCCGCAGCGCTTGGGTGCGGGTTCATGATGCAGTCGCCATAGACCAGCACCTGCTCCGGAAACAGCATGAAAAACACCGAAGACACCAGGGTGCAGCCCGGCGCGGTCTTGATCAGTTGCAGGGCCGGGCGGATGGTGTTGGCGGTGGAGTGAACCAGGCCCGAGACCAGGCCATCGACTTCGTCCAGCGCCAGCATCATGGTGCCGATCACCACCGGGTCTTCCAGTTGCTGCTCGGCCATGGGGGCGTTGAGGCTCTTGCTCTTGCGCAGCTCGACCATCGGCGCGACATAACGCTCACGAATCAGCTCCGGATCAAGAATCTCCAGCCCCGGCGGCAGCTCGATGCCCTGGGCCTGGGCCACGGCGTAGACTTCTTCCGGCTTGGCCAGCAGCACGCAACGGGCGATACCTCGGGCCTGGCAGATGGCCGCCGCCTGGACCATGAACGGCTCGGCGCCTTCGGGCAGCACGATGCGTTTTTTGGCCGCCTGGGCGCGCTGGATCAGTTGATAGCGGAATACCGCTGGCGACAAGCGCAGTTCCCTTGGTGTGCCGCAACGCTGGTGCAGCCAGTTGGCGTCCAGGTGGCTGGCGACGAAATCGGTGATGACCTCGGCGCGCTCGCGGTCATCGATGGGGATTTCCTTGTTCAGCTGATTGAGCTGGTTGGCGGTGTCGTAGGAACCGGTGCTCACCGACAGCACCGGCAACCCGGCCTGCAACGCTCCACGGCACAGGTCCATGATGCGCGGGTCGAGCATGGTGTCACTGGTCAGCAGCAGGCCCGCCAGGGGCACGCCGTTGAGGGTCGCCAGGCTGACGGCGAGGATAATGTCGTCGCGATCGGCCGGGGTTACCACCAGCACGCCCGGCTTGAGCAGTTGCAGGGTATTGAGCACGGTGCGGGCGCACAGAATGATTTTGGACATGCGCCGTGTTTCGTAGTCCCCGGCGTTGATCACCTGGGCGCCGAGCAACTCGGCCACGTCGCGGGTGCGCGGCGCGTTGAGATCGGCCTGGAACGGAATGCAGCCGAGCAGACGGAAATCACCGTTACGCAGCAGCGGCGAATGCTCCTTCAGGCGCGTGGCGAAGGCCTCCATGCTTTCATCGGTACGCACTTTGTTGAGGATCACGCCGAGGACTTTCGGGTCCTTGGGGCCGCCAAACAATTGCGCCTGCAACTCGACCCGTCCGGACAGTTCGGTCAGTACTTCGTTTTCCGGCGCCGACACCAGGATCACCTCGGCATCCAGGGCCTTGGCCAGGTGCAGGTTGACCCGCGCGGCATAGCTGGCGTGACGGGTCGGGACCATGCCTTCGACGATCAGCACGTCCTTGCCCACTGCGGCCTCTTGATAGAGGTTGATGATCTCCTCCAGCAGCTCGTCCAGCTGACCATCGCCGAGCATCCGTTCGACATGGGCCAGGCCCAGGGGCTTGGGCGGTTTCAGGCCATGGGTACGGGCGACCAGTTCGGTGGAGCGTTCCGGGCCGAGATCACCGGGATGCGGCTGGGCGATGGGCTTGAAAAAACCGACTTGCAGGCCGGCGCGCTCCAGGGTGCGTACCAGGCCGAGGCTGATGGAAGTCAAACCCACACCAAAGTCGGTCGGGGCGATAAAGAAAGTCTGCATGCGGGCTTCTCGGTATGAGCAGTGCAAGGGGCTGACCGGCAAGTCGCCAGCCAAGGCCAATCGAAAAAGACTCTGACGTCGTCGAGTTGCGGCGCCTTATGAACCTAGGTTATCCCGATCCTGCTCCTGAGCGCACCAACCGCAGTCAAAGCGTCGGCCGATTTTTTTTGCCCGTTCGCCAGGATCGAGCACCCAGGCCCGGGATTGCCAGGGCGGCTGGTGGCGCAGATGCTGGGTGTGGCCGCAGGACAACACGGCAACCCAGTGGCCGTCTTCGTCCTGGCGAAAACCCAGGATGGTCGGGGCTTGCAGGGTGCTCATGGGGTATCCGTCGGGGCCGTCTGTCAGAGTTGCGTTCGCTTTCGCGCGAGGGCTTGGTTAAACTGACTCGCTATCCATCAACAAGCAAAAGGTCTTGCCCTCATGTCGATCGCCGCAAACAAGGCTGTCTCCATTGACTATACCCTGACCAACGACGCCGGTGAGGTCATCGACAGTTCTGCTGGCGGTGCGCCGCTGGTTTACCTGCAAGGTGCAGGTAACATCATTCCAGGCCTGGAAAAGGCTCTGGAAGGCAAGAACGTTGGTGATGAACTGGACGTTGCCATCGAGCCTGAAGAGGCTTACGGCGAGTACTCCGCCGAATTGGTCAGCACGCTGAGCCGCAGTATGTTCGAAGGTGTCGACGAGCTGGAAGTCGGCATGCAGTTCCACGCTTCTGCGCCCGATGGCCAGATGCAGATCGTCACCATCCGCGATCTGGATGGCGATGACGTCACCGTTGACGGTAACCACCCCCTGGCTGGTCAGCGCCTGAACTTCAAGGTCAAGGTCATCTCGATTCGTGATGCCAGCCAAGAAGAAATGGCACATGGTCACGTGCATGGCGAAGGCGGTCACCACCACTGATTTGTGCTGCTAAGCTCAGTTAGCTGGCGAGGCGCCCAGACAGGTTTTGTTACAACGCCTCGCGTTGGCATAGCCTGATTGCGGCGCCTTTTTCGTCTGCTGGTTTTTTCGGGAGTTCGCCATGAGTGCTTTTCACGACCTCAAACTAGAAGCTCTGGATGGCAAGGAACTGCCGCTCACGCCCCTCAAGGGCAAAGTGGTACTGGTGGTCAACGTCGCTTCCAAATGCGGCCTGACGCCTCAGTATGCCGCGCTGGAAGTGCTTTATCAGACCTACAAGGACAAAGGCTTCAGCGTCCTTGGCCTGCCATGCAACCAGTTTGCCGGGCAAGAGCCGGGCACCGAGGCCGAGATTCAGGAGTTTTGCAGCCTCAACTACGGCGTAAGCTTTCCGTTGGGCGGCAAGCTCGAGGTCAATGGCCCGCATCGTCATCAGCTCTATCGCTTGCTGGCGGGTGAAGGTGCCGAGTTTCCAGGGGATATCACCTGGAACTTCGAAAAATTTCTGGTCGGCAAGGACGGTCGGGTACTGGCGCGCTTTTCGCCACGTACGGCGCCTGATGATCCGAGCGTGATCCAGGCTATCGAGAAAGCTCTGCACTGATTCCCCGGCTGCCTGCAATCATCTGAATTCTGTAGGAGCTGCCGAAGGCTGCGAATGGTTCAATCTGATGGACCGCCTTCGCAGCCTTCGGCAGCTCCTACCTGAATGGTGTTTGCGTCGAGAGCTCCCAACACCGGCTTCTACAGCACAATCACGCTAATCAATAGTGCTGTCCCACTCAATTGTCCGGTCTTATCCTGCTCCTCTATGTTGGCGCCATGCGCCTGTCGAATCGACCTTTCGAGGAGCGTCCCATGCCTGTAAAAGCCCTGTTCCAGCCATTCCGACTGGGCAGCCTGGAGTTGTCTTCCCGTGTGGTCATGGCGCCCATGACGCGCTCGTTTTCCCCTGGCCATGTGCCTAATTCCAAGGTCATCGAGTACTACCGTCGTCGCGCGGCGGCGGGCGTTGGCCTGATCGTCACCGAAGGCACCACGGTTGGTCACAAGGCTTCCAACGGTTATCCGAATGTCCCGCAATTCTTCGGCGAAGCGCCGTTGGCCGGCTGGAAGAAAGTGGTAGATGCGGTGCATGGCGAAGGCGGCAAGATTGTCCCGCAGCTCTGGCATGTGGGCGCGGTGCGCCGTCTGGGCACCGAGCCGGATGGCGAAGTCCCGGCCTATGGCCCGATGGAGAAGCTCAAGGACGGCAAGGTGCTGGTCCATGGCATGACCCAGCAGGATATCGATGAGGTCATCGCCTCATTCGCCCAGGCTGCCAGCGACGCCAAGGCCATCGGTATGGATGGCGTGGAGATCCATGGCGCCCACGGTTATCTGGTTGACCAGTTCTTCTGGGAAGGCTCCAACCAGCGCACCGACGGTTACGGTGGCAGCCTGGCCAATCGCTCGCGCTTTGCCATCGAACTGATCCACGCCGTACGCGCGGCGGTAGGGCCGGACTATCCGATCATCTTCCGCTTCTCCCAGTGGAAGCAGCAGGATTACAGCGCACGCCTGGTACAGACTCCGGAAGCCCTTGGCGAATTCCTCAAGCCACTGTCTGACGCTGGCGTGGACATTTTCCACTGCTCGACACGCCGTTTCTGGGAGCCTGAGTTCGAAGGTTCCGACCTCAACCTGGCCGGCTGGACCCGCCAGTTGACCGGTAAGCCGACCATCACCGTGGGCAGCGTCGGCCTGGATGGCGAGTTCCTGCAATTCATGGTCAACACCGACAAGGTCGCGCAACCGGCCAGCCTGGAAAACCTGCTGGAGCGCCTGGGCAAGAACGAATTCGATCTGGTGGCGGTAGGCCGTGCGCTGCTGGTTGATCCGGATTGGGCGGTGAAGGTCCGTGACGGTCGTGAGCAGGACATCCTGCCGTTCAGCCGTGAAGCGCTGACCACCCTGGTCTGACGTCGGCAGACACGATCACGGCTTGCCGCTGGCAGCCGTGGTCGACCCGCCGATCATCCTTTCTGCGCCGAACGCTTCATTGGCCGGGCAGACATTGTGCAAATGCCGCTCGAACATATCGATCACCGCGCCCCAACCCTGACGGCTGGCATGGCGCCGTGCGTTCAGGCGCACGGTGCGAAGGGTCTCGCTGTTATCCAGCATCCAGCACGCCGCATCGATAAAGGCTTCCTCGTCCCCTGGCATCGCCAGCGCGCCGTTGTGCCCGTGGCGGATATGCTGGGCTGCGGCTGCTTCATCATAGGCCACCACGGCCAGGCCAGAGGCCAGCGCTTCGAGCACGACGTTACCGAAGGTCTCGGTCAGGCTCGGAAAGATAAACAGATCCCCTGACGCATAATGCGTGGCCAAGGCTTCGCCACGTTGCGTGCCACAGAAAATAGCCTCGGGCATCTGCTGTTCAAGCAAGCCACGTTGCGGCCCGTCACCGATGATCACCAGTTTCAGGCAGCGCTCAGGGTGGGTGGTTTGCAGGGCCTCGAAACTGGATTTGAGCAGGCCGAGATTCTTTTCCTGAGCCAGCCTGCCGACATGCAGCACGACAATATCATCTGCCGTCAGCCCCCAACTTTCACGCAGGCTTTGCGAGCGTTTGGCCGGATGAAACAGTTGGCTGTCGACACCCCGGGCCAGTAACTCGATCCGTTCGAAACCGCGCCGCTCCAGTTCCATCTTCTGACTGACGCTAGGCACCAGGGTCACCCGCGAGCGGTTATGGAACCAGCGCAGGTAATGGGTCAGCAGCCGCGTGATAAAGCCCATGCCGTAGGGGCGCGTGTATTGCTGGAAGTTGGTGTGAAAACCACTGATCACTGCAATCCCCAGCCGCCGTGCCGCCCGCAGCGCCGACAGCCCCAGCGGTCCTTCAGTGGCGATATACAGCACATCCGGGCGCTGCCGTTGCCAGCGCCGCAACAATTTGTGCATCGACGACTGGCCCCATTGCAGCCCCGGATAACCCGGAATCGGCCAGCCTCGACACAACATCAGATCATCCGCCGCGACAAACCCCGTCTCCGCGCTCTGTCGCGGCCGGATCAACTCGACCCGATGCCCGCGCAAACGCAACCCGTCACACAGCCGTCCCAGGGTATTGGCGACGCCATTGATTTCCGGGCTGAAGGTTTCGGTGATGAGGGTGACGTGCAGGATTTTACTCATGACCTCAGTGTCGACTTGTTGCATTTCGTTTCTGTGGCTTGTGGATGATGGATTTGTGACGGATTTGCGAAAGGGCTGTGATGCTCTGATCCAGGTATCTGAGAGCCTTCCGGTAGCGCCTGACACTCCGCTGTAGTGCAGCGAACACAGAACTCGTGGGATCGGCTTGTCGGATCGCCGCACCGTGGCGATCGAGTGCGAAGCGCATCGCAAAGATGCCACTGCCTGATCTCACGCCAAAAGTGCCAGGACCTGATAAATACCTTGCAATGTCTCGGCGATTTATTGCCTATCGTCGTCGTTATTTGCCGATATGTTATTTGTTCTTTCTAGTGCATAGGGTGTTTGTATTTGTTATGTAGGAATATTCCAGAACTAAAAAAGGCCCAATCAAGGGCCTTTATCGCTACACCGAAGTTTATTTGGCACCCAGCGCTTCAGCCCCATTCTCACGGACCCAGAACAAGGTGGCCCCAGCCACCGCCGCCGGCATCATCAGGATATTGACCACGGGAATCAGCAGCGCCAGGTAGACGATGCCGCCGAAGCTCATGCTCTGCCAGCGTTTCTGCCGCAGCCAGGCGAGCATTTCGTTCCAGCCCAGTTTATGGTTGTCCGCTGGGTAGTCGATGTACTGGATGGCCATCATCCAGATACCGAAGACCAGCCACAACGGCGTGGCGATCAGGTTGACCACGGGGATAAAGGACAGGATGAACAGGCCGATGGTGCGCGGCAGGAAATAACCCAGCTTGCGCATTTCCCGGCCGAAGGTGCGGGGCACCATCTCGATCAGTTCGGCCCAACTGAAGGAAGGGAAATCGTCGGTGCCACGGATCACCACCTCGACCTTTTCCGAAAGAAAGCCGTTGAATGGCGCGGCGATGACGTTGGCGATCATGGTGAAGGTGAAGAACACCATCAGCAGGACCAGCACGACGAACAGCGGCCAGAGGATGTAGTTGAGGAAGCTCAGCCAGTGGGGCAGGGTCGGCATGAAGGTGTCGACCCACATTTCGAACTGGTGCACGGCCAGATAGATCAGGCCGCTGAACAGGATCAGGTTGATCGCCAGGGGCAGCAGGACAAAGAGTCGCAGACCGGGGCTGAGAACCAGTTTCAGGCCTTCGCGCAGGTATTGCGGGCCCGATAGAGCGGGAGCAGGCATGACAGCCTCCAAACGGTGGAAAACCGCCCGACCTTACCGGCTTTGCCTGGGGCTTGAAAGGGGATCTGAAAGCGCTGGAGCATTCGCCATCTGGAGCGGCTGAGCCTAGAGTCAGACGGACAGGCGTTTGTAACAGTTTGTAGGGATAGCGCTTGCCTATAAGGTGGATTGTAAAACGATATTTCCTTAATCTTTGCGGTCTCTATAAGCTGCCCGACAACTTATTAACCCTTTCCTTTTAACCTTGAACCTCCAAGGAGATGTCATGAGCGTACTGGTAAACAAGCAGGCCCCGGATTTCGATGCTGCGGCAGTACTGGGTGATGGCTCCATCGTCGACAGCTTCAAGCTGTCCTCCCTGCGCGGCAAGTACGTGGTGCTGTTTTTCTGGCCTCTGGACTTCACCTTTGTCTGCCCGTCGGAAATCATTGCCCACGACAACCGCATCGCCAAGTTCCGCGATCTGGGTGTGGAAGTGGTCGGTGTGTCCATCGACTCGCAGTTCACTCACCATGCCTGGCGCAGCACCCCGGTGGCCAAGGGTGGCATCGGCGAAGTGCAGTTCACCATGGTGGCTGACGTCAAACACGAAATCACCCGTGCCTACGGCATCGAGCACGACGACGGCGTCGCCCTGCGCGCTTCGTTCCTGATCGACAAGGCCGGTGTGGTTCAGCATCAGGTGGTGAACAACCTGCCACTGGGCCGTGACGTGGACGACATGGTGCGTCTGGTCGAAGCCCTGCAATTCACTGAAGAGCACGGCGAAGTCTGCCCTGCCGGCTGGCGTCCAGGCCAGAAAGGCATGAAGGCCGACGCCCAGGGCGTGGCTGACTACCTGGCCGAGAACGCCACCAGCCTGTAACACCTTCGCTGCGGCCGAGGTCGCAGCGTCAATACTTTCAGGGTTGCCGGGCCGATATTTGGCAGCCCTTATTCATACAGCCGTTCCGACCACGGCTTTAGATGGCCGGTCGATAGGAGTGTGTCATGTCTGATGTACGTCATTCCCGAGTGATTATTCTCGGCTCCGGCCCTGCCGGTTATAGCGCGGCGGTGTATGCCGCCCGTGCCAACCTCAAGCCGCTGCTGATCACTGGCATGCAGGCTGGCGGTCAATTGACTACCACCACCGAAGTCGATAACTGGCCCGGTGATGTCCACGGCCTGACTGGCCCGGTGCTGATGGAGCGGATGCGCGAGCACGCCGAGCGTTTTGAAACCGAAATCGTCTTCGACCATATCAACGCTGTCGATCTGGCAGGCAAGCCGTTCAGCCTCAAGGGCGACAGCGGTACCTACACCTGCGACGCGCTGATCATCGCCACTGGCGCCAGCGCGCGTTACCTGGGCCTGCCATCGGAAGAGACCTTCATGGGCAAGGGCGTTTCTGCCTGTGCCACCTGTGACGGCTTCTTCTACCGCAACCGCGAGGTCGCGGTGGTCGGTGGCGGCAACACCGCAGTGGAAGAGGCGCTGTACTTGGCCAATATCGCCAGCAAGGTGACTCTGGTTCACCGTCGCGAGACCTTCCGCGCCGAGAAGATCCTGATCGACAAGCTGCACGCCCGTGTTGCTGAAGGCAAGATCGAACTCAAGCTCAACGCCACCCTGGACGAAGTGCAGGGTGACAATATGGGCGTGACCGGTGCGCGCCTGAAAAACAACGACGGCAGCTTCGCCGAGCTGAAAGTCGATGGTGTGTTCATTGCCATTGGCCATACCCCGAACACTTCACTGTTCGACGGTCAACTGGCGCTCAAAGACGGCTATCTGGTAGTTCAGGGCGGCCGTGAAGGCAATGCGACTGCAACCAGCGTTGACGGTGTCTTCGCCGCAGGCGACGTGGCTGACCACGTTTACCGTCAGGCGATCACCTCGGCCGGCGCTGGCTGCATGGCGGCACTGGACGTGGAGCGTTATCTGGACGGCCTGGCCAACGCCTCGTTCTGATTGCGTTCGGCATTAACAAAAAAACCGGCTCAGGCCGGTTTTTTTGTGGGTTACGGCAGTACGCCGCAAAATATTTGAATTGAAATGCTGTGGGACCGGCTTCAGCCGGGAAAGGGTCGGTACAGCCGCTGCATTTGCTTGATCAGTGACGCCGTCTTCCCGGCTAAAGCCGGTCCCACATGGGTCCTGTGTTCGTTCAGGTTCAGCCCTTGCGCGTCAGCGGCTCACCACTGAACTTGACCCCGGCCAGGCCATGGGCAATCAACGCACGAATATTGCCGTGGTCGCTGCCCTCAGGCGTGGCCTTGACCGAGCGATAGTGTTCGCCAAAGGCGAGCAGGGCTTCTTCGTCGCTCAGGCCTTCGAGCAGGGCCAGGCCCAGGGTCTTGCACGAACCTTCGTTCTGCCCGGCGGCGTTGTCCATGGGGCCGTTGCTGAAGGCCTGGGGCTGATAATCGTAGTGGTCGGCAACAAAGGCCAGGGTGTCGGCGAAGGCGTGTTCGCCGCTGCGCAGGCTGCTACGCAGGGTGTTCAGGTCAGTCATGTTTCGGTTCCTTGGTGAACGCGGCTTGTTGCTCGGCGCTGGCTTCTTTCTGGTACTGGGCTTTCCACTCGCTGTACGGCATGCCGTAGACCACTTCGCGGGCGTCATCGAGGCTCAGCTCGATGTGTTTTTCATCGGCGGCAGCCTTGTACCACTTGGACAGGCAGTTGCGGCAGAAGCCTGAGAGATTCATCAGGTCGATGTTCTGTACGTCCTTGCGGCTGTCCAGATGGGCGACCAGGCGGCGGAAGGCGGCGGCTTCGAGTTCGAGACGTTCTTGGTCGGTCATGATCGGGGGCTCTGGTTCGTAAGTCGTGTGCGGGCTGAGGGCGCGGATGATAAAAGTTTCAGCGGCGTCCCGCCAAGGTAATCGACACCGACTCGGCAAAGCGCAGGGCGTGGGGCTTGTCGACTTCCACTTCGGCGTAGGACACCTCGGCGTGGCTCATCACCAAGTCCAGTACTTCCTGGGTCAGGCGCTCGAGCAGGGCGAAGCGGTTGCCTTCCACATGCTGAATGATGGCCTTGGTGATGGTGCGGTAGTTCAGCGCGTGATCGATATCGTTATCGCGCACGGCTTCCTGAGCGGGATAGAGAATGGTCAGGTTGATCAGCACATCCTGCTTGTTGATGATCTCGTCTTCGTTGATGCCAATGAACGTGCGCAGGCGCAGATCCTTGACCCGAATGCGTGCGGTTCCCGGTTCCAGTGTGGGCATCGTTATTTGCTCCGTCCGATCAGTTGCAGGAATTCCATGCGGGTGGTGTTGGACTCGCGGAAGGCGCCGAGCATTACCGAGGTGTTCATGGTCGAGTTCTGCTTCTCGACACCGCGCATCATCATGCACATGTGCTGGGCTTCGATAACTACTGCGACGCCAGCGGCGTTAGTCACTTCCTGAATCGCATCGGCGATTTGCCGGGTGAGGTTTTCCTGGATCTGCAGGCGCCGGGCGAACATGTCTACCAGGCGAGCGATCTTCGACAGCCCCAGGACCTTGCCGGTCGGAATGTAGGCCACATGGGCCTTGCCGATAAACGGCAGCAAGTGGTGCTCGCACAACGAGTACAGCTCGATGTCTTTGACGATCACCATCTCGTCGTTGTCAGAGACAAACAGTGCGCCGTTGACGATTTCCTCGATACTTTGTTCGTAACCATGACACAGGTATTGCATGGCCTTGGCGGCGCGTTGCGGGGTGTCCAGCAGGCCTTCACGATCCGGGTTTTCACCCAGACCGACGAGAATTTCGCGGTAGTGCTGAGGCAGGGACAGGGTCATTGAAGGATCCTCGGGGCGGCTTATTTCAGATGCCGTCCGCCGTTAACGGTCAGGGTTGTGCCGGTGACATACGGGCTGTCCAGTAGATAGCGCAGGCTTTGGTAGATCACCTCGGCACCGGGTTCGATACCCATGGCCGACTTGGCCAGGGCCTGGGCGCGGTAGGCCGCGTTGTCCTCGGGTTGAAACATCAGCAGGGCCGGAGCGATGCCGTTGACCTTGATGGCCGGGGCGAAGCGCGCGGCAAACGACAGGGTCAGGCTGTCCAGCCCGGCCTTGGTTGCGCAGTACGCGGTGTGCTTGCTGCTGCCCTTACGGGTCACGTCATCGCTGATATGTACGATGTCAGCGAGCTCGCTGCGCATCAGTAGCTCGGTGCCATGCAGATTGATCAGGTAGGGCGCCAGCATGTGCACGTTGTACATGCGGACAAAGGCTTCGGCTTCGTTGCCGGGCGTCTCGCCGAGCCATTGTGAGGCGTTATGCACAATCGCCCGCAGGCTGTTGGTGTGGGCCTTGAGCGCCTCGATAAAGGCCATGATGCCCGCTTCGCCGGCGAAGTCGGCGTGAATCGCAATGGCCCCTTGCTCACGCAATAACGCGACGCCAGGGCGTTCGCTGCGATAGCTGAATATCACCGGGAAACCATCCGCCAGCAGACGCTGCGCACAATGCAGACCCACGCGCTGGCTGGCGCCGGTGATCAGGATCGGGGCAGAGGCAGGTGCCATTGGGACGCTCACGGGCAAAAAGAGGGTGTACTACGTTGCGAAGGGAATTTTCCTACGTTTGATGGCAAGTTATACCAACGGTCGGCGGCAAACAACCGTGCGTGGGACCGGCTTCAGCCGGGAAGGCGTCAACACGAGCGATACATTTCAGTCGCCTGTCACATTGCCTTCCCGGCTAAAGCCGGTCCCACGTAAAGCGCGCAGGCATGATTAATGCGTCGACGCCGACTCCACAGGCCTTACCGGTGCGGCAGGCGCGCTGTTCAGCCAGGGGGCGAGCAGGCGGGTTGATAGCGGGATAAACAGGAACACCATCAGCGGGGTCAGGACCAGAGTACTGAGCATGATCCGTGGCAGCAGTTCCAGGTGATTGAGCAGCGGGCCGAGCAGGTAGTTGAACAGCAGTGACACGGGGAAGAACGCCAGCCAGATGGCGACGGCCTGTTTCCAGCGCGGCGGGCGTGCATCGGCGGCGCCGAACCAGCCCTCGATACCACTGACCCGACGCTCGGATGGCTGGATAAACATGCCACTGCCGCGCACCAGCCAGGAGCGTCGCGAGGAAGAATGCTCCCAGGCGTGCATGGTTTCGGCGTTGGCGAAACGGAAAATAATCTGGAATTCATCACCGCCAGGAGGCGGGGCCAGGACACCGGACCCCAGGTAGCCGGGAAAATCCGTGGCGAGCTGTTCGCCTTCGTGCAGCCAGCTCATCAGTTCCTGATAGCGGCCATGGGCAACGCGGCGAGCCACCATCAAGGTGACGGGAGAGGTAGACATTGTGTATCTCCAGTAAACGAGTGAGGGTCCCGGATAGGGACGTCACATGACCGGGTGCCGGGGTGTTGGCGCGTGGTCAGTTTTGCAATGGCTTGCGATAGCTTGCCAGGAAAAGCGTGCAAGGATTATTCCTGAAATCCATAAATAAGCCAGTGGTCTTCGTCGCTCCCGGCCTTTGACCTATTTTTCACCATGCAAGCGTACAATGTCGTCACTGTTTGCAAGTGATTCCTGTCATGATCGAAGCTGCCGATGCCCACGTCTACACCCTTGATTTGAAGCTTGATCTGCACGATCAAGAGCTGTTTCCGATTCGTGAAGTTGCTCGCCTGACCGGCGTCAATCCCGTGACATTACGGGCCTGGGAGCGCCGCTACGGGCTGATCCAGCCCACCCGTACCGAGAGCGGTCACCGTCTGTATTCCCAGGCCGACGTTGAGGAAGTGCGCAGCATCCTCGGCTGGATCGAGCGCGGCGTGGCCGTCAGCAAGGTCAGCAAAATTCTCGCGACCGCGAAGATCTCCAAGGCCCAGGCCATGCCTGTGCAAAACGATGCGGTGCTCGGTGAGTGGGGCGAATGGCAGTTGCAGATCCGTCAGGCTGCTGAATCATTCGACGAGCGGCGCCTTGAGCAACTCTACGGTCAGGTCTTTTCCAGCTACCCGATGCATGTCGTGTTTCAGGACATCTTCATGCCGGTCTGGCGCGGGTTGGCTCAGCATCAAGAGGTGTTTGGCCAGACGAGTCAGTGGCTGTTCCTCGACAGCTTCCTGCGAGCCCGTACATTGCAACGCCTGCAACTGGGCACTGCGCCAGCAGCACAGCAGGTTCTGTTGGCGGCCATGCCGGGGCAATGCCGGGAACTGGAACTATGGGTCGCTGGCCTGATGCTGGGCAGCTTCGATACCGGTGTACGCATTCTGCCCATGGGGCAACCCCTGGAGGAACTGAGCCTGGTGTGCAGCAAGGTCAGACCCTTGGCATTGGTACTGTTCTCCAATCACTCGCCAGCCCTCGATTTGCCGCGTCGGCTCACGCGCCTGAGTCTGACACTGGATTGCCCATTGCTGATGGCGGGAGAGATATCTGATCTGGCCCAGGATGCATTGCGTGGCACGGCGGTGGCCTGCCTGGGCAGTGAAGGGCGTTCGATGCAGCGCCGCTTGCAGCAGTTTCTGGCCGGGCACCTGGATAGCTGAATACGGCTGTTACTTGTGCATCGTCGGGTGAATCTGCCGATGCTGGGCAAGGATGTACTGGCGCAAACGCTCTACATGATCCTTGTTGCGTTGATTCAGGCGATAGGCCAACAGGCCTTTTTCCGTCACCCTTTCGATGCTGCCATGCAGGGCAATGGGGCGAATCCCCGGCGGATGCAGCCAGGCCGAGAAGCGCTTGGGTGTTCTGGTCGGGTTACGGTTTTCCAGTAATACGCCTTTGAATGACAGCTCATGGACCCACAGACCGGTGATCGTGCCTTTCTCGGTTTCCAGGGGCAGCGGCTCCGGCAGTATCAAGCGCCACGGGCGAATCCGCGGGCCTTCCTCGAAGATGCTCGGCGCCCCCACTTCCAGATGCAGGGCATGAAACTCGTCTTCCACCAGATGCAGGGGGAAGGTCATCTGCTGGTTTTCGAACTGCGCCTGAATAGTGATTTGCTCATGGGCAGCCAGACGCGTCAGCAGGTCTTGAATCTGGACGCCACCGTTCACCAGCAGGCTGCGTGTCGCATCGCGCACGTTCAGCCTGGGGTTGTGCTGCATGTTCTGGATGAAATCCAGTTCTGCCTGGGTGAGGAGGGTGTCGTGCTGCATGGTCTTGCTCGGTCTACCCGGTAATTACAAAGCAGACTCTGTCTTAGAATTTTTGTTGCGTCCGTTCGTCTGTTTTATAGGCGGCCAACTCGGCCCGGGCTGCAGCCAGTTCGGCT
This sequence comes from Pseudomonas sp. JL23, assembly GCF_056933585.1. Classification (NCBI taxonomy): domain Bacteria; kingdom Pseudomonadati; phylum Pseudomonadota; class Gammaproteobacteria; order Pseudomonadales; family Pseudomonadaceae; genus Pseudomonas; species Pseudomonas sp. JL23. Next base: position 5,690,128 of record NZ_CM167795.1, on the reverse strand, counting down.
TCCAGGGCCTGAACCCGTTGCAGGGCTTCGACTTGCAGGGTGACGTCCTTCTGCACGCCGATGAAGTACAGGCGCTGATCGGCCTCGTTGCGCACCGGAGTAATCGACAGCTCGTTCCAGAAGGCACTGCCGTCGTGGCGATAGTTGCGCAGCACCTGACGACAGGGCACGCCGTCGATCAGGGCCTGGCGAATAGCCTCGCGGGCCGGCTGATTGCGTTCCGGGCCCTGCAGAAAGCGACAGTCCTGATAGAGGATGTCTTCCGAGGCGTAGCCGGTCAGCTGTTCGAAGGCCTTGTTCACGTAGATGAGGATATTGTCGTCATCGCCTTCCTTCTCGGCGACGACAATACCGTCGTTGGAAGCATCGACTACCAGTTGCAGCAATTTCGCATTGATCATGGAGCACTTTCCGTAGTGTCGGGGGGCTGGGAGCCTCTGTGGTTTCGGGCATACTACGGCACGATTTTACCCAGAGATGGAAGCACTATGAGAATCGCCATTATTTCCGGTTCGGTTTACGGTGCGGCTGAAGAAGTCGCCCGCCATGCCGGGAGCATACTTCGTGCCGCAGGCCATGAAACCTTCTATGACCCGCGCGCGACACTGGAGCAATTGCAGGCTTTCAATCCTCAGGCATTACTGGCGGTGACGTCCACTACCGGTATGGGCGAACTGCCGGACAACCTGCAACCCCTCTACTCACAGATTCGCGACATCCTGCCCGCTGCCTGGCGCGGTCTGCCCGGTGGCGTGATTGGCCTGGGCGATGCCAGCTATGGCGATACGTTCTGCGGTGGCGGCGAGCTGCTGCGCGAGCTGTTTGCTGAACTGGGCGTCGTGCAAGTGCAGGAGATGGCGCGTCTGGATGCCAGCGAAAGCGTCACCCCGGAAACCGACGCCGAGCCATGGCTGGCGCAATTCATCAAACTGTTGGGCTAAGTTGTCGAGCGTTCGCGCAGCAATGCCAGCCAGGCCTGGGCTGCCTTTGACAGATAGGCGCCCTGGCGCCAGATAAAGACGATGTCCCATCGTAGTTCGGCCGGTGCTTTCAGGCGCAGGCGGATGATGCCTGGGCGCACCAGGCCACGGGCCACCACGCTGGGCAGCAGCACCACGCCCTGCCCGGCGGCCACCAGCGCGGCGAGGAAGTCCGCCTGACCGCTGCGCCCGCTCTCCTTGGGTGTGAAGCCTACTTGCTGGCACGCCTGGATCAGGCGGTTGTTGAGCACGAAGCTGCGTTGATACATCAGAAATGGCGTGTCGGCCAACTCCGCCAGCTCAATCTCGCCGTTCTCGGCCAGTGGGTGACCACTGGGCAGCAGCACGTCCAGTGATTCGTCGCAGAACGGCTGATAGGCAAAGGCCGGATCATCTGGCGTCAGGCTGCCACCGACTTCCAGCTCGCCGCTCATGATCGCCTGCTCGATGGTCAGGCTACCGCCCTCGAGCAGCTGAATATTGATATTGGGGTAGCGCCGTCGGTATTCGGCAAACAACTCGGCGAACAGCGTCTCGCCCCCGAGCATGGGCAGGCCCAGGCGCAAATCACCTCGTGCCAGATCGCTCAAATCGTCTAGTTCGCGCAGCAGGCCCTTGCGCAACAGCAGCATCTCTTCGGCACGCTGTAAGACTACGTTGCCCGCCGCCGTCGGACGGATCTGTGAAGCCTCGCGATCCAGCAGCACGACCCCCAGGCTCTGCTCCAACTGCGCCACCTGTTTGCTGACTGCCGACTGGCTGACGTGCAGGGTCCTGGCCGCCTGGGTAAAACCACCCTGGCGGACGACCTCGATAAAGCTGCGCAGTTGTTTGAATTCCAAGTGTCAGACCCTCCTTTTCTCGTGGGACCGGCTTTAGCCGGAAATGCGCCTTCCCGGCTAAAGCCGGTCCCACCTGGTGAGGTGCTTGCTGGGGTAAAACTCATACTGGCTCGATTCCTGAATGGAATTGCATCGAATCCAACTATTCGCTTTTGGGATGATAGTCACGGATTTAGACTGTACGCCAGAGGAGTCAAAGATCATGAACGTTGCAACCTTGCGTCGTCTGGGGCGGCTGGTTTTCGAACTGGCGGTGTTTCTGGCTATTTACCGCCTCGGCTGCGCCCTGGCGCTGTGGCTGGACTGGCCGATTCCCGGTGGTGTGATCGGTCTGGCGTTGTTGCTCACGGCGTTCGCCACCGGTGTGCTCAAACCCGCCGCCCTGCAGTTGGGGGCCGGTTTGTTGCTGGCTGAGATGCTGCTGTTTTTTATCCCGGCGCTGATGAGCCTGCTCGATTACGGGGCGCTGGTGCGTAACGAGGGTTGGCGGATCATGCTGGTCATAGCCATCAGCACCTTGACGGTCATGCTGGTTACGGCGATGACCGTGGAACTGGTGTGCCGCTGGAGGGTGAACCGTGAAGTTTGAGCCGATGCCGGTGTTTTGGCTGGTGCTGACCCTGGCGGCCTATTTGTTCAGCCGCTGGATTTACCGGCGCACCGGACGCTATCTGCTGTCGCCGCTGATCCTCGTGCCTGTCCTGCTGTTGGCCGTGGCCATGCCCCTGCACACCGCCTATGCCGAATACTCGACCAACACCCACTGGCTGATGCTGGTATTGGGGCCCGTCACCGTGGCTTTTGCGGTGCCGATCTGGCAACAGCGGGCCCTGCTTGCGCGCAACTGGCTGGCCTTGTTGATCGGCATGCTGGCCGGGAGTGCCGCGTCTATCGGCAGTTCGTTCTGGCTGGCCAAGGCCCTGGCTTTGGACACTTCGGTCACCATGTCCCTGGTGCCGCGCTCGATCACTACGCCCTTCGCCATGCCCCTGGCCCATGATTTGGGCGGCGTCCCTGAATTGACCGCTGTATTCGTCATGTTCACTGGCGTTTTCGGCGCGGCCTTGGGCGGCGTGCTGCTCAAATGGCTGCCGCTGCGCAGCGCCCTGGCCCGTGGCGCGCTGTTCGGCGTCGGTGCTCACGGTGCCGGTGTCAGCCGGGCGCGGGAGGTCGGCGGCGAGGAAGGCTCGGTAGCCGGGCTGGTCATGGTCCTTACCGGCCTGCTTAATCTTTTTGCTGCGCCTCTGCTGGCTGCCTTGTTGTAGAGCGGTTTTCGCCCCATCCTGCTGCGTTATCGGGCACTATTCAGCGTCTGCTGTATTGATTGTGACCGGCACGCGCCTGGATGACACTTCCGGCTCGTCCGCCCTTGTCTGGACTTAGCCAGGAGTAGTTAGCATGAGTGATGCCGTTCGTTTCGAAGACAAAGTCGTGATTGTGACCGGTGCAGGTGGCGGCCTGGGCCGGGCGCATGCGCTGTTGTTCGCCAGCCATGGCGCCCGGGTAGTGGTCAATGACCTCGGCGGTTCGGCCCACGGTGAAGGCGCCAATGCTTCGGCAGCAGACAAGGTCGTCGCAGAGATCGTCGCGGCAGGCGGTACCGCCGTGGCCAACCACGATTCGGTGACCGACGGCGACAAGATCGTGCAGAACGCTCTGGATGCCTTCGGTCGGGTCGATGTACTGGTCAATAACGCTGGCATCCTGCGCGACAAGACCTTTGCCAAGATGGAAGACGCCGATTGGGATCTGGTCTATCGCGTCCATGTCGAGGGTTCCTACAAAGTGACTCACGCTGCCTGGCCGCACCTGCGTGAACAGAACTACGGCCGGGTGATCTTTACTTCTTCGACGTCCGGTATCTACGGCAATTTCGGCCAGTCCAACTACGGCATGGCCAAGATGGGGCTTTACGGCCTGACCCGCACCCTGGCCCTGGAAGGGCGCAAGAACAACATCATGGTCAATGCCATTGCGCCAACAGGCGGCACACGCATGACCGAAGGGCTGATCCCGGCCAATATCTTCGAAATGCTCAAACCGGAACTGATCAGCCCGTTGGTGGTGTACCTGGGCAGCGAGCAATGCAAGGACAGCGGCGGCCTGTTCGAAGTCGGCGGCGGCTGGATCGGCAAAGTGCGCTGGGAACGCAGCCTGGGCGCCGGTTTCGACCCCCAGGCCGGCTTCAGCCCGGACGACGTCGCGGCGCAATGGCAAACCATCAATGACTTCACTGACGCGGCGCATCCACGGGATAACGTCGAGGCGCTGAAGGAAATGATGGCGAACTTGCAAAAGTACGCGAAGTAAGTGCAATGATATCTGTGGGACCGGCTTTAGCCGGGAAGACAATATGGCAGGCGATAGAAATTTAGCTATCGGACTGCCTCTTCCCGGCTAAAGCCGGTCCCACATCGTAGATTTATCTTTGATTTAAGTAGGATGTTTCTTTTTCGATTGTAGTATTGATCTTGATTTAGCCCATCACCCACTTCAGCCATAAAGTTAAACTTCCTGCTCCCGATAGTCCCTTTGCATCTTCAATTAAAAGGGATATCACCATGTCAAAACTCCATATCTGGGGCGATCTGCCCCAAGTGACATTCAGGACACCGCCCACCGATAAAATTGAACAGAAAACCCCGGCTCAGCACATCGCCGCATTGGAGATCAGTCTGGTATTACGGGAAATCGGCAAAGACCCCGTTGCCATCGATACAGCCGACATGGAACGCAAGAACCTGCGGGCCATGTTTCAGGGTTTCGATCCGGAAAATATAACGCCCAACGAACTCAGCCTGGTCGGTAAGGAGTTATTGAGCCGTAAACTGATCGACAATCACACCGCTGAATTATTCCAGCGCACGGGCCTTGAGTTCGATAAAAAAGGGCGGGTGTTGCAGGCCGACACGAAAATGAATGCCCTGGACATCCTCGCCGGGCGCATTGCCGAAATGGCAAAAAACGAGATGCGCGGCGATCCTTACGCAAAAATGCTGCGGCCTGATTACGTCAAAGCCATTCATGTGCTGCAAAACCTGCAAGCCTTCGGCTCGACTGGGGACAGCTTTGCGGCGGCCTGGCACAAGGCGCAGGGCAAAAGGAATGTAATTAAGGCGCAAACGGAGAAGTAGTGACGTCGTACAACTTTGATGCAGGCAAAAAAAAGCCGCTGTTTATAACAGCGGCTAAACAAGACGTTGGTTACAGGAGCTTCAAAACAACGTCGGATACATGGAGGCATGGCGACAATATCACCCAGCCAATATGACTGTATGAATTCAACATTAAACGTTCGTTAAGATGAGTCGTTAGCGTGGCGCCATTCTAGCGAATTCGCGCCGATGAAAAACCACACTTTGCGACATTGACTGTTACATTCACGGCAACAGTCGCACGTATTAATGAAATGCTCCGTGCGATGGCAAATGGCTAATACGCTCGGTCAGGCGCAGTCGCTGTATCGGGTCGTCACTGAGCAACAAGGCGTGTTCCAGATCGAAGCGCTCCGCCTGTGGGCATTCCAGGGACTGGTACAGCGCCGCCCGCGCCAGATGATCGCTGGTGGTGGCCTGACCCAGTTCGACGACCCGGTCGGCGTCCTTGAGCGAGGCCAGCAGGTCATCATTGACCTGATGCAGATGGCGCAGGTTGCGTGACAGGCGCTGCAGCATGGCCACGCTGCTGGCACGCAGCAGGTGTTCGGACTTGAGTTGCATGTCGGGGCCGAATTGCCGGGCCAGCAGTTCGCGGCAGTCTTTGGTGTACAGGCGCCGCCCGCCGCACGGGTCGAGCAGGTGATCGGCGCCGGGGACGCGCAGCAGGAAATGCCCGGGGAAGTTCACGCCTTCCAGCGGAATATCCAGGCGTAGTGCCAGCTCAAGGGTGAGCAGCGCCAGGCCCAGTGGTTGGCCCCGACGCCGTTGCACGATCTGATGCAGCAACGCTGCCTGGGGTTTGAGCGGGTTCCAGTCGTCCTGCTGGAAGCCCATGCTGCTGAGCTGACGCAACAAGGGCTGAGCCAGTTCCTGGCGCGGCATCATCGGCAGCGCCGCGCCAATCTGGCGTTGCAGCGAATCCATCTCGTGCTGAAGCTGACTCGGGCTGAATTGCGGATCATGTTCGGCGCACACCCACAACGCCGCTTCGAACACCGAAGAGGGCAGGCAGGCCAGACAATGTTGGCGTGGAGTCATCGACCTCTCCGGGCAGATTAATGGGCAGTGATGCTTCGTTTTAGCCCTGGCCCGCGGGTTCGTCCAGTGGCAAAAAACTGGCGTCACGGTTATATCGAGCAATGCTGATCGAGCCGCACATATATGTTGCGGTCGTCGATCGCTTTTCTGGACAACGCCTATACTCGCTGTAGAAAAATACAAGGGAGCACTGCCGATGTTCGCTCTCATGCAAAACGCACGGGTTCAGACACTGCACCTGGTTGTCGATCCTGAAACCGGTCTCAAGGCCGTCATTGCCATTCACAGCAGCCTGAAAGGTCCGGCGCTGGGCGGCTGCCGCTATCTTCCCTATCCAGACGAACAGAGCGCTATTGAAGATGCCATTCGTTTGGCCAGAAATATGAGTTACAAAGCCGTTCTCGCCGGCCTGCCCCATGGTGGCGGCAAGGCGATCATCATGCGCCCGGCCCATGTGGCCAATCGTGGTGCGTTGTTCGAAGCGCTGGGGCGCTTCATCGAAACCCTCGACGGGCGCTATATCACCGCCGTGGAAAGTGGCACTTCCAGCGAGGATATGGACTGCATCGCCCAGCACACCCGGCACGTCACCAGCACCACCGCTGAAGGCGATCCGTCACCCCACACCGCCATGGGCGTGTACGCCGGGATTCGCGCCACGGCCATGGCGCGGCTGGGCAGCGATAATCTCGAAGGGCTGCGCATCGCCATCCAGGGCCTGGGTCATGTCGGCTATGCCTTGGCCGCGCAGTTGCACGCGGCAGGGGCCGATCTGTTGGTCAGCGATTCCGACCACGGCAAGGTGCAACTGGCCATGGAACAGTTCAACGCTCACCCCATCGCCTGCGAAGCCCTGCTCAATACGCCCTGCGACATTCTCGCGCCCTGCGGCCTCGGGGCGGTGCTCAATAGCAAGAGCGTGGCGCAATTGCGTTGCGCTGCTGTGGCAGGTTCAGCCAACAATCAACTAAGTAATGCCCAGGTTGCCGACCAGCTGGAAAAGCGCGGCATCCTCTACGCTCCGGACTATGTGGTCAATGCGGGGGGCCTGATCTACGCGGCCCTGCGCCACAAGGGCGAGGATCTGGGCACCATCACGGCGCACCTCGCAAAAATCGGTGTGCGCCTGACCGAAGTCTACGCCCACGCCCAGGCGCAAAAGCGCTCACCCGCGCATGTCGCCGATGATCTGGCGGAGCGTCTGCTCAATACCGATTAGGGTCTTACCCGGCCCTATCGGTGTGAATACGCTGCCACAAGCGGCGAGTTCCCGGTGAACACACCTACCTGTGTGTGAGGAGTGTGCAATGTCCAATAACAAGATCGCCTGTACCCGCTATCTGACCCCCGAGGGTCAACTCAATACGCCACTGCCCGCCTGGGCCGATGATTTCAACCTGCTGACCCGTCTCTACCGGCAAATGGTCCTGACCCGCCTGTTCGATCAGAAAGCCGTCGCCCTGCAACGTACCGGCCGCATCGGCACCTACGCCCCAACCCTGGGCCAGGAAGCCATAGGTGTGGCCATCGGCAGCCTGATGCGCAGCGAAGACGTGCTGATCCCTTATTACCGCGACACCGCCGTGCAACTGATGCGCGGTGTGCGCATGGAGGAAATCCTGCTGTACTGGGGCGGTGACGAGCGTGGTAGTGACTATGCCGAACCCGCCGTGGCCCAGGACTTCCCGCTCTGCGTGCCCATTGCCACCCAGGCCTTGCATGCCTGTGGCGTTGCGAGTGCGTTCAAGATTCGCGGCGAGCATCGGGTCGCGGTGACCACCTGCGGCGATGGCGCCACCAGTAAGGGCGATTTCCTCGAAGCCCTGAACGTGGCGGGCGCCTGGCAGTTGCCGATTGTCTTCGTCATCAACAACAACCAGTGGGCGATCTCCGTGCCCCGGCGTATCCAGTGCGGTGCGCCGACTCTGGCGCAGAAAGCCGTGGGCGCGGGCTTCCATGGCGAACAAGTAGACGGCAACGACATTATTGCCGTGTATGACCGTATGCAGGTTGCCCTCGAACGCACCCGCCAGGGCAAGGGCCCGGTGCTGCTGGAATGCCTGAGCTATCGGCTGGGCGATCACACCACCGCCGACGATGCGACCCGCTATCGTCCCGCCGACGAGGTCAGGCAGGCCTGGCAGGAAGAACCGATCAAACGTCTGCAAACCTTCCTCGCCTCTCAAGGCGTGTGGGACGAAGGTCGCGAACAGGCCCTGATCAGCGAATGCCAGGGCCTGGTACAGCAGGCGGTCAGTGCCTTCGACAATGCCGGGACCCAGTCCCCTGAGTCGGTGATGGACCACGTCTACGCGCAATGGCCCGCTGCCCTGGCCGAACAGCGCGAATGGTTCCTTGAGCGTGCCCAGCGTCGCGCCGGAGGTGAAGATCATGGCCAGTGAAAAAATCACCCTGCTTGAGGCGGTCAATATGGCCCTGCACCGGGCCATGGCTGAGGATGAAAATGTGTTGGTGCTCGGTGAAGACGTAGGCGTCAACGGCGGCGTGTTCCGCGCCACCCAGGGCCTGCGCGATGAGTTCGGTTTCAAGCGCGTGATCGACACCCCGCTGGCGGAAACCATGCTCGGCGGCCTGGTTGTCGGCATGGCCGCGCAGGGCCTGAAGCCGGTGCTGGAGATCCAGTTCATGGGCTTTATCTACGCCGCCATGGAGCACTTGGTGTCCCACGCCAGCCGCATGCGCAACCGTACCCGAGGGCGCATCACTTGCCCCATGGTCCTGCGCACGCCCATGGGCGCAGGGATTCGCGCGCCGGAACATCACAGTGAAAGCACCGAAGCGATGTTCGCCCATGTCCCGGGGCTGCGCGTGGTGATTCCTTCTTCACCGGCCCGGGCCTACGGCCTGTTGCTGGCGGCCATCGACGACCCCGATCCGGTAATCTTCCTTGAGCCAACCCGGCTCTACCGCATGAACCCGCAACCCTTGCTCGACGACGGCAAGCGCCTGCCATTGGACACCTGCTTCACCCTGCGCGAAGGCAGCGATATCACCCTGATCAGTTGGGGCGCCAGCGTGCACGAGACCTTGCAGGCGGCTCAGGCATTGGCCGAGCAGGGCGTTTCGGCGGAGGTGATCGACGTCGCCTGCGTCAAGCCCCTGGACCTGGACACCCTCGAAGCCTCGGTGCGCAAGACCGGGCGCTGCGTGATCGTCCATGAGGCGCCGCGCTCCTGCGGCGTCGGCGCAGAAATCGCCGCCAGTCTCTACGAGCGGGTGCTGCTCGACCTGCAGGCGCCGATCCAGCGCGTCACCGCCCCGGATATCCCGCCGCCACTGTATCGGCTGGAGTCGCTGTATATCCCTGGGGTAGACGACATTCTGCATGCCTGTGACAGCGTACTGAATTTTGCTTAGGTCATAGAACCGGGGCTGAGGACAGAGGACCTGTGGGAGCGTGGCTTGCCCGCGAAGAGGTCGGTACATTCGACGTATCTTCTGGATCAAACCATCGTATTCGCGGGCAAGCCTCGCTCCAACGGTGGGAGTGTAAGTGATGAAATACTTCAAACTGCCCGATCTGGGCGAAGGTCTGCAGGAAGCGGAAATCGTCGAATGGCACGTCAAGGCCGGCGATACGGTCAAGGCCGATCAACGCCTGGTCTCGGTGGAAACCGCCAAGGCCATCGTCGATATCCCTGCGCCCTACGACGGCGTGATCAGCAAGCTCTATGGTGGCGACGGCGACATTCTGCATGTCGGCGAGCCATTACTGGCATTCGAAGGCGAGGGCGATGCGGGAACGGTGGTTGGGCGTCTGGAGGGCGGTGGCGGCCGTCAGGACGATCAGTTCTTCGTCGGTGCCGCGCCGTCCACTCGCGAGCATCTCGGCGCCCGGGCTACGCCTGCTGTGCGGCAAATGGCCCGGCAACTGGGCATCGATTTGAGCACTCTCAGCGGCAGTGGCGACGCCGGTTTGATTACCCGCGCCGATGTCGAAGGCGCCGCCCAGGCCGCCCGTGATCGTTTCGGCGGGGAAAAACTACGCGGGGTACGGCGCAGCATGGCCCTGAACATGGCCCGCTCCCATGCCGAAGTGGTGCCGGTGACCATTTTTGGCGATGCCGATCTGCACCTCTGGGGCCAGGCCCGCGACCCGCTGATTCGCCTGGGCAAGGCCATGGCGGCGGCATGCGCGGTGGAACCGGTGCTCAATAGCTGGTTCGACGGCAAAACCCTGTCGATCCGCCAGCATCAAAAGCTCGATCTGGGCATCGCCGTCGACACCCCGGACGGCCTGTTCGTGCCGGTGCTGCGCAATGTTGGCGAGCGCGACGCCCAGGACCTCAAGGACGGCATGAGCCGCCTGCGCGCCGACCTCAAGGCCCGCTCCATTCCGCCTGCCGAAATGATGGGCGCGACCATCACCCTGTCCAACTTCGGCACCCTGTTCGGCCGCTACGCCAACCCCATCGTCGTCCCGCCGCAAGTGGCGATCATCGGAGCGGGCAGTATCCGCGACGAGCCGGTGGCGGTTAACGGCGAAGTGGTGGTGCACCCGATCCTGCCCCTGTCCCTGACCTTCGACCACCGCGCGGTCACCGGTGGCGAGGCGGCGCGGTTTTTCCGGGCGATGGTAGAGGCATTGGAGCAGCCCGATTAGATTAAAGGGATCAACAGATCTACCTGTATGGGAGCGAATTTATTCGCGAAGGCGGTGTTGCAGGCAAGAAATATGCAGTGGATGTACCGGCCTCTTCGCGAATGAATTCGCTCACATTTATCTTCCACAGATCAGTCCTCTCCACTGCGCTCCGTTTTGGTGTGCACGCTGCCCGGCCGCGCACGCTTGCATGGCATGCCTCTTTCTTTAATCGCCTGTTTGCCCCTGATTGCCCGTCTTCACTACCTCTTTGGGGGTAGTCGAGCGCAGGTTGGCCGTTTATTTGCTTTATCTGAGGGAATCAAAATTTCCTTGTGGGAATGTTTATTCCGGCAAATCGGTCATTTCAGCGTTTCATTCAAGAGGACGTGCAATGAAAAACAAAGGAAGCGGTGTGCGCTATCTGGCGCCAGGCTTACTGGCAATCGGAGCAGGCAATGCCTGGGCGGCGGATGCGCCGGTGCTCAACAGTGGCGATACCGCCTTCGTCGCCACCTGTTCACTGGTGGTGCTGTTGATGACCTTGCCTGGCCTGGCGCTGTTTTACGGCGGCCTGGCGCGCAGTAAGAATGTGCTGTCGATTCTGATGCAGGTGTTCTCGGTCGCTTCGTTGATGTCGGTGCTGTTCGCCATCTACGGCTACAGCCTGACCTTCGCTCCCGGCGGCGACTGGCAAGCGTTTATCGGCGGCTGGGACAAGCTGTTCCTCAAGGGCGTCGGCCCGGATGCGCTGACCGGGACCATTCCTGAGTTGCTGTATTTCCTGTTCATGCTGCTGTTCGCCGCGATCACGCCGGCGATCATCGTTGGCGGTTTTGCCGAGCGCATGAAGTTTTCGGCGGTGATGGTGTTCATGGCCATCTGGTTGACCATCAACTACGTGCCCATGGCTCATATGGCCTGGGGCGGTGGTTGGGTGTTCAACCTTGGCGTGCAAGATTTCGCGGGCGGCAATGTGGTCCACGTCAACGTCGGCATCGCCTCGCTGGTCGGCGCTTATCTGCTCGGTCGCCGTCGCGGTTTCGGCACCTCGGCCCTGGCGCCGCACAACATGACCATGACCATGACCGGTGGCTCGATGCTCTGGGTCGGCTGGCTGGGTTTCTGCGGCGGCTGCGCTTTGATGGCCAATGGTTTCGCCATGCTGGTGATGGTCAACACCATGCTCGCCAGCGCCGCCGGGGCGATTGCCTGGCAACTGGTGGAGTGGAAGCATCGCGGCAAGCCGAGCATGCTCGGGGCGATCTCCGGTGCCATTGCCGGTCTGGTGGCAATCACTCCGGCCTGTGGTTTTGTCGGGCCGATGGGCGCGATCCTGCTGGGCTTTATCGTCGCGCCGATCTGCCTGTGGGCGGTGGAGAAGCTCAAGCCGATCATCGGCCTGGACGACGCCTTTGATGTGTTCGGCGTGCACGGTGTCGGCGGTATCGTCGGCGGCCTGCTGACCCCGGTCTTCGCCCTGCCGGTCCTGGGCGGCCTGGGTTTTACCGGCGAGCGCGGCCTGATCGAGCAACTGGGCGTCAACGGCGGCGTGCTGCTGTTCAGCATCCTGTTCTCCGGGCTGACCAGCTGGATTGCCTATGCCATAACGGCGAAGCTGTGCCGCGGCCTGCGGGTGGATGAAGAGCACGAAGTGGATGGCCTGGACCTGTCGGCCCATGGCGAGGTGGGATACAAGTATTCGAATTGATCCGGGGCTTGCGTTGATACCCGTGTGGGACCGGCTTTAGCCGGGAAGGCGTACAGTCAGTCACGAGGATGCTGAATGTGCTGACGCTTTCCCGGCTAAAGCCGGTCCCACCCTATTGGCTCCCCCCACAATGTAATGGATTCAGACGAACTTGCTGAATCCCAACTCCCGGGAAATCGCCGCACCGCTGGCCAGCACCTCGGCAATCATCAGCTGCTGCGTGCCGGGGCTGTCCATCACTGCGTCCGGCCCGGACAGGTTGATCGCGGCAATGATCTGCCCGTTGTGATCGCGAATCCCCGTCGCTACCGACGTCGAATAATCCGAACGATGCAGCACCCAGGCCTGTTGCCGATCCGCCGCGATCATTGCCAATAGTTCCGGCAGGGTCCGTGGCGCCGGGGCCGGGTAGCCGTCCAGGCGCACGCTCTGGTAGAGCTGGCTGAGTTCGCCGTCATCCAGCCCCGACAGCAGAATCCGGCCCATGGCCGTGCAGTGGCAGGTGATACGCGTGCCGATGGGGATATTCACCGACAGGCGTTGCGCGGCGAAGGCGCGGTAGAGGTACAGGCTGTCGGTCTGCTCGCGGATGCTGAGGTGGCACGACAGCGACGTGCGATCGCGCAGGGCGTTGAGATGGGGCATGGCGACTTCGACGATATCGCGGCTGGCCAGGTAGCTGAACCCATCGCTTATCACCCGGCTGCCGAGTTCATAGTGGCTGGTGAGTTTGTTCAGGTAACCCATTTCGGTCAGGGTGAACAGAATGCGATAGCAGGCCGAAGTACTGACCCCCAGGCGCGTGGCGATTTCATTGATGCTCAGGGTGCGGGTTTGGGCATTGAACATGCCCAACACGCTAAGCCCGCGTTGCAAGGCGGGCACCCAATAGTCGGTGGTGTCTTTGTCCATGCTGGGAAACCTGTTGAAGCTGAAGGCATTGGATCAATGTGGGACCGGCTTTAGCCGGGAAGGCGTCTTCCCGGCTAAAGCCGGTCCCACAGGGAAAAAGCTGCCCTCGAGACCTACTGAAACTCCTGCATCGCATCCAGCAACGCTGCGGTGAAGTATTCCCGCGATGCCCGGTCGAAGAGGATCTGGAAGCACGGCACCGGCCCGCTGCCGAGGTTGATCACGATGGCGTTGAGCCGCGCCACCGAGGTCTGGGCCACAGCGCCTGCCGGGAAGCTTTGTGCACGCAAGTCAACGCCACAGACCTTGGCCATGACCTCGGCCACGCAATCACCGCTCAGTTGCAGCCAGGCATGGCTGTCCTGACGTGGCAGCAGGTAGTTGGCCTGATGATCCAGCTCCCAGCGCGCTTCCTCATCGGCAATGCGCTGGCCCTGATCCTTTGTGCTGCCGAGGATGAAGTACTCGGTCTGGGACAACCGCGCCACATGGCTGCCGTCTGCCTGAGTCACAGCCTGGTTGGGCTGTGCGGGCAGGACGAAGTCGCGGCTGCGCAGATAGTCGGCGCTGAAACTGCCGCGAAAACCCACTCGCGGCAGGTCCGTCAAGTCGAGCAGGGCGCAGGGTGACAGCGCCGCCTGGGCGATGCCTTTTTCAAGATTTTCCGCTAGCAGACTGCTCATGCCTGGCGCTCCTGGCGTTGGTTATCGGGATCGAAAAACGGCAGCTGCACCACCGTGGCCTGGACCATCACGCCGCCTTCGACGCGGATCGGAATCTGCTGCCCCGGCGCGCTCTGGGTGGCTCCGGCATAGGCCAGGCCGATGATCTGGCCCAGCGTGGACGAGTACTCGCAGGAGGTGACGTTGCCGCTGATATCTGCGCCGTCGAGGACCAGATGGCCTTCCAGCGGTTGCGGGCTGCCTTTGGGCAGGGTGAAACCGACCAGCTTGCGCTTGAGCGGCTGGGCTTCGAGGATGTCCACCGAGCGGCGACCGACGAAGAACGGCTTGGTGCGGCTGACCGCCCAACCCATGTCGATCTCCGCTGGATGGGTCATGCCATCGGTGTCCTGGCTGATGATCACATGGCCTTTTTCCAGGCGCAGCAGGCGCTGGGTCTCGACGCCGAACGGGCGAATGTCGTGTTCCTTGCCTGCCAGCATCAGCGCATCCCAGAGCTGCAAGGCATGACGCGCCGGAACGTGGATTTCATACCCCAGCTCGCCGACGAAACCGACCCGCAGCAGCCGCGCCTTGATTCCGGCGACCGTGCCGGTGCGCACGCCCAGATACGGGAAGCCTTCGGGGCTCAGGTCGAGGTCGCTGCAGACCTTTTCCAGCACCTTGCGCGCATCCGGCCCGGCGACGTTGACTGCCGAGATGGCGGCGGTGACGTTGGCGATATCCACGTCCAGCCGCCACTGAGCGTTCCACTTGAGCATCTGCTGATAGATACGATCGACGCCGCTGGTAGTGGCGGTGACGTAGAAGTGATTCTCGGCAAAGCGTGCACACACGCCGTCATCGATCACCACGCCGTGCTCGTTGGTCATCAGCGCATAGCGCGAACGGCCCACGGGCTGCTTGAGGAAGGCGAAGGTGTACATGCGGTTGAGCAGTTCGGCGGCGTCCGGGCCGCGCACGTCGAGGCCGCCGAGGGTCGAGACGTCGATGATGCCGACCTTGTTGCGCACATGCAGGGCTTCGGCCTGCATGCAACGTTCACGATCCTCGGCCTTGCCGTAGTAGGCCGGGCGATGCCAGACACCGGCGGGCATCATCTTCGCCCCGGCGTCGAGGTGACGACGGTGCATGGGCGTTTGCCGATACGGGTCGAACGCGCGCCCGGCGACGTGGGCCAGTTTCTCCGGGGAGAAGGGCGGGCGGGCCGTGGTGACGCCGGTTTCGCTGATGCTGCGTTGGGTCGAAGTCGCGACCAGACGCGCTGTCGGCAAGGCCGAATGGCGGCCCTGGGACGGGCCCATGCCAACGGTAGAGAAGCGTTTGACCAGCTGGATATCGCGGTAGCCGCATTTGGTCGCGTTGATGATGTCCTGCACTTGCAGGTCCTCATCGAAGTCGACGAAATCCTTGCCCTTGGGATGGGGGAAGATCGGCCAGGGGAAGTTCACTCGGGCTTCGTCGATCAGCACCTGCTTGCTGCCCGAGGCCGGCAGACCCAGGGCCTGGATGATGTCCACGGCGATATTGCCCGCGTCGGCCAGGACGTTGTCGAGGTGGTGCTGCCCGTTGACGGAACCGGCGACATGCAGGATGCCCGGCAAACCGCTGAGGGCGAATTCGGCGCTGCTCTCGTCGTAAGCGAGCTTGCCGCCCGCCTGGCACAGCAACTGATAAACCGGCATGTACCCGGCGGACATGCACAGCAGGTCGCAGGGGATGATCTCGCCTCGCGCTTCCACCTGGCCCTGGCCAGTGATGCGCCGCACATCGACAGCGGTCACATGGCGCATGCCTTTTTCGTGCAGCGCCTCGTAGACGGTGCTGTTGGCGTGACAGGTGATGCCGCGCTGTTCCAGCTCGCGGGGCAGGCTGCGGTTGTCCGGGGTCGCGCGCATGTCCAGCAGGGCGGCGACGGTGACGCCCTGTTCGAGCAGATCGAGGGCGGCATAGTAGCCGTCGTCGTTGCCGGTCAGGACCACGGCACGCTGCCCTGGCTTGACCGCATACAGCTTCATCAGGCGCTGGGCAGCGCTGGTCAGCATGATGCCGGGCAGGTCGTTATTGCGGAAAATTACCGGCTGATCGAACGAACCGCTGGCTACCAGACACTGCTGCGCCCGCACCTTGTACATGCGCTTGCCCTGAATCACCGGCAGGTAGTTGTCGGTGAACCAGGCGTTGCACACGGCATTTTTGAGGATGCGGATATTGGCGTGCTGCTCGACGGCGTTGATCAGTTCTGTGCGCAGGTGTTCGGCGCGAGTCCCGGCGACATCGAAGCGTGCATAGGTCAGGGAGCCGCCGAGGATCGGCTGTTCTTCGATCAGCAGTACCTTGGCTCCGGCATTGGCGGCGGTCAGGGCGGCCTGCAAACCGGCAGGTCCGGCGCCGACCACGGCCAGGTCGGTGAACAGGTAAGCCTTGTCGTAATACTCGGGCTTGAAGTTCAGGTCCAGCACACCGAGGCCGGCCTTCTTGCGAATGATCGGCTCCCAGACTTTCCACATGCCCTTGGGTTTGAAGAACGCCTTGTAATAGAAACCCACGGGCATGAACTTGGAGAACTTGCCCATGTAGGCGTCTTTGTCGTCATCCAGCGAACCGTTGAAGTTCTGCCCGAATACTTTCAGATCGGCGCGAATCGGGTAGGCGTCGGCCAGCACGTTCGGTTCTTCCGGCAGTTGCACCAGCGTGTTGGCGTCCTGACCGGCCATGGTCAGGGGGCCGCGCGGGCGGTGGTACTTGAACGAACGCGACATCAGGAAGCGGCCATTGGCAAGCAGGGCGCTGGCGACGGTATCGCCCTGCACGCCCTGATAATCCTTGCCATCAAAACTGAAACGCAGCGGCTGGTCACGGTCGATCAACAGCCCCATGGGGGCGGGCAGGCGGCTCATCCGGCAATCTCCCTGGCGGCGAACTCGACGCGGGCGTTGAACACTTCCCGGGCATCGAAGGTGCGGATCACTTCATCGGTGACGGTGTGGCGCTCGGCCAGAAACCAGTAGCTGGATGGCGTGTGCATCCACCATTCGGTGACGACACCGGCCTCGTTATCGCTGTTGAACACGTAGTCGGCCCATTCCAGGTCAGTGCAAGTGGCCGGGTCCGGCATGCGCTTGAACTCGCCGCCGTAGGTGAATTCGCTGATATTGCGCAGCCCGTTGAGCGGGCAATGCAGAAGTTTCATTGTGTACCGCTCCTAGTGGCTGGCCGCTGTAGCGCCCATCTCGTTGACTTGAATGAAGCGCGAGAAACGCTCCAGGGCAAACGGCGCGATCAGCTCCGGGGGCTTGCCGGTGGCGACCATCTCGGCCATGGTCTTGCCGACGATGGGCGTGGCCTTGAAGCCCCAGGTGCCCCAGCCGGCGTCCAGGTAATAATTTTTTACCGGTGAAAGGCCCATGATCGGGCTGTAGTCCGGGGTCATGTCGGTGATCCCGGCCCACTGGCGCATCAGCTTGGCGTTGGCCAGGAACGGAAACATCTCGATGGCATGGGCCAGCAGGCTTTCCTTGAGGTCCAGGGTCGAGCGGGTGTTGTACAGCGGGTATGGATCGGAACCGCCGCCGAACACCACTTCGCCACGGCTGGTCTGCTGCACGTAGCAGTGCAGCGCCGACGAACTCACCAGCGGGTCGAGGAACGGCTTGAACGGCTGGGTGACCATGGCCTGCAACGGGTAGGTATGGATCGGTGCGCGGATACCGGCTTTCTTCAGCATCAGCGAACTGGCCCCGGCAATCGCTTGCACTGCGCAACCGCACTTGATGGTGCCGCGATTGGTTTTCACCGCAGTGATGGCGCCGTTTTCGATGACCAGGCCCTGTACTTCGGTGAGCTGATGAATCTCCACGCCGCGCTTGGCGGCCTCTTTGGCATAGCCCCAGGCCACGGCGTCGTGGCGGGCAGTGCCGCCGCTCATGTGCCAGAGCCCGGCCAGCACCGGAATATGCCCGGGGTCGAGGTTCAGGCTCGGCACCAGTTCGCGGATCTGCTGGCGGTCGATCATTTCCGTGCGGCCACCGAAATGCTTGTTCACTTCGGCACGCTGGCGGAACGCACGCACGGTGGCGTCGGTGTGGGCCAGGGTCAGTTGGCCGCGCTCGGAATACATGACGTTGAAGTTGAATTCGTTGGACAGGTTCTCGAACAGCTTCACCGACTCGATATAGAACTTCACGCCTTCGCTGGTCAGGTAATTTGAGCGAATCACCGCTGTGTTACGTGCGGTATTACCACCACCCAGGTAGGACTTTTCCAGCACCGCGACATTGGTGATGCCGTGGTACTTGGCCAGGTAATAAGCGATGGCCACACCATGGCCGCCACCGCCGATGATCACCACGTCATAGGAAGACTTCAGTTCCTTGGGCGGCGGCAGATCGACTTCGGCCGGGTATTCGGCGCCCAGCCCGTATTTCAAGAGATTGAAGGGCATGGGGCCTCCGATTTGGCGTGGGTTTTGGCCTGCTGTTGCGCGGCGATCAAGGTGTTTTTCATCAGGAAAGCGATGGTCATCGGGCCGACGCCACCGGGCACCGGAGTGATGGCGCTGACCACCGGCAGGGCGCTGTCGAAATCGACATCTCCGACCAGGCGGCTGCGCTCGCCTTCGGTAATGCGGTTGATGCCGACGTCGATGACCACGGCGCCAGGCTTGAGCCAGCTGGCGTCGATCATCCGCGGGCGACCGACGGCGGCGATGACGATATCGGCCTGGCGCGACAGCGCGGCGGCGTTCTGGCTGCGCGAGTGCAGCACGGTGACGCTGCAATGGGCCTGCAACAGCAGGGCGGCCATGGGCTTGCCGACGATATTCGAGCGGCCGATGACCACGGCGTGCTTGCCGCTCAGATCACCGACGGTATCGTGCAACAACTGCATGCAGCCCGAAGGCGTGCAAGGCGTCAGCACGTTGCGGCCCTGGCTCAGGCCACCGACGTTCTCGCTATGGAAGCCGTCGACGTCCTTGCCCGGATCAATGGCCTGCAGCGCCAGGGTTTCTTCGATATGGGCCGGCAGCGGCAGTTGCAGAAGGATGCCGTGCACTTCGCGGTCGGCATTGAGGCGACGGATCAGTTCCAGCAGCTCGTCTTCGCCAATGTCATCGGCCAGCTTGTACTCAAGGGAGCGAATGCCACATTCCTCGGCCCGCAGGATCTTGTTGCGCACATAGACCTGGCTGGCCGGGTCTTCCCCGACCAGAATCACCGCCAGGCACGGCTGAATGCCGTCCGCGACCATGCTCGCCACATCCACTTTCACCTGTTGCAGAACCCGCGCGGCGGCGGCCTTGCCATCGATCAGTTGGGCGCTGTTCATTTGAAAATCACCGTGCGGTCGTTGTTGAGGAAAACCCGGTGTTGCAGATGGAATTTCACCGCCTTGGAAAGGGCCACGGTCTCGGTATCGCGACCGATGGCGACCAGATCGTCCGGACGATAAGCATGATCGACGCGCTGCACTTCCTGCTCGATGATCGGGCCTTCGTCCAGGTCGCTGGTGACGTAGTGGGCGGTGGCGCCGATCAGCTTCACGCCGCGCTCGTAGGCCTGGTGGTAGGGCTTGGCGCCCTTGAAGCCGGGCAGGAACGAGTGGTGGATATTGATCGCCCGGCCTGAAAGCTGGCGGCACAGGTCATCGGAGAGAATCTGCATATAGCGGGCGAGGACCACCAGATCGGTTTCGGTTTCGTCGACGATCTTCATCAGTGCCGCTTCCTGCTGGGCCTTGGTGTCCTTGGTCACCGGCAGGTAGATAAAGCGAATGCCTTCACGCTCGGCCATGGGCCGCAGGTCCAGGTGATTGGAGACGATGGCGGTGATGGTCATGTCCATCTCGCCCTTGTGATGGCGGTACAGCAGGTCGGTGAGGCAATGGTCGAACTTGCTGACCATCAGCAGCACGCGCATCGGCTGATTGCTGTCGAACATCTGCCAGTCCATCTCGAACTGCTCGGCCACCTTCACGAAGCCCGCCTTGAGGCCGTCCAGCTCACCCTGCCGACCGTCGTTGAAACGAAACACCGCGCGCATGAAAAACTTGCCGCTGCCCTCGTCGTCGAACTGCGACATCTCACCGATGTAGCAGCCGCTTTCGGCGAGGTACGAAGTGACGGCCGCGACAATGCCGGATGTGGCGGCACAGCTGACCTTGAGAATGAAGGTGTTCTGAAGCATCGACATGACGAATGATCCTCGGGAGGTGACGGGCAGGTCATCACCGAGTGTTCGGGGGTGAAAGAAGTTTTTACCGGTCAATAAAAAATCCCACGGGGAATAATTTATTCCTGCGGATGCTTTTATAGGTGAAGCGGAGGGA
This sequence comes from Pseudomonas sp. JL23, assembly GCF_056933585.1. Taxonomy (NCBI): domain Bacteria; kingdom Pseudomonadati; phylum Pseudomonadota; class Gammaproteobacteria; order Pseudomonadales; family Pseudomonadaceae; genus Pseudomonas; species Pseudomonas sp. JL23. The sequence continues at coordinate 5,669,874 of NZ_CM167795.1, read as the reverse complement.
GGGTGTCTAGAGGTTTTGTGAAAATTAGTTTCCCTTGGGGAAACTAAATGAGAGTGGCCGATATTGGAAATGTGGGAGCGAGGCTTGCCCGCGAAGGCGATATTTCAGATCACATATTTGCGTCGAATGTACCGGCCTGTTCGCGGGCAAGCCTCGCTCCCATAACATTTGTGTCTTGATTGCTATCTCGGGTTACTCACCATTACTGCCGTAATTCATGATCGACAACAACCGGATCGGCACCTGCAACAGCTGCTCCGGCCCGTGGGGCACGTCGCCATCGAAGGTCAGGCTGTCGCCGGCTTCCATCTTGTACAGCTGGTTGCCGTGGCGATAGACCAATTCACCTTCGAGCAAATGGAGGAATTCGGTGCCGGGGTGGGAGAAGGTCGGGAATTCCTCGCTGGCGTCGTCCATGGTCACCATATAGGCCTCGAAACTCTTCTTCGGCCCACGGGTGTGGTTGAGCAGGTGATAGGTGTGGCCTTTCTCCGTGCCACGGCGCACGACCTCAAGCCCTTCATCCTTCTTCACCAATAGCGCGCTGCCGCCCTGTTGGTCGTACTGGCTGAACAGCTTGGACATGGGAATACCCAGCACGTCGCACAGACGGCTGAGGGTGTCGAGGCTGGTGGAGACCTGGGCATTTTCGATCTTGCTCAGCATGCCCTGGCTGATCCCGGCGATGCGCGCGACTTCCGCCAGCTTCAAGTCCTGAGCTTGGCGTTGTCGCTTGATCTGCATGCCCAGGTACTGCTCGAGCTTGAGACGGGTCTGCGGTTCGGTCGCTGTATTCATGTGCCGCCCATTTTTGTGGCAGGAATTTCAATTACGCGCTCTAACGGGGCGCTCATCAGGCTCGGCGGGAATTTTGCGCGGGCAGATATTCGTACCGGGAAACGAATTTTCTCATAAATAAGATAAGCCTGTCGCGGATCCAGCGCGGTTTCGAGGGGTGTGGCGAGAGATTGGCAAAGCAATTGCATTCCTGTTGTGAAAGTTAATTTCCTTGTGGGAATTTTAACCCTGAGGTAAAAGGTCGATGTCGGTACGGCATGACGCCCTCGGGAAGACCTTCACATCATCGTCATGCTGTTGCCAATCAGGAGCCCAGCCATGTTGCCAAGCGAAACCCAACGTCTGATTCAGGAACACGGGATCAAATATGTCCTGGCGCAGTTCGTGGACATCCACGGCTCGGCCAAGACCAAGTCGGTGCCGATCTCCGGCCTGGAAATGGTCATTGAGGATGGCGCCGGTTTCGCCGGGTTCGCCATCTCCGGCATGGGCATGGAGCCCCACGGCCCGGACTTCATGGCCAAGGGCGATCTGGCGTCGCTGACCCCGGTGCCATGGCAGCCGGGCTACGGCCGGGTGGTCTGCATCGGTCACGTCGAAGGCAAGCCATGGCCTTACGACAGCCGTTATGTGCTGCAACAGCAAGTACAGCGCCTGAGCGACCGCGGCTGGACCCTCAACACCGGCCTTGAGCCTGAATTCAGCCTGTTCCAGCGAGATGCGGCCGGCAAACTGCAACTGGTCGACGCCAGCGATAACCTCGACAAGCCCTGCTACGACTACAAGGGCCTGTCCCGTTCCCGGGCCTTTCTCGAACGCCTGACCGAAGCCTTGCAGCCAGTGGGTTTCGACATCTATCAAATCGACCACGAAGACGCCAACGGCCAGTTCGAGATCAATTACACCTACAGCGATGCCATGGAATCGGCAGACCGTTTCACCTTCTTCCGCATGGCTGCGGGCGAGATTGCCAATGACATGGGCATGATCTGCTCGTTCATGCCCAAGCCGGACCCCAAGCGCGCCGGTAACGGCATGCACTTCCACCTGTCCATCGCCAGCGCCAGCAACAAGAACCTGTTTCACGACGCCAGTGACCCGAGTGGCATGGGCCTGTCGAAAATGGCCTACCACTTCGCCGCCGGCCTTTTGGCCCACGGCCCGGCTCTGTGTGCCTTCGCTGCGCCTACGGTCAATTCCTACAAGCGTCTGGTCGTGGGCAACTCCCTGTCCGGCGCAACCTGGGCCCCGGCCTTTATCGCCTTCGGTTCCAACAACCGCTCGGCCATGGTTCGCGTGCCCTACGGCCGCCTGGAATTCCGCCTGCCGGATGCCGGTTGCAACCCGTATCTGGTCAGCGCCGCGATCATCGCCGCCGGCCTGGATGGCATCGACCGCCAGCTGGAAATCGACAACGTCTGCAACGAGAACCTTTACAAACTGAGCCTTGAAGAAATCGCCGCACGCGGCATCAAGACCCTGCCGCAGTCGCTGAAAGAAGCCTGCGACGCACTGGAAGCCGATCCGCTGTTTGCCGAGGTGATGGGCAACGAAATCGTCGGCGAATTCATCAAGCTCAAGCGCATGGAGTGGGTGGAATACAGCCGCCATGTGAGTGATTGGGAAGTTAAGCGCTATACCGAGTTTTTCTAAAAAAACAGCTGCGAGCTGCGAGCCACGAGCTGCAAGTAAAAGCAGTGCGCGGCGGACACATAATTTTCTATTAACCCGGTCAGCTTGCAGCTCGTAGCTTGCAGCTCCCGAACGAAGTGAGGACTGCCTTCATGTGCGGAATCGTGGGTCTTTATCTGAAAAATCCGGCGCTGGAATCCCAGCTCGGCAAGCTGTTCGAACCCATGCTGGCGGCCATGACCGACCGTGGTCCGGACAGTGCCGGCTTCGCCATCTACGGTGATGAAGTGGCCGATGGCTGGGTCAAGCTGACCTTGCAGGCGACCACTGAAGATTACGACTTCAAGATGCTGGTCCAGGTCATTGAAGCCAAATTGGGCGTGCCGCTGGAGTGGTTCCAGAACGCTACGGCCATCGTCCTGAAGATCAAGGCTGAAGAAGCCGTGGTCCGCGCGGCCCTGGCTGAGCTGGCGCCAACGGTGCGCATCATGAGCGCCGGGCAAAGCATCGAAATCCTCAAGGGCATGGGTTTGCCGAAAGAGATTTCCGAGCGTTTCGGCCTGGGTTCCATGAAGGGCAGTCACATCATCGGCCACACCCGCATGGCCACCGAAAGCGCGGTGACCATGGAAGGCAGTCACCCGTTTTCCACCGGTGCCGACCTGTGCCTGGTGCATAACGGCTCGCTGTCCAACCACTTCCGCCTGCGTCAGGAACTGCGCCGCGAAGGCATCCATTTTGAAACCGAAAACGACACCGAAGTCGCCGCCGGTTACCTGGCCTGGCGCCTGCAGCAGGGCGATTCGCTCAAGCAGGCGCTGGATAACTCCCTCGAAGCGCTGGACGGCTTTTTCACCTTCGCCATCGGCACGCGCAACGGTTTTGCGGTGATCCGCGATCCGATTGCCTGCAAGCCGGCGATCCTCGCCGAGACCGACGACTACGTCGCTATGGCCTCGGAATACCAGGCGCTGTCGAGCCTGCCGGGCATTGAAAAAGCCAAGGTCTGGGAACCTGTCCCGGCCACCATGTACATCTGGGAACGCGAGTCGGCTTAAGGAGCACGCACATGAAAACCATCGATCTTTCCACTGCCACCGTGCGTGATCTCAATCAGGCGCTGCACGACCAGGTCAACAACGTTCAAGACCGCGAATGGGTCGTGACCCACGCCAACGGCGCTCACAACCTGGCGGTCGGCGTCAACGAAGCGGTATCCATCGATATCCAGGGCCACGCCGGTTACTACTGCGCGGGCATGAATCAGAAAGCCAATATCACCGTGCACGGCAACGTCGGTGTGGGCTGCGCGGAAAACATGATGTCCGGCTATGTGCGGGTCAAGGGCAGTGCTTCGCAGGCAGCCGGGGCCACGGCTCACGGCGGGCTGTTGGTCATCGAAGGTGATGCCGGTGCCCGTTGCGGCATTTCCATGAAAGGCATCGACATCGTGGTTGGCGGCAGCATCGGCCATATGAGCTGCTTCATGGGCCAGGCCGGGCGTCTGGTGGTGTGTGGCGACGCCGGGGATGCCCTGGGCGATTCGCTGTACGAAACCCGCATCTACGTCAAAGGCAAGGTCGAGTCCCTGGGCTCGGACTGCATCGCCAAAGAGATGCGCGCCGAGCACCTGGAAGAGCTGCAAGAGCTGCTTAACCGCGCCGGTTTCAACGAAAAGGCCGCGGACTTCAAGCGCTATGGCTCGGCCCGTCAGCTGTACAACTTCAAAGTCGATAACGCGTCCGCGTACTGATTCAGGAGCAAGAACATGAGTGATTCGCAAACCCCAAAGGCACCTCCAGTACTGCGTGAATCGGCCACCTTCGACCGTCTGACCATTCAGGAAATCCAGCGTGCCGCCGAAACCGGCATCTACGACATTCGCGGCGGCGGCACCAAGCGCAAGCTGCCGCACTTCGATGACCTGCTGCTGCTCGGCGCCAGCGTGTCGCGTTACCCGCTGGAAGGCTACCGCGAGAAATGCGGCACCGACGTCATCCTCGGCAACCGCTTCGCCAAGAAGCCGCTGCACCTGAAAATCCCGGTGACCATCGCCGGCATGAGCTTTGGTGCGCTGTCGGCCAATGCCAAAGAAGCCCTGGGCCGTGGCGCCACCATCGCCGGGACCAGCACCACCACCGGGGACGGCGGCATGACCCCGGAAGAACGCGGCCAATCGCAGCATCTGGTGTATCAATACCTGCCGTCACGCTACGGCATGAACCCCGACGACCTGCGCAAGGCCGACGCCATTGAAATCGTCCTCGGCCAGGGCGCCAAGCCGGGCGGCGGCGGCATGCTGTTGGGCATGAAAGTCACCGAGCGTGTGGCCGGTATGCGCACCTTGCCCGTCGGTGTGGACCAGCGTTCGGCCTGCCGTCACCCGGACTGGACCGGCCCCGACGACCTGGCAATCAAGATCGCCGAGATCCGTGAAATCACCGACTGGGAAAAACCCATCTACGTGAAAATCGGCGCCAGCCGCCCGTACTACGACGTCAAGCTGGCGGTAAAAGCCGGTGCCGATGTGATCGTCCTCGACGGCATGCAGGGCGGCACGGCGGCGACCCAGGAAGTGTTTATCGAACACGTCGGCATCCCGATTCTGCCGGCCATCCCGCAAGCGGTTCAGGCGCTGCAAGAGATGGGCATGCATCGCAAGGTGCAGTTGATCGTCTCGGGCGGTATCCGCAACGGCGCCGATGTGGCCAAGGCCATGGCGTTGGGCGCTGACGCAGTAGCCATTGGCACGGCGGCACTGATCGCCCTGGGCGACAACCACCCGCGTCTGGACGAGGAGCTGAAGAAGATCGGCTCGGCAGCCGGTTTCTACGATGACTGGCAGAACGGCCGTGACCCGGCTGGTATCACTACCCAAGACCCGGAACTGTCCAAGCGCCTCGACCCGGTGGAAGGCGGCCGTCGTCTGGCCAACTACCTGCGCGTACTGGTGCTGGAAGCCCAGACCATGGCCCGTGCGTGCGGCAAGTCGCACCTGCATAACCTCGATCCGGAAGACCTGGTGGCACTGACCGTTGAATCGGCGGCCATGGCGCGAGTGCCGTTGGCCGGGACTAACTGGATTCCGGGGCAGCAGCAGTATTGAGCCGATCGCACTCATGCGGTCCTTGTGGGAGCGAGGCTTGTCGGACCGCCGCACCGCCGCGAAGAGGCCGGTACGTCTGACGCATTTTTTGCGCCTGACACATTGTCTTCGCGGGCAAGCCTCGCTCCCACAGGTTTTGTGCTTTTTTTCAGGATTTTTGCTGTGTTTGCAGGACAAGTCTTACAAGAAAAGTGATGAATCTGAAGGATCGCTTTCTTTATCTTGAGTGAAATTTCCTTAACGATCTCAGCCGCTTGTGCCTGCAAATTTCCGGGACTAGTCTGCGCGCCGTCACTGACGAATCAGTGATCGGGCGTGAGAACCCGGCTTTTATATAGGCACAGGCTGTCATTGCATATGGCAGTTGTGTGCAGGCAGACCTCGGTCTGGCCGGGTGCCTATAACCGGTATTCTCACCCTGCACATAGCTGCCACCTTTGCCCCGTGAGAATGGCAATGGATGGCTGCAGAAACCCGTCAACGCGTAACCTTGCAGGTTAACGCGGTTGGATTTTGTGGGACCGGCTTTAGCCGGGAAGGCGCAGGTATGACCGGTGTATTTTTATTGCCTGTCACATTGCCTTCCCGGCTGAAGCCGGTCCCACATGACCCATGTGGGGCCAATTCAAATCACTCGCTCGCAGCAGGCTGATCCAGCTCTTCCAATGCCGCCGCATTGTTCTTGAACGCCGCCGCAAACACCGTGCGGTTCTTGGCCATGAAGATGCCGATATCTTCAGCCAGGTTTTCGGCCAGGTCCGGGACGTTCTTGATCAGGGTCGCGGTCAGGGATTCGGCCAGTTCGAGCATCTGGTCGTGTGCATCGGCGAGTTTGCGGTCCACGAATGTAGTCTCCAAGTCGCGGGTACTGCGATACAGGGTTTCAACAGCCATATTCGGCCTCGTCTGTTAGGGGCTAATCCCCGATTGAAGGTTGCAGTCTGTTCTGGTGTGCCGGGGCCGCATACCGGCCTTTAGCAATTACTGTGTATTTATACAGGTGTCAGGATAGTCCAAATACCCGCCTGCTGAACAGGGGGGATTGCAGTCTTTTTTACACCTTGCGACAACCCGTCACGCCCTCAACCATAGCCAATGGCCCTGATCCTGCTTTAAAAAGCCTGTCGCTCAAAGCGTCACGCTTGGGCGCTACGCTCCAATCGTCTGATCAAGGAAGTACATCGTGAAAATCAACTGGGCTGAAACCTTGCGTCAGCGCGTACATAACTGTGCTGAATCACTGGGCAACCTGTTCGTCGAAAGCTTCCACTATCTGGCGCTGTTCGCCATCGGCGGGGTCACGGCGTGGGCGGCGGTCATGGCGTTCCTGGGCATGCTGGAAAAGGGCCACATTGCCGTCGATGACATCCTGTTGCTGTTCATCTACCTGGAACTGGGGGCGATGGTCGGGATTTATTTCAAGACCAACCATATGCCCGTGCGCTTCCTGATCTACGTGGCGATCACGGCCCTGACGCGCCTGCTGATCTCCGACGTCTCGCACCATAACCCACCGGATATCGGCATCATCTACCTGTGCGGCGGGATTCTGCTGCTGGCGTTTGCGATTCTGGTGGTGCGCTACGCGTCGTCGCAGTATCCGTCGGTCAAGGTGCAGGATCCGCATAGCAAGACCAAGGCGCTGGTTGAGGAGAGTGGGGAGAGTTAATAGCTGGAGGGATCATCAGACCTGCGGTGGATATGTGGGAGCGAGGCTTGCCCGCGAAGAGGCCGGCACATCCGACGCATTTTCTGCGGCAGGAATATCGCCTTCGCGGGCAAGCCTCGCTCCCACAGACCAGAGGCAAAAAAGGAGCCCCGAGGGGCTCCTGATGTGGTCAGGCATCACATCGCAATACGGAAAATCTCTTCGATCTCGCCCTGATTCGCCGGGCGCGGGTTGGTGAAGCCGCAAGCGTCTTTCATGGCGTTGGCGGCCAGGGTCGGGATGTCGTCAGCCTTGGCGCCCAGTTCGGCCAGGCCGCCCGGAATGCCGATATCTCCCGACAGTTTGCGAATGGCCGCAATGGCCGCCGCTGCGCCTTCGGTGTTGTCCAGACGCTGGGTGTCGATGCCCATGGCGGTGGCTACATCTTTCAGGCGAGCCGGGCAGACGCTGGCGTTGAAGCTTTCCACATGGGGCAGCAATACCGCGTTGCAGACACCGTGGGGCAGGTCGTAGAAACCGCCCAACTGGTGCGCCATGGCATGCACATAACCCAACGAAGCATTGTTGAAGGCCATGCCCGCGAGGAACTGCGCATAGGCCATGTTTTCCCGCGCGGGCATGTCATTGCCGTTGGCGACGGCGGTGCGCAGGTTGGCGGAGATCAGTTCCACGGCCTTGAGGGCGCAGGCGTCGGTGATCGGCGTGGCGGCGGTGGAGACGTAGGCTTCGATGGCGTGGGTCAGGGCGTCCATACCCGTGGCAGCGGTCAGGCCCTTGGGCATGGCGGCCATCAGCGCCGGGTCGTTGACCGACAGCAGCGGGGTGACGTTGCGGTCGACGATAGCCATTTTCACGTGGCGGGTTTCGTCGGTGATGATGCAGAAGCGGGTCATTTCACTGGCCGTGCCGGCCGTGGTGTTGATGGCAATCAGCGGCATTTGTGGCTTGGCTGACTGGTCGACACCTTCGTAATCGCTGATTTCCCCGCCGTTGGCCGCCACCAGAGCGATGCCCTTGGCGCAGTCATGGGGCGAACCGCCACCGAGGGAAATAATGAAATCGGCGCCGCTGAGCTTGAGTTGCTCCAGGCCTTTTTCCACGTTGCTGACAGTCGGGTTGGGTTTGGCGCCGTCGAAGATCGTGGCATTGATGTCCTGCTCTTGCAGCAGCGCCGCGACCTTGGTCGCTACGCCTGCCTTGGCCAGGCCCGCATCGGTGACGATCAGTGCGTGACGGAAGCCGTATTTACGGATGGCATCCATGGCTTCTTTGAGACTGCCGATGCCCATCATGTTCACGGACGGAATGAAAAAGGTGCTGCTCATGATTAATCCTCTTTTTATGGTTATTTGGCCGGGCAGGCCGCAGGTGCAATCATCAAGTGGGATTCATCCTAGGAGCATCATGCGGGGGACTAAATGGTCCTTTAGGTAGGGAAATAACGGGTCTTTGGTCGTAGTGGCGCGATGATGGGAACAGTAAATTGCAGGCAAAAAAATGCCCCGGTGAGGGGGCATTTTTGCTGCTTTCAAAGCGTTAGCGGGCCCATTCGCCCTGATGCCAGTGCCAGCTGTTGCCGCGCTGTTCCCAGTACGGGTGCACGTAGCGATAACCGGCGCGTTCCGGTTCCCAATGGCCGTGTACTGCCACATAGCGGCCGCCTTCCCAGTTCCAGTAGCCGCGGGCCCAGATGTAGCCCGGACGCGGACGCGGTTCGACTTCGACGTACTGTACGGGCGGCGGTTGCGGGGCGATGACTTCGGCGTAGGCGGGGCGTTCGACCACGACCCGACGTTCGCGGTAAGGGTGCTCATAGACGCAGCCGGAAGCGGTGGCAACCAGTGCGAGCACAGCAGCGTAACGTAAAAACATACAACCTCCTCGGTGGTCCCGGCGTCGGGTCAAACAGCGCCGGGAGGGACGATCGGGTTAGTTGTAACAGATTATGTCTGTCGACTGCCTGAACATGGATCCTGCCACCTGGATTGTGGGACCGGCTAAAGCCGGGCCACCTGCACATTGCGCAGGCTCTGCCAGTCATTGCGGCGGGCCGGGACAGCCAGGGTGCGCAGGTTATCGCCGTCGGTCATGGCCGCGAGGATTTCCATGGCGCAGTGGCCTTTTTCGATGGCGATGCCGAATTGCACGCTCTCGATAAGCCGCGCCAGGCGCTTGGGCTCGTTGCGCTGGGCGGCGCTGATCAGGCGTTTGGCAACCACGCCCGATTCGTTGGAAAGGGTCAGCATGATACTGCCATCGAGGCCTTGAATACTCAGATTCACCCGGTAGTCAGGGTGAAAGGCATCGGTGATCTGTTGAAATGGATTATCCATTATTCGCTACCTGCCAGTGGGTCTGCATAAGTTGACTTGGTGTTAGTCCCTTTAGTTCTCAACGGGTGATCAACGGCGTGAAGTTTTATGTTCGGCCATTGGGATGGGTACACCGGTGTACTTGCATGGTTCGGGCCAGATATCGCGCAGTAGCATTGAGTGCAGAGGCAGGCAGGACGCGGGGTTCAGCGTTTGTTGGTCGATGCGGGTGTCGATTGTAGGACGATCCGTCGAGCGGTCGTTTTGGGGAGGTGTTGTAGATATTGAACAAAGCACCATTACAGCGCCCGGAGCGTATGCCTTGGTGCGCTCTGTGGTGGCATATACAGCGTTTTCACATCACTGTAATAGATGCACGCAAACACAAAGGGCGAGCCTGTTTTCACAGGCCCGCCCTTGTCGATGGTGATGATGAAAAGTTGAATCAGCCGACCTGAGCTTCTTTCTCCTGCTCTTTTTCCAGGAATTCTTCCTGCAGCAGAGCGTCCGGATTGGCAGCGTCCTGATCTTCAAGGACTACGGCATTTTGACCTGGGCGTTTGTGGCGCAGTTTGCCAAACAGGTGCTCCAGGGCGTGATCAAGTTTTACAGCGGCGCCATCCACTGCCTGGGCCAGGCTATCGGCTTTGTGGGTGACTGAAATCGGTTGGTGTCCTTTTGGCCGGGCTTCCATCTGGCAGCGAATGTCATGCGGGCCGGGCTTGTCGCCATTTTCGTCGCGGATATGGACTTCGACGCGGGTCAAATCTTCTTCATAGCGTTCGAGCGTGCTTTCAACAGTGGTACGTACCCACTCCTCCAGTCGGATGCTGCTTTCGATGTGGTTATCGCTATTGACTTGGATTTGCATAGTTCTTCCCTTATTAGGCTTGCTCGTGAGTGCAGAACGGCGGGCCTCTGGTGAGGTCCGTTTACTGCGCCCTCACTCACAGTGTTGGCGCCGATCGATAAACAATTCAACCCAATAAGACAGAAATATTTTTGCGCAGAAAAAAATTGATTCAGCAGGTTCGCTGAAGATGTCGGGGTTTTCCTTGGGGATCCTGAGGCATCGACAATGATGGCGGGTTTTGTGAAGGCATTATTTGTTACAGATAGGGTTTCTTTGGGCGTGGCGCGGTCGCCGTTGGAGCGAGGCTTGCCCGTGAAAAAGGACAACGCGGTGCATCAGACATATTGTGTCAAGGCGTTCGCGGTCAAGCCTCGCTCCAACAAGTCGCGTCAGCGTTGATTAACAAACGCCAACCGATACTCCCCCGGCGTCGCTCCCACCACCTGGCGGAAGCGATTGGTGAAGTGGCTGGCGCTGGCAAATCCGCAGCTCAGAGCGATTTCGCCGAGGGGCTGGCGGGTGCCGCGCAGCAGTTGCCGGGCGTGCTCGAGGCGCCGTGCCAGCAGGTACTGGTGCGGCGGCAGGCCGAAGCTTTCGCGGAACATGCGGGCGAAATGGTATTCGGACAGGGCGCACATGCCTGCCAGTTGCCCGAGGCTTAGGGGCTCGGCCAGGTGCTGGTCGATAAACTCCACCAGTTGCCGTCGCAGGTGCGGAGCCAGGCCGCCCTTGACCCGCAAGCCCTCGCGCTGACCGACCTGGCTCAGCAGCGTGTGGCTGAGCAGCTCATGGGCCAGGCTGCTGCCCAGCAGGCGTTCGCCGGGTTCGTTCCAGTCAAAGTGCAGCAGTTGCTGAAAACGTTCAACCTGAGCCGGGTCGTCGAAAAAGGTGTCTTCGCGCAGTTGCAGTTCCCGGGGCTCACGGTCGAGCAGGGTAATGCAACCCAGGGCGAACTGTTCCGGGCTGACGTACAGGTGCGCCAGGCGGATCTCGCCGTTGATCACCCAGGACGATTCGTGCCCGGCGGGCAGGGTGCAGAGCTTGCCGGGGCTGCCCTTGGTGTCGGGTTGATCTCGACGAAAGGTACCGGTGCCGCCACCGATGTAGCACGACAACGTGTGGTGAGTCGGCCCGTGATACTCCTGAGCGTCATGCCGGTTGTTCCACAACGCCGCGACCAACCCGTCGCCCAGCCCGGCGCTGCGCTCGAGGCGCGCATTGGGTGAGCTGTTCAGGGCCTGGAAGACCTGGAGGTTGTCGAGTAGTGGCATTTTCGTACGGTTCCTGTAGGCCTTGCATCCTACTCCGCCCCTCGCCATCTGCCAGCCGGTGGACGATCAAATGCGCAAGATTTTGCAAGTGCCCGCACGCGCTGCGCCGCAGACTGACGGCTCATCGAGGAGCCCGTCATGAACATCTCGCTTTACCTGTTGACCGTACTGATCTGGGGCACGACCTGGATTGCCCTGAAATTGCAGCTCGGTGTCGTCGCCATTCCGGTGTCCATTGTCTATCGCTTCGGTTTTGCCGCGCTGATGCTGTTTGCGATCCTGCTGCTCAGCGGTCGCCTGCAGAAGGTCAATCGCCGCGGCCAGTTGATCTGCGTGGCCCAGGGACTGTGCCTGTTCTGCGTCAACTTCATGTGCTTCTACACCGCCAGCCAGTGGATCCCCAGTGGCCTGATCGCCGTGGTGTTTTCCACGTCCACTCTGTGGAATGCGCTGAATGCGCGGATCTTCTTCAAGCAGAAAGTCGCGCGCAATGTGTTGGGCGGTGGTGCCCTTGGCCTGCTCGGGCTGGCGTGTCTGTTCTGGCCGGAATTGTCGGGCCATAGCGCCAGCCGCGAGACCCTGATCGGCCTGGGTCTGGCTCTGCTTGGCACGCTGTGCTTCTCGGCGGGCAACATGTTGTCGAGCCTGCAACAGAAGGCCGGGCTGCGGCCTCTGACTACCAATGCTTACGGCATGCTCTATGGTGCGGGGATGCTCGCGTTGTATTGCCTGCTCAGCGGTACGCCGTTCAGCTTCGAGTGGAATACCCGCTATATCAGTTCGCTGGCGTATCTGGTGGTGGCGGGTTCAGTGATCGGCTTTACCGCCTACCTGACCCTGGTCGGGCGCATGGGGCCTGAGCGCGCGGCGTATTGTACGGTGCTGTTCCCGGTGGTGGCGCTGAATATCTCGGCGTTTGCCGAGGGCTATCACTGGACGCTGCCAGCGCTGGCCGGATTGGCGTTGGTGATGCTGGGGAATGTGCTGGTGTTCAGGAAGCCAAAGGCGGTGAGTGTGCCGGTGGCGGCAAAGATGGCGTAGCACATCATGTGGGAGCGAGGCTTGCCCGCGAATCAGGCGACGCGGTGTATCAGGCGCATCGCGTTGACCCGTTCGCGGGCAAGCCTCGCTCCAACGATCTAACTAGCCCTTCCATACCTGCGGATTAACCAGGTTCTTCGGCTTATCACCCAGCAACGCACTGCGCAGGTTTTCATAAGCCAGGTCAGCCATGGCCTGGCGGGTTTCCGAAGTGGCGGAGCCGATATGGGGCAGGGTCACGGCGTTGCTCAGCTGGAACAGCGGCGACTCGCTCAGGGGTTCTTTTTCGTAGACGTCCAGCCCGGCGCCGCGAATGGTGCCGTCCTGCAGGGCCTTGATCAGCGCCGGTTCGTCGACGATCGGGCCACGGGCGATATTGATCAGGATCGCGTTGCGCTTCATCAGGCCCAACTCGCGGGTGCTGATCAGGTGGCGGGTTTTTTCGCTCAAAGGCACAACCAGGCAGACGAAATCAGCTTCGGCCAGCAGTTGATCGAGGCTGCGGAACTGCGCGCCCAGTTCCTGCTCGACTTCGGTCTTGCGGCTGTTGCCGCTGTACAGGATCGGCATGTTGAAACCCAGGCGCCCGCGACGGGCGATGGCCGCGCCGATATTGCCCATGCCGACGATACCCAGGGTCTTGCCATGCACATCCGTGCCGAAGTGCGGCGCTTCGACGCTGCGTTTCCATTGCCCGGCCTTGGTCCAGGCGTCCAGCTCGGCAACGCGGCGGGCGCTGCTCATGATCAGCGAGAAACCCAGGTCTGCGGTGCTTTCGGTCAGCACGTCCGGGGTGTTGGTGAGCATGATCCCGCGTTCGTTGAAGTAGCCGACGTCGTAGTTGTCGTAGCCCACCGAGATGCTCGAGACCACTTCCAGTTGCGTGGCGCTGGCCAGTTGCTCGCGACCCAGGGCGCGACCGGCACCGATCATGCCGTGGCTGTGGGGCAGGGCTTCGTTGAACTGGGCGTTAAGGTCGCCTTTTTTCGGATCGGGGATGATCACGTTGAAGTCTTGCGACAGGCGCTCGGCCATTTCAGGGGAGACGCGGCTGAAGGCCAGGACGGTCTTTTTCATCGGGCAGTTACTCGCTGGTGCTCTCTGGGAATGGGTAGCACCCTATCATTCATGCCCGTCCTTGGGCAGCCGATTTGCGAGTCTCAGGCATTCAGCGAGGTCAGGGTGTGGGTCTGCAAGTCGGCTTCATGGGCGGCCATGAGTTCCGGCAGAGAGCCGCGCAGGTACTCGACCCAGGTCTTGATTTTGGCATCCAGGTACTGGCGCGAAGGGTAGATGGCGTACAGGTTCAGCTCATGGGAGCGGTAGTTGGGCAGCACTCGCACCAGCGTGCCGTTGCGCAGGCCATCAATGGCGGCGTAGATCGGCAGCAGGGCGATGCCCATGCCGCTGCTGATCGCGGCTTTCATCGCATCCGGCGAGTTGACCAGGAACGGCGAACTGGTGATGTTGACCATTTCCTGGCCTTCGGGGCCATCGAACACCCACTTTTCCAGGGGGTAGATCGGGCTGATCAGGCGCAGGCAGGAGTGATTGAGCAAATCACTGGGCTTGTGCGCCATGCCAAAGGTTTTCACGTAGCCGGGTGAGGCGCAGGCAATGCTGTAGGTGATGCCCAGCCGTTGCGAGACGAACCCTGAGTCCGGCAGCTCGCTGGCCAGGACGATGGACACGTCATAGCCTTCTTCAAGCAGATCCGGCGCGCGGTTGGCCAGGGTCAGGTCGAAGGAGACATCCGGATGATTGCGCCGATAGCGGGCAATGGCATCGATCACATAGTGCTGACCGACGCCAGCCATGGAGTGCACCTTGAGCTGGCCGGCCGGGCGCGCGTGGGCGTCGCTGGCTTCGGCTTCGGCTTCTTCGACATAGCCGAGGATCTGCTCGCAACGCAGCAGGTAGCGTTTGCCCGCTTCGGTCAGGGCGATCCGCCGGGTGGTGCGATTGAGCAGCCGGGTCTGCAAATGGGCTTCAAGGTTGGAAACGGCACGCGACACGTTGGCCGTGGTGGTATCGAGCTGAACGGCGGCCGCAGTGAAGCTGCCCGCTTGTGCCACGCAACTGAAAGCGCGCATGTTTTGCAGAGTGTCCATGAGCTGTTCTCTGATGAGATGGCAAATTGTGACATGAAGTTACTGATCCATGTCAGGTATACCAAAGCATTATCACCAGTTCTGTAACAAAGAATCGCACATCTCCCGTCTTATCGGCGCATTGACAGGCCTCTAGAATCGGCGTTCTGGGCTATTTCACCTCCGTCGGGAACTCGCAGCTGTGCCGCGTCGCATCATCAGTGGGGTCAAGACCCTCAGTATCTGGGCTTTTTCATTAGTCATCAGCGGCTGCATCGGTACCGGGGGAATCGCACCACAAAGCCACTCGCTGGCGGCCAATACGCTGGCCATCGACGAGGCGATCGCCACCGCCGCCCAGGACGCCCATTGGCCCGCCGCGCAGTGGTGGCGTGCTTATGGCGATGCCCAACTCAACCGCTGGATCGACCTCGCCGTGCAGGGCAACCCGAGTCTGGCGATGGCGGCTGCCCGTGTGCGCCAGGCCAAGGCCATGGCCGGGATTGCCGAATCTGCCGAGTCCCTGCATATCAACGGCGACAGCACGATCAAACGGCACAATTGGCCCACCGATCAGTTCTACGGTCCCGGCGAGCTGTCCAATACCAGCACTTGGGACAACAATGCCTCTCTCGGCCTGAGCTATTCCCTCGACCTTTGGGGCCGGGAAAGCAACGCCACCGAACAGGCGCTTGACATGGCCCACATGAGCGCCGCCGAGGAGCGTCAGGCGCAGCTGGAGTTGCAGGACAATATCGTGCGCGCTTATATCCAGCTGTCCCTGCATTACGCGCAACTGGATATCGTCGAAGCGACTCTGGCCCAGCAAAATCAGATCCTTGACCTGGCCCAGCGTCGCCTGCAGGGCGGCATCGGCACTCATTTCGAAGTCAGCCAGGCCGAAACGCCGCTGCCGGAAACCCACCGCCAGATCGACGAACTGGAAGAGGCCATCGCCCTCAGTCGCAATCAGCTGGCGGCCCTGGCGGGCAAGGGGCCGGGTGATGGTGCGCAATTGCAGCGACCGACCCTGGCCCTGCAAAATCCATTGAAGTTGCCGTCGTCGGTGCCCGCGCAGTTGCTCGGTCAGCGCCCGGACGTGGTCGCCAGCCGCTGGCGCGTCGCGGCCCAGGCCCGTGGTATCGACGTCGCCCATGCCGGGTTCTATCCCAACGTCGATCTGGTCGGCAGCCTCGGCTACATGGCCACCGGCGGCGGCATGTTGGAATTCCTTGCCGGCAAGAAATTCAACTACAGCGTCGGCCCGGCCATCAGCCTGCCGATCTTCGACGGCGGGCGCCTGCGTTCGGAACTGGGCGAGGCCTCAGCCGGTTATGACATCGCCGTGGCGCACTACAACCAGACGCTGATCATGGCGCTCAAGAGCATTTCCGATCAGCTGATTCGCCGTGCCTCCATGGACAAGCAGCAAGTGTTTGCCGCCGAGTCCGTGGCGTCGGCGCAGAAGACCTACGATATCGCCATGATCGCCTACAAGCGCGGTCTGACTGATTACCTGAATGTGCTTAACGCCCAGACGTTGCTGTTCCATCAGCAACAGATTCAGCAGCAGGTCCAGGCCGCACGCCTGAGCGCCCATGCCGAACTGGTGGTGGCCCTGGGCGGCGGCTTGATGGCGGGCAGCGACGCACCGAGCGAAGACAAGACCCAGGCGCCGAAAAACCCGGCGGCTTTGGCGGTGTTTGATCGGTGAATATCTTTTGTGAACATAAACTCGGGACTAATGTGGGACCGGCTTTAGCCGGGAATACGCCTTCCCGGCTAAAGCCGGTCCCACAGAAACGCCGCATTGTTTCGGTCACAGGATTGGGTTTGGCGATGGTCAGGTTATGCGGTGTGAGCTCATGAACCGCATCAGTGCCTTGCCATGGCGCCGTGAATTCAATGGCTGGGCGCGCAGTGACGGGGTGACCTGGATCTATATCTTCAAGGTCCTGATCGCCGCCTTTCTCACTTACTGGCTGGCCCTGCGTCTGGAACTGCCGCAGCCGCGCACCGCGCTGATCACCGTGTTTATCGTGATGCAGCCCCAGAGCGGCCATGTGTTCGCCAAGAGTTTCTACCGCATCCTCGGCACCCTGGCCGGGTCGTCGATGATGGTGCTGTTCATGGCGCTGTTCGCGCAGAGCTCGGAGCTGTTTCTCGGCTGTCTGTCGTTATGGGTGGGGATCTGCTCGGCGGGGGCTGCACGTTATCGCAACTTTCGCGCCTATGGCTTCGTATTGGCCGGGTATACGGCGGCCATGGTCGGCCTTCCTGCCCTGGCGCATCCGGAAGGCTCGTTTATGGCGGCGGTCTGGCGGGTGTTGGAAATCTCCTTGGGCATCGTCTGCTCGACGGCGGTCAGTGCGGCGATCCTGCCCCAGAGTTCCAGTGCAGCGATGCGCAATGCCCTGTACCAGCGCTTTGGTGTATTTGCCCGGTTCGTCAGCGATGGCCTGCGCGGCGTCACTGAACGCGCTGCTTTCGAGGCAGGCAACGTGCGCTTTACGGTCGAGGCTATTGGCCTGGAAGGGTTGCGCAGCGTCACGGTGTTCGAAGACCCGCATATGCGTCGGCGCAACGGTCGGCTCAATCGCCTGAACAGCGAATTCATGGCCATGACCACGCGCTTTAACGCCTTGCATCAACTGCTTGAGCGTCTGCGGGGTCGCGATAACTCCCAAGTGTTCACCGCCATCGATCTGGGTCTGGTTACCCTGGCCGAATTGCTTGATAGCTTTGCCGGACATGCTTTGACCGATCGTGACGCCACGCGCTTGGTGGAACGCTTGGAGGCCTACAAATCCAGCCTGCCATCCAGGGTGCGCAGCCTGCGCGGCGCCTTGCTGCAAACCGGGCCGGACGACGCCGACCTGCTGGACTTTCACACCGCCTACGAATTGCTCTACCGCTTCGTCAATGACCTGCACGACTACGCCCAGACCCATGCGTCCCTGGCTGATCACAACCATGTGCGTGAAGGCTGGGATGAACCGTTCGTGTCCAAGACCAATTGGATGACATCGGTAGCGGCGGGGCTGCGCGGCACTGTCATTCTGTCGATCATGAGCGTGTATTGGGTGGCGACGGCTTGGCCCAGCGGGGCGACGATGATTCTGGTGTCGGCGGCTACCCTGGGTTTGTCTGCCATGACCCCCAACCCTCGGCGCATGTCATTTCAGATGGCCTGTGGCACGTTGCTGGGCGCGGTCTGTGGCTTTGTCGAAACGTTCTTCTTATTCCCGTTCATCGACGGTTTTCCCCTGCTGTGCCTGTTGCTGGCGCCGGTCTTCGTGTTCGGCGCGTTTCTGGCGTCCAGGCCGCAATGGGTGGGTTACGGGGTCGGCCTGCTGATCTTCTTCTGCATCGGGTCGGTGCCGGACAACCTGACGGTCTACAACCCTTACACCTTCGTCAACGACTACATCGCCATGGTCATTGGCATGTTGATCTGCGCCGCCGCCGGGGCAATCATCCTGCCGCCCAACAGCGGCTGGATGTGGCGGCGCCTGGAAGACGACTTGCGGCGGCAAGTGGTGTTCGCCATCAGTGCGCCGCTACGTGGCCTGGGCTCGCGTTTCGAGAGCCGCACCCGCGACCTGCTGCACCAGGCCTATGGCCTTGCTGCCGGTAAGCCCCAGGTACAGCGGCACCTGCTGCGCTGGATGTTCTCGGTGCTGGAAATCGGCCACGCGATCATTGAGCTGCGCCGCGAACAGGCCGTGTTGCCGATTCATCCCAGCTATGCCGAGTCGCAGCCGTGGCGTCAGGCGATCCGGGTCATGGGCCGCTCGTTGATCCGCCTGTTCATCCAGCCGGATCGCAACAACCTGGCGCGCAGCCTGTACGCGGTCGATCACGCCATTACCCTGGTGCGCAACACCGACGAGCCGTTCGCCCCGCACTTCGACACCTCGGCCCTGCGCCGGGTGCAGAGCTACCTGCACTTCATTCGCACGTCATTGCTCGACCCGCAGTCGCCCCTGGCGGCCTACGCCTCGCAATACTCGTCGCAAGGACTCGCCCATGCCTCGTGAAATCGCCTTCCACGGCCTGTACATGCCCACCGTCACCCTGATGTTCATGCTCGCGGCGGTGTTGGCGTGGATGTTGGATCGGGTGCTGTCCTGGCTGGATCTGTACCGTTTTTTCTGGCACCCGGCGCTGCTGCGCCTGAGCCTGTTCAGCTGCATTTTCGGCGCCCTGGCGCTCACTGTTTACCGTTGAGGCACTTGAGAACACCGGCATGAAAAAGCTCTTCAGTCTGATCGCCACCTTGCTGGTCCTGGCCCTGGCCATCTGGACCGGCCGCCTGCTCTGGATCCAGTACATGGAAACTCCATGGACCCGCGATGGCCGGGTGCGCGCCGATATCATCAACGTCGCCGCCGACGTCACCGGCACCGTGGTCGACGTGCCGGTGCGCGACAACCAGCAAGTGCACAAGGGCGATCTGCTGATGCAGATCGACCCCGAGCATTACCAACTGGCGGTGAAAAAGGCCGAGGCCCAGGTGGCGTCACGCAAGGCCACCTGGGAAATGCGCAAGCTCAACGCCAGCCGCCGCGCCAACATGGACAATATGGTGATCTCCACCGAAAACCGTGACGACGCCAGCAATATCGCCACCTCGGCCCAGGCCGACTACCAACTGGCCCAGGCCGAACTGGAAGCGGCCCAGCTCAACCTCAAACGCACCAAAGTGCTGTCGGCGGTGGACGGCTACGTCACCAACCTCAACGTGCACAAGGGCGACTACGCGCGTATCGGCGAAGCGAAAATGGCCGTGGTCGACATGAACTCGTTCTGGGTCTATGGCTTCTTCGAGGAAACCAAACTGCCCCACGTCCACGTCGGTGACCCGGCGGATATGCAGATGATGAGCGGCGAACGGGTCAAGGGCCACGTCGAAAGCATCGCCCGCGGCATCTACGACCGCGACAACCCGGAAAGCCGCGAACTGGTCGCCGACGTCAACCCGACCTTCAACTGGGTACGCCTGGCCCAGCGCGTGCCGGTGCGCATCCACCTGGACCAGGTGCCGGACGGCCTGGTCCTGTCGGCGGGGATGACCTGTACGGTGGTGGTGAATCCTGAGGTCAATCGCTGATCATTTGGCTGATCTGGTACCTGTGGGAGCGAGGCTTGCCCGCGAATTGGGCAGCGCGGTATATCAGGCATATCGCGTCGCGCCCTTCGCGGGCAAGCCGCGCTCCCACAAGATGTTATTTCAATTCAAAGGTTGCTTGTTACAAGCGTTGTTGTAAGCCAAACCGCTTGCTCAACTGCTTTTCCAGCAACCCCTTGGGCAGCAGCCACGACATCAGCGGCAACACGCGGCAGCCATTGCCCAGGCGCAGCAGTCTTGGCGGGTTTGGCTGTTGCACGGCCTTGAGTAGATCCCGGGCGACGTCGGTAGCGGGGGTGGGGTTGTTCTGCGAGGCCCTGGCCCTGGCGCGGATGCCTTCGCGCAGCGGCCACCAGGGCGAGCTCTCTTCGATCAGGCGTTCGGCTTCGTGGCTGGCATTGTCGGCAAAGCTGGTGGCGATGGCGCCGGGCTGGACTTCCATGACGCCAATGGAGAACGGCGCCAGCTCCAGGCGCAGGGCATCACTCAGCGCATGGACGGCAGCCTTCGAGGCGCAGTAGGCGCCGGCGAACGGTGTCACCAATACGCCGGACACGCTGCCGATATTCACTACCAAGCCTTTGCTGCGGCGTAACAGGGGGAAGAACGCCTTGGTCACGCCGACGATGGAAAATACATTGGTCTCGAACTGTCGCTGCATGGCCTCGACGCCGCCATCGAGCAGCGGCCCCATGGCGCCGTAACCGGCGTTATTGATCAGCACATCGATGCCCGCCTGCAGGCCCAGATCGTCGGCCAGTCGTTGCAATGCGTCGGCGTCGTTGACGTCCAGTTGCACGGCGGTGAATCCGGCGAGTTTGAGCGCCTGGACATCCTCGGGCTTGCGTGCGGTCGCCCAGACGTCATAGTTCGCCGTTTTGAAAGTGTCGGCCAGTGCGCGGCCGATGCCGCTCGAGCAACCGGTGATAAGGGCGATGGGCATGTCAGGTCCTTTTGTTGTCAGTCCGAGAAACTGCCTTGCAGGCGCTCGGCGCGGAATTCCAGGGTTTGCGGGCGATAACCGGGGCGCAGGGTTGGCAACGGCAGACAGTCTTGCCACTGGGCATGAGCCTGCAGTTCGCCGGGGCCGTTATAGCGCGGAGTTTCGTAACTGTTTTCCGAGAGATTGACGCTGTCGCCCGGCGCATAGGCCGCGATCTGCCAGCGTAGCGCAACCAGTGGGATGTCATTGCCGTTATCGATCAACACCAACAGCGGCTTGCCCGCCGGGCATTGCTGCGGGGCATAGTCCAGGCGCAGTTGCAGGCGGTCCAATTGCCGTGCCTGGCGATTGTCTTGCCAGATCACGCACAAGGCCACGATCCCCAGGCCAACCGCTGCGGCCACGGACACCGGCAACGCTTTGGCCGGATAACGCAGTAACAGGACCAGCCAGGTCAGGATAAGTACTGCACCTATGAGCATGAGTCACGCCTCGTCAGCAGAAGAGTGGGCATCGTACCGAACGCAGGGTGGGCTTTGCTAATGGTGCGTTATCAGCCATCCGTCCGATGACCGTCCGTTGGGTTGACCGGGGTTTGCATGCGTCTTCGCTGCTCCTAGGCTTTAAAGAGTTACTCAGGGACGGTCCGATCATGAACGATTTACACCGGCACACTCCGCTGTTGCAAAGCGTTGAACCGCGCGGCCTGTTGATCAATTCGATAGCCCTCTGCCGTGAACATGCCTCGGACGAACTTGAGGGGCGGGTCAATCACTCAGGCTTCGATGCGTTCGGGCGTTTGATTGCCCGTTGGGATCCCCGGCTATGGGCCGACAACGCGCCCGCCAATCTCACGACCATTTACTCGCTTAGTGGCCAGGCGTTATTGAGCGACAGCGTCGATGCAGGGTGGCGGTTGTCCTTGTTCGGCGAGGGCGGACAGGTAGGGGACGCTTGGGATAGTCGGGGCACGTTCAAGCACGTTGTTTACGACGAGTTACAGCGGCCAACGGCGGTTTTCGAAGACGGCGAAAGCGTTGAGCAGCTTGTATATGGCGGTGCGGATCTGACGCAGTTCAATCAATGCGGTCAGTTGATTCGGCACAACGACCCGGCGGGCACGCGCGTTAATAACCAGTTTGCACTGACGGGGGAGGTGATCGAACAGACACAAGAATTTGCCGATGATATGGATACCACGCGCTGGCGTTTTAATGCAGTGGGCGAGGCCCTCACGCAAACCGATGCAGTTGGCAATGTTCAACGTTTCGCGCACACGGTCGCCGGGCAACTGAAAAGCACTTATGTGCAACTCAAGGATCGGCCGGAACAGCAATTGGTCAGTGACATTCGCTACGACGCTCAGGGGCGGGTCGAATCCGAAACAGCGGGCAATGGCGTGATCAGCACCGCCTTTTATCGTCCGGAAGATGGCCGTCTGCGCGAACTGAAAGCCACGCGCAACAACGGGGAATTACTGCAACAGCTGATTTACGACTACGATCCGGTGGGCAATGTCATCCGCATTGAAGACCGTGCGCAACTTACGCGGCACTTTGCCAATCAACGCATTGATCCGGTCTCGACCTATCAGTACGACACGCTTTATCAGTTGATCGAAGCCACGGGTCGGGAGGCGGTAAATCAAGGGCCGGAACTGGCCAATTACACACAAACCTACCGCTACGACGCAGGCGGCAATATGCAACAGCTGACCCATGTCGGCGCGCAAAATCATTCGCAGATGTTTGCGACATCCCGCACCAGCAACCGCACCCTGCCGGTCGTCAACGACCATGTTCCTGATGAAGAGGAAATTGCCTCTGCCTTCGATGCCAACGGCAATCTGCTGGAACTGCAAGCCGGGCAAACGCTGAACTGGGATCGCCGCAATCAGTTGCAGCAGGTCCGTCCGGTCATTCGTGAATCCGGCATCGATGACAGCGAACGTTATATCTATAACGCCAGCGGTCAACGCACGCGCAAGATCAAAACCACTCAGGCCAGAGCCGTGACCCATAGCGCCGAAGTGCGTTACTTGCCGGGGCTGGAAATTCGCAGCGATACGGCGACTGGCGAAATCTTGCATGTCGTGACCGCCCAGGCTGGCCGCAGCGATGTACGAGTACTGCATTGGCAAAGCCCTCCACCCGGCGGTATTGGCAATGATCAGGTGCGTTATTCGTTGAATGACCATTTGAGTTCCAGTCTGTTGGAGCTGGATAGCGAAGCGCAAATTATCAGTCAGGAAGGTTATTACCCATTTGGCGGCACGGCATGGTGGGCGGCAAGAAATGCCATTGAGGCGAGTTATAAAACCGTGCGTTATTCCGGCAAGGAGCGGGACGCGACGGGGCTGTATTACTACGGCTTGAGGTATTACGCGCCGTGGTTGCTGCGGTGGATCAATCCGGACCCGGCAGGGGCGTCGCCTATCGAGCCATGACGACCACTCCAGGTTTGTACGGGAAAACCATCAAAAAGGGCGACATTGTCCGCGATAGTGGTTATCTGTCTGCGAGCGTCTTACCGCATAACGTTATCAACTGGATGGAAACCTGGGTCGGTGCCAGAAAAACAACAGTTCGTAAAAATAATCTGTTGCTGGTGATCGATAAAGAAATCCCCAAAAAAGTGGCAGCAACCAGTGTGGTCAAGGATCACGTATTGGTGGTGCCTAACGAATTAATGAAAGTAAAAAGTATTCACAAGGTTCCTACAGATGATTCCGAGGCTCCTCTGACTGTGGTTGCCCTGCGTCCGATAAATGACCTGACTGGTAGGCCAGTCAAAGAAATAAAGTCGGGGAATTTACTTTTAGAAGCAATGGGCTCTGGCCCTCTGTCTCGACTGCGCAACAGAGCCTCACGTATCTGGCGCCATTAAAAAACCCTCGCCAACCCTCTGCGGATGGGGAATACGCAGAACGTTGCCGAGGGTGACTGCCTTTGAAACCTGGAGAGTTTTTTAAGCAGTGTTAACGCGCAATAGTCTGGGTCTTGACACCGGCCTCCAGGTTATTGGAGCGGCCATAGATATCTTCAAACCGCTCGATATCGTCCTCGCCCAGATAACTGCCCGATTGCACTTCGATGATTTCCAACGGGATCTTGCCCGGGTTTTTCAGGCGATGGACCGAGGCGATCGGGATGTAGGTGGATTGGTTTTCCGTGAGCAGGAAGACGTTTTCGTCGCAGGTCACCTGAGCGGTGCCGGAGACGACGATCCAGTGTTCGGCGCGGTGGTGGTGCATTTGCAGGGACAGGCTGGCACCAGGCTTGACCGAGATGCGCTTGACCTGGAAGCGGCCGCCCATGTCCACCGAGTCGTAGGAGCCCCACGGGCGGTAGACCTCGAGGTGGTTCTGGGTTTCGCTGCGGCCCTGGTCGTTGAGGGTGCTGACCATCTGCTTGACGCCCTGCACCTTGTCCTTGTGGGCAATCATCATGGCGTCTTTGGTTTCGACGACGACGATGTTGTCCAGGCCGATCACCGAGACCAGTTTGCCATTGCCATGGATCATGCAGTTGCGGCTGTCCTGGATCACCACGTCGCCTTTGCTGACGTTGCCGTTGCTGTCCTTCTCGTGGACGGCCCACAGCGACGCCCAGCAGCCGACGTCGTTCCAGCCGGCATCGAGCGGCACGACGCAGGCGCGCTGGGTTTTCTCCATGACCGCATAGTCGATGGAGTTGTCCGGGCAGCAGGCGAAGGTGGCTTCGTCGATATCGATGGTCTCGCCTTCGTGCTTGCTGCGTTCCAGGGTCAGTACGCAGGTATCGTAGATATCTGGATCGTGTTTTTTCAGCTCTTCGAGGAAGCGGCTGGCGCGGAACAGGAACATGCCGCTGTTCCAGAAGTAGCCGCCATCGGCGACGAACTCGGCGGCGCGTTTTTCATCGGGTTTCTCGACGAAATGCGAGACCCGGCTGACGCCTTCGGGCAGCAGGGCGTCGGCGGTGGACTTGATGTAGCCGTAGCCGGTTTCCGGTTTTTTCGCCGGTACACCGAACAGCACCATTTCGCCGCGCTCGGCGGCCACGGTGGCCAGGGCCAGGGCGCGTTGCAGGGCTTTCTGGTCCTCAATGACGTGGTCGGC
The DNA here is from genome assembly GCF_056933585.1 of Pseudomonas sp. JL23. Taxonomy (NCBI): domain Bacteria; kingdom Pseudomonadati; phylum Pseudomonadota; class Gammaproteobacteria; order Pseudomonadales; family Pseudomonadaceae; genus Pseudomonas; species Pseudomonas sp. JL23. Next base: position 5,644,929 of record NZ_CM167795.1, on the reverse strand, counting down.
TGGCAGCACCAGCATCAGTTCGTCGGTGCCTTCGGCGACCAGCATCATCGCGGTCAGAGCCACGGCTGGCGCGGTGTTGCGCCCGAACGGCTCCATGATGATGGCGTGGGTGTCCAGGTTCAGGGCCGCCAACTGCTCATTGACGATAAAGCGATGGTCCTTGTTGCAGACCACCACCGGGTCCTGCATGCCGTCGAAAACCAGGCGGCTCAGGGTCTGCTGGAACAGGGTCTGATCGCCGGTCAGGGCGAGGAACTGTTTGGGGAATTGCTTGCGCGAAAGCGGCCAGAGTCGGGAACCGCTACCACCTGACAAGATCACTGGAATCATTTTGTTTCTCCAAGAATATTCGTTTAGGGCTGTATGTCGGTATCTGTCGTTTCTGTCTTGTTCTTGTTCCGGGTCGTCCGGCCCGCCTGTTTGCGGGCCGAGCGACGCAATCACTTAGCGGGTGGCGACCGGTGGCTTGACCCACACCGGCGACAGGCTGCTGCCACTGCCGGTGACGTAAAGCACGGCGGCTTCACCGCGCTCCAGGGCCACGGGTTTTACGTCGCTGATTTTCTTGTCGCCGTCATACAGGGCCAGGGTGACCTTGACCGGGTTGATCTCACGCTCGCCGGTGCCTTTGGCCTTGACTGCCTCGACCACGTTGGTCTTGCCATCGGCGGTCTTCAGGGTCAGGGCCTTGTCACTGAGGTTCTGCACACGAACCAGGGATTTCTGTTTGTTCTTGAATGGTGGTTCTTCCACCAATTGCGGCGCGCCGCTGGCGTTGTTGACCAGGGTGTAATAGTGGTCACTGGCCAGTTTCACCGGCAGGGTCTGGCTGCCGACCTTGGCGCTGTAGTCGCCCTGGGGCATGAAGCTGAAGGCGGTGCTGGCCTGAGGGGCGATTTCATTGAGCGCAGTGTTGCCGACGCTGGCGTTGATCTCGCTGCCGCTGGCGTTGTACACGCGGATGAAGGTCGAGCCTTTTGGCGCGGTAGGGCCGTACAGCGCGGAGTCACCGGCTGCCCAGGCGGACGTGGCGCCGAGGGTCAGGCCAATGGCCAGGGTGCAGGCGGCGAACAGGCGGTTTTTACGGGTAGGCATGGTCTGTAGGGTCATGGGATGAGTCCTCTCAGTTTTGCGCCCGATCGGGCGACTCGGATTGTTTGGCGTTAGCGGCCAGGTTTTGTTGAGGCTGTTCTTGGGGAGCGCGAGACTTCTTCAAGTCAGCGATCCACTGTGGATCGAACTCGCCAAGGTCGTTGTGGGCGGGCAGATAGCGTTCTGGGAATTCCCAGATCACCACTTGCGGTGCGCTGTTTTTGAACGCGTCGGTTTGCAGGTACTTGAGCATCGGCAGAATCGGCCCGTGGCCGTCTTCGGCGTAATTCACCACATCGCTGCGCAGTGCCTGTTTCAGGGCGCCAAGGAAATTCCAGTTGGGGTTGGCGCTGTAGCTGGTGCCGACCAGACCGACCGCAATCTCGCTGTCGGCGAACAGGGCGTCGTCGCCAGCGGCCTCTGCCTGGGCCGGTTGGGTGTCGCGCTTTTGCAACTGGTCAGGCTTGGGCAGCAGGTCGGTGAACAGCGGGTCCAGGGGCAAGTAGTTGGTCAGATCGCCCTTGTACGGCGCGCTGTCCTTGGCCTGGGTGACGAAGGTCTGCGGGTCACCATTGAGTGGCGCGTGGCTGGCGATTGCAGCGCCCAGTTGCTGCGCGACCACTTCGGCGCCCATGGGCGTCCAGTGGGTGTCGGTGCGCAGGAATACCTGGCCGTTGTTCTTGGCTTGTTCCAGCGGCTGCAACAGGTCAGGGGCAAAGATGCCGATGCTGTCGAGCCGGGCGTGGAACTGGTTGTACAGGTCGGCATGCAACGCGGTCGGCGTGACGCTGCCGATATGCTCCGGATACAGGCGAGCCTTGGCCGGAACCACCGCCATCACCAGTTGCGTGCCGTGGGCCTTGAGGGTGTCGCGCACGCCCTGGATCAGCGCCAGGTTGTCGGCTTCGTTCTGTTCGCCATTGGCGACGGCGTCGAACTCTTCGTCGGTGTAGAGCCATTGGTCCTTGCCGAGCACGACGCCGGGGCGGCCTTCCTTGAACACTTTGTAATCCAGGGCTGCCCAGAGGTTGGTGCCCAGGCGCTTGAGCGGGAACTGGTCGTCGTAGTGGGTTTCCACGGCCTTGGTCCAGTGACCATTGAGCACAGTGGTTTCCCTGGACGTCGAGAAGCCGCTGAAGCTGCGCAGCGACCACAGCCCCAGCGCCAGCAGAATGGCCAGGAACAGGGCGATGTAGAGGATGCGGAATGAGCGGGTCATGGCTGGCTCCTCAGAACTGGAAGTAAAGGAACGGCGAGAAGCTGGCCGCCGAGAGTTTCAGGATCGAGGCAACGAACATCAGCAGGATCAGGCCGCGCATCACGTAGCGCGACCAGTCGGCGGTCCAGTAGGCCGGTTGCACCTGAGCCTCGGTGCCGACGATGTAGCCCGGCTGATGAATGCTGCCCGGCGCATCGCCCGGTACGGCCTTGATCAGGCCCGGTTGTGCGGTGGCAGGGCCATCGGCCTGTACAGGCTTGTCGCGATCGGTCTTCAAAGGGGCGCGGTTTTTGTAGAAGTCGCGCAGGCCGAAGAACGCCAGGGTGATGTAGGCGACGATCAGGGTGGCGATCTGCAGGCCGGTGAGGCTGGCGCGGTTGAGGTCCGATAGCTGCCATTCACTGAAGCTGAACATGGCGCCGTACATGCGTGCGGCGACGTGCAGGTTTTCGGCGCGGAAGATCACCCAGCCCATGATTACCAGGAGGAAGGTCAGGGCCCAGCGGATCGGGTTGAAACTGCGTGGTGTGGTGTTGATGCCCAGGGCTTTTTCAATCGCCAGCCAGATGCCATGCCAGGCGCCCCAGACGATGTAGGTGATATTGGCGCCGTGCCACAGGCCGCCCAGCAGCATGGTCAGGAACAGGTTGCGGTAGGTCGCGATCTTGCCGCCACGGTTGCCGCCCAGAGTGATGTACAGGTAGTCGCGCAGCCAGGTCGACAGGCTGATGTGCCAGCGCCGCCAGAACTCGGTGATCGACTGGCTGATGTAGGGCTGCTTGAAGTTTTCCATGAAGCGGAAACCCATCATCAGTCCCAGGCCGATGGCCATGTCGCTGTAGCCGGAGAAGTCGAAGTACAGCTGCGCGGTGTAGGCCAGGGCGCCGAGCCAGGCATCACCGGTGGTGGGGTGTTGCAGGGCGAAGCAATGGTCGGCGACCACGGCCAGGGTGTCGGCGATGAACACTTTCTTGATGAAGCCCTGCATGAAACGCGTGGCGCCTTCGGAGAACTTGTCCAGGGTATGGGTGCGGTTGTTGAACTGATCGGCCAGGTCACGGAAACGCAGCACGGGGCCGGCGATCAGGTGCGGGAAGATCGCCACGAACGCCGCAAAGTCGATCAGGTTACGGGTGGCCGGGGTGTCGCCGCGATACACATCGATGATGTAGCTGATGGACTCGAAGATGTAGAACGAGATGCCGATGGGCAGCAGCACATGGGTCAGGATGAAAGGCGAAAGCCCCATCGAGGTCATGATCGCATTGAGGCTGTCGACGCCGAAGTTGGCGTACTTGAAGTAGCCCAGGATGCACAGATCCACGGCCACGCCGAGCAGCAGCCAGCGCTGGGCCGGTTTGGTCCGCACGCCAGCGGCGCCGACGCGCAGGCCGATCCAGTAGTTCCACAGCGTGACGGCGGCGAACAGGGCGAGGAAGTCCACGCGCCACCAGGCATAGAACACGTAGCTGGCAATCAGCAGCAGCAGGTTGCGATAGCGTGTTCCGCTCAAGTAGTACAAGCCGAGAAACACCGGCAGGAACAGGAACAGGAACACATTGGATGAGAACACCATCCTGATTTTCTCCGTTTGTCCAACAGTCAAGGGCCAAAGCCCCCCCAAACCCCCCATCAGAAACCGGGGGGATGAATCACAATCCGTGGGACTCGCTTCTGTGGGACCGGCTTTAGCCGGGATGGCATCGGTATAGACGAAAGAGACATATCGACTGTACCGGCCTCTTCCCGGCTAAAGCCGGTCCCACAATCCCTTCCCACATAGCAGCTTTAATCTCTGTTTCAGGTACCGCCTTTATCGCCCTTGTCATGACTCGGGTCGTAGACCTTGGTCACGTCGCCGCCCAGGCGCGGGTTCTTGAACGGCTGCATTTGGTGCTTGCGTTCAAGTACGTCCGGGGGGCAGTTGTAGAGCGAGCACCAGGGTTCCAGCCAGGCGTATTTGTTGTCCGCCTTGAGGTCGGTCATGTCCTGGGATTCGCCGCTGCGCGAGGCAATGGCGTCGGGGCTCTTGACCCCGGCCAGCACCTGATCGCCCAGGCGCTTGAGGGCGCCGTTGTTTTCCGGACGCAGATCGACGCCGTTGACCTGGGCGAAGCTGGCGATCATCGCCAGCGGTGCCAGGGCGTAGTTGTGATAGGCCAGGGCGCGTTGCTTGCGCTTGAGCTCGTTGGGCAGGAAGCCGTTCGGATCAACCTGCGTGGCGGCGAGGCGGAATTCCTTCACCGACCAGTCGAACAGGTCCTTGCGATTGGTCGCCACCGAAGTGGCCATCACTGCCCAGGCCGCCCAGTACGAGTGGTTGTTGGTCTTGTCCAGTGGCAGGTTGTCCCAGTCGCTGACCACCTGGGTGCCGAGCTTGCTGAACCAGGCCTCAATGATCTGCGCTTCCTGTTGGCGGGTGGCCAGCGGATGCGAGTCGGAGAACTTCAGGCGCAGATAGGACGACGCCATGCTGCCCAGCGCCCATTTGCGCATGGACTTGCCGGTGTGGTTGAAGTCAGTAGACTCCAGGGCATCGGCCTTGGCCCAACTGGTCAGCAGGTTAAGGGCACAGTCCAGTTGTTCCGGGCGGCCATCACGCATGTACTGCATGACCACCTTGCTGATGTCACGCTCAAGGGAGGTGATGCTCTTGGTGGCATCCTTGAAGGCTTCATCGGAAGCGGCATTGAAGGTCGAACGGGATTTGTCCGAACCTTCGTATTTGCTGCGGAACTGCAACGCGCCGGTGTAGGGCGCCGGTGCAGCGTCACAGCTGAAGTTGCCGGCTTTCTCCTTTACCTTATCGATGGCCGCGTAGTAACCCTGGGGCGGCACTAATGTGCCGGCGGCCTGGGTCGTACCGGCTGCAAAGAGCATGGCCAGGGACAACAGGGAAGGAAGCATCAATCTTTTAGTGTGCATAGGAAACCTCATAGCCCGGCCTGGGCGGTGGAGCTTTTGCCCGCGCCGGGGAATACGTTGCGTTTGCATACTGTCGCTTCGACTTGCTGAGGTGCCGCGCCCGCTTCCGGGCCTTGCAGTTCCAGTGCGAGCAGTTGTTGGTCTGCCCAGTCCTTGTCCTCGCGCAGTTCAAAGGCGAAGCGCCCGTCGGTATCGGATGTCTCCGGTTTCTCGATCTTCAGGTCTTCGTGGCGCCCATTCATGTACCAGAGGCGGGCCTGCAGGGTTTTCACCGAGGTGTCGGCGAAGCGGATGTCGACCTGATTACTGCCGTTACGCACGTCCTTGGCACCGCCATTGACCAGTATTTCGTTGGTGCCGGTCTTGAGGGAGGCCTTGGCGCTCATCAGCGCGGGCTTGCCTTCGCAACCATTGCCCAGCAGCGACATCATCTGGCGGTAGATGGTCTCCTGGTCGAGTCTGTACAGCGGGGAAAATTCCCAGATCAGGATCTTCGGTGGATGCTTCTGGAAATCGTCGCTGCCCAGGTATTGCAACATCGAGCCTTCCAGACCGCCGCCGGGAAAGGCGACGTTGAGAATGTCGGCGCCGATGTACTGTTGCAGGAAGCCGCCGAAGTTGTAGTTCTTGCCACTGTGGCTGGTGCCGACCAGGGTGATCTGCGGCGTGGCAGAGTCGCCGAACAGATCGCCGTCGGCCGCTTCGCCCTTGGGCTCGGTGCCGAACTGATCCATGTACTGGATCGCATAGCTGGTGCCGCACAGCTGTCCGGCCATGTTGTGCAGGGTGCCTTTCTTGCCCATGCGACCGATGCGATGGGTTTCGAATTCACGCCGTGGAATGTCGGCGAACTGGGGCATTTTCTTCACGGTCTCGGCGACGATTTTCGCCGTGCGCTCGGCCCCGTATGGCGTCCAGTGCTGGTCGCCACGGAAGTAGAAATCATGAGCCTGTTGCTCGTTGGTCAACGGCGACAGGTCCGGCACCCAGTAGCCCATCTTGCTGAAGCGGCCGAGCATCGCCTGATAGTTTTTCAGGGCGGTGTCGTAGTCGAACTTGTCGCGTTCAGCGGGGAAAAGTTTGTTGCGATCCACCAGGCCACGGGTCGGCTGATAGACCACCACCAACTCGACACCCTTGCTCTTGAAGGCGTCGTGCAGTTCCTGCATGCGCCGGTAGCCTTCGGGCGTGGTGTTGAACTCGGTACGCAGGTCTTCCTGGGTACGGAATAGCCAGTCGCTCTGAGCCTGCACCAGCGTGGTGAAGTTTTGCTGGTAGCGCGTGACGTAGTTCTTCGCATCATGTGCTTCAGGGCACAGGTTGCAGCACGGCTCGGCGGTGAAGGTCGGCGCCGCGGGCAGGTTTTCTGCGCTGGCAGTGCCGGCGCTGATGGCAAACAGGGCGGCGCTGAGACCGCTGAAACTGAGAAGCTTGATCAAATGGGCGTGCATAAAAAATACCTGTGCTCAGTCGCGAAGATCGGCTTGGCGTTCGACCGGATCGATCAATACGGCTTTTTGCTGGCGCACCAGCAGATCGAGGATTTCCCCCTGACGCTCTCCCAGCACACCGTTGAAGCTGATGCCGCTGGCCTTGACCGGGGCTTTCATCGATACCTTGTACAGCTCCAGGCTCAGGGGCGAGTCGATGGACAGGGGACCGGAGCCATTGCCGGCCAGTTCACCGCCGACCACGATCAGCGAAACTTCGGCGTCGAAGGGGTCCAGGGCGATGTCGCGGTCGGTGTCGCTGAGGTCCTTGATGTGGCCGAACACGCCCATCAGGCCGTTGCCCATGGCGATGTTCTCGTAGAGGCGCACGTTGACGCTGTTGCGCACGCGGATGCCGTGGCGGCGATTGGCGATGACGCGGTTGCCGTAGAGCAGGTTGTCCGCGCTTTCGTACAAGGTGATGCCGTCGGTGTGGTTCTGGTAGATCTCGTTGTAGGCCACCAGGTTATTCACGCTGTTACGGTCGATCACCAGGCCTGAAAGGTGGTTGTCATAGCTCTTGTTGCCGAAGATGAAGCTGTCGTTCACTTCACGGGAAATGATGATGCCGTGCTTCTTCTTGGTCCCGTGGACGATGTTGTCGGCGATGATCAGACCGTGGGAACGGTCATGGGGGTCAATGCCGTAGACGATGTTGTCCTTGTAGGTATTGCCCTTGACCACAACGTCCCGCGCTTCATAGCAGTAGAAGCCGTACCACATGTCGCTGAACTCGGAGCCGATGATCCAGCCGGTCGGTTGCGGGCGCTTGAGCACCTTGGCCATGTTCGGCGTGTACTGGGAAATACTCACCCCGTAGGACTTGCTGTTGGCGTAACCGAAACTGGCCATCTTGCTGTTGATGATGTAGGTATCGGTGCCGCCCCAGGCCAGCAGGAACGGGCGGAATTCCTTGGGCGAACGGAAGGTCGCCGGGCCGTTGTCAGCCTCGCGCCAGCCAGTGACCCTGGTGTCACGAATGAACATCTGGCCGTCGTTGATCAGGAACGAACCGCCCTCCTGGGACAGGCGCAGCTCCTGGGTCTTGCCGTCGATTTCGAAGATGCCTTTACGCCCGACCACGATCGGGATCCGCGCCAGGAACACGCCCGGCGAGGTCTCGCTGAAGTATTTCTTCGGCAGGGTCTTGGTCAGGTCACGCAGGTTGACGTAGCCGTCTTCGATAAAGATCGCCTGGGGAATGCCGTGCTGGCGGCGGACCCATTCGGCCAGCTTGTTATCGCCGCCGACGAATTCCTTGAGGGCGTCTTCCATCATGAAGCGGGTAACCCGCACCTTGCCCGGCTTGCTGCGCACGATCTTCGCGGCGGCTGCTTCGGCGGTGTAGCCAGACAGGTCCGGCGGCACCGGCTTGGCCAGGTTCAGGGGGCCTACGGGCGGACTGCTGATGGTATAGGTCTTGGCCTGTTGCAGCTCCTTGACCACTTTGTCGGTGGCACCGGTAACGGGGGCATTGGCCAGGGCCGTACCGCCTGCCAGCAACAGTGCGCCGCCGAGCAGGGTGCAGGGCCAGAGCCTGCGGCTTACTTGACTGTTCATCTCATTGCACCCTCTGCGAAATTAGTCGGATTAACTCGGCCCACAAGTCTTCTCCTGTGCGCGTTCATCAGAAGCGCCAGATCACGTCGATAAACGCGCGGTGCATGTAGCTGTCCACACCGCTGCCATAGGCATCACCGGGCTTGAACACGCCGCCACGAAAACGCACCAGGGCCGAAGGTTCATCGATGGACTGGCTCAGGGCCGCCGGCAGCAGGCCTTGCTTGAAGTACTTGGTGACCACCAGGTCCATTTCCTGACCCAGGTCTTTCTTGCCATCGACCAGCGGCAGGGAGGTGCTCGATTCCAGGCCGGTCAGCGGGTCGGTGTTGTTGTCCACCGCATCAATGCCGGTGCCAGTGACCGGCTTGTTGCCGTCGACGCGCCAGAACTTGTGGTAGACCAGGCTGGCGTCGTATTCGTCGCGTAGTTCCCAGGAGCCGAACAGGGTTGCCGACTGCATGTTGTTCATGCTGCCGCGAAAGGCTTCGCCGAAGCGGTGGACGCGCGAGCGAGTGCCGGTAAAGGCCGAGCGGTTACTCTCCAGGCCGTTCTGTTCGTACTCGCCGCTGGCCCGGGCGTAGGCCGCGCCGACCTGCCATTGCGGGTCGAGGCGCAGACGCAGGCCAAGGTCGGTGGCCCAGCCGTTGACGTCGTCGCTGCTTTTCTGCCCGGCGACGCGCACGCCGTTCTGGTCCAGCGGGCTGATGCTGTGCCGCGAGCCACTGAGGCCGGTGACGCTGCCCCAGTAATTGATCGTATTGGTGTTGTTGTGGTTGTAGGCGTCGCTGTTGACGTCCAGGCCGAGCCAGGTCAGGTCGCCGTTCTCGGTCTTGTCCAGAGAGTCGACCTCGGTGCTGCCGGTCTTCAGGTGGCCGTCGTCATGGGTATGGTGCGCGCGCAGGCCGACCCATTGGCCGGGCATCCACTGGGCGTAGATATCGCCGTAGACATGCAGGCGATCCTTGTCCTGGGGCGCCAGTTCGGTGAGGTCGGTGCGGTATTCGCTGAAGCGTTCGGCGGCACCCAGATGGGCGCGCAGCAGGGTGGTGTCGAAGTCCCAGTTCAGTGCTTCGATATTGGTGTCGCGCCACTGGCCGTCGTCGTTGCGCAGGCGCTGGCGACCGAACTTGAGAATCTCGCCGGGGTAGGGCGTGAAGCCGCTGTAGCCGACCCAGAATTCACGCAGGGCCAGGTAGCTCTTGTCGGGCTTGCGCTTGTCGGCGGAGCTGTCGTCTTGCTGGCTGCCATCGGCGGACTGGCGCAGGGTATCGGTTTCGACGATATCGGTGGCGGTCACGGCCTGGCCCATGGCGTAGGCGCTCCAGTTACCGTTCTCGAAGTAAGCCCATGGACGCAGGTCCAGGCCCAGGCCGTTGACGTCGCCGCCGTCACGGGTGCCGAGGTCGCGGTCGTCTTCGGATTGCGCGGTGGCTTTGATTTCAATGCCGAAGTTCTTGTCTTCGGTCAGGGCTGCCAGCGTCGGGCAGGCCCACAGCAGGGTAAAGCCCAGGCCAAGCCCGGCTGCCATCAAGGGGTTCAACTTCATAGTGCATCCTCGCCGTCTTGTTTTTGCAGGGCCTGCATCACCAGTGTGTTGTTCTGGTTGGCAGTGGCGCCCCGTACCTGTTGCTCTTGTTGCAGCAGCCGTTGGGCGACTGCGAGCTTTTCAGGCGGCAATTGTTCGCTGAGTTGCTGGGCCAGATCCTTGGCTTCGGGAGTGTCTTGCTTGAGCGCCAGTTGGCCGAAGACCCAGGCGTTGACTGGATCAGGCTTGGTGCCCTTGCCCTGGGAAAACAGCTGGGCGAGGGCGAAATCGGCGCTGTTCTGGCCGCCGCGTGCGGCCTTGAGCAGTTCGTCAGTGGCCTTCTGCGGGTAGACATCGCCCAGGTAGCCACGCCGATAGATCTGCCCCAGGTAGTAATGGGCGGCCAGTTCGGTATTGGCGGCTTTCTTCAGGTGTTCTTCGGACTTGGCCGGATCGGCCGGGACCAGCTTGCCCTCGTAGTAGAGCTTGCCCAGCAGCAGTTCGGCGCGGGGCTGGTCGGCGGCGCGGCCGTTGTCCAGGTATTCCATCATCTTGTTGACGTCGCCCAGGTCCGGGAAGTCGTAGAGCAGCTTGGCCAGGGTGACCCAGGAAACCGGGTAGCCCGGCGCGACTTTTTCCAGCAGCGCTTGGGCGGTTTTCTCGTCCGGTTTGCCGATCTCGGGGTCGGCCAGTACCCGCGCTACGCCATCGACCCGTGCCGGATCGACGACGCCGATGCGATAGGCGTCCTGCAGTTGATCGAGCAGGGCGGCCAGTTTGTCTTTGTCGGCTTCGCCGCGCTTCTGGTAGACAGTGGCCAGTTCGATGTAGCAGATATCGGTGCTGGCCAGCAGCGGTTTGCAGATGTTTTCGACGTCGGCCAGGTGCTGATCGTAGGTGCCCTGGGTGCGATACAGCAGCACCTGAGCCAGACCGGCTTCGGGATAGCCGGCCTTGCGCCATTGATCGATCTTCTGCTGCGCGTTGACCTGGGGGAAGGTCTGCGGATATTGCAGATAGAGCATGGCCAGCGGCAGGACCGAGCCGGTCTCGCCGTTGTTGATCGACTTCTGCAGCAGACCCTCGGCTTCACGCTGTTCGGCCGGGGTGGCGCCGGGCTTGGTGGCCAACAGGCGACCCAGACGCGATTGCGCACGCACCGAGGTCTCGGCGGCGGCGCGGTAGGTCGCCTCGGCCAGTTTCATTTGTGCCGGGTCACGGCTTTCGACCTGGATATCGGCCAGCCCGACCTGGGCGTCGCTGTAGCCCAGGTCAGCCAGTTGCCGGTAGTTCTGCTCGGCCAGAGCGGTATCGCCGTGCTTGAGGGCTTCATTGGCCAGGCGCTGGTCAGGCAGACCGGCGCAGCCGCTGATGCCGATGGCTACAGCAATGCTCAACAGCGCGGGAGTCGACAAGTGTCGCAACGGGCCAGTCATGGTCAGAGACCCGCGGCCATGGCTTTATCGATGATCCAGCTCAGGGACGGGCCCCGATCGCTGGTCACTTCAACCGGCTTGCCGGCGTAGCGGCTGTCCAGGGCTTCGTCCGGCTGGATTTGCACGCGGATGTCAGTGGACAGGTCGGTGGCGGCCAGGTTGGTGCTGCTGGTGATCACGCCGCTGCGGGTTTCGCTTTCACCGGCAATCTGGAAGTTCACCCGGGTGCCCGGCATGACATTGCCGAACTGGCGATAGCTGAAGCGTGCGTCGATGGTGGCGGCGGTATGGCGCGGTACCAGTTGGAAGATCACCTGGCCTTTGGCGGCGTACTGACCGTTGGCGACCAGTTGGCGGGCCACGGTGCAATCACATGGGCTGGTCAGGGTGCCGCTGAGTTTGCGACCGAACAGTTCTTCGACCTTGGCCGGTTGTAGCAGGGCGTCATCGAGGTGGCCCTGAAGCATTTCCAGCATGTTGGTGCTGAACGAAGCCAGTGGCGCGTCCTTGGTCACTACGCCATCGGCGCCGACCAGGCTTTGCACGGTACCTTCGCGAGGCATGGTCACGTCCATGCCCGGCACGCTGACCACACCGGCTTCGGCGTGGCTGACGAAGTACAGGCCGTAGACCGTCTTGAAGATGAAACCGAAGGCTACCAGACCGATGACAAACACACCGAGGCTGAAGGTCACGGCGCGAATGCGGCCGAGCACGCTCATGCCGTTGCCGTCACCCTTGATCTTGCGCGCCTTGGTGAAGTTGTCGCGCTGCAGGGTGGCGAGCACTTCGCCCATGCTGACGATATCGCCGCTCAGGTGCGAGGTGATCAGGTGGCGCAGGGTGGCGATGTCCTGGGCTTCCAGATGCTGGAACTGGCAGCCGACCCGGCCGCTGGCAGCGTCGAGGGAGCGCACTTGCAGCTCGACATCCATGGCCAGGCCGAGGTTGTCGATGAGAAATTGCAGGCGACCCTTGATCACCTCACCGACGGTTGGCCGCTGGCTGGCGGGGGCGATATAGCTCAGGCCACCGGCAGAGAGGTCTTCGATACGCACCAGTGGTGCGTTGGGCTGCCCGTTGAGCAGGCGCAGCTTGGCGGGAATCTTGACCCGTGCATGTTGGCGCTGGGCTTCGGATTCATGGACGACGTTCACATTCACGGCTGTATTCATGACGATAGTTCCTGATTAAACGGTTGATCCATGGGGGCCTGTCAGACCATTGTCAGCAGCACGGCAACGAAGATGCTGCCCGCGGAAAAGGTCATGGTTCGCGACGACCAGGTGTTGAACCAACCCTGGAAACTGGCCATGTCGCGGCTGAGCTTGGTGTCCTGACGAGTCCAGGACTGGCGGTCAAGACGGAAGAACACGTAGATCTTCATCAGGGCGCCGACGATCTGGTTGTAATAGAGAATCACCGGGTAGGCCGGGCCGATGCTGTGCCCGCTGCACGACAGCAGCAGGGTGAGGATCAGGCGGGTAATGCCGATCCACAGCAGGTACATCAGCAAAAAGGTCACGCCGTATTTGAAGCTGGCGATCAGGGCCACAGTCAGGCCGAGGATCGACGTCCACATGGACACGCGCTGGTCGAACAGCACTACGCTGGTGAACACGCCGAGGCGATTGACACCCAGGCCCAGGGCACGGGAGTTCTGCCGCAGGTTGTTGCCGTACCAGCGGTACATCAGTTTGCGGCTGGCCTTGAGGAAGCTCTTTTCCGGTGGGTGTTCAACGGTGTTGATCGCCGCATCCGGTACGTAAAAGGTGTCGTAGCCCAGGCGCATCAGGCTGAACCAGCTGGACTTGTCGTCGCCGGTGAGGAACTTGAAAGTGCCCAGGCGCCAGTGGTGCAGCGAATCGCTTTCGACGTCGGCAATGAACTCGGGGTCGGTGACCACCGTGGCGCGAAATACCGACATGCGCCCGGTCATGGTCAGCACGCGCTTGGACAGGGCCATGGAGCACATATTGATGTGGCGCTGGGCGAAACGCAGCTTGTGCCACTCGCTCATGATGTAGCCGCCGCGCACTTCACAGAACTCGTTGGTGGTCAGGCCGCCGACATTGCCGAACAACTGGAACCACGGCACGGTCTTGCGCACCACGCCTTCGCTGAGCACGGTGTCGCCGTCGATCACCGCTACCACTGCGCGCTCGTCCGGCAGGTGGCGGGAGATGGCGCGGAAACCGAAGGCCAGGCCATCACGTTTGCCGGTGCCGGCGATGCGCACGAAGTCCAGGGTCACGCGAGCCGGCGGATTCATCCGCGCCCACAGGGCCTTGACCAACAGCTCGTCAGACATCTCCACCAGGGAGCAGACCACGGTGGTCGGGTAGCCGCATTCGATCGCTTCGCGGATCACCGAGCTGTAAACCTGAGCAGTGGTCAGGGCATCGATGCGAAAACTGGTGACCATCAGAAATACGTGGGACGGATCCGCCGCCTCGCCCAGCTTGCGCACTTTGCGCCGCAGGTGCGGGTAGACCACGTAGAGAAACAGCATGCCGCGCAGAAAGTGCGTAATGCCCATCGAGTAGCGCCAGATACCCACGGCGCCAATCAGGAAAATGAAGTTCTTGGACTGCGAGTCAAAGATGCTCGTCGGCAAGGCCAGGGCCAGGGCCATCAAGAAACTGAGGTAAAACAGCCAACCTGCGGCCTGTAGGAGGCCATGCTTTAGCCTTTGCATAATCGAATCCCTTGGCTGGATAGCTGCAAGCTGCAAGCTGCGAGCTTCAAGAGGATGTTGACCTTGAGCTCGTGGCTTGCCGCTTGCAGCGTGTAGCTGCTTTCGTTACCAGCAAATCCCTTCGGACTGGCCGCTTTCACCGGTGGTCTTGGTCATGAAGCCCACCAGGTCGACGACGTGCTTGCCGGCCGGAGCCTTGTCCGCCAGAGCACGGAAGCGCTCGTCACGGTTGCCGAGGATGATCACGTCGGAGTCGTTGATCACCTGATCGAAATCAGAGTTGAGCAGCGAGGAAACGTGAGGGATCTTCGACTCGATGTAGTCCTTGTTGGCACCGTGGACGCGGGCGTATTCGACGTTGCTGTCGAAGATGCTCAGGTCGAAGCCCTTGCCGATCAGCATCTCGGCCAGTTCCACCAGCGGGCTCTCGCGCAGGTCGTCAGTACCGGCCTTGAAGCTCAGGCCGAGCAGGGCGACTTTGCGGGTGTCGTGGCTGGCGACGATGTCGAAGGCGTTCTGTACCTGGGAGACGTTGCTGCGCATCAGCGAGTTGAGCAGTGGCGCTTCCACATCCAGGCTGCTGGCGCGGTAGGTCAGGGCGCGGACGTCTTTTGGCAGGCAGGAGCCGCCGAAAGCGAAGCCAGGACGCATGTAGTACTGGGACAGGTTCAACTGTTTGTCCTGGCAGACCACTTCCATCACTTCGCGACCGTCGACACCCACCGCCTTGGCGATGTTGCCGATTTCGTTGGCGAAGGTGACCTTGGTCGCATGCCAGACGTTGCAGGTGTACTTGATCATCTCGGCAACGGCGATGTCCTTGCGGATGATCGGCGCGTCGAGTTCTTCGTACAGGGCTTGCAGCACATCGCCGGAAGCTTTGTCGAACTCGCCGATAACGGTCATTGGCGGATGGTCGTAGTCTTTGATCGCGGTGCTTTCACGCAGGAACTCAGGGTTCACCGCGACACCGAAATCGACACCGGCCTTCTTGCCGGAACAGTCTTCGAGGATAGGAATCACCACGTTGGCGACAGTGCCCGGCAGTACGGTACTGCGCACCACGATGGTGTGGCGGGAAGTCTTGTCACGCAGGACAAAGCCGATTTCGCGGCAGACGGACTCGATGAAATCCAGTTCCAGATCGCCGTTCTTCTTGCTTGGCGTGCCGACGCAGATCATCGACACATCAGTGGCACGGATGGCCTCGGAAAAGTCCGTGGTACCGCGCAGTCGGCCGGTCTTGATGCCCTTATCGAGCAACTCGCCCAAGCCCGGTTCGACGATGGGCGACTTGCCCTGGTTGATAAGGTCAATCTTGGCGCTGGAGATATCCACACCGACTACATCATGACCTCGCGCTGACAGGCAACCGGCACATACTGCACCGACGTAGCCCAAACCAAAGATGCTGATACGCATCGTCTTTCTCCTCGATTTCACGCCATAAGTTGGCTGGATAAGTTGTATTGACCAGCAGTTAACGCGCACTCGAAAGTTCAACGGGTTAAGGCCGAAGAATCGAACGCAGGCAGGATTAATAATGAGTGCCTATTAACTTAGGCAACCTCGAACCGCAGTAGCGATGAGTGGCAAGTAGCTCGTGTCCGACGGGCACGGGATCTTGCTCTGGTGAAGTGGTGAGCCACTCCCTGTGGGCGGATGCACACGAATCCTCAATCACAACCCTGAGCCAGAGCCCACGGCCTGATGCGCCTGAGTGATCGTTTGCCAGCACTTCGGTGGTGCCGTGCCCGTCTTACTCCAACTAATGTAGGTGCTGCTTCTCCCGATACATGGGCTCTGGCGGTTAAGCCAGAAGTTCCTCTTGGAACTTCCTGATTTTCTCGGTGTGATGTAAGTGATCTCTCACGTCACAGACGATAATTGTTACGGGATGTAGGAGCCTGTGCCATTTGGATAAGTTCCGGGCCACTCGTCCTCTTTTTGAGAATCAGGCGGAAATGGGAGAAATGTGACGGTAGTCGCAATTTGATGGCAACTTGTGTTTCGCCCTTAGTTCATGGGTAGTTGCGCGAGGGGGATGTTTTTGTGCCACTACTGCAAATGAGCGAAATGCCAGCAGCGAAAAAAAGTTGTTATTTTTTTGAGAATGCCAAGTTGGCTAGCTGCCTGACAATTTAATGTCGTCAATAAGTCGTCATTTGAGCGATTGTCGCCAGGTAAACATTTGGCCGTAGCACCGGCTTTAGCCGGGAGAGCGTCATTTGCTTCGCAGGTGCCCTCCCGGCTAAAGCCGGTCCTACAGAAATCGCATTTCAATTCACGCGTTTGCGGCGTGTTCGACTATTGCTCGGGGCTGTCACGCAGGAACACCAGCTTGTCCGGGCTCGATTGCTCGCTGCTGTAGCGATAACCCTGCACGTCGAACTGCTTAAGGGCGGCCGGATCGTTGATACGCTCGCTGATGACGAAGCGGCTCATCATGCCCCGGGCCTTTTTGGCGTAGAAGCTGATGATCTTGTACTGGCCGTTCTTCAGGTCCTTGAACTCGGTGTCGATGATCCGCGCCTTGAGGGCCGAACGCTTGACCGCCGAAAAATATTCGGTAGAGGCCAGGTTCAGCAGCAGGTCATCACCTTGATCAGCCAGGGCCTGGTTCAGCCATTCGCTGATGCGCGTGCCCCAGAAGGCGTACAGGTCCTTGCCCCGGGCGTTGGCCAGGCGTGTGCCCATTTCCAGGCGGTAGGGCTGCATCAGGTCCAGCGGGCGCAGCAGGCCGTACAGGCCCGAGAGCATGCGCAGGTGGTCCTGGGCATAGCTGAGTTGATCGTCACTCAGGGTCTCGGCGTTCAGGCCGGTGTAGACATCGCCCTTGAATGCCAGCAGCGCCTGCTTGGCGTTGGCCGGGGTGAAGGCGGGCGTCCAGCTGCCGAAGCGCGCGGCGTTCAGCCCGGCCAGCTTGTCCGACAGGTGCATCAGCTCACTGATCTGCGCCGGGCTCAATTCGCGCAACTGCGTGATCAGTTCCTGAGAGTGGTCCAGATATTGCGGTTGGGTGAAACGCGTCGTGGTGGGCGGTGTTTCGAAATCGAGGGTTTTGGCTGGGGAAATCACCATCAGCATAACGTCGTCTCCTTTAATCGTCGGGGGATTCTAGGGACTTGGGCGCTATGACTCCAGCTATGGAGGCGATAGTCTCGACTCGATCACAGCTCGCCCGGCTTTGTATCAGCCACGACATCAGGTGTGGCATCGGGATCGGCTATAGTGCCGGGCTGGTTCAAACAGGTTTGTCTAAGGATGAGAGCAGTGGCTTTGCGGATCTTGATAGCAGTGTGCACCGGAGTCTTCTGGCTCAATGCCCAGGCAGCGTTGCCGCTGCCGGCGACCATGGACCGCAGTGTCTGGCCCGAGCAATTGACCTCGGAGCAATTGTTCGATGTCGCCTCGCGCGCGGAAATCCTAGCGTTCGCTCATGCCCTGTATCTCAGCGAAGGACTCGACGAAGAGGGCCTCAAGGCGCGCCTGGGCCTGCGTTCGATCAATATGCAGTCGATCAACCTGGTGCGTAACCGCCTGTGGACGCGCCTGCTGGAGAACTATCAGTTTGCCCAGAAGAGCTGCGAACAGGACGCCTCTTTCTGCGTGCTGGCCGATGAAATGGACCAGTTGCGCGAGCGCGCCGCCGAGTACCAGATCGCCGATGACTCCTTCTATGCCAGCTGGGCCAAGCCGAGCAATGCCTTTCACACCCGCTATCTGAATGAGCTGCTGCGCATGGCGGCGCTGTTCCCCCAGACCAGCAGCGAGATCGAGCGTTACAACTCCGATGAGCTGAGTGGCGATGAAATGCCCGATCGCAGCTTCATGCTCAATTTCGACAGCGGCCCGACGGCAGTCGATGGTGGCACCGACTGGCTGGCCGACTTCATGCGCCAGCAGAAACTCACCGCGACCTTCAATGTGCTGGGCAAAAGCCTGCAGGATCGTCTGGAAGACAGCTCGGTGACCAAGTTGCAGGATCTCTACCGCCTGCAATGCGTCGGTATTCAGGGTTGGGAGTATCGTTCCCACAGCCAGTGGGTCGACTGGCAGAACTCGGTGGCGCGCAGTGCCGCACTGGTTCAGCAGCTGTTGCCCGACAACTACGTGCCACTGTTCCGACCGCCCTACGGCCATCGTCGGGCCGACAGCGCGGAATTTTTCCGATCCCAGGATCTGCGGGTTTCATTGTGGAGCATCGACTCCCAGGACCTGAATCCGCGTATCACGCCCCAACAGAGTGCCGAGCGCGTACTGACCCTGATGCTGCTCTGGCGCCGTGGCACCATCATGTTTCATGACACCGGCAGCAAAGCCCAGGATGCATTGCCCTGGCTGCTGCTCAATACCGGACAAAGCGGCGTGCAGTGGCAGGACTGTCGTCAGATACCGGAAAGGCCCGTGGAATAAGGGCTGGAGAAGGTTTTAAGCGGGATGCGCAGGAAGATTCCTACGTGATTTTGCCTGGAGCGGACTTCCGACTGTAAACGTGCACGGCGCCCCCGCCAAGGGCTATTCGTCATACTGTGAAATAAACTTCAAAAAACTGTCAAAGAGCTTTTTTCTGTCATCTGTTTTGCGGTATTACGAAGACAGACCGCCGAACCCTGCAACACAGGTGGCGTCTTCCCGGACTCCATTTTGAGCATTTCTCTCCTGCCTGAAGGAGAGAGCCTCGGCGGCCTTTTCGTGGCGCAGTATGTTGGCTCTGCGCCGCCTGGCTTCTATAAAGGTGAGCGAGTATGGATGATCACGGACGCACCCCTTCCTCTAACCAGCCAATCCTTTACGTGCTCGATACCAACGTATTGATTCATGATCCAAACGCACTGCTGAACTTCGAAGAACACCACGTCGCCATCCCGATGACGGTCCTTGAGGAGCTCGACAAACTCAAGGCAGGCAAGCATTCGGTGGCTGCGGAATGCCGTCAGGCCATCCGCCTGATCGACAAGACCCTGGGCGAAGCCACACCGGAGGATGTTGAAAAAGGCGTACCGATCGATCGCGGCACCGGCGTGTTCAAGGGCTTTCTGTCGATCCTCATGAGCAAACGCGAGGAACCCAACAGCCTGCTGCCTGAACACCTCAACGACAACATCATCATCAACCAGTTGATCGACCTGCACGCGCGCGACAAGGACTTGCGCCTGGTGCTGGTGACCAAAGACATCAATATGCGCCTCAAGGCGCGGGCCTGCGGGATCGCTGCCGAAGACTACAGCACCGACCAGTTGGTCGATGATGTGTCGATGCTGTCCCGTGGCTATCACACCTTGACCGGCTCGTTCTGGGACCGGGTCAGCAAGGTCGAGACCCGTCAGGATCATGGCCGCACTTGGCACCGTGTGCAGATGAGCGATGCACTGCCTTCCGTGCATATCAACGAGTTCATTGTTGATGAGCAGGGCTTCGTCGGCTGGATCAAGGGCGTCAAGGCCGATGAACTGCTGATTCTGGACATGCATCAGGAACCGCTGCTGCATCAGGAAGCCTGGGGCCTCAAGCCTCGCGACATCTATCAGGGCCTGGCGCTGTTCGCCCTGCTTGATCCCGATATCCACCTGGTCAACCTGTCCGGCGCTGCGGGCTCCGGCAAGACCATTCTCGCCCTGGCCGCTGCCATCGAGCAGACCATGGTCAGCAAACGCTATCGCCGCATCATCGCTACCCGCAGCGTGCAGGGGCTGGACCAGGAGATCGGTTTCCTGCCCGGCACCGAAGCAGAAAAAATGGAGCCGTGGCTCGGCGCCATCACCGACAACCTCGAAGCCTTGCACATGGATGACGAAAACACCCATGGCAGCGTCGACTACATCCTCAGCAAAGTGCCCTTGCAGTTCAAATCCCTTAACTACATTCGTGGTCGCAGCTTCCAGCAGAGCCTGATCCTCATCGACGAATGCCAGAACCTCACCCCGCATCAGATGAAAACCATCATCACCCGCGCCGGCGCCGGTTCCAAAGTGGTCTGCCTGGGTAACCTGGCGCAGATCGATACGCCTTACCTGTCGGCCACCAGTTCCGGCCTGACCTACCTCACGGAGCGCTTCAAGGACTTCCCCAACGGCGTGCACATCACCCTGCAGGGTGTGCCGCGCTCGATCCTGGCTGAATATGCGGAGTCGCATTTGTAAGTTTGAAGTTGACGCTTGAAACCGGGGAGCGAATTTATCGAACGATAGATTCGCTCCCCGTTTTTTTACTGCTTTCGATTCTCATGCCTTTGCACTGCACTATGTGCATATCGATGCTTGACGGACCCTGCCGAATTTGATTAACAGTCCTGTGTGCCGTCGTGAAAAATGCAAGGGTACTTTATATAGGCTCCATAGACCGGGCAAAGGCAGCATTAAACAAGTTAAACGTCGAAGGTGATGGAATGGCAATAGCGGGTTGAAAGAGAGCGTTAGCAGTAACGCAAATATTGATGTAAACAAGCGTCGCAGTTTTTCAAGGATTTAGCATCTAGCCACAGTGGTGTTTGCCAAGTACAAACCTTCTATTCTGACAAGATTTACCCGATAAACGGACTGGTAGTTTTGACAGGTAGACGGGAAAGCGTTTTGCTCCCATAGTCATTGCTCCCCAAGGCCACAGGCCCTATGAGGGGCGACAGTCCATACAAGGACCAGACCGCAAGATCAAGACGGAACGCAGTTTCGTTTGGCAGGCTGTGGCTGATAGACAGTATGGATAAACTATCACTACAGGAGTTATAAAGATGGCCGAATATATTCAAAATGGCGATTTCAAGAGCGGCGTTCTGGCGCCTTGGGCGCCTAAAGGAAGTGTTGTTACCGAGGAAGATATCAACCGTCGGCGGTTTCATGTCTCCATCGGTGCTGCATCGCAAATCGTACAGCATTGGCGTATGGACGAGCCGCATGGCAGTCTGTTGTTTATGTTGGATATAAAGGTTGAGAATGGAACGGACGAACCCAAAGGCGGTGTGCAGGTCTTGTTTCTGTTCTCCGGTGGCCCAGACGGCCCGATCAGTGCAACTTACAATGTTAGAGAGGCGTCGGAGTGGGAGACGTTATACTTGCCGCTGTACGCTGGCGGTACTGCGACCAGTGGCAATATTGATTTATTGGTCCAGCCGGGTTTTACCAATAAGGTCACTATGACCAACATCTCTCTCTTGGGGGTCACCGGCGAGGAGTATGGATTTGAGTTGGTCAAATATGAGGTAGGTAAGCGAGACGCATAATAACGTCTGTCAGACGTCTGTCCCTGGGTACCGTGGGTATTCAGGGACAGATTTTAACCATGCCAGCTGTACGCTCGGTTTGGTTTACAATCTCTGCTCCTGTTCAGGAGTATCTCCGTGCTGACTCATCTCGATTCCCAAGGTCGCGCCAATATGGTCGACGTCACCGACAAGGCCGTGACGTCCCGTGAAGCCGTGGCCGAAGCCCGCGTGCGCATGCTGCCAACCACCCTGCAAATGATCGTCAGTGGCGGCCACCCCAAGGGTGATGTGTTCGCCGTGGCGCGCATTGCCGGGATTCAGGCGGCGAAGAAAACCAGTGACCTGATCCCGCTGTGCCATCCGCTGATGCTGACCAGCGTCAAGGTCGAGCTCAGCGCCGAGGGCGAAGACACCGTGCATATCGTCGCGCGCTGCAAATTGTCCGGGCAGACCGGCGTGGAAATGGAGGCACTGACCGCCGCCAGTGTCGCTGCTCTGACGATCTACGACATGTGTAAGGCCGTTGACCGGGGCATGGTGATTGAAGCCGTACGCCTGCTGGAGAAGCTGGGCGGCAAGAGCGGGCACTTCGTTGCCGACGCTGAAGGACAGACCCCATGAACATACAAGTGCGGTATTTCGCCCGTTATCGCGAAGCCCTGGGGCTGGACGGTGAGCGGGTCGATGGCGAGTTCTCCACTATCGATGACCTGCGCGCCCATTTGGCCAGGCGCGGCGATGTCTGGCAGGTGCTGACCGAGCAGAACCTGATGTGCGCCCGCAATGAAGAACTGCGCTCGGTAAACGAGCCGTTGCAGGATGGCGACGAAGTCGCGTTCTTTCCCACCGTGACCGGAGGCTGAACCATGGCGATTCGGGTTCAGGCGGCAGCGTTCGATCCGGGGGCCGAGGTCAATGCCCTGCATGCGGCCAATGTCGGTGTGGGTGCGGTGGTGAGTTTTGTCGGCTATGTGCGTGATTTCAACGATGGCCGTGAGGTAGCGGGGATGTTTCTGGAGCACTATCCCGGCATGACCGAAAAGGCCCTGGACAAGATTGCCGTCGAGGCCGAACAACGCTGGCCGCTGCTCAAGCTGGAGGTGTTGCATCGGGTCGGCGCCCTCGAGCCGGGTGAGCCTATCGTCTTCGTTGGCGTTGCCAGTGCTCATCGCCAGGCCGCATTCGAGGCCTGTGATTTCGTCATGGACTACCTGAAAACCCGTGCACCGTTCTGGAAGAAGGAAACCACTTCACAAGGACCGCGCTGGGTTGAAGGGCGGGACAGTGATCATGCGGCGGCGGGGCGGTGGCATAAAGCCGAACGCGGCGAGCCTACCTGAATTGGAATGAGATTTTTGTAGGAGCTGCCGAAGGCTGCGAGCGGGTGTATCTGATACACCGCTTTCTCAGCCTTCGGCAGCTCTTACAGGCCGGTGGTCGCTGCTAGATCGCTCTGCGGGACCCACCGCCCCCGTCTAATTACGCAGGCTTGCGCACCACCGCCCGCAACAACTCCATCGGTGGCATTTCGCAGCTGATCTTGCGGCCCAGCTTCTCTTCGATAGCGGGCAACTGATACGAATCGTCTTCCCCGGCAAAGCTGATCGATACACCGTCGGCCCCGGCGCGTCCGGTACGGCCGATACGGTGTACGTAGTCGTCCGGCACTTCTGGCAGGGTGAAGTTGATGACGTGGCTGATACCGTCAATGTGAATCCCGCGGCCAGCCACGTCGGTGGCGACCAGTACACGGATCTTGCCTTCGCGGAAACCTTCCAGCGTTTTGATGCGCTTGTGCTGCGGCACGTCGCCGGACAGTTGCGCGGCGTTGACGCCATCACGTACCAGGCGCTCTTCGATGCGACGCACTTCGTCCTTGCGGTTGGCAAAGACCATGACCCGTTCCCAGCCGTTGTCGGTGACCAGGTTATAAAGCAGCTTGTACTTGTCCGCCGAGGCCACGGCATAGATATGCTGCTCGACGTTATCGGCGGCGACGTTTTCGGACTCGATCTCGACGATGGACGGCTCGGTGGTCCATTGCTTGGCCAGATTCATCACGTCTTCGGTAAAGGTCGCAGAGAACAGCAGGGTCTGGCGCTCGCCCTTGTGCGGAGTCTGACGAATGATCTGACGGACTTGCGGGATAAAGCCCATATCGAGCATGCGGTCGGCTTCGTCGAGGACCATGACTTCGACCATGTCCAGATGCACTTCGCCGCGCTGGTTGAAGTCCAGCAGACGGCCCGGCGTGGCGACGAGGATGTCGCAATGACGCGCTTCGAGCTGCTTGAGCTGCTTGTCGAAGTCCATGCCACCGACGAAGGTCATGACGTTCAGGTCGGTGTACTTGGTCAGGTCGGCCGCGTCCTTGGCGATCTGTACCACCAGTTCGCGGGTCGGGGCGATGATCAGCGCGCGGGGCTCACCCATGTAGCGCTCTTTCGGCGGCGGGGTCTGGGTCAGCTGGGAAATGATCGAAATCAGGAAAGCGGCGGTCTTGCCGGTGCCGGTCTGGGCGCGGCCGATGGCGTCCTTGCCCTTGAGGGTGAAACCCAGTACGCCTGCCTGGATCGGCGTGCAGTACGGGAAACCCAGATCTTGAATCGCATGCATCAATTCCGGAGCGAGATCGAAATCGTGGAAGCGGGTCTTGCCTTCCTGTGGCTCGACAACGAAATCTTCAAGTTTCCATGGCGCAACCACCGGCTTGGGCGCGCGTTCGCGACGCGGGCGTGGGGCTTTGAGTTGGACTTTTTCGCCGTCGTCTTGCTCGATCTGGTCGGCTTGCGGCGCGGCAACCGCTGCAGGCGCGCTGTCTACGGTGACAACCTGGGGCTGCACGACAGGTTCGGCTGGGGCGGCGGGAGCGGTAACAGAGGGGGCAGGCACAGGGGCGAGCGACTCGACCTCGCTTTTACCGAACATCTTTTTAAGTGCTTTAAGCACGGTCATCTCATCAATTGATTAAGGAATGTACGTCGGGCAGTGTAAAGCAAGAACCGTGCGCGGCGTAGTGGCATGCCGAATGCGCTACAGAACGTTTCTGCCCGATGCGTTTAAAGACGTTACCCGAGCCGTTGAGCGAGCCAGGTTCCGATGTCGGAGATTTCCTCGGGTAACACTTCGTGGCCCATTGGGTACTCCTGCCATGCGGCGGTTACGCCCAGAGCCGTGAGTGTGTCGTAGGCGGCGCGGCCCATGGCCTTTTGCACCACATCATCGTATTGACCATGCAAGCTGTAGACCGGAATACGGCCCTGAATGTCTGTCAGGGTCAGGTGTTCGCTGAAGGTCGGGGCATAGGTCGATAGTGCCAATACGCCACCTAGCGGGCCCTGCCAGCGCAGGAACGCCGTGTGATAAACCACGGCGCCGCCCTGGGAAAAACCTGCCAGAAAAATCCGCGACGGGTCGATACCGCCGTCGCGCTGGGCCTCGATCAAAGCGATCACCCGCTGCGCCGACGCTTCCATCTGTTCCTTATTAATAGAGCGCGCCGGACTCATGGCAAGAATGTCGTACCAGCTGGGCATGGCATAACCGCCATTGATGGTCACGGCCTGGGTCGGCGCCTGAGGCAAAACGAAGCGCGTGGTCAGCAGTTTCTCCTGCAGCGCTTCAGCGACCGGCAGGAAGTCATATCGGTCAGCGCCCAGGCCGTGCAGCCAGATTACGCAGGCATCCGGCGTGTCCACGGGTTCAAGAATGAGGGATTCGTGCATGGTTGCTCCAATGAAGTGCGCGGCAAAATTTTAGATGCATTATTAAGGTGCGCAATCAAATGAAATTCGGCAGCGAATTGAAAGAAATTTGAATGAAGATGTCGCAAGGTTACAAGTTTTAGACTTGACGTGTCGCCTATTCGACATTGCTCGCAGTCTGGTACGGGCTTTGCTATGGATCATTCGAGTCAAAGTGCTCTGCTTGTGCGGTAACACTGAGCAACTACTCTCAGTGTCTGTGCGGCGCGGCATGGAATCCATACGACAGGATTCCCGGCACGGTTCGGCCTGTACCATCTTGGTCAGGTACATCATGGGGTTTGATCCATTTGACCGATTGACGGATCGGGAACAGGGTTGACGAGATGATCTTGCGCCCGGTTCCAGATTCAGGTCTTACGTCGCATGACCCAAAAAAAAGCCAGCACGGGTCATCAGTGCCTCACAAGGGTGCGACGGGGCTCAAGCTCCAACACAACAAAGAGCAAACTGGAGGTTTGAATGAAGATGTTGAAATCCACCCTGGCTGTAGTCACCACGGCAGCAGTACTGGGTGTTTCGGGTTTCGCGCACGCAGGTGCCACCCTTGACGCGGTCATGAAGAAGGGTTTTGTCCAGTGCGGCGTCAGTGATGGCCTGCCAGGTTTCTCCGTTCCAGACAGCACCGGCAAGATCGTAGGGATCGACGCCGACGTCTGCCGCGCTGTTGCTGCCGCTGTCTTCGGTGATGCTACCAAGGTCAAGTTCAGCCAGTTGAACGCCAAAGAGCGTTTCACCGCTCTGCAATCCGGCGAGATCGACATCCTGTCGCGTAACACCACCTGGACCAGCTCCCGTGACGCTGGCATGGGTCTGAAATTCCCTGGCTTCGTCACCTACTTCGACGGCGTAGGTTTCCTCGCCAACAAGAAACTGGGCGTGAAAAGTGCCAAGGAACTGGACGGTGCGACCATCTGCATCCAGGCCGGTACCACTACCGAGCTGAACGTTTCCGACTACTTCCGTGCCAACAACCTGAAGTACACCCCGATCACCTTCGACACCTCCGACGAAAGCGCCAAGTCGCTGGAATCCGGTCGTTGCGACGTACTGACCTCCGACAAGTCGCAGCTGTACGCACAGCGCAGCAAACTGGCTGCGCCAAAAGACTACGTCGTTCTGCCTGAAACCATCTCCAAGGAGCCTCTGGCGCCTGTAGTGCGTAACGGCGATGACGAGTGGCTGGCTATCGTGCGCTGGACTGGCTATGCACTGCTGAACGCAGAAGAAGCCGGCATCACTTCGAAAAACGTTGAAGCTGAAGCCAAAGGCACCAAGAACCCGGACGTAGCCCGTATGCTCGGCGCTGACGGCGAATACGGCAAAGACCTGAAACTGCCGAAAGGCTGGGTTGTAGCCATCGTCAAGCAAGTCGGTAACTACGGCGAGATCTTCGAGAAGAACCTGGGCAAAAGCACCCCGCTCGAAATCGAACGTGGCATGAACGCTCTGTGGACCAATGGCGGCATTCAATACGCACCACCAGTGCGCTAATTGAACTGTGCCCGCAAGCCCCGTCAGGCTTGCGGGCATTTTTGTTCCATTTTTCCTGGGGCACTCCATGCAAAAGCAAATCGGCGCACCAACGAAGGGTTTTTCCCTGACAGATCCAAAAGTGCGTGCCTGGTTATTCCAGATCATCACGGTTGTCGCGGTAATCGCGATGGGCTGGTATCTGTTCAGCAACACCCAGACCAACCTGCAACATCGGGGTATTACCTCCGGCTTCGGTTTCCTTGATCGAAGTGCCGGTTTCGGTATCGCCCAGCATTTGATCGACTACACCGAATCCGACAGCTACGCCCGCGTATTTGTCATCGGCCTGCTCAACACCCTGCTGGTGACGTTCATCGGTGTGATCCTGGCGACCCTGTTGGGTTTCGTCATTGGTGTCGCGCGGCTGTCCAACAACTGGATCATCAACAAGCTGGCGACGGTCTACGTCGAAGTTTTCCGTAACATTCCGCCTCTGTTGCAGATCCTGTTCTGGTACTTCGCTGTGTTCCTGACCCTGCCGGGCCCTCGTAATGCCCATGGTTTCCTGGACATGTTCTATGTCAGCAGCCGTGGCCTGAACATGCCGGCCGCTTTGAAGGCTGACGGGTTCTGGGCATTCTGGGTCAGCATCGTTGTGGCCATTGTCGCCATCGTGCTGATGGCCAAGTGGGCCAACAAGCGTTTCGATGAAACCGGCGTACCTTTCCACAAGTTCTGGGCCGGTCTCGGTCTGTTCATTGTGATCCCGGCCTTGAGCATGCTGATCTTCGGCGTGCCGGTGCATTGGGAAATGCCGGAGCTCAAGGGCTTCAACTTCGTCGGTGGCTGGGTAATGATCCCGGAACTGCTGGCCTTGACCCTGGCGCTGACGGTTTATACCGCGGCGTTCATCTCCGAGATCGTGCGTTCGGGTATCAAATCGGTCAGCCATGGCCAGACCGAAGCTGCCCGTTCCCTGGGGCTGCGCCCTGGTCCAACGCTGCGCAAGGTGATCATTCCCCAGGCGCTGCGGGTGATCATTCCGCCACTGACCAGCCAATACCTGAACCTGGCGAAGAACTCCTCGCTGGCAGCCGGTATCGGTTATCCGGAAATGGTTTCGCTGTTTGCCGGTACCGTTCTCAACCAGACCGGTCAGGCGATTGAAGTCATTGCCATCACCATGAGCGTGTACCTGGCGATCAGTATCAGCATTTCCCTGCTGATGAACTGGTACAACAAGCGCATTGCGCTGATCGAGCGGTGAGGAAGAGCGCATGAGTACACATATTTTCAAACCCAACATGCCGCCACCGAGCAAAGTCTTCGGGCCGGTGGCATGGATGCGCCAGAACCTGTTCTCGAACTGGATCAACACCCTGTTGACCCTGTTCGCGATCTACCTGGTCTGGCTGATTATCCCGCCACTGTTGAGCTGGACGATCTTCGACGCCAACTGGGTCGGTACCACTCGCGCCGACTGCACCAAGGCCGGTGCCTGCTGGGTGTTCGTTGAACAGCGCTTCGGCCAGTTCATGTACGGCTACTACCCGGCTGACCTGCGCTGGAGGGTTGACCTGACCGTCATCCTGGCCATCGTTGGCGTTGCACCGCTGTTTATCTCCCGGTTCCCGCGCAAGGCTGTTTATGGCCTGAGCTTCCTGGTGGTTTACCCGATCATTGCCTTCTGCCTGCTGCGTGGCGATGTCTTCGGCATGACCGGTGTGGCGACCAGCCAGTGGGGCGGCCTGATGCTGACCCTGGTGATCGCCACCGTCGGTATTGCCGGTGCCTTGCCACTGGGTGTCGTACTGGCCCTGGGTCGTCGCTCGAACATGCCAGCGGTGAAAGTGGTCTGCGTGACCTTCATCGAGTTCTGGCGCGGTGTGCCGTTGATCACGGTGTTGTTCATGTCCTCGGTGATGTTGCCGTTGTTCCTGCCTGAAGGCATGAGCTTCGACAAATTGCTGCGCGCCCTGATCGGCGTGATCCTGTTCCAGTCGGCCTATGTGGCCGAAGTGGTGCGGGGCGGCATGCAGGCGATTCCCAAAGGGCAATACGAAGCCGCGGCCGCCATGGGCCTGGGTTACTGGCGCAGCATGGGCCTGGTGATTCTGCCTCAGGCGCTCAAGCTGGTCATCCCCGG
The DNA here is from genome assembly GCF_056933585.1 of Pseudomonas sp. JL23. NCBI lineage: Bacteria > Pseudomonadati > Pseudomonadota > Gammaproteobacteria > Pseudomonadales > Pseudomonadaceae > Pseudomonas > Pseudomonas sp. JL23. The sequence continues at coordinate 5,616,394 of NZ_CM167795.1, read as the reverse complement.
GATCGTCAACACGATCATCGCCCTGTTCAAAGATACAAGCCTGGTGATCATCATCGGGTTGTTCGATCTGCTCAACAGCGTCAAGCAAGCGGCCGCCGACCCGAAATGGCTCGGTATGGCCACAGAAGGCTACGTCTTCGCGGCCCTGGTGTTCTGGATCTTCTGTTTCGGCATGTCCCGCTACTCCATGCATCTGGAGCGCAAGCTGGACACCGGCCACAAGCATTAGGAGTTTTGTGATGAGTGAAGCTATCGTTAAGCCCCTGGGCGCTGAAGGCATGATCCGGATGGAGGGCGTACACAAGTGGTACGGCCAGTTCCATGTGTTGAAAGACATCAACCTGAACGTGCGTCAGGGCGAGCGTATCGTCCTGTGCGGCCCGTCGGGTTCGGGCAAGTCGACCACCATTCGCTGCCTCAACCGTCTGGAAGAGCACCAGCAGGGCAAGATCATTGTCGACGGCACCGAGCTGACTTCGGACCTGAAGCAGATCGAAACCATCCGCCGCGAAGTCGGCATGGTGTTCCAGCACTTCAACCTGTTCCCGCACCTGACCATCCTGCAGAACTGCACGCTGGCACCGATGTGGGTGCGCAAGATGCCCAAGGCCAAGGCCGAGGAAATCGCCATGCACTACCTGGAGCGCGTACGCATTCCAGAACAGGCGCATAAATTCCCGGGCCAGCTCTCCGGCGGTCAGCAACAGCGTGTGGCGATTGCCCGTGCCCTGTGCATGAAGCCGAAGATCATGCTGTTCGACGAGCCGACTTCGGCACTGGACCCGGAAATGGTCAAAGAGGTTCTGGACACCATGGTCGGCCTGGCGGAAGAAGGCATGACCATGCTCTGCGTAACCCACGAAATGGGCTTTGCCCGTACCGTGGCCAATCGCGTGATCTTCATGGACAAAGGCGAGATCGTCGAACAAGCCGCGCCAAACGACTTCTTCGACAACCCGCAAAGCGACCGTACCCGCCTGTTCCTCAGCCAGATCCTGCATTGATCGGTTGAAGGCAGTACAAAAAAACCGGACCTTGGGGTCCGGTTTTTTTATGGCTGAATGTCAGATGATCACGCCTGCAGACTGCTCAGCGAGCTCTCCACATCATCACGGGCCACTTCAATGAAGTGCAGCACCGAAAACGCCATGTCTCGATCGCTGCCCTTGAGTTTGTCGGCGTGTTCATAGGCGACGACGGCGGCATAGCGCAGCATGTCGGCGGCGTGGGTCATGCGGGTTGGGATAGATTGCGTAGGTAGATCAGTTGGAATATCGGACATTTTCATACTTCTGATTGATTGAAGGAATCCGTCACCGATCGCGACTAAACGAGGGTGGCGGCTGTGCACAGGTTAGTCGACCGACCAAACAGAAAATCGGCGCATCCGAAGATGCCCTGCGCACAGCCACCATTAAGACCTACGACGAGCCTGGCTGGCTGCCGACATGGTTATGACGTTGTGCGCTGTTTGATCTGGGCGACTAAACCCGGTCGCTGATATCAGCGACCGACGCAGCCTAGCCACCTGAATCAACAGGCACAAGCGCCCGGGATTCTCTCGGAAAGTTCGCCCCGAAGAAAGAGACAGGTCCTACGAATTTGTTGCGGGCAATGCCCGTGGGAGCGAGGCTTGCCCGCGAAGGGGCTGGTACAGCCGATATATCTCTACTGACTGAAATGCTGCTTTCGTGGGCAAGACACGCTCCCACGAGGTTGATCCTTTCGGTTGTATCCAATTCACCTGAACCTTGTATTCCCCGGCGTTCTCCAACAGGATGCTTGCCCGCCATTCAGTGCAATGACATTTCCAGATACAGAGCGTCCCATGACTATTCAGGCCCCCAAGAGCCCGTTGTCCGAAGAAACTTTACTGCCCCGTGATATCGAGCCATTGATCGACTGCGAAGCCGATGATGAACAGGTTCAGCACAGCGCCCCGGTGCTCAAGCGCCCGTGGTTATTGCTGTTGGGCCTGGTGCTGGTGGCGCTGAACCTGCGTCCGGCGTTGTCGAGCATGTCGCCGTTGCTTGGCGGGGTATCCGAGAGCCTGGGCCTGTCGGGTTCGACCGCAGGTTTGCTGACCACGCTACCGGTGCTGTGCCTGGGGCTGTTCGCGCCGCTGGCGCCGATCCTGGCGCGGCGCTTTGGCAGTGAGCGGGTGGTGTTGGGAATTCTGCTGACACTCGCGGCGGGGCTGGTCGTACGCAGCTCGTTGGGGACGGCCGGATTGTTCCTCGGCAGTATTATTGCCGGGGCCAGTATCGGCATCATTGGCGTGTTGCTGCCGGGGATCGTCAAACGGGATTTCCCCAGGCAAGCGGGCACCATGACCGGTGTCTACACTATGGCATTGTGCCTTGGTGCCGCCATCGCGGCCGGGTCCACGGTGCCGTTGAGTCACTACTTCGATAACAGCTGGGCCATCGGTCTGGGCTTCTGGATCGTGCCGGCGCTGATCGCTGCGATGGTGTGGCTGCCCCAGGCGAAGCAAGGCCATGGCGCCCATCATGTGGCTTATCGGGTGCGTGGGCTGCTGCGCGATCCTCTGGCCTGGCAGGTCACCCTTTATATGGGGCTGCAGTCGTCCCTGGCCTATATCGTCTTCGGCTGGCTGCCCTCGGTGCTGATTGGTCGTGGTCTAACGCCGACCCAGGCCGGCCTGCTGCTGTCCGGCTCGATCATGGTCCAGTTGATCAGCGCCCTGAGCTCGCCCTGGCTGGCGACCCGGGGCAAGGATCAGCGCTTGGGTATCCTGATCGTCATGGCCCTGACCTTGGGCGGCCTGTTTGGCTGCCTCTATGGACCACTGGACGGTCTATGGGTTTGGGCGATCGTGCTCGGCCTGGGGCAGGGTGGTACGTTCAGTCTGGGCCTGACCCTGATCGTGCTGCGCTCGCGCGATCCCCATGTCGCTGCCAACCTGTCGAGTATGGCCCAGGGCATTGGCTACACCCTGGCCTCGTTGGGGCCATTCGCCGTCGGCGTCGTGCATGACATGACCGGTGACTGGGACGCTATTGGCTGGATTTTCGGGGTGATTGGCGTGGCGGCTATCGTTGCCGGGCTGGGTGCCGGGCGGGCGCGGTATGTGCAGGTTATTAGTGAGAAAGCCTGAGCTCTGCGCAGCGTCACCATGAGCGGACTCATTCTCAGGCCTCGGCAACCATGTGGCTGGCCTCGTCAGTTTAGGGAGAGGCAGATATTCTACCCGCCCTCCCTATTTATCTGTATTCCGGCAGAGGTAACTATTACAACTGCTCGCAGAGAAGTCAGTCACAAGATAAAAAGAGCCGATGACCTTTCTACGGTCTCATATGTATCTATAAGTAATTGTTGTGAATGTGGCTTTTCCTTATTCTTGGTAAAAACGCCTATAAAGAGGAGATGTCGAGTGCGGTGAACATGCTTTCCTTTATGGTTTTGGTATTAACCGCATAGCCCACAAATCCTATGAGTGCGTCGTCTTCTGCGGGGACTCCCTTTCCAGTCCAGAACTTGTGGGCAGAAGATGTTCGGCTACTTTTTGTAGGGTGTATGATGTATATCGTATCTATATTGTAGGTTGATGATTTTGCACTTGTTACTTTTAGCTCTTTGGCTAATTGACTAGCTAACCAGCTTTCTCTTTGGTTGTGAATAGTACCCAGAGACGGATCCGGTAAGAAAGGAGGCGTCAGGTCATTCGGTTTACTGTTTACAGTAAACACCGTCGTGCTTTCTTCCATGCTGCCAATTCGTTGTGTCGGTGAATTTGTCTTTTTGAGAGTATAACCTTTTGTTGATGTAAAGTGTTTATCAAGTAGGCCTGGCATATCTAAAGAACCGAGATCATCTATTGCACTACCGCGCTTTATGGGTGCGGAATTTTGGCCCCGCAGGGCTGGTATATCCAGAGATCCAAGGTCATCTATCGGATTTACACGCTGGGTTTGTATAGCATTTCGGCCTTGTAGGCCCGGTATGTCCAACGATCCTAGATCATCTATCGGGTTACCGCGTACCACTGTAGCGGCTCTTGATGGAGAGCGAATAATTGGTACTATTTTGTTGGTTCTGCTTAAGGAGTTTCCTATGCGAATTGCCATACGGCCCGCTTTACTTCCAGCCCACCTAACAAAAGACATACCGTATGAAAGTGCGGCTTTGAAGGGTATAAGTATGGTTGCCATATCAATGCCGAATGAGGCCCAGCCAAGTTTGGCGGCCAGTTCAGGATTGCTGTTCTGCAATGAGGCACTGGTGATAGAGATAGCGCTGCTGACGGCTGTCACGGTAAGTAGGGCGATTGCTGCCACGAGGCTGAGGCCACCCGTTGGGAAGGCGAGCAACACGGAACTGACGGCTATCAGAACCGCGACTGCGGCCCAGATGATGGTTGTGAGTAAACCGGAGAGACCGCTACCTTGGACTGCCTCCTGCGGTTCAGGCGGCTTTGGTGTGTATTCATTAATGAGTTGGTCCAGCTTGTTGATCATCTGGTCCTGACCCCAGCGGCTGATCATGACATGCCCGCTCGGGTCATACAGATTAACCGGGTCACCGCCGCAGTAGGCGTAGTTATTGATGCCCCCCCTACCAAAAGGGCTGTCCCGGTCGGGCTGTTGAAAAGCGCGCTGAGCCGGACTGTAAACCCGATAGCCATTGCCCAGATGGTAGGCGCCGGTCAAAGGATCACGACGTTCACCGTTGAAGCCCAAGCCGCTGATGAGTTTGCGATGAAGTCCATCGTCGCATTCACCCCAAGGGGTGTAGGCAATGCTGGTGACGGTAGTAGGCTTCGACGAAGCTAGCTGATATTCACTGCTGACGCCATTTTGTGGATCGGTAATAATAAAAGACGTTGTTTTGCTCTCGTTGACAATTAACTCGGTCACAAGCCCGGCCTCAGTGTCCAGCCTCAATTGTTGCAGCACTTTGCCTTGTTCATCCAGACATATCTGTGCGCACAAAATATTCTGGCTATATACGAACACCAAGCGTTGTTTTTTTTCTTCATCCCATTGATTTGCCAAGCGATCCTGCTCGTCGTATTCATACTTCGTAATCAATTTTTTATTTTTATCGCTCACCGACTCAAGTTGGCCAAGCAGGGTATAGGTCATCTTCCGATCCAGTTCATCCTGAATCAAATTGCCGTTAGCGTCATACGTGAGAGTTTTTTCCTCAGTTGAAGCATTCGGCGTTTTTCCATTGCTGTCCGGAGCCGGCGTCGTGACCGTTTTGATTTTACTGCGTTGCGTCGGGATATCTGTATTGTAGGTGTAGGTCTGATTCTGCTTGCTGCCGTCAACAAACCCGGTTTCGCAGGACGTCAGGTTATTGAGCACGTCGTGGGTGTATTTTTGGCTAGAGATAATTTTTCCTGACGAATTCCTGGGTCCGGCAGTGGAGTCTGTACTGACGGACCACTCTTGAATGCGTTCTAGATTGTCGTACTTGAATATTTCGTCAAGGCAGGTCACACCCTTACGTGTAACCGTTTTCCTGAGCAATTGGCCGCTGGCTGACCACTCTTGCAAATAGACTTCAACTTCGTCGTCGTCCATTACATACCGGCGAGCTGTTTCGCGGCCAAAACTGTCAAACTCGTGGTTCACTTTCAGTACATGGCCTGAGGCCATGTCTCGCACGGTGGTACGCTCGCATTCTCCCCAGGCGTTATAGCGATAATGGTAATCGAGGTCGCCGCGCATGCTCCTGGTGCGGCGATTCAGGTGATCACGCCAGACTCTTGCTTGAAGCCCATTGGCGAGCCCCTCGATATATTCCGCACCGGCCAACGAGCTGTAGCGCCTGGCGTTGAATGTCAGACCGCTGGTCACCCGGGTATACAAAACGTCGCGCCAGGGTGCTTTGGGTGCCGTGATCGTCAATGACTTGTCAGCTTTGTCGTCTGAACTCAAGGCTCTTGTGAGCGGATTATAGGTAAAGGTTGCAAGCACTACTCCTTCAGCTTTTCCAGCGGCTTTGGCCTTCCAGGTCAGGGTATTACCGTCTGGGGATAGCTCGCTGAAAATCTGAGTCTCATCGGGCAATGTTTGCGAGGTTGGTCTTTTGTCGGTGCGGTATTCGAAGCGGTATTTGAGCTTGCCCACTGAGCGTTCTTTGACAAGCGCGTTGTTTTCCAGGATTTGTGTTCCCATGACAACTTCGGTATCTGCTGCACCACCGCCTTTAACGCTGATCTGGTTAACCGTGTCACTCATTCCAGCATAGACTCGTTTGACACTGGTTTTATCCGGACCTATCCATTCAATCGGTCGGTGTAATTCGTCATACTCAATTTTAAATACCCGTTCAGTTTTCGGGGCTGTGGCGAAGGTCTGCTTGAGCTCCTTCAGGCACCCAAATTCATCGAAGGTTTTTTCTGTGGTGCCAGCCGCTTTTTTGTCGGCGGCAGGTGCCCCCTCCGGCAATTTCTGCTCTTCGCGTAGTATAAAACCGCCCTTGTTCTGGTTCTGTTGGCTCCGCACACGGGTTAGCAGTGGGCCGCTTTGATTACCCAAGGTCTCTTCAATAATCTGCGTGGGCGTGAGCTGCCCTTTTATCTCTTGCTCTTTTTCGCTGCTTGCTCCCCAGATCACATCTCCTGACAAACCGCGCAGGTCCTTGTTGTAACGTTGAAGACCTCCAGGCAGGTAATCGTATGCTCCATCCTGGCCGTATATCGGGCAGAAGTCCGTATCTCGCACCGGTCTGGTCGTCGTGCGTTGCTGTTCTATACCGACTACCTGTTGTAGACCGTCGTGGAGTATGCGTCGAACTGGCGTGTCTGACTGAACGACATCCGTCTTCACCGACCAGATGCAGCCATTTTTTGCGTGCTCGTAGCGTGTCTGGGTATGGGCCAGTTTTTTGTCTGTTCGCGTGGCTAAAGGATTCTGTTTCGGGTCATTCGCATAGGTGATTTCTTCGGTGATACGGCCAAGAGCGTCATAACTGAATCGTTGCTGTTGCTTGCTCTCAGTGCGTCGCATCAGCAGCCCACGATAGATTGAACGCTCTTCGGTACATAACTCTTGCCATGTTTCGGGCGTGACATCATTCACCATGGACGAAAGGGTAAGTTTAGTTAGTTTCGCTTTCATATCGCTACTGCGTACTTGTCGAGTCTTGAGTTGTTGCCGTTCTTTGTTCCAGTACCGACGCTCAGTTACAGTGAGGGTGTTCTCTTCCTTGAATGTGGTTTGACAATGAATCAAAGCTTTGTTGCGCCCAGCTATAATCTGTAAATTCCAGGCCGTCAGTGGGTTTTCTTCTATCGCAGTAATATTACTGAGAGTGACACCTTCGACACTGATAACAGTGTCGACTTCGTTGGGGTGCGTGGCGCTGTAGCCATAGAGCCTTAGGGAGGTCGGCATGACGACCTTCTCTTGTAGCATGTACTGAAACTCCGCCATTACCCTCAAGGGTAAGCCTTCAGCTGTCTTCGGTGCTTTCAACGACCGTGATTCACTCTGCCAGATATCGCTTTTCCATTTTGAGTCGAGGAAGTCTTTGAGGTCAGGACTTTCACCACCTTCATTTTTGTAATGACACCACAGTGTAATGGTACCGTCTGCGGCTACGCTCTTTATCAATTTTCCGTCTGTGGCATAGGTAAATGCCTGAGTTAATTTTACTGTTTGAGCAGTCATGACCCGTCTCCATAAGATTGCTGTTCATATGTCTTGATAAATCGTCGTGATTCCGACTGGCGAGCCAAAACGTGGATCGGGTCGTTGGACATCACTAAACGTCCACTGCGTGGTCTTGCCTGTGCCGCTTGGAGATGTTTTTTGTTCCTCAATTTGTAGATGGAATCCGTTCCAGCTTCGTTTGGTCGCAACGCCCTGATATTCGGTTTCTGTACATGAGTAGATATAGCTGGCGCCTTGCTGAACAGCAGTATCTTCGAATCGATTAAAACTTATAGTGGCGGTATAGCCCAAATGGTTTTGTTCCGAATACTGCCAGTTAGTTCGCAGGGTAGGCTGGTCTATGCCGGGTGATATGACGTGAATGCTGACGCAAGGTAATGCCGGTTTCCAGCCACTCCCGGCGGGGAACTGCATGCCTTCTGCTTCGTAGAAAACTGCCTCCAATGAACCGTCGGACTCAGTGATGGAAGTTAATACCCTGTCTAAAGTGGGGTCAGGACCATAAGTATACTGCACCCATTCCGCCACGGTGCTGTCTGCCTGGCTGGATCGGTTAATGCGATCAAGCAGATAATTCCTCAGTTTAAGCTCCACGTCGGTAGACTCTGTAGTGTTCGGCCACAAGATAAACTTCACGGTTGACTCAATAGCGGTTGTCTCGGACGACGGGCGAGCTTCATAGGTGGCGGTGAGCAGTGTTTCGTTTACGGTGGATATTTTTTTGAGCAGGTATTGTCCCTGCTCTTGTTCCCAGTCAAATTTAAGCTCGCCGCCGGTAGAGGAGAGGATGCTTTTCGGAATAAGATGCTGGTCAGGTGTTTGCCAATAAGCCAATTCGAGAGCAACCTGATTTTGAAGCTCTACGGCATGTCCGACCCAATAGGCTTTGGCTTTATTTTCTCGCTCCTCGAGATAAGTTTTAGCACGCTCTTTGCTCTCGGTGTCGTATGCCTTTGCATAGGTCAAATGAATTAGGTAGGGCCAATTCTTATAGAGATATTCTTTATCTGTAATATGAGTTGAGATCAGTTCTTGAAGGTTTTTAAGCTTGGATATCACGTCGGCGTTGTGTTTGCTAGTATAGTCTGCTGAGGCATTGGCGCCGACGCCTAAAATCTCTTTGCGACCCGAAGGGAGGCTGATAGTCATTGATTCAAATAGGGTTTTCTCGTTGTTGGATACTGTTGCTGTGACGTTGACAATGACTTTGTCAATTGATCTGCCGTCCTTGAGCTGGCTTAACTCTTCTTCGGTGAACTGAACGGTCTGCCCGGTGCTTAGAGTCAATAATTTTTGACGGTTATCGAAGGAGGAGAAGTTGAACGCCCAACCATCTCCCAATCCTGCCTCGTTCGCGCGCAAAGGCGAATAGCGCATGGTGAGATCAATAGTGGGCCCTTTGCCCTCAAGATCCGTAAAGGTTGCGATGGAATAATGGGCATTAAATAGTCCAGTACGCGGGTCTACTCCAGTCGTATTTTGTCCGCTGACATCAAAAACCTCTGATCGGTAGGTATTACCGTAATCCTCGCAGAGAGGGCTGGCTGGTACCGCTAATTCATAAGGTGATGACGTACTACAAGATAGGATTTTGGCTCTTTCCCAGATATTGCCCGCGTGTGTAAAACCCACATAGGCTAAAGGGCCAGAGGGCGGAGCGATGCCATCGGGAATATATATGTTGAATTGCTCATACGTCGCGAAGTCCGAATCTGCGAGGGAAGGAATCAATCTGGCTCCGCTCGCACGGAAGAGAGGAGTCAACCGAGCAACAAAGGTGATCGGAGGATCATAGCTATAAAGGATTTCGTAAGCGTTGGCAGCTGGATATTGCCTGGCGGGTTGGCCGTGTTTAATGTAGATGCGCTGTGCGGTCGTGGCAAGCTTTATACATTGTACCAAACTGAGGATGCCGTAACCTGCCATCTCGCTTTCAAGATAATTGATTACGCTTTCTGAGTCGCTGCGCAGAATAAAACGATATAGTTCTTGCTTGTTGACATGTTGCTGAGGGTTTTTATTTAAAAGATCTGTTAGCCGCTCCAGGTTTTTTATGTGGGTACTCAGCGTCCCTAATTGATCTGCGCCGTTGAAATGCTGTTCTAGTAATCTTTGCGCAGCGAAGGACTCCATTTGTTGGTTTTTTATTGTCCCGTCATGATCCGAGCCAAAATCACTCGGATGCTGTGATGGGTGGCTATCATAAAAGAAAAATTTTTCCGGCTGCGATTCCACGCTGAAATCCGGAAGGGGAGTCGCAAAAATAGAGGGCTCAGCAAACCCATTGTCAAGACCTCGGTTACCTGGCGTTTTGAGTTCTAATGCAGTCTCTATTTTTTGGGCTATATCTAAATAGGACAGGTATCCAGAGAGGCGATCTGATGAGAAATCATTGGATGATAACCCTGTGAAGATATCAAGTTTTTTTTGACGAAAGTCTTCCATTACTTTATTTATATTTTTTTTCTGCTCCAGCCATCTGGCGGCTCCCTCGGATAAACCATCGTCCTGAGCTTTTTGATAAGCTTTCAAAATTTCAATTATTCCCCATGCTTCCATTTCGTCGGCAGCTACGGGTATCGATGGTTCAATGTTGATATTCAATCCGGACCGTCTTGGTGTACGTATGGATAGCACTTTGTCGTCGGGGATCTGGATATAAGCCTTTCCGTCTCGATTGAATCGAGTGCGTACGGTCTGAGCGGTTCTGCGCCACCAAGATGCTGCGTCTGTCAGTGGTTTGCTGGAGTTGGTCCTGGATAGATGTTGATAAAAAATCCGCTGGGAGAAATCGTTTATCACCCGTATTTCAATTGCACTGTATGTGTCCTTATACATCTTATCCAGGGGCGCGGAGAAGGTGGCCCAGTTTTTATCTGACGGTTCTGTCGTAAATACCCTCAGTCCAGTCCCAGCCTGCCAAAGAGTCGCCTCGCCTGAGTCTTTGGCAAGTTCTGTGGACTTGTTTGCACTGGCGGCCAATTTTACATACGGTGCAAGTTTTGAAGCATTGAGCGATTTGGCCCATGCACCGATCCAGTTCTGTTTCTTGCGGTCTTCGGCATTCGTCGGTGTGAAAGTATGAGGTTCAATTAGTTCGGCGTTGGAATACTCATCCCAGACATAGGTGGAGATGGACTCGTCTGCAGTCAGATCCCGTTCGGCCTTGATGGTCTGTTCGGTCCACCAAGTCATGGGCTGGACAGTTACGGCCAACTCGGAACATTGCGGGATCCACAAGGCATTGTCTTTATCTGTGGGGCTGACGCTGGCGGTTTTCGAGTTCCAGGTCCCCGCCCGTAGCATTTTGCTGTTCAAGTTGATGTGAGCGCAAAGATCTTTAGTCCATTTCATATTCTCAAGACTGTCGGCTTTTGGGATGAAGAAATGGGTTTCGTAAAGGTATTGCGAAGTGATATCGCGTACTTGTACACAGAGTGTGGCGCCTGCTTCCAGCGTCATCGAAGCGAGTAATAGCGTCTGCACCCAATTGCTATTGAAGGCCGCAGTAGAGAAGGTACGGTTCTCGCGATTGTAGTGCCAAAGCCGGTTGATTTTTGATTTTTCGATCAAGTCCAGTTCGCTGAATTGTGAGGTGTTTTTGCTACCTTCAAGAGCGGTGAATTCTCCTTCGGCATTCCAGCCTCCCGCTCTCAAGTGTCGGGCACTTTTATTGACGTGTTGTGCGAACAACTGCGGCCATTTGGCTTTGTCCTCGCTACCTTTCGGCACGTTAAATGTGATTTCTTCCAAGGGATAGCCATCCGAGCAGCGGATTAGCCAGGCATATAGCTTTTCGCCAGGAGTAAGATCGCGATCGGCCAATATGAAGCTGGGACTGAGCCATGAGTTTGTGGGTATACCGAGTTCATCAGGATCGAAACCGGTCATATCAGGAAGGCCGTTCGCGCTAGGGAGTGTCAATCCTGCGCCGAAATGTTGGTTAACGATTTGCGCAGCAAGTTTTGCGGGCTCGCTTGTGTTGTCCGTAGCCATGGTCAGACGTCCGTTCTTATGTTCATTGAATTAAGCCTAGACCCTGATAATTGACCGATTGGAGATCTGTTCGGATTTTTTAGATTGATTGGCGATTGGTTGACAAGTGCTGATCGCTAGCGGAAGTAGAGACGGTTAATTATAAGAGCTCGGAATTAGAGCAAATTTATTGAGTATCTTGCGATACCCTCTCGCCATTTTCGATGCTTGCGCTTATCGTGCAGCTACCTTTTGCTCCAATGGACTTGCATGCATGAGCGACGAAGAAAAACGCCTGGTTAACAATGCCCTGATCACTCGCTTCTATGAGGCCTTCAGCCGCCTCGATGCCGAGGGTATGGCCGCCTGTTATGCCGAGGATGTGATTTTCAGCGACCCGGTATTCGGTGAGCTGCATGGCCGCCAGGTCGGGGATATGTGGCGCATGCTCACGTCCCGGGCCAAGGAATTCTCGGTGACTTTCGATCAGGTCCGCGCCGACGAGCACAGCGGCGCAGCGCACTGGGTCGCTACCTACCTGTTCAGCCAGACCGGCCGTACGGTGGTCAACGATATCCAGGCGCGTTTCGTGTTCCGTCACGGCAAGATCATCGAGCACCACGACTACTTCGACCTGTGGCGCTGGTCGCGTCAGGCACTGGGCACCAAAGGCCTGCTGCTGGGCTGGACGCCACTGGTCAAGAACGCCGTGCGCGCCCAGGCGCAGAAAGGTCTCAAGGCGTTTCAGGCGGGGCGTTGAGGCTCTGTTAGAATCGCGCCTTTGACGCTGATCGACCGTTGCCATGCCTGATGCTGCCCTTGCTGTTACTTCGACTGCCGAACCATTGGCCATCAAGCCGTGGTTCGTCTATCTGGTGCGCGCGGCCAACGGCTCGCTGTACTGCGGGATCAGTGATAACCCTGTGCGCCGTTTTGCCAGCCATCAGAGCGGCAAGGGCGCACGCTTCTTCAGCTCCAGCCCGGCAGTGGCGTTGGTTTATGTCGAGGCATGGCCGAGCAAGGGCGAGGCGCTGCGCCATGAACGCCTGATCAAACGCCTGAAAAAGAGTGCCAAGGAGCATCTTGTGGCGAGCTTCGATCGCCTGACCATCCAGCCCGTTGATATGGCGCCATCAGCCTGAGCGGGTAGGCCGCCTGCACCGGGGGCGCTAAGCTGTGGGCTTTCCCACCGCAGGACGGACCCCCATGTCAGAGCTGATCCTCCATCATTACCCCACCTCGCTGTTCGCCGAGAAGGCGCGCCTTATGCTGGGGTTCAAGGGGCTGTCCTGGCGCTCGGTGACCATCCCGCCGATCCTGCCCAAGCCGGATCTGATCGCCCTGACCGGAGGCTATCGCAAGACCCCGGTGTTGCAAGTGGGTGCCGATATCTACTGTGACACCGCGCTGATTGCCCGTCGCCTGGAGCAGGAAAAAGCCTCGCCAACCTTTTACCCCGCAGGCCAGGAGTTCACCGTGGCCGCGTTTGCCGAATGGGCCGACGCAGTCATGTTCAAACATGCGGTCAGCCTTGTTTTCCAGCCGGCTTCCCTGGCCGTGCGCTTTGCCAAGGTTCCACCCGAGGCGTTCAAGGCGTTTGTTGCCGACCGCGCGACGCTGTTCGACGGCGGCAGCGCATCCCGTGTGCCGTTGCAGCAGGCACTGCATCAATGGCCGACGTTCATGGCGCGGCTTGAGCTGCAGTTGTCGCGTAGCGGCGATTACCTGTTTGGTGAACCGTCGATTGCCGACTTCTCCGTAGCCCATACGCTGTGGTTTCTCAAGCAGACTCCGGTGACGGCGCCTCTGGTCGATGAGTATCCGCAAGTCGCCACCTGGTTGGCCCGGGTGCAGGGGTTCGGCCATGGCGCCCCGAGCGAGCTGAGTTCTGCCCAGGCGCTGGAAATCGCTGCCAACGCGACCCCGGCGGCGCTGCCAGATGAAGTCTTCGTCGACCCCAACGGCTTCCAGCCCGGTGATCAGGTAGTGATTGCCGCCACCGACTACGGCGTCGATCCGGTGTCGGGGGAATTGGTGTTCAGCGGGCGTGAGGAACTGATCCTGCGCCGTGAGGACGAGCGTGCCGGTGTCGTGCATGTACATTTCCCGCGCCTGGGTTTTCGCATCGAGAAGCGCTGAGATCGAGCCTGGCGCGCCCTTTATTGCTTGGCGCGCCAGAGCGCCTGTTCAGGGGAGCGGGTTGCAGCCACTGGCTTTTGCGACCGCCTCGGTTACGTTGGGCCGGAAGGGCTCCAGATTCCACACGGGCTTATCGCCATAGTTCTCCAACAGGCAGCTGAATTGGCGGCGCATACCGCCGCCGTTTCTTTCAAGCCATTCGGGATCGCGGTTATGGGCGTTGGCCAATTCGGAAAAGGCGACACTGATTTCATTATCTTTAATGGTCCTGGCGCAAGGTGTAGGGGTGACGGCTAACGTCCAGATATTCTGTTTGATATCGACGTCATTACGCTGGCTCCAGGTTGCACTCTCGATATATTTGTCGCAGGTGCCTTGATCATGGCCGTTATAAGTAAAGCGGGTGCCGGTAAAACCCGGCGCCAGATTCATGCGCAATACAGGCACCAGATAGCCCGCCTGCTTGAGCTTGTATTGAAAGATCATGGCCAGGGTCAGAGGGGGCAGATTATCGGCATTGAGTTCGCTGCTTCTGTTGACGTCGTAGACGAACGCGTCGATATAAGGCATCAACTTGCTGCCGTCGTTGGTTGTCGAGCTGTTCTTCAATAACATTTCCGTCCACACAGTCGCTGCCCAAGCACCTTTGAATTTGTGAATGCCGATCAGGGTTAGCCAGTCGGAATTGCTCTCTACATTCCATGAGCACTGATTGCGTTGCATGGCCACGCCACCGGCGCCATAGAGCCGGATCCAGGCGTCGGCCGGATTGGCTGCCGACGACACGCCGACTTCGGCACAGGAGCCGTAAGCGTTGTCCTGATTGATGTTGGGCTGCATCTGCTTCTGGTTGCTCTTGTCTTCCTGGAAGTCGCCTTCGAAGTCACAGCCATTCCAGCCCCTGGGTTTTCCGGATTTTCCACTCTCGTCTCGTAGCGCCCGAGTGGTGTCGGCGTCGAAGGTATAGATGCACAGCCAGCCCACGTCCAGCGGCGGTAATTGATTGGCGGCGGCATCTTCGGGCGTGCGGATGATGAAGCCAGCAGGGTGATAGAGCTTGTTGCTCGGGCTGTCCTGCCTGATCCAGCTATAGGACGTGGAGCCCAGTTCTATGGCGAGCGGGCTGTAATCCCACGGGTTGTATCTGCCGGTATTGAGGGTGCGCACTATGACGCCGCTGCAGTAATAAAGGCCGCGTTGTGCACCGGTTGTATCCTTGCAGCTTTGCAGTTGTTCGTTGTAGTTCTTATTGATCATGGCTGCGGTTGTTTGCGGCGCAATCTTGAACTCGAGTGCCAGGCATTGCGTGGTCAGCAAGATAAGCAGAGGCATTGAGGCGAGATGATTCATCTTCGTCACTCCATGGATTCTGTGCAGGCAAATACGCTGTCCAGTACCTGGGATTTTTATTCGCGGACGAATCACTGTGTGACGAGAGGGCGGGACTGTCTACTGTCATAACTACTAGGTCAAGCCTGCCGTTAGTTGTTAACGACAGACTTTTTATTGCGACCGGTTTTATGCGCGGGCTCAGTTCAGCGCGGCGAGAATGTCCTGCTCGCTGAAGCCGCGAATGATCGTACCGTTGACGTCGATCAGCGGAATCCCGCGTCCGCCAAGCGCCTCGTAGGCCTTGCGGCCCTCGACGGACTTCTCGATATCGAATTCCTTGTAAGCAATGCCCTTGCTGTCGAGAAAGCGCCGGGTCTGCTTGCAGTAGCCGCACCAGTCGGTGGCATACAGCACCACATGCTGTTGCTTCTGCGTAGCGCTGGCGGTGACCGGGTCAGGGTTGAAGACATGCTCGATCTTGCCCCAGTTCTGGTAGACCGCGACGAACAGCAGGATCAGGGCAAATTTTTTTAGAACACCTGAAAACATTGGGTGTTTCCTTTCTGAATCAATATTGAGCGAACTCGTTCTGGTGCGTCGTTTTACCGCGCTGTCGAGGTAATGGCAAGTGACACCCGGATGTGCGTGGTATTTTAATTTAGAAATAAGTAGTTGTGGGTAATCGCTAATGGGTCTTGGTGACCCCGGTTTACTGGCTGGAATAGCTTGATTGGTTGTGCTTAGATTTTATCAGTCGTAAGTGTTGTATCGTTCGTTGGATGACTTCGTGTTGCGAAATTTATCTGCGTTACGGTTTTTCTTTGGAGCGCTTCGAAAGTATCTGGGATTTATTGCCGGAACATGCTCGGAGTTGTCCTGTTTTTTTGTTGGAGTTGCCTTGATGAAAGCCCGATTGATAGTTCCATTTCTATTTTTTTTGAGCCTGCTTCTAAGTTGTTCTACAGTATCGCAGAACACGCCTTCGATCCCAACGACAACTCCGCCTCAACTACGACAGTTACCGGAGCGACCGGAGGATACGGTCGCTGCAATCAATCGTCGCTATAACCTGGTGGATAATCAGTGTCGGGAACTCGGCACCAATGAGCCGAGAGGTCATTACTATTGCAGTGGTGTATTGACGCGCGGTGTTGAGGATGGTCCGTTTTTGCCTTGGACTCATAGCCCTTCGGTTATTGCCAGCGGGTCCAGTTCTTACTCATGGATTCGCCGCGATATGCCCTTGGCGAGACTGATGTTTAAACCTGCTGGATTTATTCTACGGAACCCGGTTGAAGGCGCGGCAAGTGGTTTGCCGGCACTGGACCGCGGATTGATATGTATCTATCCGTTCGATGCCAGCACGGGGACGAATCTCCGGCACAAGGGTTGTGCTCTCAGGTATGAAAACACGGTTTTGTACCCTCAACCGGAAGCGCACCATCGCAACCAGGCTTATGCCTGGGGGCAATGCGAAGCTATGGGTATCCGGACGACGCAGGCGTGGATGGCTTTCTGGGAAAGTGACCCAACACCTGACCTGAGTATGCGCCATCAGTGTTCATGGAATGCTGATTCACCAGAGGGTTGGGATTCAGCAATATCCATATTTAATGACCAGCGTTACCAACACAGTGAAGCGATGTATACATGGAATGAACTCCTGCTCGACACCATGAAGGATGATGGCAATATGCTCATGCCTTACATTGCTGCCTTTTACTATGTTCTAGATCTATCGCCAACAGTTCGGGGTGGTCTGGAAGACGCCCGGACTTTCCAAACGAAGTTATACAAGAACGGTTACTGGGTGCCCATACTGCAATTGAACGCCGACGCCCCTTCATTGTGGCGGTATACCTATCACCCGGAAGACCAAGCCATACCTGTTCCAGGGTCTTTACACCGTGCTGTCGCACAGCAAACACGGGGTCAATAACAATGTAGGGCCAGCTTTGGCTGGGAAGGCAGCGTTTCAGACGCAACATATATGTTGGCTGCCCTGACGCTTTCCCGGCTGAAGCCGGTCCCACAGCCGCTGTGCTACCGCCGCTTGAGCTGATCGGTGAGTTGCGTCGGCAAGCCCTTGATGATCAGGGTGCCCGCTTCTTCGTCATATTCGATCTTGTCGCCCAGCAGATGCGCTTCGAAGCTGATCGACAGGCCCTCTGCACGGCCGGTGAAGCGGCGGAACTGGTTGAGGGTGCGTTTGTCCGCCGGGATCTCCGGGGACAGGCCGTAGTCCTTGTTGCGGATGTGATCGTAAAAGGCGCGAGGGCGGTCTTCGTCGATCAGGCCCGACAGTTCCTCAAGCTCCATGGGCTCACCCATTTTGCTCTGGCTGCTGGCGTAGTCGACCAGGGCCTTGGTTTTCTCTCGGGCGGCATCCTCGGGCAGGTCTTCACTTTCGACGAAGTCACTGAAAGCCTTGAGCAGGGTGCGGGTTTCGCCTGGGCCGTCGACGCCTTCCTGGCAGCCGATGAAGTCGCGGAAATACTCCGAAACCTTTTTCCCGTTCTTGCCTTTAATAAAGGAAATGTACTGCCTGGATTGCTTGTTGTTCTGCCATTCCGAGCAGTTGATGCGCGCGGCCAGGTGCAGTTGGCCCAAATCCAGATGGCGCGAGGGCGTGACATCGAGCACTTCGTTGACCGCCACACCTTCGCTGTGGTGCAAGAGGGCGATGGCCAGGTAGTCGGTCATGCCCTGTTGGTAGTGGGCAAACAGCACATGGCCGCCCACCGACAGGTTGGATTCTTCCATCAGCTTCTGCAGATGTTCCACCGCCACGCGGCTGAAGGTAGTGAAGTCCTTGCCGCCATCGAGGTATTCCTTGAGCCAGCCGCTGAACGGATGCGCTCCGGATTCGGCATGGAAAAAGCCCCAGGCTTTGCCCTGCTTGGCGTTATAGCTTTCGTTGAGGTCGGCCAGCATGTTCTCGATCGCCTGGGATTCGGCGAGTTCGGAGTCGCGTGCATGGAGGACTGCGGGCGTACCGTCGGGTTTTTTGTCGATCAGGTGGACGATGCAGTGACGGATCGGCATGGGGCTTCTCGCTGAAGGTGGTGTGCGCGGCCAGCTGGGCGGCGGGGCGTCTCGATTCAAAGGCGCCAAGTGTAACGCACCCGTGCCGATCTGCGCGGCCCGAGCCAGGTTTTGAGCGTTCACTCTGCTTTTTTACAACTTTGTCGCCGCAAACCTGACCAAAAGGGTAGGTAGGTGGGGATATTTGCTCTCTGCTGTGCTAGTTTTGCGCCGTCTTGCGCACTGAAGCGCGCTAAGCACGCAGTTTTGCACGTTGTGGCCGAACCAAACCCCGGTTTGAGTATCTACATTTCGCGATTAATCGTGGCTCTAGGGGGGCCAGGTTTGTTGCCTGGCCGCAGGCCGACTTGCACTCTGCAATCCAAATGAATTTGATAGGGAAGGAACACCACCATGGCTCTGACTAAAGACCAATTGATCGCCGATATCGCAGAAGCTATCGACGCGCCAAAAACCACCGCGCGTAACGCTCTTGAGCAATTGGGCCAGATCGTTGCCGATCAACTGGAAAACGGCGTTGAAATCACTCTGCCAGGCATTGGCAAACTGAAAGTGACCGAACGTCCAGCTCGCACTGGTCGCAACCCTTCGACTGGCGCTGCCATCGAAATCGCTGCCAAGAAAGTCATCAAGTTCGTTCCAGCCAAAGTGCTGACCGACTCGATCAACAAGTAAGCTTCGGCTGATTTGTTAAAAAAGCCGTGCTCCGGTTTACCGGGCACGGCTTTTTTGTATTCACAGTACAGAACCGTTGGAGCGAGGCTTGCCCGCGAAGAGGGTGTTCATTGGGTACATATTTTGTGCCTGAATATTGCCTTGGCGGGCAAGCCTCGCTCCAGCGCACGAATGCGCGATGCTTTTATTTCCAGCGCTCTTGCCGCCACGCCTCTTGCTGCACCTGATCCTGAAAGGTCCAGGCGACAAAGCGGCTCTGTTTCTGCCCTTGCCCCATCTCCACCACCTGGCTGTGCAGCGCGCCAGCCTTCTTCAGGGCGCTCTGGATCAAGGGCAGGTTGGAGGCCTTGGACACCAGGGTGCTGAACCACAACACTTGCTGCGGCACTTGGGCGCTTTCGTTGATCAGTTGCGTCACGAAGCCGATTTCGCCGCCTTCGCACCACAGTTCCTGGGATTGCCCACCAAAGTTCAGCACTGGCAGTTTGCGCTTGGGGTCGGCCTTGCCCAGTGCCCGCCACTTGCGCTGGCTGCCGCGCAGGGCTTCGTCCGGGGATGCGTGGAAGGGCGGGTTGCACAGGCTGATATCGAAGCGTTCGTCGCTGGCGAGCAACCCGAGCAGGATATGCTTGCGATTGGCCTGCTGACGCACACTGATCGCCTTACCCAGGCCATTGGCCTTGACGATGGTCGTGGCGGCAGCGACGGCCGTGGTATCGATCTCCGAGCCGACGAATTGCCAGCCGTAGTCGCTATGCCCCAGCAGCGGATAGATGCAGTTGGCGCCGGTGCCGATATCCAGGGCTCTGATCGTTGCGCCCTTGGGGATCACGCCGTCGTTGTGCGCGGCCAACAGATCCGCCAGAAAGTGCACATAGTCTGCGCGGCCCGGAATGGGCGGGCACAGGTAATCCGCCGGGATATCCCAATGGGCGATGCCGTAGAACGCCTTGAGCAGTGCGCGGTTGAACACGCGCACGGCGGCCGGGTCGGCGAAATCGATGCTTTCCTTGCCATAGGGATTGATGATCACGAATTTAGCCAGCTCGGGGCTGCTTTTGATCAGCTTGGGAAAGTCGTAGCGACCCTGGTGGCGGTTGCGCGGATGTAAGGTGGCCTTCTCTTTGACGGCCGCCGATTTGCCCGTTGAAGGTTTTGCAGCCTTTTTAACGGGCGCAACGGATTTGCGTGGAGTTGTCATGTACAGATTTAGTCGGGAGAAAGACAAACATTGTCACACAGTCTTGCGTGTAACGCTGCGCAGCACCGTCCGCGATGAACCGCACATACGGAACAATCCTTGCTTGTAAAACCCTGGGTAAGTTAACCGCCGCCCTGCGGTTTTCACGAGGTATCGAGCTATGCGCCATCTAGATACAGATGCTTTGGCTGCGTTCGTGGCGGTCATCGACAACAACGGCTTCACGGCCGCTGGCGATCGAATCGGTAAGACCCAGGCAGCGGTGAGTCTGATGCTTGCCCGGCTTGAGGCGCGAATCGGTCGCAAGCTGGTCGAGCGGCATCGACGTGGCGTTACCCTGACCGAACATGGCGAGTTGTTGATTGGTTACGCCCGGCGAATCCAGATGCTGGAAGACGAGGCGTTGCTGGCATTGCAATGTGAAGGTGAAGCCTCGCGGATCCGCATCGGTATGCCAGACGATTATCTCGAATCCATCGGTTGTGTGTTGGTCCAGCAGTTCTCGGTTCTGCACCCGCATTTGCAGGTTGAGATCATTTGCGATTTCTCTTCGAAGCTCGAAGTGATGCTGCACCACGACAGTATCGACTTGGCCATCATTACGCGCAGTGAAGACAGCAGCAGCGGCGAGCTACTGCGTGTCGAGGAGCAACTCTGGTGCGCAATGTCGGGATATTTCCCCGAGGCCAGTGCGGTATTGCCGCTATCACTGTTCGCTGATTCGTGTCGCGCCCGCCCGAGGATTCTTCAGGCGCTGGACAGTGCCCTGGTGCCGTGGCGCGTGGTCAGCTCCTCCTCGCATCTGCCAGGGGTAATGCATCCGGTGCGCAGCGGGTCCGCTGTTACGGTATTACCCGCGTCAGTCATCCCCAATGGATGGCGCATCCTGGGCGAAGAACAGAACCTGCCGGCTCTGCCCGCGCTGGAACTGGCATTGATGGTCCCGGAAAATGCTCGCTTGAGCACCCGCCGTCTGGCGCATTTCGTGCGCGAACATTTCCAGGTCGCTGCCGCTGCTGTCGCCATAGGTGCCTGAAGTCAGGTCGCCGTGGCAGCCAGTTTACCGGCAGCGGCCTTATAGCCGTTGAGCAAAGCCTGCATCGCGGCTTCGTCATGGGCGAAGGTCAGGTAGATGCGCCCAAAAGCGAAAGGCATGGTCATGACGTTCTGCGCACGTAACGCCACATGCAGATCGAGACTCCACCGGGCATTGGCGATGGCAGCTGCCTGGGCATAGTCTGCAGGCGCCTTGTCGTTCGGCCACAGGGTAAACACGGAGCCATATCCGCTGCTGCTCAGGGGCAGTCCCTCATCGGCGAATGCGCGGATGATGTCCGAGCGCAGTTGGTTGCCGCGCCTGAGCAGCGGCAAATAGTCATGCTGGCGCAGTTGCTCCAGGGTTGCCACCACTGCCGCGCAAGCGGGCGGGTTGCCACTGTAGGTCCCGGCGCGAACGATGCGCTTGTCTTCAAAAAGCTGCATGATCTCGGGCTTGCCCAGCAACGCTGCGACCGGCACGCCACTGCCGATGGCTTTGCCGACTGTCGCCAGATCGGCATCGACGCCCAGCAAGTGCCCGGTCAGGCCTGCGTGCAGACGAAAACCCATGAGTACTTCGTCCAGTATGACCAGTGCACCCTGCTCATGTGCCTTATCGCTCAAATGCTTGAGATAGCCCGTCATGGGCTCGATGCAGCCAGCATTGGCCAATACCGGCTCGATGATCACGGCGGCAATGTCCGGGTATTCGTGGAACAAGCGGTCGATATCCGCGAAGTCGTTGTAACGCAGCAAGAGCATGCCATCGCGTTCGGGACGTGCTGCCGAGGCGGGCATTTGCGCTTCGCTGGAACCTGCATTACCGAACGCTACTTCATCGAACCAGCCGTCATAGCTGGCGGCGAACCGGACGATGCGTGTGCGCCCGGTGGCAGCCCGCGCAGTCCGACAGGCCAGGTGCACGGCTTCGCTGCCGGTATTGAGGAAGATGACCTGACTCAGCGGGCCCGTGTGGCTGACCAGAGAGCAGGCGGCCTCTGTTTCAAGATCATGGGCGAATGACGGCATGGGGCCACGCTGCAGGGCCTGGATGACTGGCGCTAGAACCTTGGGGGCGGCATGGCCGAGCATCGTTGCGCCAAAACCCATGGCGGTATCGACATATTGCTCGCCGTCGTTACCCCACAGCCAGGCTCCCTGTGAGCGCTGGACTATGAACGGCTGGCCGTCGATTTCAGGCAAAGCGCGGCCGCCGCTGGAAATACCACCGATTAGATGTTTCATGGATGTACCCTGAAAATTTAAAGGAAATCAGTAGCCCGTGATGCGTGGCAGCCATTGGGTCAGGCTTGGGAAGGCAATCAACAGGGCGATGGCGATGGCGGTGGCGAACCAGAACGGAATCAACTGGCGCGATACTGCGCCGATGTCGACACGCCCAACGTTACACACCACAAAAATGTTGGTGCCGATAGGTGGGGTGAACAGCCCCCAGCCCAGGGTCATGGTGAAGATCAGGCCTATCTGATAGGGATCGAACCCGGCGGTCTTGGCGATAGGCACCAGAATGGGCGCGAGGATGATCATCGCCGGGCCCAGATCGAGCCAGAAGCCAACAACTTTGAGTACCAGCACCACCAGCAAAATTGTCGCAATAGGCCCGGTATGCAGGTTGACGATCCATGAAGCTACGGTGTGCGGTACAAGTTCGAAGGTCAGAATCCAGCCGAAAGGCATAGCCACAGCCATGATAATCATCACCGAACCGGTGATGGTCACAGCCTCGGTAATGGCCGGGAACAGATCTTTCCACGCCAGTTGCCGATAGATCACCGTGCCGACGAAGATCGCATACAGCACTGACAGGGATGCGGCTTCAGTAGCAGTGGCAAAGCCGCTGACGATGGAGCCCAATACCATGATGGGCATCAATAACGCGGGCGACGCGCTCCACAGATCGCGCAGCAGGGCGAGCGCATCGAAGCGTTCGTCACTTTTCGGAAAGTTCTGGCGCACACCAATGATGTAGGCGGTGATCATGAACGTGGCGGCAAGCATGACGCCCGGCAACACTCCGGCCATGAACAGGCCACCAATGGAGGTGTTGGTCAACACGCCATAGAGGATCAGGATCACGCTGGGTGGCACGATAATGCCCAGTGTTCCCGATGCGGCCGTGACGGCCGCCGCGAATGCCCGTGGATAACCCCTGGCCTCCATGACCGGAATCATGACTTTGGCAACGGTGCCGGTGTCTGCTGTCGCCGATCCGGTCAAGCCGCCATAGACGAAAGCCGTGGCCACGTTGACCGGCCCGAGCCCGCCGCGCATGCGCCCGAAGCAATGTTCGGCGATGCGCATGATGCGCACGGTCAGTCCGCCCCGATTCATTAACTCTCCGGCCAGCAGAAACAGCGGAATCGAGGCCAGGGTGGATGAATCGGCGCCGCGCACAGCCTGTTGCGCCAGCCATGACCAAGGCATGTGCAGATCGCCCAGGGCCAGGGCGGCAATGCTGCCCCCGGCCATGGCCCAGACCACCGGTACGCCGGCCATCAGCAGGCAGAAGAACGCCAGAAAAAGAATCAGAACGGTCACAGGGCTTTCTCCCGGCGGTTGAATATGACCCATAACCGCACCAGAGCAATGATCGCCAGCATGGCTGAGGCACTGATCAGGGCCAGCATGGTCAGCCCGGATGGCCAGCGCAGCACCGGCGTGGGTAATGCCCAGCCGCGGCTGATCGCGGCACTGCCACTGATCAGCAGCCAGATACTGATGATCAATAGCGTCAGACAGCCGAGACCTTCGAGCCCGCGCTGCACCTTGCCTGGCAACAGCGACACCAGGCCCTGGAAGCTGACGTTCTCGTGGCGCAGCTCGGCAATCACGGCACCGACAAACGTGACCCAGACAAAGCTCATCGTGGCTATTTCGAACGACCATTCGAAGCCGTGAAGGCCGAAATAGCGGGCGAAGACACCCGCCAACGTCGAGATGAACGTTACGATGAACATCGCGACGCCGATCACCGACAGTACGCGCTCGGGCCAGGAGTGTGGCGTTTGCTCAGAGGGCAGGATGGTGGACATGATCAGTCACTCGCCCTGGGCATCGTGGCGAAGTTTCTCGACGAAGTCAGGACCCCAGACGGCCCCGAAATGCTCATAGACAGGCTTGCTCAGGCTACGGAATGCAGTGGTGTCGACCTGATTGAACTTGACCCCCTTGGCTTCCATTTCCTTCTGGATTTTGGCGTAGACGTCATCCAGTTGAGCGCGATACCAGGTTGTCGTGTCGGCGACCGCATGATTGAGTGCGGTACGGTCAGCGGCGCTAAGACTGTCGTATTTGTCCTTGTTGATGAACCAGAAGTTGGCTGACCAGATGTAGTTGGACACCGAGACGTTTTTCGCCACTTCGTACCATTTCTGATCGTAGAAATCCCGAAGCTCCGGTTCCACCCCATCCACTACCCCGGCTTGCAGCGAGGTGTAGACCTCACCGAATGGAATTGACTGCCCCAAAGCGCCCAGTTGCTTGATGGTGGTCAGGATCACAGGGTTGGGCGGGGTGCGAATCTTCAGGCCAGCCAGATCGGCGGGATTAGTGATGGGGTGCTTGCTATTGGCAAATTGACGAAACCCCGAATCCAGCGCGGTAAGCATCATAAAGCCGTTGTCGTGGCCCATCGTAAGAAACTGCTTGCCCGCCGGGCTGTCAAGGTAGGCGTGGACGCTTTTTTCATCCTTGAACAGGAACGGCAAGGATAGAGCGTTGAGCTTGGGATCGATGCCATCCACCGACCCCCCCAGGCCAATGTCGATCGCACCAGCACCCACCGAGTCGACAATCGGAGCTTCATCACCCAACTGGCCGTCCGGGTAAATCTGGATTTTCAGGTCACCCTTGGTTTCGGCGCTGACCTGCGCGGCAAACTTGATCATCGCCTGATTGATCAGGCTGTCGCTGCTCGAGGCATGAGCCAGGCGCAAGGTTTGCTCAGCCATGGCCGTGCTCATGCACGAAAGCAGGGCCAAGCCCAGGACCGTACGCTTGAAACTGGGTAACCGGGAATTGCCTTTGAATGCTGCAAACATTTCGAATACTCCGCCGATTGCTGTCTGCAAGAGTTATCCGATGCGTGGGATTTCAAGTCAATAAATGCTGGCCTTTTGCTCATTAAGATCATAAATACCACTATACGATTATTAATCTTATTCAATAACTAATTGATTTTAATCATTTTAATTTTAATCGTTTAACGGGCTGGTTATTTTCAAAGCAAAAAAAAGAGGCCCGTGAAGGGGCCTCTCTTGTCAGCGCAACGACCGCCGTACAGGCTTACAAACTGGCAATCCGCGCATGTTGCTCGGCCAATTTGCCCAAAGCCTGTTCGGCTTCGGTCAGTTTGGCGCGCTCCTTGGCGATCACCTCAGGCGGTGCCTTGTCGACGAACGCGGCGTTGGACAGCTTGCCGCCCACGCGTTGCACTTCGCCCTGCAGACGCTGGATTTCCTTGTCCAGGCGCGCCAGTTCCGCGCCCTTGTCGATCAGGCCGGCCATGGGTACCAGCACTTCCATCTCGCCGACCAGGGCGGTCGCGGACAGCGGTGCTTCGGCGCCTTCGGCCAGGACGGTGATGGACTCGAGCTTGGCCAGCTTTTTCAGCAGGTAGTCGTTTTCGCTGAGGCGACGCTGGTCTTCGGCGCTGACGTTCTTGAGGAACAGTTGCAGCGGCTTGCCCGGGCCGATGTTCATTTCCCCGCGAATGTTACGCACGCCGAGCATCAGGCCCTTGAGCCATTCGATGTCGTTCTCGGCGGCTTCGTCGATGCGTGCTTCGTTGGCCACCGGCCAGGGTTGCAGCATGATGGTCTTGCCGCTCGCGCCCGCCAGCGGCGCCAGGCGCTGCCAGATTTCTTCGGTGATGAAGGGCATGAACGGGTGCGCCAGGCGCAAGGCCACTTCCAGCACGCGTACCAGGGTACGGCGGGTGCCACGCTGACGTTCGATCGGTGCGGTTTCGTCCCACAGCACAGGCTTGGACAATTCCAGGTACCAGTCGCAGTACTGGTTCCAGATGAACTCGTACAGGGCCTGGGCGGCCAGGTCGAAACGGAACTGATCCAGTTGGCGGGTCACTTCGGCTTCGGTGCGTTGCAGCTGCGAGATGATCCAGCGATCAGCCAGGGACAGTTCGACTTCTTCGCCGTTCTGGCCGCAGTCCTCGCCCTTGTCCAGCACGTAGCGGGCGGCGTTCCAGATCTTGTTGCAGAAGTTGCGATAGCCTTCGACACGGCCCATGTCGAACTTGATGTCGCGACCGGTGGACGCCAGTGAGCAGAAGGTGAAGCGCAGGGCGTCGGTGCCGTAGCTGGCGATACCGTCGGCGAACTCGTCGCGGGTCTGTTTTTCGATTTTTTTCAGCAGTTTCGGCTGCATCAGACCGGTGGTGCGTTTGGCCACAAGGTCTTCGAGTTCGATACCGTCGATGATGTCCAGCGGGTCAAGGACGTTGCCCTTGGACTTGGACATCTTCTGACCCTGGCCATCGCGGACCAGACCATGCACGTACACCGTCTTGAACGGTACCTGCGCGGTGCCGTCTTCGTTCTTCACCAAATGCATGGTGAGCATGATCATCCGGGCGACCCAGAAGAAAATGATGTCGAAGCCGGTGACCAGCACGTCGGTGGAGTGGAAGGTTTCCAGCGCCTTGGTCTTTTCCGGCCAGCCGAGGGTGGAGAAGGTCCACAGGCCCGAGCTGAACCAGGTGTCGAGTACGTCGTTGTCCTGCTGCAGGGCGATGTCCGGGCCAAGGTTATGCTTGGCACGTACTTCGGCTTCGTCGCGGCCGACATACACCTTGCCGGACTCGTCGTACCAGGCCGGAATACGGTGGCCCCACCACAGCTGGCGGCTGATGCACCAGTCCTGGATATCGCGCATCCAGGAGAAGTACATGTTTTCGTATTGCTTGGGCACGAAGGCGATGCGGCCATCTTCCACGGCGGCGATGGCTGGTTCAGCCAACGGCTTGGTGGAGACATACCACTGGTCGGTCAGCCACGGCTCGATGATGGTGCCGGAGCGGTCGCCCTTCGGTACTTTCAGGCCGTGGTCGTCAACGCTGACCAGCAGGCCGGCGGCGTCGAACGCGGCGACGATCTGCTTGCGTGCCTCGAAACGATCCAGACCGGCGTATTGCGCAGGCAGAGTGCCGTCAACGCTTTCGTTTAGGGTGCCGTCGAGGTTGAATACCTGGGCGGCCGGCAGTACGGCGGCGTTCTTGTCGAAGATGTTGAGCAGCGGCAGGTTGTGGCGCTTGCCGACTTCATAGTCGTTGAAATCGTGGGCCGGGGTGATTTTCACGCAGCCGGTGCCGAATTCAGGATCGCAGTAGTCGTCGGCGATGATCGGGATACGACGGCCGACCAGGGGCAGTTCGACGAACTTGCCGATCAGTGCCTTGTAGCGCTCATCCGCCGGGTTTACCGCGACGGCGGCGTCGCCGAGCATGGTTTCCGGGCGGGTGGTGGCAACGATCAGGTAATCCAGGCCGTCAGCGGTTTTCGCGCCGTCAGCCAGGGGGTAGCGCAGGTTCCACAGGAAGCCTTTCTCGTCGTGGTTTTCCACTTCCAGATCGGAAATCGCCGTGTGCAGCTTGGTGTCCCAGTTGACCAGGCGCTTGCCGCGGTAGATCAGGCCGTCTTCATGCAGGCGCACGAAGGCTTCCTTGACCGCGTCGGACAGGCCGTCATCCATGGTGAAACGCTCGCGGCTCCAGTCTACGGACGAGCCCAGACGGCGAATCTGGCGGCTGATGTTGCCACCGGACTGGTCTTTCCATTCCCAGATTTTTTCCAGAAATTTCTCGCGACCCAGTTCGTGGCGGTTCTGGCCCTGGGCTTCGAGTTGGCGCTCTACCAGCATTTGCGTGGCGATACCGGCGTGGTCGGTGCCCGGCTGCCACAGGGTGTTGCGACCCTGCATGCGGCGGAAACGGATCAGGGCGTCCATGATCGCGTTGTTGAAACCGTGGCCCATGTGCAGGCTGCCGGTCACGTTCGGCGGCGGGATCATGATGGTGTACGAGTCACCCGCGCCCTGCGGAGCGAAGTAATTCTCGGACTCCCAGGTCTGATACCAGGAAGTTTCGATGGCGTGCGGCTGGTAGGTCTTGTCCATGCGCGGCGGGAACCTGATTGGCATTAATTCGGGAAAGCCGACAAGTATAGCGAGGGGGGGAGCCTGAGGCCACCAGTGGGCGGTTTTAAGCTGCGAGTGGTGGGTGGCGAGCTACGAGCTACGAGCTTAAAGCCTACAAGACATCCTGACGTGCTTCACTCCGCTTCTAGCTCGAGGCTCGCAGCTCGCAGCCTAATCCTGATACTGGCTCAAAAGTCGCTCCAACCTTACATCCAGCCGCCGCTTGATCTCGGTCTCGATATGCGGGGCGAAGTCGTCGATCACGTCTTGCATGATCAGTTGCGCGGCGTCGCGCAGTTCGCGATCCAGATGCAGCAGGGCGTCGGCCTTGCTGACGGCCGGTTTTTTCGGCGCTGGTACCGGAGCGGGCGCGGGTGTCGGGGTCAGGGTGGGGATGCGGCTGTCGTCGCTGTCGAAGTCCAGTTCGGGCGTCAGGTTGGGCTGGGCGCCGACCACATCGAACAACAGGGGAATCTGGGTTTCGCCCGAAGAGGCGGGGGCTGGCTGGGATTCATCGCCGAGCAGTTGGCGGATCGATTCGAGATCGTCCAGCAGGTGTGCGGCTTCTTTCTGAGGTTTTGAAGTGTCCATCGGTTACTCAAAGACGCTGTAGACGGTGATCCTGCAGAGGATAGCCCTGTTCGCGGTAGAAGCGGAAACTCTCTCGCGCGGCCAGACGAATTGCCGGGTCTTCGACGACGATCTCGGCTACACGGGCAAAGTTCTTGAAGAACGCCGGGATGCGCAGGTCGAGATTGACCAGCAGGTCCTGATGTACGCCGGCATCGTCGCCCAGGCCCAGTACTACCGCTGCGTCATGATCGTCCTCGGCGCTGCCATGGGGCACGAAGGCTTCGCCCTTGAAGCGCCACAGGCGGGCATCCAGTTCTTCGCGCTGCGCGGCATCGCTGCAGTGCAGATAGACCTTGTGCCCCAGGCGCCAGGCTTTGTCGGTCAGCTTGCAGGCAAAATCCAGGCGCGCGACGGGATCGGCGCTGGGCAGGATGTAGAAATCGACTTGGGTCATGGCATGTCCAGAAAGTCTGCCGGGCTATATAGATAGACCGGCAGGTTTGCGAGGCTTTAAGGGCTGCACGAAAGGTCGAGCGCAGCCACTTTTCGTGGAGAGCCTAGGCGCCGACGCGGTCCAGCAGGTACTGAGTCAGCAACGGAACCGGACGGCCAGTGGCGCCCTTGTCCTTGCCACCGCTCAGCCATGCGGTGCCGGCGATGTCCAGATGCGCCCAGTCGAAGGACTTGGCGAAGCGCGACAGGAAGCACGCAGCGGTGATGGTGCCGCCTTTCGGCCCGCCGATGTTGGCGATGTCGGCGAACGGGCTGTCCAGTTGCTCCTGGTATTCGTCGAACAGCGGCAGTTGCCAGGCACGGTCGTCAGCCAGCTTGCCCGCATCGAGCAACTGGTTGATCAGGGTGTCGTTGTTGCCCAGCAGCCCGGATGTGTGGCCGCCCAGCGCGACGACGCAGGCGCCGGTCAGGGTCGCGATGTCGATTACCGCCTGTGGCTTGAAGCGTTCGGCGTAGGTCAGGGCATCGCACAGCACCAGACGGCCTTCGGCGTCGGTGTTGAGGATTTCCACGGTCTGGCCGCTCATGGTAGTGACGATGTCGCCCGGGCGAGTTGCGGTGCCGCTCGGCATGTTCTCGGCTGCGGCGATGATGCACACCAGGTTGATCGGCAGTTGCAGTTCCAGCACGGCACGCAGGGTGCCGAATACGCTGGCGGCGCCGCACATGTCGAATTTCATTTCGTCCATTGCAGCGGCTGGCTTGATGCTGATGCCGCCGGTATCGAAGGTGATGCCTTTACCGACCAGCACGAACGGCTTCTCGCTTTTCTTGCCGCCCTGGTAGTTCATCACGATCAGGCGCGGCGGCTGAGCGCTGCCCTGGGCCACGGCGAGGAACGAACCCATGCCCAGCTCGGCGAGTTTCTTCTCGTCGTGCACTTCGACTTTCAGGTTCTTGTGGGCTTTGCCCAGGGCCTTGGCTTGCTCACCGAGGTAAGTCGGGTGGCAGATGTTCGGCGGCATGTTGCCCAGGGTACGGGTGAAGGCCATGCCGGTCGCGATGGCCTGGGCGTGGGTCGCGGCGCGTTCGACGTCAGCAGCGCTGGCCTTGGCAGTCAGCAGGGTAATTTTCTTCAGCGCGCGCGGTTCGGCTTTCTGGCTCTTGAACTGGTCGAAGACGTATTCGCCATCGGCCAGGGTTTCCACCAGCAGGCGGGCCTTGCCGTAGGCTTCGCGATTCTTGACGGTCAGATGATCCAGCGCCAGGGCTGCGTCAGTGCCGCCCAGGCCTTTAAGAGTCGATAGCACGCCACTGACGATTTTCTTGAACTGGCGGTCAGACAATGCCTCATCTTTACCGCTGCCAACCAGCAGCACGCGCTCGGCCTTGAGGTTGGGCAGGCTGTGCAGCAGCAGGCTCTGGCCGACCTTGCCTTGCAGGTCGCCGCGCTTGAGCACGGCGCTGATGGCGCCGCCGCTGAGGGTGTCGACGCTTTTCGCCACGTCACCAAGGGTGCGGCCTTCACCTACTGCAATGACCAGGGTGGCGGTCTTCAAGGTTTCTGGGCTGACGCTTTTAACAACCAATTCCATGTCGGGGTCCCCGAAAGGGCGATGTGCTATCGCCGAATAAATAAGGTGCGCGGTACGTCTATCACATGCGTACCAGCGGCTGGCCCGCAGTTTGACCCTGCGGCACGACCGCTGACAAGCCCGTAGCCCACTTGGCAGGCGGGGATGTAGGACGACCTTGTACGAAGTATCCGGCGTGCGCAGTGACAGACACCCTCATTCACTGGATAATGCCGCATATTTTTTCACGGTTCATGCCTGTCTTGCTCATACCATTCGTGTTCCGTTCGATCATTTTTCCCTTGTTCGGCTGCCTGAGCCTGACAACTCTGGAGTGTCCGGTTTGATTGTTTTTCGTTATCTGTCCCGGGAAGTGCTGGTTACCATGGGTGCGGTCAGCGCCGTGCTGTTGGTCATCATCATGAGCGGGCGCTTCATCAAATATCTGGCCCAGGCCGCCTCGGGGCAACTGGACCCCAGCGCTCTGTTCCTGATCATGGGCTATCGCCTGCCAGGCTTTATGCAGTTGATCCTGCCTCTGGGACTGTTCCTCGGGATCCTGCTGTCCTACGGGCGCCTGTATCTGGAAAGTGAAATGACTGTGCTCGCCGCCACCGGCATGAGCCAGCAACGCCTGCTGCGCATCACCATGGCCCCGGCCCTGGTGGTGGGCCTGCTGGTGGCCTGGTTGAGCTTCAGCCTGGCGCCACTGGGGGCGACGCAGTTCGCCATGTTGATCAACAAGCAGGACGCCCTGACCGAGTTCGACACCCTGGTGCCGGGCCGCTTCCAGACCCTGCGCGACGGCAGCCGCGTGACCTACACCGAAGAGCTCTCCGATGACCGGATCAAGCTGGGCGGTGTGTTCATCACGGAAAAACGCATTGCCGGCGAGAAATCCAAGGACCACGGCATCACGGTGCTGGTCGCGGAAAAGGGCCACCAGGAAATCAAGCCTGACGGCAGCCGCTTCCTGATCCTGGAAAACGGCTACCGCTATGACGGCAACCCCGGTGAAGCCG
This sequence comes from Pseudomonas sp. JL23, assembly GCF_056933585.1. NCBI lineage: Bacteria > Pseudomonadati > Pseudomonadota > Gammaproteobacteria > Pseudomonadales > Pseudomonadaceae > Pseudomonas > Pseudomonas sp. JL23. The sequence continues at coordinate 5,584,548 of NZ_CM167795.1, read as the reverse complement.
ATTATCGGGCGATCAAGTACGACACTTACGGCGCGCTGCTGCCCAAGCCCGATATCAGCGATGAAATCACCGACCGTGACGCCATCGCCACCAGCGAGCTGATCGGCAACCCGACGCCGCGCTACAAGGCCGAGCTGCAATGGCGGATTTCCCTGCCGATCCTGGTCTTTATCGTGACTCTCATGGCCGTGCCGCTGGCCCGGGTCAACCCGCGTCAGGGACGTTTCCTCAAGCTGCTGCCGGCGATTCTTCTTTATATGGCTTACCTGACGATCCTTATCGCTGCCCGTGGCGCGCTTGAGCGCGGCAAGCTGCCGATGAGCCTGGGCCTGTGGTGGGTGCATGGGATATTCCTGGCGATCGGACTGATGCTGCTGTACTGGGAACCTCTGCGCCTGAAGATGGCCAGCCGCCGCGCCGCAGCGGAGGTGACCCGTGGTTAAGATTGATCGCTATATCGGCAAGAGCGTCTTCGTCGCCATTATCGGTGTGCTGGGCGTGATTCTTGGCCTTGCTTCGCTGTTTGCCTTTATCGATGAGATGGCTGACGTCAGCGACACCTATACCCTCATGGATGTCCTCAGTTTCGTCACCCTGACCGCTCCGCGACGCATGTACGACATGTTGCCGATGGCGGCTTTGATCGGCTGCCTGATCGGTCTGGGCAGCCTGGCGAGCAGCAGTGAACTGACCATCATGCGCGCGGCCGGGGTTTCCATCGGCCGTATCGTCTGGGCGGTGATGAAGCCCATGCTGGTGCTGATGGTCGCGGGGCTGTTGATCGGTGAGTACGTTGCGCCGGTTACCGAGAACATTGCCCAGTCCAACCGCTCCTTGGCCCAGGGCACCGGTGATGCACAGAGTTCCAGGCATGGCCTGTGGCATCGCCAGGGGCAGGAGTTCATCCATATCAACACCGTGCAACCCAACGGCCTGTTGTATGGCGTGACCCGCTACAGCTTCGACGGCGAGCGGCACATGCTGACCTCGAGCTTTGCCAAGCAGGCCAATTACAAGCACAACGCCTGGGAGCTGACCGACGTTACGACGACCTATTTCCGCAAGGACAAGACCGAAGTCATCAACGTGCCTTCCGAGCACTGGGAGATCGCCCTCAGCCCGCAGCTGTTGAGCACCGTGGTATTGCCGCCGGAGTCCCTGTCGATCAGCGGCTTGTGGGGCTATTCCCACTATCTCGCTGATCAGGGGCTGGCCAATGGTAAATATTGGCTGGCGTTCTGGACCAAGGTGCTGCAGCCACTGGTCACGGTGGCGCTGGTGTTGATGGCGATCTCGTTCATCTTCGGCCCGCTGCGCTCGGTGACCCTTGGCCAGCGAGTATTTACCGGTGTGCTGGTGGGCTTCACCTTCCGCATCTTCCAGGACCTGCTGGGGCCGTCGAGCCTGGTATTCGGCTTCTCGCCGCTGTTCGCGGTGCTGGTGCCTGCCGGGGTCTGCGCTTTGGCGGGGATCTGGTTATTGCGTAGGGCGGGCTAATGTAGGACCGGCTTTAGCCGGGAGGGCGCTCTCGCGGCTAAAGCCACTCCTACACATGTCACCACACAAGAAACCGGCGTCGAGCCGGTTTTTTGTGGGCGCTTATTTCTTCTGTTTCGGCACCCGCACCAACTGGCTGTTGGAATACCGGTCATGCCAGCTGCGGTTCTGCTTGTCGAACAACGCCCAGATAAAACCCAGCCCCAGGCATAGCCACGAGGCGATGGCGATCATGAAGCGCAGCAGGGCCTGGGTCAGGCTGATCCCGGTGCCATCGGCGTTCTGCACTCGAATCCCCCAGACCTGCATACCCAGAGTCTGCCCCGAGTGGGTCCAGAACTTGGCGAAGAAGGCGAACAGCACAAAAAACAGGATGGTGGACAACAGTGGATCGCCGTCCAGCGAGCCGGACTCTGACATCGCCTTGAGCTTCGCTTCGCCGACAAAACCCATCAGCACCAGTTTGTAGACCAGCGCGGTGACCATCAGCAGTGCCAGGCACAGAAAGGCGTCATAGAAGATAGCGGCCAGGCGTCGGCCCAGGCTTGCGGCAGGATAGCTGCCTTGAGGGCGCAGCAGGTGTTTCGACATGAGCTATGTCTCGGTCACGAAAAACCGGATTCTACGAAATTGCACGCAAAAAAAAGCCCCTGATGTCAGCATCAAGGGCTTTTTCATCACTGAGGCTTACGCTTCAGCTTGAACCTCATCAGCTTGCATGCCTTTCTGGCCCTGCACAGCGATGAAGGTCACTTTTTGGCCTTCTTTCAGGCTCTTGAAACCGTTGCCCTGAATAGCGCGGAAGTGCACGAACAGATCCGGACCGCTTTCTGGAGTGATAAAACCAAAACCCTTCTCGTCGTTAAACCACTTGACGGTACCGCTCTGACGTGTAGACATTTTCTTATTTCCTTGGAGCTTAGAATTGATGACAGTCTCTTTCACACGAAAGAGTACTGGGCTGGTTGCAGGAAGTAAGACACGTAGAACGGGATGTAGCAAAGCTTAGAGCTACTGCCCAGGTCACGATCCAAGCGACCTTTGCAAACACAGTCAGGAAACTCTACGCTAACTCTTGTTACAAAAACAAGCCCCCGTATCAGCCCCGGTTTCAGGCAGTTTTGCCCACTTTTTAAAAAGTTTTACTGAAAGTACCGGATCGATAGTTTTTAACTCTTTGACGCACTTTGCTAGTGCGTGCACTGCTCATAAACAGTGCTCTTTTGGTATGCCGAGTGAGTAATGATGTAACAGTATTGGGGCAATACTGTTACACCCCTTTCTTTGCCGTCAGGTCTTAGCCGCGGAAGTAACGCTGCGGTACAAACGGCATTTTGCTGACCAACATCGCAACTTTCTTGCCGCGCACAATGGCCCAGACCGGTGTTTCCAATGCATTGAAGGCACTGTCGACATAACCCATGGCCAACGGCCCACCCAGGGTCGGACCGAAGCCGCCGCTGCATACGCTGCCGATCACGGTGCCGTCGGCGTCGACGATTTCCGCGCCTTCACGCACCGGAGTGCGCTCCTGCGGCAACAGGCCGATGCGCTTGCGCGCCACGCCACCTTTCTGTTGGGCAAAGATCGTTTCGGCGCCGGGGAAGCCGCCGGCACGGGCGCCATCGGCACGACGTACCTTGGATATTGCCCACAGCAGGCTGGCTTCGATGGGCGTGGTTTCGGTGTTCATGTCGTGGCCGTACAGGCACAGGCCGGCCTCCAGGCGCAGGGAGTCACGGGCGCCGAGGCCGATAGGCGCGACTTCCGACTCGGCCAGCAGGGCGCGGGCCAGGGTTTCGGCCTGATCAGCCGGGACCGAGATTTCATAGCCGTCTTCGCCGGTGTAGCCCGAGCGGCTGACGTAGCAGTCGATGCCCAGCAGTTGCACGCTGGCGAACTGCATGAACGTCATGCTCGCCACCTGCGGTGCCAGGCGCGCCAGTACGGTGACCGCAGCCGGGCCTTGCAGGGCCAGCAGGGCGCGGGCTTCGAACAGCGGTTCGACGGTGCAGTGGTCGGCCAGATGCTTGCGCAGGTGCGCCAGGTCTTCATTTTTGCAGGCGGCGTTGACCACCAGCATCAGTTGATCGTTGCCCAGGTTGGCGACCATCAGGTCGTCGAGGATACCGCCTGTTTCGTTGGTGAACATTGCGTAGCGCTGCATGCCCACCGGCAGGTCGATGATGTCCACCGGCACCAGGGTTTCCAGGGCCTTGGCGGCATCAGCGCCAGTGAGGCGAATCTGGCCCATGTGGGAGACGTCGAACAGACCGGCCTTCTCACGAGTGTGCAAATGTTCTTTCATGACCCCGGCCGGGTACTGCACGGGCATGTCGTAACCGGCGAAGGGCACCATTTTGGCGCCGAGTTCGCGATGCAGGGCGTGGAGCGGGGTGATCAACAGTTGTTCGGTGGACATGCATGACTCCTTGGTGCCAGCGGCCGACAGGGCCGCACAGCGCGATTGAATGAGGCCGGTTTCAGCACTCGATAATGTTCACGGCCAGCCCGCCACGGGCGGTCTCTTTGTATTTGCTTTTCATGTCGGCGCCGGTCTGGCGCATGGTGCGGATCACTTTGTCCAGAGAGACAAAGTGCTGGCCGTCACCGCGCAGGGCCATGCGCACAGCGTTGATGGCTTTCACCGAGCCCATGGCGTTGCGCTCGATGCAGGGCACCTGCACCAGGCCGCCAATCGGGTCGCAGGTCAGGCCCAGGTTGTGTTCCATGCCGATTTCTGCGGCGTTCTCAACCTGCTGGACATTGCCGCCCATGACCTCACACAAGGCCCCGGCGGCCATGGAACAGGCCACGCCGACTTCGCCCTGGCAGCCGACCTCGGCGCCGGAAATCGACGCGTTTTCCTTGTACAGAATGCCAATGGCCGCTGCCGTGAGCAGGAAGCGCACCACCGCGTCCTCGTTGGCGCCGCTGTTGAAGCGCATGTAGTAATGCAGCACTGCCGGGATAATCCCCGCCGCGCCGTTGGTAGGTGCGGTGACAACCCGGCCGCCATTGGCGTTTTCTTCGTTGACGGCCAGGGCGTACAGGTTCACCCAGTCCAGCACCGACAAGGCATCACGCAACGCGGCCTCCGGGTTCTTGCACAGCTGACGGTGCAGCGCCGCAGCCCGACGCTTGACCTTCAGCCCGCCCGGCAGGATGCCCTCGTTGCGGCAACCCGCTTCCACGCAGTCCTGCATGACCTGCCAGATATGCAGCAGGCGCTGGCGGGTTTCGGCTTCTGGGCGCCACGCCGCTTCGTTGGCCAGCATGACCTGACTGATGGACAGGCCATGGGTGGTGCAATGGCCGAGCAATTCCTTGCCGGTCTTGAACGGGTAAGTCAGCGGCGTGGTGTCTTCGACGATACGGTCGGCGCCGGCGGCGTCTTCATCGACGACGAAGCCGCCACCGACCGAGTAATACTCGCGGCTGCGAATCTGCAAACCGGCTTCGTCAAAGGCACGAAAGATCATTCCGTTGGGGTGATAGGCCAGGGGTTTGCGGATCATTGCCAGGTGTTGTTTTTCAATGAACGCAATGCTGTGTTCACCCAGCAGATTGATGCGCTCGCTGCTGCGGATGCGCGCCAGTTGCTCGGCGACGTGTTCGGTATCCACGCTATCCGGGTATTCGCCTTCCAGGCCCAGCAGGACCGCCTTGTCGCTGCCGTGGCCCTTGCCGGTGGCGCCAAGCGAGCCGTACAGCTCGACCTTGACGCTGGCAGTGCTCAGCAGCAGGTCGTCACGGCGCAGCCCTTCGACAAAGCGAACGGCAGCGAGCATGGGACCGACGGTGTGGGAACTGGATGGGCCGATGCCAATCTTGAACAGGTCGAAAACACTCAGGGACATGATCAGGCTCCGGTTTTTATTGTTAGGTAAAACTGTTGGCAATTTCATCGGAAGCGGACTCTGTGGGACCGGCTTCAGCCGGGAAGACTGCCTGGCAGACGATAGAGGTATATCGACTGTTCCGGCCTCTTCCCGGCTAAAGCCGGTCCCACATAGGGCATTCCTACAGTTTGATCCGTGCTGTTACGCCTCTTGATAGCTCTCGATCGACGGGCACGCGCAGACCAGGTTACGGTCGCCGAACACGTTGTCGACCCGGCCAACCGGCGGCCAGTACTTGCCGTCGATCAGTGATTCGACCGGGTAAACGGCCTGTTCGCGGCTGTAGCTGTGGGTCCATTCGCCGACGATTTCCGCCGCAGTGTGCGGGGCGTTTTTCAGCGGGTTGTCGTCCTTGTCCAGCGTGCCGTTCTCCACCGCGCGGATTTCGTCGCGGATCTTGATCATGGCGTCACAGAAGCGGTCCAATTCTTCCCTGGATTCGCTTTCGGTCGGTTCGATCATCAGGGTGCCAGCGACCGGGAACGACATGGTTGGCGCATGGAAGCCGAAGTCGATCAGGCGCTTGGCGACGTCATCGACGCTGATGCCGCTGGTTTCTTTCAGCGGACGCAGGTCGAGGATGCACTCGTGAGCCACCAGGCCGTTGCTGCCGCTGTAGAGCACTGGGTAATGCTCTTCCAGGCGACGGGCGATGTAGTTGGCGTTGAGGATCGCCAGCTGCGAGGCGCGCTTGAGGCCTTCGCCGCCCATCATGCGGATGTACATCCAGGTGATTGGCAGGATGCTGGCGCTGCCGAACGGCGCCGCGCTGACTGCGCCTTCCTTGCGTGCCATATGGCCGTGGCCGGGCAGGAACGGGGTCAGGTGCGACTTGACGCCGATCGGGCCGACGCCCGGGCCGCCACCGCCGTGAGGGATGCAGAAGGTCTTGTGCAGGTTCAGGTGGGACACGTCGCCGCCGAACTTGCCTGGGGCGCAGAGGCCGACCATGGCGTTCATGTTGGCGCCGTCGATGTACACCTGGCCGCCGTTGTCATGAATGATCGAGCAGATTTCGCGGATGCCTTCCTCGAACACGCCGTGGGTCGACGGGTAGGTGATCATCAGCGCCGCCAGTTGCTCGCGGTGTTCTACGGCTTTGGCGCGCAGGTCTTCGATATCGACGTTGCCACGGGCATCGCAGGCGGTGACGACAACGCGCATGCCGGCCATGTTGGCGGTGGCCGGGTTGGTGCCATGGGCCGACGACGGAATCAGGCAGATATCACGACGACCTTCGCCACGGCTCTGGTGGTAGGCGCGGATGGCCAGCAGGCCTGCGTACTCACCCTGGGAGCCAGCGTTGGGTTGCAGGGAGATCGAGTCGTAGCCGGTCGCGGCGCAGAGCATCGCTTCCAGCTCAAAGGTCAGTTGCTGATAACCGGCACTCTGCTCGACGGGAGCGAACGGGTGCAGGTTGCCGAACTCGGCCCAGGTGATCGGGATCATTTCGCTGGCGGCGTTGAGCTTCATGGTGCACGAACCCAGCGGGATCATCGTGCGATCCAGAGCCAGGTCCTTGTCGGCCAGCTTGCGCAGGTAGCGCATCAGCTCGGTTTCCGAGTGATAGCGGTTGAATACCGGATGGCTGAGGATCGCCGACTGACGCAGCAGCGGCGCAGGCAGGTGAGCCTTGACGCTGGCAGCCAGGGTTGCGAAGTCCGGCAGGCTCTGGCCGCTCTTGGCGAAGATCGCCCACAGGGTCTCGATGGACGACTGCGAAGTGGTTTCGTCGATGGACAGACCCAGGCGCTCGGTGTCGATTTCCCGCAGGTTGATCTGATGGGCGCGGGCTTTGGCATGCAGCTCGGCGGTCAGGGCGCCGGTGCGCACGCTGACGGTGTCGAAGAAGAACGACTGCTCGATCTCCAGACCCAGTTGACCCAGGCCCTTGGCGAAGATCGCGGTCAGTTGATGTACGCGCTTGGCGATGCGGGTCAGACCCTGCGGGCCGTGGTAGACGGCGTACATGCTGGCGATGTTGGCCAGCAGCACCTGAGCAGTGCAGATGTTGCTGGTGGCCTTCTCGCGACGGATATGCTGTTCGCGGGTCTGCATGGCCAGGCGCAGGGCCTGCTTGCCATGACGGTCAACCGAAACACCGACCAGACGGCCCGGCATGTCGCGCTTGAATGCATCGCGGGTAGAGAAGTAGGCCGCGTGCGGACCACCGAAGCCCAGCGGCACGCCGAAACGCTGGGCGCTGCCGATGGCCACGTCGGCGCCGAACTCGCCCGGCGGGGTCAGCAGGGTCAGGGCCAGCAGGTCGGCGGCTACGGCAACCAGGGCACCGGCGGCGTGGAAGCGCTCGGCCAGTTCACGGTAGTCGAACAGATCGCCATTGCTGGCCGGGTATTGCAGCAGGGCGCCAAAGAACGCGCTGACATCGTCCAGGCCGCGCTCGTCGGCGACGACCACAGTGATGCCCAGAGGCTCGGCACGGGTGCGCAGCACGTCGAGGGTCTGCGGATGGCAATGGCTGGAGGCGAAGAACTGGGTGCTGCTTTTGTTCTTGCTCAGGCGCTTGCAGAAGGTCATGGCCTCGGCGGCGGCAGTGGCTTCATCGAGCAACGAGGCGTTGGCGATGGGCAGGCCGGTGAGGTCGCTGATCAGGGTCTGGAAGTTCAGCAGCGATTCCAGACGGCCCTGGGAAATTTCTGGCTGATACGGGGTGTAAGCGGTGTACCAAGCCGGATTTTCCAGCAGGTTGCGCAGGATCGGGGCTGGGGTGTGGGTGTTGTAGTAACCCTGGCCGATGTAGGTCTTGAACAGCTGGTTCTTGCCGGCAATGGCCTTGATCGAGGCCAGGGCGTCGGCTTCGCTCTGCCCGGCAGGCAGGTCGAGGACGCTGGTGCCCTTGATGCTGTCCGGGATGACGCTGGCGCTCAGGGCTTGCAGCGAGTCGAAGCCCAGGGTCGCGAGCATGGCGCTTTCATCAGCGGCACGCGGGCCGATATGGCGGGCGATGAATTCGTTGGCGGTGCTCAATTCGATACGGTCAGTCATGTCGGCTCCTCAGGCGTCAGCGTTGGCTTTGATCAGGCGGTCGTAGGCTTGCTGATCCATCAGGCCATCGATGGCACTGGCATCTTGTGGGATGAAGCGGAAGAACCAGCCGGCGCCCAGGGCGTCTTCGTTGACCAGTTCAGGGGTGCTGTCCAGCGCCGAATTGACTTCGACTACTTCGCCATCGAGGGGCATGTTGATGCTGCTGGCAGCTTTTACCGATTCCACTACCGATACTTCGGCGTGTTGAGTGTAGGACTGTAATTCCGGGAGTTGCACATAGACCACGTCACCGAGGGATTCCTGGGCGTAAGGCGTAATGCCGACCGTGACACTGCCATCGGCTTCGGCGCGAAGCCATTCGTGTTCAACGGTAAAACGCAACTCGCTCATAAAAACTCCTCAAGGTGAAGGGCTCGTGACAGGCACGAGCGTTATGGCGAAATACATAGCAAAAAAGCAGCCAATATTAAAATATTGTTATATATCAATATCTTAGTTATTTTTGATAGTCTTGTTTTTGCTGTGGCTGTAGCGAAATCGATACAGCTGATGGCGGCTGGAAAATACTTATGGGATCAAGGCCTTGGCGGGCGTGGACATGCGAAGGTCGTAATGAATTCGTTACGGTGTATTGAATTCATTCCGTGCGTGTCTGCAAAAACGACTGCTCGGCAATGATGGACCCAAACGCTGTGGGACCGGCTTTAGCCGGGAAGAGGCCAGTGAACTCGATACATCTTGATTGTCTGTACCGACGCCTTCCCGGCTAAAGCCGGTCCCACAGATTTGCAGCCTGTCTTATGCCTTCCCTGGAATCCCGTACTTGCGCAGCCGATGGGCAATGGCGGTATGCGAGGTTTGTAGCCGAGCGGCCAACTGGCGGGTTGAAGGGTAGTCGCTGTAGAGCTTTTCCAGCAGGGCTTTTTCAAAGCTTTCCACGGCCTGTTCCAAACTGCCGACTTCGCTCTCGCTGGTCAGGGCCATCGCGGTGCCAGCGATGTCCAGGTCGCCGATGTCCACCAGATTGCCGTCGCAGATGGCGGCGGCGCGGAAGATCACGTTCTGCAACTGACGCACGTTGCCCGGCCAGCGATTGCCCAGCAGCGCCGGATAGGTGCCGGTGGCCAGGCGGCAGACCGGGCGCTGGATCTGCGCGCAGGCCTGTTCCATGAACGAGCGCGCCAGCAACAGGATGTCTTGGCCGCGTTCACGCAGGGGCGGCACTTCCAGGTTGAGCACGTTGAGGCGATAGAACAGGTCTTCGCGGAAAGTCCCCTCGCTGACCATCTTTTCCAGATTGCGGTGAGTGGCGCTGAGAATGCGCACGTTGACCTTTACCTCGCGGTCGCCACCGACCCGGCGGAAGCTGCCGTCATTGAGAAAGCGCAGTAGCTTGGCCTGCAGGTACGGTGACATTTCGCCGATCTCGTCGAGAAATACCGTGCCCTGATTGGCCAGCTCCATCAGCCCCGGCTTGCCGCCGCGCTGGGCGCCGGTAAAGGCGCCGGGGGCGTAGCCGAACAGTTCGCTTTCGGCGAGGTTTTCCGGCAGGGCCGCACAGTTCAGCGCCAGAAAAGGCGCCGCCTGGCGCGCACTGGTGGCGTGGCAGGCGCGGGCCACCAGCTCCTTTCCGGTGCCGGTCTCGCCCTGAATCAGCAGTGGTGCATCGAGGGCCGCGACCCGTTGCGCCCGTGCCTTGAGGGTACGGATGGCCGGGGACTCGCCGAGCAGTGCGTCAAATCCTTCGGCGTGATCATGGTGTAGCGCCGCCAGACGTTCGCCGATGCGGCTCGGTTGATACAGCGTTAGCAGGGCCCCAGCGTCGGTGATGGGCGTAGCATCGAGCAGCAACGCTTCGCCGTTGAGGGTGACTTCACGCAGCGGCAGGCGGAAAGCGTTCTCCAGCAGGGCGCTGTGCAGCCCGGCGTCGGCAAACAACTCGCCCACAGCTTCACCGGTGGGGTCGCGGCCAATCAAGGCGATCAGCGCCGGGTTGCCAAGCAGCACATGCCCGGCGCTGTCCAGGGCCAGTACCGGATCGGTCATGGCCGCGAGCAAGGCATCGAGTTGCAGGTGACGACGCTGCCCGGGAAGGATATCCACCACCGTGATCGCCTCGACGCCACGCACCCGGAACAGCGCGTCCTTGAGTTCTTCGAGCACTTGATGGCTGAGGGTCGGCGCGTCGATATAGACGTTGGGCGGCACCATCTCCACCGCATCCAGATTCAGATTGCGCCCACCGAGGATCGCCAGAACTTCCTGGGTAATACCGACTCGGTCGATGAAACTGACGTGGATACGCATGGGGGATCAAGGGTTCCGGGCGAGGAAAGGCGCCAGTATGCCTTGATGGGTGGGGGTTCTCTACATTGTGGGACCGGCTTTAGCCGGGAAGGCGTCGGTATGATCGACACAATTTTAGTGTCTATTGCATCGCCTTCCCGGCTAAAGCCGGTCCCACCAAAGCTAAATCAGGTCAGATGCTCAGGCTTCACCGGCTCGCCCGACTGGGCGTGCAGCTTGGCCCTTACATCCTCGAACATGGCGTCGTAATCCTTGTGCATGGCCAGGGGCAGGCCGGTGTTGTGCGGCAGGCCGTTTTTCAGGGCGATGCGATTGGCGTCGTGGGCGAAGTTGAAGGCCATGTCCCGGGGCAGCAGAAACTGGTCTTCGAAGGCATTGCCGTTGACCTGGCCCTGCATGCGAAACAGCATGCAGGTGCCTTCCGTTGCGTCTTGGCTGACCTCGTAGTGAATATGAATGTCGTAGCCGAAATCCGACGGTTGCAGTGGCACGCGGGTGATGTGCAAGTGTCCTGGCTCAAACATGACGTGATTCCCCGGAGATAGGTGGTGTGAAAGATACAGACCCTGAGCCCGCGACAAGGGTTCAGGGCTCATGCTCAACGGTATTCGATGCCCTGACTTGCCGTGCTGATGCGTGTTCCGGCGCGGCCTGCGACGATCTCTTCAATATCCGCCAGTGCGCCGATCACCGCTACCTTGCCGGTATTGCGGGCGAACTCGCAAGCAGCTTGCACCTTGGGGCCCATGGAGCCAGCGGCAAAGCCGAGTTTTTCCAGCGCATCGGGGTGGGCGTGGGCGATGGATTTCTGCGTCGGCTTGCCCCAGTCGATACAGGCCGCCGCGACGTCCGTGGCGATGACCAATAAATCGCTCCCCAGTTGCTCGGCCAGCAGTGCCGAGCACAGGTCTTTATCGATCACCGCCTCGATACCGCGCAGGCTGCCGTCCCCTGCGTACATCGTTGGAATGCCGCCGCCACCGGCACAGATCACGATGACGTCTTTTTCCAGCAGCCACTGGATCGGGCGTATCTCGAAAATGCGCCGGGGCCGGGGGCTGGCGACTACGCGGCGGAAATACTCGCCGTCCGGCGCGATGGCCCAGCCTTTTTCTGTGGCCAGACGCTCGGCTTCTTCGCGGCTGTAGACCGGGCCGATGGGTTTGCTCGGATGTTCGAAGGCCGGGTCGTTGGCATCGACTTCGACCTGGGTCAGCAGCGTGGCGAAGGGTTTTTCCACCGGCAGCAGGTTACCCAGTTCCTGTTCGATCATATAACCGATCATGCCCTCGGTTTCGGCGCCCAGAACATCCAGCGGATAGGGTGAAACCGGTGTGTAGGCCGCTGCCTGCAAGGACAGCAGGCCGACTTGCGGGCCGTTGCCATGGGCAATAACCAGTTGATTGCCGTCGACGATGCGGGCGATCTGCTCGGTGGCGACGCGTATATTGGCGCGCTGGTTGTCGGCGGTCATGGGCTCACCACGGCGAAGCAGGGCGTTGCCGCCCAGGGCTACGACGATTCGCATATCAGCTCCTCTTTTTAACTGAATTGACCTCAATCTCCGGGGACCTTTCTGTGGGACCGGCTTTAGCCGGGAAGGCGGTATCAGGGATCATGGATATGTGTTGGTCGTACCAAAGCTTTCCCGGCTAAAGCCGGTCCCACCCATAGCAATACGGTTTAGATATCGGCCAACGCCGCCACCAGAATCGCCTTGATGGTATGCATGCGGTTTTCCGCTTGCTCAAAGGCAATGTTGGCCGGTGATTCGAAGACTTCTTCGGTCACTTCCACGCCATTGGCCAGGTGCGGGTAGCGGCTGGCGATGTCTTTGCCGACCTTGGTTTCGCTGTTATGAAAGGCGGGCAGGCAGTGCATGAATTTGACTCGCGGATTCTCTGCGGCCTTCATCATCTGTGCGTTGACCTGGTAGGGCAGCAACTGCTTGATGCGCTCGTCCCAGGCCTCCACCGGTTCGCCCATGGAGACCCAGACGTCGGTGTGGACAAAGTCCACACCCTTGACGGCGACTTTCGGGTCTTCGGTCAGGGTGATGCGTGCGCCGCTCTCTTGGGCAAAGCCACGGCACTGGGCGATGAATTCTTCGCTCGGCCACAGGGCCTTGGGCGCGCCGATGCGTACGTCCATGCCCAGCTTGGCACCGATCATCAGCAGCGAGTTGCCCATGTTGTAGCGGGCGTCGCCCAGGTAGGCGTAGCTGATGTCGTGCAGCGGTTTGTCGCTGTGCTCGCGCATGGTCATGGTGTCGGCGATCATTTGCGTCGGGTGGAATTCGGCGGTCAGGCCGTTGAATACCGGCACACCGGCGAATTTCGCCAACTCTTCGACGATTTCCTGCTCGAAGCCACGGTATTCGATGGCGTCGAACATGCGTCCCAGCACCCGGGCGGTGTCCTTCATGCTTTCCTTGTGGCCGATCTGCGACGACACCGTATCGATATAGGTGACGTGGGCGCCCTGATCATGGGCCGCGACCTCAAAGGCGCAGCGGGTGCGGGTCGAGGTCTTTTCGAAGATCAGCGCGATGTTCTTGCCCTTGAGGTGCTGCTGTTCGGTGCCGGTGTACTTGGCGCGCTTGAGGTCCCGGGACAGGTCGAGCAGGTAATGCAGTTCGCGGTTGCTGTGGTGCATCAAGCTCAGCAGGCTGCGGTTGCGCATATTGAAAGCCATGATCGTATTCCTCTTAGTAGTCGACGGCGTCGCGGGTGATCGGGCAGGTCATGCAATGACCGCCGCCGCGTCCGCGCCCCAGTTCGCTGGCGCTGATGGTGATGACTTCCACCCCGGCCTTGCGCAACAGGGTGTTGGTGTAGGTATTGCGGTCGTAACCGATGACCACGCCGGGTTCCAGAGCCACCACGTTATTGCCGTCGTCCCATTGCTCACGCTCGGCGGCGAAGCTGTTGCCACCGGTCTCGACGATGCGCAGGGTCTTGAGGTTGAGGGCCTTGGCCACGGTTTCCAGGAAGCTGCCTTCTTCGCGGCGGATATCGATGCCGCTGGGCTGGCTGTCGTCCGGGCGCAGGCTGAAGGCGACGATCTGGCTGACCACTTCCGGGAAGATGGTCACCAGGTCGCGGTCGCAGAAGCTGAATACGGTGTCCAGGTGCATGGCGGAGCGGGACTTGGGCAGACCGGCGACGATCACTCGCTCTACGGCGTTGTGCTTGAACAGGTTGCGCGCCAACTGGCCGATGGCCTGATGGGAGGTGCGCTCGCCCATGCCGATCAACACGATGCCGTTGCCCAGGGGCATGACATCGCCGCCTTCCAGGGTCGCGCTGCCGTGATCCTGATCCGGGTCGCCATACCAGATCTGGAAATCGGCCTGGGCGAACTGCGGATGGAATTTATAGATAGCGCTGGCCAGCAGGGTTTCCTGGCGCCGAGCGGGCCAGTACATCGGGTTGAGCGTGACGCCGCCGTAGATCCAGCAGGTGGTGTCGCGGGTGAATTGGGTGTTGGGCAGCGGCGGCAGAATGAAGCTGGAATGACCGAGGAAGTCGCGGAAGATTTCGATGGTCTTGCCGCCGAAGCTGCTCGGCAGATCGTCCGCCGATACGCCGCCGATCAGGTACTCGGCGCACTTGCGTGGTTCCAGGCTGCGCAGCCAACTGGCGACTTCGTGGATCAGGCCGACGCCGATTTGATTGGCGGTGATCTTGCGCTCGATGATCCACTCCAGGGCTTCGGGAATGGCGACGATATCGGTCAGCAGGTTGTGCATTTCCAGCACTTCGATATTGCGTTCGCGCATCTTGGTGACGAAGTCGAAGTGATCGCGTTTGGCCTGGTTGACCCATAGCACATCGTCGAACAGCAGTTCGTCGCAGTTGTTCGGGGTCAGGCGCTGATGGGCCAGGCCGGGGGAGCAGACCATGACCTTGCGCAGTTTGCCCACTTCCGAGTGGACGCCCAGTTTCACGTTATCCGAAGACATATCCGTTTCCTTCAATGACAAGAATCAGAGGCTCAGAAAGCCCGAGTACAGGCCGTAGGCGGCGATCAGTGCGCCGATGACCACGGCCACGAAAATCAGCTTTTCCACGGTGGTGAAGACCGGTTTGCCGGTTTCAAAGCGGGCCTTGGCGAACAGGATTGCGCCCGGTGCGTAGAGCAGGGCCGAGAGCAGCAGGTACTTGAGGCCGCCGGCATAGAGCAGCCAGATGGCATAAGTCAGGGAGATAGCGGCGATGATCAGGTCTTTCCTGCGCTCGCCCAGGGCGTTTTCGTAGGTCTCGCCACGCGCCGCCAGCAGCAGGGCGTAGGCCGCCGACCACAGGTAAGGCACCAGAATCATCGAGGTCGCCAGATAGATCAGCGACAGGTAAGTGCTGGCCGAGAACAGGGTGATGATCAGGAACAGCTGGACCATGGCATTGGTCAGCCACAGGGCGTTGGCCGGGACGTGATTGGCGTTTTCCTTGCGCAGAAAGGCCGGCATGGTGTGATCGCGGGCGGCGGCAAAGAGGATTTCCGCACACAGCAGCACCCACGACAGCAGCGCTCCGAGCAGGGAGACGATCAGGCCGATGCTGATCAGCACCGCGCCCCAGTGGCCGACCACATGTTCCAGCACGGCGGCCATGGACGGGTTAGGCAGTTTTGCCAGTTCCGGCTGGGTCATGATGCCCAGGGACAGCACGTTGACCAGGACCAGCAGCAACAGCACGGTGACGAAGCCGAGAATGGTGGCCTTGCCGACATCCGAGCGCTTTTCTGCGCGAGCCGAGAAGATGCTCGCGCCTTCAATGCCGATGAACACCCAGACGGTGACCAGCATCATGTTGCGCATCTGGTTCATCACGCTGCCCAGATTGGCGTTGCCGCTGCCCCAGATATCCGCGCTGAATATGTCCAGCTTGAAGGCGAACAGGGCAATCAGCACGAACAGCAGCAGGGGCACGATCTTGGCGACGGTGGTCACCAGATTGATGAACGCTGCCTCACGGATACCGCGCAGCACCAGGAAGTGTACGGCCCACAGCAATACCGACGAGCCAATGATGGCGGCGACGGTATTGCCCTCGCCGAATACCGGGAAGAAGTAGCCAAGGGTGCTGAACAGCAGCACGAAATAACCGACGTTGCCCAGCCAGGCGCTGATCCAGTAACCCCAGGCCGACGAGAAGCCCATGTAGTCACCGAAGCCGGCCTTGGCGTAGACATAGACGCCGCCATCCAGATCAGGTTTGCGATTGGCCAGGGTCTGGAATACGAAGGCCAGGGTCAGCATGCCGACGGCGGTGATGGCCCAGCCGATGAGAATGGCGCCGACGCCTGCACTGGCCGCCATGTTCTGCGGCAGAGAGAAAATCCCGCCACCGATCATTGAACCGACGACCAGCGCGACCAGCGCACCGAGTTTGAGTTTGCCGGGGGTAGCGGACATGGCACTGCTCCATCCTGGGAAGATGGAGACAGGCTAGGGTGGGGGGTATCTGATTCTGCTGATGCAGATCAGTACTGTGGGCGATTTAATGGGGCGGGGAACAGATGTGACAGGAAATGTCGCATCCAGGAATCGAGATTGGTATGAGTGGCTTTTGTGGGACCGGCTTTAGCCGGGAATGCAGTGGTGAAGGAGCAAGAGCTGTATCGGACGTGCCGCCGTCTTCCCGGCTAAAGCCGGTCCCACAAAAAAAGGGATCGCCAGAGACCGGATCAGACCTGCGGCGCAGGCTCCGGCCTTGACCATATCCACAGATTGCCCATGCCCATCCCCGTCAGCGCCAGGTACATCGGCCAGGCATGCGTGAGCAGGCTGAGCATCAGCACGGCGCAGATCAGCATGCTGATGGTGGCGCTGATCTTGGCGCGGCGGGCGATGAGCTTGCCGTTGCGCCAGTTGTACAGGATTGGCCCGAACAGCCGGTGGCTTTCCAGCCAGGCGCTCAGACGCGGCGAGCTGCGGGTCGCGGCCCAGGCAGCCAGCAGGATGAACTCGGTGGTCGGCAGACCGGGCACGACAATGGCCACCAGCCCGATCCCCAGGCTGACATAAGCGAGGATTGCGAACAGAAAGCGCGACAGTGGGGTTCCGGGCGGTTTGCAGGTCATGGTCGTTTGCGGTGCAAATCAATCAGTGAGTTGGGGGCCTGGCTAGCTTAACAGCTCAGGCTGATTCAGCCGCGTAGGCAATATCCAACAGCTCGTTGAAACGCTCAAAGGCCTGCAGGGCGCCGAGGTCGGCGTCGGCCTCTTCTTCGGCGCTGAACTGCAGTGCGTCGAGGGTGCGGGTAAAGGACTTCCAGCCCTCGGCACGGCCGCCCGCCGGTTCGCCCAGATGGCGGGCGCCGAAGCTGTCGCTGAGGTTCAGGGCCACGGCGCGCTTGATCAGGAACGCCGCACCGAGTTTCGAGCCTTCGGAAACGAACAGCCAGCCCATGGCCTGAGCCTTGCCCGGATTACGCAGGGCGCCGGGGGCGGGCGGTGGTACTTCGATTTCGAGGTCGGCGAGATCGGCCAGGGCCTGTTCGGCACGGCAACGCTGAGCCAGATCAGGGAATACCTCGATCAGCGCCGGATCGCTGTACAGCGCCTTGAGCTCGTTCTGAAACAGGTACTGGGCCACGACAAAGCGCGTGTAGCTGGCCAGGGTTTCGAACGGGGCGTTGGCCTTGACGGCACGGTCGAGCTTTTCGTGGGGCACCTGGGTGATCTGGTTCAGGCGTTGCGAGCGCAGGGTGGGGCGGTTGGAGGGGGTGTTCATGATGTCTTCCTGATCGAATTAAAACGTCGCCGCCCGTCTACGCAGAAACGGGCGGCGCAGATATTGGGTCAGATATCCCAGACCACATTGATGGCGAAGTTGCGACCCGGCTGGGTCAGGCGGTCCAGGTTGGCCGGGGCGGTTACGCCTGCCTCGCCGACGCCGTCGTAGCCGCGGATGTCGTCCCAGCGCCAGTATTTCTTGTCGGTGAGGTTGTACAGGCCAGCGTTGACCGTGACGTCCCGGGTGACCTTGTAGAAGCCGCTCAGGTCGAGCACGCCATAGCCCGGCGTTTTGAACTGGCTGGAGGCGGAAACGCCGTCCGGGGTATGGAAGTTAGTGTCGTCGACACGGTCCTTGCGTTTGACCAGGGTCCAGCTCAGCAGGCCGCCGTAGTTGTCCTGCTCGTAGCCCAGGCCGAGCACGCCGGTCAGCGGGTTGACGCTGTTGATCGGCTCGCCGCTGTCATCGTTGCGACCGTAGGCATAAGCCAGGGAACCCAGGCTGTAGAGGCCCTGGGGCGCGCCGAAGACGTCGAGGTTCAAGCGGCCCTTGACCTCGGCGCCCTTGATGGTGGCGTGCTTGATATTGTTGGACTGGAACACCGTCTGGGTGTAGCCGGGGGTGATGGCGTCTTCGTTGATGAAATCGCGGTATTTGTTATAGAACACCGCGACATCAAAGGAGCCCGAGTCGAAACGCCCACGCAGGCCGGTCTCGTAGCTCTTGCTCTTTTCCGGTTCCAGGTTCGAGTTGGGTTCGACCACGTAGCCCGAACCGAGGTTTTCGAAGCGCCCGTAGAGTGCCTTGGCCGAAGGGGTACGGAAGCCCTCGGCGTACTGACCGTACCAGGTGTACTGGTCGGTGATCGCGTAAGTCAGGCCGAACTTGGGCGACAGGCGATGCCAGGTCTTGTCCTTGCCATCGACCTGGCTGGAATTGCTCAGGGCTACGGTATTGAGGAATTCCTGGGTGATCTTCGGATTCAGGCGCGTGTAGTCGTAGCGCAGCGCAGGCAGGAAGGACCAGTCGTTCCAGCGGATTTCATCCTGGGCGAACAGGGCGTAGCTGGTGGTGATCGGGTCCGGGAAGTCGCTGGAGCGAACAAGACGGTCGCTGGGGCTGTCGGCGCCGACGGTGCGGCAACTGCCGAAGACCCGAGCGCAGACGCCGCTGCCCTGGCGCAGGCCGGTGGTTTCCTGGCGTTTGAGGGTGGTGCCGTAAGTCAGCAGATGATCGGTTTCGGCGATCTGGAAGGCCTTGTCCAGTTGCACATCCAGGATCCATTGTTTTTCCTGGTAGGAGGCTTCGCGGTTACGCCACACATCCCGGGAGAACGGGAAATAACGCTCAAGTGTTTCCTGCTCGGTCTTGGCGGTCTGGTAGTTGAGGCTCCACTTGACGTTGTCCACCAGCAGGCTGTCGAGGGCAAAGTTGTTTTCCACGCCAAAGCGTTCGCGGGTGATCACGTCGTTGCCGGTGCGCGAGGTGTACATGCCCAGGGGGCTGCCGTTGTTGTACGGGCCGCCGATGGCGCTTTTCTGGTTGGTGGAGCGGTCGTCCTTGTACTTCTCGTAGGTCAGTCCCAGGCGCGCGTCGTCGGCGTAGTCCCAGCCCAGTTTGGCCAGTACGTTGGTAGTGCGTACGTCCTCCGGGTTGGCTTCGGTGCGTTGCAGGCCGGTGCCGTTGTTGCTGCCGTAGGATTCGGTCTCGTGACCGTTGCGCTGGCTCAGGTGCAGCAGGCCATCGAACTGGCCGGTGCGCCCGGCGACGGTGGCCGAGGTCAGCCAGCTTTCGTCGGCGGAGCTGTAGCCGGTCTTGAGGCGCGCGCCGACATCCTTGCCGGGCTTGATGATGTCATCGGGATCAAGGGTGTAATAGCTGACCGCGCCGCCGATGGCGCTGCTGCCATACAGCGCCGAGGCCGGGCCGCGGAGGATTTCCACGCGCTTGACGATTTCCGGGTCGACGTAGTTGCGGTGGGTGTTGGCGTAGGGGCCGGTGAAAAAGCTGTCGGGCACTTCAACGCCATCGACCTGGGTCAGGATGCGATCGCCGTCGATGCCGCGAATGTTGTAGCCGGTGGTGCCGGCACGCTGACCGGCGCCGCCGACCGAGATGCCCGGTTCGTAGCGCACCAGATCGCGAATGTTATTGACGTTCAGGCGGTCCAGCTCGGCGCGGTCGTGCACGCTGACGCTGCCGGGCACGGTCGCCACTTCCTGAGCCTGACGGGTGGCGCTGACGGTGATCTGCTCAAGGGCCAGG
The DNA here is from genome assembly GCF_056933585.1 of Pseudomonas sp. JL23. Lineage (NCBI taxonomy): Bacteria > Pseudomonadati > Pseudomonadota > Gammaproteobacteria > Pseudomonadales > Pseudomonadaceae > Pseudomonas > Pseudomonas sp. JL23. The sequence goes on along the minus strand of NZ_CM167795.1, from coordinate 5,564,829 downwards.
GCGCCGCTGCTGCGCTTTTCCAGCACGACATTGTTGTTGCCCAGGTTGCGATAGCCCAGGTGGCTGCCAGCCAGCAGTTTATCCAGGGCCTTGTCGGCAGGCAGGGTGCCGATAGCGCCGGGTGAGACCACGTCCCTGGCCAGATCAGCGGAAACACCCACCTGCCAACCGGTGATGCGGCTGAATTCGTTCAGGGCTGGGACCAGGGGTTGCTGGACGATGGCGAAGGGATAAGTACCGACGCTGCGTGGGGCGCTTTCACCGGGCGTAGCGGCCAGGGCACCGCTGGTATACGGCGTCGCACCAAGCATGGCCACGGTCAGCACTGACAGGGCAAAGGCATGCAGATCGATATGGAGGGTCTTGCGGATGGCGGGTGTCGCAGATGGCATGGGTACAGCTCCCCTGTCGTGCTGGTCTTTATGATAGTGACAAACGCTTACTAATGAGAATTAATTGCATTTGGTGACTAGACGAACGACGGGTGGTAATCGCGTAAAAGTTTTTCAGGGAGTTCGATTTCGAATCGATGGGCAGGTTTCGGTGGGACCGGCTGAAGCCGGTCCCACAAAGGTCATGAGTCTCTAATTGAGGATCACGACCCTGGGCAATTCATGCAGGCTCGCCGAGGTGATCTGCGCCAGGGAGCGCATCACGTCCAGCGGGTTGTCGAGGCGATAGTTGCCGGTGACGGCGACGTCGTCGAGGGCCGAGTTGGTGTTGATGATCCAGCCGGGGTAGTAGCGGCGCAGTTCTGTCAGGACCTGGCCGAGGGGGCGGTTGTCGAAGATCAGGCGGCCCTGGACCCAGGCCAGGTCGTTGTGGCTCATGGGTTCCGGCTGGCCGATGCCCGAAGGCCCGACCCGCAGGCTGTTGCCGGCGCTGAGGCTGATGCGGGTGTTGCCCTGGGTATTGCGTACATCCACGGCGCCGCGCTGGACCTGAATACGCGCTTCGCCATCCAGATAGCGCACGGCAAAGTCAGTGCTGCTGGCGCTCATATGCAGGGGGCCGGCCTCGACTTCCAGCGGGCGGTTGCGATTGTCCGGCACATTGAAGAAGGCCTCGCCCTGATACAACCGGGCACTGCGATGCTGTTCGTCGAGCTGGCTGGAAAAGGCCGAATCGGTGTTGAGCAGCACGGAGGATCCGTCCTGCAATTGCAGGCGCTCGCGTTCGCCGACCTGAGTCAGGTGATCGGCCTCGAGGCGCAGGGGCAGGTTGGTGAAATTGAACACCGCCAGCAGCAGGACGGCAGCACTGGCCATGGGTTTCCACAGGCGGCGCAGGGGCCGCGAACGGGCAGGGCGTGCCTGCTGCTCGAGGCTGGCGGCCACTTGTTGCAGGGGCGCCGAGTTCCACATCGCCTGGGCCTGGGCGAATGCTTCGACGTGGGCCTGATCGGCGTCGAGCCATTGCTCAAAGCGCTGGCGTTGCTGCGCGTCGCAGTGTTCCAGTTGAATCAGCCAGTCGAGGGCCTGATCCATGGCGCTGTTGTCCATGGGCGTCGGTTCGGGGGTGTTCACACGGGATCTCTGGCGATGGGACATGCAATGGCCCGCAGCCTGCGGTAGCGGTCAGCCATGGTCAAGCTTCGCGGCGACGTCGAGACAGATGGCCATGATCAACTTCAGCTCTTTTTGCACCGTACTCGCCGACACATTCAGCTGTTCGGCGATTTCAAGGTAGCTGCAACCCTGCAACCGGCTGAGGGTGAAGATGCGCTGCTGGCGTTCGCTCAGACGCCCCAGGCTGGCGCTCAGGCCTTTGATCAGGCGTTCGGCATGGGCGGCGTCTTCCGGCGGGCTTGACGGTGCGACGACGCTGTAAAGCTGATCAGCAGGCGTATCTTCGACCATGGTCCGGGCGTGCAGCTTATACGCGCGCAAATGATCCAGCGCCAGATTGCGCGCGGTCTGGTAGACGAAGGGTTCCAGATGGTCGATGGGGCGTTCGCCCAGGGCGCGGGTCACCCGCAGCCAGGTTTCCTGGAGCAGGTCTTCGGCGATGCTGGGGTTACGGACGATCCGTTGCAGGGTACGCAGCAGCACGGTGCGCTGGCTGAGAAATACGGCATTAAGGTGCGACTGAGTCACGGGGAGGCCCGACCGGAAAAACAAGCGGATGATAATGCTTATCATCCGCTTGTACGGTCAAGGGCCGAATGCAAAAGACCTTGTGGGATTTGTCCCGGTCTTATTCGGCGTTATGCAGCGCCAGGCAGTTATCCAGCATGCGGTTGGAGAATGCCCACTCGTTGTCGTACCAGGCCAGGACCTTGAGCAGCTTGCCGCTGGCCTTGGTGTGGTTGGCGTCGAAGATCGACGACAGCGGGTTGTGATTGAAGTCATGGGACACCAGCGGCAGGGTGTTGTAGCCCAGAACCTTGGAATGCTGGCTGGCTTCTTTCATCAGGGCGTTGACTTCCTCGGCCGTGGCTTCGCGCTTGAGCTGCACGGTCAGGTCGACCAGGGACACGTTGATCACCGGCACGCGCACGGCCATGCCGGTCAGCTTGCCAGCCAGTTCCGGCAGGACCAGGCCCACGGCCTCGGCGGCACCGGTCTTGCTTGGGATCATCGACTGGGTCGCGGAGCGGGCGCGGTACGGGTCGGTATGGTAGACGTCGATCAGGTTCTGGTCGTTGGTGTAGGCATGAATGGTGGTCATCAGGCCGCTTTCGATACCCAGCTCGCGATGCAGCACCTGGGCCACCGGGGCCAGGCAGTTGGTGGTGCAGGAGGCATTGGAAATGATCTGGTGCGACTGGCGCAGAACGTCATGGTTGACGCCGTAGACCACGGTGGCATCGGCGCCCTTGGCCGGGGCCGAAATGATCACTTTGCGCGCACCGGCAGTCAGGTGCGCCGCCGCCTTGGCACGGTCGGTGAACAGACCGGTGCATTCGAAGACGACGTCGATGTTCTCGGATTTCCACGGCAGCTCGGCCGGGTTGCGGATCGCGCTGACTGCGATACGGTCACCATTGACGGTCAGGCTTTCCTTGTCGAATTCCACGGTGCCGCCGAACGGGCCGTGCACGGTGTCGAAACGCAGGAGGTGGGCATTGATCTCGCTATCGCCCAAATCATTAATGGCGACGACTTGCAGGTCCTGTCGGTAGCCTTGGGTATAGAGTGCACGCAGGACGTTGCGGCCGATACGGCCAAAGCCATTGATTGCGATGCGAAGCGTCATAACAAGCATCCTCTCTAAATTTGTTGTTGGAATTACAAGATTATTCGCATAGAAATAGAAAACAAGCCTTTTTAATGGCAATATTTTGTTTTATCTACAACGACAAAGCTCGTAAGGCCAGTACATCCGTTCGAAATCAAGCGCTTGCCAATGCCTGCGTGGATCGATCGCCGACACTGCCTGCACGGGTGACCATAGACGTTAGCCTGGAGTTCATCACATGCATCCCCGCGTTCTTGAGGTAACCGAACGGCTGATAGCCCGTAGTCGCGAGACACGTCAGCGCTATCTCGAACTGATTCGAGGGGCCGCAAGCGATGGCCCGATGCGTGCCAAGCTGCAATGCGCCAACTTCGCCCACGGCGTGGCTGGCTGCGGCACCGAGGACAAACACAGCCTGCGCATGATGAATGCGGCCAACGTGGCCATCGTGTCTTCCTACAACGAAATGCTCTCGGCGCACCAGCCGTACGAGCATTACCCCGACCAGATCAAAAAGGCCCTGCGCGAAATCGGCTCGGTGGGCCAGTTCGCCGGTGGTGTACCGGCCATGTGCGACGGCGTCACCCAGGGTGAGCCGGGCATGGAGCTGGGCATTGCCAGCCGTGAAGTCATCGCCATGTCGACGGCGATTGCCTTGTCCCACAACATGTTCGATGCCGCCCTGATGCTGGGTATCTGCGACAAGATCGTACCGGGCCTGATGATGGGCGCCCTGCGCTTCGGCCATCTGCCGATGATCTTCGTGCCCGGCGGGCCGATGGTCTCGGGCATTTCCAACAAGGAAAAGGCCGATGTGCGGCAGCGCTACGCTGAAGGCAAGGCCACCCGTGAAGAGCTGCTGGACTCGGAAATGAAGTCCTACCACAGCCCCGGCACCTGCACCTTCTACGGCACCGCCAACACCAACCAGTTGGTGATGGAAGTCATGGGCCTGCACTTGCCCGGCTCGTCCTTCGTCAACCCTTACACGCCGTTGCGTGACGCCCTGACCACCGAGGCCTCGCATCAGGTCACGCGCATGACCAAGCAGAGCGGCAACTTCATGCCGATCGGCGAGATCGTTGACGAGCGCTCGCTGGTCAACTCCATCGTCGCCCTGCATGCCACGGGCGGTTCGACCAACCACACCCTGCACATGCCGGCAATTGCCCAGGCAGCCGGTATCCAGCTGACCTGGCAGGACATGGCCGACCTCTCCGAAGTCGTGCCGACCCTCAGCCACGTCTATCCGAACGGCAAGGCCGACATCAACCACTTCCAGGCAGCGGGCGGCATGTCGTTCCTGATTCGTGAGCTGCTGGGCGCCGGTCTGCTCCATGAAAACGTCAACACCGTGGCCGGTTACGGCCTGAGCCGCTATACCCGCGAGCCGTTCCTCGAAGACGGCAAATTGATCTGGCGCGAAGGTCCGCTGCAGAGCCTGGACGAAAATATCCTGCGCCCGGCATCGCGTCCGTTTTCGCCGGAAGGCGGCCTGCGCGTGATGGAAGGCAACCTCGGCCGTGGCGTGATGAAAGTCTCCGCCGTGGCGCCGGAGCACCAGATCGTCGAAGCACCGGCCAAGGTGTTCGAAGATCAGCAGGACCTGGCCGATGCGTTCAAGGCCGGCGAGCTGGAATGTGATTTCGTCGCAGTGATGCGTTTCCAGGGCCCGCGTTCCAACGGCATGCCTGAACTGCACAAAATGACACCGTTCCTCGGCGTGCTGCAGGACCGTGGCTTCAAGGTGGCATTGGTCACTGACGGGCGTATGTCCGGTGCCTCGGGCAAGATTCCGGCGGCGATCCACGTCTGCCCGGAAGCCTTTGATGGTGGCCCTTTGGCACTTGTTCGTGACGGCGATGTCATTCGTGTAGACGGCGTAAAAGGGACGTTGCAAGTTTTGCTTGAACCTGCAGAATTGGCCGCCCGGACACCGGCGATCGGCACCCTCGGCAACGCCGTGGGCTGCGGTCGTGAGCTGTTCGGTTTCATGCGCATGGCCTTCAGCTCCGCCGAGCAGGGCGCCAGCGCCTTTACCTCGCAATTGGAGACGCTGAAGTGACATTGGCCATGGTGGGTGATATTGGCGGTACCAATGCACGTTTTGCCATTTGGGAAGACGATCAACTGCATTCGATCCGGGTATTCCCGACCATCGACTACGTGAGCCCGGAAAAGGCCCTGTCGGTCTACCTGCAGGACCTTGAACTGCACAAGGGTGATGTCGGCTCGATCTGCCTGGCGGTTGCCGGGCCGGTCACCGGCGACGACTTTCATTTCACCAACAGCCACTGGACGATCAATCGCCAGAAGTTCTGCGAAGAAATGAAGATCGACAACCTGATCATGGTCAACGACTTCACCGCCCAGGCCCTGGGCATGACCCGGCTCAAGGACGATGAGTATCTGACCGTGGTCCACGGTATCGGCGATCCGGCCTGCGCTCGCGTAGTGATCGGTCCGGGCACCGGCCTCGGTGTCGGTACGTTGCTCAAGACCGGTGATGCGCACTGGACGGCGGTACCGGGGGAGGGCGGCCATGTCGACCTGCCCATCGGCAGCGCCCGGGAAGCCTTGCTGTGGATGCGCCTGATGGCCGACCACGAGCATGTCAGCGCCGAGACAATCCTCAGCGGTGCCGGGCTGTTGCTGCTGTACCAGGTCAGCTGCGCGCTGGACGATATCGAGCCCGAACTCAAGTCACCGGCGGCCATCACCTCGGCCGCGCTGGCCGGTGATCACGTAGCGGCGGCGGTGTTGGAGCAGTTCTGCGTGTTCCTTGGCCGTGTCGCGGGCAATAACGTACTGACAGTCGGCGGGCGCGGCGGGGTGTATATTACCGGCGGCGTGATTCCGCGCTTTACCGACTTTTTCCTGAGCAGTGGCTTCAAGCGCTCGTTCAGCGAGAAGGGCCATATGAGCGACTACTTCAAGGGCGTGCCGGTGTGGCTGGTGACAGCCGAGTATCCGGGGTTGATGGGCGCTGGGGTGGCGCTGGATCAGGCGTTGGCACTGACTAAACAGGATACGCCAATCTAAATTGGTGCACCTGTGGGACCGGCTTTAGCCGGGAGTACGCATTCCCGGCTAAAGCCGGTCCCACAGTCTGGCGCCTGACCTGTGATGGGCGTGATAATAATAATTTGCCTACAAGGACGATCCATCGTGAGTTCAGCCAGTAAATCCATTCTGTTGGTCGACGACGATCAGGAGATCCGGGAGTTGCTGCACACCTACCTGACCCGTGCGGGTTTCCAGGTGCGGACCGTGGGCGATGGTGCCGGCTTTCGTCAGGCGCTCAATGATGAGCCCAGCGATCTGGTGATCCTTGATGTGATGCTGCCCGACGAAGACGGCTTCAGCCTGTGCCGCTGGGTGCGCCAGCATCCGCGTCAGGCGCAGGTGCCGATCATCATGCTCACCGCCAGTTCCGATGAGGCTGACCGCGTGATCGGTCTGGAACTGGGTGCGGACGATTACCTCGGCAAACCTTTCAGTCCTCGTGAATTGCAGGCGCGGATCAAGGCTCTGTTGCGCCGGGCCCAGTTTGGTCAGCAGGAGCGGGTGGGTGGCGAAGTGCTGGTGTTCGATGAGTGGCGTCTGGATATGGTCAGCCACCGTCTGTTTCACAAGGACGGCGAAGAGGTGATTCTCTCCGGCGCCGACTTTGCCCTGCTCAAGCTGTTTCTCGATAATCCTCAACAGATCCTCGACCGCGACACCATCGGCAACGCCACCCGTGGCCGCGAGCTGATGCCCCTTGAGCGCATTGTCGATATGGCGGTCAGCCGCCTGCGTCAACGGCTGCGTGATACCGGCAAGTCGCCACGCTTGATCCGCACCGTGCGCGGCAGCGGCTACCTGCTGGCGGCCAACGTGCAATCGCAACTCAGCAATGGTTACTGACGCTTGATCAGTCTCGATACCAAGCGGCGGTTCCCATTGCCGCGCTCGTTGCTGGGGCGCATGTTGCTCCTGACTCTGCTGGCGGTGTTGCTGGCCCAGACCCTGTCCAGCGTGATCTGGCTGGCGCAGTTGCGTGCCACTCAGATGGAGGGGCTGATCACCGCAGCACGCAGCCTGGCCAACTCCATGGCGGCCAGTGCCAGTTATTTCCGCTCGTTGCCGGTGGCCTATCGCCCGCTGGTGCTGGATCAGCTGCGCAATATGGGCGGCACGCGCTTCGTCGTGACGCTCAACGATCGCCCGCTGGACATGACCACGCTGGAACTGACCCCGCGCAAGCAGGCGGTACTGGATATGGTCGGCCAGGTGCTGCGGGAGCACTTGGGCAACGGGCCGGATATCTCGGTGCGTTTCGTCCGTCCCGAAGACTTGCGGATCTTCAACAGCGGTCTCAAGCTCGACGAATTGCCGCGTTCCTGGGCGCATTACGCCTTGAGCCTGGAGCCGGTCAATCCGCCGGTACTGGTCACCCAGATCCAGATGGCGCCGGGGGAATGGCTGTACATCGCCTCGCTGTTGCCAGAGCCCTACACCACCCTGGAGGAGCAGGAATTACCGGTCTCCCAGGTCTGGTTCATCGTCCTGACCAGCGTGTTCCTGCTGCTGTTCATCGGCCTGCTGGTGCATTGGCAAAGCCGCCCGCTCAAGCGTCTGGCCCGTACCGCCCGGGACATGTCCCTGGGCGCCAATGTTGAGCCGGTGGTCGAAGGCGGCGGCAGCGAGGTGGTGGAAGTGAGCCGGGCGTTCAATGCCATGCGCACCCGCATCAGCCGCTATCTGACCGAGCGCGGCCAGTTGTTCAGCGCCATTTCCCACGACCTGCGCACGCCCATCACCCGCCTGCGCCTGCGGGTCGAGCTGCTGGAGGATGAAACCCTGCAAACCAAGTTCGGCCGCGATCTCGACGAGCTGGAGCTGTTGGTCAAGGGCGCGTTGCAATGCGTGAAAGACACGGACATCCACGAGAACATCGTCGACGTCGACCTCAATCACGTTCTCGACGTGCTGATCGAGCCGTACCTGCTGCCCCAGGGCAATGGCTGCGTGACCCAGCAGGGCCAGGCCGAGGCCAGCTATCCGGGCAAGCCCCTGGCGCTCAAGCGCTGCATCGGCAACCTGATCGACAACGCCATCAAGTACGGGCAAAAGGCCCACCTGAAGATCGAAGACAACCCCAAGGCGTTCGTTCTGCATGTCGATGACGAGGGGCCGGGTGTTCCCGAACAGCGTCTGGAGCAGGTCTTCGAGCCGCATTTCCGCCTCGCGGGCAGTCAGCAACAGGGCTACGGCCTGGGCCTGGGCATCGCGCGCAATATCGCCCACAGCCATGGGGGCGAGGTGAGTCTGCAGAACCTGCGCGGGGGTGGGTTGCGGGTGACCTTGTATCTGCCGCGCACGGCCGAGTGAGCCCTGTGGGACCGGCTTTAGCCGGGAAAGGGCCGGTACATCCGCCGCGTTTCGTTGATCAGAAGGGCGCCTTCCCGGCTAAAGCTGGTCCCACATTGGTCCCGCGACGAAAGCGGGATTTCCTGGGTTTGTTGGATTAATCCTACAAAACTTTAGGAAAATTCAGTCAAAACGAATTATTCCGACAGTCTGGACATCCCTTTTCGGACAATTGATCCTCTGCAACCCTCATTCCAGAGCGGTTTTTTCTGGATGTTCGAAATGTCACCATCTTGTGACACTTGCACATCCCTTCGTTACTGTTCTTTCAAAACCCTTGGTTAGACTTCTATGCAGCGCAAGCACCTGACGACTTGCTCATGCATAACAACAAGAAAGGTTAAATCGATGAATTCAATCTCCCGCCTCGCTGCTGTCATTTCTCTCGCCTCGTTGTTTCCGCTGAGCGCTCACGCTGCCGACTCCAAAGGTACGGTTGAAGTCGTACACTGGTGGACGTCCGGCGGTGAAAAAGCGGCTGTCGATGTACTCAAGGCGCAAGTTGAAAAAGACGGCTTTACCTGGAAAGACGGCGCTGTAGCCGGTGGTGGCGGTGCCACTGCCATGACCGTACTGAAAAGCCGCGCCGTTGCCGGTAACCCACCGGGCGTTGCCCAGATCAAAGGCCCCGACATTCAGGAATGGGCGTCTACCGGTCTGCTCGACACCGATGTGCTCAAGGACGTTGCCAAGCAGGAAAAGTGGGATTCGCTGCTCGACAAGAAAGTCTCCGATACCGTGAAGTACGACGGTGACTACGTCGCTGTGCCGGTGAACATCCACCGCGTCAACTGGCTGTGGATCAACCCGGAAGTCTTCAAGAAAGCCGGTATCACCAAGAACCCGACCACCCTCGAAGAATTCTACGCCGCTGGCGACAAGCTGAAGAAAGCCGGCTTCATCGCCCTGGCTCACGGCGGCCAGCCTTGGCAGGACAGCACCGTATTCGAAGCCGTTGTGCTCTCCGTCATGGGTGCCGACGGTTACAAGAAGGCCCTGGTTGACCTGGACAAAGATGCGTTGACCGGTCCGCAAATGATCAAGGCACTCACCGAGCTGAAAAAAGTCGCGACCTACATGGACGTTGACGGCAAAGGTCAGGACTGGAACCTGGAAGCAGGCAAGGTCATCAATGGCAAGGCCGGCATGCAGATCATGGGTGACTGGGCCAAGAGCGAGTGGACCGCAGCCAAGAAAGTCGCAGGCAAGGACTATGAATGCGTAGCCTTCCCGGGCACTGAAAAAGCCTTCACCTACAACATCGACTCCCTGGCGGTGTTCAAGCAGAAAGACAAGGGCACTACCGCCGCTCAACAGGATTTGGCCAAGGTCACCCTGGGCGAAGACTTCCAGAAAGTCTTCAGCATCAACAAGGGGTCGATCCCGGTTCGTAATGACATGTTGAACAACATGGCGGCACTGGGCTTTGACTCCTGCGCCCAGACCGCAGCCAAGGACTTTCTGGCGGATGCCAAAACCGGCGGTCTGCAACCGAGCATGGCGCACAACATGGCAACTACCCTTGCTGTTCAAGGTGCGTTTTTCGATGTCGTGACCAACTACATCAACGACCCGAAAGCCGACCCGGCTGACACAGCCAAGAAACTGGCCGCAGCGATCAAGTCCGCCAAGTAGTTTTTAGTACCTGAACCCCCAGCCGCAGTTCGTGCTGTTGAAACCGCAACCTGGTTTCACGCACGCCTGCGGGCTGGATTCGATGTATCAGACCTGGATTTTCCGATGAGCTCTGTCGCTGTCTTCAGCAAAGCCAAAGCCTCGCCGTTCGATGCGCTCCAGCGCTGGCTGCCCAAGTTGGTGCTGGCGCCGAGTATGTTCATCGTTCTGGTCGGCTTCTATGGCTACATCCTCTGGACGTTTGTGTTGTCTTTCACGTCCTCCACATTCCTGCCGTCCTACAAGTGGGCCGGGCTGGCGCAATACGAGCGCCTGTTCGACAACGACCGCTGGTGGGTGGCAAGCAAGAACCTGATGGTGTTCGGTGGCATGTTCATCGGCATCAGCCTGGTTGTCGGCGTGGTCCTGGCGATTTTTCTCGACCAGCGCATCCGCCGCGAAGGCTTTATCCGCACTATTTATCTGTACCCGATGGCGCTGTCGATGATCGTTACCGGCACCGCCTGGAAGTGGCTGCTCAACCCTGGCATGGGCCTGGACAAGCTGCTGCGTGACTGGGGCTGGGAAGGCTTCCGCCTGGACTGGCTGATCGACTCCGATCGCGTGGTTTACTGCCTGGTTATCGCCGCTGTCTGGCAAGCCTCGGGTTTCATCATGGCGATGTTCCTCGCCGGCCTGCGTGGCGTTGACCAGTCCATCGTGCGTGCTGCGCAGATCGACGGCGCCAGCCTGCCGACCATCTACTGGAAAGTGATCCTGCCGAGCCTGCGCCCGGTGTTTTTCAGTTCGGTGATGATCCTCGCTCACATCGCCATCAAGAGCTTCGACCTGGTCGCAGCCATGACGGCCGGCGGCCCTGGCTACTCCTCGGACCTGCCAGCGATGTTCATGTACTCCTTCACCTTCAGCCGCGGGCAAATGGGCATGGGCTCGGCCAGTGCGATCCTGATGCTGGGGGCGATCCTGGCCATTCTGGTGCCTTACCTGTATTCCGAGCTGAGGACCAAGCGCAATGACTAGTCTCGTTGGAAAATCGCCGATCAGCCTGAGCCGCATCGCCATCCATGTGGTGCTGATCGCCGCCTGCCTGCTGTATCTGGTGCCCCTGGTGGTGATGCTGCTGACCAGCTTCAAATCCCCTGAGGACATCAGTACCGGCAACCTGCTGAGCTGGCCGACCGTGATTACCGCCATTGGCTGGGTCAAGGCCTGGGCCACGGTTGACGGTTACTTCTGGAACTCGATCAAGATCACCATCCCGGCGGTGCTGATCTCCACGGCCATCGGTGCCTTGAACGGCTACGTGCTGTCGATGTGGCGCTTCCGTGGCTCGCAGCTGTTCTTCGGCCTGCTGCTATTCGGCTGCTTCCTGCCATTCCAGACCGTGCTGCTGCCGGCGTCCTTTACCCTCGGCAAGATGGGCCTGGCCAGCACCACCACCGGCCTGGTGTTCGTTCACGTGGTCTATGGCCTGGCCTTCACCACGCTGTTCTTCCGCAACTACTACGTGAGCATTCCCGATGCGCTGGTCAAGGCGGCACGCCTGGATGGCGCGGGTTTCTTCACCATTTTCGGCAAGATCATCCTGCCGATGTCGACGCCTATCGTGATGGTCTGCCTGATCTGGCAGTTCACTCAGATCTGGAACGACTTCCTGTTCGGTGTGGTCTTTTCCAGCGGTGATTCGCAGCCTATTACCGTGGCGCTGAACAACCTGGTCAACACCAGTACCGGGGTCAAGGAATACAACGTTGATATGGCGGCGGCGATGATTGCCGGTCTGCCGACACTGCTGGTCTACATCGTCGCCGGCAAGTATTTCGTGCGCGGGCTCACAGCCGGCGCAGTCAAGGGGTAATCATGGCAACGCTCGAACTACGCAACGTCAACAAGACCTACGGTGCCGGTCTGCCCGACACGCTGAAGAACATCGAACTGCAGATCAAGGACGGCGAGTTCCTGATCCTGGTCGGCCCGTCGGGCTGCGGCAAGTCGACCCTGATGAACTGCATCGCGGGCCTGGAAAACATTACCGGCGGCGCGATTCTCATCGACGGCTCCGATGTCAGCGGCATGAGCCCCAAAGACCGTGACATCGCCATGGTGTTCCAGTCCTACGCGCTGTACCCGACCATGAGCGTGCGCGAGAACATCGAGTTTGGCCTGAAGATTCGCAAGATGCCGCAAGCGGCCATTGATGAAGAAGTCTCCCGCGTCGCCAAGCTGCTGCAGATCGAACACCTGCTCAATCGCAAGCCCGGCCAGTTGTCCGGTGGTCAGCAACAGCGTGTGGCCATGGGCCGTGCCCTGGCGCGGCGGCCGAAGATCTACCTGTTCGACGAACCGCTGTCCAACCTCGATGCCAAGCTGCGGGTCGAGATGCGCACCGAAATGAAACTGATGCACCAGCGCCTCAAGACCACCACCGTCTACGTCACCCACGATCAGATCGAGGCGATGACCCTGGGCGACAAGGTTGCGGTCATGAAGGACGGCATCGTCCAGCAGTTCGGCACGCCGAAAGAGATCTACAACAACCCGGCGAACCTGTTCGTTGCCAGCTTCATCGGTTCACCGCCGATGAACTTCATTCCATTGCGCCTGCAACGCAAGGACGGCCGCCTGATTGCCCTGCTTGACAGCGGCCAGGCTCGTTGCGAGCTGCCGATGAGCATGAACGACGCCGGGCTTGAAGACCGTGAAGTGATTCTTGGCCTGCGCCCTGAGCAGATTCTCCTGGCTTCGGCCGAGACGTCCGGGCTGCCGACCATTCGCGCCGAAGTCCAGGTGACCGAGCCGACCGGCCCGGACACCCTGGTGTTCGTTGACCTGAACCAGAGCAAGGTCTGCTGCCGCCTGGCGCCAGACGTCGCGCCTCAGGTCGGGGAAAGCCTGAACCTGCAATTTGATCCATCCAAGGTGCTGCTGTTCGATGCCAAGACCGGCGAGCGCCTGGGCGTATTGGGTAATGGCGAGGGAAAGCCTCAGCCCGCTGAGCGTGTGGGCAACGTCACCCAATTCAACCGTAGCTGAACATGTTGTAACGCAACCGAGCACAGCAGGTCGGCCGTCTCTGCCTTACCGGGTGGCCAGCCTGTCAACACGAAGCAGTGAATACACGAAGCAGTAATCAATAAAAATAAAATTACGAGGATTTAAGGGATGAAGAAGATCAAAGCCAAATCGATTTCCCGTCTCCAGTTGGTCAGTCAGCTCTCTGTATTGGGCGCCCTGGCACTGACGGGTAATGCCCAGGCCGATGATGCATTCGCTGCGAACTCCAAGTACATGACCGGCGATTGGGGCGGTCTGCGTAGCGAGCTTGAGAGCAAGGGTTACACCATCTCGGCAGAGTACGTCGGTGAGGTGGGCAGCAACGTCAAGGGTGGTTACAACAATGACAAGACTGCACGTTATGCCGACCAGTTTGCCTTCGGTCTGGACATGGACCTGCAGAAAATCCTCGGCTGGCACGATGCTGAATTCAAGCTGGCAGTCACCGAGCGTAGCGGCCGCAACATCTCCAACGACCGTATTGGCGATCCTCGCGTCGGCACCATCAGCTCCTCGCAGGAAGTCTGGGGCCGTGGTCAGACCTGGCGCCTGACGCAAATGTGGTACAAGCAGAAATTCTTCGACGGCGCCCTGGACATCAAACTCGGCCGCTTCGGCGAAGGCGAAGACTTCAACAGCTTCCCTTGCGACTTCCAGAACCTGACCCTGTGCGGTTCTCAGGTCGGCAACTATGTGAACACCTGGTACAACTGGCCAATCAGCCAGTGGGCTGCGCGCGTGAAATACAACATCACGCCTGAGTTGTACGCCCAGGTCGGTATCTACATGCAGGACGCGGACAACCTCGACAAACACAACGGCTTCACCCTCGCCACCAGCGGCTCACAAGGCAACGTGGTACCGGTCGAGCTGGTGTGGTCGCCGATGGTCAACAAGCTGCCGGGCGAATACCGCATCGGTTACTACCGCAGCACGCCGAATGCCAACGATCTCTATGAAGCCCAGAACGGCCAGCCACAAGCTGTGGTCGGTGGCAATTTCAAAGAGCATGACGACAAGCACGGCTGGTGGGTCGTTGCCCAGCAACAGCTGACTTCGGTTGGCGGTGATACTTCCCGTGGCCTGAGCATTTTCGGCAACCTGACCGTGCATGATAAAGCGACCAACTTCGTCGACAACTATCAGCAGATCGGTCTGGTCTTCAAAGGTCCGTTCGACTCCCGTCCAAAAGACGATATCGGTGTCGGTGTTGCGCGTATCCATGTGAACGACAACGCAACGGATAACGCCCGCCTGCGCAACCAGCTCAGCGGCATCAGCGACTACGACAATCCAGGTTTCGTGCCGGTCCAGAAGACCGAATACAACTCCGAGATCTACTACGGTGTGCATGTCACCGACTGGTTGACCGTGCGTCCTAACCTGCAGTTTGTCAAACACCCAGGTGGTGTTGACCAGGTCGACGACGCCATTGTTGCCGGTATCAAGATTCAGTCGAAGTTCTAAGGGCCGCTACAAGCTATAAGCTGCAAGCGATAAATTAGAAGCTACTGGCTTGCAGCTTGCAGCTTGCAGCTGAGGCTAAAGATCGTGTGTGCTTTGCGGGCAGCAGTTCTGCCCGCCTTTTTTAAGCTCGAACAATTTGCTTCCGTGCTCCCGGAGGCATTTTTTTTTCTGTGCGGTAAACCGGGATAACCATGGCGATCAAGGAAGCGGGGATGCTGGAGCATCCATTGCAGCGTTTTTTCAGGTCGCGCCGGGCTCGCCCGACATTCGAATGGGAACGCTATCAGCTACGCGATGTTCTGGTGATCGATCACCCGCAGTGCCAAGCGGTGTTCAGTCGGCAGGGCGGGCAGTTGCTGCATTTCCAGCCGGTGGGGCAGAAGCCCTGGCTGTGGTGCGCCGCCCAGTGGCCTCAAGTCGGTCCGATCCGCGGTGGCGTGCCGGTGTGCTGGCCCTGGTACGGCCGCCATCCCAGCGAAGGCGTCTGGCCGGCCCACGGCTGGGCACGCCTGCTGGACTGGAAACTCATCGACAGCAGCGAAAGCGCAACAGGTGTCAGCCTGCACTGGCGCCTCAAGCTGTGGGACTGGCAGGCCGATCTGTACGCCGAACTGGGGCAGGGCATGGAGTTGCGCCTCAATACCTGCCACGAGGACAGCGCGCCCTGTCAGTTCAGTCATGCCTTGCACGCCTATTGGCGTATCAGCGATGTTGCCGATGTGGCGCTACAGGGGCTGGACGGCGTGCAGGGCTACGATCATCTGGTGCGTCGGGCCTGTCAGCAGGAGGGCGAGTTGCGTGTGGCCGGAGGCTGCCAGCGTGAATTCGATCACAGTGGCCCGCTGCATCTGCAGGACCCGGCCTGGGATCGACGCCTGGGCGTCGATAGTGGCGACAGCACCAGCACCGTGGTCTGGCATCCGGGGCGCAGGCCGCTGATGGGCGTGGCGGGCAGCGAGGCCTCGGAGTTCATCTGTGTCGAAGCGGCAGCGGGGGGCGGCGATAGCCTGAGCCTGGCGCCGGGGGAGCATGCCGAGCTGAGTTTGCAGGCGTATCTGGTGCATTGAGATGCGGATGAGCTGCCTTGTGTAGGAGCTGCCGAGGCTGCGAAGGCGGTGGGTCAGACACATCCATTCGCAGCCTTCGGCAGCTCCTACAGGTAGGCGTCGCAGTACAAATCCGCTTTACCCCTGATCCTCTATCGGATAGCGGCTGTCATTCAGACTTTCCTTGATCTTGCGCAGATGCGGCTGGAAGTCCACGCCACGGCGCAGGGTCATGCCCGTGGCCAGCACGTCCAGCACGGTCAGCTGGATGATCCGCGAGGTCATCGGCATATAGATGTCGGTGTCTTCCGGCAGCGGAATGTTCAGGCTGACCGAGCTGGCCTTGGCCAGTGGCGAACCGGCTGCGGTCAGGCCCAGCACCGAGGCGCCGTTGGCCCGGGCGATGCGTGCCACCTCTACCAGTTCGCGTGTGCGGCCGGTGTAGGAAATGATCACGAACAGCTCACCGGTATGGGCCACCGAGGCAATCATGCGCTGCATCAGCACGTCGGCATGGGCGGTGACGGCCAGGTTGAAGCGGAAGAACTTGTGCTGCGCGTCCAGGGCCACCGGGGCCGAGGCGCCGAGGCCGAAGAAGTGGATCTGCCGGGCCTGGATCAACATGTCCACGGCCTTGCTGATCAGGGACGGGTCCAGTTGCTGGCAGGCGCTGTCCAAAGAAGCGATGGCGCTGCCGAAGATTTTTTGCGTGTAGGCCTCGGGATTGTCGTCGGCCTCGACTGCGCGGCTGACATAGGCCGCGCCGCTGGCCAGGCTTTGGGCCAGTTGCAGCTTCAATTCGGGGTAGCCGCTGACCGCGAACGAACGGCAGAAACGGTTGACCGTCGGTTCGCTGACCTTGGCCGCCTGGGCCAATGCGGCAATGCTGAAACGGGTCGCTTGCTGCGGGTTGAGCAGGATCACTTCGGCGACCTTGCGTTCAGCCTTGTTCAGCTCTTCGAGCCGGCCCTGGATCTGCTCCAGGAGGTTGCGTATGCGGTCCATTCGGGTCCCTTCATCGTGTTGCAACAGGCTGATCTTCAACGAGGATCGACGAACCTCTTTAGCCTGTTGCAAAGGTGGCCTATCGTACTCAGGGCCTGTGTTGATCACCACTGGAATATCGATTCTGAACAAATGTTGTGGTTATTACTACATATGGCCTTGAGTAACGCCTTTAAAAAAGGTATTTGTAGTCTAACTTGATAAAAGAACCAACATTATGCCTTCGATTACGGTTGAACCGTGCACTTTTGCCTTGTTTGGCGCCTTGGGCGACCTGGCGGTGCGCAAGCTGTTCCCGGCTCTATACCAGCTGGACCGTGCCGGTTTGCTGCATGCCGACACCCGTATTCTCGCGCTCGCGCGCGAACCGGGCGACGAGCACCAGCACCTGGCGTACATCGATAAATCCCTGCGTCGCTTCGTGCCTGATGCCGAACTCGAGGCGGAACACGTCGCGCGTTTCCAGGCGCGCCTGAGCTACCTGCACGTCGACTTCCTCAAGGCTGAGGACTATGTCGCCCTGGCCGAGCGGGTCGGCGATGCCGAGACCCTGATTGCCTACTTCGCCACACCTGCATCGGTGTATGGCGCGATCTGCGAAAACCTGGCATCGGTCAATCTCACCGAGCGCACCCGCGCCGTGCTGGAAAAGCCCATCGGTCACGACCTGATCTCATCGCAGACGGTCAACGACGCCGTAGCGCAGTTCCTCCCGGAAACCCGCGTCTACCGCATCGACCACTATCTGGGCAAAGACACGGTGCAGAACCTGATTGCCCTGCGCTTCGCCAACAGCCTGTTCGAGACCCAGTGGAACCAGAACCACATCTCCCACGTAGAAATCACCGTGGCCGAGCAAGTGGGTATCGAGGGCCGCTGGGGTTATTTCGATCAGGCCGGGCAACTGCGCGACATGATCCAGAACCACCTGCTGCAACTGCTCTGCCTGATCGCCATGGACCCGCCAAGCGATCTGTCCGCCGACAGTATTCGTGACGAGAAGGTCAAGGTGCTCAAGGCTCTGGCGCCGTTCACCCCGGAGCGCCTGGCGACCCAGGTGGTCCGTGGTCAATACATCGCCGGCTACAGCGAAGGCAAGCCGGTACCCGGTTATCTGGAGGAAGAAAACTCCAATACCCAGAGCGACACCGAAACCTTCGTCGCCATTCGCGCCGATATCCGCAACTGGCGCTGGTCCGGTGTGCCGTTCTACCTGCGTACCGGCAAGCGCATGCCGCAGAAACTGTCGCAGATCGTCATCCACTTCAAGGAACCGCCGCACTATATCTTCGCGCCGGAGCAGCGCATGCAGATCAGCAACCGCCTGATCATTCGCCTGCAGCCCGACGAAGGCATTTCCCTGCAAGTGATGACCAAGGACCAGGGTCTGGACAAGGGCATGCAACTGCGCAGTGGTCCGTTGAAATTGAGTTTTTCCGACACCTACCGCAGCGCCCGGGTCCCGGACGCCTACGAGCGGTTGTTGCTGGAAGTGATGCGCGGCAATCAGAACCTGTTTGTCCGTAAAGATGAGATCGAGTACGCCTGGCGCTGGTGTGACCAACTGATCTCCGGCTGGCGCAAGGCGGGCGACGCGCCCAAGCCTTATGCGGCGGGGTCGTGGGGGCCGATGAGCTCCATCGCTTTGATTACTCGAGATGGGAGATCCTGGTATGGCGATATGTGAACTTGAATTGCCCGCTGGCCTGCTGGCCCGGGAATTCGATAATCCCGGCCTGCTGGCCGAAGGGCTGGCCGCTAACGTGGCCGACCGGCTGAACAGCGCGATCAACGAGCGTGGCATTGCCACGCTGGTGGTCTCCGGTGGGCGTAGCCCCGTGGCGTTTTTCCAGAGCCTGGCCGAACAGGCCGTGGACTGGTCGAAAGTCGTGATTAGCCTCGCCGACGAACGCTGGGTGCCGGTGGAACATGCCGACAGCAATGCCGGCCTGTTGCAGCGTTACCTGCTGCAAGGCCCGGTGGCCAAGGCGCGTTTTGTCGGCCTGTATCAGGTTGCCGACAGCCTGGAGGCTGCGGCCCTGTTGGCAGACAAAGCCTTGGCCGAACTGCCGACCATCGACGTGCTCGTACTGGGCATGGGCGATGACGGTCACACCGCTTCACTGTTCCCCAACAGCCCGAACCTGACCGAGGCCCTGAGCCTGGATGGCGAGCGTCGTTGCCTGCCGATGCTGGCACCGAGCGTGCCGCACCAGCGCCTGACCCTGACCCGTCGCCTTTTGAATTCGGCCCGTCAGCCCATCCTGTCCATTTCCGGGCAGGCCAAACTCGACACCCTGCGCACAGCACTGGCGGGCGATGACCTCGCCCAAATGCCGGTACGTGCGTTTCTCACCCCGTCCCTCGAGATTTACTGGTGCCCATAAGCAAAGGAACCGCCGCCATGAACACTCCTGAAACCCGACAGCCGCTCAACAGCATGGCGAACAAGGTTATCCAGATCGACGAACTCTGCGCCAAGGCGAAGATTCTGCCGGTCATCACCATCGCCCGCGAACAGGATGTCCTGCCGCTGGCCGATGCGCTGGCGGCAGGTGGCATGACGGCGCTGGAAATCACCCTGCGTTCGGCCTTTGGCTTGAGCGCAATCCGCATTCTGCGCGAGCAGCGCCCTGAAATGTGCATCGGCGCCGGGACCATCCTGGACCGCCATCAACTGGCCGCTGCCGAAGCTGCCGGTTCGCAGTTCATCGTCACGCCGGGCAGCACGCAAGACCTGCTGCAAGCCGCTGTCGACAGCCCGCTGCCGTTGCTGCCGGGTGTCAGCAGCGCCTCGGAAATCATGATCGGCTACGCCATGGGCTATCGCCGTTTCAAACTGTTCCCGGCGGAAATCAGCGGCGGCGTCGCGGCCATCAAAGCTCTGGGCGGCCCGTTCAACGAAGTGCGCTTCTGCCCGACTGGCGGCGTGAACGCCGACAACTTGAAGAAGTACATGGCCCTGCCTAACGTGATGTGCGTTGGCGGGACCTGGATGATCGACAACGAGTGGGTCAAGAACGGTGACTGGAACCGCATCACCGAAGCCACGGCAGAGGCCATGGCACTGTTTGACTGAAGGATCTTGCCAGGGCCTTCACTGACGGCCTTGGTAGCAATGAAGATGTGTGTGTAGTTGGCTTTTTTGGCGCACCCTGGTCCGGTGCGCCATTTTTTTCAGGCCAATTCAGTCAGTGCCCGGACCAGCAACTGTACATCCGCCACTGAAGTACTGAAGCCCGGCGTCACCCGGATGCACGGCCCGCAACCGGCGCCCGTACGGCCGACCGTGAACAGGTTGTAGTCGTGCAACAGTTTGTCCACCAGCGGTTGCTGATCCGCGTGACGAGTGAAGCGAAACGCCGTGATCCCGCAATACAGCCGTTGATCGTCCGGTGTCAGCACTTCGATCCCCTCCAGACCCCGCACCCCCTCGACCCAGATATCACGCAGATAATTCAGGCGTGCCTGTTTGACTGCGGCGCCACCCATCGCGTAATGCTCTTCAAAAACCGTCGGCAAGGTCATCCACGCCGGGATATTCGGCGTGCCGTAGGGCGCGCGGGAGCGGATATCGTCGTCGGCATAGCGGGTGTCACCCATATCGGCATCAATGCTGCTCAGGCGCTCCCGGGCGATATAGACAAAACCCAGGCTCAGAGGCGCGCCAATCCACTTCTGCAGGTTGTAACCGGCAAAAGCCACGCCCAGTTCATCAAGCTTGAAATCCAGCTGGGCGAGGGCGTGGGCGCCGTCGAGGATCACATCGATGCCGTGGGCTTTGGCCCGTTCGGCAATGGCCTGTACCGGCATGACCAGACCGGTACGGTGGGTGACGTGGGTCAGGGCCATCAGCTTGAGCCGTGGATACTGCCTGAACGCCGCTTCGTAGCTGTCCAGCAGGCTGTCGTAGCTGGCCGGGTGGACATGGGTGATCTCGATCACTTGCACGCCGCGGCTCTTGGCCAGCCAGCGCATGGCACTTTGCACGCTGATGTAGTCGAGGTCGCAGATCAGCACCTGATCGCCCGGCTGCAGGCCGTTGTAGTTACGGATCAGCACTTGCAGGGATTCCGAAGCGCAGCGGGTGATCGCCACCTCCTCGGTCGCCACCTGTACCAGCTCGGCCAGTTGTTGGCGGATCTGCTCGCTGTCATGGCTGTCGAACTGCTGGCGCACGTAGACCGAGTTGCTGCGGTTGACGTAGTCGATATGGCTTTTGTAGGCCGCCAGGGCCTTGTCGGTCATGCGCCCGAAGTAGCCGTTCTCCAGGTTGATCGGGCCGGGTTCGACGGTATAGGACTCGGCAACGCGTTGCCAAAAGTCTTCGTCTCGGGCCAGTTCAAGTGCAGTGGCGTTGTCGCGGGCGGCAGGCATGGCGGTCTCACTTATCGTTGAAGTGTCGGCGGGGGCGGGTGCGCAGAGGGTCGAGCAGCTCGGACAGGCCGTTATGGTCGATCTCCTGCATCAGGGCCAGCAAGGCACCCAGCTCGCCCTTGGGAAAGCCTTCACGGGCGAACCAGTTCAGGTATGGCCCCGGCAGATCGGCCAGCAGGCGGCCTTTGTACTTGCCGAAGGGCATTTCCTGGGTCACCAGCAGCTTGAGTTTTTCCGGATTCATCAGTTGTGCTCGTGGTTCGCCGGGCCGTACGGCCATGTGGGAAAAGATACGTGCATTCTGCATGCAGGCCAATTGACAGTTCATGCAGAAACCACGGTGCATCTGTCTCTTGATATTTATAACGTATTGAAATTAAAGGGTAAAAACTGTTTTCAATTCCTGGCACGGGCGCTGCAACTACCTTGGCAGCAACGCAAAACTTGATCAACCCGCCAATAAGGAATTTGAAAATGACAGATATCAATAAAGAATCGATCTCGCTGCTCAATGACCTGATCGAAACCAGTAAAGATGGTCAGAAAGGGTTTGAAGAAAGCGCCAAGGATTTGAAAAACCCTCAGCTCAAAGCGTTCTTCGCCGAGCATGCCGTAGCCTGCGCTACCGCTGTTCGTGAGCTACAGACCGAAGTTCGTGCCTTGGGCGGCGATCCTGAAACCAGCGGTACCGTTTCCGGCTCCGTACATCGTGCCTGGGTCAACCTGAAGTCGTCGGTAACCGGCAAAAGCGATGAGGCTGTGCTGAACGAAGTTGAGCGTGGTGAAGACCATGCGCTGAAGGCTTATCGTGAAGCGGCCGAGAAAGCCCGTAAGGAAAACCTGCCAGCGAATGTGGTCAGCCTGATCGAGCGTCAGCTTGCAGGCACCCAGAAAAATCACGATCAGGTCAAACTCCTGCGTGATCAGGTACGTCGCGCCAGCTAAGATCTTTTAGCCCGTCGAAAAAGCGCCAGCCCGTCTGGCGTTTTTTATGGGCGCTGCATTACTTCATTTTGTAGGAGCGAGGCTTGCCCGCGAATGGTCGATACGGCTGGCACATTATCTGGGCCAGATATATTGCATTCGCGGGCAAGCCTCGCTCCCACATGTGGTACTAGCACAAAGGATGGCCAAAATTAACTGACATCCTCCGGGCAAGGCACAAAAACGGCCTGTTCCACCCGATTGCGCCCCTTGCACTTGGCTTTGTACAGCGCCTTGTCGGCGACCCCGAACAGCGCCGCCAGTTTGTCTGCAGGGCCGGCGGTCTGCGCGGCGATGCCAATGCTCACGGTGATGGGTTGTGGATCATTGGCAAAGCGCGGCATGGCCTGAACGGCGAGGCGGATCTTCTCGGCCATCAGCCTGGCGCCGGCCAGGTCGGTCTCGGGCAGGATGATCAGGAATTCTTCACCGCCATAACGGGCCGCCAGGTCACCCGGTCGGCGAATGGTTTCGGTAAAGGTCTGGGCAACCCGGCGCAGTGCTTCATCTCCACCGTTGTGGCCGTGGCGGTCGTTGAAGGCCTTGAAGTGGTCGACATCGATCATCAGCAGCGCCAGGGGCTGGCCAGAGCGTTGGGCCCGCGCCCATTCCTGTCTCATCACCTGATCCAGCTGCCGACGGTTGGGCAGGCCGGTCAGCGAATCGGTCGCGGCCATCTGTGCCAACTCCGCCTCGGCCTGATGACGCAGGCGCAGTTCCCGGCACAGCAACAGGGTCAACCACATAATGCCGATGCACAGCAGGCCGGTGGCGCCGGCCACCAACAGCATGTTCCGACGCCAGACGGTATAGACCTCATCCAGAGACTGACCCACCACCACGATCAGCGGCAAGTCGCCGACACGAGAGAAGGTGTACAGGCGCTCGAGATTGTCCAGGCCGGAGATGCCGCTGAAACTGCCGTTTTCCTCCCTGAGCATGCGCTGGAAATTGGGCTGCTTGCTGAAGTCGGTACCGACCAGATCCTTGCCCTGGAAATCCGGCTGGCGGGTTATCAGGATGCCTTGGGAGTTGATCAAGGCCACGCTGCTGTTCTGGCCAACGTTCAGGTTCTTGAACAGATTCCTGAAATACACCACACGCATGGCACTGCTCGCCACGCCCATGAACTCGCCGTCAGGCCCGGACATGCGCCGACTGAAGGTCAGGCACCAGTCATTGAAGTTGGAGTAACTGCGGAACGGACCACCGACCTGCAGCGTTGAGTCGCTGTGTTGACGATGCCAGTCGAAATTGGGCCGGTCGGCAAAATTGTCCCGACGCGGCACGACCGAGGTGGAGTCGGCGAGAATGTCGCCCTTTTGATCCAGCAGAAGCAGGTCGCCTTTGTACGGCGCGGCGGTGGAGCGGTCGAACAGCACCATCTGTCGCAGTTCCGGAGAAATACTCATCAGGTCCGAACGCTGCCAGGCCAGGATGATGCCGGACAGCGAGGTGTCATATAGCTCGGCATTGCGCAGCACGTCGGCATCGATCAACTGGACGATATTGGTAGCCGCCCGGGCCGCAGCGGTCTTGGCGTCGGCATGTTCGCGTATCAGCAAGGAGGAAACGATGCCCACAATGGCCAGCACCGCAGCCAGGCCGCCGGAAATCAACAGGATTTGCGAGCGCGACCATTTCCTGCGCAAAGGAGGCTCAGCTGCAGTGGCAATCATGACAAGCTTTGCGCCATTGAGCGGGTGGAAGTATTCAATTCAGTTCAATACGCCTGTATTGCCGTGATTTAGCGTCGTTTGTAACTGAATAGCCAGTCTGCCGATACAAAAAAGATCGAGGTGCAATGCCATTAAACGACGCGATCTAAAAGCGACGTCGTTTATAGGTGTGCTCTCTGTAAAAGCCCGTTTTTAATCGGTTAACAGGGCAAATTGATGCCAAAGGTGTTGATTCCGCCTTCGCTGCGCACAAACACGCTACCGCCGTGCATCAGGGCAATGGCTTTGACAATCGCCAGGCCCAGGCCGTGGTTGGCGCCGCTGTTGCTGCGCGAGGCGTCCACTCGATAGAAGCGTTCGAACAGCTTGGGCAGATGTTCATCGGCAATGGCGCTGCCGGGGTTGGCGACGCCGACGCTGGCCTGTTGCTCGTCACCGTGGATATCGACGCGGATCACCTGACCTGGCCCGGTGTGTTGCACGGCATTGTGCAGCAGGTTGATCAGGGCACGGCGCAAGTGGGCCTTTTCAATTGGCGCACTGGCATCGCCATGGACTTCGACCTGCACCTGGGCGTCTTCGAGAATGAAGTCCAGATAGTCGAGGGTCGTCGCCACTTCCTCGGCCAGGGATGCGCAGGTCAGCTCCGTGGCCTTGCTGCCCTGATCGGCGCTGGCCAGGAACAACATGTCGTTGATGATCGAACGCAGGCGCTCCAACTCTTCCAGGTTCGATTGCAGGACCTCGAAATAATGCTCGGCCGAACGCCCACGGGTCAGGGCGACCTGGGTCTGGCCGATCAGGTTGGTCAGTGGCGAGCGCAGTTCGTGGGCCACATCGGCATTGAAGGATTCCAGGCGCGAATAGGCTTGTTCGACCCGTTCCAGCGTGCTGTTGAACGAAGTGACGAACTGGTCCAGCTCCGGCGGCAACGACGACAGTTGCAGGCGCCCGGACAAGCGCGGCGGCGCCAGCTTCTGCGCTTCCAGGGACAGGCTGACCAAAGGCTTGAGGCCGATGCGCGCGACCCAGTAGCCCAGCGCCGAGGCCAGCAGGATGCCCACGGCCGCCAGACTGATCAGGGCTATCAACAGCCGGTGCTGGGTGTCCCAGAAGGTTTGCATGTCGATGGCGATCAGAAAGCGCAGGGGCGGGCGCTGGTCCTTGGCCGGGAACTGGCTGATCAGCACTTTCAGGGGGAATTCACGATCCGGCAGTTGCAGATCGCGCATGCCTGGGCGGCCCATGGCGAACTGGCGGATGTTGGCGTCCGGGTTGCCGAACTCGTACTGCGGGTTGTCGCTGACCACCCAGAAGTGAATGCGCTTGTCTTCCTCGCTGAGCAGCTTCAACTTGGCGTTGATCTTGGCCCAGTGTTCGGGGCTGCCATAGCGGGTCACCGCCGACTCCAGCACGCTGTAGCGCGCATCCAGCTCGGCGGCGGGCAGGCGACCCAGGCCCTTGTCGACCTGCAGGTACAAGGCCCAGCCGATGAGCAGGAATACCAACAGCGCCACCAGGGCAAACAGGCCGCTCAGGCGCAGGGCAATGGAATTACTCGCCATCGCGACTTTCCAGCACATAGCCCATGCCCCGGATGGTGTGCAGCAGTTTCTTCTCGAACGGCCCGTCGAGCTTGGCGCGCAGACGCTTGATCGCGACTTCGACGACATTGGCATCGCTGTCGAAATTGATGTCCCAGACCATCTCGGCAATCGAGGTTTTCGAAAGGATTTCGCCCTGGCGCCGCGCCAGTACGCTGAGCAGGGAGAACTCCTTGGCGGTCAGGTCAAGACGTGTACCGGCACGGGTGGCCTTGCGGCTGATAAGGTCGATCCACAGGTCGGCGATGCTCACCTGCACCGGTTCATGGCCGCCGCTGCGCCGGGTCAGGGCTTGCAGGCGAGCGACCAGTTCAAGGAAGGAGAAGGGCTTGCCCAGGTAGTCATCGGCGCCTTCGCGCAGGCCGCGGATGCGGTCGTCGACGTTCTCCCGGGCGGTGAGCATGATCACCGGCGTCTGCTTGCGGGCCCGCAGCGCGCGCAGCACGCCGTAGCCGTCAAGGCCCGGGAGCATGACGTCGAGAATGATCACCGCGTAGTCGTTTTCCAGAGCCAGGTGCAGGCCCTCTATGCCTTCGCGCGCCAGGTCCACGGTGTAGCCCTGCTCGGTCAGTCCGCGATGCAGGTAGTCTGCGGTTTTCTCTTCATCTTCGATGATCAGCACGCGCATACAGCGACACTCACTTATTAATGGCCAGGGCCGCGACCGGTTCGGTCAAAGGCTCTGGGTTACGGCGATGGAACAGCCGCTCAAGCTGAAGGTAGACCACTGGGGTGGTAAACAGAGTCAATGCCTGGCTGACCAGCAAGCCGCCGACCACCGCAATACCCAATGGCTGGCGCAATTCGGCACCGACACCGTAGCCGAGCATCAGCGGCAGGGCGCCCAACAATGCCGCCAGGGTGGTCATGATAATGGGCCGAAAGCGCGTCAGGCAGGCTTCAAAGATCGCATCATGCGGGCTCAGCCCGCGTGAGCGTTGGGCATCCAGAGCGAAATCGACCAAGAGGATGCCGTTCTTCTTGACGATGCCGATCAGCAACACGACACCGATCAGCGCCATGATCGAGAAATCCTGGCCCATCAGCCACAGCAACAGCAATGCGCCGATACCCGCTGAAGGCAGGGTCGAGATGATGGTCAGCGGATGCACGAAACTCTCATAGAGCACGCCGAGGATGATGTACACCGCCACCAGCGCGGCAAGGATCAGCCATGGCTGGTTGGCCAGTGAGCTCTGGAACGCCTGGGCTGCGCCCTGGAAGTTGCCGATAATAGCCGTCGGCATGGCGATCTCGTTCTTGGCCTGATTGAGCATCTGCACCGCATCGCCGAGGGCGACGCCGGGCGCCAGGTTGAACGACAGGTTGGCGGCCGGGAACATGCCGTCGTGGGCAATAGACAGCGGCCCCATTTTCGGCGCACTGACTTTGGCCAGCGCCGACAACGGCACCATCTCGCCGGTCAATGGCGAGCGCAGGTAGAAGTAGTTCAGGCTCTCGGCCTTGCCGCGCTGATGGGCGTCGAGTTCGAGGATGACTTTGTACTGGTTGGTGTCGGTCTGGTACTCGTTGATCTGGCGCTGGCCGAAGGCGTCGTAGAGGGTCTGGTCGACATCGGTGGTGGTCAGGCCGAAACGTGCCGCGGCACTGCGGTCGATATCAATATGGGTAACGCTGCCGCCCAGTTGCAGATCGTTGGACAGGTCGCGAAACGCCGGGTTGGTGCGCAGCTTTTCGGTCAGGTGCTGGGTCCAGGTGTTGAGCAGCGCGCCGTCATTGCTCTTGAGCACGTACTGGTACTGGGCGCGGCTCGGGCCGGAACTGAGGTTGATGTCCTGGCCTGCGCGCAGGTACAGCATGATGCCGGGGACTTTCGCCAGTTTCGGCCGGATCCGGTCGATGAACTGGCTGACCGAGACATCCCGCTCGCCGCGCGGCTTCAAGGCAATCCAGAAACGCCCGCTGGCGATGGTCTGGTTACTGCCGCTGACCCCCACCGAATGAGAGAACGCCTGCACCGCCGGGTCGGCGCCGACGATGGCGGCCAGGGCCTGATGTTTGGCGACCATGTCCGGATAGGAAATGTCGGCGGCGGCATCGGTGGTGCCGAGGATGAACGCCGTGTCCTGGACCGGGAAGAAGCCTTTGGGAATCAACACATAGCCCGCACCGGCCAGGCCCAGGGTGAGGAAGAAGATCGTCATCATCAGCCGCTGATGGGCCAGGGCCTTGCGCAGAATGCGTTCGTAGCCCGCCAGCAGACGCTCGCCGAAGCCGGGTTTGGCGTGCGCATCGTGATGGGGGCGACGCATGAACAGCGCCGCCAGGGTCGGTGCCAGGGTCAGGGACACCACCACCGAAATCAGGATGGTCGCGGTGGCCGTCAGGGCAAACTCCTTGAACAGTCGCCCGACCACGCCGCCCATAAACAGCAGCGGAATGAAGGCGGCGATCAGCGAGAAGCTGATCGAGACCACGGTAAAGCCGATCTCTCCCGCGCCCTTGATCGCCGCTTCGCGCATGCCGTCACCGGCTTCGAGGTGGCGGTGGATGTTCTCCACGACGACGATGGCGTCATCGACCACGAAGCCCACGGCTACCACAATCGCCACCAGGGTCAGGTTATTCAGGCTGAAGCCCATGACATACATCATGGCAAAGCAGTTCACCAGGGACACCAGCAGCACGGATGTGACGATCAGGGTGGCCGACAGCTGGCGCAGGAACAGGGCCATGACCGCGACCACCAGAAGGATGGCGATCAGCAGGGTCATTTCCACTTCATGCAGCGAGGCGCGGATGGTCTTGGTGCGGTCCACCAGTACCGAGACGTCCACGGAAGCCGGGAGCATTTCCTGCAGGCGCGGCAATTCGCGCTGGATACGGTCCACGGTTTCGACGATGTTGGCGCCGGGCTGGCGGAAAATCACGATATTGACGCCCTGGCTGGTGCCATCCTGATTGCCCGACCAGGCCTTGACGTAGGCGTTCTCCGCGCCGTCGATGACCCGCGCCACGTCCTTGATTTGCACCGGGGCGCCGTTCTTGTAGGCGACGATCAGGCTTTCGTAGTCCTTGGCCTTGAACAACTGGTCGTTGGCGGCCAGGGTCGAGAGATTGTCCTTGCCGTACAGCGCGCCCTTGGCCAGGTTGAGGCTGGTCTGTTGCAACGCGCCGCGTACATCGGCCAGGGTCAGGCCCAGGGCGGCGAGTTTTTCCGCAGCGGCCTGGACGCGAATGGCCGGACGTTGCTGGCCGGTAATGGCGACCTGGCCGACACCGTCGATCTGGCTCAACTGCCGGGCCAGCAGCGATTCGGTGACATCGCTCAGCTCAGTGCCGGGCATCAGTTTCGAGCTGACGCTGAGGATCAGCACCGGGCTGTCTGCGGGGTTGACCTTGCGCCAGGTGGGCAGGGTCGGCAGGTCCTTGGGCAGGCGGCCGGCGGCGGTGTTGATCGCGGCCTGGACCTCCTGGGCTGCGGTGTCGATGCTCTTGTTCAGGGTGAATTGCAGGGTCAGGTTGGTCGAGCCCAATGCACTGCTCGACGTCATCTGGGTCACGCCGGGCACGGCGCTGAACTGCACCTCAAGGGGCGTTGCCACAGACGAGGCCATGGTTTCCGGGCTCGCGCCGGGCAACTGGGCCGAGACCTGGATGGTCGGGAATTCCGCCTCCGGCAACGGCGCGATGGGCAGGCGCGGATAGGCGATCACCCCCAGCAGAACCATGGCGAAGGTCAGCAGCAGGGTGGCTACCGGATGATCAATGCACCACGCCGATATTGAGCCCTGGCCTTTCATCGTGCAGTCTCCAGCTGGCCGTTTTCGCCGGTGGCGTCACGTACCACATCGACCCGGGAACCGGCCTTGAGCCGCGACTGGCCGTCGCTGACCAACTCATCGCCGGCATGGGGGCCGCTGATCAGGGTCTGCTCGCTGTCCTGATACACCACCTTGACCGGCACCACCTCGACCTTGTTGTCCTTAACCCGGTAGGCAAAGTGCTGATCGATGCCGCGCTGCACCACTTGCGGCGGCACCTTCAAGGCGTTGCGTTCAAGCCCGGTCTGGATCTTGATCGTCACCAACTGGCCCGGCCAGAGCTGATCCTTGGGGTTGTCGAATTCGGCCTTGGCGCGAATGGTCCCGGTGGTCGCCGCGACTTGGTTGTCGATCAGGCTCAGGTGGCCCTGGCCGAGCAGATTGCCCGTGTCACCGTCGCCGAGGAACGCACGGACTGGCGCTGGTGGGCTGGCGGCGATAAGACCCTGCAGGGTCGGCAGCATTTGCTGCGGCAGGGAGAACTCCACCGCGATCGGGTCGATCTGGGTCACGGTAAACAGGCCGATGCTGTCACTGACGCGCAGGAAGTTGCCTTCATCAACATTGCGAATACCGACCCGGCCCGTCACGGGCGAGCGGATCTGGGTGTAGGACAGTTGCACCTGCGCGGCATTGATGGATGCCTGATTGCCCTGCACGGTGGCGCTGAGCTGATGAACCAGGGCCTGTTGCTGATCAAAGGTCTGCTTGGAAATGCTGTTATCGGTGGTCAGCAGGCGATAGCGTTTGAGATCGACCTGG
This sequence comes from Pseudomonas sp. JL23, assembly GCF_056933585.1. Lineage (NCBI taxonomy): Bacteria > Pseudomonadati > Pseudomonadota > Gammaproteobacteria > Pseudomonadales > Pseudomonadaceae > Pseudomonas > Pseudomonas sp. JL23. The sequence continues at coordinate 5,534,836 of NZ_CM167795.1, read as the reverse complement.
GCGACATCCAGCTGCGCCTGGCTCTGGGCCAGTTGCGCCTTGGCCTGCTCCAGGCTGGCGCGGATGGCGCGGTCATCAATGGTCGCCAGCAGGTCGCCCGCTTTCACCACCTGGCCTTCCTTGACCTGAATCCGGGTAAGGATGCCGTCCACCTGTGGACGCACCACCACACTGTGCAGCGACAGCACCGAGCCCAGGCCGCTGACGAACAGCGGTACATCCTGTTCCAGCACCTTGATCGTGCGCACCGGTATGGCCGCCGGCGCCGAGACTTTGGCCGTGGCGGGCCGGGTCAGGCTCCAACTGGTGGCGGCGACAATGGCCACGACAGCGATGGCGATAAAAACGGTGCGGGTGTGTTTAGGCATGCGAAGAGGCGCCGGAGGGTCATTGGATCAGACGGACGTTTCAGGTCTGCCCTTTATAGACTGCCAACCCGGTCAGGAGGATGACCGCTACCTGTCAGGATTGTCAGCAAGACAAATAAGTTGTTGACCGAACCATCAAGAAAATCAGTCGGTGGGCGATAGGATGATTAACGGTAGTTAGGTACGACGGTCATAGTGTTTGTCGTTCAATGGAAATTTCCTACGTGAATTTTAGCGTGTCTGGCAATTCATGGGGCCATCAGCTTAACTCATCTCTGTGATTTACCACGCTGGAGTACGGCTATGAAGACTAAAGTTTCACGGTGGCAGCAGTTTCACCATCGGATATTAAACAAAAATAAACAAACTGCTTTGGTTGTGTTCATGCTGGGTGCTCTAAGTGTTGATTTGACCGACGCGGCACCTGGCGGAGTTATAAAGCTTCACGGCCATATTACGCAGGCCGGTTGTGAGGTGCGAAATACCTCACAGGCCAGGAACAATGAGCGGGTGCTCAGGGTTTCTCCCGGCGTCACTATCGCGGTCAATACCGCTGACAACGCGTGCAACCAGCCGCAGGCGCCTTTCACCCTGGCTTACCGGCCGCTGCCTGTGTATGCGGGTGACGCCAATGCGCAAGCCCGGTCTGGCGTGGTAACGATGACCTACGAATAACCGGTTTGACTGCCTTTCGCCGCCTATGGCCGCCCGATGAATCGGAGCGGCCTTTTTTATGGCGACGCAGCAGGTTTTGATTGGCAAATGGCAAGTGGCAAAAAAAACATTTGGTTGATGTTTTTAGTCGGGTATTTGCTGCAAGTCTTTATTTGTGCGGCGTCCAGACGTATGTAGAATTTTCCTACAGAATGGGACGGCCTATGTAATAGTTAAAACGCTCAACTCAAAGTAATTTTCCTGACAGCGGTAGAAGTTCGTCGCGCCTATAGTTCTCGCCGTCCGATTGTGGGCACACACGAAATAACACAAGGAATGTTGTTAGCATGAACATGAAGAAGCTTTCTCTTACAGCGGCAGTAGTGGGCGCGATGGTTCTGGGTACGATGGGGACAGCTTCAGCCGCGAATAATGGCAAGCTGATCTTTAACGGCACATTGACCAATATTTCCTGCGACGTAGGTGCGGGTGCCGGCACCAGCCCAGGCAGCAATCCGGGCGATATCAATGTCGATCTGGGTAACGTTTCGTTCTCTGACATCGGCGCGTTCAGCGAGAGCAAATTGCAAACGGCCATGCCGATTCAGTTGCTGATCAATTGCAGCGCCGGGGCTGACCAGTACAACCAGGTGAAGATGCGCTTCAACGCCAGCAATGGTTCCGGTCAGGATCAGAACGACCTGAAGCTGCTGCGTACCACTGGCTCGGCGCAAGGCGTGGGTATCGGACTGATCAATGCGTCCAACGCGTTGATGGATCTGGGTGGCACCGAAACCATCGACAAGCCGCTGGTCCAGGACGGTAACGGCGGCGCCACTGCCGAGCTGAACTTCGGTGCGGTGTACGTCCTCAACGGCACCACCACCCGTGCCGGTAATGCCGATGGCTTCATGCCGTTCGTGCTGGATTACGAGTAATGCCGTGGACGGAGCGGGTGTTGCCTGCTCCGTCTCTCTGGTTTCAATTTCCGAACCCGTTTTTTGAATACGGGTTCTGAATTCAAGGCGAATGCCCCCATGTTTTTCAGTATTTTTCGCTCGGCTTGCTTGCTTGTGTCGGGCTTGTCGCTGGCGGTCAGTGTCCAGGCGGGCGTGGTACTCAACACCACGCGGGTCATTTACCCGGCCAAGGACAAGGAAGTCAGCCTGGCGGCCCATAACAGTGGCCGCGCCGAAATCCTTTTGCAGTCGTGGCTGGAGTCCGGCATCGCCGATGCAGATCCGTCCAGCCTGCCGTTCGTGATAACCCCGGGGCTGGCCCGGATGCCCGCAGATGCGCGGCAACTGCTGCGCATTATCTATGCCGGAAGCGGCATGCCCGAGGACCGCGAGTCGGTGTTCTGGCTCAATGTGCAGGAAATTCCCCAAGAGGCCAGCGAGAACACGTTGCAGATTGCTATCCGTCAGCGCATCAAGGTGTTCTTCCGGCCGCGTGGCCTTTCGGGCGATCCGTTCAAGGCGGCCGATGGCCTGAAGTGGCGCGTACTCAAGGATGAATTGCAGGTCGAAAACCCAAGTCCTTATCACGTCTCGATGATCGGTATCGGCGTGCGCCAGGGCAGTCGTGAGCTGATGAAAAAAGACAGCCAAATGCTGGCGCCCCGCCAGAGCCTGCGGCTGCCGCTCAAGTCCGGCCCGTCAAGCGAGACGTTGCAGCTGGAGTTTGCCAGCATCGACGACTTCGGTGCCCATGTGCGCTACCGCACCAACCTGAACGGCAATCAGCTCGTTCATGCAGACAGGGTCGAGCCTCAACCCTGATCGATCTTTTTTTCAAATGTGCTTGTTGGAGCCCGCTTCGTGCGTTGGCTCTTTTTCGCGCGCACGCGCAAAAGCATCCGTGATGCGTGGCGTTGGAACTTCGGAGTTTAGTGAAGGTTGCTATGGAATGGCTTGATAAGAACAACAGAGGCCTGGTCATGGTCTGTGCCGGCTTCAGCCTGGCAATGGGTGTCGAGGCCGCAGAACCGCCGACGGTGAAATTCAATACCGCTTTTATCCAGGGCAGCGATCAGCCGGCTGACCTCAGTGAGTTTATCCGGGGCAACAGTGTGGTTCCCGGTGTGTACCGGGTGGATGTCTACGTCAATCGGGCGCTGAGCGGCCGCCGTGACATCACCTTCAAACAGAAAGCCGGCTCCGCTCTGGTCGAGCCGTGTTTGAGTCTGGAAATGCTGCAAGATTTCGGCCTGGACCTGGGGCGCGTGCAGGAGAAGGGCGGCGCCATCAGTGATCAGGGCTGCTTCGATCTGGTCGGGCAGGTGCAGTTTGCTCATATCGAATACCAGCCCACGACCCTGCGCCTGAATATCAGCGTGCCCCAGGCCTATATGGCGCGCAGTGCCAGGGGCTATGTAGCGCCGGAACTCTGGGACGGCGGCGAGACCACCGGTTTCATCAATTACAACTTCAACGGTACGCAGCGGCGCAATGCGCAGCTCGATACCGATCAGTATTATCTTGGGCTGCGCAATGGCCTGAACCTGGGCGCCTGGCGTCTGCGCAATGAGGCCTCGCTGACCTACGGCAATCATCAGCCCTATCGCTATCGCAGCAATCGCACCTATGCCCAGCGCGACCTGACCGACTGGCGCAGTCAACTGACCCTGGGCGAGACCTACACCGACTCGCAAATCTTCGACAGCGTGCGTTTCAAAGGGGCGGCCATTGCCTCCGATGACGGCATGCTGCCTGACAGCGAACGGGTGTTTGCCCCGGTCATTCGCGGCATCGCCGAGACCAATGCGCTGGTGGAAGTCCGGCAGAACGGTTTTCTGCTGTACAGCGGCAATGTCTCGCCGGGGCCGTTTGAGATCAGCGATATCTACCCCAGCGGTTCCAACGGCGATCTGGAGGTCACGGTGATCGAGGCGGACGGTCGGCGCCGTTCCTTTACTCAGGCTTACGCGTCGTTGCCGATCATGCTGCCTGCGGGCGCGCTGCGTTATGGCGTGGCGGCGGGGCAGGTCGATAATTACGGCACCGATCAGGCGTCGCCGAATTTTCTCAGTGCCACGCTGGTGTACGGCCTGAGCGAGCGTCTTACCGGTTATGGCGGGTTGCAGGTCGCCGAGGATTATCAGGCGGGCAACGTTGGCATGGGGGTCAATACCGGTCTGGGTGCGGTCTCGGCCGACCTGACCCAATCGATCAGTAAAGCCCGTGGACAGGATCGCGTCGGTGAAAGCCTTCGACTGCGTTACGCCAATACCCTGGACCTGACCAACACCACGTTGGCGGTCGCCGGTTATCGCTATTCCACCGAGCATTACCGGACTCTGAATGACCATGTCGAGGAAGCTGCCCGCGCAGGCGGCCGACTGTTCACGGGACTGGCCAAGGATCGCCTGGAAATGAGTGTTTCCCAGGCCCTGCCCGAGCAACTGGGCTTTGTCAGCCTGACCGCCTCGGAGCAGCGTTACTGGAATCTGTCGGGCAAGACCCGGCAGTTTTATGTGTCGTACAACGCCGCCTGGCGTTCGTTGAGCTACAGCGTCTCGCTGGAGCGCAATCAGCAGTCCGTAGGTAATGGCGACCGGCAAACCGACAATCAGCTGGCCGTGACCCTGAGCATGCCGCTGGGCAGCAATCCGGGCTCATCGCGGGCCTGGTTCAATGGCGTGCGTGACAGCCGGGGCGACTACATCACTCAGGCCGGGCTCAGCGGTCAGGTGCTGGAGGACCGCGATACCTTCTATAGCATGCAGGCCGGGCACGACAGCTACTCCGGCAGTTCGGGCGCAGGCAAGCTCGATACCGCCACGGCATTCGGTCGCTTCAATGCCGGTTACAGCCAGGGTCGTGACTTCCATGCGGTCAGTGTTGGCGCGGCTGGCTCGTTGGTCGCTCACCGTGGCGGCCTCAATGCCGGGCAGCCGTTGGGTGAAACCTTCGCGTTGGTCGAAGTGCCGGATGTCGCTGGAGCTCGCCTGGGCAATTTCAATAATGTGCAGACCTCCGGCAATGGCTACGCGGTGATGCCTTATGCGCAGCCCTATCGCGCCAACTGGGTCAGCCTTGACACCCGCAGCCTGGGGGCCGACGTCGATCTGGATACTGCCATTACTCAGGTGGTGCCGCGCCGTGGCGCTGTGCCGGTCGTGCACTTCAAGGCTGCGCTTGGTCGTCGCGTGCAGTTCGAGCTGGTCAGGGCCGACGGCAGCAGGCTGCCCATGGGCGCCAGTGTCGAAGACGCCAATGGCAAGTTGCTGGCGGTGGTCGATCCTGCCAGTCGCGCCCTGGTGCTCAGTGAGCAGGAGCAGGGTGAATTGTCGGTGCGTTGGTCCGATCAACGCTGCCGGGCACCCTTTAGCCTGCCGCCGCGAGATCCGGCGCGGGCCTACGAGCGCCTGCGCGTGGTGTGCCAATGATCCGCGTACGGCGAAGTGCGGCACTTATCGCCTTCTGGGCCTGGCTGACGGCAGCTCAGGGGGCGGTGTCGCTGTCCGGTACGCGTCTGGTGTTCGACGGACGTTTCGTTGAGGCCAGCATTGAGGCGCGCAATCGAGATGATCGCGAGGTGCTGCTGCAGGTCTGGCTTACGGATGGCCGCCAGGGCGATGACTCCCCTGATGCCGCCTTGCCCTTTGTCGTCACGCCGCACCTGCTGCGCCTGCCCGCCCGCGGGCGTGAACAGCTGCGCCTGTTGTATCAGGGGCAGGGCATGCCCACGGAGCGGGAATCCCTGCTGCACCTATACGCCCTGGAAATTCCCCGGCGTGCCGAGGGTGCGCAGCAGCTGAATATCGCTCTGCGCCAGCGCATCAATGTGTTCTACCGGCCAAAGGATTTGCCCGGCGACCCGGCCCTGGCGCCCCAGGCGCTGCAATGGCAGCAGGACACCGATGGCGTGCTGCAACTGCGTAATCCCACGCCCTTCCACGCCACTTTGCAGGATATCCGTATCGACGGCGTGCAACTGCGCGACTACCTGCTGCTGGCGCCCGGCGCCGGGCATGACTGGCCGCTGCCCGATGCCGAGGTCGCCGCAACGCTGTCGTTTCAGGCGCTGAACGACTACGGCGGCCAGCTTGGCTACTGCGTTCGCCTGGCCCGGTCGGCGGTCGTCACGGCACAACCGATGCCACAGGACAGTTTTCAAACCCTTCAGCACAACAAGGAGCAATGCTGATCATGACCCCGGTTTTTCCCCGTCGATGGACGCGCTTTCTTTTTCTGATCTTATTGTTTAGTCCGGCCACCTGTTTCGCCTTGGTCTGCAAGACCCAGACTGGCGAAACCCTGTTGCGCAGCGAGTTGAGCAGCACCGTGGCCATTCCGGCGACGGTGCCCCAGGGTGATGTGGTCTGGCGTTCCGAGCGCTTCAATGTTCAGGTCGAATGCGCCAAGGACGGCCAGCAGGGCCTGCGCGAAGAAATCTTTATCTACCTGAATCCGGAGAGTCTGCCCATCGGCCAGGGTATCCGGGCCGGGCTGGCGTTCAATGGCATTGATTACGTGCAGAGCGCCGGGCGGATCAGCACCGGGCAATTTCTGCCGGTCTGTCATGAGGGGGATACGAATATCGGCGCTTGCCCAAAAGTCAGATTTTCCCTGCCGTTTTCGGTCTTTATCCAGAAGTTCGGCGCGACGCCGCCGTCTGGCGTTGCCAGCGATCTGTTGGATTACCGCCTGTTTCAGCTTGATGGTCAGACCTTGAACCCACTGCCGGGGCAGAGCCTCAGCTATCAGATCGCCAGTCTGCGCGGTCTGCGTTTCGTCGCCTGCGATGCCGAGTTGCAAGTGCTGCCAGAAACCGTCGAGTTCGGCAATATCGGCATTCAGAAAGTGGTGGTGGGCAATGTGATCGATAGTCGTCCATTTTCTCTGGTGACCAGCCGCAGCTGCGATTCGCCGTTCAGCCTCAATGCGCGCTTCAAGCCCGTGACCGGGTTTGTCCGCAATGATCTGCTGATTCCTTCGGCCAATAATGGTTTGGGCATTCGCCTGGTGGATGCGCGCAGGGGCACGCCATTGCGCTACAACGAACCTTTCCATCTGGCCGATCTGTTGGGTGAGACGCAGCAGAGCAGCATCGACTTCACTGCCGAACTGGTCTGGCAAAACCCGCGGCCCAACGCCGGGCCGTTCGAGGCGCAGGTGATGGTGGATTTGTTTTACAAGTAAGGCATTTGCCCGATTTCTGACGTCTGGCGCAGGACCTGTGGGAGCGAGGCTTGCCCGCGAAAAGGCCGGTACATTCAGCACGTTTTCCAGCTGAAAAATCGCCTTCGCGGGCAAGCCTCGCTCCTACGAGGTAATAGATTCAGGTATGCTGCGCGGCTGTTTCTTCCCATCGACCGAATACGCGCAACCCGGAGCTTTTCATGACCACCCCCGAACACACCCCGGCTCCAGAAACCGCTGCCGACACGGTCGATGCATCCACCACCACGGATGCCAAGGCGCCTGTCCCGGCCTTTGCCTTCCCGTTCAAGCCTGCTGACTTTGCTCAGTCCAAGGACAAGCAGCCCTGGTATCAGAAGTCCAACAAGTCCAACCACGACAGCCGCCCCGGTGCCGCTCCGTCGGGGACTCGTCGGTCCATGGGCAAGCGCTAACCCTGCTGAAAGCGCTCTCGGTACTGAGTTGGCGTCACGCCCAGACGCTGGCTGAAAATCACCCGCATGCGGCTGGCACTGCCGAATCCGCAATGCCAGGCCACGGCCTTGATCGCCATTTCACTGCCTTCCAGCAGGCTGCGTGCCGCATCGATGCGGGCGCGCAGGACGAATTCAGCCGGTGTCACCCCAGCCTCCCGGGCAAAGACGCGGGCAAAGGTGCGCGGGCTCATGGCCACGACCTCGGCCAGACGTTCGACGGAAAACGCCTCGGCAATATGCTCCAGCACATAGCGCTGAATTTTCGCTACCGGTGAAGTGTCGTCGCTGGGGGCGTTGAGGTAGGGGCTGAATTGCGACTGGCCGCCCTGGCGCTGGGCCACCACCAACAGACGCTTCGCCACCTTCAGCGCAATCGCCGCGCCGTGATCCTCCGTCACCAGTGCCAGGGCCATATCGATCCCGGCTGTGACACCTGCTGATGTCATCAGCGATCCATCGCGCACGTAGATCCGGTCCGGCTCGACCAGTGCCTTGGGAAACTGCTCGGCCAGTTCCCCGGCATGACTCCAATGGGTGGTGGCCTGCCTGCCATCGAGCAGCCCGGCATGGCCGAGGATGAATGCGCCGGTGCAGATCGAGCCATAGCGCCCGGCCAGTGCCGTCGCTTTGTGCAGCCACACAGTAAGATTTGGGTCGGGCGGGCTGTAGGGCAGTTCCGGGCCGCCGGGCACTAGTACGATATCGAATTGTGCCGCAGCGCTATCGAGATCGAAATGCGCGCCAAGGGGCATGCCGTTGGAGGCGTTGACGGGGTAGGGCGTGCTGCTCAGGGTGACGATATGGTAGCCGCTGCCTTCGGCAACAAAGCGATTGGCCTCGGCGAACACATCCAGTGGCCCGGCGACGTCCAGAGCCTGGACGCCGGGGAAAATAACGATGGCGACACTCTTCAAGTGCGCGGCTCAACCGGCTTGCAGGGGAATGAACAGGTAGCGGGTTGGCGCTTCCCAGGCAAGGCTCGCGCCGGCGTGTTGCAGGGTCTGCTGGACGCTGTCGCCGGCGACATGGAAGGTCCAGTCCGCAGTGATGCTGCTGGCCTGAGTGTCATCGACCACCTGGGCAAGCGCCGAGGCAAAGGCGGCCATTTCCGGCAGATAGGCGACAAAACCGTTGCCTTTGAGGGCGGTGGTGTTGATCCCCAGCAACTGGCAGATCGACTCTTTGGCGGCGATATCATCGCGATCAGCCTGGCGCGACTGTTCGATCAGTTCCATGAGCTGCATGTCTACCAGCTTGTCGCCGACGATCAGGTCCGGGCCCTGGTCCCAGGACTCAGGCGGGCAGCCTTTGTTTTCCGGGCGCAGGGGAATATGCGGATTGATTTCCATGGGGTAGATACGGCACACCAACGGGCGGCGTTCGTAGATGCGACAGAGCTTTTCTTCGTCAAGATTCCGGCAAGGACCGACGTTGTAGGCGGCAAATGTAATGGCCACATGAGCTCGGGTCTGGCCGCTGTTGACCATGATTGAGCGCCGCGTGGCGTGGGTCGTCTGTTCGACGGGCAGGCCGTAGCCATTGTCGAGAAAGGCTTCGGTGAGCACGATCACATTGCCACCGTCCTCGGCCCATTGCCGGGCTTCGCCCAGGGTCAGGGGGACATGGTGGTCGGTGCAGCAGCTGCCGCAGCCTACGCAGGAAAATCGAGTGTTCATGAATGCGCCAATACCCTGACTAAGGCGAGTGTTCAAGCAAGTTATGCGCCATGGACCTGTTATGCGTCGTCAGTAGGAGCGGCTTTAGCCGCGAGGGCGCCCTCCCAGCTAAAGCCGGTCCTGCGGCGTTGGGTTCGCAGCCTCCGGCAGCTCCTGCAAGGTCTCAAATTGGTGTTATTTCTTCGGCAGCGTCGTGACTTTATCCCACTCGGTCACGGTCGCTTTCTTGCTCTGGCGCTGATACAGACACAGCTCGGTGCCCGCCAGGTTTTTCATGTGCGGTTGCGGGTAGCGGCCCTTGAGCAGCAGTGCGGTGTAGCCGACGCTGTCGTCGAACATCGCGGGGCTGCCTGCGGGTTTGGTGTTTTTCAGTTGGCTGGCCTTGAGACAGCTGTCGATCATGGCCTTGTCCATCGTATTCCAGGCTTCGCTGGTAGAGGCATTGGCGTGGGTGGTGATGGCGGCCAGGGTGATCAGCAGCACGGTGGATGCTTTCATGGGCGTTCTCCGGTGACATGAAGTCGGCCGGTGATTATGCCAGATCAGTTGCGGACCAGCGCCGAGCGGCTGATGTAACGCATGCCTGCCTGTTCATAGAGATGGCGGGCGGGCAGGTTGTTTTCCATCACCTTGAGGTCCAGCCAGCCTTCGCTGCGGCGGGCGAAAGTGGCCAGAGCCTGTTGCAGCAGCAGGCGGCCGATGCCTTGGCGCCGGGCTCGGGGATGGACGCCCAAGTGACGGATGAAAGCACTGGTCCAGCATTGCGCCACGCCGACGATGCCGTCATGATCGGCGACGATGATGCACAGATTGACGTCATATTCTGGATCGCGTTCGAGCGCCTGCAGCCAACTGGCGAAATCGCCGACGCCTGGGTCGGTCAATATCAGCAGTTCATGGACGTTGGCCGCAATTTCATGATTGAAGTCGACCAGTTTCAGGTGTTTTGGCCAGACTGGCGCAATGGCGGGCAAGCACTCACGACGCATCAGCCAATAGTGCTCGGCTGAAGTGTCGCGAGGGCTTAAATGCCCCTCGCGCTCACGTCTCTGGCAGCTGCGATCAAGCATTTGGTCAGTTCAGGCGAGGAGAATTTGGTCAGCACTGCGTTGGCCCCCGCAGCCTGGGCTTTTTCGCTGTTCATGGCGCTGTCCAGAGAGGTGTGCAGCAGGATGTACAGCTCCTGGAAGTCCGGGGTTTCGCGCAAGGTGCGGGTCAGGGCGTAGCCGTCCATTTCCGACATCTCGATATCGGAAACGATTACGTTGATTTGCCGCGCCGTGCCCTGCAATTCCAGCAGTACATCGATGGCTTCCTTGGCACTGCGTGCGGTATGGGCTTCGATGCCCAAGGCGCGCAAGGTGTGCAGGGATTGTTGCAGGGCGACCTGGCTGTCATCGACCACGAGGATACGCGCGGCGCCCAGCAGGTCGGCTTCCTCCATGGTCAGTTCTTCTTCCAGGACTTCAACGTTCGGCGGCGCGATGAAGTGGATGACCTTTTCGATATCCAGGACCTGCACCAGCGTGCCGTCAACCTGGGTTACCCCAGTGATATAGGACTTATTACCCCCGGCACCAAAGGGCGGCGGACGAATATCGGTGGTCAGGCAATGCACGATCTTGCTCACCGCCTGTACGTGCAGGCCCTGTTTCGAGCGGCTGACGTCAGTGACGATCAGGCAGCCGCCGTCCGGGTCGGCCAATGGTCGCTCGCCAATCGCCCGGCTCAGGTCAATAACCGACAGCGAGGCGCCGCGCAGGGTGGCGACACCTTTGACGTGGGGGTGGGATTCCGGCAGGTGGGTCAAGGGCGGGCAGGGAATGATCTCGCTGACCTTGAGCAGGTTGATGGCCATCAGCTTGCCGCTGCGCAATGTGAACAGCAGCAGCGAGAGTGAATCTGCTCGAGCGTTCTTGGAGGACATAGAAACCTTCTGGCAGGAGGTGCTGCATTGCATCAGGCAAGTGCAAACAGCTTTCGATAACGGGTTATCGACTCAGTGGGGGCAGGCTTTAGATTTTTCATCTGACGAACGGAAAAAACAACTGCATACAGAATTTTTGGCTTGCTAGTCAAAAAGACTCTTTGTAGTCGAAATAACACCTTGCACACCTGTGTCATTTCGACTCTGTTATTTTAACTATATGATTCTAAACAAAAAAATAACTGGCATGGTTCCTGATAAATACAGGTTGATTGTAAATAACCTGATGCAGGAGATACCCCATGCTCAATGCCGACGACCGTGCCATCGTCAAAGCCACTGTACCCCTGCTGGAAAGCGGTGGCGAGGCGCTGACCACCCACTTCTACCAGAAAATGCTCAGCGAGTATCCGCAAGTGCGGCCGCTGTTCAACCCCGCGCACCAGTCCAGCGGTGCCCAGCCTCGAGCACTGGCCAACGGCCTGCTGATGTACGCCCGGCACATCGATGAGCTGGAGCAACTGGGCGACCTGCTGGCCAAGATCATCAACAAACACGTCGCCCTGCAGATTCTTCCCGAGCATTACCCGATTGTCGGCACCTGCCTGTTGCAGGCGATTGTCGAGGTGCTGGGCGCGGACATTGCCACGCCTGAAGTGATCGCTGCCTGGGGCAATGCCTATCAGCAACTGGCCGATATCCTGATTGGCGCCGAGGCTGAGGTTTACACCGCCAAGGCCGAGGCTCCGGGTGGCTGGCGCGGCGTGCGTGAATTCAAGCTGGTCAACAAGGTGCAGGAAAGCGCCGAGATCGTCTCCTTCTACCTGGCTCCGGCCGACGGCGGCGCGATTCTGGATTTCGCCCCAGGGCAGTACATCGGTTTGCAGTTGATGATCGACGGCGTCGAGATGCGTCGCAATTATTCGCTGTCGGCGGCGGCGAACGGCAGCCAGTACCGCATCAGCGTCAAGCGCGAGCCATTGGGCAAGGCGTCGAACTACTTGCATGACCGGGTTCAGGTCGGCGACAGCCTGCAGCTGTTCCCGCCGTCAGGGGAGTTCACCCTGACCCATAGCGACAAGCCGCTGGTATTGATCAGCGGCGGCGTGGGCATCACGCCGACCCTGGCGATGCTGAGCCACGCCCTGCAGTCGCAGCGTCCGGTGCATTTCATTCATTGTGCGCGTAACGGCCAAGTGCATGCGTTCCGCGACTGGATCGATGCCCTGGCCGCCGAGCATCCCCGGCTCAAGCGTTTTTATCTGTATGGCGAAGAGGACGGGGTCAGCCGGGCCGCCCATGCCATCGGCCTGCTTGATCAGGCGCAACTGGAGCGGTGGTTGCCTGAGGATCGCGACCTGGATGCGTACTTCCTCGGGCCGAAAGGCTTCATGGCAGCAGTCAAGCGTCAGCTCAAGGCGGCCGGCGTGCCCGAGGCGCAAAGCCGTTACGAGTTCTTCGGTCCGGCATCCGCGCTGGAATGATCCGCTGCGACAAATGGCCGCATCCCTTCTATATATAGAAGAGGTGTGTGCGACAAATGGCCGCATCCTTCCATATATATAGAAGGGTGTGGTTTTCGGCTGCCCGGCGATTGGCAGGCGCAGGCGAACTGAGACGGTGTTTGTGCCGGGACAGTTCCCCTCGCGGCGGGCGGCATGCCATCGAGCGACCAAATGTATCCGTATGGCGGTTTCGTCCTTGAGTTGTCGGCAGGTGCGCCTGATCATGACCGGCTGTCGGGCGCCGGGTGCGTCTGCCGTCACCCTCAACGGGAAACCTTCGGAAGGTATGGGAATGAGCAACAACACGTTGTACCTAAAACGCGAGAAACGCTTTCTGGTCCTGCTGGGGCTGATCTGCCTGGCCCTGATCGGCGGCGCGTTGTACATGCAGGTGGTGCTGGCTGAAGCGCCGTGCCCGCTTTGCATCCTGCAGCGCTACGCCTTGCTGCTCATCGCCATCTTCGCGTTCATCGGCGCCGCCATGCCGGGCAGCCGCAGCGTCACGCTGTTTGAAACTTTGGTCGTACTCAGTGCTTTGGGCGGTATCGCGGCGGCGGGCAACCATGCCTGGATTCTTGCCCATCCGAGCGAAAGCTGTGGCATCGATGTGCTGCAACCGATCGTCGATGGTCTGCCCCTGGCCAACCTGCTGCCGATGGTGTTTCAGGTGAGTGGTTTCTGCACGACTCCCTATCCGCCGATTCTCGGTCTATCCTTGGCGCAGTGGGCGCTGGTCGCATTCGTTCTGACCGCTGTGCTGGTTCCGCTGGGGGTTATTCGCAATCGTCTAAAACCACGCGGCTTGCAAGGGCTTTAACTGCGAAAAAAACCCGCTGCACGTTAAAAAAAGCGGGTTTTTTTCAAGGGTTGAACCAAGATTATTTTCTTATTGTTGCCAATCCTGTAAATTACTGTTGCAAAATAAGGCATAGTCAACAAAATCTTACGTATCTACAATCGCCAGCACTTATCGGCCAGCCTGGCTTGGCGATCAGCAATTTTCGAGGTTTCAGGCGTTTCTGCATACGCCCGCAACCCCCGGTAGACAGCGGCTTCAGCGGATATTTTCGATGTCTGCGCCAAATGGAATTGGCCCCTCAGACAGGCTCGTTGCCCACCAATCGAATAAGAAATCATCGCAATAACCGGATTTGTCGTAACGCCCGAGTGTGTGTCGGCAGGCCCCTGTTCAATTCAAAAAAACATGCCAACACGGCAGGGTGAAGTGTTGGCGGTCGAAACCCAACTGCACTGCGCGAGCTGCTTTAGAGGTTGTGAGATGAGTAAAAAAAGGTACCCCAGATTGTTTGGCTTCTTGGCCCTTTTCAGCATGCTTTTGCTTAGTGGTTGCGGGATGACCCTGCTTGAACCGAAAGGGCAGGTCGGTATGGCCGAAAAGGATCTGATCATCACGGCAACTTTGCTGATGCTGGTCGTGGTCGTTCCGGTCATCCTGATGACTATCGCGTTCGCGTGGAAATATCGCGCATCCAACACCAAGGCCACTTACCTGCCTGACTGGTCGCACTCCACCAAGATCGAAGTTGCGGTCTGGGGCGTGCCACTGATCCTGCTGATCTTCCTGGGCATCATCACCTACAAGTCGACCCACGCACTGGACCCTTATCGTCCGCTTGAGTCCGACGTCAAGCCGGTTACCATCCAGGTTGTCTCGCTGGACTGGAAATGGCTGTTCATCTACCCGGAACAAGGGATCGCCACGGTCAACAAGATCGTCTTCCCGGCCAACACTCCGGTCAACTTCCAGATCACTTCCGACTCGGTGATGAACTCGTTCTTCATCCCGGCGCTGGGCGGCCAGATCTACGCGATGGCGGGCATGCAGACCAAACTGCACCTGATCGCCAACGAGAAGGGTGAATTCGACGGTATCTCCGCCAACTACAGCGGCGAAGGTTTCACCGGCATGAAGTTCACGGCCACCGCCACTTCCCAGGCTGATTTCGACGCCTGGGTCGCTGATGTCAAGAAATCACCAAAACGGCTTGAAACGGCTGAATACGCCGCACTGGCCAAACCAAGCGAACGCAATCCTGTCGAGCTCTATTCTTCGTACACGCCAGACCTGTTCAAGATCATCGTCGATAAGTACGAAGGCATGAAACGGGGCACGCCGCACCACGAAGGCAAAGAAGTCGCCGGGATGGAAGGGATGGACATGGGTAAGCATTCAGCTGCTGGGGCAGAGGAGTAAACGATGTTTGGTAAATTAACGCTCGACGCGGTACCGTTTCACGTACCGATCGTCATGATCACGCTATCGGTGGTCGCGCTTCTCGGCATATCGCTGGTTGCTGCCATCACCTATTTCAAGAAGTGGAATTACCTCTGGTCCGAGTGGCTGACGTCCGTCGACCACAAGAAAATCGGCGTGATGTACATCGTCGTTGCCATGGTCATGCTGCTGCGCGGTTTTGCCGACGCCATCATGATGCGTGCCCAGCTCGCCGTGGCTACCAACGGTAACGAAGGCTACCTGCCGCCTGAACACTATGACCAGATCTTCACCGCTCACGGTGTGATCATGATCATCTTCATGGCGATGCCTTTCTTCACCGGCCTGATGAACATCGTTCTGCCGCTGCAGATCGGTGCCCGTGACGTGGCATTCCCGTTCCTCAACTCGTTGAGCTTCTGGCTGCTGGTTTCCGGCGTCGTGCTGATCAACCTGTCCCTGGGCGTTGGCGAATTCGCCCGTACCGGCTGGGTTGCCTATCCGCCGCTGTCGGGTCTGGCCTATAGCCCTGGCGTGGGTGTCGACTACTACATCTGGGCTCTACAGATATCCGGTATCGGGACAACGCTGACGGGGGTCAACTTCCTGGCCACCGTGCTGAAAATGCGTACCCCTGGCATGAAAATGATGGACATGCCGATCTTCACCTGGACCTGCACCTGGGCAAACGTCCTGATCGTGGCTTCGTTCCCGATCCTGGCTGCAACCATGGTTCTGCTGACCCTTGACCGTTATCTGGGCTTCCACATCTTCACGAATGAATTGGGCGGTAACCCAATGATGTACGTGAACCTGTTCTGGGCCTGGGGTCACCCTGAGGTTTACATCCTGGTACTGCCTGCGTTCGGTGTCTTCTCTGAAGTCATCTCGACGTTCACCGGCAAGCGCCTGTTCGGTCATACCTCCATGGTCGTGGCCAGTGGTGTCATCACTGTCCTGGGCTTCATGGTCTGGCTGCACCACTTCTTCACCATGGGTTCGGGTGCCAACGTCAACGCCTTCTTCGGTCTGGCGACGATGCTGATTGCGATCCCGACGGGTGTGAAGCTGTTCAACTGGCTGTTCACCATCTACCACGGTCGCCTGCGCTTCACCGCGCCAGTGTTCTGGACCCTGGGCTTCATGATCACCTTCTCCATCGGTGGTATGACCGGCGTACTGCTGGCTATCCCGGGTGCTGACTTCGTTCTGCACAACAGCCTGTTCGTAATCGCTCACTTCCACAACGTCATCATCGGCGGTGCGGTCTTCGGTTACATCGCTGGCTTCGCGTTCTGGTTCCCGAAAGCGTTCGGCTTCAAGCTGCACGAAGGCTGGGGCAAGGCTGCGTTCGGTTTCTGGTTCGTCGGCTTCTTCGTCGCGTTCATGCCGCTCTACGCTCTGGGCTTCATGGGCATGACCCGTCGCCTGAACATGACTGACAACCCACTGTGGACCCCGTACCTGCACGTTGCCTTCTTCGGTGCGTTGCTGATCGCCTGTGGTATTGCCTGCCAGCTGATCCAGCTGTACGTCAGTATCCGTGACCGCGAGCAGAACCGTGACCTGACCGGTGACCCATGGAATGGCCACACCCTGGAATGGTCCACTTCGTCGCCACCGCCGTTCTACAACTTCGCTGAATTGCCGAAAGCTACCGATATCGACGCTTTCACCGCAATCAAGCGTGCTGGCGAGGCGTACAAGGTTCCAGCCCAGTACAAGCCGATCCACATGCCGCACAACACCGCCACTGGCCTGGTGATGGGCGCGCTGATCACCGTCTTCGGTTTTGCCATGATCTGGCACATCTGGTGGCTGGCTGGCGTAAGCCTGGTCGGTACCCTTGTCTACTTCGTAATTCATGCTGCACGTGATGACCAGGGCTACATGGTTCCTGCTTCCGAAGTGGCGCGTATTGAAGGTGAGCAACAGAAAGTGCTGGCGTCGGTTGGCGCAATCACTCCTGTCAAATCCTCGCTGGGGCAGGTGTAAAACATGTCGAACTTAGTAATGAATGCTGACGCCCACGGTCACGATCATGACCATGATCACGATGAGCACCACGACAGTGGTCCAATGACCGTATTCGGTTTCTGGCTCTACCTGATGACCGACTGCGTGTTGTTCGCGTCGATCTTCGCAACTTACGCGGTGCTGGCGAATAACTTCGCCGGCGGCCCGTCGGGTCATGACATCTTCGAACTGCCGTATGTACTGGGCGAAACAGCGTTCCTGCTGTTGAGTAGTATCACCTACGGCTTCGCCATGCTGGCGTTGTTCAAAGGCAAGAAGAGCCAGGTGCTGGGTTGGTTGTTCATCACCTTCCTGTTCGGCCTGGGCTTCATCGTCATGGAGGTCAACGAGTTCCACAAGCTGATCTCCGAAGGCTTTGGTCCTCAGCGCAGCGGCTTCCTGTCGGGCTTCTTCACCCTGATCGGTACCCACGGTCTGCACGTGACCAGCGGTCTGATCTGGATGGCAGTCATGATGTATCAGGTCTGGAAAAACGGCCTGACCCCAACCAACACCACGCGTCTGAGCTGCCTGAGCCTGTTCTGGCACTTCCTGGACGTGGTCTGGATCTGTGTATTCACCGTTGTTTATCTGATGGGGACCTTGTAAATGGCGAACCATGACGCTCATCACGACGACGCCAGCCACGGCAGCGTCAAGTCGTACGTAATCGGCTTCGTACTGTCGATTATCCTGACCGCCATTCCTTTCGGCCTGGTGATGTACCCGTCGCTGTCCAAGGCTGCGACCCTGTGGATCGTGCTGATCTTCGCAGTGGTTCAGGTTATGGTCCACCTGGTTTACTTCCTGCACCTGGACCGCTCGGCAGCTCAGCGTAACAATGTCACGGCGCTGGCTTTTGCCGCGCTGGTGATTGTCCTGCTGGTCGGTCTGTCGCTGTGGATCATGTTCAGCATCCACACCGAAATGATGGCGCACTGAGGAAAACCGCATGTCCCTGAAGCACTTTATCCAAATCACCAAACCGGGGATCATTTTCGGTAACGTGCTTTCGGTGGCGGGTGGCTTTTTTCTGGCTTCCAAAGGGCATATCGACTTCGTCGTGTTCCTGGCGGCAGTCATAGGCACTTCTCTGGTTGTGGCGTCCGGTTGTGTTTTCAACAACTGCATCGACCGCGACATCGACGTGAAGATGGAGCGCACGCGTAATCGTGTTCTGGTTCAGGGCCTGGTTTCAGTGAAACTGGCCCTGCTCTATGCCACGGTGCTCGGCCTTGGCGGCGTCGGCCTGCTGTACACCTACGCAACGCCCCTGGCGGCGTTGTTTGCGGTGATCGGTTTTGTCATCTACGTGGGCTTGTACAGCCTGTGGCTGAAGCGCAAATCCGTGCACGGCACCCTCGTCGGCAGCCTGTCGGGGGCCATGCCTCCGGTAATCGGCTATGTCGCGGTGAGCAATCACTTCGACCTCGCGGCGCTGACCCTGCTGGTGATGTTCAGTCTGTGGCAGATGCCGCATTCCTACGCCATCGCGATCTTCCGCTTCAATGACTACCTGGCTGCCAAGATTCCGGTTCTTCCGGTTGAACGCGGCATCCCGGTGGCCAAGCGTCATATCCTGATCTACATCCTGGCGTTCCTAATTGCCACACTGATGTTGACCTTCGGCGGCTATGCCGGCCTTAACTACCTGGCCGTTGCGGCAGGCATGGGCATGTACTGGTTGTACATGGCCTGGAAAGGCTACAAGGCTGTCGATGACACCGTCTGGGCACGCAAGCTGTTCGTGTTTTCCATCTTCACCATCACTGCCCTGAGCGTGATGATGTCGGTGGACTTTCAGGTAACCAAAGAGTTGTTGCTGACGTACGCACCGTAACCTGAAGCAGAAAGACCCGGGCCCCGTTCCTTGTTGAGGAGCGGGGCTTTTTTGTGGGCCTTGTTTTTAATATCCGCGATCTCCCTGTGGGACCGGCTTCAGCCGGGAAGGCGTATTCCCGGCTGAAGCCGGTCCCACAGGAGGGTCTGTGTATTCGAAATGAAAGCGAGCCCGCGGTACCTCCCGCTCATACGCCTGCATCACGCTCTTGAGTATGCCCGCCGAGGTCTGATCGGTGGCATAGAACGCTACGGTGTCACCGGCTGCAGCGATCTTCGGTGTGCTCATCTTCAGTTCCCCGACCTTGATCCAGTTGGCCGGTCGCTGCGGGAACCACTCTTCATAGACCATCGCGTAATGCACGCCCTTGCGTGTCATCAGCGCCTCGATCCAGCCCGGACCCTGTTCCGTTTTACGCAGCCTCAACGCTTCCAGGCTGCCCAGGCCCCACAGATCGAGCACGTAATGGCGGTTGTTCAGTGCCACCAAGCCAAGGTCGTTGACCGCGACCGGGGCGTCCAGCCGGTGCGCGACCTGAGCCATCGGGTATTGCTGGTTGTAGATCGCCGCCGACGCCAGAGGCGTAGCCAGGGTGGTGTAGACCAACTGGACGAAGGCTACAGGCAACAGGCCGAAGATCAGGGCGACGCTGCGCACCGATAGATGACGCAGACCCAAGTGGAGGAAGAACACGCCGAGAAAGCTCAGCCAATAGATCTCGTAGCGGCCGAACCAGCCGAACTTGCCGAACAGCAGGTGCAGGCCCGTGACTGTCAGCAGCAGTAAGGCCAAAGGCTTGCGCCGCGACAGCAGAGCGCAGGTGACCAGCAGTGTGAGGATCACCCAGCCGTATTTGTCGAACTGGCTGATCAGGTTACGCAGGATCGAGGCGATTCCCGTGGTGTCCGACTTGGCAATGACCGAGGAGGGCAGGTAACCCAGACCAAGGTGTGCCAGAAACAGCGAGAACGCTCCCACAAGCCCGATCAGCAGTGCGCCACAGCGCAGCGACCGCAGGTATTCACCGCGATAGAACAGGTACAGCAGCACTGGCAGTGAAACGGCCATGCCTTCGTAGCGCACCAGAGGCAGTATCAGCAGCGCCGCATACAGGCCGTGGCTGCTGACTTCGAGTTGTTCGTATTCCTTGCGCAGCACGCCACAGGCAATCACCACGACCAGATAGACCTGCAGGCAGTGTTCCATGCCATTGAAGATCAGGCCGTAGAAGTTGGTAGCCAGAAGCCAGCCGCCAAGGATAATCAGTCGATGGACGAAGCCCAGTTCCTGCAGACGTTGGCTGAGCAACGAGAATGTCAGCCAGGAGAACAGCAGGTTAAGGAGTAAAGGCACCCAGAGCTGCACGTTGCCCAGTGGCGTGAAGGGCGCCAATAGCAAGGGCCACAGCACACTGGATGATGGCGCGGAGAACTCGTCCGGGTTAATTCCGTAATGACCACTGAAGATCTGCCGGGCCAGGTCGATATGAATGTAGGGATCGTCCAGCGTATAGATCAACTGGCCATGATTGATGACCAGTGCTGCCAGCAACAGCAGGCCGACCGGCAGAATGAACAGCAATACGGTCAGCCGTCGGTCGATAACGGTGGCAACGAGGGGGGATGAACTGGGAATGCCTGCTTCCATGGCGTACTGACTCATCTACGATGAAGTAACAGTGTGTGCCGTCAGGGACGAGCACATGAATCTTCACCTTAATAGAGTAATCCCTGTAGTCAAATTAATGACTTTAATGGCGGTTTGTTAGAGCGACTTATTCTCCCCTGTCAATTAAATATCGCCCACGCTTTACCATTACTCCAACCCGCGTGGACTATGGCGTCCAGACATCCGATTGAATGTCGAATGTAGATTTTTTTAGCTTTTGCATGGGATACAAACCATGACAAGAGATAGGTGCTTGCCTCATCATGTGTTTGGTTTGTAGGCAAATGGTAAGCAGATTCTGCCTTGGCCGGCCCTTTGGAAGGTTTTGATAACACTGAACTATGACTGAAGAACTCACTTCTCTAAGAACGCGGGCTGATATACCGCCCTTGGTCTCGATCATTGCCCCTTGTTACAACGCCGAGAAATTTCTTGAGGGGGCGATTGCCAGCATCTTTGCGCAGAACTACGAAAACTTCGAAGTGATCATCGTCGATGATGGTTCCACCGATAACAGTTTTGCGATGCTCGAAGACCTGCAAAAACACTATGCCTTCCAGCTCTACCGCCAGGAAAACCAGGGTGTCAGCGCGACCCTCAATCACGGCCTGCGCTACGCCAAGGGCGTCTATGTCGCCACGCCTGACCTGGATGACCTGATGCTGCCGGATTCGGTGCGGCTGCGCGCCGAGTATCTGGACAACCATCCGGATGTCGGTTGTGTTGGCGCGCTGATCATTTACATGGACAGCGAAGGCAACACCACCAAGCATCAGAAACTCGACCAGATCAAGCATCTGCACTTCGACGAAATCCTCAGCGACGCGGTGGTAGTCGGTGCGCCGGTGTCGCTGTATCGCATGGATGCCCTGAAGGCTGCGGGGTTCTATGACCCGAATATCAAGGTCCAGGATTTCCAGATCACCCTGAAGATTGCCCATCAGGGCTATGGCATCGATGTGCTGCCGGTCAGCGTCACGCGCTATCGGCGCCACCCCAACAACCTTTCGCGTAAATACAAGGTTCTGCTCGACGCCGACTTGCAGACCATCGCCCCTTACAGCAGCCATCCGTCGTATCAGAGCGGACGCACGGCGATCCTCAACAAGGCGCTCAAGTACGCCGTGGTGGTGGACAAAAAGCATGCATGGAGCCTGTTGCGTTCCATTCCCATGCGCCAGTTCAACATGACCACTTTCCGCCGCTTCAAGCGCTTTCTGCTGCACCGCCAGGAAGGCTGACGCCTGCGGCGACTGATACGGGCATCCCATGAAATTCCTCGAAATGCTGAAAAATCGTGCCACCCGCAAACGTCTGCGGCGCATGGACAAACTGGAGCGGGCACCGGAAAAGATCCGCCTGCAATACCCGCGCTACACCGTGGGCGTGGGCACGTATGGCATTCCGGAGGTATTCGAATTCGGTGATGACACGGTGCTGCGTATCGGCTCCTACACCTCGATCGCGGCGGGTGTACGCATCCTGCTTGGCGGCGAGCACCGTACCGACTGGCTCACTACCTATCCGTTCCCCGCCATGATGAAAGGCCTGGAAGACATCAAGGACTACGCGCCAAGCAAGGGCGATGTGGTCATCGGCAGCGACTGCTGGATCTGTGCCGGGGCCATGATTCTCTCCGGCGTGACCATCGGCCATGGCTCGATTGTAGCGGCCAGCGCCGTAGTCACCCGGGACGTTGCGCCGTTCTCGGTGGTCGGCGGCAATCCCTGCAAGTTCATTCGCTTTCGCTTCGATGAACACATACGCCAGCAACTGCTCGACGCCGCCTGGTGGGATTGGCCCATGGACGAGGTCAAGTCCATCGCCCGCACCCTGAGCAGCAATGACCTGCCTGCGCTGCTGGAATATATCCAGGTTCGCCAGGGCGGGCAGGCAGCTTCACCGGCTTGATCCCCTTCCCCCGGCGGGAGCGCCTCTGCTCCCGCTGCACACTTGTATTCGAATCATTTCAATAACGACACAATTCATCTGTATGTTTCAGATGAAATGATGGCTATTTGATGTCATGTCCATTTAAGAAAAAACGATTCCCGCGTATATTTCGTGCTCTCAAAGCAAAAATAGGTCGCTTCTCATGAATCTGAGATCGCTGAACATCGCCCCACGTGCACTGGTCTGTTTCGGTTTCTTCGCGCTGCTGGTAGTCGCTCAAGGGCTGTTTTCGCTGCAGCAGTCAACCGACCTCAAAAGAAGTCAGGAGCGTGTCGAGAGCAATGTGCTGCCTTCGGTGTCGGGTATTGATGATATTCGTGCCGACTTGATCAGCATGCGCCTCTACAACACCTCCTTACGTCTGGCCAAGACGCCGGAAAGTGACAAGGCTGTCAGTGCCAAAATCAGTCAGGCAAGGGCCGATCTGCAAACTCATATCGATGTGATGAAGCCCTTGCTGGACTCCGACGAAGGCAGATCCATCTTCAGTGAAATGCAGGCCGCAGCGAACAGTTACCTGGGGGTTCACAGCCGCTTTGTCGACGCTGCAAGGCAGAACCGCGATGACGTGGTCAACGCCCTGAGCGCTCCCGACGGCGAGCAGACTCAGGCAGCCAACCGTCTGGCCAAGGTCATCGAACGGGCCAGTAACCTGACCGATGCCAAGGCCGCCCAGGCTACGGCGGCCTCAACTGCCACTTATGAGCAGGCGCGCACCATCACCATCATTGCGATTATTGCCTCGCTGATAGCCACCTTGCTGCTTGCGGCAATGTTTACCCGCAGTCTCACCGCACCCATCGCCAAGGCCTTGGCCGTGGCCGAAGCGATTGCCGACAACGACTTCAGCCGCCCGGTCGCATCGGATGGCAAGGACGAGGCAGGGCGCCTGTTGACCGCCCTAAGCGTGATGCAGGAAAACCTGCGCACGACTATCTCCCACCTCGGCCACTCCTCCAATCAACTGGCTTCGACCTCCGAGGAAATGACCGCGGTTACCGAAGACTCTCTGCGCGGCATTCAGCGTCAGAACGACGAAATCAATCAGGCCGCCACCGCCATCAATCAGATGAGCGCGGCCGTTGAAGAAGTGGCCCGCAATGCCGCCGAAGCCTCCACTGCTGCCAAGGAATCCAGCCAGTCGGCCGAAAAGGGCCATTTGCGGGTGGCCGAGACGGTCACGGTGATCAACGAACTGCACAGCGCAGTCGGTGTGACGGCGACGGAAATCGACGGCCTGGCGGTACAGGTGCAAGGCATCAGCGGCGTGCTCGATGTGATTCGCGGTATTGCCGAGCAGACCAACCTGCTGGCCCTGAACGCGGCCATCGAAGCGGCGCGTGCAGGCGAGGCCGGGCGCGGTTTTGCCGTGGTCGCCGATGAAGTGCGCGCACTGGCCCATCGCACCCAGCAGTCCACAGCGGAAATCGAGCAGATGATCACCTCGATCCAGGCTGGCACCGGCAAGGCCGTCAACGCCATGAGCAGCAGCAGCGAACGGGCCAAGGCCAGCCTGCAAGTCGCCGAAGCCGCTGGCCAGGCCCTGGTGGAAATCAACGCGGCCATCGTGCTGATCAACGAACGCAACCTGGGCATCGCCTCGGCCACTGAAGAGCAGGCTCAGGTCGCCCGTGAAGTGGATCGAAACCTGACCAGCATCCGTGATCTGTCGATGCAAAGTTCGGCAGCCGCCAACCAGACCTCCGCCGCCAGCAGCGAGCTGTCGCAACTGGCTGTGGGGCTTAATCAGGTGGTGTTGAAATTCCGGGTGTGACAGTAGGCACTGTACACATCTTGTGGGACCGGCTTTAGCCGGGAAGAGGCCAGTGACATTCAATGCCTGTTTATGGCGTTGAATACCGTCTTCCCGGCTGAAGCCGGTCCCACATTTGTAAAAGCCTGTTCCGCTGAGTATCAGAGGATCTTATTTTTCCCGACCTTTGAGTCGTCTGTGTGCAGCGATTTTTTTCGTTACAGGTTATCTTGCTTGCTTGCGACTACGCCGATGTCGGGTCGATCTGGCAGAATCGGTTCCTGGCCTGACTCAAGCAGGCGATGGCTAAATCAACGAGGGTGTTATGGGTCACGAAAGCATCAACTGGGACACATTGGGTTTCGATTACATCAAGACAGACAAGCGTTATCTGTCGCACTGGCGTGATGGCGCCTGGCAGGAAGGCACCCTGACCGAAGACAACGTCCTGCACATCAGTGAAGGGTCGACCGCGTTGCACTACGGCCAGCAGTGCTTCGAGGGCCTGAAGGCCTACCGCTGCAAGGATGGTTCGATCAACCTGTTCCGTCCCGACCAGAACGCCCAGCGCATGCAGCGCAGCTGTTCACGCCTGTTGATGCCCCATGTGCCTACCGAGCAGTTCATCGAAGCCTGCAAGCAGGTGGTCAAGGCCAACGAACATTTCATCCCGCCATATGGTTCGGGTGGCGCGCTGTACCTGCGTCCGTTCGTGATTGGCGTCGGTGACAACATCGGCGTGCGGACTGCGCCTGAGTTCATCTTCTCGATCTTCTGCATTCCGGTCGGCGCTTACTTCAAGGGCGGCCTGAAGCCGAACAATTTCGTGATCTCCAGCTACGACCGCGCCGCGCCCAACGGCACGGGTGCCGCCAAGGTCGGTGGCAACTACGCGGCCAGCCTGATGCCAGGTTCCGAAGCCAAGAAAAACAGCTTCGCCGATTGCATCTATCTGGATCCGCAGACCCACTCGAAAATCGAGGAAGTCGGTTCGGCCAACTTCTTTGCGATCACGGCTGATGGCAAGTTCGTTACACCGAAGTCGCCATCCGTGCTGCCAGGCATCACTCGCCTGTCGCTGATCGAACTGGCACAAAGCCGCTTGGGTCTTGAAGTGGTCGAAGGCGATGTGTTCATCGACAAGATCGACGAATTCAAGGAAGCCGGTGCCTGCGGTACTGCTGCTGTGATCACCCCGATTGGCGGCATTTCCTACAAGGACAAGCTGCACGTCTTCCACAGCCAGACGGAAGTCGGCCCGGTCACTCAGCGCTTGTACAAAGAGCTGACCGGCGTGCAGTCCGGTGACGTTGAAGCGCCGGCGGGCTGGATCGTCAAGGTCTAACAACGGCCTTGGTTGCTTGACAGTGGGACCGGCTTTAGCCGGGAAGGCGCCTTCCCGGCTAAAGCCGGTCCTACTTGTTTATTGCGTCGCCATTCAACTTTTATAGTCACTCCCGATCCGCTCCAGCTTGCGCAGCAGCGCCGGCCATACGAATTCCCCGCCCTGACCTTCGGTCTGCACCTTCATGACGTGGGCCACGCCCTCGACAATCGCATCATGCACATGAGTCAGCTCGCCACCGGCCTGGGCCGATAGCTGAATCTGACAGGTGCTCTCAAACAGATACATCGCCAGAAATGCCTCGGCAATCGAACGCCCAACCGTCAACAGGCCGTGATTGCGCAGCATCAGGAAATTCGCCGTACCCAGATCGGCTTGCAGGCTGACGCGCTCCTCATCACGAATCGCCACGCCTTCGTAATCGTGATAACCCAAAGACGCCAGGACAAAGGTGGACTGTTGGGAAATCGGCAGCACGCCGCACTTCTGCGCGCTCACGGCAATCCCGGCGCGGGTGTGGGTGTGTAGCACGCACTGGGCATCTTCCCGGGCCGCGTGAATGGCGCTGTGAATGACGAAACCGGCGCGATTGACGTTGAACGGCGAGTCATTGAGCTTGTTGCCTTGTTGATCGACCACAATCAGTGACGAGGCAGTGACCTCTTCGAAGAGCATGCCGTAGGGGTTGATCAGAAAGCGATGATCATCACCGGGCAGGCGCGCGCTGATATGGGTGAAGATCAGATCGGTCCAACCGTGCAGCGCAACCAGCCGATAACAGGCGGCGAGATCGCAACGGATTTTCCACTCTTCGGGGCTGACCTGGTCTTTGAGCGAGGGGATATTCATCAGGGGTTCCTTTTTATTGTTATTGGCGGAGCACATCCCTGTAGGAGCTGCCGAAGGCTGCGAATGGGTTTATCTGACGGACCGATTTCGCAGCCTTCGGCAGCTCCTACAGAGGACGGCGTTGTTAATGGCAAGCCTAGCCTTTTGTATCCCCCCACACTGCAAGGTATCTTGCATTTCCCGGTCAGGAGACAGCGTGAGCATGGATATCCAGCAACAGATGAACCGTCATTCCTGGTTCGCCGGATTGGGCGCCAATCTTCAGGGCGAGCTATTGGCCAACAGTCGCGTGCAACGCCTTGGGGCGGGCGAGTTCCTGTCGCGTCAGGGTGATGTATCAGGCTGTTTCTATGGCCTGGTCCAGGGCACGCTGAAGGTCTCGACTCTGCGCGAGGACGGGCGCGAGGCGATCCTGACCCTGTTCGAAGCCGGTAATTGGTTTGGCGAAACGTCGCTGCTCGATGGCCTGCCGCGCATCCACGACGTCAGTGCGATCACTGCGGCCGAGGTGTTGTGCGTCGATCCGCCGGTATTTGATCGTTTGATGCTCGACGCCGGTTTTGCCCGCGCCGTGGCCCTGTTGCAGGCCATTCATACCCGGCTGGTCTACACCATGCTTGAAGACGCCATGCTGCGCTCGACCCGCGTACGGATTGCCCGGCGTCTTGAGCACCTGGCCAGGGGCGATGCGACCCTGGCGACCAGCGAGCGTCAGATCCTCAACGTCACTCAGGACGATCTGGCCATGATGCTTGGCATCACACGCCAGACACTCGCGCTTGAGCTCAAGGCCATGGCCGCTGAAGGCGCGGTGGTGCTCAAGTACGGCAAGGTGGAAATCGCTTCGTTGAGTGCACTCAAGGCGATTGAGTCGGCTCGCTAGTATCGCCTGACGCTTTTTCCGGCCCCAGCACGATCGCCAGATGACGCAGGTCTTGCACTTCTACGCTGACGCTCTTGCCCGATGGGCTCTGCACCAGTTTGCCCAAGGCATACAGGGTGAAGAACTTCACCTCGTCGGCATGGCTGAGCAGCTCGCCGAGGTAGCGACTGGAACGGTAGGCCTGCATCTGCGCCGGTGACACATAGAGCGTCACCTGCTTGCCGTTCAGGCGGTCGAAGAACTTGAACTTGAAGCCCGCCCCATAACGCTCGACCAAGCCGCCGCCGTAGACGATCCGCCCGCTGTCGCCCACCTGCGCGTACTTGATATGCCGAAAGTATGAACGCAGGGTCATCTCGCCCTGACCGGGTACCCGTAGCTTCAGCAGATTGAAATCTTGCGCCTCAAGCTGCGCCTTGGCCTGGCGGTAGGCATCCACCAGACGCTCGAGATTGCTGGTGCGGGTTTCACTGCGCACCGGCGTTGCGCTTGGCACTTTTTCTTCGGCTGCCCGTTCGGGGCCGGGTTTGGCTTCGACGATTGCTTGCGTGGCTGTGGCTGTTTCCTTGTCCTTGGCAGGCGTGCGAAGGGTCGGGTCGAACACGTCGATATAGTCATCGAGCTTGCGCCGGGCCTTGCGTAGACGGGCTTCGCCTTCGGTCTCGTTGGCAGGGGCGGTGGCTTCTTTTTCGGCATCGACTTCGACCCACTCGCAACCGGGGTCATGCTCATAGTGTGGGTTGGCGCGGAAATGCGCGGCGACGAAGGTCGGGTTGTCCTGAGGTTTGACGTCGTAGCGCACCCCGGTAATCTTCGCGCCCAATGCCCGGCAAGCTTCGCTGGAACAGAGAAACTCAAAGCGCTGGCGCGGCGGCTCCAGGGAAAAGTACTCGCGCCGCGCGGCGGTGATAGACAACTCTCGTTGCAGCTCGACGCAGAAGGCGCGGGTGATGGTTTTACTGGTTTTCACAATGGGCTCCGTTCCCTGGCGGGTGTAGGAAGAACCTTATCACCGGCTAGAGAGTCAGTGCACGACGCGTATGAATGATCCGCAGCACCTGTAGACGACCTTGGCGCACGCGGTAGGGAATAAGGTAAGGCCGGTCGATCACCGTCCACTCCCGGGTGCCGACGATGCGGCCTTCACGGCCTTGCTCGGGCAAGCGCGCCAGTTGCTCGACCCGGTACTTGATGGCTGCAATGAACTCCGCCGCCGCCCGGGGGTTGTCCCGGGCCAGGTAGGTGGCTTCTTCCTGGAGATTGTTCAGCGCGTTTTTCAGCCATTCAACGCGCATTGTCCAGCCACTTTTCCATGACCGTGTTGACCTCGGCCTCGCTGGCGAAGTCCCCGGCATCGGCTTCCTTGACGGCTTTCTCGATCTGCGCCACCTGCCAGGCTTCCCTGGCCAGGTACTCGCGCAGCGCCTCTACGGCATGAAACGACTTGCTGCGGCCGGTGGCCTTGGCCAGGGCCGTCAGCAGCTCGGACAGATCATCCGGCAGGCGCAGGGAGAGCATTGTCATACCTCATCCTCCAGTGTAATCAGATGTAATACACCGTAGTACAAGGTCACACAATGTGCGACACGCCGGGGTTTATTCCCCCGGCACCGCCAGCCATTCACCGACCACTTTCTGGTACGCGCCGTTGGCTTTGCTCAGGTGCAGCCATTGATCGACGTAGCTTTTCCAGGCCATGTCGTCCCGTGGTAGCAGGTAAGCCTTTTCGCCGTACTGCATGTATTTGCTCGGATTTACCGCACACAGGCCGGGCAGGCGCTTTTGCTGATAGAGCGCTTCGGAAGCGTCGGTGATCATCACGTCGGCCTTCTTGTCGAGCAACTGCTGAAAGATGGTCACGTTGTCATGCAGGGCCAATTGCGCCTTGGGTGCATAAGCGTGAACAAAGGCTTCGTTGGTGCCGCCCGCCGGTTCGACCAGACGTACTTCGGGGCGATTGATCTGTTCCAGGGTCTGGTACTGCGCCTGTTCTTCACAGCGCACCAAGGGGATCTTGCCGTCGATATCCAGAATATTGCTGAAGAAGGCCTTCTTCTGCCGCTCCAGGCTCACCGAAATACCGCCCACGGCGATATCACACTTGCCCGCGAGGAAGTCCGGCATCAGGGTTTTCCAGGTAGTGGGCACCCACTGCACCTTCACGCCCAGGCTCTTGGCCAGGTTGCGTGCCATCTCGATATCGATGCCTTCGTATTCGCCGTCCGGGCGCAGGAACGAGTAGGGCTTGTAATCGCCCGTGGTGCACACGGCCAGTTGGCCCTGTTGCTGGACGCTGTCCAGATGGGAGGTGGACTCCTGAGCATGGGCGATGGTGCCACTAGCCAGTAAAGCGAGGGTCAGGGTCAAGCGCTGCATGGGTTTCAGCTCTCTCTTTTCCAGTTACGACGACTGATTTCGATACTGCCGTCCGTGGATTGGCGGTAGATGGTGTAGGGCAGGGATACGGTGTCCAGGACACCGGAGGCTGCGGCATCAATGAATAGGATTGGAAACGCGGAGCTACCAGACGCGGTGCTTCTGCTGTTGTTCGCAGGCTCGCCATAGAGCATGCAGAAGTCGAATATCACGCCGCTGTAGACTCGCGGCACGGCACCACAGGAGGAACCCTGATCCAGCAGAAAGTTACTGGTCTTTGCGTCTCCCATGTACACCGTGACGATGTTGCCGCAGCCACTCAGGGCGAGTGCCAGGGCCAATAAAACGATATGTTTCATAATCAGCGTCCTTGCGCGAAAGCAGGCAGCATAAGGCCTGCATCGGCACACCGCTACCCGTAGGACCGGCTTTAGCCGGGAGGGCGCCCTCGCGGCTAAAGCCGCTCCTACGGCGAGTCAGTCTCAAGCTTCCCAGTCTGCCTTGGCAATGTGCAACCCGTGCAGGCCTTTATAGGCAGCGCGCTCTGGCTGCTGCCAACCCTGCAACAACGCGTCATCCAGTTGATAAATCTCTACCCCCAGCGGACGGCAGACCGTCAGCGGATCCTGGGCATCCGGCCCCCACATCGGCAGCGATAGATCACCGCCGGGGCAGGTGGAGAGGGCGCAGAGCAGGTCGATTTCGGCGAAGAACTCCAGGTAGTCGCCCTGCCTGGCCGGGCAGGCTTTCATGAAATACATGTCGTCATGATTCAGGCCGGTGCACTGGAAGATATTCAGCACGTCATGCACGTCGAACTCGGTCAGGCCATGGGGCAGTACGGCGCGGGTCAGGTTGGAGTGGCAGTGATGATGGAAGTCCTCGCCGGTGAGCATGCGATTCACGTACGGATCGCAGCGGGTGCCGAGCAGGTCATGCAGGCGGCCGCCGTGTTCGTCGATGCCGTAGCTGGCCAGGCTGTCATCGGTGATGGTGACCAGCGGGCGCAGGAACGGCAGGTTCGACCACAGTCGGTCATAGGTGCTGACATGGGCGCCCTGCAACTGCCGGGTGCGGGCGGCCCACATGCGTTCGCGCGGGTCGTTGGCGTTCCACACGTTGAAGTCGCCGACCTGAGGGCCGACCGGCGTGGTCACGCGAAACACATGGCCGGCCGGGACTTTCCAGGCCCGGCCGGTGCGGATCGGCACTTCGAACTGTTCGATCAGCGTGCGCTGGCCCTTGCCTTCGCGCACCCGGTCATAGAACGCCTGATCGACCTGCAGGGCGCTGCCCTTGCTGACCTGGTAAGCGGCGGGATAGTCCTTATACATGGTGAATCCTCGTTCAGGGTTTGGCGGCGCGGCTGAAGACGTCCAGCAGCTCGCGTTCGGAATCTTTGAGGTAGAGGCGCAGGGCCTCGTGGGCGTCCTGGCGACGGCCTTCGGCGAGCAGTTCATGGATTTGCCGGTCGCGGTCCAGCCAGGGTTTCTGGAAGCGCTCTTCGCTGCCGGCACTGGAAAATACCAGGCGCAACTGGGCGGCGACCTGGGTGAAGAACTCGTCGAACAACGGGCTGCACAACAGCCCGACGATATGTTGGTGAAAGCGCAGACTATGAGTGCCGAAGGCCTGCCAGTCCTCGCGCTCCTGAGCCAATTCGGCGGCTTCGATGGCATCGCCCATCAGCGCCAGGCGGGATTCGTGCAGCGCCTGACTGCCCGCCAGTGCAGGCAGTTCCAGGGTGCGCCGGACCTGGAAAATATCCCGCACATCCGCAACGCCCATGCGCCGTACCATCACCCCCTTGTTGCGCACATAGCGCGCCAACCCTTCGCGGCCAAGATGATGCAGCGCCTCGCGTACGGTATTGCGCGACGCGCTGTAGGATTTGACCAGCTCGCTCTCGACCAGCGCCATACCAGGCAATAGCCGCCCACCGATAATGTCGGCGCGCAACTCCATGGCCACGCGGTCGGCCAGGGACAGATCATTTTCCGGGGCAGGGGTCATAACGGGGGTTCCCAAAGATTGTTCAACAACTCAGTGGGTAAACAATAGCGGGAAGCGTGCCAGGTTCGGGGAGCGCCGTAGAACCATTGGAGCGGGCGGCCAGCCGACTCGCCAGCGAGCTGGATAGCGCGGTGTTTCAGGCCGGACGCTTCGCCAACAAGTTCGGTCCTAGCGCAGACGTCGCTGATTCACGCGTTAGCTATTGAATTTTTACCGTAGCGAGTTAAGAAAAAATCGGGATAATCGACGTTTATTAAGATTTTCTTGGCTGAGTGAAGAAAAACTGCGGCCTATCGTTAAAAATCAGGATTTGTCATGACCTCAGCTGGATATGCCTGGCTGCAAGAGACTCTGCGACTCTCGGCCTTCCCCTTGCGCCGCCCTGCGCACATCAAGCCAGTCACGCGGCTTGAATGGATTGCCGAGACTTTGGCCGTCCCTCCAGGCATGGCCCCGGCGCAAGATGATCTGCTGGGGCATCTGTTGTTTGCTCTGAAGCATGAAGGCATCAACCTTGCCATCCTCGCCCAGGCTCTGCCGCAGATTCCGACCGCCGCACTCGAAGCCGAACTGGAAAAAGCGCCGAACGGGATCTATATCCGCAAGGCCTGCTTTCTGCGTGAAGCCTTTACCGGTGAGCAAGTCCGTCAGCGCGCTCCTGTAAAAGGTCGGTTCATACCGCTTTTCGATCCGCAGCAATACCTGACCATGCCCGGTGAGCGCAATTCGCGCTGGCGTGTGGAGTTCAATGGCATCGGTACGCTGGCCTATTGCGCGACGGTCGAGCGGACGCCACAGCTTGTGGAACTGCTGCAACACGACATTCTCGGGCGTGCGCAGGCATTCATACAAAGCCTGCCGTCGGCCATGATGGATCGGGCTATCAACTGGGCCTATCTGCACGAGACCCAGGATTCCTTCGCCATCGAAAAAGAATCCCCCAGCGAAGACAAATCCCGACGTTTCATCAAATTGCTCAGGCAGGCCCATGAGCGCATTCCACTGAGCGAAGATTATTTGGTCGCCTTACAGAACGCGACGATTTCCAACCCGTACGATATGGCCGCTGCGTTCCGCCATGAACAGAACCATCTGGCCAGCGGCCTGCACGGCGCTGCTGGCGTTACCTACGTGCCGCCTGCCCCTGAGCTATGCCGTGAGTTGATGGAACAGCTTATGGACCTGGGTAACCGGGCTGCCGGGCAGATCGATCCGCTGGTCGCCGCTGGCGTCATTTCTTTCGGTTTTGTCTTCCTCCATCCGTTCATGGACGGTAATGGCCGTCTGTCCCGTTTCCTCATCCATCAAACGTTATGCCGCGCCGGCGCCCTGGAAAATGGCTTGCTGTTGCCCGTTTCGGTTGCCATGAAGCGTGAAGAGCGCCTGTACCTGGAAACCCTGCAACAGTTCTCCAGGCCTGCACGTGAATTCTGGGATGTGCGCTGGATCGATCAGGGCAACCTGTCCTTTGACTTCACCGGCCATTCGGCGATCTATCGCTTCTGGGACGCCACCCCCGGTGTTTGCTTCACCCTGGAGATGGCCAAGCGCGCACTGGAAGTCGAGCTTCGCGAAGAAACGCTGTTCCTGGACAACTACGACAAGATCGTAAAAGCCGTGGATGAGCGTTACGACGTACGCGGCAGCGACTTATCCAACCTGGTGATGATGTGCCTGGCGCAGAACGGCACGGTTTCAGCCAACCGGCGCAAGCAGTTCAGGTATGTGGTGCAGGATGAGGTTTTTGATTATATCGAGCAGATGGCGCAGGCGGTGCTTAGGACTCATGAAGAACAATAGCGGGCGAGTTTTTGTTGGGCTGCCTGTTCGGCGGTGAACTACCACGAGATTCACGTGGGTAAAGCGAAGTGTTTCTGAGCTGCCTACACGGCAGTGAACGCGGGGCTTTTTATTGGTGTCGGATGTGCAGTTTTCTAAGCTGCCTACACGGCAGTGAACTCCATTTACTCGCAGCGCCCCGGTGACGGCATTTTCTAAGCTGCCTATACGGCAGTGAACGGGCAGGGCGCCCAGTGGCGTCAGAGCTTCGCTTTCTAAGCTGCCTACACGACAGTGAACATGGGCATTCCAGCTGGCAGTGGCGGGCATGTTTTCTAAGCTGCCTATACGGCAGTGACTTTACCAGTGTGGTAAATGGCGATAACCATATTTTCTAAGCTACCTATACGGCAGTGAACATGGTTGGGGCGGTGCTGGTAGTGCCCAGCTTTATCTAAGCTGCCTACACGGCAGTGAACGACCCGACGAACAATCGTAAAATCTGGAGCAATTTCTAAGCTGCCTACATGACAGTGAACCAGTGCTGAGCCTGTTTCCAGGCGGCGCGATATTTCTAAGCTGCCTACACGGCAGTGAACGTTTCGAAGATGGCCCCGAGGCGGCGGCGGATTTTCTAAGCTGCCTATACGGCAGTGAACGAGCCTGCCGCGCCATCGTTGCCTCTGTACTTTTTCTAAGCTGCCTATGCGGCAGTGAACACCTCACCCCCTTGACCTCTGCCCCCCGGCGATTTCTAAGCTGCCTATACGGCAGTGAACGCGCGTGCGGCGGCGGCTTGGCTCTTTTTCATTTTCTAAGCTGCCTACACGACAGTGAACAGCTGCATCGCCGTTGCGACCGAGAATATTCTTTTCTGCCTATACGGCAGTGAACCGATGACCAATCACACAGCGAGGGCCGGACATTTTCTAAGCTGCCTACACGGCAGTGAACTCGGCAGGATTAACGCCCGTCACTGTTACATCTTTCTAAGCTGCCTATACGGCAGTGAACAACGTCGTCGTCGCGGTACTTGCTCCAGAACTTTTCTAAGCTGCCTACACGGCAGTGAACACTGCTTCGGTGGGGGATACATACAAAATCACTTTCTAAGCTGCCTACACGGCAGTGAACGTGATCCAGCGCTTCTAGATCGGCTTGGCTCAGTTTCTTAGCTGCCTACACGGCAGTGAACACTGTCCAGGCCAGTACCATGGTGACCATCCTTTTCTTAGCTGCCTACACGGCAGTGAACACGCGGTCAAGGCTCAAGGCCTCGATCATGATTTTCTTAGCTGCCTACACGGCAGTGAACAGCGAGAAGCGGGCCACGGTCGAGGCGAGCTGTTTCTTAGCTGCCTACACGGCAGTGAACCCAGCGACGAACGCCGAGGCCGGAAAGTCGGTTTTCTTAGCTGCCTACACGGCAGTGAACCAGACCATCTTCTATTCAACCCATTGCCCTGAAACACAAATCCTCCAAAACCCCGCAAAAACCCTCTTTTTACAGCTCCTCGTAACTCATTGATTCACAAGGGGCCGTATTTCGTTGAAAAAAGAGGGTCAGAACCAGGGAATAGTGGCGGTCGTGCTCAGGCCGTAACTGTTGAAGGTGCCTTGTTGCGCAACTTCCAGTATCGGTCCATGACGGATAAATAGCGGAAAGGCCTGGCCGCTGCCGTTGCTGCGCAGGTAAGCGAAGGGCAGGTTGCAACGTTTGGCGGCGCTGTCGGGGATGCGTTCGCGGGCCTCGGCTTCGCTGATGCCGTGGCGTTTGATCAGGCGTCGGCGACTGCGTTCCGGGTTGCTGTCTACCTGCACGCGGCTGACGAGGCGGTAGCGCACGTGTTCAGGCACGCCGTTCACAGCGCTGACCTGCACATGGTCGCGCATACCGGTCAACCAATTCAGGGCCTGCAACTGGTTCAGGGCTTCTTGCGGTCCATGCAGGCGCAAGCTGTTGCCCAGGTGATGACGGGCGGTTTCGATTTCGGGGAAGCTGATCCCTACGTCGCCACGTCGCAGGTCATGCAGGCCGCGGTGCAGCTTGGATAGCAGCGCACTCATCAACTGAGTGGCTGCGAACTCCGGGTCGGGCAGCAGTTTCAGGTCGATGTAGTGATCCATGTTTCAACCCGCCTCGCCAAATACGCCACCACGAATCAGCGTGGCAATCACGAAATGTTGCTGATCCAGTTCCGGCACTTTGTCCTTAAGCACCCAGCCATCGAGCAGTGTGTAGAAGTCGTCTTTGCTGCTGCGCGGCTGACGGTAGGCTTTGCCTTGAGTGGTCACTGAACCGTAGGGTTCGATGGCAATCGGGCCATTGACCTCAGCCTCTTGATACCAAGTGTCGATGCTGCGAATGGCGTTGCCGACTTTCTGCGAATGCAGGCCTGCAATATGGTTGACGTGGTAGAGGGTTTTGCTTTTCTTGTCATCGCGATCGAGGATCAATTCCTGGGACGGAAACACCTCCTGCCCGGCCCCCATGCGTACATACGCGGTTACCCCAAGAAGCACATGCTGATTGCCCGCCAGGCCGTTGGCGATCAGTTGTGTCAGCTCATTGATCGCGTTTGTATTTTCGGCAGAGCTGTCGAAGTTGCGCAGGGACAAAGCCAGGCCATCAAAGCTCCATTGTGCGGCAGTCTTGCCGTCGACCAGGTGGGAAACGTCCACTTGTACTTGTTCGGCGCCAATGCGGTTGCGCCACAGGAAGCGACCGTTGGCCAGGTTATGTGTATAGCGACGTGCCAGCTCATTGAAGCCATGGCTATCTACGTAACTCTTTACGGTTTCCAGCAGCTTCTGACGATAGTCACTGTCGTTGCACGCTGAGGGTTGGCCGGTGCCTGACAGAACTCGCAGGGTAAAGCTGACGCGCAAAGTGTCGGCGTCGTGAGGCAGGGTTGCGACATCCACGGTTTGCAGGTTGGGCTTCTCGATTTGTGCATCGAGTTTGGCCGGGTCGATATCTTTGGTTTTCATCCGGTTGGAAATGGTCCCGCGCACGGATTTTTCGCGAATGACTACCGGCACCCAGTTATCCCGTGACTGCCAGTCACCGGCATGGAACAAAGCATCGGACGGATCGAGTTTGCGTTCAAAAGCGAGAACAGAGGCGGTCTTGAGGGCGTCTTTGGCCATGGTCGAATTCCTTTCAGTAAATGGGCTGGGTGTCAGTTGAAGTCGTAAATCAGAGGCTGGGTCGCTTGGTAATCGTTGCGGCAGCGATAGCAGCCTTCGACGGATTTGGCATCGGCGTACCACAGCAGTTGTTCGACGCTGTGCAGGCGATGCGGGCTTAGCCATTCGCCCACGCTGTACAGGCTTTCAACGAAGCGGAACGGCGTATGTCCATCACGGCTATGGGCGACTGAGCCAGGGGCCTGCAATTCACTGAGTGCGCTATAGCCAACCGGGATCGGCACAATCCAGCCGAGGCCCTCTCGATCGTTAAACCAGCGGGTTTTGCCGGAGTCGTCAGTTTCGCTGGTCCAGTTGATGCGTGACAGCGACAACCAGGCCTCCAGTTTTGAGGTTTGCGGCGCAGGCGCCTGTTGCGTTTGATGGTGTTGCTCCAGCAGGTCGGTGCGATCCACCAGTACGAAACCTGGCAACAGGCGCAACTTGATCTGGTTGAACAACTCTTGCCGAGAGTCATCATCGACCATGGACACCATAAACGGGCGTTGCTTGCGCAACGGCGCACTGGAAGGAATCACTGTTCCGCCAGCGATGCGCATCTGCGCAAGGATGTCGCGCACCTGGCTGGCCAGCGCATAAGCGGCATTGCTATCCATGCTGTCGTCGGCGCGTAACGCGGTGCTTTGCACTGCAAATACCAGGCTGATATCCAGATGAATCCGACCTTCCTCGACAATTGCTGCGGTACTGCCGTCGCGGTTGAGCGGATTGCGGGTCAGGCGCAGGGTACTGACATAGCCGCTGGTGGTGATCTGCTCTTCATGATCATGAGCAACCACGGTTGTTGCTTTGAATTTCAGGTCCAGCCCGGCCTCTCGGACCTTGCGTTCCAGTGCCCACATCAAGCCAAGAAATGCCGTCATCGCCGGGAAGCCATGAGTCAGCGGGCCGGACAGGGCATTGGCGTTTTGCACGCGAATACGCGGGATGACCAATAGATAATCGAACTGCGGGCATTCATCCGCCATGGCGGGCCTCCGGGTCTTTTTTGGACGGAGCCTTGAATGGCATGGGCAACTCGGCCTCCCTGAGGGCTTGTTTGGTCCAGTGGGTTTGTTCGACATCGCCTACTGGCAAATTTCGCTCGCGCAAAATGCCATTGAGCCAGTGGCCGAAGCGTTGGGCGACTTGTTCAGGCCAGTCCTGTTGGCTGTACTCGCGGATAAAGGCTTGATCGTCTTCAAGGTGATCTTCACGCAAAGGGAGGTCGGCTCTATCAGGATCCAGCCAGATCTGCTCGCACAGCGGCAATTTGCAGTTGGGATTACGGCTCCAGCCGGGCTCGAATAATTCGCGACTGGCAAGACCGAAGGCGGTCAGGTGTCGGGCTAGCTCTTTTTCGATGAGTTTGCTTTTATCGCGGGTTTCGAGAGTTTGCTTCGGATCGCTTTCCAGGAGTATGCAGAGAGCCCTGAGCTGTTCTGGAACGCCCTCAAAGTATTGAAAACGCCTAAGCGCCGATTCGATATGCAGGAGATTGCGCGACCTTTCCGGGGTCTGTTTCCAGATCGGCGGTAACGACGCCAGCAGGTAATTCACCCCGCCACGCTCACTGTTGAGCTGGCTGATGTTTTGCGGCTTGGTACCGCCCAGCTTACGCAGCACCAGATTGCGATAATCACGATAAGTCTCGTCGTGAGGTTTACTTTTGCGTCGGGCCTGACGGGCAAGCTTGTTGTCTTCGCCAAAGCGCGCCGAGGTGATGTCCTGATGTACCGCGTGGGCCAGGCTGCTGGGGAACAAGGGTTGCAATAGATGAAAGCTGGCATCGTCGGTGGGGTCGTCTTCGATACTCCAGTACATCTGCTTGGCAATTGTGTGAGAGGCAAGGCTGGCAACCGGACGAATCAGCCCTTTGAAAGCCGTAGCCCATTCATGTGCGGTGGCCGGGTCGCTATTCAATGCCGAAAGCAAGTCCGCATCGTTGTCCAGCAGCCAGTCCAGCAGACGCTGCCCATCCACTTCCAGCTTGAGAAACTTGTACACATCCAGTGCCGCCGCGTTGCCGACAATATCGTCGGCATACTCCTCGCCCAACACATGAGTACCGATTTCGGCATGCTGCGCCAGCGAATCGGGCGCTACATGCAGACTGCTGCCACGAGCATCGGGATGAGTCGCCTTGAGCACATGGGTGACCGCCTGAATCTGTGATACCCGCCGCGCCGCATCAGCCAGCCAGGTGCTGTAGTCGTACTTGGCGGCTAGCGTTGAGTCGGTGTCGCCGTCCTTGAGCTTGGCTGCTTTGCGCTCGTTGATGAAGGTGGCGATGGTGGTACGAAACAAGATAATGCGTGAGCTTTGATCTGGTTTTTCATCCATGTGGATTATCCGTAAAAAATAGACGTGGCGAATGCCATGCCTGGGTATTCCGTGTTGTTTCAGGCCGATGACTCTTTTTATCTGTATTTGGCGAACCCCAACACCGGGTGATACCGCCATCCATCCGCACTCTCATACATACTGACCGCCGTGAATTTCTCGGCGCAGGCTCGCAATGGCCAGCCTCGGGCTTCTGCCTGTTCCATCAGCAAGGCCATCAGGTCGTGCTGACCCCAGGGCTGAATACGCGGACCGAGCTGGCTATCAAGATCGACAGGGGTAAGTGACTTCTGAGCCGCGGTGTAAATGGCAGGCACGCCTCGCTGTGCTTCTTGATGAATGCGGTGCAGCACCAGGCTTTCTTCGTCGTCATCGGGCAGAAATACCAGTTCGGTTTCCCGGGCGTTGTTGGCGCGAAAGGGTTGTTGCTGGGGCAAGGCCCAGGTCAGCGCCGCTTGTGGGTATTGCCAGGCGCTGGCTGCGTTCAGGCGTCTGGCGGGGCGGGATTGCAAGGGCAGCATTTCGGCGTCCAGCCGGGCATGTTCCAGATCAACCAGATTATTTTTTGCCTGCCTGTCCTGCTGTGCCCGCGGTTGAATGCGTGGACGGGCGGTCAGGGTCTGGTATTCGTGGGCATGCAACAGCTTGCCAAGGCGATGACTGGTCAGGCGATGAGGATCGATCAATGCCCCATTGGCGTTCTCAAAACCCGGCCTGATAAACGCCGCAGCAGGTTGGCGCTGGCTATCCAGTGGCTTTTCAAAGTGCCGCAGATTGGTGTCGAAGATAAAAATATTCGCAGACTCGCAAGGCCGGTTGCGATGTCGCTGCACTCGTCCGGCCAACTGGATCAGCGAGCGCATGGAAGAAGGCTCGACGACGGCCCAGTCATAGTCGTGGTCGCGCCCCACTTCAGTCACCGGCGAGCCCAATACCACAAACAGCTGGTTAGTCTCCGGGTGGTCGTCGATAGCGCGACGAATCTCCGGCAAGTCATACACGGCTTCTGCCGTTCGTCGATTCAGTGCGCGGTCCAGCTGGGCTTCGATGGCGGAACGTATCAGCTGCGGAAAGCGCGAGTGATAAACGCACAAATGGATGCGCTGGCCACTGTCGGCACCGGCCTTGAACAATGCCTGGGCGACATCAAACAGAGGTTCGATATTGGCCATGCGCACGAGGCCAAAGCTGATACGTTTGGCGCTCCTGGGGCAGATTTCGTGGTGCCGGGCATGGGCGTGGAACATAGCATCACGTACCTGCATGGCAAACTCATGGCGAATGGCATCGATGCTTTTGATGGTGATATGCAGCGGCAATAACTCACCACGACGACGCGGCTCTTGCTTGTCGAGAGCCTTGACCCTGCCGTCGACAAACTGGCTGTGCTGTTCGATGAAGTCAGGTGCGTCTGCGCAGTTCGCTGACTGAGCGGTGAACTCATCTACCCACAGGCAGGCGATATCAGGCATAGCGCTCTGTGCACCAGGCACCCCACGATTACGCTGATAATATGCTCGCCCGGCGCGGTACGCCTGGAACATACCGTCCAGCAATGCCGGCGGCAGGGTTGCCGAGGACAGCAGCACCCGCGTACCAAGCAAACCGGCCCAGTGGACAAGTCGAGTCAAGGCGGGCAGGTCGGTCAGATCGAAGTCGTCCAGTTCATCCAGGACCAGGTCGCTGCTGAGCAGGCGCAACATCGGCGCGATTTGTCGCCCTGCGCGCTGCGCTTCGGTCGCGGGCATCAGGTGATCAATGGTGCAAACCAGCACAGGGGCCGCCAGCAGCGAATGGATGTCGGGATTGTCCATGGCCTTGGCCAGCAGACCGTGATCGGCGATCTGCCCTTCATAAAGCACGTGACTGTCTTCGTCGATCAGGGCTTGTGTCGAGGCAGAGCCGCTGGCTTCAGCCTTGTCCTGATAAAACTCGAACAACGCTCGGCTGGCTGCCCCGCCGACCCGTACCGCCAGTTCGTCTTTGAGGTGCAGGTCCTGGCGATAGCTGCTGCCGGTTTGCTGGGTCAAAGTGCGCAAGCCCAGGGCAAAGGTGCAGCGCATGCCGTGTTGCGGATCTGCCAGGGCATACATGATGCGTGCGTTGGCCAGGGTCTTGCCGCAACCGGTCGAAGCCATATTGACGATAAACGCGCCTTGTTCCTGCGAGCGGCTACGCAGGCTGACAGCGGCATCGGCGGCTTTGTCCTGCCAACGGAAACGCTCGTTGGCGCTGCGTTTGCGCAGGCCTTTATGCCGCGCGAGACGTGGCAGGTGGCGCTCAAACCCCGGCAGACTGTGGACGATAGTCGCACTCAAGCGCGCCACGCCAAGCAGATGCTCGTCCAGTGATTGCTTGAGCTTTCCGTCCTTGTGGGTGTTGGCGTAGATCCGGTAGCCAGGATCCCCTTGCACCCGTTGAGCCGAGTCAGGTGTCAGCGCTGAATAATGGTGGTCGGCCAGCATCAGGCTCATACGTGCCAGATGCATGACGTAAGGGTTGGATAACCAGTCGCCCTTGCCCGGTTTATTACGTAACGCCAATAAGTGCCTCGCCACTTTGGCTGCCTGAGTACGCCATTTGGGCAGGGTGACCGGCAGGGCATCTGCAAGCTGCCAATAGGGGGCCATCTCGGCATCTGTGGCTGTGCGTTTTACCTCGTTCCATTCATGGCCGAGACCGGCGAGCAGGGTGCCGATTTTTGCCGGGTCGAGGGTTTTGCAGCGACTACCCAATGGCAGTTGTTGCTGATGGTTATCCCAGGCCGGTAACACTGGCAAACGATGATGTGTCACCACCAGCCAGGCAATGGCCGCAGCCAAGGGAGGCAACCGACGAAACGGTGGCGTGGCATGAGCGTCCAGGCCATCACGCAAA
This sequence comes from Pseudomonas sp. JL23, assembly GCF_056933585.1. Taxonomy (NCBI): domain Bacteria; kingdom Pseudomonadati; phylum Pseudomonadota; class Gammaproteobacteria; order Pseudomonadales; family Pseudomonadaceae; genus Pseudomonas; species Pseudomonas sp. JL23. The sequence continues at coordinate 5,492,964 of NZ_CM167795.1, read as the reverse complement.
TAACGCTCGCTATGCAACCAGCTGGCATCGTCCTCTGCGCTCGGCTGGGCAAGGCGTTGCAGCCATACCTCGTCGGCATCCTGTCCGACAAACGCCAGGAACAAGCGCAACGAAACCCACTCATGGCGATACAGGTTCTTCTCCTGCACGGGTTTTCTCAAACGAGCCTGAAACGCCACGCTGGCCTTGCCCAGGTCATGCAGCAAGGCGGCCATCTGAGCTAAAAGGCGGATGTCCTCGGCGGTGTGCCAGTCGTTTTCATCTTCCTTGCGCAGCACATTGCGCCGGGTGGTGTTGGTCGGCACCGCGCCTTGTTCGTTGAAGCGGCTGGCGTCACCGACAATCCACAGCAACTCGCTATGATCCAGCCCCCGAATCCAATGGCAGGCCACGGCGGTATTACGTCGGGCGGTCTTTTTCAATAATCGGCGCAGGGTATCCAGCCCGGCCTGGGTGATCGGCGTTTGCCAGGTGCGTTCACCCCGGCGTTCGGCGAACTGATCGAGGATGCGACGGGTTTGCGCCAACGCGCGCTTATCGCACCGGCAAATCAGCAGGATATTCAAACCAGTGGCGTCCCCAATTGTTCGGCGATGCCCTTGAGGCTGTCGATCATGAAATCCAGGGCTTCGCTGCGAGTCAGGTTTTCGATACAGGCTTGCCGAAACGCCTGCTCGTCATCGCCACTCATGGCGCTGATAAATGCCTGCGGAAGGATCAAGCCATCCTTGACCAGATCGGCTACATCGAACACCAGGCCGCCACGCCGGGTCTTGCCATGCAGCACCGCCAAGCCATGGGGCAGGCCCAGCACCCAGGTCGCCGTGGCCGCCAAGCCATAGGCAAGATAATTACCATGATCGAGAAACGCATTGGCCGGATCGCCACCCGTGCCGCGCTTGGCCCGGGTGAAGTCGCCGTAGTTCATGGTGGTGGCCGCGAGCTTGAACAGGCGTTTGGTCAGGCGCGCCTCTTCGGTCAACAGAAAGGTATGGTCGGGAGCATGGTTCAGGCTGGCAAGAGACTGCGTCAGGGCGTTGGACAACTCGGTCGGGTCGACCTGAAAGCCGGCTTTGCCGAACGCCGGATGCTTGCACCATTGCTGCTGGATGTATTGCCGGCGCAAACGCTGAAACGCCTTGGCCGCCTCCAGGCGTTTTGCATCATCGAACCAGAATGACACCCAGCGTTGCAGATACTCGGTAGGGCGGTATTCACTCTGCGGCGAAAACCAGGCCACTTCGATATCGATCCCGTTGGCGCTGAACAAAGGCGTCCCGCCGCCTCCGCAGAAACCCACCAACACCCCCGGCCGAGCCAGTTCCCGCATGGCCGCCTGTGTTACCGATGTACCAGTGCCAAGCAATACTGTCGTGGTATTGGCGATGGGGATATTCCAGTACAGCGATTGCTTGCCCGCATCAGTCACATATTCGACCCGTCCGCCATTGACCAGAACGCGGCAGTGCTGCAGGTAATAGATATTGGCGCGCTTGGAATGCAGGATCGTCTTGAGATCCGCAGAACGGATGTCTTCCATGGGAGAGGGCCGATTGTGTCCGTGTAATCGATGGGGAGGTTATAACTGAAGTTGATGGCAATGTGCTAGCTAGTCATTGGCCAATGACTCATATCCTCGCTGCGGCTGCCCTTTGTAGGAGCGAGGCTTGCCCGCGAAAGCGGTGGGAATGGCGCTGAAAATTATGTAGAGATTCAGGCGTTTTGATGTGCGGTCGAGTTGTGTGAGCTGCCTGTGCGGCAGTGAACGGGATTGCTGCAGCAGCAAACCTACGTGCTCATTTCTGAGCTGCCTACACGGCATTGAACGTCTTCAGATGATCGGCTCCTGGAAGGGTATGTTTCTGAGCTGCCTACACTGCAGTGAACAACTCATCGAAGTGAAGGTAAGCGAGCTGAGTTTTCTAAGCTACCTACACGGCAGTGAACGGGGTATCAAGAATTTCTCGCCCTGGGGCATTTTTCTAAGCTGCCTACACGGCAGTGAACGACCGTGCTGTGGCGGGTGTGGATACGGTCAATTTCTAAGCTGCCTACACGGCAGTGAACCGCATCTACGCAGCGGTGGCCAGACTTTCGCATTTCTAAGCTGCCTACACGGCAGTGAACAAGCAGGCCGCTGCAGTGCGCGTGTACGTGCATTTCTAAGCTGCCTACACGGCAGTGAACTCGCCGCCCATGAGCGTGCCGCGCCCGATGTTTTTCTAAGCTGCCTACACGGCAGTGAACTTACCGACCCGGCCCTGATGGAAAAGGCCCTGTTTCTAAGCTGCCTACACGGCAGTGAACGAGCTGTACAGATCGGTGTTGTTGTCGCTGACTTTCTAAGCTGCCTACACGGCAGTGAACGAGTTGGTCAGGGTCTTCAGCGTCTTACTGTTTTTCTAAGCTGCCTACACGGCAGTGAACTAGACCCATTGACATCTAAACCCTTGTACACAAAGCCTGATAACCCATAAACCCACGATTACCCCTCTTTTTACCGTCGTTCGCAACCCTTTGATTCTAAAGGGAGGCGCTGTTCATCAAAAAAAGAGGGTATGAGTAAGAGGGGCACGACGCTCCTAAAAGGTCATCGCAATAATGCTGTCATCCCACTATCTTCAGTGGGCCGCGATAGATCCATTTATAGCAGGACCGCATCACACGAGCCTGCCATAGCCAGCAACGATTTGATCAGCTCAGCGGTTCAGTGATCTGAAGCCCTGCCTGAATCCGCGCCATTAGCGTCACCTTGCCCTGAATCACTTCAAGCAGATGCACCACGGATAACGAATGATCCCGCTGACTGCCCTTGAGGTTGTCGGCGCTTTCATAGGCGGTAGCTTTGACACAGCGCAGCAGCTCATCAGTTTCGTCGATCAATTGTGCGAGAGTAGGTGTTTGGGTTTTGTTACTCATGGTCTTGCTCCTAGAAATAATGGAGCTGCCAAGAGCCTTCCTACGGGCTTGGGTGGCAGCTGTGCGCGGGGTAGGAATACCGGACTCTAGGAAACCGGCCACGCCGAAGCGTGCCCGCACACAGCTGCCATAACGAGCTGTATATACAGTCGAAATGGTTGACGCGTACGTCCTAGAATCTGGGTTCCTACACCCAGGCCGCTGATTTGGCAGCGACGGGCGCAAGGGTAGCGAGGTGGGGGCGGGGTCGCAAGGGGAAGCACGGTGTTGACTGTGCTGACAGGCATTTCAAGTGAGAGTTTGCGGTGGCTTCATGGACTCAGTGGACCGATGGATTTGGTCGCTGTGTGTCGGGGCGTCAATGGGCCGCTTTGCATCGGGTGATCGTATCGGGACTTGAGCGAGAGCTCTGAACCCTTTTTTTCAACGGGCTCTTGCATGTTATAGAAATCAATTACTTACGAGACTTGCGAAAAAGAGGGTAAAAAGCTCCGCAATTGCTAATTTCGCTTTGAAAACTGGGGGTTATTAAGCAAAGTGTCTACTTCACTGCCGTATAGGCAGCTCAGAAATCGAGCATGCGCTCGCCCGCAAGCTGATGGCCCTTCACTGCCGTATAGGCAGCTCAGAAATGATTGACCTTGCTCTGTGCTGACCCGATGGCCTTCACTGCCGTATAGGCAGCTCAGAAACGCAGAAAACCCGAACTTCGATGTCGAGGTCACTTCACTGCCGTATAGGCAGCTCAGAAATCTTCATCTTCCTTCGCATCCGCAGTCAATTCCTTCACTGCCGTATAGGCAGCTCAGAAAATCCAGTTCTTGAGGTTGTTGGCCGCCTCGTCCTTCACTGCCGTATAGGCAGCTCAGAAAACTTTGCGCCTGATGAAGCCTTTGCGGGGGAGCTTCACTGCCGTATAGGCAGCTCAGAAATTGTTAGGCCCTGGCGAGTCGCTGTGTAGTGGCTTCACTGCCGTATAGGCAGCTCAGAAAAGTAAGCGAGTCTGCGGAGGCGCTGGCGGGTCCTTCACTGCCGTATAGGCCAGAAAGACGGCGAGGCGCCGAAGAAGTCGCTGACCGACTTCACTGCCGTGTAGGCAGCTCAGAAATGGACGGCAGGCCCGTTGAGCAACGCCATGGCCTCCACTGCCGCTTAGGCCGCTCACAAAAATCGACCATTACCGACATAGCCCGTCCACCCAATCGAACCAGATAAACGGCGACCCCATACCATGCAACCCACCCCAGCTCTCCTATAGTGGAATCGTCGCCAACAGCGCCTTGGCGATTTCCCCTATAGCGGCGCGGGAGAACACCATGCCTACAGTCAGTGTTCAAGCAATGCAGTGGAAGCCCATAGAAGATATCGCAGCCGTTAGCCCTTTCTCGCCAGAAGATGCCGAGTGCTTCAGGGAGTTGCGTGATGTGCTTCTGAAGTATGGCGCCCTAGATCGTTTTGGAGTGTCTTTGATCCATCGGCATTTTGATATTGCCGAAGATGAAGAAATGATCGAGTACACGGATGTTGAAAACCGGACGCTCACGGTCATGCCGGTGAAGAAAAGCGAGATCGATTGGCAGCAGACGACCGTTACCAACTGGAAGTTGACGACGGGAGAAGAGGTGGCGATGACGCTATGCGTATGCGCCCATAATTCCAATGGTCATCTGGGCTACCATCGTGGCGCTTGATTAAAAGTCGTACCAAGTATGAGTCGACAGAAGTAGATTTCTTGTCTCTGTCGACTCATGGGTAGCAAGTCGTTATGCCGCCATGCCCTGACTCAAGGATTTTTTATAATCCGCTTTCATGGCTTCCATCTGCGCACCCAGTTCCTCGAGCTTGGCCTTGCCCAGCAGCTTGCGGGCCTGAGGGAACATCTCGGTTTCTTCTTCTTCGATATGGTGTTCCAGCAGCTCTTTGACGACCTTCACCCGGCCGGAAAACTCGGGCGTTGATGGGTCGGTCTGCTTGAGGTCGGGCAGCACCAGGGAGTCGACGGTGCGGTGCTCTTCCTTGGCCTCGTAATACATCACATCCTGCTCCTTGGCCCCGGCCGCCTTGAAGGCCGGATAGAGGATCTCTTCCTCGATCTGGGTGTGAATGGTGATTTCCATTTCCAGCTTGGCCAGCAGCTCGGTGCGTTTCTTGATGGCGCGCTCAGTGGACTCGCTCAGCTGGGTCAGGATGGCTTTTACGCGTTCGTGGTCGGCTTGCAAAAGGTCGATGGCGTTCATTTTTAGAGTTCCTCTGGTTTCACGGTTTTCAAGTCGGACATAAGCGTCGGTCCGGCTGATGCCTAGAGGTAATTGCAGCGGCTGTGCCAATCCTGGTTTAAGAATTTATTTGAATAAAATCATTGAGTTGGATGAGCGGTCAGCGATTTTTTTCGTGCATGTTGCATGAATGCTGTCGAATGAGGATTGCAGGACGCGGTAGGTAGCTGTCGACGAGCCTGGGAGGGAATTCATTCGCGAAAGCGATGTTTCAGACGATAAGAAATGTGCCGGTTCACTTTTCCGATGCCACCACGTTGTCGGCGAAACTGGGAGCAGTTGTCAGTGCGGTGAACACCGATGCTGCCGACACCGCCGTGACATTCACCGATGGTGCTGACAGTTACCTGTTTGTAGTGGGTGATGCTACGGCAGGGATTCAGTCAGGGGATGCGTTGATCAAACTCACCGGCGTTGCGGCGACGGGGCTGACGATCAACGTCGGGTGAGATATTACGGCGTTCTCGTAACAGAGCTGAAATGATAAACGCCCGGTGTCGCAGTGAGCGGCGCCGGGCGTTTTTGTTAGTGCGGCAAACACTGGGCAGCGGGTGAATACAAATCTTGTGGGAGCGAATTCATTGGCTCTGTCTGCGTTAAGTGTTGCGTACGAGGTATCGCGGATTTCGTGGGCGGATTTATCCGCGAAGAAGTCTGCACGATCATGATCTGTTCGCGGATAAATCCGCTCCCATAACATCTGAGCCTGATTCGAGAATGATGGCGCTGCAACTGACTGAATCCACTCGATAAATCACTAGCTGCAACACCTGACGCAGACAGAGCCAATTCATTCACGAATAGGCCAACGCATCCGATGCATTCGTATCGTTTGCAACATCACTTTCGCGAATGAGTTCGCTTCGGCCCCCCGGTGTCAGGATAGTTGTCGCCTCTGCGAATTCTTAAACGCATTCCGGGGGCGGCAAGAGTATGGTCATGTCTTTCTACTCACCCGAACGAAAAGCATCACTGCTGAGAATGATGCTCCCGCCCCTGAGTCTCTCTGTAAAAGAGGTCTCACGGCGTGAGGGGTGCAGCGATGTTTCTCTCTATCAATGGCGCAAACAAGCTGCGGCGCAAGGAACTCAATTGTCCGAAACCAAGCAACCGTCGGAGAATTGGTCAGCCGAATCCAAACTGACGGTGATCATCGAAACATCGCCCCTGTCTGAGCTGGAGCTGGGCGAGTACTGCCGTCGCAAGGGAATTTTTCCCGAGCAAATTGCGGCCTGGCGTAACGCGTTTATCACCAACAGCTCTAATCAGCCGACCGCTAAAAGAGCAGAGGTCGGACAAGCGCGCGAGGATAAAAATCGTATCCGTGTTCTGGAGCGTGAGTTGCGACGTAAAGACGCGGCGCTGGCTGAAACAGCAGCCTTGTTGGTACTGCGAAAAAAGCTCAATGCCTACTGGGGGAACGACGACGAGGACAGCTGACCTTGTTGCCAGAACGGTATTTACTCGTGAGTTGGCTCAATGAAGCCATTACCGCGGGCGCCCGAAGGGCGCCTGCTTGTCAGGAAGTCGGCATTTCCCTGAGAACTTTGCAGCGCTGGAGCTTGCCGCTGGAAGTCCTTGCCGATGGGCGCACCACGACGCTCAGGCCAACACCCCGTAATGCACTCAGCGAGCTGGAGCGCCAAGGTATCGTGACGCTGTGCAGCAGCAAGGCTTATGCGCATCTGCCACCGAGCCAGATCGTGCCGCAGCTGGCTGATGAGGGACGCTATCTGGCCTCGGAAGCTACTTTTTACCGGGTGTTGCACACAGCAGGTCAGCAACAGCATCGCTCGCGCGCCAAACGTCCACAGCACCGTGCAACCCCCACGACGTATGCAGCAACATCGGCCAATCAGGTGTGGTCATGGGACATCACCTACTTACCCTCGCCGGTTCGCGGGCAGTTTTACTACCTCTACCTGATTGAGGATATTTACAGCCGCAAAGCCGTGGGCTGGGAGGTCTACGAAGCAGAAAGCGGGGAAAAGGCAGCAGCGTTACTGCAACGAAGCGTGACCCAGGAGCAGTGCTGGCGCCAACCGTTGGTGCTGCACTCGGATAATGGAGCGCCCATGAAGTCGGTGACGCTTCTGTCCAAAATGCACGATTTGGGAATAACACCTTCGCGGGGACGGCCACGCGTCAGCAACGACAACCCCTATTCGGAGTCGCTGTTCAGGACGTTGAAATATTGTCCGCAATGGCCCGTGAATGGGTTTGGAGGCCTGGACGAGGCGCGTACCTGGGTCAGAGACTTCATGACTTGGTACAACACAGTGCATCGCCATAGCCGAATCCGCTTCGTCACACCGACCCAGCGGCATGACGGCAAGGACAAGGAAATACTTGCCCGCCGTCATGATGTTTACCGACTCGCCCGAGAGAAAAAGCCTGAACGATGGTCCGCTGAAACACGCAATTGGAGTCCGATCGGAACGGTCTATCTAAATCCTGAAAGGGAGCTCAGCGTGATCGTGAAAGTGGCATAGCAACACCGCCGACGCGACAACTACCTTGAAAAACGCCGCGGCCACAGAGCTCGGGTGATTCGAGTCACATATCGCTTCGCCAGGAAGCTGGCTCCTATCTTTGGTCGCGGGTCTCAGAGACTGGCCTGAACCAGAGTACTGCCATCAATCTGCTCAATCGAGGTCACGCCGGTCAAGGTCATCGCCACACGCATTTCCTTGGCGAAAATATCCAGCAGATTTTCTACCCCGCGTTGCCCGTCCGCCGCCAGGGCATAGGCCATCGAGCGGCCGAGCAGCACGCCTTTGGCGCCGAGGGCGAGCATGCGTACGACGTCGAGGCCTGAGCGAATGCCGGAGTCCACCAATACGGTCAGATCACTGCCCACCGCCTGAGCAATCGGCGGCAGGGCCTTGGCTGTGGACAGCACGCCGTCGAGCTGACGGCCGCCATGGTTGGAGACCACGATGCCATCGGCGCCGAAGCTCACCGCGTCCTTGGCGTCCTCGGGGTCGAGAATGCCTTTGATGATCATCGGGCCCTTCCAGAAATCGCGAATCCACTCCAGATCCTTCCAACTGATGGACGGATCGAAGTTGGCGCCCAGCCAGCCCACGTAGTCTTCCAGAGTGGTGGGCTTGCCCAGGTATTTGGAAATATTGCCCAGATCATGGGGACGACCGAGCAGGCCGACATCCAGCGCCCATTGTGGCTTGGTCATGGCCTGTAACATGCGCCGCTGCGCCCCGTATGGGCCGGACATACCCGAGTGAGCATCGCGATAACGGGCGCCTGGCGTCGGCATATCGACCGTGAACACCAGGGTCGTGACCCCGGCCGCCTGGGCACGCTCCAGGGCGTTCTTCATGAACCCGCGATCCTTGAGCACATAGAGCTGAAACCAGATCGCCCGGGAGCATTGCGACGCCACTTCTTCGATGGAACACACCGACACCGTCGACAGACACAGCGGGATGCCCTTGTTTGCTGCTGCATTGGCCGCCTGCACCTCGCCGCGCCGCGCATACATGCCGGTCAGACCCACGGGGCTGAGGATCATCGGCATGGCCATTTGCTCGCCGAACAGCGTGGTATTCAGGTTGAGGCTGTCGACATTCTTCAGGATGCGCTGGCGCAGGCTGATGCTGGACAGATCGGAAACGTTGGCCCGCAGGGTGTGCTCGGCATAGGCGCCGCCATCGATATAGTCGAACAGAAAGCGCGGCAGCTTGCGTTTGGCCACTGCGCGGTAGTCAGAGGCCGACGAGATGATCATGGCAGGTGTCCTTGGGTAGACGGATTTTTATGTGCATGCAGAGTAAAGAGGTATAGCGCATGGTAAAAACAACTTTTATAAATAGATTCCAGTCGGAAAGTGAATAGCGATGAACCTTCGCACATTACGCACCTTCGTCGAAGTGGTGCGCCAGGGCGGTTTTTCTCAAGCTGCCGAAGTGGTATCCCTGACCCAATCGACGGTGAGCAAAGCGGTCAAGACCCTGGAAGACGAACTGGGCACGCCGCTGCTCAACCGTATGGGCCATAAAAGCGAACTCACTGCCGCTGGCGCTATCGTCTACCGCCGCGCCCTGGTACTGCTGGCCGAACGCAGCGACCTGATCGCCGAAATCAACGACCTGCGCGGCCTTAAGGGCGGCGTCCTGCGCATCGGCCTGCCGCCGGTGGGCAGCGGCGCACTGTTCGCCGCAATGTTCGCCGAATACCGCGCGCGCTACCCGGATATCGAAATCGAACTGATCGAATACGGCGCCAAGAAACTTCTCGAATGCCTGGAGTCCGGCGAACTGGACGTCGCCGCGCTGCTGAAGCAGAAGCCCTATAACGAGGCCTTCGACTATCAGGACGTGCGCATCGAGCCCCTGGTCGTGGTCATGCCCGAACACCATCCATTGAGCGCCCGCAAAAGCGTCGACTTCGCGGACCTGGCCGACTCACCCTTCATCCTCTTCGAGGCCGGCTTTGCCCTGAACGCCGTGATCCAGGCCGCCTGCGATAAAAAAGGCGTTACCCCCAAAGTCACCGCCCGTAGCGGCCAGATCGACTTTATTGTTGATCTGGTTTCAGCAGGCCTGGGCGTGGCGTTCCTGCCGAGGATGCTGGCGCAGAAACATCAGCATGACGGTATTCGGTTGGTGACGCTGGATGAAGCGGATACGGATTGGCATATCGCGCTGGCGTGGAGGAAGAACGCGCATTTGTCGCCGGCGGCGGGGGCTTGGTTGGAGGTGGCTCGGGGGATTGGACGGTGACAGCTGATCCGTTGGAGCGAGGCTTGCCCGCGAATACGATTTTGCGGCTTGCGGTCATGTGGCGAATGGACCGGCCTCTTCGCGGGCAGCCACGCTCCTACAAAATAGCGTCATTGCTTGTGAGATTTGTGACTGCCGAAACCAGCTACCAACCCAGCCCCGGCTTTACCGCTTTTGGCGACCTACCTCATTCCTGCTGAACCAAAGCCAGATCTTCAACAATCGCCTTGGCCATTTCGTTCAGGTACACCGCCGCCCAAGGCACATGCTGCCCGCCATCGCCCATGGCCGAATCGGCCATCAGTTGGCTGGCAATGTGTTGCAGGTTGGCGCTGTGTTCGAGGGCGTGCCTGACGTCGATGCCCGGATTGACGCGCAGCAGCGGGGTGGCGTCGGGGCCGCATTCAGCGAAGGTGGTGATGCCGGGGGTTTTGTGTTGGTTTGTTGGATTGTCCATTTTGAGTAGTCCGTTCTGTGGAATAGACCATCACCGCCTGCCGCCAAGCAGGTTAGGGTGACGGATTGCACAAGGTTGGCGGACCGGCAGAACGAACCCGGCACTTGCGAACAAGTCCCTGCGCAACCCGCCATAAATCGACAACTCAGGCACGAAAAAGCTGCCTGCGATGAGGAAAACAACGAATTGCGCGTTCTGAATCGGGCCGCCAAGCCCGTCTCTGCATTCATTACGAATGCAGATAGGGCGGCAGGGTAGCGGGACTTTGGTGGGCAGGCAAATGTAACGCGGTCTCCCGGCAATCACTGGACCAATGTGGGACCGGCTTCAGCCGGGAAGGCGGTGTGTTGATCAAGAGGATGTAGCGGATGTACTGGCCTCTTCCCGGCTAAAGCCGGTCCCCCAGATCTCATTGCACTTCAGATTTGGGAGGGCTCAATACTTCCACGTCACCGAAGCCATCACCTTGCGCGGCGCGCCATAGTAGGTCGACCCCGCCGCCTGATACAGCGACGGCAGGTACTTCTGGTCCGTGACCTTGTTCATGTCCAGCGACGTGCTCCAGTGTTCGTCGAAGTCGCAGCCGGCCATCAGATTGACCAAAGCGTAGGCGTCCTGGCGGATACGGCTGTTGCTGTCGACTTCGGTCTCGCTTTGCCATTGCCCGCGGGTGCCGATCTTGGCCTGGGGCAAAGCGGGCAGGCGGTAGGTCAGGCTGCCGCGTACAGTGTGGGTGGGGATGTACTGGCGAGCCTTGTCGCCGTGGTTGTTGCTGATATCGACGAAGGTGTAGCCGCCGACCACCTTAAGGCCCGGCAAGGCTCCTACGGTTAGAGCGCTAATATCAAATGTCATCATCCGATTTGCGCATCGCAGGATTATCCGGCTCATCACGCAAAAGAGTGCCAGTCCCTTTTCTCGACACCCCTTTATCCAACCCCGACCCCGACCCCGACGCCATTGGCTCATTACTCCCCGGTAGCGACTCGGTGTCTGCGCCTTTCTTATGCCCCAGATCCCCTTGAGTATCGGGGTAAAGCCCGTCTTCGGTGTCGCCGGTTCTGGCTGCCGGGCCCTGATAAGCGCTTTCCGGTTCGTTGTCTTGCATGGTCATGACGGCTCTCCCGTTGCCTGCGCGGCACATCCGCACATGGCATTGAGAGATATTCGGCAACCGAGGAGTGCCTGCCAGCGGACGAACGGCGGCCCGTAAGTGCACCAATAACAACCGTACTTCACGCAAACGCCGCCAAACAGGGGCATTAATTCATTCACGTTTGTGAGCTTGAACGATTCAGTAACACTTTGGGTGATGGCATTGTGCTTGCAAGTCTCCTTGCAACCATCAGGAGAGACATGAATGTTGCTAATGCGCGCACGGAAACGCCGTCTTAAAGATGATGACGCTCTGAATCTGCTTTGTGACGACCTTGATCTGACAGTGCAGCTGTCCGGGCAACAGCCGTTCAATAACCGCTTGAACGGGTTTACCAAGACTCTGCATGAACGCCTGGCCGAAAGCCTTGCAGCGTCCGTGTCCATTGCCTCTCACGCGCCGGAACTGGCGCGCATCGCCACGGAAACCGAAGCCAGCGGCCAAACCCTGGCCCAGGCGTCGGAGCTGATTGCCAGTGCCAGCGAGCAGGTCAGCACTTCTCTGGATTCGGAACTGGTGCCCGGTGCCGTGCAGGTCGCCAAACTGGCTACCGAGGTCAGCGCCACGCTACGGCAATGCCAGCAGACCGGCAGCGAAGTACTAAGCCAGGTAGAGGCCATCGGCGCCAGTGAACTGAAACTTGAAGAGGTCATCGGCCAGTTATTCGGCCAACTGGAAGAGGTCAGCCAGGTCCTCGGTGTGATCGCCAGTATTTCTCAACAGACCAATTTGCTCGCCCTCAACGCTGCCATCGAAGCCGCGCGGGCAGGGGAGCATGGTCGCGGCTTCGCCGTGGTCGCCGACGAAGTCCGCCGCTTGGCCGGGCACACTACTGAATCGACTTCACGGGTCAGTCAGATCATCGAGCGCTTCCGCTCCGACATGGACCAACTCGGTGCCGCCGGGCAGAAAATGCACCTGGCCGTTGCCGATGGCCGCGAAGGCATGACCCGCATGGGCCAGGACCTCAACAGCACGCAAGTGGCCATGGAAGAACTGGACAAGCGCGTCGGTGGCATCGCCTCCGGCACTGAACACATCGGCATTGCCGTGCACGCGATCAATCGCGACGTGCAGAATATTGCCAGCGTCTCCGCCGATCTCTTGGGCAAGGCCGGACAAGTCCTGACCCACAGCGCCGCCGTGCGCGCCAGTGGCGATCACCTGTTGGCAGGCCTGGGCGGCTTCCGTCTGCAGATTCACAAAGACGTACAAGCCAGCGTCGAACGCCTGGCCATGGAAGCCGCCCTGCATGGCGACATCGCCAACGCCGAACGCTTCATGCGCGATACCCTGCAACGGGATAACCGTTTTGAACTGTTGTACCTGGTGGGCAGTGACGGCGTGCAGATCAGCGAAAACGTCTTCGCCGAAGCCGACCACGCCGGTGAAAGCTGCCGAGGGCGCAACTGGTCGCAACGGCCTTGGTTCAGGACGGTGGCGGAGCAGTTGAGCAGCTACATCACCCCGGTTTATCGCTCTTCGGCGACGGATCACTTCTGTTTGACGATTTCGGTGCCGGTGTTTGCCGCCAACGGGCAGTTGCAGCGGGTGCTGGCGGCGGATGTGCGCTTGTCGGTGTTGATTCAGGGGGATGGGTGAGCGCTGACGCCTGCGGAGGATGGGCGTCGGCGCCATGCTATGATTTGACGGTGAACAGAGGGATTTCCCATGACCCAAATAACAGCTATGAGTGTTGAAAGTCAGGTCCGCAGGCTTGCCGAGGCTCATAAAGTGACCGCCGAACCTGACAGCATGAGCCGCATGGCCGTGACTATTACCCGTCTGGCCGGTGATAGTGTCGAGCTGGATGGGGTCGAGCGGCTGCTGGTCAATCTCAAGAAGAAAGGCGTTCTGAACAAGGCAGAGATTCTGGCGCTACAAGGACGCTATCTTCAGGAGAAGAGGCTCTCCAAGAATCTCAGCGCATGAGTTTTGATCCGTTTGGCGACTTTGAAACCGCCGGATACCTGCAAAACGTACTTCAGCTTAAAGACCCTGCTGAAGTAAAAGAGTCAGAGCACCTTTCGTTCGAACTGAGTATCGAAGATGCCCTTGCCTATTTGGCGAGGAAGAAGCCCATCGATTACGGAGCAGTGCTTAAGGTCCACAAGATACTGTTCTCTGATTTCTATCCCTGGGCAGGCAAGGATCGCAACGAGGTTGCACCTCATCTGGCCGTCTTCAAGGGGGCGCTTGATGACCCTGATCGCACTGTCTTTGAGCGCCCCGACCTCATCAAGATGTCTGTGGACTATGCGCTCAAGCTCACAGCAGACAAGCAGCGTTTCAGAAAGCATCCTGGCGACGTCATTGGTCAACTGGCTTTTGCTCACCCATTTCTCGATGGCAATGGACGCACCATCCTGCTCGTCTTCATGGAACTCTGCTATCGGGCCGGGTTTGCCATTGACTGGTCCAGGACCAGTAAAAATGATTATTTACGGGCGCTCAGCGAAGAAATTCGCGAGCCTTTCAAGGGGCATCTCGATGGCTATCTGGAACCGTTCATCGTCGCTATATCGACTCGTGATGAGTGGCCAGAAACCATAGGTCGCATCAGGGGGCTGGATGGTCTGGATAAGGAAGGCATTACATATGAAAGTCTGGACGACCCGAAGGTCCAGCAGATCTACAAGACCTATAGGGCGCAGATACTCGGTGCTGAGGTGCTTCCTGAGCGGGATGACTCGAAAAACTAGCGGATCGATATAGCGGTTTATGAGAGGCATTTGAAGGCCTCGGCCGCGTTTTCAGCAGACAAAAAAAAGACCTTGAATTATCAAGGTCTTTTTCAATTTTGGTGCCCCGAGGGAGAATCGAACTCCCACTTCTTTCGAAAACGGATTTTGAATCCGCCGCGTCTACCAATTCCGCCATCAGGGCTCAATGGCGGCGAAGTATAGAGAGGGTCCGACCGTCGGTCAACCTTGATTCGTGAGGCTTTTTTACTAATTCCGTCAAACCGGCTAAACTCCCCGGCCCTGCGAGACGAACCCCATCATGCGCGTTGCTGACTTTACCTTCGATCTTCCCGATGCCCTGATCGCCCGCCATCCCCTGGCCGAGCGTCGTGGCAGCCGCCTGTTGACCCTGGATGGGCCGACGGGGGCGCTGGCTCACCGTCAATTCACTGATTTGCTGGAGCATGTGCGCCCCGGCGATTTGATGGTGTTCAACAATACCCGGGTGATTCCGGCGCGGTTGTTCGGACAGAAGGCGTCCGGCGGCAAGCTGGAGATCCTCGTGGAGCGGGTGCTGGACACCCATCGTGTGCTGGCCCATGTGCGCTCGAGCAAGTCGCCCAAGCCGGGCTCGTCGATTCTGATTGATGGCGGTGGCGAGGCCGAGATGGTCGCGCGCCACGACACCCTGTTCGAGCTGCGTTTTGCCGAACCGGTGTTGCTGCTGCTTGAACGGGTCGGGCATATGCCGTTGCCTCCTTATATAGACCGGCCCGACGAGAGCGCCGACCGCGAGCGTTATCAGACCGTGTACGCCCAGCGTGCCGGGGCGGTGGCGGCGCCGACGGCGGGGCTGCATTTCGATCAGGCGCTGTTGGATGCGATTGCCGCCAAGGGCGTCGAGAGTGCTTTTGTCACCTTGCATGTCGGCGCGGGCACGTTCCAGCCGGTGCGGGTCGAGCGTCTGGAAGATCACCATATGCACAGCGAGTGGCTGGAGGTCGGCCAGGACGTGGTCGACGCCGTGGCCGCGTGCCGTGCCCGGGCTGGGCGAGTGATTGCCGTGGGCACCACCAGTGTGCGTTCGCTGGAGAGTGCGGCCCGTGATGGCACCTTGAAGCCGTTCAGTGGC
This sequence comes from Pseudomonas sp. JL23, assembly GCF_056933585.1. Classification (NCBI taxonomy): domain Bacteria; kingdom Pseudomonadati; phylum Pseudomonadota; class Gammaproteobacteria; order Pseudomonadales; family Pseudomonadaceae; genus Pseudomonas; species Pseudomonas sp. JL23. Next base: position 5,477,598 of record NZ_CM167795.1, on the reverse strand, counting down.
GACACCGATATCTTTATTTTCCCCGGGCGGCCGTTCCATGTGGTCGATGCCCTGGTGACCAATTTCCATCTGCCTGAATCCACATTGCTGATGCTGGTTTCGGCGTTCGCCGGTTATCCCGAGACCATGGCTGCCTATGCGGCGGCGGTCGAGCACGGTTACCGCTTCTTCAGTTACGGTGATGCGATGTTCATCACCCGCAATCCTGCGCCGACCGCTCCGAAGTCGTCGGACCCAGAGGATCTCGCATGAGTCGTATGTCTTTCGAATTGTTGGCCACTGACGGCAAGGCCCGTCGCGGCCGCCTGACCTTTCCCCGTGGCGTGGTCGAAACCCCGGCGTTCATGCCGGTGGGCACCTATGGCACGGTCAAGGGCATGCTGCCGCGGGATATCGAGGCCATTGGCGCGCAGATCATACTGGGTAACACTTTTCACCTGTGGCTGCGTCCCGGCACCGAAGTGATCAAGGCCCACGGTGACCTGCACGATTTCATGAAGTGGCAGGGGCCGATTCTGACCGACTCCGGCGGCTTCCAGGTGTTCAGCCTGGGTGCCATGCGCAAGATCAAGGAAGAGGGCGTGACCTTCGCCTCACCGGTAGACGGCTCCAAGGTATTCATGGGCCCGGAAGAGTCGATGCAGGTGCAGCGCGACCTGGGTTCGGACATCGTCATGATCTTCGACGAATGCACGCCGTATCCGGCCGATGAAGATGTGGCGCGGGTGTCCATGGAGCTGTCGCTGCGTTGGGCCAAACGCTCGAAGATCGCCCATGGCGACAATACGGCGGCGCTGTTCGGCATCGTTCAGGGCGGTATGCACGAGAATCTGCGCATGCGTTCCCTGGAAGGCCTGGACCAGATCGGCTTCGACGGCCTGGCCATCGGCGGCCTGTCGGTGGGCGAGCCCAAGCACGAGATGATCAAGGTGCTGGACTACCTGCCGGGCCAGATGCCAGCCGATAAGCCGCGCTACCTGATGGGCGTGGGCAAGCCGGAAGACCTGGTCGAGGGCGTGCGCCGTGGCGTCGATATGTTCGACTGCGTGATGCCGACCCGCAACGCGCGCAACGGTCACCTGTTCATCGAGACCGGCGTGCTGAAAATCCGTAACGCGTTCCATCGCCATGATGATTCGCCGCTGGACCCGACCTGCGATTGCTACACCTGCCAGAACTTCTCCCGTGCTTATCTGCATCATTTGGACAAGTGCGGCGAAATGCTGGGGAGTATGCTCAATACGATCCACAATTTGCGGCATTACCAGGTGCTTATGGCTGGTTTGCGCGAGGCTATTCAACAGGGTACATTGGCCGCCTTTGTTGATGCCTTCTATGCCAAGCGCGGGCTTCCCGTGCCACCAATGGCTTGATGCAACACGGTATTTCGCTTCTTATTTTAATATGTGCAATTGGAGTGCTACATGAGCTTTTTCATCTCTTCCGCTTTTGCGGATGCTGCTGCACCGGCTGCCGGTCCTGCGGCTTCGGGCTTTGAGTGGATCTTCCTGGTCGGCTTCCTGGTCATCTTCTACCTGATGATCTGGCGTCCACAGGCCAAGCGCGCCAAGGAGCAGAAGAACCTGCTCGGCAACCTGCAGAAAGGCGACGAAGTGGTCACCACCGGCGGTATTGCGGGCAAGATCACCAAAGTGACCGACGATTTCGTGGTCATCGAAGTGTCTGACACCGTTGAGCTGAAAATCCAGAAGGGCGCCATTGCTGCCACCCTGCCAAAGGGCACCCTGAAAGCGATCTGATTTGCGGTTCTTTTACCAATCGACGGGGCGCGCAAGGCGCCCCGCGTTATAAGCGGGCGGCGTGATGCTGAACAAATATCCTCTGTGGAAATACGTCCTGATCCTGGCGGTGCTGGCGGTCGGCTTCATTTATTCCGCACCCAACCTCTATCCTGATGATCCGGCGATCCAGATCAGCGGTGCGAGCACGGCGTTGCACGTCACTCAGGCTGATGTGGACCGTGCCAGCAAGGCGCTGACCGATGCGGGCATTACCGTCAAGGGTGCGACCCTGGCCGATACCGGCAAGGGCGGCCTGTTGCGTCTGAACAAGCAGGCAGATCAACTGCCGGCCAAGGACGTCGTGCGCAAGGCCCTGGGCGACGACTATGTCGTGGCGCTCAACCTGGCCCAGACCACGCCGACCTGGTTGCGTCACCTGGGTGCAAGCCCGATGAAACTGGGTCTGGACTTGTCCGGCGGTGTGCACTTCCTGTTGGAAGTCGACATGGACAAAGCCATCGACGCCCGCCTGAAAGTCTATGAAGGCGAAGTCAAAAGCCTGCTGCGCAAGGAAAAAGTGCGCTATCGCAGCCTGCCGCCGATTGCCAACGGCATTCAGCTGGGCTTCAACGATGACACCGAACGTGAACAGGCTCGTGGCCTGATCCGTAAGAATTCCACTGATTTCGATGTAGTCCCGGCCGACCTGAACGGTATTCCGGTACTGCGCCTGGCCATGACCCAGGCCAAGATCGCCGAAATTCGCGAATATTCGATCAAGCAGAACCTGACTACCGTACGTAACCGGGTCAACGAACTGGGTGTTGCCGAGCCGCTGGTACAGCGTCAGGGCGCCAACCGTATCGTGGTCGAGTTGCCGGGCGTGCAGGACACGGCCGAAGCCAAGCGTATTCTCGGCAAGACGGCCAACCTCGAGTTCCGTCTGGGCGCAGCGCCCGATGATTCGAAAGCCACTACCGAGATGTTCGAGTTCCGCGAAGGCGGTCGTCCTGCCGCAGCGGTCGAGCGTGGCCTGATCATCACGGGTGACCAGGTTACCGACGCCAAGGCTGGTTTCGACGAGCACGGCAACCCACAGGTGAATATCAAGCTTGATAATCACGGTGGCGATCTGATGAGTCGCGCAACCCGCAGCAATGTCGGGCGCAGCATGGCGGTGATCTTCATCGAGCAGAAGCCGGTCACCACCTACACCAAGCAGATGGTCGACGGCGTCGAGAAAGACGTACCGGTACAGACCTTCAAGGAAGAGAAGAAAATCATCAGTCTGGCGACCATCCAGTCGCCACTGGGCAGCCAGTTCCGGATTACCGGTCTGAATGGTCAGGGTGAGTCCTCGGAACTGGCGCTGCTGCTGCGTGCCGGTGGTCTGGCCGCGCCGATGTACTTCGCTGAAGAGCGCACCATTGGCCCGAGCCTGGGCGCCGACAACATTACCAAGGGTATCGACGCGTCCCTGTGGGGCATGCTGTTCGTGTCGCTGTTCATCATCGCCATCTACCGCTTCTTCGGTGTGATCGCGACGGTGGCACTGGCCATCAACATGGTCCTGCTGCTGGCATTGATGTCTCTGCTGGGTGCGACACTGACCCTGCCGGGTATCGCCGGTATCGTCCTGACCATGGGTATGGCGGTGGACGCCAACGTGCTGATCTTCTCGCGGATACGCGAGGAAATCGCCAATGGCATGACCATCCAGCGTGCCATTAACGAAGGTTTCGGTCGTGCCTTTACGGCGATCCTCGATGCCAACCTGACGACGCTGCTGGTCGGCGGCATTCTCTTTGCGATGGGCACCGGCCCCGTCAAGGGTTTTGCCGTGACCATGTCGCTCGGGATCTTTACCTCGATGTTCACAGCCATCATGGTGACCCGCGCAATGGTCAACCTGATTTATGGCGGTCGTGACCTCAAGAAGTTGTGGATTTAAGGGGCTGCCATGAAAACTACCATCAACTTCATGGGCATTCGCAACATTGCGTTTGCCTTCACCATGCTCCTCACGGCGATCGCCCTGTTCAGCTGCTTCCACAAGGGCCTGAATTACGGTCTGGACTTCACCGGTGGTACGCTCATCGAGCTGACCTACGAGCGTCCGGCCGATCTGGGCAAGGTCCGTGAAGAACTGGTCGGTGCCGGTTACAAGGAAGCTGTGGTGCAGAGCTTCGGCGCTACCACGGACTTGCTGGTCCGTATGCCGGGCAGTGACCCGCAGTTGGGTGCCCAGGTGGCCGATGCCCTGCGTAAAGCGCAGGCGGACAACCCGGTAACCGTCAAGCGCGTCGAGTTCGTCGGCCCGCAGGTCGGTGAAGAGCTGCGTGACCAGGGCGGCATTGGCATGCTTCTGGCGCTGGGCGGCGTACTGATTTACCTGGCTTTCCGCTTCCAGTGGAAATTCGCGGTCGGTGCCATTGTTTCGCTGATCCACGACGTGATCGTGACCGTGGGTATCCTGTCGTTCTTCCAGATCACCTTCGACCTGACGGTGCTGGCGGCGGTACTGGCGATCATTGGTTACTCGCTCAACGACACAATCGTAGTATTTGACCGGGTTCGTGAGAACTTCCGTCTGCTGCGCAAGGCGTCGCTGATCGAGAACATCAACATCTCCACCACCCAGACCCTGCTGCGCACCATGGCTACGTCTATCTCGACGCTGCTGGCTATCGTTGCCCTGTGGATCTTCGGCGGCGACAGCCTGCACGGTTTCTCCGTCGCGCTGTTCATTGGTGTCTTGGCGGGTACTTACTCGTCTATCTACATCGCCAACGTGGTGCTGATCTGGCTGAACCTGACCACTGAGGATCTGATTCCGCCAGTGGTAGCCGACAAGGTAGACGACCGTCCTTAACACTTGACGGTTATCTGTCTGTTAAAAAAGCGCGAGTGTGAACTCGCGCTTTTTTTTGTGCTCCAAGGCTAGGTATTGCGCAGAAATCTGCGCCTGAGATGGTCTGGAGGTTCACGTGAACAAGTCGTTGCTAGTTGGTGCTGTATTGGGTGCTATCGGTGTCACCGCCGGTGGTGCTATTGCCGCCTATAGCCTCGTGAAAAGCGGCCCTGAATATGCGGATGTCGTCGCAGTGGAGCCCATCAAGGAACAAGTCAAAACCCCTCGCGAAGTGTGCAAGGACGTGGCGGTAACCCGTCGTGCACCGGTCAAGGATGAGCATCAGATTGTCGGCAGTGTGATCGGCGCGGTGGCCGGCGGCCTGCTGGGTAACCAGGTCGGCGGTGGTAACGGCAAGAAAATCGCCACGGTGGCGGGTGCGGTCGGTGGTGGTTATGCCGGTAACAAGGTGCAGGAAGGTATGCAGAATCGCGACACCTACACCACCACGCAGACCCGCTGTAACACGGTCAATGACATCAGCGACAAGGTCGTGGGTTATGACGTGAAATACAAGTTGAATGACAAGTTCGGCCAGGTGCGCATGGATCGCGATCCGGGGAATCAGATTCCGGTGAACAAGGAAGGGCAGTTGATTCTGGGGCAGGCGCAGCAGCAGTAAGATTGCATCTTCGTAGGACCGGCTTTAGCCGGGAGGGCATTCTCGCGGCTAAAGCCGCTCCTGCGGGATTGGTGTTTGCCCGCAACAGACACAAAAAAACCGGCCTTGGCCGGTTTTTTTGTGGGCGCTATAAAATCAGCGCTTGAGCGATGCTGGCAGGTGCGGTGCGATGGCTGTCAGGACGGCCTTGAAGCACTTGGTGTTGCCCGCAACGATATGGCCTTTCTCGAGGAATTCGTGACCGCCGGTGAAGTCGCTGACCAGGCCGCCTGCTTCCTGGATCAGCAGGGCGCCTGCTGCCATGTCCCACTCGGACAGGCCCGACTCCCAGAATGCATCGAAACGACCGGCTGCCACGTAGGCCAGGTCCAGGCTCGCCGCGCCTGCGCGGCGGATGCCGGCGGTCTGGCCTACGAGGCTGCGGAACATGCCCAGGTAGTTTTCCAGGTTGTCCATCTGGTTGTCGCGGAACGGGAAGCCGGTACCCAGCAGGGCGCCTTCCAGGCTCTTGCGCGGGCTGACACGCAGGCGACGACCATTGAGTGCGGCGCCACGGCCACGGCTGGCGGTGAATTCTTCCTGGCGAACCGGGTCCAGGACCACGGCGTGTTCCAGGCGACCACGGTATTTGCAGGCGATGCTGACCGCGAAGTGCGGGATGCCACGGACGAAGTTGGTGGTGCCGTCCAGCGGGTCGATGATCCACAGGTAATCCGCGCCTTCGCCGCTGCCCGCGTGCAGGCCGCTTTCTTCGCCGAGGATGCCATGGGTAGGGTAAGCCTTGCGCAGAGCGGTGATGATGCTCTGTTCAGCTGCGCGATCGACTTCGGTTACGTAGTCTTTTGCGTCTTTTTCGTCGACCTTGATGGTATCCAGGCGCTCGATGGAGCGGAAGATCAATTCGCTGGCGCTGCGGGCGGCGCGCAGCGCGATATTCAGCATGGGCTGCATGGACGTTTCACCTGAGGTTGTTAAAGAGAGCCGGGCATTCTATTGATTGCGGCGGAATATTTCCAGCGTTGCGTTGTCGTTACAACCTGCGAGCGTCGTGTGAAATGACCGACGGCCATGCAGGCGTTCATGGCGTTACGCAGGGTGGTTCTGTAAGATTTGCCCCCCATGATCCATATATAGAGCGCCTTGCCTTGTTGCAGAACATTCGTGTTGTCCTGGTCGGAACCAGTCACCCCGGCAATATCGGTGGGGCTGCGCGCGCCATGAAAAACATGGGGCTGTCGCGCCTGGTGCTGGTTGACCCCAAGGTATTCCCGTCGCCGGAAGCGTCAGCACGGGCGTCGGGTGCCGACGATATTCTTCAGCACACGCAAGTGGTCGCCACCCTCGAAGAGGCGCTGGCCGGTTGCACCTTGGTGCTGGGTACCAGTGCCCGCGACCGCAGCCTGCCATGGCCATTGCTCGATCCCCGTGAGTCCGGTGTATTGGTCGCCGAGCAGGCGGGGCAGGATGCCGAAGTGGCTCTGGTGTTTGGCCGTGAACACGCCGGCCTGACCAATGACGAGCTGCAGCGATGTCATTATCACGTGCATATCCCGTCCGATCCGGCGTTCAGCTCGCTCAACCTGGCTGCTGCGGTGCAAGTCCTCAGCTATGAGGTGCGCATGTCGTGGCTGGCAGCCCGGGCCGAGGCAGCTCCGGATCAAAGCAATGCAGTGACGCCAGTGCGTAACGCCGATCTGGCGACGATGGATGAAATGGAAGGGTTTTACGGACACCTGGAGTCGACTCTGGTCGCCATCGGTTTCCTCGACCCTGAAAAGCCTCGTCACCTGATGGCGCGCCTGCGTCGACTCTACGGTCGCAGCGAAGTGGAAAAGTCGGAGCTGAGCATTCTGCGCGGCGTCCTGACCGAGACCCAGAAAGCTGCGCGTGGCGAACCTTACAAGCGCAAGGATCAATAATGTTTGAACGTCTGCGAGAAGATATCCAAAGTGTGTTTCATCGTGACCCTGCCGCGCGCAACGCCTTTGAAGTGCTGACCTGCTATCCGGGCATGCATGCCATCTGGCTGCATCGCCTGGGTCATATATTGTGGCGCAACAACTGGAAGTGGCTGGCGCGCGTGGTATCGAACTTCGGCCGCTGGCTGACGGGTATCGAGATCCATCCGGGGGCCAAGGTCGGTCGCCGCTTCTTCATCGACCACGGCATGGGCATTGTCATCGGTGAGACCGCCGAAATCGGCAATGACGTGACCCTCTATCAGGGCGTGACCCTGGGCGGCACCAGTTGGAACAAGGGCAAGCGCCACCCGACACTGGAGGATGGCGTGGTGGTGGGTGCGGGTGCCAAAGTGCTGGGCCCGTTCACCGTAGGTGCCGGGGCCAAGATCGGCTCCAATGCGGTGGTCACCAAGGCGGTGCCGGCGGGTGCCACGGCGGTGGGCATTCCGGGGCGCATCATCGTCAAGTCCGACGACGCCGTGGAAGCCAAGCGCAAGGCTATCGCTGAGAAACTGGGCTTCGATGCCTACGGTGTCAGTGAAGATATGCCCGATCCGGTGGCGCGGGCCATTGGCCAATTGCTCGATCACTTACAGGCCGTCGATGGTCGATTGGAGGGAATGTGCGCAGCCCTGACCAAGCTGGGTAGTGACTATTGCGCCGGGGAATTGCCCGAGCTGCGCGATGAAGTCTTCGATTGTGTAAAAGATGACACCGAAGCCAAAGTCGTCGAGGCCAAGGTCGGTTAGAGCGATGGCCGCAGCGCATGGGGCATGTCAATGTGCCCCATCGTTTGCTATGATACCGCCGCTCTTTTGCACCCAATCCCGACTATTTTGCTTGGTCTTATAGTTGACTTAAATACTCGGGAATAGCATACTCGCTCCCATCCCGAACCCCCGTGGTACACGCCATGCGACTGACTACAAAAGGCCGATACGCTGTGACCGCCATGCTCGATCTGGCGTTGCACGCGCAGCACGGGCCAGTGTCCCTGGCCGATATTTCCGAGCGACAGGGGATTTCCTTGTCCTACCTCGAGCAACTGTTCGCCAAGCTGCGTCGCAGCAATCTGGTTTCCAGTGTCCGTGGTCCGGGTGGCGGCTACCAGCTGTCCCGCGACATGCGTGGCATCCAGGTAGCGCAGGTGGTCGATGCGGTCAATGAATCGGTCGATGCGACCCGTTGCCAGGGTCTTGGCGATTGCCATGCCGGTGACACCTGCCTGACCCACCACTTGTGGTGCGACCTCAGTGCACAGATTCACGAGTTTCTGAGCGGTATCAGTCTGGCCGATCTTGTCACTCGCCGTGAGGTACAAGAAGTCGCCCAGCGCCAGGATCAGCGCCGTTGCTCAAGCAAGGTGCCGCAACTGGATAAGATTGAAACGTCCGCCGTCGAATGAACGCAGATGAATGAGCGGTGCGCCTGCCTGATAGGAGAGATTCAATGAGATTGCCGATTTACCTCGATTATTCCGCGACGACTCCGGTTGATCCGCGTGTCGCCCAGAAGATGAGCGAATGCCTGCTGGTGGACGGAAACTTCGGTAACCCGGCCTCGCGCTCCCACGTTTTCGGCTGGAAAGCCGAAGAGTCAGTCGAGAACGCCCGCCGTCAGGTGGCCGATCTGGTCAACGCCGACCCTCGCGAAATCGTCTGGACCTCTGGTGCCACCGAGTCCGATAACCTGGCGATCAAGGGTGCAGCGCACTTCTACGCCAGCAAAGGCAAACACCTGATCACCTCCAAGATCGAGCACAAGGCTGTCCTGGACACCATGCGCCAACTGGAGCGTGAAGGCTTCGAAGTGACCTACCTGGATCCGGGCGAAGACGGCCTGATCACTCCATCCATGGTCGAAGCAGCCCTGCGTGAGGACACCATTCTGGTGTCGATCATGCACGTAAACAACGAAATCGGCACCGTCAACGACATCGGCGCCCTCGGTGAGCTGACCCGCTCCCGTGGCGTGCTGTTCCACGTCGACGCGGCCCAGTCCACCGGCAAAGTCGAGATCGACCTGAGCAAGCTCAAGGTCGACATGATGTCCTTCTCGGCCCACAAGACTTACGGCCCTAAAGGCATTGGCGCGCTGTACGTCAGCCGCAAGCCGCGTGTGCGCATCGAAGCGACCATGCACGGCGGCGGTCACGAGCGCGGCATGCGTTCCGGCACCCTGGCGACTCACCAGATCGTCGGCATGGGTGAAGCCTTCCGTATTGCCAAGGAAGAAATGGCCGCTGAAAACGTGCGTCTGAAAGCCTTGAGCGATCGTTTCTACAAGCAGGTCGAAAACCTGGAAGAGCTTTACATCAACGGCAGCATGACCGCCCGTGTACCGCACAACCTGAACCTGAGCTTCAACTACGTCGAAGGCGAGTCGCTGATCATGGCGCTCAAGGACCTGGCGGTTTCGTCCGGTTCGGCCTGCACCTCAGCGTCTCTTGAGCCTTCCTACGTCTTGCGCGCCCTTGGTCGTAATGACGAACTGGCCCATAGCTCGATACGCTTCACCTTCGGCCGCTTCACCACCGAAGAAGAGATCGATTATGCCGCGCAGAAAGTCTGCGAGGCCGTTACCAAGCTGCGCGCTCTGTCGCCGCTGTGGGATATGTACAAAGACGGTGTCGACATCTCCAAGATCGAGTGGGCGGCGCACTAATTCAAGCCGCCTACCGAACGGGTCATGACGGTCTTGCCAGATTGAACATGGCCCGCAGAGCGGCACCCTGATGTGAGAGGAAACGAATCATGGCTTACAGCGAAAAGGTCATCGACCACTACGAGAACCCGCGCAACGTCGGCAAGATGGACGCGGAAGATCCAGACGTAGGCACCGGCATGGTCGGCGCTCCGGCGTGCGGCGACGTTATGCGCCTGCAGATCAAGGTCAACGAGCAGGGCATCATCGAAGATGCCAAGTTCAAGACCTACGGCTGCGGTTCGGCTATCGCCTCCAGCTCCCTGGCGACCGAGTGGATGAAAGGCAAGACTCTGGATGAAGCAGAGACCATCAAGAACACTCAGCTGGCCGAAGAACTGGCCCTGCCGCCAGTGAAGATCCACTGCTCGGTACTCGCCGAAGACGCCATCAAGGCTGCCGTTCGCGACTACAAGCAGAAGAAAGGCCTGCTGTAAGCAGCCGCTTTTCCCCACGCTTGCGCTAAGTAAGGAGTTTCCATGTCTATCAGCATGACAGAAGCTGCCGCCAACCACGTACGTCGCTCCCTCGAAGGGCGCGGCAAGGGTGACGGTATCCGTCTGGGTGTTCGCACCACGGGCTGTTCGGGTCTGGCCTATGTGCTCGAGTTCGTCGATGAGGCGGGCGGTGAAGACACCGTGTTCGAGATGTTCGGCGTCAAGATCATCATCGATCCGAAAAGCCTGGTCTACCTCGATGGCACCGAACTGGATTTCGTCAAGGAAGGGTTGAACGAAGGCTTCAAGTTCAACAACCCCAACTCGCGCGGTGAATGTGGCTGCGGCGAAAGCTTCAACGTCTGAGGCTGAGCGTGGGTACTCCTTGTCATTTCGCCCTGTTCGAGCTCCAGCCCGGTTTCCGCCTGGACCTTGATCAGTTGGCCACACGCTACCGCGAATTGGCGCGTAGCGTGCACCCCGACCGCTTTGCCGACGCTTCCGAGCGTGAGCAGCGCGTTGCGCTGGAGCGTTCCGCCAGCCTCAATGAAGCCTACCAGACCCTCAAGAGTGCGCCGAAACGGGCGCGTTACTTGTTGGCGATAGGGGGCAATGAGGTGCCGCTGGAAGTCACCGTGCAAGATCCCGAATTCCTCATGCAGCAGATGCAATGGCGTGAGGAGCTTGAGGAACTGCAGGATGATGCGGACCTGGCCGGCGTTGCCGTGTTCAAGCGGCGGTTGAAAGTGGCTCAGGAACAGTTGGGCGAAAGTTTTGCCGCCTGTTGGGATGATGCAGCGCAACGCGACCAGGCCGAACGCCTGATGCGGCGCATGCAGTTCCTCGACAAGCTCTCTTACGAAGTGCGCCAGCTGGAAGAGCGCCTCGACGACTAACCCCGTGCCGCCCTTGGGCGGCGCGCCTGTGATGTTCAGACAAGCATGGCTCTACTGCAGATCGCCGAACCCGGCCAAAGTCCTCAACCCCACCAGCGCCGTTTGGCTGTCGGGATCGACCTGGGCACCACCAATTCGCTGGTCGCTGCGTTGCGCAGTGGTCTTTGCGAGCCACTGGCTGACGCTGAAGGCCAGGTCATCCTGCCTTCTGCCGTACGCTATCACGCCGATCGCGTCGAAGTCGGGCAGTCGGCCAAGGCCGCCGCGTCCATCGACCCGTTCAATACCGTGCTCTCGGTCAAGCGCCTGATGGGCCGCGGCCTGGCCGACGTCAAACAATTGGGTGAGCAACTGCCTTACCGCTTTGTCGGCGGCGAGTCGCATATGCCCTTTATCGAGACCGTCCAGGGGCCGAAAAGCCCGGTGGAAGTCTCGGCGGACATCCTCAAGGTTCTGCGTCAACGCGCTGAACAGACCCTGGGCGGCGAGCTGGTCGGCGCGGTGATCACCGTGCCTGCATATTTCGACGACGCCCAGCGCCAGGCCACCAAGGACGCCGCGCGTCTGGCTGGCCTGAACGTGCTGCGCCTGCTCAACGAGCCGACTGCGGCTGCGGTGGCCTATGGCCTGGATCAGCATGCCCAGGGCGTCGTGGCTATCTATGACCTGGGCGGCGGTACTTTCGATATCTCGATCCTGCGCCTGACCGGCGGTGTGTTCGAAGTGCTGGCCACCGGTGGCGACAGTGCCTTGGGCGGCGACGATTTCGACCACGCCATCGCCAGCTGGATTGTCAGCTCGGCGGGTCTGTCCGCCGACATCGACCCTTCTGCCCAGCGCAGCCTGTTGCAGGTTGCCTGCGCGGCGAAAGAAGCCCTGACTGACGCATCGTCGGTTGAAGTTGCCTACGGTGACTGGAAAGGCGAGCTGAGCCGTGAAGCGTTCAATGCCCTGATCGAATCGATGCTGGCTCGTAGCCTGAAAGCCTGCCGCCGTGCGGTGCGCGATGCCGGTATCGAAATTGAAGAAGTCGAAGCCGTGGTCATGGTGGGCGGTTCGACCCGTGTACCGCGCGTGCGTGAAGCCGTGGGCGAATTGTTTGGTCGCAAGCCGTTGACCGAAATCGATCCGGATCAAGTGGTGGCCATCGGGGCCGCGATCCAGGCCGATACCCTCGCGGGCAACAAGCGCGATGGCGAAGAATTGTTGTTGCTGGACGTGATTCCGTTGTCCCTGGGGCTGGAAACCATGGGCGGCCTGATGGAGAAGGTGATTCCACGCAATACCACCATCCCCGTCGCACGCGGCCAGGACTTCACAACCTACAAAGATGGCCAGACGGCCATGATGATCCATGTCCTGCAGGGCGAGCGCGAGCTGATCAGCGATTGCCGCTCCCTGGCGCGCTTCGAGCTGCGTGGCATTCCGGCGATGGTGGCCGGTGCCGCGAAGATCCGTGTGACCTTCCAGGTCGATGCCGATGGATTGCTCAACGTCTCGGCCCGTGAATTGGGTTCGGGTGTCGAATCGAGCATCCAGGTCAAGCCGTCCTACGGCCTGACCGACGGCGAAATCGCCCGCATGCTCAAGGATTCGTTCCAGTACGCCAGCGATGACAAGGTCGCCCGTGTCCTGCGCGAGCAGCAGGTGGACGCCGAGCGTCTGCTGGAAGCTGTGCAGGGTGCACTGGAGGCCGACGGCGAGCGTCTGCTCGATGCCGAAGAGCGCATGGTCATCGAGCTGCAGATGGATGAACTCCGTGAATTGATGCAAGGCACCGATGGCCCGGCCATCGAGCAACAGACCAAGCGTCTGTCGCAAGTGACCGACGCATTTGCAGCCCGCCGCCTGGATTCGACGGTCAAGGCCGCGCTGGCAGGGCGCAATCTGAATGAAATTGAGGAATAACTGATGCCGCAGGTCATTTTTCTGCCACACGCCGAGCACTGCCCGGACGGTATGGTTGTCGAGGCCGAGGAAGGCAAGTCCATCCTCGAAGTGGCCCATGACAACCATATCGAGATCGAGAGCGCCTGCGGCGGTGTGTGCGCCTGCACCACGTGTCACTGCATCATCCGCGAGGGTTTCGACTCGCTGGAAGAGGCCGACGAGCTGGAAGAGGACTATCTTGATCGTGCATGGGGTCTGGAAGCGCAGTCGCGCCTGGCGTGCCAGGCCAAGGTCGGCAGTGAAGACCTGACCGTCGAGATCCCGAAATATTCGCTCAACCATGCGGCCGAAGCGCCGCACTGATCGAGATGCTGAAATGAGCTACGGTTGGAATGATGTACAACGCATTGCCGAAGAGCTGGCTGAAGCCAAACCGGGTGTCGACCCGTTTTCAGTCAATTTCGTGGTTTTGCAGCAATGGATCAAGGAATTGCCCGATTTTGACAATGAATCCGGGCGCGTCGGTGAGAAGGTTCTGGAAGCAGTCCAGACCCTCTGGGCCGAAGAAATCGACTGATCCTCTTTGCAGGTTAGGCAATACCAAGGAACCCGCGTATAATTCGCGGGTTTAATTTTTCGCTTTAATCACAGTTTCTGGAGTTTCACATGGCTGTTCAACGTACTTTCTCGATCATCAAGCCTGACGCCGTTGCTAAAAACGTAATCGGCGAGATCACCACTCGTTTCGAAAAAGCCGGCCTGCGCGTCGTAGCTTCGAAACTGAAGCAACTGTCCAAGGCTGAAGCTGAAGGTTTCTACGCTGAGCACAGCGCTCGCGGTTTCTTCGGCGACCTGGTTGCTTTCATGATCTCCGGTCCGGTTGTTGTTCAGGTTCTGGAAGGCGAAAACGCTATCGCTCTGAACCGCGAGCTGATGGGTGCTACCAACCCTAAAGAAGCTGCTGCCGGCACCATCCGCGCTGACTTCGCTGACTCCATCGACGCCAACGCTGTACACGGTTCCGACTCGGAAGCCGCTGCTGCCCGCGAAATCTCGTACTTCTTCGCTGCTACCGAAGTAACCGCTCGATAAGACCTGGGTCTTTGAGCGAAGGTGAATTCATGACTGAATCGATTGGCAAGACAAACCTGTTGGGGCTGACTCAGCTGGAAATGGAAAAGTTCTTCGACTCGATAGGGGAGAAGCGCTTCCGTGCCGGTCAGGTAATGAAGTGGATTCACCACTATGGCGTCGATGATTTCGACGCCATGAGCAATGTCGGCAAGGCCCTGCGCGAAAAGCTCAAGGCCTGTGCCGAGATTCGCGGTCCGGAAGTGGTCAGCGAGGACATCTCCAGCGACGGCACCCGTAAATGGGTGGTGCGCGTTGAGTCCGGCAGCTGCGTCGAGACCGTGTACATTCCCCAGGGCAAACGCGGCACCTTGTGCGTTTCGTCCCAGGCAGGCTGTGCCCTGGACTGCAGTTTCTGCTCCACCGGCAAGCAAGGCTTCAATAGCAACCTCACCGCCGCCGAAGTCATCGGTCAGGTGTGGATTGCCAACAAATCCTTTGGCAGCGTCCCGGCGACCGTCGACCGTGCCATCACCAATGTGGTGATGATGGGCATGGGTGAGCCGCTGCTGAACTTCGACAATGTCATTGCCGCCATGCATCTGATGATGGATGACATGGGCTATGGCATTTCCAAGCGCCGGGTGACCCTGTCCACCTCCGGCGTGGTACCGATGATCGATGAGCTGGCCAAGCATATCGACGTCTCTCTGGCTCTGTCGCTGCACGCGCCCAACGACGCGCTGCGCAATCAGCTGGTACCGATCAACAAGAAGTACCCGCTCAAGATGCTGCTCGAGTCCTGCCGCAACTACATGTCGGCATTGGGCGAAAAGCGTGTCCTGACCATCGAGTACACCTTGCTCAAGGATATCAACGACAAGGTCGAGCACGCGGTCGAGATGATCGAGCTGCTCAAGGACACGCCTTGCAAGATTAATCTGATCCCGTTCAACCCTTTCCCGCACTCCGGATACGAGCGTCCGAGCAACAATGCAATACGCCGTTTCCAGGATCAGTTGCATCAGGCCGGTTTCAACGTCACTGTGCGCACCACGCGCGGCGAAGATATCGATGCAGCCTGTGGCCAGTTGGTTGGCCAGGTCATGGACCGGACTCGTCGCAGTGAACGTTACATTGCTGTACGTGAGCTGAGTGCCGAGGCCGATGTGGTGCAAAGCGCCGCGCCGCGAAACTGACCGAGAGGGTACCCATGTCTGTGCGTGCTGCGCTGTTGCTGTTGTTCCTGACCTCGCTGGTTGGTTGCGTTTCATCGGGTAATATCGACCCCATGAGCACCAGCAAGGGACGCGACGAGGCACGCGCGGCCTACGTCCAGCTGGGCGTGGGCTACTTGCAGCAGGGGCAGACCGAGCGGGCCAAGGTGCCGCTCAAGAAAGCCCTGGAAATGAACAGCTCCGACCCGGACGCCAACGCCACCCTGGCCCTGGTGTTCCAGGCCGAGATGGAGCCGGACTTGGCCGAGCAGTACTTTCGCAAGGCCCTGTCCAACAGCCATAACGACGCCCGCATCCTCAACAACTACGGCAGCTTCCTGTACGAGCAGAAGAAGTACAAGGAAGCCTATGAGCGTTTCCAGCAGGCTGCCGAAGACAACCTCTACCCCGGCCGCTCACGGGTTTTCGAGAACCTGGGGCTGACCGCCATCCAGCTGGGCCAGCGCGATACTGCACGCGAACATTTCACCAAAGCACTGCACCTGGATCGTCAATTGTCCCGCTCATTGCTGGAAATGGCTGAGTTGTCTTACGAAGACGGGCAATATGTGCCGGCGCGCGAATACTACGATCGTTTCAGCAAGGTCAGCGAGCAGAACGCGCGCAGCCTGTTGCTCGGTACGCGACTGGGCAAGATCTATGACGATCGCAACAAAGTGGCCAGTTACGGGCTGCTACTAAAAAGACTCTATCCCGGTACGCCGGAATATCAGCAATACCTGTCGGAGCAATGATGAAAGCGGCGCATCCCGAAGTTGTGGCAACCACTCGCATGAATCCTGGAGAAACCCTGCGCCAGGCCCGCGAGAGCAGGAACTGGTCGCTGCCCGATGTGGCCACGAGGCTGAACCTCACCGTGACCTCCCTGAGCCACGTCGAGGCCGGTGAGTTCGACAAGTTGCCCGGCAATACTTTCGCCCGGGGCTATATCCGCGCCTACGCCAAACTGCTTGATCTGGATCAGGCCGCACTGGTCAACCAGTTCGACCAGACCACCGGCACCGACGGCAAGGGCAGTGCGGTACATGCCCTGGGCCGTATCGAAGAGCCTGTGCGCCTGTCTCACAATATCCTGCGCATCGTCAGCCTGCTGTTGCTGGTTGTGCTGGTGGGTGGCGGTTTTGTCTGGTGGCAGGATCAGACCTCGTCCCGTGGCAAGGATCAGGGCGGCCTGGCCCTTGAGCATGTGGAAGTGGAGAGCGCCGACGGCACCACGCAGATTCACCCTCTGGACGAGCCGGAAGAAGCGCCGAAACCTGTTCAGGATGCACCGCTGCCGCTGAATACCGCACCGGCTGCGGAAACCGCAACTGCTCCGGCTGCCACTACTGCGCCGACTGCCCCTGCAACTCCGGCTCACGGCACTGCAACACCGCTGGTGGCGCCTGCTCATGCACCGCAGCCTGTTGCGCCGACGGTTGCCACCGCGCCGACTGCTGCACCGACTACCAGCGAAGCAGCACCTGTGGTTGAAGTTCCGGCAGGTAATGGCCAATTGAAGCTGCAATTCGTTGCCGATTGCTGGACCCAGGTCACCGACGGCGGCGGCAAAGTGCTGCTTAGCGGCC
Organism: Pseudomonas sp. JL23; assembly: GCF_056933585.1. Classification (NCBI taxonomy): domain Bacteria; kingdom Pseudomonadati; phylum Pseudomonadota; class Gammaproteobacteria; order Pseudomonadales; family Pseudomonadaceae; genus Pseudomonas; species Pseudomonas sp. JL23. Next base: position 5,460,559 of record NZ_CM167795.1, on the reverse strand, counting down.
TGAAACGCAAGGGCGATACCGTTGACGTCAATGGCAAGCCGCCGCTGACCGTACGCCTTGGCTTTGCTCGCGGCGCCCAGGTGACCTACAACGGTCAGGCAGTCGACGTCGCTCCATTCACCAGTGGCGAGACTGCTCGCCTGAAGCTGGGGCAATAAATCATGCACGGCGAATCTCCGATCAAGCGTCGCGAATCCCGCAAAATCTGGGTCGGCTCGGTCCCTGTCGGCGGTGATGCGCCGATTGCCGTACAGAGCATGACCAACAGCGACACCAACGATGTGGCTGCCACGGTCGCCCAGATCAACCGTCTGGAAGCCGCCGGCGTCGATATCGTGCGCATTTCCGTGCCGGACATGGACGCCGCCGAAGCCTTTGGCCGAATCAAGCAACTGGTCAAGGTGCCTCTGGTCGCTGACATCCACTTCGACTACAAGATCGCCCTGCGCGTGGCCGAGCTGGGCGTCGATTGCCTGCGCATCAACCCCGGCAACATCGGTCGCGAAGACCGTGTGCGTGCGGTGGTGGATGCCGCCCGTGACCGTGGTATCCCGATTCGTATCGGAGTCAACGCCGGTTCCCTGGAAAAAGACCTGCAGAAGAAGTATGGCGAACCGACCCCGGCTGCGCTGGTGGAGTCGGCCCTGCGCCACGTCGATCACTTGGATCGCCTGGATTTCCAGGACTTCAAGGTCAGCGTCAAGGCCTCCGACGTGTTCATGGCCGTTGAGGCCTACCGTCTGCTGGCCAAGCAAATCATTCAGCCTTTGCACCTGGGTATCACCGAAGCCGGTGGCCTGCGTTCAGGCACAGTGAAATCTGCCGTCGGCCTCGGTATGCTGCTGGCCGAAGGAATTGGCGATACTATCCGCATCTCCCTGGCCGCTGACCCGGTCGAAGAGGTGAAAGTCGGTTACGACATCCTCAAGTCGCTGCACCTGCGTTCCCGTGGGATCAACTTCATCGCCTGCCCGAGCTGCTCGCGGCAGAACTTCGATGTGGTCAAGACCATGAACGATCTGGAAGGGCGCCTCGAAGATCTGCTGGTGCCGCTGGACGTGGCGGTGATCGGTTGTGTGGTCAATGGTCCTGGTGAAGCCAAGGAGGCGCATATCGGCCTCACCGGTGGTACGCCGAACCTGATCTACATCGACGGCAAGCCGGCGCAGAAACTGACCAATGACAATCTGGTGGATGAGCTTGAACGCTTGATCCGGCAGAAAGCGGCCGAAAAAGTCGCAGCTGAAGCGGCGCTCATCGCCCGCGGCTGAGTGTGGCCAATAGAAGATTTCGCTAAGGATTTTTTGTGAGCAAGTCCCTGCAAGCCATTCGTGGCATGAACGACATCCTGCCGGAACAGACGCCGCTGTGGCGCTACTTCGAAGGCACCGTTTCGCGTCTGCTGGATAACTACGGTTATCGCCAGATCCGCATGCCGATCGTCGAATTCACCGAGCTGTTCAAGCGCTCCATTGGTGAAGTCACCGATATCGTCGAAAAAGAGATGTACACCTTCGAGGATCGCAACGGCGATTCCCTGACCCTGCGCCCTGAAGGTACGGCGGCCTGTGTACGCGCGGTGCTCGAGCACGGTATCACCGGCGGTGGCCAGGTGCAGAAGTTGTGGTACATCGGCCCGATGTTCCGCCACGAGCGCCCGCAGAAAGGCCGTTATCGCCAGTTCCATCAGATTGGCGTCGAAGTGTTCAACCTCGACGGCCCGGACATCGACGCCGAACTGATCGTGCTCACCTGGCGCCTGTGGGGCCTGCTGGGCATCCGCAATGCGGTCAAGCTCGAGCTGAACAGCCTGGGCACCAGCGAAGCCCGTGGTCGTTATCGTGACGCTTTGGTCGAATTCCTCTCCAGCCGCCTGAGCGAACTGGACGAAGACAGCCAACGCCGCCTGAAGACCAACCCCCTGCGCGTGCTCGATACCAAGAACCCGGAAACCCAGGCCGTACTGGTGGATGCGCCCAAACTGGCGGATTACCTGGACGAAGAATCCCGCGTGCATTTCGAAGGTCTGAAAGCGCGTCTGGATGCGGCAGGCATTCCTTATGTGATCAATCCCAAGCTGGTGCGCGGGTTGGATTACTACAGCAAGACCGTTTTCGAGTGGGTCACCGACCAGCTCGGCGCCCAGGGCACCGTGTGCGCCGGTGGTCGTTACGACGGTCTTGTTGAGCAGATGGGCGGCAAGCCGACCTCGGGTGTTGGTTTCGCCATGGGTATCGAGCGTCTGGTACTGCTGCTGGAAACCCTGGAGCAGATCCCGCAAGAGATCTCCCGTCAGGTCGACGTCTACCTCTGCGCCTTCGGCGAAGCGGCCGAACTGGCTGCTCTGGCCCTGACCGAGCGTGTACGCGACCAGTTGCCGGACCTGCGCCTGCAAGTCAACGCCGGTGCCGGTAGCTTCAAGAGTCAGTTCAAGAAAGCCGACAAGAGCGGTGCACTGTTTGCCCTGATTCTTGGCGAAGAAGAGCTGGCCCAGCAGATCATCGGGGTCAAACCCCTGCGTGGTCAGGGCGAACAACAAAGTATTGCCTGGGATGCTCTGTCCGAGCACCTGGCCGCCTGCGTCGTGCAGGGTTGAGAGCTGATTAACAGCCGATTTAGCGAATAGGAGTATTGGGGTGTCGCGTACCGAAGATGAAGAGCTGGCGGTAATGAAGGACTGGTGGCAGCGCAACGGCAAACCCCTGGTAACTGGCGGTCTGCTGGCGTTGATCGTGTTCTTTGGCTGGCAGGCCTGGCAGAAATACCAGGGCAACCAGACCCAGGGCGCTTCGGCGCTCTATCAGCAACTGCTCGAAACTGCGCTGACGCCAAGCGGCCAGGCTGATATCGGCCGTGTCGCCGACGTCGCCGGCAAGCTGAAAAGCGAATACGCTGGCACCGCCTATGCCCAATACGGCAGTCTGTTCGTCGCCAAGGTTGCCGTCGATGCCGGCAAGCTCGATGATGCTGCGGCTGAGCTGAAGACCGTACTCGACAAGCCGGTCAACCCGACCCTGGGCGAAATCGCCCGTGAGCGTATGGCCCGGATCCTGGCGGCACAGAACAAGGCCGAAGATGCGCTGAAACTGCTCGCGGGTGATGCTGACAAGGCATTCCTGGCCAGCCGTGAAGAGCTCAAGGGCGACCTGCTGGTGCAACTGGGTCGTGCTGATGAAGCTCACGCTGCATATCAGAAAGCTAAATCCGCGCTGTCCGAAGAGGCTGCTGTGGGTGACCTGCAAATGAAACTCGACGACCTGGCCAAAGGGGATGCGTGACGTGATCCGTTGGAAACATGCAGCATTGCTGGCCCTGGCCGTTATGGCCGTGGGTTGCAGCAGCAACAGCAAAAAGGAATTGCCGCCCGCCGAACTGACTTCTTTCAAGGAAGAAGTGGTCCTGCAGAAGCAATGGAGCCGTTCCATCGGTGATGGTCAGGGTAAAACCTACAACATGCTGGTGCCGGCCATTGATGGCCAGAACATCTATGCCGCCGACGTCAACGGCGAAGTCGTGGCGATGAACCGCATGAACGGCGACGTGATCTGGAAGAAAGATCTCAAGGTTCCGGTCTCCGGCGCCGTCGGCGTGGCTTACGGCATGCTGACCATCGGCACGCTCAAGGGCGAAGTCATCGCCATGGACGTGACCAACGGCGAAGAAAAATGGCGCGCCCACGTCACCAGCGAAGTACTGGCTCCACCGGTCAACAACGGTGATGTGGTGGTGGTCCAGACCCAGGACGACCGTGTGGTTGGCTTCGATGCTTCCACCGGCAACCGTCGCTGGATCTACGAGAGCACCCCGGCGGTACTGACCCTGCGTGGCACCAGTGCACCGCTGGTCACCAACCATCTGGCCATTGCCGGTCTTTCGACTGGCAAAGTCGTGGCACTGGATACCAGCAACGGCGTACCGGTCTGGGAGCAGCGCGTGGCTATCCCTCAAGGTCGCTCCGAGCTTGATCGCGTAGTGGATATCGACGGCGGCCTGCTGCTGTCCGGTAATACCATCTACGTCGCCAGCTATCAGGGCCGCGTTGCCGGTCTGGATCTGGAAAGCGGTCGTATTCTCTGGCAGCGTGATGCCTCCAGCTACTCGGGCGTCGCCCAGGGCTTTGGCAGCGTCTACCTGAGCCTGGCCAACGGTACGGTCGAGGGCGTCGATGAGCGCACCACTACCGGTCTGTGGACCAACGACCAACTGGCTCGTCGCCAGTTGGGTTCGCCAGAGGTTTACTCCAGCTATGTCGCCGTGGGTGACTTCGAAGGCTATCTGCACCTGCTTAGCCAGGTTGACGGTCGCTTCGTCGGTCGCGAGCGTATCGACAGCGACGGCCTGCGTGCCCGGCCGCTGGTGGATGGCAACATGATCTATGTCTATGGCAACAGCGGCAAACTGGAAGCCCTGACGATCAAGTAATGGCTGTCTATGCTCGATGTGAGCCTCCTGCCTAGTGGCGGAGGCAAGCGTCGGGCGGCCTTGCCCAGACAAGGCCTGCGACACTCGGTGTGTCGCGCCAAGCTCCGGCCGCTGCTGTGCAGCGGCTTTTGTATTTTCTGAAATAACGAAGTGGAGAGCCGCATGGTTCCCGTAATCGCCCTGGTGGGCCGACCGAACGTCGGCAAGTCCACCATGTTCAACCGCCTGACCAGGACTCGCGACGCCATCGTCGGCGACCTGTCCGGTCTGACCCGTGATCGCCAATACGGTGAGGCTAAGTGGCAGGGGCGCTCCTACATCCTGATCGACACCGGTGGTATCTCCGGCGATGAGCACGGCATGGACGAAAAGATGGCCGAGCAGTCGCTGCTGGCCATCGAAGAAGCCGATGTCGTGCTGTTCCTGGTCGATGCCCGCGCCGGTTACACCGCTGCGGACCAGATGATTGGCGAGCACCTGCGCAAGCGCAACAAGCGTTCCTATGTGGTCGCCAACAAGATCGACAATATCGATCCTGAGCTGGCCCGCGCCGAATTCAGCCCAATGGGCCTGGGTGATGCCATTCCGGTCGCCGGCGCCCACGGTCGTGGCATCAGCCAGATGCTGGAAATCGCCCTGCGCGATTTCCCCCGTGACGAGGAAGAGCCTGAAGAGGGCGAAGCCGAGCACGTCGCCGAAGGTGAGGAAGCCAAGCGCATTCCGGGCCCGAGCGAAAAAGATGGCATCAAGATCGCCATTATCGGCCGCCCGAACGTTGGCAAGTCGACCCTGGTCAACCGCATGCTCGGTGAAGACCGGGTCATCGTCTACGACGAGCCTGGCACTACGCGCGACAGCATTTACATCCCGTTCATGCGCAACGACGAGAAGTACACGCTGATCGACACCGCGGGTGTGCGCAAGCGCGGCAAGATCCACGAGGAAGTTGAAAAATTCTCGGTGGTCAAGACGCTGCAGGCGATCAAGGACGCCAACGTCGTCATCTTCGTCATGGATGCCCGCGAAGGCGTGGTCGATCACGACCTCAACCTGCTGGGCTTTGCTCTGGAAGCCGGGCGTGCCCTGGTCATCGCACTGAACAAGTGGGATGGCATGGTGCCGAGCGAACGTGATTACGTGAAGACCGAGCTGGAACGCCGGTTGTTCTTCGTCGACTTCGCCGATATCCACTTCATCTCCGCGCTGCACGGCACGGGCGTGGGTAACCTGTATCAGTCGGTGCAGAACTCGTTCAAGTCGGCGGTCACTCGCTGGCCGACCAGCCGTCTGACCCAGATCCTTGAAGACGCCGTCAGCGAGCACGCCCCGCCGATGGTTGGCAGCCGCCGCATCAAGCTGCGCTATGCCCACTTGGGTGGTGCCAACCCGCCGTTGATCGTGATCCACGGTAACCAGGTCGAGAAAGTACCGAAGTCGTATGTGCGGTATCTGGAAAACACCTATCGCCGTGTCCTGAAGCTGGTCGGTACGCCGATCCGCATCGAATTCAAGGGCGGCGAGAACCCGTACGAAGGCAACAAGAACACGCTGACTGACCGCCAGGTCAACAAGAAGCGTCGAATGATGTCGCACCATAAGAAGGCCGACAAGAAGCGCCGCGATAAGCGTTGATTCTGTAAAAGGCTTTCTCGGAAAAAGGCGCCAATGGCGCCTTTTTTTATGCTTGCGCTATGGGCTATCCTGCCTGACCCGTGCCGCTGTGGAGCCGGGTGTACCGCAGGGAAAAGGCTCGATGATCAGCAGCAAATTGCCCAACGTGGGCACCACCATTTTTACCGTGATGTCCCAGCTCGCCGCCGAGACAGGGGCGATCAACCTGTCTCAGGGCTTCCCGGATTTCGACGGCCCGCAGGCCTTGCGCGATGCCCTCAGTCGCCATGTTGCCGACGGCCATAACCAGTACTCGCCCATGACCGGCCTGCCAGCCTTGCGCCAGCAGATCGCGGCCAAGATCGCCCGTAGCTACGGCCGCCAGGTAGATCCGGACAGCGAAGTGACGGTCACCCCCGGTGCAACGCAGGCGATTTTCTGCGCCATCCAGACCGTGATCCGGCCCGGCGATGAAGTGATTGTCTTCGATCCTTGCTATGACAGCTATGAGCCTTCAGTCGAACTTGCGGGCGGTCGTTGCGTGCATGTGCAGTTGGGCCTCGATGATTTTTCCATCGACTGGCAAAAGCTCAGTGATGCGTTGAGCCCGCGTACGCGGATGATCATCATCAACAGCCCGCACAACCCCAGCGGTGCCCTGATTACCCGTGCCGAACTCGATCAACTGGCGGCTTTGATCGCCAATCGCGATATCTATCTGGTCAGCGACGAAGTCTATGAGCACCTGGTGTTCGACGGCGTCCAGCATGCCAGTGTGCTGGCCCATGAAGAGCTGTATCAGCGTGCCTTCGTGGTCAGTTCCTTCGGCAAGACCTATCACGTCACCGGCTGGAAAACCGGCTACGTGGTCGCGCCTCCGGCCTTGACCGCCGAGCTGCGCAAGATTCACCAGTTCGTCAGTTTCTGTGGCGTGACGCCGCTGCAATGGGCTTTGGCTGACTTCATGGCGGCCCATCCGGAGCACGTCGAAGAGTTACCGGCGTTCTATCAGGCCAAGCGGGATTTCTTCTGCGATCAACTGGCGTCGTCGCGCTTTACTTTCAATAGGGTCGGCGGCACTTATTTCCAATTGGTTGACTATTCGCAGATCCGTCCGGACCTCAATGATGTAGACATGTCTCTGTGGATGACCCGTGAACACGGTGTTGCCAGTATTCCCGTGTCGGTTTTCTACCAGAACCCACCCGAAGGGCAGCGGATCATCCGCCTGTGCTTCGCCAAGCGCGAGGAGACGCTGCGCCAAGCAGCAGAGAAACTATGCGTGATCTAAGCGAGTTACCCGATCTCAAGGTGGTGCTGGTCCAGACCACCCTGGCCTGGCACGACCGTCAGGCCAACCATGAACACTTCGACGCCTTGCTTGATCAGGCCGAAGGCGCTGACCTGGTGATTTTGCCGGAGATGTTCACCACCGGCTTCAGCATGGAGTCGGAGCTGCTGGCTGAGCCGGAGAACGGTCCGACGGCCGCCTGGATGCTGGCTCAGGCCAAACGTTTGAACGCGGTGGTTACGGGTAGTGTGATTGTCCGCGCCGCTGATGGCAGTCATCGTAACCGCCTCCTGTGGGCGCGCCCTGACGGTGAATTGCAGCATTACGACAAGCGCCACCTGTTCCGCATGGCCGGTGAGCACAAGCACTACAGCCCCGGCGAACGTCAGGTGCTGTTCGAACTCAAGGGTTGGCGAGTGCGGCCGCTGATCTGCTACGACCTGCGCTTCCCGGTCTGGAGCCGTTCCGCCCAGGACACCGACCTGCTGATCTATACGGCCAACTGGCCCGGCGCCCGTCGCCTGCACTGGAACCGTTTGTTGCCAGCCCGGGCCATTGAAAACCTCTGCTATGTCGCAGCGGTCAATCGTATCGGCACTGATGGCAAAGGCTTCGCGTACACCGGCGACAGTCAGGTGCTGGACTTCCAGGGTGAAAGCCTGTTTGGCGCAGGGGAGGCTGACGGCGTCTTCGAAGTTACTCTGAGCGCCACGGAACTCGCGGCCTACCGCTCAAGGTTTCCGGCATATCTCGACGCTGATACATTCGAGATACACTAATTAGCTATAGTTATGGGGAGCCAGGGTCGATATTAGCCATATCAATCAGGAGGCTCCCCAAGTGACCAGCATTAGTACCTCATCCCTCAGCTTGTACTCGTCTTCGTTCACCGTTTCGGTGAAGAGCAATACGACCGACGACACCACGGCGACTGACGCCAACAGCACTTCTTCGACCACGGCCACTGCCGATGTGAGCGGCGCCAAGGCGTCGTCGGGTGGTGGTGCGGCGGGGGGTGGCGGCGGTGGTGGTTCGTCGTCGAGCACCGCGACCCAGGACAGCATCGCGAAGCTGGAAGCCCAGATCAAGGAAACCCAGAAGCAGTTGCAGGAACAACAGCAGCAACTCGCTGCCGCCCAGGCGGCCAAGGGTTCCGACGAAGAGAAACAGGTGAAAGTCATGGCTGCTCAAAGCCAGATCGCCAGCACCACGGCCACCCTGTCGACCCAGCAGGCGGCCTTGATGCAACTGGAAAGCAGCGGCGGTATCGACACCACCGCCTGATTTGTTTTCAAGCGTTACCCAGTTCGATACAAGATGCTCGCAACCTCGGGTTGCGGGCTCTTTGTCTTGCCGCTGATTCAAGTTTTGCCGGTACTGGTCGATAGCCGCTCTACATAACAGGAGTTCGCCATGACCACTATCAACACGAGTTCGCTGAACCTCTACAGCAGCGCGTTCACGCTTGCGTCAAAAGCTGATCAGGATAAAGCCAACCCTGATGCCACTACAGTGGGTGTGAACCTGAAAGCCACGGTGTCCAAACCGGCCCAGAACACCAATGGCTCGGGTGCCAAGAGTTCCGGCGGTTCGCCTGCCGAGCAGGCCATCGAGCAGTTGAAAGAGCGGATCAAGGAAACCCAGAAGCGCCTGCAGGAACAGATAAAGCAACTGGCGGCCGCGCAGCAATCCAAGGCTCCCGAAGAGATCAAGGCGCAGCAGGTGATGGCGATCCAGCAGCAGATATCCGGAACTACCGCCGAATTGGGTGCCGAGCAGGGGGCATTGATGCAGATGATGCAGGCCGCGGCCAAAGGCAGCGTCAACACCACCGCGTGACCCAATAAGCGCGCTATCCGTAGGACCGGCTTTAGCCGGGAGGAGTCTTTCGCGGCTGAAGCCGCTCCTACAGGGACGTGACTGGCACAAAAAAAGGCCCTGAAAAGGGCCTTTTTTGTCACCGCAGCGTTTACGCCGCCTTGGCCTGAGCCTGGCTAAGCGCACGATTCAGGGCGCTGAACAGTGCCTTGAAGCTGGCCGTGGTGATGTTTTCATCGATACCCACGCCGTGCACCGCACGCTCGCCGTTGACCCGCAGTTCGATGTAGGCCGCGGCCTTGGCCGTGGTGCCCGCGCCGATGGCGTGTTCGTTGTAGTCCATGATCTCCACGGGCACCGGCAGACCGGCCACCAGCGCTTCCAGGGCGCCATTGCCCTTGCCGCGCCAGACCAGGTTGGTTTCGCCCTGGCCGATGCTGGACACTTCGACTTCAACGCTGCTATGGCCGTTTTCTTCCTGCAGGCGATGGCTGACCAGCGCGTACGGGGTATTGGCTTGCAGGTACTCGCTGTGCAGCAGGGCGTAGAGCTGCTGCGCAGTCATTTCCAGGCCCAGACGGTCGGTTTCACCCTGTACCACCTGGCTGAACTCGATCTGCATGCGACGCGGCAGGGCAATGCCGTATTCCTGTTCCAGCAGATAGGTAATGCCGCCCTTGCCCGACTGGCTGTTGACGCGAATCACCGCCTCGTAGCTGCGACCGATATCGGCCGGGTCGATTGGCAAGTAAGGCACTTCCCAGACGCCGTCTTCCTTCTGCTGGGCGAAGCCCTTGCGGATGGCGTCCTGGTGGGAGCCGGAGAACGCGGTGTGAACCAGGTCGCCAACGTACGGGTGACGCGGATGCACCGGAATCTGGTTGCACTCTTCAACGACCTTGCGCACGCCGTCGATGTCGGAAAAGTCCAGCTGCGGGTTAAGACCCTGGGTGTACATGTTCAGCGCCACGGTCACCAGGTCGACGTTACCGGTACGCTCGCCGTTGCCGAACAGGCAGCCTTCGACGCGATCGGCACCGGCCATCAGGCCCAGCTCGGTCGCGGCAACGCCGGTGCCACGGTCGTTGTGGGTGTGCAGGCTGATCAGCACGCTGTCACGACGGGTGATGTTGCGGCAGAACCATTCGATCTGGTCGGCGTAGATATTCGGCGTCGCCACTTCAACGGTGGCTGGCAGGTTGAGGATGACCTTGTTCTGCGGCGTCGCGTTCCAGACTTCGATGACCGCGTCGCAGACTTCCTTGGCGAACTCAAGCTCGGTTGCGCTGAAGGTCTCAGGGGAGTACTCGAACTGCCATTGGGTTTCCGGCTGCTGGGCGGCGTATTTGACGAACAGCTTGGCGGCGTTGACGGCGATCTCTTTGACACCGGCCTTGTCCTGATTGAAGACAATGCGGCGGAAGGACGGCGAGGTGGCGTTATACAAGTGCACGATGGCCTTTTTCGCGCCGCGCAGGGATTCGAAGGTGCGGGCGATCAGGTCTTCACGGGCCTGGGTCAGTACCTGAATGGTGGTGTCATCCGGGATATGACCGTCTTCGATCAGGGTGCGGACGAAGTCAAAGTCAGTCTGGGAGGCCGCCGGGAACGACGCTTCGATTTCCTTGACGCCGACCTGGACCAGGGTTTTCCAGAAACGCAGCTTTTTCACCGCGTCCATCGGCTCGATCAGCGACTGGTTGCCGTCGCGCAGGTCGGAGCTGCACCAGATCGGCACTTCGGTGATGGTCTTGGATGGCCAGGTGCGATCAGGCAAGTCGATGACAGGGAACGCACGGTACTTGGTCGAAGGGTCTTTGAGCATGGTCATGGAAGCAAATCCTTGGATACTGAAGAGGCCGAGAAGAGGCGGCCGCCGAATTAAACGAGACAGGGGCGAGGCACAGCGATCTAGCTTGGCAGTCGGGCACTGACCAGGCTGAGACAGCAATGCTGGCGCAACAGAATGAGGGTTTGAGCAGTTTTCATAAGACCAACCGTACCCATTGGGGTGAAAGTTGGCAAGCCGTTGCGAAAAATTGGCAAAGGCTCCTCAAAAATGCCTTATAACAGGATTTAATCGCGCCGTACTTCAGCTAATTGTAGATTTGTTGCGCGGTATTTTCAGGCCGCGCAACAGCGCCTTTATTTCAAGGCTGGAAGGCGCCAATAAAGATCGCCGGGTCAACCCGCGCATCATTGAGGCTGACATTCCAGTGCATATGCGGCCCGGTCGCGCGACCCGTTGAGCCGACGCGACCGACCACGCCGCCACGAGGTACGGCGTCACCGACTTTCACGTCGATCTTCGACATATGGCAGAACATACTGATAAAGCCTTGGCCGTGGTCGACGAATACCGTGTTGCCGTTAAAGAAGTAGTCGCCAATCAGAATCACCTTGCCAGCAGCCGACGACTTGATCGGTGTACCGGCCGGCACAGCGAAGTCCAGGCCCGAGTGCGGGTTGCGCTCTTCACCGTTGAAGAAGCGGCGCACGCCGAACTTGCTCGACAGCGGGCCATCCACCGGCTTGTCGAGGATCAGGTTGCTCGGGGTCACTGGGCTGAAGCTGCGATAGGCGGCGAACTGCAGCGCTTGCTCTTTCTCGATGCGCTTGAGGTCTTGGGGTTCGGGATTGACTTGGCGCTTGTTCTGCAAAGTGATGTGCTGCTCCGGGTATTTCTTGCTGCCGACCACGAAGCTCAGCTGGCGATTGCCGCTGCTGACTTGCTGATTGCCGGGCTTGAGGGTCAGCGGCAGGCCGACGATGGCCAGCCAGTGGTTGTCCTGTTCCTTGACCACCAATACCTGTTTGCCCTGGAACGTGGCCTTGGGTGCTTGGGCGGCAGCGCCAAGGTCGACCACTGCGACGCCGCCGGGCACCGGCTTGTTCAGCGCGCGGCTTATATAGCTGTCGGCGTAGGCGGGCAGGGCCAGGCACAGGGCGAACAGAGGGGCGATAACACGCAGCATGGCTTGGCTCAATCCAGTAGTGAGAGGGTGACGGGCGTCAGATGGTTGTCTTCGACCCGCACTTGCAGTTCGCCTTCGCCCAGACGCGCGGTCAGGCGCTGGCCGGGCTTTGTCTGTTCGGCGCGGCGGATGGCATGGCCGCGCTCGTCGAGCAGGATGCTGTAGCCCCGGCCCAGGGTCGCCAGCGGGCTGACCACATGCAGGGTTTGCACCTGATTCTGCAATTGCAGGCGGCGGGTCTTGAGGTTCTCGCGGATCGCTCGGGGCAGGCGCTCGGCCAGGACTTCCAGGCGCTGACGCAGGAAGGCCAGAGTGCGGCCCGGATGTTGAGCAGCGAGGCGGCTTTGCAGATGGGCCAGACGCACTTGGCGCTTATGGCCCTGCTGCTCGAAGGCGCGACGCAGGCGCAGGTCCAGGTCATCGAGGCGCTGAGCCTGCTGACGCAGACGTTCGCCGGGGTGGCGCAGGCGTCGGGATACACCTTCCAGGCGCAAGCGATCACGCATCAGGCGATCCTGCATGCGGCTGATCAGGCGGCGTCGCAGGTTTTCCACGCGGCGATGCAGGTCGCTGGTGTCGGGTGCCAGCAGCTCGGCGGCGGCCGAGGGCGTCGGCGCACGGACGTCGGCGACGAAATCGCTGATCGATACATCGGTTTCATGGCCCACCGCACTGACAATCGGCGTGACACAGGCATCGATGGCTCGGGCCACGGCTTCTTCGTTGAAGCACCACAGATCTTCCAGGGAGCCGCCGCCCCGGGCCAGGATCAACGCATCGAAGCCGCGGGCATCGGCCAGCTTGAGGGCGCGGACGATCTGGTTGATGGCTTCGCGGCCCTGAACGGCAGTAGGAATCAGGGTCAGTTCGACCTGAGGCGCGCGACGGCGAAACACGCTGATGATGTCGCGAATCACCGCGCCGGTAGCCGAGCTGACAATGCCGATGCGTTGCGGATGCTGGGGCAGGGCGACCTTGCGCTCGGCGCTGAACAGGCCTTCGGCGTTGAGCTTGTCCTTGAGCGCCTCGAAGGCCAGGCGCAGGGCGCCATCACCGGCCGGTTCGACGGTGTCGAGGATCAACTGGTAATCGCCACGACCTTCGAACAGCGAGACCTTGCCACGTACCTTGACCTGCAAACCGTCCTTCAAGGCCTGACGCACCCGCGCCGCACTCTGGCGGAACAGCGCGCAGCGCACCTGGGCGCCGGAGTCCTTGAGGGTGAAATAGACATGGCCCGAGGCCGGGCGCGACAGGTTGGATATCTCGCCCTCGACCCAGATATTGCTGAACACATCTTCCAGCAACACCCGTGCACGGCCGTTGAGCTGGCTGACGGTAAGGACTTCCCGGTCGAGGCCGAGTCTTGCGAAGGGGTCTTTAATCATGTGCGGCATCATAAAGGCATTGCCGGGGAATGGGTATAATCGCGCTGCTGGGTGGGCCGTAGGACCGGCTTTAGCCGGGAGGGCGTTCTCCCGGCTAAAGCCAGTCCTACCGATTTCCGGCCTAATGCTTCTTATATAGAAGAACAAACGCCATAGGTTTTTAAATGAACACCCAAAGCATTATCGTCCCGCAGATTTCCTCCTTCCCCGGCCACGAAGCCCGGGCGCGGTTGATCCTGCGCTGGCTGGTGAAACTCGATGTGGTCGAGGAACAGCTCAGTACCTGCGGGCGGACCTACAACAAGATGGCCTACGCCATCGCCCCCGGCGCCCGCCGTGTGGTGGAGCACCCCGACGCGCTGCCGTTCGGCCAAGTGGTCAATGGCCTGGAGATCGTCACCAAGCGCTGCATCTATACCCCGCTAAAGGATTTTGCCGAGGAAGCCGGCTGCCCGGAGTGCCGTCGGGAGATCGGCGAGGCGCTGTTCGACAGCCTGGAAGACTGGATGCCCGGCCATACCGATAACTTCACCTGCCCCGAATGCCGTCACGAAGATGACATCAATGGCTTTCTGTTTCTCGAGCCCTGCGGCTTTTCCAACCTCGGTTTTATCTTTAATGACTGGCTGCAAGCCTCGTTCAAGCAAAGCTTTCTTGATGAGTTTGCCGAGCGCCTGGACCGTCCGGTTTCCTGGGTAAAAGTATATTTATAAGGTAATCGTGAATTAGCCTGAGGTTTACATTGAGTGACAGGGGGTGTCTGGGTATAATGGCGCGCTTCCAATTTCCCGCCTGGGAGCCCCCGCGATGCTGCGTATCAGCCAAGAAGCCCTTACTTTCGACGACATTCTCCTTGTGCCCGGTTATTCCGAGGTACTGCCTAATGAAGTCAGTCTGAAAACCCGTTTGACCCGTGGCATCGAACTGAATATCCCCTTGGTCTCCGCTGCGATGGACACCGTGACTGAAGCCCGTCTGGCCATTGCCATGGCTCAGGAAGGCGGTATCGGTATCATCCACAAGAACATGACCATCGAGCAGCAGGCTGCCGAAGTTCGCAAGGTCAAGAAGTTCGAAGCCGGTGTGGTCAAGGACCCGATTACCATCGAGGCCGACGCCACAGTGCGCGACCTGTTCGAACTGACCCGTCAGAACAACATTTCCGGTGTTCCGGTGCTGCACAATGGCGACCTGGTCGGCATCGTGACGTCCCGCGACATCCGCTTCGAAACCCGTCTGGATATCCCCGTCCGTGAAGTGATGACGCCTAAAGAGCGTCTGGTCACCGTGCGTGAAGGCGCCGACAAGTACGAAGTGCGTGAGCTGCTGCACAAGCACCGCCTGGAAAAAGTCCTGATCGTTGACGGCAACTTCGCCCTCAAGGGCATGATGACCGTCAAGGACATCGAAAAATCCAAGGCCTACCCGCTGGCCAGCAAGGACGACCAGGGTCGTCTGCGCGTCGGTGCCGCTGTCGGTACTGGCAAGGACACCGGTGAGCGCGTTTCCGCTCTGGTTGCTGCCGGTGTTGACGTGGTGGTGGTCGACACTGCCCACGGTCACTCCAAAGGCGTGATCGACCGCGTTCGCTGGGTCAAGGACAACTTCCCTGAAGTCCAGGTCATCGGTGGCAACATCGCCACTGGCGCCGCTGCCAAGGCACTGGTTGCCGCTGGCGCCGATGCGGTCAAGGTCGGTATCGGCCCTGGCTCGATCTGCACCACGCGCATCGTTGCCGGTGTCGGCGTGCCGCAGATCAGCGCCATCGCCAACGTTGCCGAAGCCCTTGAAGGCACCGGTATTCCCCTGATCGCCGACGGCGGTATCCGCTACTCCGGCGACCTGTCCAAGGCCATCGTTGCCGGCGCAAGCTGCGTGATGATGGGTTCGATGTTCGCCGGTACTGAAGAAGCACCGGGCGAGATCGAACTGTTCCAGGGCCGCTCCTACAAGGCTTACCGCGGCATGGGCTCGCTGGGCGCCATGTCCCAGGCCCAGGGCTCTTCGGACCGCTACTTCCAGGATTCGTCCGAAGGCGCCGAGAAGCTGGTGCCGGAAGGTATCGAAGGCCGTGTTGCCTACAAAGGCTCGTTGTCGGCGATCATCCATCAACTGATGGGTGGCCTGCGCTCCTCCATGGGCTACACCGGCAGTGCCGACATCGAAGAGATGCGCACCAAGCCTGAGTTCGTCCGCATCACCGGTGCCGGCATGGCCGAATCCCATGTGCATGACGTACAGATCACCAAAGAAGCGCCCAACTATCGGGTCGGCTGACGCCTCCAGTTCTAAGCTACGAGCTACGAGCTACGAGCTACGAGCTACGAGCTACGAGCTACGAGCTACGAGCTTCAAGCGGTAGTTGCACGATGCAGCTACCGCTCAGATATCGCTAATCTTGCAGCTCGCGGCTCGAAGCTCGCAGCTGCTCTTCAGAGCCTTTCCCATGTCCCTCGACATTCACGCTCACCGTATCCTGATCCTCGACTTCGGTTCTCAGTACACCCAGCTGATCGCTCGCCGCGTGCGCGAGATCGGCGTGTACTGCGAACTGCACCCGTTCGACATGGACGATGAAGCCATTCGCGAGTTCGCGCCCAAAGGCGTGATCCTCGCCGGCGGTCCCGAGTCCGTGCACGAGGCCAACAGCCCGCGCTGCCCACAGACGGTGTTTGACCTGGGCGTGCCGGTCTTCGGTATCTGCTACGGCATGCAGACCATGGCCGAGCAACTGGGCGGCAAGGTAGAAGGTTCCGACCTGCGTGAGTTCGGTTACGCCCGTGTCGACGTGGTCGGCAAGAGCCGCCTGCTCGACGGCATCGAAGACCATATCGACGCCGACGGCCTGTTCGGCCTCGACGTATGGATGAGCCACGGTGACAAGGTCACCAGGATGCCGGAAGAATTCCACATCCTGGCCAGCACCCCGAGCTGCCCGATCGCCGGCATGGCCGACGACACCCGTGGCTACTACGGCGTGCAGTTCCACCCGGAAGTGACCCACACCAAGCAGGGTGGCCGCATCCTGTCGCGCTTCATCCTCGATATCTGCGGCTGCGAAGCACTGTGGACCCCGTCGAAGATCGCTGAAGACGCCATCGCCACCATCCGCGCCCAGGTCGGCACCGACAACGTCCTGCTCGGCCTGTCCGGTGGCGTTGACTCCTCTGTCGTCGCGGCCCTGCTGCACAAGGCCATCGGCGAGCAACTGACCTGCGTCTTCGTCGACAACGGTCTGTTGCGCCTGCACGAAGGTGAGCAAGTGATGGCCATGTTCGCCGAGAACATGGGCGTCAAGGTGATCCGCGCCAACGCCGAGGAGCAGTTCCTGGGCAACCTGGCGGGCGAGAGCGATCCAGAGAAGAAGCGCAAGATCATCGGCCGTACCTTCATCGACGTGTTCGATGCCGAATCCTGCAAGCTGGACAACATCAAGTACCTGGCCCAGGGCACCATCTACCCGGACGTGATCGAGTCGGCTGGCGCGAAAAGCGGCAAGGCCCACGTGATCAAGTCGCACCACAACGTGGGCGGCCTGCCGGAAGAAATGAACCTGAAACTGGTCGAGCCCCTGCGCGAACTGTTCAAGGACGAAGTCCGTCGTCTGGGCCTGGAGCTGGGTCTGCCGTACGACATGGTCTACCGCCACCCATTCCCGGGCCCGGGCCTGGGCGTGCGTATCCTCGGTGAAGTGAAGAAGGAATATGCCGACCTGCTGCGTCGCGCCGACCATATCTTCATCGAAGAACTGCGCAAAGCCGACTGGTACCACAAAGTCAGCCAGGCCTTCGTCGTATTCCAGCCGGTGAAATCCGTTGGCGTTGTAGGCGATGGCCGTCGCTATGCGTGGGTAGTTGCACTGCGCGCTGTAGAGACCATCGACTTCATGACCGCACGTTGGGCGCACCTGCCTTACGAACTGCTGGAAACCGTCAGCGGCCGCATCATCAATGAGATCGAAGGCATCTCCCGCGTGACTTATGACGTGTCGAGCAAGCCGCCTGCGACGATTGAGTGGGAATGATGCGCATCCGGCACTGACCGGCAGCCATTAGCAACAAACACCCTGAAGCCCGCGTAATTGCGGGCTTTTGGCTTTTTGGGGCGGGCGTAAGCTACCGCTAAGCCAAAGCATCCTGCTCAGCAAAGATACTCGCCATTTGCACCGCATTCTCCGTGCCCCAGGTGCACAGCGGGATGATCGCTTCAGCGAGGCTGCGGCCGAGTGGGGTGAGGGCGTAGTCGACGCGTGGGGGTACTTCCTTGTAGTCGGTTCGCGACAGTACGCGATCGGCTTGCAGATCTTTCAAGGACTGGATCAGCACCTTGTCGCTGACGCCGGGGATCAGGCGTTTGAGCTCACCGTAGCGTACCGGACCGTTGCGCAGGAAAAACAGGACCAGCGGTTTCCACTTGCCCGAGATGATGCGCAGCGTGGCGTTGAGCCCGCAGCCGGTGTCGCAGATTTCCGGAGAATTTGTCATCTTTTTCCATACTTACCAAAATGTGCATACTGGTCGATAGGTTATCAGCTCTGCATACTCGTCCTCAAGCAAGCAGCACCTGTTTGCGCACAATTCCAACGAGGATGCATGACATGACCAGATTGAATGGCAAGACCGCGGTGATCACCGGTGGCGCGACCGGCATCGGCCTGGCGGCGGCAAAGCGCTTTATTGAAGAGGGGGCTTTTGTCTTTATCTTCGGCCGTCGCCAGGAAGCCCTCGACGCTGCGGTGGCCGAACTCGGGCCCAATGCCCGTGCGGTGAAGGGCTCGGTCGCCGATCCGGATGACCTCGACCGACTCTATGCGGCGGTGAAGGCCGAGCGTGGGAGCCTCGATATCGTTTTCGCCAATGCCGGGGCGGGCAGTCCGCTGGCGCTGGGCAATATCACTGGCGAGCACATTGACGAGATCTTCGATACTAATGTGAAGGGCTCGGTCTTCACGGTGCAGAAGGCTTTGCCGCTGATGGGCGAGGGCGGTTCGATCATCCTCACCGGCTCCAGCGCCGGGACCACGGGCGCCCCGGCATTCAGTGCCTACAGCGCGAGCAAGGCGGCCGTGCGTAACCTGGCGAAGTCCTGGGCGGAAGACTTGAAGGGCACTGGCATTCGGATCAACGTGCTGTCGCCTGGGCCGACCGCGACTGAACTGGCCAAGGCCGCGCTGGGCGAAGAAGGCATGAAGGTCTTCGCTGCGATGAATCCGTTGCAGCGTATGGCTGAGCCTTCGGAGCTCGGCGCGGCGGCGGCGTTTCTTGCGTCCCGGGACAGCAGTTTCATGACCGCCAGTGAACTGGCTGTTGATGGTGGTTTGGCGCAGATCTAACGCCAAGCCAACCTGAGGAGGTTTTATGAGTTACGCAATTATCGGCTTCGGCAATATCGGCCAGGCCCTTGCCAAGGCATTTGCCCGAAGTGGCATTGAAGTATCCGTTGCAACCACGCGCGAGCCGCAAAGCTTTGCATCCGCAGCGGCTGTGATTGGTCCTGGGATCATCCCCACAACACTGGAGCAAGCCATTGAGGCGGACATCATCTTTTTGGCTGTCCGTTACGAGTCGCACGAGGAGGTCGCGAAGGCGCTGCCGAGCTGGAAGGACAAGATCATCGTCGATGTGACCAATGCCTATGGCGTGCCCCCTGAGGCGTTGGGAGATCAGCCGTCTTCCAGGGTCGTTGCGCAGGCCTTCACCGGTGCAAGACTGGTCAGAGGTTTCAACCATCTGGCCGCTGCCGTTCTTGAGCAGGATCCGGCCGTACAGGGCGGCCGGCGAGTCGTGTTCCTGGCGAGCGACGATGACGGCGCCGCAGTGGAGATTGCTGCTCTTGCAGAAACTCTCGGCTTTTCGCCAATCAAACTGGGCGGGCTATCGGACGGTGGACTGCTCGTGCAGGCACGGGGAAATAGCTGGGGGCAACTGATCTTCAAGGACCTGATCAAGTTCGACTGATGAGTCGCGAGCGCAGATTTCCTTGCGATCCTGCCCCATCTTCGATGTAGCGCTGTCCAGCAGCAAACACTTGGCAGATGTGTGAACAGTCCTGTGGCAGCGGATTCATTGGCTCTGTCTGCGTCAAGTGTTGCGTGCGGTATCGGCAACTCTGTGGGAGATTCTATGTCCGGGGGGAACCTGCAAACATAGAATCTCCCGCGCAGTTTCATTGATCCATGTCATCTTTTGGAGCTGAAATACATGTAACACTGCGCGCGGAACATCCAGAGCCGCTTGTGCTCACGCCATTCATTCGTTGTCGCCACGCGCAATTCCCGCCTCTCAAAGCCATGTCCCATAAGGCTTGAGCTTCCTTACCGTTCTATCGCTTTTCTCCTGACGCAGCCTGATCCGCCTTTGGCGCAATCAACGTCTACGCCATTTCCCTCATTCAAGAGCAGGATTTCATGGCACTTCACCAGACCGCAGAGACTCAAGACCAAGCCATCGAAGATGTCTATTCGAGTGGTTCTTCCCAGCACACGTTGCCCAAATACCGTCTTCCGGACCATTCGACGACGCCGTCGTCCGCCTACAACCTGGTACGGGACGAGCTGCTGCTCGACGGCAACTCCCGGCAAAACCTGGCGACGTTCTGCACCACTTGGGTCGAGCCTGAGGTGAAGCAGTTGATGGCTGATGCCCTCGACAAAAACATGATCGACAAGGACGAGTATCCGCAGACGGCCGAGATCGAAAACCGTTGCGTGCATATCATCGCCGACCTGTGGCATGCGCCGAAGTCCTGGCAGACCGTGGGCTGCTCGACCACGGGTTCCAGCGAGGCAGCGATGCTCGGTGGCCTGGCGCTCAAGTGGAGCTGGAAAAAACGTCGGGAAGCCGCTGGCCTGCCGACGGACAAGCCGAACTTCGTGTGTGGTCCGGTACAGATCTGCTGGAAGAAATTCGCTCGCTATTTTGATGTGGAAATTCGCGAAGTGCCGTTGCGCGGTGACGCCCTGGGGCTACGCCCGGCGGATCTGCGTGAGTACTGCGATGAGAACACTATTGGCGTCGTCGCGACTCTGGGTGTGACCTTCACCGGTATCTACGAGCCGGTCGCCGCACTGGCCGCCGAACTGGACGCGATGCAGCGCGACCTGGGCCTGGATATTCCGATTCATGTTGATGCGGCCAGCGGTGGTTTTATCGCGCCCTTCATTCAACGTGAGTTGCAGTGGGACTTCGTCATCGAGCGGGTCAAATCGATCAATGCCTCGGGCCACAAGTACGGCCTGGCGCCATTGGGCGTGGGCTGGGTGATCTGGCGTTCCATTGAGGATCTGCCAGAAGAACTGATCTTCTACGTCGATTACCTGGGCGGCAATATGGCCACCTTTGCCCTGAATTTCAGCCGGCCAGGCGGCGAAATCATTGCGCAGTACTACAACTTCCTGCGGCTTGGGCGCGACGGTTACACGCGTATCCAGCAGGCCTGTTCCGATACGGCGCAGTGGCTGGCGGCGGAGATCGTCAAGTTCGCGCCCCTGGAGTTGGTCTACGACGGCAAGGATGGGCTGCCGGCGGTCTGCTACAAGCTCAAGGACGGTGTCGACCACGGCTTCAGCCTCTATGACCTGTCTGAGCGTGTCCGTATGCGGGGCTGGCAGATTGCTTCCTACCCGTTGCCGTCGGATCGTCAGAATATCGTGGTGCAGCGCATTCTCATACGCCATGGCGTGAGTCGTGACCTGGTCGCACTGTTGCTCGACGACCTGCGCAAGGCCATCGATTTCCTGCAGAAAAATCCGGTGGTGCATTCCGACGCCGGGCCCAGCTTCAGCCATGGTGCCATCGCCGCACCGGTGATCCCGGCCGACACCCCTAACCTCGCCTGAACGCATTGCCCACACACCGGGCCTTGAGGTCCGGTGCCTTCAGCGTTTCATCGCGGGGTACGAATCATCGTGACGGCCTTTTTTACTTTTCTGCATGACAACCCCTACATTCTTCTATTCCTTGTGGTCGGCCTGTCCGTCTGGGTCGGGCGCGGCACCATCAAGGGCTATGGCCTGGGCGCGGTGGCGGGAGCTATCGTTATCGGCTGCGCTATTGCGACTTGGGCGTCGTATTACGGCGTGCATTTCGCGCTCGATAACTTCACCAAGAGCCTGTTTTATTACCTGTTCATGTACGGCGTCGGGCTGCGGGTCGGTCCTTCCTTTATTAACAGTCTCAAGGGCGACGGGCTGAAGTTCACCTTCCTGGCGATTCTGTCGTCGTTCCTCGGGCTTGGCATCGTGGTTCTGGGTGTACGCCTGTTATCGCTGCCGGTGGGCGCGGCGGGCGGCATTCTTGCCGGTTCGCAAACCATGTCGGCGGCCATCGGTTCAGCCGAACAGGCCATTACCTCCGGCGTAGTGCCGTTGCCACCGGGCACCACCGCTGCGGCGGCGACGGCGATGATCGCGCTGTCCTATGGCATCACCTATATCTGGGGCACGGTCGGCATCATTCTGATCTGCAAATATCTGCCGCGCTGGTGGGGCGTCGATGCGCGCAAGGCGGCTAAGGAGTATGAGATCGAGCACGGTGTGCCGAACGTCGATGATGCCGGGCTTAGCGGTTATCGGCCCTTTGATCTGCGGGCGTATCGACTGATGAATGCAGAGCTGGTCGGGCAGAGCATCGCGCAATTTCGCGAGCGGTTTGCGCAGTACCAGATCGAGAATGTCGAGCGGGGCGATCAGTTGCTCGGTGCCGACCCGGCCCTGGTGTTGCAACAGGGCGATGTGATTGCCTTGGGCGGCAGCTTGGACGCGCTGACGGACCACATGGGCCTGATCGGGCCGGAAGTGCCGGATGCCCGTGCGCTGAATATACCGCTGGATGAGGCGGTGATTCTGGTCACCCATCACGACGCCATCGGCAAGGCGCTCAAGGAATTCAGCCAGTCGCCGATTGCCGGGCAAGTGCAGTTGGTCGGCATCGAACGCGGTGGTGCGCCTATCCCTGTTGGTCTGGAGACGCGCCTGCAACGTCTGGATGTGATGCATCTGGTCGGCCTGCGCAGCGCCATCGACAAGGCCACGGCATTGCTCGGCAAAGTGGCGCGGCCGAGCACTGCGACCGATCTGCTCACGCTATCGCTGGGTATGGTGTTGGGGCTGTTGATCGGTCTGATTCAAGTCCCGGCATTTGGCGCGGCAGTAGGACTGGGCAATGCCGGTGGCTTGCTGGTGTCGGGGATTATCGTCTCGTCGCTGGTCTCGCGGGTGCGCTTCTTCGGCAATACACCGAATGCTGCACGCAACATTCTTGAAGACATGGGGCTGATTTTCTTTGTCGCGATTGTCGGAGTGAATGCGGGGGCGAATCTGGTTTCACAGATCAGCGCGATCATTGCCCTGAAGATCTTTGTCCTGGGTTTTGTCGCCTGCACGATTCCGCCGTTTATCGTCTGGGCGGTGGGCTTTCATGTGTTCAAGATCAACCCGGCAATTCTCATGGGGGGGGTGGCAGGGGCGCGAAGCCATTCTGGCCCGGCGCGTGAGGCGGCCAAGGAGATCGATAGCACAGTGCCCTGGATCGGCTTTCCGGTGGCCTATGCGGTCTCCGGGATTCTGCTGACGGTGTTCGGTTACTTCGCGATGATTCTTGCGCGCTGAAGGCGTGATAACGGGGGGGCGTCGCTATTCCACGGAGCTGCGACCTTGCGTTCCCTTAATTTTTCACAAGCGCACCTGTATCCTATTCGCCCCTCGCATCGACTCTCAGGTGCGTCTCTTTCTCGTTTTACAGGTGCGCGCGTTTATGTCCTTTACCCGTCGACAAATTCTCGGAGGTCTGGCCGGGCTTGCCGTGGTGGGGCTCGGCGCCGATGGTTTTTCGCGCTATTGGCTGGGGCGCAGCGGTCCCGGGAAAGGGCATGACTTCGAGTTAATCGCCGCGCCGCTGGATGTGGAGCTGGTCACCGGCCATCAGACCCCGGCCTGGGCCTTTGGCGGTTCGGCGCCAGGCACCGAGCTACGGGTGCGTCAGGGCGAGTGGTTGCGCGTGCGCTTTATCAATCAGCTGCCGGTGGAGACCACCATTCACTGGCATGGCATCCGTTTGCCGCTGGAGATGGACGGCGTGCCTTATGTCTCGCAGTTGCCGGTCAAGCCGGGCGAGTATTTCGACTACAAGTTCCTGGTGCCTGATGCAGGCAGCTATTGGTATCACCCCCATGTCAGCAGCAGCGAAGAGCTGGGGCGTGGCCTGGTCGGGCCCTTGATTGTCGAGGAACGCCAGCCCACGGGCTTCCGCCATGAACGCACCGTGAGTCTGAAAAGCTGGCATGTCGATGAAGTCGGCGCCTTTACCGAGTTCAGCGTGACCCGCGAAGCGGCGCGCGAGGGCACGGCGGGGCGGCTGTCGACCCTCAATGGCGTGCCTCAGGCGGTGATCGACCTGCCTGCGGGGCAAATCACCCGTGTGCGTATTCTCAACCTCGACAACACCGTGACTTATCGCCTGAACTTGCCGGGTGCCGAGGCGCAGATCTATGCGCTGGATGGCAATCCGGTGGCGCCGCGTCCGCTGGGTGAGGATTACTGGCTCGGGCCGGGTATGCGTATTTGCCTGGCGATCAAGGCGCCGCTTGCGGGTAAGGAGTTGTCGCTGCGTAATGGCCCGGTGCGCCTGGGCACGTTCCGTTCGGTGGCCAATAGCGATGCGCCGGGTGATTGGCCGCCCGCGTTGCCCGCCAATCCGATTGCCGAGCCGGATATGGAGAACGCCGAAAAGCTCAACTTCAACATCGAGTGGGCGGGGGCGGTGTCGGTCAATGTGGAGAACGGTAAGCCGCCGAGCCTGTGGCAGATCAATGGCCAAGCCTGGGACATCACCGACAAGACCTGCGCCGACCGACCCATCGCCAAACTGGTCAAGGGCAAGAGCTATATCTTCGAGCTGAAGAACATGACCCAGTATCAGCACCCGATCCATTTGCATGGCATGAGCTTCAAGGTGCTGGCGTCGAATCGGCGGCCGATCATTCCGTATTTCACCGATACCTTTCTATTGGGGCGCAACGAGCGTGCCCGCGTGGCGCTGGTAGCGGATAATCCCGGCGTGTGGATGTTCCACTGCCATGTGATCGATCATATGGAAACCGGGCTTATGGCCGCTATCGAGGTGTCCTGATGAGGCAGCCACCGATCATTGATCGTAGCAACGACCAGCATTTCATGCGTGAGGCATTGGCCCTGGCCGCCGAGGGCGCGCTATTGGGCGAGGTGCCAGTGGGCGCCGTGGTGGTGCAGGACGGAGTCATTATTGGCCGCGGCTTCAACCGGCCGATCAGTGGCAATGACCCGAGCGCCCATGCCGAGATGGTCGCCATTCGTGACGCCGCCCAGGCACTGAGCAACTATCGCCTGCCGGGCACCACTCTTTATGTGACCCTGGAACCGTGCAGCATGTGCGCCGGCTTGATCGTCCATTCGCGGATCATGCGCGTGGTGTATGGCGCCCTGGAGCCCAAGGCCGGGATTGTGCAGAGTCAGGGGCAGTTCTTTGCCCAGGGCTTTCTCAATCATCGGGTGCTGTATGAGGGCGGGGTACTGGGGGAGGAGTGCGGGGCGATGTTGAGTGAGTTTTTCAGGATGCGTCGGGCGAAGGTTTAAGGTCGGCTGGCATCAATTTAAAGTCTCGCTCCAACGAATCAGCTGACTTACAACTTCGGCGCCTGCTCCGGCGGCTTCTTGTCCACCCCCGGTACATGCAGGTTGCCATCGGCGACCTGGCTGCCTTCCAGTTGCGGCTGGGTTACCCAGGTGAGGATGTCGTAGTAGCGGCGAATGTTGGCCACGAAGCTCACCGGTTCGCCGCCACGGGCGTAGCCGTAGCGAGTCTTGCGATACCACTGTTTCTGCGACAGGCGGGGCAGCATTTTTTTAACGTCGAGCCATTTATTTGGATTCAGGCCCTCGTTTTCCGCCAATTTACGTGCATCGTCGAGATGACCGCTACCGATGTTGTAGGAAGCGAGAGCGAGCCACGTACGATCCGGCTCTTCTATCTTGTCGTCCAGTTGTTCCTTTATGTAGGCAAAGTACTTGGCCCCACCCTGAATGCTTTGTTTGGCATCCAGGCGGTTAGCCACGCCCATGGCCTGGGCGGTGTTCTGAGTCAGCATCATCAGGCCACGCACGCCGGTTTTTGACGTGACGTCGGGCTGCCACAGCGATTCCTGATAGCCAATGGCCGCAAGCAATCGCCAGTCCACCTGGGACTGTTTGGCCGAGGCCTGGAAGTTCTTCTGGTATTTGGGCAGGCGTTCCTGCAAGTGCTGGGCGAAGGTGTAGGCGCCGACATAGCCCAGAACATCGACATGGCCGTAGTAACGGTCCTTGAGCTGTTGCAGCATGCCGTTCTTCTGCACTTTGTCGAGGTAGGCATTGATCTCGTTGAGCAGGCTGTTGTCTTCACCCAGGGCCACGGCCCAGCGCTGGTTGCGCGCTTCACCGAGGTCGAAGGCGACGCGCACGTTGGGGAAGTAGACTTGGTTCATCGCCAGCTCGTTGGAGTCGACCAGGGTCAGGTCGATCTGCCCTTCGTCGACCATGCGCAACAGGTCGACCACTTCCACCGCGTCGGACTCTTCATATTCGATGGCCGGATTCTTCGCTTTCAACGCCGCGAGCTGTTCAGCGTGGCTGCTGCCTTTGAGCACCACGATGCGCTTGCCCACCAGATCGCCAGCGTCAGTCGGGCGGGACTGGCCGTTGCGATAGATGATCTGCGGGGTGACTTCCAGATAAGGATGGGAGAAACGCACCTGCTGTTTGCGTTTCTCCGTGTCGATCAGGCCGGCCGCCGCGAGGACCGGGCCGCCGGGCTTGTGCATCTGGTCGAACAGGTCGTCGAGGTTGTCAGCGGTTTCGATCTTCAGTTCCACGCCGAGATTTTCGGCGAAACGCTTGACCAGTTCGTACTCGAAACCGGTTTCACCGTTGCGATCTTCGAAATAGGTGGCCGGGCTGTTGCGGGTGATCACGCGCAGTACGCCGTCCTCCTTTACTCGCTCCAGTGTGTTGGGTTTATCCACACAGGCGCTGAGCATCAGGAAGAGTCCGGTGGCGATGAGCCATTTGGCGCAACGAGGGCGGAAATCTGATCGGGAAAACATCGGTGCAGTATACGCAAAGGACACCCGTCGCCATATCTCGACAGCGAGGCTCGCGTCTGCTAGAGAATTGCCGTTCAGATGCCGGACAGGTACGAGCGATAACCGCCTGGCTCGGATTCAGCCGTTTCGGGTGCCGAAAGGGTCGGTTTAGGCTAGAATGCACGGCCTCAAAGCACACCCCCTTCCCGAGGCTGTCCCGAAGATGTTGATCCTGCGCGGTGCTCCTGCCCTTTCCGCCTTCCGCCACAGCAAATTACTTGAACAACTGAAACAAAAAGTTTCGGCTGTCAGTGGCTTGTACGCTGAATTCGCCCACTTCGCTGACGTCTGCGGCGTCCTGACCGGCGAAGACCAGCAGGTGCTTGCCCGCCTCCTGAAATACGGCCCGAGTGTGCCGGTTCAAGAGCCGCGCGGTCGCCTGTTCCTGGTACTGCCGCGTTTCGGCACGATTTCGCCGTGGTCGAGCAAGGCCAGCGATATTGCCCGTAACTGCGGCCTGAGCAAGATTCAGCGCCTGGAACGCGGCATTGCCTTCTATGTAGAAGGTCAATTCAGCGAAGCCGAGGCCCAGCTGATTGCCGACGGTCTGCACGACCGCATGACCCAGCTGGTGCTGGCGTCCCTGGATCAGGCCGAAGGGCTGTTCAGCCATGCCGAGCCCAAGCCCCTGACGGCGGTGGACATTCTCGGTGGCGGTCGCGCCGCGCTGGAAAAAGCCAACGTCGAGCTGGGCCTGGCCCTGGCCGAAGACGAAATCGATTATCTGGTCACCAGCTTCAATGGCCTGGGGCGCAACCCCCATGACATCGAGCTGATGATGTTTGCCCAGGCCAACTCCGAACATTGCCGTCACAAGATCTTCAACGCCAGTTGGGATATCGACGGCGAGAGTCAGGAAAAAAGCCTGTTCGGCATGATCAAGAACACCTACGTCATGCACAGCGAAGGCGTTTTGTCGGCTTACAAGGACAACGCATCGGTGATCGTCGGCAGTGTTGCCGGACGTTTCTTCCCGAATCCTGAGACCCGCCAGTACGGCGCGGTGCAGGAGCCGGTGCATATCCTGATGAAGGTCGAGACGCACAACCACCCGACCGCAATTGCTCCGTTCCCGGGCGCTTCCACCGGTTCCGGTGGCGAGATCCGCGACGAAGGCGCAACCGGTCGTGGCGCCAAGCCGAAAGCCGGCCTGACCGGTTTCACCGTTTCCAACCTGAACATCCCCGGTTTCGAACAGCCTTGGGAAGTGCCTTACGGCAAGCCCGAGCGCATCGTCACGCCCCTGGACATCATGATCGAAGGCCCACTGGGTGGCGCCGCGTTCAACAACGAATTCGGTCGTCCGGCCCTGACCGGCTATTTCCGTACCTTCGAGCAGTCCATCAGCACCCCTCACGGTGATGAAGTGCGCGGCTATCACAAGCCGATCATGCTCGCTGGCGGTATGGGCAACATCCGCGAAGAGCACGTGCAGAAGGGCGAGATCCTGGTCGGCTCCAAGCTGATCGTACTGGGTGGCCCGGCCATGTTGATCGGCCTGGGTGGCGGCGCAGCTTCCTCCATGGCCACCGGCACCAGTTCGGCGGACCTGGACTTCGCTTCCGTACAACGGGAAAACCCCGAGATGGAACGCCGTTGCCAGGAAGTCATCGACCGTTGCTGGCAGCTGGGTGACAAGAACCCGATCAGCTTCATCCATGACGTCGGCGCGGGCGGCCTGTCCAATGCCTTCCCTGAGCTGGTCAACGACGGCGGCCGTGGCGGTCGCTTCGAACTGCGTAACGTGCCCAACGACGAGCCGGGCATGGCACCGCTGGAAATCTGGAGCAACGAATCCCAGGAGCGTTATGTCCTGGCGGTCGGCGCGGCAGACTTCGAGCGCTTCAAGGCCATCTGTGAGCGCGAGCGCTGCCCGTTCGCGGTAGTGGGCGAGGCTACGGCCGAGCCGCAACTGACCGTGACCGACAGCCACTTCGGCAACAGCCCGGTGGACATGCCGCTGGAAGTGTTGCTGGGCAAGGCGCCACGCATGCACCGTTCAGCGGTCCGCGAGCAAGAGCTGGGCGATGACTTCGACCCAAGCGCCCACGCGCTGGAAGACTCCGTGCAGCGCGTGCTGCATCACCCGGCCGTGGCCAGCAAGAGTTTCCTGATCACCATCGGCGACCGTACCATTACCGGCCTCGTGGCCCGTGACCAGATGGTCGGCCCGTGGCAGGTGCCGGTGGCTGACTGCGCCGTGACCGCCACCAGTTTCGACGTCTACACCGGCGAAGCCATGGCTATGGGTGAGCGCACGCCGCTGGCCCTGCTCGACGCTCCGGCGTCCGGGCGTATGGCGATCGGCGAGACCCTGACCAATATCGCGGCCTCGCGCATTGGCAAGATTTCCGATATCAAGCTGTCCGCCAACTGGATGTCCGCTGCCGGTCACCCTGGTGAAGACGCACGTCTGTACGACACCGTGAAAGCCGTCGGCATGGAGCTGTGCCCTGAGCTGGGCATCACCATTCCCGTGGGCAAGGACTCCATGTCCATGAAGACCCGCTGGAGCGACGAGGGCGCCGAGAAGAGCGTAACTTCGCCGCTGTCGCTGATCGTCACCGGTTTCGCTCCGGTCACTGATATCCGCAAGACCCTGACCCCGCAACTGCGCATGGACAAGGGCGAGACCGATCTGATCCTGATCGATCTGGGCCGGGGCCAGAACCGCATGGGCGCTTCGATTCTTGCCCAGACCCACGGCAAGCTCGGCCGCGTCGCGCCGGATGTCGATGATGCCGAAGATCTCAAGGCGTTCTTCGCCGTGATCCAGGGCCTCAACGCCGACGGTCATCTGCTGGCCTACCACGACCGTTCCGATGGCGGCCTGATGGTCTCCGTGCTGGAAATGGCCTTCGCCGGTCACTGCGGCCTGAACCTGCACCTCGATGGCCTGGCGCAAACCTGCGCCGAGCTGTCCGCGATCCTGTTCAACGAAGAGCTGGGCGCGGTCATTCAGGTTCGTCAGGACGCCACGGCCGAAGTGCTGTCGCAGTTCAGCGCGGCCGGTCTGGAAGATTGCGTTGCGGTCATCGGTCAGCCGGTGAACAACGACGAAGTCGCCATCAGCTTCAATGGCGAGGCGGTCTTCACCGGCCAGCGCCGTCTGCTGCAACGCCAATGGGCAGAAACCAGCTACCAGATCCAGCGCCTGCGCGATAACGCCGAGTGTGCGGATCAGGAATTCGACACGTTGCTGGAAGAAGACAATCCGGGCCTGAGCGCCAAGCTCGGTTTCGACGTCAACGACGATATCGCTGCGCCGTACATCCGCAAGGGTGTGCGTCCGCAAGTGGCGGTGCTGCGCGAGCAGGGCGTCAATGGTCAGGTGGAAATGGCTGCGGCCTTCGATCGCGCCGGTTTCAATGCCATCGACGTGCACATGAGCGATATCCTCGCCGGTCGCGTTGACCTGAACGAGTTCAAGGGCCTGGTTGCCTGCGGTGGCTTCTCCTACGGTGACGTGCTCGGCGCCGGTGAAGGCTGGGCCAAGTCGGCCCTGTTCAATGCCCGTGCCCGTGACGCCTTCCAAGGCTTCTTCGAGCGTACCGACAGCTTCACCCTCGGCGTGTGCAACGGTTGCCAGATGTTGTCCAACCTGCACGAGCTGATCCCGGGTACAGAGTTGTGGCCGCACTTTGTGCGTAACCGCTCCGAGCAGTTCGAAGCGCGCGTGGCCATGGTTCAGGTTCAAGAGTCGCCATCGATCTTCCTGCAAGGCATGGCCGGTTCGCGTATGCCGATCGCCATCGCCCACGGTGAAGGCCATGCCGAGTTCGCCAATGACGAGTCTCTGCTGCAGGCCGACGTGTCCGGCACCATTGCCGTACGTTTCGTCGACAACCACGGCAAGGTCACCGAAGCCTACCCGGCCAACCCGAACGGTTCGCCGCGTGGCATTGCCGGTCTGACCAGCCGCGACGGTCGCGTCACCATCATGATGCCGCACCCTGAGCGGGTCTTCCGTGCCGTGCAGAACTCCTGGCGTCCGGATGAGTGGAGCGAAGATGCGGCGTGGATGCGCATGTTCCGTAACGCTCGGGTGTGGGTGAACTAGGCAGCCGATGTACAAGCTCGCTTTCTTCGTGCCACCGAGTCATGTGGAGCAGGTCAAGGACGCCGTATTCGCCGCTGGAGCAGGGCGGATCGGCGACTATGACCGCTGCGCCTGGCAGGTGCTCGGCCAGGGCCAGTTTCGCCCGCTGGACGGTGCAACGCCGTTTATCGGGCAGGCTGGCGAGGTTGAGCGGGTGGACGAGTGGAAGGTCGAGCTGGTCGTGGCTGACGAGCTGATTCAGTCGGTGGTGATGGCGCTCAAGCAGAGCCATCCCTACGAAACCCCGGCTTACGAGGTTTGGCGGCTGGAAAACTTCTGATCTGTCATGAATTATGGGCGTTCTGTAGGAGCGAATTCATTCGCGAAGAGGCCGGTACATTCAGCGCATACTATGTCGCCTGTAACACCGCTTTCGCGAATGAGTTCGCTCCCACCAAATGCGCTCCCACATTATTCGCGTCGAACCTCATCCAATCCCTAAGGCCTGATCTCAATCATCGTGCCGTCCTTCACCAGATCCCAGACTTCGCGCATATCGGTGTTTTTCATCGCGATGCAGCCGTTGGTCCAGTCCAGGGTATGGAAATACCACTCCGGATATTCCTCATCGATCGGCGTGCCGTGAATCATGATCATGCTGCCCGGCTTGACACCTTCGCGGCGGGCACGGGCCGAGTCGCTGACGTTGGGGTAGGAAATGTGCATCGACAGGTTGAAGTTGTTGCTGGGCTTGCGCCAGTCGAGCCAGTAGAAACCTTCCGGCGTACGCTGGTCGCCTTCCTGCAGCTTGGCGCCCTTGGGCTGTTTGCCCAGGGAAATACGATAGGTTTTCAGGGCTTCGCCGCCGCTGATCAATTGCAGCTGATGGGCGGACTTGAGGATCAGCACTTTCTCGATCTTGCGGTCGGCAATGTTCTCGGTGTTGATCACCTTGTTGCCGATGAATGCCTGCTCGCTGCCCTTGGGCACGATTGTCTGGGTGAAGGCGGCCTGAGACAGCGGAATAAATGAAAAGCAGAAGAGGGCGAGCAACCAGCGCATCGAAAAGGTATCCCCAAAAAACAGCTGTAAAATCGATATATCGGCGCTTTGCCCGGTAAGTTAAATGGGCCGTGAAGGTGGTAGCGCGTCGGTGCGCACAGGATATACCTCAAGCTTGCGGTCAGCGAAGAAGCATTCCAGGGTTTTGTGCACCGTCATGAAAGCAAGCTCGGACCAGGGAATGTCGGCTTCGTCGAACAGCCGTACTTCCATACTCTCGGGACCGGCGGCGAAATCCAGGCTGGCCAGTTCGGCGCGGTAGAACACATGAACCTGGCTGATGTGCGGGACGTCCACCAGCATATAAAGCTGCAGGTCTTTCAGGTTGGCGCAGGCTTCTTCTAATGTTTCCCGGCGTGCGGCCTGTTCCATGGTCTCGCCGTTCTCCATGAAGCCGGCGGGCAGGGTCCAGTAGCCCAGGCGCGGCTCGATGGCACGGCGACACAGCAGCACTTGACGGCCCCAGGTCGGCAGGCTGCCGGCGACGATATTCGGGTTCTGGTAGTGAATGGTCTGACACTGTTCACAGACATAGCGCAAGCGGCTGTCGCCCTCGGGAATGCGCTGTATGACGGTATGGCCGCACTGGCTGCAAAATTTCATGGTGGCTTTCTTGTCCTTGGTCAGCTGCTATCTTGGCGTGTCCTGTCACGACTCGGCAAGTTGTCCTACAAGGACTTGGGCGCTGGCTCGCTTTGGTGCATGATGCGGGGTAGGCAACAAATCGAGATTTCCCATGCTGGACGAGCTACTTCGACGAGTAAGCAGTCATACGCCGAGTACTCTGGAGACGGATCGACGTTTTCCCGAGGCTGCGGTGTTGGTGCCCATTACCCGCAGTGACGACCCCGAGCTGATCCTGACCCTGCGCGCCAGCGGTTTGTCGACCCATGGCGGCGAAGTGGCGTTTCCCGGTGGCCGCCGCGACCCCGAAGACCCTGACCTGGTCTTCACCGCACTGCGCGAAGCGGAAGAAGAGATTGGCCTGCCGCCAGGGCTGGTCGAAATCATCGGCCCGCTGAGCCCGCTGATCTCCAAGCATGGGATCAAGGTCACGCCTTATGTCGGGGTGATTCCGGATTTCGTCGAATACCGGCCCAACGACGGCGAAATCGCTGCGGTGTTCAGTGTGCCGCTGTCATTCTTTCGCCAGGACGTGCGCGAACATACCCATCGCATCGATTACCAGGGCCGTAGCTGGTATGTGCCCAGTTATCGCTTTGGCGAGTACAAGATCTGGGGCCTGACCGCGATCATGATCGTCGAGCTGATCAATGTGCTCTATGACAGCAAGATCAGCCTGCATCAGCCGCCCGCACACTCGATTACCCTATAAAAAGCGCCAGCCGTTCGAGCATGGCCTGCCTGAGGACAACCGTATGAAATACCGACTGGGTGATGCCTGCGTCGAAACCGACCCGCAAAGCTGGGTGGCGCCCAACGCCACGCTGATCGGCAAGGTCAAGCTGGAAGCCGGTGCCAGTGTCTGGTTCAACGCGGTATTGCGCGGCGACAACGAACTGATTCATATCGGCGAGAACAGTAATGTGCAGGATGGCACCGTGATGCACACGGACATGGGCTCGCCTCTGGACATCGGCAAGGGCGTGACCATTGGCCATAACGCCATGCTGCACGGTTGCAGCGTCAACGATTACAGCCTGATCGGCATCAACGCGGTGATTCTCAACGGCGCAAAGATCGGCAAGTACTGCATCATCGGCGCCAATTCGCTGATCGGCGAGGGCAAGGTGATTCCCGACGGTTCCCTGGTCATGGGCTCGCCCGGCAAGGTTGTACGCGAACTGACCGACATCCAGAAGAAAATGCTTGAGGCCAGCGCTGCCCACTATGTCCACAATGCCCAGCGCTATGCGCGGGACCTGGCGCCCCAGGACGAATGATGACGACGGAAAAACCGGTTCGCTCGCCCTGCGTGAGCATTTGTGCCCTGGATACCGACGATATCTGCATCGGCTGCCAGCGCAGCGTCGCGGAAATTAGCGGCTGGGGACGCATGAGCAGCGACGAGCGGCGTGCAGTGCTCGTGCTTTGTCATGAGCGGGCCAAGGCCAGTGGCGTGCTGTGGACGGTGGCGCCCGTCGGATAAGGTGCCAACATCTCAACTGTAGTGAGATTTTTGTAGGAGCTGCCGAAGGCTGCGATAGCGGTGTATCAGGTCGATCCATTCGCAGCCTTCGGCAGCTCCTACAGGTCTGTGTTTGCGGCGCGATAACGTTGTGCAGTCCGCAGCTCATCCGCCCCAAGGTCCAAATCGTGGGGGCTTCGTGGTAAATTGCGCGCCTTTCTCCACAGCGGTCGCTCGCGTACTGGCGGGCTGCCCTCGATATCTGCTCCACGAGGACCTGAGATGACTCAAATCGGAACTCCACTGTCGCCTACCGCGACCCGTGTTTTGCTCTGCGGCTGCGGCGAGCTGGGCAAGGAAGTGGTGATCGAACTGCAACGCCTGGGCGTGGAAGTGATCGCTGTCGACCGTTATGCCAATGCGCCAGCCATGCAGGTTGCCCATCGCAGCCATGTGATCAACATGCTCGACGGCGACGCCCTGCGTGCCGTGATCGAAGCCGAGAAGCCGCACTTCATCGTGCCGGAAATCGAAGCCATCGCCACCGCGACCCTGGTCGAGCTGGAGTCCGAAGGCTTCACCGTGATCCCGACTGCCCGTGCCGCACAGCTGACCATGAACCGTGAAGGCATCCGTCGCCTGGCCGCTGAAGAGCTGGACCTGCCGACCTCGCCTTACCATTTCGCCGATACCTTCGAAGACTATCGCAAGGCCGTGGAAGACCTGGGCTTCCCGTGCGTGGTCAAGCCAGTGATGAGTTCCTCGGGCAAGGGCCAGAGCCTGCTGAAAAGCACCGCTGATATCCAGACGGCCTGGGATTACGCGCAGGAAGGCGGTCGTGCCGGCAAGGGCCGGGTGATCATTGAGGGCTTTATCGATTTCGACTACGAAATCACCCTGCTGACCGTGCGTCATATTGGCGGCACCACTTTCTGCGCGCCGGTCGGCCATCGTCAGGAGAAGGGCGACTATCAGGAGTCGTGGCAGCCACAGGCCATGAGCCCGGTGGCCCTGGCCGAGTCCGAGCGCGTTGCCAAGGCAGTCACCGAGGCCCTGGGTGGTCGCGGCCTGTTCGGCGTGGAGCTGTTCATCAAGGGCGATCAAGTGTGGTTCAGCGAAGTCTCGCCGCGCCCTCACGATACCGGCCTGGTGACCCTGATTTCCCAGGACCTTTCACAGTTTGCCCTGCACGCCCGCGCCATCCTCGGCCTGCCGATCCCGTTGATCCGTCAGTTCGGCCCGTCGGCTTCGGCGGTGATCCTGGTCGAAGGCAAATCGACCCAGACCGCGTTCGCCAACCTCGAACAGGCTCTGAGCGAACCGGACACCGCTCTGCGCCTGTTCGGCAAGCCGGAAGTCAATGGTCAGCGCCGCATGGGCGTTGCTCTGGCGCGTGATGAGTCGGTGGAAACCGCTCGTGCCAAAGCCACTCGCGCTTCGCGTTCGGTCAAGGTTCAGCTGTAAGGAACACGTTTCAGCCAGCCCGTCATTGTCTTGATGCAATGTCGGGCGGGCTGCTCCTCGCTTGAAGAAGGTCGCAACCTGCGATCAGCAGGCCAGCCGGGTTTGCTGACGAATATAGGCGGCGACTTCGCCCGGTTCGTTCCACATCAACACATCAAGGATTGAAAGATTCTCGATGAACGGGAACGGGCCAGTGGCATAAATAAAGGTCGACAGGTCGAGAAAACGCAGCTCGATTCCGCGTTCCTGCCACTCGCTGGCAACAAAAATCTCCCGGCCTCCCGGTGCATTGATATAGCGACTGGCTTCCAGCTGGCTGCTGATTTCCAATGCCCATTGTCCGGGATGCTCGATGGGCGGTAGTTGCAGGTTCATGGCTGAATGATGGACCCAGTCGAAGCCCAGGTTCAGATAGCCACAAGCAACTTTCAGCGACTGAGTATTCAGATCGCTGACGCTGTTGTTCGTGACCGCGCCAAATGCGCCTTTTACCAGTTCGACAACCTGTCGGTAGAACGGCGCCTTGCCCCGGTACAGTTCCAGTTGGCCGAGGATGCGCTGTTGCGCGGCGCGGTGGTCAATCACTATCGTCTCTTGAATCGAGGTGCCGAGGGTCGTACTCACTGGCACATTTATATATTGCCAGCCGCCCTTGCCATCAAGGATCCGGTTACGGTTCATCCAGCTTTTGCGGCTGTATTGCGCGGTATCGAAGATCACTCCCCGTTCTACCGAGGCAATCAACTGGAAATAACCTAAATAAGGAAAGAAGTAGGGTTGCATGATGCCCAGTGTATTGATCATGTGGATGTGTCGGCTGCTGTTCGGTTGCTGTTGATTGGATCAGCGCACAGATACAACGGACATGGTCATGGGGAATGGCTTGACCCATGGGGAGTGCAAGAGTGCGTGGCATGGTTTATTCGTCACGCTGAGTTTAGCTGTGATGTCGCTGGACACAGGTGCCACCCGATGGGCGTCCGGGTGTCGCTTCTGCGTGCTTGCTTGATCAAATATTGCATTTCACAGAGTGGCTGTAACTGGGGAGGGCGTGTGTCGCGGCGGGTGATCGCGCCGCTGGGACCGGTTTTAACCGGTCCCGCTGCAGATATTTTACGATCAGGCAATCGTATCCAGATCGGTATGGCGGGTTTCTTTCAGGCACAACACGGCGATCAGGCTGATCAGCGCGGCCGCCGAGACATAGCCGCCGACCCAGCTCAAGCCACCCATTTCCACCAGTTGCTGGGCGAAGAACGGTGCCACCGAGGCGCCGACTATGCCGCCGATGTTGTAGGCCGCCGAGGCGCCGGTGTAGCGCACGCGGGTTGGGAACAATTCAGGCAGCAGGGCGCCCATCGGGGCGAAGGTCACGCCCATCAGGAACAGCTCAATGCTCAGGAACAGCGTCACCGCCCAGGTGGTGCCGTGGGTCAGCAGTGGTTCCATGAGGAAACCGGAGAGAATCGCCAGCACGCCACCGATGATCAGCACCGGTTTGCGCCCGAAGCGGTCGCTGGCCCAGGCTGACAGCGGCGTGGCGGCGGCCATGAACAGTACGGCGAAGCAGAGCATGGCGAGGAAGGTCTCGCGGCTGTAGCCCAGGCTCTTGACCCCGTAGCTCAGGGAAAACACCGTCGAGATGTAGAACAGTGCGTAGCACACCACCATCGATGCCGCGCCCAGCAACATCGGCGCCCAGTATTGCGAGAACAGTTCGGCAATGGGCATTTTCAGGCGTTCGTGACGGGCGATGGCCTTGGCGAAAACCGGCGTCTCTTCCAGCTTCAGGCGAACATACAGACCGATCACTACCAGCAAGGCGCTGAGCAGGAACGGAATGCGCCAGCCCCAGCTGCGGAACTGCTCGTCTGTCAGGGTCATTGCCAGGGTCAGGAACAGACCGTTGGCCGCCAGGAAGCCGATGGACGGGCCCAGTTGCGGGAACATGCCGAACCAGGCGCGCTTGCCCTTGGGCGCGTTTTCCGTCGCCAGCAGCGCGGCACCTCCCCATTCACCGCCCAGTCCCAGGCCCTGGCCGAAGCGAAGCACACAGAGCAGGATCGGGGCCCATGAGCCAATCACCGCATAGCCCGGCAACACGCCGATCAGTGTGGTGCAGATACCCATCAGCAACAGCGAGGCCACCAGGGTCGATTTGCGGCCGATGCGGTCACCGAAGTGGCCGAACAGCGCCGAACCCAGCGGGCGAGCGAGGAAGGCGATACCGAAGGTAAGAAAAGCCGACAGCATCTGTGCGGTGCTGGAGGTCTGCGGAAAGAACACCGGCCCGATCACCAGTGCGGCGGCGGTGGCGTAGACGTAGAAGTCGTAGAACTCGATGGCGGTGCCGATAAAACTGGCGGTGGCGACGCGAGCGGCGGAGTTGGCCGGAGCGGCCTGCTCGCTGTGCTCACCCAAGGCGGAGGTGGTGGTCATGCGGATATCCCTGACAGTCGTCTTGCCTGTCAGCGCTCGTCGAGAGACGGGTCACTGCGGCAATGGTTAATTATTCTGGTTACAGCGCGATCAGGTTGGCCCGGATGAGGGCCGAGGGCGTTGGTTCGCGCTCAGGGTGTGAGCGGACGCCAGGAAACGATTGGCTGGTGACTGGCCGTATCACGCTCAGTGCGGGTAGCACGCGGATCGGCGGGGCTGGGTAAGCTGTCGGCGATTATAGGAAGGGCGCAACGCTCAGAACAAGTGCCCAATGCCCGTCAATTGACGGGACGGACCATGGATTTCTGCCACATCATCACCCGCGTCACCCGATTGTCTTCGGTTTGCAGGATTTCCAGGCGATACGGGCCGATCTTCAGGCACACCGAACTGTCCGGGATGGTTTCCAGGGCTTCGGTAATCAGGCCGTTGAGGGTCTTGGGGCCATCGGACGGCAGGTGCCAGCCCAGGCTCTTGTTCAGCTCGCGGATCGATGCGGCGCCATCCACCACCAGGCGGCCATCGGCTTGAGGGTGGATGTGCGGGTTATCCAGGGAATGCTCGCTTTCGAATTCGCCGACGATCTCTTCGAGGATGTCTTCCAGGCTGACGATGCCCTGCACTTCACCGTATTCATCCACCACCACGCCCAGGCGGCGCTGCTGCTTGTGGAAATTCAGCAGCTGCAATTGCAGCGGCGTGCTTTCCGGGACGAAATAGGGTTCGTAGCAGGCGGCCAGCAAGGTTTCCTTGGTCAGTTCGCGCTTGGGTAGCAGATGGCTGATCTGCCGGGTATTGAGCACGCCCTGCACCTGGTTGATGTCGTTGTGATAGACCGGCAGGCGCGTATGACGGGAGATCATCAGGCGGTCGGTGATCTGCTCGATGCTGTCGTCCAGGTTGACCCCGTCGACGTCGTTGCGCGGCACCAGGATGTCATTGACGGTGAAGGTGTCCAGGGCATGGATGCCGGACAGAACGTGGGCGCGACCGGGGTGGTGGTCCATGACGCCATCGTGGTGGGACTTGGGTGTCGGCTCGTCTTCATCCTGCGGCGTGCCCGGGGCGGCCTCGCGCGGCAGGAACGGGCGCAACAGGCTGCGAGCGATACAGTTGAACAGCCAGGTCAGCGGCCACAGCAGCTTCATTGGCAGGCGCAGCACGCCATTGCCGAGCAGGACGACGCCTGCCGGGTAGCGCGCAGCCAGGCGGCGCGGGATCAGTTCGACGAAGATCAGCAGCAGGGCGGTCGTACCGAGCCAGGCCACGGTGGCACCGTGGTAGAACCACTGATTGAGTGCCAGCAGCGTGATGATCACGGTGATCAGCACTTTGATCAGGGTGTTGCCCAGTATCAGGCTGTTCAGCTCGAACGCCGGTTGTGGCAGTACAGCTGCTGCGGAGCGGCCGGGGTTTTGCCGAAATTTGAGCCGATAGTGGGCGATCTCGACGGCGGTCAGCAGCCCCGACCAGAGTGTCAGCAGGGCCAGCACTCCCAGCAGTGGACCAATGGGCAGGTTATCCATAATCAACGCCCGTCAGATGTGCAGGATGAATTCGCGTACCAGCTTGCTGCCGAAATAGGCCAGCATCAGCAGGAGAAAGCCGCCCAGGGTCCAGCGAATGGCCTTGTGTCCGCGCCAGCCCAGGCGGGTACGGCCCCACAACAGCACGCTGAACACGATCCAGGCCAGGCAGGCCAGCAGGGTTTTGTGCACCAGATGCTGGGCAAACAGGTTCTCGACGAACAACCAGCCGGAAATCAGCGACAGCGACAGCAGGATCCAGCCGGCCCAGAGAAAGCCGAACAGCAGGCTTTCCATGGTCTGCAGTGGCGGGAAGTTCTTGATCAGGCCGGCCGGATGCTTGTGCTTTAGACGGTGATCCTGCACCAGCAACAACAGGGCCTGGAACACCGCAATGGTGAACATGCCGTAGGCGAGGATCGACAGCAGGATATGGCTGAGGATGCCGGGCTCTTCGACGATAGTCTGCACGGTGCCGGTCGGCGCGAACTGGGAAAACAGGACGGTGAGGAAGCCCAGGGGAAACAGCAGCACCAAAAGGTTTTCCACCGGGATGCGCAGGCAGGCGATCAGGGTCACCGCGATCACCGCAAGGGCGATCAGGCTCGAAGCGCTGAAAAAATCCAGGCCCATGCCGATAGGGCGCACGAGTTGGGTGAACAGACCGATGGCGTGGGCAATGACCGCGAGCGTGCCGAGCAGGCCCAGCAGGCGTTTGTCGACCTTGATGGCCTGACGCAGGCGCATGCCCTGGTAAATAGTCGCAGCGGCATAAAGGATAGCGGCGGCGATGCTGGGGAGCAGACTGGGTGGTAGAGGGAACATAGATCCTGATGGACGGGCCCGAAAGGCGCTGAGTTTGGCATAGAACCGACGCTGCACGAAAGACCGATGGTGTCCGCCGCGCAGAGTCTTCGCTATAATCCGCGACCTGCTCAAGCCGCAGGCTCGCCGAGCGCCATTTTTCACGGGCCGGGCCGCATCAACCGGGGTTCTTCGAGAACCTGAAAGGATCGCGCATGTTTGAAAATCTAACTGACCGTCTCTCGCAGACGCTGCGCCATGTCACCGGCAAGGCCAAGCTGACCGAAGACAACATCAAAGACACCCTGCGTGAAGTGCGGATGGCGCTGCTGGAGGCCGACGTCGCCCTGCCGGTGGTCAAGGACTTCGTCAACAAGGTCAAGGACCGTGCGGTGGGCACCGAGGTGTCGCGCAGCCTGACGCCGGGCCAGGCCTTCGTAAAGATCGTCCAGGCCGAGCTGGAAGAAATGATGGGGGTGGCTAACGAAGAACTGACCCTCAACGTGACTCCGCCTGCCGTGATCCTCATGGCCGGTCTGCAGGGCGCGGGTAAAACCACGACTGCCGGCAAGCTGGCGCGCTTCCTTAAAGAGCGCAAGAAGAAAACCGTCATGGTGGTCTCGGCCGACGTTTACCGTCCGGCGGCGATCAAGCAGCTGGAAACCCTGGCCAGCGACATCGGCGTGACCTTCTTCCCGTCCGATATCAGCCAGAAGCCGGTGGATATCGCCAACGCGGCTATTAAAGAAGCCAGACTCAAATTCATCGACGTGGTGATCCTCGACACCGCCGGTCGTCTGCACATCGACGCCGAGATGATGGGCGAGATCCAGGCCCTGCACGCCGCGGTCAAGCCGGCCGAGACGCTGTTCGTGGTCGACGCCATGACCGGCCAGGACGCCGCCAACACGGCCAAGGCCTTTGGTGACGCGCTGCCCCTGACCGGCGTGATCCTGACCAAGGTCGACGGTGATGCCCGTGGTGGTGCGGCGCTGTCGGTGCGGGCGATTACCGGCAAGCCGATCAAGTTCATCGGTATGGGCGAGAAGAGCGACGCTCTCGAGCCTTTCCACCCGGATCGGATCGCCTCGCGCATCCTTGGCATGGGCGACGTGCTCAGCCTTATCGAGCAGGCCGAACAAGGCCTCGATAAAGAGAAAGCCGACAAGCTGGCGAAGAAGCTGAAGAAAGGCAAAGGCTTCGATCTCGAAGACTTCCGCGACCAGCTGCAACAAATGAAGAACATGGGCGGCCTCGGCGGCCTGATGGACAAGCTGCCGAACATGGGCGGTGTGAACCTGGCGCAGATGGGCAATGCCCAGGGCGCGGCCGAGAAGCAATTCAAGCAGATGGAAGCCATCATCAACTCGATGACCCCGGCCGAACGTCGTGACCCGGACCTGATCAGCGGTTCGCGCAAGCGTCGTATCGCCATGGGTTCCGGCACCCAGGTGCAGGACATCGGGCGTCTGATCAAGCAGCACAAGCAGATGCAGAAGATGATGAAGAAGTTCTCCGCCAAGGGCGGAATGGCCAAAATGATGCGCGGCCTGGGCGGAATGATGCCTGGCGGCGGCATGCCAAAAATGTAATTGACCGGTGCGCAGATTCGTCTGCGTGCCTTTCATCCGGGGCGCAATCCCCGGCAGGCCCGCTCTGGCGGGCTTTTATCTGCCGTTTTAATCGACGGCTCCATAGCAGATCTGGATGGCATGCCGATAGGCGCCGGAAAAAGTCATTTGCAAAAGTCTGGATATTCCTTAGAATATGCGGCCTTTCGGGCACCCATGCCCGCTGTGCATCTTAGATTTGCAGCACCGACTACAGGAACGATGTTCAATGCTAACTATTCGTCTTGCCCTGGGCGGCTCTAAAAAGCGCCCGTTCTACCACCTGACCGTAACCGACAGCCGCAATGCGCGTGACGGTTCGCACAAAGAGCAAATCGGTTTCTTCAACCCGGTTGCCCGTGGTCAGGAAATCCGTCTGTCCGTGAACCAAGAGCGCCTCAACTACTGGCTGAGCGTTGGTGCACAAACTTCCGAGCGCGTTGCACAGCTGCTCAAGGAAAACGCTAAGGCTGCGGCCTGAGCAATATGAACGCGACGCCAGCCTCTGCCGACGATTTGATCGTTATCGGCAAAATCTTCTCAATACATGGCGTTCGCGGCGAAGTGAAGGTGTATTCCTTTACCGATCCAATTGGAAACCTGTTGGACTACACGAACTGGACGCTTCGGCGCGAAGGGAGCGTAAAACAGGCAGAGCTGGTCAGCGGACGCTTGCAAGGCAAGTTCCTGGTCACAAAGCTCAAGGGTCTCGATGATCGCGAGGAAGCTCGTCTTCTGTCCGGTTATGAGATCTGCGTGCCGCGTAACCTGTTCCCTGATCTGACCGACGGCGAGTACTACTGGTACCAGCTCGTAGGTCTGAAGGTCATCGACCAACTCGGGCAACTGCTCGGGAAAATCGATCATCTTCTTGAAACCGGCTCGAATGATGTAATGGTGGTAAAGCCCTGCGCGGGCAGTCTGGATGATCGCGAACGCCTGTTGCCCTATACCGAGCAATGCGTGTTGGCCGTCGACCTGGGTGCTGGCGAGATGAAGGTGGAATGGGACGCGGACTTCTAGGCCATGGCTAGCCTGCGCATAGAAGTGATCAGTCTGTTTCCCGAGATGTTTTCTGCCATCAGTGAGTACGGGATTACCAGTCGTGCGGTGAAACAAGGGCTGTTGCAGCTGACTTGTTGGAACCCGCGGGACTACACAACGGATCGACATCACACTGTGGACGATCGCCCGTTTGGCGGTGGTCCGGGCATGGTGATGAAGATCAAGCCCCTTGAGGATGCTCTGGTTCAGGCCAGGCAGGCGGCGGGGGAAGCGGCGAAGGTGATTTACCTGTCGCCACAAGGCCGCAAGCTGGATCAGTCTGCGGTACGCGAACTGGCGAAGGAAGAAGCACTTATCCTGATCGCAGGTCGCTATGAAGGCATTGACGAGCGTTTTATTGATGCTCATGTCGATGAAGAGTGGTCGATTGGTGACTACGTACTGTCTGGTGGCGAGCTGCCGGCAATGGTACTGATCGATGCGGTTACGCGACTGCTGCCTGGAGCTTTAGGGCATGTGGATTCCGCGGAGGAAGATTCCTTCACGGATGGTCTGCTGGATTGCCCGCATTACACCCGACCGGAGGTGTATGCGGATCAGCGTGTTCCCGACGTGTTGCTGAGTGGCAACCACGCACACATCCGGCGTTGGCGTTTACAGCAGTCCCTTGGAAGGACCTTTGAACGACGCGCCGATCTTCTGGAAAGCCGCTCGCTTTCTGGAGAAGAGAAGAAGCTGCTGGCGGAATACATCCGCGAGCGGGACGATAGTTAACGTATCGATGGTTGATCCAGACGGATTACCTTAGGAGCACAGCATGACTAACAAAATCATTCTTGCACTCGAAGCAGAGCAGATGACCAAAGAGATCCCTACCTTTGCCCCGGGCGACACTATTGTCGTTCAGGTGAAAGTGAAGGAAGGCGACCGCGCACGTCTGCAGGCGTTCGAAGGCGTAGTAATTGCCAAGCGTAACCGTGGCGTGAACAGTGCTTTCACTGTTCGTAAAATCTCCAACGGTGTTGGCGTAGAGCGTACTTTCCAGACCTACAGCCCGCAAATCGACAGCTTGGCTGTGAAACGTCGCGGTGACGTTCGCAAGGCCAAACTGTACTACCTGCGTGACCTGTCCGGTAAAGCAGCTCGCATCAAGGAAAAACTGGCTTAAGTCCAGCTTCCGATGCAAAAAAAGGCAGCCTGCGGGCTGCCTTTTTTGT
This sequence comes from Pseudomonas sp. JL23, assembly GCF_056933585.1. NCBI lineage: Bacteria > Pseudomonadati > Pseudomonadota > Gammaproteobacteria > Pseudomonadales > Pseudomonadaceae > Pseudomonas > Pseudomonas sp. JL23. The sequence goes on along the minus strand of NZ_CM167795.1, from coordinate 5,416,647 downwards.
TGCCTGAAAACATTGGCCCCTGCGTCCGGTGGGACCGGCTTCAGCCGGGAAAGGGCCGTTACGTCCACTGCATTTCTTTGATCAGTGAAGACGCCTTCCCGGCTAAAGCCGGTCCCACGGTGATTGCTGTGCGGTTGAACGAATGCGGTATCCTCCTTGCTCTTTTTCGTAATCCCTCGAACCAACCATGCCCGCCATCGATCACCCCCTGATAGACCAATTCCTCGACGCGCTCTGGCTGGAAAAAGGCCTTTCGGACAACACTCGTGATTCCTATCGCAGCGACCTGGCGCTTTTCAATGGCTGGTTGCAGGAGCGGGGCATCGAGCTGGTCGGTGTCAGTCGCGATGCCATTCTCGATCACCTTGGCTGGCGCCTGGACAATGCCTACAAACCTCGCTCCACCGCGCGTTTCCTCTCCGGCGTACGTGGCTTTTATCGCTATCTGCTGCGGGAAAAACTGATCGCCATTGACCCAACCTTGCAGGTCGACATGCCGCAACTGGGTCGGCCACTGCCCAAGTCGCTGTCTGAAGCAGATGTGGAGGCCCTGCTGGCGGCGCCTGACCTGAGTGAAGCCATCGGCCAACGTGACCGGGCCATGCTTGAGGTGCTGTATGCCTGCGGCCTGCGGGTCACCGAGTTGATCAGTCTGACTCTGGATCAAGTCAATCTGCGCCAGGGCGTGTTGCGAGTCATGGGCAAGGGCAGCAAGGAACGCCTGGTGCCCATGGGTGAGGAGGCGATTGTCTGGGTCGAGCGCTATCTGCGCGACGGTCGCAGCGAGCTGCTCAACGGCCGCCCCAGCGATGTGCTGTTCCCCAGCCAGCGCGGTGAGCAGATGACCCGGCAGACCTTCTGGCACCGCATCAAGCATCAGGCGAAAGTGGCGGGTATCAGTGCCGCCTTGTCACCCCATACCTTGCGCCATGCCTTTGCCACCCATCTGCTCAACCATGGCGCCGATTTGCGGGTGGTGCAGATGCTGCTGGGCCACAGCGACCTGTCGACCACGCAGATTTATACCCATGTGGCTCGGGCCCGTCTGCAAGAGATGCATGCCAAACATCACCCGCGTGGCTAAAGAGGTGTCCGTTCTTTCGGCCTCACGGGCCTTATGTGATAGGCTTTGCCGGTTTCGCAGATTGAGGCTGGCCATCCCTGTTTTCAGAGCCACCCCGCTGCCCACCGCTCGAGGATTTTTCATGCGCGTGACCCGGATTATCGCTGCCGCCGCCGTAGTGCTGACCAGCAGCTTCAGTATGTTCGCCCAGGCGGATGCCGCCGCTGAGCAAGCCATCCGCAAGACCCTGGCGTCTCTTGAGTTGGAACTGCCAGTAGACAGCATCGCCAGCAGCCCGCTCAACGGCCTGTATGAGGTCAAATTGCAAGGTGGTCGCGTACTCTACGCCAGCGCCGACGGCCAGTTCGTGATGCAGGGCAACCTCTATCAGATCCAGGGTGGCAAGCCGGTCAACCTGACCGAGAAGACCGAACGCCTGGCCATTTCGAAAACCATCAATGGCATCCCGACTGCCGAAATGGTGGTCTACCCGGCGATTGGCGAAACCAAATCCCATATCACCGTGTTTACTGACACGACCTGTCCGTACTGCCACAAGCTGCACGCCGAAGTGCCCGCGCTGAACAAGCTGGGTATCGAAGTGCGTTATGTGGCGTTCCCGCGCCAGGGTCTCGGTTCGCCGGGTGACGAGCAATTGCAGGCGGTCTGGTGCTCCAAGGATCGCAAGGACGCCATGAACCGCATGGTCGACGGCAAGAATATCGAAGCGCCCAAGTGCGCCAACCCGGTGACCAAGCAGTTCGCCATGGGCCAGTCGATCGGCGTCAACGGCACGCCGGCTATTGTCCTGGCTGACGGTCAGTTGATTCCGGGTTATCAACCTGCACCGCAGGTCGCCAAGCTGGCCCTGGCCGCTAAATAAACCATTCAGAGAGCCGCATGTTTTTTGCGGCTGTTTTCCACGGTCGGCCCCACGCCGGTCGTTTTACGGGGAGTTCATAGTGAAACCGGTCAAAGTAGGCATCTGTGGGCTGGGTACTGTCGGTGGCGGTACCTTCAACGTTCTTCAGCGCAACGCCGAGGAGATTGCCCGCCGTGCCGGGCGTGGAATCGAAGTGGCGCAAATAGCCGTTCGCACACCCAACCCCAATTGCCAGATTACCGGTACACCGACCACGACCGACGTGTTCGCGGTCGCCAGCAACCCCGAAATTGATATCGTCATCGAACTGATTGGCGGCTACACCGTGGCTCGCGAACTGGTGCTCAAGGCCATTGAAAACGGCAAGCACGTCGTCACTGCCAACAAGGCGCTGATCGCCGTGCACGGCAACGAGATCTTCGCCAAGGCCCGCGAGAAGGGCGTGATCGTTGCGTTCGAAGCCGCGGTAGCCGGTGGTATCCCGGTGATTAAGGCCATCCGTGAAGGCCTGTCGGCCAACCGCATCAACTGGGTCGCCGGGATCATCAACGGCACCGGTAACTTCATCCTCACCGAGATGCGCGAGAAGGGTCGCACCTTCCCTGACGTGCTCGCTGAAGCCCAGGCCCTGGGTTACGCCGAAGCCGACCCGACTTTTGACGTCGAAGGCATTGATGCGGCGCACAAGCTGACCATCCTGGCGTCGATCGCGTTCGGTATCCCGCTGCAATTCGACAAGGCCTACACCGAAGGCATCACCAAGCTGACCACTGCTGACGTCAACTATGCCGAAGCGCTGGGCTATCGCATCAAGCATCTGGGCGTGGCCCGCAGCACCGCTTCGGGTATCGAACTGCGGGTCCATCCGACCCTGATCCCGGCCGACCGCCTGATCGCCAACGTCAATGGCGTGATGAACGCCGTGATGGTCAACGGCGATGCCGCCGGTTCGACGCTGTTCTATGGTGCCGGTGCCGGTATGGAGCCAACGGCTTCCTCGGTTATCGCCGACCTGGTTGACGTGGTCCGTGCCATGACTTCCGATCCGGAGAATCGCGTGCCGCACCTGGCGTTCCAGCCGGACAGCCTGTCAGCCCATCCGATCCTGCCGATCGAGGCCTGCGAAAGCGCCTATTACCTGCGCATCCAGGGCAAGGATCATCCGGGCGTATTGGCCCAGGTGGCCAGCATCCTGTCGGAGCGCGGGATCAATATCGAATCGATCATGCAGAAAGAAGTCGAAGAACACGACGGCCTCGTACCCATGATCCTGCTGACGCACCGCGTGCTGGAACAGCATATGAACGAAGCCATCAAGGCGCTGGAAGCCTTGCAGGACGTCGTCGGGCCGGTGGTTCGTATTCGCGTCGAACATCTTAATTAATTCAGCTGCAAGCTATTAGCCACAAGCTGCAAGTCAGAAGCCGATCGCGCTCTGCTTGCAGCTTGCCGCTTGAAGTTTTCAGCTCAAACCAAAGGTTTGATTCTCATGCGCTACATCAGTACTCGCGGCCAGGCGCCAGCCCTGAATTTCGAAGACGTGTTGCTTGCTGGCCTGGCCAGTGACGGCGGTCTGTATGTTCCGGAAAACCTGCCACGTTTCACCCAGGAAGAGATCGCTTCCTGGGCCGGTCTGCCGTATCACGAGCTGGCTTTCCGGGTCATGCGCCCCTTCGTGACCGGCAGCATTCCCGATGCCGATTTCAAGAAGATTCTCGAAGAAACCTACGGCGTATTCGCCCACAGCGCTGTTGCGCCGCTGCGTCAGCTCAATGGCAATGAATGGGTGCTGGAGCTGTTCCATGGCCCGACCCTGGCGTTCAAGGACTTCGCCCTGCAACTGCTGGGTCGCCTGCTGGATTATGTGCTGGCCAAGCGTGGCGAGCGCGTGGTGATCATTGGCGCCACTTCCGGTGATACCGGTTCGGCGGCCATTGAAGGTTGCCGTCGTTGCGACAACGTCGACATCTTCATCCTGCACCCGAACAACCGTGTTTCGGAAGTTCAGCGTCGGCAGATGACAACTATCTTCGGCGAAAACATTCATAACATCGCGGTAGAAGGCAACTTCGACGACTGCCAGGAAATGGTCAAGAACAGCTTCGCCGACCAGGGTTTCCTCAAGGGCACCCGTCTGGTCGCTGTCAACTCGATCAACTGGGCGCGGATCATGGCCCAGATCGTCTACTACTTCCACGCAGCCCTGCAGTTGGGCGGTCCGGCTCGCTCGGTGGCGTTTTCGGTGCCGACCGGCAACTTCGGCGATATCTTCGCCGGTTACCTGGCACGCAACATGGGCCTGCCGATCAGCCAGTTGATCGTCGCCACCAATCGCAACGACATCCTGCACCGCTTCATGAGCGGCAATCAGTACGTCAAGGAAACCCTGCACGCCACGCTGTCGCCGTCCATGGACATCATGGTGTCGTCGAACTTCGAGCGCCTGCTGTTCGATATGCACGGGCGCAACGGTGCGGCCATTGCCGGTCTGATGGACACCTTTAAGCAGGGTGGCGGTTTCAGCGTCGAAGACGACCGCTGGAACGAGACCCGCAAGCTGTTCGATTCCCTGGCTGTCAGTGACGAGCAGACCTGCGAAACCATCGCCGAAGTTTTTGCCGCTACCGGTGAAGTGCTTGATCCGCACACCGCCATCGGCGTCAAGGCCGCGCGCGCGTGCCGCCGCAGCCTGGACACCCCGATGGTGGTGTTGGGGACGGCGCATCCGGTCAAATTCCCCGAGGCGGTGGAGAAGGCGGGTGTAGGAAAAGCGCTTGAGCTGCCTGCACATTTGTCTGATTTGTTCGAGCGCGAAGAACGTTGCACCGTTCTGCCAAATGACCTGAAAGCCATACAGGCCTTCGTCAGTCAGCATGGTAATCGCGGCAAGCCGCTCTAACGGTATCGTTGTGTAACAACTTAGGGCCCGCCACTTGGCGGGCCTTCTGCTTTCTGCGTGCCACACTTTGCGGGTTCAAGAACTCATACGGATTGTCTGTGGCTGTGAAACAAACCTACCAGCGAGCCTCCTTCAGGCTTGTGTATGGCGCCTTTACTCCTGTCTTGTTTTTATGTTTGCTGCTGATCGCCGGGCAGTCGGCAACGGCCGCCGAGAGTCTGCCGTTCGGCCTGCCGCCGCCGTTTGTCACGGTTGCGCCATTGGTCCTCGATGATGCCGACCGGCAGTGGCTTGCCCGGCGCGAGAAACTGCGGGTCGGCATCGCCATCGCCGATTACGAGCCCATCGATATCACCAGTGATCAGAATCGCTACCAGGGCATCAGCGCCGACTACCTGAGCCTGATCAGCAGCCGGTTGGGTATCCCTGTCACGGTCGTCGGTTTTGCCCAGCGTGATGACGCCATCGGTGATCTGCACGATGGTCGCATCGATATTCTTACCAGTGCCAACGGCTTTGAGCGCGGCGTAGACAAGCTGGGCTTTTCGGCGGAGTACATGCCCGACCGTTCCGTGGTAGTCGGACGTGGCAGCGACACCCGGATAATGCCTGGCCTGCAGGGCAGCCGAGTGGTGGTGCTCGACGGTTATGCCGATGCCAAGGCACTGCGCAAGGCTTACCCCGACAGTGAAATCGTCCTGGCGCCGAATTTGTTCAGTGCGCTGGAGGCGGTTGGCCAGGGCGAGGTCGATGCCTTCGTTGGCAATGAAGTCATCGCGCGCGCATACCTGGCCCTGCGGCCCTATCTGGATCTGCAGATCAAATTCGAAAGTGCGCTGCCGGCCGTGGGATTCGCCTTCGCTACGCGCCAGAACGATCAACGCCTGCTACGCCTTATCGACTCCGCTCTGAGTAGTATCGAGCCTTCTGTGAGCCGGGAAATCCTCGGCCGCTGGACCCTCGGCCTGGGTTCTGACCTAACCAGCCAGCGCATTACCTTAAGCCGCGCCGAGCAACACTGGATTACCCGGCACCCGGTAGTCAGCGTTGTTTCCGCTCAGCATCCGCCTTACATCTATCGGGACAAGAACGGTCAGTGGATCGGCTTGAATATCGAGGTGCTGGCGCGGGTTTCGCGTCTGACCGGTCTGCAATTCGTGTTCAAGGAAAGCCCGTCGACCCAGGCCACGCTCAAGATGTTGCGGGCCGGCGAGGCCGACATGAATACCACCCTTGCGGAAAACGTCGAGCGCAAACGTTTTCTTAATTTCACCTATTCGTTCGGTGGCAACAGTTGGGTGTTTGTCGTCAGGGACGATGCACTTTCGCCCGACACCTTGCGTGAGCTCAATGGTCAGGTCCTCGCGTTGCCCGCCCGGCATGCCCTGGAGGAGTTGATCCAGCGCGAATATCCGGGTATCCGCCTGTTGTCGGTCGCCACCTACGACGATGCCCGCCGGATGGTCAGTGAAGGCAAGGCGCAGGTGACGATCCAGAACGAGGCCGGTGCCCATCTGTTTCCGCCAGGCAAACTCAGGGTCGGCCGTCAGGTCGAGGGGCTGTGGTCGCCGGATCGCTTCTCCGTGGTGAAATCCCAGCCAGAGCTGCTCAGCATCCTCAACAAGGCGCTGGAAGAGTTTCCCGTCGCCGAGATGAGGGCGATTCGCGTGAAGTGGCTCAGCGGTGCGCTGATTCCCGCACCTTCGTTATGGCAGCGAGTCCCACAGTGGGTTCACTGGACAGTCGTGCTGGCACTGCTGCTGGGCCTGGTGTCGCTGCTCTGGAGCAGTCGCTTGAAGGTACAGATTCGTCAGCGGCGCAAGGCGCAAGAGCAGCTCAATGATCAACTGGCGTTCAAGCACGCGCTGCTCGACGGCATTCCTATCCCCATCTACGTCCGTGACCTGCAGGGGCGTCTGCTGTCGTGCAATCGTAGTTATGAGGAGAGCTTTGGCCTAAGCTTCGAGCAAATGAGTGGTCGACGCCTGATCGATATCAATCTTATCCCCCGCGAGAGCGCCGAGCTCCTGCATTCAGATCACATGACCCTGTTGCGCACTCAGCCACCGGCTCCGGTGTTTGCTGATCGCCGTCTGAGGCTGTTGGATCGGCAGGTTGATGTCTGGCAATGGACGGTGCCGTTTTTTCGCGCCGATGGGCAGTTACAGGGCCTGCTGGGCGGCTGGATCGACATCACCGAACGCAAACGCCTGCAGGCGCAACTGGAGGAAGCGCGCGCCAGGGCGGATCAGGCCAGCGAGGCCAAGAGCGCTTTCCTGGCGAGCATGAGTCACGAGATTCGCACGCCGATGAACGCCATCATCGGTCTGCTGGAGCTGGAGAGTGAGCAGGCGCTGCAACGAGGTGAAACCCTAGGCGAAGGTCTGGACGTGGCTTATCGCTCGGCCAGGGAACTGATCGAGCTGATCGGCGACAGCCTCGATCTGGCCAAGATCGAATCAGGCAGCATGCAACTGGCGCCCGTCGTCACGTCCTTGCGGCCGTTGCTGGACAACATTCGCCAGTTGTTCGACGGTCGCGCCCGGCAGGCGGGGCTCGACTTGCAACTGCTGTTCGCTGCCGAGGCCGAAGGCGATTACTGGCTGGACCCGTTGCGCCTGCGCCAGGTTCTGTACAACCTGCTTGGCAACGCCTTGAAATTCACTGCCCGGGGTTCGGTGACGATTCGTGTCGAGGCCCTTGAGTCCGGTCCTGACGAGGCCCTTCTGCGGATCACTATCGAGGACACAGGAGCAGGCATTGCGGTGGAGCAACTCCCGAATCTGTTCAAACCGTTCATTCAGGGCAGCGGCAAGACGGCGGCGCGCTTTGGCGGCAGCGGTCTGGGCCTGAGCATCTGCAAGCAACTGGTCGAGCTGATGAAAGGACGGATTGCCCTGAGCAGCGTCGAAGGTCGGGGTACTCGGGTCAGTCTCGAATTGCCATTGACGCGCAGTATGACGCCGCCCATTTGCGCTGAGCCTGTGCAAGCGCCGATAACCACTGCCGAGCGGCGTTTGCGCCTTTTGGTGGTGGACGATCTGTCGGCCAGTCGTCTGGTCCTGGCCCGGCAACTGGAGTTTCTCGGTCACGACGTTGTGTGTGCCGAACACGGCGAGGCGGCTTTGCAGCATTGGTGCGACGGCAGCTTCGACGGGGTTATTACCGATTGCAATATGCCGGGCATGAGCGGCTATGTTCTGGCCGAAGCCCTGCGTCGCCTGGAACGTCAGGAGCAACGCCGCCCAGGCGTGATCATTGGTTGTACCGCCAATGCGACCCTTGAGGAAAAGCCGCGCTGCGTCCAGGCGGGTATGGACGATCTGCTGGTCAAACCGGTTTCGCTGACGCAGTTGTCGAGCTTGCTGGCTCAGCGATTCAAGGAGTCGAGCTTCGATCCAGGGACACTGCGGCGCATGACTCAGGCCAATGAAGAGCAGATGCAGCGTCTGTTGAATGAGCTGGACAAAAACCTGCTCGAAGAAATGGACGTCATACGTGCGGCGGTGGCACGGCAGGACCTGCGCATGCTGGAGGCTTCGCTGCACCGTCTCAAGGGCGCGGCCTGTCTGATCAATGCCGCACCCCTGGCCAGAGCTTGTGCGCAGTTGAATGGCCGGATCCGCTCGCAGGGGCCGCATGATCTCGGGGCTTACTGGCCGGCGCTGGAGTTATCGATTGATCGGCTGCGGGCCGATATCGCACAGCAGTTGGCCGTTTGCGCACTTTAAGACTCGTCCTATGTGGCGGGCCCGACGGTACCGCTAGAGTGCAGGTTTGCTGATGTTGGGAGCCCAGTGATGCACGCGCTCAAGGTTTTGATTCTCGAAGACAACCCTTTCCAGCTGATGGCCCTGCATCAGATGCTCAATGCCAACCAGATTTTCGATGTGCGGGTGGCGTCCAGCGTCGCCGATGCCTGCCGGGCTTTGGAGAGAGGGGGCGAGGTTGATATCGCAATATGCGATTTACAGATGGAAGGCCCCGATGGCATTGCGTTTATCGCTCATCTGGCGCAAAGCCAGGCAGCCCGCGCGCTGATTCTGGTCAGCGGCGTTGAGCGCGGTGTGTTGGACGCCGTTGCGCACCTGGCGCGCAAGCAGGGGATCGAGGTGCTGGGCTGCGTGCCCAAGCCTGCATCGGCCATGGTCCTGGCTGGACTGCTGCGACGCTTTGACGAACGGCCACCTGGTTGCGCCATCATCCGGCTGCCGTCGCTGCGCCAATCCTTCAGTTACGCGACCCTGTGCGGTGACATGGACCCGCAGGCCATCGCCGGGCAATGGATTGCCCACTTTCAACCCAAGGTCAGCCTCAAGGGCCAACTGCTCGGCGTCGAGGCCCTGGCGCGTTGGCAGCACCCGCGTCATGGGTTGTTGACCCCGGCCACTTTCATGGCGGCCATTGAGCAAGCGGGCCAACTGGAGGCCCTGACCTGGCGGATCATGGAGCATGCTCTGCAGCTGTCCTCCGAGCATTTGCGGGTACAAGGTGAGCCGCTGCCAGTGGCGGTCAATATCGCTCCGGTATTGCTCGAGAAGGCTGATTTCGCCAGTCGGGTCTCAGGCCTGCTCAGACGTTTTGCTTTGCCGCGCAGGTGCTGACCCTGGAGATCGTCGAGTGGGGCGGCGATGAGCCGGTCGCCTGGCAACTCGAAGGGCTGCTGCGTCTGCGCATGCAGGGCTGCAAGTTGTCCATCGATGACTTCGGCACTGGTGCTTCGAACATCCAGCGTCTGCTGCAACTGCCTTTTTCCGAGCTGAAGATTCCCGCCGAATTCGTCCGTGGCATGGCTGACGACGAGCGCAAGTGCGCAGCGGTGAGCGGCGCCATGCTCATCGCCCGGCGCATGGGCCTGGATGTGGTGGTGGAGGGGGTGGAGACTCTCGATGACTTTCACTCCCTGCTGTGCCTGGGAGATTCGGCAGTGCAGGGTTACTTCATCGCCCGGCCGATGGGCGCGACGGATCTTTTCGTCTGGATCGCGGATCGAGCTCAACGCAGCATGACCCCCCTTCAGGACAGCCCGTTTTCCTGCAAGTAGAGAAACAGCGCGGCATCGTTGACCAACCCCAGTTTGCGCATGGCGCTGATCTTCTGTGCGCTGACGGTCTGCTTGCTGCGGTTCAGGCGGGTAGCGATGCCCATGACGGAATTGCCGCTGGCCAGCATGCGCATCACCTCCAGCTCGCGGGGCGATAACTTGTGTACTGGCGTGCTCTCGTCCGTCCCGTAATCCCCGGCCTCAAGTAACGTACGACGAACGGAGTCAGCCATGTAAGTGGACTGCCGTCGTACCTTGCTGATGGCCTCCGGCAGTTCACTGGCTACGCTGGCTTTGCTGAGCAGGCCCTGAATGCCCAGTGCCAGTATGGTACGAAACAGCGCGGCGTTGTTCAGGGTCGTGACCACCACAATGGGCAGTTCGGGAAAGTCCCGGCGAATACGTTGCAGCAGGCGCAGGCCGTCATTCTGCTGCTCGGTCGGCATCATGAAGTCGGTGACCAGCACGTCGCAGGTCTGACGCTGCAGCAGTTGCAGCAGTTCGTCGGGGCTGCCGGCCTGGCCTACCACCTGGGCGAGATGGTCCTGTTCCAGCACGACCCGCAGCCCGATCAGGAAAATCGGATGATCGTCCGCCAGGATGATGCGCAAGGTTCGATCAATAAGAGCAATCACGGTATGGCTCCATGGCAAGGTGGTCGAGGACGTCCCTGACCGGATTGATGGCTGCTATTGCACATGAACCCGCGACCTGTGATTGCCTGCATGTGATGGACGAGCTGTAAGGCATGGAGATAATTATTCGCGATTTTTCCTACAGTTTCGCGTTGGCCCGTTTATCTGGCCCATTGCCCTATATACGCAGGCGAGGCCCGCCCGCCGTGGACCGGCAGTGAGTTTTCTCTCTGTCACAATCCGCTGGCATGCTCGAAGCTTCGGGTAGCCGCAACTCACCCGCACATGGTGCCGACGAACTTTCTGCATTGGCCGAAGGTCATTGATAAGCACCTTTGCATTCAAACTGTTGAGTGGTGATCCAGATGGAAAATATCAGCTTGTTGCTAAGCGAAGCGCTGACCCCGTACCACGCCAGCCTGGGCGCTGCCGGTTCTCGGGGCGAGTGTCTGGTTACCCTGAAAGATGCCGCCGGCACGGTTGTGCTCGAGCGCGTCGTCTCGGCCGAGCAGTTGCGTGACAAGCGTCTGCTGACGGATGTCGTGGACGGGTTTCACCGGGACCTGCTGATCGCCGAAGGACGTCTTGAGCCAAGCATGATTGCTGCCCTGCGCCACGTCGCATCAAGCCGTGCGTTCACTGCCTCGGCAGGTTTTGTTTAACTCACGGGAACCTTATGTTTGTGCGGTACTCCTATGAAGTACGGCAGGTTCAAACATTGTGCTCCGGTGATTGTGGCCTGTCGTTCGGGTCCGAATGGACCGCGGTTTACCCCGAGTAGTCTCCCCGCTGCTCGGGGTTTCTTTTGTCCGGAATCTCGTTCAGATACACAGGGTTGTGTCTCCCTCCACAAGCGCCGCGATCCCTCACTGCTTGTCATAGAAATGCCGGGCATCCTCCAGATAATCCTTGCGCGTTTTGCCATCGAGCCATTGCGAGTACAACTCCACCAGCTTGGTCTGGCGCAGCGAGCGCATTTCCCGATTGATGATTTCGATTGCCTGGCGGCCTTCTGGCGTATTTGAGCAGCCGAAATGGGTGAACTGGTACTTGGGAGCGTCCTTTATCGGCAGGAAATGCAACTCTTCGGGGTCAATGCCTTGCTGTTGTGCCAGGTAGCGGGCTTCCGGCCAAAAGCTGATCAGCGCCTGCAGCCGGCCCATACGTTCCATTTGCAGCAGACTACCGATGGCATTGTTACCGTAATGGACGTTGATTTCACTGGGCGCGATGCCCTTCAAAATCTGATCGATGACCGCGCCATAGCTGCGTTCGGCGACAACCCCCAGTTTCACGGTTTTGCTGTCGAGGAGGGCGTTGAGATCGACATGGCCTTCCTGGATGAACGGCTTGAATAAGGCCATGTCATCGTTGCGAACGATCAGGCCATTGCTGATTACGGCGTAAGTCGGGATTGAAAAGGCAATGGTCTTCGCCCGTTCGGCGGTCCAGATCAGGGTCGGGTCGCAGGTCAGGGCCGTCTCTTGCAGCATTTGCATGCCACGGGCGCGATTGACCCGCATCGTCACATGGTCGTATTCGGGCATTTGTGCGATCAGCAACGGCATCAATTGATCAATGACCCCCTTGCCCTCAAGCGGTCCGGCGAAGATCGTCGACGGTGGCAGATCACGCAGCAGCCAGGTCAGGGTGTCCTTGGCCTGGCTCGTACCGGCGATGCTGGACAGGGCCAGTCCCAATAGCAATGAACCCATGCATGAGCGCGCAATTCTTGAGGCGTGTCCGACCATTCGCTGATGTCATCCCCGAAAAATGTTGCATGCAGGAAGGGCGAGCGCCCGGCAAAAAGCCCCCTTTACTACCCGGATAGTCCGGATAGAGAGTCTAGGGGGTAAAAACGGATGAGTCTTTTGAGACTTTGGTCGGTAATTAAAGGGCATGCGGCCATCTTCGCGCCAGTGGATTTTTTACCGAAAGCCCTTAAGGGCGGGCGATTGCCGCCATCAAGGGGGTATGTGTCAGGAGTCAACCCTGTGCTTTTATCGTTCGCCGCCTCGGCATCGGTTAGACTTGCCGCCTTTCTCCGCTTCCAGAAGTCCGTTCATGGCCCAGCCGTCCACGACCTACAAATTCGAATTGAACCTCACCGACCTCGACCGTGGGGTTTACGAGAGCGTCAAGCAGACCATCGCCCGTCACCCGTCGGAAACCGAAGAGCGCATGACCGTGCGCCTGCTGGCTTACGCCTTCTGGTACAACGAGCAGTTGTCCTTTGGCCGTGGCCTGTCGGAAGTCGACGAGCCGGCGCTGTGGGAAAAAAGCCTGGATGACCGCGTTCTGCACTGGATCGAAGTCGGCCAGCCGGACGCCGATCGCCTGACCTGGTGCTCGCGTCGTACCGAACGTACCAGCCTGCTGGCCTACGGTAGCCTGCGTGTATGGGAAGGCAAGGTGATTCCTGCGATCAAGACCCTGAAAAACGTCAATATTGCCGCTGTGCCCCAGGAAATCCTGGAAACCCTGGCCAAGGACATGCCTCGGGTCATCAAGTGGGATGTGATGATCAGCGAAGGCACCATCTTCGTCACTGATGATCGCGGCCAGCATGAAGTGCAGTTGCAATGGCTTGCAGGCGAGCGCGGCTGATCAATGCGTATAGAACCCCGTGCGCTGCCTGCGACCCTGCCATTTCTGGGCGATCTGCCGCCGCTGCTGACCCGTTTGTATGCAGCCCGCGGTGTTGCCAGTGAAGCCGAACTGGATAAAAGCCTGGCTCGGCTGATCCCGTTCCAGCAACTCAAGGGCATCGATGCTGCCGTTGATCTGTTGGTAACGGCATTGGAGCAACGTCAACGCATCCTCATCGTGGGTGACTTCGACGCCGATGGCGCTACCGCCAGTACCGTCGGTGTGCTGGGCTTGCGCCTGCTGGGTGCGGCTCATGTCGATTATCTGGTGCCGAGCCGCTTCAAATTCGGCTACGGCCTGACCCCGGAAATCGTCGCCGTCGCCCTGGAGCGCAAGCCGCAGCTGCTGGTGACGGTAGATAACGGCATTTCCAGCATCGAAGGCGTGGCAGCGGCCAAGGCTGCGGGCCTGCAAGTGCTGGTCACCGACCACCACTTGCCCGGTGCCGAGCTGCCGCTGGCCGATGCCATCGTCAACCCTAACCAGCCTGGCTGCCCGTTCCCGAGCAAAGCCCTGGCCGGGGTTGGCGTGATGTTCTACGTACTTATGGCCTTGCGTGCGCGCTTGCGCGAAATGGGCTGGTACACCAGCACGCCGCAGCCGAATATCGGTGAATTGCTCGACCTAGTGGCCTTGGGTAGCGTTGCCGACGTGGTGCCGCTGGACGCCAACAACCGCATCCTGGTCCATCAGGGCCTTGAGCGGATCCGCGCCGGTCGCGCCCGACCGGGCATCAAGGCGATTCTGGAAGTGGCCAAGCGCGAGGCCTCGCGCATCACGTCCACTGACCTCGGTTTTATCATCGGCCCGCGGCTCAATGCCGCCGGGCGTCTGGATGACATGAGCCTGGGCATCGAGTGCCTGCTCAGCAGCGATCCGGCCAGCGCCCGGGAGATGGCCCAGGCACTGGATGGCATGAATCAGGACCGCAAGAGCATCGAGCAGGGCATGCAGCACGAAGCCCTGGCACAGCTCAAGGACTTGCCGCTGGACTCGATGCCGTTCGGCCTGTGCCTGTTCGATGCCGACTGGCATCAGGGCGTGATCGGGATTCTTGCCTCGCGCCTCAAAGAGCGTTATCACCGCCCGACCATTGCCTTTGCCGATGCCGGGGAGGGCTTGCTCAAAGGTTCGGCCCGCTCGGTACCGGGCTTCCATATTCGGGATGCGCTGGAGGCAGTCAATGCCCGCCATCCAGCCTTGATGAGCAAGTTCGGCGGCCACGCCATGGCGGCCGGCCTGACCCTGAGCGAAGCCAACTTCCCGCTGTTTGCCCAGGCCTTCGACGAGGAAGTACGTCGCCATCTCGCCGAGGACGACCTGACCGGTCGTTTGCTGTCGGACGGCACCCTGGCCGTGGAAGAGTTTCACCTGGAGCTGGCCCGCGCCCTGCGCAATGCCGGCCCTTGGGGGCAGCATTTCCCCGAACCGTTATTCCATGGCGTGTTCCAGCTGGTCGAACAACGGGTGGTGGGCGAACGTCACTTGAAGATGGTGCTCAAGAGTGAATGTGGCAGCCTCAAGGTCGACGGCATTGCCTTTGGTGTGGACCGCGATATCTGGCCCAATCCGAATATTCGCTGGGTCGAGCTGGCCTACAAGCTGGACGTCAACGAATTTCGTGGCAATGAGGCGGTGCAGTTGATGGTGGTGCATATCGCCCCGCGCTGACCCGGAGCATCTCAGGAACCCCAGTGGCGATCGGATTGTCGACTAGTCTCTAAAGATTGTCAGAACAGTCCGATTTCCTTGTCTGAGAGGTCCCCATGAGCCTGTTGCTTGAACCCTGCACCTTTCGCCAACTGACCCTGCGCAACCGCATCGCGGTATCGCCCATGTGTCAGTACTCCAGTGTCGATGGCCTGGCCAATGACTGGCATCTGGTCCATCTCGGTAGTCGTGCGGTTGGCGGCGCGGGCCTGATCATGACCGAAGCCACGGCCGTGACCCGTGACGGTCGCATCACCCCGCAAGACCTGGGGCTATGGAACGACGAACAGATCGAGCCGCTGCAACGCATCACGCGCTTTATCACCGCTCAAGGTGCCGTAGCCGGCATCCAGTTGGCCCACGCCGGGCGCAAGGCCAGCACTTGGCGGCCGTGGCTGGGCAAGCATGGCAGCGTGCCGGAGAGCGAAGGCGGCTGGATTCCCTGGGCGCCGTCACCCATCGCCTTTGACCCGACTTACACCAAGCCGGTGCAACTAAGCGAAAGCCAGATTCAAGAGGTGGTCGAGGCATTCGTCACCGCAGCCAAGCGGGCGCTGACGGCGGGTTTCAAGGTGGTCGAAGTCCACGCTGCTCATGGTTATCTGCTGCACCAATTTCTCTCGCCCCTGAGCAATCAGCGTCAGGACCAGTACGGCGGCTCGTTCGAGAACCGCATTCGCCTGACCCTGCAAGTCACTCAGGCCATTCGTGATATCTGGCCCGAAGAGTTGCCGCTGTTTGTCCGCGTCTCGGCCACCGACTGGGTCGAAGACGGCTGGAACCCGGATGAAACCGTGGAACTGGCGCGGCGCCTTAAAGACCTCGGTGTGGACCTGATCGACGTGTCGTCAGGCGGCACTTCGGCCAATGCGGAAATCCCGGTCGGCCCCGGCTATCAGACGCGCTTCGCCGAGCGGGTACGCAAGGAAGCCGGTATCGCCACCGGTACTGTCGGGATGATCACCGAACCGGCCCAGGCCGAACATATCCTGCGCACCGGGCAGTCCGACATTATCCTGCTGGCCCGTGAGTTGCTGCGTGACCCCTACTGGCCGCTGCATGCCGATGACGATCTGGGCGGACGCCTGGCGACTTGGCCTGCGCAGTATCAGCGCGCGACCCATCGCGACCAGCCGATTCATGAGTCGGATTTGCGCGAGTAGTCCTCAGCCCGCACAGCACTAATGTGGGACCGGCTTCAGCCGGGAATCGGCAGGCAGGATCGATACACGTCTATCGCCTGCCTCATTGCTTTCCCGGCTGAAGCCGGTCCCACGACATCCCCCTGCATTCAGTGCTTAAACATCACATGCCGCACGGTGGTGTAGTCCTCCAGCCCATACATGGACATATCCTTGCCGTAGCCGGACAGTTTCTGACCGCCGTGGGGCATTTCGCTGATCAGCATGAAGTGGGTGTTGACCCAAGTGCAGCCGTACTGCAAACGCGCGGCCAGGCGGTGGGCGCGGCCGACGTCCTGGGTCCAGACCGACGACGCCAGGCCGTAGTCCGAATCGTTGGCCCAACCCAGCACTTGGGCTTCGTCCTGGAAGCGGGTGACCGAGACCACCGGGCCGAACACTTCGCGGCGTACGATCTCGTCATCCTGCTGGGCATCGGCGATGACCGTCGGCTCGAAGAAATAGCCGTTGCCGTCGATGGCCTTGCCGCCGGTGATCAGGCGCATATGGGACTGCGCCAGGGCGCGCTCGACGAAGCCGGTGACGCGGTCGCGGTGCTGGGCGGTGATCAGTGGCCCGAGTTCAGTGTCCGGGTCGTCCTGCAGGCCGACCTTGATCGTGCTTACGGCTTCGCCGAGCTTGCTGACGAACTTCTCGTAGATGCCATCCTGAGCGTAGATGCGGCAAGCGGCGGTGCAGTCTTGACCCGCATTGTAGAAACCGAAGGTGCGGATGCCTGCGACGGCAGCGTCGATATCGGCATCATCGAAAATGATCACCGGGGCCTTGCCGCCCAGTTCCATATGCATGCGCTTTACGCTGTCGCTGGTACTGGAAATGATGTGCGAGCCGGTGGCGATGGAGCCGGTCAGAGACACCATGCGTACCTTGGCGTGGGTGACCAACGGATTGCCGACGGTCTGGCCACGTCCGAACACCAGGTTGAGCACACCGGCGGGGAAGATTTCCTGGCACAACTCGACCAGGCGCAGGGCGGTCAGCGGCGTCTGTTCGGATGGTTTGAGCACCACGGTATTACCGGCGGCCAGGGCCGGGGCGATTTTCCAGGCGACCATCATCAGCGGGTAGTTCCAGGGGGCGATGGAGGCTATCACGCCCACCGGGTCGCGACGGATCATCGAGGTATGCCCCGGCAGATATTCGCCCGCCGCCGAGCCGCTGAGCACCCGGCTGGCTCCGGCGAAGAAGCGAAAGACGTCGGCAATGGCCGGGATTTCGTCGTTGAGGGCGGCGCTGTAGGGTTTGCCGCAGTTGTCTGATTCCAGTTTGGCCAGCTCCTCGCCATGGGCCTCGATGGCATCGGCGAGCTTGAGCAACAACAGCGAACGGTCTTTCGGCGCGGTTTGCGACCAGCTGTCGAAGGCTGCATCGGCAGCGCGTACGGCCGCATCGACCTGGGCCTCGCTGGCTTCGTTGATCTCCACCAGCACACGCCCGGTCGCCGGGTTGAACACCGCCTGGGCCGGACCTTCACCGGCGACCAGATGACCGTTGATCAGCAGTTTGGTTTGCATGGTTGTCTCCTTTTCAAGCCGTTATGAGGTCGTTGTGGGATTGGGTGTGCCTGGGTTCCATTATTTGCCACCACTCCCCGCCACGCTTTCGCCACCCCGGGTCAAGTAATAGGCGCCGAGAATCGGCAGCATGGTCACCAGCATCACCAGCATGGCGACCACGTTGGTCACCGGCACATCCCGCGGCCTGCTGAGCTGATTGAGCAGCCAGATCGGCAGGGTGCGTTCATGCCCGGCGGTAAAAGTGGTAACGATGATTTCGTCGAACGACAGGGCAAAGGCCAGCATGCCCCCCGCCAACAGCGCCGAGCCCAGGTTGGGCAGGATGATGTAGCGAAAGGTCTGCCAGCCGTCGGCGCCCAGATCCATGGATGCCTCGATCAGGCTGTGGGAGGTGCGGCGCAGGCGAGCGATGACGTTGTTGTAGACGATCACCACACAGAAGGTGGCGTGGCCGACGATGATGGTGAACATCCCAGGCTCAATGCCCAGGGCTTTGAACGCCGCCAGCAGGGCCAGGCCGGTGATGATGCCGGGCAGGGCAATGGGCAGGATCAGCATCAGCGAGATACCGTCCTTGCCAAAGAAATCCCGCCGGTACAACGCCGCCGAAGCCAGGGTGCCGAGGAACAGCGCGATCAGGGTCGCCACGCAGGCGATTTGCAGGGACAGCTTGATCGATTCCAGCACATCCGCACGGGAAAACGCCACGCTGAACCACTTCAGGGTGAAGCCCTGGGGCGGAAAGCTGAACGCGGCGTCCTGAGTATTGAAGGCGTAGACGAAGATGATCAGGATCGGGAAGTGCAGAAACACCAGCCCGCCCCAGGCAGCGATCTTCAGGCCCGCAGAAGCTTTTTCAGAGTGCATCGAAGGCTCCCAGGCGTTTGACGATGGACAGGTACACCGCGATCAGCACGATGGGTACCAAAGTGAAAGCTGCCGCCATGGGCATGTTGCCGATGGCGCCTTGCTGGGCGTAGACCATGCTGCCGATGAAGTAGCCGGGCGGGCCCACCAGTTGCGGCACGATGAAGTCGCCCAGGGTCAGGGAAAAAGTGAAGATCGAGCCTGCGGCGATGCCGGGTATCGACAGCGGCAGGATCACTTGCATGAAGGTCTGCCGTGGCCTGGCGCCGAGGTCGGCCGAGGCTTGCAGCAGCGACGGCGGCAAGCGTTCCAGTGAGGCCTGGATCGGCAGAATCATGAACGGCAGCCAGATATAGACGAACACCAGAAAGCGTCCCAGGGCCGAGGTCGACAGGGTACTGCCACCAATTCCCGGCACGCCCAACAGCCATTGCAGCACAGGTTCAAGCCCCATGTGCTGGACGAACCATTGCGCCACGCCGCCCTTGGCCAGCAGCAGGGTCCAGGCATAGGCCTTGACGATATAACTGGCCCACATCGGCATCATCACTGCGATATAGAAAAAAGCCTTGGTCTTGCCCGTGGTGTAGCGCGCCATGTAATAGGCGATGGGGAAGGCGACGACGGCGCTGGCAATGGACACGCTGATGGCCATCAACAGGGTGCGCTGGATGACGTCGAAGTTCGCCGGGTTGAACAGGGCGGCGAAGTTGGCGGCGGTCAGGTCCGGGGTAACCGTCATGCTGAAGTCGTCGAAGGTGTAGAAGCCTTGCCACAACAGGCCCAGCAACGATCCCAGGTAGATCGCGCCGAACCACAGCAGCGGCGCAATCAGCAACAACGACAGATACAGGTTCGGGCGCCGATACAACAGGTTGGCGAAGCGCCGCAGCGGCGACTGCGCCGGATGGGGGAGGGTCTGGATCATGCCTACAGGCCCTCGCCGGGGGTGATGCCGTCCTGCAGCAGGGTCATGGCCTGACGTGGCCAACTGACTTGCAGGCGCTGGCCGACCTGGCGCTGGCCGCTGTTGTCCTGCCATTGGTTGTTGGCCTGGCTGACGCTGAGGGTCTGGCCGTTGTCCAGTTTCAGCTCGTAGCGGGTGGCGCTGCCCTGGTACTGGATATCGTGAAGTACGCCACTGACCTGAAGCTCGCCCGTGGCCAAAGGGCCGCTGCTGAAGCGGATATGTTCCGGGCGAATGGAAAAGGGTCGCGACGTGCCGTTGAGATACTGCGCCAGTTGCCCGTCGACGACGTTGGAGGTGCCGACGAATTCGGCGACAAAACGCGTGGCCGGGTTCATGTACAGGTTGCGCGGCGTGTCGACCTGCTCGATGCGGCCCTTGTTGAACACAGCGACCCGATCGGACATCGACAGGGCTTCGGTCTGGTCGTGGGTGACGAAGATAAAGGTGATGCCCAGCTGGCGTTGCAGCTTCTTCAGCTCGCTCTGCATCTGCTCGCGCAGCTTCAGGTCGAGGGCGCCGAGGGGTTCATCAAGCAGCAGGACCCGCGGACGATTGACCAGGGCACGAGCCAGAGCCACGCGCTGGCGCTGGCCGCCGGACAGTTGCACCGGCTTGCGTGCTCCATAGCCATCGAGAGCGACCATCGCCAGGGCTTCGTCAGCCCGGGCCAGACGCTCACTCTTGCCCACACCCTTGACCTTCAAGCCATAGGCGACGTTGTCCTGCACGTTCATATGGGGGAACAGGGCGTAGTCCTGGAATACGGTATTGACGTCGCGCTGATAGGGCGGCAATCCCGCCGCTTCGGCGCCATGAATGCGAATGGAACCGGCACTGGGCTGCTCGAAACCGGCAATCAGCCGCAGGCAGGTGGTCTTGCCCGAACCTGACGGGCCGAGCATGGAAAAGAACTCACCGTCCTGGATATCGATGGAGACCCGGTCAACGGCCTTCACCTCGCCGAACTGGCGGGAAACCTGGGTGAACTGGACTGCAAGGGTCATGGTGAAACCTCAAGATGGAAGCGAGCGACTGCCTTGGGCTCGCCAGCAGGGCAAACTCTCATGAATGCGGGGATCTCAGTGGGAGCGTGGCTTGCCCGCGAATAGGCCGGTACAGATGACGCATCTCTTTGTCAGAGACATCGCCTTCGCGGCGGTGCGATCCGACAAGCCACGCTCCCACAGAGCCAGGATGGCGCCCTATCGCCCGCCCATGATCGCAATGTAGTCCTGGGTCCAGCGGCTGTAAGGCACGTACTTGCCGCCCTCGGCCTGGGGTGTTTTCCAGAAGGCGATCTTGTCGAACAGATCGAAGCCGTTGGTGGTGCAGCCTTGCTCGCCGAGCAGTTCATTGCCTTTGCAGGCGGCAGGTACGGCGGGCAGCGAGCCGAACCAGGCAGCGACGTCACCCTGGACTTTCGGCTTCATCGACCAGTCCATCCACTTGTAGGCGCAGTTGGGGTGCTTGGCTTCGGCGTGGAGCATGGTGGTATCGGCCCAGCCAGTCGCACCTTCCTGTGGGATGGTCGAGGCTACGGGCTGTTTATCGGCCTGCAGGCCATTGACCATGTAACCCCACGAGCTGCTGGCGGCCACGCCTTCGTTCTTCACGTCGCTCATTTGTACGGTTGCGTCATGCCAGTAGCGATGCACCAGCGGATGTTGCTTGCGCAGCAGATCGAGCACGGCCTTGTACTGGGTTTCGGTCAACTGATAGGGGTCGACGATGCCCAGTTCCGGCTTGGCTGACTTGAGGTACAGCGCGGCATCGGCGATGTAGATCGGGCCGTCGTAGGCCTGGACCCGTCCCTTGTTCGGCTTGCCGTCGGGCAGATCCTGCGGCTCGAACACCACGCTCCAGCTCACCGGTGGCGTCTTGAACACGTTGGTGTTGTACATCAGCACGTTCGGGCCCCACTGATAGGGCGTGCCGTAGGTTTGCTTGTTGACCACATACCAGGGACCGTCTTTCAGGCGCGGGTCGAGGTTCTTCCAGTTGGGGATCAGGCTGGTATCGATGGGCTGCACACGCTTGCCGGCGATCAGGCGCAACGAGGCGTCGCCTGACGCGGTAACCAGGTCATAGCCGCCCTTGGTCATCAGGCTGACCATCTCGTCGGAGGTGGCGGCGGTCTTGACGTTGACCTTGCAACCGGTCTGCTGCTCGAAGCCCGTCACCCAGTCATAGGCCTTGTCGCTCTCACCCCGCTCGATGTAACCCGGCCAGGCGACGATATCGAGCTGGCCTTCACCGGCGCCGACACTCTTGAGTGCTTCGGCGGCCTGCAAACTGACACTGGCGAACAGCGTCGTAACCACGGCGCCGAGCAGTGCGATCTTGGGTGCTGACATGATGATTTTCCCTCTTCTTTAATTGTCGGTCGGGGCAGTTGTGAGTTGTGAGTTGTGAGTTGCGAGCTTCGAGCCGCGAGCTACAAGTCAGTGGGTGCGCTTGCTGTCGCATTCAATCTGAAGTCGCGGGTGTAACTGTTCTTATGGATGTCTCATTGCGCTTTTGTTTTTGCTTGTAGCTCGAAGCTCAGAGCTGCTTCATAGCTCCCCGGCATGCCGGGCCATAATGTGTCGCACCACGCTGTAGTCCTGCAGTGAGTCGCTCGACAGGTCCTTGCCATACCCCGAACGCTTGAGGCCGCCGTGGGGCATTTCGCTGACCAGCATGAAATGGCTGTTGATCCAGGTGCAGCCGTATTGCAGGCGCGCGGCCACTTGCAGGGCCTTGTCCAGGTTGCCGGTCCAGATTGATGAGGCCAGGCCGTATTCCGAATCGTTGGCCCAGTCCACCGCCTGTTCCAGTTGTTCGAAGCGGGTCACGGTGACGACCGGGCCGAACACTTCGCGCTGGACGATTTCATCGCTTTGCTTGCAACCGGCCAGCAGGGTCGGTTGATAGAAAAAGCCCGCGCCGGAATGCACGGCGGCGCCGGTGATGCGTTCGATATGGGGTTGGCTCAGGGCGCGTTCGACGAAGCTGGCCACGCGGTCGCGTTGGCGGGTGCTGATCAGCGGGCCAATCTCGTTGTCGGCGTCGCGCTTGCCTGCGAAGCGCAAGCTGCTCACGGCGGCACCGAGTTCGGCCACCAGACGATCATGAATACCGGCCTGGGCGTAGATGCGGCAGGCGGCGGTGCAGTCCTGCCCGGCGTTGTAGTAGCCGTACGTGCGGATGCCTTCGACCACGGCTTGCAGGTCAGCGTCGTCGCAGACGATTACTGGCGCCTTGCCGCCGAGTTCCAGGTGGGTGCGCTTGAGTGTCTTGGATGCGGCCTGAAGGATCTTCTGACCGGTGACGATATCGCCGGTCAGGGACACCATGCGCACTTTCGGGTGGCTGACCAGATGGCTGCCGACCCCCTCGCCACCGCCGCAGACAATATTGATCACTCCTCGCGGCAACAGCTCGGCGAGGACCGGCGCCAGGGCCAGGATCGACAGCGGCGTATGTTCCGATGGTTTGAACACCAGGGTGTTGCCCGCCGCCAGGGCCGGGGCGATTTTCCAGGCGGCCATCATGATCGGGTAGTTCCACGGCGCAATGGAAGCGACCACGCCAATGGGGTCGCGCCGCACCATGCTGGTGTAGCCGGGCAGGTATTCGCCGGACAACTGACCGGTCTGGCAGCGCACGGCACCGGCAAAGAAACGGAAGACATCGACGGTAGCGCTTAAATCGTCCTGACGGGCCAGGTGTAAAGGCTTGCCGCAGTTCAGGGCTTCGAGGCCGGCGAGCAGATCGGCGCGCTGTTCGATGGCGTCAGCGATGGCCAACAGGGTGTTGGCGCGTTGCTGTGGCGTGGTTCGGGACCAGACGCAGAGGGCTCGATGGGCGGCGAGAATCGCACTCTCGACCTGTTCAGTGCTGGCTTCGGCGATAGTGACCAGCACCTCCCCGGTGGCCGGGTTGAGAATCGGCTCGACAAAACCCTGGCCTTTGACCAGTTCGCCGTCGATCAGTAGCGCGGTGCAGAAGTCCGTCATGGTCCGGGAAGCCTTTTATCCGTACGCGGCCTGTTTTTAGTGTGGGACCGGCTTTAGCCGGGAAGGCGTCGAGGGGATCGGTAGATATCTATCGCCTGGCACATCGTCTTTCCGGCTGAAGCCGGTCCCACAGCTATTTGTGACCTTGAGACTAGTGCCCGCCCCGGTAGACGACAAATACCAAATACTGAAAGCGGCGTTCGATTAAATCGATAGCCTGCGCTGTGTATGGTGGTGTTCCCGCGCAATCGTCAGGAACGGGTCAACCAGCGACGGTCGTGCAGTGCCGCGGCGCCAGGCCAGGCCGACGTCCAGGGTGCGGGTCAGGTCGACCAACGGGCGGGCTTCGATGATGTCACCTTCAAGGGACCACGGCCGGTAGGTCATGTCCGCTTGAATCGACAGCCCCAGGCCTGCCGCCACAAGGCTGCGCACGGCTTCGGTGGAGGCGGTGCGCAAGGTCACGCGCGGTTGCAGGCCGGCACCAGACCAGATGCGCTGCGCATTGAGGTCCATTTCATCGACGTTGAGCTGGATCAGCGGCTCACCGGCCACATCGGCCAGGCTGATGCTGTCGTGTTCCAGCAACGGGTGTTGCGCGGGCAGCCACAGCCGGTGAGGGGAATGGGTCAGTACCTCGGTCTGCAGGGCATGGCGGTCTTCGAGGTTGGACAAAATCAGCACGCCGACATCTATTTCGCCACTGACCAGCAGGTGCTCGATATAGGGCCGTTCGTCTTCCATGACGCGGATGTCGACATTGGGGCAGGCGCGCTGGAAGCGGGTGAGCAGGTCGGCCAGGTAATAGCCTGCGACCAGACTGGTCACGCCGATGATCAATTGCCCGGCGACCTGATCAGTGCTCTGTTGGAGGCTGCGCTTGGCGTTGTCCACGGTCGCCAGAATCAAGTGTGCCTGACGTAAAAACTGATGCCCCTGATGAGTCAGGGTCATGCCCTTGGCGTGGCGGTTGAACAGTGTGACGCCGATTTCCTGCTCCAGTTGCTGGATCGCCAGGGTCAGGGTCGACTGGGAAATGAACACGGCCTGAGCAGCAGCGGAAATCGAACCGGTCTCGGCAACGGCGATGAAGTGGCGAATTTGGCGCAGCGTCATCATGGTGGGCACGGCTCAGGTGAGTTTTATCGAATGGGACGAATGTATATCGTTTTTAGCGATGAGCCGTCTATCAGCTCTTTGTATCCCGGCAACATCCGGAAAAACACCTGGCCCCTGGACGCAGGTAACAAGATTTAACCTGCTGCGCATCTGTCATGAGCCGATGGCTCCAGGAGGTTTTCCATGATTACGCGCGGTTTGCTCGATCAGTTGCTCAAGTCCGGCCAGGATCTATTGCAGAACAAGACGGGTAGTCAATCCTCAACCAAGGGCCAGTTGGGCGGCCTGCTCTCCGGCGCTGGTGGTGGCGCGCTGGCGGCGGGAGCCATGGGGCTGCTGATGGGTAATAAGAAAGTGCGCAAGCTGGGTGGCAAGGCCATGACTTACGGCGGCCTGGCTGCCCTCGGCGTATTGGCCTACAAGGCCTATGGCAACTGGCAGGCCAATCAGGGCACCGCGCCGCAGCGCGAGCCGCAGACCATTGATCGGCTGCCCGCGCCGGAGGTCGAGGCTCATAGCCAGGCGATCCTGCAAGCGCTGGTCGCAGCCGCCAAGGCCGACGGGCACGTCGATGAGCGCGAGCGAGAGCTGATCGAAGGGGAGTTTGCCCGGTTGAGCGACGACGCATCCCTGCGCGACTGGTTGCACACGCAACTGAACAAGCCGCTGGACCCGGTGGAGGTAGCCCGAGCTGCCCGTACCCCCGAAATGGCCGCCGAAATGTACCTGGCCAGTGTCATGATGGTGGACGAAGAACACTTCATGGAGCGTGCTTACCTTGACGAGTTGGCGCGGCAATTGAAACTCGAACCTGCTTTCAAGAGTGAGCTGGAGGCTCAGGCTAGAAAGGCTGCCTGAGCACTCGGCCCTTTGCTGTAATGCTAAGGGCCATATTTTCTACCGTTCACTCTCTGACGCTTCTGCTCTGGGTAGTCTTTTTGTATCGGGCAGTGTCATTGCATTGACATCACCGCACGCTATTGAACCATCCGCTGGGCTATACTTCGCCCGCCTGGACCGTTCGTCGGTCCGCTTCTCGAACACGGCTCGACGCCTGTGTTGACTTCCTGAGGGCTGACTGTGAAGAACTGGACTCTGCGCCAACGGATCCTGGCGAGTTTCGCCGTGATTATCGCCATCATGCTATTGATGGTTGTCGTATCGTATTCGCGCCTGTTGTCGATTGAGTCCAACGCCGACGAAGTGCGTCAAGACGCTTTGCCCGGTGTTTACTACAGCACCATCGTGCGCAGCACCTGGGGTGAAAGTTATATACGCACTTTGGAACTGATGAGTGAAGGCAAGGGCCGTGAATTGACGCGTTCGGAACTGGACCAGTTCACGGACACTGAAAATCGCCTGCAAGACCAGATTGATAACTACAAGAAAACCATCTTTGATGACGCTGATAATGAACGTTTTAAGGTATTCGAGAAGCAGCGTGATGCCTTTATAAAATTGTTGAAGGACACCCTTGCCGCATACCAGCACAATGATTTTGCCCTGGCCCATTCTATTTTCTACGATCAGGTCGGGCCGGTCTGGCAGGCCGGGCGCAAACAGCTCAACGAGTTGATTACAGCTAACAAACTGGTAGCTGATACCGCCGCCGATCACATTGGCTCATCGGTTCAGTCGGCCAAGTTGAGCATGGGGCTTTCGCTGCTTATCGCGATCATCGCAGCCGGTGGCTGTGGCCTGCTGTTGATGCGCTCGATCCTGGCACCTATGAACCGTATTGTCAGCATCCTCGAAGTGATGCGTACCGGTGATCTGAGCAAGCGTCTGGATCTGGAGCGCCGAGACGAATTCAATGCGGTGGAAACCGGCTTCAACGACATGATGACCGAGCTCACGGCCCTGGTTTCCCAGGCCCAGCGCTCGTCGGTGCAGGTGACCACATCGGTTACCGAAATCGCCGCCACCTCCAAGCAGCAACAGGCTACTGCCACTGAGACCGCTGCGACCACCACGGAAATTGGCGCGACTTCCCGTGAAATTGCGGCCACTTCCCGCGATCTGGTACGCACCATGATCGAGGTGACTTCTGCTGCCGACCAGGCTTCGGTACTCGCAGGCTCCGGCCAGCAAGGTCTGGCGCGCATGGAAGAAACCATGCATCAGGTCATGGGTGCTGCTGATCTGGTGAATAACAAGCTGGCGATCCTCAATGAGAAGGCCAGCAACATCAATCAAGTGGTCGTGACCATCGTCAAGGTTGCCGATCAGACCAACCTGCTTTCGCTCAACGCCGCCATCGAAGCCGAAAAGGCGGGCGAGTACGGCCGCGGCTTCTCTGTCGTGGCGACCGAAGTGCGGCGTCT
The DNA here is from genome assembly GCF_056933585.1 of Pseudomonas sp. JL23. Lineage (NCBI taxonomy): Bacteria > Pseudomonadati > Pseudomonadota > Gammaproteobacteria > Pseudomonadales > Pseudomonadaceae > Pseudomonas > Pseudomonas sp. JL23. The sequence goes on along the minus strand of NZ_CM167795.1, from coordinate 5,389,767 downwards.
TGCCGACCAGACCGCCGTGGCTACCTATGACATCGAACAGATGGTCCGGGAAATCCAGTCGGCGGTGTCGGCTGGCGTCATGGGCATGGACAAGTTCTCCGAGGAAGTGCGCCGGGGCATGTACGAAGTGACCCAGGTCGGCGAGCAACTGACCCAGATCATTCATCAGGTTCAGGCCCTTGCACCGCGAGTGCTGATGGTCAACGAAGGCATGCAGGCCCAGGCCACTGGCGCCGAACAGATCAACCAGGCACTGGTGCAGTTGGGCGATGCCAGCAGCCAGACCGTGGAGTCCCTGCGCCAGGCCAGTTTTGCCATCGACGAGCTGAGCCAGGTCGCTGTCGGCCTGCGCAGCGGCGTCTCGCGCTTCAAGGTTTGAGACCTGCCGATGAGCGAACGTACGGCTGAGCGCGGTGCTGCCAAGGCAGCGTCGAACACCCTGTTCCTGCTGTTTCGCATAGGCGAGGAACGCTACGCCCTGGAAGCGATGGAAGTCGCGGAAGTGCTGCCGCGCCTGCCGTTGCGCGCCATCGCCCAAGCGCCGCATTGGGTCGCGGGCGTCCTGGCCCATCGCGGCCAGGTGGTGCCAGTCATTGATGTCAGCGCGTTGACGTTCGGCCGCCCGGCCAGCACCCGTACCAGCACGCGTCTGGTGATGGTTCATTACCGTGCCGATGCCGAGCGCCCGGAACAACTGCTGGGCCTGATCCTCGAACAGGCCACTGACACCCTGCGCTGCCCGCGCAGTGAGTTCAAGGCTTACGGCCTGGACAATCGCCAGGCGCCTTATCTGGGGCCGGTGCGTGAAAGCGAGACTGGATTATTACAGTGGATCCGCGTGCAGGAACTGCTCAGCGATCCTGTGCGTGAATTGCTCTACCCGCAGGAACCCTGGGACCTTGCCTCGCTTGAGGACGCACCATGAGTGACGACGCGCGCTTTTTCAGGTTTCTCAAAGAGCGCATCGGCCTGGATGTGACCTCCGTGGGCGAGTCGATCATCGAGCGGGCGTTGCGCCAACGCTTCACCGCGTCTGGCGCCATCGACAGCGATGCCTACTGGCTGTTGCTGCAGGGGTCGAGTGCCGAGCAGCAGGCGCTGATCGAAGCGGTGATCGTGCCGGAGACCTGGTTTTTCCGTTACACCGAATCCTTTATTGCCCTGGGCAAGCTGGCCATTGAACGGTTGCAGGCGCTCAATGGCGTTCGTCCGTTACGCATTCTCAGTGTGCCGTGTTCGACGGGCGAAGAGCCTTACTCCATTGCCATGGCGCTGTTCGATGCCGGCTTCACGGCGCAGCAATTCAAGGTCAATGCCATCGACATCAGTCCGCTGTCGATCCAGCGTGCCAAGCGTGGCATCTATGGCAAGAACTCCTTTCGCGGCGATCGCATCGAGTTTCGCGAGCGTTACTTCACTGCGATCAACGATGGCTACCAGATCGATCAGCGGGTCAGTGATCAGGTCGACTTCCAGCCCGGCAACATCCTCGATCCGATGCTGCCCGCCAAGAAGCTGGATTATGATTTTGTGTTCTGCCGCAATCTGTTGATCTATTTCGACCAGGCCACGCAAAAACACGTTTTCGAAGCCCTCAAGCGCCTGACCCATGCCGACGGCGTGCTGTTCATCGGTCCGGCCGAAGGTTCGCTGCTCAGTCGCATGGGTATGCGCTCGACGGGGATTCCCCAGTCGTTCGCTTTTCGTCATGCCGGTGCGGACGCTGAGGCTGCTCAACCGCTATTGCCGTCGGTGCTTTCACCCATTGCCCGAACGAACCCGCGCAAGGTCGTTGACCTGCCGCTGCCGACCCCGGCCGCTTCATCGCGCCCCTTTGACGCCAGCGTCGCGCCGTTCGCCAGTCGCAGCCTGCGGCCGGCCCCGGTTCCCGCAAGCGCTGGCGGCGATGACGTGGCGACCCTGCTCGCCACCATCGCAAGCCTGGCCAATCAGGGTAAAAGCAGCGAGGCCAAGGCGGCCTGCGAGCGTTATCTGCAACAGCATGAGCCGGTGGCGCAGGTGTTCTACTGGCTGGGGCTGCTCAGCGAAGTGGCCGGCAACACCCGTGAAGCCCAGGGTTTTTACCGCAAGGCGTTGTACCTGCAACCGCAGCACCCCGAAGCCCTGGCGCAACTGGCCGCCTTGCTGGCCGCCCAGGGTGACGCTGCCGGTGCCCGGCGTCTTCAGGATCGCGCGGCGCGCAGCAACAATAATAAAGAAGGAAGCCGTCGATGACTGGCTCTTATAGCCATGTGAGCGTGATTGACGAGGGCGCCCAGGCTATCGACGACTGCTGGAACCGTATCGGCATCCACGGCGACCGTTCCTGTCCGTTACTGGTCGAGCATATTCATTGCCGAAACTGTTCGGTTTACTCCTCGGCGGCCACGCGCCTGCTGGATCGCTATTCGTTGTCCCAGGAAGCCCATGACGACCGTTCTGCCCAGTATGTGCAGGGCGAGATCAAGACCCGTTCGATCGTGGTGTTCCGTCTCGGCGAGGAATGGCTTGGCCTGCCGACCCGTTGCCTGTCGGAAATCGCCCCGCTCCAGACCGTGCATTCGTTGCCGCACCAACGCTCCCGGGCGCTGATGGGAGTGGCCAATGTTCGTGGCGTATTGGTGCCGTGCCTGTCGATGGTCGAATTGCTCGGTCTGGACCCTGCCGTGGTCATCGATCCGACCGGGCGGATCACCCCGCGCATGTTGATAGTCGCGGCCCAGGGCGGCCCGGTGGTGGTACCGGTGGATGAAGTTGACGGCATTCATGCCATGGACGAGCGAGAGCTGGAATCCGCCTCTGTGTCCGGGAACCAGGCCAATGCCCGCTTTACCCTCGGCGTGTTGCAATGGAAATCCCGCAGCCTGCGTCTGCTTGATCAGGAACAACTGCTGTCCGCAATCACTCGGAGCCTGACATGACCCCCGATCAAATGCGCGACGCTTCACTGTTCGAGCTGTTCACCCTGGAGGCCGAGGCGCAGACCCAGGTGTTGAGCCTTGGCCTGCTGGCCCTGGAGCGCGATCCGACCCAGGCCGATCAACTCGAGGCCTGCATGCGTGCCGCTCATTCGCTCAAGGGCGCGGCGCGGATTGTTGGTGTGGACTTCGGCGTCAGTGTTTCCCATGTGATGGAAGACTGTCTGGTCAGCGCTCAGGAAGGGCGTATCTACCTGCAACCTGAACATATCGACGCCTTGCTGTTCGGCACCGATTTGCTGATGCGCATCGCCACGCCGGGAGACAGCAGTCTCGGGCAGGGCGATATTGATACGTTCGTCGAACGCATGAATACCTTGTCCAGTCAGGGCAGGGGCACTCGTGCCGGGGTCAGCGCGCCGGTGGCGCCGCCCATGGGCGCGGATGAAATGTTGCTGGCCAATGCCTTGTTGCTGGGCAGTGCCATGCCGTCGGGCGTCAATCCGTTGCTGGCCGACGATATTTCCAGTCTGACCATGGCCCAGGCTGATGCGCAGGCCGATGTCGAGGCGCCTGCCGAGCCGGAACCGGTCGCCAATGCGCCCGCCGTACCCGCCAATGCTGATGTTCAGGTACCCAATCGACGGGGCACCGACACCGGTGAACGGATTCTGCGGGTCAGCGCCGACCGTCTGAACAACCTGCTTGATCTGGCCAGCAAATCCCTGGTGGAAACCCAGCGGGTCAAGCCGATCCTCAGTAATATGCAGCGACTCAAGCGCATGCAGAGCGGCAGTGACCGCGCCCTGGCGACTCTGGAAACCACACTTGGTGGCGCCGATATGCCTCAAGACGTGCGCCAGGCCTTGGCCGACGCCCGGCGCCTGAACAGCGAAGCCCAGCAGATGCTGATCCAGCAGACCGCCGAACTGGACGAGTTTGGCTGGCAGTCGAACCAGCGCGCTCAGTTGCTCTATGACACGGCTCTGGTCTGCCGCATGCGTCCGTTTGCCGACGTGCTCAAGGGCCTGGCGCGAATGGTCCGGGATCTGGGCCGGGAATTGGGCAAACAAGTGCGTCTGGATATCGAAGGGGAGAAAACCCAGGTCGACCGCGACGTACTGGAAAAACTCGAGGCGCCGCTGACTCACTTGCTGCGCAATGCCGTCGACCATGGCATTGAGATGCCGGATGTACGCGCTGCCGCTGGCAAGTCGGCCGAGGGCGTCATCCGTCTCAAGGCGAGGCATCAGGCCGGCATGCTGGTGGTTGAACTGAGCGATGACGGCAATGGTGTCGATCTTGATCGCCTGCGCAACCGCATCGTTCAGCGTCAACTGTCACCGGCGCAAACCGCCGCGCAGATGAGCGAGGAAGAGCTGCTCAGCTTCCTGTTCCTGCCGGGGTTCAGCATGCGCGACAAGGTCACGGAGATTTCCGGGCGCGGCGTCGGCCTGGATGCCGTGCAACACATGATTCGCCAGCTGCGCGGTGGCGTTGAGCTGCATCAGGCCGCTGGCCAGGGCAGTCGCTTCCAGCTCGAGGTGCCCCTGACCCTGTCGGTGGTGCGCAGCCTGGTGGTGGAAGTGGGTGGCGAGGCTTATGCCTTCCCCCTGGCGCATATCGAATGCATGCGCGACCTGGCCAGCGAAGACATTGTCCAGCTGGAAGGGCGTCAGCATTTCTGGCACGAAGAACGGCATATCGGCCTGGTTGCCGCCACTCAACTGTTGCAGCGCCCGCACAATCCGGACCCGCAGGAAGTGCTCAAGGTTGTGGTCATCCGTGAGCGCGACAGCGCTTATGGCGTGGCGGTGGAGCGCTTTGTCGGCGAGCGCACCCTGGTGGTCTTGCCGTTGGATGCGCGTCTGGGCAAGATTCAGGATATTTCCGCCGGGGCCTTGCTCGACGACGGTTCGGCGGTGTTGATCGTTGATGTCGAAGACATGTTGCGTTCGGTGGAGAAACTGCTCAATACCGGCCGCCTGGAACGTATAGACCGGCGCAGTCGCCAGGTCGACAGCGTTGCGCGCAAGCGCGTGCTGGTGGTGGACGATTCATTGACGGTGCGCGAGTTGGAGCGCAAGTTGCTGCTCAGCCGCGGTTATGAAGTCGCCGTGGCCGTGGACGGCATGGACGGCTGGAACGCCTTGCGCAGCGAGGATTTCGATCTGTTGATTACCGATATCGACATGCCGCGTATGGACGGTATCGAGTTGGTCACTCTGTTGCGGCGCGACAGCCGCCTGCAATCGCTGCCGGTGATGGTGGTGTCCTACAAGGACCGCGAAGAGGATCGGCGCCGCGGCCTTGATGCCGGTGCCGACTATTATCTGGCCAAGGCCAGCTTCCACGATGACGCGTTGCTCGATGTGGTCGCGGAGCTGATAGGAGACGCACAAGGATGAAGATTGCCATCGTCAACGATATGCCTATGGCAATTGAAGCCCTGCGCCGAGCCATCGCTTTCGAGCCGCAGCATGAGGTGATCTGGGTCGCGTGCAACGGTGCCGACGCGGTAGCCCGTTGTGCCGAGCACACGCCGGACCTGATCCTGATGGACCTGATCATGCCGGTCATGGACGGTGTCGAGGCAACTCGTCGGATCATGGCGGCAACGCCTTGCGCGATCGTTGTCGTGACCGTTGATCGCCAGCAGAATGCCCATCGTGTGTTCGAAGCCATGGGCCATGGCGCGTTGGACGTGGTCGATACCCCGGCCATTGGTGGTACCAACCCGAAGGAAGCGGCGGCGCCGTTACTGCGCAAGATACTCAATATCGGCTGGCTGATCGGCAAGCGCCACACCCGCGAACCCATGGTTGCCGCGCCGATACGCGCGGCGGTCAAGCGCCGGGGGCTGGTGGCAATCGGTTCTTCGGCTGGCGGCCCGGCGGCACTGGAATTGCTTCTCAAGGCACTGCCCGCCAGTTTTCCGGCGGCTATCGTATTGGTACAACATGTAGATCAGGTGTTCGCCGCCGGCATGGCCGAGTGGCTGAGCAGCGCTTCAGGACTGCCTGTGCGCCTGGCCCGTGAGGGTGAGCCGCCGCAGCCGGGAACGGTGTTGCTGGCGGGGACCAATCACCATATTCGGCTGTTGCAGAACGGCAATCTGGCCTACACCGCAGAACCGGTGAACGAAATCTACCGCCCTTCAATCGACGTGTTTTTCGAAAGTGTGGCACGCTATTGGAGTGGTGATGCCGTGGGTGTTCTGTTGACCGGGATGGGGCGAGATGGTGCCGAAGGCCTCAAGTTGATGCGTCAGCAAGGTTTCCTGACCATCGCTCAGGATCAACACAGCAGTGCGGTCTATGGTATGCCAAAGGCCGCTGCCGCCATCGACGCGGCGGTCGAAATTCGCCCGCTTTCCACAATCGCACCTCGTTTGACCGAGGTATTTGCGCAATGATTTTCCAGGTGAATTCACTGCCAGCCAGTGACCAGGAGCACCCTCATGCATGACTTGCAAATGGACGGTCTGAAGGCCACGGATGAAAATGCCGCGATGGTACTGCTGGTCGACGACCAGGCCATGATCGGAGAAGCCGTGCGCCGCGGGCTGGCCAACGAGGAGAATATCGACTTTCACTTCTGCGCCGACCCGCATCAGGCCATTGCCCAGGCCATCGAGATCAAGCCCACGGTGATTCTTCAGGATCTGGTGATGCCCGGTCTGGACGGTCTGACCCTGGTGCGCGAATACCGCAACAACCCGATCACCCGGGATATCCCGATCATCGTGTTGTCGACCAAGGAAGATCCGCTGATCAAGAGTGCGGCATTTGCTGCCGGGGCCAACGATTACCTGGTCAAACTGCCGGACAATATCGAGCTGGTCGCGCGTATCCGCTATCACTCGCGCTCCTACATGACCCTGCTGCAACGTGACGAAGCCTACCGTGCGCTGCGGGTCAGCCAGCAACAGTTGCTCGACACCAATCTGGTGCTGCAACGCCTGATGAACTCCGACGGCCTGACCGGCCTGTCCAACCGTCGCCACTTCGACGAGTACCTGGAGCTGGAATGGCGCCGGGCCACTCGTGAGCAGAGCGAACTGTCGCTGCTGATGATCGACGTGGACTTCTTCAAGGCCTACAACGACAGCTTCGGCCATCTCGAAGGCGATGAAGCACTGCGCCAGGTGGCCAAGGCCATCCGTGCCAGCTGCGCTCGCCCGTCGGATCTGCCGGCGCGTTATGGTGGCGAAGAGTTCGCACTGGTGTTGCCCAGCACCACCCCCGGCGGCGCTCGCCTGCTGGCGGAAAAGCTGCGCCAGACGGTGGCCGCCATGAATATCCCGCACATCGCACCGGCACCGGGCTCGCACCTGACCGTGAGCATTGGCGTTGCGACCGTGACCCCGGGCGTGGGCAGCAACAGCCGCCAGTTGATCCAGGAAGCCGACAAAGGCCTGTATCAGGCCAAGCACAACGGGCGTAACCGGGTGTCGGTGGGCCAATAAACGGGGCCAGCTTCTGGTCCCGACGGGCTGCCATGCGTCAGCCCGGTAGGGTATACTCGTCGGCTTTGTAATTTTCGCCTGCGAGTGCTGCCCACCATGGAAATCAACCCGATCCTAAACAGCATCAAGGACCTGTCCGAGCGCTCCGAAACCATTCGGGGGTATCTTTGACTACGATCACAAACATGATCGTCTGACCGAAGTAAACCGCGAGCTCGAAGATCCAAGCGTCTGGAACAACCCCGAATACGCACAGAACCTGGGCCGCGAGCGTGCCTTGCTGGCGCAGATCGTCGAGACTCTGGACGAAATGTCCACCGGCCTGGTCGATGCCAAGGACCTGCTGCTGATGTCCGCCGAAGAAGAAGACCAGGCTGCCGTCGATGACGTCGCGGCTGAAGTCGAGCGTCTGCGCGAGGCACTGGAAAAGCTCGAGTTTCGCCGCATGTTCAGCGGCGACATGGACCCCAACAACGCTTACCTGGACATCCAGGCCGGTTCCGGCGGCACCGAAGCCCAGGACTGGGCCAACATCCTGCTGCGCATGTACCTGCGCTGGGCCGACAAGCGCGGCTTCGACGCGACCATCATGGAACTGTCCGCCGGTGAAGTCGCCGGGATCAAGGGTGCCACCGTGCATATCAAGGGCGAGTATGCCTTTGGCTGGCTGCGCACCGAAATCGGCGTGCACCGTCTGGTACGCAAGAGCCCGTTCGACTCCGGCAACCGTCGCCACACCTCGTTCTCGGCCGTGTTCGTTTCGCCGGAAATCGATGACAACATCGAAATCGACATCAATCCGTCGGACCTGCGCATCGACACCTACCGCTCCTCCGGTGCCGGTGGTCAGCACGTAAACACCACTGACTCGGCGGTACGTATCACCCACGTTCCAACCAATACCGTGGTCAGCTGCCAGAACGAACGTTCCCAGCACGCCAACAAAGACACCGCGATGAAGATGTTGCGCGCGCGTCTGTATGAGCAGGAAGTGCAGAAGCGCAACGCCGCTTCCCAGGCGCTGGAAGACACCAAGTCCGACATCGGCTGGGGTCATCAGATCCGCTCCTACGTGCTTGACGCCTCGCGCATCAAGGACCTGCGTACCAACATCGAACGCAGTGACTGCGACAAGGTGCTCGACGGCGACCTCGACGAATACCTGATCGCCAGCCTCAAGCAAGGGCTTTAAATACTGCATGGCGGGCCGTTCGCAAGACGAGCCCGCGATCCCCTGCCGACTGCCGGGGGCAACGAACCTGTGATGGAAAATCTAAAGACATGAGCGACCAACAACTCGACCCGCAAGCCCTGCAACAGGAAGAAAATACCCTGATCGCCCTGCGCAAGGAGAAGCTTGCTGCCGAGCGCACCAAGGGTCAGGCCTTCCCCAACGACTTCCGCCGCGACAGCTACTGCAATGACCTGCAGAAGCAGTACGTGGACAAAACCAAGGAAGAACTGGCTGAGGCAGCGATCCCGGTCAAGGTTGCAGGTCGCATCATGCTCAACCGTGGCTCGTTCATGGTGATTCAGGACATGACCGGTCGCATCCAGGTCTACGTCAATCGCAAAACCCTGTCCGAAGAAACCCTGGCTGCGGTCAAGACCTGGGACCTGGGCGACATCATTGCCGCCGAAGGCACCCTGGCCCGTTCCGGCAAGGGCGACCTGTACGTCGAAATGACCAGCGTGCGCCTGCTGACCAAGTCGCTGCGCCCGCTGCCGGACAAGCACCACGGCCTGACCGACACCGAACAGCGCTATCGCCAGCGCTACGTCGACCTGATCGTCAACGAAGAAGTGCGCGAGACTTTCCGCGTGCGTTCGCAAGTCATCGCCCATATCCGCAGCTTCCTGATGAAGCGTGACTTTCTGGAAGTGGAAACGCCGATGCTGCAGACCATTCCTGGCGGCGCCGCAGCCAAGCCGTTCGAGACTCACCACAATGCCCTGGACATGGAAATGTTCCTGCGCATCGCGCCTGAGCTGTACCTCAAGCGGCTTGTTGTAGGTGGGTTTGAAAAGGTGTTTGAGATCAACCGCAACTTCCGTAACGAAGGTGTTTCGACCCGGCACAACCCCGAGTTCACCATGCTTGAGTTCTATCAGGCGTACGCCGACTACGAAGACAACATGGACCTGACCGAGGAACTGTTCCGCGAGTTGGCTCAGCTGGTACTTGGCAGCACCGACGTCCCGTACGGCGACAAGGTGTTCCATTTCGGCGAGCCGTTCGTGCGCCTGTCGGTGTTCGACTCGATCCTCAAGTACAACCCGGACCTGACTGCCGACGACCTCAACGACATCGACAAGGCCCGTGCCATCGCCAAGAAAGCCGGCGCCAAGGTGCTGGGCTTCGAAGGCCTGGGCAAGCTGCAGGTGATGATTTTCGAAGAGCTGGTCGAGCACAAGCTGGAACAGCCGCACTTCATTACCCAGTACCCGTTCGAAGTCTCGCCGCTGGCCCGTCGCAACGATGACAACCCGAACGTCACCGACCGTTTCGAGCTGTTCATCGGCGGCCGTGAAATCGCCAACGCCTACTCCGAGCTGAACGACGCGGAAGACCAGGCCGAGCGCTTCATGGCACAGGTGGCCGACAAGGACGCCGGTGATGACGAAGCCATGCACTACGACGCCGACTTCGTTCGCGCCCTGGAATACGGCATGCCGCCAACGGCGGGCGAGGGCATCGGTATCGACCGCCTGGTCATGCTGCTGACCAACTCGCCATCGATTCGCGACGTCATCCTGTTCCCGCACATGCGGCCACAGGCGTAAGACAAAAAAGCCGCCCGCGCAGGGCGGCTTTTTTGTGTGTGCATGCTGGCCTGTGGGACCGGCTTTAGCCGGGAAGGCGCCTTCCCGGCTAAAGCCGGTCCCACAGAATGTTCTTCATTCAGCCCCATCGCCTCCAACAAAAAAAAGGAACCCCCGTCGTGACCCGCACGATCGCTCTCCATGGCGCGGCCGGTATCGCTACCGCCGTGGCCAACAGCGTCCGTTATCAAGGCCGCAAGGCCAGTCGGCAAGGCAGCGAGCAACGTCGCCAGGATATTCTCGATGCCACCATGCGCATCGTCATCCGTGATGGCGTGCGTGCCGTACGTCACCGGGCCGTCGCTGCCGAGGCCAATGTACCGTTGTCCGCGACCACTTATTACTTCAAAGACATCGACGCGCTGCTCACCGATGCCTTCTCCCGTTACGTCGAGCGCAGCGCGGCCTATATGGCCCGGCTGTGGAGCAATACCGAAGTCATCCTGCGCGAAATGGTCGCCCGCAGCGACGGCACTACGGCTGCCCGTGCCCGCCTCGCCGACCAGATCGCCGTGATGGCCCATGACTATATTCGCCATCAGTCGCTGATCCGTCGCGACCAGTTGATCGCCGAGCATGCCTTCCATCACGAAGCGCTGATCAACCCCAAACTGGCCGAACTGGTGGCGGCCCATCAGCAGATTCTGTTGCAGGGCACCTGCCAGTTTCTGCAGGTGATTGGCTCTGCCCAGCCATCGCAGGACGCGCAAGTGTTGACGGCGATTATCCGGCGGATGGAGTATCAAGGCCTGTTACATGGCCCGCAGCCGGAAGCGGATGCTGAAATACTCGCTATTCTCACTCGCCAGATGCGTCTGGTTTTGGGGACTGCCGCCTAGGAGATTGCGCTGTGTCGCTGACACTGCACCATCACACCGCACACACTGTGGGACCGGCTTTAGCCGGGAATGCGCCTTCCCGGCTAAAGCCGGTCCCTCTGATGCCATTGATTGATATGGCTACGGGGTGTCTCAAGCATCTATGGCGCGTATCGGTGGTCCTGATACTTCTGACATTAAGCGGCTGTCTCGTCACCTTCACCGGCACCATCCCCGCCCATGACATCGCCCCTTCAGCGTTGCTCGGCACCTGGACCAGCAAGAATGCCTGGGGCGAGCCCCTGGAACTGGAGATCAGCCGCGTGGGTGAAGGGCGCTACAGGGCCGTCAGCTACCGCAAGGGCGATCGCAAGAACCGTGACGAATACAGCATGACCGTGGCCGAGCATCACGGGCGCTGGTATCTGTCGACCGAGCTGCCGGACAAGTACGGTGGACATTTCATCATGGGTGGTTTCGAGCTGATCGAAAATGACCAATTGGTGCTCTACAGCCTCGATCCGCAGCGCTTCAAAAAATGGGTCGAGCAGAAGGCCCTCAGCGGCCAAAAGGTGGAAACCGACAAGGGTGAGGTATTGTTGATCGACAGCCCCCTGGAGCAGGTTTTCGGCTACCTCGACGACCCGGCCAATTCCGATGTTTTCCTCGATGCCGCGCATTACCAGCGCGTGCCCAAGTAGGGCGATACAGCTGACCAACCAAGGAGTAGCGGGTGGACGATTACCAACAGACTATTCGAGCATTGTCAGACCGCATCGTGCAGGCGCAGACACCGATCCGGGTACTGGATGCGGTGAAGTGGGATGACAGCATCCGCAAGGACTTCCTTGCTGCCAAGGGCAAGGCCATGCCCAAGGTGGACCGGGCCTATTACGAAGGCCGGCCGCTGGCCTTCGATTCGACGGCGGTGAAGCTGGAGTTCCAGAATATCGAGCGCGATATCACCCGGCGCCTGGGCCAGTTCAGCCCGGTGGGGCAGATCATGCGGCGCATGTGCAAGGAATACCGCATGGTGATCCGCATGCTCGAAGCCCGTGGCACGGCGGATTTCGGCCTCATTTCCCAAGAATTGTACGGGGCGGCGTCCGATGCCTTTCACGCCGGTGACCCGACCCTGGCCGACTTGGGCATGATGCTCTCCGACTATCTGAACAATATTGCCGGGCGCGGCGATCTCAAGGACGAACCCAAGACCCTCACCGCCAAGGATGCCGTGGCGATGCTGCAAAGCCGCCTGAACAAGGTGTTCGGCGAGGCCGAGGAAACCATTCGGGTGTTCGAGTCCGACGGTATCGTCGCCGATGCGGCGGCGGGTGCGGACTACATCAAGATTCGTTCCGATGCCATGTTCAACGAGCGCGACGTACGTGCGTTGGAAGTCCATGAAGGTCTGGTCCATGTGGGCACTACGCTCAACGGTCAGAACCAGCCGATCTGCACCTTCCTCGCCAAGGGCCCGCCTTCGTCGACGGTGACCCAGGAAGGGCTGGCGATTCTCATGGAGGTCATCGGCTTTGCGTCCTACCCCAGCCGCCTGCGCAAGCTGACCAACCGCACGCGCGCCATTCATATGGCCGAGGAGGGCGCGGACTTTCTGCAAGTCTTCGAGTTCTACCGCGAGCAGGGTTTCGGCATGCCGGAAAGTTACGGTAATGCCAGTCGAGTTTTCCGTGGATCGGTGCCGGACGGTCTGCCATTCACCAAAGACTTGTCCTACCTCAAGGGTTTCATCATGGTTTACAACTATATTCAGCTCGCCGTGCGCAAAGGCAAGCTGGAGCAGGTGCCGCTGCTGTTCTGCGGCAAGACCACCCTGGAAGACATGCGCACGCTGCGCCAACTGGTGGACGAAGGCTTGGTGGTGCCGCCCAAATACCTGCCGGACCAGTTCCGTGACATGAATGCCCTGTCGGCATGGATGTGTTTCTCCAACTTCCTTAACCACCTGAGCCTGGATCGGATCGAAGCGGATTATTCCAATATCTTGTAGGGGATTCGCGATATCTGTGTGGGAGCCGCCTTGGTGGCGATCGAGTGCGAAGCGCTCGCAATAGTGCCGGTGGCTAATGCGCCGCTATCGCCAGCAAGCCGACTCCTGCGGAAAACACGTTGAGGGGCACCACCATTTGAAACCATTCATCCTGCTGATGCTGCTGGCCCTGAGTGGTTGCAGTTCGATGCTGTTCTACCCCGAGCCGGGCTTGCCGTTCACCCCGGAAAAGGCCCATCTGCAATACCGTGATATCACCCTGACTGCCGCCGATGGCACGCATCTGCATGCCTGGTGGCTGCCCGCCAAGGAAGGTGTGGCGGTCAAGGGCACGGTGCTGCATCTGCATGGCAATGGCGGCAACCTGGCGTGGCATCTGGGCGGTAGTTGGTGGTTGCCGGAGCAGGGTTATCAGGTTCTGCTGCTGGACTATCGTGGCTATGGTCTGTCCGAGGGCGAGCCAAGCCTGCCGGCGATCTATCAGGATATCGATGCCGCCTTTAGCTGGATCGACAAGGCCCCCGAAACCCAGGGCAAACCCTTGGTGGTGTTGGGGCAAAGCATCGGCGGCGCTCTGGCGGTGCACTATCTGGCCGAGCACCCGCAGCAGCGTCAACGACTCAAGGCACTGGTGCTCGACGGCACTCCGGCAAGTTATCGCGACGTCGCCCGTTACACCCTCGGTACGTCCTGGCTGACCTGGACCTTGCAGACCCCGCTGTCCTGGCTGATCCCCGACGGCGACAGCGCGATCAATGGCATGGCGCAGTTGCAGGGTACGCCGCTTCTGTTGTTCCAGAGCATGGACGACACTCAGGTGCCGATGGGCAACGGCATTGCCCTGTATAAAGAGGCGCCCCTGCCACGGGTGCTGCAACTGACCCGGGGCGCGCATGTGCAGACCTTTGCCGACCCTACCTGGCGCCAGGTGATGCTGCGTTATCTCGATGACCCGCAGCATTTCAACGGCCTGCGCCGCCTGGGCGAGATACCCAACTATCCCGATCCGAATTCGCAATCGAGCAAGCCCGAGACCCCGCAATGACTGAAGAACGTAACGCCATCCCGATGATTATCACGGGTATCTGCACCATCATCGGCACCGTCGGTGCCCTGTGGTACTACGGCTACCTGCACTTCGCCAAGCCGGAGGATGCGCTGCTGCTCAACCAGTTCACCATGCTCATGGCCGCGCCGGGGGAGGAATACAAGATCGCCATCGAGCCTGCCGTAGAAGTGGCCCAGTGCATTGATGGCGTGCTGGTGCTGTTCAATACCGAGAAGAAAGGCTTGTCAGGCGTGCTGATCAACGACAAGAAGCAGGCGGTGCGCTGCGCGGGAGAGGAGACGCCGAAGAAGGTGTTGCCCTAAAGCGTGGGACCGGCTTTAGCCGGGAAGACTCCGTGACAGACGATAGAAATGTATCCATCGTGCCGACGCCTTCCCGGCTAAAGCCGGTCCCACATGGCCCTAAGATCTATCGGACCGGTTCACGGGTCGCTGTTAATGCATCGAAGACCGCGGCGCCACCGGCTGGTTATCGTTGGAAATGGTCACTTCCACCCGACGATTCTGCGCACGCCCCGAGTTGCTGGTGTTGTCGGCAACCGGGTATTCCTTGCCATAACCCTGAGCGACGATACGGGCCGGGTCGACGCCCATGCGCACCAGTGCCATGCGTACGGAGTCAGCACGACGTTCGGACAGCGACTGGTTATAACTGGCAGAACCGGTGCTGTCGGTATAACCCTCGACGATCACCTTGCGGTCCGGGTTCTGCTGAAGGAACTGGGCCAGGGAATTGACGTTGGTCAGGCCGTTGGGCTTGAGCTCGGCGCGGTTGTAGTCGAACAGCACGTCACCGAAAGTCACCAGGGTGCCGCGTTCGGTCTGTTTGGCATTGAGGCTGTTCTTCAGCGCGGCGATCTGCGCGTCACGGGCATCCAGACGGGCCTGGGCGCGTTGGGCGGCGGCGTTTTTCAGGTCTTCTTCAGCCGAGCGCAGGGTAATGGTCTGCTTGGCCAGCTCTACGCGCTGGTTGGTCAGGTAGGCCATCTGATTGACCTTGGCTTCATTTTCATGATTGCGGTAGGCCATATCGGTCTTGTCCAGCCAGTCGCTGGCGTCCTTGGTTTCCAGGGCTGCGACCTTGGTTGCCTGAGGATTGCTTTGCAGCGCGGTGTAGTTGGCGCGGGCCTGTTCCAGATTCTGGTTAGGCGGAGTCGCACAAGCAGCCAGACCAACACTCAGGGCCAGCAGGGCAGGGATCATCAATTGCTTACGCATAATATTCGTCCTTCAAATCGATAGTGAATGCATGAAAGCGGCAAGGAACACGGCGGCTTATTGCGCCGGTTGCACCTGACGCATGCTTTCTTCACGCAGTTCATTGACTCCTTGGCGCGCGTCGTCCAGCGCCTTCTGCGCCTTGGCCGCCTGGGACTTGCGCTCGGCGACCCGGGCATCCCACTCGGCCTGTTCGGCCAGGCGACGGGCCTCGTCATATTTCTGATCGTGCATGGCCACTTCGGCCTGCTTGAATTTGTCCTGGGCCGATTTCATTTCCACGGCAGCGTATTCCGGGCCGCCAGCGCTGACGGCGCTGTTCACGGCGGACTGGGTCACGGCGTACTGCTCGGTCGGCGGATTGCCTGCGCACCCGGCGAGAACAACGCTGGCGCCCACTGCCAACGCGGCCAACTTGAGCCCGCGAAGACGTGAGTACGTGGATTTGGCTGTGCTGGTAGTCATGGTGGTCAACTCCATTGTGTTGCTCCAGAAATCTCGATTTTCCATGACCGGGGTAAATAGGTTCCCTGTCATGGTTATTGGCTGGGACCTGCCGGGTTTTTGAATAGTTCAGAGTTATTTCCCACTAACCAGTCAGCTTTTTATTCCGTTTCATACTTTTGACGTTGGTCTTTTGACGCGTTTTTCGCTGACCTTGATTACTGTTGCGCACTTGTATCTGCCCGGCGCTCTGGTCATTCTGGAAGGCGATTTGCTGATCTGTTCGTCCATCGACAACAAGGAAAAAGGGACCATGGCCGATATCGATGTGCGTTTGCGTGAAGACGTCCACCTGCTCGGCGAACTGCTGGGCAACACCATCCGCGAGCAACGCGGCGCGGATTTTCTGGAGACCATCGAGCGCATCCGCAAGGGCGCCAAGGCCGGTCGGCGCGGTTCGGCGGCGGGCACCGAGCAACTGAGCGCCAGCCTCGACGGCTTGAGCGAGGATGAGCTGCTGCCGGTGGCGCGGGCGTTCAACCAGTTCCTCAACCTGGCCAATATCGCCGAGCAATATCAGTTGATTCGCCGTCGCGAAGAGTCTCAGGAACAGCCATTCGAATCGGTGATCCTGCCGCAGTTACTGGACCGTCTGAAAGCCGCGGGCCAGGCGCCGGAAGCCTTGGCCCGGCAGTTGGGCAAACTGGAGATCGAGCTGGTGCTGACCGCGCATCCCACCGAAGTGGCGCGCCGCACCCTGATCCAGAAATACGACGCCATTGCCGCGCAACTGGCCGCCCTCGACCATCGTGACTTGAGCAGTGCCGAGCGTGAACAAATCATCCAGCGCCTGCAACGGCTGATCGCCGAAGCCTGGCACACCGAAGAGATTCGCCGCACCCGACCCACCCCGGTGGACGAAGCCAAGTGGGGCTTTGCGGTGATCGAGCATTCCCTGTGGCAGGCCGTGCCCAATTATCTGCGCAAGGCCGACCTGGCCCTGCATGCCGCCACCGGCTTGCATCTGCCCCTGGAAGCCGCACCCATCCGCTTTGCTTCTTGGATGGGCGGCGACCGTGACGGCAACCCCAATGTCACCGCTGCCGTGACCCGTGAAGTCCTGCTGCTGGCGCGCTGGATGGCCGCCGACCTGTACCTGCGCGATGTCGATCAACTGGCCGCCGAGCTGTCCATGCAACAGGCCAGCGATGAATTGCAGGCCGCAATCGGCGAAAGCGCCGAGCCTTATCGCGCCGTACTCAAGCAGCTGCGCGAGCGCCTGCGCGCCACCCGTAACTGGGCACACAGCTCGTTGAGCAGCACGCAACCGGCGCCGGAAGCCGTGTTGCACAGCAATCGCGAGCTGCTGGAGCCTTTGCAACTGTGCTATCGCTCCCTGCACGAATGCGGCATGGGCGTGATTGCCGACGGGCCGCTGCTCGACTGCATGCGTCGGGCGGTGACCTTCGGCCTGTTCCTCGTGCGCCTGGATGTGCGTCAGGACTCCACCCGCCATCGTTCGGCCCTGACCGAGATCACCGACTATCTTGGCCTGGGTCGCTACGAAGACTGGGACGAGCAGACGCGTATCGATTTTCTCCTGCGCGAACTGAATAACCGGCGGCCATTGCTGCCCAGCCATTTCAAACCGGCGGCGGATACCGCTGAAGTACTGGCAACCTGCCGTGAAGTGGCCATGGCGCCTGAGGCGTCTCTCGGCTCCTACGTGATCTCCATGGCCGGTGCCGCCTCGGATGTACTGGCCGTGCAATTGCTGCTCAAGGAAGCCGGGCTGCTGCGGCCGATGCGCGTGGTGCCACTGTTCGAGACCCTGGCCGACCTGGATAACGCCGGGCCTGTGATCGAGCAACTGCTGAGCCTGCCGGGTTATCGCGCGGGTCTGCATGGCCCGCAAGAAGTGATGATCGGCTATTCCGACTCGGCCAAGGATGCCGGCACGACGGCGGCGGCCTGGGCGCAGTACCGGGCGCAGGAAAAGCTGGTGGAGATCTGCCGCGCGCAACAGGTCGAACTGCTGTTGTTCCATGGTCGCGGCGGTACCGTGGGCCGTGGCGGCGGCCCGGCTCATGCGGCGATTTTGTCGCAGCCGCCGGGTTCGGTGGCCGGGCGTTTCCGTACCACCGAGCAGGGCGAGATGATCCGCTTCAAGTTCGGCCTGCCGGATATCGCCGAGCAGAACCTGAACCTGTATCTGGCTGCGGTTTTGGAGGCAACTCTGCAACCGCCGCCACTGCCTGAGCCGGCCTGGCGCACGATGATGGACCAGTTGGCGGCCGATGGCGTCGGTGCCTACCGCGCGGTGGTGCGGGAAAACCCCGAGTTCGTCGAGTATTTCCGCCAGGCCACGCCTGAACAGGAACTGGGCCGTCTGCCCTTGGGCAGTCGTCCGGCCAAACGCCGTGAGGGCGGGGTGGAAAGCCTGCGGGCGATTCCGTGGATCTTCGCCTGGACCCAGACCCGCCTGATGCTGCCTGCCTGGCTCGGCTGGGAAGCAGCCCTGAGCCGCGCGCTGGAGCGGGGCGAGGGCGATTTGCTGGGGCAGATGCGCGAACAGTGGCCGTTTTTCCGCACCCGTATCGACATGCTGGAGATGGTCCTGGCCAAGGCTGACAGCGATATTGCGCAGATGTACGACGAACGTCTGGTGGAGCCTGGGTTGCGCCATCTGGGCGTGCATTTGCGCGACCTATTGTCGCAGGCGTGCCAAGTGGTACTGGGCTTGACGGGGCAGAAGCAGCTGTTGGCCCACAGCCGGGCTACCCTGGATTTCATCAGCCTGCGCAATATCTACCTGGATCCGCTGCATTTGCTTCAGGCCGAACTGCTGGCCCGTTCACGAACTCGCGAGGCGCGTCTGGACAGCCCGTTGGAACAGGCTTTACTGGTGTCTGTTGCGGGGATTGCTGCCGGATTGCGCAACACCGGTTGAGTCGATTTTCCGACTATTGTCGGACAAGGCGCGCCAAGGCCTTGTCCGACAAGGGTCGGCGAATCGCCAAAAATCTGGCGGGGCAGGGCGTCGCAGGTTAATCCACTACCTTATAGCGGCTATTACACCTTCGGTTAGTGCGACCTTAGGCGGCTTGTGCCACCTGTGTCTGCTGTGTATCTTGATCAGCCTTTGGCCGTTTGGCCGAGACCTGTTTTTAGCGATTGGCCCCAAGAGGCGAATCCTGCGTTTTTATATAAAAATTGAGGAGCACATCGATGCGCGTAATCCTGTTGGGAGCTCCGGGGGCCGGTAAAGGTACTCAGGCGAAGTTCATCACCGAGAAGTTCGGCATTCCGCAAATCTCCACTGGCGACATGCTGCGCGCAGCGGTCAAGGCCGGCACCGAACTGGGCCTGAAGGCCAAGAGCGTGATGGACTCCGGCGGCCTGGTATCCGATGACCTGATCATCGGCCTGATCAAGGACCGCCTGGAGCAGCCTGACTGCGCCAACGGTTGCCTGTTCGACGGCTTCCCGCGCACCATTCCTCAGGCTGAAGCCCTGAAAGCCGCTGGCCTGGCCATCGATTTCGTGGTTGAGATCAAGGTCGACGACGAAGAAATCGTCCAGCGTATTTCCGGTCGTCGCGTCCACGAAGGCTCCGGCCGCGTGTACCACGTCATGTTCAACCCGCCGAAAGTTGAAGGCGTGGATGATGTGACCGGCGAGCCGCTGGTACAGCGCAAGGACGACGTCGAAGAAACCGTTCGTCATCGTCTGTCGGTCTACCACTCCCAGACCAAGCCACTGGTCGACTTCTACGAGAAGCTCGAAGCCCAGGACGGTACGCCCAAGTGCAGCCACATCGAAGGCGTCGGTTCGGTTGAGTCGATCACTGCCAAGGTTCTCGAAGCCCTCAGCTAAGAGAAACCGTACGCAGTGAACAACGGCCCGCTTGCGGGCCGTTTTGCGTTTACAATGGCGCACTTTTTTCCCGACCATGGATACCTCTCTGATGAGCACCCTGCTGGCCCTGGATACCGCCACTGAAGCCTGTTCGGTTGCCTTGCTGCATGACGGCAAGGTGCTGAGCCACTATGAGGTGATTCCACGCCTGCACGCCCAGCGCCTGCTGCCGATGATCAAGACCCTGCTGGCCGAAGCCGGGATCGGCCTCAATGCCCTGGACGCGATTGCCTTTGGTCGTGGGCCGGGTGCCTTTACGGGAGTGCGTATCGCTATTGGTGTGGTTCAGGGCCTGGCCTTTGGTCTCGAGCGTCCGGTATTGCCGGTGTCCAACCTGGCGGTGCTGGCCCAGCGCGCTTATCGCGAGCACGGCGTTCGCCAGGTGGCCGCAGCCATCGATGCACGCATGGATGAGGTGTATTGGGGCTGCTATCACGAAGTCGGCGGCGAAATGCGTCTGCTGGGCAACGAAGTTGTTCTGCCGCCGGAGCGTGCAGCCCTGCCAGCGGACGCCAGTGGCGAATGGTTCGGTTCCGGCACGGGCTGGGGCTATGCCGAACGCATCGCCGTCAAACCCGTTGCCATGGACGCCAGCCTGCTGCCCCACGCCGAGGATCTGCTGAGCCTGGCAACCTTTGCCTGGCAACGTGGTGAAGCGATCGTCGCCGATCAGGCTCAGCCGGTTTACCTTCGCGATCAGGTTGCGACGCCTAAAGCGCGGTGATGTCAGGCCGATAGCAAGGCAATAGCGATGTAATAGCACTTATCGAACTAACTTCGTCGATAAGCGACCTTTCATCGCCAAACCCGCGATTCAGAGCCCTGTTCTGAACTCTTTTTCAAGATGTGTGGTCTAGTTATCGTTCGGAGAATTGCCAGGGGGCTCTCCGTGACGTTAAATTGCCACTATCTAATAAAGTAGAGAACGCCGTTATGCGTATAGACGGACCCTCAGCACGCTCCTACCCGATAAAGCGCAAGCCACGTAAAGGCTCTGCGACGGTCGAAGGCACCTTCGAAGAAGTAGCAGACAGTGATATCGAGGTTCCTGCGCAACCGGCAAACACTTCTCGTCGGCAAAGTGCCAGCGGTGCCCAGTCGGCGCCAACTCCCAACGTTCCTGCTCGTCAGCAAGACATTATCTTCCCTCGCTCCATGAGTCGCCGTGTCGCGACCGCACTGGCCAGTTATCTAAATACTGCCAGTTTCGTCGATTGGGATCTGGAAGTGTCCGGGCTTGATCTGCACGTTTGAATAGTCTGCCTGGTGACATCCTGCCTTACTACATCGGTTGTCCGTCCTGGGGTGATAATGCCTGGCGCGGCTCGTTGTATCCGCCGCAAACCCGCAACAACGAAATGCCTGATCTGTACGCCCAGGTCTTCAATGCCGTCGAAGGCAATACCACTTTTTATGCACGTCCCGCCGCTTCTACAGTGCAGCGCTGGGCGCAAGTGTGGCCGGCGCACTTTCGTTTCACCGCCAAATTCCACGGCGATATCAGCCACGGTGGTGATCTGCGCGATCGGCTGCAGGCCGCCGAAGAGTTCATGCAACTGCTCGCGCCCTTGGGCGCCCGGGTCAGCCCTTTCTGGCTGCAGCTGTCCCGCAGTTTCACGCCCAATCGCCTGGGTGAACTGGCAGCCTTTATCGACGCCCTTGAGTGCCCGCTGGCGGTAGAGGTGCGCAACATGGCCTTCTTCGAAAAAGGCGAAGAGGAGCGCATGCTCAACCGCCTGTTGCTCGATCGCGGTGTCGAGCGCATCTGCCTGGATTCGCGGCCGCTGTTCAGTTGTGTTTCCGGCGACCCTGCGGTGCTCCATGCGCAATCGAAAAAGCCCAAGGTGCCGCTGCGCCCGGCGGCCATGACGCAGTTTCCGCAGGTGCGCTTTATCGGCCATCCTTTGCTGGAGGCCAATGACCCGTTTCTCGCCCCTTGGGTCAGCAAAGTCGCCGAGTGGATCGAAGAAGGCCGCACACCTTATGTGTTTCTGCATACCCCGGACAATATCCAGGCGCCGGACCTGGCCCGCCGCTTTCATCAGCAATTGATGGCACGCTTGCCGGGCCTTGCGCCCCTGCCGGAGCTCAAGCCCGAGATCGAACAGCTGGGTTTACTCTGACAAACCCTGTACATGTGGCTACCCTGTGTAGAACATTGCCCAGGGAGTAAGCACATGGATTCGCTGCAACGGCTTCGTGCACACACGTTCAAAGCGCTGCATGAGCGCAAAAGCGCTTTTATCGTCGCCAATCCCTGGGATGCCGGTTCCGCCAAACTGCTGGCCGCAATGGGGTTTGAAGCACTGGCGACCAGCAGTGCGGGCCTGGCCTTCAGCCTGGGGCGTACCGATGGTGACGGCGGTATCAACCGTGACGAGACCCTTGAAAACATCCGGCAGATCATTGCCGCCACAGCCTTGCCCATTACCGCTGACCTGGAAAACGGTTTTGCCCATAGCCCGGAAGGCTGTGCAGAGAACCTGCGCCAGGCCATTGCCTGCGGTATCGTCGGCGCGTCCATCGAAGATGCCAGCGGCAAGGCCGAAGCACCTATCTATGCATTCGAGCATGCCGTAGAGCGGGTCAAGGCTGCGGTAGAAGTGGCTCGCAGCATGCCGTTTCCCTTCATGCTGACCGCCCGTGCGGAGAATCTGCTGCATGGCCGTACGGACTTCGCTGACACCCTGCGCCGTCTGCAAGCCTATGCCGAAGCTGGCGCGGATGTGCTGTATGCACCGGGTTTGCAGACGCGGGATCAGATTGCGGCAGTGGTCAAGGCGGTGTCGCCCAAGCCTGTCAATGTGCTGATGGGCCTGGAAGGCGTGGCGTTGTCGGTACGCGATCTGAGCGAGCTGGGCGTCAAGCGCATCAGCGTCGGCTCATCCCTTGCGCGGGCGGCCTTTGGCGGCCTGCTGCGGGCGGCCGAGGAGATGCGCGACCATGGCACCTTCACCTATGCCGAACAGGCGATGCCGTTTGCCAGGTTGAATGGGTTATTCAAGGATTGATGTCTATTGTGGGACCGGCTTTAGCCGGGAAGGCGTATTCCCGGCTAAAGCCGGTCCCACAGTCATCTGTGAATCAGGCAGCCATCCGCAGATTCTGCAGAATGATCGGACGGGCCCAGCCGCTATCAAAGTTGAGTGCGCGCTGTTGTTCGCTCATTTCGTGTTCGCTGAACGGCTCGGCAGGCGGTGGCAGCAGATCCCATTCGAATTCGGCAATCGGCAGGTGCAGAGGTTTTGGCTGCGGGCCTGGGCCAGGGTTGACGGTGTCGTCGTACGGGTTGAGCACATTTGGGCGGACCCAGTTGTTCTCCACGTCCAGGTGGCGCTGCTGGGCGATCATGTCGCTGATGCTGAACGGCTCAGGCGCCGGTGGCAGCAGGTTCATTTCGAATTCGGCAATCGGCAGAAACAGCGGCTCAGGCGGCTTGCGCTCGGCATCCACCACCGGGCAGCCGCGCTGCTCGACGATCTTGCCCAATACTTGCGCACCGGCAACCGGTTCGCCGGTACTGCTGTCGACACTCACGCTGAAGGTCGGTGCAGCCGGTTCGTTGGCGTTATCGTCGACACCCTGGGCCATCGCCCGGCTGAACGCATCCTGCCACAGCTGCGTAACGCCGCCGAGCACACGGGTATTGGGTACGCTGTAATCGCCAGCGTAGGCCAAGTAACCGATTGAGGATGAGGTCTGAATGTCTGACATAGCGCTCAGTACATACCGTGGGTTCTGGCAAAATGCCGGATACTTTGTTTATCGGCAGTTTTTGCCAATCATTAATACTTTTTTGAGCGTGCGGACACACAATGAGTGAGCAACAAGCGGGCAGTCGAATCCGGGTCGAAGCCCTGGCCGGTCAGAGCCAGGAGCAGGCCGCCAAGTGGGCGGGGCGCCTGGGTCTGCCGCTGGAGGATGACAGCGCCGATTTCGCCTTGCAGGTCAGCAGCGACGGCTTGCAACTGCAACAACTGGGCGACGATGTGCCTGGCCCGGTGCGGGTGGATTTCGCCGAGGGTGCGGTCGCCCACAGGCGGTTGTTCGGTGGCGGCAGCGGGCAGATGATCGCCAAGGCCGTGGGCATTCAGCCAGGCGTGCGACCCAGCGTGCTCGATGCCACGGCGGGGTTGGGCAAAGACGCGTTCGTCCTCGCCAGCCTGGGTTGCGAGATGAGCCTGATCGAGCGCCAGCCGATCATTGCCGCGCTGCTGGAAGACGGTCTTGCACGGGGTGCCAACGATGCCGACGCGGGCCCGATCACCCGTCGCATGCGCCTGTTGACCGGTAACTCCATCGAGTTGATCCGCGCCTGGGAAGGCACGCCACCGCAAGTGATTTACCTTGATCCGATGTTTCCCCATCGGGAAAAAACCGCGCTGGTGAAGAAAGAAATGCGCCTGTTTCGCCCGTTGGTGGGTGATGACATGGACGCCCCGGCGCTGCTCGAAGCCGCCCTGGCCCTGGCCAGTCACCGGGTCGTGGTCAAGCGCCCGCGCAAGGCACCGTGCATCGACGGGCCCAAGCCTGGGTATGCGTTGGATGGTAAATCCAGTCGTTATGATGTGTATCCGAAGAAGGCCCTGAAGACCTGATGCCACACCTGTTGGAGCGAGGCTTGCCCGCGAATGATTCAACGTGCAATGCCTGAAGGACCGTGTCGCGCCGTTCGCGGGCAAGCCTCGCTCCAACGATTCAGGCCTGATACGCCCGCATAAACAACCCCACCACATCCTGCACATGCTGCTCTTCGATGGCCGGGTCCAGCTCGTCGCACAGACCGATCATCAGGCGGAAATTGCACGCGCCCTTGAGCAGGCTGAAAAAGTGCTCGGCTGCGGTTTTCGCCGAAGGGAAGTGCAGGGCGCCACACGCCTGGATCTGTATCAGCACCCGCTCCATTTCCATCAGCAAACGCTGTGGCCCGGCTTCGAAGAAGATCTTCGACAGCTTCGGGTCCTGACTGCCCAGGGTCACCATCAGCCGGTGCAGTTCGATGGATTCGGCGCTGTTGGCCAGGGTATTGAAGCCGCGGCCGATGCTCAGTAGCACGGTTTCGACCGACTGGCCGCTGTTGAGATTGAAAAACAGCTCGGGGATCTGCTCTTCGCAACGCGCCACCACGGCGGCGGAGAACAGCGTCTCCTTGTCGGTGAAGTGGTTGTACACCGTGAGTTTCGAGACCCCCGCTTCGGTCGCCACGGCATCCATGCTGGTATTGGCATAGCCATTACGCACGAACAGATTTTTCGCGGCTTCGAGGATGGCCTGGCGTTTGGCCAGGTCCTTGGGACGGCCGGGGCCGGATGCGCCTGTAGAATTGTCGGACATAAACGTTTTAATAGTGGACTCTTGAGTTCGGTAATTCTTAATATACTGGCGAGTACAATTATTCCAAGCTCTGACTGCAAAGGTCTTCACTATGTTCCGCGATGCCTTGTCTCTTGTCCTGCCATTAAGCCTGGTGTCGTTACTGGCCGCCTGTGGTCAGGAAGTCGCACCTCCTGCCAGTGTTCGTCCTGCCATGGTAGTGCAGCCGCTGCCATCCTCACAGTCGGCAGACAGTTATCCCGGTGAAGTTCGTGCCCGTTTCGAGCCGGACCTGGCCTTCCGCATCGGCGGCAAGGTCAGCAAGCGCCTAGTGGAGGAAGGCCAGCGGGTCAAGGCCAATCAACCGCTGGCCGAGCTGGATGCCCAGGATGTGCGCCTGCAACTGGACGCCACCCGCGCCCAGGTCGCCGCCGCCGAGGCCAACCTGCAGACGGTCCGCTCCGAGCGTGATCGCTACAGGGCGTTGGTGGACAAGCAGATGGTCAGTCATTCGCAGTTCGATAATGCCGAAAACCTTTATCGCGCCGGTGAAGCCCGCCTCAAGCAGCTCAAGGCCGAGCTGACCGTCGCCGACAATCAGACCAGCTACACCGTATTGCGTGCCCAACAGGATGGCGTAGTCACCAAACGCCTGGTGGAAGTCGGCCAGGTAGTCGCCGCCGGGCAAACCGTATTCACCCTGGCCGCCGATGGCGAGCGCGAAGTGCTGATCGGCCTGCCAGAGCAGAGCTTCAACCGCTTCAAGGTCGGCCAGGCCGTGTCGGTGGAACTGTGGAATCAGCGCGACCAGCGTTTCCAGGGACGCATCCGTGAGCTGTCGCCGGCCGCTGATCCGCGTTCGCGAACCTTCGCTGCACGCATTGCCTTCAGCAGCGGCAAGATCCCTGCCGAACTGGGCCAGAGTGCACAGGTGTTTATCCAGTCCGAACAGGCGGTGCCTTTGGCGGTGCCGTTGTCGGCCCTGACGGCGGAAAACGGCAATACCTATGTCTGGCAGTTGCAGGCCGACGACACCCTCAAGCGCATCCCGGTACAGATCGGCCCTTACGGCCAGGAGACCGTGCCGGTGCTCAAGGGCCTGGCCGCCAGCGACTGGGTCGTCGCAGCGGGGGTGCATGTATTGCACGAAGGGGAGAAAGTCCGGCCGGTGGATCGCAATAACCGCACGATCAAGCTGGCGGCGAAGGAGTAGGCACGGATGCGTTTCAATCTTTCCGAATGGGCGCTGAGTAACCGCCAGATCGTGCTGTACCTGATGATTGTCCTGGCTCTTGTTGGAGCAATGTCCTACACCAAGCTGGGGCAGAGCGAAGACCCGCCGTTCACCTTCAAGGCCATGGTCGTACGCACTCTGTGGCCCGGCGCCAGCGCTGAAGAAGTGGCGCGTCAGGTCACCGACCGTATTGAAAAGAAGCTGATGGAAACCGGTGAATACGAACGCATCAGTTCGTTCTCCCGGCCCGGTGAGTCGCAGATCATTTTCGCCGCCCGTGACTCGATGCTGTCCTCGGCGCTGCCGGATCTGTTCTATCAACTGCGCAAGAAAACCGGCGATATCCGCCAGACCCTGCCGCAAGGCATTCAAGGCCCGTTCTTCAACGATGAATTCGGCACCACCTTCGGCAATATCTACGCCCTGACCGGTGACGGCTTCGACTACGCAGTGCTCAAGGACTACGCCGACCGCATCCAGATCCAGCTGCAACGGGTCAAGGACGTCGGCAAGATCGAACTGATCGGCCTGCAGGACGAGAAGGTCTGGATCGAGCTGTCCAACGTCAAGTTGGCCACCCTCGGCCTGTCCCTGCAAGCGGTGCAGCAGGCCCTGGAAGCGCAGAACGCGGTGCAGGCCACCAGCTTCTTTGAAACCCCCACCGAGCGCGTGCAGTTGCGGGTGACCGGGCGTTTCCTCTCGGTGGACGAGATCCGCAACTTCCCCCTGCGCGTGGGTGACCGCACGCTGCGCATCAGCGATCTGGCCGAGGTGCATCGCGGCTTCACCGATCCACCGTCGCCACGCATGCGCTTCATGGGCGATGACGCCATCGGTCTGGCCGTATCGATGAAGGATGGTGGCGACATTCTGCAGTTGGGTCACGCGCTGGAGGGCGAGTTCGAGAAGATCCAGCGCAACCTGCCGGTGGGCATGCAACTGCGCAAGGTGTCCGATCAACCGGCGGCGGTGAAAACCGGGGTTGGCGAGTTCGTGCATGTACTGGCCGAAGCCTTGGGCATCGTCCTGCTGGTGAGTTTTTTCTCCCTGGGCATGCGTACCGGGCTGGTGGTTGCACTGGTTATCCCGTTGGTATTGGCCATGACCTTTGCCAGTATGTCGTTCTTCGGCATCGGCCTGCACAAGATCTCCCTGGGGGCGCTGGTACTGGCCCTGGGCCTGCTGGTGGACGACGCGATCATCGCCGTGGAGATGATGGCGATCAAAATGGAGCAGGGCTTCGACCGGCTCAAGGCGGCCAGTTATGCCTGGACCAGCACGGCGTTCCCCATGCTCACCGGGACCCTGATCACCGCCGCTGGCTTTCTGCCCATTGCCACCGCCCAGTCCAGTACCGGCGAATACACCCGCTCGATCTTCCAGGTGGTGACCATTGCCCTGCTGGCATCGTGGGTAGCGGCGGTGGTGTTCGTGCCTTATCTGGGGGATCGGCTGCTGCCGGACCTGGCGAAGATCCACGCGGCCAAACATGGCAGCGGCCCTCACGACCCTTACGACACCCGGTTCTATCGTCGGGTGCGCGGGGTCATCGAGTGGTGCGTACGCTGGCGCAAGACGGTGATAGTGCTCACCGTCGGCCTGTTTGTGCTGTCGATCCTGATGTTCAAGTTTGTGCCGCAACAGTTCTTCCCGGCCTCGGGGCGACTGGAGTTGATGGTCGACCTGAAACTGGCCGAAGGCGCCTCGTTGAATAACACCGCCGATCAGGCCAAGCGATTGGAGGCGATGCTCAAGGACAAGGTCGGCATCGATAACTATGTGGCCTATATCGGCACCGGTTCGCCGCGTTTCTACCTGCCGCTGGATCAGCAATTGCCCGCAGTGAGCTTTGCCCAGTTCGTGGTGCTGGCCAAGACCATCGAAGACCGCGAGGCCCTGCGTACCTGGTTGATTGATGCGCTGAACGAGCAATTCCCGACCCTGCGTTCACGGGTCACGCGCCTGGAAAACGGCCCGCCTGTGGGTTATCCGGTGCAGTTCCGCGTCTCCGGCGAGCATATCGAGGAAGTCCGCGCCCTGGCGCGCAAGGTCGCGCTCAAGGTGCAGCAGAATCCCCATGTGGCCAACGTCCATCTGGATTGGGAAGAGCCGAGCAAAGTGGTGTACCTCAACGTCGATCAGGACCGCGCCCGGGCCCTCGGCGTGACCACGGCGGATTTGTCGCGCTTCCTGCAAAGCTCCCTGACCGGTTCCAGCGTAAGCCAGTACCGTGAGGATGACGAACTGATCGAAATTTTGCTGCGCGGCACGCCGGAAGAACGTCAGCAACTGGGTTCCCTGGCCAGCCTGGCGATTCCTACGGCCAATGGCGCCAGTGTCTCACTGTCCCAGGTGGCGACGCTGGAATACGGCTTCGAGGAAGGTGTCATCTGGCACCGCAATCGCTTGCCGACGGTGACCGTTCGCGGTGATATCTACGGCAAGGAACAGCCGGTAACCCTGGTTAAACAGATCCTGCCGACTCTGGACGACGTGCGCGCGCAACTGCCGGACGGTTATTTGTTGGAAGTGGGTGGCACGGTGGAGGATTCCGAGCGCGGGCAGAAGTCGGTGAATGCCGGGGTGCCGCTGTTCATTGTGGTCGTGCTTACGCTGCTGATGGTGCAACTGCGCAGCTTCTCGCGGATGTTCATGGTCTTCCTTACCGCACCCTTGGGGCTGATCGGCGTGACCCTGTTCCTGCTGGTCTTTCACCAACCGTTCGGCTTCGTCGCCATGCTGGGCACCATCGCCCTCTCGGGGATGATTATGCGCAACTCGGTGATTCTGGTGGACCAGATCGAGCAGGACATCACGGCGGGCCTG
Organism: Pseudomonas sp. JL23; assembly: GCF_056933585.1. Taxonomy (NCBI): domain Bacteria; kingdom Pseudomonadati; phylum Pseudomonadota; class Gammaproteobacteria; order Pseudomonadales; family Pseudomonadaceae; genus Pseudomonas; species Pseudomonas sp. JL23. The sequence goes on along the minus strand of NZ_CM167795.1, from coordinate 5,360,708 downwards.
ACGCCGTGGAACGCTACGGTGGAAGCCACGGTACGCCGCTTCCGCCCCATCGTGCTGACCGCCCTGGCGGCGGTGCTGGCGATGATCCCGCTGTCACGCAGCGTGTTCTATGGACCGATGGCGGTCGCGATCATGGGCGGGCTGATTGTCGCGACGGCGTTGACGCTGCTGTTCCTGCCGGCGCTGTATGCGGCGTGGTTCAGGGTGAAAAAATAAAGTGTGGGCCGGCTTGCTGGCGATGGCGTCGGTGCGGTCACTGACGCCCTTGCGAGCGCTTCGCACTCGATCGCCACCAAGGCGGCTCCCACGGTTTTGCGCTAACTCGTTTGATGCTCGCTGATCAGGTTCAGCAACTCATCAGCCAGGGCCTTGGCCATATCGATCAAATACAGCCCGGCAAACGCCAGATTGCGGTCGGAACCTGTGTGTTGATCGCCTGCTTCATAGATCACCGCCGCCGCGCATCGCAGCAGGTCGAACAGGCGAGTCAGGAGTTCTTCGAAGGTGTGGGGTGGGTCGGGGACGAGCTTTTTAATCATGGTGTAGCCTCGTAAGTTTTGGAGCCTTCTCATTGCCGTTTCCACACGGCGAAGAGGTGGCAGCTATGAACGGGGTGGAAAACCGAGTCACGAGCACCCCGGCCAGACCGAAGTCTGCCCGAACATAGCTGCCATAAAGCCTTACCCGAAGGTAAATAACCTGAGGCACTGATGCGTTCGTAAAAGACAGGTTTCCACACCCGGCCACTGATTTCAGCGGCGGGACGCAGGCTAATTCCTGAATCTGACGAGCACAAGCGGGGGAGGATTGTTTAGGAAATTTCACTCAAAGGATAGAGAGCGATCCTTCGGAATCGTCTCATTTGATGTGGTCAAAATGGCAGCGGGTAGTACATAACTATCTGAATTAACGACATCCTGTAGGACCGGCCGGGCGGCGCTCGGCTTTAGCCGGGAGAGCGTCATCAGTTTCAAAGGCGCCCTCCGGCTAAAGCCGGTCCTACGGATCATTGCATTCCAATCCGACGTTACAGCGCGCCAAATACCTTCTTCGCCAGGCTGGTCGCAGCCGCTGCCGGGTTGGCGCGGATGCTTTCTTCCTGCTTGGCGATCATTTCAAACAGGCCGTTCAGCGCCTGTTCGGTCACGTAGTTTTCGACGTTGGCCGACTTGCTGTCGATCACACCGAATGAAGCGGCCTGGCTGGCGAAGGCGTTGTACTTCTGGGCCACGCCGACCTTGTCGGTGGCTTGCTTGACGATGGGCAGGAACTTGGCGCGAATCTGTTCACGGCTGCTCTTGTCCAGGTATTGGGTGGCTGAGTCCTTGCCACCGGCCAGAATGCCCTTGGCGTCGGACACGCTCATTTTCTTCACGGCATCGACCAGCAAAGCCTGAGCCTGAGGCACTGCTGCTTCGGCAGCCTGGTTCATGCTGTTCTCCAGTTGATCGACCTGATCACCCATGCCGAACTGCTTCATTTTCTTGGCAGCCTTGCCCAGGTTGCCCGGCAACTCGATGCGCACGTCCTTGTTGTTGCTGAAACCACCGGGCACGCCCAGTTGTTTGACCGCAATCTGCGCGCCCTGGCTGAGGGCGTCTTTCAGGCCGCCGGTGGCGTCGGACTGCGACAGATCGCCCAGCGACAGGGCAAAGGCGTTGGCCGACAGCAGCAGGCCGCTGCACAGGGCGGCGAAACCGAGGGAAGAGCGGAACATAGGGGCATCCTTTTCTAAATAAAGCTTTCTTGAAAACTGCGGGCAGCGCCATTGCACGATGGCGCTGCTCTGGTCGGGAAGATCCCAGGCGTCAGCGCGCCGGATTCAGGCGAATGCGCAACGGCTGTGGATCCTTGCCGTCCAACTGTACGCCATGCCGTTCGGTGGTGACGAATAGAAGTTGTCCATCCGATTCGATTCGCGCACTGATTGCGTACTGATGGCCGGGCTGGATTTGCGTCGGATCGTAATGCAAATGGAAGGGCAGCGGCACCTGGCCTTTGACCGGGCCGTTTTGCTGGGCGAGGACCAAAGCCGGGGCGTCGGCGAGGGAAACGTCCTGCAGGCTGACCCTCAGGGTGGCGGTCGGCGGCAAGGCCATGCGTTGCAGGTAGAAGACTTCGCCGTCGAGGCTGGCGGGAGTGGACGGTTGCAGGTTGCTGCAGGCGCCGAGCAGGGCGGCCATCAGCAATAGGGTAAGTTTTTTCATGGGCCTATCCATATTTTCCGGTTGCGCTGACAAAGAGCTTGCGCGAGGGGGCGGAATTTAAAGGATTTGCCCGCGCGGATCAGCACCTGAGATGTCCTGTTACATAGTCTAGGCAAGTTGCAGGATGGATGCTTGCGGGAGGGATAAGCGAGGGCGGCACATTGAGTCGATGTGCCGCTTTGGGGGCGATCAGCCGTTGACTTGAACCACCTGAATTCTCAGGCCGTTCTGATCAGCATCAGTCAGCGGCATGGAGTGGATCGAATCATTGATCCACAACAAGCGGCCTTGCTGTTCAATGCGTGCCGACAGGGCATAGAGATGGCCTTGAGGCAACAGCCGGGCGTTATAGCCGAGTTCGAAGGGCAGAGGCACTTGTCGGGTAACGTCGGTTTGGCTGACTGCAATTACGGTTGCAGAGGCGTCCTGAACAGTGATGTCATTCAGCGTGACCGTCAGGGTGCAGCCCTCAGGCAATGCAATGCGTGGCAGGTAATAAACTTCGCCTTGCAGGCGGGTAACGCGTTCACTGGTCATTTCAATTTCCTTATTGAAAGAAGTGCCGAAAGTGGCACGGACGAAAAGTTAGCAGTGAACGAAATGTTCGTAGCGCTAAATAAAGCTTCGTCCGTCAATCGACACTCTTTCTCGGAAATTTCTTACGAATCCCGCGAATTACTCCTGTTTTTCCGGAACTTCACTCTCTTGCTCGTTGCGATGCAACGCCACTTGGCGAATCGACAGACGAATCTCCGCCGGCAGCACCCGCTTCGCCGCGCCTTCGGCCAGTTCGCCAAGCAGTTCGTGATAACCCAGTTTGCCGTTGCTGTCGCGACGCAATACGTCGAGGTCGATCAGAGTCTGGATGAAGTGACGGAACAGGCTTTTGTCGAAGAATTCCGGCGCGTTGAGGCCGTGCAGAATCGACAGGCGCTGGGCCATGATCGTGCACAGGTCTTCCAGTTCTTCGGCGTTGAGGGTGTTTTTGCCGCTGTTGAGCAACAGGGCAATGGCCATGTAGAAGCGCTGCAGGGTCTGGGCGATGGCCCTGGACAGCAGGGTCAGCAACACGAACTCTCGCGAGCTGGGCGCCGGACGAAGATAGACATCGTTTTCAAAGCGCAGCAGGCCTTGTTCGACAAAGGCTTCGAGCCACTGATCGACCACCCCGTCCAGCTCCTGCATCGACCAGCGAATAAACAGCTCCGATTGCAGGTACGGATACAGCGCATGGATGTAGCGCAGCAGCTGTTCGCGGCTCATGCGCGACGAGCTTTGGAAGAAACTCGCGAGCAGTGCGGGCAGGGCAAAGATGTGCAACACGTTGTTGCGGTAGTAGGTCATGAGCACGGCGTTCTGCTCATCCAGATACAGAATCCGGCCCAGGGCGTCCTTTTGCTCGGACACCAGGTCCATGGCCTTGACGTGCTCGATCAGCGCCCGGCCATCGCCTTCGGGCAAGGTGGTGTGGGGCGAATAGGGCACGCGACGCAGCAGGGTCAGGTATAGCTCGAGCACACGTTCCATGGCCTGATCGTCCAGCGCCATGCGTTGCGTCGACAGCAGGGCGAGAGCCACCAGGTTGACCGGGTTGATCGCCGCCGCTTCGTTCAGGTGCCGGGCGACACGCTCACCCAGGCGATTGGTGGTTTCGTTGAGCCAGGCCGGTTTGAATTGCGGGCCCAGCTCCTGTTGGCGCCAGTCCGGTTGCTCGTGATCGAGGAACTCGGCCAGTTTGATCGGCGCGCCGAAGTTGACCGAGACCTGGCCGAAGCGCTGCTTGAGGGCGCCGATGACTTTGAAGATGTCGAAGATCGACTCTTTCTTCTTCGCCGCGCCGCGCAGTTCGCCGAGGTAAGTGCGGCCTTCCAGGACCCGTTCGTAGCCGATATACACCGGTACGAAGACGATGGGCGTGCGCGAGTTGCGCAGGAAGCTGCGCAGGGTGATGGCGAGCATGCCGGTCTTGGGTTGCAGCATGCGCCCGGTGCGCGAGCGGCCGCCTTCGACGAAGTACTCCACCGGAAAACCCTTGGTGAACAGGGTGTGCAGGTATTCGTTGAATACCGCGGTGTAGAGCGGGTTGCCCTTGAACGTGCGGCGCATGAAGAACGCACCGCCACGGCGCAGCAGGCCGCCGATGACCGGCATATTGAGGTTGATGCCGGCGGCGATATGCGGTGGCGTCAGGCCATTGCGGAACAGCAGATAGGACAGCAGCAAATAGTCGATATGGCTACGGTGGCAGGGCACATAGATGATCTCGTGGCCCGGCGCGACATCCTTTACGCCATCGATATGGCTGACCTTGATACCGTCATAGATCTTGTTCCAGAACCAACTGAGCACGACTTCGAGAAAGCGGATCGCCGAGTAGGTGTAGTCCGAGGCGATTTCATTGCCATAGCGCAGGGCCTGTTCCCGGGCCTTGGCTTCGGGGATTTTCTCGCGCTCGGCTTCTTCGAGGATGGCCTGCTTGACCAGCGGCTCGTCCACCAGGCCCTTGACCAGATTGCGCCGGTGCGACAGGTCGGGGCCGATCACGGCGGTCTTGAGGTTGCGGAAATGCACGCGCAACAGGCGCTGGCTCATGCGCAGGGTCAGTTCGTAACCCTTGTTTTCATTGACCAGCTCGCGCAAGTGGATAGGCGCGGAGAACTGCACCCGGGTCTTGCGGCCGAGGATCAGGATGCTGACCAGTTTGCGCAGGCGCCCGGTGACCGCCCAACTGTCGGCGAACAGCAGTTTCCATGGGCTCGATTCACGGTCCGGTGACTGGCCCCAGAACACGCTGACGGGAATGATCTGCGCGTCTTCGCCGGGGTTCTGGCTGACTGCACCGACCAGCCGTTCAAGTACCGGCGGGGCGCCGCGCTTGTCCTGACGACCGAGCCAGTCCGGCTCCGGGGTCAGGTAGAAGAACGCCGCCGGCTCCATCATGCCGCCCACCGCCACCGGCAGGATCGGCCGAGGCAGACCGGCCTTGCGACATTCCGTATCGATCACCGCCAGGTCGCTCAGGGACGGCGACTGCAAGGCGTAGAACACCGGCCGGCTGCGATCCAGATTGAGGGTGAAGGACGACTGATTGATGGTTTCCGAGCGCACCCACAGATACAGCAGGCGGCGCAGGGTGCCGAACACAAGACGGCGAAACGGGGATCGGGTCATACGGCTTCTGCTGTATTGGAAGGGGCGGGCAAGGGTTTGGCCGGATTTTTGGTGGATAGTTCGCAATGGGCCAAAAGATCTGGCTCATCTGAATCAACGTGTGAACCTTTGGGACCGGCTTTAGCCGGGAAGGCGATATTCAAGGCGATGGATATGCATCGAATGTACCGGCCTCTTCCCGGCTAAAGCCGGTCCCACCTCCGTACGGTGTCGGTCGCGTGATCGCGCGGTATCAGGAGGTATGCCAGGTAATTTCTTCTTCACCGTCAGCACTGATGCGCATCCAGCGATCGGCGGCTTCATCGCTTTCGTCCTCGATCCAGGTGCCCGGTGCGCAGCGCACTTCGACGTTCAGCGCGGCGAAGGCGGCGCGGGCGCAGGCGATGTCGTCTTCCCACGGGGTCTTGTCGCTGTCCAGGCACAGGCTGTTCCATTTGCCTACAGCCTTGGGGATCCACACCACCGGAATGCCGTTAGCGGTGCATTTCCAGGTCTGGCCTTTCTGCGCCCAGTCGCTGCACGGACCAATGGCGTCGGTCAGCCAGGCAGTGATGGCCTTGTGATCAACGTCGGCGTCTTTCAGGTAAATCTCGATATCGGGCTGGCGCATAAGGGCCTCAATTGAATGCTATTGCAGTACGAAGTAATCGTAACGCATGGATACGGTGACCTTGAACGGTCCTGGCTGGTCGATGACCTGGGCGCGACGCTCGGCGCTGGCCCGCCAGCCGTGTGGCGTCATGGCCAGCAGATCGGCGCGGGACTGGCCGTCGATCAACTTGAGGCTGTAGCGCAGGGTTTCGCTGTGTTGCAACTGCATGCCCTCGGGCACCAGGGCCAGGTGTTTGTCATCAGCGTAGTCGCGGACTTCGTCGTACAGGCGCTGGCGCAGTTCCATCAGGTGATCGTTGGTCGGGCCGACACGCATCAGGCCGCCACCCGGGCTGAGCAGGCGCTTGGCCTCGTTCCAGTCCAGGGGGCTGAACACGCTGGCGAGGAACTGGCAACTGGCATCGGGCAACGGCACCCGTGCCATGCTGGCAATCAACCAGGTCAGCTGCGGGTTGCGCTTGCAGGCACGCTTGACCGCTTCCCGGGAAATGTCCAGGGCATAGCCGTCGGCGTGGGGCAGGGCTTCGGCGATCTGCGCGGTGTAGTAACCCTCGCCACAGCCGATGTCGAGCCAGCGTGCCGGATTGCGCTCGGCCGCCAGTTCGGCCAGGCGCCGCGCCACCGGGGCATAGTGCCCGGCATTGAGAAAGTCGCGGCGGGCTTCGACCATGGCCTGGTTGTCGCCAGGGTCGCGGCTGTTCTTGTGCTGCACCGGCAGCAGGTTCAGATAGCCCTGGCGGGCGCGGTCGAAACGGTGGTTGGCCGGGCAGACCACACCGTTATCGACGTTCGCCAGGGGCGCTGAGCAGATCGGGCAAGTCAGCATCAGGCGAGCAACTTGACCAGGGTCTGGTAGTAGATCTCGGTCAGCACGTCGAGATCGCTGGCCAGGATGCGCTCGTTGACCTGGTGAATGGTGGCGTTGACCGGGCCCAGTTCCACGACCTGGGTGCCCAGGGTGGCGATGAAGCGGCCATCGGAGGTGCCGCCGCTGGTGGAGGCCTTGGTGTCGCGGCCAGTGACCGCCTTGATGCTGGCCGACACGGCGTCGAGCAAGTCACCCGGCTCGGTGAGGAACGGCAGGCCGGACAAGGCCCAGTCCACATGCCAGTCCAGACCGTGCTTGTCGAGGATGGTGGCGACGCGCTGTTGCAGGCCTTCGACGGTGGATTCGGTGGAGAAGCGGAAGTTGAACACTGCCGTCAGCTCGCCAGGGATGACGTTGGTCGCGCCGGTGCCGGAGTTGAGGTTGGAAATCTGGAAGCTGGTCGGCGGGAAGAAATCGTTGCCGTTGTCCCAGTGCTCGGCGGCCAGTTCAGCCAGGGTCGGGGCGACCAGATGGATCGGGTTCTTCGCCAGATGCGGATAGGCCACGTGCCCCTGCACGCCGCGTACGGTAAGGGTCGCGCCCAGGGAGCCACGACGGCCGTTCTTGACCACGTCACCGACCAGGGTGGTGCTCGACGGCTCGCCGACGATGCACCAGTCCAGGCGCTCCTTGCGCGCCGCCAGACGCTCGACCACGGCCTTGGTGCCATGATGGGCCGGGCCTTCTTCGTCGCTGGTGATCAGGTAGGCGACCTTGCCCCGATGATTTGGGTATTCGCTGACGAAACGTTCAGTTGCAATAATCATCGACGCCAGGCTGCCTTTCATATCGGCGGCGCCGCGGCCGCAAAGCATGCCGTGCTCGTCGATCAGGGCATTGAACGGGTCGTTCTGCCAGGCCTGGACCGGGCCGGTCGGGACCACATCGGTATGACCGGCAAAGCACAGCACCGGGCCATCACCTTCGCCGTGGGTCGCCCAGAAGTTGTCCACATCTTCGATGCGCATCGGCTCAAGCTTGAAGCCGACAGCGCCCAGGCGCTTCATCATCACGGCCTGACAGTCAGCATCCAGTGGAGTGACCGACGGACGGCGAATCAGGTCGCAGGCGAGCTGCAGGGTAGGCGTGAGATCGGCTGGGGCCGTCATGAACAGGACTCCGGTGGCAGGATTCAAAGCATGAAAAGGCGGCTATCTTAAAGCAAAACCATGTGTAACGGCGCCATAAGGCGCTCTATACTGCGCGCCGGTTTTTTGAGGTAAGGCCCATGAGCACTGAAGATCCGCGTTTTGCCGGTATCGCCCGTTTGTACGGCATCGAAGGCCTGGAGCGTTTGCGCGCCGCCCACGTCGCTGTGGTCGGTATTGGCGGCGTCGGCTCGTGGGCGGCGGAAGGCATGGCCCGCACGGGCGTGGGCGAGATTTCCCTGTTCGATATGGACGATGTCTGTGTCAGCAACAGCAATCGCCAGTTGCACGCCCTTGAGGGGACGGTAGGGCGACCCAAGGTCGAGGTCATGGCCGAACGGCTGCGAGCGATCAACCCGGATGTGGTGGTTCACGCGGTAGCTGACTTCGTCACCCGCGAGACCATGGCCGACTACATCACGCCAGAGATCGACTGCGTGCTCGACTGCATCGACAGCGTCAACGCCAAGGCCGCGCTGATTGCCTGGTGCAAGCGGCGCAAGATCCAGATCATCACCACCGGCGGCGCGGGCGGGCAGATCGATCCGACCCAGATCCAGGTCTGTGATCTCAACCGCACCTATAACGACCCGCTCGCGTCGAAAGTGCGTTCGACCCTGCGCCGCGACTACAACTTCTCGCGCACACCCAACCGCCACTACAGCGTGCCCTGCGTGTTCTCCACCGAACAGCTGCGCTACCCCAAGCCGGACGGCAGCATCTGCCTGCAGAAGAGTTTTGTTGGCGATGGCGTCAAGCTCGACTGCGCCGGTGGGTTCGGTGCGGTGATGATGGTCACCGCAACCTTCGGCATGGTGGCGGCGACCAAGGCGGTGGACAAGATTGTGGCGGGTGCGCGTCGGCCTTCGGAGCGGGTCAAGGCTAACCCATGAAGCAGAGCACTCTGTAGAGCGGCTTTAGCCGCGAGAACGTCCTCCCGGCTAAAGCCGGTCCCACAGAGAAGCCATTTCAGCGTTAGCTAAACGCCATCTTGCGCATACGCTGCAGCACGGCGTTCAGGCCGTTGCTGCGCGAGGGCGAGAGCTGGCGGCTCAACCCTAGTTGTTCGAACCAGCCGGGCAGGTCGACTTGCTGCAGCTGCGCCGCAGACAAGCCGTTGACCCGTGCCAGCAGCAACGCCACCAGCCCGCGAATCAACCGCGCATCGCTGGCCGCGCGAAACTGCCAGTGACCGTCCTCGACACTGCCCAGCAGCCAGACCTTGCTTTCGCAGCCATGCACCCGGTAGTCGTCGCTCTTCTCTTCGTCGCTCAGGGCAGGCAGACGCTCGCCCCATTGCATCAGCAGGCGTGTGCGCTGCTCCCAGCCTTGCGGTTGGCCGAAGATATCCAGGGCTTCCTGGGCTTGGCTCGGCAGGCTCATCGCAGCAAGTCCAGGGCCTGATCCAGGCCGTTGAAGAAGTGCTGGATATCCTCCGAGTCGTTATACAGGCCCAACGACACGCGCAACGCGCCGGGCAGGTCGAGGCTTTGCAGCAGCGGCATGGCGCAATGATGCCCGGCACGCACGGCAATGCCTTGCTCCGTCAGCAGATGGGCAAGGTCGGCATTGTGCACGCCATCGACGACAAAGCTGGCCAGGGCCAGTTGCGGCGCGCCGAGCAGATGCACGCCGTCACGCTGGCGCAGGCCGTCGCGCAGCAGTTGATGCAGGGCTGCTTCGTGTTCGAACACGGCGTCCTGATCCAGCTCGCCCAGGTAATCGAGTGTGGCGCCGAGGCCGATCACCCCGGCAATCGGCGGCGTACCGGCTTCAAAGCCCAGGGGCGCGGGGCGGAAGCTGGCCTGATGGAAGTCGGTGGTCAGGACCATTTCGCCACCAAACTGCCAGTGATGCAGACGTGTCAATGCGTCGTGGCGGCCATAGAGCACGCCGACGCCGTCAGGGCCATAGAGCTTGTGGCTGGAAAATACATAGAAGTCGCAGCCCAGTGCCTGCACGTCATGGCGCCCATGGACCACACCCTGGGCGCCATCGACCACGGTCAGGGCGTTATGGGTTTGCGCCAGTTTGAGCAGGGCAGGCAGCGGCTGCCAGGTGCCGAGCACGTTGGACAGTTGGCTGACGGCGAGCAGGCGGGTCTTGGGGCCGATCAACTGGCTGGCAGCGGCCAGGTCGATCAGGCCATTGGCGTCCAGCGGCAATACCACCAGCTTGAGGCCGCGACGCTGCGCCAGTTGCTGCCAGGGCAGCAGGTTGGCGTGGTGCTCCAGGGCGCTGACGACGATTTCGTCATCGGCCACGAACTCATGCTCCAGGCCATAGGCCAGCAGATTGAAGGCCGGGGTGGCGCCGTGGGTGAAAATAATCTGTCCGGATTCACCGGCATTGAGCCATTGACCGACATGGTTGCGACTGTCTTCGAAGGCCTGTGTCGCGAGCATGCCCGGCATATGCTGGGCACGATGGACGTTGGCCGCGCCATTGACGTAATAACGCGTCAGGGCGTCGATCAGGGCCTGGGGTTTTTGTGCAGTCGCGGCGCTGTCCAGATAGGTCTGGCCTTGCCGTTGCAGTTCGGCGATGGCTGGAAAGTCAGCACGCCAGGGGGAGGGCAGGAACATGGTCATCGATATAACCCGGTGAAGCGGGTCCGGGCCGCGAAGGCCCGAACCCGGAGGCAGCATCGATCAGTTGTGAGCGTGCAGCGCTTCGTTCAGCTCGACCGCGGACTTGCGGGTCTTGCACTCTACCGCGCCGGTCTGCGAGTTGCGCACGAACAACAGGTCAGGCTGGTTGGCCAGTTCACGTGCCTTGACCACTTTGACCAGCTTGCCCTGGTCGTCCAGCAGGGCGACTTTGGTCCCAGCGGTAACGTACAAACCGGATTCGACGGTGTTGCGATCGCCCAGCGGGAAACCGATACCGGCGTTGGCGCCGATCAGGCAGCCTTCACCGACCTTGATCACGATATTGCCGCCACCGGACAGGGTGCCCATGGTCGAGCAACCGCCGCCCAGGTCCGAACCCTTGCCGACGAAGACGCCTGCAGAAACGCGGCCTTCGATCATGCCAGGGCCTTCGGTGCCGCCGTTGAAGTTGACGAAGCCTTCGTGCATCACGGTGGTGCCTTCGCCGATGTAGGCACCCAGGCGCACACGAGCGCTGTCAGCGATACGCACGCCGCTTGGCACCACGTAGTCGGTCATTTTCGGGAACTTGTCGACGGAGAACACTTCCAGCAACTCACCCTTGAGACGCGCTTCCAGTTGACGCTCGGCCAGTTCGCCCAGGTCTACGGCGCCCTGGCTGGTCCAGGCAACGTTCGGCAGCAGCGGGAAGATCCCGGCCAGGCTCAGGCCGTGCGGCTTGGCCAGGCGATGGGACAGCAAATGCAGTTTGAGGTAGGCCTCAGGGGTGGAGGTCAGCGCGGCATCTTCGGCCAGCAGCGTGGCGACCAGCGGCTTGTGGCTCTCGGCCAGACGGGTCAGGAGGGCAGCCTGGGCGGCATCGACGGACTTGAGCGCATCGGCCAGCTTTGAAGCCAGGTCGGTGGTGAAGGTGATCGCCTGGTTGCCGCCGGTGTAGCCCAGGATCGGCGCAATGGCAGCGACCAGTTCGGCAGACGGATTGAGCAGGGGCTGGGCGTAGAAAACTTCCAGCCAGGTGCCTTGACGGTTTTGAGTGCCAACGCCGAAGGCCAGGCTGAACAGGGAAGTGGACATGTAAATACCTCTAGATTAAAAGGCCATCTCAATCAGGCGATGGCCGCTGCGTACAGTTCAGGTTTAAAGCCAATCAGGGTTTTGTCGCCGAGATCCAGCACCGGGCGCTTGATCATCGAAGGCTGCGCAAGCATCAGTTCGATAGCCTTGGCCTGATCGAGATCGGCCTTCTGCGCATCGTCGAGCTTGCGAAAGGTCGTACCGGCGCGGTTGAGCACTACCTGCCAACCGTGTTCGTTGCACCACTGCGTCAGGTGCTCACGATCGATACCGACCGCCTTGTAATCGTGGAACTGGTAGTCCACACCCTTTTCATCGAGCCAGGTGCGAGCCTTTTTCATGGTGTCGCATGCTTTGATGCCGTACAGGCTGATAGCGCCGTGGCCACTGGTGGAATTGCCCATCGCCAGAACGTCCCCATGGAATCAAAAAAAACAGCCGGGGATTATGCCATGCCATTGCATCCGGCGCCCGGTCTGTCTCGATATCGCGGCGGCGTGTGACTGGCTGCAAGCTCTATACACCATGGGGGATGACAGGATGCTGTATGGCAGGTGTTTATTTTTTGTGTTGCACAGTGTTGGCATTAACGGTCTGAAGTGGGGCGAGATTTAGTGTAGGGGCTGCCGAAGGCTGCGAATGGGGTTTGGCTCATATGCCGCTTTCGCAGCCTTCGGCAGCTTCTACAGATCTGTGGTGCCAATGAAAAACGTTACATCGGCCTGTAGTTGCGTTCCAGATGTCCGGCTGTGGGCAATTTCGGATTTTTTGGTAGGCAAAAAATCGCCCCCTTCATACCTAGGTGTAAGGCACAGCACAGGCCTGAGCGGCTAGGATGGGATTCAGCCATCTGGAGCGTTCAGCGCCTGTCAGGAATATCTGCATGCAAACTGCCTACACCGTCCTTATCCTGCTGACCTTGGTTGCAGTGTCCAGGCCCCTCGGGCGGTTGCTACCCGTGCCATTGCCGCTGGTGCAGATCGCCGCGGGTGCGTTGTTGGCCTGGCCGACCCTGGGATTGCATGTGGCGCTGGACCCGGAGCTGTTTCTGTTCCTGTTTTTACCGCCGTTGCTGTTCTCCGACGGCTGGCGCATGCCCAAGCGTGAATTGTGGCGCTATCGCGGGCCGATCGTGACGCTGGCGGTGGGCCTGGTTTTATTTACTGTGGTCAGCGCAGGCTATTTCATTCACTGGTTGTTGCCCGATATTTCGTTGCCCCTGGCTTTTGCCCTGGCGGCGGTGCTGTCACCTACGGATGCCGTGGCGGTGTCGGCCATTGCCCGCGATCGTATGCCAGGCCCGCTGATGTATATGTTGCAGGGCGAGGCCCTGATGAACGACGCCTCGGGCCTGGTGACCTTCAAGTTTGCCCTCGCTGCGGCGCTGACCGGATTGTTTTCCCTGGCCGATGCCAGCCTGACCTTCGTCCTGGTGGCCTGTGGCGGCCTGGCCATTGGTGTGGCATTGAGCTGGTTGGTCGGGCGCATGCGCGGCTGGATGATCGATCGCGGCTGGGATGACCCGGCAGCCCATGTGGTGTTCATGCTGCTATTGCCGTTTGCCGCTTATGTGCTGGCCGAACGCCTGGGCGCATCGGGCATTCTTTCCGCCGTCGCCGCAGGAATGATGCAGAGCTGGGTCGATTTGCTGCCGCGCCAGACCAGTACCCGTTTGCTAAATCGCAGCGTTTGGGCGCTGTTGGAGTTCGCTTTCAACGGCCTTATCTTTCTGCTCCTGGGCCTGCAACTGCCGGACATCATCAGTGCGGTGGTACATGACCAGCCGACGCTGTGGCCGGTATTGTTCTGGCGTTGCCTGGAGGTGTTGGCGATTTTCCTGGTGCTGCTGGCCCTGCGTTTTGTCTGGGTGCAGGTGTTCTGGCGGCTGCGGGTGCTGATTGATAACAAGCTCGGCCGGGACAGCGCCACCGGCGTATTGACGGCCCGGGCCTGTTGGTTGCTGACGGTTGGCGGCGTGCGCGGCACGGTAACCCTGGCTGGCGTGTTGTCGGTGCCGATGTTGATGGGCGCCGACGTGGTGTTTCCGGTGAGGGACATGATGGTATTCATCGCCGCCGGGGTGATCCTGTTGTCGCTGATCTCGGCCTGCGTGGCCTTGCCGCTGTTGCTGCGCGGTATCGCCCTGGCGCCGGATCAGGCGACGAAGCAAGAGGTGCAGCAGGCCTGGAAAAGCACGGCCGAAGCCGCCATTCGTGCACTCGAGGCCGATGCGCCAGCGCCAGGTGATGGCCCGGTGGAGGCTGCGCAAGCGGCCATGGCTACCGAGGTCAAGGCGCGAATCATGTCGGAGTATCGCCATCAACTGGAGGTGTTCAATGACACCTCGGAGGCGCAGGCGCTGGCCTGGCGCATGGACCAGCTGGAGCGCCGCCTGCGGGTCAGCGCCTTGCGTGCGCAGCGTCTGGAGCTTTACGCGCTGCGGCGCCATCACAAGATCGGCGATGACGCCTTACGCCAGGTGTTGAGCGAACTGGACCTGATTGAGGCGCGGTTTTCGGCGCGGTGAGTGGAGCCGATCGCTGATTGATGGCTTTTGACAGGAGCGGCTTCAGCCGCGAGCGCGTGCTCCCGGCTGAGGCCGGTCCTGCGGGGGGACTCACGGGTTTTCTGCCCCCCTGAAACGAATTCGTCAAAATCCATTGTTACGGTCGCGTATCCATTTTGATACAGAGCCCGGACATCATGGCCACTACCACTGAATCGATCACCTCCTATTACAAGAATATTCTCGGTCGTGAGCCCGATGCTGCAGGTCTGGCCTACTGGACCGCGCAGGTAGAGTCCAGCGGCGCAAAACTCTCGGATGTGGTGAGCAGTTTCACCACCTCGACCGAGTCGGTGACCACGGTACAGCCGATCATTGCGTTGTATCAGGCCGCTTTTGGCCGTACTCCCGACACCGCAGGTCTGCAGTACTGGACGCAGCAGGTACGCAGCGGCACCTCGCTGGATGATGTGACCCATTCGTTCGCCGGGTCCACCGAGTTCGCCAACGTAGCGGGTGGATCTGTCTCTCAGCTGGTTTCCACGCTCTATCAAAACACCTTGGGCCGTGCCCCGGATGCGGCGGGCCTGGCGTACTGGAGCGCGCAGTTGAGTAATGGCGGCAGTGTTTCGGGCCTGCTGTCTTCTATCACTGCCTCTTCTGAAGGGCAGAGTGCCACCGCTGACAAGGCTCAGGTCGTCCTGACCTATCAGGCAATCGTCGGTCGTTCACCCAGCAATACCGAGCTCAACACCGCGCTACAGTTCAAGGGTGCCCAGAGCACCGCAGATCTGGTCAACAAGCTGGCGACTAACCTGATCACCAACGGCGACCCGGCCACAGCACCCACGGCGCCGACCACACCCACCACGCCGGCCAACCCGGTGACTCCAGTCGATCCGCCCGCCCCGCAGCCCACCGAGTTCACCTTCAAACCCAAGGTCGGCAGCACCTTCGGTTCGTCCGACGCATCGGGCGTAGTGGCGTGGGGTAACTACATCATCGTCGGCGATGACGAAGCCAACGTGGTGCGGGTGTACGACAAAAACGGTGGCCCGGCCATCAGCGAATTCAACTACGGCACCGCGCTGGGGCTCACCGGTGAGATGGACTTCGAAGCCATGACCCTGGTGGGCAGCAATCTGTATCTGACCGGCTCCCACAGTAACGACAAGAAAGGAGTGGAGGCCCCTGGTCGCGAGGTGATTACCAGCTTGAAAATCACCGCCGTCGACGGCAAGCCGACTTTCTCGGTGACCACCGACAAATACACCGGTCTGGTTGCCGCGCTGACCGCCTGGGATGCCTCGGGCGCGAACGGCAAGGCAGCGGGTTATTACGGTTTTGCCACGTCAGCCGGTGCGGGCATTGCTCCAGAGAACACCAACGGCTTCTCCATCGAAGGCATGACCACCTCGAGTAACGACAGCGCCCTGTGGCTGGGCTTTCGCGCCCCGCAGATGGACAACGTCGCACGCGATAAAGCCTTGATCATCTCCTTGAGCAACTACAAGGACGTGCTGGCCGACAGCACCAAGGCGCCGAACTTTGAAGCCATCGAACTGAACCTGGGCGGTCGCGGTATCCGCTCCATCGACAAGGCCAGCGACGGCAGCGGCTACCTGATCATTGCCGGTCCTTCGGGCGGCGCCAGCGCAGATGTGCCGAACGATTTCCGCTTGTTCA
Organism: Pseudomonas sp. JL23; assembly: GCF_056933585.1. NCBI lineage: Bacteria > Pseudomonadati > Pseudomonadota > Gammaproteobacteria > Pseudomonadales > Pseudomonadaceae > Pseudomonas > Pseudomonas sp. JL23. The sequence continues at coordinate 5,344,824 of NZ_CM167795.1, read as the reverse complement.
CCTGGGACGGTGACAAGACCCACCAGCCGGTCGAGCGGGATAACAACCTCGATGCCTTGCTCAAGGCCACCGGCGGCAGCTTTGAATCCATTGCTTCGCCCGCCAGTATCAAGGCAGGCACCCAGATCCTGTTGCTGCAGGACAACGGCGACACCGTGTGGGCTGGCCAGACCCAGGCATCCAAGGACCTCAACGCTGCCGATCAGCAGTTCAAAGGCAATCTGGTGACCGTCGGCAACCCGGTGACCGATACCACCGCGCCCAAGCTGGTCGGCAGCACGCCAGCGAATGCGGCGACCGGGGTATCGAAGAATACCACCAGCATTACCCTGACTTTCGACGAAGGCGTGGCGCTGGGCAGTGGCAAGATCGTGCTCAAGGACGGCAACGGCAATGTGGTGCAGACCTTCGACAACGCCAGCACGGGCGTGAAGGTGGACTACAACAAGGTCATTCTGACCCCGACTGCCAAGCTCGCCGCCAATACCCAATACAGCGTCGAGCTGCAGTCCAACGCCGTGGCCGATCACTACAACAACGCCATCGCCAGCCAGAACCTCAGCTTCAAGACCGGCGAAGTGCCGCACTACAATCTGCTGATCAGCGAAGTGGCATCCAACTCAACGGGTGGTGACTTCGTCGAGCTGTATAACTACGGCACCACTGCCATTGACCTGTCCAACTGGAAGTTCACCGACTCAGACGGCAAGACCTTCGTCTCGGGTGTTTCCCTGGGCAGCAACCTGCAGATCGCCGCTGGTAAGACCCTGGTCATTGCTTCGGTGAAAGACTCGGCTGCGGGGGCATTCAAAACGGCCTGGAACCTGACGGGTGCCAGCAACGTCATCAACGTTGACGGCCCGGGCCTTGGCAAAGGTGATGGCGTGGTGATCTACGACCAGAACGGTAACGTGGCGACGGCCTTCAACTACGGTGCTGCAGCGTTTGACGCGGACGGCGCGTCCATCACGACCTCCGCCATTACCAGCGGCACATTCAAAGCCGGCAGCCATACCGGCACGGCGTTTGGCGGCTCGAAGGACAGCTATACGGCGGTATGGGACCAGACGTCCACCAGCGACCCGCACTACACCTATGCCAAGGCGGGCACTCTGGGCGCCTATGCCCAAGTGGCTGATGCCAACTCCATTGGCTCGCCGGGCGTGGACATTACCCTGACAGGTCAGCCGCTGGCTGCCTGATCCAGTGCTGTAGACACATCCCCGTAGGAGCGGCTTTAGCCGCGAGAGCATCCTCGCGGCTAAAGCCGCTCTACGCATACCGATTTCACTCAGCCGGTTATGGGTGTGGCCTATCAGCTCGCCGAAGTCTTCGTCGGGTTGATGGTCGGGGCCTTCGCCGCCGTTGTGTTATTGGCAATCCCGGCCTTGATCTGGGTCGGGTCCTCGTCGTCAGCGCCCGGCTCGTCGCTCGTCTGGGCCAGCACTTCAAACAGGGTCGCCGGGATTTTGTTGTCGGCGGCCGGATTCTTGATACTGGCGATGCCGTTCTCGACCGCCAGGCGCTGTTGCAGCCAGGTCGTCGAATTGCGCTCTTCCGGGCTGACGCTGGTGAGGAAACTCAGCGCGGCGTTGAGGCGGGCGGCGTCGTTGCCGGCATAAGGGTCGACGAAATTGCCAGCCTGGCTGCTCGGGCCTTTATAGATGCCGATAGCCAGGGAGATCTGCTGGCTCATGGCATTGCTGGCGGCGTCCTGCTCGTCCTTGGTGAACAAGCCGCCCTGGTTGCTGCTGATCGCATACAGCGAGCGGCGGTCGAGGTCGCCGAGCAGGGAATTGGTGTCGCGACCTTCCGGGCTGTTGGCGTCGTACGGGCTGCCGCTGGCTTTCATCTGCGCGTACTTGTCGTCCAGACTTTTGCGGGCGGCAGTGGCGACGTCGGCGAATGACAGGCCCTTGGAGCTGGAGACCAGGCCCGGGTTGGCCACGGCCATCATCAGCGCGCTGGCGCTCATGTTCGCGCGAGTCGGGAAGTAGGGTGCGGCGTAGGAGGTCTTCTGGCTCAGTTCGACGGCGGTGCTGGACAGGGTCAGGCTGTCGGCGCCCGGCGTTTTTTCATCCTGCCCGCTGACTGCGGTGGAGGCAGTGTTGGTGCTGCTGGCGCTGGTGCGACTGGCGGCATCGACGCTTTTATAAGCTGACGTGAAAGTATTAAGCAGATTCGAAAGCGGATTCATAAGGTCTTCCCTGATTTTTTATGAGTTCAGGGAGTATCGGCCAATCCGTATCAGACTTGATACAAATTCGTACCGAGGCTGCCGCAGCACATTGCGTGCTGCGGCAAAGGCTGGCGTTTACTTGCTGACGAAGTCGCGAATCCGCTCTGCGGCTTCGATGCATTCGGCCAGTGGTGCAACCAGGGCCATGCGCACGCGACCGGCGCCAGGGTTGAAACCGTCGACTTCCCGTGACAGGTAGGAACCCGGCACGACGGTGACATGCTGGTCGACGAACAGGTCGCGGCAGAATGCGGCGTCATCGGTGCCGACATTCGGCCACAGATAGAAGCCGCCGTCCGGACGCTGCACGTCCATGACCGGGGCGAGGATGTCCAGTACTGCGTCGAACTTTTCCCGATACAGGGTACGGTTGGCGCGTACGTGCTCCTCGTCGTTCCAGGCTGCGATACTGGCCAGTTGGGTTTGTACTGGCATGGCGCAACCGTGGTAGGTGCGGTAAAGCAGGAATGCCTTGAGGATCTCGGCATCACCGGCGACGAACCCCGAACGCAGGCCTGGCAGATTGGAGCGCTTGGACAGGCTGTGGAACACCACGCAACGCTTGAAGTCCTCACGGCCCAGGGCGGCGCAGGCGCTCAGCAGGCCTGGTGGCGGGGTGGCTTCGTCGAAGTACAGCTCGCTGTAGCACTCGTCGGCGGCGATCACGAAGTCGTACTGGTCGGCCAGGCCGATGAGTTTCTTCAACGTTTCCAGGGGGATCAGGGCACCAGTCGGGTTGCCCGGCGAGCACAGGAAGAGGATCTGGCAGCGTTTCCAGATATCCGGCGAGACCGCGTCGAAATCCGGATTGAAGCCGTGCTCGGCCAGGCAAGGCAGGTAGTGCGGCTGGGCGCCGGCGAGCAGGGCTGCGCCTTCGTAGATCTGGTAGAACGGGTTCGGGCTGATCACCAGGCCGTCGTCACTGCGCTGAACCACGGTCTGGGTGAAAGCAAACAATGCCTCGCGGGTGCCATTGACGGGCAGCACGTTGCGCGCCGGGTCGATCCAGCCTGTCGGCACATCAAAGCGGCGTTCACACCAGCTGGCGATGGCTTCGCGCAGGGCCGGGATGCCCAGGGTGGTGGGGTAGACCGCCATTTGATCGAGGTTGTCGGCCAGGGCCTTGGCGACGAAATCCGGCGAGCGATGCTTGGGTTCACCAATGGACAGGGCGACCGGGCGCTTGTCGGGATTGGGCGTCACGCTGCCGAGCAGGGCGCGCAGTTTCTCGAACGGGTAGGGTTGCAGGTTTTGCAGGGCATCATTCATGGGGTGCTTTCTCAATAGCCGGGCGCCTTCGTTACAGGCGCTCTCAAGTCGATTCAAATACTCAGGCGCATCTCGCCGCCGGGTTCCTGGCTGACGCTCAACTGCTCGACGATCGCGTCCTGCAGGCGGCTGCACAGTTGCGGGTCGGACAATGGCTGACCATTGGCATCGGTGACGAAGAACACGTCTTCCACCCGTTCGCCCAGCGTGGCGATCTTGGCGTTCTGCAGGGACAGGTCGAACTCGACGAAGATCTTGCCGATCCGTGCCAGCAGACCAGGGCGATCCGGTGCCGAGAGCTCGAGAATGGTCACCGGGCGCTGGGCATCGTTGAGGATGGTCACCTGGGGCGCAAAGGCGAAATGCTTGAGCTGGCGTGGCACCCGGCGTTTGATGATCGTCGGGTAATCGTCCGGGTTGTGCAGGGCTTCGCTCAGGCCTTTTCGAATCCGCTCGATACGCTCCGGGTCCTTGCCGATCGAGCCGTTATCGCTGTCGAGGACGATATAGGTGTCGAGGGTAAAGGCGCTGCTGGAGGTGATGATGCGCGCGTCATGGATGTTCAGGTTCAACTGGTCCATGGCGGCCACGGTCACGGCGAAGAAATCGTGCTGGTCGGGGGCGTAGATGAAGATCTGCGTGGCACCCTCGAACTCGCGCTGGGTGGTTTCCTTGATCAGCACCAATGGGCCGCCGTCGGCCGGTTGCTGGAGGATGGCGTCACTGTGCCAGGCAACATCGCCGGCAGTGTGGCGCAGGAAATAGTCGTCACCCAGGCCGGACCACAATTGCTCGACGTCGTCCGGATCGGTGCCGTTGCGCACGAGAATATCCAGGGCGGCAATCTGTGTGCGGCGAATCTGCTCTTCGCGATCAACCGGGTTTTCCAGACCGCGGCGCAGGGCGCGCTTGGTCTCGGTGTAGAGCTGGCGCAGCAGGCTGGCGCGCCAGGAGTTCCACAGGGTCGGGTTGGTCGCGTTGATATCGGCGACGGTCAGCACATACAGGTAATCCAGATGGGTTTCATCGCCCACGAACTGGGCGAAATCATGGATCACCTGCGGGTCAGACAAATCCTTGCGCTGGGCAGTAGTGGACATCACCAGGTGATGGCTGACCAGCCAGACGATCAGGCGCGTGTCCCAGGTCGGCAGGTGGTGGCGGATACCGAAGGCTTCGGCATCCACTGCGCCGAGTTCCGAGTGATCGCCGCCGCGACCCTTGCCGATGTCGTGGTACAGCCCGGCGAGGTAGATAAGCTCCGGCTTGGGCAGTCGGGCCATGATCTTGCTGGCCAGCGGGAATTTCTCTGACACCTGGGTGTACTGGAGCTTACGCAGGTGTTTGATCAGATTCAGCGTGTGGGCGTCCACGGTGTAGATGTGGAACAGGTCGTGCTGCATCTGCCCGACGATATGGCCGAACTCCGGCAGGTACAGACCGAGGATGCCGTAGCGGTTCATCCGGCGCAGGTTGCGATGGATGCCGATCTCGCACTTGAACAGCTCGATGAACAGGCTGGTATTGCGAATATCGTTGCGGAAATCGTCGTTGATCAGGTGGCGGTGTTCGCGCAGCAGGCGGATGGTGTCGGCGCGTACGCCCTTGATTTCCGGATGCTGGGCCATGAGCACGAAGATCTCGATCATGGCGAATGGCGTGCGCTTGAACACGTTGACGTTGGTCGCTTCGATATAACCATCGTGCAACTGGAAGCGCGAGTTGATCGGCTGAGTATTGTCGCCATCGTCCGCCGACAGAATCACTTCTTCGAAGTGCTGGATGATCAGATCGCTGAGCTCGGCGATGCTCATCACCACGCGATAGTACTTCTGCATGAAGCGTTCGATGGCCAGCTTGGCGTCGCTGTCCTGGTAGCCCAGCAGCCCGGCGATGGTGCTCTGGTAATCGAACAGCAGACGGTCTTCCGAGCGCCCGGCGAGCATGTGCAGGGCGTAGCGCACTTTCCACAGGAATTCCTGGGAGGAGGCCAGCAAGTTGTTTTCGCTTTCCAGCAAAAAGCCCTGACCGGCCAAGGCATGCAGGTTTAGCGTGCCGTACTGGCGACGGGCTACCCAGAGGATGGTCTGGATATCGCGCAGGCCGCCCGGGGAGCCTTTTACATTGGGCTCCAGGTTGTATTCGGTGTCGTTGTACTTGTGGTGGCGGGTCTTCTGCTCGGCGCGCTTGGCCAGGAAGAACTCCTTGCTTGGCCACATGTTTGCCGTACTGGTGACATCGAGCATGCGCTGACGCAGGCGCTCGGGGCCGGCAATGGTGCGGCTTTCCATCAGGTTGGTGATGACCGTGAGGTCAGCGCGGCCTTCCTGGGCGCATTCGTCCACCGAACGTACGCTCTGACCGACTTCCAGGCCGATGTCCCACAACAGGGTCAGAAAGCGCTCAATGGAATCGCGGAATACTTCGTGATCGGCGCTGTCGAGGAGAATCAGCAGGTCGATGTCCGAATAGGGGTGCAGTTCACCGCGCCCGTAGCCACCGACGGCGAGCAGGGCGATATCGGCTTCTTCGCTCCAGTCGAACTGGTCCCACGCTTGTTGCAGGATATTGTCGACGAACCAGGCACGGTCCTCGATCAGGCGGCGAATGTCACGGCCCGAGCGGAAGCGTTCGTCGAGGACGTCGCGGGCATGGCGAATGGCTTTCTTGAAGGCCGCAATGGGGCTGGCTTTCAAGGCCAGTTCAGCCTGGAACTGGCCGCGGTCGAACAAATCGGGATCCACCTGGGGCATGGAACTGCTTTCCTTTATATCGTTCTGGCGGCAGTGCGGGCGGCGCACAGTTGACTGCGGGCCGCCCGGCGGTGCGCTCGGTCAGGCCGCCGAGGTGCGGGCAATGGTGTCGTCGCTGCGCAGAGTGAAGATCTCGTAGCCATCGGCGGTGACGAGGATGGTGTGCTCCCACTGGGCGGACAACTTGCGGTCCTTGGTGATCGCGGTCCAGCCATCGCCCAGCAGGCGCGTTTCGGCACGGCCCTGGTTGATCATCGGTTCGATGGTGAAGGTCATGCCTTCCTGCAGTTCCATGCCGGTGCCGGCCTTGCCGTAGTGCAGTACCTGCGGCTCTTCGTGGAACACCTTGCCGATGCCATGACCGCAGTACTCACGCACTACCGAGAAGCCATTCTTTTCTGCATGCTTCTGGATCACTTCGCCGATATCCCCCAAGCGCGCGCCCGGACGAACGATCTCGATGCCCTTGTACATGCATTCCTGGGTGATCTTCGACAGGCGCTCGGCCCACTCGGGAACCTTGCCGACGTGGAACATCTTGCTGGTATCACCGTGATAGCCGTCTTTGATGACGGTAACATCGATGTTCAGGACGTCGCCGTCTTTAAGTGGCTTCTCATTGGGAATGCCGTGGCAGACCACGTGGTTGATCGAGGTGCAGATGGATTTTGGGAAACCCTTGTAGTTCAGCGGCGCAGGAATGGCCTTCTGCTCGTTGACGATGTAGTCATGGCAGATGCGATCCAGTTCGTCGGTGGTGACTCCGGGCTTGACGTGGGCACCGATCATTTCCAGAACGTCGGCGGCCAGGCGACCGGCGATACGCATCTTTTCGATGTCTTCAGGGGTTTTGAGGGTGACGGTCATACAAACTCTCTCGGGCGCGGCGTGCACGCAGCAAATACGGAAAACAGCGATTCTATCAGACCGTCGGCGGCGGGTGATTATCGCTTCCTTTATATAGAAGGTAATCAAGCGCCTTGTTTGGGGCATAAGCTGTTCCATTTTAGAAAGCAACCAAACCGCTTACCCGACCTGATAGAAAGTAACGTTAAAGAATTCTCCTACTCCAATACCGTCGCTGTCCGACATACCCCGTACCCTTCCCATGCTCAAATCGCGCCTTTGGCGAACCCACGTCACGTATGAGCAGATGGAGTTCGCCGTCCTCACCCACAAGAGGCCAGCATGAGCATCCATCCCGCCACACTGCTCTCGTCGCAAAAACACCGTCTGATCAAACTGACCGTTCAAACGGAGTCTGATAGCGAATTGGTACTGGACAGCTTCAGGGGGCGCGAAGCGATCAGCGAACCGTTCAGCTTTGACCTGGCGCTGCTCAGCCGCGATCAATATCTTGAACTCAAGACCCTGATTGATCAGCCGACGCTGCTTGAAATCGAACTGGCCGACGGCACGCACCGTGACATTCACGGGCACCTCACCGCTTTCAACCATCTCAAGAGTGACGGAGGCTTGAGCTATTACTCGGCGACGTTGAGTTCATGGCTTTGGTATCTGGACCAGCGCACAGACTCACGCATTTTTCAGGAGTGCACGGTGGTCGATGTCCTGCAGACGGTCTTCGCTCATTACGGCGCCCTGGCTGTACGCAGATTCGAGCTTTTGCAGCCTTCCTCGCTCAGGGTTCACAGTTGCATCACGCAGTTCAACGAGACCGATGAACACTTTGTGCGGCGGCTGCTGGAAGAAGAAGGCCTGCTGTTCTATTTCGAGCATTCGGCACAAGGCCATACGCTGGTGGTTAAGGATTATTCCGACGCGCTCAAGCCGCTGGTACAACAACCCATAATCCCGTTCCATCAGGAGGCACTGCCTGCCCACGTCGACACCATCAGTGAATGGACTGCCCATCGGCAGCGCCAGTCCGATGCCATCTGCATCCCCACCTTCGATTACAAATCAGCCAGGGCGCAAAGCGAAGCGCGTTCGCTGACCGCTGCGAGCGAGTCTGGTCGATTTGAGCGTTACGACTCCTCAGGTCAATACAGCGCGGGCAACTGGGATGATACCGGACGTCGAGTCGGTCGCCGCGCCGAGGCCTTGCATGCCTTAAGCAAGACCTTTCGCGGGGGCAGTAATTGCCGGGCGATGGTGCCCGGTTACACCTTTGAGCTGACCCAGCATCCCCGCCATGACGGGCGGCAGCCGAGGCCGCACCCTCAACACCCGAGCCATGGGCGCAAAGAACGCACCCGCGTGAAAGAATTCCTGCTGCTAAGCGTGCAGCACAGCGGTCGCAACAACTACCTGAACGAAGACGACGCGGTTTACAGCAACACCTTTACCTGCAGTCGTCGGCACATCCCTTATCGCCCGGTGTGCACGACACCCCGGCCGGTGATGGCCGGACCGTTGACGGCCATCGTGGTCGGCGAAAAAGCCTTTGGCGAAGTGCACACCGATGAGTGGGGGCGGGTGAAGGTGCGCTTTCACTGGCAGCGCGAACAACCCGATGAGCCAGACAGTGCCAAGCGGCATGCGCAAGGCACCGCTTGGCTGCGCGTGTCCCAGCCCAGCGCCGGGGAGGGCTTTGGCCACCAATTCCTGCCGCGCATCGGTCAGGAAGTGGTCGTGAGTTTTATTGCCGGGGACATCAACCGGCCGCTGATCACGGGCGCCGTTTACAACGGCACTCACCGCTCGCCCCGTTTCAGCAACGCCGGGGCCTACACACCACTGCCCGGCAACCGTGCGCTATCCGGGATCAAGACCAAAGAGCATCAAGGTGACGGTTACAACGAACTGCTGTTCGACGACACCACCGGTGAACTGCGCACCCGGCTGGCTACGCACCATCAGGACAGCGCCCTGAACCTGGGCAAACTCACCACGCCGCGCAATGAAGGCAAAGCCCAGCCGCTGGGCAACGGCGCAGAGCTGCGGACCAATGCCGCCATCGCCCTGCGCGCCGCACAAGGCGTGCTACTGAGCACCTACGCCAGGCATCAGGCGCAGGACCATCAACTGGGTCGCGAAGCCCTGCTCGATTTGCTCGGCCAATGCGCCGACCTGTTCAAGTCGCTGGGTGAAACAGCGTCGGCGCAGGGCGCGCAAGTGCTGGATCACGCCGGGATCGACAGACTGCAACAGAGCTTGAAGCAATGGCCCGCCCCGGACAGCCAGGCCAGCGGCGAGCCACTGATAGCCATGACCAGTGAGGCTGGCATCGTCAGTGCCACGCCTGCCTCGCAAGCGCATTACGCCGGAGAAAACTTCGACACCACTGCGCAAGACCATTTGCAGATGACCAGCGGCGCCGCCCTGCGTCTGAACGCCGGCAAAGGCATCAGCGCCTTCGCCCAGGACGACGGCATCAGCGCCATCGCCAATCGCGGCAAGGTACAGGTTCAGGCGCAGGACGACGACATCGCCCTCAACGCGCAAAAGAACCTGCACGCCTCGGCCGCCGAAGGCGAAATCGTCCTGACCGCGCCGACCATCCGGCTGGTCGCCGACGACGGCAGCTACATCAAGATTGGTGGCGGGATCGAGATAGGGACATCGGGCTCGGCCATCGTGCATGCGGCAGACCATGATTGGGTGGGGGCGAAGACTGACAGCGTGGCGATGCCCTCATTTGGGCGGCAGGCTGCGGACCAGCGTCTGCTTTTCCACTACCCAGGGCATACAGGCGACAGTTCGCGACTTGCAACAGACCATAAATACAAGATCAGTCTGGAAGATGGGACGGCTGTTGACGGCATAACGGATAGCACCGGCTTGACGCAAATCGTTGAGCGGCAGGTTATGCACAAAGCCAGCGTCGCGGCGGTACGGGCTCCTGAGTTGCAGTTGCCAAGTGGTTCTCACGCCGATTCAAGCGGTAATCAGGCGGATAAGTACAGCGAGCAATTTCACCTGGTCTCTCCTGGCACAGAACATCTACCCAGGGCGGGGCAGCGTTATCGCATCAGTGCTGCGGACGGAAGGGTGTGGGAAGGAGTCACCGACGCTGACGGGCTCACCGAGCGGGTTTACACCGATGCGCCTGTAGCTCTCACCGTCGAGACGTTGCGTGACAGCGATGGGGAGGTAATCCAATGAGCAAGCCTGAAGTTACAAATATCGCGAAAAATGCAAGCGTTACCAACCGCACCGAACAATCGTTGGTGAAAGTCGTAAGTACCGGTAACGCTAGCTCGTGGGTATCTCCAGCAGCATTGCAGGAGTTTTTTATCGACGAAGACGCGACGTTCCCGGAGATCATTTTTGAATTTAGAACTGCCCAGCCACCACCCTATACAGGATCGTGGACGATCACTTGGGAAGCCAAGACTGGCACCCGTGAAAACACAGCACGTTCGATAAGCGCTCAGAAAACATTTACCGAAACTGGTCGCTTTAGTTCACAGCAAAAAAAGTGGCAAGCCGACCTGTCCAGGAAAGTGCTGGGCGGTACATTGGCGGTCGAAATAAAAGCGGGTAAAGATACATTTAAGCGCTCAGTGATCATCAAGGGCAAAAATCCCGGCCAAGAAAAAGTAACCCAGTTTTTAGGCGCGCTTGAGGATGTGTCCGGTTTTGAGTTGGTTATAGAGAAAGAAAGCGCGTTCAAGAATTTCATTACTGCGGATGGTGAACCGCTTTTATCCTTTGACGGCGGCTATGGGCTGACGCAAATAACCAATCCAACCCCCAGTTACGAACAAGTATGGAGCTGGAAAGAAAATATAAAGGTCGGTAGTAGCCTGTATCAGGAAAAACAAAAAATCGCAAAAAACTACTTGGGCAAAGATGATCGGAAATACACCGAGGAACAATTAAAGCTTGAAACGCTGTCGCGCTGGAACGGGGGTGCCTATCACGTATGGAGCGCCGCGAGCCAGCAGTGGCAGCGCAAGGATAGCGTGCTGTGCGACAGCAAAACAGGGAACATCGGTTGGGATAAAACGGCACCGGCGAACAACGACCAGACCGAAGCCCAATTGCATGATCGGGACAAAGACTCCTATGCAAATCCCAAAAAAAACAAAACAGCAGCTAATAAGTGGAACTACACGGGAGTCTGCTATGCAGATCATTTGCTCGGCGAGTAAGCAGTGGCTTGCAGCAGTTCTATTGTTGTTAAGCCCTTACTCAATAGCCGCAGAGTTTAAGCTGAGTCAGGCCATTGGCATTGACTCAGTACTGACACTTAGCAATCGTCATGAACGCATTGAAGGCGTGCTAAATAATCAGCACGGCATGCGCGCCCTCTTTATCGACGACCGGCTAAAAGATCGCTTGCGCGATGCCGATGAAGTGCAAGGCATCAACTCAAAAGCATTTGTCATTGATCACCAGCCCGCCTTTGCGGCTGTCGTGCGACTGCCTTCAACTTTCGGCAACCCACAAGGCTTCTGCGGTGCCGGGCATGAAGACTTTCTGGTGCTGCTGTCGTTAAAGGACGATCGACTTTTTATGCTGGATCAGCAGTTGCTACAAAGTTGCCTGCAATCCCTTTCGCTGACTTCCGATCAGGGCGATGACCCTTCCGATGCCTTGCAGCCCATGGCATTTCCGTGGATTGCCAAGGTTGAAACGATATCGGCTTCGCAGGGAGGCAGCGTGACTCGGTGCATTCGCATTCAGGGGCAAAAGCTTGTGACTGAAGATTGCCCCGCATCAGCAGGTACTCGCCAATGAGCACCGAAAAAACTCAGACCGTTGCTGAGAAGAAAGTCCGTTTGACGCCCAATCGCCCCGGCGATATCAGGCTGGAAGTGCCGGCTGACATGCCCGGCGTGGTCATCTTCCTGCATGGCGTCAACGATCCCGGTGCGGCCTACGAGTCGGTGGAAACCGGACTGATGCAGGGCTTGAACGAGCGGTTGGACCGGCCGGATTTGTGCGCCGGGCGATATGGCGCTGACTATACGGCGGCACAGGCAATACCAGTAGCTGAGCGACGCGGCAGCGCCTTTGAGGTGATCGACGATCCCGACACCTACCTCTACCGACGCAGCACCGATAAGAACACGCGCAGTTGCTTCATCCCCTTTTACTGGGGTTATCGCGCCGAGCCCGAGGAGATCAAACGCGACAAGAACGGCGACCCCACCAAGCTACGCACCCAGTACCAGGACAAGTTCGACAACCGGCTGGATCGGCATTTCGGCAAGGGTGGCGGATTCTTCGCCAATGCCACCAACAACATCCCGGAAATGTTCACCTCAGGGATGAGCAATTGGCTGCGACACGCGGTGAACATGACGAGCCGCAATACTGTGTTCATGGGCCTTAACCCGCATCGCCGTTATTTCGTGCTGGCGGCCCATCGGCTGGCGATGCTGATCGGTGAAATCCGCCGTCTGGCGCCCGATGAAACCATCACCATCATGGGCCACAGCCAGGGCACGCTGATCACCTTGCTCGCGCAAGCCCTGCTGGTGGAGCGCGGCCAGCGTTGCGCCGATTGCGCGGTCATGGTCGCCTCGCCGTATTCGGTGCTGCCCGATCACACGCCGGAGGATTCGGACACCCTCGGCACGCTGATCGACATCGTCAAGGCCATGACCGAAGCGCCTCACGCGCTACCGTCGTTGAGCACGCTGCAATGCGGCCAGCCGGGGTATTGCGGGCGCAGCGGCCCGCGCTGGTCGCCGCAGCAGGGCCAGCGCCTGGGGCCGGATGAGCAAACGGTGGTGTTCCCCGAGCGGGACAATCGCGGCAAGGTTTACCTGTATTTCAGTCACGACGACACCACCGTGGGTTTGCGCGATGTCAGCGGCATCGGCACCCTCGGCGTACCGCCGCACCTGCCCGGCGGCGCCCCGGCGATGGCCGCCATGCCAGCGGGTTTTTATCAGCGGTTGTGGAGCACCCGGCATCGTTATGGCGATCCGATTCTTGTCGGCGCGGAACCGGCGCTGGTGCCCTTACGCATGAGGGGCGAGCGTTATTCGGCACAACACAATGGTTTTGTAGGTCTTGTCTCTCAGAAGGCAATGGACTTCGAGTCGCGTTACATCAACGGCGAAGCGCTGACCCCGCCCCATGCCCCGAAGTTGTTTGGGGGCGAAGCCAAAACCGGCAGTTCAGAAGAACCCGGCACCGACGCGCCCGACGCAGTGGGGCAAAACACCGCACTGGGCAACGTAGAGGCCACTTTCAAATGGTTGCTCGTACGTGAAAGTCCGATGCGGGCGAACCTGGACAGGGAGCTAGCGGCCTGGAATGAAGGCAGGGAAGCCGATGACCAGACGCGCGAACTGCGCAATACGCAAGTGTACGGCAACCCGATGCTTGGGACGTTTGATCAGTTCCTCCTTGAGCGCGAAGAGACTCCCAACGAAATCCGCGCCCGGCTGGCCATCGACCCTAAGGAATGGGACTTCAACAGCTATCACTCGGGAGTGCTGCGCAGCCCGGAAAACCATCGCTGGGTCACGGCCATGGACGTGGCCATCGGGCAGGGCAAATGCCTGGACGATCCGCAGATGCGGGAGGTGTTGGTGGCGATAGCAAATTGGCGCATCGATAAGAAGCGTTTTGACGATGAGATTACTCAGATGCGCGGTTGGTCGAGGTTGAGTGCTGATGCACGGGCGCTGGTCGCAGCCAGTTACGCGTATTACGACGAAGGGACATTTCCCTCCGAAGAACTCGTGCCCATGACACCACCCCCACTGGTCAGGAGATCGGGCCAAAAAGGAAGCAAATCATGAACAGCCGTCCGCGCTTCATGCCCTTCCTCTGGCTTGGCGTCGTGCTGAGTATCGGCTGGCTGACGTTCCTTACCTATAAAGCTGTGCAAAACCTTGAGATCAAAGATATGACGTTTAAAAATCTGGCCCCCCTCACCCTCGTTGGGCTTGCTGCGGTCTGTGGCTTGGCCGCGTTGTTGTATGGCGCGGTCTGGGGAAGCAAGGCGGTGATGCAGTGGGCGACTCCCGCTGATGTCAAGGCACAGCCAGTTCCTTTGACCGCCGAACAGATTGCGGAACGTGAACGGACTTATGCGCTGGAAATCAGGGGCGCCGGGCTCGCAGTAGATCAAGACCACCAATCCGCGCTGTGGCGTCTGATCAAGAAAAAGAACGATAACTTCAGCTCGATATTTTCCTCGGACGCTGAGGCCTACCCATACGCGGCAGACAGTCGCCGCACCGTTGCTGCGATCAATACCAAGGTTTCCTTCCGCCATTCCGCCCGCGATGCGGTGGCCTACTGGCCGTTACCAACCTTTGCCCTTGGCCCGCCTAAACAGCCCCAAAACACCGGGGCTGCAAGCCACATCATCGGCGGGAGAAATGGTGCCACCCTCGGCGTAACCCTGTTTCTCTGGCAGGACGCCGTCAACACGACTCACGCTCAATCGATGATTGAAAAGCTGTTCCAGTTTTTCGATGACAATCCCGAAGTACCCGAGGCATTGATTGTCAGCGAAGACGGCGATGTCACCCGCAGCGGTGTTCGGGTGGCCGGCACTCCCGGTCTTCAGGACGGCCATGTCGTGCCCAAGGTCTACGACAGCATGACCGGCCTGCTGGTCTCGCGCTCAGAGCGAGTTGATCACTACCTGCGCCCATTCGCCACCGACGAGAAAGAAGACAACCAGACCACACGCACTGACATGGGCAAGCTGTGGGCGCTTTACTGGAAGCATTCACGACTGTTTCGCAAGGTGTATGAAGACGGGAAAAAAGCCGAAGGATTCGAGGCCCCTAGCGCCCCCGGCACCATGTCCAGCGCCTACTGGCACGCCCAACTCCCCGAACTCTGGCAAACCATCGGCAATCGCGGCCCCGGCCGTTTTGAACCCACACCCTGGTTGCCCGTGCGCTGGGCTGAGCACCAGGTCAAGGAATTCGATGCCGCACCGATGCTCGGCTTCCTGCATCGCCCGGTCAAAGTGGCGATGACCGACGACAACGGCAAACGCCTCAAGCCCGCGTTGCAGGTCAAAGCGCTGCAAGGCGCCTGGCTCAAAGCCCTGAACACCTTGCCCGAAGGCGCCGCCCCGGTCCGCGTTTTCTACGACAGCACCGACAACACCGAAGGCCTGATTGCCCTGAACAACGCCTTGCACGGCCTGAATACCGACGGCAGCGGTATTGAATTGGGCAATGTCGATGAGGGTTATGACCTGGGTCGTCGTTTGGGCAATACCGGGGTCAGCAGCGCACTGGTCGGCATCAACCTCGCCACCATCGCCAGCTACCTCGACGGCGGCACCAGCGCGGTGGTCTACACCGGCAGCGACGGCAGCGTGACCGTCCAGATGGTCCGTCCGCCGGATGAAGCGACCAAAGCGCACAACGCCAAAACCCGCTGGGCTGATCCGTTCAGCTTTGGGATGCCGGGGGCGCGGCCATCGTGAAGCCCGTGTGTTTAGGCGATCCCACCAGCGGTGGTGGAAAGGTTGTTGAGTGCCAGTTTGCGGGCACGCACGGGATCAACGGCAAAACCGTCGCCGTGCTAGGCGATAAGGCGACCTGTGCGCTGCATCTTGGTATTTACGCCTTTGTCGAAGGGCATCCGAGGCGGCGCATGAATGGCATTCCGATCGTGCTGCACGGTCATCGGTTGGCATGTGGTTGCCACGGTTTGGCCCAGCATGCAGTCGGTGTGCGGGTCGTTTAGTCGTTGCGAGCCTCAAGCCCTGATGAGGATCAAAAAGGAACGTATTTCCCAAACAGGACGCTGCCTTTCACAAGGCTTGCGTTGCGGGTTCCGTTATCCAACCTTTTGTGGTATAAAATGCGCCGCTTTCCGGGTACGCCCGTGAAGGCACAAACCCACACACGTGTCGACACGATGACCTGGGTGCCTTCGGCTCGAGCCGCTGGTTGGTCATTGGGATACGTGGAGGCCTAACCCGACTTATCAAGGAACTATCATGTCCCAAGTCAATATGCGCGATATGCTGAAGGCCGGTGTGCACTTCGGTCACCAAACCCGTTACTGGAACCCGAAAATGGGTAAATACATTTTCGGCGCGCGTAACAAGATCCACATCATCAACCTTGAAAAAACCCTGCCTATGTTCAACGAAGCTCTGACTTTCGTTGAGCGCCTGGCTCAGGGCAAAAACAAGATTCTGTTCGTCGGCACCAAGCGTTCCGCTGGCAAGATCGTTGCTGAAGAAGCAGCACGTTGCGGTTCGCCGTACGTCGATCACCGCTGGTTGGGCGGCATGCTGACCAACTTCAAAACCATCCGTGCCTCGATCAAGCGCCTGCGCGACCTGGAAATCCAGGCCGAAGACGGTACTTTCGCCAAGCTGACCAAGAAAGAGGCGCTGATGCGCACTCGCGATCTGGAAAAGCTGGATCGTAGTCTGGGTGGTATCAAGGACATGGGCGGTCTGCCTGACGCACTGTTCGTCATCGACGTTGATCACGAGCGCATCGCGATCACCGAAGCCAACAAACTGGGTATTCCGGTCATTGGCGTCGTTGACACCAACAGCAGCCCGGAAGGCGTTGACTACATCATCCCAGGCAACGATGACGCAATCCGCGCTATCCAGCTGTACATGGGTTCGATGGCTGACGCTGTTATCCGTGGTCGCAACAACACTGCTGGCGGCACCGACGTTTACGTCGAAGAAGCTCCAGCAGCTGCTGTAGAAGGCTGAGAGGCTAGCGCCTGACGCTTACTCAGTGCGCAAAAAGGGGGCTAGGCCCCCTTTTTGCCTCCTGGAAAACCAGTTGCTGACGTTATCGTGACCCTGTTGTCATGTTTGGCTGTCAGCCTGTGCTTTCAAGAATTTTGAACGCCCGCATTGCGGGTGGAATGGTTTAAGACCTATCCAAAGAGGATTTTAAAATGGCAGAGATTACTGCAGCGTTGGTCAAAGAACTGCGCGAGCGTACCGGCGAAGGCATGATGGATTGCAAAAAGGCCTTGACCAAGGCTGGCGGCGACATCGAGAAAGCCATCGACGATATGCGTGCTTCGGGCGCCATCAAGGCTGCCAAGAAAGCCGGCAACATTGCTGCTGAAGGCGCTATCGGCGTCAAGGTCAGCGAAGACGGCAAGCGTGCCATCATCATCGAAGTCAACTCCCAGACTGACTTCCTGGCTCTGCAGGACGATTTCAAGAACTTCGTTACCGCCAGCCTGGAAAAAGCCTTCGCTGACAACGTCTCCGACGTGGCTCCGCTGATCGAAGCGCAAGAAACTGCTCGTACCGCCCTGGTTGCCAAGGTTGGCGAAAACGTCAACATCCGTCGTCTGGCCAACATCGAAGGTGATGTGGTCAATGCTTACCTGCACGGTAACAAGATCGGCGTGGTTGTGGTCCTCAAAGGCGGCGACGCTGAGCTGGCCAAAGACATCGCGATGCACGTAGCAGCCAGCAACCCTGAATTCCTGCTGCCTTCGGAAGTTTCGGCCGAAGCGATCGAGCGCGAAAAAGGCGTCTTCCTGCAACTGAACGAAGACAAGATCAAAGGCAAGCCTGCTGAAATCGTCGAGAAAATGGTGGGCGGTCGCATCACCAAGTTCCTGGCTGAAGCAAGCCTGGTTGAGCAGGCGTTCGTCAAGAACCCGGAAATCAAGGTCGGTGAGCTGGCCAAGAAAGCCGGCGCTGAAATCGTTTCGTTCACCTACTTCAAGGTGGGTGAAGGCATCGAGAAGCCAGTTGACAACTTCGCTGAAGAAGTCGCTGCTCAAGTAGCTGCCAGCAAGCAGTAAGACGGTTTAGCGACTGTCGATCCGAAGAGGCTGCCCGCTTACGCGCGCGGCCTCTTTTTCAAAAGGGAAAAGTATTTGTTTTCCTTGAAGATGTAGCTTACAAGGCGACATCTTTGTGACGCTGTAGCAGCGTCAGGCTAGAGTTAGCGCAGGTTGAAAGAGCCTGTAAGATTTTTTTCAAGTAAACGCCGCAGGAGAGATTCGCAATGGCTCAGCAGGGCAGTGGTCATCAGGCTCGCTATAAACGCATTCTACTCAAACTGAGCGGCGAGGCCCTGATGGGGTCCGAAGAGTTCGGCATCGATCCCAAGGTTCTGGATCGTATGGCGCTCGAAGTGGGGCAGTTGGTAGGAATCGGCGTTCAGGTCGGCCTGGTCATTGGCGGTGGCAACCTGTTCCGTGGTGCAGCCCTGAGTGCTGCCGGCATGGATCGCGTTACCGGCGACCACATGGGTATGCTGGCTACGGTGATGAACGCCCTGGCGATGCGCGATGCGCTTGAGCGTGCCAATATCTCGGCTATCGTGATGTCGGCGATCTCCATGGTGGGCGTGACCGATCACTACGATCGTCGCAAGGCCATGCGTCACCTCAATTCCAAGGAAGTGGTGATTTTCGCGGCCGGTACCGGTAATCCATTCTTTACCACCGACTCCGCCGCCTGCCTGCGTGCCATCGAAATCGACGCCGACGTCGTGCTCAAGGCAACCAAGGTCGATGGCGTGTACACCGCAGACCCATTCAAAGACCCCCATGCAGAGAAGTTCGATCATCTGACTTACGATGAAGTACTGGATCGCAAACTGGGTGTCATGGATCTGACGGCGATCTGCCTGTGCCGCGACCATAATATGCCCCTGCGGGTATTCAACATGAACAAGCCCGGCGCCCTGCTGAATATCGTACATGGCGGCGCTGAAGGAACACTGATCGAGGAAGCTCAACAATGATCAACGAAATCAAGAAAGACGCTCAGGAGCGCATGCAGAAGTCCCTTGAGTCCCTGGCCCATGCATTTGGTCAGATTCGTACCGGCAAGGCCCACCCGAGCATTCTGGGCAGCGTGATGGTGCCTTACTACGGCGCTGACACTCCGTTGAGCGGCGTTGCCAACGTGACCGTGAAAGATTCCCGCACCCTGCAGGTCGTGGCTTTCGAGCGCAACATGCTCGCCGCAGTCGACAAGGCGATCCAGAGCGCTGGCCTGAACCTCAATCCAACCAACCTCGGCGAGATGCTGTTGATCTCCATGCCAGCCCTGACTGAAGAAACCCGCAAGGGCTTCACCAAACAGGCGCGCAGCGCAGCCGAAGATGCCCGTGTTGCCGTGCGCAACATTCGTCGCGATGCCCTGGGCGACGTTAAGAAGCTGGTCAAGGACAAGGAAATCAGTGAAGACGAAGAGCGTCGTGCAGCTGCCGATATCCAGAAGCTCACCGACAAGGCAGAGGCCGATATCGACGCGGCTACCAAGCAGAAAGAAGCGGACCTGATGGCCGTATAAGGGCCGGGAAGCTTTCATGGAAAAGACAAAGCTGACAGCACTTTCATCAGTGCCGCGTCATGTAGCGATCATCATGGATGGCAATAACCGCTGGGCGAAAAAACGCCTGTTGCCCGGTGTCGCCGGGCACAAGGCGGGCGTGGACGCAGTTCGCGCGGTTATCGAGGTGTGTGCCGAGGCCAAAGTCGAGGTGCTGACGTTGTTCGCTTTCTCCAGTGAAAACTGGCAGCGTCCGGCTGAGGAGGTCGGTGCGTTGATGGAGCTGTTTTTCACGGCCTTGCGCCGTGAAACCCGGCGTCTGAATGAAAACAATATCAGCTTGCGTATCATCGGCGATCGCTCGCGTTTTCATCCTGAGCTTCAGGCCGCGATGCGCGAGGCCGAGCAGGCTACGGCTGGCAATAACCGCTTTGTCCTGCAAATTGCCGCCAATTATGGCGGGCAGTGGGACATCGCTCAGGCTGCTCAGCGTCTGGCGCGAGAAGTTCAGGCGGGTCATTTGCGCCCCGAGGATATTTCCCCGGAGCTGCTGCAAACCTGTCTGGCAACGGGCGATCTGCCGCTGCCGGACTTATGCATTCGTACTGGCGGGGAACACCGTATCAGTAATTTCCTGCTATGGCAGCTGGCTTACGCCGAGCTGTACTTCTCCGACCTGTTCTGGCCGGACTTCAAACACGATGCCATGCGCGCCGCGCTGGCAGATTTCGCTTCGCGTCAGCGCCGCTTCGGTAAAACGAGCGAGCAAATCGAAGCTGGAGCCCGGGCTTAATGCTGAAACAACGAATCATTACGGCACTTATTCTACTGCCGATTGCGCTGTGTGGATTTTTCCTGCTCTCCGGCGCAGGTTTTGCCTTGTTTATCGGCTTCGTAGTCACCCTGGGTGCCTGGGAATGGGCGCGTCTGGCCGGTTTCAACGCCCAGCCCGCCCGGGTGGGCTATGCCGCGCTGGTGGCGGTCCTGCTGTTTATGCTCAATCTGTTGCCAGGCCTGGCGCCGTGGGTGCTGGGTGTGGCGATGATCTGGTGGGTCGCGGCGACCTACCTGGTGCTGACCTATCCGGCCTCCAGTGAGCGCTGGGCCAGTGTTGCCGGCAAGCTGGTGATCGGTCTGCTGATTCTGCTGCCGGCCTGGCAAGGTCTGGTCCTGATCAAACAATGGTCTCTGGGCAATTGGCTGATCCTCGCTGTCATGGTGCTGGTTTGGGGCGCTGATATCGGTGCCTACTTTTCCGGCAAGGCCTTCGGCAAGCGCAAGCTGGCGCCCAAGGTCAGCCCGGGCAAGAGCTGGGAGGGTGTCTACGGCGGTCTGGTGGCAAGCCTGATGATTACACTGGTGGTCGGTCTGCTTCGCCACTGGTCGGCATCGGAACTGCTGTTCGGTTTGTTGGGGGCGGCGGTGGTGGTGTTTATTTCCGTTGTCGGCGACCTGACTGAAAGCATGTTCAAGCGTCAGTCCGGCATCAAGGACAGCAGCAATCTGCTGCCGGGCCATGGCGGTGTTCTGGATCGCATCGACAGCCTGACCGCTGCAGTTCCGGTGTTCGCCGTACTGTTGTGGGCTGCCAACTGGGGTGCGATGTGAGTCGTGCCCAGCAGATTACGGTTCTTGGGGCCACCGGCTCGGTAGGCCTCAGTACTCTGGATGTCATTGCCCGTCACCCGAACCTCTACCAAGTCTTTGCCCTGACCGGTTTTACTCGTCTGAAAGAGTTACTGGCCCTGTGCGTGCGCCATGTGCCGCGTTATGCCGTGGTGCCGACTCGGGACGTGGCGCGCAAGCTTCAGGATGATCTGGTGGCTGCTGGCCTGGATACCCGTGTCCTGGTCGGTGAAGAAGGTCTTTGCGAAGTCGCCGGGCATGCCCAGGTTGATACCGTACTGGCAGCCATTGTCGGCGCGGCCGGGCTGCGGCCGACGCTGGCGGCGGTCGAGGCCGGCAAGAAGGTGTTGCTGGCCAATAAAGAGTCGCTGGTGATGTCCGGCAGCCTGTTCATGCAGGCCGTGCGACAGCATGGCGCAGTGCTGCTGCCGATCGACAGCGAGCACAATGCGATTTTTCAGTGCATGCCGAACGACTATTCCCGCGGCCTGAATGCTGTGGGTGTACGGCGGATTCTGCTGACCGCCTCGGGCGGACCGTTTCGCGAAACACCTCTGGCCGAATTGCACGACGTCACCCCCGAACAGGCTTGCGCCCACCCTGTGTGGTCGATGGGTCGAAAGATCTCGGTGGACTCGGCAAGCATGATGAACAAGGGCCTGGAGCTGATCGAGGCCTGCTGGCTGTTCGATGCGCGACCAGCCCAGGTCGAGGTGGTGATCCATCCCCAGAGCGTGATTCACTCTCTGGTCGATTACGTCGATGGTTCGGTGCTGGCTCAATTGGGTAATCCGGACATGCGCACGCCCATCGCCAATGCTCTGGCCTGGCCTGTACGCATTGACTCGGGGGTTGCGCCGCTGGATTTGTTCAGCATCGCCCGACTGGATTTCCACGCTCCCGACGAACGGCGTTTTCCTTGTCTGCGCCTGGCGCGTCAGGCTGCCGAGGCCGGTGACAGTGCCCCGGCGACTCTGAATGCGGTAAACGAGGTGGCGGTGGCAGCGTTTCTTGATCGACGCATCCGTTATCTTGAGATCGCGAGTATGATCGAGGACGTTCTCGGTCAGCAGCCGGTCATTGCGCTGGATGAGCTGGAGACGGTATTCGAAGTTGACTCAAAAGCGCGCGTGCTGGCCGAGCAATGGCTTGGTCGGCGCGGGCGGTAAGTAAACAGACGGTGACTGGGCTGGTTGTTGTGCAAGTCGGGTGGGGCAGGGGCTGTGCCATTTACCTGTTGTCTTGCTGACCCCCATGAATCAGTACCCCGGAGAAAGTTGATGAGCGCGCTCTATATGATTGTCGGCACCCTGGTGGCTTTGGGTGTGCTGGTGACCTTTCACGAATTTGGTCACTTTTGGGTGGCCCGGCGTTGTGGCGTCAAGGTGTTGCGTTTCTCTGTCGGGTTCGGCACGCCGCTGGTCCGCTGGCATGATCGCCAGGGTACCGAATATGTAGTGGCCGCCATCCCTTTGGGTGGCTACGTAAAGATGCTCGACGAGCGTGAAGGTGAGGTGCCTCAGGCGCTGCTCGATCAGGCCTTCAACCGCAAGACGGTTTATCAGCGTATCGCCATCGTGATCGCCGGGCCGGTTGCCAACTTCCTGCTTGCCATTGCCTTCTTCTGGGTACTGGCGATGCTGGGCAGTCAGCAGGTGCGTCCGGTGATCGGTGCGGTCGAGCCGGGCAGTATCGCCCAGCAGGCCGGGTTGAGTACGGGTCAGGAAATCGTCTCGGTCGATGGTGAGGCGACCAGCGGTTGGGCGGCGGTGAATCTGCAGCTGGTGCGGCGTCTCGGCGAAAGCGGTTCGATTGCGGTGATGGTGCAGGAGCAGGGCTCGACAGTGCCCACCCCGCACACCCTGCAACTCAATGACTGGCTCAAGGGGGCTGATGAGCCGGATCCGATCAAGTCCCTGGGCATTCGCCCATGGCGTCCGGCCTTGGCGCCGGTGCTCGCAGAACTCGATCCACAAGGCCCGGCCCAGGCTGCTGGCCTGAAAACCGGTGACCGCCTGGTGATGCTCGATGGTCACGGGGTTGATGAGTGGCAACAGGTCGTCGATTGGGTGCGTCAGCGTCCCAATGCCAAGGTCATGCTGCGGGTAGAGCGTGACGGCGCACAGTTTGATGTGCCCCTGACCCTGGCCGTGCACGGTGAGGGCAAGGCGGCGACGGGTTATATGGGCGCTGGCGTCAAGCCGGTAGACTGGCCGCCGCAGATGCTGCGGGAGGTCAGTTATGGCCCGGTGGCCGCCGTGGCAGAGGGGGCCAGGCGCACATGGACCATGAGTGTGCTGACCCTCGATTCATTGCGCAAAATGTTGTTCGGCGAGCTCTCGGTAAAAAACTTGAGTGGACCGATAACCATTGCTAAAGTGGCGGGCGCTTCGGCCCAGTCAGGCATTGGTGATTTCCTGAATTTCCTTGCTTACCTGAGCATAAGCCTGGGGGTTCTGAATCTGCTGCCTATTCCTGTGTTGGATGGGGGGCATCTTTTGTTCTATCTGATTGAATGGGCGCGTGGTCGCCCGCTCTCGGAAAGAGTACAGGGTTGGGGGGTTCAGATTGGTATCAGTCTGGTGGTGGGCGTGATGTTGCTCGCACTGGTCAACGATCTGGGCCGACTATAAAGCTTCGCTGTGTTGCGAACCTGCCGCATTTTGCGGCAGTTTGTTTATTGCCAGTTGGAATAAGAAAGGACTTCATGAAACGTCTGCTGCTAACTGCGGTTCTCGCCGTACTGATGATCGCTGAAGTTCACGCCGAGTCCTTCACTATCTCCGATATCCGGGTCAATGGCCTCCAGCGGGTTTCCGCCGGCAGTGTCTTTGGCGCCTTGCCGCTGAACGTGGGCGAGCAAGCGGATGATAGTCGTCTGGTCGAGGCCACTCGTGCGCTGTTTAAAACCGGGTTCTTTCAAGATATCCAGCTCGGCCGCGATGGCAATGTCCTCGTTATCACCGTGGTCGAACGACCTTCGGTTTCGAGCATTGAAATCGACGGTAACAAGGCAATCTCCACAGAAGACCTGATGAAAGGTCTGAAGTCGTCGGGCCTCGCCGAAGGCGAGATCTTCCAGCGTGCGACCCTCGAAGGCGTGCGTAACGAACTGCAACGCCAGTATGTGGCGCAGGGTCGTTATTCGGCCGAGGTGAAAGCCGAAGTCGTGCCGCAGCCGCGTAACCGCGTAGGCCTGAAGATCGACATCAACGAAGGCACCGTTGCCGCTATCCAGCACATCAACGTGGTGGGCAACTCGGTGTTCCCGGATGAAGACCTGATCGGTCTGTTCGAGCTCAAGACCACCAACTGGCTTTCCTTCTTCAAGAACGACGACAAGTACGCCCGGGAAAAGCTCTCCGGTGACCTGGAACGTCTGCGTTCGTACTACCTCGATCGCGGCTATATCAATATGGATATCGCCTCGACCCAGGTTTCGATTTCGCCGGACAAGAAGAGCGTGTTCATCACGGTCAACGTCAACGAGGGCGAGAAATACACCGTCAAGTCGGTTGCCCTGAGCGGCGACCTGAAAGTGCCGGAAGATCAGGTCAAGTCGCTGCTGCTGGTCAAGCCGGGCCAGGTGTTCTCGCGCAAGCTGATGACCACTACCTCCGAGCTGATCACCCGTCGTCTGGGTAACGAAGGCTATACCTTCGCCAACGTCAACGGCGTGCCGACTCCACATGATGAAGATCACACGGTTGATATCACTTTCGGTGTCGACCCGGGCAAGCGTGCCTACGTCAACCGCATCAACTTCCGTGGCAACACCAAGACAGCGGACGACGTACTGCGTCGTGAAATGCGTCAGATGGAAGGTGGCTGGGCTTCGACCTACCTGATCGACCAGTCCAAGACCCGTCTTGACCGTCTGGGCTTCTTTAAGGAAGTGAAGGTTGAAACTCCGGCTGTTCCGGGTACTGACGACCAGGTTGACGTGAACTACGCGGTTGAAGAGCAGGCGTCCGGTTCGATCACTGCCAGCGTCGGTTTCGCCCAGAGTGCGGGCCTGATCCTCGGTGGTTCGATCAGCCAGAACAACTTCCTGGGTACCGGTAACAAGGTCAGCATCGGTCTGACCCGCAGCGAATACCAGAGCCGTTACAACTTCAGCTATGTCGATCCGTACTTCACTCCGGATGGTGTGAGCCTGGGCTACAACGCCTTCTACCGCACCACCGACTATAAAGACCTCGACGTTGACGTTGCGAGCTATGCGGTCGACAGCTACGGTGCCGGTGTCAGCCTTGGCTACCCGATCAACGAAACCTCGCGTCTGAACTTCGGCCTGACCGTACAGCACGACGAAATCAAGACCGGTACCTACACCGTTGATGAAATCTTCGATTTCGTCGACAAGGAAGGCACTTCGTACACCAACTTCAAGGCTTCGGCCGGATGGTCTGAATCGACCCTGAACAAAGGCACCTTGCCGACCCGTGGTCATTCGCAAAGTCTGGTACTGGAAACCACAATTCCAGGCAGCGACCTGTCGTTCTACAAGCTTGATTACCGTGCCCAGTACTTCCACCCGATCACTTCGGACTACACCCTGCGTCTGCACACTGAGCTGGGTTATGGCGACGGTTACGGTTCCACTTCGGGCCTGCCGTTCTATGAAAACTACTATGCCGGTGGTTTCAACTCGGTTCGTGGTTTCAAGGACAGCACCCTGGGTCCGCGCAGTACGCCTAGTCGTGGCGCCGGTAACCCTGGCGGTAAACCAGGAACGCTTCGTGATCCGGATCAAGACCCACTGCCGTTCGGCGGCAACGTCCTGGTTCAGGGTGGTGTAGAAGTCATGTTCCCGCTGCCGTTCATCAAGGATCAGCGTTCCCTGCGCACTTCGTTGTTCTGGGACGTGGGTAACGTTTTCGACAGTAACTGCAGCTCGTCCGTCAAGACGGCAGATAGTCCGAAGGTCAAATGCAGCAACGTCGACCTCTCCGGCCTGGCCAGTTCCGTGGGTGTGGGTGTGACCTGGATCACCGCGCTCGGTCCGTTGAGCTTCGCCCTGGCCATGCCAGTGAAGAAGCCGGACAGCGAAGCCGAAACCCAGATTTTCCAATTCTCCCTGGGCCAGACCTTCTAAGTGTCTGACCTGATAATGACAACGAATTCCGTAGGAGTTGTATTGTGCGTAAGTTGACTCAATTGGTACTGCTGGCAACTGTTCTGGCAGCGACCCCGGCTTTTGCCGACATGAAAATCGCGGTACTGAACTATCAGATGGCTTTGCTTGAATCGGATGCAGCCAAGGCCTACGCCGTGGACGCCGAGAAGAAGTTCGGCCCGCAACTGAACAAGCTGAAAACCCTGGAGAGCAGCGCCAAGGGCATTCAGGATCGTCTGGTTGCCGGTGGCGACAAGATGGCCCAGCCTGAGCGTGAGCGTCTGGAGCTTGAATTCAAGCAAAAGGCCCGCGATTTCCAGTTCCAGTCCAAGGAGCTGAACGAAGCCAAAGCCGTTGCTGACCGTGAAATGCTCAAGCAACTCAAGCCCAAGCTGGACCAAGCGGTAGAAGAAGTCATCAAGAAAGGCGCCTATGATCTGGTGTTCGAGCGTGGTGCGGTAATCGACGTCAAGCCTCAGTATGACGTGACCCGCCAGGTCATCGAGCGCATGAACCAGCTGAAGTAATCATGAGCGCAACCATCAAGCTCGGCCAATTGGCCGAGTTCCTCGGCGCCACTCTCCGTGGCGCTGCAGACAGGGACATCACTGGGCTGGCGACTCTGCAAGAGGCCGGCCCGGGTCAAGTCAGCTTCCTGGCCAATCCGCAGTACCGCAAATTCCTCACCGAAACCCATGCCTCAGCGGTCTTGCTCAAGCCTGCTGACGCCGAAGGTTTCGCCGGGGATGCGCTGCTGGTGCCGGATCCGTACCTGGCCTACGCGCGGATTTCCCATCTGTTCGATCCCAAGCCCAAGGCCGCACCCGGTGTGCATCCGACGGCAGTGGTCGCGGCTGATGCCCAGGTTGATCCTATGGCCAGTATCGGTGCCTTTGCCGTGATCGAAAGCGGCGCGCGGATTGCGGCCGGGGTAACCATCGGTGCCCACTGCTTTATCGGCGCTCGCTGTGAAATCGGTGCCGGTGGCTGGCTGGCCCCGCGTGTGACCCTGTACCACGACGTGCGTATCGGTGAGCGCGTCGTGATTCAGTCCGGTGCGGTGCTGGGCGGCGAGGGCTTCGGTTTCGCCAACGAGAAAGGCATCTGGCAGAAAATCGCGCAGATCGGCGGTGTATTGATTGGCGATGACGTGGAGATTGGCGTGAACACCGCCATCGACCGTGGCGCACTGGCTGATACCCGCATCGGCAATGGCGTGAAGCTCGACAACCAGATCCAGATCGCTCACAACGTACAGATCGGCGATCACACGGCCATGGCGGCCTGTGTCGGTATTTCCGGCAGCAGCAAGATCGGCAAGCACTGCATGCTCGCAGGCGGTGTCGGGCTGGTCGGGCATATCGAGATCTGCGACAACGTTTTCATCACCGGCATGACCATGGTCACGCATTCCATTACCGAACCAGGGGCCTATTCCTCGGGTACGGCGATGCAACCAGCGGCCGAGTGGCGTAAAAGTGCTGCACGCATCCGTAAACTGGATGACACAGCACGACGCCTGCAGAAACTGGAAAAGATTGTCGAGACAGTGACCTCAGGCGCCCAAGCTTCATCAGATGGCTGATACTTTTTTCATATCAGGTGCGATCAGTCGATAAGCGACGTCCTTGATATGCAGAGGAATGCTGCGCGTCCGTCGCGCACTCCCAATCTTTACTACAGGCTTCCCCTCGAAATGATGGACATCACAGAAATTCGCGAATACCTGCCTCATCGCTACCCGTTCCTGCTTGTGGACCGTGTGGTGGAGCTGGATGTCGAGAGCAAAAGCATTCGTGCCTACAAGAATGTCAGCATCAACGAGCCTTTCTTCAACGGCCACTTCCCTCAGCACCCGATCATGCCGGGCGTCCTGATCATCGAAGCGATGGCCCAGGCTGCCGGTATTCTCGGTTTCAAGATGCTCGACGTGAAGCCGGCTGATGGCACCCTTTACTACTTCGTCGGCTCCGACAAGCTGCGCTTCCGCCAGCCTGTAACGCCGGGTGACCAGTTGATCCTTGAAGCCAGGTTCATCAGCTGCAAGCGCCAGATCTGGAAGTTTGAATGCCAGGCCTCGGTCGACGGCAAACCTGTATGCTCCGCAGAAATCATCTGCGCGGAACGTAAACTATGAGTTTGATTGACCCTCGCGCAATCATCGATCCGACGGCCATCCTGGCTGACGATGTCGAGGTCGGCCCATGGTCGATCATCGGAGCCGATGTGGAAATTGGCGAGGGTACGGTCATCGGGCCGCACGTTATCCTGCGTGGCCCGACGAAAATTGGCAGGCACAACCGCATCTACCAGTTTTCGTCCGTGGGTGAAGATACCCCGGACCTCAAGTACAAGGGCGAAGCAACGCGTCTGGTGATCGGTGATCACAACGTCATCCGCGAAGGCGTGACCATTCACCGCGGTACCATTCAGGACCGCGCTGAAACCACCCTGGGTGACCACAACCTGATCATGGCCTATGCCCATATCGGCCACGACAGTGTCATCGGCAACCATTGCATTCTGGTCAACAACACCGCGTTGGCTGGCCATGTACATGTTGACGATTGGGCGATTCTTTCCGGTTTTACCCTGGTCCATCAGTTCTGCCATATCGGCGCCCACAGCTTTTCCGGCATGGGCACGGCCATTGGCAAGGATGTTCCGGCGTTCGTTACCGTATTCGGTAACCCGGCGGAAGCGCGCAGCATGAACTTCGAAGGTATGCGTCGCCGTGGCTTCAGCGAAGAAGCCATTCATGCGCTGCGTCGGGCCTATAAAGTGGTCTATCGCCAGGGCCTGACGGTTGATCAGGCGATTGCCGAGCTGGCCGAGCCCGCTGCGCAGTACCCTGAAGTTGCTGTGTTTCTCCAGTCCATCCAGTGTTCGACCCGCGGCATCACCCGCTGACCATGACGAGCGTACTGCGTGTCGCCCTGGTCGCCGGTGAAGCGTCGGGGGATATCCTCGGCTCCGGTCTGATGCGGGCACTCAAGGCCCGTCATCCTGCCATCGAATTTATCGGGGTCGGCGGCCCGTTGATGGAAGCCGAAGGCCTGACCTCCTATTTCCCCATGGAACGCCTGTCGGTGATGGGCCTGGTCGAGGTGTTGGGTCGCCTGCGCGAGCTGCTGGGGCGGCGCAAATTGCTGATCGAAACCCTGATCGCCGAAAAGCCGGATGTCTTCATTGGCATCGACGCACCGGATTTCACCCTCAACGTCGAACTCAAGCTGCGTCAGGCCGGGATCAAGACCGTGCATTACGTCAGCCCGTCGGTCTGGGCCTGGCGGCAGAAGCGGGTGCTGAAGATTCGCGAAGGCTGCGATCTGATGCTGACCCTGCTGCCGTTCGAAGCGCGTTTCTACGAAGAGAAGGGCGTGCCGGTGCGTTTCGTCGGTCACCCGCTTGCCGATACCATTCCCCTCGAGGCTGACCGTGACGCCGCCCGCGCCGAGCTGGGCCTCGGTGACGAGACGGTCGTAGCCTTGATGCCGGGCAGTCGTGGCGGTGAAGTCGGGCGTTTGGGCACGCTGTTTTTCGATGCTGCTCAGCGCATGCTGGCGCAGCGCCCGGGCATCCGTTTTGTTCTGCCCTGCGCCAACAACCATCGCCGCGCCCAGATCGAGCTACAGCTGCAAGGCCGTGACCTGCCGGTCATGTTGCTCGATGGTCGCTCCCATGTGGCCCTGGCGGCCTGCGATGCGGTGCTGATTGCCTCGGGCACGGCGACCCTGGAAGCACTGCTGTACAAGCGGCCCATGGTGGTCGCCTATCGTCTGGCGCCGCTGACCTACTGGATTCTCAAGCGCCTGGTCAAAAGTCCTTACGTTTCCCTGCCCAACCTGCTGGCCCAGCGCCTGCTGGTTCCTGAGCTATTGCAGGGCGCGGCCACCCCCGATGCATTGGCGCAAACCTTGCTGCCATTGCTCGATGACGGCCGGGCGCAGACCGATGGTTTCGCCGAACTGCAACATATCCTGCGCCGCGACGCCTCGAATCAGGCCGCCGATGCCGTGCTGGGGCTGCTGGGCCAAACGTCTTCACTATGAGTACGCGATCAATGCAAATGGGTCTGGATTTCAGTCTGGTCGAAGAGCTGGTAGCCGGGGTCGATGAGGTCGGTCGCGGTCCGTTGTGTGGCGCCGTGGTCACGGCGGCGGTGATTCTTGATCCGAGTCGGCCGATTCTCGGCCTCAATGATTCGAAGAAGCTCACCGAAGCCAAGCGCGACAAGCTCTACGACGAGATCATGGAAAAGGCCCTGTGCTGGTGCATCGCCCGGGCCGAGGTCGAGGAAATCGATCGCCTGAATATTCTCCATGCCACCATGCTGGCCATGCAGCGCGCGGTCGAAGGCCTGAGCATCACGCCGAAACTGGCGCTCATTGATGGCAATCGCTGCCCCAAGCTGGCGGTGCCCAGCGCGCCGGTAATCCAGGGTGATGCCAAGGTGCCTGCCATAGCCGCCGCGTCGATTCTGGCCAAGGTCAGTCGTGATCGGGAAATGGCCGCTTTCGAGCTGATCTATCCGGGCTACGGTATCGGCGGGCACAAGGGCTATCCGACGCCGGTGCACCTGGAAGCGCTGGCCCGCCTGGGGCCGACGCCCATCCATCGGCGCTCGTTCGGCCCTGTCCGAGCGGCCTATGAAGCGCGCGAGTCCATGGGTCAATCTCTTGATACGGATTTGCTCCCGGGCTGAGCTGACGGACGTGCGCACACAAGCCTTTCGTCCCGGTACAATCCCTGCCTTCGTTTTTTGTGTTCTAGCGCTATAGGATCACCATGCCGGCTTCTTTCGTTCATCTACGCCTGCACACCGAATACTCGCTGGTCGACGGTCTGGTCCGGGTCAAACCCCTGGTCAAGGCCCTGACGGGCCTGAATATGCCTGCGGTGGCCGTGACCGATCAGAACAACATGTGTTCGCTGGTCAAATTCTACAAAGCCGCCATGGGTGCCGGGATCAAGCCGATCTGTGGCGCGGACCTGTGGCTGCTGGGCAAGGATCAGGAAACCCTGTCGCGCATCAGCCTGCTGGTGATGAACCCGCAGGGCTATCGCAACCTCACCGAGCTGATTTCCCGTGGCTTTATCGATGGTCAGCGCAACGGTCAGATCATCATTGAGCGTGAGTGGGTAGCTGAAGCCAATGATGGCCTGATCATGCTGTCGGCGGCGAAGGAGGGCGAAATCGGTATGGCCCTGCTGGGCTCCAATCCGGCCGACGCCGACCAGTTGCTCAAGGAATGGATGGCGGTCTTTCCTGATCGCTTCTACGTGGAAATCCAGCGCACCAACCGCGTCAACGATGAAGAGCACCTGCACGCCGCCGTCGCCCTGGCTGATCGCCATGGTGCACCGCTGGTGGCGACCAACGATGTGCGCTTCATCAAGCAGGAAGACTTCGAGGCCCACGAGACCCGCGTCTGCATCGGTGAAGGCCGCGCCCTGGACGACCCGCGCCGCTCGCACAACTACAGCGACCAGCAGTACCTCAAGAGCGCCGAGGAAATGGCCGAGCTGTTCAGCGACTTGCCCGAGGCGCTGGAAAACACCGTCGAAATCGCCAAGCGCTGCAACATCGATGTGAAGCTGGGCACCCACTTCCTGCCCAACTTCCCGATTCCCGATGGCATGACCATCGACGAATACTTCCGCAAGGTCTCCTTCGACGGCCTGGAAGAACGCCTGACGGTGCTGCTGCCCAAGGACACCACCGAGGACTACGACGCCAAGCGCCAGGTCTACGTCGACCGGCTGAATTTCGAGCTGGATATCATTATCCAGATGGGCTTCCCCGGCTACTTCCTGATCGTTATGGACTTTATCCAGTGGGCCAAGAGCAACGGCGTACCGGTCGGCCCTGGCCGGGGGTCGGGTGCTGGGTCGCTGGTGGCCTATGTACAGAAGATCACCGACCTTGATCCGCTGGAATATGACCTGCTGTTCGAGCGCTTCCTGAACCCGGAACGGGTTTCCATGCCCGACTTCGACGTCGACTTCTGCATGGATGGCCGCGACCGCGTGATCGATTACGTGGCCGAGAAATACGGTCGCAACGCGGTGAGCCAGATCATCACCTTCGGTTCCATGGCGGCCAAGGCGGTGGTGCGGGACGTGGCGCGGGTACAGGGCAAGTCTTATGGCCTGGCCGACCGTCTGTCGAAAATGATTCCGTTCGAAGTCGGCATGACGCTCGAGAAAGCCTACGAGCAGGAAGAGATCCTGCGCGACTTCCTCAAGGTCGATGAGGAAGCGGCAGAAATCTGGGAGATGGCGCGCAAGCTCGAAGGCGTGGTGCGTAACGTCGGCAAGCATGCCGGCGGCGTGGTGATCGCGCCGACCAAGCTCACTGACTTCTCGCCGATCTATTGCGACGAGGCCGGTGACGGCCTGGTGACCCAGTTCGACAAGGATGACGTCGAGGCGGCGGGCTTGGTGAAGTTCGACTTCCTCGGCCTGCGGACCCTGACCATCATCGATTGGGCGCTCAAGACCATCAACCGCGACCGCGCCAAGGTCGACCAGGAGCCGCTGGATATCGCCTTCATCCCCCTGGATGACGCGCCGACCTACCAGTTGCTGCAAAAAGCCGAAACTACGGCGGTGTTCCAGCTTGAATCCCGAGGCATGAAGGAGCTGATCAAAAAGCTCAAGCCTGACTGCCTGGAAGACTTGATCGCACTGGTGGCGCTGTTTCGCCCTGGCCCTCTGCAATCGGGCATGGTGGATGACTTCATCAACCGCAAGCACGGTCGCGCCGAACTGGCCTATCCGCACAGCGATTACCAGTACGAGGGACTCAAGCCGGTACTGGCACCGACCTACGGTATCATCCTGTATCAGGAACAGGTGATGCAGATTGCCCAGGTCATGGCCGGTTACACCCTCGGCGGTGCGGATATGCTGCGCCGGGCCATGGGTAAGAAAAAACCCGAGGAAATGGCCAAGCAGCGCGGCGGCTTCATCGAAGGTTGCGCGACCAACAATATCGACGCTGACCTTGCCGGTAACATCTTTGACCTGGTAGAAAAATTCGCCGGTTACGGCTTTAACAAGTCTCACTCGGCCGCCTACGGCCTGGTGTCCTACCAGACCGCATGGCTCAAGACCCACTACCCGGCGCCGTTCATGGCGGCGGTACTTTCTGCGGATATGCACAACACCGACAAGGTCGTGACCTTGATCGAAGAAGTGCGCACGATGAAGCTGCGTCTCGACGCGCCGGACGTGAACTCGTCCGAATTCAAGTTCACGGTGAGCGAAGACGGCCGCATCATCTACGGTCTGGGCGCGATCAAGGGCGTCGGCGAAAGCCCGGTCGAAGCCATCAGCGAGGCGCGTCAGGCCGGGCCGTTCAAGGATCTGTTCGATTTCTGCGCCCGCGTCGACCTCAAGCGCGTCAACAAGCGCACCCTCGACGGCCTGATCCGCAGTGGTGCCCTGGACGTCCTGGGGCCGTACTTCGAGACCGAACCCAAGGCGTACCAAGCCAATATCGACCGCAACCGCGGCGTGCTGCTGGCCGCCCTGGAAGAAGCCATTCAGGCTGCCGAGCAGACCGCGCGCAGCCATGACAGCGGTCATGCCGACCTGTTTGGCGGTCTGTTCGTCGAAGAAGACGCCGATGTCTATGCCAACCATCGCAAGGCCCGGGAGATCAGTCTCAAGGATCGTCTGCGCGGTGAGAAGGAAACCCTGGGGCTGTACCTGACCGGTCACCCCATCGATGAATACGAAGGCGAGATTCGCCGTTTCGCCCGTCAGCGCATCATCGACCTCAAGCCGGCCAGGGATACCCAGACCGTCGCGGGGCTGATCATTGCTCTGCGCGTGATGAAGAACAAAAAGGGCGACAAGATGGGTTTCATCACCCTCGACGACCGCTCTGGAAGGATCGAGGCGTCATTGTTCGCCGAGGCTTTCCATACCGCCAGCTCGTTGCTGCAGACCGATGCCATGGTGGTGGTCGAAGGCGAGGTCAGCAACGATGACTTCTCCGGCGGCCTGCGTCTGCGCGCCAAGCGGGTGATGAGCATCGAGGATGCCCGCACCAATCTGGCGGAAAGCCTGCGCCTGACGGTGCGCGCCGAAGCCTTGAAGGGTGACCGCCTGCGCTGGCTGGGAGACCTGTGCAAGAGCCATCGCGGCGCTTGCCCGATCACCCTTGATTACACGGGGCCGGATGCCCGAGCGTTGCTGCAATTCGGTGAACAGTGGCGAATTGATCCTGCAGATAGCCTGATTCAGGCGCTGCGTGACCAGTTTGGACGTGAGAACGTCTTCCTCCAGTATCGCTGAACGCTTATCCTCAGCCCTGAATTTTTTAATCTCGACCTGAATGCGCCTTTTCCTTAAGGTAAGGCGCTTACGGATCAACCGGTCGGCCGCCTGGCCGTCGACCCAAGACGGATGCCTATGAACCCGAATTTTCTGGATTTCGAACAGCCGATCGCTGACCTGCAAGCCAAGATCGAAGAGTTGCGCCTGGTTGGTAATGACAACTCGCTGAACATCAGCGATGAAATCTCTCGTCTGCAAGAGAAGAGCAATACGCTCACCGAAAGCATTTTCGGCAACCTGACCAGTTGGCAGATCGCGCGCATGGCGCGTCATCCGCGTCGTCCTTACACCCTGGACTACATCGAGCACATCTTCACCGAGTTCGACGAGCTGCACGGTGACCGTCACTTCTCCGATGACGCGGCGATTGTCGGCGGGGTTGCCCGTCTGGACGATCAGCCGGTCATGGTGATCGGCCATCAGAAAGGCCGTGAAGTGCGCGAGAAGGTTCGCCGCAACTTCGGCATGCCGCGTCCTGAAGGTTATCGCAAGGCTTGTCGCCTGATGGAAATGGCCGAGCGCTTCAAGATGCCGATCCTGACTTTCATTGATACGCCGGGTGCTTACCCGGGTATCGACGCCGAAGAGCGCAACCAGAGCGAAGCGATTGCCTGGAACCTGCGCGTCATGGCGCGCTTGAAAACCCCGATCATCGCCACCGTTATTGGCGAGGGTGGTTCCGGTGGTGCGCTGGCCATTGGTGTCTGCGACCAGTTGAACATGCTGCAATATTCCACCTACGCGGTGATCTCGCCGGAAGGTTGTGCCTCGATCCTGTGGAAAACCGCAGAGAAGGCTCCGGATGCGGCTGAAGCCATGGGCATCACCGCTGATCGCCTGAAAGGCCTGGGCATCGTCGACAAAGTAATCGGCGAGCCAGTGGGCGGCGCTCACCGTGACCCGGTACTGGCTTCGGCGACCATTCGCCAGGAACTGATCAGCCAGCTGGCCATGCTCAAGAAGTTTGATAACGAGGCGCTGCTGGCTCGTCGCTATGAGCGTTTGATGAGTTACGGTCTCTGATCGACGTCGGATAAACGCGTCCATTCTGTAGGCGCTTTTTGTGGGACCGGCTTTAGCCGGGAAAGCTTAGGCATGGTCGATACATTTCTATCGTCTGCCCCGAAGTCTTCCCGGCTAAAGCCGGTCCCACACAGATAAATGCGCTAATTCAGGCAAGGTATGTTATGGCCAAGCAACCTGATCTTCTGGCCTTGCGCCTGCTCGACACCCTGGCCCCCTGGCAATCCGCGCCAACCTGGTACATCGCCTTCTCTGGTGGCCTCGACTCCACCGTCCTGCTGCACCTGCTCAACGCCCACTCAACGACGCCGATCAAAGCCGTGCATATCCACCATGGCCTGCAAACGGTGGCTGATGCGTGGCCGGCTCATTGTCAGGCCGTGTGCGATGCCCTGGGCGTGCCCTTGCAAGTGATTCATGTGCAGGTACAGCCGGGAGCGAGCCTGGAGCGCGCGGCTCGTGAAGCCAGGTATGGCGCTTTCCAGTCCCTGTTGGCTGCCGGTGAGGTGCTACTGACCGCCCAGCATCGTGACGATCAGGCCGAAACCCTGTTGTTTCGCCTGCTGCGTGGCGCCGGAGTGCGGGGGTTGGCGGCAATGCCGGTCCATCGTCCATTGGGGCAGGGCAGCCTCGTACGGCCTTTGCTGGATATTTCCCGGGCCGAGTTGCTCGCCTATGCCAAGCAGCACCAACTGAGCTGGATCGAAGACCCAAGCAATGCCGACGCTCACTATGCGCGCAATTACCTGCGTCATCAGGTCATGCCCGCGCTGAATGCGCGCTGGCCCCAGGCGAGCGCCAGTATGGCCCGGGCTGCTGCACATTTCAGTGAGGCGCAGGAACTGCTCGACGAACTGGCCGAGCAGGATCTGGCCCGCTCCCGCAGCGAATCACCCTGGCCCTGGCTGCCCCTGCCATCTCTGGTCATGCAACCGTTGGTCGATTTGTCTGACCGGCGCCAGCGTAATCTCCTGCGCCATTGGCTGCGGCCTCTGACGCAAATGCCGGACAGCGAGCATTGGGCCGGTTGGGAAAACCTGCGCGATGCCGGGCATGAGGGCAGGCCGGTATGGCGTCTGGCTGGCGGCGAACTGCATCGTGTTGGCGGGCGTCTGTGGTGGTTGTCCGGCGCCTGGCTGCGGCCCGTCGCCGGATCACTGGAGTGGCCTGATCAACAGCCTGCCCTGATGCTGCCGGGTAACGGCCAGGTATTGATCGACGGCGCCCGACCCGCTGCGGTGCTGCAAGTGCGCTATCGCCAGGGCGGTGAAGTCATGCAGCTGCCGAGCCGCGGGCACCGTGATCTCAAGCGCCTGCTCAATGAGCAGGGCGTGCCATTGTTCGTCCGCGACCGTTTGCCGCTGCTGTACGCCGAAGGGCGTCTGATTGCCGTGGCAAACCTGCCCGGACTCGACGGCAGAGCCCTCGGGGAATGGAATTTTCATTGGCAGGCGCCGACGAACGATCAAGGTTTGAGCTGAAAGCGCCTTTCCGGTAGACTACGCTCCCTTCTTGATACAGCTTCTGTGGATTCTTTCAGATCGACAGCAGTTGCCGATTTCCAGCCAGCTTTACTCGGCGATTCTAAAAATGTGGCGCGCATCGACGGCTTTCATCGGCCTGTCAGGTTCAACGCAGCAATTTCGGGAGTGCACTGTGAGTTGTACCGGTTATCGGGGGCTTCGGCCTTCCTTCGCTTTCCCCGGCGGCTCTGACCGCTTTAACGCAGATTTCTAGGGTTTTTCATGACGCGCTACATCTTCGTCACGGGCGGTGTTGTTTCTTCATTGGGGAAAGGCATTGCCTCGGCTTCATTGGCGGCCATCCTGGAGGCGCGGGGACTTAAGGTCACCATGCTCAAGCTGGACCCCTATATCAACGTGGACCCGGGCACCATGAGCCCGTTCCAGCACGGCGAAGTGTTCGTCACCCATGACGGCGCTGAAACCGACCTGGACCTGGGCCACTACGAGCGGTTCATCCGCACCACCATGACCCAGAACAACAATTTCACCACTGGCCGTGTGTACGAACACGTCCTGCGCAAAGAGCGCCGTGGTGATTATCTGGGCGCGACCATCCAGGTCATCCCGCACATCACCGACGAAATCAAACGCCGGATCATCAAGGGCGCAGGCGATGCCGACGTGGCTCTGGTCGAGATCGGCGGTACGGTCGGTGATATCGAATCGCAACCGTTCCTCGAAGCCATTCGTCAATTGCGCTTCGAAGTCGGCGCCAAGCGCGCGATGCTGATGCACCTGACACTGGTGCCTTACATCGCCACCGCTGGCGAAACCAAGACCAAGCCTACCCAGCACTCGGTCAAGGAACTGCGCTCCATCGGCCTGCAGCCGGACGTGCTGGTCTGCCGCTCCGATCACCCGATCGACATCTCGTCGCGTCGCAAGATCGCCCAGTTCACCAACGTTGAAGAACGTGCGGTGATCGCGCTGGAAGATGCCGACACCATCTACAAGATCCCGGGCATCCTGCATTCCCAGGGTCTGGATGATTTCGTCGTCGAGCGTTTCGGCCTGCAATGCGGCAGCGCTGACCTGTCCGAGTGGGAAGCAGTGGTTGATGCCAAGCTCAACCCTGAGCATGAAGTCACCATCGCCATGGTCGGCAAGTACATGGAGCTGCTCGACGCCTACAAGTCGCTGATCGAAGCGATGAGTCACGCCGGCATCACCAACCGTACCAAGGTCAATCTGCGCTATATCGACTCCGAAGACATCGAGAACCAGGGCACTGCCTTGCTCGAAGGCGTCGACGCGATCCTCGTACCGGGCGGTTTCGGCCTGCGTGGTGTGGAAGGCAAGATCACCGCAGTGCAGTTCGCTCGCGAAAACAAGGTGCCGTACCTGGGTATCTGTCTGGGCATGCAGGTGGCGGTCATCGAGTTCGCCCGTAACGTGCTGGGCTGGAAAGACGCCAACTCCACCGAGTTCGATCGCAACAGCGGCCATCCGGTCGTCGGCCTGATCACCGAGTGGGAAGATGCCACTGGCGCGGTCGAGACCCGTACCGAATCCTCCGATCTGGGCGGCACCATGCGTCTTGGCGCACAGGATTGCCTGCTGGAGCCGGGTTCGCTGGTTCACGACTGCTACACCAAGGACGTGATTGTCGAGCGCCACCGCCACCGTTATGAAGTGAACAACAAGCTGCTGCCAAGCCTGATCGAAGCCGGTCTGAAAATCTCCGGTCGTTCCGGTGACGGCGCGCTGGTTGAAGTGGTCGAGTCGCCGGACCATCCGTGGTTCGTGGCCTGCCAGTTCCACCCGGAGTTCACCTCGACACCACGCGACGGCCATCCGCTGTTCAGTGGCTTCGTCAAGGCGGCGCTTGCTCAACACCAGAAGAACGGCTGATTCGGGAATCCCAACGACATGGCACAGAAAATCATCCGTGTAGGTTCGATCGAGATCGCCAACGACAAGCCTATGGTTTTGTTCGGCGGCATGAACGTGCTCGAATCGCGGGACATGGCGATGCAGGTCTGTGAAGCCTACGTGCGGGTTACCGAGAAACTCGGTATCCCTTACGTGTTCAAGGCCAGTTTCGACAAGGCCAACCGCTCGTCGATGCACTCCTACCGTGGCCCTGGCCTGGAAGAGGGCATGCGCATCTTCGAAGAGATCAAAAAGACCTTCAACGTCCCGCTGATCACCGACGTCCACGAGCCTGAGCAGGCGGCGGTCGTTGCCGAAGTCTGCGACATCATCCAGCTGCCGGCTTTCCTGTCGCGGCAGACCGACCTGGTGGTGGCCATGGCCCGCACCAACGCGGTGATCAACATCAAGAAGGCCCAGTTTCTCGCGCCCCAGGAGATGAAGCACATCCTGAGCAAGTGCGAAGAGGCGGGCAATGACCAGTTGATCCTCTGTGAGCGTGGTTCCAGCTTCGGTTACAACAACCTGGTGGTGGACATGCTCGGCTTCGGCATCATGAAGCAGTTCGAATACCCGGTGTTTTTCGACGTGACCCACTCCCTGCAGATGCCGGGCGGTCGCTCGGATTCTGCCGGTGGTCGCCGCGCCCAGGTCACTGACTTGGCCAAGGCGGGCATGAGCCAGAGCCTGGCCGGACTGTTCCTTGAGGCACACCCGGATCCGGACAATGCCAAATGCGACGGCCCCTGCGCCTTGCGTCTGGACAAGCTGGAACCCTTCCTGGCCCAGCTCAAGGCCCTGGACGAACTGGTGAAAAGTTTTCCAACGGTAGAAACCGCGTAACCCGCGTTTCTCCGTTACATTGCCGTCCTGTCCCGGTCCTCAGGGCGCCGGGAGAGGCTTTCGTTTCAGGCCTGCCAGCTGTTCCGTGCCTGGGGCG
This sequence comes from Pseudomonas sp. JL23, assembly GCF_056933585.1. Classification (NCBI taxonomy): domain Bacteria; kingdom Pseudomonadati; phylum Pseudomonadota; class Gammaproteobacteria; order Pseudomonadales; family Pseudomonadaceae; genus Pseudomonas; species Pseudomonas sp. JL23. Next base: position 5,304,979 of record NZ_CM167795.1, on the reverse strand, counting down.
ATAAAGGTTTTTTCTGCTGCGTCGTTTTCGTCAATCTTGGAGTGCTTACAACAATGGCAAAAATCGTCGACATCAAAGGTCGTGAAGTTCTCGACTCCCGTGGCAATCCCACCGTGGAAGCAGATGTGCTCCTCGACAACGGTATCATCGGCAGCGCCTGTGCGCCGTCCGGTGCCTCCACCGGCTCGCGCGAAGCGCTGGAGCTGCGTGATGGCGACAAGAGCCGTTACCTGGGCAAGGGCGTACTGAAGGCAGTCGCCAACATCAACGGTCCGATCCGTGACCTGTTGCTGGGCAAGGATCCGGTCGACCAGCAGGCGCTGGATCGTGCCATGATCGCCCTCGACGGCACCGAGAACAAAGCCAGCCTGGGTGCCAACGCCATCCTCGCCGTATCCCTGGCCGCTGCCAAGGCTGCCGCACAGGACCAGGACCTGCCGCTGTACGCGCACATCGCCAACCTCAACGGTACTCCTGGCGTCTACTCGATGCCGGTCCCGATGATGAACATCATCAACGGTGGCGAGCACGCGGATAACAACATCGATATCCAGGAATTCATGATCCAGCCAGTCGGCGCCAAGACCTTCTCCGAAGGCCTGCGCTGGGGCACCGAGATTTTCCATCACCTCAAGGCTGTGCTGAAGGCCCGTGGCCTGAACACAGCGGTCGGTGACGAAGGCGGTTTCGCACCGAACCTGAACTCCAACGCCGACGCTTTGGATGCCATTGCCGAAGCCGTTGCCAACGCCGGTTACAAGCTGGGCACCGACGTGACCCTGGCCCTGGACTGCGCCGCGAGCGAGTTCTACAAGAACGGCAAGTACGTGCTGAGCGAAGAAGGCGAGTACGACTCCGCCGGTTTCGCCGACTACCTGGCCGATCTGGTCAGCAAGCACCCGATCATCTCCATCGAAGACGGTCTGGACGAGTCCGACTGGGCGGGCTGGAAAATCCTCACCGACAAGATCGGCGACAAGATCCAGCTGGTGGGCGACGACCTGTTCGTCACCAACACCAAGATCCTCAAAGAAGGCATCGACAAGAAAATCGGTAACTCGATCCTGATCAAGTTCAACCAGATCGGCACCCTGACCGAAACCCTGGAAGCCATCCAGATGGCCAAGGCCGCTGGTTACACTGCCGTGATCTCGCACCGTTCCGGTGAAACCGAGGATTCGACCATTGCCGATCTGGCCGTGGGCACGTCCGCCGGTCAGATCAAGACCGGTTCCCTGAGCCGTTCCGACCGTATCGCCAAGTACAACCAACTGCTGCGTATCGAAGAGCAATTGGGTGCTAAAGCTATCTATCGTGGTCGCGACGAGTTCCGTGGCTGAGTCGGAGATGGTAAAAAGACAGCGTTCGTTGTAGGAACAGTCGATAATTTCGCCTGATTTTGCCGTTCGCGGTGATTGAGCCTGGCCCGTGCCAGGCTCAATACCCTTAGTGATTTGTTCGAATGCTTGCTGTCTTTACTGGGTCCCGATATTCAATGCGCAGTCCGAACTGGTTGTTTCTTGTCTTGCTTCTGCTCCTCGCCGGCTTGCAGTATCGCCTTTGGGTCGGTAACGGGAGCCTTGCGCAAGTGGCCAGCCTGACTCAGCAGATTGCCGATCAGCATGCCGAGAATGAAGGCCTGCTGGAGCGCAATCGTGTTCTCGACGCCGAAGTGCTGGAACTGAAAAAAGGTCTGGAAACCGTCGAAGAACGTGCCCGTCATGAATTGGGCATGGTCAAGGATGGCGAAACCCTCTATCAGCTGGCGCAATGACGTGAACGATTCCCTTCCTGCCTTCTGGGCAGTGATTCCCGCTGCGGGCATTGGTGCTCGCATGGCGGCCGACCGGCCCAAGCAATATCTGCAACTGGGCAATCTGACTATTCTTGAACACAGCCTGCTGTGTTTTCTCGATCATCCGCGCCTCAAGGGTATGGTGATCAGTCTCGCACCCGATGATCCCTACTGGCCGACCCTGCCATGTGCCCTCGACTCGCGTATCCAGCGGGTCGATGGTGGCAAGGAGCGCGCCGACTCGGTGCTCAACGCTTTGCTGCATCTGCATGCCCAGGGCGCCGGTGATGATGACTGGGTGCTGGTGCATGACGCCGCGCGGCCCAATCTGTCCCGTACCGACCTGGACAATCTGCTGCGCGAACTGGCCAATGATCCGGTGGGCGGCCTGCTGGCCGTGCCTGCCCGTGACACCCTCAAGCGTGCCGACAGCGAAGGCCGGGTCAGTGAAACCGTTGATCGTAGCCTGATCTGGCAGGCCTACACGCCGCAGATGTTCCGCCTCGGCGCGTTGCATCGGGCACTGGCCGATGGCCGGGTGTCGAATGTGAGCATTACCGACGAAGCTTCGGCCATGGAATGGGCCGGGCAGGCCCCGCGTCTGATCGAAGGGCGCTCGGACAATATCAAGGTGACCCGGCCTGAGGATCTTGAGTGGTTGCGGTTGCGTCTGAAATACGATGCAACCATCTGAGTTGGAATGCCCTGTGGAGGATTTATCTTCGGGAGCAATATCTAAGCCGCAGAAGTTGGGCCGATAGTACCGGCCTCTTCGCGGGCAAGCCCGGCTCCCACAGGGATATGCGTAGTTCGTTGGAGCCGGGCTTGCCCGCGAAGGCAATTGGTCAGGCTCCAGAAATGTGTCGAATGTATGGACCTTTTCGCGTGCAAGCCTCGCGCCAACGGATCGCTGCAAACCTGTGGGAGCCGGCTTGCTGGCGATGGCGTCGGATCAGGCGCCGATATGTTTGCGAGCGCTTCGCACTTGATCGCCACGGTGCGGCGATCCGACAAGCCGACTCCCACATGGCCTGTACAGGTCTGTGTTTGGCGTCATACCCGATACTCATCCCGCATCGCCAGCCCTTCCTTCAGATAATCCACCAGCTTGCGCACCTTCGGCGATAAATGCCGTTGCTGCGGATACAGCGCCCAGACCGCCGTATTTGGCGGCTGATGGGCTTCGAGCAGGGAGATCAGCGCGCCGCTGTTGAGGTGCTCAAGCACGTAATAATCCGGCAACTGACACAGCCCCACCCCTTGCAGCGCCGCGTCCAGAACGGCCTGGCCACTGTTGCAGCGCCAATTGCCCTGGATCCGCTGGGAAAACTCTCGACCATTCTGTTGCAGCAACCAGGTGTCGCTGCCACCGATCAGGCAGTTGTGCCGATTGAGTTCCGACAGGCTGTGGGGCCGTCCGTAGCGTTCCAGGTAAGACGGCGAGGCGCACAGGTACATGCGTCGCGGCGCCAGACGCGTGGCCACCAGTCGTGAGTCCTGCAGGCGGCCCAGGCGAATGGCCAGGTCCAGTCCTTCATGCACCAGGTCCAGGGTGCGGTTGCTCAACTCGATATCTACGCGCAACTGCGGATAGTCGCCCATGAAGCGCGTGACCAGTGGGGTGATAAAGCGCTCGCCATAGGCCACGGCGCAGGTCATGCGCAGCAGGCCCTTGGGCTCGCTGTTAAGGTCGCCGACCGCGCGCAGGGCTTCTTCGCGCCCGTCCTGCAGGCGCTGGCAATGATGCAGGAAGGTCTGCCCGGCTTCGGTCAGGGTGACACGCCGGGTGCTGCGGTAGAGCAGACGAGTCTGCAGGCGTTCTTCCAGACGGGCGATTTGCCGACTGATGTGTGATGACGACACACCCAAACGTTCCGCTGCCGCAGTGAACTGACCGCATTCGGCCACGGCGACGAACTCATCCAGACCTTCCCAGCGGTTGGCGTACATTGATTATCCCTGTACAGCAATAATGTTTTGCTTTTGCCTGGATTATTCACCAATCGGCACTGCTTTACACTCCGGGTCTTGTTTTTACTTCGCTGGAGAAGATGGATGATCAAGTCACGCGCCGCCGTTGCCTTTGCCCCTAACCAACCGCTGCAGATCGTTGAAGTCGACGTCGAAGCGCCAAAGGCCGGTGAGGTGTTGATTCGCACCGTTGCTTCCGGTGTCTGCCACACCGATGCCTACACCCTGTCCGGAGCCGACTCCGAAGGCGTGTTCCCGTGCATCCTCGGTCACGAAGGCGGCGGCATTGTTGAAGCCATCGGCGAAGGCGTCACTTCCCTGGCCGTGGGCGATCATGTGATTCCGCTGTACACCGCTGAATGCCGCGAGTGCAAATTCTGCCTGTCCGGCAAGACCAACCTGTGCCAGAAAGTCCGCGCGACCCAGGGCAAGGGCCTGATGCCTGACGGCACCACCCGTTTCAGCTACAACGGTCAGCCGGTCTATCACTACATGGGCTGTTCGACCTTCTCCGAGTACACCGTGGTGCCGGAAATTTCCCTGGCCAAGATTCCTCAGGAAGCACCGCTGGAAAAAGTCTGCCTGCTCGGTTGTGGCGTTACCACCGGTATCGGTGCCGTGCTCAATACCGCCAAAGTGGAAGAGGGCGCTACCGTGGCCATCTTCGGCCTGGGCGGCATTGGTCTGGCGGCTATCATCGGCGCGAAAATGGCCAAGGCCTCGCGCATCATCGCCATCGACATCAACCCGGCGAAATTTGACGTGGCCCGTGAGCTGGGTGCGACCGACTTCATCAATCCAAAAGAACACGACAAGCCTATCCAGGACGTGATCGTTGAATTGACCGATGGCGGCGTTGACTACAGCTTTGAGTGCATCGGCAACGTCAACCTGATGCGCGCGGCCCTCGAGTGCTGCCATAAAGGCTGGGGCGAGTCGGTGATCATCGGCGTGGCGCCGTCGGGTCAGGAAATCGCTACCCGTCCATTCCAGCTGGTGACCGGTCGGGTCTGGCGCGGTTCGGCATTCGGTGGCGTGCGTGGCCGTACCGAGCTGCCTAGCTATGTGGAAAAAGCCCAGAACGGCGAAATCCCTCTGGATACTTTCATTACCCACACCATGGGCCTGGAAGATATCAACAAGGCATTCGACCTGATGCACGAAGGCAAAAGCATTCGTTCTGTCATTCACTTCTAAGAGCAGCGGCTAGCTACAAGCGGCAAGCTGCAAGTGGGGATGACCGATTGCAGCTTGAAGCTCGTAGCTTGAAGCTGGGAGTCCACGACCATGTCTTTGGAAAATATTTCCTGCCAGAAAAGCTTCGGCGGCTGGCAGAAGCGCTACAAGCATCGCTCCGACGTGCTCGGCTGCGACATGGTGTTTGCCGTCTATCTGCCACCGCAGGCAGAGCAGGGCGAGAAGCTGCCGGTGCTGTATTGGCTGTCAGGCCTGACCTGTACCGATGAAAACTTCATGCAGAAGGCTGGCGTGCAGCGCATTGCCGCTGAGCTTGGCATCATCATCGTCGCTCCTGACACCAGCCCACGCGGGCCGGATGTGCCCGGTGATCCGGATAACGCCTGGGACTTCGGTCTCGGTGCCGGTTTCTACCTGAACGCTACGGCACAGCCTTGGGCCAAGCATTACCGCATGCATGATTATGTGGTCAGCGAGCTGCCGGCCCTGGTCGAGGCGCATTTCCCTGCATCCGATGTGCGTGGCGTCAGCGGTCATTCCATGGGCGGCCACGGTGCTCTGGTCTGCGCGTTGCGCAATCCGGGCCGCTACAAGTCGGTGTCAGCGTTTTCGCCGATCAGCAATCCGATGGATTGCCCGTGGGGGCAAAAGGCTTTCTCCCGTTATCTGGGTGAAGACCGTGCCCGCTGGCGCGAATGGGATGCCAGTGTGCTGATCAGCGAAGCGACGGAAAAACTGCCGATCCTCGTCGATCAGGGCGATCGTGACGACTTCCTGGCCAATCAGCTCAAGCCTGAGGCGCTGGTCCAGGCGGCGAAAGCGGCAGAGCATCCACTGACCTTGAGAATGCAGCCGGGTTACGACCACAGCTATTTCTTCATCGCCAGTTTCATGGAAGATCATCTGCGACATCACGCACTCGCCTTGAAAGCCTAATAAGTAGGTAGAATCACGCCCTGACTTTTTTCAGGGCGTTTTTTTATGCGTATTGGCCATGGCTACGATGTGCACCGTTTCGCCGAGGGCGACTTCATTACCCTGGGCGGCGTGCGCATTGCACACAGGTTCGGCCTGCTGGCCCATTCTGATGGCGATGTGCTGTTGCATGCCTTGAGCGATGCCCTGCTCGGCGCCGCTGCGCTGGGTGATATCGGCAAGCATTTCCCCGATACCGATCCCCAATTCAAGGGTGCCGACAGCCGAGTGCTGCTGCGCCATGTGCTGGGCCTGATCCATGCCAAGGGCTGGAAGGTCGGCAATGTCGACGCCACCATCGTCGCCCAGGCGCCGAAAATGGCCCCGCATATCGATTCGATGCGCGCCTTGATTGCCGCGGATCTTCAAGTTGAGCTCGATCAAGTGAACGTAAAAGCCACCACCACGGAAAAGCTCGGCTTCACCGGCCGCGAAGAAGGCATTGCCGTGCACGCTGTTGCCCTGTTGCTGCGCCCATGACTGAACTCGAACTGCTGGGCCCGCGTGCCTATGGCCAATCCCTGGGCAGCGCCGTGCTCAAAGCCACAGCTGAAGACTTTCAGGTTGATGAAGTGCTGGATATCCCGTTGTCCGGCGACGGTGAGCACCTTTGGCTGTGGGTCGAGAAGCGCGGCCTGAATACCGAAGAGGCCGCCCGGCGCCTGGCCCGTGCTGCCGGTGTGCAATTGCGCACAGTCAGCTACGCGGGGCTCAAGGACCGTCAGGCTCTGACCCGGCAATGGTTCAGCATTCAGTTGCCCGGCAAGGCCGATCCGGACCTGAGCGGTGCGCAAAACGACACGCTGAAGATCCTCAAGAGTGGTCGGCACAAGCGCAAGTTGCAGCGCGGCGCCCATGCCGCCAACGGCTTCACCCTGCGCCTGACCGGTCTTGCGGCAGACAAGGCCGCCCTGGACCTGCGCCTGCAGGCTATCGCCGCTCAGGGCATCCCCAATTACTTCGGCGCCCAGCGCTTCGGCTTTGACGGCGGTAACCTCGGCGAGGCTCGCGATTATGCCGCCCGCCAGGCCCTGCCGGAGCAGCGGAATGTGCGTTCGCGCCTGCTTTCTACCGCACGCAGCTACGTATTCAACCAGGTCCTGGCGGCACGGGTTGCCGACGGCAGCTGGCAGCGCGCCCAGGTTGGCGATCTGTTGGCATTTACCGACAGCCGCAGTTTTTTTCCTGCCGGTGAAGCCGAATGCAGCGACCCGCGCCTGACCATTCTCGACTTGCACCCGACCGGGCCGCAGTGGGGTCAAGGCCCTTCGCCAGCTCAGGGCGTCACCGCCGAGCTGGAAAACAGCGTCGCCCAACGTGAGTCAGTGCTTTGCGATTGGCTGATCAGGGCGGGAATGGAACACGAACGTCGCATCCTGCGGCTGCCCATTGGCCGGTTGACGTGGCATTATCCCGAGTCTGACATTCTGCAACTGGAATTCGTCCTTCCGGCCGGATGCTTCGCCACCGTACTGGTGCGTGAACTCGTCGATCTGGTGCCGGTTGGGCAGACGGACAGCCCATGCGTATTCTGATTTCAAATGATGATGGGGTAATGGCCCCCGGTCTTGCTGCGCTGCATTCGGCGTTGGCGGATTACTGTGAGTGCGTGATTGTCGCGCCTGATCAGGACCGAAGCGGCGCCAGCAGCTCACTGACCCTGGACCGGCCATTGCACCCGCATGTGCTGAGCAACGGTTATATCAGCGTCAACGGCTCGCCCACCGACTGCGTGCACTTGGGCCTCAATGGCCTGTTGGAGCAGGAGCCGGACATGGTGGTCTCGGGCATCAACCTGGGCGCTAACCTGGGGGATGACGTGCTGTATTCCGGCACCGTCGGCGCGGCGCTGGAAGGACGCTTCCTGGAGCGGCCGTCCTTTGCCTTTTCATTTCTGTCGCGTCAGCCCGATAACCTGGCGACGGCGGCGCATTACGCCCGCCTACTGGTCGAGGCCCATGAACAACTGGACCTGCCGCCGCGCACGGTATTGAACGTCAATATTCCGAATCTGCCGCTCGAGAACATTCGCGGCATACAACTGACCCGTCTAGGCCATCGCGCCCGTGCGGCAGCCCCGGTCAAGGTGGTCGACCCCCGCGGTCGCGCCGGTTACTGGATCGCCGCCGCCGGAGATGCCGAAGACGGCGGGGCAGGCACGGACTTTCACGCAGTCATGCAGGGCTTCGTCTCGATTACGCCCTTGCAGCTTGATCGTACCTATCAAGGAGGCTTCAGCAGCCTGAACCGTTGGCTGGAGGGGCTGGGTTGATGTCACGCGAGCAAGATGATCTGTTACGACGCGGGATTGGCATGACCTCCCAGCGCACCCGTGAGCGTTTGATCCAGCGCTTGTACGAGGAGGGGTTGTCCAACGCCCAGGTACTGGAGGTGATTCGCAAGACACCGCGCCACCTGTTCGTCGATGAGGCCCTGGCGCATCGGGCCTACGAAGACACGGCGCTGCCGATCGGCCATAACCAGACCATTTCCCAACCGTATATGGTGGCGCGCATGAGCGAGCTGCTGTTGGCGGCAGGGCCGCTGGACAAGGTGCTGGAGATCGGCACCGGTTCGGGCTACCAGACCGCGGTGCTGGCGCAGTTGGTCGAGCGAGTGTTCTCGGTGGAGCGAATCAAGGTTTTGCAGGATCGCGCCAAAGAGCGTCTGATCGAGCTGAATTTACGTAACGTAGTGTTTCGCTGGGGCGATGGCTGGGAAGGCTGGCCTGCGCTGGCACCGTACAACGGCATCATTGTCACGGCAGTGGCCACGGATGTGCCACAGGCCTTGCTCGATCAACTGGCCCCGGGTGGGCGACTGGTCATACCGGTCGGCTCCGGAGAGGTACAGCAACTGATGCTGATCATTCGTGAAGAGAACGGTTTTTCCCGACACGTGCTGGGGGCTGTCCGTTTCGTGCCTTTGCTCAATGGCCCCCTGGCCTGAGCTTTTGCATCGCCGCTGAATTCTGTCAGGCACTGCGGGTCTATCTCCTGTCTTTCTCTGGTACAGGAACCCGGTAGGTGTTTACTCAGTGCGGCGCGCGAATTTTGACATCGTTTAGCAATAACTGCCTGCCGTTAATACGGCACAATAGGCACCTTTCAAATTCAGTCACCGGTAAAGGGAGTGGCGGGTGAGTCGCACAGTCATTCGGCAGCGTATGTCTTCAATAAGTTTTCAGCGGCTGATGATTGGCATTGCCCTCAGTATCCTGTTGGTAGGCTGTTCCAGCAGTCCGTCGGGCGGTGTGCGGGTGGTCGATCGCAATGGCAGCGCGGCGACGCCTCAGCGCCCTGCGGTGACCACCGGGCAATACGTGGTCAAGCGGGGCGATACGCTGTTCTCCATCGCCTTCCGCTACGGTTGGGACTACAAGGCCCTGGCTGCACGTAACCAGATTCCCGAGCCCTATACCATTCATCCGGGACGCACGATTCGCTTCGACGGTGTTTCCAGCCAGCCGTCCGCGTCGACACCTGTAGCGGTTGTCGGCACGCCGACCGCACCGCCGCGTTCGGGCACCACGACGAGCACCACCACCAGCCCTTCGGGCTCGCTCAAGACCACGGTTATCTCCAAGCCGGTCGGGGTTGTACCGGTGGTAATACCGCCTTCCGGCGGCGCTCCGGCCGATGATGGTGGACGTTCTCCAAGTGGCTGGACCTGGCCGTCGGCCGGTGTTTTGATCGGTAAATTCTCTTCAAACGGTAGTTTGAATAAAGGAATTGATATCGCCGGGGATTTGGGACAGCCTGTTTTAGCTGCGTCTGATGGTTCGGTTGTTTACGCCGGGAGTGGCTTGCGGGGCTACGGCGAATTGGTAATCATCAAACACAGCGATACCTACGTCAGTGCCTATGGTCATAACCGTAGGCTGTTGGTACGGGAGGGGCAACAGGTCAAGGCTGGGCAGACAATTGCCGAGATGGGTTCAACTGGAACTGACCGGGTGAAGCTGCATTTTGAGATTCGCCGCCAGGGTAAGCCAGTCGATCCGCTGCAATTCTTGCCACGTCGTTGATTGTTGCCAGCCTGTTCCTTGCGTAGAGGGACAGGCTCACGCATTGCCACGGAAATCAGGCGATGCTGGAGCTTGAGGTCGAACTCACCAAAGGACTAAAAAATGGCTCTCATCAACGAAGCGCCGGAGTTTGACATAGATGATGAGGTTCTCCTGATGGAGGCCGGCATCATTCTGGAACCCGCACCGAAGGAAAAGCAGAAACCTGCTTCCTCGGCTCGGGCCAAGGCCAAAAACTCCACCGCACTCAAGCAGCACAAGTACATTGATTACACCCGGGCGCTTGATGCGACTCAGTTGTATCTCAATGAAATTGGTTTCTCTCCTCTGCTCTCCCCGGAAGAAGAAGTGCACTTTGCGCGGTTGTCGCAAAGTGGTGATCCGGCCGGGCGCAAACGCATGATTGAAAGCAATCTGCGGCTGGTGGTGAAAATTGCCAGGCGCTATGTCAATCGTGGGTTGTCATTGCTCGACCTGATCGAGGAGGGCAATCTGGGCCTGATCCGGGCTGTCGAGAAATTTGACCCTGAACGTGGGTTCCGCTTCTCGACCTATGCCACCTGGTGGATTCGCCAGACCATCGAACGCGCCATCATGAATCAGACCCGCACCATTCGTCTGCCGATTCATGTGGTCAAAGAGCTCAATGTCTATCTGCGTGCCGCTCGCGAGCTGACGCAGAAACTCGACCACGAGCCTTCCCCTGAAGAAATCGCCAACCTGCTCGAGAAACCGGTCTGTGAGGTCAAGCGCATGCTTGGTCTCAATGAGCGTGTGTCTTCGGTCGATGTGTCCCTTGGGCCGGACTCGGACAAGACGCTGCTCGACACCTTGACCGACGACCGGCCTACGGACCCCTGTGAGCTGCTGCAGGACGATGATCTGTCCCAGAGCATTGACCAGTGGCTGTCGGAGCTGACCGACAAGCAGCGTGAGGTTGTAGTACGCCGCTTTGGCCTGCGCGGGCATGAGAGCAGTACACTGGAGGATGTAGGGCTGGAAATCGGTTTGACCCGTGAGCGGGTCAGGCAGATCCAGGTTGAGGGTCTCAAGCGCTTGCGTGAGATCCTCGAAAAGAACGGCTTGTCGAGTGAGTCGCTGTTTCAATAAAGGCGTTCACTCTTTACAGTTTTAGACGCACACAAGAACACTCCGCATGGGGTGTTTTTGTTTTTCTGGTCTATGGCGACTCACCGGAAAAATATGATGATATTAATAAGATGGTTCATTTAAGAAGGTCGGGATTATTCATGTCAGCCTTTACTTACGAGGGCTGTAAGCTTTTGGCTGAGTGTCTTGAGGTTATTACGATCGTGATGCGTAAATTAATTTTAACTTATTGATTTGCAAGAATTATAAAATGATATGTGCGTTACATAAAGTATGGTTTTTACCCGTCCGCATAGTTGCTCTCTGCTGAGAAATCACTAATATCAGAACTGTGCCAAGGGATAGGCACAGGCCGTCAAGGATGACAGTCAAGGACATCGCAGGATGCGATTCATCAGGATGATGAAAAGGATTAAAGGGACTAGGGAAAAATGTGGGCGGTTCACTCCGCCCCTTCTCTCTTTCGGGAGATCGCTTGCAGAGGATCTCCCGAATACAAAAAAGGCCCGTTTTACGGGCCTTTTTTCATGGCGACGCCAATCAGCGTTCCAGGTCGGCAATCTTGCCTGGCTTGCCATCCCATTGCGCGGCATCGGGCAGCATTTCTTTCTTTTCAGTGATGTTGGGCCAGATATCAGCCAGTTCGGCGTTGAGCTCGATGAAGTTCTCCATGCCCGCAGGTATTTCATCTTCGGAGAAGATCGCGTTGGCAGGGCATTCAGGCTCGCAGAGCGCACAATCGATGCACTCGTCCGGGTGAATCACCAGGAAGTTCGGGCCTTCGTAGAAGCAGTCCACCGGACAGACTTCTACGCAGTCGGTGTACTTGCACTTGATGCAGTTGTCGGTGACGACGAAGGTCATTTCTAATTCTCTCCTCAGGCGGCGGCAGCAAGCCCCTACGGATGGGGCTGCTAGATTCGGGAGTCCCCGTACCGTATGAAAAACAGGCTTTTGGCCAGCGCTATTGCGCCACACCCTTGGTTCGCCCGCTCATCACGCGGCTTGGATCATCTGCTCAGCCAGGCTAAAAGCTGTCAGCTTCCCAAACCGCGCGGGATTCTAACAGCTTGTAACCGGTTGCGTCACAGGCGAGTTTGTAATGTGTACAACAACTCTAGTGCCTGACGCGGCGTGAGGTCGTCGAGTTTGACCTTGCTCAAGTCCTCCAGCACCGGGTGCGGCAGGCTGGCGAACAGATCGCTTTGTTGCGGAACTGCCGGTTTCCCTGGCTTGGCTTTCGGCTGCTCGTGGGGCAGGCTGGTGGTTTCCAGGCGTTGCAGATGTTCCTTGGCGCGACCGATGACCCGGGTTGGAACCCCCGCAAGCTGTGCCACGGCCAAGCCGTAGCTCTGGCTGGCCGGGCCCGGCAGTACCCGGTGCAGGAAGACGATACGTTCGTTGTGTTCGGTGGCATTGAGATGGACGTTGGCCACCAGGGGCTCGCTTTCCGGCAGAACCGTTAGCTCGAAATAGTGAGTTGCGAACAAGGTATAGGCCCGCAACTGGGCGAGACATTCCGCCGCAGCCCAGGCCAGGGACAAACCGTCAAAGGTACTGGTGCCGCGGCCGACTTCGTCCATCAGCACCAGGCTTTTATCCGTGGCATTGTGCAGGATATTGGCGGTTTCACTCATTTCCACCATGAAGGTCGAACGCCCGCCGGCCAGATCGTCACTGGAGCCGATACGGGTGAAGATGCGATCCACCAGTGACAGCTCGCAACTGGCGGCCGGAACGAAGCTGCCGATATGGGCAAGCAATACGATCAGAGCGGTCTGGCGCATGTAGGTGGATTTACCGCCCATGTTGGGACCTGTGATCACCAACATGCGGGTGCTGTCGTCCAGGGCCAGATCATTGGCCACGAAAGGCGTGGTCAGGACCTGCTCGACTACCGGATGACGGCCCTGGTCGATGCGCATGCACGGCTCGTCGACGAAGTGCGGGCAATTGAGATCCAGGTTCAGGGCGCGTTCGGCCAGGTTGGCCAGTACATCCAGCTCGGCCAGGGCGCCTGCTGTGTCCTGTAAGGGCGCCAGATGGCCGATCAGGTCTTCCAGCAATGCTTCGTAAAGCATTTTCTCCCGGGCCAGAGCACGGCTCTTGGCGGACAGTGCCTTGTCTTCGAACTCCTTCAGCTCAGGGGTAATGAAGCGCTCCGCGCCTTTGAGGGTCTGGCGGCGGATGTAATCAGCAGGTGCTTGTTCGGCCTGCTTGCTCGGCAGCTCGATGAAATAGCCGTGGATGCGGTTGTAGCCGACTTTCAGGTTAGCCAGGCCGGTGCGGGCCTTTTCCCGGGTTTCCAGGTCGATCAGGAACTGTCCGGCGTTTTCGCTCAGGGACTGCAGATCGTCCAGTTCGGCGTCGTAGCCGGTTTTCAGCACGCCACCATCGCGAATCACCGCAGGCGGGTTGTCGATGATCGCGCGTTGCAGCAGGTCCGCCAATTCCGGATAGGTGCTGGTGGTGGCCGCCAGTTGTTGCAAATGCGGGGCGTCCAGTTCGGTCATGCCCACTTGCAGCACGGGCAGGGCACTTAGGGCATCGCGCAGGCGCGCCAGGTCCCGGGGCCGGGCATTGCGCAGGCCGATCCTGGCAAGGATCCGCTCGATATCGCCAATTTCCTTGAGCTGCGGTTGCAGCTTTTCGAAGCGGTAGCTTTCCAGCAGGCAGCGGATCGAACTCTGCCGCGCCAGCAGGATGTTCAGGTCGCGCAAAGGACGGTTCAACCAACGGGTCAGCAGGCGCGTGCCCATGGCGGTCTGGCAACGATCCATCACCGATTGCAGAGTGTTGTCGCGGCCACCGGCCAGGTTGGTGTCCAGTTCCAGGTTACGGCGGCTGGCGCCATCGAGGATGACGGTATCGTCCATGCGCTCGTGGCGCAGGCTGCGCAAGTGCGGCAGGGCAGTGCGCTGGGTTTCCTTGGCATAGGCCAGCAAGCAGCCGGCAGCACCGATAGCCAGGGTCAGATTTTCGCAGCCGAAGCCTTTCAGGTCCTGGGTGGCGAATTGCTGGCAAAGACTTTTATGGGCCGAGTCACGCTCGAAGTCCCAGGGCGCACGACGCCGTGAGCCGCGACGTTTCTCGGCGGGCAAACCCTGAGGCCAGTCATCCGGGATCAACAGCTCGACCGGATTGGTCCGCTCCAGTTCGGCCAGCAGGTTCTCCCAGCCCTTGATTTCCTGGACGCTGAAATGTCCGCTATTAATATCCAGCACGGCCAGGCCGAACAGGCGCTCGTCACCCAGTACGGCGGCGATCAGGTTGTCGCGACGTTCGTCGAGCAATGCTTCATCGCTGACGGTGCCGGGCGTGATGATACGTACTACCTGGCGTTCAACCGGGCCTTTGCTGGTTGCAGGGTCGCCGATCTGCTCGCAGATCACCACAGACTCGCCGAGCTTGACCAGCTTGGCCAGGTAGCCTTCGGCGGCGTGGTAGGGAATGCCGCACATGGGGATGCTCTGCCCGGCGGACTGGCCACGCGCGGTCAGGGTGATATCCAGCAATTTGGCGGCTTTCTTCGCGTCTTCGTAGAAAATTTCGTAGAAGTCGCCCATGCGATAGAACATCAACTGATCAGGATGCTGATTCTTCAGCCGCCAGTATTGCTGCATCATGGGGGTGTGCGACGAAAGATCAGAAATAGCTTTATTCATCAGAGGCTTATGAGTTTTCGTTAGAAGGGGGAGGCAAATTTTTCGGACAGGCCAGGCGACTCCATCCGTAGGATGAGTCCGGGTGGTCCGATTGCGATGGGCGCAAGATTACCATGCACGTCTGGCCTGCGCAGGCCCGGTTATGCGTTGGCTTTTTTCATGACCGAAGTTTTCGTCGGCGTCCAATCGGTTGCGTGTCTGTATAGACTCCGGACTGTTGTTGATTATCGAGTCTGCCATCGAAAAGGAGCTTTTATGGCCAAGGTAAACAAACGGGGAAGGGATTCCGTCACTGGGCGCTTCATTACAATTGAAGAAGCCAAGAGCAGGCCCAGGGAAACTACGGTCGTGACGATCAGGAAGCCATGTCCGAAAGGCCAGGGCAAACAAAGCAAGACCGAAGAGCCGTAGTTGCGCTTCGACGGGCGGCTGCTTCTGCGGCCGCCTCTCTGTAACGATCAGTGTCTATATGAGGACAAGAGCGTGGATGAACTTACCCAGCTTGCCGCCGACCTCGGCAAGCGCTTGCAGGCTTTGCAGCATCAGGTGAGCACGGCCGAGTCCTGCACCGGTGGCGGTATCGCCGAGGCGATCACCCGTATTCCCGGTAGCTCTGCCTGGTTCGAAGCGGGTTATGTCACCTATTCCAATGCCCAGAAGACTCGCCAGCTGCAGGTGCCGCAGGCACTGTTTGGCCGCGTCGGCGCCGTCAGTCGGGAAGTGGTAGAGGCGATGGTCGAGGGTGCGCAACACCAAAGCGGCGCCCATTTTGCCGTAGCCGTCAGTGGCGTGGCCGGGCCCGACGGCGGCTCGGCGGACAAGCCGGTCGGCACCGTCTGGATATGCTGGGGCGCGGGCGAGCAGATGGTTGCCCGGCGCCATCAGTTCGACGGCGATCGCGATGAGGTCCGCCGACAAACGGTAAAGGCCGCGCTAGAGGGCCTGATACAACTCTCTGACGGAGAAATCCCGATTCAGGGGTAGGCGCGCGCTCGGCGCTGTGGAATAATACTGTCTACTTATACAGGTATTGCGGCCGCTTCGGCCCTTCAATGAATTTGATTACGTGAGGACTTCAATGGACGACAACAAGAAGAAAGCCTTGGCTGCGGCCTTGGGTCAGATCGAGCGTCAATTCGGCAAAGGTGCCGTAATGCGCATGGGTGACCATGATCGCCAGGCGATCCCTTCTATTTCCACCGGTTCCCTCGGGCTGGACATCGCTCTGGGCATCGGCGGCTTGCCAAAAGGCCGGATCGTCGAAATCTACGGTCCGGAATCTTCCGGTAAAACCACGCTGACCCTGTCGGTCATCGCCCAGGCCCAGAAAATGGGTGCCACCTGCGCTTTCGTCGATGCCGAGCACGCACTGGACCCGGAGTACGCCGGCAAGCTTGGCGTCAACGTCGACGACCTGCTGGTTTCCCAGCCGGACACTGGTGAGCAGGCCCTGGAAATCACCGACATGCTGGTGCGCTCCAATGCCATCGACGTGATCGTCGTCGACTCCGTGGCGGCCCTGGTGCCCAAGGCCGAGATCGAAGGCGAGATGGGCGACATGCACGTGGGCCTGCAGGCTCGCCTGATGTCCCAGGCGCTGCGCAAGATCACTGGTAACATCAAGAACGCCAACTGCCTGGTGATCTTCATCAACCAGATTCGTATGAAGATCGGCGTGATGTTCGGTAGCCCGGAAACCACCACCGGTGGTAACGCCCTGAAATTCTACGCCTCTGTACGTCTGGACATCCGTCGTACCGGCGCGGTGAAGGAAGGCGACGAAGTAGTAGGCAGCGAAACCCGCGTCAAGATCGTCAAGAACAAGGTGGCCCCGCCATTCCGTCAGGCCGAGTTCCAGATCCTCTACGGCAAGGGCATCTACCTGAATGGCGAGATCATCGACCTGGCCGTACTGCACGGTTTCGTCGAGAAGTCCGGCGCCTGGTACAGCTACCAGGGCAGCAAGATCGGTCAGGGCAAGGCCAATTCGGCCAAGTTTCTGGCGGATAACCCGGAAATCGGTGCAGCCCTCGAGAAGCAGATTCGCGACAAGTTGCTGACCCCTGGTGTTGACACCAAGGCTGAAGGTTCGCGTCCTGCTGCTGTCGTGGCTGACGATGTGGCTGAAGTCGAAGCTGATTCCGACTTCTGATAGCCGCCATGTCCGCCGTGCTCGATACACCTGTCGCCGTACGGCGTACTGCCATGGACCTGCTCGCGCGACGCGAGCACGGTCGAGTCGAGCTGACGCGAAAATTGCGTCAGCGCGGCGCCACCGATGAACTCATCACACCCGCTCTCGATCGTCTGACCGAGGAAGGGCTCCTTTCCGAATCCCGCTATCTCGAAAGTTTCGTCTCTTACCGTGCCCGTTCCGGCTACGGCCCTATGCGTATCCGCGAAGAACTGGGCCAACGCGGCCTGCAACGTGCCGATATTGAATTGGCATTGCGCGAGTGCGGCATCGATTGGCGCGAGCAGATGCAGGAAACCTGGCAGCGTAAATTCGCCGGGCAATTACCTGTAGATGCGAAGGAACGGGCTCGACAAGGGCGCTTCCTGAGTTATCGGGGTTTTTCCATGGAGATGATCGGCCGCTTGCTAAGCGGTCGAGACGGCGACGATTAGTTTTCAATCGTTGAGAAGAGGTTCGCGGCTTTCGGGCTGCGTCTGCTGCGGACCCTCGACCCAGTTCTCTGGCAGGTTGATGTAGTCCACCAGTTCGCGCAGACGTCCATTACCGCGCCCATTGAAGGCAAAGGCCAGGCGGCTTAGATGGCTGAACTGCGCCTCGTCGTGCTCTTCGCCTTGATAGGCATGCTGATGAAAGTCGTCGCTCAGGCGCAGGTCGGCAAAGGCCTCCTGTATATGTGCCAGCGCGCTGTCGTTAAGCGGGTGGTGCATGCGGATCACGAACTGATTCTTCAACCAGCGGGTCGAGTGGAAGTTGCTATAGAAACGGTTGATCTCCTCGACTGCTTCGTCGCTGCTGTAGACCAGGCGCATCAACTTCGTGTCGGCGGGCAGGATGTAATGATTGTCCTGCAGTTGGTTCTGGAAGAAATCCAGAGCGCCTTGCCAGAAGCGGCCACCCGGTACATCGAGCAAGACGACCGGCACCAGCGGGCTTTTGCCGGTCTGGATCAGGGTCAGGACTTCCAGTGCTTCGTCCAGGGTGCCGAAGCCGCCAGGGCAGAGCACCAGGGCATCGGCTTCCTTGACGAAGAACAGCTTGCGGGTGAAGAAGAAGTGGAAAGGCAGCAAATGCTCGCTGCCATCGATAATCGCGTTGGCATGCTGTTCGAAAGGCAGGGTGATGTTGAAGCCCAGGCTGTGTTCACGACCCGCGCCTTCATGGGCAGCTGCCATGATGCCGCCACCGCCACCGGTAATCACCATCAGGTCGGCGCTCGCCAGTTGCGCTCCGAGTTCACGGGCCAGGGCATACAACGGATGTTCCAGAGGCGTACGGGCCGAGCCGAATACCGTGACCTTGCGACGGCCCTTGAAGCGCTCCAGTACCCGGAAAGCGTTATCCAGTTCGCGCAGGGTCTGCAGGGTTATCTTGGCGTTCCAGCGATTGCGATCGTCCTGGGCCATGCGCAGGACGGTCAGCATCATGTCGCGATACAGCGGCAGATTTGGACTGTCGGTCGAAACCTGCTGCAACAGCTCGTCGACCTTGGTGATGACATCGATCCCTTCGTCCTGGAAATGGCGAGACAAGACATCACTGGGTTTGTACGGCATTCAAACTCTCCTTGAGCAGCATCGTCCTTCGATTCTGCCGTGTCCCTATCCTAAGTCAAAATGAAAGGCGCATGTAGTCGGGGAGAGTGATGTCAGATTGTTACTTTTTAACCTGGCAATCGCTGGCCTTGAAGGTCTGCACGATGACGCCGCGATTGGTCTTGTACTCGGTGAATGAGTACTTGAGCGTCGCGCCCTTGTCCATCAACTGGCGGAAGCCGGTGTTGTGGCACACGCTGGTGCCGAGTTGATAGCGCACAGCGTCAGGGTTGGCGCGCATCTGCTGGGCCTGACTTTCGCGCACGCTCAGGTGGTTGACCAGTTCCTTGCCGTTGACGGTGTAGCCCTGATCGAGAATGTCTTCGTTGATGGCACGCGGAGTACCAACGCTGCTTTCCTTCGCGACTTTTTCCAGCATCTGGCTCAGTTCGTAGTCCTGCTTGGAGGCGGCCTGGGCGCAGAATGGGGTGATGAGCAGCAAGGTGAGAGTCGGGGCGATGAGGCGCAGCATTAAAATCTCCTGATTCGATGGGCCTGATTCGATGGTTGGCCGTTGGACCGGTGAGCCGGTCTTGCGTTCACCGTCGGCGCTGTAGCAATGGCGCCGCAGTATACAGGACCGGACGTCTATTCAGGCGGCGGAGGGGCGGGCTCTGATAAACTGCACGGCTTTCCTCCTGCCGAGTTCTTGCTGTGTTCATGCTCCCCCGTCGCTGGCGTCGTGTGTAATGACCCATGCCGTTTCCCGCCTGCGCGATGAGCGCCTGGCCCGTAGCACCAAACCCTTCGTCGCGCGCGGTTCGCGGGCGCCGCGCTGCCCCGATTGCCGGGTGATTTTCAGCTATTGCCTGTGTGCCTGGCGGCCTAGTGTCGAGGCGAATTCGGCCATGTGCCTGCTGATGTACGACACCGAGCCGCTAAAGCCGACCAATACCGGCTGGCTGATTGCCGATGTGATCAAGGATACCTACGCCTTTGGCTGGTCGCGCCTTGAAGTCGATCCGGAGCTGCTGGCGTTGCTCGATGACCCGCAATGGCAGCCATATATCGTCTTTCCTGGCGAGTTCGTTGCCAAGGAACGGGTGGTTACCCAAGTCCGTTGCGATGATGGCAAGCGCCCACTGTTTATTCTGCTGGACGCGACCTGGACCGAAGCCCGCAAGATGTTTCGCAAGAGTCCGTACCTTGAGCGTTTCCCGGTGCTGAGCCTTGAGCCGGAGCAGATTTCCCGCTATCGCCTGCGTCGCTCTCGGCGTGACGATCATTTCTGCACCGCAGAAGTCGCCGCGTTGTGCCTGGAACTGGCGGACGACAGTCAGGCCAGCAGTGTGCTCGACGCCTATCTGGATGTGTTCAGCGCCCATTACCTTGGTGCGAAGTTTCAGAACCCGATTGATCCGGACGATACCGCCCATACCCAGCTCAAGGCTTTTCTATAAAAGCTATTGTGGGACCAGCTTTAGCCGGGAGGGCTATCTAGCAGCTAAAGCCGCTCCTACGAGATCTGCCAGGAGAGGATCCCCCTAGTGGCTCTATAATGGTACATAGCGCCACACCCGCATTTGTCTGTAAGACCTATCGCTAACAGGCATCAGGTTTAGCTGCTTGACCACCCCGGCTTCGCTGGGCATGCTTGGCGCCGCTCAGGCGCTGGTCGTCGGGATTCGCTGCGCTGGCAGCCACGGCGCATAGTGAACTGCCAATATTCACGGATGCCCCGATGAGTGCTCGAACGGATCGACGCTCACCTATAGAAGAACAGGATCAAGAAATGACCTATGAAATCCTGATAGCCGATGACCACCCGCTGTTTCGCAGTGCCCTGCATCAAGCCCTCAGTATCGGTCTGGGCCCCGGCGCACGCCTGGTCGAGGCGGATAGCATCGCCCAACTGGAAACCCATCTTACTGCCAAGGCCGACTGGGATCTGGTACTGCTGGATCTGAACATGCCAGGCGCCTACGGATTCTCCGGGCTGGTGTTACTGCGCGGGCAATATCCGCAAATTCCCGTGGTCATGGTCTCAGCGCAGGAGGAAGCGTCCATCGTCGTTCGCTCCCGTGAGTTCGGCGCCAGCGGTTTCATTCCAAAATCAAGCTCCCTGGAAACCATTCAGCAAGCGGTACGCACCGTGCTGGATGGCGATGTCTGGTGGCCGCCACAGGTCAATGAGCCGGTCAGTGTTTCGGCTGACGCCAAGGCCGCGAGTGCCGGGTTGGCTAGCCTGACACCCCAACAGTTCCGCGTCCTGACCATGGTCTGTGAGGGCCTGTTGAACAAGCAGATCGCTTACGAGCTGAGCGTTTCGGAAGCGACGATCAAGGCCCACGTGACGGCGATTTTCCGCAAGCTTGGGGTACGCACCCGGACTCAGGCCGCACTGCTGCTGCAACAATTGGAATCGATTTCCGCCGGGTAAACCGGGCAAAACTGCTGATCTTTCACGCTTTTTTGACTCATTTTGAATTAGCTTTCTTTTCTTTTTATAAGCAGTTGCCCACCTATGTCTCCTTTCAAAGGCCAGACCGGCCTGAAGCGTATCCTCAATGCCGCAGGTTATTCCGTTGATGGTCTGAAAGCCGCATTCAAAGGCGAAGCTGCCTTTCGCCAGTTGGTGTTGCTCAATGTGATCCTGATTCCGTTGTCGTTTCTGTTCCACGTCAGTCGTGGCGAGCGGGCGATCTTGATCGCGGTGTGCCTGCTGGCGTTGATCGTTGAGTTGCTGAACTCGGCGGTGGAAGCGGCAATCGACCGGATTTCCCTGGACCTGCATCCGCTGTCCAAGAATGCCAAGGACATGGGCAGCGCCGCGCAGTTCGTGGCGCTGAGCATGATTGGCGTAGTCTGGGCATTAATCCTGCTGGGTTAGTACACGCTCGGCAGGACAATCTCATCGCTGCGCTGCACGCCCTCAGTGAACGAGCGGCACAGTTCGAGAAACTCGCGGATGGCCGAAGTCTGGTACTTCTGTTTGTGCCAGATGAAGTAGAACTGTCGCACCAGATCCAGCTCCGGCGTTTCTACGGCCACAAGACTGCCGCGGCGAAAGGCATCGCGCAGGGCCAGGCGGGAAATACAGCCGATGCCCAGACCCGACTCCACCGCGCGCTTGATCGCCTCGGTGTGTTCCAGCTCCAGTCTTACGTTCAACGCATTGCGATGATGGCGCATGGCCTGGTCGAAGGTCAGGCGCGTGCCGGAGCCCTGTTCGCGCAGGATCCAGGCCTCCCGGGTCAATTCGTCCATGGTCGCCTGTCCGCGCTTGGCCAACGGATGCTGGGGTGCGCAGAACACTACCAGTTCGTCTTCGACCCAGGTTTGCACTTCGATATCCGGATGGCTGCAGTCGCCTTCGATCAGACCCAGATCAATTTCGTAGTGCGCCACTTGTTGCACGATATGAGCCGTATTCTGTACATGCAGCTTGACCTGGCTTTCCGGGTGGCGCTGCATGAAACTGCCGATCAGCAACGTCGCCAGATAATTGCCGATGGTCAGGGTCGCACCTACTGCCAGCGAGCCGAAACCGGACTTGCCGTTGAGCAGGTCTTCGATTTCCTTGGCCTGGTCGAGCAACGCCACAGCCTGAGGCAGCAGTTGTCGCCCGGTGGCGTTGAGGCTCAGGCGTTTGCCGGCGCGGTCGAACAGCTGGCAGCTGGATTGGCGTTCCAGTTCGGTAATAGAGGTGCTGGCCGCCGATTGCGAAAGGGCCAATTGCACAGCAGCGCGCGAAACGCTCTCCTGCTGGGCGACGGCGACGAAAACCTGGAGTTGACGCAAAGTAAATCGCATATCTATATAACCGATAACCTATATCTTGATAATCCATTTAACAGATATTGTGTCTGCCACTAGAATGTCGCGCAATAGCGCTTTCACATCAGGCGCAGGCGATATTTTCAGGAGTCTCCACTTACATGAGCAACATGAACCACGAGCGTGTCCTCAGCGTCCACCACTGGAATGACACCCTCTTCAGTTTCAAGTGCACCCGTGATCCAGGTCTGCGCTTCGAGAACGGTCAGTTCGTCATGATCGGTCTGCAGCAGCCTAACGGGCGCCCGCTCATGCGTGCCTACTCGATCGCCAGCCCGAACTGGGAAGAGCATCTGGAATTCTTCAGCATCAAGGTGCCGGACGGTCCGCTGACTTCGCAGTTGCAGCACCTCAAGGAAGGCGACGAGATCATTATCAGCAAGAAGCCTACGGGCACGCTGGTTCTCGACGACCTCAAGCCGGGCAAGCATCTGTACCTGCTCAGCACCGGTACGGGCCTGGCGCCGTTCATGAGTGTGATCCAGGATCCGGAAACCTACGAGCGTTTCGAGAAAGTGATTCTCTGCCACGGCGTACGCTACGTGAACGAAGTCGCCTACCGCGAGTTCATCACCGAGCATCTGCCGCAGAACGAATTCTTCGGCGAGTCGCTGCGTGACAAGCTGATTTACTACCCCACCGTGACCCGTGAGCCTTTCGAGAATCAGGGCCGCCTGACCGACCTGATGCGCAGCGGCAAGCTGTTCACTGATATCGGCCTGCCGCCGATCAACCCGCAGGACGACCGCGCCATGCTGTGCGGCAGCCCGAGCATGCTCGACGAAACCAGCGAAGTGCTCAACAGCTTCGGCCTGACCGTTTCGCCGCGTATGCGCGAGCCGGGGGATTACCTGATCGAGCGTGCTTTCGTCGAGAAGTAAGCTTCGGCGATTGGCCAGCACATCCAACACCCCGCGAGAGCTGAGCTTTCGCGGGGTGTTTTGTTTGTGGGACCGGCTTTCGCCGGGAATTCGCTTTCCCGGCTAAAGCCGGTCCCACAAGAGGGGCGCATGCATCAACCTGCCGCTGGCACAACCTCCAACACCCTTATCAGACCGATCTCGGGGTAATGCCAACGCACATCCAGATCCCAGAACTGTGCGCCGTAGCGACGCTCAGGCGGCGGTATCTGGTAGGCCGGACGCGGATCCTGGGCCAGGCATTGCTCGATCAGCTCCACCAGCGGTTCTGCCAGACGTTGGCCGTGCTCGCGGGCCTGAATCAGCGCGTCGTCCGCCCATTGCACCGCAATCAGCTGCGGCGGTGCACTGGCCATCAGGTTACTGGCGTTATCGATGCAGTCGGCATAGGGCACATAAGGCTTGATATCCAGCACGGGCGTGCCGTCGAGCAGGTCGATGCCGGACAGCCACAGGCGCCCGGGCTCGACTTTTTCCAGGCGGACCACGGACTGGCCGATGCCATTGGGCCTGTGGGTCGCCCGAGTGGCAAAGACGCCCATGGACTGATTGCCGCCCAGGCGCGGCGGGCGCACTTTGAGCCGTGGCTTGTCTTCCAGGGCCTGATGAAACAGGAACAGCAGCCAGACATGGCTGACCTGCTCAAGACCCTGTACCGCCTCGCCCTGATCGAAAGGCGCAACCAGTTCCAGTACGCCCCGCGCGGCGGGAGCCAGCTGTGGCTGGCGGGGGATGGCGAACTTCTCCTTGAAGCAGGAGCGCACGAACCCCACCGGCGTGACGTTGTAGCTCATGGACGGCTCAGGCACGTACGCGCAGGGTCAGGCCCTTGAGGAAGTTGCGCAGCAACTGGTCGCCGCACGGGCGGTAGTTGTTGTGGCCGACCTTGCGGAACAGCGCGCTCAGTTCAGGCTTGGAAACCGGGAATTGCGCGGCGCTGAGGATGGCATGCATGTCGTCTTCTTTCAGTTCAAAGGCGACCCGCAGCTTTTTCAGGACGATGTTGTTGGTGATCGGCAGCTCGATGGGCTGCGCCGGACGGCTTTCGTCCTTGCCGCGCTTGAAGAACACCAAACCGTCGAGAAAGTGGGCCATGATTTCATCGCTGCAATCCTGATAGCCTTCTTCTTCGTCCTTTTTCATAAAGGCGATCACGTCGGTCTTGCTGATTTCCAGGCCGCCGAGTGCGGTGATCTCGGCCACTTTGCCGTCACTGATATCCAGCATGTAGCGCACGCTGCGCAAAACGTCGTTGTTCATCATGGTGCTTGAATCCTGATCAGGTGCTGATGACGCGGCAACAGGTCGTGCCGCATCAGCGAAATTAAGAGAGGGTGCGGGGCCTTAGAACTTTTCCTTGGCCGTCATATAGCGCCACTGGCCTTCCGGCAGCTTGCCCATGGACACGCCGCCAATGCGGATGCGGCGCATCCACACGACTTTCAGGCCGACGGCGGTGCACAGCTGCACGATGACCCCCGGCTGCGGGTTCTTCATGGCGAAGCGCAGACGGTTTTCGTTCTGCCAGCTGGCTTTGACGGCGGGCAGTTCCTTGCCCTTGTAGGTCAGGCCGTGGTTCAGGCGGTTAAGGCCGTGATCGACCATGTCGCCGGATACCTCAACCACGTATTCCTGTTCGATCTTGCTGCGATCGTCGGTGAGCTTGCGCAGGATCTTCCAGTCCTGGCTGAACACCGTCAGGCCGCTGGCATCGTCCTGCAGCGATGAAGACGATTCCAGGCGCAGAAAGTGGCCGCGCAGCGGACGTTTGCCGAAGCTGTGTTCCTCCGACAGGGTGCCGGCCGTGATCGACCCCAGGGCAGCGTCCAGAGACAGCTGCGCCGGTTTGTGCAGGATCAGGGTGACCGGCTCGGGTGCGTCGGCCCGGGCCTGGGCGCTCAGCTCGACGATTTGCGTATCGACCTTGAACTGCGGCTCATCGATGACCTGGCCATCCACGGTGACCCAGCCGCCTTCGATAAACAGTTCGGCCTCGCGGCGCGAGCAGCCGACCAGTTCGATAAGGCGTTTGGATAGGCGAATGGGGTCTGTCATGAAAAAAAGCCGTTGCTTGGAGAAGAGGGCGCACATTGTACCTGTGCGGGCCGGGTTAATCGCTTACTCATTGAAATCAACGCTGACAATCAGGGTTCGCGGGCAAGCCTCGCCCCAGCGGTGTGTGTTTTGATCATTCGTCATCCTCCAGACGCATGCGCAGGATCGGAAAGGGCTGACCCAGGCCGTCCTCTTCGGTACGCCCGACCACCTCGAAGCCCTGCTTGAGGTAGAACCCCACGGCCTGAGTGTTCTGTTCGTTGACGTCCAGTTCCCGGGCGTCGAAGTTTTCCAGGGCATAGTCCAGCAACAGTTTGCCCAGGCCCTGGCCACGATATTCGGGGCCGAGAAAAAGCATTTCCAGTTTGCCCAGGCTGGCCCCGGCGAAACCGCTGATCTTCTGGTTCGGGCCGCGGATGCAGAAAAGGCTGACGGCGTCCAGATACTGGGTCAGCAGCAGGTGCTTGAGAATCTCGATGTAGGAATCGGGCAGGAAATCATGGGTGGCGCGAACCGATTCCTCCCAGACTTCGATGATTTGCGGGTAGTCGCCGGGCTTGGGCATGAAGATGCATTGCGGCTGCAACATGTCGACGGATTCCCTGTTGGCTGATTTCGATTATCTGAGCAAGTCTGGACCGCTCGCGTCAGGGTGCAAATTTTTGCCAAAAAAAAGCCCCGCCCTTGTGCAAGGGCGGGGCTTTGTTCACGGGATTGACGACTTAGATCGTCTCAGCCCACAGGTCGTACTCGTCGGCATCGGTGACGCGGCACATGACCTTGTCGCCCGGCTTGAGGTCCTTGTCGCTGTCGATGAACACGTTACCGTCGATTTCCGGAGCATCGAAGAAGCAACGGCCAACCGCGCCCTGTTCGTCGACTTCGTCGATCAGCACTTCGATTTCCTTGCCAATCTTCATTTGCAGACGGGCCGCGCTGATGGCCTGTTGATGGGCCATGAAGCGGTCCCAGCGATCCTGCTTGACGTCATCGGGCACGATGGCCGCATCCAGCAGGTTCGCTGGCGCGCCTTCGACCGGCGAATACTGGAAGCAGCCGACGCGATCCAGCTGTGCTTCGGTCAGCCAGTCCAGCAGGTACTGGAAATCTTCTTCGGTTTCGCCGGGGAAGCCGACGATGAAGGTCGAGCGGATGATCAGGTCCGGGCATTGCTCGCGCCAGTTCTTGATCCGCGCCAGGGTCTTGTCTTCGAACGCCGGGCGCTTCATCAGCTTGAGGATGCGCGGGCTGGCGTGCTGGAACGGGATGTCCAGGTACGGCAGGATTTTTCCTGCGGCCATCAGCGGGATCAGCTCGTCGACGTGCGGGTACGGATACACGTAGTGCAGGCGTACCCAGACGCCCAGGGAACTGAGAGCCTGGCACAGTTCGGTCATGCGCGTCTTGACCGGCGCGCCATTCCAGAAACCGGTGCGGTATTTGACGTCAACGCCGTAAGCGCTGGTGTCCTGGGAGATCACCAACAGCTCCTTGACCCCGGCCTTGACCAGACGCTGGGCTTCGTCCAGAACATCGCCCACCGGACGGCTGACCAGCTTGCCGCGCATCGAAGGGATGATGCAGAAGCTGCAACTGTGGTTGCAGCCTTCGGAAATCTTCAGGTAGGCGTAGTGACGCGGGGTCAGCTTGACGCCTTGTGGCGGCACCAGGTCGATCAGCGGGTTGTGATCGAGCTTGGGCGGCGCGGCGTCGTGTACGGCGTTGACCACCTGCTCGTACTGCTGCGGACCGGTTACGGCCAGCACGCTAGGGTGCACGTTGCGGATCACGCTCTCGTCGACGCCCATGCAGCCGGTGACGATGACCTTGCCGTTTTCGGCGATGGCTTCGCCGATCACTTCAAGGGACTCGGCCTTGGCGCTGTCGATGAAGCCGCAGGTGTTGACGACTACGACGTCGGCGTCCTGGTAGGTCGGTACGACTTCGTAGCCTTCCATGCGCAGCTGGGTCAGGATGCGTTCGGAATCAACCAGAGCCTTTGGGCATCCGAGTGAAACGAACCCGACCTTGGGGGCGGATGGCGTGGTGACGGTGGACATGGCGAACCTCGGCGATAGTTAGTGCCTGGGCAGGTGGCCGAGGGCACTGGCTGGGCGCTTGGCGCGCCTCTGATCAAAAAGTGCGCAATTCTAGCGACGAGTCTGTCGATTGACCAGCGTTATGCAGAGAATTACGACGAGTGCTGCGCTATGCTTCGCGGCGTTACGTCGTGTCACAAAAAAACAGAGCGTTAACGGCGATGATTGCAGCGTTGCGCAGCTCACAAGGCGGCGTTTCATGTCTTGGAGTTCGAGTCTTGGTTTCAGGAGTGGTAAATGAGTCAAGCAAGTAGTCAGGCTGAGACCGGACATCATTCGGCAAAACCACTGAGTTTGCTGATCGCGGCAGTGGGGGTGGTTTACGGCGATATCGGCACCAGCCCCCTGTATACCCTAAAGGAAGTCTTCAACGGCGGTTACGGCGTCAGTGTCAGTCATGATGGAGTTCTGGGCATCCTGTCGCTGATTTTCTGGTCGCTGATCTGGGTGGTTTCCTTCAAGTACATGGCCTTTGTCCTGCGCGCTGATAACCAGGGCGAGGGCGGAATCATGGCGCTGACGGCGCTGGCGCGACGGGCGTCGGCGAAATATCCGAAATTGCAGGCCACCATGGTGGTGTTCGGGCTGTTCGGTGCGGCGCTGTTCTACGGCGACAGCATGATCACCCCGGCTATCTCAGTGTTGTCGGCGATCGAGGGTATGGAACTGGCCTTTGATGGTCTTGAGCATTGGGTCGTGCCGATTTCTCTGGTCGTACTGGTCGGACTGTTCCTGATCCAGCGCCACGGTACGGCGCGCATTGGCGTGCTGTTCGGTCCGATCATGGTCACCTGGTTTCTGGTCCTTGGCGCTCTGGGCGTGTGGGGCATCAGCCAGCAGCCTGAAGTGATCCATGCGGTCAATCCACTCTGGGCCTTTCGCTTCTTTGTCGAGCATCCGGGGATCGGCGTGGCGATTCTCGGCGCCGTGGTCCTGGCGTTGACCGGTGCCGAAGCCCTGTATGCCGACATGGGTCACTTCGGTCGCCGGCCGATTTCCCGTGCCTGGTTCATCCTCGTGCTGCCTGCACTGGTCTTGAACTACTTCGGTCAGGGCGCCCTGGTACTGCAGGACCCGGAAGCGATCCGCAACCCGTTCTACCTGCTGGCGCCCAGCTGGGCGCTGTTGCCACTGATCGGCCTGTCGACTCTGGCGACCATCATTGCCTCCCAGGCGGTGATCTCCGGCGCGTTTTCCATGACCCTGCAGGCGATCCAGTTGGGTTATATCCCGCGCATGTACATCCAGCACACCTCCAGTGACGCCCAGGGCCAGATCTACATAGGCGCAGTGAACTGGTCGCTGATGGTTGGCGTGATCCTGCTGGTGCTGGGTTTCGAGTCTTCGGGCGCGTTGGCCTCGGCTTACGGCGTGGCGGTGACCGGGACAATGCTCTGCACGACCATTCTGGTGTCGTCGGTGATGTTGATGCTGTGGAAATGGCCGCCAATCCTGGCGGTGCCGGTGTTGTTGGGCTGCCTGTTGGTGGATGGCCTGTTCTTCGCCGCCAACGTGCCAAAAGTGGTGCAGGGCGGGGCGTTCCCGGTGCTGGCCGGTATCGTGCTGTTTGTCCTGATGACCACCTGGAAGCGCGGCAAACAGTTGCTGAGCGAGCGGATTTCCGAAGGTGGCCTGCCCCTGCCGATTTTCATCAGCAGTATTCGCGTACAGCCGCCATTCCGCGCCCAGGGGACTGCGGTGTTCCTGACCGCCCGCTCCGACGCCGTGCCTCATGCGCTGTTGCACAACATGCTGCATAACCAAGTGTTGCACGAGCAGGTGGTGCTGCTGACGGTGGTTTATGAAGACTCGCCACGGGTGCCGGCGCAGCGGCGTTTCGAGGTCGAGGCCTATGGCGAAGGTTTCTACCGGGTGATCCTGCACTTTGGCTTTATCGACGAGCCGGACGTGCCGGCCGCGTTGAAGCTGTGCCACCTGGATGAGCTGGACTTCAGTCCGATGCGTACCACCTACTTCCTCAGCCGCGAGACCATTGTCTCGTCCAAGCTGGTAGGCATGGCGCGCTGGCGTGAAGGGCTGTTCGCCTTCATGCTCAAGAACGCCAACGGTAATCTGCGCTTCTTCAAGCTGCCGTACAACCGGGTGATCGAGCTGGGTACCCAGGTCGAGATGTAGTTCCCAAGGCAATAAAAAGCCCCCGTAGCTGTGAAGCAGCGGGGGCTTTTTTAATGCTGCTATCTCCTGTGGGACCGGCTTTAGCCGGGAGGGCGGTATTCAATACGATGAATATGTATCGACTGTCCCCGCGCCTTCCCGGCTAAAGCCGGTCCCACAAGAGGTGTCCTTCAAGCTGCCTTACTCCGTTGCCGGGGTTTCTGCCGGTGCAGGTGCTGCCGCCTTTGCCTGCCACTTGTTGATCACGGCGATCAGGCGCTTGGCCAGAGCCGGGTAGTTCTCGTCGAAGTGATGGCCGCCGGGCAGTTGCAGCTTCTCGCCCACTGCTGTCTTGTCGGTGCAGCCGCTTTCATCCTTCTCCTCGATGCCGTAGACGCACAGCACCTTGTCGCCAGGCAGTTTGGCCATTTCCTCGCCGGTGGTGGCTTCCTTGCCTGCACTGCCCAGCCAGCCACCGACGTGGATCTCGAAGCTGCCGGTACGGGCGAAGGCCAGCAGGATAATGCCGGCGATACGGTTCTGGTCGTCGGCAGGCAGGCGGTTGTAGATCGCCGGCATCACGTCGGCACCGAAGGAGTACCCGGCGAGGATGAAGCGCTTGGCGCCCCATTTTTGCCGGTAGTGGGCCATCACTTCAGTCAGGTCCGCTGCGGTCTGTTCCGGGGTCTTGTGTTCCCAGTAATAACGCAGGGTGTCGATACCGACTACGGGATAGCCCATGCCGGCCATATCCCCGGCCACCACTTTGTCCAGGTCGCGCCAGCCGCCATCGCCGGACATGAACAGGGTCACGGTGTCGGAGTTCGGGCCTGCGGCGGCCGGCACTTCCACGGTAGGGACGCCCAGGCCGCCGCTGTCGTTCTCGCCGACCAGCTTGTGGCGCAGTTCGGTGTTCAGCACTTGCGGCAGTTTGATGTCGTAGTCGCTGATACTGGTATCGGCATTGGGTTGGTCGCGAACGAATGCGGCCGGGACATCATCGGGCTGATCGTTCCAGGCCACCATCCAGTGACCGTGAGGCGCCTTTTGCGGCAAGGGTGTGTCGCAGATCACTGGTGGCGTTTCATCGGGCTCCAGCGGCTTGACCGGCTCTGTTGAAGGCACCTCGACGACGAAGCCGACCGAGATGGCCTCGGCCTTATCGTTGTTCTGCGAGGCCAGCCAGCGCCACGCCAGGGTAGCGCCCGGGCCGATACCGGCAACCACGTCGGGTGCGCCCTGCATCTGCGTCAGGGCTTCCTGGAAGGTCTTTTGCTGCAGGACGCAGTTGTCCTTGGGCAGGATCACCTGAATGATCTGCGCCGAGGCGTCCTTGCTCAGTGCCTGCAGTTGTTTGTCCGAGAGAAAGTCGTCAGTGGTCACAGCCAGGGCGACCTGGGTCTTGACCCGGGTCGCAGGCGTGGCGGTAGTCAGGGCCGAACCATCGGAAAGGGTGGTGCGTGTCAGTACCGCTGGAGGGGCAGGGCGATTCCACAGCCAGAAGCCCAGTGCCACTACGAGAATAACCAGGGCTGCAAGCAAAAATCGCCAGTAGCGTTGAATCATCAGCGTTTCACCAATCCAGTCAGGCCGCCCGCAATCAGGGCGGCGGTGTCAGCCAGTGCCACGAGAGGATCGAGTCCTGCCGGCACGGCCATATAACGAGGTTCCCAGTCAGGCTGGAATTTGTCTTTGAAGCGGCGCAGCCCCTGGAAGTTGTACAGCTGTTCGCCACGGCGGAAGACCATCGAGCCGAGACGCTGAGTCAGGGGCGCACCACGTCGTGGCTGCAAGCCGGATAAGGGCACCATGCCCAAGCTGAAGCGTCCATAACCGTTTTGTTTGTAGTGCAATATCAGGCCGACCATCATGAATTCCATGGTCAGCTTCGGCGCCTCGGGATGCGCACGCATCAGGTCGAGGCTGGCCAGATCCTTGCGCGAGGTCTCCAGCAGGTTGGCGAAAGCCACAGGCTTGCCTTCGAAACGAATGATCGCCACGCGGAAATATTGCAGATACTCGGGGCTGAAACGGCCCAGGGAGAAGCCTTTCTCGCGTACGTTCTTGCCGGTGAGCCAGGCATCGGAAATGATCTTCAGCTCTTCCAGCGGGGCCTGGCCCGGTTCGTGGATTTCCAGGGACAGGCCATCACGGCCGCCGCGGTTCCAGGTGTAGCGCAGGTCCTTCATCTCCTTGCCCTTGGCGTCGATATCGAAGCGAAGCAGGTCAACCCGCGCCTCTTCGCCGAGCTTGATCGCGGTCAGGCCGATGTCCATGTAGAACGGCAGATTTTCCGCGCGAACCTGATAGAACACCGGACGGGCATGGTGCACGTCGCACAGGTCGCGGAACTGCCAGATCAGTTCGGCGCGCTGTTGGGTCGGGCCAATAGGGTCGTACAGGGCCACCAGACTGCGGCCACGGTGCGCGTACATCAAAAAGGCATTACCGCTGGGGTGCAGCAGGATCGCCTTGTCACCGGTCAGGGCCAGGCCACCGTCAGGCTGGGCCGAGGCCTTGACGATCTCGGCGGCCTTGGCCAGTTCGGCGGCGTCAGGCAGCTTGATCACCGGGCGCGCGGTACGCAGCAGCCAGGTCAGGGACACAATCACCAGCAACACCGCACTGCCCAGCGCCGAGCGCAGGGCTCTAGGGGCGTCAGCGTCGAGCGTGAACTGCCACCACAGCTGATGGCTGTAGGGGACGTCCTGATAGGCGAACAGCAGCAGCCAGATGGATGCACCGACCACGCAGACGCTGGCCATCAGGTACAGGCCGGAGAAAGGCAGTTCAAGCAGGCGGCTGGGGCGATAGAACGACCGGCGGAACACGGCCAGCAGACAGGCAGTGATCACCAGCATGCTGGCTTCTTCCCAGTCGAAGCCCTTGAGCATCGACAGTACGGCGCCGGCAACGAGCAG
Organism: Pseudomonas sp. JL23; assembly: GCF_056933585.1. Taxonomy (NCBI): domain Bacteria; kingdom Pseudomonadati; phylum Pseudomonadota; class Gammaproteobacteria; order Pseudomonadales; family Pseudomonadaceae; genus Pseudomonas; species Pseudomonas sp. JL23. The sequence continues at coordinate 5,272,563 of NZ_CM167795.1, read as the reverse complement.
ACCGAGGGTCAGCATCCAGGCCGCTGACAGGCGCCGACGCAGGCCCTGGGCCAGCAGCAGGCAGAGCACACCAACCAGACTGGCGACAAAGTGCGAGGCATCGATCAGGCGGTGCGGAATCATGAAGCCGACGTATTCAAGGCGTGTGTCGATTTCCGGCGTGGAGCCTGAGAACAGCAACACTACGCCGGAAAGGAATACCAGCAGGGCCAGGATCGGCGCCGCCAGACCGGACGCCACGCGCATCGCCTGACGGGTCGGCAGCAAGCGCTGAGCTTCGTTGAACAGCAGGACCAGACACGCCACCAACAGTGGCAGCACCACGTAAATCAGGCGATACAGCAGCAGCGCTGCGGCCAGAGGCGCGGCACCGAGTTCGTTGGCGAAGGCGGCCAGCAGAATGGCCTCGAACACCCCCACCCCACCGGGCACATGGCTCAGTACACCAGCAGCCAGAGCCAGCAGGTAGACCAACAGGAACGCGGCGAACGGCGGCGACTGTGGCAACAGCAGATACAGCACGGTGGCGGCTGCGGCGACATCCAGAGCAGTGATGACCAACTGCATCAGGGTCAGGCGCGTGCTCGGCAGACGCAGAGTACGACGACCGATGCGCACCAACAGGTTGTGAGGGATGGTCTGTTCAGGCAGGCGCCGACGATAAAGCATGACCGCCGCCAGCGTGCCCAGCAGCAGGACCGCGATAGCGATGGCAGCAAGCACGTCGACCGGCAGATGCAGCGCCAGGGAGGCGTCGGACAGGTCAGCGAGCATGGCCAAGGCGGCCAGGGGCGGCAACGCACTGCCCAGGGACAGGCTGGCGAACAGAGTCATGCGGGCGACTTCTATTGCGCCCAGGCCGTGCCGCGAGTACAGCCGGTAACGTACCGAACCGCCCGAGAGCATCGACAGACCGACGGCGTTACCAATGGCGAAAGCGGTGAAGCCGCCCAACACCAAGGTTTTGGCCGGTAACTGTACATTGGCATAACGACTGGCCGAGAGTTCATAACCCAGCAGGATGACGAAGCCGACGACCGTGGCCAGCACCGCACCGCCCAAAGAGGGCAGGGGGACGCTCAACAGCGAATCGTGCAGGGCGTCGAGGTCCATTTCTATCAGCATGTGCCGACAGGCGATCAGAGCGATGGCGAACAGCAGGAGCGTGACGCCCAGCCCGATGGGTTGGCGATACTTGCTCAATAGATCGAGCCAGTGCAGACGGGGAGACGTAATCGGTGGGTTCGCCGCTACTGCTTCTTCATTGAAATCTGACGGGTTATCGCGCATCAATCACTCCTTGGATCGTGCGCGACAGGATGGAGGTATACAGCCAACTTACCAATCCCTACGCAAAGAATATTTCGAGATGTTAGCGCGTCAACGTCTAACGAGCGAATGGAGCGGATACGTTTTCACGTTCGAGCAGTATCGTGACTGCTGGTAAAAAAATTATCGGCAGGATGTGCAAAAACTGTCGCCCTTGGAAATATTACGATACAAGCATGGCGTTCAGGTTTCACAGGGTTTGCCAAAGTGCCTTCTCTGACAAGCATTTAGCGCTGCTGTTCAGCCACCTTTCGACCGGGCAAAAAAAAAGCCACTCTTTCGAGTAGCCTTTCTTTATGTTTGGTTGCGGGAGCCGGATTTGAACCGACGACCTTCGGGTTATGAGCCCGACGAGCTACCAGACTGCTCCATCCCGCGTCTGTGTGGCGGCATTCTACAGCCGAACGGCGAGCTGTCAACCGTTAATGCAAAAAGCCTGCAAATTAGCGGATGAATCGTTCTCATTGGCTAAGTGGCGGTTTGCAAAGATCTTTTTGCAGCCGCTATTCGCTCCCACATGCCGCTCCTGAGTGAGAATTCGGACATGCAAAACAAAAAAGGCCACTCTTTCGAGTAGCCTTTTTGATGTTTGGTTGCGGGAGCCGGATTTGAACCGACGACCTTCGGGTTATGAGCCCGACGAGCTACCAGACTGCTCCATCCCGCGTCTGTGTGGCGGCATTCTACAGAGGAACGCCGGGCTGTCAATTCTTATTTCGGAAAAAGGCTTTTTCTTCAAGTGCTTAGCTCTCCAGCAAAAAGCCCGTAAACGCTGTTAGGGCTTGCCGGGCGGGCCTCATAGCGGTTTGTGCCGTGTCATTCGGCGGGTTGTCGATCGGCGATAAGTGGCACATTTCCATGTGAATGAGATACTGGCGACCATTCCCCTCATACCCATGGCCTCGATGACGCAGCGCAAAATCATTCATGTCGACTGTGACTGCTTCTATGCAGCCATCGAGATGCGCGACGACCCGAGTCTGGCGGCCAAGCCACTGGCCGTGGGCGGCTCGGCGGACCGCCGGGGCGTCATTGCCACCTGCAACTACGAAGCGCGGGCCTTTGGCGTGCGCTCGGCCATGTCATCCCGGCATGCCTTGAAGCTGTGTCCGGACCTGACCATCGTCAAGCCGCGTATGGATGCCTATAAAGAAGCATCCAAGGAAATCCAGACGATCTTTCGTGACTACACCGATCTGATCGAGCCGTTGTCCCTGGATGAGGCTTATCTGGATGTGTCTGATGCCAGTCATTTCTCCGGCAGTGCGACGCGCATTGCCCAGGATATCCGTCGGCGGGTCTCCAACCAGTTGCATATCACTGTGTCGGCCGGGGTCGCGCCCAACAAGTTTCTGGCCAAGATCGCCAGTGACTGGAAAAAACCCAACGGCCTGTTTGTCATTACCCCTGATCAGGTCGAGGACTTCGTTGCCGAATTGCCGGTGAGCAAGCTGCACGGCGTTGGCAAGGTCACCGCCGACAAGCTCGGACGCCTGGGCATTATCAGCTGCACGGACTTGCGCGGCTGGAACAAGCTGGCGCTGGTGCGGGAATTTGGCAGTTTTGGTGAAAGGTTGTGGGGGTTGGCACGTGGGATTGATGAGCGGCCGGTGCAGAACGACAGTCGCCGTCAGTCCGTGAGCGTGGAAAATACCTACGACACGGATTTACCTGATCTGGCGAGTTGTCTGGAAAAGCTCCCGGCCCTATTGGAAACCCTCGAGGTGCGTATGGAGCGCATCGCTGATCATTACCGACCGGGTAAACCCTTCGTTAAAGTGAAATTCCACGATTTTACCCAGACCACCCTGGAGCAGTCGGGAGCAGGGCGGGACTTGGGCAGTTATGAGCACTTGCTCAGCCAGGCGTTTGCCCGGGGCGGCAAGCCGGTGCGGCTGTTGGGGATTGGCGTGCGTCTGCACGATTTGCGTGCGGCCCATGAACAGCTGGAGTTGTTTACCCGTTAGAGACGGCTGCTCGGTTGTGGGACCGGCTTTAGCCGGGAGGGCGTCATTTGAATCACACAAATGTAGCGGACGTACCGGCCCCTTCCCGGCTGAAGCCGGTCCCACAGGGATCATTCCAATTCAGATAATTGCGCATTTGCAGCAGGCGCAACCCATTTGCGCCTACCAGGCTAATTGGGCAACGCCACCAAACGCCCTGCATCCCTGGCCAGGGACTTGATCAGCTCATGCTGCAACTGCGGATCGTTGCGGGTCATGTCGATCAGGCTTTGTTCCAATTCGCTGGCCTGTTCTTCCAGCCCCAACTCGGAAAGGCGTTTGACCCGGTGCACCCACTGACTGACTTCGTCATCTTCCAGGTCGTCGTAGATCAGGGCATGCGCCTCCAGCAGCTTGCCGCGCAAGGTGCTGCTGATGGGCAGAGTGGCATCGCCGTGGGTGTTGTCCTGATCATCTTCGACGCTGACATACAGGCGCGTCACACGGCTCAGGTCTTGCTCGGCGAACGGGCTGTCCAGCAGGTTCAGGCGCAGCACACCGTTACGGTCCGTGCTCAGCTCATGGGTTTCGCTACCGGCCTTGACCAGTACCGGGCGCTCGTTCCACGGCAGATTGGACTTTTCGATCCGCGAATCGCGCTGTACTTCATCGATACCGGCCAGGTTCTGCTGGGCGCGGCCGTGGGAGGGCGCGTTCATGAATGGGTTGAGCCCGGCCAGACCGTAGTTGAGCCAATCCTTGGTCATGCTGTCCGGCAGGTGGCCGAAGGCAACTACATTGGCAATATTGGCGCCGATACCTGCGACCACGGCTACCGCACCCAGGGGAATCTCGTAGATTTCACGCCAGGGTTGATAGGGGGTATAGCGGTCATAGTGACGGGTTACATCGAATTCTTTGACTTCAAAAGTCTTGAACTCATGGATGCGCACGCGACGTTGCGGCAGCTCGAGGGTCTGGGGCTCGCCCATATCCACTTGCAGCACGTGTTCGGTGAGTTTGCGCTCGACGCGCTCTTCGTGCTCGCTGCGCTGTGACATCTGGTTGGCACAACCGCTCATGAGCAGAGTGCCGCAGAGTATCGCGCCACCGAGGCAGGGGGGGCTTCGCTTGAACATGAGATCTCTTGAGGCGGATAAAACGTGTCGTTCAGGTTGGCCGCCGCACTCGATCTGACGGCTGCGGCGGCCTTTCACATCAGGCTATCAGCGCTTGATGTGACCCTTGATGAACGACAGTACTTCAGCGATAGGCAGAGCCTGTGCTTCGGACGCGGTACGGCTCTTGTACTCGATGGTGCCTTCGGCCAGGCCGCGGTCGCTGACCACGATGCGGTGCGGGATGCCGATCAGCTCCATGTCGGCAAACTTGTTGCCCGGGCTGGTTTTCTTGTCGCGATCATCCAGCAGCACGTCGAAACCGGCCGCCTTGAGGTCGGCGTAGAGTTTGTCGGTAGCCTCGCGAACGGCATCAGTCTCATAGCGCAGGGGTACCAGGGCGATATGGAAAGGCGCCAGGGCGTCATTCCAGATAATGCCGTTGGCATCGCTGTTCTGCTCGATGGCTGCGGCAACGACGCGGGAAACACCAATGCCATAGCAACCCATGGACAGGTTGACCGGCTTGCCGTTCTCGCCCAGCACCTGGCACTTCATCGCGTCGCTGTACTTGGTGCCCAGCTGGAAGATGTGACCGACTTCGATGCCGCGCTTGATTTCCAGCGTGCCTTTGCCGTCCGGGCTTGGGTCGCCGGAGACGACGTTGCGCAGGTCGGCAACGACCGGCACGGGCAGGTCGCGCTCCCAGTTGACGCCGAAGTAGTGCTTGTCATCGATGTTGGCGCCGACACCAAAGTCGCTCATCAAGGCAACCGAGCGGTCGATGATGCACGGCAGTGGCAGGTTCAGCGGGCCAAGGGAGCCTGCACCGGCGCCGATGGCGTCGCGCAGTTCGGCTTCGCTGGCCATGACCAGCGGGCTGGCAACGCCTTCCTGCTTGGCGGCCTTGATCTCGTTGAGCTCGTGGTCGCCACGGATGATCAGGGCGATCAGCTTGCCTTCTTCGGCAGCATGAACCACCAGGGTCTTGACGGTCTTTTCGATCGGCAAGTTGTAGCCTTCGACCAGTTGGGCGATGGTCTTGGCGTTCGGGGTATCGACCAGTGTCAGCTCTTGCGTCGGTGCAGGGCGGGAAGTTTCCCGTGGCACGGCTTCGGCTTTCTCGATGTTCGCTGCGTACTCGGAGCCATTGCTGAAGACGATATCGTCTTCGCCGGACTCGGCCAATACGTGGAACTCATGGGAGCCGGCGCCGCCGATAGAGCCGTTATCGGCTTCGACCGGACGGAATTTCAGGCCCAGGCGGGTGAAGACGTTGCAGTACGCCAGGTGCATGCGATCGTAGGTTTGTTGCAACGAGGCATGGTCGGCGTGGAAGGAGTAGGCGTCCTTCATGACAAATTCGCGGCCGCGCATCAGGCCGAAACGCGGGCGGATTTCGTCGCGGAATTTAGTCTGGATCTGGTACAGGTTGATTGGCAGCTGCTTGTAGCTGTTCAGCTCGTTACGAGCCAGGTCGGTGATCACTTCTTCATGGGTCGGGCCCAGGCAGAAGTCGCGCTGATGACGGTCGGTCAGGCGCATCAGTTCAGGGCCGTACTGTTCCCAGCGACCTGATTCCTGCCACAGTTCGGCAGGCTGGATACCCGGCATCAATACTTCCAGTGCCCCAGCAGCGTCCATTTCTTCACGAACGACAGCTTCGACCTTGCGCAATACACGCAAGCCCATGGGCAGCCAGGTGTAGAGGCCGGAAGCGAGTTTGCGGATCATGCCGGCACGCAGCATCAGCTGGTGACTGACCACTACCGCATCGGAAGGCGTTTCTTTCTGTGTGGCGAGCAAATATTGACTGGTGCGCATGGTAGGCCGTTGTCGGTTGCTGAACTAGAAATGACCGGTGATTGTACGGGGATGATTTATCCCCGTACAGGGCAAGGGCTCTGTCGAGGGCTTTACCCCATAAATGAAGAAGCCCGGCATGAGCCGGGCTTCTTGTGCAACGAGAGACTGAGCAGCGATTACAAGATCGAGATCGGGTAGTCGACAATCAGACGGAACTCGTTGATATCGCCTTCGCCTTCGTCGGTGTTGGCACGGTGCCAAGCTTGACGGATGCGGAAGGACAGGTCTTTAGCCGGGCCGCTCTGGAGCACGTATTTGGCTTCCAGGTTGGTCTCGTGGTGGCTGCCATCTTTGCCGTACAGACCGGTGTAGGTGCTGTTGCTCGGCGTGTGGGTACCGTCGATGTCAGTACCGCTGACGTAGCGGGTCATGAAGCTCAGACCTGGTACGCCGTACGGAGCCATGCTCAGGTCGTAGCGAGCTTGCCACGATCTTTCGCCAGGGGCGTTGAAGTCGGAGTACTGGATGGAGTTAGCCAGGAAGATCGAGTCGCCACCGCGGTTGTTGTCGCCAATACCGATGTAGTCGAACGGCGTGTCACCGTTGATCTTCTGGAAAGCCAGGGTCAGGGTGTGTGCTGCCAGGAAGGAGTAGGCAACCGAACCCGAGTAGGCGGTGTTGTTGATAGTACCGGCTTTGGCGCTACCAGTGTCGTCTGTGCGATAGATGTTGAAATCGAACGCCAGGGACTGGTCGCTGGTCAGCGGCAGTGCGTAGTTCACGTTACCGTAGTACTGGTTCCAGACGTCTTCCAGCTTGGCGCCGTAGAACGCAACACCCAGGTTGTCGGTGATGGCGTATTTGCCACCAGCGTAGTCAGCCGATTTGGCCTGAACACCGGCGTAGGTAGCCCAGATAGTGCCGTTACGGTTGGTTTCGTCCTGGCTGGTACCCGAGTAGAAGTGACCGGCTTCAGCATCGAGGCCTTTCAGTTCGCTGGTCTGCAGGCTGATACCGCTGGCGGTCTGAGGCAGAATGCGGGAGCCGCCCACTGCGAAGACTGGGCTGGTAGGCTGCATGTCACCGATTTTCAGCTCGGTTTTCGAGATGCGGAACTTAACGTTGCCACCGGCTTTGCCGAAGCTGTCTTCGTTGCGACCGCGGCTGTCGGTGCTCAGGTTACCCGAACCTGAGTACTTGTCGGAGCCGTCAAGTTTAATTGCGAAATAGCCGAACGCTTCAACACCAACACCAACGGTGCCTTGGGTGTAACCGGAGCTGAAATTGCCCCAGAAGCCTTGAGTCCAGTCTTTATCGTCTACTGCGCCGTTTTTCTTGTCACGGTTGTAGTAGTAGTTACGGGCTTTCAGGTTCAGGCTGCTGCCTTCAATGAAACCTTTGGCTTCGGACTGGTCGCTGACGAAGGCTGCTGCCGTTGCCAGTTGGGTGCCGGCCGTAGCAGCTGTTACTGCCAGGGCGATTGCGCTCCACTTCATCACTCTCATCGTGATTTGCTCCTTTGGTTTTTAAGAAGAGTTACCGCCATCCCACCTGTTTTTTTATCTGGGACAGCTCTTTCTTTTTTGTGTCGGCGAAACTTATATCACGCTGACCATGGTGGCGATAGTTACCAACCTATCCTTGCAAAATCTTTACGGCGGTGTCGCAAATCCGCTCTGTCCATGTCGCAATTGCATAGCATCCATTACCAATTTGTGGCGCCGTACAACTACAAACGGTCCCGGCATACCGTCTCCTCTACGGAGGCTGGATGCTCCTTCCGCAAGGAGCGCTGCGAGCCTTGTGAGTGATGAAGCAACAACCGTGCTCAAAGTTCCGTTTGATGGGAAAAAATTGTGAAAAAACTCGGCTTCACTTTCTGATTGGTCTGTATCTTTATGTTTTATAAGGTTTTTATTTTTTAACAAAAAACCATGATTCGTGCTTGCTGGATCGTTTTTTTGATGTTCCAGCGCTGAAGGTGTTACCTGCTACCGGTTCGATTGAGTAAATGACGGATAAGTGACGTTGCCCTGTGCCGTAGAGTGAGTCGTTTTGGTGCGTTGCTGCGCACCGCCGCCTGATGTTGGAACCTGGCATTTGTCCCTCATAGAAGAAAACACCTGCTTTGTTCCAGATTCATGACACGGGAGTCAGGTTTTCGCCCTTTTCCGACGATTAGGGGCATTATCTGACCAAGAGGTGTAACAATTCGCTCAGTCGAAAGGGTGACTGTGTGTGACTCCAAGTGGTGCGCTCCGGCTTTTTTTGTGCCGGATTGGTGCGGCATGGGCGCGGCCGCACCAAGCCATGGTTTGCCCGGGTCCGGCTGTGAAACTCGCTAATCCCGAGTATCCTGCCCGGTATTAAAGGGCGACTGTTACTTGCCCTTGTCCTACAATTTAAATCCTAACCCCATGATCAGGAGTCATACGTGTTTGTTCTGGATTCGCGGTTGCAACAAGACACTTTGCCCGTCGGGGACTTCGCCCTGTGCCGCTTATTGTTATCCAATGACTCGAACTACCCATGGTTCATCCTGGTGCCGCGTCGGGACTCTATCAGTGAAGTATTCGAGCTGAGTGCTCAGGATCAATTGCAGTTGTGGCAGGAAACCAGTGACCTGGCTGGCGCGCTCAAAGAGCTGTTCCAGGCTGACAAAATGAATGTGGCGGCGTTGGGTAACGTTGTCAGTCAATTGCATATGCATGTCATCGTTCGTCATCGCGATGACTGCGCCTGGCCTGCACCGGTCTGGGGCAAGCATCCCGCCAGGCCCTATACAGCCGAGCAGGTTGTGCATCTGCGTGAACGCTTGCGAACTGCGCTGGGCGAACGTTTTCGTTTCGAGGAGTGATGAACATGGATCTCGAAGCACGGGTTACCGAATTGGAAAGCCGTCTGGCTTTCCAGGACGACACGATTCAGGCGCTCAATGATGTGCTGGTCAGCCAGCAGCGAGCTCTGGACCGGCTGCAATTGCAGATTTCGGCGATGCTCAAGCGTCAGGAGGAGATGGGCAGTCAGTTTGAGACCTTCGAGCAGGATGCGCCGCCGCCTCATTACTGAGTGTCAGGCTGATTTCGGGCATAAAAAAACGCGCGACCCTCTGCCAGGGGCGCGCGTTTTTTTGGGGAAGTTAGCGGCGCGGCAAGGCGGCGATAACGTCCTCGGCCTGCAGGCCTTTGTCACGGTTCATTACGGAAAACTCCACGCGCTGGCCTTCGACCAGTACGCGATGACCTTCGCCGCGAATGGCGCGAAAGTGGACGAAGATATCGTCGCCGGAGTCTCGGGAGATAAAGCCGAAGCCCTTGGAGGTGTTAAACCATTTCACGGTACCGGTATCGCGTTGGCCCGCCTCGTGGCTTTGTGGGGAGGAAGAAGGAGACGATTTGTAGAAGCTCACGGCCAGGTGCAGGGATACAGCCACCAATGCTGCGATCAGCCCCATGATAATGGCGGGCAGACCGGCGATGTTTTCCAGTGGCACGAGCAGGGTCATGGTTTGCAGCACTACAGCCAGGACCAGCAGGGCGCTGACCAGGTTTTGCAGTTGGTGACGTGTACCTCTGTTCCAGTAGGGGATCACGGGTGCCAGTACCAGATTGAGCAGGCCGAAGAAGGCCAGGTAAAGCGCGTCGGGTTTATCCAGGTAGGAAGACAAAGCTTCGCTACGCAGGGCGGGGATGAGGGAAAGCAGCAGGGCTGCGGCTCCCGTTAGCAGGTGAACTATTTTCAACATTTTAATTAACTCACATTTAAGGCGGATCACAAGGAAATAGCCGACTGCTCCCGGTACGCTTCTGAAAAAATTGAGGCGTGCAGCACGGGAAACGGTTCGGCCTATGGGCTACTTCAGCGGTAGCATCACGTCGTCTATTTAACAGCAAAGCCGAAAGCGACTCAAATCAGCCATTTTCGCTCAAGGCACGCGGATATCCAGACGCTCGCATCGAGAAAAAGTGCCCTGGGCTGTTGTATAGATGCTGCGGTTGTTGGCGAAATGCCAGGCCACCGGCTGTATGGTCTGTGGCTCAGAGGCAGGCCGTCTGTCAGTTCGTTCGCTGTCGCTGGCGGCGGGGTGGGGCAATGTGAGGCTGCGCCTGGGCGCTTCTCTTGCTACAGTGGCGGCCGCAACGAACTGAATAACGCCATCATACTAAGGGGATGACGCATGGGAATCGATATTGGTATCAGCGAAGAAGACCGCAAGTCGATTGTCGACGGGCTTTCACATTTGCTCGCGGATACTTATGTACTTTACCTCAAGACGCATAACTTTCACTGGAACGTCAGTGGTCCGATGTTTCGTACGCTGCACTTGATGTTCGAAGAGCAATATAACGAGCTGGCCCTGGCGGTTGACTCGATTGCCGAGCGTATTCGTGCTCTGGGCTTCCCTGCACCTGGGACTTATTCGACTTATGCCCGTTTGTCTTCGATTAAAGAAGAGGAAGGCGTGCCAAAAGCCGAAGATATGATCAGGAGTCTGGTTCAGGGGCAGGAAGCTGTTACGCGCACGGCGCGCAGTCTTTTTCCGTTGCTCGATAAAGTCAGCGACGAGCCGACTGCCGACTTGTTGACTCAGCGCATGCAGGTCCATGAAAAAACCGCATGGATGTTGCGTTCGATGCTTGAGCCGAAGTAAGCGCTTTGACGAGTGGCACATTCAGTGTCACTCGTCTGTCGTTGTTTTCCCTTCTTGAAGTAGTCCCTTTCTTTTTTTCACGATTTTGTCGTGTTCCTGCTGCTTCGCTGCCTTGCAGCCCTGGGTTGCGGCCCTGCATGAGCGAACGCCAGGTCTGTATATAAATATTAAATACCACTTTTTATTTTTCTTCGTTATTTGTTTTCAAATATGTCGCCATTCCTCTGACTGCTGTGGCGAAGTCCTACAGAGTGAGTACATGTATCCTGCTGGAAGTTAAAAAGATATTCGGGCTAGATAGGCATGGCATTTATTTATTTTCAAATGTTTCTGTTTGTTGTCCGAATTGATTTTTACAAGAGGAGTAGCATCATGGCACGAGGAGTCGAACGTGACTTCAAGGACGTGGCGCGACAGGCACTGGTCAACGATGATCCGTTTGTCGAAGAGTTCAATATGCATCTTGCACAGCCGCATTCGAAGTCGGTACGTCTTAATGGTCTGGCCACTTGTTTGCGTCTGGAGCAGGTGTACTGGAACATTCTTGCGGCTATTGCCCATGCAAATAGTTGTTCAGTTAATGCGGTGCTTTCCTACATCGATAGGGAAGTCCACCTGCGGTATGGTGGGGTGAAAAACTTCAGTGGCCTGATCAGGGTCGTATGCGTGGCGCATCTTTTAAAGGGTGATCAGCCGGATCTGCATGAAGCACAGGCCTGAACCGCCACTTTTTTCCGCAGGCTCGCATTCGGCGGGCCTGTAAGGCTCGTGCCCCTTGCTGCATCAATAGCGGTACAGGGTGCGCGGGCAACTTATCGTATTGCAATCGGTTCATGCGGCTGCACAGGCTCGATTAACCCTATATAATCCCCCGCCTTGCCGAGCGGGGCAGGACTCAGCGCGAACAGGGCCGAAGGTGATCCTCAACTGGCTTGGGCCGCGTCCCAGTACTTCTGCACCATCGAGTGCTGGCCAAGAGTGAAAGCCCCACCGAATTTCGAATGACGAGAAGCGAACACCATCATGATGCGCAGCCATTATTGCGGCCAACTGAACGAGAGCCTGGAAGGTCAGGAAATTACCCTTTGCGGATGGGTCCACCGCCGTCGCGACCACGGGGGAGTCATTTTCCTTGATATCCGTGATCGTGAAGGCCTGGCTCAGGTGGTTTTCGATCCGGATCGTGCCGACACCTTCGCGGCTGCCGACCGCGTGCGCGGCGAATACGTCGTCAAGATCACCGGTAAAGTGCGTGCCCGTCCAGCTGGCGCGGTCAACGCGAACATGGCGTCTGGTGCCATCGAAGTCCTGGGTTACGACCTGGAAGTGCTGAATGAGTCGGAAACCCCGCCATTCCCGCTGAACGAATACTCTGATGTCGGCGAAGAAACCCGCCTGCGCTATCGTTTCATCGATCTGCGCCGTCCGGAAATGGCCGAGAAGCTGCGCCTGCGTTCGCGCATCACCAGCAGCATTCGTGGCTATCTGGACGAGAACGGTTTCCTCGATGTGGAAACGCCGATCCTGACCCGCGCTACGCCGGAAGGCGCTCGCGACTATCTGGTGCCGAGCCGCACGCACCCAGGCAGCTTCTTCGCCCTGCCGCAATCGCCACAGTTGTTCAAGCAACTGCTGATGGTGGCCGGCTTCGACCGTTACTACCAGATCGCCAAATGCTTCCGCGACGAAGACCTGCGTGCCGACCGCCAGCCGGAATTCACCCAGATCGACATCGAGACCAGCTTCCTCAACGAGGAAGACATCATCGGCCTGACCGAGAAGATGATTCGCAAGCTGTTCAAGGAAGTGCTGGACCTGGAGTTCGGTGAATTCCCGCACATGACCTTCGAAGAAGCCATGCGTCGCTACGGTTCCGACAAGCCGGACCTGCGTAACCCGCTGGAACTGGTCGACGTTGCCGATCAACTGACCGGTGTCGAGTTCAAGGTATTCAGCGGTCCGGCCAACGATCCGAAGGGCCGTGTTGCCGCACTGCGTGTGCCGGGTGCCGCAAGCATGCCGCGCAGCCAGATCGACGACTACACCAAGTTCGTCAGCATCTACGGTGCCAAGGGCCTGGCCTACATCAAGGTCAACGAGCGCGCCAAGGGTGTTGAGGGGCTGCAGTCGCCGATCGTCAAGTTCATCCCGGAAGACAACCTCAAGGTCATCCTGGATCGCGTTGGCGCCGTCGATGGCGACCTCGTGTTCTTCGGTGCCGACAAGTTCAAGATCGTCAGCGAAGCGCTGGGCGCACTGCGCATCAAGGTCGGTAACGACCTGAAACTGCACACCTGCGAGTGGGCCCCGATGTGGGTCGTCGACTTCCCGATGTTCGAAGAAAACGACGACGGCAGCTTCACCGCGTTGCACCACCCCTTCACGGCGCCCAAGTGCACCCCTGAAGAGCTGGAAGCCAACCCGGCGACAGCCCTGTCCCGTGCCTACGACATGGTCCTCAATGGCACCGAGCTGGGTGGCGGTTCGATCCGTATCCATCGCAAGGACATGCAACAGGCGGTCTTCCGTCTGCTGGGTATCGCCGAAGACGAGCAGCAGGAGAAGTTCGGCTTCCTGCTCGACGCTCTGAAGTACGGTGCTCCGCCCCATGGCGGCCTGGCCTTCGGTCTGGACCGTCTGGTCATGCTGATGACCGGCGCCCAGTCGATTCGTGAAGTCATTGCCTTCCCGAAAACCCAGAGTGCTGCCGATGTCATGACCCAGGCCCCAGGCGTCGTCGATGCCAAGGCCCTGCGTGAACTGCACATCCGTTTGCGCGAACAGCCTAAAGCGGCTGAGTAACACCTCTCAGGCCGCACCGTTGCATCAGTTGATGTGATCGTGCGGCCCGATTGCACCCACACAGGGGTGCCCGATTGAGTTGAAGCTTCTTGCCAGAGCTGTACAGGGCAGGGGGTGAGCGTGTTTCAAGAAGAATTCGGAGCGAGATATGGCAGGTCATTCTAAGTGGGCGAACATCAAGCACCGCAAAGAGCGTCAGGATGCCAAGAAAGGCAAGATCTTCACCAAGTGGATTCGTGAACTGACGGTCGCTGCCCGTCAGGGTGGCGGTGATCCGGGCTCCAACCCGCGCCTGCGCCTGGCGCTGGACAAGGCCCTGAGTGCCAACATGACCCGCGACACCATTGACCGTGCCGTTGCCCGCGGCGTCGGCGCCGATGATGGAAACGATGTCGAAGAGCTGGGTTACGAGGGCTACGGTCCTGGCGGCGTAGCGATCATGGTCGAGACCATGACGGATAACCGCAACCGTACCGCTGCCGCCGTGCGTCATGCTTTCACCAAGTGTGGTGGCAACCTGGGCACCGACGGTTCGGTGGCCTACCTTTTCGATCGCAAGGGGCAGATTTCCTTCGCTCCGGGCGTCGATGAAGATGCGTTGATGGAAGCGGCCATGGAGGCCGATGCCGACGACGTGGTCAGCCATGAAGACGGCTCGATTGACGTCTTTACCTCCTTTGCCGGGTTCTACGCTGTGCGCAACGCTCTGGATGCTGCCGGTTTCAAGGCGGCGGACGCGGAAATTGTCATGTTGCCGACTACCAGTGCCACCCTCGATCTGGACGGCGCGGAAAAGGTCATCAAGCTGATCGATATGCTTGAAGACCTGGATGATGTGCAGAATGTCTATTCCAATGCCGATATTCCAGACGATGTGATGGAGCAGCTTGGCTGAGTCCTATCGTTAAGCAGGTGGTGCACGGCAGAAGCCGGAGCGACGAAGTGGTGATGTTCAGGCCGCTATCGACCTCCGGCTTCTGCCTTTATGCTTGGCTTATCGGCAAGCGGGACTTCTCAATGCAGCAGGCGTTATGACTCTTATTCTAGGTATCGACCCCGGTTCGCGGATCACTGGTTATGGTGTGGTCCGTGATACCGGTCGGGGCTGTGTCTACGTGGCATCCGGCTGCATCCGCACCGGTAGCGGCGAGTTGCACGAGCGCTTGCAGATTGTCTATCGCGGCGTGCGCGAGGTGATTCAGACCTACGGGCCGGTGACCATGGGCATCGAAAAGGTGTTCATGGCGCGCAATGCTGACTCGGCCCTCAAGCTTGGGCAGGCGCGGGGCGCGGCCATCGTGGCCGGCGCCGAGGAGTCGCTGGAAATCGCCGAATACACCGCGACCCAGGTCAAACAGGCGGTGGCGGGCACCGGCGGGGCCAACAAAGAGCAGGTGATGATGATGGTGATGCACCTGCTCAAGCTGACCCAGAAGCCACAGATCGACGCTTCCGATGCCCTGGCCATCGCCCTGTGTCATGCTCACACCCGTTCCAGCCTGATTCCCCATGGCCTGGCCACTGCGCGCAGCCGCGGCGGTCGCCTGCGGCTCTGATGGCAGCACGGGCACTCTTTAGCGCCGCTCCTGTCAATGAGCGTGCAAATGAAAGGATCTGTTAAGTGATTGGACGCCTGCGCGGTTTTCTGGCTGAGAAACAGCCGCCGCATTTGGTACTGGACGTGAATGGCGTCGGCTATGAGCTGGAAGTGCCGATGACCACCCTCTATCGTTTGCCCCATGTGGGCGAGCCTGTGACCCTGCACACCCATCTGGTGGTGCGCGAGGATGCTCATCTGCTTTACGGATTTGCCGAAAAGCGCGAGCGCGAGCTGTTTCGCGAGCTGATCCGCCTCAATGGCGTCGGCCCCAAGCTGGCCCTGGCCTTGATGTCGGGGTTGGAGGTGGATGAACTGGTGCGTTGCGTTCAGGCTCAGGACACCTCGGCCCTGACGAGAATTCCAGGGGTTGGCAAGAAGACTGCCGAGCGTTTGCTGGTCGAGCTCAAGGACCGTTTCAAGGCTTGGGAAACCATGCCGGGAACCTTTACTCTGGTTTCTCCGGGGCCCAATGCGCCTGAACCGGTGGCGTCGGCTGAGTCCGATGCGGTCAGCGCGCTGATTTCCCTGGGCTACAAGCCTCAGGAAGCGAGCAAGGCGGTTTCCGCCATCAAGGAAAAAGATTTGAGCAGTGCTGATTTGATTCGACGTGCCTTGAAGGGAATGGCTTAAGTGATTGACGCTGACCGCCTGATAACCGCCACCGGCGGCCGGGACCGTGACGAACAACTGGACCGTGCAATTCGCCCGCTGAGCCTGGCCGACTATATTGGCCAGCCTACCGTGCGCGAGCAGATGGAGCTGTTCATTCAGGCAGCCCGTGGCCGCAACGAGGCTCTGGATCACACGCTGATCTTCGGCCCGCCGGGGCTGGGCAAAACCACCCTGGCCAATATCATCGCCCAGGAAATGAACGTCTCGATCAAAAGCACCTCCGGCCCGGTACTCGAGCGGCCGGGTGATCTTGCGGCGATCCTGACCAATCTCGAACCCCATGACGTGCTGTTCATCGACGAAATCCACCGCCTGTCGCCCATCGTTGAAGAGGTCCTGTACCCGGCGATGGAGGACTTCCAGCTCGACATCATGATCGGCGAAGGCCCGGCGGCCCGCTCGATCAAGCTCGACCTGCCGCCGTTTACCCTGGTGGGGGCGACGACCCGCGCGGGCATGCTGACCAACCCATTGCGAGATCGTTTCGGTATTGTTCAGCGTCTGGAGTTCTACAATATCGACGACCTGACCACCATCGTCATGCGCTCCGGCGGCATTCTAGGCCTGCCGATCGAGGTCGAGGGCGCTTTCGAGATTGCACGCCGTGCCCGGGGCACGCCACGTATCGCCAACCGCTTGTTGCGTCGGGTGCGGGATTTTGCCCAGGTGCGCGGCACCGGCCACATCACTCGGGCAATCGCCGATCAGGCGCTGAACCTGCTGGATGTGGATGAGCACGGTTTTGATCACCAGGACAGGCGCCTGTTGCTGACCATGATCGAGAAGTTCGACGGCGGCCCGGTGGGGG
This sequence comes from Pseudomonas sp. JL23, assembly GCF_056933585.1. Lineage (NCBI taxonomy): Bacteria > Pseudomonadati > Pseudomonadota > Gammaproteobacteria > Pseudomonadales > Pseudomonadaceae > Pseudomonas > Pseudomonas sp. JL23. The sequence goes on along the minus strand of NZ_CM167795.1, from coordinate 5,255,831 downwards.
TGGACAGCCTGGCGGCGGCCATCAGCGAAGAGCGTCACACCATTGAAGATGTGCTGGAACCCTATTTGATCCAGCAAGGCTATATCATGCGCACACCGCGCGGTCGGGTCGTGACTCGGCACGCCTACCTGCATTTCGGGTTGAATGTTCCGGCGCGAATGGGCGAAATGCCAGCTTCCTCGAATTTTGTCGAAGAAGCTGACGATTAAAACTGAAAAATCGCTGATTTATTCGGCGTTTGCGTGGTCAGACTGCCTGACGCGCCTGTCTTGCAGGCATAAACCTGCAAAACGATGAAAAACAGTTGCCTGGGCGGATTGGCAACCTGAGGAGTAAGCACTAGAGTATGCGCGCGCAAAACGGGGTTCAGTCGTTCGCACATCGCTGTCGCGTTTATTACGAAGACACCGATGCAGGCGGCATCGTCTACTACGTCAATTATTTGAAATTCATGGAGCGGGCTCGCACCGAGCGACTGCGAGAATTGGGTTTTGCCCAATCCTCGATGGCGCAGGAGGGCCTGTTATTTGTCGTGCACTCCAGCGAGGCACGTTATCACCAGCCAGCACGGCTGGATGACGAACTGCTGGTGAGTGCCGAAGTGATCGAATTGAACCGTGCCAGCCTGCGATTTCGTCAACAGGTCAGGCGGGCAACGGACGATGTACTGCTCTGCGAAGGGCAGTTTTTGGTGGCGTGTGTGCGCGCCGATAGTTTGAAGCCCCGGGCCATTCCCGAAGCCTTGCGTGCGGCCTTTGCCGACCAGGGTGGCGCGGGTACACATTTAGAGCAGGAGATAAAGCGTGGAAGCTAACGTCGTCGACCATACCTCCATGTGGAGTTTGGTCAGCAATGCCAGCGTGGTCGTTCAGTTGGTAATGCTGATTCTGGTGGCTGCCTCAGTCACCTCATGGATCATGATTTTTCAGCGCAGCAGCCTGTTGCGCGCCGGTCGACGTGCCCTGGACAGCTTCGAGGAGCGTTTCTGGTCCGGTATCGATCTGTCCAAGCTGTACCGCCAGGCGGGCAGCAACCCGGATCCTGATTCGGGTGTGGAGCAAATCTTCCGTGCCGGCTTCAAGGAATTCTCGCGTCTGCGCCAGCAGCCGGGTGTTGACCCTGATGCAGTGATGGAAGGTGTGGCCCGCGCCATGCGCGTCGCCATCTCCCGCGAAGAAGAGAAGCTCGAGCAGAGCCTGCCATTCCTCGCCACCGTTGGCTCGACCAGTCCTTATGTCGGCCTGTTCGGTACGGTCTGGGGCATCATGAACTCCTTCCGCGGCCTGGCCACGGCGCAACAGGCCACTCTGGCCACCGTTGCACCGGGTATTGCCGAGGCATTGATCGCAACTGCAATCGGCCTGTTCGCAGCGATTCCTGCGGTCATCGCCTACAACCGCTTTGCCGCTCGTGGCGAAACCCTGATCAGTCGTTACTACACCTTTGCCGACGAGTTCCAGGCCATCCTGCACCGTAAAGTGCATACCAGCGAAGAATGAGCAGGTAATTCCTAATGGCTTTAATCGCTCGCGGTCGTCGCACCAAACGCAAGCCAACTGCGGAAATGAACGTAGTGCCCTACATCGACGTGATGTTGGTACTGCTGGTCATCTTCATGGTCACGGCTCCCATGATCAACCAGGGCGTGAAAGTCGACCTGCCGAAAGTCTCAAGCGAGGCTTTGCCGCAGGACAACAACAATCAGGTCCTGACCATTTCGATCAAGGCTGACAAGACCTACTACTGGAACCTTGGCAGTGAAGTCGATACCGACAAGCAGATGGACAAGGCGATGACCCTGCCACAACTGACCGACGCGGTGACCAAGATCATCGCTGCCGGCCGTGAAGCAGGCAAGCAGACCCAAGTGTTCATCCGTGGCGACAAGTCCGTTGATTACGGCTCAGTGATGGGCACGATGGGCGGACTGCAGAAAGCAGGGGTCGGGAATGTTGGTTTGATTACTGAGGCCCCCTGATGCAGCCAATTCGAGAGCCGTCCGCCTCGGAAAGCTACTTCTGGCCTACAGTCTGGGCAGTGGCCCTGCACATCCTGATTTTCGGCCTGCTCTTCGTCAGTTTTGCCATGACGCCCGAGCTGCCGGAAGCCAAGCCCATCGTTCAGGCCACGTTGTACCAGCTCAAGTCCAAGAGCCAGGCAACCAACCAGACCAACCAGAAGATTGCCGGCGAGGCAAAAAAAGCCGCTGCGCGACAGACTGAAGTCGAACAGCTGGAACAGAAGAAAATCGAGCAGCAGAAGCAGGAAGCTGTAAAGGCTGCGGAACAAAAGAAAGAAGAAGCTGCTCAAAAAGCCGAAGAACAGAAAGCCGCTGACGACGCCAAGAAGGCCGAGCAGAAGGCGGAAGAGGCGAAGAAGGCCGATGACGCTAAAAAAGCCGATGAAGCCAAGAAGGCCGCTGATGCCGCCAAAAAGGCAGAAGAGAAACAATTGGCTGATATAGCCAAGAAGAAGGCTGAAGACGAGGCGAAGAAAAAAGCCGAGGAAGACGCCAAGAAAGCAGCTGCCGAGGAAGCCAAGCGACAGGCAGCCGAAGACGCGAAAAAAGCGGCAGCCGAAGACGCCAAGAAAAAGGCAACCGAGGACGCCAAGAAGAAAGCGACGGAAGACGCGAAGAAAAAAGCGGCTGCCGATTCGGCCAAGAAGGCGCAGGAAGCGGCGCGCAAGGCCAACGAAGACAAGAAGGCACAGGCTCTGGCTGATCTATTGTCCGACAAACCGCAACGTCAACAAGCCCTGGCAGATGAGCAGGGTGACGAAACGGCGGGTAATTTCGATGACCTGATCCGCTCGCGAGCGGCTGAAGGTTGGGCGCGTCCGCCGTCTGCTCGCAAGGGTATGACTGTGGTCCTGCAAATCGCCATGTTGCCTGATGGCACTGTGACTTCGGTCAGCGTGTCCAAGTCCAGTGGTGACGGTCCGTTCGACAGCTCGGCTGTGGCGGCGGTCAAGAACATTGGGCGTCTGACAGAGATGCAAGGGTTGAAAGCTTCGGATTTCGCACCTTATCGTTCATTCAAGATGACATTCACACCTGAGGATTTAGCCTTGTGATTAACCTTCTTCGAGGACTGCTTGTCGTTCTCTGCTTTGCATCGGGAATGGTCAATGCAGAGGAAAAGAACATCATGGTCACCAGCGGCAGTGACCGAGCCACGCCAATCGCTGTCGTGCCGTTTGGCTGGCAGGGTGGCACCGTGCTGCCGGAAGACATGGCAGCCATCGTCAGTAACGACCTGTACAACTCCGGTTACTACTCGCCGATTCCAAAGCAGAACATGATCGGCCTGCCAACCCAGGCCAGCGAAGTCATTTTCCGTGACTGGAAAGCACTCGGTGCGCAGTACGTGATGGTGGGCAGCATCGTTCCTGCCGGCGGTCGCCTGCAGGTGAATTACGCCCTGTTCAACGTTGCCACCGAACAGCAGGTTCTGGCCGGCAACGTATCGGGGACCAACGACCAGTTGCGTGACATGGCGCACTATATTGCCGACCAGTCGTTCCAGAAACTGACCGGCATTAAAGGTGCGTTCTCCACTCGCATGCTGTATGTCACGGCTGAACGCTTCTCCGAAGCCAACACCCGTTACACCCTGCAGCGTTCGGACTACGACGGCGCCCGTGCGGTGACCCTGTTGCAGTCTCGCGAGCCGATCCTGTCGCCGCGCTTCGCGCCGGATGGCAAGCGTATCGCCTACGTATCGTTCGAGCAGAAGCGTCCGCGCATTTTCATTCAGCATATCGATACCGGTCGTCGCGAACAGATCACCAACTTCGAAGGCCTGAACGGTGCTCCAGCCTGGTCGCCCGATGGCAACAAGCTGGCGTTCGTTCTGTCCAAAGACGGTAACCCGGAAATCTATGTGATGGACCTGGGCTCGCGTGCGATTACCCGCGTCACCAATGATTCGTCGATCGACACCGAACCTTTCTTCGGCAAGGACGGTTCGACGATCTACTTCACCTCGGACCGTGGTGGCAAGCCGCAGGTCTATAGGACTAATATCAATGGCGGTGGTGCCGAACGCGTGACGTTCATCGGCAACTACAATGCCAACCCGAAATTGTCAGCGGATGAAAAGACGCTGGTGATGATCCACCGTCAGGACGGCTTCACTAATTTCAAGGTGGCAGTGCAGGATATGGCACGCGGTAGCGTGAAAATCCTCACAGATAGCAACCTTGATGAGTCGCCTACTGTCGCGCCCAACGGCACCATGGTAATCTACGCCACCCGCCAGCAAGGCCGGGGAGTCTTGATGCTCGTGTCCATTAATGGACGCGTTAGAGTTCCACTTCCTACCGCTCAAGGCGAAGTCAGAGAACCATCCTGGTCCCCTTATCTGAACTGACGCGGCGGCTGCACGATTTTGCTTAACACACTGGGGTTCATTAGGAGTTTCACGATGGAAATGCTGAAGTTTGGTAAATTTGCTGCGCTGGCTCTGGCCATGGCTGTAGCTGTTGGTTGCTCGTCGAAGGGCGGTGACAACGCCGGTCAAGGCGCAGCTGTAGATCCAAACGCTGGTTACAACGCCAACAATGGCGCTGTTGATGGCAGCCTGAGCGAAGAAGCTGCTCTGCGCGCAATCACCACTTTCTACTTCGAATACGACAGTTCGGACCTGAAGCCAGAAGCCATGCGCTCCCTGGACGTTCACGCCAAGGACCTGAAAGCTAACGGCGCTCGCGTTGTTCTGGAAGGTAACACCGACGAACGTGGTACTCGTGAGTACAACATGGCACTGGGCGAGCGTCGTGCGAAAGCCGTTCAACGCTACCTGGTTCTGCAAGGCGTGTCGCCAGCTCAGCTGGAACTGGTTTCCTACGGTGAAGAGCGTCCAGTTGCTACCGGCAACGACGAGCAATCCTGGGCTCAAAACCGTCGCGTCGAACTGCGTAAGTAATTTGACATGCGAACGTGCCGTCGTGCTCTAACCGTTTTGGCCCTCACCCTTCCACTTGTTGCGATGGGTGCGGTTCCTGTGGTCGATGACAATTCTGGCTCTGCTAGTAGCAGTTATCCGCCAGCTGGTTATGGCACGTCCGGCGCCTATGCCGGGGGAGGGGTTACGGCCCCTGCCTCGGCACAGGGTCAGCTGTTCATGCAGCTGCAACAAATGCAGGACGAAATCGCGCGTTTGCGCGGTGTTGTCGAGGTCCAGCAAAACGATATCCAGCGCATGAAGCAAGAAGCACTGGAGCGTTATCAGGAACTCGATCAACGCATCGGCTCAGGCACTGCTCCGGCAGCACCGGCCAATAATTCCCAACCCGCTGGCGGCGATATCAACGCCGGCGGTACACCTGCGGCCCCAGCGGCCCAGGCTCCGGCAGCAAGCGCTGAACCTGCCGATCCGGCCAAGGAAAAGCTCTATTACGATGCTGCCTTCGACCTGATCAAGGCCAAGGATTTCGACAAGGCCAGTCAGGCGTTCAACGCTTTCCTGCGCAAGTACCCAAACAGCCAGTACGCGGGCAACGCCCAATACTGGTTGGGTGAAGTCAACCTGGCCAAGGGCGACCTGCAAGGTGCCGGTCAGGCTTTCGCCAAGGTCAGCCAGTTGTATCCAAAGCATCAGAAAGTGCCTGATTCACTGTATAAGCTGGCCGACGTCGAGCGTCGCCTGGGTCATACCGACAAGGTCAAAGGCATCCTGCAGCAGGTTGTCGCCCAGTATCCTGGCACTTCGGCCGCTCAACTGGCCCAGCGCGATCTGCAACGTCTGTGACGTTCTGACCCCGCGTTCAAGAAAAGCCGCGCCTGTCGCGGCTTTTTTCGTTTAGAATCTCGCACCGAAATTCTGCTGTTAAATACGCTTGTGCGGATTCTGCGATTGCAGGGTGTGCGCAAGTGCTGACGGAGGCGGACGGCCTGTTTAGCTGTTACGCCCGTGGCCCCTATGCAAGACACATTACGTATCACCGAAGTTTTTTACTCGCTTCAGGGTGAAACACGTACAGCCGGCCTGCCCACTGTATTTGTTCGCCTCACCGGCTGCCCGTTGCGCTGCCAGTACTGCGACAGCGCCTACGCTTTCAGCGGCGGCAGTATCATGACCCTGGACTCCATCGTCGAGCAGGTCGCGGGTTATCGTCCCCGTTATGTCTGCGTGACCGGCGGTGAGCCACTGGCCCAGCCCAACGTCATTGCCCTGCTCAAGCGTCTTTGTGACGCCGGCTACGAGGTTTCCCTGGAAACCAGTGGTGCATTGGATATTTCGGCGGTCGACCCCCGTGTCAGCCGTGTGCTCGACCTGAAAACACCGGGTTCCAAGGAAGTCGCGCGCAATCGCTATGAAAATATCGAGTTGCTGACGCCAAACGATCAGGTCAAGTTCGTGCTCTGCTCCCGTGAAGACTACGATTGGGCGGTGTCCAAGCTGATTCAGTACGGCCTTGAGCGCCGGGCGGGTGAGGTGCTGTTTTCCCCCAGCCATCACGAGCTCAACGCCCGGGACCTGGCCGACTGGATCGTCGCCGACAACCTGCCGGTACGCCTGCAAATGCAGCTGCATAAACTTCTCTGGAACGATGAGCCGGGGCGCTGAAATGAGTGAGATGACCATGACCGAAAAAAGAGCCGTGATTCTGTTGTCCGGTGGCCTGGACTCCGCCACTGTCGTCGCCATGGCCCGCGCCGAAGGCTATGCCTGCTACACCATGAGCTTCGATTACGGCCAGCGCCACCGCGCCGAACTCGACGCCGCTGCTCGCGTTGCCCGTGATCTGGGCGCAGTCGAGCACAAGGTGATCGGCCTGGACCTCAACGGCATTGGCGGCTCGGCCCTGACCGACAGCTCCATCGCCGTACCGGAAACGCCCACCGAAGGCATCCCGGTCACCTACGTACCGGCGCGCAACACGGTATTCCTGTCCCTGGCCCTGGGCTGGGCAGAAGTATTGGGCGCGCGGGATATCTTTATTGGCGTCAACGCCGTGGACTATTCGGGCTACCCCGACTGCCGTCCCGAGTTCGTCGAGTCGTTCGAGCGCATGGCTAACCTGGCGACCAAGGCCGGCGTAGAAGGCAATGGCTTCACCATCCGCGCGCCCCTGCAGAACCTCAGCAAGGCCGATATCGTCAAAGCGGGTACCCAGTTGGGCGTGGATTACAGCCTGACCGTTTCCTGCTACCAGGCCGATGATCAGGGCCGTGCCTGCGGCAAATGCGACAGCTGCCGCCTGCGCGCCGAAGGCTTCGCCAGCGCCGGTTTTGCCGACCCTACGAAATATTTTTAAAATAATTCGAATTTTGTGTTGAATTACTCATAGAAATCAGTAATATACGCGCCACGCAACAGAGGGTCGTTAGCTCAGTTGGTAGAGCAGTTGGCTTTTAACCAATTGGTCGTAGGTTCGAATCCCACACGACCCACCATTTTGAAAATCCGGAAGGTCCACGAAAGTGCGAATTTCCGGATTTTTTTTGCGTTCAAAAAATGGCTAGCGAAAAACCCATCAAAATCTAGAGCGAACCGACTGGCAGCCGTCTGCCGTGAAACATAGCGTCGGCTCACGCGTATTGGACGCTTTTCCTTGAGCGTCAGGATCACTGTGAATGGCAGAGCAGTCCTTAGTTGTCGCGACTGACGAACTGCAGGCGGTTCTCCGGTGTAATCAGTTTGAACGGCACCCAGATCACCGGTGAATCCAACACTTCACCGCGGGCCATGCGCAGAGCGGCTTCGACCGCGCCGTTGGCTTGGCCAACGGCGTCCTGGAACACACTCACTGCCATCTTGCCGTCGGCCATCAGCTTCAGGCCGTCGGGTGTGCCATCAATGCCGCCGACCCAATAGTCCTTGGCATTCTTGCCGGCTTTTTCCAGGCCCATGATCGCACCAATCGCCATCTCATCGTTATTGGCCGCGACAATCGAAAAATCCACGCCCTGCTTTACCCATTCGATGATGATGGTCGCCGCCTGGCTGCGTTCCCAGTTGCCGACCTTTTTCTGTACGACCTTCATGTTCGGGTACTTGGCGACGACTTTTTCCACGTCTTCGGTGCGCATCAAGGAGGACTTGTTGCTCGGGTCGCCAACCAGGATCACCACGTTACCCTTGTAGTTGGCGCGGCGGGCCAACTCCTCCATTTGCAGAGTGCCTGATTCCAGCTCATCGGACCCGACAAAAGCGGTCTGCGCCGGCCATTTATCGGGGGCGGGATTACGGTTGACGAACACCAGCGGGATTTTCGCGGCCGTTGCCAGGCGCATCATTTCCGCGGCGCTCTTGCCATTGACCATCGCGACCACGATGGCGTCGACCTTCGAATTGACCAGGTTGCGGAACTGACGCATCTGCAAGTCGACGTTGTTTTCGCCGTTTTCCATGAAGAGGTCGGCTTGCAGCACGGCGGCGTGCTTCTGCACACCATTGCGCAGGATGCTCTGAAAGTTATCGTCGTATTTGGCCATGCCCACGCCCAGCAGCGGCGTGGCAGCCTGGGTCAGACCGGTGACACAAAGACTGGCACTCAGGGCAAGCGTTAACCATTGTTTCATGTCGATTCTCCCGAGCGTCAAACGCTGAAATGATGGAGCAGCTCGCGCTGCACTTTGGCCATGTCGGACAGGCCTTGGCTGCTGCTGGCGCTGCGCTCGGCACCTTCTGCCGTTTGCTGGGCCGAATCGTTGATTTGAGTCACCATTCGGCTGGTTTCCTGCACCGTGGCGCTTTGCTCTTCGGTGGCCGCCGCGATCTGCAGGTTCATGTCACGGATCGTTCCCACGGCGTCGCCCATCGCCACCAGCAATTCATCGGCGCCAGTTGCCAGGGTCACGCAGTGGTTGGATTGCACTTGGCTTTCGTTCATGACCTGAACCACTGAATGAATCTTGCCCTGCATCTGGCCGATCATCTCCTGGATCTCGCTGGTCGACGCCTGAGTGCGACTGGCCAGGGAGCGGACTTCGTCGGCCACCACCGCAAAGCCCCTGCCCTGTTCACCGGCTCGGGCCGCCTCGATGGCAGCGTTGAGGGCAAGCAGGTTGGTTTGCTCGGCGATGGTGCGAATCGCGTCGACAATCCCGTCGATTTTCTGACCGTACTTTTGCAGTTCGTCAGTAACCACGGTGGCCTTGTTCACCTGCTCGGCCTGATGGCGGATGTGGGTGATGGTCTCTGCCACGCGCTGCTGCACCTTGTGGGTCAGGGCGTTGGTATCGTCCACCGCGCTGCGAGTGTCATTGGCACGCCGTGCAACCTCCTCTACGGTACTTTCCATCTCGGTCATAGCGGAGGCCGCAGAGTGCAGCCGGTCTTTCTGCTCATCCACTACACGGGTGGTCTGCTCGCTCACCAGCGCGTTATCGCTTGCCGACTGCGCCAGGTTGTCGGCAGAGTCGATCAGCTGGCGAAAGGTGACCTGCAGAGCCTGCGTCAACTCGTTCAGGTAGCCGCCCAATTCACCGAACTCATCGCGGCGGCGGACATCAAAGCGCACCCGCATATCGCCTCCGGTCAACTGCTTCAAGACTTCTCGAAACGCTTTCAAGGGGCGCCGCAGGCTGAAGGCGACCCACGTGCCGATCACGACTGCCGCGATTACGGCCAGCACGCAGGCAATCAGCAGCAGGCTGAGGCTGGTGCTGATGGTGGCGTCGGCATCGGTCTTGGCGGCGCTGGCCACCTCAACCGACTGACTGCCAAACTGACCGATCTTGTCCAGGGTTGCCAGCAAGCGGGTTTCTGCGGCTTGGCGTTGTTGGCCAACCTGATCGGCGAGCGTTGCTTCCTGCTGATAGGCCCGGTACAAACCGTCATTGCCGGTCAAGTCGTTGAGCAAGCGGTTGACCATGACACCGACGATGCGGCCCACCCTTTCATCTGCGGCAATAAGCGCCTGCAAACGGGAACTGATCACTTCGTCCTGCAGGTTGAGAAGGCGCTGCAAAGTGACAATATCCGGTGTGGTGCCGTTCGCAGCCAGGCTGTCGTAGGATTTATTAACTTCCAGCAGCAGTTTCTCTGCGGCAGTGACGTGCTCATCGGCTCCGGCACTGCGTTCGCGGACGATGTAGTCACGCAGGTAGCTGGTCAGCTGCACTGCCTGGCTGTTGCTGTAACTTTGCAGAATGCGGGTCTGGGCCACCTGCGCCACATGCTGGCCGTGGGTGGTCATCAGCGTCTGCGCCTGCTCGGCGTACGCACCGCTGAGCACGCGCTGTTGGGCCAGGTTTTCGCGCATTGACGCGCGATCACCCAAGTAGGCGGGAATACTCTCGAGCAACTGATTGAAGCGCCCCAAGCTGTCGTTGAACGGCTGTTTGCCGTCGTCGATCTGCTTGGGGTCATTGCTGATCAGCACAGTCTGCAGTGCCTGGTTGGCCCGCAGGATATGCACGTAAAGCTCGCTGGCAGCACGGCTCAACGGCGCCGACTGGCTGGTGATGATCATCAAGCGGTCACTGATCGAATGGGTGCTCTGGTAGCTGATACCTGCCATGGCGAGCAATAAAACCACCAACACGGCAAACCCACCAATCACCCGTTGCAGAATGGTCATAGTCGTCCTCTTTATTATTGTTTTCGCAGTCAAGAACAGCTATGTAGCAGGCACACAGCCGGGGCTTTGGTCTGATTGATTAGATATCGGCGTACACATAGAAAGCTGTAGGTCTGGCCTGACGATTTCATTGAGGCCGAGGCAGCATCGTCGGGCAAGGGGGGGCTGATCCTGTTGCTCTGCGGTACGCCGAGATAAATGACATTCAATTGATAATCCGCAAGGCCCTCGAAAGTGCGAGTTTTCCGGATTTTTTTGCGTTCAAAAAAGTTGTGAAGGCTTATGCTTCGGTGTCGCCGCTCACCGAGATTAACTTATGCCCATCCCTCTGTTGGTTGTCATTGCACTCGATCCCGAGCATCTGGCCCGTCTCGAGGCTGGGGGCTTCGAGCTTCATGTTGCAGTCAACAATCCCAAGCTGATCGAAGCGGTGGGGCCTGTTATCCGTGCCGTACTGACCAACGGTTCAACGGGCTTGAGTGCGGCGCAGGTCGCCGCACTGCCAAAACTGGAAGTCATCTGCGCACTGGGCGCGGGCTACGAAAATATCGATTTGGCCGCTTCTGCTGCTCAGGGCGTCATTGTCACCAATGGACCTGGCGTCAATAACGCCTCGGTTGCGGATCACGCGATGATGCTGCTTATGGCAATTGCCCGCGGCGTGGTCCAGGTGGATGCGGCGGTGAGACGCGGTGAGTGGGCGCAGTCTCGCCAGATGCGTCCGTCCATTTCCGGCAAGAAGCTGGGCATTTTAGGGCTCGGCAATATCGGCGAGCAGATTGCACAGCGGGCTGGCCTGGGTTTCGGAATGGAGATTGGCTATCACAGCCGTAAGCCTCGCAATGGATCGCCGTGGCTCTATTTTCCTTCGCCTGTGGCGCTCGCCGAATGGTCGGACTTCCTGATCGTGGCAACCCCAGGCGGTGCTGCAACTGCCGGTCTGGTAGATGTTGCGGTACTCGATGCTTTAGGTGCTCAGGGCTTTCTCGTCAACATTGCGCGGGGCAGTGTGGTGAACACCAATGCCCTGATTGATGCGCTGGAACAAGGGCATATTGCTGGCGCTGCGCTTGATGTCATCGACGGTGAGCCAGACGTACCGAGCGGAATATTGAAACAACCCAATGTGATTTTCACCCCGCATATCGCCGGGCGTTCACCAGAAGCTGTGCTCGCGACAGTTCAGCTTGCCCTGGATAATCTGCAGGCGCACTTCAATGGTCAACCTGTATTAACGCCGATCTCATAATCGCTCTTTATTTAATGATTGACTCAAGAGCACGGGTTTAAATCCGCCAACCCGGTTGCGGACGAAAGTGTGCCTGCAGAAAGCTCATGAAATTACGCGTACGCGCAGGCAACCCTTCACGTTGATGCGTCAACGCCACTACATCGGCGTCGGGCAGTTTCCATGCTGGCAATAGCCGCACCAGCGAGCCATCGGCCAGAGCTTCGGCGACGTCCCATTCCGAGCGCAGGATGATTCCCTGGCCTTCGCAGCCCCATTGGCGAATGACGTTGCCGTCGTTGCAGCTCAGTACCGGGCGGATACGTACGCTCTGGGTCTTGCGGGCGCGAGTGAAGTGCCAGAGCGTGACGTCTTCGTTGTTTTCCCGCAGGGCGATGCAGGGCAGGTCGGCGAGTTGTTCAGGGCTTACGGGCAGGCCGTGGCGCTCGATAAAGGCCGGTGACGCGCAGATAAACCGGCGGTTGGGGGCAATGGCATGGCAGATCAGGTTGGAGGCGCGCAGCTCGCCGATATGGATCACCACATCGAAGCGATCGCTGACTTCTACCAATGGCTGATCAGAAAGAGTCAGGGCGATTTCAACTTCCGGATGCAGCCGTTGAAAGGCCGATACCGCTGGCGCCACGTATTGTCTGCCGAAGCCAAAGGGCGCGTTGATTTTCAGTTTGCCGACGAAGCCGCTGCGGCGTTCCTGCAGGTCCTCGAGCAGGGCGTCGAACTGCTGGATCAGATCGGCGCCGCGCAGGCACAGCATCTCGCCTTCGTCGGTGAAGCGCAGTTGCCGGGAGGAGCGATCGAGCAGGCGGATGTCGAGCTTCTTCTCCATTTGCTGCAGGCGCTGGGTCACTGCCGAGGGCGTCAGGCCCAGTTTGCGGGAAGCTTGCAGCAGGCTGGTGCTCTCGCGGATGACCAGCAGAAAGCGAATGTCGACGGCATCAGTCATTAAGTTTTACTGAATCCATGAGTCAGGGAGGTTAAAGTTCACAACGGTTTTAGCGGCTTAGAATAGCGCCATTACCGGAGAACACACACATGCATGACTTACTCGAAACCCCCGCACTGCTCCTCGACCTCGAACGCCTCGACAGCAACATCCGGCGCATGCGCAACAAGCTGGCGCCGTTCAACGTGACGTTGCGGCCCCATGTCAAAACCCATAAATCCCTGGAGGTGACCGAGCGTCTGTTCGCTGACGGGCGCGGGCCGATCACGGTGTCGACTCTGCGCGAGGCGGACTTCTTTTTCGCCGCCGGATTTACCGACATCCTCTACGGCGTCGGCATCGCTCCCAACAAATTCGCCCATGCAGCGCGCCTGATCGAACAGGGCGCGGCGCTGAAACTGGTGCTGGATAACCTGGACAGCGCGCGGCTGCTGGCTGATTTTGCCCGCGCCAATGGGGCGGTCTTCGAGGTGCTGCTGGAAGTGGATTGCGACGGTCATCGCTCGGGCATCCCGCCGCACTCGCCGCTGTTAGTGGAGATTGCCCGGTTGTTACAGGGCAGTGGCGTCACGGTCAGCGGCGTGATGACCCACGCGGGCAATTCCTACGACAGCCGCAGCATCGGCGAAATCGAAGCCTTCGCCCGTCAGGAACGTGCCGCCGTGGTTGACGCTGCGCGTTTGCTGGAGGAGGCGGGTTTCGCACTGTCGATCATCAGCGTCGGCTCGACCCCCACGGCACTATTTACTCAGGATTTGTCCGGCATCACTGAGGTCAGGGCAGGGGTGTTCGCCTTCTTCGACCTGGTCATGGCCGGACTTGGCGTATGTCAGGTGCAAGACATCGCCGTATCGGTTCTGACCACGGTGATCGGCCATCAGCCGGAAAAGGGCTGGACCATTGTCGATGCCGGTTGGATGGCGCTGTCCCGTGATCGCGGCACGGCCAAACAGGCGGTGGATCAGGGCTACGGTATTGTCTGCGACCTGGCCGGGCAGCCCATTGGCGACCTGATCGTCACGGCGGCCAATCAGGAGCACGGCATCCTCGCCTCGCGCTCTGGCAGCCTCGACCCGGCCAGCGCGCTGCCCGTGGGCACGCAACTGCGCATTCTGCCCAACCATGCCTGCGCCACCTCGGCCCAGCATGGGGGGTATCACGTCCTGACTGAGGGATGCAGTGTCGGATATTGGTCGCGTATTACCGGTTGGTAATCCTATCGCACAGGAAACAGCTGACTCATAGATGTGGGACCGGCTTTAGCCGGGAAGAGGCCGGTACATCCGGTACATATTTATCGTCTTGAATATCGCTTTCCCGGCTAAAGCCGGTCCCACAAAAAGTGTGTTAATGCAGAGAGTGTCGAGCACCCTAATGAAAATAATCACCTCAGAAAATCTCCCCGCTCCAGGCGGTCATTATTCCCATGGCGTGGTCTCGGGGAATTTGCTCTTCGTCTCCGGTCAACTGCCGTTTGTTCCAGCATCAGGCACCTTTCCCGACGGTATCGAGACGCAGTTTGACCAGGCCATGGCCAACGTCGAGACGGTGTTGCACGCCGCCGATACCTCGCTGGCGAAGCTGGTCAGCGTGCAGATATTCATCACTGACGTGAAGTACTGGCCGACGGTCAATGTACGTTATGCCGCCTTGATGGGCGAGCACCGGCCGGCGCGGGCAATCATTCCCTGCGGCGAGCTGCATCACGGTGCCCTGGTGGAAATCACCGCCGTGGCTGAAATTCGTTAACCCTGAACAGGACCCGACGACATGACGTTGAATAACGCCGCAAGCAACCCTGTACAACTGGTGCTGTTTGATCTGCTTACCGCTTTGCTGGACTCCTGGACCCTGTGGAACAGCGTCGCCGGATCCGAGGAAATGGGTCGCACCTGGCGCATGGCTTATCTCAGGGCAACCTATGGCTGCGGCCGCTATCGACCTTATGAAACCCTGGTCGAAGAAGCGGCAATCGAGGTTGGATTGGGTGGGCAGGCTGCGGCTGAGCTTGAAGCCCGCTGGGGCGAATTGCAGGCATGGCCCGAGGCCAGGGCCGTGCTCGCGGCGCTGAAACCGCACTACAAGCTGGGCATTGTTACCAACTGCTCGGAGAAGCTCGGGCGTCAGGCCGCAGATCTGTTGGGTGTGCCGTTCGATGTGGTCATCACGTCCGAGCAGGCGGGCTTCTATAAGCCGGATCCGGCGCCGTATCGTCTGGCCCTGGAGATGCTGGATATCGCTGCGGCGAATGCGGTGTTCGTCGCCGGTTCCGCCTACGACATGTTCGGCACCGAGAAGCTAGGGCTGCCGACTATCTGGCATAACCGCGTTGGTCTTGCGGCGCCACAAGGTGCCCCGGCGCCGCTGCTCATGCGCCCGACACTGGATACATTGGTGGCGGACCTGGCGAGTATCACGTCGGCATCCTGAGGCTGCTTACTGAGCGGCGATGCGCCCCTGGCGCTTGTCGATGGCCGTGACCAGGCGCCTGGCCAGTGATTCGTAGTCTCGGTCGAAGTGATGGCTGCCGGGCAGCGAGAGAATTTCGCCGACGGCGGTGTTCTCGGTGCAGCCGCTCTTTTTCTTCTCTTTGACGCCGTACACGCACAGCACTTTCGATGCAGGCAGCTTGGCCATCTCGGGACCGGTGATGGCCTCTTTGCCTTCGGCGCCAAGCCAGCCGCTGACATTGATCTCGAAATTACCGCTGCGAGCGAAGGCCAGCAGGATGATGCCGTCGATGCGGTTCTGATCGTCCGGGTCCAGGCGGTTGTACACCGCCGGGATCACATCAGCACCGAAGGAGTAGCCGGCGAGTATGAAGCGCTTGGTGCCCCATTTCTGCTGATAGTTGTGCATCAGGTCGGCCAGATCATCGGCAGTTTCTTCGGGGGTCTTGTGCTCCCAGTAGTAATGCAGCACGTCGATGCCGACCACCGGATAACCCATGGCAGCCATATGCCCGGCCATTTCCTTGTCCAGGTCGCGCCAGCCGCCGTCGCCGGAGAGGAACAGAGTCACGGTGTCGGAGCGTTGCGCCGCAGGCAGCTCGACGATGGAATGGCCCAGGCCATTGCTGACGGCTTTCTCGCCGATCAGTTTCAGGCGCAGTTCACGGCAGAGCATTTTGGTCAGGTTGGTAGTGCTGTTGCTCAGGCGGCTGTTGGAGTTGGGCTGGTCATGGACGAAGGCGGCGAGTTTTTCATCCGGGCTGTCACGCCAGGACACCATCCAGTGGCCATGAGCGGCACGCTTGGGCAGGGGAATATCGCAGTTGTGTTGCAGGTTGAAGCCCACGGAAATGGCTTCGGCCTTGTCGTTGTTCTGCGCGGCAAGCCAATGCCAGGCCAGGGTCCCGCCCGCGCCGATACCGGCGACGACAGTCGGCGCGCCCGGCAATTTTTCCAGGGCCTGGTTAAACACTTGCTGCTGCACCGAACAGTCGGCTTGCGGCAGCACCACCTGGACAATCTGTGCGGCGGTGTCGCGGCTCAATTTCTGCAACTGGGTATCGGACAGCAGGGCATCGGCGGTAACTGCCAGGGCGATACGTGCCTGCGGCGGATTTTTCGGCAGCACCTGGGTCAGGGCCGAGCCGCCGGGCAAGGTCGAATGATCGATGGTTTCCAGCACGACCACGGGCGTCTTGCGAGCGGCTTTCTGAACAGCGCGATACCAGGTCACGGCCGCTGCGGCCAGGCACAGGGTGATCAGGGCTATGAGCAGAATGCGCCAGCGTCGAGTCATGTCTTTCGTCAATCCAGTCAGGGCCTGTTGTCAGGACCGGGGGTGTAGTCATCCGCGCCGCGCGGATGGCTCCGGCGGTGGGTCCTGTATCGGGTGAGCGTCCTGCTGGCGGTGTATCGACGGGGGTCGAGAAGACCTTCGAATGAGTGATGCGAGGGGTCTATAACGGCGATCCTATGCCGTTTGTATCGGGAATGTCAGCAAATATTTACAGTTCGGCGACAAAAGGATGTCGTTTTGCCATGCTTCATCCGGATTCACTCGTATGAGTGATTGGTGGCGTCATTTTTACGACGATAATCGAGGTTGTCTGTAATGGTTGTCAAAAGCTAATGATAATCTATATCATTTTTTATGGGCATATTCCATTTCAGCCTATCTCCAAAGAGCTACCTCTTTAAGGAGAGTTTCCCGCGCAAGGCTTTGCCCTACCGTAAGCATGGATCGTTTCAGGAGAAGTCGCCCATGTGGTTTAACGATGCAGCCAAAGCGCTGGCGGGTGATCTTTCGTCTGTGGTGGGCCAACTGCTGGCCGGACAACCACTTGTCATTCCTCCCACCTCCCGCCTTATCCGTCACCCGCCGTTGCTGGCGGCCTTTTATCAATTGAACGAGCTATGGCAGGCACGACTGAGCCGGCTAAGCGAGTATGCGTTGAAGCCTGAGCCTGTCTGCAGTGATGAGCACTATCAGGCGCTGGTTGAGAAGTTGGCCGATACCGAGAGTCGCTGTCAGTTGCTGGAAAGCACCGTGCAACAGTTAAGCGCTGAGTCGGCGGCGCATGCCCTTGAGCGCTCGCGCTGGCAGCAGGATGAGCAGGCCTGGGAACTGACCCGACAAACCTTGACCGAAGGTTGCTGGGACTTGAGCGTGGTCGATGGCAATGCGGACCATGGGGACAATGTGATTCGCTGGTCCGATCAATTTCGTCATCTCATCGGCTATAGCCGCGAGGAGTTCCCTGATGGTTGGGACAGTTTCTTTGCGGTCATTCATGCCGACGACCTGAACACCGTGATGCAGGTTTTTGGCGATTACATCGCCGCAGGCAACGATCAGAGTGCCTATGTCGTTGAATACCGCATGCGTCACAAACAGCGTGGGGAAACCTGGTATCGCGAGCGGGGGCGTTGCCTGCGCGATGCGCATGGCGTCCTGGTGCGAGTGATTGGCGCTGTGCGCGATATCAGCGACGAAAAGGCTGCCGATTCACTGCGCGTACGTGAGCAGGACAACATCAAGACGACATACGGCAAGATCGCCAATGTTGCCGGAGCGATTCGCAGCGTGGCCGAGCAGACTAACCTGCTCGCGCTCAATGCGGCCATTGAAGCCGCCCGGGCCGGAGAGCAGGGCAGAGGCTTCGCTGTAGTGGCGGATGAGGTGAGAAATCTGGCCAGGCGCACACAAGAATCAGTACAGCAAATTCAGGCCATGCTCCATCAGGGAGAATGACCTGCGGTCTTGAGTGCGGGCGTTATTTGCCATCTGTTCAGGTGTAAACTGGCGCCTTTCGCGTCCGTGCGCATTCAGGCCCAGTGAACAATGACAAAGATTTCCGAACGCCTTCTGGTCCAGGCCCATCTCGATGCCAAGCAGCCCAAAGAGCTGACGGCTGAAGAAGAGGCTGGCTATCGCGCAGCTATCGCTGCCGAACTCAAGGCACAAAACGCCGTGTTGGTTGCCCATTATTATTGCGATCCAGTGATCCAGGCCCTGGCCGAGGAGACCGGTGGTTGTGTGTCCGATTCTCTGGAAATGGCCCGCTTCGGTCGCGACCATTCGGCCAGTACCGTCCTGGTGGCCGGGGTCAAGTTCATGGGGGAGACGGCGAAGATCCTCACCCCGGAAAAACGCATCCTGATGCCGACCCTGGAAGCCACCTGTTCTCTGGATCTGGGTTGCCCGGTGGATGAGTTTGCGGCGTTCTGCGATCAGCATCCCGAGCGCACCGTCGTGGTGTACGCCAATACCTCGGCGGCAGTCAAAGCCCGGGCTGACTGGGTGGTGACGTCCAGCTGTGCGCTGGAAATCGTCGAGAGCCTGATGGACAACGGCGAGAAGATCATCTGGGCCCCGGACAAGCACCTGGGTCGTTATATCCAGCGCGAAACCGGCGCCGACATGCTGCTGTGGGACGGTGCCTGCATCGTTCATGAAGAGTTCAAGTCGCGTCAGCTGGAAGACATGAAGGCGCTATACCCGGACGCTGCGATTCTGGTGCACCCGGAGTCACCGGAAAACGTCATCGAACTGGCCGATGCAGTAGGTTCCACCAGCCAGTTGATTGCCGCCGCCCAACGTCTGCCGAACAAGACCTTTATCGTCGCCACCGACCGCGGCATCTTCTACAAGATGCAGCAGTTGTGTCCGGACAAGGTCTTTATCGAAGCGCCAACTGCCGGTAACGGCGCAGCGTGCCGCAGCTGCGCGCACTGCCCGTGGATGGCGATGAATACCCTCGAACGCACTTTGCAGTGCCTGCGTCAGGGGACCAACGAGATCTTCGTCGACCCGGCGCTGATTCCCAATGCCGTACGGCCATTGCAGCGCATGCTGGATTTCACCCAGGCGGCGCGGATGAAATTGGCGGGTAACGCCTAGCAGAAACAAGTTCATTCTATGGGACCGGCTTTAGCCGGGAATGCACAGGCAGGGTCGACACCTTTCTATTGTCTGCCCCAAAGTCTTCCCGGCTGAAGCCGGTCCCACATAGTCAGCAAGCAGGCTTAAAGCAACGAAATCGGATAACTGATAAAGATCCGGTTCTCGTCAAACTCGTTGGTGCTGAAGTCCCGACGCATGCTGGAGTTGCGCCAGCGCAGGCTGAGGTTCTTGAACGTACCGCTCTGGAACACGTAGGCCAGTTCCGACTCGCGCCCCCATTCCTTGCCGTCGGTGATGGTGCCGGTGTGCACGTTGTCGCCGCTGATGTAGCGGTTCATCAGGGTCAGGCCGGGCACACCGAACACCGCGAAGTCGAAGTCATGGCGCAGTTGCCAGGAGCGTTCCTGGGCGTTGTCGTAGCTGGCGTTGTAGCTGTCGTTGGCCAAGGTTCCGCCGCTGGTGCCGTTGACCCGCATCCACGCGCTGTCGCCGGTCAGGCGTTGCAGGCCGACGTAGAAGGTGCTGCCACCGTACTTGGCCGAAAGCAGCGCATAGCTGGTCTTGTTGTCCATTTCCCCGGCCAGTTTGCGGCCGTCTTCCTTGCCGATGAAGTAGCCCAGGTTGGCGCCCAGAGTCCAGTCGCCGAAGGTCTGTTTATGCAGCAGGTTGAGGAATTCCTGTTGGTAGATATCTTCCAGCTGCGAGTACCAGACGCCAACCTGAGTGCGCTTGTCGTTGAAGCTGTATTCACCGCCGCCGAAGTTGAAACGGTCCGAGGTGAAGGCGCCTTTGCCGTTCATCGACATGTCTTCCATGCTCGCGTCGTTGCGCGGGCTGTTGCCACGGAACTGACCGCCGTAGACCGTCAGGTTGGCGATCTCCTTGGAGGTGATCTGCCCGCCACGGAAGGTCTGCGGCAGGGAACGGCCGTCATCCGAACGCAGGATCGGCAGCACCGGCATCCATTCGCCGACCTTCAGTTCGGTGTTGGAGACCTTGGCCTTGAGCGCCACGCCCAGGCGACCGAAGTTGTCCGCCGGGCGCCCGTCATCGTGAATCGGCAGCAACTGCGTGCCCCCGGTGCCCTTGCCGCCATCGAGCTTTTGCGAATACAGCCCCAGCACATCGACACCGAAACCGACCCAGCCCTGAGTGAAACCGGACTTGGCGTCGAGAATGAAGTTCTGCGTCCATTCCTCGGCGTAGTTCTGCGGCGCCCGGCTCGACGGGTAGGCGGGATTGGTGAAGTTGCGGTTGAAGTAGGCGTTGCGCAGGTTAAGCGTGGCTTTGCTGTCTTCCAGAAAGCCTTCGGCCTGACTGTTCAGGGGGATAGCGCCTGTGACGGCGGCCAAGGCCAGGGTGCCGGAAAGCAAACGTGGGTGACGTGTCAGGAATGAGGGCATTGCGATGGACCTTTCTTGTATTTATTAGTAATTAACTGGTTCGTACATTTTTAGCGAACGTAAGCATTCTGCAGGGGCCTGCTGTTCAGGCCCCTGAGCGGGGGTCAGCCGAGTTCTGGAACCTTGCGCGGTGCCATGAAGAACAGCCAGGTCAGGGCAATGAAGTACATGGCGGGGATGATGGTGAACAGCACGGTGTAGTTGTTGTGCGTCACGGTCAGCACATAACCGACGATCTGGGTCATGAACATGCCACCGATGGCCGCGCACATGCCGCCGAAGCCGAACACGGTGCTCATCATGTGCTTGGGCGTGTAGTCCATCACCAGGCTCCAGATATTGGCGGTCCAGGCCTGGTGCGCGCCGACGCCGAGGGAGATGGCCAGTACCGCGATCCACAGGCCACTGGCATGGGCGGCGAAGACGACGCAGCCGATGGCACAGGCGAAGATCAGCATCGATATCAGGCGCGAAGTGATGGGTTTGACGCCGCGGCCGATCAGCCAGGATGACAGGATGCCGCCGCCGACGCTGCCGAAGTCGGCGGTCAGCCAGATGATGATCAGCGGGATACCCATCTGCGAAACGCTGATGCCCAGGTTGTATTGCTGATTGAGGAACGGCGGCAGCCAGTACAGGTAGAACCAGAACACCGGCGCGGTAATGGCATAGGCCAGGGCGAAGGCCCAAGTGCCGCGCATGCGCAGGATCTGGCTCAGGGGCGCGCCTTTTTGCGCAGGCTCGGCGCCGTGCTGGATGTATTCCAGTTCACTGGCCTTGACGCTCGGATGATCTTCCGGCGCGTAGTACTTCAAGCTCCAGAACACCAGCCAGACGACGCCCAGCGCGGCCATGGACAGGAATGCGCCCTGCCAGCCCCAGACCGACAGAATCAGCGGCAACAACGCAGGCGTAAGCATGGCGCCGACGTTGGTCCCGGCATTGAAAATACCGGTGGCCAAGGCCCGCTCACCGGCGGGGAACCAGGTCCGCGCGGTCTTGATACAGGCCGGGTAGTTGGCCGCCTCCGTGAGGCCGAGGATAAAGCGGCAGAGCATGAAGCCCACTGCCGATGTGGCCAGGCCGTGGGCGCCGGTTGCCAGGCTCCAGAGCAGCACGGCGAGGAAGAACGCGCGCTTGACGCCGACCTTGTCGATGAACCGCCCTTGCAGCAGGAAGCCCACGGCGTAGCCGACCTGGAACCAGAAGTTGATGTTGGCGTAGTCCATCGCCGTCCAGCTCATTTTGTCGGCGAGGATCGGTTGCATGACGCCGAGGGCAGCGCGGTCGATGTAGTTGAGGGTGGTGGCGAAGAACACCAGAGCGAGCATGCCCCAGCGGGTTTTGCCGACGGCCATGGCGCCGCGGATCTTGTCGCCGATGCCGGCATGGGGGGAGACGTGTTTAGTCTCCAGCGGTGAGCTATGAGATTGAATCATCTGCTTGGACCCGTTTTTTGAAATTGTTATTGGTTTGCTGCTGGGTGGTTGTTGCGTGTCTCGGCGACTGCCAAATACGGCTCATGTTGCACTGAGACACTGCAAGGTGGTGTCGATGTTGCGCACCGCAAGAAAAACCGTCAATTCGCCAAAGGCTATTTTGGGCGATAATCGAACAAAAAACTAACCAGTTCGTACACTATATATTTACCGCTTCCCCGTGCCCATCAATAATCCCTCTACCCCTGATTCGTCTCCGGTTCGGCGTTTTCAACGTGACGGGCCTTCTCTACAAAGGAGCTGAACAATGCAGCGCTCGATTGCCACCGTCTCTTTGAGCGGAACTCTGCCGGAAAAGCTTGAAGCCATTGCCGCTGCCGGATTCGACGGCGTGGAAATCTTCGAGAACGACCTGCTGTATTACGCGGGCAGCCCGCGGGAAGTGCGGCAGATGTGCGCCGATCTGGGCATCGCCATTACGCTGTTCCAGCCGTTTCGTGACTTTGAAGGCTGCCGCCGCGAGCGCCTGCAACGCAACCTGGAACGGGCCGAGCGCAAGTTCGACCTGATGCAGGAACTGGGCACCGACCTGGTGCTGGTGTGCAGCAATGCCTCCGCCGACTCCATAGGCGAGCAGCAGATTCTGGTCGACGACTTGCGGCTGTTGGCCGAGCGGGCAGGGGCGCGCCAGTTGCGCATTGGTTACGAAGCCTTGGCCTGGGGCCAGCATGTAAATACCTACCAGCAGGTCTGGGACATCGTGCGTCAGGCCGATCACCCGGCGCTGGGCGTGTTGCTCGACAGCTTTCACACCCTGTCGCTCAAGGGCGACCCAAGCGCCATTGCGCAGATTCCCGGCGACAAGATTTTCTTCGTACAAATGGCCGACGCGCCAATCCTGGCCATGGACGTGCTGGAGTGGAGCCGACATTTCCGCTGTTTCCCCGGCCAGGGCGAATTCGATCTGGCAGGTTTTCTCGCGCCGATCATTCGCAGCGGCTACAAGGGGCCATTGTCACTGGAGATCTTCAACGACGGCTTCCGCGCCGCGCCGACCCGCAGCAATGCCGCCGATGGCTTGCGCTCGCTGCTGTATCTGGAAGAGAAAACCCGCAACCGACTGCAGGACGAAGCCGCTCAGGGACTGGCCCCAGCCGTGGATCTGCAACAGCTGTTCGCGCCGCCACCGGCCAGCGCCTATGACGGCGTCGAGTTTCTCGAGTTTGCCGTGGACGGCGAGCAAGGCAATCGTCTCGCCGGTTGGCTGGAGCGACTGGGCTTTGCCAAGACCGGGCAGCATCGCTCCAAGGACGTCAGCCTGATGCGTCAGGGTGATATCAATATCGTCCTCAATGCCGAGCCTTACTCATTTGCCCATGGTTTTTTCGAGGCCCATGGCCCGTCCCTGTGTGCCACCGCCTTGCGGGTTGATGATGGCGCCAAGGCACTGGAACGCGCCCGCCAATTCAAGGGTCAGCCCTATCGTGGTCTGGTCGGGCCCAACGAGCGGGAGGTTCCGGCAGTGCGCGCGCCTGATGGCAGTCTGATCTACCTGATCGGCAAGTCTGACGCCGGGCAGAGCATCTACGAGACGGACTTCATCCTTAACCCCCAGGCGCAGCAAAGCGGTCATTTGCAACGCATCGATCATATGGCCATGGCCTTGCCTGCCGAGAGCCTGGACAGCTGGGTGTTGTTCTACAAGAGCCTGCTGGACTTCGAAGCGGATGATGAAGTAGTGCTGCCCGACCCTTACGGCCTGGTGAAAAGTCGCGCCGTGCGCAGCCGCTGCAGTTCGGTGCGACTGCCGCTGAATATTTCGGAAAACCGCAATACGGCGATTTCCCACGCGCTATCCAGCTATCGCGGATCCGGCGTGCACCATATCGCCTTCGCCTGCGAGGACCTGTTCGCCGAGATCGAACGGGCCAAATCCGCCGGCGTACCGCTGCTGCAGATCCCTCTCAACTACTACGACGATTTGGCGGCGCGCTTCGATTTTGACGACGAATACCTGAGCGAACTGGCCTACTACAACGTGCTCTATGACCGTGATGCCCAGGGCGGTGAGCTGTTTCATGTCTATACCGAGCCGTTCGAAGGGCGATTCTTCTTCGAGCTGTTGCAGCGCAAGAACGGTTATGTCGGCTACGGCGCGGCCAACGTGGCGGTGCGTCTGGCGGCCATGGCCAAGGTACGCAGCGGCGGTGCTGCCCAGGCGCGTTTGTAGATCCGCGCAACGGGCGGCGCAAGGAGAGTTGCGCCGCCCGGTTTCTTCGTTACGCGGCGAGGGCCATAATCAGCGCTACCGTGTCTATTTGCCGTGAGCGCTGTATGACCATGACCGCAGAACTTCCCGAGCCTTCCCTTGAAGTGCCTCGCAAAAGTCGCAAGAACAATCCGGAAAAAACCCGTCAGGACATTCTGCAGGCCGCGATTACCGAGTTCGTCCAGCAGGGGCTTTCGGGAGCGCGGGTGGACGCCATCGCCGAACGCACGAAAACCTCCAAGCGCATGATCTATTACTACTTCAACAGCAAGGAGCAGCTGTACGTTGAGGTGCTGGAGAAACTCTACGGCGATATTCGCCAGACCGAGGCCCAGTTGCATCTGGGCGCGCTGGAACCTCGGGCGGCGATTCAACGCCTGGTGGAGTTCACGTTCGATCACCACGACAGCAACGTGGATTTCGTGCGCATCGTCTGCATCGAGAACATTCACTACGGCGAGAACGTCAAGCAATCGACCAACATTCGCTCGATGAGCGGCAACGTGCGCAACCTGCTCGACGAAACCCTGCGCCGCGGTGAAACTGCGGGGGTCTTCCGGCCGGGGCTCGAAGCCATCGACGTGCATTTGCTGATGAGTTCGTTCTGCTTCTACCGCGTGTCCAATCGCCATACCTTCAGCGAGATATTTCAGATCGATTTGTCCGATCAGGAGATCAAACAGCGGCAGAAACAGGTGATTTGTGAGTCGGTGTTGCGCTATATCCAGGCCTGAAACATCTGTGGGACCGGCTTTAGCCGGGAAGGCATATTCCCGGCTAAAGCCGGTCCTACAGGATGAGTCAGGAAGTTGCTGTCAGGCAGTCAACCGACTGAAATGATCGAGCATGCGCCGGGCATCGGCACTGGCACCGCTGAACAGCTCGAACGCCTTGACCGCCTGGAACACCGCCATATTGCCGCCATCCAGCGTGCGGCAGCCCAGGGACCGGGCTTCGCGCAGCAGTTCGGTTTCCAGCGGGAAGTAGACAATCTCCGCCACCCAGAGCCCGCCGTGCAGCAGGGTCTTGGGCACCGGCGTGCCCGGCAGCTTGGCCATGCCCATGGGCGTGGTGTTGACCAGACCATCGGCGCTGCCCAGGGCTGTCGCCAGGTTGAGACCGACCTGGGCCGGGCTGCCGTTGAAATGCTGGTTGAGGTTGTTGACCAGGCCGCGAGCGCGTTCGGCGTCGACGTCGAAAATCTGTAGCTGCCGGACACCTTCCTTGAGCAGGGCATGGGCCACTGCCGCGCCAGCACCGCCCGCACCCATTTGTACCACCCGGCCTTTGCCAACATCACCCAGGCCACGGCGCAGGCCCTCGGCAAAGCCCAGGCAGTCGGTGTTATGGCCGATGCGCCGACCATCCTTGAACACCACGGTGTTCACCGCGCCAATGCCGCTGGCTTCCGGGGACAGCTCATCCAGCAACGGGATAACCGCCTGCTTGCAAGGGAAGGTGATGTTCAACCCGGTAAAACCCGTGCGCTCGGCGGCCACCAGCAGTTCCTCAAGGTTGTTGCTGTCCAGTTTCAATATGTCCAGATCAATCAGGCGATACAGGTAGCGGATACCTTGGGCATCGCCTTCCTGTTCATGCATGGACGGCGTCAGCGAGGCCTGGATGCCGGCGCCGATCAGGCCGGCGAGGATGGAGGGAGTCTTGGACATGGGATCAGGCCTTGAGTAGATGGGCAAAGTGTTCGATGGCCATCCGATAGCCGTTACTGCCCAGGCCGCAGATCACACCGACGGCAATACCTGAGACAAATGAGTGGTGACGAAATTCTTCGCGCTTGTGCACGTTGGACAGGTGCACTTCGACGACGGGCACTTCGCTGGCGACCAACGCATCGCGAATGGCGACCGAGGTATGGGTCCAGGCGGCGGGGTTGATGACGATACCCGCAACGCGGCCGCGGGCCTGGTGAATCCAGTCGATCAGTTGACCTTCATGATTGGTCTGCTGGAATTCGATATTCAGATCCAGAGCGTCACCGGTGCGGCTGCACAGCGCCTGGATATCGGCCAGGGTTTCGTAGCCGTAGGTGGCGGGCTCACGGCTGCCGAGCAGGTTCAGGTTGGGACCGTTGAGCACCAGGAGGGTACGAGGCATCAGGTTTTTTCTCCATTGTTATAGCTTTGGAGAAAATGTACTGGATGGTTAATTTCTGTCAATCAAGAACGGGAGGGGCAGATGGGAAAGTGTTCGATCAGTGAACACTTTCTGCGCGGGCGGCGTTTTGTGGGACCGGCTTCAGCCGGGAAGAGGCCACTCTGGTTAAAAAACCGTGTTGGATGTACTGGCCCTTTCCCGGCTAAAGCCGGTCCCACAGGGTGTCACGACAGTCTCAATTCATCATCTCTTTGACCGCCCGCTCCTGATCCATCAGGTCCTTCTGCCGCGCATCGATACGGGATGCCAGCTGGAAGTTGTTGTTGGCCCGGCGCTTGGCGTAGTCGAGTTGCTGGATGGCCTGGCGGTAGTCGCCCATCAGCGCGAAGTATTCGGCGCGGGCCTGGTGCAGGCCAATGGTGTTGCCATTCAGACCACGAGTTTCGGCGACGAGGTACCAGACATCCGGGTCGTCTGGGCGGCTCTTGAGCAGGCTGTCGAGGCTTTTTTCGGCGTCGGCGTTGCGGTTGAGCTTGAGCAGCACGTCAATACGGGCCTGACGCAGGGGGTAGTTGTCCTGGTACATATCGAGCATGTGCTCGACGCGTTTCAATGCATCGGGCAGGCGGTTATTGGTGATGTCCAGGTCGATCTGGGTCAGGTTGTAGGTGATGTTATTGGGTTCTGCGGCCAGCAATGGCTTGAGCTCTTCCCGTGCCTCGTTGAGCTGTCCGGCCTTGATCTGGGCCAGGGCCAGGCCGTAGCGCGGGGCCGGAGCCTTGGGGTTCTCGGTCAGCTGTGCGCGGAAACGCTGTGCGGCGATGCCCGGGGTTTCTTCGTAGAACAGGGCAATACGCGCACGCATCAGCTGATACAGCGGGCTGTCTTCCTTGCCGCCGGGCTTGGCCTGTTCGGCGCGGTTGCGGGTGTCAGCGATACGCGATTCGGTGACCGGGTGGGACAGCAGGAATTCCGGTGGGGTCTTGTTGTAGCGGTACTGGCGGGCCAGACGCTCGAACATGGTCGGCATGTTGCGTGGGTCGTAACCGGCTTTTTCCAGGTTCATGATGCCGACCCGATCGGCTTCCTGTTCGTTCTGCCGGGAGAAGCGCTGCTGCTCCTGAATCGCGGCCGCCTGGGAACCGGCAATCGCCGCGATACCGGCATCACCTGCCCCGGCGGCGGCCATCACTACCCCTGCCAGCAGGGCGGCCATGACCGGCACCTGCATGCGCTGCTGGGCCTCGACGCCACGGGCGAAGTGGCGTTGCGACAAGTGCGCCAGTTCGTGGGCCAGTACCGAGGCGTACTCGCCTTCGGTCTGAGCGTTGAGAAACAGCCCTCCGTTGACGCCGACAATTCCGCCGGGAGCGGCAAAGGCGTTGAGTTCCGGGCTGTTGATCAGGATGAATTCCAGACGTCGGTCCTGCACCTGGCTGGTTTCGGCCAGACGATAGACGGAGGTCTCGACGTAGTCCTTGAGGATCGGATCGGATAACTGCGCCACCTGGCTGCGCAGCATCGCCAGCCAGGCACGGCCCAGGGAGTGCTCCTGTTCAGGGGAGACAATGGCGGAGCTGGCATCGCCCAATGCGGGCAGATCAATGGCGAAACTGGGCACCGAGAGCAGGCAGGCAAGCGTCAGCAGGGTAGGGCGCAGGAATTTCATGCATGAAGCTCGAGAGGCAGAAAGCCCTTACTGTAGCTGTCTGCATGGCTTGCTGACCAGAGTCGGGTATTCTGGCGGCTGTGTATGAACTGCTGATTCAGGTGCAATCCAATGTGCCTGCCCGGAGAGAAATGATGTCTGACGCTGTAGCCTGTCCCGCTGTGTGCGACGCGGAGCTCGATGCCAGTGGGCTGAACTGCCCGCTGCCGTTGCTCAAGGCCAAGATGGAACTCAATCGCCTGAGCAGCGGCGCGGTGCTCAAGGTGACCGCCACCGATGCCGGTTCCCAACGCGATTTCCGTACGTTTGCCCGTTTGGCGGGACACACACTGTTACATGAACAGGTCGAAGCCGGGGTCTATCGCTACTGGTTGCGCAAAGCCTGATTAATTTCTCTGTGAAAAGGATTTTTGATGTTCAAGGTGCTTCGCGACTGGGTGCATCGCTACTTCTCCGATGAAGAAGCGGTGGTGCTCGCAGTCTTGCTGGTCGTGGCCTTTACCGTAGTCCTGAAACTCGGCGGTATGCTGGCACCGGTACTGGCCGGGATGGTCCTGGCGTTCCTGATGCAGGGGATGGTCAACCTGCTGGAGCGTATGCGGGTGCCTGAGTCCGGCGCCGTCGGTCTGGTGTTCATGCTGTTCATGGGCGTGCTGGCGGTGATCATGCTGGTGTTGGTGCCGTTGCTCTGGCATCAGGTCATCACCCTGTTCAATGAACTGCCGGGCATGCTGATCAAGTGGCAGTCGTTGTTGTTGCTGCTGCCTGAGCGCTATCCGCATCTGGTTTCCGACGAGCAGGTACTGCACGCCATTGAAGTGGCCAGGGGCGAGATCGGCAAGTTCGGCCAGTTGGCGCTGACCTTTTCCCTGTCGAGCCTGCCGATGCTGGTCAACGTCATGATCTATCTGGTGCTGGTGCCGATTCTGGTGTTTTTCTTCCTCAAGGACCGTCACCTGATCGCCCGCTGGGTCGTCGGCTACCTGCCTCGCGAGCGCACGCTGATCACCCGGGTAGCCCAGGAAATGAACCGGCAGATCGCCAACTACATACGCGGCAAGGTCATCGAGATCGTGTTGTGCGGTGGGGTGACCTATATCGCATTCGTCACCATGGGCCTGAATTACGCGGCGCTGCTGGCGATGCTGGTCGGCCTGTCGGTGGTGGTGCCTTATGTCGGCGCGGTAGTGGTGACGGTGCCAGTCACCCTGATTGCGCTTTTCCAGTGGGGCTGGAGCGACCAGTTCATCTATTTGATGGCGGTATACGGGATCATCCAGATGCTCGACGGCAACGTGCTGGTGCCGCTGCTGTTCGCCGGAGCGGTGAATCTGCACCCTGTGGCGATCATCTGCGCAGTGCTGTTGTTTGGCGGGTTATTTGGCTTCTGGGGGATTTTCTTTGCGATTCCCCTGGCAACACTGTTCAAGGCGGTGCTGGATGCCTGGCCGAGGAATGAGCCTTCTGTGGCACCGCTTTTGTAAAAGGCTGGAAAAGAATCCGTAGGACCGGCTTCAGCCGGGAGGGCGCCCTCCCGGCTGAAGCCGGTCCTACGAATTGTGCCTTAATCTGCTCAGCCCTTGTTCAAGGCCTCAGCTTTGGCCAGTACCTCGGCCACATGGCCCGGCACCTTGACCCCGCGCCATTCGTGACGCAGCACGCCATCGGTGTCGATCAGGAAGGTGCTGCGGTCCACACCCATGTATTCCTTGCCGTACAGCTTCTTCAGCTTGATCACGTCGAACAGCTGGCAGACGGCTTCATCCTTGTCGGAAATCAGCTCGAAGGGGAATTCTTGCTTGGCCTTGAAGTTCTCGTGGGACTTGATGCCATCACGGGACACCCCGTAGATCAGCGTATTGGCCGCCTGGAACTGCGCGTAATGGTCGCGGAAGCCCTGGCCTTCGGTGGTGCAGCCCGGCGTGCTGTCCTTGGGATAGAAATAGATCACTACCTGCTGGCCCTTGAGGGCTGACAGGCTGACGGTCTGGCCGCCAGTGGCCGGTGCTTCGAAATTGACTACGGGGTGATCGACGGCAACAGCCATGACGATTCCTTACATGGGAGCTTGTGGGCGCCAGGGTTCGATCAGGGCGTCGAGGTTCAACGCATCGGCGAAATCGAGGAACTGATCGCGCAGCCAACTGATCTGGGTCCCGGCAGGCAAGGTGACGGTGAAAGTCGCGTTGAGCATGGTGCCGCCGGTCTGCGGCGCCTGATACGTATCGCAGATCAGGTTTTCCAGTTCGACATTGTGATCCATGAAGAACTGGCAGAGCTCATTGATGATGTCCGGACGATACGCGGAGCTGACATAAGCCACGTAAGGCAGGGCCTCGGGACGGCTTTCCAGGGTGGCGCTGCGCACGACGCTGATGGTGAAGGTGTGTTTCTTGCCAAGGCTCGGCAGGCTGCCTTCCAGGCGGGCCAGAGCGTCCCAACTGCCGGAAACCTGCAGGATCAGAGCGCTGTACTCGCCATGGCGGGTCAGACGCGAACTGACCACTGAGCAGCGGCTCTCGTGGCTGGCGCGGCACAGCACGTTGGTCAGCTCCATGGGGTTGGCCCCGAGGGCACTGATGACAAGGAATTGTTCGCGGACTGTGGGGGTGGACGACATGCAGCATTCCTAAGCGATGAGTGGTCGGTACGTAAGCGGGCTTGCGTGAGTCGTTCGTTGATCGCCGTTGCTGGAAATCCGCCACGACCGCTACCGCCTGATCGCCTGGAAATGGCGCGCAGACAGCGCTGGGACGGGGATTGCGGCAGTAGAAACGATCGATTGAACGAGGCCGACAGATGACCCGTACCAATCAAAGAACGAAGGGTAGCGAAAACCATCGCTCAGGGGAATGCTCAGAGCACGGTACTTCGCTTGTACAAGGCCGATGGCGCCAGTACCATTACCGCTCTCTTTTTCCGGCAGGAGCGGTTGCATGATTGCGGGCAGTATGGTGGCACTGGTCACACCAATGGATGCACAGGGTCGTCTTGACTGGGACAGCCTGAGCAAACTGGTGGACTTTCACCTGCAAGAGGGCACCAACGCCATTGTTGCCGTTGGCACTACAGGTGAATCGGCCACTCTCGATGTCAATGAACACATCGAAGTGATCCGTCGCGTGGTCGCCCAGGTAGCAGGGCGCATTCCGGTCATCGCCGGCACAGGGGCCAATTCGACGCGCGAAGCCGTCGAACTGACCACCAATGCCAAGAATGCCGGTGCCGATGCCTGCCTGCTGGTGACTCCGTACTACAACAAGCCGACCCAGGAAGGCCTGTACCAGCATTTCCGGCACATCGCCGAAGCAGTCGACATCCCGCAGATCCTCTACAACGTGCCGGGCCGTACCGCCTGTGACATGCAGGCAGAGACTGTGATCCGTCTGTCCACGGTGAAAAATATCATCGCCATCAAGGAAGCCACGGGCGACCTGCAGCGCGCCAAGGATATCCTGGCAGGCGTAAGCAGCGACTTCCTGGTTTACTCCGGTGACGACGCCACGGCGGTCGAGCTGATCCTGCTGGGCGGCAAGGGCAACATTTCCGTGACTGCCAACGTCGCGCCGCGCGCCATGAGCGATCTGTGCGCCGCTGCCATGCGGGGTGATGCCGTCACCGCCCGGGCGATCCACGAAAAACTGATGCCGCTCAATAAAACCCTGTTTATCGAATCCAACCCTATTCCCGTGAAATGGGCTCTGCATGAAATGGGCATGATGCCGGACGGTATCCGTCTGCCGCTCACCTGGCTCAGCGAACCCTGCCACGAACCGCTGCGTCAGGCCCTGCGCCAGTCCGGCGTATTGGTTTAATTGAGGAAGTATTACGCAATGAAGCGATTGGCCGGACTTTCCGCACTTGCCTTGATTATCACCAGCACCAGCGGCTGTTCCTGGGTTTGGGGTCCTGAGGGCTACTTCCGGGATCGCAGCAGTGATTACCTGGAAGCCAACCAGACTGCACCGATGCAGCTGCCTTCTGATGTCGCTACGCGCAAGCGCCTGGATCCCTTGCTGCCGATTCCGCGCAATGTCGCCGATGAAACCGTGAAAGGCGAATTCATCGTGCCGCGTCCGCAGCCTCTGTCCACCGTGGCCGAGTCCAGCGATTTCAGCCTGCAGAAGAACGGCGATGCGCGCTGGATCCTCGCGCAGCGCTCGCCGGCCGAAGTCTGGCCGATTGCTCACCAGTACTTCGAGGACAACGGCTTCCGCATCGCTGAAGACCGCCCGCAGACCGGTGAATTCAACACCACCTGGCAGCGTCTGGACGAACTGTCCGGCGCCGTGTCCACGCGCCTGAAGGCCAGCGGCCTGTCCGCCGACAGCGAAACCCGCGTGCGGGTGCGTATCGAGCCTGGCGTGCAGCGCAACACCAGTGAAATCTTCGTGGTCAGCCTCGAGCGCCCGGCCGGCAGCACCGCCGAGAGCGATTTCCCGGCGCGTACCGTCAACCTGGGCCTGGACTCGGCACTGACCGACGACATGCTCGCCAGCATGAGCCGCGGCGCCGAGAAGGGCAGCTCCATCTCCCTCCTTGCTGCGCGTGACTTCGACGCCCCGAGCCGTGTAGCCCTGAGCGAAGACGGCAGCGGCAACCCGGTACTCAACGTCGGCTCCGACCTGGACCGTGCCTGGTCGAGCGTCGGCCGTGCACTGAACCAGGGTGAATGGCGCGTGGAAGACATCAACCGCAGCCTGGGCCTGTACTACATCAACCTGGCGGAGCGCGCCGATCGTCCGGAAAACCAGCCTGGTTTCTTCGGCCGTCTGTTCGGCAGCAAGACCACCAAGGAAGAGATCGATGCCCGCGCCCAGCGTTATCAGGTGCGTTTGAGCAAAGTGGGTGACAGCGTCCAGGTCACCGTCGAGAAGAACATCAATACCGTGGCGCCAAGCGATATCGCCCGCCGTGTATTGGGTGTGATTCAAGACAACCTGGGTTAATGCGCTTCGCGGTTCTGGGAAGCGGCAGCCAGGGAAACGGCACGCTGGTCGCAAGCGACAACACCTGCGTGCTGGTCGATTGCGGTTTCTCCCTGCGGGAAACCGAGCGACGCCTGGCCCGGCTGGGGCTCAGCGCTCACCAATTGAGCGCTATTCTGGTAACCCACGAGCATGCCGATCATGTGCATGGCGTGGGGATGCTGTCGCGGCGCTACAATTTGCCGGTGTACCTCAGCAGCGGTACCCAGCGTGGCTTGCGCAAGCCGCTGGAAGTCGCCGGATTGCTCGTTGGCGGCCAGCAGCTGCAGATCGGCGCGCTGACCATCGATGCTGTGGCCGTGGCCCACGACGCGCTTGAGCCGACTCAGTTCGTATTCAGCGACGGCAAGCGGCGCTTTGGCGTACTGACCGACCTGGGCTCGTACTGCGAGTCGATACTGCACAGCTACAAGGGCCTCGATGCCTTGATGATCGAAGCCAACCATTGCCGTGACCTGCTGGCCCGGGGTCATTATCCGTACTTCCTCAAGCAGCGGGTGGGTGGCGAACGAGGACATTTGAACAATCACCAGGCCGCCAATCTGGTGAGCGAGCTGGGATGGCAGGATTTACAGCACCTGGTGCTGGCCCATCTGAGCAGCAAGAACAACCTGCCGCAACTGGCCCGGCAATGTTTTGTCGACACCCTCGGGTGCGACCCGGACTGGCTGCAACTGGCCGATCAAGATTCAGGGCTCGACTGGCGACATATCGCCTAGCCCATCTACTTAGCAAGCGGAGCCCATCATGGAAAAACGTGAAGAACTCTACCGCGGCAAAGCCAAATCGGTGTACACCACCGACGACGCTGACCGTCTGATCCTGCTGTTCCGCAACGACACGTCGGCATTCGACGGCAAGCGCATCGAACAGCTGGACCGCAAGGGCATGGTGAACAACAAGTTCAACGCCTTCATCATGCAGAAGCTTGAAGCCGCAGGCGTGCCGACCCAGTTCGACAAGCTGCTGGGCGACAACGAATGCCTGGTCAAGAAGCTGGACATGATCCCGGTCGAATGCGTCGTGCGTAACTACGCTGCCGGCAGCCTGGTCAAGCGCCTGGGCATCGAAGAGGGCACCAAGCTCAATCCGTATACCTTCGAACTGTTCCTCAAGAACGACGCCATGGGCGACCCGTTCATCAACGAATCCCACGTCGTGGCATTCGGTTGGGGCACCGCCGAGCAACTGGTTCGCATGAAAGAACTGTCGCTCAAGGTCAACGAAGTCCTGAGCAAGCTGTTCGACGACGCAGGCCTGCTGCTGGTCGACTTCAAACTGGAATTCGGCGTGTTCAGCGACGGCTCCATCGTCCTGGGCGACGAATTCAGCCCGGACGGCTGCCGTCTGTGGGACAAGGACACCAAGAAGAAAATGGACAAGGACCGTTTCCGCCAGGGTCTGGGCGACGTGATCGAAGCCTACGAAGAAGTCGCCCATCGCTTGGGCGTCCCGCTGTAACCCGCAAAACGACGCAAGCGCTTGATAGCACGAAAAAAACTTGGATAAAATGCTCGCATTCCCCAGTTAAGCTGTTATCATGCGCGCCGTTGGAGAGATGCCAGAGTGGCCGAATGGGACGGATTCGAAATCCGTTGTACTGGCGACAGTACCTAGGGTTCGAATCCCTATCTCTCCGCCATACATAGAAAAGCCCCGTAATTCAATGAGTTACGGGGTTTTTTCGTTTCTGGTTCTACTACTCGTTTCTACTACTCAAATACCTCTTTTTTTACGCTGTGAAGCAGATTTCTGATGCAACTGAGTTTTGCATCAGATTAATGGAGTGCGTGCGATCTGATCGATTCACATTGCTCCCACTGCTTCTAGTAATCTCCTCTCCACTCCAAGCGTAATAGATCCAGTAGCACTGTTGAATCTAGGCCCAATGCACGCGGACACTCGTAGGCTGTGGCACAGTGACAGCGTGGACAGCTATGATCGCCATCTTATCGAATGGGGATGTCGGATGAACGCTAGGATGGCCGTAGTAGCACTTGCAGGGATGATTGGGTGTAGTGGTGCGTACTCTGCTGACGGGAATGAACTGCTGTTGCAATGCCAGGCCACAGTCAAGCGTTTGGACGGTGATACCAGTGTAGACAGGCTAGACGTTGGTCTCTGTCTCGGCATGGTGGAGGGCGTGAGAACAATGCTGATCATCGACAATGAGGCACTACCCGCCAACCTAAAGAATTGCCTGCCAGCGCAGGGTATTAACAATGGTCAGGCGGCACGTATAGTGGCAATGTTTCTGCAAGAAAACCCTGCTGTATTGCACCTACCGGCAGGTGATCTGACAAGGTATGCACTGATGCATGCTTATCCATGCAACTAATCCATCGCCGCGATTCAGTAGCATGGTGCAGCAGTTGAACGGAAGGTTCGTTTCAATTCTTCCTTCTCCTCAGCTCGGGGACTGACCAATCAAGCACACCTACGAAACCAAAAATACCCCTCTCAACACAATCCCAAAATATGAGAGGTGTGGGGTGGCTAACTGGTTACCCCTGACACCGAGAGGGAAGAGGCGCTAGAACGCCTCAGAGTGGCTGAAACTACATAGAAAAGAGGGTTTCTGATAGGGGAAAGTGCTTCAGCCTTCGTCTCTTCGCGGATCATTATCATTTGTTCCAGTGACGCTTCACTGTAGCGATACCAATCTTCAATTCAGTAGCTACCTGAGCTTGTGTCTTGTCTTGTGCTTTGAGGCGCTGAACATCCGCTGTGGTGTCTGTGGCTTCAGGACGGCCAAGCTTCTTGCCTTCTGCTTTGGCCCGCAGCAAACCTTGCTGTGTACGCTCGATAAGCAAGTCACGTTCAAACTCAGCTACAGCCCCCAGCACTTGCATGGTCATCTTGCCTGCTGCACTGGTCAGGTCTACACCGCCAAGAGCAAGGCAGTGAACACGGATGCCATTCTCTGCCAGATGTTCGACTGTCTGACGTACATCCATCGCGTTGCGCCCGAGACGGTCAAGCTTGGTAACGATCAGTACGTCACCCGATTCCATACGTTCTAAAAGCTTCTGGAAGCCTGCACGCTCCTTTGCAGCGACGCTACCCGACACCGTTTCTTCCACTACACGACTAGCCTGTACATCGAAGCCAGCCGCTTTCACTTCCTGCAC
Organism: Pseudomonas sp. JL23; assembly: GCF_056933585.1. Classification (NCBI taxonomy): domain Bacteria; kingdom Pseudomonadati; phylum Pseudomonadota; class Gammaproteobacteria; order Pseudomonadales; family Pseudomonadaceae; genus Pseudomonas; species Pseudomonas sp. JL23. The sequence continues at coordinate 5,219,738 of NZ_CM167795.1, read as the reverse complement.
TTGGTTTTCGGTGAACTGGTTGGAGGTGCTGACGCGGCAGTAGAGGAAGGTGCGTGACATGATGTTGACTCCGGTATCGTTTAACGTGGTATCAGTGTACCAAGGTATCAACAATACCAAAAGCCTATTTTTATGATGCCTGATACCGCCTGTCTGGAAGGTATCGTTTAACGGTCGTTTGATGATGCTATTGAACGAAGGTTTTGTGCGTGTCTGAGATGGTGGCATCTGATGGTGGCTAAGGGCTATAGTCGAAAGGCCACAATTGGTGGTTGAAGAACTAGGGACAGCTCATGGCAATGTACAAAAACGGCAATGCACTTACCCATACAGAGGACAAGGCATTTGACGGCACGCATTCACCTGGAGTGGCCGCTCCTCATCCCGGAATCTACAAGTGCACAGGTTGTGGAGATGAGATCGCGATAGCAGGGGGGCATATCCTGCCACCCCAGAACCATAGGCAACACTCGACCAATGCCAAAATCGCATGGCAATTACTGGTCTACCCAGTCCAGCAAAAATAAAGCTGAATCCAGACCGGCCTAGCGTTTTTGAATGTGGGATTCAAAGCCCTGCGAACAATTCTGCGAGGTCGGTCTTCAGTGCGACAGCCAAAGTCTGGATCGCGTCTAAGCTTGGGTTGGCCCCGCCTGTCTCAATACGGCTCATGTAGGTTCTGGCAAACCCACACCTATCCGCAAAGGCTTCTTGAGTCATGCCTGTAGCAAGACGAAGCTCACGAATTCGATGGCCGAAACGGTGACGTAGGGAGGGAGAAGGCATTCCCGTATCGTGGGCTGATGTGCTCTAATCGTGAACACACTAATCGTGACATTGACTGAAGAGATCGCCTGTTACTCAGTCAGCAGATGAAGGAAAAAGTGGGATGAAGGACGGCATCATTAGACTGAACGATTACCTTTGTTACTTCGCCATCGTTGCCGTTGCGTTTGCGGGGTACGCAATCTATGGCGAGTGGGGGGCAATCGGTGGATTCATAGCTGGGGCGGTGATGGCTGGGTTCTGGCTTGTCCTTAGCGGGATTTATGACGAGCTGAAGAAAATTACTGCATCGAAGGGATTGCGTTAATCAAGACACAAGGAATTGATTGATGGACAGCCAAGAAATTGAGCTTCGGCAAGACTCTGCAATGCTGCTTCGCACAGACATGCGTTCAAAGAAAATCAACCTCAAGGAAGCCAATGCAAAACATCGTGAAATCTCCAGTACCGTAGCGGTGCTAGGTGAGGAGCTGAAGCATGCGACCAGTCGCTTAGCTGAGCTTCAATCTGGTAGAGGAAAGACGCTTGCGGCAGAACCTGACATTAAGATTTTCGAGTTTTGGCTGAGCATTCCCGGATACAGTGGGAATATTAGGAATGCAAAAGCCGAAATGATAATGCATGGCAGTCTGCAACATGTCAGTAACGTCAGCAGTACCAGCAAGAGTGGCTTAGGTGGCGGCATTGTCGGCGGCTTGATTTTTGGGCCATTGGGGGCTGCCGCTGGTGTGTTGGCGACGCGGAAAAGCAAAGTTAGTACCCAAGTCCAACAGGTAGACACCCGACAAGTGGAATTGCAAATCACGGGGCCTGGCTATGCTTGGTCTGTTTTGGCTCACTCAGGTTATGCTGACAAATTCAGGGCGCTGAGAGATTTGATAAATGCTTACGGATCATCTCCTAAAGGCATTCAAGACTCCCTTCTCGCACAAACCACAACTGTAAATCTTCTACAGGAAAAGTTGGCCACGCAAAAAGCGTATCTCCAACTCGCTGCCAAGGAAGCTGAAGAGCGAAGCGTCGTCTATGAGATAACGAAAAAAGAGTTTAAAAATACACGACTGCCACTAATCGCTGATTTGAAATTCAGATGGGCGTGCCTGTCCAATTTCTGGCAATGGCTGGTAATATTAGGTGGCCCTTTCTTATTGGTCATTCTCGCTGGAGCAACTACATATGCTCGCATGGCGGCTCAACCCTGGCTTAGTCAAGCTACTGCTCTAGCTGTAGTGGATGTCTTTGTGTGGTGCGCTTTGTTCATAGCCTATCTGATTCGCTACCGTGTTTAATTATTCACAGTGGGAGTAGAGGCGCCTGAGCATAAGTGAGCGCATATCCATCTACGAATGCGGGAAATGCCTCTGCATTCCATGGTCCGCCCACCGCATCACCATTAACGAATACGGCCCCATTTATCCAGCTCCGAGACATTGCAGTAAGGTCGTAATATAAGCCTACGGCTTCGCTGGGAGTGACTTCAGATTCAATCTGCACTGACCAACGCCCGGATCTGTCTAGATACTGCCAGCGCTCTCTAAGTGGCGAAAACGAGCCAATAGAAGGCTTTGTGCTGCTGTCTAGATTGTCTGCCGAAGCCTTCAAGATGAACCAATAGAAATACGTCATTGGTTGTGTCCTTGTAATAATTTGATCCTAGTATCCAAGATTCTAATTTGTCCTTCCATATCGTTATTTACCCTGTCTTGCCTTTCAGCAGTATTATTAATTTTCTGTTCGACGTAGTTAACCAGTGAATCCAGTCTCTGCCGGATTGCATCATCACTACTATGGTCAGCCTTCGCTGAGATCAAAATATATGTCAGCAATGAAATACAGATAACACCTATGAGTGCGAACAGACCTAGGACGGCAATTACAATATTATTCAATCTTCTAAACCTTCTTGTTCTTCATAGTTTTAGCTTATTATTCAACCAAATGTAATAATATTACATTATTGGCGGAGAAATGCATCGTGCTAAACAGTTGGCGTCAATAACCCAGCAAACATGCAGGGTGTAAAGGAGTGGGAAGGCATTAGTCTTCCCGATCTCCTGTTACCTTGATTCCTGCTTGCTTAATCCTGTTTAGGGAATCTCTTCAAAAGAATTTGCTTAGTAAGGTCTACGCTTTCAGCGGGTTTGCTAGCTTCCAACAAGATGTCCACGTAATGCTGAATCTCATCCGCTGACAATTTTGTAGACTCTACTTCTTTAGCCTCCTTAGGCTTAGGTGATTCCACTTTATTGAAATAGGCTTCGCTGAGTGCCTTGTCTTGTCTAGTAACGGGGAACAGCAAAGACTTCGTAAGCATTATTTAGTCTCCAAGTTGGCAAAGAAGTCTTGTGCCTCTTTAGCTGCATCAGTACGAAGCTTGGCCTCTTTGTCGAGTTCTTTCTTTGCTTCTTTATCTTTCTGTGCCTGATACAGCTGTTGCTCCAAGATCTGCTGTTGCTTCTGCTTTTCTACTTCTAGTTCTGCTAGGTATGCATTCTCTGTTTCAATCGCAACATCTTTCAGCAAGTCATCAATGTTCTCTTTCACCAGAAACACTGTAAATCCAGCCATTGTGCTAATTGGATGATTCTCCGAAAGCACTCGACCTGCTGCAAACAGCTTTTGCAGCTTTGGCATGAGAATGGATACGGGCTCGCTATACCGATCTACTGCTGCATAAGACCGAAGAAATTGAAATTTTGCATGTTCGATTCGTTTGTCCAGTACATCTTGTTGAAAAGTGAATGCGCTCAAGGTGACGTGTTGTTTTGCATTTTCCATTTTTATTTCCTTTGAAGTTGCCATTGTCGGCGGTTTTTGGGCAAGACTGCCCCGTTGATTGCTCTTGTTAAGGAGCAGATTCTATTGTTGCTGGGAATGCCTTTACATAGGCGGGAAGAACATCTTACGGCTGCGCTATCGCTTGCCTTACGTCAAATCGCTTCGCTCTTTGACTTACTAACATCTTATTAAAAAAAGGTTAACTAAAGCTGTCACCCTGTCACCTATTGACTGAACCTTATAGGCTGCGGGGCTTACAGTGATGACGGCTTACATGGGTAGGTGTCACCCTACCTGTCACCCTGTCACCAATCCCGTCACTCAAAAACCATTGCAGGGCATATGAGTCTCAAGTTCTTTCGGAGTGGATTCTACTGTCAACCCATTTTCAAAGCCGAAAGGGGTAATGTAGTACCGTTGTGCTTTTGTTCGGCGTTGTTTGCAACCCACGGCCAAAAGTACGTTTGCAACTGCCATGTCGCTCAGGCCATGATCGAATTCGCTTAGAAAGGCGTCTTTGATAGCTTTCACAGTGAGCACCTTATTCTTTTCAACCACTTCGCCTAGGAGATCTTCCAGCTTGTCCGCACTACTAAACCCCATCAGTTCTTGCTTCGGGATGGTCATCGGTGGCGCATCAGTTGGGTGATAGCTACCAAGGTCCACCTGCTCAAGGTAGTTTCTAACGAGTTGCATCCCACCGTCATGCATCAGCCAAGGCTTGAGCTTTGTATTGATGAATTCTGAGGTCTCTTGGATCGATTCTTTGTGACGAATGAATTCCGGTATCCAGAAACGGCGGTCTCCTTTTTCCAAAACAAGAGGGAGGTGGTCATTACTGGTAATGATGAAATTCAGATAGTTATCAATCGTTACTGTTGGCTTGTGCTTGCGGTGAAGGGGAATCGTAGCGTTACCCTGGAAGCTCTTGAGGGCGTCTGTGGTGCTTTTCTTGCTCTTGTACACTTCATCAATCAAGGCGAGAGTCTTACCTGATATCACATCGTTAAAATCGCCTACGACGTCCTTGAGAGCGCATACACACACTGATGAACGCCCCAGCAATCCCGATAGAAGGGTTTCTACTAGAAAGCCTTTGCCGACGCCGTGTTGGCTGCGTAGCACAGGTGTCGCAATGATTCGTTGTTCAGGCTTCCGAACCACATGGGACAACCACCACCCGAAGTAGCGGCGTTCGATATCATCCGGGAACCATCGCTCTAAAAACTCGATGAACAAGGCTACCTGCTGTTTAGTGACCTTTTGACCTGTAGGTTGAATGTCAGGAGCCTTCCACAGATTAATCAGTCCGCCTTCAAGCACCGTGCCCGCGTTAGGCTTGAAACCTTCACCATAAGCCCAAGGTAAGCACGCAAGTAGATAGGGTGCATTGTGCTCAATACCGCCTTGTTGTGAATAGTAGTGAGAGATAATGCCTGCATCCCCTTGGTCAATGCCCGTTACTAAGTCACGGAACCTAGGGTAAGAGCTATCTGAAGGGATTCGTACAAATCGCGATTTTACCGCATCAATCGCATTATTATTGTTTTTCGGTGCTGCTGTAGTCATTGATATTTACCTCATCTGATGGGCTAGGACGTTTGGTTTTGAATAAAGAGTCGTGAAGAGACGAAATCAAAATGTTAAGTGTGTGGTTGGGAGAGCCGTGGTCGTAATGTCGCATGATTTCTAAAAGCTCATTTGAAGCTCTTTCATTGAGATGTGGCCGCATAAGTTATTTCTCCAGTTTCGCGAATTCTTCACGGAGGGATTTATGTAAAAAATAACGCCTTGCTACTGCATTCATCATCTTGGAGAAGCTTTCGTAATTCTCAGCCTCTGCTTCAAGTAGAGCAATCAAGTCCAAGGGCATAGCTACTTTGATCAGCCGTGTTTCTAGTTTCATTGGGAGGTTCCTTCTAGTAGTGTGGTGAGTGACAGGTTAAATTGGTTTACTTCCTCTGGGGTCTTGAGTGCTTTCAATGCGGCTTTGATGCTTTGACGAACTTTCTTCCGTGCTGCATATAGGCTCACAGAGCAGTTGTTTCCGCAGTGCTGATGTTTCTTGTTGGTTGGTTCAAAAGGGGTGTTGCAGATTACACAGTTCATAGCTTTTCCTCTGGTTGGTGCCCTTGGGTGATGATGCATTTATGGTTGGTATGTCTCAGTGGTTCAGCAATTTGTTCGGTTTGATCATTGGCGTTTACAGGGTGGTCGGGGTTAGGATGTTTTCCTTCATTTAGCAGATTGTTAATTACTTCAAAGGCTAACTTTGGACCTTCACCGGGGTAATGCTTTTGTCTCCAGTAATGCAACTGGTTATGGCATTTCTGTGAACAAAGGATCTTGGAACTTCGTGTGGTCAGCATTTCGCTGCCACACCATTTGCATTGTTTTATCAATTTCATAGGCGTTACGGTGCCGTCCATTATTGTTTCGGAATATTCAAGAGTAAGGAGTTTGATGCACAAAAAACCCACAACAAGGCGAATGAGTACCTTAAATTGTGGGTGGATAAAAGATCCAAATATAAAACAAACCACCGCTCAGACTACATTGCTAGCACGAGATGCGGTTTGAAACTCAAGGAGTTTTTTAATGAGGTGACATTGCAAGAAGGAACAATATCAACTCACATTGACCTGCGGGAGCAAACTCTAATAAGCACCATCAGGTCGATGTTTTTCTAACGAGGGGGATGCGAGAGGGTGAAACAAATTAGCTATCAGAGAGAGACAGATTTTTTCATCTCTGTTTTCTTCCCTTTCTCATCTTATTATACTAAATAAAACTCGATATTGTACAGATACAGTTAAACTAAGTTGAGTTTATATTACCAGTACAGTTTGGCTTGATTATTTGGTTTGTATTGATGGAGGCTTGGATTTGGTAAAAGCTGCCAGTCCATAAAGAATATCAAACTTAAGGCCTAATTGCTTATCTAAGTGCGACAACTAGTTGTATATGTACGACAACTTAGTGTTGTATTTAAATTATTATGTGTGTTAGGTGTTGTAGAGGCATTAATTTATTAATCTATTGTTATAGATGCTCTGCACTGAGTTCAGAAAATTGGTAGAACTTCCCCAAGGGGATAGGAGTACTCAAAAGAGCAGAGCCTTATCCCCAAGGTCTACACAACCTTCTGACCCAATGCTACAGGCTAGGCCTGCTCTGCACTTGAGACGAGAATGATCACAGCTTGTAGGCTGTACCTAACGGAAGGTTAGGCGGTAGTCCGGCTCCCTGACTGACATAATAAGCTCAATCACCCGCAGCCTCGCCGGAACCGACTTGTGTCGGCAACTTCATGCGTGCACCGTCATGCTTTGTAACGGCGACTGTATAACCACTTCTTGAGGACAAGTATCTAGCCAAACCACAAAAAGGCTCACTAATACGAAAAAAAACTATGGAGGGCATCAATTCTACAGTATTAAACAAGTTGCGGGAATGAATTAGTTAAAATAAAGTTTCGACGGAAGAACTAGCCTTCAAAACGACGTTAACCTCAAAACCAACCACGGACACGGGTTTAAGCTGGAAACGTCTCCAACCCTTAAAAACTCCCCCGAAATACCGTGATTGCATACGTTTAAATACACGGCCCTTGCTCTATTTCGTGACGATCTGCCCAGAATCAATTGCAAGGTGCTTTGATGGAGGTATCAGGTCAAATCAAAATTGTACGAGAGTAGCTCAATCACTTTGGCCTTTTGTTCAAGGCTTGGCCCTGCCGAATATAGGTCGAAGGTGATCATTCCGGTTTCATGACCAAACAATGCAGGCATTACAGACATATCTGCTCCAGCCCGATGCACCTCAGTGATTGCGGTTTTGCGAATTGAGTGCAGCACAAATGATTTATCAAATTTTGCAGCGGTCTTTAGACGTCCAAATCGTTTTCCTACAGCATCAAGTCGATTGCCATATTTATTGGTTTCCCCAAGCGCTCGACCTTTTAGCAGGTAGCCGTCTTCTGATGCATCTAGTAGAGACTGAACAAGCGGGGCAAGGGCGGTATGGATCGGAACCTCACGAACACCGGCCTCTGTTTTGCTCTCTAAAATTGAGAAGGCAATCGGTACGCCATTTTTGAGGGTGATGGTGTCGCGGTGGACTCGACCTATCTCCTCAAGCCTTGCCCCTGTGTAGGCTGCTAGAACAATCAGGTCAGCCAGCGGCTTGTCTTCCTTCTCTAAAGCAGCAGCATGCAATCGCTCCACGTCCTTGCGAGTGAATACTGCCCAACTGACTGACTCACCTTTGACCACAGGTAGGTCGTGTTTTTCAAATGGGGAGGGCTGGCCTTTGTACTGCTGACGCCAGTCTTCATCATATTTGATGGCCCATTTCCAGAACGTGTTACCTGCCCATATATGCTGCTTCTTGGTCTTAGAGGTAAGTGGCACGCCCTTAGCGTCCGTTAGCTGATCTAGGTATGCAGACACGAGGTCAAAGCTGATCGGTAGCCCTTTCTCACGTACGTAGGCGCTGAATAGCTCTACACGCTTCACTAAGGTGTCGATGGTCTTGGGATCTTTGCCAACCTTCTCAAGAAACGCCCTCAGCTTCAGCACACGGGCTGGAGTGATGGGTGATTTGGGCTTATAGCTTTGAGGGTCGGTGGCAAGCTCCTGCATGTCCTGACGCTCATCCGGCGATAGGTCGTAATACTCAGCTGTAATTTCCATGTGCAGCTTCGTGAAGGCGTCAGAAATCTTTGCTCCTAGGTCAGCGCCTTGTCCGGGCGTGAGCTTTTCGCTTAAACCCTCTAGATATTCGTGGTAGGTCGCTATAAATGCTTTGACCGGACCTTCCATGCCACCGTCATAGAGTTCCTGAAGGATGGGAGCTAGCGATTCTGTGTAAGCCAGGATGTCATTGGGTGAAGTGGTGGCATCTTTAGAGCGGGGTATGAATAGGGTAGGCAACCACTTTTCCTTTTTGCTCTGGTTCCGCCGCGTTAGATCCTGAACTTTCTCTTTCCATTCATCCCGCTCCGACAGCTTCTTGTCTCTGGCAGCCGTGATGTCTGCTTTCCATCTTGCGAGCCAAGCTAGGCGGCGTTCCATGGCTTCAGAGCGTAGTCCTGTCTTCAGCGATTGGATTAGCACCTTGCGATTGTCGAAGGCCAACTGCACGTCTTTAGGAATGTCGAGACGTACATACCAAGTGGATTCGCCTTTCTTTTGGAAAATATGGTCTGCCATGAGCCGCCCTCGGATGAGAGCTTAATTCTACTACTATGTTCTACTACTATACGAGCCTAAGGCCATGTGATACGGTGGTTGCTGGGGTTGGTGGATGGTTTTCGAGAGTCCCTATCTCTCCGCCATTATTGAACAACGCTAAGCCCCTGATAATCCTAGAGATTTCGGGGGTTTTTCGTTTCTGGTAATCGTGTTTAGGGCAAATGTAGGGCGTGCGAGACGAATTCTGATACGGTCTTCGTTAAATGTGACCCTCGGGTATAAGCCATGATTCTGGAACAGTTACTAACGCTTTTGCGTAATCGGCTTCCCGATCTGCTGGCTGTATATGTGTTTGGCAGTCAAGCATCAGGTGAGGCAGGCCCTGAGAGTGATCTGGATATAGCCGTACTGTCTACGGGACCACTGGATCAGGTACCGCTCTGGCAATTATCTGGAGAGCTTGCAGATTTAGTCGGGGTTCCGGTCGACTTGTTGGATCTGCGCGCTGCGTCGACGGTGATGCAATATCAGATACTGTCGACAGGACGACAAATTTGGTCTAGGGACAGCCAAGCTGCACTATTTGAAAGCTTCATATTGAGCGAAAAGACGGAGCTTGATACGGCAAGAGCGGGTTTGATGGAAGACATCCAAAGGGAAGGGAAAGTGTATGGCCGATGACGTTCTCATCAACAAGGCTGCCAGCATTGAACGTTGCGTTGCTCGCGCTAGAGAAGAGTACGATAAAGATCCTGGCAGTTTTGCCACCGACTTCACTCGTCAAGACGCCGCAATTCTGAATATCCAACGTGCCTGCGAAGCCGCACTCGATATGGGCCAGCACCTCATTCGTCGCGAACGCCTCGGAGTTCCGCAGAGCGCCCGCGATGTGTTTGAGCTTCTGGCCAAGGGCGGTTGGGTCAGTGGCTCGCTTCTGACCAGCCTGAAGAATATGGTCGGTTTTCGCAATATTGCCGTGCATGAGTATCAAACTTTGCAGTTGCCGATCACGGTTGCCATCATTACCCAGCACCTCGGTGACTTTGTGGCATTCAGCTCCCATATCCTGACAAAGGATGCAGCCGCACAGGATTGAAAGCTCGGCATTCCCCCCAGGAATGCCCCCATAAAAATCCCGAATTTCATTTAAGCTCCCGGATACAGTAGCTTGGTCACCATCGAATATGGAGATCGTGCGATGCCCCATTCCCGCCTGCAGCTTTACGTTGACGCCCAACTCACCAGCCCCTACGCCATGTCGACGTTCGTCACGTTGCGCGAGAAAGGCATCGAGTTCGAGATGGTCGCCCTGGACCTGGATAAATCGGAAAACCAGGAAGAAGGCTATGCCAGCCTGTCCTTGACCCAGCGGGTGCCGACGCTGGTGCATGGCGACTTCGCCCTGTCCGAGTCATCGGCCATCACCGAGTACCTGGAAGAGGTGCTGCCGCAGACGCCGGTCTATCCAAGGGACCGTCAGCTACGGGCAAAGGCGCGGCAGGTACAGGCCTGGCTGCGCAGTGATCTGCTGCCGATCCGGCAGGAGCGCTCCACGCTGGTGGTGTTCTACGGCGTGAAGGGGGCGCTGTTGTCGCCTGCTGCCGAGGCTGCGGCCCGCAAGCTGTTCGCGGCGGCCCAGGTGCTGCTGGCGGGCAACCCGGACTACCTGTTCGGCCAGTGGTCGATTGCCGACGTCGACCTGGCCCTGATGCTCAACCGGCTGATCCTCAACGGCGATGAAGTGCCCTCTGCGCTGGTGGAATATGCCCAGCGCCAATGGCAGCGGCCGACGGTGCAGGAATGGGTGAAGTTGCATCGGCCGGAGATTTAGTGGCGGCTGGCGAATATGAAAAGCCCCTGACGTCTGGGGCTTTTTCATTTTTATAGGGTCATCAACAATCCAAAAGTTATCGCTGAAAATAACGCGGGTATAGCAACTGCCCCAGTAACAAGCCACATGGTCTGTCGGGCTATGGATTTATTAAAGGCTGCAGCGAGCTCATGAAGGTCTGTTTTAGTGGCCAAATGACCTTCACGGGATTTGAGTTTCGACTTGAGGCTTGTCAATTTGCGTTGTGTATCGCAGAGAGTCGTTTCAAGCTTTTCTATACGCTTTTCCAAATCTGAACCTCCTGTTCGTGTTCTGGATTGCATCACCTATTTATCTTGCACGGTCTTTTTGAGGGGCTAAGCGGGACGGTTCTTTTTATAGCGCTTCATCTACTGGGATTTTTGTCGGATTTTTCGTTTTTAGCCCATGAAAAAGCCCCGAGCGCTCACACGCCCGGGGCTTTTTTCGTCCAGCTTGCGTTCAGCAGATGCTCAAGCCTTGGACAGCCTGCTCACCGGCAACAGCAAACGCTCGGCCACCACACCAAAGATCAGCCCCAGGCTGGCCCACAGGACCAACTGGATGCCCAGTGCGGCGGTGCGGAATTTCCACAGCAGGACTGCCGAAAAGCCCTCCGGCACTTCGTTGATGGTGGGGAACAGGTAGGCGGCCACCGAGACGATCACCAGGTAGGCGGCAACGCCTTTGATGGCGCCGTTCCACAGCCCGGAGCGGGCGATGAATTTGCGCCCGGCGTTGATCGCGATCACGGCGGCGGCCAGGGACACCAGTACCATCAGAAAGAACAGCTTGGTGCGCTGGCCGATGGTATTCGGGTCGCCCACCGATGGCGGGTTCGGTGGGTAGACCAGGCCTGGCACGACAAATACCGCGACAAATGCGGCCAGGGCAAGCAGGGCGGACAGGCCGCGTGGGCCGACCTTGCCGATGCGGCCCAGGGAGTAGGCGAATACCAGGGCGAAGATGCCACCCAGGGACATGCTGTAGACGACAACGCCCGTCAGCAGGCCGAAGGTACTCTGTACATCACGGCTGACCAACTCTTCTTCTTCCGGCTCTGCTGCAGCGTCGCCGTGGGAATGGTGGTGAGCCTGGCTTTCTTCAAACGCGATAGCGTTATCAACCTGCGGTTCGCCGAAGACCTTGGCAAAACCAAAGGCCAACAGCCCAGCAATCAGGCCGACAAGCATGCCCCTGACGAGTAAACGACCAGTCATTGGAAAAACCTCAAATCAGTGGCAGGGAAAGCCCAACAGGTGGCGGCCATCGTGTACGAATTCGTGAACGTACGCGCCAGAGAACATTGCGGTTGCGCCTTGCTCGGCGCCGACGAAATACAACGCCAGCATCAGCAGCAGGCCGCCAAAGATCGCCCACGGCAAGACGTCGCCCAGGGGAATGGTTGGAATGGAGACATCGGTTTGACTTGCAGCGCTATAGGCCATGATTACCTCTAGGGATTACGCGTCCCGGTTACGGTGGGAAGTTCGAAGAAAGGTCTGGCTTTCGGCATGGAGCCGACCACAGTGGCGCGACCGCGTCGGTTTTTGACCGACTTCTTTTTTCGTAATATTTGGATACAGCGCGCCTAGTGTACGCTTTCGTCAAGCACGCATCACAGGAATTGCACAATGGCCTTGCGCCTCACTCTGGTATCCCATGCCGCGACATTGGCGCAGAAGCAGGCACGCTTTGCTGCGGATGAGCCGCTGGTCATGGATTGGCAGGCCCAGGCCGGTAAATATAGTCAGCTTTCAGGTCGGCGAACCCGTTTCTTGCACGGGCCGGAGCTGCGGACCCGCCAGACCGCAGCACTGTTCAGCGAGCATTGCGAGGTCGATCAGGGTTTGCGTGATTGTGATTTCGGCCAGTGGCAGGGCTTGAGCATCGAAGAGATCGAGCAGGCCGAACTTGGCGCCTGGATGAGCGACTGGCAGGCGGCGCCCCATGGCGGGGAGTCCATCGCGCGCCTGTGCCAGCGGGTAGGGGAGTGGATGGACGGGCTGACAGGCACGGGGCATGTCGTGGCGATCAGCCATCCGTTTGTACTGCGAGCGGCGTTGATGCGGGTATTACAGTGCCCGCCGACAGCTTTTCATGCCATTGATATCGAGCCGTTATCGGCAGTGGATCTGCGCTTCAACGGGATATGGCGGATGCGGGTGATGGAACTGCCTGCGCTGGTTCCTTAGAGGGAGCGAATTCGCTCCCACAATTTGCGGCCACGCAAACCACTGCGTTACGCCAGCTCTGCGCGTAACTGCCGCGCTGCCGCCACCATATTCACCAATGCCGCTTCGGTCTCCGGCCAGCCACGGGTTTTCAGGCCGCAGTCCGGGTTGACCCACAGGCGTTCGGCCGGCACACGCTTGGCCGCCTTGCGCAGCAGGTTGCTCATCTCTTCGGTCGCAGGAACCCTTGGCGAGTGGATGTCGTAAACGCCAGGGCCGATATCGTTGGGGTAATCGAAGGCTTCGAAGGCCTCCAGCAGCTCCATGTCCGAGCGCGAGGTTTCGATGGTGATCACGTCGGCGTCCATGGCGGCGATAGACTCGATCACATCGTTGAACTCGCTGTAGCACATGTGGGTGTGGATCTGGGTTTCATCGCGCACGCCCGAGGCGCACAGACGAAACGCTTCTACCGCCCAGTCCAGATACTCCTGCCATTGCGCACGACGTAGTGGCAGGCCCTCGCGAAAGGCAGCTTCGTCGATCTGTACGATCTTGATCCCGGCGGCTTCCAGATCGACCACTTCATCGCGGATGGCCAGGGCCAGTTGCTGCGCCTGAACCTTGCGCGACACATCTTCCCGGGGGAAGGACCACATCAGCATGGTCACTGGGCCGGTCAGCATGCCTTTCATGATCTTGTCGGTCTGGGTCTGGGCGTAACGGATCCACTCGACGGTCATGGCCTGGGGGCGGCTCAGGTCACCGAAAATGATCGCCGGTTTGACGCAGCGCGAACCGTAGCTCTGCACCCAGCCAAAGCGGGTGAAGACATAGCCGTCCAGTTGTTCGGCAAAGTACTCGACCATGTCATTGCGCTCGGCCTCGCCATGCACAAGCACATCCAGGCCCAGACGTTCCTGCACCTGCACGGCATGGCGGATTTCGTGATGCATGGCGTCGGTGTAGTCGCTGATGGAAATCTTGCCCTGCTTATAGGCCTGGCGCGCCAGACGAATCGACGAAGTCTGTGGGAACGAACCAATGGTGGTTGTCGGAAACGCTGGCAGATCCAGGCGTGCCCGCTGCACTTCGATGCGCTGGGCAAACGGCGAATGGCGCTGGCTATCGGCGGCGGTCACGGCGGCGATGCGTGCCTGTACGTCGGCTTTGTGAATGCGACCGGACTGCTGGCGGCTGACCTGAACGGCGCGGCTGTCCTGCAGGGCCTGCTGCACGGTGAGGTCCTGAGGGTTGATCACGGCCTTGCTCAGCACGGCGATTTCGCGGCACTTCTGCACGGCGAACGCCAGCCAGCTCTTCAATTCGGCATCCAGTTTGTCTTCACGGCCCAGATCCACCGGGCTGTGCAGCAGTGAGCAGGAGCTGCTCACCCAGAGATTGTCGCCCAAGCGCTGCTGAGCCTGTTGTAGTTGCGCCAGGGCTTTGTCCAGATCGCAGCGCCAGACGTTACGACCATTGACCACGCCCAAGGACAGCACTTTGTAATTCGGCAGCCGGTCGAGCACGCTGGCCAGTTGCTCTGGCGCGCGGACCAGGTCGATATGCAGGCCATCCACCGGCAGCTCTGCCGCGAGGACGAGGTTGTCTTCCAGGCCGCCGAAGTAGGTGGCGAGCAGTTTTTTCAGGGGCGAATATTGCAGGATGTGATAAGCCCGCTCGAAGGCGTTTTTCCACGCCTGTGGCAAGTCCAGAGTGAGGATCGGCTCGTCAATCTGCACCCACTCGACGCCCTTGCGTGCCAGGCGGCCGAGGATTTCGCCGTACACCGGCAGCAAGCGTTCGAGCAGGTCCAGCTTGTCGAAATCATCGCCCTTGGCCTTGCCCAGCCAGAGGTATGTCAGCGGGCCGATCAATACCGGCTTGACCTTATGGCCCAGGGCCAATGCTTCATCGACTTCGTCGAACAGTTGCTCCCAGCTCAATAGAAAGCGTTGGTCAGCGCTGAATTCCGGGACCAGATAGTGGTAGTTGGTGTCGAACCATTTGGTCAGTTCCTGGGCATATTGCGCTTTGGAGTGCTCGCCGCAACAGGCGACGCTGGCGCCACGGGCCATGGCGAACAGGGTGTCGAGGGTCGGCAGGCCGTGCTCGCCGAGGGTTGGAGCGAAGCGCTCGGGAATCACGCCGAAGGCCAGGGAGTGGCTGAGGACCTGGTCGTACCATGCGAAGTCACCCACCGGCAGCAGCTCGATACCGGCGTCGCATTGCAAGGCCCAGTGCTGTTCACGCAGGTTGCGGCCGACGGTTTTCAAGGCTTGTTGGTCGATGTCGCCTTTCCAGTAGGATTCCAAGGCTTTCTTGAGTTCACGGTCGGCGCCAATGCGCGGAAATCCGAGAGAATGTGCCAATGCCATAGCCATACGTCTCCAATGAGTTAAGTGGCGCGCATTGTCGACAGTCTGGCCTGCATGAGACAAACTCATTATTTTCCAGATCAACACAAGATTCATTCATGTGCGGGGTTGCCGGAAGCCTTTATGAAAAAGATCCTGATCATCGGCATCGGTGCCGGAAACCCTGAATACATTACGATTCAGGCAGTCAAGGCGCTCAACCGGGCCGACGTGTTTTTCCTGATGGATAAGGGCCAGAGCAAGGAAAAGCTCAACCTGCTGCGCAGCGAGATCCTCGAGCGCTATATCGACGGGGCTGATTACCGGGTTGTCGAGGCGCTTAACCCTGAGCGCGAACGCGGGGAGGGCGATTACCTCAAGGCGGTCGATGACCTGAACTGCGAAAAGCAGCGCACGTTCGAGCAACTGATTGGCGAAGAGCTGGCCGACGGCGAGTGCGGGGCGTTTCTGGTGTGGGGCGATCCGTCTCTGTATGACAGCACGATCAGAATCCTCGACGACATTCTGCATGGCGGCCGTCATGCCTTCGATTACGAGGTCATTCCCGGCATCACCAGCGTCCAGGCCCTGACGGCCCGGCATAAGGTTGCGCTGAACAATATCGGTCAGGCCGTGGAGATCACTACCGGGCGCAGGTTGGCCCAGTGCTATCCCGAAAACGTCGACAGCGTAGTGGTCATGCTCGATGCCCAGGACAGCTACCGCACCGTGACGGACCGTGAGCTGGATATCTATTGGGGCGCTTACCTGGGGACTCCCGATGAAATCCTTATCTCGGGCAAGCTCAAGGACGTCGCCGACGAGATCGAGCGCACGCGCAAGGCGGCGCGTGAGGCCAATGGCTGGATCATGGATACCTATCTGCTCAAGCGTGAGCCGCGCTGACCGAAGCCCGTTGGAGCGAGGCTTGCCCGCGAAGGATTCGACGCGGTATGCCTGATACACCGCGTTGGCCGGTTCGCGGGCAAGCCGCGCTCCAACGGACCAAAGCTGCTAGACATCATTTCGCCACGACATAAGTGACAAAATGTCGCAATGCCATGCATCGGGAGTAAGATATGCCCCTTGCTTGCACCCGGACTTTTTTCCGGTGCGGGTCTGATGAGCCGGCGAAAAGAAAAAGATAAATGCCAGGCTGCCCGTGCCGTCGATGTAGCGATATTACGAGTAGACGAAAAAGGCGATTAGAGAAAATGACCAAAACTTCGCGTCCGTTGTACATTTCCTACGCAGGTCCGTCCCTGCTGGAAATGCCCCTGCTGAACAAAGGCAGTGCTTTTACCCCGCAAGAGCGGGTCGAATTCAACCTGATCGGTCTTCTGCCGCAGAACGTAGAGACGATCGAAGAACAAGTGGCTCGGGTTTACAGCCAATACAAGCAATGCGCTACCGACCTGGACAAGCACATCTACCTGCGCTCGATCCAGGACAACAACGAAACTCTGTTCTTCCGCCTGCTGGACTCGCATCTGGAAGAGATGCTGCCGATCATCTACACCCCGACGGTTGGCCAGGCGTGCCAGGAATTCTCCAAAATCTATCGCACCCACCGCGGCCTGTTCATTTCCTATCCTGAACGCGACCGCATCGACGATATCCTGCGCAGCGCCACCAAGGACCGCATCAAGATCATCGTCGTCACCGACAGCGAGCGCATTCTCGGCCTGGGCGACCAGGGCATCGGCGGCATGGGCATCCCGATCGGCAAGCTGTCGCTGTACACCGCCTGCGGTGGCATCAGCCCGGCCTACACCCTGCCGATCGTGCTGGACGTGGGCACCAACAATCAGGAACTGCTCGACGACCCGATGTACATGGGCTGGCGCAACAAGCGTGTGACCGGCAAGGAGTACGAGGACTTCATCGCGCTGTTCATCGAAGCCGTGCAGCGTCGCTGGCCTGACGTGCTGTTGCAGTTCGAAGACTTCGCCCAGACCAACGCCATGCCGTTGCTGGAGAAGTACCGCGACGAGCTGTGCTGCTTCAACGATGACATCCAGGGCACCGCGTCGGTAGCCGTGGGTACCTTGCTCGCCGCGTGCAAGGCCAAGAACGAAACCCTGGGCCAGCAGCGCGTAGTGTTCCTCGGTGCCGGTTCCGCCGGTTGCGGTATCGCCGAGCACATCATCGCTGCCATGGTCATCGAAGGCCTGAGCGAAGCCGAGGCACGAAAACGCGTGATGATGGTCGACCGTTTCGGTCTGCTCACCGACAGCATGGACAACCTGCTGGACTTCCAGAAAAACCTCGCCCAGAAAGCCGCCGATACCAGCGGTTGGTCGAGCGGTGCCGGTTACCCGGAACTGCTGGACGTGGTCAGCCACGGCAAGCCGACCGTGCTGATCGGTGTGTCGGGCCAGCGCGGCCTGTTCACCGAGCAGGTCATCCGCGAGATGCACAAGCATTGCGCCAAGCCACTGGTCATGCCGCTGTCGAACCCGACGTCGAAAGTCGAAGTGACGCCGCAGGAAGTGCTGGACTGGACCAATGGCGAAGCCCTGGTCGCAACCGGTAGCCCGTTTGCTCCGGTGACTGTAGGCGATCGCACGTTCCATATCGCTCAGTGCAACAACTCCTACATCTTCCCGGGTATCGGTCTGGGTGTTATCGCGGCGAAAGCCACGCGCATCTCCGACAAGATGCTGATGGCGGCGTCCAACGCTTTGGCCGAGTGCTCGCCAATGGTCACTGGCAAGGGCGACGCTGTACTGCCGCCGTTGAAAGAGATCCAGGAAGTCAGCCGCAAGATCGCCCTGGCCGTAGCCAAGCAGGCGCAGGCTGAAGGCCTGGCCCTGGAAACCACGGAAGAAATGCTGATCGAAGCGATCCAGCATCATTTCTGGCAGCCGAACTACCGCTCGTACCGTCGCAGCGCTCTCTGATAGCGTTCTGACAATCCCCACAAAAAACCGCAACAGGGCAACCTGCTGCGGTTTTTTTTGCCTCGCACAACAGCGGATCAGTCGAACTTCAGGACCTCGCTGCCCTTGGCTTCAAGTATCTCGTCGAACGCCGGTAGCCGGGCAATGAAATCGTCTTCGAAGGCCAGGTAGCGATCCTGGCTGGGTAGATAGCGAATGTACGGCTTGATGCGCGGGGTGTCCTTGGAGGACAGCTTGACCACCTGATTGCTGCGTTGATTCCACAACCAGGCCAGGGTCTGGGTGCCGAAGCTATTGGAGCGGTAGTTCCATACCCACCAGTCGCCATGCCCGCGTGATGCGTGAATCTGGCCGTGGAAAGTACGCAGGGTAATGGTGTGCTTGGGCTGGGTGACAAGCATCTGAGTCTGCTGGCGTATTTCGCTGCCAAAGCCGTCCAGCATCGATTGGGTCGCCTGCCCGCTGAGAAAGTCGAAGCGCCACGCCTTCAGCACGGTTTCCCCAAAGCGCGGATCCTCGAGATTCGGCCGCTGGCTCTCGCTGAACAGCATGATTTCGTCGCCGCCCAGATAGACCGCCGAGCGGGTGAGCTTATAGCCTTCAACCGGCAACGGCAGGGCAGGGGTGACACTTTGCGGCTGATCCTGATGCCAGATCCAGCACAACGGGCCACCCATCTCCATGAGCAGCACGCGCCGGGGGCCGATAGCCAGTATCGTCATTTCGCCGGGGTGCTCGAAGATGATTTCGCTGAAGTCAGCGGTAATCCGCCAGATCCTGCATAGCCGATCGGGCTCATAAAGATACTGGCGTTCGAACACCTGGGAGTCGATTACCAGGGTGGCGTCCTCGAATTCCGGCCATTGCAACTGCGCCGGACCAAAGCGCTGAGTGTTGTTGTCTTGCCGGATTTCGTACTGGAACAGGTCCTCGCCACTGCGACTGCCGCGATACACCCGGCGTTTCCACAGGCTACGGTCGTTATTGGCATCGAGCAGCCACAGATCAGCGCCGTCGGTGCCATCGTTGCGTTCTTCGAGCATGTCCTGTTCGGCGGGCGGCCACTGGTTGAAATCGAGCAGAAAGCACAGCCACTGTTCATCATCCTGTTCAGTGATGGAGGCCCAGCCATTGCTGTAGTGCTGTTCGTTGATGTAGGTGGGGCCGGGGAAATCGTGTACGTCCTGTAGCAGGTTCAGCTTCTTGCGTGTGGTTTTGGCGGGCTTGGCTTCGACGGGGGTGGGCTGTTGTGGTTCGATCCATTGTGGCGTCAGCTCGAGCTCGTCCCGAGGATTGCGCCAATGTTCGATGAATGCCTGGCGCTGATCGGCGGGGATGATTACCGGTCGATAGTCATCGCCGCCGGCATCCAGGTTCCACAGCTCAAGCCCTTGTCGAGCCAGCAGGGGGGCCAGGGCTTGCAAGCAGACTTCCGGCATTTGCGTGGTCAGTTCGTCAAGCAGCCTGTCGAAGGTCGGGCCGCTGAATACGCTGATGTCGGGGTAGTAATGCTGAAACAGCTCGAGAAGTTCGCCGCCGGGGGTTTTCCAGTCGATATGTATCAGCGGAGCAAAGTCGGGTTGCGTCACGCATGCCTTCCTTGTAATTGGGACCTGCGCCATCTTAGCGGGGCGATGGAAATGGGATTGAGGAACAGCACACAAGACAGGGCAAAGACAGTCTTCTGGGAGCGAGGCTTGCCCGCGAATGATTCGACGCGGTATGTCTGATACAGCGCGTTGGCCAGTTCGCGGGCAAGCCTCGCTCCTACATAACCGTGCTTGCCGGGATTACTGCGCACGGTTTAATGTCGATCGAATGACTTCCCTTCTGCAAAAAACCGAGACCACCCCATGCCGCACATGACCCTGGAATACACCCCGAACCTGCCGTCCTTCGATGTGCGCCGCACTCTGCTGGCGTTGAACCAGGCGCTGTTCGCCTCCGGTCAGTTCACCTCCGAGGCGGATATCCAGAGCAAGGCCGTGGCAGTGGGGGAATTTCAGGTGGGGACCCTGTCCACGCCCCGTGGCTTCATGCATGTGCAGATGGCGCTGTTCAATGGTCGCTCAGCCGAAGTGAAACGCCAGCTGTCTGCGAGCCTTCTGGCTGTGCTGCAAGGGGTGTGCGAGTGGCCGAGCGACCTTGAGGTGCAGCTGAGTGTCGATATTGCCGACCTGGATCGCGACGCCTATGCCTGGACGACGCTGAAACCTTGAGGCCCTGAAGATAAAAGGTACAAGACCTTTTGTTCTCATCCTTTTCACAAAAAATTGATGGCGGTCTGCTTAAAGTCTGCGCCATCGGAGGAGTTGCCCAACTCGATCGCTCCGGCGTAATTCATTAATCAAGCAGACCGTTATGCTGAACGTTAAAGCCGTCCGTCCCGAGCTGGTGACTTTGCTCGCCAGTTGTTTTTTGCTGCTCGGGTTTAACGCCACTCTTTGGCAACATGTATTCTCGATTACCGAATTTGACGGTAAGGGGCTCGCGCTGCGCGTGGCTTTCGGTCTGCTGGTTTTCTGTATCTTCAATATTTTCCTGACGCTATTGGCCTTTCGCCGTGTTCTGAAACCGATGCTAACGGCATTGTTTCTTATCAGCGCCGGGGTAGCTTATTTCATCAATGAATATGGCGTCATGATTGATGCGGGCATGTTCCGCAACTTTGCTGAAACTAATGTCACGGAAGTACAGGGCCTGTTGTCGCCCAAGTTGGGTCTTTATTTGTTGCTATTGGGTGTTCTGCCCTCGGTCGTGTTATGGAAAACCCCGATCAATTATCGCCACTGGCCGCGTGAGTTGCTGAGCAAGGCGTTGGTGAGCGTTGCCTGCGTGGCGGTGCTCGGTGCCGTGGCAATGATCAATTATCAGGGGTTGTCCTCGATGTTCCGCAATCACCACGAGCTGCGTCTGATGGTGGTGCCAAGCAATTACATCGGTGCGTCGATGGGTTATTTGAGCGAGCAAGTGGTCTCGGCCCAGCGACCCTTCGTGAAAATCGGTGAAGACGCCCAGCGTTCGCCGCGCTGGGCCAGCCATCAACGCAAGTCCCTGACCGTGCTGGTAGTGGGCGAAAGCGCCCGGGCCGAGAACTTCGGTCTGCTCGGTTACGGTCGCGACACTACGCCGAAGTTGAGCAAGGAAAACGGCCTGATCGCCTTCAGTGACGTGCATTCCTGTGGCACCGAGACCGCCGTATCCGTGCCATGCATGTTCTCCAATATGGGTCGCAAGGACTACAACGCCAGCCAGGCGAAGAATCAGGAAGGGCTGCTCGATGTGCTGCAACGCTCCGGCCTGCAGGTGATCTGGCGCGACAACCAGTCCGGCTGCAAGGGCACCTGCGACCGCGTCACCCTGCAGGACGTGAGTAACCTTCAAGACCCGCTGCTGTGCGCCAACCACGAGTGTCGTGACGAGATCCTGCTGCAAGGCTTGCAGAGCTTTATCGACAACCTGGATCAGGACACCGTGCTGGTCCTGCACCAGATGGGCAGCCATGGTCCGGAGTATTTCAAGCGCTACCCCAAGGCGTTTGAGAAATTCACCCCTGTGTGTGAAAGCAACGCCTTGAACAATTGCTCGCGGGAAAACATCGTCAACGCCTATGACAACACGCTGGTCTACACCGACCATGTGCTGGCGACCCTGATCGACTTGCTGCGCAAGCAGTCGCGGGTGGATACCGCCATGCTCTATCTGTCGGATCACGGCGAATCCCTGGGCGAATACAATCTGTTCCTGCACGGCACGCCGTACTTGTTGGCACCGGATCAACAGAAACACGTACCCATGCTCGCCTGGTTCTCCGACAGCTATCAGAAGTCCTTCGCGGTCGATCCCATGTGCCTGCAGAAAGAGCGCAATGCACCGCTGAGCCAGGACAATCTGTTTCATTCGATGCTGGGCCTGTTGCAGGTCGACACCAAGGTCTACAACGCGCAATTGGATATGTTCGCGGGTTGTCGCGGGACGCTGGCCAATGAGTAGTACTTATCTGCAACAGTCCCCGGTCAGCCTGTGCGACCGCCTCGGGCTCTGGCGTGACCGGCAACTGGCCCGCCAAGCCCTCAAGGTAGCGGGCGAACCGGGCCTGGTCCTGGATTTACCCAGTGGCGCCGGGCGTTTCTGGCCGGTGCTGGCTGAGCACACCAATCGGGTGATCCTCGCCGCCGATCCGTCCCGGGATGCCCTGGCCCTCGGCGAAACCCGTTGCGACGGGCCGACCCTGCAACGCATCAAGACCTTCCAGACCTCGGCCCTGGCCATCGATCTGTCCGACAATGCAGTGGACTGCATCTTTTCCATGCGCCTGTTCCATCACATTGCCAGCAGTGATGAGCGCTCTGCGGTGCTGAGCGAATTCCACCGCGTCACCCGGGACACCGCGATCATTGCTCTGTGGGTTGATGGCAACATCAAGTCATGGCGGCGCAAGCGCCTGGAGCACTGTCGCGCCACTGACGGGAAGGCGCTGCGACGCAACAATCGCTTCGTGGTCGGTCGCGGACAGATCGAGGCCGAATTCAGCGATGCCGGCTTCGACATCCTCAGCCATCACGATGTTCTGCCCGGTTACGCCATGTGGCGGGTGTACGTGCTGCGCAAGAGTTCCTGAGACGATCCGATGGCCGGTCGTATTCGGCGCCAGTATGGCCACTATCAAGATGAAGATGATCAAGACTTGCAGGACAGATGCCCGGTAATCGCCGATGGCGATATATACTGCGCGCCATTCTTCAAGGGAGAGCCGTGTGGCCATCGATATTCACTGGATTCGCGACGACGACAGCCTCGCCCTGCATTGCGCACAGTGGCAGACCCTGCCTTTTGTCGCCCTCGACACCGAATTCATGCGGGTCGACACCTTTTATCCCATCGCCGCCCTGTTGCAGATCGGCGATGGTAAGAGTGCCTGGCTGATCGATCCGCTGTTGATCAAGAACTGGCAGCCGTTTTCCGCCCTGCTGGAAAACCCCGACGTGGTCAAAGTGGTCCACGCCTGCAGCGAAGACCTCGAAGTCCTGTTGCGCCTGACCGGCAGCCTACCGACGCCGCTGTTCGATACGCAACTGGCGGCCGGTTTCCTGAACCTGGGTTTCTCCATGGGTTACTCGCGCCTGGTTCAGGAAGTGCTGGGCATCGAACTGCCCAAGGGCGAGACCCGTTCCGACTGGTTGCAGCGTCCGCTGTCGGAGACCCAGATCAGCTATGCCGCCGAAGACGCCGTGCACCTGGCTGAGGTCTACGCGATCCTGCGCCCGCGCCTGTCGGAGGACAAATACGCCTGGCTGCTGGAAGACGGCGCCGAACTGGTGGCCAACCTGCGCCGCGAGACCGATCCGTACGAAGCCTATCGCGACGCCAAGCTGGCCTGGAAACTGTCCGGCGCGCAATTGGCGGTGCTGCGTGAACTGTGTGCCTGGCGCGAGCTGCAGGCCCGCGCGCGCAATCTGCCGCGTAACCGTATCGTGCGTGAGCATTCGCTCTGGCCCTTGGCCAAGACCCAGCCGGACAACCTGGTTGCCCTGGCGCGAATCGAAGACATGCACCCCAAGACCGTGCGTCAGGACGGCGAGTTCATTCTCGACCTGATCAAGCGTGCCGCCAGCCTGCCGCCCGAGCAGTGGCCAAAGACTTTGCCCGAGCCATTGCCGATCGACGCCGCCACAGTGCTCAAGTCTTTGCGCGCCATTGGTCAGCAGTATGCCGAGCAGCTGCAAATGGCTCCTGAGCTGATGCTGCGCAAGAAGACCCTGGAGGCCCTGCTCAAGAGCGGCTACCCCGACGGTCCTTACCAATTACCCGATTCGCTGCGTGGCTGGCGTCGTGAACGCATGGGCCAGGCCCTGCTCGACAGCCTGGCTAGCGCAGGAGAACAGCCGTGAAACGTATCTGCTCCATTTACCGCAGCTCCAAGCGCAACGAGATGTATCTCTACGTGCTCAAGGCTGACGAGCTCAAGCGTGTGCCGCCTGAGCTGATGGTCGCCTTTGGCAAGGCGCTGCATGCCTTCGATCTGGTCCTGAGCCCGGAGCGTGCCCTGGCGCGCGAGGATATCCACAAGGTGTTGGATAACCTGGAAAAGCAGGGCTACCACCTGCAGATGCCGCCGGCTGAAGACGAATACATCGAGCATTTGCCCGAAGAATTGCTGCGGCGCAACGATCCTGTCTGATCTTGCGCCCAGGACTGTTTTGGCATGCGCCCGGAAGAATGAGGGGTAACCCCGCAGGTGGGCGCAGGTCTGGTTTTTTTAAGGTTTTGAAACCATGCGTGTGCTGATTGCTGAACACGATTACGCCGTCTACACCCAATTGCTGCGCCAGGCGGTTCCCGATATTACCGTGATGAGCAGCGGCGATTCCGCCGAACTGTCCCGCCTGGCGGCAGACTGCCCGGTCTGGCTGGGCCAGCCGGACCTGCTGGCCAACCTGCTGCGCCAGGGCCACAAACCGCAATGGCTGCAATCGACCTGGGCAGGCATCACACCGCTGCTGGTCGACGGCGTGCCCCGGGATTACCGCCTGACCCGTGCCGTGGGCATCTTCGGTCAGGTCATGGCCGAATTCGTATTGACCTACATGCTTGGTCACGAGCGCGAGGTTCTGGCCCGCCTGGTCAGCCAGGTCGAGCGCAAGTGGGACAATCGTGCGGGCCACAGCCTGCAAGGGCGCAAGGCGTTGATCGTCGGCGCCGGTGATATCGGCCAGAGCGTTGCGCAATTCCTCGTGCCGTTCGGTATCGAGGTCTATGGCATTGCCTCCCGGGCACGGGCTCAGGCACCGTTTATCGAAGTGGCGGCGCTGACGGATCTGGAGCGGATGGTCGGGACGATGGATTACGTGATCAACCTGCTGCCCAATACGCCGCAGACTCACGATCTTTACGATGCCGGGCTGTTCGCCAAATTCAATCCGGACTGCCTGTTCATCAACGTCGGTCGTGGCGTGTCAGTAGTCGATGCCGATCTGGTCGAAGCCCTGAAGGAAGGTCATCTGGCCGGGGCGGTGATTGATGTCTGCCGTCAGGAACCGTTGCCACAACGCCATCCGTTCTGGACCGCCTGGGGCCTGCTGTTGACCGGTCACAGCTCGGCGCCGACCTCACCACCAGCAATGACCCGGCTGTTTGCCGACAACCTCAAGGCCTTCGTGGCGGGCGAGCCGTTGCGTGGGGAAGTGGATTTCGCCAAGGGCTATTGAGTAGCTGGATGTGGGAGCCGCCTTGCTGGCGATCGAGTGCGAAGCGCTCGCAATAGCATCAGTGACGGATCGCCCGCTATCGCCAGCAAGCCGGCTCCCACAAAACCTCATTCAATTCAAAAATGCATGAGGTTGGTGTTACAGGGAGAAATCACCCTCAGCCGCCAGTTCCGCCAGCGGGCGGCGCGGGCTTGGGGTTTCGCGGGCCTGCAGGTAATCCGGCAGGCTTGCCTTGTCACCCAGCTTGCCAATGGCCACAGCCGCGTGCAGGGCATAGCCTTCGGGGATATTCAGTTCCTTGCGGGTCAGTTCCTGATCGAAACCGGCCATGCCATGGGTGTGCCAGCCGCTCAGGCTCGCTTGCAGGGCCAAGTGGCCCCAGGCCGAACCGGTGTCGAAGGTGTGCCACAGGGCCGGGGTTTCTTCAGTGGCGCCAGGTGCGGTGAAGGTGGTCTTGGAGATGACGATGACCAGCGCCGCCGCATGTTGTGCCCAACTACGGTTGAACTCGTTCAGCAGGCCCAGGTAACGCTCCCAGTTCGGCGTGTCGCGACGTGCGTAGAGAAAGCGCCATGGCTGCGAGTTGTAGGCCGAAGGTGCCCAGCGTGCGGCTTCGAAGAAACTCAGCAGGGTGTCCTGGGGAATGCTTTCGCCGCTGAAGGCGCGAGGCGACCAGCGTGCGGTAAATTGCGGGTCAATGGCGTGATCGGCGATACGAGGATTGCTGCTCATAAGGGTTATGGCCTGACAGTGGATTGAGAGGGGAAATAACTGGATGGGCCGTGGACGGCAGGCATCGCGAAAACTGCCTAAAGTTACTGTGCGGGCAATGTGGATACAAGTCTGTTTGTGCCAATAGTCGTCTGCACTTGGTTCGTGACGCTGGAGTCTCTAGACTGGCGCCCCTTTCATCAGCCTGATACAGAAATCCCCACACCATGGCCGCTAAAGTCGAACCCTTCTGGATACGCAAGACCCTTGACCAGCTCGATCAGCAGGAGTGGGAGTCTTTGTGCGATGGCTGCGGCCTGTGCTGTCTGCAGAAGCTTGAGGACGAGGACGATAACAGCGTCTATTACACGCGCATCGCCTGCAAGCTGCTGGATCTGAAGACCTGCCAGTGCACCGACTACCCCAATCGGCGCGCCTCGGTGCCCGATTGCATCCAGCTGACGCCGGGCAAGGCTGACGAATTCAAATGGCTGCCGCCGACCTGCGGATATCGTCTGGTCAGTGAGGGCAAGGACCTGCCGCTATGGCATCACCTGGTCTGCGGCGACCCTGATGCCGTGCATCATGAGCGCATCTCCCAATCCGGGCGCATGCTCGCCGAAGGCAGCGTGCCGGAAGACGACTGGGAAGATCACCTGATTTTTCGGGCGGGTTGAGCAGGACAGATCATGGGAGTGGGAGCGATTCATTCGCGAATGAATTCGCTCCCACAAAATTCCCATAGGCTCTTGCGCTGCATCAGTGACTGGTCGGCTTCAACGCCTCGGCCGCATTGTTCACCGCATCCTTGGCCAGGGCCTCGGCATCGTCCTTCAGAGCGTTGAGTTCGGCTCCGGCGCGACGTACGCGCAGGCGGGCGACGTCAAGGTCGCTGCGGGTCTTTTCCAGCAGGCTCTTGGCCGAGCAATGGCCGGTGATGCCGCGAGCCAGTACGGCGCCACCAACGGCCAGTTGCACCAGCCCCAGCAGGCCGCCACGACGCAAACCCTTGCCCATCATCAGTACGCCGCCGGCCAGGGAGCCAATGCGCTCCCAGCCCTGTACGTTCTGCTGGACATTGCCGTTATGCAGCGGGGTTTCGATGCGTTCAATGATCGGGGTGTCGCTCATGAGGGTTCTCCTTGGCGGAAAAAGTCGGGTCAGTTCAACTGACTACCCGTGCGCCGAACTGTTCCATTGGATCAGCGTTCGGCAGACGGATCGACCTGTTCGCGGCCGAACTGCGGGCCGGAGCGGGTGTTATTGCCCTTGGCCATGCGGTCGTACAGCACCACGTTGACCGTCGCCGCCAGGTTCATGCAGCCCTGGGTAGGGATGTACACGACGTCTTCGCACCAGTCGCGAATCTCCTTGTCCAGGGAGCCGTCTTCCGGGCCGAAGATGTACAGCGCGCGATCCGGATGGGTGTATTCAGGCAATGAACGGGCGCCATCGACCAATTCCACCGCTACTGGAATGCAGCCCAGGGGCAGGATGTTCTTCAGGTCGTCAATGCCGATCAGCGGGATGTCCTGATGGATCTTCTTGGTGTCGGTGACAAAGTCACGGGCACGCTCGTAGCGCTTGCCGGTGTAGAACACCGAAGCCACGCCATAGCAGCCGGCGGCACGCATGACCGAACCGACGTTTTCCGGGGACTTGGGGTTGTACAGGCCGATGCAGGCGTAGCGTTTGTTGGCCACGGGGGACGCTCACTGGAAAAAGTGCGCAGCTTCGGGGTTTGGGGAGGGGGCGTCAAGCTGCGAGCTGCGAGCTGCGAGCAGAGCGTACCCGGCTTCTAGCTCGCAGCTCGCAGCTCAAGGCTCATAGCTCAAGACTTATCCTTCATCAATCCGGCAAGTGCCGCAAACGGATTATGTGTCGCCTTGGCTGTCTTGGGCGTGCTCAGGGAGCTGTCGGAGAAGTATTGCTGGTCGGTGTAGCGCGAGTGTTCGTTGTCGTGGCAGTACAGGCACAGCAGCTCCCAGTTGGAGCCGTCCTGGGGGTTGTTGTCGTGGTTGTGGTCGCGGTGGTGCACGGTCAGCTCGCTCAGGCGCTTGCCGGCGAACTCCCGGGCGCAGCGTCCGCACACGTGGGGATACATGCGCAGCGCCTTGTCGCGATAACCCATCTCGCGGTCGCGCTGAGCATCGGCGAGGATGCGGTCCAGCTTGGCGGTGTTGGAGGGAGGATTGGCCGAGCTCATGGGGTCACCTGTTCATGTTCAGTAATGGCGCCAGTCTAGCGCTTCGCGCTGCGTTCGGCTGCCGACTTTTGACGGATGAACTGGCGGGCCAGGCAAGTTTTTGCCCGCACAGGCCAGGCAAGGAGTAGCCTGAGCCGCATTCTGACTGCATGGCATGGGAGGCCATTGATGAAACGCTTTATTTTGCTTGCTGCAGCGCTGCTGGTTGTACCGTTCATGGCAGGGGTTGCCCAGGCGGATAACACCCAGCCGACAGCCTCTGAGTTGACGCCGGGCTCACCGGGTACTGCTACGCCGACGCCTTACCCGCAAGTCACGCCACCGAGCATTCCGCGCGCTGGCGGCACTCAGGGCAACTCGCCCCTGCTGCCGAAAATCGAAGTGCCACGTCCGCCCAAGGATCAGGCGCTGCCGGGGCTTGAGCAGAATCCCGATGCCGACAAGGATGCGCCGGGCAAGCCTTGAAGAAGTGTTTCGGTGGCACCGGCTTTAGCCGGGAAGGCATTGGCAGGATCAATGCAAATGTATTGCCTGTAATAGGGCCTTCCCGGCTAAAGCCGGTCCCACAGGGTTTCTGTGTCTAGACCTTAAACCTGTTGCGCTAGCAGCTGGCCATCGACCATACGCAGGCGCTTGGACAGGGAAATCGCCAGCGCACGAATGATCTTCGCGGCGATCTTCGGCGCTTCTTCGATCATCTTGTCCAGCGAATCCCGGCCCAGGTTCAACAACTGGCAAGGTGAGGCTGCGATGCAAGTGGCCGAACGGCGTTCGCCGTCCAGTACGGCCATCTCGCCCAGGGCCCGGCCCCGGCGCAATACGGCGATTTCGACCTGCTGACCATCCGGGCTGAGCTTCTGCACCGACACGCTGCCCGCGTCGATGATGCACATGAAGGTCCCTGCATCGCCTTCGTGAAAGATTTCTTCGCCCTTGGCGATGCTGCTGATACTGAAATAACCCGCCGCCGCCTGAAAATCGACGGGCAACAGGGCGTCGAACATGCCGCAGTCCATCAGCATGTCGCGGATCGCGTTGTTCAGGTGGGACGGTTGTTCTGCCATGGTTCGGTCGTGTCGCTTTATCTGGCGATTTTATTGAAAGGTTGCAAGCCCGCGCGACGCAAGTCGGCGGGCTGAAGATATTAAGACAGGGGATCGGGCCGTAGTTCCATCAGGCCAGCTTCAGCACCTTGAAGATAAATCCATATTCGAGAGCTACGTCACGTAATCCCTGATAACGCCCGCTCATGCCGCCATGCCCGGCGCCCAGTTCGGTCTTGAGCAGCAACAGATTGTCGTCGATCTTGTGGGTACGCAGCTTGGCCACCCACTTGGCCGCTTCCCAATATTGCACCCGGCTGTCGTTGTAACCGGCGATCACCAGCATCGCCGGATAGGCCTGGGCGCTGACGTTTTCGTACGGTGCATAGGCCTTGATGCGTGCGTAGACCTCAGGCTCGGCAGGGTTGCCCCATTCGTCGTATTCGGTCACGGTCAGGGGCAGGTCGGGGTCGAGCATGGTGTTGAGTACGTCGACGAACGGCACTTCGGCAATCGCCGCCTTGAACAGCTCGGGGCGTTGGTTGAGGACCGCGCCGATCAACAGGCCACCGGCGCTGCCGCCGCTGATCACCAGTTGCTCGGCCCGGGTCAGGCCTTGGGCGATCAGGTGTTCGGCGCAGGCGATGAAGTCATCGAAGGTGTGCTGCTTGTGCTCCTGCTTGCCATTGCGATACCAGGCCTCGCCCAGTTCGCCGCCGCCGCGTACGTGGGCGATGGCGAAGGCCACGCCGCGATCCAGCAGGCTCAGGCGGGCATGGGAGAACCACGGGTCGAGGCTTTCGCCATAGGCGCCGTAACCGTACAGGTACAGCGGCGTGGCCTGGCCGAGCAGTTCGCGCTTGACCACCAGGCTGATCGGCACTTGGGTGCCATCCGGCGCTGTGGCCCACAGACGCTGGCTGATATAGGCGTCAGCGTCGAACGGGCCGAGCACCGGGGTTTCCTTGAGCACCTGTTGTTCGCCAGTGGCCAGGGTCAGTTGACGCACTTGCGCCGGACGGTTCAGGGACTGGTAGCGCAGGCGGATCTTGTCGCTGTTGAATTCCAGGGAGTCCTGCACATACAGGCTGTAGGCGGCGTCCGGCAGTTGCACGCGGTAGGCGGGCAGGCCTTGCGGGCGCACTTCGATGATCGGCAGGCCGCCCTCACGCAGGCTCAGGCTCAAGGCCTGGGCGTTGAGGCTGACACCTTCGAGCATCACCGCTTCGTCGTGGGCGATCAGGGTCTGCCAGTCGGCGCGGGTCGGCACGGCGCTGGGCTGTTCGGCCGCCTGATAGAGGGCAAAGTTGATGCCGTCCTGATTGCTGCGGATCAGCCAGCTCCAGACGCCATCGACCTGGCCGTGATCAGGGAAGTACTCATGACCTTCGACCCGAGGCGCCAGGCAGATGAATCTGTCCTGCGGATGCTCGGCATCCAGCACCCAGGCTTCGCTGGTGGTCTTGCTGTTGAGCAGCACGATCAGTTGCCGTTCGGAGCTGCTGCGATAGCAATGCAGGAAGAAACGCCCGTCCGGCTCGTCGAACACCAGTTCGGCGCCTTCTTCGCCCAGTTGATGGCGATACAGCTTGCCGGGGCGATGGGTGTCGTCCAGTTCGCCGAAGAACAGGGTCTGGCTGTCGTTGGCCCAGGTCATGCTGCCGTCGCAGTCCTCGAACGGCAGGCTGCGCACTTCGCCGCCGGCCAGTTCCTTGACGTACAACTGGTAGACCTCTTCGCCGCTGGTATCCAGGCTGTAGGCCAGGCGTTGATGGTCAGGGCTGATGCTGAACGTGCCGAGGGAGAAGAAACCGCCGTTGGCCAGCACGTTGGGGTCGAGCAGCAGCTCTTCACGGCTTTCATCGACCTGCTGGGAATCGTCCGCCGGGCGCGGGCAACGATAGTGGCGGGCGTACTCGTCGCCTTCGGTGGTGCGGGTGTAATACAGGAACGGGCCCCAGGGGGAGGGCAGCGACAGGTCGGTTTCCAGAATGCGACCCTTGATCTCCTGGAACAGGGTTTCGCGCAGTTGCTTTTCCCCGGACAGTTGCTGTTCCTGCCAGGCGTTTTCGGCCTTGAGGTAGTCGAGCACTTCCTCGGTGTCGCGGTTCTGCAGCCAGGCATAGGGATCGGCGCCATCGGCCTGGCGGGCTGACGGGGCGGCGGAGGGTGCTTTGGATGCGGACATGGGCGGGTCTCTAAGAAGGTGCAAACCGTAAGGGGGCCGGGCGTAGCGCCTGATTTACAGGGCTGGCGGGCGAATACTTATGCCGGGGCAAGCCCGTTGGGCGAAAAGCCGTTATCATAAGCGCCACTCTACCTGCCTTACCACGGACACCATGATCAACAACGACTATACGATCGCCTGGAGCCTCTACGCCGTCGCCGCGCTGGGATGTCTGTGGGTGTGGCTCAAGCTGACCGGCTGGATGTGGCGCTATGTGAAAGAGCCATTGCGCGTGATCGGTCTGGTGCTGCTGTTCACCCCGACTATCGTCGATCCGGCGCGCGAGCAATACGCTCCGGCCCTGGCCATCAGTGCCATGGACCTGGCGCTCAAGGTCGGCAGTAACGTCTGGCGTGCGGCGTCGGACCTGCTGATGTACGGCATGTTCGCCTTTGGCCTGTATCTGTTGTTCGTGCTGATTCGCTGGCCGATTGAAAAAAACCGCAAGGCCCGTCAGCCCCAGCCTGTGGCCGAACAGCCAGCCAGTGAAGCGGATGCCGGGGATGATGACGAGCCGTTCGCCCGACCTGCCGCGCGCAAGCCGGCACCGGCGGTCAACGCCAGTCGTGCCAGGGTCGAGCCACGTTTGTAGCGTTTCCGCTTCGTTGGCAGGCGCCAACTGAGTCACAGGATTGAAGCGAGAACCCGAGCATGTGTGAACTATTGGGCATGAGTGCCAATGTCCCGACCGACATCGTTTTCAGCTTTACCGGGCTGATGCAGCGCGGCGGTCGCACCGGCCCCCACCGTGATGGTTGGGGTATCGGTTTCTATGAGGGGCGCGGCCTGCGCCTGTTTCAGGACCCGGCGGCGAGCAGCGAGTCGCAAGTCGCGCAACTGGTGCAGCGCTACCCGATCAAGAGCGAAGTGGTCATCGGCCATATCCGCCAGGCCAACGTCGGCAAGGTCTGCCTGTCCAACACCCATCCTTTTGTCCGTGAGCTGTGGGGCCGCAACTGGTGCTTCGCCCATAACGGCCAGCTCGCCGACTTCCAGCCCCCGGCCAGTTTCTACCGGCCGGTGGGCGATACAGACAGCGAAGCGGCGTTCTGCGACTTGCTCAACCGGGTGCGCGAAGCCTTCCCTGAGCCGGTCGACATCGAACAACTGCTGCCTTCACTGGTCGATGCCTGTAATGAGTATCGCGGCAAAGGCGTGTTTAACTGCCTGCTCAGTGATGGCGACTGGCTATTTTGTTTCTGCACCACCAAACTGGCGCAGATTACCCGTCGTGCGCCCTTTGGCCCGGCGCGACTGAAGGACGTTGATGTGATTGTCGACTTCCAGGCGGAAACCACGCCCAACGACGTGGTCACGGTAATCGCCACCGAACCCCTGACTGAAAATGAAACCTGGAACCGTTACGAGCCCGGCCAATGGGCGTTGTGGCGTCGCGGTGAGTGTGTGGCCCAAGGGCAAGGCTGAGTACCCATAACCATAACGAGAGGGATCTAAATGCTGCGAAGTTATCTGCGATTGGTCTTGTTTACGGCGGGTCTGTTGTGTGGCGTGCAGATTCCCGGTTTTGTCAGTGACTATGGCAAACGGGTCGAGGCGCACCTGATCGAGGCGCAGCAAAGCTTCAAGGGCTATAACGCAACCGCGCAGCAGTTCTTCAAGGGCGATGTGCAGGCGCTGATCCAGCATTACCGCAGCAGCGATGATCCGGTATTTCGCAGTGATGCCGACACCATCGCCAACCTGATGCAACGCACCCAGATCCTCGACCGCGAATGGCTGGCCATGCAGGGGCCGTGGTATGCCAAGGCTTGGCACGTCGCGGTATTCGCCGACGACGATATCCGTCGCGAGACTTACAACGGTTACACCTGGCAGGTCTTGATGTCTCCGGATGTGATTGCCTGGGGCATCGTCTCTGCACTGGTGCTGGCACTGGTGATCGAGAGTGTCTTCCTGCTGCTGGGCTGGGTGGTCAATGGTGGACGGCGACGCAAGCCGACCTTTGAGCGCGACTGGCGCTGAGTGGCCTCAAGGGCTTTTGTGGGACCGGCTTCAGCCGGGAAGACGCAGGTAAGATCGATATATTTCTTTCGCCAGCGATATCATCTTCCCGGCTGAAGCCGGTCCCAAATTGATTTCCTGTTTGCCGCCCCCATCAACTTTTCTTATCCCCCCCAGCGGCTTTTATTAGTTGGACGTCCCGAGCGCGCCCCTCAAGAATGCCAGCACAAGAATGGTTTGTTGCGGCGTGGTGAGCGCTAGACTTCAATCCTGTACCTGAATAGTCCCGCACAGGAGATACGCCCTTGGGCCGCCTGTTACTCAACTGTGATATCGGCGAAAGCTACGGCGCCTGGACCATGGGTCTGGATGCTGAAGTCATGCCATTTATCGATTGCGCCAACGTCGCCTGCGGCTTTCACGCCGGTGACCCCAGCGTGATGCGCAAGACCGTCAGTCTGGCGCTCAAGCATGACGTAATAATTGGTGCGCACCCGGCCTATCCGGACCTGGTCGGCTTCGGACGGCGCTCCATGGCCTGTACCCCGGAAGAAATCCAGGATCTGTTGCACTACCAGATCGGCGCTCTGGACGGTGTCTGCCGGGCCCAGGGCGGCCATGTGCGTTACGTCAAACCCCATGGTGCGATGTACAACGACATGATGGCCAACCCGACCCAGTTGCGCGCGGTCATTGAGGGTATCGCCCGTTACGACGAAAGCCTGCCGCTGATGCTCCTGGCGATGCGTGATAACCGCGCCGCCCAGGCCATTGCCGACGAATACGGCGTGAAACTCTGGTTCGAAGCCTTTGCCGACCGTGGTTATGACGCAGAAGGGCGATTGATGTCGCGCAAGCTGATTGGCGCTGTGCATCACGAACCCGATGTCATCGTCGCTCAGGCCATGACCCTGGCCCGTGGCGAACCTCTGCGCGCCTGTGACGACAGCGAACTGCGTCTGGCCGTCGATACCCTGTGTGTACATGGCGACAACGCCAGTTCCATCGCAGCGGTCCAGCGCATTCGTCAGTCCCTGGACGAGCTGTCGGCCTCATGAACTGGCGCATAGAAATCGTCGCCATCGATTGCCTGATGGTGCGCCTGTTCGACGCCATCGACGAAGCCAATATGCCGTGGATGCTGGCCGCCACCGCCCGTCTGCGGGAAGCCTTTGGCAGCCATCTACGCGATTTGGTGCCGTCCTATACCACCCTGATGGTGCATTACGACCTGCTGGCCGTCAGCCCGCAGCAGGCGCGCCAGTTGATCGCCCAGGCCATGGCCGACCTGGCTCCGGGCCCGCAAGCCAAAGGTCGGCAGCACGTCCTGCCGGTCTGGTATGACCTCAGCGTTGGCCCTGAGCTGCCACTGCTGGCACGCAATAGCGGGTTGTCGGTCAGTGACGTGATCCGTTGCCACAGCGAGCGCGAATATCAGGTGTTTGCCCTGGGCTTTGCGCCGGGCTTCGCTTTCATGGGGCTGGTCGATCCGCGCATCGCCACGCCACGCCTGAGTACCCCGCGCAAACGGGTGGCGGCGGGCAGTGTCGGGATCGGCGAGCAGCAGACGGCGGCCTATCCGGTGATGTCTCCCGGTGGCTGGAACATTATCGGGCGTACGCCAGCAAAACTGTTCGACCGTGAACTGGATGGCTACAGCCTGATGCAGCCCGGCGACAGCGTGCGGTTTGCCGCGATCGATCGAGCCGAGTTCGTCCGGCTGGACGGCGATGACACACCTTTGGAGGCGCAGGCATGACCGCACTGTTGATTGAGAGCAGCACGCCACTGTGCCTGTTGCAGGACGCCGGGCGCTTCGGCGTGCGTCACCTGGGCGTGACTCAGGGCGGGGCGGCGGACTGGGTATCGATGTCCTGGGCCAACTCGCTGCTGGCCAATTCGCTGGACGCCGCAGTGATCGAAATTACCCTGGGCGGTTTCAATCTGCTGGCCGAAGAAGACTGTTGCCTGGCCCTGGCCGGTGCCGATCTGGGTGCCATGCTCGACGACCGGCCCGTGCTGCCATGGCGCAGCTTCTTTTTGCGCAAGGGCCAGCGCCTGCGTTTCGGTCAGCCCGAAGTCGGCGCCCGAGCCTATCTGGCGGCCCCCGGCGGCTTTAATGCGCCTCAGGTGCTGGGCAGTTGCGCCACGGTTGGTCGTGAAGAACTGGGCGGCCTGGACGGTCACGGCAAGGCCTTGAACAAGGGCGATCGCCTGAGCTATTCCGGCTCGTCATTCCTGCTGCGCAGCCTCACAGATTTGCAGGCACCGAAGCTCGACGACAACGCGCCGCTGGAAGTTGTACTGGGGGCGCAGATCAGCGAGTTCAGCGGCCTGAGTTCATTCGAGGCGTTCAACAGCGAGTGGACCATCGACAGCCGCGCCGATCGCATGGGCATCCGCCTGTTGGGCCCGGTGTTGCAATATAAGGGCGCGCCGATGATTTCCGAGGGTATCCCCTTGGGCGCGATCCAGGTGCCGCCAGATGGCCAGCCCATTGTGCTGCTCAATGATCGCCAGACCATCGGCGGCTACCCGCGGATCGGCGCTCTGACGCCGCTGTCCCTGGCGCGTCTGGCGCAGATGTTACCGGGCGCTGCCCTGCGCTTGAAACCGGTGGTGCAGACCGTGGCGCATCAGCGGCAGGTGGATTACATGCGGGCGCTTCAGGCGTTTGCCTGAACGACTTCAAACAGCGTCGGATCTGTGGGACCGGCTTTGGCCGGGAAGGCGTCATTTCTGATCACGGAAATGTGTTGTCAGTCCCTCTTCCCGGCTGAAGCCGGTCCCACAAACATAATTCCAATTCAGATGGTTATGGCGTGTTTGATCGGAGCGCTTTCACTTTGAGAGAAACCGCATCCCTTCCTCCAGCCCCCGCAGCGTCAGCGGGTACATCTGATCCTCTACCAGATCCTTCACGATATGGGTCGAGGTGGTGTAGCCCCAGGCGTCCTTGGGGTAGGGGTTGATCCAGATAAGCTTCTTGAACTTGGCCATGAAGCGCTGCATCCACAGGTAGCCGGGTTCTTCGTTCCAGTGCTCGACGCTGCCGCCGGCCTGGGTGATTTCGTAAGGTGCCATGGCCGCGTCGCCGATGAAGATCACTTTGTAGTCGGCGCCGTACTTGTGCAGCAGGTCCTGGGTGGAGAAACGCTCGGAGGTGCGGCGCAGGTTGTTCTTCCACACCGACTCGTAAACGAAGTTGTGGAAGTAGTAATACTCCAGGTGCTTGAACTCGGTCTTGCAGGCCGAGAACAGCTCTTCGCAGGTCTTGACGTGAGCGTCCATCGAACCGCCGATATCGAACAGCAATAGCAGCTTGATGGTGTTGCGTCGCTCTGGGCGCATCTGGATATTCAGCAGCCCGGCGTCGCGGGCGGTGTGGTCGATGGTGCCGTCGATGTCCAGCTCGTCCGCCGCGCCTTGACGGGCGAACTTGCGCAGGCGGCGCAACGCCACTTTGATATTGCGCGTGCCCAGTTCGACCTGATCGTCGAGGTTCTTGTACTCACGCTGATCCCAGACCTTGACCGCCTTGCCCTGGCGCTTGCCTGCATCGCCGACGCGGATGCCTTCCGGGTTATAGCCGCCCGAGCCGAACGGGCTGGTGCCGCCGGTGCCGACCCATTTGTTGCCACCGGCATGACGTTCCTTCTGTTCTTCCAAGCGCTTCTTGAATTCCTCGATCAGCTTGTCCAGGCCGCCGAGGGTCTGAATCTGCGCGCGTTCCTCGTCGGTCAGCGAGCGCTCGAACTCCTTGCGCAGCCAATCCTCGGGGATCAGCGCCTGCAAGTGGTCATCGAGCTTTTCCAGACCGTTGAAATAGGCGCCGAACGCCCGGTCGAACTTGTCGTAATGGCGCTCGTCCTTGACCAGGATCGCCCTGGACAAGTAGTAGAACTCGTCCATGTCGGCGAAGGTCACCCGCTGTTTCAGGGCGTTGATCAGGTCCAGCAGCTCGCGCACCGACACCGGCACCTTGGCTGCGCGCATTTCGTTGAACAGGTTGAGCAGCATGGCTGACGTACCTCCGGGAAATCAGCGACTGCCGCGACGGCTCATGAACGCCAGGCGCTCGAGCAACTGCACGTCCTGCTCGTTCTTGACCAGGGCACCGGCCAGGGGCGGGATGGCCTTGGTGGGATCGCGCTCGCGCAGCACCGCTTCGCCGATATTGTCGGCCATCAGCAGCTTGAGCCAGTCCACCAGCTCCGAGGTCGACGGCTTTTTCTTCAGGCCCGGCACCTTGCGCACGTCGAAGAACACGTCCAGGGCTTCGCTGACCAGGTCCTTCTTGATATCGGGGTAGTGCACGTCGACGATGCGTTGCAGGGTCGGACGGTCCGGGAAGGCGATGTAGTGGAAGAAGCAGCGGCGCAGGAAGGCGTCCGGCAGTTCCTTCTCGTTGTTGGAGGTAATGATGATGATCGGGCGCTTCTTGGCCTTGATGGTCTCGTCGATTTCGTAGACGTAGAACTCCATCTTGTCGAGTTCCTGCAACAGGTCGTTGGGGAACTCGATATCGGCCTTGTCGATCTCGTCGATCAGCAGGATCACCCGCTCTTCGGACTCGAAAGCCTCCCACAGCTTGCCTTTCTTCAGGTAGTTGCGCACGTCATGGACCTTGTCCACGCCCAGTTGCGAGTCGCGCAGGCGGCTGACGGCATCGTATTCATACAGGCCCTGATGGGCCTTGGTGGTGGACTTGATATGCCAGGTAATCAGTTTGGCGCCAAAGGATTCGGCCAGTTGCTCGGCGAGCATGGTCTTGCCGGTGCCCGGTTCACCCTTGACCAGCAGCGGGCGCTCCAGGGTGATGGCTGCGTTGACCGCCAGTTTCAGGTCGTCGGTGGCGACATAGGCTTGGGTGCCTTCGAACTTCATCGGTGAATCCTCGAACGGAGCGCAATAATGCCCCGACTATAGCGTGCG
This sequence comes from Pseudomonas sp. JL23, assembly GCF_056933585.1. NCBI lineage: Bacteria > Pseudomonadati > Pseudomonadota > Gammaproteobacteria > Pseudomonadales > Pseudomonadaceae > Pseudomonas > Pseudomonas sp. JL23. The sequence continues at coordinate 5,181,404 of NZ_CM167795.1, read as the reverse complement.
GCTGCGGGCGCTGTGAACGCAGACGGGGCATTCAGTAGCTGAATGGAGCGTCACATGATGACTCATGTACTTTTGTGGGACCGGCTTTAGCCGGGAAGAGGTACGTACATCCAATACACATTTATAGCCTTGAATATTGCCTTCCCGGCTAAAGCCGGTCCCACATACTGGACGTGCACAGGCCGTGGGCATAGGCTTTGAACCCTTCATTACTGCCAACAAGGAGCTTGCCATGAGTCGCATTTACGCTGACAACGCCCATTCCATCGGTAATACGCCCTTGGTGCAGATCAATCGCCTGGCGCCGCGCGGTGTGACGATCCTGGCCAAGATCGAGGGCCGCAACCCGGGTTACTCGGTCAAGTGCCGCATCGGCGCCAATATGGTCTGGGACGCTGAAAGCAGCGGGCGGCTCAAGCCGGGCATGACCATCGTAGAACCGACCTCAGGTAATACCGGCATCGGCCTGGCCTTCGTCGCTGCCGCCCGTGGTTACCCACTGGTGCTGACCATGCCCGCGTCCATGAGCATCGAGCGGCGCAAGGTGCTCAAGGCCCTGGGGGCCGAACTGGTACTGACCGAGCCACCGTTGGGCATGAAAGGTGCCATCGCCAAGGCTGAAGAATTGGTCGTCAGTGACCCGGCCAAGTACTTCATGCCGGCCCAGTTCGAAAACCCGGCCAACCCGGCCATTCATGAAAAGACCACCGGCCCGGAAATCTGGAACGACACCGACGGCGCCATTGACGTACTGGTTGCAGGCGTCGGCACCGGTGGCACCATCAGCGGTGTGTCGCGCTATATCAAGCAGACGGCGGGCAAGCCGATTCTGTCGGTGGCCGTGGAGCCGTTGAGCTCGCCCATCATCACGCAAAAACTCGCCGGTGAAGAGATCAAGCCCAGCCCGCACAAGATCCAGGGCATCGGCGCCGGTTTCATCCCGAAAAACCTCGACCTGTCGTTGGTTGACCGGGTCGAACTGGTCAGCGATGACGAAGCCAAGGCCATGGCCCTGCGCCTGATGCAGGAAGAGGGCATTCTTTGCGGGATTTCCTGTGGCGCGGCCATGGCGGCTGCCGTGCGTCTGGCGGAAAAACCGGAGATGCAGGGCAAGACCATCGTGGTGATCCTGCCGGACTCCGGCGAGCGCTATCTGTCGAGCATGCTGTTCAGCGATCTGTTCACCGATCAGGAGTTGCAACAGTAAGGCGACAAGGGACCTGACCGCAGCGGCCACAAGGGTTTATCATGGCCGCCTTCTAACCCGCCGGATCTTGTCCTGCATCATCCGGCGGTGCTGTGCAGTCCTTTACTATCAACGGCATTTATCAAGACAGCGGCGCGTCCGATGACCGCTCATTGCCGTTTCGAGGAGATCTTCATGACGTGGTCATTTGCTGCCAAGGCATTGATTCTGATGCTGTTTGTGGCCAGCACGCTGTATGTGCACCTGCGCGGCACCGCGCGTCTGCCCCTGTTGCGCCAATTCGTCAACCATTCGGCGCTGTTCGCTCCTTATAACGCCTTGATGTACCTGTTTTCCCGCGTGCCGTCCGAGCCGTACCTGGACCGCAGCAAATTTCCCGAGCTGGATGTGTTGCGCGATAACTGGGAAGTGATCCGCGACGAAGCCATGCACTTGTTCGACGAGGGTTATATCCGCGCCGCCGAAAAGAACAACGACGCCGGTTTCGGTTCGTTCTTCAAGAAAGGCTGGAAGCGCTTCTACCTCAAGTGGTACGACAAAGCCCTGCCGTCCGCCGAAACCCTGTGTCCGCGTACTGTGGCCTTGGTCAACAGCATTCCCAACGTCAAGGGCGCGATGTTCGCGCTACTGCCCGGCGGCAGCCACCTGAACCCGCACCGCGACCCCTTTGCTGGCTCCCTGCGCTATCACCTGGGCCTGTCGACACCGAACTCCGATGACTGCCGCATCTTTGTCGATGGCAAGGTCTACGCCTGGCGCGATGGTCAGGACGTGATGTTCGACGAGACCTACGTGCACTGGGTCAAGAACGAAACCGAGATCACGCGGGTGATCCTGTTCTGCGATATCGAGCGGCCACTGCGTTCGCGCCTGATGACCTCGATCAACCGCAGCGTCAGCGCCTTCCTCGGTCGCGCCACCGCGCCGCAGAACCTCGACGACGAACGCGTCGGCGGGATTAACCAGGCCTATGCCTGGAGCAAGCGCTTCAGCGACGGTTTCAGTGGCAAGGTCAAACGGTTCAAACGCAGCAACCCCAAGGCCTACCGCATCCTGCGTCCGGTGCTGGCGGTGATCGTCCTGACCCTGCTGGGCTACTGGCTGTTCGGCTGATCCTTCGTTGCATCCCCTGGCCCGTTCGTGGTCAGGGGCTCTAAATCGGCCATTTCCGGCAAAGAAAGCACAGCCATACAATTTCACCACCGGTACTCGGTGGAGCATGAGCGCAGTCCTTTCTCCAGGAGATGCTGTTCATGGGTTCCAGATTTTTCGTGATTTCCGCTGCCGTGCTCACCCTGTCCGTGCCGGTGGCGGCGGTGGTGGCGCCGGCTGCGGCGCTGGCTGCGTCGAGCAAGTCGGCCATCGCCGTCGCCGTGGCGCCGCAATACGACACCACCCACGTCTATGTGGCGCCGGAAGATGTCGACAGCTTCGTGCAGAGCTTCACCGCTACCTTTGGCGGCAAGAGCACCCCGCAATACGTGGTGACGGTGACGCCAACGCCGAGCACCACCTCTTCGCAGTTGATCCAGACGCCGGTGGGTACTGTCTCGCTGTTCGGCTTCAAGACGCCGATCCCGCACCCATTCGGATACGAGCGCAACGGCTATCTGGTCAAAGACATTGATGTCGCCCTCAAGGAAGCGCGCAAGGCCGGGGCGGACGTCATCGTCTCCGACTTCCCGGACCCCATCGGCCGCGATGCCGTGGTGCAGTGGCCGGGTGGCGTGAACATGCAGCTGTACTGGCACAATACGGTGCCCAGCTACGCGCCGTTCCAGACCGTGCCGGAGAACCGCGTTTACGTTTCGGCGGACCGCGAGGCGGCCTTCGTCAAATCCTTCCTGGCCTTCTCCCACGGCAAAGTGGTGAGCGATGACAAGAAGGCGCCGGGCATCGAGATCGGGCGTCCCAACGACACCTACCATCGCCTGCGCATCGAGTCGGACTTCGGCAAAATGGCAGTCCTGGTCACTGACGGCCACCTGCCGTACCCCTATGGCCATGACAACACCGGATACGAAGTCAGCAACCTCAAGGACACCCTCGACAAGGCCAAGGCAGCCGGCGTAACCACCCTGGTTGAACCGTTCAGCACTGATGGCCGGACTGCGGCCGTGGTGAAATTCCCGGGCGGTTATGTCGCGGAAATTCATCAGTTGGCCGCCAAGTAATCTGTGGGAGCGTGGCTTGCCCGCGAATCGGTATTTCAGGCGCTAGAGATGTGATGAATGTACCGGCCTCTTCGCGGGCAAGCCTCGCTCCCACATTTGAATAGCGTTGGGAACGAACCATGACTATGCGCCCCACCCATCTGACCGGCCTGTGCGTGGCCATGCTGTTGCCCTTGTACGCCGCTGGCGCCAAGGCCGACAGCAGCGAAACCCGGCCCGCCATCAAGGCCAATCGCTGGCAGGAAGACTGGTCGGTGCTGGCCGATCCGGCGCTGCGAACTGCGCCCCTGGACAGCCTCAAGTACATCCCGCTGTCCGCCGACGATCCGGCGGCTTACCTGTCCCTGGGCGCCACGTTGCGTGAGCGTTTCGAGATGCAGGATGCCAGCGGCTTCGGCACCAAGGGCGTCGCCCGGGATGCCTATCAGCTGCAGCGCTTTCAGGTCCATGCCGACCTGCACCTGAATGAAAACTGGCGCATCTTTACTCAGCTTGAAGATGTGCGCGCCTTTGACAAGACCACCCTGTCACCTGCGGATCAGAACCGAACCGACTTGCGTCTGGCCTTTCTTGAATACACCAGGGCCTTTGGTGCCGACACCTTCAAGGCTCGGGTCGGACGTCAGGACTTTGCTTTCGACTTGCAGCGCTTCATCTCGTCGCGGGACGGCCCCAACGTGCGGCAGTCTTTCGATGCCCTGTGGGCTGACTGGGAGACGGGGGAGTGGCGTTTCATCGGCATTGCCAGCCGCCCGGTGCAGTATCAGGACGAACGCAATTTCGATGACCGCTCCAACCATGAGCAGCGCTTTCACATGCTGCGGGTCGAGCGCCAGGTACTGGGCAGCAATGAACTGTCGGCCTATTACGCGTTGTACGAGCGCGATATCGCCAGCTATCTGGACGCAAGTGGTGCCGAGCACCGCAATGTCTTCGATGGTCGTTTTGGCGGCGCCGCTCAAGGCTATGACTGGGACCTGGAGGGCATGGGCCAGACCGGTTCGGTGGGTGGCAAAAGCATCCGCGCGTGGGCGGCGGGCAGCCGTCTGGGCTACACCTTCAAGGATCAGCCCTGGACCCCGCGCCTGGGCCTGCAATTGGACGCCGCCTCGGGTGACCGGCAAAAAGGCGACAACACCCTGGGCACCTTCAACCCGCTGTTCCCCAATGGCTACTACTTCTCCTTGGCCGGTTACACCGGTTATGCCAACCTGCTGCACGTCAAGCCGTCGCTGACGGTTACGCCGCTGAACAAGCTGACCGTGATGACCGCCATCGGCCTGCAATGGCGGGAAACCACCGAGGATGCGGTCTACGTGCAACCCAATATCCCCGTCGCGGGCACGGCAGGGCAGGGTGGTCGCTGGAGCGGGGCCTACGCCCAGTTGCGCACCGACTATGCCTTTACCGCCAACCTGACCGGCGCCATCGAGGCAGTGCACTACGACATCGGCCAGGCCGTGCGCGATGCCGGTGGGCATGACAGTAATTATCTGGGGGTTGAATTGAAGTTCGGCTGGTAGCCCCAGGCTGTGGGAGCGAGGCTTGCCCGCGAAGGCAATCTTGCAGGCAACGATAGATGGGTTGAATGTATCGGCCTCTTCGCGGGCAAGCCACGCTCCCACATTGGCTGCAAAACAATGTTGCGCATTTCCCTCGGCGCTGGTTATAGTCAGCCCCGGTATGTAACGCCTTGTTGCGAACCATCTCCTCCTTTCAGAAGACGAGCCTAATGCCAGCTTCCAGCCCTCAATCGATGTTCGATGCCGCAGCATTCGCGGCTGTCGGGCTATTTGAGTGCAAGCAGCTCGCCTTCATGCGTTTCCCGCCTCCATCCCCTGTGACCAGTCCGGTCGTGTGCGCAGTTGTCGCACCGCCAGGCGTTGTCCTGCTCGGCTGATCGGTTTCCCCGGAACGCCGATTCGCCTGCAAACGCCCGCAAAACTTCCGTGCATCCGGTTCGTACCGGGTCCGATTTTGTCTGAATCACAGGTGACACCATGTTTGCCAATACACGACTGGCCTCGCTGGCCACGACGACCTTGTTTGTCCTGCTGTGGAGCAGCGGCGCCATTGTTTCGAAATGGGGCCTGGCCCACGCATCGCCCTTTGCCTTTTTGCTGTTCCGCTTTCTGCTGGCCCTGATCGGCCTGGCGCTGCTGTTCCCGATGCTCGGCTACAAGTTGCCGACCAGCCGCAGCGCGATGCTCTACGCAGCAGCCACCGGCACGGTGCTGTTGGGGGCTTATCAGATCTTCTACCTGCTGGCCCTGAACATGAAGGTCGCCCCCGGCGTCATGGCGACCATCATGGGCGTACAGCCGATCCTCACTGCCGTACTGGTGGAGCGCAACCGTTCCTGGAGTCGCATGTTCGGCCTGGCCCTGGGGCTGGCCGGGTTGGTCCTGGTGGTTTATCAGGGGATCGGTGATGGTGGTTCATTGGCCGGAATGTTGTTTGGCGTGTTGGGCATGTTGAGCATGACCGGCGGCTCGATCATGCAGAAACGCATCACCAGCAACCCCCTGGGCACCGTGCCTGTGCAGTACCTGGCCGGTGCATTGGTCTGCGCGGTGTTTGTGCCGTTCCAGCCGTTTCACTTCGAACAGAGCATCGGCTTCTTTGTACCGGTGCTGTATATGGGCCTGATCGTCTCGGTACTGGCGACCCTGCTGTTATATCGGCTGATCGCCCAGGGCAACCTGGTCAACGTCACCAGCCTGTTCTACCTGGTACCCGCGGTGACCGCGATCATGGACTACCTGATCTTCGGCAACCGCCTGGCCTGGTTGAGTCTGTTCGGTATGGTGCTGATCATCGTCGGATTGGGGTTTGTGTTTCGCAAGACTAAATGATGCCGGTTGAATAAAAGAAAAGGCCGGTGCAGTCAATGCACCGGCCTTTTTTGTGGGGCGCTGGCTTATGTGGGACCGGCTTCAGCCGGGAAGAGGCCCATACATCCGATACATCTTTATCGCCTGATAGTCACCTTCCCGGCTAAAGCCGGTCCCACACTCTTCAGGTATTTAGCCCAGTTGCTCGATGGCCTTGCGCACTCCCGCGCCATAAGCCGGATCAGCCTGGGTGCAGTGACCGATATGGCGCTCGATCACTTGTTGCGACGCGCCTTTGATCGCCCGTGCGGTGTTGTCGAACAGCGCCTGTTGCTGCTGCGGGTTCATCAACTGGAACAGCGCGCGCGGTTGGGAGAAGTAGTCGGTGTCTTCGCGATGGTTCCAGTGATCGGCTGCGCCTTCGATGCTCAGAGGCGGCTCGGCGAAGTCCGGTTGTTCTTCCCACTCGCCATTGCTGTTGGGCTCGTAGGACGTGGTGCCGCCCATATTGCCGTCCACCCGCATGGCGCCATCACGGTGGTAGCTGTGGGTAGGACATTTCGGCGCGTTGACCGGGATCAGGAAGTGATTGACCCCCAGGCGATAGCGCTGGGCATCACCGTAGGAAAACAGCCGGCCCTGGAGCATTTTGTCTGGCGAGAAACTGATACCCGGCACGATATTGGCCGGGTTGAACGCGGCCTGTTCCACTTCGGCGAAGAAGTTGTCGGCGTTGCGGTTCAGCTCCATGACGCCTACTTCGATCAGCGGGTAGTCGCCGTGTGGCCACACTTTGGTCAGGTCGAACGGGTTGATGTGGTAAGTCCCGGCTTCGTTCTCCGGCATGATCTGCACGAATACCGTCCAACGCGGAAAGTCGCCGTTTTCGATGCTTTCATACAGGTCGCGCTGATGAGTCTCACGGTCGCCGCCGACACGTTCGGCCGCTTCGGCGTCGGTCATGTTCTGGATGCCCTGTTGAGTCTTGAGGGTGAACTTGACCCAGAAACGCTCGTTGGCGGCATTGAGGAAACTGAAGGTGTGGCTGCCGAAGCCGTGCATATGGCGGAAGCTGGACGGAATGCCGCGATCGCTCATGACGATCGTGACCTGGTGCAGCGCTTCGGGCAGCGAGCTCCAGAAATCCCAGTTGCTGTTGGGGCTGCGCAGGCCGGTGCGTGGGTCGCGCTTGATGGCGTGGTTGAGGTCAGGAAACTTCAGCGGGTCGCGCAGGAAAAATACTGGCGTGTTATTGCCCACCAGGTCCCAGTTGCCTTCTTCGGTGTAGAACTTCAGGGCGAAGCCGCGAATATCACGCTCGGCATCCGCTGCGCCACGCTCACCGGCCACGGTGGAGAATCGGGCGAACATTGGCGTCTGCTTGCCGATCTGCGAGAACAGTTTGGCTTTGGTGTAGCGGGTGATGTCGTGAGTCACGGTGAAGGTGCCGTGGGCGCCGGAGCCCTTGGCGTGCATGCGGCGCTCCGGGATCACTTCGCGGTCGAAATGGGCCAGCTTTTCCAGGAACCAGACGTCTTGCAACAAGGCCGGGCCGCGCGGGCCTGCGGTCTGGATATTGTTGTTGTCGACGACGGGAGCGCCAAATGCAGTGGTCAGCTTTTTCATGCAGTCATCCTCAGGTCAGGCTTTGATTCACGGGATTCGATCTGTTTTTTCTAATGGTCCGCCCCCGAGATGACAGCGTGGGGGTGGCAATGAATTCGAATGGATGGCATCGAGCGCAGGTGAGTGTAGACAGCCTGAAGACACAGAAGTGCGGGATTGAACGGTGATCCGTTGGAGCGTGGCTTGCCCGCGAATTGCCCCATGCGTTAGATCAGAAAGACCGCGTCGAGGCCTTCGCGGGCAAGCCTCGCTCCCACGGGAAAGCCTGTCAGCCGTCAGTCGCCGCCTTGACCACCGCCCCAGGCTTCAACACCAGCCACAACGCCACACCAATCAGCAGGCCGCCATACAGGTGGGCCATGGACAGGGGTTCGTCGAGAAATAGCGCGCCCCACAACACGCCGAATGGCGGAATCATGAAGGTCACGGTCATGGAGCTGAGCGGGCCGATGCTGCTCATCAAGCGGAAATACAGGATGTAGGCGAACGCCGTGCAGACAAGGCCCAGGCCCAGCAGCGACAGCCAGACATTCAGCCCGCCCCAACTGGCCGGTGGATGAGCCAATGCGTTATAGCCGAACAGCGGCAATAGCAGCAGGGTGGCGCCGAGCATGCTGCCCATGGCCGACAGACGACTGTCGAGGCCGCCTTGATGATCGAGCCAGCGGCGTGTGAGAAATCCGGCAAAGCCGTAGGACGTGGTCGCGAGCAGACAGGCGACAGCGCCCATCAGCAGGTCGGCATTGAAGGTCACCGGCCCCGCGCGGGTCAGCACCGCCACGCCGAACAGCCCGAGAAACACGCCAGCGAGTTTGTTGAGGGTGAATTTCTCCGCGAAGCACAGGCCGCCGACCAGAATGCCCATCAAGGGCGTGGTGGCGTTGAAAATCGATGAGTAACCGGCAGGCAATACCTGGGCGGCCAGCGAGTAGAGGGTGGCGGGCAAGCCGGAGTTGATCACCCCGAGCATCAGGCAGATTTTGAACTTGCCGCGAAAGTCCCATTTGACCCGCATCACCCAGAGGATCAGCAGTAGCCCAACCGCCGCAATGGAAACCCGGAAGAACGCCGTAGGCATTGTCCCCAGTACCGGTGCGACGATACGCATGAAGAGAAAACTGGCGCCCCAGATGGCGGCCAGCACCAACAAACGGACGATATCGACAGGCTTCACGGTAAAACTCCTTCCATGGTCAGGGACGGAGTTTTACCGGGTGTTTCAAGCAGTGGCAATGGTTACAACACAAACCTCGACACCAAGCCATTCAAACCTGTGGCCAGGCGCGACAGCTCCTGACTGGCCGCTGATGTCTGGGTCCTATCTTGGAGAAAGCAGTGTGAATCAACGCGGTTCGAAATACGCCAGCGAGCTGTCCAGATCGCTTTGGATAACCTCGGTCAGATGCAGCGCCGAGAAAGCCAGGTCACGCTTGGCGCCGCTGAGGCTGTCGCCGGTTTCGTAGATGACTGCGGCGAGGCAGCGCACTACGGCTGAGGCGTGGAGAAGGGATTGTTCGAGTGCAGCCAGGGATGGATCTCTAGGTATATCGCTCATATTTACTCGCTCTGTTAAGGCCACCTGAGGTTCGCTGCTAAACGAAAGAGGTGGCGGCTTTGACGCGGGTTAGCAGACCGGAGAGCGATAGAACCCGGCGCGCCCGAAGACGCCCCACGCAAAGCCACCATGACGGTGAAACTTGCGCGATCTAACGCTGGCAGGCTGCTAAACCCGATCGCTGATATTCAGCGACCGGCGCAGACTAGAGAGCGAAAACGACCCGCACAAGTGGGCGGGGATTGTCTCGGAAACTTCACACAGAAGAAAGGGAAAGGCCCGGCGTAGAAGGGTTACGGCATCTTTCGGCGTTAGCCCTGACACCCGGGGTGAGGGGCAATGGAAGGCTAATGTGGGACCGGCTTTAGCCGGGAAAGCACTTCCCGGCTAAAGCCGGTCCCACAGGAAATTGAGAGCATCGGCCCTACAACGCAATATGCCGACTCAACAATGCCCGCAACGCCGCCGGCTTGACCGGCTTGGCCAGATAGCCCAGCCCGGCAGCATTGATCTGGCTGACCAGTTCCGGGCGGCCGTCGGCGCTGATGACCACGCCTGGCAGCGGCTCGCCCAGGCGGGTACGTAGCCAGGCCATGAGTTCGGTACCGGTATCGCCGTCGTCCAGGTGGTAGTCCACCAGGGCCAGTTGCGGGCGTACGCCGTCGTCGAGCAGAGCCTGGCATTCTTCACGACTGCGGGCGGTCCAGACCTGGCAGCCCCAGCGGGTCAGCAGGCTGTTCATGCCGATCAGGATGCTGTCTTCATTGTCCACACAAAGCACCGAGGTGCCGCTCAATGCCGTGCCGTTGGTTTCCTTGGGCGCGGCGGCTTGGCTTTGCTGGCGCTGGGCCAGTGGCACGCTGACGCTGAACACGCTGCCCTTGCCCGGCCAGGAGCGCACTTGCAGGCGATGACCAAGCACCCTGCACAGGCCGTCGGCAATCGCCAGACCGAGCCCCAAGCCCTTTTCAGCGCGGGTCTGATGGCTGTCCAGGCGTTTGAATTCCTCGAAAATCACTTGGCGCTTGTCTTCAGGAATACCGGGGCCGCGGTCCCAGACTTCCAGATTCAAGTGATTGCCCTGGCGGCGCACACCCAGCAGTACCGGGCCCTTGGCGTAGCGGAAGGCGTTGGTCAGGAAGTTTTGCAGGATGCGCCGCAGCAGTTTGATATCGCTGTCGACCCGTAGCGCCGTGCCGCGCACACGGAATTGCAGGCCCTGTTCCTGGGCCAGGGCCTTGAACTCAGCGCCCAGGGTGTCGAACAGGGCGTTAAGGGCAAAGGGCTGGCGGTCCGGGGTGATCTTGCCGTTTTCCAGACGGGAAATATCCAGCAGGTCGCTGATCAGGTCTTCGGCTGAGCGCAGGGAGCTGTCCAGATGCTGAATCAGCTGTTGAGCTTCATCCGGCAGGTGATCGCTGGTATGGGACAGCGCGGCGGAGAACAGCCGTGCGGCGTTCAGCGGCTGCATCAGGTCATGGCTGACGGCAGCAAGGAAGCGGGTTTTGGACTGGTTGGCGCTTTCTGCCACGCCCTTGGCTTCGGTCAGGGCCACGTTGAGTTGCGACAGCTCGCGGGTACGCTCGGCCACGCGCTGCTCCAGGCCCTCGTTGGCGCCCTTGAGCATGTGCTCGGCTTCGCGGAAGGTGGTGATGTCGGTGAAGCTCATGACAAAGCCGCCGCCGGGCATGGGGTTGCCGATCAGTTCGATGACCCGGCCATTGGGGAACATGCGTTCGGAGGTGTGGGCACGGCCCTGGCGCATCCAGTGCAGGCGCCGGGCCACATGAACCTCGGCCTCGCCCGGCCCGCACAGGCCACGCTCGGCGTTGTAGCGGATGATGTCGGCGATGGACCGGCCGACGCTGATCAGTCCTTCGGGGTAGTTGAATAGCTCCAGATAGCGGTGATTCCATGCCACCAGGCACAGGGACTGATCGACCACGCTGATGCCCTGGGTGATGTTTTCGATGGCGCCTTGCAGCAGGGCACGGTTGAATTGCAGCACCTCCGAGGCTTCGTCGGCGATGCGCACCACGTCCTCGAGCTGCATGTCGCGGCCTTCGATGGCCGCCTTGACCACCGCACGGGTCGAGGAGGCACCGAGGACACCGGCCAGCAGCCGTTCGGTGTGGGCGATCCAGTCGCCATTGGCATTCTGGTTGGGGTTGAAGCCCTTGCCCTGGCGGTAGGCGAAACGCATGAAGCTCTGCCGCGCCCGCTCTTCACCGACAAAGCGGGCCGAGAGGCTGAGCAGGTCGTCGATCTGCACCGCCAACAGTGGCCGGTTATTGCTGCGCGCATGGGTTTCCTGACCGATAAAACGCCCGGCCTGCCAGTGCTCGGACACCCGCGTGCGGGACAGTACCGAGACCCAGGCAAATAGAATGAAGTTACCGGCCAGGGACAGCACTACGCCTTGGGTCAATGGAGTGATCGGCAGGTTCAACGGGTTATTGTGCAGCCAACTCAGCAGCGGAAAAGTGCTCAGGGGCAAGCCCAGGCTATGGGCGGTGATCGGCAGGACCAGGGTGTAGAACCAGATGAAAATGCCCGCCGCCAATCCGGCAAACACGCCGCGACGGTTGGCCTGTTTCCAGTACAGCGCACCGCACATGGCCGGGGCCAGTTGGGTGATGGCGGCGAAAGCGATCTGGCCGATGGTCGCAAGGCTCGCCGTAGAACCGAGCAGGCGATAGCAGACATAAGCCAGCAGCAGAATGACCACGATGCTGACTCGGCGCACCGAGAGCATCCAGTGGCGGAACACTTCGAACGGCCGCTCGGCGGTCTGCTTGCGCAATAGCCAGGGCAACAGCATGTCATTTGAAACCATGGTCGACAGCGCGACACTGGCGACGATGACCATGCCGGTGGCCGCTGACGCACCGCCGATAAACGCCAGTAGCGCCAGGGATGGATGAGCGTGGGCCAAGGGCAGGCTAATGACGAAGGAGTCCGGCAGTACCGAGGCGGGCAACAGCAACTGCCCGGCCAGGGCAATGGGCACGACGAACAGGCCGGCCAGGGCCAGGTAGGCCGGGAACACCCATTTGGCCAGGCGCAGGTCCTGAGGATTGATATTTTCCACCACCGTGACATGGAACTGCCGGGGCAGGCAGACCATGGCCATCATCGCCACGCCGGTCTGCACCACCATCGATGGCCAGTTGATGGTTTCCTTCCAGTACTCTTCAAGGCGCGGCGCCAGCATTGCCTGATTGAACAGATCGTCAAAACCGTCGTACAGGCCATAAGTGACGAAAATGCCCACGGCCATAAAGGCAAACAGCTTGACTAGCGCCTCGAACGCTATGGCCAGCACCATACCCCGGTGGTGCTCGGTAACGTCGAGGTTGCGGGTGCCGAAGACGATGGTGAACAGGGCCAGGATCAGCGAGACGATCAGCGCCGTGTCCTGGGCCCGGGTGCCGGTAGCGTCGGCCACGGCGCCGATCAAAATGTTCACACCGAGGACAATGCCCTTGAGTTGCAGGGCGATGTACGGCAGTACGCCGACCAGGCAGATCAGCGCGACGACGACAGCCAGGGACTGCGATTTGCCGTAACGGGCGGCGATAAAGTCGGCGATGGAGGTGATGTTCTCCTGCTTGCTGATCATCACCATCTTTTGCTGCACCCACGGTGCCAACAGCATCAGCAGTATCGGGCCGATATAGATCGGCAGGAACGACCAGAACTGCTCGGCCGCCTGACCCACGGCGCCGAAGAAGGTCCAACTGGTGCAATACACCGCCAGCGACAGGCTATAGACCCACGCGCGCAGCGTCGGCGGCAGCGAAGCACTGCGCCGGTCGCCCCAGAAGGCGATGGCAAACATAATGGCCATATAGGCCAGGGCGACGGCGGCGATCAGTCCGCTGGACAACGACATAGCAAATTCAAGCCTCAAGACGTAACGATTCAGCTGGAGTCGGACAGTCTCGCATGCCGGGTGCGTGGCGTCTGTCTCGACCAAGGTCTGATCGGGTAGATGAACGTTGGGCTGTGGGAGCGAGGCTTGCCCGCGAAGAGGACAGTACAGTCGATAAATAATCTGAGTCTGATAAAACGCCTTCGCGGGCAAGCCTCGCTCCCACAGAGGAGAGTTTTTATCTATAAAATAGATGACCCATAGAGATATTACCCGCTTAGTAGATAAGCCCGCCCACCGTACCATGACTCCACCTCACCAGAGGACAGGAGCCCACCATGACCCGCATTGCCTTTTACCCCGCCAGACCCCTGAGCCAGCTTGGCCAGCCACTGGATGTGATCCGCCATTTCACCCCCAACTGGTTCGCCGCGACCATGGGTACGGGGATTCTCTCGTTGCTGCTCGGCCAGTTCGCCGCTCTGCGGGCCGTGGGCGAGGCGTTGTGGCTGCTCAATATCGTCCTGTTTGTGCTGTTCAGCCTTTTGTATGGCGCGCGCTGGGTGCTGTTTTTCGATGAGGCGCGGCGGGTGTTTGGGCATTCCACGGTATCGATGTTCTTCGGCACCATTCCCATGGGCCTGGCGACGCTGATCAACGGCGCCATGCTCTATGGCCTGCCCCGTTGGGGTGATGGCTTGCTGCCGTTGATCGAAGGGTTGTGGTGGCTGGATGTGGTCATGGCGCTGGTCTGTGGCGTGGCGATTCCGTTCATGATGTTTACCCGTCAGGAACACAGCATCGATCAGATGACCGCCGTCTGGCTGTTGCCGGTGGTGGCGGCGGAAGTGGCGGCGGCCAGTGGCGGGCAACTGGCGCCGCATCTGGCCGATACAACCACCCAGTTTCATGTGCTGATCACCAGTTATGTGCTGTGGGCCTTCTCGGTGCCGGTGGCGTTCAGCATTCTCGCCATCCTTATATTGCGCATGGCCCTGCACAAGCTGCCCCACGAAAATATGGCGGCATCGAGCTGGCTGGCCCTGGGCCCCATCGGCACCGGCGCATTGGGCATGCTGCTGCTCGGCAGCGAGGCCCCGGTGATCTTTGCGGCCAACAGTCTTGAAAGTGTCGGCGCCATGGCCGAAGGCATTGGCCTGGTGGCAGGGATCACGCTTTGGGGCTTTGGCCTGTGGTGGATGTTGCTGGCAGTGCTGATCACCCTGCGCTATCTGCGCAGCGGCATTCCGTTCAACCTGGGCTGGTGGGGGTTTACCTTTCCGTTGGGGGTCTATGCCACGGCCACGCTGAAGCTGGCGACGACTCTGCATTTGGGCTTCTTTACGGTGATGGGGGAGGGCCTGGTGGTCTGTCTGGCGCTGCTCTGGCTGCTGATCATGAGCCGGACTCTGCGCGGTGCCTGGCGTGGCGAGTTGTTTGTTTCGCCATGTATCGCCGGTCTGTGTAAACGCACCGACGGTTAGAGAGCTATCGACATCCGGCGGCTTAACGTCTTCAATGGCGCACGAGCCATTCAGGACCACGGATGATGAGCCAACCGTCACAATTCAAATTACTTGGAACCCGGCGCTTCCTGCCGTTTTTCATTACCCAGTCCCTCGGGGCGTTCAACGACAATATTTTCAAGCAGTCGCTGATCCTGGCGATCCTCTACAAATTGAGCATCACCGGGGATCGCTCCATCTGGGTCAACCTCTGCGCGCTGCTGTTTATTCTGCCGTTCTTTCTGTTCTCGGCCCTGGCCGGGCAGTTCGGCGAAAAGTACGCCAAGGACGCGCTGATCCGCCTGATCAAGCTGGGCGAGATCGCCATTATGGTGGTGGCCGCCCTGGGCTTTCTGTTCGATCACCTGTGGCTGATGCTGGTGGCGCTGTTTGCCATGGGCACCCACTCGTCGCTGTTCGGCCCGGTGAAGTATTCGATCCTGCCCCAGCACCTGCGCGAAGAGGAGCTGGTGGGCGGCAATGGTCTGGTGGAGATGGGCACCTTCCTGGCGATTCTGGCGGGGACCATTGGTGCCGGGATCATGATGTCGTCCGGTCACTACGCGCCGATTGTCGCCACGGCGATGATTCTGACCGCGGGCCTGGGCTACTTCGCCAGTCGCAGCATTCCTCGCGCTGCGGCCGCTGCGCCGGAGATGGTCCTCAACTGGAATATCTTCAGCCAGTCCTGGGCGACCCTGCGCATGGGCCTGGGGCAGACGCCTGCGGTGTCGCGCTCGATTGTCGGCAACTCGTGGTTTTGGTTCGTCGGGGCGATTTATCTGACGCAGATTCCGGCCTACGCCAAAGAGTGGCTGTATGGCGATGAGACCGTGGTCACCCTGATTCTCACCGTGTTCTCCATTGGCATCGCGGCCGGCTCCATGCTCTGCGAGCGGCTGTCGGGGCACAAAGTGGAAATCGGCCTGGTGCCTTTTGGCTCGTTCGGCCTGACCGTTTTCGGCCTGCTGCTGTGGTGGCATTCCGGTGCTCTGGCGCAGGATGCGCTGGCCTATGACTGGCTGACCCTGCTCGGCCATGGCCAAGCCTGGTGGGTGCTGTTTGACATCATGGGCCTGGGGCTGTTTGGCGGCTTCTATATCGTGCCGCTGTATGCGCTGATCCAGTCGCGCACCCCGGAGAACCAGCGTTCCCGGGTGATTGCCGCGAACAACATCCTCAACGCCCTGTTCATGGTGATCTCGGCGCTGTTCTCCATCGTCTTTCTCAGCCTGCTCAAACTACCGATTCCGGAGCTGTTCCTGGTGGTGTCGCTGATGAACATCGCGGTCAACACCTACATCTTCAAGATCGTCCCCGAGTTCACCATGCGTTTCATGATCTGGCTGCTCAGCCATTCCATGTACCGCGTCGAACACCGTGAGCTGGAGCGGATTCCCGATGAAGGCGCGGCACTGCTGGTGTGCAACCATGTGTCCTTCGTCGACGCTCTATTGATCACCGGGGCAGTGCGTCGGCCGATTCGCTTTGTCATGTACTACAAAATCTACAACCTGCCGGTGCTCAACTTTATCTTCCGCACCGCCGGGGCCATCCCGATTGCCGGACGCAGCGAGGACATCAAGGTCTTCGAGCGCGCGTTCGAGCGCATCGGCCAGTACCTGCGCGACGGTGAACTGGTGTGCATCTTTCCGGAAGGCAAGTTGACCGGGGATGGCGAGATCGACGAATTCAAGGGCGGCATGACGCGGATTCTCAAAGAGACGCCGGTGCCGGTGATTCCCCTGGCGTTGCAGGGGCTGTGGGGCAGCTTCTTCAGTCGTGATCCGCAGAAGGGCTTGTTCCGCCGCTTCTGGTCACGAGTGACGGTGGTGGCAGGGGCGCCGCTGGAAGGTGAGGATGCGGTGCCAGCCAGTGCCCGGGAGCGGGTGGCGGCGTTGCGTGGGGATGTGCGCTAGCAACAAATTCATGATTTGAAGCAGGGTTTTGTGGGACCGGCTTCAGCCGGGAAGACGTCCTTCCTGGCCAAGCAAATGCAGCGTCTGTGCCGGCTCTTTCCCGGCTAAAGCCGGTCCCACATAAAACCACTTCCGCAGGGACTCAGTTCAAGACCGGCTTGTCTTCGCTCACTACTGCGTCAGGCTCCATCTTCCTGAAATACGTCGACAGCAACGCTCCGGAGATATTGTGCCAGACGCTGAACAGCGCGCTCGGCACCGCCGCCAGTGGTGAGAAGTGGGCGCTGGCCAGGGCGGCGCCGAGGCCGGAGTTCTGCATGCCGACTTCCAGGGACAGCGACTTGCGCTGGGCCAGGGGCAGCTTGAACAGCTTGCCGGTGAAGTAACCCAGCAGGAAACCGAAGCTGTTGTGCAGGATCACCACGGCCATGATCAGCAGGCCGGATTCGGCGATCTTCGCCTGACTGGCGGCGACCACTGCGCAGACGATCATGACGATGCTCACCACCGAGATCAGTGGCAGGACGTCCACCGCGTAGCTGACTTTTTGCCCCAATACGCGCTGGGCTATTACGCCGAGGACGATCGGCAGCATGACCAGTTGCAGGATCGACCAGAACATTTCCATGAAGGACACCGGCAGCCAGGCCGAGGCCAACAGCCAGATCAGTGCCGGGGTCAGCAGCGGAGCGAGCAGGGTGGTGACGGCGGCGATGGCCACTGACAGCGCCAGATCGCCCTTGGCCAGCCAGGTCATGACATTCGACGAGGTGCCGCTCGGGCAGCAGCCAACGAGGATCACGCCCACGGCGATTTCCGGCGGCAGGTGGAACAGCTGGCACAGCAGCCAGGCCACGCCTGGCATGATCACGAAGTGGGCGACGACGCCCAGGGCCACGCGCCAGGGATGGCGCACGACCTCAGAGAAATCTTCGAGCTTGAGGGTCAGGCCCATGCCGAACATGACCAGGCCCAACAGGGGCACGATCAGGGTCTTGAGGACAATGAACCAGCTCGGGAACAGGAACGCCAGGACAGCGAACAACAGCACCCAGTATGCAAAGGTATTACCGACAAAACGACTCAATGCAGCCAGGGCACGCATGGCTCGCTCCTTTTATTTATTGTTGAGGCAGGTGTAGGTGGGACCGGCTTTAGCCGGGAAGGCAATATGGCAGATGATAGAAATGTATCGATCATGCCTGCGTCTTCCCGGCTAAAGCCGGTCCCACATGATTGGTGCGTGTTCGCTGGTCAGATCCCCTGGGGAATCTCCTCGCCACCCAGGGCCTCGAACAGCTCCGGCAGGAACTCGCCGAAGGTCAGCATCATCAGGGTGAAGCTGGCGTCGAGTTGGCCCAGGGCTTCTTCGCCGCCGTCCTGTTCGGCCTGATCCTGCAGCAGGTCTTCGAACTTCAGGCGCTTGACCACCATTTTGTCGTCGAGCACGAAGGACAGTTTGTCCATCCACGCCAGAGACAGCTGGGTCACCACTTTGCCGGTGCTCAGGTGCAGCTGGATCTCGTCGCTGGTCAGGTCCTGGCGCTTGCACCGGACGATGCCGCCATCTTCGTGGGTATCGCGCAGCTCGCATTCGTCGAGGACGAAGAAGTTGTCGGCGGCTTTCTGGGTCTTGACCCAGTCGGTCATGATCGCAGTTGGCGCGGTCTTGACGGTCAGCGGCCGCACCGGCAGCGTGCCGATCACTTCACGCAGGGTCGACAGCAGGTCTTCGGCGCGCTTGGGGCTGGCGCTGTTGACCAGGATCAGGCCCTGTTTCGGCGCGATGGCGGCGAAGGTGGACGAGCGACGAATAAAGGCACGGGGCAGGAAGGCCTGGATGATTTCATCCTTGAGCTGATCGCGCTCCTTCTTATAGACCTTGCGCATCTGCTCGGCTTCGATCTCCTCGACCTTCTCTTTAAGGGCATCGCGCACGACGCTGCCGGGCAGGATGCGTTCTTCTTTACGGGCCGCGATCAGCAGGAAGTCGCCGCTGACGTGAACCAGTGGAGCGTCAGCACCTTTACCGAAAGGGGCGACGAAACCGTAAGTGGTCAACTCCTGGCTGGCACAGGGGCGCGCCAGTTTGGTCGCCAGTGCAGTTTCCAGCGCCTCGGCGTCGAACGGCAGATCCTGGGTCAGGCGATAGACAAGCAGGTTTTTGAACCACATGGGGTATGTCTCTCCTTCTATACAAAGGGGGGCATTATTAGCTGCCCGGCCCCTGCGGCCAACCCTGCGCTAAGCCTTTGGAAGGATTATAAAATTTATTTCAAAAAGTGCTTGCCAGAGGTGAGGTCGCTCCGTAGAATGCGCGCCACACCGAGAGACATGGGTGATTAGCTCAGCCGGGAGAGCAGCTGCCTTACAAGCAGCGGGTCGGCGGTTCGATCCCGTCATCACCCACCACTCGATGTAAAAGGTGTTACGCGCAGCGGTAGTTCAGTCGGTTAGAATACCGGCCTGTCACGCCGGGGGTCGCGGGTTCGAGTCCCGTCCGCTGCGCCATATTGAGATACGAGGCCCTTGAACTCCTCATATCGACCAGAGAAGCGACTTTAGGGTCGCTTTTTTGTTGCCTGCGATTTTTATCGGCAGATCCCATTTGGGCAGATATTGATCCAGATCCGGTAGCGCGGTGACTTCTCAAGTCAAATCAAGCAATTAACAGGCTTGCGGCATTTCGAACAGTTGTTTGATGGAATTATTGAACTACTGTTTCGCGCTATCTGCAATAAAGTCGTGGTATGTAGTGCCGCAAGACCCAGTAAACTTCGCTGCGGATTTCTTCTGGACCCTGCCATGAATCTTTCGGACGCCACCCTGGTATTGCTGCTGGCCGCGCGTATCCATGGAACAGACGACGCTGTGCGTGCCTCGGCGCGGCGTTGCATGGAACAACTTCCCAATGACCTGCGCGATGTCATGCGCCAGGTCATCGCCAGCCCCCAACCCCTGCAATCGGCAAGAGACCTGGCGCGCACGCTGGAAGGCTGAAGCCATTGCCCTAAGCGGTCATGCCGGCTCTGTCTGGGTCGTGCGTTGATCGAATGCCTGCTGTGCCTGTTCGACCTGCTGTTTGTGCTGCTCGGTCCAGGCGTAGAGCATCTGGAAGGGCGCCTTCAGGCTCTGGCCCAAGGGCGTGATGCTGTACTCGACCGCAATCGGTGAGTCGGTAATGACCCGGCGGGCGATCATGCCATTGCGTTCCAGGCGTCGCAGGGTCTGGGTCAGAGACTTTTGCGTGATGCCCTCCAGCCGACGGCGGATCACGTTGAAGCGCGTGGGCGAGGCGCACAGCGCGGCAATCACCAGAATCGACCATTTATCGGCGATCTGGTCCAGTAGCAGGCGGCTGGAGCAGTTGGCGTGAAAGACCGGTGGTTGCTGGGCGTCAGCAGTTTCCTCGTGGATACCTGGTTTCATAAAAGTGCCTGATTGATATTAAGTATCCGGAAGATACCATAGCGCCTTCACGAAATTGGAGCGTCCTGGTATGACCGCACAAAATGTCGCTGCACTGTTCCAGCCTTTCCAGGTGAAATCTCTGGCGTTGAAGAACCGTATTGTCATGGCGCCGATGACCCGCTCCTTCGCCCCCGAAGGCGTGCCGGACAGCAATATCGCCGCTTACTATCGCCGTCGCGCCGAGGCGGACGTCGGCCTGATCCTCTCCGAAGGCACAGTGATCAACCGTCCGGCTGCGCGCAATCAGCCGGGTATTCCTTTCTTTCACGGTGAAGCGGCCCTGGCCGGCTGGCAGCAGGTCATCAATGGCGTGCACGCCGCAGGTGGCAAGATGGGGCCGCAGATCTGGCATACGGGCTCTGTGCCGAGCACCCAGACTGACTGGGTACCGGACAGCCCGGTAGAAAGCCCTTCGGGTCTGGTGGCGCCTGGCACGCCCCGTGGCGAGATCATGAGTGACAACGCCATTGCCGACACCATCGCCGCGTTCGCCCAAGCCGCCCTGGATGCCAAGACCCTGGGTTTCGACACCGTGGAAATTCACGGCGCCCACGGTTACCTGATCGACCAGTTCTTCTGGGAAGGCACCAACCTGCGCACTGATGCGTTCGGCGGCGCGACCCTCAAGCAGCGTTCGCGATTTGCCGCTGAAGTGGTCAAGGCTATCCGTCAGGCTGTCGGCCCTGAATTCCCGCTGATCCTGCGGGTCAGCCAGTGGAAGCAACAGGACTTCACCTCGCGCCTGGCCACCACGCCGGACGCCATGACCGACTGGCTGTTGCCGTTGGTAGAAGCGGGCGTCGACGTGCTGCACTGCTCGCAACGGCGTTTCTGGGAAGCGGAATTTCCGGAACTCGACGGCGAGCAAGGGCTGAATTTCGCCGGTTGGGCGAAGAAACTCACCGGCGCGGCGACCATCAGCGTCGGTTCGGTCGGCTTGTCCGGCGACTTCGTCGATACCTTCACCACCGGCCAGTCTTCGTCGCCTGCCAGCCTGGACAATCTGGTCCAGCGCCTGGAGCGCAATGAATTTGACCTGATCGCCGTCGGCCGCGCCCTGCTGAGCGACCCGCGCTGGGTCAGCAAAGTGCAGGGCGGCGACAGCGCCAGCCTCGAGGACTTCACCGTAGCGGCACTGGGCCAGTTGGTCTGATCCGCAGGCGACAGGGTCATCGGCCCTGTCGCCCACAAGGCCTAAAGATGCGACAGCGGGTCGCAGGCGAGCAGGGTGGATGACTGAACCCCGACTGAACGGCGGGGCAACTGTCCGGGAAAACCTTTGGATACCTGAACTTATCTCTCTTTTTCCTCTCTGATGCCGGTAGCCATTGGTCGCGGCGGACTGATAAGCTCGCGGCTTTACTCGTTTGCCCTATTGGCGCATGAACAAGGAAACAGCATGAAACAGCATCGGTTGGCAGCGGCGATTGCCCTGGTCGGTCTGGTACTCGCGGGTTGTGACAAGCAGGCCAGCACCGTTGAGCTGAAAACCCCGGCACAAAAAGCGTCTTATGGCATCGGCCTGAACATGGGCAAGAGCCTGGCTCAGGAAGGCATGGACGATCTCGACTCCAAGGCTGTAGCCCTGGGTATCGAAGACGCCATCGGCAAGAAAGAACAGAAACTAAAAGACGAAGACCTGGTTGCTGCTTTCGCCGCGCTGCAAAAGCGTGCTGAAGAGCGCCTGACCAAGATGAGCGAAGAGTCGGCAGCCGCCGGCAAGAAATTCCTCGCCGACAACGCCAAGAAAGCCGGTGTAACCACCACGGCTTCGGGCCTGCAATACGAAATCGTCAAGAAAGCCGACGGCCCACAGCCTAAGCCGACCGACGTCGTCACCGTTCACTACGAAGGCAAGCTGATCGATGGCAAGGTCTTCGACAGCTCGGTTGAACGTGGCAGCCCGATCGATCTGCCGGTCAGCGGCGTGATTCCGGGGTGGGTCGAAGGCCTGCAACTGATGCACGTAGGCGAGAAGATCAAGCTCTACATCCCGAGTGAACTGGCTTACGGCGCACAAAGCCCAAGCCCGATGATCCCGGCCAACTCGGTTCTGGTCTTCGACCTGGAACTGCTGGGCATCAAAGATCCGGCAGCCGCTCCAGCTCCAGGCGCCGATGCTGATGAAGAAGCAGCCCCGGCTGCCGACGCTCCAGCCAAGAAGTAAGCGTTCTACCGGCTACAAGACAACGCCCCGTTTCGACGGGGCGTTGTCGTTTTTGTCGAACGCCGTCGAACGGATGAGAGGTCGGACAGTCCCAATTAGCGGATAAAGTCCTTCGAAGGAGCGGGATTGTCAGACGATCCAGTAAAACGGTGGATAAACGCTGTGGGTAACTTCTGAACAAGCCTAAGTCAACGAATTTATAGGTTTTTTTTATGTGAGTAAAAAATGCCCGATTTAAGCCCAGGCCCTGTAGAACGGGGGTTCTGGCGTTTTATTACGCTGCTGTTCACAAGGTTATCCACAGGATGTGTGGATAACCTTGTCATGGAAAAAGCACGGATGCGTGTATTGCTGTAGGAGAACCTTGTGGGACCGGCTTTAGCCGGGAATGGGCTGTGAGGTCGATAGATTTTCAGCGCCGATAGCATTGCCTTCCCGGCTAAAGCCGGTCCCACCGACTCCACCATTCAGATGTTTCAGGGGACAAATCATGAAAGCACCATGGAATATCCTGCGCTATCTACCCATGGCCCGTCGTCTGATGGCGGCCGGGCGCTTGCCGGGCCTGTTGTTTGCCGTGGCGCGCAAGGGCGCCAGCGAGGGCAGTCGCTTGGGCAAGCTCAAGGAAGATCTGCGCCTGTTGCAGGCCCTGTGCCTGGCCTATTGGCGGGGTGAGTACCGTGCCATCAGCCCGAAGGCGATTCTCTCGGTAGTGGCGGGGCTGATGTACTTTCTCAGCCCTCTGGACGCTATTCCTGACTGGATTCCCGGCATCGGCATGCTCGACGATATCGCCGTACTGGCCTGGGTCATGAAAAGCCTCGAGGCCGAACTGGATGCCTTCCGCGCCTGGCGAGCCCGGCAGGTTCCGGAGAAGCTCGCGGTGGTCGAGCGCCTGCCGGCCAACCAGGCTTTGCTGGAACAGGAAAAGTCCAAGGATTTGCCCCATAGCGGCGACTAGATATGTTCATGGCAAGTAAGTACAGGCGTACCGCCCCCGAGCGCTGTTAAGATGCCGGTACATGGATATGCCTAATTGCACAGTTGTTGGGGGTTGTATGGATCTTCAGGTCATTTCTCGTGATGGAGAGCCAGAATACGCGGTCTTGCCATGGGCGCAGTACCAGGCCTTGCTCAAGGCCGCCGGTCTTGCCTCTGCGCCAACACCACAGGCTGCGGCCGCCGCTACCGAAGGCGAACTGCCCGGCTTCGAACAGCTCGGCGCCCTGCGCACTGCCAAGGGCCTGGAGCTTGCTCAATTGGCCCGTACCGTCGGTATCAGCCCCTCCTATCTGCAAATGATCGAAAGCGGTGAGCGTCTACCGGACGCCGCGATTCGCCGCAGTCTGGCCTGGGAGTTGGGCGTGGCGGGCTGGAGGGATACGCCATGAGCGTGCGCATCAGCCGCCAGCATTGGGACGCGCTGCTGACGGAGCTGGACCAGGCGCGCCGCCAGCGTCATCTGCTGACCTACCGCGCGCTGCTCGAACGCCTGCACCTGCCCAGCCCGGCCATGCAGACCCTGACTGCGGCCCTTGAACACCTGGCCGCACTGGATGCCCGCGCCGAACAGCCGCTGCGCAGCTCCCTGGTGATCAGCCAGGGCGCCAGTCGGTTACCGCGGACTGGTTTTTTCGAGTGTGCCGAACGACTTGGACGTTTTTCCGGGCCGTCCGATGGCGTCGCTGCGGCGTCGTGGCATGCTTCGGAAGTGGTGCGGGTATTCGAGTTCAGTTATCCGGTGGCGGAGTAACTTGTGGGACCGGCTTTAGCCGGGAAAGGGTCGACATATCTTTATTGCTGCACCATGGCCTTCCCGGCTGAAGCCGGTCCCACAGGATTGCATCCGGGTCCCACGGGGTCGCGGTTCAGGCCAATTTCTGGGTCAGATCCACATCCCGCAGATCAATCACATGCACACTCGCTCCCGGTACATCCTTGGCGTAGTGCTTGGCCTGTGAAGCCAGCTCGGCCAACTGGCTGGCATCGACCAGAGTGCAGGCTTCCGGGCGCAGGTGCACCACGCCGATGGACAAGGACAGCAAGGGAAACTCCTGACGCTGGCCCTGGCGGTTCAGGGCGATGAAGCAGCCGGCTTCCAGGTGTTCGGCGCGGTAGAAGCGCCGGCACTGGTTCTGGAAGTCTTCCAGCAGATGGTTCAGACGCTTGCGCCAGTCGTCCGAGCCCAGCACCATGAGAAAGTCATCGCCGCCAATATGGCCGACGAAATCGCGGCTGGGGTCGATGCGGTCGTTCAGGCACTGGGCCAGGCACAACAGCACTTCATCGCCGCGCCCGTAGCCGTAGATATCGTTGAACGGCTTGAAGCTGTCGATATCCACGTAGCAAATCATCGACTCGCGCCCTTGTTGCAGCAGGCGCGTCAGACACTGCTGGATCGGCACGTTGCCGGGCAGCAGGGTCAGCGGGTTGGCGTAGCGGGCCTGCTGGATCTTCAATTCGGTGATCAGCTTGAGCACGTCGATCACCCGTCCCAGGCCCAGGTAGGCCCCGTTGAGGGTGATGACAAAATCTTCTTCGATCCGTTGCCGGGCGCGGCTGGTGATCAGGCGGCTGACCTGTTGCAGCGACTGATTCAGTTCCACGGCAAGGAAATCGTCGCTCATCAGGCGGCTGATCGGCTTGCGCGCAAACAGTTCGGTGGCAAAGGGTTGCAGCAGCACATCGGACAGCGAATGCCGATGCACGATACCGACCGGCTGCGACTGACTGTCCAGCACTGCCAGGGAATTGAGATTGGCCTGCTTGCGGAAGGCTTCGAGGACGTTGGCGGTAGGTGTTGTCTGGTCCACAGCGGGCTGTTCGATCAGCAGGGCGCTGAGATCGGCGCTTTCGTCGGCCATGTTCGGCGAACCTAGGGGCTCAAGCCTGGACAGCATCACCCGTGCATCCCGCGGCGGCAGCTCCTGGGGGCGGCAGAGCAGGTAGCCCTGAACTAGGTCCACGCCCATGTCGATCAGCACCGCCAGTTCTTCCGGCAACTCGATGCCTTCGGCGATCACCAGTGCCCGGGAGGCCTTGGCCATTTGCAGCATGGAGCCGACGAACTCGCGCTTGACCGCGTCCTGATGGATGCCGTCGATGAAGTGGCGGTCGATCTTTACATAGTCGGGGCGCAGTTCTGACCACAGGCGCAGGCTTGAGTAGCCCGCACCGAGGTCGTCCAGGGCGATGGAGAAACCCATGTCGCGATAGTGATGCAGTGCGTTGTAGAGCAGCTCGAAGTCATCGGTGGGGGTCTGCTCGGTCAGCTCGATCACAACGTTCTTCGGCTCGATGCCGTAGCGTTGCAGCAGTTGCAGGGTGCGACCCGGCGGGTGCGAGGCTTCGAGCAGGGATTCGGGGGAGATGTTGAGGAACAGCTTGCCGTCCAGATTCTGCTCGGCGAAACGGCGGCAGGCGCTTTCCCGGCAGGCCAGTTCCAGCTCGCTCAAGCGTCCGGCCTGACGCGCCACGGCGAACAGGCTGACAGGAGAATGCAGTGAGCTGTTGGATGGACCGCGAGTCAAGGCTTCGTAGCCGAGGATGCGGCGTTCCGACAGTGAAACGATAGGTTGGAACAGGCTGGATAGATCACGTTGAGCCAGAATTGAACTCAAGGCGCTCAGCTGCTCGGTCACGGTCATGGCAATCTCGGTTCAAAAAAAGGGGCTGGGCGATCAAGCCGCCCAGCCCCGTTATTTCACGACAGATTCATGACTGTTTGATGACGAAAGACTCTCCGTCATCGGTTTCGGCCTTTATTTATTGGCCACAGACGAGTTCAAGCCGAGATAGTCGATCAGGATTCGCCCGGTTTCCGACAGGTAGGCGTCGTCTTCCGGTTTGGTCTTGGAATCGTCCGGCGGCAGAGCGTCTTCGTCTTCCTTTTTGAGTTCCTTGAGCGGTGCTTCACCCTTGGCCTTGCGGCGGGTGTTTTCCATCACCAGTTGCTCGTTTTCGATGCGAGCGTGTTCGGCGCGACGATCGGCTTCGTTGAGGCTGACGGTTTTTTCGCTCATCAGCTTTTTGGCCAGGGCCAGTTTCTCTTCGACGAAGACAAACTCGGCGTCCTTGGCCGAACGGGCGTCGTGACGGGCCTGCAACTGCGCCAGGAACGGCTTGAACGGATCGACTACGGGCTTGATGGCCGGTTTGATCGTGTCGTAGGCCATGGCCTCAGGCAGGGCGCTCTCGCCGATTTCCTTGGTGTCGATGATCGACGGGTAGGAAATGTCCGGCAGTACGCCCTGATGCTGGGTGCTCTGGCCGGAGACGCGGTAGAACTTGGCCAGGGTCAGCTTCAGCTCGCCATGGTTCAGCGGCTGAATGGTCTGCACGGTGCCTTTGCCGAAGGTCTGGCCGCCGATGATCAACGCGCGGTGGTAGTCCTGCATGGCGCCGGCGAAAATCTCCGAGGCCGACGCCGAGAGGCGATTGACCAGCAGAGCCATCGGGCCTTTGTAGAAGGCGCCGCTGTCTTCGTCTTCGAGAACGTCGACCTTGCCGTCGGCGTTACGCACCAGCACGGTCGGGCCCTTGTCGATGAACAGGCTGGTCAGCTCGGTGGCTTCCTGCAACGAACCACCACCGTTGTTGCGCAGATCCAGAACCACGCCATCGACCTTCTCAGCCTGCAGCTCGGTCAGCAGTTTCTTCACGTCGCGGGTGGTGCTCTTGTACTCGGGGTCGCCGGCACGGTAGGCCTTGAAGTCCAGGTAGAAAGCCGGGATGTCGATCACGCCGAGCTTGTAGTCACGGCCGTCCTGGTTCAGGTGCAGGATGGATTTCTTCGCCGCCTGCTCTTCAAGCTTCACCGCTTCACGGGTGATCGGCACGATCTTGCTGGTCTGGTCGTTCGGTGCATTGCTGGCCGGGATCACTTCCAGGCGGACCACCGAACCTTTCGGCCCGCGGATCAGCTTGACCACTTCATCCAGGCGCCAGCCGATCACGTCGACCATTTCCTTGTCGCCCTGGGCGACACCGACGATCTTGTCGGCGGGTGCAACCTGCTTGGTCTTGTCGGCGGGGCCGGCCGGAACCAGGCGCACGATCTTGACGTTGTCGTTGTCGCTTTGCAGTACGGCACCGATACCTTCGAGCGACAGGCTCATGTTGATATCGAAGTTTTCCGCGCTTTCTGGCGACAGGTAATTGGTATGCGGGTCGTAGGACATCGCAAAGGTGTTGATGTACGCCTGGAAGATATCCTCGGCGCGGGTCTGGGACAGACGCGCCAATTGATTCTTGTAGCGCTTGGTCAGGGTTTCCTGGATTTTCGCCGGGTCTTTGCCTGCGATCTTCAGGCGCAACACCTCATCCTTGACGCGCTTGCGCCAAAGGTCGTCCAGCTCGGCTTCGTTCTTCGGCCAGGCGGCGTCCTTGCGTTCGATCAGCAGGGTTTCGTGGGTGTTGAGGTCGATCTTGTCGACGCCCTTGCTCAGCTCGGCCAGGGCGAAGTCCAGACGCGACTTGATGCGGTCCAGATAACGCTTGTAGATGGTGAAGCCGGGGTTCAGGTCGCCGCTCTTGAGGAAGTCGTCGAACTGAGTCTGCCACTTGTCGAACTCGGCGATATCGCTGGCCAGGAAGTAGCTGCGTGCCGGATCGAGCAGTTTCAGGTAGCTCTGGTAGATGATCACCGAGCGCTTGTCGTCAAGCGGCGGCTTGCTGTAGTGGTGCCGTTTGAGCAGCTCGACGATGTTCAGGCTGGCAATGGTTTCATCGCGGTCAGGCTGAAGATTATCCCAGCTGTTGGCGGCAAAAGTGCTGGCGGACATTGGCAGGACGCTGAGGCCGATGACAAGGGCGAGGGCGCTGCCTGGTAGAAAATGCTTCATGCCGATTCGACGCGGGGACAATTGATAACGCATATTAGGCCGTCTTTGAAGTCGCCGGCTCCGTCGGATCCGGTCGCATAATGCAAAAAGCCCGGTCGTTTACTAGCTCCGGGCTCAGTCCAGACTCACTATGGAGGCACTGTGAAGGCATTGCAAGGCGTTGACGGTCATGTGGAATGGGTCGAGGAGCCGAGTCCGGCCCTTGATGTGGGTCAGGTTCGGATCAAGGTGGCCGCTGCCGGTTTGAATCGCGCCGATTTATTGCAGCGCGCGGGACTGTATCCGCCGCCGCCGGGGGTGACGCAGATCCTCGGCATGGAGTGCTCCGGGGTGATTGCCGAAGTCGGCTCCGGCACGGCCTGGCAGGTCGGCGACCGCGTCTGTGCGTTGGTTGCGGGCGGCGCCATGGCTGAAGAAGTGGTGGTCGATGCGCGTCATGTGCTGGCGGTGCCCGAGGGCATCAGCCTGGCTGAAGCGGCGGGGATCCCGGAAGTTTATGCCACGGCCTGGCTGAATCTGTTCCAGCTGGCAGGCCTCAAGCCCGGTGAAAAAGTTTTGCTGCACGCCGGCGCAAGTGGCGTTGGTTCAGCCGGTATTCAGCTGTGCAAGGCCTTTGGCAACCCGGTCTGGGTCAGCGTCGGTTCGGCCGAGCGTCTGGCCTACTGTGAAGCGCTGGGCGCCCAAGGCGGGGCGATCCGTGACGAGAGTCTGGACAGCCTCAGCGACTTCGCGCCTTTCGACGTTGTGCTCGACCCGGTCGGTGCCAACTATGCCGCGCTGAACCTCAAGGTGCTGGGTGTCGACGGGCGCCTGGTGCTGATCGGTTTGATGGGCGGGCGCAAGGCCGAGCTGGATTTTGCCCAGGTGTTGGGCAAGCGCATTCAGATTCTCGGTTCGACCCTGCGCAGCCGCAGCGATCAGTTCAAGGCCGATCTGTTGAGCGATCTGGGCCAGCACGTCTGGCCGCTGTTCAGCGAAGGCCGACTGAGCCCGCAACTGGCCAGAACCTTCGCCATCACTGACGCCGAAGCGGCGTTTGCCGAGCTTGCGACCAATCAGGTGTCGGGCAAGGTGGTGTTGGTGATTGATGACAGTCTGACCTGATCCAGTGGGACCGGTTTTAGCCGGGAAGACAATGTGACAGACGATAGAGATGTGTCGGTCATACCTATGCCTTCCCGGCTAAAGCCGGTCCCACATCGGCGTTTAGCCGGGGGTTTATTTCCAGCTATGCACCGGCCAGCCGTTCTTTTCTGCGTGTTCGCGCAGCACCGGATCCGGATTGACCACTTGCGGGTGATCGACCTTGAGCAACAGCGGCAGGTCGTTGCGCGAGTCGGAATAGAAAAACGCGCCTTCGAGATTTTCCCCTTCCTTGTCCAGCCACTCCATCAGGCGGGTCACCTTGCCGTCGCGGTAGGTCAGCACGCCTTCGGTGGCGCCGCTGTAGACGCCATTGATCACTTGCAGGTCGATGGCCAGCACTTCGTCGACGCCGATGCGTGCGGCGATGGCCTGGACCAGATGCACGCCCGACGCCGAGATCACCAGGATACGGTCGCCATTGGCGCGGTGTTTGGCGATGCAGGTGCACGCTTCGCTGTAGATGATCGGTTCGATGAAGTCCTCGACCCAGGGCTCGACCAGATGATCGATCTCTTCCGGCGTGCGCCCGGCCATGGGCTC
The DNA here is from genome assembly GCF_056933585.1 of Pseudomonas sp. JL23. NCBI lineage: Bacteria > Pseudomonadati > Pseudomonadota > Gammaproteobacteria > Pseudomonadales > Pseudomonadaceae > Pseudomonas > Pseudomonas sp. JL23. Next base: position 5,151,543 of record NZ_CM167795.1, on the reverse strand, counting down.
CAGGGCGAAGGTCATGTAGTCCTCCATCGCCAGTTCGCCTTTGCTGTAGGCGTCCATCAGCTCGTTGTTGCGCTGCATGAATGACGCGGGATCGACCCAGCCCAGGCGTCCCATCTGTTCGGCCCACAGGGTGGCGCAGTCGCCACCGATGAGGGTTTCGTCCAGGTCAAAAATTGCCAGTGCCATTGCGCGCTTCCTTCTAAATCCTAGTCTGTTGGATCGGTGGTTCGCGGGCGGCTACAAGCTTCAAGCTGCGGCAGCCCTCAAGATCGACGCGCTGTTCTCTTGCAGCTTGTAGCTTGAAGCTCGTAGCTGCCCGCATATATAACTCTTAAGCCACTACACAGAGGGCGGAGGGCTCAATATTAAGCGTCACTCGCCGCCCATCCGGGTGCAGATCATCCGCGCTGCGGTTGAGTACGTCGACCACTACTTCCACGCCACGGGCTTCGACGCGGTAGCGAATAACGTTGCCCAACAGGCTGTGGCTGCGTACTTCGCCTTCCAGGCTGCCGGTCAGGCTCAACTGAATGGCTTCCGGGCGGATGGCCACGCGGCTGTTGATTGGCCGTTGCAGCAGGCGGCTGGCGTCGTCGGCTTCGAGCAGATTGTAGTTGCCGATGAAACCGGCGGCGAAGGCGTCCACCGGTGCGGTGTAGAGGGTTTCGGCGTCGCCGCTCTGGACGATGCGGCCCTGATTCATCAGGAAGATGCGGTCCGACATGGTCAGCGCCTCTTCCTGATCGTGGGTCACGAAAATGGTGGTCAGGCCCAGTTCGCGCTGGATGGCGCGGATCTGTTCGCGCAGGTGTTTGCGAATCCGTGCGTCGAGGGCCGACAGCGGCTCATCGAGCAGCAGCAGGCGCGGGCGGGTGACCAGAGAGCGGGCCAGGGCCACGCGTTGGCACTGGCCGCCGGACATCTGGTGCGGATAGCGGCTGGAAAAGTCGGTCAGTTCGACCATCTTCAGCGCCTCGGCTACGCGCTTGTGGGTGTCGTCGCTGTTGATCTTCTGCATGCGCAGACCGAAGGCGACGTTCTGCTCCACGGTCATGTTGGGGAACAGCGCGTAGCTCTGGAACACCATGCCGATATTGCGCTTCTGCGGGCTCAGGGGAACGATGTCCTGGCCGTCGAGGATGATCTTGCCGCTGTTGACCGACGTCAGGCCGGCGATGCAGCGCAGCAGGGTGGACTTGCCGCAGCCGGACGGGCCGAGCAGGGTGACGAATTCGCCCCGGCTGATGGTGCAGTTGATATCGCTGAACACAGCCGTGCTGGCGTAGCTCTTTTGCAGGTTTTCAACGCTGACGTAACTCATCTCAGTCTTTGTCCTTGTTCAGTCGATTGGCAGCCCAGGTCAGCACCAGCACGAAGAGGAAGTAGGAAATCACCAGCGCACTGTTGAAGTGACCGCTGCTGTTACGCATGTTGTTCAGATAGACCTGCAGGGTTTCGTAACGCGTGCCGACCAGCAGGTTGGCGAAGACGAACTCGCCGAACAGGAAGGAGAACGACAGCAGCAAGGCCACCATCAAACCCTTGCGCAGATTGGGCAGTACCACCAGCACGGCGGCCTGCCAGGTGCTGGCGCCGAGCAGCTGCGAGGCGTCCATCAGGTCGCGCAGGTTGATCGCCTGCAGGTTGTTGGTAATGGCGCGGTACATGAACGGCAGGGCTACGGTGAAGTAGCAGCCGATCAGAATCCATGGCGTGCCGACCATGGCCAGCGGCCCCGAGCCGTAGAGCTGCAATAAGCCCACCGAGGACACCACGGGTGGCACCGCGAAGGGCAGCAGGATGAGGATGTTCATCAGCGCATCCAGGCGCGGGAAGTGGTAATGCACCACGAACAGCAGCGGCAGGATCAGCACCACGGAAAGGATCAGCGCACTGACGCACACCAACAGCGACTGGCCGAACGCCATGAGAAAGCGCGGGTCGCTCCACAGGGCGATGTACCACTTGAAGGTCAGGCCGCTGGGCAAAATGGTTGCGCCCCAACTGCTGGCGAAGGAATACAGCAGCGTACCGGCCAGGGGCAGCAGCAGGATCAGGAACAGGGCATAGACCACGAAACGGTGGTAGAGCCCGACGGGACTGCGTTCAGCGCGAGACATGGTAGCTCCTCTTGAGCAGCCACTGATGGACGATGGTCACCAGCGTCATCAACCCCACCAGAATCATGGCCAGCGCACTGGCCATGTTCGGGTCCAGGGTGATATCGCCGGCAACCATCGCAGCGATTCGGATCGGCAACACGTTGAAGTTGCCAGTGGTCAGTGCATACACCGTGGCGTAGGCGCCCAGGGCGTTGGCCAGCAGGATGACGAAGGTGCCGAGCAGCGCCGGAGTCAGCACCGGCAGGCCGATATGCCGCCAGAAATCAAAGCTGCTGGCACCGAGCAGGGACGCCGACTCACGCCAGTCTTCACGCAGGGCGTCGAAGGCCGGGTAGAGCAGCAGCACGCCCAGGGGGATCTGGAAGTAGGTGTAGAGAATGATCAGGCCGGTCTTGGAGTACAGGTTGAAGTCTTCGATGATCCCGCTTTGTTTGAGGATCAGCGTGATGCAGCCGTTGAAACCCAACAGGATGATGAAGGCGAAGGCCAGTGGCACCCCGGAGAAGTTACTGGTCATGTTGGCAAAAGCGTTGACGAAGTCGCGCAGCCGCGAATCGACCTTGCGCAACGAATAGGCACCGAGGATCGCAATGAGAATGCCGAACAGGCTCGACCAGAAACTGATCTCCAGGCTGTATTGCATGGCCTGGCGATAGAAGCGCGAGTCGAAGGCGCGGACGAAGTTGCTGATGCCCCAGCCGCTGTCTTCCGAGTACAGGCTGTTGATCGCCACCCAGGCCAGCGGGGCGATCTGGAACACGATAAAGAACAGGGCAAAGGGCACCAGGCACAGGATCGCCAGCCATTTGCCTCGGGTGAATGTTTTCACTTGAGCATCTCCCGGCAGACCGGTTTGTCGTGGGCAACGCCCAGCAATTCGCAGACCGTGCCGCATAGCTCGGTCTGCAATGGCTGGGCATCGGGGTTGAGGCTGAAAGCATCGCCCAGCACGAACAGCGGCACTTCGCGCTCTTCGGGCAACAGGCCGTTATGGGAGCGGTCGTTGTTCATGCCGTGGTCCGCAGTCACCAGCACCTGATAACCGGCGTCGAGCCAGCCTTGCAGGTAGTCGGCCAGGATAATGTCGGCGCTGCGCGCGCTATTGCGGTATTGCGCGGTGTCGAGACCGTGCTTGTGCCCGGCGTCGTCGATATTCATGGGGTGGATCAGTAGGAAGTTCGGTGCGTGGGCCAGGCGCAGGCTCTCGGCATCGGCGAACAGGTGCGAATCCGGGTAATGGTCGACCCAATAGAACAGGCCATGCTGGATTGGCAGGTCGGCATCGTTGGTGTGGCGGTCCCGGGCCGCCAGAAACGGCGTGCGGTTATACAGCTCGCTGACCCAGTGATAGGCCGCTGCGGCGGTACTCAGCCCGGCGTCGCGGGCGTAATGGAAGATGCTGCGCTGGTTGGACAGGCGCGAAACATTGTTGTGCACGATGCCGCTGTCGATGGGCGCAACGCCGGTCATGATGCATTCGTACAAAGGCCGCGACAGGGCGGGCAGCTCGCATTCCAGCTTGTACAGCGCGGCGCGGCCGGCGTTGGCGTAGGCCTGCAAGTGCCCCATCGCATGCTGCGCCACCTGATAGTTCAGGCCGTCGAGCACGATCAGGATGACGTTGTGTTTCATGAGCAGGTGCTCCGGCAAGGTTTGCTGCGGTTTTTACCTAAAAGGGGCGAGGCAGCTAATGCTGGCTCGCCCTTTTTTGTCTTCATCCCTGAAGACCTGAAAACGGGATCAATTCATCTCGATGATGACTTGCTCGTTCCACTTCTGAGGCAGGGCTTTCGAGGTTTTTTCCCACGCGGCTGGGTCTTTGATCGGGGTGACGCCTTTGTACTGCTCGTTCGGCAGCAGCTTGGCCTGTACGTCGGCTGGCAGGGTCAGGTGATCGGCACGGATCGGACGCGCGTTGCCTTTGGCCAGGTTGATCTGGCCAGCGTCGCTGAAGATGTACTCACGAGCCCATTTGGCAGCGTTAGGGTGCTTGGCGTATTTGTTGATGATGGTGGTGTAGCCCGAGATCACCGAACCGTCGGACGGGATCAGGACCACGTAGTCATCCGGGTTGGCCATCTTGGCCTTGTAGCTCAGGCCGTTGAAGTCCCAGACCACGCCCACTTCCACTTCACCCTTTTCCATGGTCTGGATGGTCGGGTTAGCCAGGGAAATACGCTTCTGCTTGGCCAGTTCAGTGAACAGTTGCAGGCCTGGTTCGATATTGCTTTCGCTGCCTTTGTTGGCGATGGCGGCAGCCAGTACACCGTTAGCCGCTTGTGCTGCAGTGCTCACGTCACCGATGGCAACCTTGTACTTACCGGTTTTCAGGTCAGACCACTTGGTCGGAATGGCCGAGCCGTGTAGCAGTTTCTTGTTGACGATGAAAGCGATGGTGCCGGTGTAGGCCAGTGCCCAGTGACCGTCTTTGTCTTTGGCCCAGTCCGGAACCTGGCTCCAGGTGCTTGGCTTGTAGGGTTGGGTAACACCCTTGGTCACGGCGATGGGGCCAAAGGCCGCACCCACGTCACCGATGTCGGCGCTGGCGTTGTCTTTTTCGGCATCGAACTTGGCCACTTCCTGGGCCGAGCTCATGTCGGTGTCCATGTGGGTCAGGCCGTATTTGGTTTTCAGATCGGACCAGGTGTCTTTCCAGTTTGCCCAGTCATCGGGCATACCCACGCTATTGACCGCGCCTTCAGTCTTGGCGGCTGCTTCCAGTGCCTTGAGGTCGGTGTCTGCGGCCATGGCGGCTGTGCTCATGGCAATGGCGGAACCCAGGAGTGATGCCAACAAAACATGTTTCATTCGATGCTCCTTATGCACTTCAGCGGTGTTGTTCTAGAAGTGGTCGTTGCGGGGTGGTTGGTCTAGATCAGCAATACCTGAGCCAAGTTAGGCTCTTTCGATGACACTTTCATGTCGAAGGCTGCTTTTAGTGGCCCATTGAGCGTCTTTTTCTCAGGCTGCCGCATAAGCGTAGACCACCCGTAAACACTCGGTTTTATGAGGCTGCAGCACTGTTCAGGCGATGATTGGCATGCTTTATGAAGCGCTTTGTCACAGAACAGTCATCTGCACTGCCTAGGCTGGAACGCACCAGAAATCGGTGCACCAGGTGCGGGCACTGCCCTGTAATGGCGCTGGTCTAGTCCAGATAGGTAACCTGATGCGCGAAGATGTGCCACGAGCGGTGACGATCATCTGCAACGCTCTGCAAGAACAGATTGAACATGGCCTGCTGCCGCCGGGCAGTAAGTTGCCTGCCGAACGCAAGCTCAGTGAAGTATTCGATACCACGCGCATTACCTTGCGTGAAGCGTTGGTGCAATTGGAGGCCCTGGGGCTGATTTATCGCGAGGAGCGCCGTGGCTGGTTCATTTCGCCGCCACGCCTGGCCTATGACCTGATCCGCCGCAGCCACTTCCATGCCATGGTCACGGCCCAGGGGCGGGTGGCCGAGACCCAGGTCATCAGTGCGCGCCTGCAACCGGCGTCAGCGAGTATTTGCGAGCTGCTGCAATTGCCGGCGCTGTCCAGTGTGATCCAGATCTGCCGGGCGCGACGCATTGATCAGCGTCTGGTGTTGTACGTGGAGCACTATCTCAAGCCCGAGTTTTTTCCCGGCATCCTTGAGTTCGATCTCACTCAGTCCCTGACTGAGCTGTACGCCAGTCAGTATCAGTTGCGCTATGGCAAGGTGCGTTTCGAAATGGTGCCAACGGCGCTGCATGCCGAGGCCTCGGCGGCGTTGAAGGTGTCGTTGGGCAGCCCGGGCCTGCGCATTGCCCGGGTCAACTATGACCAGCAGGGTCGCCTGATCGACTGCGACCTGGAGTACTGGCGTCACGACGCGATACACGTCAGTGCCGTGGTCGAAGACATTTAACCTTGCACGGGCTGCTCGGCCTTCAGCGCGCCGCCCGCTGTCATCACCTGCACACTCAAGCGCGGTGTGGCCAGATCCAGTCCGGCCTCGTCCAGATGGCGCTTGAGCGACAGGTTGAAGGCCCGTGACACCTCCCACTGCTTGATCGGCGCGGTCTTGAAGCGGGCGCGCAGGATGGCATTGCCCGATTCGAAACTCTCTACACCCTGAATCTCCAGCGGCGACCAGATGTTCCGGCGCTGCAACGGATCGGTGCGCATTTTCTGGCCGACCTCGCGTACCACTTTCAACGCGTCATCGATGCTCATATTGAACGGGATGGCGATGCGGAAAATCGCGTAGCCGAACTCCCGGGAGTAGTTCTGGATGCTCTTGATCTCGCTGAACGGGATGGTGTGGACGATGCCGTCGATATCGCGCAGACGCACGGTACGGATGGTCAGGCCTTCTACAGTGCCGAGGTGGCCGCCGACGTCGACGTAGTCATCGATGGCCAGGGAGTCTTCGATAATGATGAACAGCCCGGTGATCAGATCCGCTACCAGGGATTGCGCGCCGAAACCGATGGCCAGGCCGATGACACCGGCACCGGCCAGCAACGGCGTGACGTTCATGCCCATGTTTGCCAGGGCGACGATAATGGCGATGACAAAAATGGCGAAGAACAGCACGTTGCGGATCAGCGGCATCATGGTTTGGGCGCGGGTATTGGCCAGGCCCTTGCGCGAACGGGTCAGAGCCAGCTGCACGGCGGTGTCGGCGACGATCCACAGCAGCCAGGCGAACAGCAGGGTCGCGCACAGGCTGACCAGTTTGACGCTGATATCGCGACCATCGCCTTCAGCGAAGCGAATCAGCGACAGCCCCCAGACCCGCAGGCCCAGTTCGATAAACACCAACCAGATGGCAATGTGCGCCAGGGTGTAGAAGAAGTTGCGCAGGCGGTCGGAATACAGGGCATGGCGACGGTGGCCATGGGGCTCCTTCAGGGCACGGCGTCGCACCAGGCCGTTGACCACCATGCACACCACCAGCAGCACCGTGCTGAACAGCGCCTGGCGCAGGGCGGTGCTGGTATCGCCGGCAGCAAAGAACGTAGAGAACAACGAGACCGTGACCAGCAGCAGGGCCGGGACGAACCAGAAGCTGCCGAGGATATCCAGGGTTTCGGTCAGTGCGCGGCGGGTCAGGCGCCGGGACAGCGGCTGGTTGCGGATCAGGTGGGCGATGGGGCGGCGGAAATGCAGGATGAACCAGCCGCTGCACAGCGCAGCGACGACGTTGGTGCAGGTTGCGGCCATATGGGCCAGGTGCGGGCCGAGGCTGCTGATCAGGCGCGGATCATTGAGCGCTTCACCAAAGGCGGCGAAGCTGCCGATCAGCCACAGCGGGCGGAAGGCCCGGTGCCGAAGGATATCCAGAGCGCGGTGGCGGTGCGGGCCGTCGAGAATGGAAAAGGCAATGACGCAGATCGCGGAAAACAGCGTGCCGACCATCAACGCATAGGCCAGCACCATGGCCAGGTCCTTGCCCAGAGAGTGGGGCAGGGAGTAGCTCAAGTAGACGGTAATGATCAGGGCAATCAGCCATGGCCCCAGCTTGCTCAGGGCAAAGCGCAGCAGGTCCAGGGTGCGTGGATGTTGCGGCAGTTTTTCCGACAGGTTGAAGCGCATGCGTACCCAGTGAGCCAGCCAGATCAGCGCCGCCGCCAGAAGACTCCAGACCAGTAGCACCAACGCGAAGGCAAAGATGATCGGCAGCCATTGCCGGGCAGGCAGCATCAGCGCCATTAACTCATCCTGAGCCAGGGCCAGTTCGTTGTCCCAGCGATTGATCGGGCTGTCGTCGCCCGTCAACTTCTTCTCGAAACTGCGCAGGGTACCGCTGATCAGGCCCAGCACCCCGTCGTCGGCCGTGGCCTGGGCCTTTTTGTTGGCATCGCGCAGGGTCTTGAGCTCAGTGAGCAACTGCGCCCGCTGTTGATCATTTTCCAGGCGGGTGATGACTTCATCCAGAGACTGGGCCAGCGGCTCCTGCGCCTGTGGTTGGGCCTTCGCCGAACCCCCCAGGGCGGCAGGCAAGGTCACCGCGTGGGCGGCGCTCATTGGCGCGAGAATCAGCAGGCAAAGGAAAAGCAGGCGGGGCAGGGTAAGCAGGCGGGCAATCACCAGTGAACCTCGGATCGGCATTTTCAGGCATGACAATGCAAGGAGTGTACGAGCGACGTGGGCGTCAGGCGAGCTTTTCGATGATCTTGAAGCCGATGGTGCCGATGATGAAAAACATGCCGATCCAGATCATGAACACTCCGCTACCACGCTCCTGATAGCTGAAGCCGACACACAGCAGCAACATGCCGAATACGATGGGTATCAGCATGGAATGGAAGGCGTCCATGGGAGTGGCCTGGGTGGACTGGATAGGTTCAGTCTAGACCGCAAACACAGGGCTGTAGGACCGGCTTTAGCCGGGAGGGCGCTCTCGCGGCTAAAGCCGCTCCTACAGAAAATCCTGTGATTGGTTCAAGTGTTGTTACGGCAACTCGTGACTGGCGTAGAACGCCGTCAACACCTTGACCAGATGGCTCAGGTCATGGCTGCCCGCCAGTTCGCGGATCGAGTGCATGGCGAAGGTCGGCAGGCCGATATCCACGGTGCGCACGCCCAGGTGGCTGGCGGTGATCGGACCGATGGTCGAGCCGCAGGCCATGTCGCTGCGCACCACGAAGCTCTGCACCGGGACTTCTTCGGCCATGCACAGATGGCGGAAGAACCCGGCGGTTTCGCTGTTGGTGGCGTAGCGCTGGTTGCTGTTGACCTTGATCACCGGGCCGGCATTGAGTTTCGGGCCGTGGTTGGCGTCGTGCTTGTCGGCGTAGTTGGGGTGCACGCCGTGGGCGTTGTCGGCGGAAATCAGCAGCGACCGCTGGATGGCGCGGACATAGTCGTCCCCCGGCAGCAGGCGTTGCAGGGTCTGCTCGAGCATTGGGCCGTCAGCGCCACAGGTCGACGAGGAACCTACTTCTTCATGGTCGGTGCAGACCAGCAGGCAGGTTTCCGATGTATCGCTGGTGAGCAATGCCTGCAAACCGGCGTAGCAGGACAGCAGGTTGTCCAGGCGCGCACCGGCAATGAAGTCGCCATTGAGGCCGACAACGGCAGCGCGTTGGGTATCGTAGAAACTCAGTTCGTAATCCAGCACCACGTCGGCGTTCAGGCCGTGTTCGCGAGCCAGTTGCTCGGTCAGCAGGGCGCGGAAGTCGGCGCGCTCGTCACCGGCGACCTGGGCGAGGATCGGTGGCAGTTCGTTCTGCGCATTGATCGGCCAGCCTTCGTTGGCGGTGCGGTTCAGGTGGATAGCTAGGTTGGGGATCACTGCAATCGGCAGCTTGAAGTCGATCAACTGGCTTTCGACCTTGCCGTCGCGACGGAAGGTCACGCGCCCGGCCAGGGACAGATCGCGGTCGAACCACGGCGCCAGCAATGCGCCACCGTAGACTTCGACGCCCAGTTGCCAGAAGCCTTGGCGTTGCAGCTCAGGCTGCGGCTTGACCCGCAGGCATGGGCTATCGGTGTGGGCGCCGACCATGCGGATACCGCCGACCAGTGGAGACTGGCGGCCCAGACGCAGGGCGATCAGCGACGAGTCGTTACGGGTGATGTAGTAGCGGCCGCCGGTCTCGGTGGACCAGGTTTCACGCTCGTCCAGACGCTGGAAGCCCGCGGCCTCCAGGTGCTGGACCAGGGTGGCGGTCGCATGAAAGGGGGTGGGAGAGGCCTTGAGGAAGTCGATCAGGCCCTGGTTAAGCTCTTCGCGCATAAGTTACTCCAGACAGCAATGGCGCGAGTTTACCGTATTTCCCAGCGCTGATAAGGAGAACGGTGCCCGCCATTTAGCCCTCAATCAAACACTCTGCAATCTCTGAACTTGTGGGAGCCGGCTTGCTGGCGATGACGTCAGTGAGTTCACCGACGCCATTGCGAGCGCTTCGCACTCGATCGCCAGCAAGCCAGCTCCCACAAGTAAGCGGCAGCTTCAGAACGGTGCCGGGCACTCAAAGCGCAAACGCTCACCGGTCTGCGGATGGGTAAAGCTCAGCATGCTGGCATGCAGGCACAGGCGCGGGTAGGCGGCGAGGGCATCGGGGTGGCCGTACAGGCCGTCACCGAGCAGTGGGTGGCCGATAGACAGCATATGCACGCGCAACTGGTGCGAACGTCCGGTAATCGGCGTCAGCTCGACCCGGCAGTGCTTTTCATAACGCTCCAGCACTTTCCAGAAGGTCAGGGCATGCTTGCCGAATTCGTGATCCACCACATGGCGCGGTTTGGTCGGCGGGTCGTAGCGCAGGGGCAGGTCGATGCTACCGCTGTCCAGCTGCGGTTGGCCCCAGCACAGGGCTGTGTAGGCTTTTTCGGTTTCGCGGTCGTGAAACTGCCGGGACAGCTCGCGATGAGTGTCAGGATCACGGGCGAGCAAAATGATTCCTGAGGTTTCCCAGTCCAGACGATGGACGATACGGGCCTCGGGGTAGCCGTTTTCCTGCAGGCGGGTGATCAGGCAATCCTTGTTGTCATCGGCACGGCCGGGGACGGAGAGCAGCAGGGTGGGTTTATCGACGACCAGAACGGCGGCGTCCTGGTGAATGATGCGGATGTTCGACAGCGGCATGTGGCCTCGAAGCGCTAAAACGCCGACGGCGACATGAACGGCGCTCCGTATGGAACGCCGCTCATGCCGCCGCGGACAACTGCCGGATCAACGATCTGGCAGGGTGATATTGAGTTCCAGAATCGAGACCGTACCCTGGTTTTCCAGGGCGACCTGAACCTGGTCACTGTCGATATTGACGTACTTGCGGATCACTTCCACCAGTTCCTTCTGCAAGGCTGGCAGGTAGTCCGGTGTGCTGCGCTGGCCGCGTTCGTGCGCCACGATGATCTGTAGACGCTCTTTCGCCACCGACGCGGTACTTACCTTTTTGTTGGCACGAAAGAAGTCAAAAATATTCATTAATTACCCCCGAACAGACGTTCAAAGAATCCTTTCTTCTGGACATCGAGGAAGCGATGTTCTTTGTCTTTGCCCAACAGGCGGTCTACGGCGTCGCTGTAGGCCTGGCCGGCATCACTCTGTTCGTCGAGGATGACCGGCACGCCCTGGTTGGACGCTTTGAGTACAGCCTGGGACTCCGGGATCACGCCCAGCAGGGTGACGGCCAGGATTTCCTTGACGTCTTCGACGCCGAGCATTTCGCCCTTGCTGACGCGCTCCGGGTTGTAGCGGGTCAGCAGCAGGTGTTCCTTGATCGGCTCTTCACCGCGCTCGGCGCGGCGCGACTTGCTCGCCAGCAGACCCAGCATGCGGTCGGAGTCACGCACCGACGACACTTCCGGGTTGGTCACGACGATGGCTTCATCGGCGAAGTACATCGCCAGATGGGCACCGGTCTCGATACCGGCCGGGGAATCGCAGACGACGAATTCGAAGGTTTCCTTCAATTCCATCAGGACTTTTTCCACGCCTTCCTTGGTCAGCGCGTCCTTGTCACGGGTCTGGCTGGCGGCCAGCACGTACAGACCTTCGATCTTCTTGTCCTTGATCAGGGCCTGTTGCAGGTTGGCTTCGCCGTTGACGACGTTGACGAAGTCATACACCACGCGGCGTTCGCAGCCCATGATCAAGTCGAGGTTACGCAAGCCGACGTCGAAGTCGACGATAACTGTCTTGTGGCCGCGCAGAGCGAGACCGGTGCCGATAGCGGCGCTGGTGGTGGTCTTACCCACACCACCCTTGCCGGATGTAACCACGAGAATCTTGGCCAAGGTGTTTCACCCCTAGAGGAATAGGACGATCAGTCCCAGAAGAGCATCCCTGATTGAAGCAGCGTTATTCGAACAACGACACATATCGGGTGTGAAACAGTACTTTTCCCGAACTAACTACAGTCTTTGCCACGTTTCGCGATGAGTCAGAGATGCTTTGAAAATGGCGGCAAGTATCCGTTAAAGCCGGGTGATGTTCAACACGTCACCGGTCAGGCTTATCTGGACTCCGCTGCCCCAGGCCGGATCACGGCGCAGGTCTTCGGAGACCTTGTATTGCCCGGCGATGGAGATCAATTCAGCGACCATTTGCTGGCAGAAAATCCGCGCCGTGGTATCACCTTTGATACCGGCCAGCGCTCTGCCACGCATGGGGCCGTAAACATGGATGTTGCCATCGGCCAGAAGTTCCGCACCGGGACTCACCGCCGCAATCACCACGAGGTCGCCACCCTGGGCATAAATCTGCTGTCCGCCGCGCACCGGCGCGGTTATCACGCGGGTTGGGCGGATCACCGGCTCGGGTGGTTTTTCCGGAATTTTTTTCGACGCTTCGGTTTCCACCGGGTCCACGGGCCGTTCCCGGGCACCGGATGGCGGAAGTACGGGCAAATCAATGGCGATGGCCGCAGCGATGTCTTCGATGCGGTTGGCGCGAATGGCCAGCGTGCGCAGGCCGTGCTGGCGGCAGACGCGCATCAGGCCGGGCAGGTCCACCGCGCCATCATCGGCCGGGAGCTTGTCCAGGGCCAGTACCAGCGGGGTGTTGCTGAAAAAGTTGGGGGCCTGCACGACTTTTGCCGCCAGTTGGCGATCCAGTGCGTCGAGGTTGTTGCGGGCCAGCTCCAGCACCGTGATGGCGAGCATGCTGCCCTTCAATTGAAAGACGGGATCCTGGTCTTGCGATTCGATTTGGCTCATGGTCGGCATACAGCAGCTTGTCGCTAAAAGTGCCGAGACTTATAACGATAACGCCCGCGACCCGCAAGCCGGGTCGAACCGATGTAGAATGCGCGGCCTTTGTTCTGACGGAAGCCTTAATGGACCGCCCGCAATTTCAAGCCCGTTTTCTTTCCCCGCGTTTCTGGCCGCTCTGGCTGGGGCTGGGGCTGCTGTGGCTGGTCGTGCAGCTGCCGTTTCGCGTACTGCTGGTCATCGGCCGCATTCTCGGCATGGTCATGTACCGCTTTGCCACTGATCGCAAATATATTGCCTCGCGCAATCTGGAACTGTGTTTCCCGCATATGTCCAAGGCCGAGCGCAAACGCCTGCTCAAGGAAAACTTCGCCTCCACGGGCATTGCATTCTTTGAGATGGCCATGAGCTGGTGGTGGCCGCGTGAGCGTCTGGCGCGCCTGGCCCATGTCGAAGGCCTGGAGCATCTGCGCCATGCCCAGGAGCAGGGCCAGGGGGTGATCCTCATGGCATTGCACTTCACCACCCTGGAAGTCGGTGCGGCCCTGCTGGGCCAGCAACACCCCATCGACGGCATGTACCGCGAACACAAGAACCCGTTGTTCGATTACATCCAGCGTCGCGGCCGCGAGCGGCACAACCTCGATTCCATTGCCGTGGAACGTGAAGACATTCGCGCCATGGTCAAGCAACTGCGCGCCGGCCGGGCGATCTGGTACGCGCCGGATCAGGACTACGGCGCCAAGCAGAGCATTTTCGTGCCGTTGTTCGGCATCCAGGCGGCTACCGTCCCCGCTACCAGCAAGTTCGCCAAGATGGGCCGCGCCGTGGTGGTGCCGTTTACTCAGCAACGGCTGGCCGACGGCAGCGGTTACAAACTGGTGATCGAGGCTCCGTTGACGGATTTCCCCGGCGAAAGCGACGAAGCCGACTGCATTCGCATCAATCAGTGGGTTGAACTTGCCATCACGCAATGTCCGTCCCAATATCTGTGGGCCCATCGGCGCTTCAAGAGCCGACCACCGGGAGCGCCTAAGCTGTATAAGAAACGCGGTTGATCATAGAGGCCGATCTATAAATGCCAGCTCCTGCCGTAGCGTCAGATGTTGTGAATGCCGTAGAACCCGTTACCGGGTTGATTCTTTCTGGAGGCGGGGCTCGCGCCGCGTATCAAGTCGGGGTACTGGCGGGGATCGGTGATCTGCTGCCTCCCGGTTCACCCAATCCGTTTCCGGTGATTGTCGGGACGTCCGCCGGGGCCATCAACGCGGTCAAACTGGCCAGCGGCGCGGCCCACTTCAGCAATGCCATTCATGAGCTGACCGCCTTCTGGCAATCATTCCGCAGCCATCAGGTGTTGCGCAGTGACTGGACTGGCGTATTGCGTCAGGCCACGCGCTTTTTCGGCAACAGCCTGATGGGCTTCGGCTCCCAGGTGCCGGTGGCGCTGCTCGACAGCTCGCCCCTGCGCGACCTGCTCAACGAGCGCCTGCGCATGCAGGGCATCCAGGAAGCCATCAACGCTCAGCATTTGCGCGCGGTAGCGGTTACGGCCTTTGGCTATGAGTCGGGCCGGGCGGTGACCTTCTATCAAGGTAAGGGCGCCATTGATCCCTGGCTGCGCCATCGGCGTATCGGCGTGCCCACCGAATTGACCGTCGACCATTTGCTGGCCAGCTCGGCGATTCCCTTGCTATTCGCCCCGGTGCGTCTGGATCAGGAATATTTCGGTGATGGCGCGGTGCGTCAGTCGGCGCCGATCAGCCCGGCCCTGCACCTGGGCGCCAACCGTGTGCTGGTGGTGGGCGTCAGCGGCAACCCACGGGGCACGGCGGCCAATAGCGGCGTACAGCGCGTGCTGAACGGCGTGCAGCCGAGCCTGGCGCAGATCAGTGGACACCTGATGAACAGCACCTTCATTGACAGCCTGGAAAGCGATATCGAACTGCTCGAACGGATGAACCTGGTCGGCCAGTTGCTGCCGTCCGAAGGCCAGTTCCATCGCCCTGGCCTGGCGCCGGTAGAAGTGCTGGTAATCGCCCCCAGCCAGCCCATCGACGAAATCGCCGCTCGCCACCGCCACGAACTGCCTCGGGCGCTGCGCACTTTCCTGCGCGGGCCGGGCGCGACCAAGACCAGCGGTGCCGGGGTGCTGAGTTATCTGCTGTTCGAGGCGGGGTATTGCCGGGAACTGGTCGAACTGGGCCGCCACGATGCAATGGCCCAGAGCGAGCAGTTGAAGAAGTTTTTGCGGTTGGAATAGCAGTGACGGAACCTATTGTGGGAGCGGATTCATCCGCGAAGACTCTAGTCTGGGCGACACGAATATGTCGGGTGTACTGGCCTCTTCGCGAATGAATTCGCACATTCGCTCCTGCAAAACTCCATTAAAAGCAGAATCTGTATTGGCAGCTCAAGCCGTCAACCGATCATCACGAAAATCCCGCAACGCCTGTTCGATCTCTTCGCGGCTGTTCATCACGAATGGGCCGTATTGCACGATCGGCTCGCCCAATGGTTTGCCGGCCAGCAACAATACCCGCGCGCCTTGCGTGCTGCTCAGATGCAGCTCGCCTTCTTCAGACAGGCGCACCATGCGGCTGGCGCTGATGGTCTGGTCCTGGCCTTCAATGTTCAGGCTGCCCTCATAGACATACAGCAATGCACGATGGCCTTTGGGCAGGCGCGGGTTGATGCGGCTGCCTGCGGGCAGGTGCAGGTCGAAGTACAGCGGTTCGGTGTCCGGGCGTTGCACGGCGCCGAGCTGCTGGACCTGGCCGTCATCGAAGGTCCCGGCGATGACGACGACACCGATACCGTCCGGCGTGGTGATACGCGGTACGTTCTGCGGCTGGATGTCCTGATAGCTGGCCTTATCCAGTTTGTTTTTGCCCGGCAGGTTCAGCCATAGCTGGAAGCCGCGCATGACGCCTTCTTCCTGCTCGGGCATCTCGCTGTGGATAATCCCGCGCGCAGCGGTCATCCATTGCACACCGCCGCCTTGCAGCAGGCCGACGTTACCCAGATGGTCTTCGTGGCGCATGCGCCCTTCGAGCATGTAGGTCACCGTCTCGAAGCCGCGGTGCGGGTGGGCGGGGAAGCCGGCGATATAGTCATCGGGCTTGTCCGAACCGAACTCGTCGAGCATCAGGAAGGGGTCGAACTGTTCAACGCCCGGCCCGCCAAACACGCGGGTCAGGCGCACACCGGCGCCGTCCGAGGTCGGCTGGCCAGCCTGGATCGACAACACTTTGCGCAGCAGGGTCATGGGAGTGCTCCTGATCGAATGGAATTGCTGATCATGGTATGCCTGTTGCTCCGATAGATGGTTGATGATTTTCTCAGTCAATCATCGAATAAATCGATTGTTACCGGATTTTTAAACAAAAAAACGGCCAGCCCGGTTACCCGACTGGCCGTTATTGCTACTTTGCGCTGTTACTCGGCGATCTGCAGTTTGCGTGACTCGGTGTAGACGTAACGCACTTTCTCGTACTCGAACGGCGAGTTCATCTGACCGTAACGGAAGCTGTTGGTGTAGCGCCGGTCGATGGCGCGCAGCACGTAGAGCTCCGGATGGTCGCTGCTGACCTGGGAGACATTGAGGAAGTTGATCTGCGCTTCAGCAGCGAAGTCAAAGACCAGGCCACCGGTATCACGCAGGTTCGACGGCCCGAGGATCGGCAGGATCAGGTAAGGACCGGCTGGCACGCCATAGAAGCCCAGGGTCTGGCCGAAGTCTTCGCTCTGCTTGGGCAGGCCGATTTTGGTCGCCGGGTCCCACAGGCCGACGATGCCGACGGTGGTGTTGACCAGCAGGCGGCCGGTGGTCTCCAGCGAGCGCTGGCCCTTGAACTGCAACAGGCTGTTGAGCAGGTTGGGCACATCGCCCAGGTTGCTGAAGAAGTTGCTCACGCCACTGCGCACGAAACCGGGGGTGACGTAGCGGTAGCCGTCGACCACGGGCAGGAACACCCACTCATCGAAGCGATAGTTGAAGTGGTAGACCCGGCGGTTCCACGATTCCAGCGGGTCATAGACTTCCAGGGCGTTGAGGGTCGCGCGTTCGAACTCCCGCTGATCCAGGCCTGGGTTGAATTTCAGCGACTTCAACGGCTCGGTAAAGCCGTCGGCATCGTTCTGCCGTTCGACAGTGGCGGGGCGCGTAGCCACGTTGTTGCTGCCATCAGCCGCATGTACGGCGCCGGCGCAGAGCAGGGCGGCGAGTAATACAAGACGTTTAGCCACGGAAGAACTCCAGCATGGCGTCGCTGTTGACGCGGTAGTTGATATTGCCGCAATGGCCGCCATACGGATAAACGGTCAGGCGATCGCCAAAGGTCTTGCGTAGAAAGCCCAGGTCGCCAGGGCCGAGGATAACGTCGTCGGCGTTATGCATGACCGAGATTTTCGGGCTGTTGTGCAGGTAATCCTTGATGCCATAGAGGCTCACCTGGTCGACCAGTTGCAGCAGGCTGCCACCGTCGGTGCGGGCGCGCCACATTGGAATGACCTGCTCGGTCAGGTAGCAGTCGAAGTCGCACTGCAGCGCGCGGCGCAGGTACGGTTCCAGGCTGGTGCCTTCAGTAATCGCCAGCTTGGGCGGGGTGATCAGGCCGCGGCGGTTGATCAGGTCGGAGGTAAAGGCAATGTCCGCCGACGAGAAACGGAACGAGGTGCCGATCAGCATGGCCATCTGTTCGTTGGTCAGGTGCTGCTTGGACTGTTGCAGGTCATACAGCAGGGCGTCGTTAAGGTCGATGTAACCTTTCTGCTGGAAGTAACGGGTCAGCTTGGCCAATACCAGTTCATAAAAGGTGGTGCTGTTGTTGATGCCCTTGACGCTGGTCTGCACCAGTTTGTCCAGGTTGCTGATGGAGGTGTACAGGTTGACCGGCGGGTTGAGCAACAGGACCTTCTTGAAATTGAAGCTGCGGCGGGTTTCGTCCAATTGGCTGACAAACGCCGCATCCAGCGCACCGAGGCTGTACCCGGTCAGGTAGTAGTCGGTGACTTGCAGTTTGGACTGCTGGGCACGTACGGCCTGCATCACGCGATAGAGGTCTTCAGCGTCTTCCTTGGAAACCCCCGGCGTGGCGAAGCGTGAAGCGGCGCTCATGAAGTCGTAGCTGGTTGGCGACGACAGCTGTACGACGTTGTAGCCGGCCTTGTAGTACAGCTTCTTGAGGAACTCGTTGATGGTGCTGGTATACGGAGCGCCGGTCCCGGCGATCAGGAAGATCAGCGGTGCCGGGTGATCCTGCTTGGCCAGGCGATAACGCAGTTTTTTCACGGCCCAGAAGTTGTCGGGCAGGATGAACTCGCGTTCTGGGTGCAGGTTGAGGCTGTAGTCGGCCTGGTCGATGTCTTCATCGGCCGGCAGATCTGGACGCAGGTCTGGTGGTGTTGTCGCAATGGTGGCTTCGAACGGGTTGGTCAAAGGGTAGCCATAGCTGGCGGGGTCGACGTCGACCGCCAGTGCGGACGCACTCAGACAGAGGCCGCCGATAACAGCAGCGAAGCGCAGGAAACGGAGCATGACTAAATCCCTTGGGAAAGAAGTGCTGATGAGGTAACGCAGGCTATGACCACCGGTGTAGTGCCAAAGTGCCGTACCTGCAAACAAACCGTGTAAGGCCGCTGTGACAATACACGTTCCGGGGGCTGGAGAGAGAGTAGCCTTGTGCTTTTATCCGTGGGTCGGCGGGGCTTGCGTGCTGTCGGGTAGAGGCGGACAAGGCAAACTCCAGGCAAGACAAAGGGGAGCCTTAGCTCCCCTTTTAATGGTGTCTTGCCTGCTCTTTTTATTGTTCTAGGGCGGCCTGTTGTTGTTTTTGGCGACCAGCCCTTCACAGCGTTATGGTCGATCCCCATCCGGGATCAAGAGCAAACGTATTTTTTTGAGCGCTGAGCCATTTTCATCACTGACGTGATCCAACCGGTTCTGGAGCTACCTGAAGGTAGTTTTATTGTTCTCTGTCCGATTGCGAAGCCTGAGCTTCTGTAAAACGGTCTACTCCAAAAAAATCTGTTAGCTGCGTCTCTGTGCCTTTGTTCTTGTTATGTCAGAGCCGATACGTCTTGTTTTTATTGGGTTTGCTGCGTTTTATTCTTGTTGTGCGATAGATATAGCAGGAGCTGTGCCAACTTTTTAAAGTTGTTATAAATCAAGTGGTTGTGAGTTTTTGGTTTTTGCCCAGGTTGAATAATCGTGAGGAGGTGTTTCCGTGTTACCCGTTTGCGCAGGCTCAGGCGTAGAGGGGGTAACACTCTGGGTGGGATGGGCCACATCTTTACAGCTCAGAGTTGGACTGTAATCCGTGGGACCGGCTTTAGCCGGGAAAGCGTCTGAGCGGATCAAACAAATGTACAGGATGTGCCGACGCCTTCCCGGCTGAAGCCGGTCCCACAATCGGCGAGGCCGACAGGACCTGAAATGGCGCATGCCGGTGCAGCCATGCCAAAGCTCTTCTACTGTTACGACGTTGGCCAGATGAGAGCCATTGCCTTTGGCATGCAAGATTCGGACAGGCAAACCGACGTTTTTGTCGCTGAATGTCGTTAGTGGCTTAGTGATGTCGTTTCCCGATGTCTCAATGTCGCTGACAGAGAAAGCCCCATGAGCGCCGAGGTTGATTATCAGGGTGTCGATGCGGTGTCCAACACCGGCGGCTGGAGCGACTGAGGCGTTATTGGAACGTGGTGCCCCAAAGCTGGGCACCCGTTGCGACCTTATAAAAACGTTAACGGCGCCCGACGACCGTCGGGTGCAGGACTTTCGGGGA
Organism: Pseudomonas sp. JL23; assembly: GCF_056933585.1. Taxonomy (NCBI): domain Bacteria; kingdom Pseudomonadati; phylum Pseudomonadota; class Gammaproteobacteria; order Pseudomonadales; family Pseudomonadaceae; genus Pseudomonas; species Pseudomonas sp. JL23. The sequence continues at coordinate 5,132,006 of NZ_CM167795.1, read as the reverse complement.
AGTAACGATGAAGATACGAATGATCCTGGGCGCAGGTGCCGCATTGGCACTGGCTATCAGTTCCACGCTGGCCTCTGCCGCAGAAGTAAGCATTGGTTATGTCGAAGGCTGGTCTGACAGCGTCGCGACCACCAACGTCGCCGCAGAAGTGATCAAGCAAAAGCTCGGTTATGACGTCAAGCTGCAATCCGTTGCGGCCGGGATCATGTGGCAGGGTGTGGCCACCGGCAAGCTGGACATGATGCTGTCCGCCTGGCTGCCTGGCACCCACGGCGAATACTGGGCCAAGAACAAGGACCTGGTTGTCGACTACGGTCCGAACTTCAAAGACGCCAAGATCGGCCTGATCGTGCCTGAGTACGCGACCGCAAAAACCGTTGAAGACCTCAAGGGCGATGCGTCCTACAAAGGCAAGATCACCGGTATCGACGCAGGCTCGGGCGTGATGCTCAAGACTGACCAGGCGATCAAGGACTACGGCCTGACTGACTACAAACTGGTCGCCAGTTCGGGCGCCGGCATGATCGCCGAGCTGACCCGCGCCGAGAAGCGCAACGAATCCATCGTGGTCACCGGTTGGGTGCCGCACTGGATGTTTGCCAAGTGGAAACTGAAATTCCTCGAAGATCCAAAAGGCGTTTACGGCGCGGCTGAAACCGTCGACAACATCGGCAGTAAGGACCTGGCGACCAAAGCCCCTGAAGTGGCCGAGTTCCTGAAGAAGTTCTCCTGGCAGTCCAAGGATGAGATCGGCGAAGTCATGCTGGCCATCCAGGACGGTGCCAAGCCTGAAGCTGCTGCCAAGGATTGGGTTGCCAAGCACCCTGATCGCGTGAAGGAGTGGACCGGCAAGTAATACTGTCGATCCTCTCCCGGCTAAAGCAGGTCCTACAGGCCGTCTGGCGTTATAGCCAGACGGCCTTTTGCGTTTCTGGCATTTGTTCGCGCCGCGACTATGCTGTGGGACCGGCTTCAGCCGGGAAATTGCCTTCCCGGCTGAAGCCGGTCCCACGGTTATATGATTTTTTTGCGGTCTTACATGGCTTTCTAATACTAAGGTCGTCTGGAGTGCGCCGCGCACCTGACTAAAGTGGAATACGTAACATCTCATCTGTGCTGCGAGGACAAAAACAATGAACGACAGCATTTACCTCTCGATTCAGAACAGCCCGCGCTTCAAGGAGCTGGTTTCGAAAAGGGAACGATTCGCCTGGATTCTCTCGGCGATCATGCTGGGGCTGTATGCCGCATTCATCCTTTTGATTGCGTATGGGCCTCAGATTCTCGGGACTAAATTGAGTCCTGAATCATCCATTACCTGGGGAATGCCGATTGGGGTCGGTCTGATTGTCTCCGCCTTCGTGCTGACAGCTATCTACGTGCGCCGTGCCAACGGTGAGTTCGACGAGCTGAACAATGCAATCCTGAAGGAGGCACAACAATGATCGGGCGCCTTTCAGCAGTACTGGGCCTCAGTGCCTTCGCTCCGACCCTGTGGGCAGCCGATGCCCTCACCGGTGCCGTGCAGAAGCAACCGTTGAACGTCGCGGCGATCGTCATGTTCGTCCTGTTCGTCGGTTTCACTCTGTGCATCACTTACTGGGCGGCGAAGAAAAACAAATCGGCAGCGGATTACTACGCTGCGGGCGGCAAGATCACCGGTTTCCAGAACGGCCTGGCCATCGCGGGCGACTACATGTCGGCTGCTTCATTCCTGGGTATTTCCGCGCTGGTATACGCTTCCGGCTACGACGGTCTGATCTACTCGATCGGCTTCCTCGTCGGCTGGCCGATCATTCTGTTCCTGATCGCCGAGCGCCTGCGCAACCTGGGTAAATACACCTTCGCTGACGTGGCGTCCTACCGCCTCAAGCAGAAGGAAATCCGCACCCTGTCCGCCTGCGGTTCGCTGGTGGTGGTGGCCTTCTACCTGATCGCGCAAATGGTCGGTGCCGGCAAGCTGATCCAGCTGCTGTTCGGCCTGGACTACGCGGTTGCTGTGGTTCTGGTGGGTATCCTGATGTGCCTCTACGTGTTGTTCGGCGGCATGCTGGCAACTACCTGGGTACAGATCATCAAGGCAGTGCTGTTGCTCTCCGGTGCGTCGTTCATGGCTCTGATGGTCATGAAACACGTCAACTTCGACTTCAACGTGCTGTTCTCCGAAGCGGTCAAGGTCCACCCTAAAGGTGCTGCGATCATGAGCCCCGGCGGTCTGGTCAAAGACCCGATCTCGGCATTCTCTCTGGGCCTGGCCCTGATGTTCGGTACGGCTGGCCTGCCACACATCCTGATGCGCTTCTTCACCGTGAGTGACGCCAAGGAGGCTCGCAAGTCGGTGCTCTACGCCACTGGCTTCATCGGCTACTTCTACATCCTGACCTTCATCATCGGTTTCGGCGCGATCCTGCTGGTCAGCACCAACCCGGCGTTCAAGGATGCAGCTGGCGCTCTTCTGGGCGGCAACAACATGGCGGCGGTGCATCTGGCCAACGCGGTGGGGGGCAGTCTGTTCCTGGGCTTCATCTCGGCGGTAGCCTTCGCCACCATCCTGGCGGTGGTAGCAGGCCTGACCCTCGCCGGTGCCTCGGCGGTGTCCCATGACCTGTATGCCAGCGTGATCAAGGCTGGCAAGGCCAACGAGAAAGACGAGATCCGCGTTTCCAAGATCACCACCATTGCCTTGGCAATCGTGGCAATCCTGTTGGGTATCGCCTTCGAAAGCCAGAACATTGCGTTCATGGTCGGCCTGGCGTTCTCCATTGCGGCAAGCTGCAACTTCCCGGTACTGCTGCTCTCGATGTACTGGAAAAATCTGACCACTCGCGGCGCCATGATCGGTGGCTGGATGGGCTTGATCAGTGCCGTGGTGCTGATGGTTCTCGGCCCGACCATCTGGGTGCAGATCCTGCATCACGAGAAGGCGATCTTCCCGTACGAGTATCCGGCGTTCTTCTCCATCATCATCGCGTTCGTCGGTATCTGGTTCTTCTCGATCACCGACAAATCGGCCTCCGCCGCTGGCGAACGTGCGCTGTTCGACGCGCAATTCGTACGCTCGCAGACTGGCCTGGGTGCCAGCGGTGCGGTGTCGCACTAAACGCTGACGCAGTAAATAAAAAAGCAGCCCTGGGGCTGCTTTTTTATTAACCGTAATTCGCCGGTTTCAGGACGGCGTTATATCCTGCCCAGCAACACCAGAATCAACAGGATCACCAGAATGGTCCCGATGATGCCCGACGGTCCATAACCCCAGCTACGGGAGTGGGGGAACACCGGCAGACCGCCGACCAGCAACAGAATCAAGACAATGATAAGAATCGTGCCAAGGCCCATGATGAATTCCTTCCTTTAAGTTCTTTTTTGATCAGGTTTGCAGTTCAACTTCTACCCTGGGGCTTAAAGTATGTACTGCTTAACTACTCCGACTGTGACGCCTTCTAAAAAATTCAACCGGTTATTAAAGAAAGTTTTGTTTTAATGAAAAATCTTTATTTTTCAGTGCGTTGGCTATTTTTTGAGTTGCTCGATACCGCTATTTTAATTGCAGTACCGGCCCAATAAAAACTGAACTAAAGCTTTATGGAATGCTCCGCGCGCCAGCAGCCTGCCAAGGCGTTGGTTTGCCTTGGCTATTCAGCGCCCTGATGTTGGGTCTTGGGGCTCGGGGCTGTGGTTACACTGCCAACTACTTCCCGCACATCACAAGGCAGTTTCCTATGCAAAACCGCATCATGATCACCGGCGCCGGTTCTGGCCTGGGTCGCGAAATAGCGCTGCGCTGGGCCCGTGAGGGTTGGCGTCTGGCGTTGTCGGATGTCAACGACGGCGGCGTACAGGAAACCCTGCGCCTGGTGCGCGAAGCCGGTGGCGATGGCTTCACCCAACGCTGCGACGTACGCGACTACAGCCAACTGACCGCTTTTGCCCAGGCCTGCGAAGAGAAATTCGGCGGTATTGATATCATCGTCAACAACGCCGGGGTGGCCTCGGGCGGGTTCTTCAGCGAGCTGTCCCTGGAAGACTGGGACTGGCAGATCGCAATCAACCTCATGGGCGTGGTCAAGGGCTGCAAGGCCTTCCTGCCGCTGCTGGAAGCCAGCAAGGGCCGGATCATCAATATCGCCTCCATGGCCGCCCTGATGCAGGGCCCGGCCATGAGCAACTACAACGTCGCCAAGGCTGGCGTGGTGGCCTTGTCGGAAAGCCTGCTGGTTGAATTGCGTCAGCAGGAAGTCGGCGTGCATGTGGTCTGCCCGTCGTTCTTCCAGACCAACCTGCTGGACTCCTTTCGCGGCCCGACCCCGGCGATGAAGGCTCAGGTCGGCAAGCTGCTGGAAAGCTCGCCGATCAGTGCCAGCGACATTGCCGCCTATATCTACGATCAGGTTGCCTTGGGCGAGTTCATGATCCTGCCCCATGAGCAAGGACGCATGGCCTGGCAGTTGAAGCAGAAAAATCCACAGCTGCTGTACGACGAAATGGCGAGCATGGCCGACAAGATGCGGGCTAAAGCGCGTCAGGGCTGATTTCTGATAGGGTTGCCGTCACTTTCCGGCAACCCTTGAAGACTTTGCGATGCTCAATTACCTGTGGTTTTTCCTCTCGGCGTTATTCGAGATTGCCGGTTGTTATGCCTTCTGGATGTGGTTGCGCCAAGGCAAAAGTGCGTTGTGGATCATTCCGGCGCTATTGAGCCTGACCCTGTTCGCCGTGCTGCTGACCAGGGTCGAAGCCAACTACGCCGGACGTGCCTATGCCGCCTATGGCGGGATCTATATCGTCGCGTCCATTGCCTGGCTTGGGCTCATCGAACGGGCGCGGCCGTTGAGCTCCGATTGGCTTGGGCTAGTGTTTTGCCTGATTGGTGCCAGCATCATCCTGTTCGGGCCTAGATTTTCGGCGCCTTGATATTGCGCGGATAGTTCATGTGGGACCGGCTTTAGCCGGGAAGGGGCAGATATGAACGATGCATTCTTCGTTGCCTGTCCCGATGTCTTCCCGGCTAAAGCCGGTCCCACAGATTCGACCTTGCAAGTCCTACCGGTAGGGTCAAATTTCCAGTGTTTTAATGGAAATGTAGGACCTTTCTTTCATTCTTTTCCGATCATCTTGCAGGACGTTACTGATTTGCTTCCAGCGCATTGAAGCACTGGCATTTGCGCGCCACGCTGCGGTTTTATGGCGTAGCGGGGGTAGGAAATATGCTGGTATTAACGCGGGAAGTAGGTGAGACGTTCTCCATCGGTAACAACATTACCGTGCAGATTCTCGGGGTCAGCGGCAATCAGGTGCGTCTGGGCATTACCGCCCCGGAACATGTGAAGATCCATCGAGCCGAAATATTCCGGCGCATTGCCGACAAGCTGAGTCAGGAGGCTCGGGAGCCCGCAGCGGACAATGTCTGACCCTCTCAGTCAAACATGTCCTTGGGCACTTCGTGCCTGGCCATCAACTGGCACTGCTGGCTTTCCACATCGAAGAAGATCACCGCCTGGCCTTTTCCCAAGGCCTGGCGGACCCGCAGCACACGGGTTTCCAGCGGGGTGTCATCGCCATTGTCGGTGCCGTCGCGGGTGACGAAATCCTCAATCAGGCGGGTCAGGGTCTCGGCTTCGAGTTGGTCGTAGGGAATCAGCATGGCGTTCTCGCATCAGTGACCTGCGATCATATCAGGCCTCTTCCCGTTTGTTTCCGACCAGACTGTCCACCGGTGGCACGCGTGTGTCGCTTTCCATCTGCGCGTCGTGCTCGATTTGATGGCTGAAACGCTCCAGTGAGGTCTGCGCCGGTTGCGCGTCGCTGGCGAAGACCGGCGGGCTGAGCATATAGGCTGTGAGCAGGCGGCTCAGGGCGCTGAGGCTGTCGATATGGGTGCGCTCATAGCCATGGGTCGCATCGCAGCCAAAAGCCAGCAGGGCGGTGCGGATATCGTGCCCGGCGGTTACGGCCGAATGGGCATCGCTGAAGTAGTAGCGAAATACATCGCGACGCAGCGGCAGCTCATTCTCGCGGCCCAGATCCAGCAGATGGCGCGACAGGTGATAGTCATATGGCCCGCTGGAGTCCTGCATCGCCACGCTCACGGTGTGCTCGCTGGAATGCTGACCAGGGGCGACCGGGGCGATGTCGATGCCGACGAACTCGCTGACATCCCAGGGCAGGGCGCCCGCCGCGCCGGTGCCGGTTTCCTCGGTGATGGTGAATAGCGGGTGGCAGTCGATCAAAGGTTCTGCACCACTGTCGACGATACCCTTGAGCGCCGTCAGCAGCGCCGCGACCCCGGCCTTGTCGTCCAGGTGGCGCGCGCTGATATGGCCACTTTCGGTGAACTCCGGCAACGGATCGAAAGCAACGAAATCACCGATATTGACCCCCAGGGACTCGCAATCGGCCCGGGTCGAGCTGTAGGCATCCAGACGCAGCTCGATATGCTCCCAGCTGATGGGCATTTCATCGACTGCGGTATTGAAGGCATGCCCGGAGGCCATCAGCGGCAGAACGCTACCGCGGATCACGCCGGTATCGGTAAACACGCTGACCCGGCTGCCCTCGGCGAAACGACTGGACCAGTGGCCCACTGCAGCCAGGGCCAGGCGCCCGTTATCCTTCACTTCGCGCACGGTGGCGCCGATGGTATCGAGGTGCGCCGAAACCGCCCGGTCCGGGCTGTTCTGCCGACCCTTGAGGGTGGCGCGGATGGTGCCACGGCGGGTCAGCTCGAAGGGAATGCCCAGTTCTTCCAGACGCTCGGCGACGTAGCGCACGATGGTGTCGGTGAAGCCGGTGGGGCTGGGGATGGAGAGCATTTCCAGCAGGACTTTTTGCAGGTATTGCAGATCCGGTTCGGGGGTTTTCTTGGCGGCAGTCATAGAACTCCTTTGGAGCATGGGCTCGTTGGAGCGAAGCCTGCCCGCGAAGGCTGTGGAACAGACTCAAACAACGGGTCGGATGTACCGGCCCTTTCGCGGGCAAGCCACGCTCCTACAGGAAGGTGGCGTCGTGTCCTAACCGTGCACGGGCAAACTGTGCGGAAACAACAGGTCAACAAATCGCTCGGCCGTCGGCTGCGGCTCGTGGTTGGCCAGGCCGACGCGTTCGTTGGCTTCGATAAACACGTAGTCGGGTTGATCGGCGGCAGGGACCATCAGGTCCAGGCCGACCACCGGGATATCCAGGGCACGGGCCGCGCGTACGGCGGCGTCGAGCAGGACCGGATGCAGGATCGCGGTGACATCTTCAAGCACGCCCCCGGTATGCAGGTTGGCGGTACGTCGCACGGCCAGGCGCTGATCCATGGGCAGCACATCGCTGTAGCTGAAACCGGCGTCGGCCACGGTGCGTTCGGTTTCTTCGTCCATGGGGATCTTGCTTTCGCCGCTGGTGGCGGCAGCGCGGCGCCTGCTCTGGGCCTCGATCAGCTGGATGATGGTGTGGCGGCCGTCGCCGATGATCTCGGCCGGGCGACGGATCGCAGCGGCCACTACCTCAAAACCAATGACGACGATGCGCAGGTCGAGACCTTCATGGAAGCTTTCCAGCAGTACGCGACTGTCGAAGGCCTTGGCCCGCTCGATGGCGTGCTGCACGTCTTCGATGCTGCGCAAGTCCACGGCCACGCCATGGCCCTGTTCGCCATCCAGCGGCTTGACCACGATGCGCTTGTGGGCTTCGAGGAAGGCCAGGTTGTCATCGCCGTTGCCCGCCAGTTGCTGGGCGGGGAGTTGCAGACCGGCCGCTTTCAGGGTGCTGTGGGTCAGGCTCTTGTCCTGGCACAGGGTCATGCTTACGGCAGTGGTCAGGTCGCTGAGGGATTCGCGGCAACGCACCCGGCGCCCGCCATGTGTAAGGGTAAACAATCCTGCGTCGGCGTTGTCGACCTGCACTTCGATACCGCGTCGGTGTGCTTCTTCGACAATGATCCGCGCATAGGGGTTGAACTGCGCCTGTGGGCTTGGGCCGAGAAACAGCGCTTCGTTGATACCGTTCTTGCGCTTGACGGCGAAGGTCGGCAGGTTGCGAAAGCCCAGCTTGGCGTAGAGGCTCTTGGCCTGCTCGTTGTTGTGCAGCACCGACAGGTCGAGATAGCTCAAGCCGCGACTCATGAAGTGTTCGATCAAGTGCCGTACCAGCACTTCGCCAACACCGGGGCGGGTGCAGCGCGGGTCCACTGCCAGGCACCACAGGCTGCTGCCGTTTTCCGGGTCGTTAAAGGCCTTTTGATGATTGAGGCCCATGACGCTGCCGATCACTGCATTAGTGCCTTCGTCCTCGGCCAGCCAGTACACCGGGCCGCCCTGATGGCGCGGTGTCAGCAGTTGCGGATCGATCGGCAACATGCCACGGCTGATATACAGCTGATTGATTGCCTGCCAATCGGCGTCGCTCTGCGCCCGGCGGATGCGAAAACCGCGAAACACTCGCTGAGCCGGGCGGTAGTCGCTGAAAAACAGACGCAGGGTGTCGGACGGATCGAGGAACAGCTGCTGCGGCGCCTGGGCCAGCACCTGTTGGGGCGCGGCGACGTACAGGGCAATGTCCCGTTCGCCGGGTTTTTCCTTGAGCAGTTCTTCGGCCAACGCCGCCGGGTCAGGGAAGGTGTGCCCGAGCAACAGCCGCCCCCAGCCGCAATGCAGGGCCAGTGGCTGGGTGTCGGGTTGGCTGCCGTCCTCGGCAAAGCGTGCCTGCAAGCGCTCCCACGAGGGCGACTGCCCGCGCAGCAGGCGTTGGTTATAGGCCATCGGATGCTTCATCGATCAGAGTCCTTGTTCACTGAGCCACAGGTTAAGAGCCGCCAGTTGCCACAGCTTGGAGCCACGCAGGGGCGTCAGTTGGCCCTGGGGATTGGTCAACAAGGTATCGAGCATGGCCGGGTTGAACAGACCACGATCCTGGCTCGGATCGGTCAGCAGATCGCGGACCCAACCCAGGGTGTCGCCTTCCAGATGTTTCAGGCCGGGCACCGGGAAGTAACCTTTCTTGCGATCGATCACCTCGGACGGGATGACCAGGCGTGCCGCCTCTTTGAGCACCTGTTTACCGCCATCAGGCAGCTTGAAACGTGCCGGAATTCGCGCTGAGAGCTCCACCAGACGGTAATCGAGGAACGGCGTACGGGCTTCCAGACCCCAGGCCATGGTCATGTTGTCCACCCGTTTGACCGGGTCATCGACCAACATGACGGTACTGTCCAGGCGCAGCGCTTTGTCCACTGCGGCATCGGCGCCAGGCTGGGCGAAATGGTCGCGGACAAAGTCCCCGGCCGCATCGTTTTCGGTCAGCCAGCGTGATTGCACGGTAGCGGCATATTCGCGGTAGCTGCGGTCGACAAAGGCATCACGATAGGCGGCCACCGGGTCGCTGGCGCCGTCCACTTGCGGGTACCAGTGGTAGCCGGCGAACAACTCGTCGGCACCCTGGCCGCTCTGCACCACTTTGCAGTGCTTGGCGACTTCCCGGGACAGCAGGTAGAAAGCGATGCAGTCGTGGCTGACCATCGGCTCACTCATGGCGCGGAACGCCGCTGGCAGTTGCTCGATGATTTCCTTTTCGTTGATGCGTAATTGGTGATGACGGGTGCCGTAATGCTTGGCGATCAGGTCGGAATACTGAAACTCGTCACCGCGTTCGCCACCGGCATCCTGAAAGCCGATGGAGAAAGTGGACAAGTCTTCTACGCCAACCTCACGCAACAGACCGACCAACAGACTGGAATCGACACCGCCGGACAGCAGCACACCGACATCCACCGCTGCACGCTGGCGAATCGCCACAGCTTCGCGGGTGGCATCGAGTACCCGATCGCGCCAGTCTTCCAGTTCCAGATGTTCTTCGTCGGCGTGAGGGCCGTAGGGCAGGGTCCACCAGACCTTCTGCTCGACCTTGCCGCTGGCATCGAAGCGCATCCAGCTGGCGGGCGGCAGTTTCTCTACGCCTGCCAGCAGCGTGCGCGGCGCTGGCACCACGGCATGGAAGTTCAGGTAATGATTGAGGGCAATCGGGTCCAGCAGGGTACTGACATCGCCACCCTTGAGCAGCGCAGGCAGCGTCGAGGCAAAGCGCAGGCGCTTATCGGTGCGCGACAGGTACAGCGGCTTGACGCCCAGACGATCGCGGGCGATGAACAGGCTCTGCTTGTCGCGCTCCCAGATGGCAAAGGCAAACATGCCGTTGAGCTTGGGCAGCATATCCTCGCCCCAGGCGTGATAGCCCTTGAGCAGCACTTCGGTATCACCGCCCGAATGGAAGGCATAACCCAGCGCTTCCAGCTCGCCACGCAACTCCGGAAAGTTATAAATGGCGCCGTTAAAGGCCAGGGACAGACCCAGATGACTGTCGATCATCGGCTGCGCAGAACCGTCCGACAGATCCATGATTTTCAACCGCCGATGACCCAGGGCAACCGGCCCCTGGCTATGGAAGCCCCAGGCATCCGGGCCCCGTGGCGCCAGGCTGTGGGTCATGCGCTCAACGGCGGCAAGGTCTGCCGGTTGATGGTCGAAACGTAACTCACCTGCTAATCCGCACATCTGCCTGAATCCTGTGTGACTCGTAACGTTTTGGCCCTGCGGCGCTGCGAAATATCGCCTTGCGCCGTCAGCGACCTCGTTTTATCGAGTGCAGGAAAGACGGGATCGTTCAATAAAACTTGTCTGGGGAGCGCTTAAGTCGCTGGTCGGTTAGCAAGGGTTGCAAATGCCTCGGACATCAATTACTGTTCATCCATACAGTAATTGAAATATGCCTTTTAACCTGAGGATCATTTCAGGACAGCTAGGAGCTGCGCTGTTGCAGATCGCCTTTGAGCGGCATGAATGCGGGATTTTCCGCGACTAATCATTCGACTCATTAGGTGAACAATATGACGGTTTACACCACTCTTCCAGAAAATGGCCTAGCGATCCTCCCTCCGCGCGGTCAGATGCTGCCCGATCAGTACCTCGAATCTCCGAGCAAGCAATTCAGATTGGTCTTCCAAAATGATGCCAACTTCGTGCTTTATGACGGCGGCAATGCAGTGTGGGCGGCGTATAGCGGTACGCCTTATTCGACGGAAGTCATTGTTCAGCGGTGGAGCGGGGACACGGTTGAAAGCGTACATATGGACTACTTTATCGTTCTTGCTGATCTCCACCGGTCACGTGCGTGGAATACAGTGAATAGTACGCCTTTGGACGGGAACACTGCCGCTGCTGCAGCGCGGGCCTTTCTTCAGGTTCAAGACGATGGCAACCTGGTAATCGTCGATGCTATCCCGGTCTGGGCCAGCAATACGTCGATTCCCGTAACGATCGATTTGCGCGCCGTAATCATCCCGCCAGGCACCTCCCTGGCTCCCGGTGATTCGATCAGCTCCGGCACCACGCAGCTCTACTTCCAGGCAGACGGCAACTTGGTTCTATACGGCCCTGGCATGTCTGTTTTGTGGGCAAGCTACACGCAGAACAAAAGCGCGACCGTTGCGGTCATGCAAGCGGATGGCAACTTCGTTATCTATGACGCAAACAATCAGCCTCTTTGGTACACGGGTACCGGATCGTTCCCAGGTGCGTACGCCCGTATCCAGGCCAACGGCAGTTTCTCGATCGTGACTGACAAGGTGGTATGGGCTCGTTTTGGATTCGTGCCCGAGGTGCGTGCGCGTTCGGTGTATTACCCCAATCATGCTGATCCGGTGGAGGACAGCACCAAGCCGTATGACACCTACCTGCACATCGGCTATGACTTCTAGTCTGAGCGTGTATTGATGCAACAAGAGCCCCGGATCATACTGGGGCTTTTTGGTTTTTGGTGATGTGGCGGCCATCTGATCCGTATTTTTATTCAGAATCTGACGCTGTTATGAGTGCAGTAGCGGGCGGACAATTGCCCCAACGATCAAGCCGTGAAACGTTGGAGGCAATTATGTCTATGGGCAAGATGGCTGTTTTGGTATTTGGATTTCTGGTGCTGACTTTGGTGATTGCTACCCTGGCGACCATTCCGCCGAGTTGAGTGGCGGCGGCTCCGGCTCCGGGTTTGGATTTGCCCTGTGGGACCGGCTTTAGCCGGGAAGGCGATGGCATTGGCACAGAAGATAGGTCGGCTGCACGGTCGTATTCCCGGCTGAAGCCGGTCCCACAGGGGGAGCGCCTCAACTCGCTGCTTTTGGTTCGAAATAGGCCAGTGAGCTGTCCAGATCAGCCTTGAGTACGTCGACCAGGTGGGTCATGGAAAAGGCCAGGTCGCGTTTCGGGCCGCTAAGGCTGTCGCCGGTTTCGTAGGCGACGGCGGCGAGGCAGCGCAGGACGTCGGATGCGTGGAGCAGGGATTGTTCCAGTGCAGCGAGGGATGGATCATAAGGTCTGTCATTCATTGCTTGATTTACCTCTTCGGGCCACTCAATGAATGCTGCTAAACAAGCATTGGGGTGGCGGCTTTGACGCGGGTTAGCAGACCGGGAGGAAAACCAAGCAAAGAACCGGCGCACTCGAAAGTGCCCCACGCAAAGCCGCCATTGAGGCGTCTCTTGCTTGGTTTTTTACCTCGTCAGGCTGCTAAACCCGATCACTGATATTCAGCGACCGGCGCAGACTAGAGAGCGTTTTTTACCCACGCAAGAGGCTGCGGATTGTCTCGGAAACTTCATACGCAATAAAGGGAAAGGCCCGTCGTAGAGCGGTTTTTTCGTGAGCGAAAGTAACTATCTAATACCCGGTCATCTCCAGATACCCCATGCCCTGATGACTGCCTGAAAACCGCACCGGCCCCTCCCAATAGGGCAGGGTCAGGTTCATCCAGGCATTGCTGTTCAGCGCCTCGACGCTGATCGTCACGGCCTTGCCGGGAATACTCACGGTCCAACGGGTGGGCAGGCGATGCCCGGCCACGCTGGTTTCATTCTCGGGCTTGAGACTGACGGCCTTGGCATCGAGAGTTTGCGTCGAGCCATCCGGATTTATCCAGGTGCCGGTGACATACGGCTCGCCCTGTTTCTCACGCATGCGATAAAGCATGACTTCGCTGCCGTCGTTCAGGTGCAGGGAGAACCAGTCCCAACCGGTCTGATTGTCGGTCAGGGGCTGGCTGCTCCACTCGCGATCAAGCCAGGCCGGGCCGCTGACGGTGTAGGACTTTGCGTCTATTTCCACCTGTCCCTGGGCCTGAAAGAACGGCTGGCTGTAGTAATACGAGGCCTGGCCCTGTTCGGATTTCTGGCTGAAACCCTGCTGACCTTGCAGTACTGGTGCTTTGCCCGAGGTCAGTTGCAGGCGATAGCTGAAGCGCGGGTCTCTGGCTTGCAGTTCCAGTTTGCTCAGGTCGTTCTGGCCTTCCAGCGCCCAGTCATCGATGCGCGCGCTAAAGGGCCCGAGGCTGACCCCGGCCTGGCCGACGCCGCCCCGTGCATAACGTTCGGCGGCGTAGTGGCGGGTGGCTGAGGTGACGGCGGCGTGGCCCATCCAGATCGTGCTGTCGGCCCAGCCCGAGGCTTGCGGGCCGGGGCGCAGGGCGTTGCGGAACAGCGTCCATTGCACGCCAAAATCGTTGCCTTGGGCATCCTTGAGATTAGCGGTGATGTACCACCATTCGATACGAAAGTCGGGATGCGGACCGTGATCTGCGGGGAATGTCAGCACCTTGCCGGGCACAACCTGGGCGAAGTCGGCGGCCTGATTGCCCAGCCCGGCGAAGCCTTGGCCCGGCTCGGGTTTGTCATCGCAACCGCTGAGCAGCAACACGATGCACAGGAGCGCGCCGTTAATCTTCATGGGCAAAAGTCCTCAGCAGGTCCACCGGCCGCGTACGGTACAGCTTACGCAGCGGCCAGGCCGAGGCGAGCAGGGTGGCGAGCATGGCCAGGGCCAGCAGTTGCAGCAATTGCCAGGGGAAAATCTGCAAAGGCAGGCGCCAGCCAAAGGCCTGCACGTTGATCACCGCATCCAGGCACCAGGCCAGTAGCAGGCCCAAAGGCAGGGCGAGGACCAGGGTCAGTACGGCGAGCAGCCAGGTCTGGCCGAGATTGAGCAGCATCAACTGGCGCCGCGTCACGCCCATGGCCCACAGCGGCGCCAGTTGTCCGAGGCGGCTCTGGCTTTGGGTCAGCAGGCTGATAAACAGCGCCACGCCCGCGACGCCGAGGGTCAGGCTGTTGAGGGCGGCGGTGGCGGCGAAGGTGCGTTCAAAGACCTGACTCGACCAGGTTTTCAAACGTTGCTGATCGATCAGGTGGTTATCGTCCAGTTCGAAGCGCTGGCGCAGTGCGTCCATCATGGCGCTGACGTTGCTCGAATCCAGGCGCAGGTTGAAGCGCAGCGGCTGTTGATCCGGCCAGTGGCGCAGCAGTTGTTCGTTGTTGATCAGCAGATGGCCCTTGGGATTACCGTAATCGGCGTAGATACCGACGACCCTCGGCGACCAATCTGAGGTTACTGGCAGCATGTCACCTACACTGATTTTCAGATGCCGGGCCAGTTGTTCGCTGAGCATCACGCTGTCTCCCGCTGCGAGTTGCTGCCACGGATCGCCCGCGACGGACTCAAGCAACGGCCAGTGTTGGCGATAGTGGGGATGGTCGATGATGCCGAACAAGTCAGCGGGCCAGCCTTGCAGCGTCAGGGGGATTTGCCAGGTGGGCAGCACGGCCTGAATGCTCGGTTGCTCGCTTAGCCATTGCTGCAGGGGTTGGGTTTGTTCGGGCGTTTGCGGGCTGACGTAGAGCTCGGCGCTCAGACGCTGTTCCAGCCAGTTGCCGAAGGTCTGGCGAAAGCCCGAGGTCATGCTGCCTGCACCGATATTGGCGGCCAGGGCCAGCAGCAACGCCATCAAGGCCAGGCTCAGCGCGGGCAATTGCTGGCGGCAATCAGCGAGAAACCACTGGCCCAATACCGAGCGACTGCGGCCGAGCAAGGCGTCGAGCAGGCGACTGAGCAGCACCGGCAAGCCGAGTGAAGCACTCAGCAGCAGCGCCGCCATCAACACGAAACCGGCTGCCAGGCTGTTGCCGAAAACCAATGCCGCCACTGCGATAACCGCTGCAGTCGAAGCCACCCAGGCCTGCCGTCGCAGCCAGCGGGCATAGGCCTGATGCCAGGCCTGGGCATTGGCCAACGCCAGCAAGGGCAGGCGCGCGGCACGCAGCAGGCTATTGGCCCCGGCGAGCAGGGCGCCGAACAGGCTCAGGCCAATACCGCTGAGCCACCACCACGGGTTGAGGCTCAGTTGCCCTGCCACTTCGGCACCGTACAACCCGCGCAGGCTGGCGGCGACATCCGGCAGCAAGGCACTGGCCAACAGGTATCCGCTGATCACACCAAGTAGGCCGCCCAGCACCGCCAGCGCGCCCAGTTCCAGGACCAGGGTGAACAACAACAGCCGCGCACTGACCCCGCAGGCGCGCAGGTTACGCAACAATCCCCGACGTTGTTCCAGGGCCAGGCCGATGGCGGCATGGACGATAAACAGGCCGACCACGAAGGACAGAAAACCCAGGGCATCGAGATTGAGGTGAAAGCTTGCGGTCAGGCGCGCCAGGCTGTTTTCTTCGCCGCCCTTGTTCAACTGCAAACCTTCCGGCAGCGGCGGAGGATTAGCGGCGAAAGCGCTGGGCAATAGCAGGCGCGTCAGTTGGCTATTCATGCCCAGCAAGGGTTGGGCGAAACCAATATCCATCAGCAGCAGGCCCGGTGCCATATCCACTTGAACCTGTAACGGCGGCAGTGTCTGGCCGCTCTCTGTCTGCACCTGCTGGCCCGGTTGAAAACTCAGCTCGTGCAGGGTCTGTGGGGCGATCCAGGTGCGCCCCGGCGTGAGGAAGAAATTGACCCGCTCGGCGACATCGAGTTTTTGCCCGGCGATGGCCGAGCCGCCGGGCAGCGACACCGGCTCGATGCCCATGACCCGCAGGCGCTGCTGGGGGTGAGCCTTGAGGCTGATACGCCCTTCGACCACAGGCGACACTGGCCATCCTGTTCGACGCAGATCGACGAACAGACTCTGTGGTAATGGATTGCCGGTGACACTGACCAGGCTGGCTGGAGGTTCGCCGCCGATCAACTGGCTGGCTTTGGCATAGCTGTCCCGTGCCTGCTGATTGAGGGCTTCGACGCCGGTCAGCAGGCCGGTCGCCAGCCATAGCCCGGTCAGTACGCTGAAAAACTGTACGGGATGGCGGCGCCAATGACTGAGCAGGGCGCGCAGGGTCCAGTACAGAACGTTCATGACTGCGTAGCCAGACGGCCAAAGTGCAGCAGTTCGGTGCGTTGCAGGCGCTCGGCAACCCGCGGGCTGTGGGTGACCATCAGCAGGCTGGTGCTGCTATGGGTCAGCAGGTCGAGCAGCAGTTGCAGCACTTCATCACTGGTGGCTTCGTCGAGATTGCCGGTGGGTTCGTCGGCCAATAACAGCGCCGGTCGCGAGGCCAGCGCCCGACCAATCGCCACACGTTGTTGCTGGCCGCCGGACAGTTGCTCGGGGTAACGCGTGAGCAAGTCACCCAAACCCAGACGCTCGATCAACTCAGCCTGCCAGCCCGGCTCATAGCGCCCGGCCAGTCTTGCCTGAAAGGCCAGATTGTCTTCGACCTTGAGGCTGCCGATCAGGTTGAACTGCTGGAAAATCAGGCCGATTTCGGTGCGCCGCCAATTGGCGAGCTGCGCTTCATTCATGCGCTCCAGGCGCTGCCCGGCGATATCGATGGTGCCCGCGTCGACCTGATCCAGCCCGGCGATCAGGTGCAGCAGGGTGCTTTTGCCGCTGCCGGATTCGCCCATCAGCGCCAGGCTTTCGCCCTGTTGCAAGTGCAGGTCGACACCGCGCAATACGGCCAGCGGGCCTTGGGCGGTGGCGTAGTTCTTGAAGACGCCGGTTACCTGGAGCATGGGCGGTCTCGATGTGGGGGCAAGTGCGCAGGATAACGGCAATTTGATGATGGAGGAGATTATGTGGGACCGGCTTCAGCCGGGAAGGCGATATGAAAGGCCATGAATATGTAGGGGATGTACTGGCCTCTTCCCGGCTAAAGCCGGTCCCACAATTACGCTCGATGTATCGATTACACCCCGCGAATCAACTCCCGCAACATGAACCTGTTGGGGTGGCAGGCCTTGACCACGCTCAGGGGCAACGGCAGCGGTTCGTTATCCAGCCAGGCCGCCAGCAGTTCGGCGCACAGCGGTGCAGTAATCAGCCCGCGAGAGCCGTGGCCGCTGTTGACGTACAGGCCGTCAAGCCACGGGCAGGACGTGTCCGGCACCTGGCGGGCGTCCTTGGCGAGGGCGGCGTAGGTGTTGAGGAAGGCCTGTTTATCCGCCAGCGGCCCGACGATGGGCAGGTAGTCGGGGCTGGTGCAGCGGAACGCCGCCCGGCCTTGCAGCGTTTCCGGAGGCAGATGCCGGGCGTCGAGACGGGTGCTCAGGTCGGCGGAGATCTCCTGCAACAGCGCCAGGTTACCCAGGTGATCTTCGGCGGTCGTACTCAAGTCCGTATTGGTGAAGTCGAAACTGGCGCCCAGTGTGTGTTCGCCATGACGTGCCGGGGCGACATAGCCTTCGGCACAGACCACGGTTTTCAGTGCCTGGCTGGCCTCGGTCTGAGGCAGGCGGGTGATCTGCCCGCGAATGCGCTTGAGGGGCAGGTCGGCGCTGGCCGGGAAGCGTTTGATCTCCGCCGCGCCCGCCAGTACGACGACGGTGGCGCTGTCGATCAGCCGCTCGCCGTCCCAGGCCTGCCATTGCCCGGCTTTATGACGCAGTTCGACCACGTCCCGATGCAGTTGCACTTGGATATTCGGGTGCGTGACCTGTGCCTGACACAACGCTGGAGGATGCACCCAGCCGCCTTCGGGGAAGAACAGCCCGCCCGAGTCCAGGCCGATCCCGCTGAGCTGTTCGGCGCCGGCCGGCTCGACGTGGTGCAGCAGTTCCCTTGGGAAGGCCGCCGCCAGTTGCGCCTGACGCAGCAGTTCCTTGTCGTTGAAGGCCAGTTGCAGGACGCCGCAGGCATCCCAGTCGACGCCCCGTTGCAGGCTTTCCAGCAGGCGGCGGGTGTAGCCGAAACCGCTGAGGATCAGCTGCGACAAGGTCGTGCCATGGGCCGACAGCTTGAGGTAGAGCACACCCTGGGGGTTGCCGGAGGCTTCCTGGGCCAACTCGTCGTGACGTTCCAACAGGCTGACTTGCCAGCCCCGTGCCGCCAGGCTCGCGGCCGTGGTGCAACCGGCCATGCCGCCGCCAATCACCAGGGCCTTGCGTGGGCCGCCAAGGGCCTGGGGCCGAGCGAACCAGGGTTTGCTCGCGGGCAATGGCTCGACGTCTTCGGGCCAGCCTTCGAAGGTGCCGCGCAGCACTTCCCACTTGTGGCCGATGCCTGGCACGCGCTTCATCTTGAAGCCTGCGGTGTTCAAGGCGCGGCGCACCCAGCCGGTGCTGGTGAAGGTGCCGATGGTGGCATCAGGCGCACAAAGCCGGGCCAGTTCGGCGAACAGTTCCGGGGTCCACATTTCCGGGTTTTTCGCCGGGGCAAAACCGTCGAGGAACCAGGCGTCAATCTGCCCGTCCAGTTGCGGCAGCATTTCCAGGGCATCGCCGATCAGCAGGGTCAGGGTCACCCGGCCATTATCGAATACCAGGCGCTGAAAGCCGTCATGTACCGCGACGTATTGCTTGAGCAAGGGTTCGGCAAAGGCGGCCAGTTCCGGCCACAGGCCGAGGGCACGATGCAGGTCGGCCTGGCTCAGGGGAAATTTTTCCACGCTGACGAAATGCAGGCGGGCATCAAGCGGTGCGCATTCGGCAAAGAGCTGCCAGGCGCAGAGAAAATTCAGGCCCGTGCCGAAACCGGTTTCACCAATCACCAGGCGTCCACTCGCAGGCAGTTCGCTGAAGCGTTTGTGCAAATCGTTTTGCACGAGGAACACATGCCGCGTTTCTTCAAGGCCCGACTGGGTGGCGAAGTAGACGTCAGAGAAGGTTCGAGAATGAGGGTTGCCCTGATCGTCCCAATCGATCTGGGCATGGCGGGTAATAGTCACGATTGCGCTCAGCTTGTGTACGGACTGTTGATATTAGCGCAGCGCCGGACGCAGGCGGACGCTATTAACTATCTACCGCTACTGACAGGTTAAAAGCTGATCACGTGCTCACTCTCTTATCACTTGGAGTTGAGCCGTGACGAATTCCACGACCAATGTTCACCATGACTTTATAAAGGGCGCGCTGCCTGGCTGGTACGTCAATTCATCCGCTGAGCTGCGCAAGCGTCTGAACCGGGATATTGCCTTCGCGCGTCAGTTACAGACTGCTCAGGCCACGGCGTTGAGGGATTTGAAAGGCCTGGGTGAGTTTGTCAAACCCTTGCTTTCAGAGGCGCTGGAGCAGGCATTCGGACCGGGCCTGGACATCGAGCGTGACGAAATCTGGCAGGCCACTCTGAGCCCGCCCGAGTGCACGGCCTGCAAAGGCTACCTCGGTACATCGGGGCCGACACGCAGGAGGACCTGGCTGGAAAATCAACTGGAGATAGATAGCGGCAAGCTGCCCGTTGGCGTCGAGGCAATCAGTCGTCGAACCTTGTTGCAGGCTGCGTTGAGCAATTATCAGCGTGAAGAAGTAACGGCAGCGACGGACGAGCGTTTTTCCAGTGTGCGTAAATATCGACCAGACCCGGCAACGCCGACGACGTATTTGCCGAACATATCGGCCGCAGCTTTTATGCAGTTGTGCCGCCAACTTGATCTGGGCGAGCAGTATCAGACCCATCTCAACAGCGTATTTGCGCCATCGACTGAGGCGGTAATGCGCGCTACGCCGGGCTCCGAGCAGATCACGCAGGCGCTCAATTACAGCGCGCTCTACAAAATGCTCGTCGAGGCGCATATCGCTCGCATGAAAGGCAAGCTGTCCCCCGCTGCCTATCTGGCAGTGCTCTCGGCTGCCGGTTATCAGGACGATGGAATTGTTCACGTTTCCACAGAGGTGTCGTACCTCAATATTTTGCAGACTCATTTGAGGGATGTGCTGGTTTTGCAGTCGACGGTGTCGAGTCGCTGCATCGTCTATATCCCCGATGAGCCCGCCTCACCGTTCAGCGAACATGGCTCGCTCGATGAGTTGCAGTACTGGCTTCGTCGCAGGCTCAGGAACAGTAATTTTCAACAGTTCTTCGGCAACTTTGCCCGGTTGCGCGATAAGGGCCGGTTGCTGGCCCGGCTCAAGAGCCGCTTGAGTACCCTGACCACCAGAACCGAGCAATACGGCAGTGGCCTGCTGAGCAGCACCCAGACCCTGGTAGTGCCTGACGATAGCGTGAGCCTTGATCTGAAGCTGACGCCGGTAACCGACCTGACCACCAATCACTTCGCTATCACGACCCAGGTGCGTATCCGCGAGGACGCGCGGGTGCTGGCGGTGCCGGTCTTCGAGAAGGATCAGGCGTCCGAAGTCGCCAGCCTGACCGAGTTTGCCGAGGACGTGCTGACCGTGGCCGGCTTTATCCCCGGTCTCGGTGAGGCGGTGGCGGTGATTATCGGCTTGCAGTTGCTGGGGGAGGTATTCGAGGGCGTGGTGGCCTGGACCCAAGGTGATCTGGAAGCGGCGCTCGGGCATCTGGAAAACGTTGCGGAAAATCTTGCGATGGCGGCGAGCATGGCGATCGCTGGCCATGAGCTGTCGGTGTTATTGACCCCGGTCAGGGCGTCGTCTTTTGTCGACAGCATGCGGCCTGTCACCCTCAACAATGGTGAGGTGCGCCTGTGGTCGCCGAACCTTGTGCCCTTCGCCAGTGATGTTGTGTTGCCGCCGGGCCTCAAGCCTGATGCCGAGGGCGTATTCAGCCATCGGGGTAAGCAATACGTGTCGCTGGAGGATCGGCTCTACCCGGTTCGTCAGGATACGGCGCTGAACACCTGGCGCGTCGAGCCGCCGCGCAGCGGGCGCTTTTCGCCGACTTTGGAGCACAACGGTGCCGGTGCCTGGCGCCATGAGGGCGAGAACCCTGGCGACTGGGATGCAAGAAAGTCCTTCAGGCGCCTGGGTCATCCTGTTGCGTCACTGTCCGAGGAGGCAGCAGAACAGGTGATGCGGATCAGCGGCGCCGATCACTCGCTGCTCGCGGTGCTGCACCTTGATCGCCAGGCGCCACCGGCTGGCTTGCTCGACACCATCGAACGCTTCGGTCTGAACCAACAGGTCTCGACCTTCATCGAGTTGATCAACGATGGCAGCCGCTTTGAGTCTGCAGACCCGCGGTTGCAGCTCAAGCTGCTACCGTTGATTCGCGGCTGGCCGAAGGAAAGGGCCATTCATGTGTCGAGTGGGTTGGCGGGCGAGGCCCTGCCTCCCGGTCGCCCCATTGTGGTCAGTCAGGCCCGGATCGATCAGGGCAAGCTAATGAGCACGGTACTCGACGCCCTGAGCGAAGATGAAAAGGCCCTGATCTTCAGCCCGCGAAGGCCGGCCAGTCCGATGAATCTGGCATTCGAAGTCGGCCGTGTGAGCTGGGACAGCCGGTCGCTGTTGTTCGACACCTTGAACCTGCTGCGTGAACAAAGCGCCGATCCTCTGGTGATGTTGCTCAAGCGTGACTTTCCGGGGCTGCCCACGGCTGCGGCGCGCGAAGTGCTGGCCGAGGCCGATGCGCAGCAACTGACGCAGATGCAGTCCACGCAGCGCATCCCCCTGGCGCTCAATGAGCGGGTTCGCGGCTATTTGCAGGAGGCGCGGGTCAATCAGGCGCTGGAAGGGTTTTTCCTGGCGTCCCGGGCGGATCACGGCGATACCCACAAGCTGGCCCTGCATCTGCTTGAACGCTTGCCGGGTTGGCCCAAGCGCTTGCGTGTTGAGGTGCGTGACGGTGCGCTCAGTGGCCCATTGCTGGATGCCATCGGTGAGCGCTCGGCAACGCAGCGCGGTGTTCTGGTCAAGAGCGGCAGCCGCTATCAGGCGTTTGATCGACGAGGCCAGGCGCTGCAGGAAGAGGTTCTGGAACGTCACAATTTTTTCTCGGCGGTGCTGCAGGCTTTGCCTGAAGAAGCACGTCAGGCCATCGGCTTCAACGATTCGGCGGTGGGTGCCCTGGCGCTGCGTGAGCGCATTTTCAGGGAGGCGACCAGCCAGCGTCTGCGGGTGGCGAAGATACTGGGCATGCAGCCCGTCAAACCGGGTTTTCGTCGGCCCAAACGCCTGCTTGATGGACGTTTCGGTTATCGCTTGAGCGGTCGCGGCCTGCCGATTGCCAGCTTGCCTGAAGCCGACCGGCAGCGGCTGAGCGCTGCCTATGCCCGGTTATATCCCGATCTGGCCGACAATCCGGCATTCGTCACCGACATGGCAGACTATGTCCGTGGCCGGTTGGAGGACGGGGCGACGGTGGAACTGCTATGGCAAGAAGCCCAAGGCCGCTTGCAGGAGCTCGACACCTTGAACACGGCGCTTGATGGCTGGGTGGCATCGGCGCAGCCCGGCACTCAGTCAGCGGTGCGGCGTGAAGTCGCTGATGCGATCACCGATGCCTGGCGCTTCAATGCTGAGTCTTCGCCGAACATGGGGCGGCGTGTGGTGTTTCTCGCTGACCTGGATATGCGAGAACTTGCCGGGCTGCCCGAGTTGGCCGGGCATTACGCGCAGATCCGTTCCATCACCCTTGATACGGTCACCGCGACGGCCGCACAGCTCGACAGCTTTCTTGGCCTGTTCCCCAATATTACCAACCTGAGCCTGGTCAGGAGCCAGGTTGCCGGGCTGCCCGAGCGCCTGCATACGTTCGGGCAACTGACCTACCTGTCACTGGACGGGGCGGGCCTGACCCTCGATCAGACCGCCATGGACCGCCTGATGCAGATACCCAATCTGGTGTCCCTGGACCTGGGTGGCAATACCCTGGGCGAACTGACCCCTGTGCACCATGCTCATCTTGAACGGCTATGGCTGTACCGCACGGGCCTGACGCAATGGCCGCAATGGACTGACAATCTGGGGCTGCGCTTGCTGGATATCAGTGCCAACCGTATCGAACATCTGCCCTTGCAGGTCATCCAGAACGGCAGCCATGCCCCCTATCGAATGACCATCCTGGCCTATGGCAACCCCCTCGATCAGGCTGAGCTGCGCCGTTACTGGGCCAATACCCATGGGCGTGCGGACGATGTCTACCGCCTGGAGTTCGATGCCCCCGGCGATAGCCGGGACAGTGTCAGTGAGTTCGCGGACGCTTCCGATGATTCCAGTACCCTGAGGGAGATCTGGTCTGATTCGGACGATTCCGAGCGCGCCACGCCCATGCCGACCGTGGATATCTGGGAGGAGTCGGGGCAGACGGAATTCAACACGCGGGTGCACGCGGCCTGGGACAGCATCGAACAGGCAAACGATGCGCCGGACCTGCTGCTGTTGACCCAGCAGTTGCACCAGACTCAGGATTTCCGGCGCTATCACTCGCAATTGAGCAACGACGTCCTGCAGGTACTGGAGATGGCGGCGGGGGATGCAGAACTGCGTGTCGATTTGAATGCCATGGCCAATGACCGCATGCACGGCGCCAACCAGACCTGCCAGGACGGCATCAGGCTGATCTTCAGCGATATTCAGGTGACGGCCTATGTGCGTCGCGCGCTGCTCGACGCCGATACTTCGCAAGGTGCTCACATCGAGGCGCGGTTGAAGGTGATGCGCAGCCTGTTTCGCCTGGACGAGATACAGACCATCGTCGATGAGGAGATCGTTGCTCGCAAGGCCCAGAGCCTGACGGTCGATGACGTGGAGGTGCGTCTGGCTTACCGCATCGGCCTGGCACGGGCGCTGGATCTACCCAGGCAGCCCCACAGCATGGTCTTCGCCAAGATCGCCGAGGTCAGCGAACAGGCTCTGGAAAGTGCCAGGCAACGGGTTCTCGAGGGCGAACGGGGCGCCGGGTTCATTGGCTTTGCCGTAGCCAACCGGCAATGGAGTGAATTTCTGCGCAATGAATACAGCGCTGACTTTGCCCGCATAACCCAGCGGTTTGAGCCGCAGATGAGTGCGCTGGAAGATCTGCGCGAAAGCGATGCGGATGAGTATGAGCGGCGCAGTCAGGAGGTGATGGCCAATCGCGAGATTGCCGAGCATGAGTTGCTGGAGCAGCTTACGGAGAATATTCGAGAGCTGTTTTTTACGGCAGCGGATACGGGCTCCGGTCAAACAGACGCCAATAGCTGATTTGAAATGAGGTGTTGTAGGAGCTGCTGAAGGCTGCGAAAGGGGAGTATCAGATATATCCACTCGCAGCCTTCGGCAGCTCCTACAACGGACCGCGTTTGCTACGCCAGTTCACGCCCACCCATCCGTTGACCGATCAGCCTTGTGCCAGCGAAGGATTATTAATTGATCCATCACCGGCAAACCATGCGCCGATAAAGTAGTCTCAATGATTCCAGAGAGGGAGACATGCATGTTCGAATCCGCTGAAATCGGTCACGTCGTTGCCAAGGAAACCTACGACGCAGAAGTCCCGGCCCTGCGCGAAGCCTTGCTTGATGCCCAGTACGAGCTGCACGAGCAGGCCGGGCGGCAGATCATCGTGCTGATC
Source organism: Pseudomonas sp. JL23 (assembly GCF_056933585.1). Classification (NCBI taxonomy): domain Bacteria; kingdom Pseudomonadati; phylum Pseudomonadota; class Gammaproteobacteria; order Pseudomonadales; family Pseudomonadaceae; genus Pseudomonas; species Pseudomonas sp. JL23. Next base: position 5,107,472 of record NZ_CM167795.1, on the reverse strand, counting down.
AATGGCATCGAAGGCGCGGGCAAGGGCGAGACGGTCAAGTTGCTCAATGAGTGGATGGACCCGCGCTATATCGAAGTCCGTACCTTTGACCGCCAGACCGATGAAGAGCTGGCCCATCCCACGGCCTGGCGTTACTGGCGCCAGCTTCCCGCCAAAGGCCGCATGGGGGTGTTTTTTGGCAACTGGTACAGCCAGATGATTCAGGGCCGGGTCCATGGCAATTTCAAGGACGCCGTGCTCGACCAGGCCATCAATGGTGCCGAGCGTCTGGAAAAGATGCTCTGCGACGAGGGTGCGCTGATCTTCAAGTTCTGGTTTCACCTGTCCAAGAAACAGATGAAAACCCGCCTGAAAATGCTCAAGGACGACCCGCTGCACAGCTGGCGCATCAGCCCGCTGGACTGGCAGCAATCCAAGACTTACGACAAGTTCGTGCGCTTCGGCGAGCGGGTACTGCGCCGCACCAGTCGTGATTACGCGCCCTGGCATGTGATTGAAGGCATGGACCCTTACTACCGCAGCCTGACCGTGGGCCGGTTGCTGCTCGAAGGCATGCAGGCGGCCCTCAAGGCGCCGAAGGTCGAGGCGACCAGCCTGACCCTGGGGCCATTGGCGGCCAACCACGGCGAATTCACCTTGCTCGACAGCCTGGACATGACCCTGTCCCTGGACAAGAGCGACTACGAAGAACAACTGATCACCGAACAGGCGCGCCTGTCCGGCAACATCCGCGACAAGCGCATGCAGCGCCATGCCCTGGTGGCGGTGTTCGAGGGCAATGATGCGGCAGGCAAGGGCGGCGCGATCCGTCGCGTGGCCGCCGCTCTGGACCCGCGTCACTACAACATCGTGCCGATTGCTGCGCCGTCCGAAGATGAGCGCGCGCAGCCTTATCTGTGGCGTTTCTGGCGGCAGATTCCGGCGCGGGGCAAGTTCACTGTCTTCGACCGCTCCTGGTACGGCCGGGTGCTTGTCGAGCGGGTCGAAGGTTTTTGCAGCCAGGCCGACTGGTCCCGGGCCTACAGCGAGATCAACGACTTCGAGGAGCAGCTCACCGAGGCCGGTGTGGTGGTGGTCAAGTTCTGGCTGGCCATCGATCAGGACACCCAACTGGAGCGTTTTGAAGCCCGGGAGAAAATCCCGTTCAAACGCTACAAGATCACCGAAGACGACTGGCGCAATCGCAAGAAATGGCCAGCCTACCGTGAGGCCGTGGGCGATATGGTCGACCGCACCAGTACCGAAATCGCCCCCTGGACGCTGATCGAGGCCAATGACAAGCGCTGGGCCAGGGTCAAGGTCCTGCGCACCCTCAACGAAGCGCTGGAAGCGGCGTTTGCCAAGGATAAGAAGAAATAACGCTTTTTGTGGGACCGGCTTTAGCCGGGAAGGGGCCGGTACAGCCGACACATTTTCGGCGCCTGAGCCATTGCCTTCCCGGCTAAAGCCGGTCCCACACAAGGCCGTTCCGGCCGTTGTGAATCGCTATGGTCATCACCTGCCAAAACCTGCGACAACGCCTGAACGACGGCGCTGTAGAGCGGAGTCAAATCGCGCATGTCTACCTCTCCTTGTAAACCGGTTGTCAAAAAAATGGCATTACAAGGCTGATATTCGTTTCAGCCCTGTAACAACATAGCTAAGAACAACTTTCGGAAAAGGTAGGAAGGATTTTTCATAAGGGTTATGCGTTTTTTGTGGGAGCGGCTTTAGCCGCGAGGGCAGTCTCCCGGCTAAAGCCGGTCCTACGGATTTATGCAGGGCCGGTCTACAGTGACAAATCCTGCCCCAACACCACACTCAGGGCGTTACGCGCATCGTCCAGCTGCACCAGCGTTGCATGGCGGGCGCCGAGGGCATCACGGTTTTCGATGGCGGTGAGGATTGCCTTGTGCCGCGGCAGGGCCAGTTCGTGCAGGTTGGGCCGCTGGTTGGAATGCTTGAGGGCTTCGCGCAGGGCCAGGGAGAGCATGTTGCACAGATGCGCAAGCAAGTCGTTGTGGGTGGCGTCGGCGATGCGGCTGTGGAAGTCCAGGTCGGGTTGCAGCAAGGCTTGCGGGTTCGCTGCGGTTTCCATGCGTTGGTAGGCTTCGCCGATGCTGGCGATTTCTTCCTCGGTGGCGTATTGCGCAGCCAGAGCGGCTACGGCCGGTTCGATCACCGCACGCACGCTGGTCAGCAGGTTGAAGAATTCATTCTGTGGCGTGCTTTGCATGACCCAGTGCAGCACGTCCGGATCGAGCAAGTGCCACTCGCGCCGGGCCTTGACCACTGTGCCGACCCGTGGCCGCGAATAGACCAGCCCCTTGGCGACCAGCACCCGCGTGGCTTCGCGCAGAACCGGGCGACTGACTGCGTACTCCTCGCAGAGCAGGGCCTCGGCGGGCAGTTTCTCATCAGGCTTGAAGCGGCCGGAGACGATCTGCATGCCGATTTCCTGGACGATGCGGGCATGCATGCTTTTACGGTCGGAGGGCTTTCGGTAATCCATGTGGACGCGGTCAATCCTGAGCGGGAATGCCGCGCATGATAGCACCTGTGGGACCGGCTTTAGCCGGGAAGGCGTAGACATGATCAACACATTTCTATCGCCTGTCCCATGGTCTTCCCGGCTAAAGCCGGTCCCACAAGAGGGTTCGCTTCGCTCAGGTCAATGGGAATGCCTTGGCACCTCCGATCCACGGCTGCCCACCAGGAAGTCAAAATCGCAGCCCTGATCCGCCTGCATCACATGGTCGATATAGAGCTGGCGATAGCCGCCGCTGAGCAATTTCGGTGGCGCCTGCCAGTCGGCCAGGCGGGCCTCCAGTTCAGCGTCGGAAATTTCCAGATGCAGGCGGCCACTGGCGCAGTCGAGTTCGATCCAGTCGCCTTCCTGCACCACCGCCAGAGGCCCGCCGGCTGCGGCTTCCGGGGCTACGTGCAGGACCACGGTGCCGTAGGCGGTGCCGCTCATGCGCGCATCAGAGATCCGCACCATATCGGTGACGCCCTGGGCCAGCAGCTTGGCGGGCAGGCCCATGTTGCCGACTTCGGCCATGCCCGGATAACCCTTGGGCCCGCAGTTCTTCATGACCAGGATCGAGTTGGCATCGACGTCCAGATCCGGGTCGTTGATGCGCGCCTTGTACATATCGAAGTTCTCGAAGACCACGGCGCGGCCACGGTGCTGCATCAGCGCAGGGGTTGCTGCAGAGGGCTTGAGCACCGCACCCAATGGCGCCAGGTTGCCGCGCAGTACGCAGATGCCGCCGTCGGCGCGGATCGGGTTGTCGAGGGCGCGGATAACTTCGTCATCGCCGTAGATCGGCGCGTTCTGATTGTTCTCGCGCAGGCTTTTGCCGTTGACGGTCAGGGCATGGGGGTTGGGCAGCAGATTGGCTTCGTCGAGACGACGCAACACCGCAGGCAGGCCACCGGCGTAATAGAACTCTTCCATCAGGAAACGCCCGGACGGCTGCAGGTCGACGATGGTCGGCATGCCCCGGCCGATACGGGTCCAGTCGTCCAATTCCAGATCGACGCCGATGCGCCCGGCAATGGCCTTGAGGTGGATCACCGCGTTGGTCGAACCGCCGATGGCGGCGTTGACGCGGATGGCGTTTTCGAAGGCTTCCTTGGTGAGGATCTTCGACAGCTTGAGATCTTCGCGGACCATGTCCACGGCGCGCATGCCGGACATATGCGCCAGCACATAACGTCGTGAATCCACCGCCGGAATCGCCGCGTTGTGGGGCAGGGAAGTACCCAGGGCTTCGGCCATGCAGGCCATGGTCGAGGCCGTGCCCATGGTATTGCAGGTGCCTGCCGAGCGCGACATGCCGGCTTCGGCAGAGAGGAATTCGTCGAGGCTGATCTGCCCGGCTTTATAAGACTCGTGCATCTGCCAGACGATGGTCCCGGCACCGATGTCCTTGCCATGGTGTTTGCCGTTGAGCATTGGCCCGCCGGTGACGACGATGGCCGGCACGTCGCAACTGGCGGCGCCCATCAACAGGGCCGGGGTGGTTTTGTCACAGCCGGTGAGCAGCACCACGCCATCGATGGGGTTGCCGCGAATGGCTTCTTCGACATCCATGCTGGTCAGGTTGCGGGTGAACATCGCCGTGGGGCGCAGGTTCGATTCGCCATTGGAGAACACCGGGAATTCTACTGGCCAGCCACCGGCTTCGATGATGCCGCGCTTGACGTGTTCGGCGATGGTACGGAAGTGGGCGTTGCACGGGGTCAGCTCTGACCAGGTGTTGCAGATGCCGATGATGGGCTTGCCGAACTGATGGTCGGCGATGCCCTGGTTCTTCATCCAGCTGCGGTACATGAAGCCGTTCTTGTCGGCGGTACCAAACCATTGGGCAGAACGCAGGGGTTTTTTATCGGAATCAGACATGATCGGGGTTCTCTTATTGTAAGACTTAATTTTGGAGCTGTTCGCTAAAATAGGCCGAAAACTCTGCCGTGTGAAGAGTTGTTGTCTAAATAGTAATACTATATAGTCCGTGGCACATGAGGGACGACTCTGTCTGAAGGCAGCGCGCATCCCCCGGGATTCCATAACAAAAACAAATTGGAGACCGCACACATGAGCCAGGAACTCGGGCTTATACGCCGCATCACCCTGAAATTGATTCCCTTCCTGATCCTGCTCTACCTGATCGCTTATGTGGACCGCTCTGCCGTGGGCTTCGCCAAGCTGCATATGGGCGCGGACATCGGTATCGGCGATGCCGCCTACGGGTTGGGCGCCGGGCTGTTTTTCATCGGCTACTTCCTGTTGGAAATCCCCAGCAACCTGATGCTTGAACGCTTCGGTGCGCGGCGGTGGTTTGCGCGAATCATGATCACTTGGGGCGCCATCACTATCGGCATGGCTTTCGTTCAGGGGCCGTCGAGCTTTTATGTCATGCGCTTTCTGTTGGGCGCGGCAGAGGCGGGCTTCTTTCCTGGTGTGCTGTACTACATCACCCAGTGGTTCCCGGTACGCCATCGCGGCAAGATCCTCGGCCTGTTCATCCTTTCCCAACCCATCGCCATGATGATCACCGGGCCGGTCTCCGGTGGCCTGCTGGGCATGGACGGCGTGGCCGGTCTGCACGGTTGGCAGTGGTTGTTCATCGTTATTGGTACGCCGGCGATCCTGCTGACCTGGCCGGTGTTGCGCTGGCTGCCGGACGGCCCGCAACAAGTGAAGTGGATGGACCAGGGCGAAAAGGACTGGCTGGCCGGTGAGCTGAAAAAGGATCTGCAAGAGTACGGCCAGACCCGCCACGGCAACCCGCTGCATGCCCTCAAGGACAAGCGCGTGCTGTTGCTGGCGCTGTTCTACCTGCCAGTGACCCTGAGCATCTACGGCCTGGGCCTGTGGCTGCCGACCCTGATCAAGCAGTTTGGCGGCAGCGATCTGGTGACCGGCTTCGTTTCGGCAGTGCCCTACATCTTCGGCATTGTCGGCCTGCTGATCGTGCCGCGCAGTTCCGACCGCTTGAACGACCGTTACGGACATCTGGCGGTGCTCTACGTGATCGGCGCCATTGGCCTGTTTGGCGCTGCCTGGTTCAGCTTGCCCATGGCGCAACTGGCGGCATTGTGTCTGGTGGCGTTTTCGCTGTTTTCCTGCACGGCGGTGTTCTGGACGTTACCGGGGCGTTTCTTCGCCGGGGCCAGTGCCGCAGCCGGTATTGCCCTGATCAACTCGGTGGGCAACCTGGGCGGCTATATAGGCCCGTTCGTTATCGGCGCGCTGAAGGAATACACCGGCAATCTGGCCACGGGGCTGTACTTCCTGTCCGGGGTGATGGTGTTTGGCCTGATCCTCACCGGCATCGTTTATCGGGTGCTGGAGCGCAAGCATGTGTTGCCGAGCGAGCAGTTTGCGGCGAGTGCGCGCACTCAGCGGGTTTGAATCAAACAACCAACAGGTAGGAGCGAGGCTTGCCCGCGAAGAGGCCGGTACATCCGGTACATTTTCAGAGGTTGAAAGAATGTCTTCGCGGGCAAGCCTCGCTCCTACGATCCGCAGCAGAGCGGACATCTTCAAGGAGCATGAACATGCGCTTAGTACAGTTCGAATTGAGCAATGGCCAGCGTCGCGTTGGTCTGGTAGACGGTGATCGGGTCCATGAAGTACTCGGCGCGAACAGCGTGCGCGAGCTGGCCCTGGCGGCCATCGACGCTGGCGTGAGCCTCGCTCGGCAGGTCGATGGCCTGGGTTTGGGTGAGCATCACGATTACGCGCAACTGCTTGAGCAGTTGCGCATCCTGCCGCCGCTGGATCATCCGGATCCGGCCCATGTGCTGGTCAGCGGTACCGGCCTGACCCATCTGGGCAGTGCGTCGGCGAGGGACAAGATGCACCAGCATGATGGCGAGGTCGAAGCGGGCATGACCGACACCATGAAAATCTTCAAGTGGGGCATCGAAGGTGGCAAACCTGCGGCGGGCAAGGTCGGCGCGCAGCCGGAGTGGTTCTATAAAGGTGACGGCAGCATCATCGTACGCCCAGGCGCGGCATTTCCGGTGCCGCCCTTTGCCGAAGATGCCGGTGAAGAGCCGGAACTGAGCGGCCTGTATGTCATCGGTAACGACGGCAAGCCGTATCGTCTGGGATTTGCCCTGGGCAATGAGTTTTCCGACCATGTCATGGAGCGCAAGAATTACCTGTACCTGGCCCACTCGAAGCTGCGCGCCTGCTCTTTCGGCCCGGAACTGCGGGTCGGCGAGCTGCCGCAGAACCTGGCGGGCACCAGCCGCATCGTCCGTGATGGCCAGGTGTTGTGGGAGAAGGAATTCCTAAGCGGCGAGGCCAACATGTGCCACAGTCTGGAAAACCTAGAATACCACCACTTCAAATACAGCCAGTTCCTGCGTCCCGGAGATGTGCATGTGCATTTCTTCGGCACTGCGACCCTGTCCTTCGCCGATGGTATCCGCACTCAGGTGGGGGACCGCTTCGAGATCAGCCAAGGGGAATTCGGTGAGCCGCTGACCAACGGTATCGCAGCGAGCGAAGCGGCCTTTGAGCCGGGAGGCATCGGCAAACTCTGACTCGATGGGGTGTTTTGACCTATCATCCGCGTTTTTACCCAAGCGAATGACTGATATGACTGACACCCCCGCAACCTTGCTGGCCGCCCTGGAAGCCTCCCAGATGCTGGAAATCGACGGGCTGCATGCCTTCGATTTCGTCCTTGGCGCTGAATTGCATATCGAGAGCATGGACGGCCGCGAGCGCAAGGTCTGGCGTTTCAGCCAGGCCCAGGTCCAGGCCGCGACCTTCGATGCCGATCTGCAAAGCTGGGTTATCAATGACGGTAATGCCGATCACCGCATTGTGTGCATCAGCGACGCTTTCGCCGCCAGCGAGGCCGAGGATGAAGACGAGCAGGGTTGATCCAGATCAATTTTTTGCCCGGTTATCTGTAGTAATCTTATTTCCATGCGTCCCGCGTTTTTATGACGACGGGATCGGCATGGGCACGATGAGCAGGCCTGGCCTGCCATTACACACGGATGTGCTTGCCTTTCTCTTATGTAGCCCTGGCTGCATAACGACATTGCAACGACTGGCCCGGCCAGTCACCGCCCGACGGATTCAGGCGGCTCGATATAGATAGGGAGATCCATCGTGAACACTCAACGTCCCATGCGTTGCACCCGGCTGTTGCCGGTCGTCTTCGGCTCGATTCTGCTGCTGGTCGGCATGATGCTGGCATTCGCCGGCGCCCGCCTGGCCAGCATGGGGGCTTCGTTTCACTACATGATGTCGGGTATCGGCCTGCTGAGCATCGGCGTGTTGCTGCTCATGGCCAGGCGTTGTGCCGTCAGCCTGTTTGCCTTGCTGCTGTTGCTCAGCACGCTGTGGGCGCTGTGGGAAGTCGGTGTGACCGGCGAAGAACTACTGCCGCGCCTGGCCATCTGGTTTGTGGTCGGGGCCCTGCTGTTGTTGCCGCGCATGCGCACCGGCCTGCGCCCGACCGGGCAGGACTTATCCACAGCCTGGTTGATCATTGCCCTGGTGCTGGCGGTGGTCTCGATCGAGCCACTGCGTCAGGTCGAGGGCGCGAAGACCTGGGCCTCGCGGCTGATCCCCAGTTTGCAGCCGGATGTACGGGAGGCGGTGGCGGAAAACTAATAGGGGTCACCCATGGTCCCAACTACTGCGTCGTGCATAACACCAATAAAAGGACATGCCCCAATGAATGCACCCTTGTTGCCGTGGCTGGCTTTGGCCAGCGCTTTAACGCTACTTCCCGTCCAGGCTCAAACCATGACAACTGCCGATGTACTGGTAGGCTCCTACACCCAGGGCGCCAGCAAAGGGATTTATCGGCTGGGGTTCGACAGCCAGACCGGCAAGCTCGACCCACAGCCGCGTCAGGTCATCGACAGTGAAAACCCCTCGTGGCTGACCCTGTCCAAGGATCAGCGCCACCTCTATGTAGTCAACGAGAACGGGCCGGGTCAGGCCGACGCGACCGGCAAGGTCAGCAGTTTCGCCATAGACGGTAAGACCCATCAGGTTACGCCGATCAATCAGGTGCAGAGCCGTGGCGATGAACCGACCCACTCAAGCCTCAGCCCCGATCAGCGTTTTCTTTTCGTCGCCAACTATGCCGTGCACCCTGAGCCCGGTGGTGTGCTGGCGGTGATTCCGGTAGGCAAGGACGGTAAATTGTCCGGCGTGGTGCAGACCGAAACCCACCCGGCCGGCCATGTCGATGCCGAGCGCCAGGCGTCGTCCCACGTGCATTCGGCGGTGCCGACTCCGGATGGCAAGTATCTGGTGGCCAGTGACCTGGGGGCCGACCGCTTGTTCGTCTATCGCTATGACGGCAGCAAGGAAAAGCCTCTGGAAGCCGCGAAGGTGGCGTTCGTTGAGCTACCGCCGGGTAGCGGGCCGCGTCACCTGCTGTTCAGTGCCGACGGCAAGCATGCCTGGCTGACCCTGGAGATGGCCGCTCAGGTCGCCGTGTTTGAATACCACGATGGCACCTTCAAGCAGACCCAGCAGGTCGATCTCAAGGGCGATGCGCAGAAGAACGGCGCGGGTGGCCTGCACGCCTCACCGGACGGCAAGTTCCTCTATGTGGCCAATCGCGGCGATGCCAATGAGTTGCTGGTGTTCGCCATCGATAAGGCCAGCGGCAAGCTCAAGGAGATTCAGCGTCGCTCGGTCGAAGGCAAGGAGCCGCGGGAGTTCAGTTTTGACCCCAGCGGCAAGTTCGTGCTGATCGCCAACCAGAAAAGCAATGCCATCGTCACGCTAAAACGTGACCCGAAAACCGGTTTGCTGGGGGACACGGTGCAGAAAATCGACTTCGATTCGCCGTCTGACTTCAAATTTCTGTCAGGCAAATAGGCGCAAAACAGGCGGCAAAATGTCGCAGACCCGCGCAGCACGCGGGTTTGCGCTTGTATTAATCGAATCGATAACGGCTATATGCGCAAAGCATTTTCATGATGGGCTCCTCAAGCGTAACTTCTCTCTCACGGCCTGACGGTCAAGACTTGAAACGCAACAATCAACACCGAGGAATACCGACATGAACTTCAATCTCTTCTCCATCATTGCCGCTTCCGCCATTTCTGCCAGCGTTGTATTACCTGCCAGCGCCAGCACCGAAGTGACCGAGAAAAAAGCACAAGCAACACAAACTTATACCCCGCAGTATCTGCAAAAAAGCGCAAACTTCTATGCTGCACTGGATCACAAGACCCAATAATGAATAAGCGCCTTAAGCGAATCCATTCCCCGTCAACGAAAGTTTCGATCACAGGGAATGGGTTCCAATAAAAACTGAAACGGTAACATCAGGAATCACAGCGTCAATGCAGACGTTTTCGCGAGCATGTTCGCTTTAACACAGGTCTTTGCGACCACTGCCCACTGCGTGGCAGACCATGCAATTACTGTGGTGTGAGCTTGCTTGCGAAAGCGCCTGGCGCAAACTGGATTCCCTCCCTTGGTCCCCATCGCTTCGCAGCCTTGGGGATTTTTTTGCCTGTTATAAATACTCACGCTATCGACCTGATCAACGGCCTCAATCATTAAGCCGACTGATATCCGCTATGCCGAGCCATCGTTTTCAATAATGTCGTGATTCTTCGATCATGGCGCCACTGGAAACACATGACTACGGAGTTACACAACATGGCCACTGCCATCCTGCAATCCATTAAACATGGCGCGTATGTTGCCATCTCTCTTTATGTTGTCTTCATTGCCGTGGTCACTGTTACCAGCATGAGTCCGCAACTTAAAAGTCACACTTTCCAGCCGGAACGCGCTTCCCTGGTTGAACTTGAGCGTGCCTCACCTGCAGCGCAGGAGCGTGCATCATGAGCGGCAGTAAATTATGGGTGACCGCAGGGCTGGCCCTGGCGATCAACGGCGGCTCGTTGCTGGGCATGGGCTTCGGCTCGGCCGGCGGGGTGGCGCGTAGTATCGAGTGCAAGCACGAGATTGCCCACGCCATAGAGAATGCCCGGGCGCTGAAATGGGCGGTGGAGAATCCACCGTTCAAGATTGGGCAGGGTTTACCCGGTTGGGCGTACACATAATCCCCAACGATGACCGTTTCAGGCCTTACGTTACTTCAATGGTGCTCAAGCCATTGCCCTGTCGCCGCACCTGAATCTGTACCGGGATTCGCTCGTGCATTTCTTGCACATGGGAGATGACCCCGACCTTGCGGCCCTGAGCCTGCAGGCCGTCGAGGGCGTCCATCGCCAGTTGCAGGGATTCGGGATCGAGGCTGCCGAAGCCTTCGTCGATAAACAGCGACTCGATTTTCAGCGTGTTCGAAGCCATCGATGCCAGTCCCAAAGCCAGCGCCAGGGACACCAGAAAGGTTTCGCCCCCCGACAATGAATGCACCGAGCGCAGTTCGTCGCCCATTTCCGTATCCATGACCAGCAGGCCGAGCATGCTGCCACCGCGTTTGAGCCGATAGCGCCTTACCAGTTGGCGCAGTTGGCTGTTGGCGTGATGCACCAGCAGGTCGAGGTTATAGGCCTGGGCGATCTTGCGGAAGCGGTCGCCTTCGGCCGAGCCGATCAGGGTCGACAGGCGTGCCCAGCGCTGCCATTCCTGGCTGGCCTGCTCGATCTGCTGTGCCAACGCCTGATTGGCTTGCTGGCGGCGTTGATCTTCGCTCTGCCGGGCGCGCAGTTCGGCGCAGAGGTCTTCGCTGGCGGCGAGCTGTGTGTGCAGTTCGGCGGTGGCACTGGCCAGTTGCTCGGCAGGCAGGTCGCCATTGTGCTGGGCCTGATGCTGAGCCAGGCGCTCTTCGCGCTCTTGCAGCAGCACCTGGAACTGCTCGATGGCCTTTTCCGTATTGTGCAGGCGCTGGCGCAACTGGCTGAGTTGCTCATCGTCAACAGCCAGCAACCCGGCCAGTTCTTCGTCGCTCATCTCGGGATGACGGGCGCGCCACTCATCAATCTTGCCGACCAGTTGTTGCTGTTCCTGTTGCAGGCTGTCCAGGCGTTCGGCTTTGGCCTTGAGCTCGCTGGCCAGTTGCAGCAGGTGCGTGCGGGCGTCCTGCAGGGTCTGGGCGGCGCTGCTTTCGGCTTCCCGGGCCTGTTGCTCCTGTTGTTGCAGATGCTGTTGCCAGTGTTCGGCGTCGACATGGGTGCCGAGCCACTGAGCCAGTTGCTGCTGGCTGGCCTGTTGTCGGGTGCTCAGCTCGCTGCAGTGTTGGGTCAGCCGGGCGCGATCTTTTTCCCGAGTCTGTTGGCTGGCCTGTTCCAGTTCGATCTTCTGCTGGCGCTCGCGCTGTTCCTGTTGCTCGTCGTTGCGCTGGTCGAGCTGGGCCAGGCGTTCGCCGACCTGCTGCTCCAGTTGCATCACGGTCTGCGCCGCCTGAGTGCGCAGGCCGTCGATGTGCTCGGCGGACAGCACCGCAGAGAACGCGTCCAGCTCTTGTTCCAGCCGTTCGCGGTCGCCACTCAGTTGACGCTGCTGATCCTGCCATTGCTGGTTGGCCAGCTGGCTGGCTTCGCCGGTGGCCTGCACCTGTTGTTGCAGGCGCGCGGCGTCCTGTTGCAGGGTCAGCAGGGCATTTTGCCGTTGCTCGTCCTGGGCGATGTTGTGTTGCAGTTGGCTCAGTTGCTGATTGAGCCAGGCTTCGCGCGTGTTGACGTCCTGTTCCAGCAGGCGGGCGCCCAGAGCGTGGGCGGCAAGGCTCTCGCCCAGTGCCTGCTGCTGTGGTGCCAGTTGCTCCTGCTGTTGCAGGCTGTCTTTCTGCTGGGCGATCAGGGCGCCGACCTGGGTGCGCAAATCGTTCAGGCGTTCATTGAGCGCGGTGACGACTTTGAGCGCGTTGCTTTCTTCCTGTTCATCGTGGCGGCCGAGGCTGTCGAGCAAGGCCTCGGGCTGATGGTAGGGATGTTCGTGGCTACCGCAGACCGGGCAGGGCTGGTCGTCCTGCAGTTGCCCGCGCAGCTCTTCGACACTGGCACTGCGGGCCAGGCGCTGGCGTTCGAGCAATTGGCGAGTGACGCTCAAGGTCTGCTCGGCGACGGTCAGCTCGTTTTTGGCTTGCAGGCCTTCGGCGGTCAGGCGTTCGCGTTCCTGCTGGGCCTGTTGATGTTTTTGGCTCAGCTCAAGGGCGCGGGAATCGAGTTCCTGCAAGCGGGCCCACAGCCGCGCCAGTTCTTCGACACTGCGCTGTTGCTTGCGGTTGTCCTGGAGCAGGTTGCCGAGCAGTTGGATCTGCTCGGTCACCGCATGGGCTTCAGCGCCGGCCTCGCGGTAGAGCAGGTCCAGGGCGGTGCGATGCTGATTGAGTTGTTCGCTGGCGCTGTTGGCCCGTTGTTCCAGGGCCGGTAGTTCGGCCTGGCCCTGATTCAGACGGTTGCCGATCAGCATCGCTTGCTTGAGGCGGTCGCGCCAGGCGGTCCAGGCTTCGGCCAGGGGCGCCAGTGCGTTGCTTTGTTGCAGTTGCGTGGCGATCAACTCAAGGCGCTGGCTGCTGGCCTGTTGCCGGTCGAGCATGCCTTGCAAGGCTTGTTGGCCCTGAGTGCATTGCTCGTCGAGTTGCTGGCGTTCGCCGTCGGCCTGGCTCAGGTCCTGATTCAGGCGCGCCAGCTGGCTCTGCTCGTCGAAGGCCTGGCGCAGCAGTGGCGCGGCATCGGCCAGTTGCTGGCGGGCGTCGAGCAGCGTGGCATGGGCCTGCTGCTGCGTGCTTTCGAGCTGTTGCAACTGGGTATGCAGGGCCTGTTGCTGTTGGTTCTGGGCGTCAATCTGCGCGGCCAGTGGCGTGAGTTGGCTATTGAGCTCCTGTTGGCGAACAAACTGATGGCGTTGAGTGGCCAGTTGCTCAAGGCGGCCGAGCTTGAGGCGTTCGGCGCCTTGTTGCTGTTCTTCGTTGCGCGCCTGTTGCAGTTGTTCGGCGGCGGCTTGCCGGGCTTCCTGCAACTGGCCGAGCAAGGTCAGCCACTGTTGTTGCTGTTCGAGCTGCTTGAGCCGGGCCTGGTGGGTCTTGAGCTGGCCTTGTTCTTCCAGCAGGCGCTGATCCAGCGCCGTGCGCTCTTCTTCACTCAATGGGCTGATGCCGGCCGAGCGAGCCTTGAGCTCGTCATGGGCCTTTTCCGCTTCCCTGGCCTTGCTGAAGGCGCGGCGGCCCAGTTGGCTATAGATGGCGGTGTCGGTGAGCTTTTCCAGCAGCTCGCTGCGCTCCTTGTCATCGGCCTTGAGGAAGGCGCTGAACTCGCTCTGGGCCAGCATCACGGCCCGGGTGAACTGCTCGAAATTCAGGCCCAGGCGGGCTTCGAGCATGCTCTTGTATTCGGTCTTGTTCTGGCTGCTGAGGATCTGTTCGCTGTCCAGGTCGGTCAGGGTCTGGCGGCTGGCCTGGAGTTTTTTCGTGGCGTTATCGCGAGCGCGGTTGGTTTCCCAGCGGGCGCGGTAACGGCGTTGATCGATGCCGACAAAGTCCACCTCGGCATAACCGCTGCCGGTGCCACGGCGCAGCAGGGTGCGCGGGTCGTTGGTGCTGATGTCGCCGTCGATCTCCGGGACCTTGGATTGGCCGACATTGCTCAGCCGTGGAATCGCCCCGAACAGCGCCAGGCACAAGGCGTCGAGCAGCGTGCTCTTGCCCGCGCCGGTTGGCCCGGTAATAGCGAACAGCCCGGCACTGGCCAAGGGCTCGGCGGTGAAATCCAGTTCAAAGGGCCCGGCCAGGGAGGCGAGGTTTTTCAGGCGGATGGCGAGGATTTTCATGGCTGCTCGCCCTCCAGCTGGACTTCCTGCAACAGGATGGCGAAGTCATTGAGGGTCTGTTCATCGACCGGGTTGCCGTAGTGGTCCTGCCAGGCGCGGCTGAACAGTTCCCGAGGGCTGAGCTGATCGAGTTCGATCAGATCGCTTTCGCCGTCGCCGCCATTTTCGCCCCCTTTACCTGCGTATTCGGTGGAGATGCGCACCAGGCGCACGGCCTTGCCTTGCAGGGCGCCTTCGATCTGGTTGCGCAGGTCCGGTTGTGGCTCGTCGAGGCGCACCCGTACTTCCAGCCAGGGCTGGCGGTCGATATCGGCGAGCAGGTCGATGTCCGGCAGGTCCTTGAGTTGCTCCATTAGCTCGGCCAAAGGCGCAGGGCCCAAGCGTTGCAGGTTGACGGCGCGGGGGATCAGACGGGTTTCGACGCTGGCCAATTGGCCGTCCTGGCAGTTGATTTCGAGGATCTGGTGTTGGTAGCCGATTTCCGAAAACGACAGGGGAATAGGCGAGCCGCAGTAACGAATGCGCTCCTCGCCATTGACCCGTTGCGGCTTGTGCAGGTGGCCGAGGGCGACATAGGTGATATCAGCGCTGAACAGGCTGGCGGGCAGGGCTTCGGCGGTGCCGATGATCAGGCTGCGTTCGGAGTCTTCCGAGACCGAGCCGCCGGCCATATGGGCGTGGCTGATGGCGATCAGCACCTGGCCCGGCTGACGCTTGCTTTGCGCTGCGGCGATCAGGGCTTCATGGACCTGGCCGATGCCTCGCAGATAGTTATCCCCCAGCACGCCGCCGGTGACTTCGGCCGGGCGCAGGAACGGCAGCGCCAGGCACCAGCCACCAATGCTGCCATCGGCGGCGGGCAGCGGTAGCAACAGGCGTTCGGCATCGAGCACGCCATCATCCAGCCACAGCACGCGACCCAGGGCATGGGTGCGCAGGCGACGCATCAAGGGGGCAGGCAGTTCAATACGCGAACCGGAATCATGGTTGCCGGCGATCATGACGATGGTCAGCTGCGGCAGGCGCTCGTGGGCGTTGACGATGAAATCGTAGAGCCGCTCCTGGGCTTTGACCGGCGGGTTGACCGTGTCGAAGATATCGCCTGCGATCAGCAGGACCTCGGGCTTGCGTTCGCTCAGGCTGGTGAGCAGCCAGTCGAGAAACGCCCCGTGCTCGAAGTCGCGCTCCTGGCCATGAAGGTTCTGGCCCAGGTGCCAATCGGAGGTGTGAAACAGACGCATGGGGTTTCCTTGTTGGTGCTGTTCAGCCTGTTTGATGAGTAAAAGAGCCGCTGCTGTTGCTGATATTGCACTGTCGCGCTGCAAACACGGACTGTAGGACCGGCTTTAGCCGGGAGAGCGCTCTCGCGGCTAAAGCCGCTCCTACGAGAAAGCCGTTTATTGTGCCTGATGAATGGCCGCTATTTCGGATAGAGCGGCGGCAGGCCGCTGTCGCCGGTCGAGTCATCAGGCCGTTCGAGAGCGGGCAGGGTACGGACCGCCCGCCACAGGTCTTCGCCGAGCCACAGTTGCCCGGTTTCGCTGTACAGCGCGCCGTTCAGGCCATCGAGGGCATCGGACAGCGGGACGAAGCGGGCGGCCATGTCGGCCAGGGTTTCCGGTTGTTGCCGCGCCCAGGCGTCGAGGGCCTGGCGGGTGGCATGGGGGTCATTGGCCAGGCTCGCGCGCTTGAGGTCATCGAGCACGGTGCGCGGGCTTGGGCCGGTCTGGGCCGAGCGCGGCAGGGCCGGTTGCCAGCGCCCGCGCCACCACAGGCCGAAGCCGAGCAGGGTGCTGCACATGAAAAACAGCGTACTGAGCTGCCATGGCCAGACCGGCGGGCCGATCACCGTGACGCCGCTATTGTCGTTGCTGACCGGCGCATCCACCACCAGGCTCGGGTTGATGCCGACCTGCAAGGCGCGGGCAGGCAGGCTGCTGTGCTCCAGATGGTCTTCCAGGGTGTTCCACCAGACCACATCGACCGCAGGCAGATCAATGGCACCGGGACGACCCGGCACCAGTGCCTCGCGTTCTTCACGGCTGCCGACCAGTCCGCGTTCGCTGTTCTGGTTGCTCAGTTGCGGCTGGTCGGGATAACGGCGCAGGCCGCCGATTTCGGTGACCGGCAAGGGTGGCAACTGGGCGCTGGACAGGCCGTCGGCCTTGAGCGTGATGGTACGAGTCAGGGCATCGCCGACCTGGCTATGGCCTGGTTCCGGGCTCCAGGTTTCGCTCAAATCAATGCTGCGGGCCGGCAGCCACGGGGTGTCGGCCGGGTAATCGCTGGGCTTGGCCTTGACCGTCAGGGTCTGTTCCGGCGAGCTGACCTGCACTCGTTTGCCCGGTTGCGGCGAACCGGTCGTTGTAGTTGCATTGCTGGAATCCTGCACCTGGGTGGCGCTGAATATCTGCGCAGGGATGGTCAACTGGCCGCTTTGCTGCGGGTAGATGCCAAAGCGCATTTCGATGACGCCATGGCGAATGCCATTGATCTGCTTCTCGTAGGTGCGCGAGTTACCCAGCTTTTCGATCCGCGCGTCGGTCATTTGCAACGGGCTCAGGCTGCTGTCGTCGAACAGCGACACCGAGTGATAGATGCGCACGGTGAGCACGGCCTGGGCCTGGACATAGACGTGGTCCTGGTCGAGGCTGGCTTCGATGAATACCGGCGTCAGCTGGCTGCCCGGCTCTTGCGGTTCGGCCGGGACCACCTGCAGTTCGATGGGCTGGCTTTTCAGCTCGCCCAGTTGCAGGGCCGGGATGGTCACGCTGCCGTTCTGCTTGGGCAGCAGGGTGATGATCCAGCGGGTGGTGGCCTGGCCGCCATCGAGGGTATTTAGGCTGTTGAGCTGACGGGTGCCGCGCACGTCGAAAGACGGGTCCAGGGGCGACAGGTCGGGCTTGCCGAACTGGGTGACATCGCTGGTTTCCAGGGTCAGGTCGACGGTTTCACCGGAACTCAGGCGCGCGCGATCGACACTGGCGATCAGCTCCGCGGCCTGGCCCGGCAGGCTGAGCAGGCTCAGCATCAGACTGAGTAAAGCAATGGACAGGCGGCGCATCATCGGGTCTTTTCCTGTTGCTGTTCGTACCAGAACTTGCGGCGCAGCAGCTCGCCCGGGTCGTCCGGGATCTGCCGCAGCCACTGTTCCAGGGCCTGGCGCCGCTCGCCGTCGATATGCGGGTCTGCAGGCTGCAGGGGCGGCCGGGTGGTTTCTTCGCTGTCGTCCAGTGGCGAATTGGCCGAGGTGTTGCCTGCGGTTTTGTCCGGCGGGCTGCCGGTGCTGGTGTCCTGATCAGGTTCGGGGCTTGATTGATCCTGCGGGGTCGCGCTGCTGGCCTCGGACGGTGCGCTGTCGCTGCCCTGTTCGTCGTCCTCGGCTTCAGGGGGTTGCTCTTCTTCCTCTTCCGGCTCGTTGGCGTTGGACTGTTCGGCTTCCTGCTGCAGCACCTGTTCGATCAGGGCCTTGTTCTTCAAGGCCGGCTGCAGCTCGGGTTGCAACTCCAGAGCGCGTTCGTAGGCGTCGAGCGCTGCCTCCAGTTCGCCACTACGGGCCAGGGCGTTACCGCGATTGTAGTGGTCGGCGGCAGTATTGCCTTCGGCAAAGCGCTGAGCGGCGCCAGCGTAGTCCCCGGCTTCATAGAGGGCCAGGCCCTTCCACTGCGGGTTTTCGAAATGGCGCGCGGCTTGTGCAGGGCGATGCCGTTGCAGCAGGCGCTGGCCCTGTTGGTCGGGGCGTTGCCACAGGTCCTGGAATTCGAAGGCCTGGCTGTCCTGAGGGAACAGAAACAGCAGCGGCAGGCATAGCAGCCAGCCTCGGCGACCGGCGCAGGCGGCCAGTAATAACAGTGGCAGCAGGAGCCAGTAGCCCTGGTCGGCCCAGCTGTCCAGTTGCACAAGTTGGCCATTACTGCGCATTTCATGGGGCGCGTCGAGCAGGCCGAGGCTGTGCAGGTCGTCGTTGTCCAGGCGGGCCTGGCGGTAGTTGCCGCCGACTTGGCTGGCGAAGTCCTTGAGCATGGCACTGTCCAGGCGTGGCACGAGAATGGCACCCTGATCATCCTTGAGGAAGCCGCCTTTGTCCTGGGGCACCGGGGCGCCTTCACTGGTGCCAATGCCGAGAATCAGCAGGGGCACGGGTTGATTGTCCAGTGCTTGCTCGATGCCTCGGCGTTCCTGTTCGCTCAGGGACGAGCCGATCAATAGCAGGCGGCCCTGGCCCAGGTCGCCTTGCTTGAGCAGTTCCAGGCCCTTGCGCACGGCCAGGTCGGCGCGCTGACCGGGGGTTGGCATCAGCGCCGGCTTGAGGCTTTCCAGCAGGTTGCGGCTGGTGGCCTGGTCGTCGGACAGCGGCACCAGCGTGTGGGCGCTGCCGGCATAGACGACGATGGCGGTCTGGGAGTCGCTGCGCAGTTGCAGCAAGTCGGTCAACTTGTGCCGGGCCTGATCCAGGCGCGTGGGCGGGCTGTCGGTGGCAAGCATTTCCGGGGTCAGTTCCAGCAGCACCACCAACGGGTCGGCGGGTTTCTGACTGGTCTGTTCCACGCGCTGCCAGGCCGGGCCGAGCAGGGCCAGCAAGGCCAGGAGCCAGGCCAGACCAAGGGCGATCCATGGCAGTTTGCTGTCCCGGCCACGACCACCATTGAGCAACACGCTATGAAAGGCCGAGGGCAGAATCATCTGCCAGCGGCCGGCGCGTTTCTGCCGATGCCAGAGTTGCCACAGCAACCAGCACAGCAGTGGCAACAGCAGCAGCCACCAGGGACGGTACCAATACGGCCAGAGCGCGCTCATCGACGCCTCCGCAAGCGTTTGATCCGTTCGCGCCAGCGCTGGCCATCACGCACAAAGCGTTTCTGGTTGAGCAGGCGCTGGAGGGCATTGTTCGGCCAGCGTTCGAGAATCACCAGGACCAGGCTCATCAATAGAGCTGCGCCCAGTGGCCATTGGTACAGTGGCAACGCCGGGCGGGCCTGGGTCGGTTGTTGGGTGACCGGTTCCAGAGCATCGAGGGTGGCGCGGATCTTTTCCATTTCCTGGCCGTCACGGGCACGGAAGTAGCGACCGCCGCTGATGTCGGCAATCTGCTTGAGGGTCGGTTCGTCCAGATCCAGGCTCGGGTTGATGCCCAGTACGCCCAGGCCGCCTTCCTTGTCGGGATCGGCGCCCATGCCGATGGGGTAGATTTTCACGCCTTCATCGGCGGCCAGGCGCGCAGCGGTCAGGGGATCAATCTGCCCGGCGTTGTTGGCGCCGTCGGTCACCAGTATCAGCACCCGGCTCTGGGCCGGACGCAGGCGCAGGCGTTTCAGGGCCAGGCCGATGGCATCGCCGATGGCGGTGTTTTTCCCGGCGATGCCGATCCGCGCCTCGTCCAGCCAGACCCTGACGGTGCGGCGGTCGAAGGTCAGCGGCGCCTGAACGTAGGCCTGGCTGCCGAACAGGATCAGGCCCACGCGGTCACCCTGACGGGCTTCGAGAAAATCTCCCAGCATGTGCTGGACCAGAGACAGGCGGCTGACGTCGTCGTCCTTCCATTGCATGTCGGGGTAGTCCATGGAGCCGGACACATCCACCGCGACCAAAAGATCGCGGCCACTGGCGGCAATCGGCAACGGCTCGCCGAGCCATTGCGGGCGGGCGCTGGCGATCAACAGCAGCAACCACAGCAGCAGGAACGGCGCCTGCTGCCGCCACGCCGGCAGGTTGGCCCGGGCGCGACGGCCGACCAGGCCTTCGAGGTCGCTGAGAAAGCTGACCTTGAGTGCTGCCTCACCGCTGTCGGCCACCGGCAGCAACAGGCGCATCACCCAGGGCAATGGCAGCAGGGCGAAGATCCACGGCCAGGCGAACTCAAACATGTTTGCGGATCCAGGTGTCGACCGCCTGGGTCAGGCCGATAATGGCCTTGTCGTCGAGTTTGCATTCCGGCTTGTAGGCGCCTTCGACGAGCACCATCCAGCGGGTCAACCCGGCGGCCGGGCAGCGGTTGTCGAGGAAGGCCAGCCATTTGCGCCCGTTAAGGGTGTGGCTCTGGCTGTAGGGATAGTGGTTGCGGCACAGGCGTTTGAGCAGGCCGTTGATCTGTTGCAGCCAGGCACCGGCCGGGGCGCCGTCATAGGGTTTGGGCAAGCGTTCAAGCTCGGCCAGGGCGGCCAGGCGCACCGGGTCCAGAGGCTGTTCAGCGGGGGCGGCCTGGCCTTTGCCGGGCAGGAAACGACGCAGGCGCCAGAGGCCCCAGGCGGCCAGGGGGATCAGCAGTAATAACAGCCACCAGCCGGGCGCCGGCGGCCAGAAGCCGATGGGCGGTGGCGCGATCAGGGGCTGCAGCTGATCCAGCGGGTTCATTTCTGTTTTACCGGTTTCTGCGCGTTCAGGTACTCACGCAGTTGCTCGACCATTTCGCGCTGGGTGCTCAGTGGCATCAACAGCACCCGCAGTTTCTGCGCCAGCAGGTCCCAGCGAGCCACCCGTGATTCGCCCTGGGCGCGATAGGCCTGGCGCAGGTCGGGATCGAGGGTGTCCAGTTCCAGCTGGGCGCCGCGCTCGGCAAAACGCAGCAACCCGGCAGCGGGCAGGGCGTGGTCAAGCGGGTCGGACAGCGGCAGCAGCAACAGATCGCAATGCCGCGACAGCAGGCTCAGTTGCTGTTCGGCGGCATCGGACAACGCGCGCTCGTCGCACAGGACGATCACCAGACTGCCCGGGCGCAGCACCTCGCGAGCCCGGCGCAGGGCAATGCCGAAAGCGTCGCGATCTGCGGCGATCTCGGTATGCAGGGACTGATTGACCCGTACCAGACGGTTGAGCAATTGCAGCAGGCTCTGCTTGCTGCGCCGGGGTTTGATTTCGTAGTGCTCGTTGTCGCCGAACACCAGGCCGCCGACCCGGTCGTTATGGCCTAGGGCCGCCCAGCCGATCAGCGCCGCTGCCTGGGCGGCCAGCACCGATTTGAACATTTGCCCGGAGCCGAAGAACAGGCGGCGGCTTTGTTCGACCAGGATAAAGATCGGCCGCTCGCGTTCTTCATGAAACAGCTTGGTATGCGGCTCTTGCGTACGTGCGGTCACCCGCCAGTCGATGCTGCGTACGTCGTCGCCGGCCTGATAGACCCGCACCTGATCGAAGTCCACGCCACGCCCGCGCAGCTTGGAGTGGTGCAGGCCGATCAGCGGGCTGCGCCGACTGGGGGTGGAAAACAGCTGCACCTCGCGCACGCGGTGACGCATCTCGATCAGTTCGGCGAGATTGACGCGAATACCCGGCTGGCGAAGGAAGGTGTGCATGGCGTCAGGCGACGGCCACGACATCGAGGATGCGCTGGATCACCCGGTCCTGATCGATACCGGCCGCTTCGGCCTCGAACGACAGGATCACGCGGTGGCGCAGGACATCGAACAGCACGGCCTGGATATCTTCGGGGCTGACGAAATCACGTCCGGCCAGCCAGGCATGGGCGCGGGAACAGCGGTCCAGGGCAATCGAGCCCCTTGGGCTGGCGCCGTAGCTGATCCATTCGGCCAGCTCCGGGTCGAACTTGGCCGGGGTGCGGGTAGCCATGACCAATTGCACCAGGTATTCCTCTACGGCGTCGGCCATGTACAGGCCGAGGATTTCCTTGCGTGCAGCGAAAATCGCCTGCTGGCTGACCCGGCGCTCGGGCTTGGTCTCGCCATGCAGGGCTTCGCCGCGGGCCTGGGCGAGAATCTTGCGCTCCACCGAGGCATCGGGGAAACCGATCTTGACGTGCATCAGGAAGCGGTCGAGCTGGGCTTCGGGCAGCGGGTAGGTGCCTTCCTGCTCGATGGGGTTCTGTGTGGCCATGACCAGGAACAGCGGCGACAGCTCATAGGTGCTGCGACCGATGCTGACCTGGCGCTCGGCCATGGCTTCGAGCAGGGCCGACTGGACCTTGGCTGGCGCCCGGTTGATTTCGTCGGCCAGTACCAGATTGTGGAAGATCGGCCCCTGTTGGAAGACGAAGCTGCCGGTTTCCGGACGATAGATCTCGGTGCCGGTGATGTCGGCAGGCAGCAGGTCAGGGGTGAACTGAATGCGATGGAACTGCGCTTCAATGCCTTCGGCCAATTCCTTGATGGCCTTGGTCTTGGCCAGGCCGGGGGCGCCTTCGACCAGCATATGGCCATCGGCGAGCAAGGCAATCAGGAGGCGTTCGACCAGTTTTTCCTGTCCGAGGATCTGCGTTGAAAGAAAGGTTCGCAGCGCAATGAGCGCTTCACGATGTTCCATCGGTGACGGTTCCTGGCAAGGTATTGCGCGGTGTCCGGGGACTCCGGAGCTGGGGGCGATACTTTAATCCATCCAGGGGGGTGCCGACTAACGGGTACGGGGTTTTTTGTTGAAAACTCAGGGTTTGGCTACACGGCTTAAGGAAATCTCCTACACGGCCGGTTTAAGGCTTACTGCCGAATTCTACAATCAGGTCACGTTGGAGCGAGGCTTGCCCGCGAAGAGGTTGGTTCATTCAGATGACTGTTTGAATCTGAAACACTGCTTTCGCGGGCAAGCCTCGCTCCTACATAGCCTGGTTTCTCTATCAAGACTCAGCCGATCTCGCTGACATAACTGCCCACATCTTTCAGGATCAGGCGCAACGTCCCATCCAGCTCAGCCAGTTCATCGGCGGGCGTGTTGTGAGTGATCTCGTAGCGGGTATCGCCGCCCAGTGGCGCGGCGTCCTCGGCATCGATTTCAACCAGTAGTTGTGTGGGTTTGAGCGTGACTTTCAGGTTGTCGGCGACATGAATGGTGTCGTCACGAAAGGTAATATCGACTTCATCTTCGTCCGGAAACCGCGCCAGCAGGAACAGGTCACCATCGCTGCCGTGGCAACAGACCAGTGCCATGTCATCTTCTTCCTCGTCGCAGGGATTGAAAATGAAGCTGTCGGTGGTCATGTGCATGGTCGTGGTTCCTTCAAGCGTACGTTCGGGCAAAAAGCAATTTTGCCTGTCCTGATTATTTTTTGTCGGCTAATCGCTGCGAGCTTACCAGCCTGCCTGGATACATCCGGAAATTCTCGGCTGGGCGGCACCCGCGAAAAAAACATACCCATCCAGGTGCTCACCCCGCAACACCCTGCAACTTTTCAACCGGGTCCACTTGCAAGCTGATGACTGAATATGTCGCAGCATGGCAAGCAACCGCGTGGGTGCAGTCGTTAAGCTGGAAGGTAGATGAGCGGTAGCGTCAATGCGTGCGCTTTTTCGTTGCCAATCTCGCAATTTGAATGTGACGAGTCGTTCGCGGCAAGCGTTAGTTCTTTGGCCTATGCTGCGCTTCTGCCCGTTCACCCAGGCGCAGCATGCGCAGGCAACACTTCCTTCAAGCTTCCTCTCTAAAAAAGCACAAGCGGAGTACCTCAGATGGCGTTCTTCACCGCAGCCAGCAAGTCTGACTTCCAGCATCAACTGCAAGCAGCACTGGCGCAGCACATCAGTGAACAGGCACTGCCACAAGTGGCGCTGTTCGCTGAGCAATTTTTCGGCATCATGCCGCTCGATGAGCTGACTCAGCGTCGCCTCTCCGACCTGGTCGGCTGCACACTCTCGGCCTGGCGCCTGCTTGAGCGCTTCGAGCCCGCCCAGCCACAGGTGCGTGTCTACAACCCGGATTACGAGCGTCACGGCTGGCAATCGACCCATACCGCCGTTGAAGTCCTGCATCACGACCTGCCGTTCCTGGTGGATTCGGTGCGTACCGAGCTCAATCGTCGCGGCTACAGCATCCATACCCTGCAAACCACTGTGCTGAGCGTGCGTCGCGGCAGCCAGGGCGAGTTGCTCGAAGTGCTGCCAAAAAGCAGTGCCGGTGCCGACGTCAAGCAAGAGTCGCTGATGTACCTGGAGATCGACCGCTGTGCCAATGCCAGCGAGTTGAACGTGCTGGCTCGCGAGTTGGAGCAGGTGCTCAGCGAAGTGCGGGTGGCCGTCGAAGACTTTGAGCCGATGAAGGCCAAGCTGCATGAACTGCTGGCCGGGATCGATAGCAGTGCGTATCAGGTTGATGGCGAAGAGAAGGAGGAGATCAAGGCCTTCCTGCAATGGATGGTCAACAACCACTTCACTTTCCTCGGCTACGAAGAGTTCACCGTCAGCAGCGAAGCCGATGGCGGCCAGCTCGAGTACGACCCGTCTTCGTTCCTCGGTCTGACCAAACTGCTGCGCGTCGGCCTGAGCAAGGACGACCTGCATATCGAAGGCTATGCGGTTAATTACCTCAACGAGCCGATGCTGCTGTCCTTTGCCAAGGCCGCGCATCCGAGCCGTGTGCATCGTCCGGCCTACCCGGACTACGTATCGATCCGTCAGATCGATGCCGACGGCAAGGTGATCAAAGAATGCCGTTTCATGGGCCTGTACACCTCCTCGGTGTATGGCGAGAGCGTGCGGGTCATTCCGTACATTCGCCGCAAGGTCGCCGAAGTCGAGCGCCGTTCCGGCTTCGACGCCAAGGCGCACCTGGGCAAGGAACTGGCTCAGGTGGTCGAAGTGCTGCCTCGTGACGACCTGTTCCAGACCCCGGTAGACGAGCTGTTCAACACCGTGATGTCCATCGTGCAGATCCAGGAGCGCAACAAGATTCGCGTGTTCCTGCGCAAAGACCCCTACGGACGTTTCTGCTACTGCCTGGCCTATGTGCCGCGCGACATCTACTCCACCGAAGTGCGACAGAAGATCCAGCAGGTGCTGATGGAGCGCCTCAAGGCCAGCGACTGCGAGTTCTGGACCTTCTTCTCCGAGTCGGTACTGGCCCGTGTGCAGTTGATCCTGCGCGTGGACCCGAAGGTGACTCTGGACATTGACCCGCTGCAGCTGGAAAACGAAGTGATCCAGGCCTGCCGCTCGTGGAAGGACGACTACGCCAGCCTGGTCGTGGAGAGCTTCGGCGAAGCCCATGGCACCAATGTCCTGGCCGACTTCCCGAAAGGCTTCCCGGCAGGTTATCGCGAGCGTTTCGCCGCCCACTCGGCGGTAGTCGACCTGCAACATCTGCTCAGTCTGAACGATGCCAATCCGCTGGTCATGAGCTTCTACCAGCCACTGTCTGGCGACAAGGCACAGCTGCATTGCAAGCTGTACCATGCCGATACCCCGCTGGCGCTGTCCGACGTACTGCCGATCCTGGAAAACCTCGGGCTGCGCGTGCTGGGAGAATTTCCGTATCGCCTGCATCACAGCAATGGCCGCGAATTCTGGATTCATGACTTCGCCTTTACCTATGGCGAAGGGCTGAACCTGGATATCCAGCAGCTCAACGACACCCTGCAGGACGCCTTCGTCCATATCGTTCGCGGCGATGCCGAGAACGATGCATTCAACCGTCTGGTGCTCACTGCCGGCCTGCCGTGGCGTGACGTGGCACTGCTGCGTGCCTATGCCCGCTACCTGAAGCAGATTCGCCTGGGCTTCGACCTGGGCTATATCGCCAGCACCCTGAACAACCACACCGATATCGCCCGCGAGCTGACGCGTCTGTTCAAGACCCGTTTCTATCTGGCGCGCAAGCTTGGCACCGATGATCTGGACGACAAGCAACAGCGTCTGGAACAGGCCATTCTCAGTGCCCTGGACGACGTTCAGGTGCTCAACGAAGACCGCATTCTGCGTCGCTACCTGGACCTGATCCGCGCCACCGTGCGGACCAACTTCTATCAGCCTGACGCCAATGGCCAGAGCAAGAGCTATTTCAGCTTCAAGTTCAATCCGCGCCTGATCCCTGAACTGCCAAAACCGGTGCCGAAGTTCGAGATCTTCGTCTACAGCCCCCGTGTTGAAGGCGTGCACTTGCGCTTCGGCAACGTCGCCCGTGGCGGCCTGCGCTGGTCCGACCGTGAAGAGGACTTCCGTACCGAAGTGCTGGGCCTGGTTAAAGCCCAGCAAGTAAAGAACTCGGTCATTGTGCCGGTGGGCGCCAAGGGCGGCTTCCTGCCCCGTCGCTTGCCGACTACCGGCAGCCGCGACGAGGTTCAGGCAGAGGCGATCGCCTGCTACCGCATCTTCATTTCCGGCCTGCTGGATATCACCGACAACCTCAAGGAAGGCGAACTGGTGCCGCCGGCCAACGTCGTGCGTCATGACGACGATGACCCGTACCTGGTAGTGGCAGCGGACAAGGGCACTGCAACCTTCTCCGACATCGCCAACGGCATTGCCATCGACTACGGCTTCTGGCTCGGCGATGCCTTCGCCTCGGGCGGCTCGGCCGGTTATGACCACAAGAAGATGGGCATTACCGCCAAAGGCGCCTGGGTCGGCGTGCAGCGTCACTTCCGTGAACGCAATATCAACGTGCAGAAAGACAGCATCAGTGTGATTGGCATTGGCGACATGGCCGGTGACGTATTCGGCAACGGCCTGTTGATGTCGGACAAACTGCAGATGGTCGCCGCTTTCAACCACCTGCATATCTTTATCGATCCGAATCCGGAGCCGGCCAGCAGCTTCGCCGAGCGTCAGCGTCTGTATGACCTGCCGCGTTCGGCCTGGACCGACTACGACACCAGCATCATGTCGGCCGGTGGCGGCATCTTCCCGCGTAGCGCGAAGAGCATTGCCATCACCCCGGAAATGAAGCAGCGCTTCGATATCAGTGCCGACAAGCTGACCCCGACCGAACTGATGCACGCGCTGCTCAAGGCACCGGTGGATCTGTTGTGGAACGGCGGTATCGGTACTTACGTCAAGGCCAGCAGCGAGACCCACGCAGACGTCGGTGACAAGGCCAACGATGCGCTGCGGGTCAACGGTAACGAGCTGCGCTGCAAGGTGGTGGGCGAGGGCGGTAACCTGGGCATGACCCAGCTCGGCCGCGTCGAGTTCGGCCTGCTGGGCGGCGCGACCAATACCGACTTCATCGACAACGCCGGTGGTGTGGACTGCTCCGACCACGAAGTGAACATCAAGATCCTGCTCAACGAAGTGGTGCAGGCCGGCGACATGACCGAGAAGCAGCGTAACCAGCTGATGGAAGGCATGACCGACGAAGTGGGCAATCTGGTCCTCGGCAACAACTACAAGCAGACCCAGGCCCTGTCCCTGGCTGCCCGTCGCGCCTACGAGCGCATCGCCGAGTACAAACGCCTGATTGCTGACCTGGAAGCCCGTGGCAAGCTGGATCGCGCCATCGAGTTCCTGCCGAACGACGAGCAACTCAACGAGCGCGTCGCGGCGGGCAAGGGGCTGACCCGTCCTGAGCTGTCGGTGCTGATCTCCTACAGCAAGATCGAGCTCCAGCAAGCGCTGCTCGACTCCCGCGTGCCGGATGATGATTATCTGGCTCGCGACATGGAAACCGCCTTCCCGCCATCCCTCGGCGCGAAATACGGCAGTGCCATGCGTCAGCACCGTCTGAAGCGCGAAATCGTCAGCACCCAGATCGCCAACGACCTGGTCAACCACATGGGCATCACCTTTGTGCAGCGACTCAAAGAGTCGACCGGCATGAGCGCGGCGAATGTCGCCGGTGCCTATGTGATCGTGCGCGATATCTTCCACCTGCCGCACTGGTTCCGTCAGATCGAGGCGCTGGACTACAACGTCCCGGCTGAAATCCAGCTGGCGTTGATGGACGAGCTGATGCGCCTGGGTCGTCGTGCTACGCGCTGGTTCCTGCGCAGCCGTCGCAACGAACTGGATGCCGGTCGTGATGTGGCTCACTTCGGTCCGCATATCGCGGCCCTGGGTCTGAAACTCGATGAACTGCTTGAAGGGGAAACCCGTCAGGTCTGGCAGACCCGCTATCAGGAATACGTCGATGCTGGCGTGCCTGAGTTGCTGGCGCGGATGGTGGCGGGCACGACCCACCTCTACACCCTGCTGCCGATCATCGAAGCGTCGGACGTTACCGGGCAGAACGCGGCCGAAGTGGCCAAGGTCTACTTCGCCGTCGGCAGCGCCCTGGACGTAACCTGGTACCTGCAACAGATCAGCAACCTGCCGGTGGAAAACAACTGGCAGGCGCTGGCGCGGGAAGCATTCCGCGACGATATCGACTGGCAACAACGGGCGATCACCGTCTCGGTCCTGCAAATGCCCGACGGCCCTGCCGATGTCGAAGAGCGCCTGAACCTGTGGCTGGAACAGCACAAGGCAATGGTTGATCGCTGGCGCGCCATGCTGGTCGAACTGCGTGCCGCCAGCGGCACCGACTACGCCATGTACGCCGTAGCCAACCGCGAACTGCTCGATCTTGCCATGAGCGGGCAGGTTGCGGTGGTTTGAGGATGTAGCTTAAAGCGGTAAACGAAAGCCCTGCATCGAGAGATGCGGGGCTTTTTTTTGCCTCGCTTCAGTGGGCTGTTGCACCGCGCGATCTATGGGAGCAATTTGTGGGAGCGAATTTATTCGCGAAAGCGGTATTTCAGACGATATAAGTGCGTCGAATGTACCGGCCTCTTCGCGAATGAATTCGCTCCCACCCCTTTCCTTCCACTCAAAGGAAGACAGGCAATAAAAAACCCCGTCACCAGGACGGGGTTTTTTTAACGCTGGATTTCGTGATTAAGCTTGAACGACCGGGATATTGGCGTTCGCAGCAGCTTCACGGAACTCGGCGATCTGATCGAAGCTCAGGTAGCGGTACACGTCCGCTGCCATGGTGTCGATCTGGTTCGCGTAGCCCATGTACTCCTCGACGGTCGGCAGGCGACCGAGGATCGAAGCAACGGACGCCAGCTCGGCCGAGGCCAGGTAGACGTTCGCGCCATCGCCCAGACGGTTGGGGAAGTTACGAGTCGAGGTCGAGACCACGGTAGCGTTAGGTTCAACGCGAGCCTGGTTACCCATGCACAGCGAGCAGCCCGGCATTTCCATGCGCGCGCCAGCCTTGCCGTAGATGCCGTAGTAGCCTTCTTCGGTCAGTTGATGAGCGTCCATCTTGGTCGGCGGCGACAGCCACAGACGAGTTGGCAGCTGGCCTTTGACCTGATCCAGCAACTTGCCCGCAGCGCGGAAGTGGCCGATGTTGGTCATGCAGGAACCGATGAACACTTCGTCGATCTTCTCGCCTTGTACCGAAGACAGCAGGCGGGCATCGTCCGGGTCGTTCGGCGCGCAGAGCACAGGCTCTTTGACGTCGGCCAGGTCGATTTCGATGATTTCAGCGTATTCGGCGTCCTTGTCGGCTTCCAGCAGCTCAGGGTTGGCAACCCAGGCTTCCATCGCCTGAGCGCGGCGCTCCAGAGTGCGTGGATCACCGTAACCCTGTTCGATCATCCAGCGCAGCAGGGTGATGTTGGAGTTCAGGTATTCGATGATCGGCTCTTTGGCCAGCTTGATGGTGCAACCGGCAGCCGAACGTTCGGCCGAGGCGTCGGACAGCTCGAAAGCCTGTTCGATGCTGAGGTTTTCCAGGCCTTCGATCTCCAGGATGCGACCGGAGAATGCGTTCTTCTTGCCTTTCTTCTCTACGGTCAACAGGCCTTTCTGGATCGCGTAGTAAGGAATGGCATGAACCAGGTCACGCAGGGTGATGCCCGGTTGCAGCTTGCCTTTGAAGCGAACCAGGATCGACTCCGGCATGTCCAGCGGCATGACGCCGGTGGCCGCAGCGAAGGCAACCAGACCGGAACCGGCCGGGAAGGAGATACCGATCGGGAAACGGGTGTGGGAATCACCACCGGTACCGACGGTGTCCGGCAGCAGCATACGGTTCAGCCAGCTGTGGATGATGCCGTCGCCCGGACGCAGGGAAACGCCGCCGCGGGTCATGATGAAGTCAGGCAGGGTGTGGTGGGTCTTGACGTCGATCGGCTTTGGATAAGCCGCGGTATGGCAGAAGGACTGCATGACCAGATCGGTGGAGAAGCCCAGGCACGCCAGGTCTTTCAGTTCATCACGGGTCATTGGACCTGTGGTGTCCTGGGAGCCGACAGTGGTCATCTTCGGTTCGCAGTAGGTACCCGGACGGATGCCTTCTACGCCGCATGCCTTGCCGACCATTTTCTGCGCCAGGGTGAAACCCTTGGTGCTGGCAGCCGGTACGTCAGGCAGCTTGAACAGGGTCGAAGGTGGCAGACCCAGCTCGGCGCGAGCCTTGCTGGTCAGGCCGCGGCCGATGATCAGCGGAATACGGCCACCGGCGCGAACTTCGTCGAGCAGGACCGGGGTCTTCATTTCGAAGGTAGCCAAGACTTCGTCGCTGTCGTGCTTGGTGACTTTGCCTTCGTACGGGTAAACGTCGATCACGTCGCCCATGTTCAGCTTGGTAACGTCGAATTCGATTGGCAGAGCGCCAGCATCTTCCATGGTGTTGTAGAAGATTGGAGCGATCTTGCTGCCGAAGCAGAAGCCACCGGCGCGCTTGTTCGGTACGTAAGGAACGTCGTCGCCGAAGAACCACAGCACCGAGTTGGTTGCCGATTTACGCGACGAACCGGTACCGACTACGTCACCGACGTAGGCGATCGGGAAGCCGTCGTTGCGCATCTGCTCGATTTGTTTCATCGGGCCGATGGAGCCCTGGACGTCCGGAACGATGCCGTCACGGGCCATTTTCAACATGGCCAGGGCGTGCAGCGGGATGTCAGGACGGGACCAGGCATCCGGTGCCGGGGACAGGTCGTCGGTGTTGGTTTCGCCGGTGACCTTGAAGACGCGCAGGCTGATCTTGTCGGCCAGGGTAGGGCGCTTCTGGAACCACTCGCCGTCGGCCCAGGATTGCAGGACGCCTTGGGCGTGAGCGTTGCCGTTCTTGGCTTTTTCAGCCACGTCGTGGAACGCATCGAACATCAGCAGCGTGTGCTTGAGTTGTTCGGCGGCTACTGGCGCCAGGTCGGCGTCGTCCAGCAGACCGACCAGCGTCACGATGTTGTAGCCACCTTGCATGGTGCCCAACAGTTCAGTGGCGCGCTTTTTATCGATCAACGGAGAGGTTGCTTCGCCTTTGGCGAGTGCGGAGAGGAAGCCGGCCTTTACATAGGCTGCTTCGTCCACTCCAGGCGGTACGCGGTTGGTGATCAGGTCGACAAGGAAAGCTTCTTCACCAGCCGGAGGATTTTTCAGCAGCTCAATAAGGCCAGCTGTTTGTTCGGCGTTAAGCGGCTGGGGCACGATACCCTGGGCGGCACGCTCTTCGATGTGTTTACGGTAGGCTTCAAGCACAGTTATTACCCTCATCAGTGGTCCCAAATGGGTGTCCGGGACGCTCATCCAGAAATTGCCCATACCCTCTGTATTAAAGGCTTTTTGAGCCTGGTTACCAGGGTGCGGCAATCTCCAACAGAAGCTGTTTTCAAAGTTTTACGCCTGCATCACGGTTTTGGGGAGGGGACGCAGGCGAACCTGCGTCAAACCGGAACTGCCGGGTTAACTTGACTGTGCTCGTGACGCTTTGAAAACAGCTTCCAACGGACATTTGCGCCTTAAAAGGCCCGGTGATTCTACGGCATATCTTTGCCAAAGGTAAGTTGGCTAAAGAATCTTCGGGGGTGATCGTCTTTAGACAAAGGGCTAAGATGGGGATCTGTTTCTCCTGCCCCACCCTGGTCCAGCATGCCCAATCAAACCATCAAAACCCCCTGCGTCGGCCTTTGCTCCACTGTTTACGGGGATCTGGTGTGTCGTGGCTGCAAGCGTTTCCATCACGAAGTGATCCACTGGAACGGCTATAACGAGGACGAAAAAAGGGCGGTGTGGCTGCGTCTGGAGCAGTTGCTGGTGCAGGTCATGACCGCCAAGGTTGAAGTGTTCGATGCACAAAAACTGCGCCAGCAGCTGGAACAGCGGCAGATTCGCTTCGTGCCCCATCAGTCCGAATATTGCTGGGCCTACCAGTTGATCGCCCGCGGTGCTCGGATGATCAGCCAGTTGGAAGCCTATGGTCTGGTGCTGATGCCGGAATTTCGCGACTGGGAGCTGCCGCAATTGCGCGATGCCATTGATCGCGAGTTTTTCCTGCTGTCGGAGGCCCATTATCAGCGTTATATCGCCCCGGCGTTTTTGCGTGATGCCATATAGGGGGGGGGCTGTATCCGCCTGGTGGGACCGGCTTTCACCCGTCTCGCCATTCAGGATGCCGCCAACTCTGCCTCCAGATGCCCGATAAACTCATCGGTCTTGAGCACCAGCACATCCCCTTCCAGCGAATCGAGCACCACTTCGGCGGTATTGCCGATCAGTGCGCCCGCGATGCCGCTGCGGGCCACGGTGCCGATGACGGTGACCACGGCATCGAGCTTATGGGCGGTGTAGGGAATCAGCACGTCGGCGGCACCCTCGGCGATATGCAGGTGTTGGTCGTCGATATCGAACTCTTGCTGAAACGCCTGGCACTGTTCGCGATAGGTCGCGGCAAGATCTTGCGTGGGCGGGTAGAGCGGGTCTGCGGCCGACAGCATGGGTGACGGATGGGCGGCTATCACATGCAGAGAGCCCTTGGCCAGGCTGGCGATATCAAAGCCGTGATCAACGATGTCGAAGTGCAGTTGCTTGTGCTGTTCGTCGCGGTTGCCGACGTCGACGGCAGCCAGGATTACGCCTCCGTGCCAGGGCCTGTCACTCTTGACCATCAGTACCGGAGCGGGGCACTGGCGCAGCAGTTTCCAGTCTTCGGGTGTCAGCAGGGCTTTTTTCAGCGGGTTGTCCGGGAAGTGCTGTTTGATCACCAGGCCGCAGCCTTCGGCCTGTTGCGAGCGAATAATGGTCTCGTGCACCGAGTGATGCCAGTTCTGCTCAATCGAGACGCTGAAGTCATCGGCCTGCAGGTCGGCCAGCAGTCGTTTCAGGGCGGCGCTGTGATCGTACTTTTTATCGCAGATCAACAGATGCAGATGGGCGTTGGTTACCCCTGCAATGAGACAGGCACGATCCAGTGCCAAGCTTTCGTCGGCGTCCTTCTCCAGTGTCGGTTCAAGGACTACAAGCAGACTGTGGATGGATTGCATGACGGGCTCTCCTGTCTGACATCGCGATGCGTGCTTTCACTATAGATGGCTCCGCCCATCTGTGACGTTGATCCAGATCAGCGCCCACAAGCGCAAAGACACTGGCCCTGTGGCGCCGCCCTCGTATAATGCTGCGCCTTGCCCATCCTCTTACTTGTGAAGCCATGTTCCCGATCCCTGAAATCGAAGCCTTCCTGCTCTGCCGTACCCCCGACAGCTGGGTGCAGGCGGCACTGCAAAACCTTGACATCCTGTTGATCGACCATGCCAACAACGAGAAGAAGGCGGCCGGGGCGGCGTTTCAGTTCATGTTCCAGTACAACGACAAGTTCGACCTGCTGAGCAAGATGTCGCGTCTGGCCCGGGAAGAGCTGCGCCATTTCGAGCAAGTGCTGAGCATCATTCGCAAGCGCGAAATTCCCATGGCCAATGTCAGCTCGGCGCGTTACGCCGGGGCCTTGCGCAAGCTGGTGCGCAATCACAACCCCTTCCGCCTGACCGATGCGCTGATTGTCGGCGCTATTGTCGAGGCGCGTTCCTGCGAGCGGTTTGCCGCCCTGGTACCGCATCTGGACGAAGAACTGGGCAAGTTCTACGCCGGTCTGCTCAAGTCCGAGGCCCGTCATTTTCAGGATTACCTGAAGCTGGCCTATGCCTACGGTGAAAAGGCTGATGTCGACGCCAAGATCGAAGAAATTCGCCTGGCCGAGCGTGAGCTGATCGAAAGCCCTGACGAAGAGTTTCGGTTTCACAGTGGAGTGCCTGCCTGGGGCGCTTGAGCAACAGCCACAGACATAGTGTGGGACCGGCTTTAGCCGGGAAGGCTGGGTGAAGTCGATCAATCTCTTGCGCCTTTCATCCCGTCTTCCCGGCCAAAGCCGGTCCCACCCAATACGCGTATGCCCAAAGGCCGGCTCCAGTGAGCTGGCCTTTTTTTTTGCAGAAATTTTGTGCAAAAAAACTGAGCCAATCCCCCCTCTCGTCTGTCGGAGCAGCAATAAGGTTACTAATTGTTTCGTTGACATTAGCTGCCTAGGCAGTAATATCACCATTAATTCCCTGCCTAGGCAGCTTTATGGGTGGTTCACGTGCATTTTTCCCCTGATAATTTCCGCTCCAACCTCATGGGCATGCTGATCGGTCGTACCAACGTGCAGAAAGACCGCCTGCTCGATAAGTATCTGGAGCCCCACGGCGTCACGTCCTCGCAGTTCAAGGTGCTGATCATCATTTCCCAGTTCGGTGCCGATACGCCGGCCGAGCTGTGCCGCAGCCTCTCTCTGGACAGCGGATCGATGACCCGCATGCTCGACCGTCTTGAGCAGAAAGATCTGCTGGCTCGTAACCGCTCCGTCGAAGATCGCCGCCAGGTTCGTCTGGTGCTGACCGAGGGCGGACGCAAACTGACCGACCTGCTGCCAAAAATCGGTGCTGACGCCATGAATGACCTGCTCGGCGTGCTTGACGCCGCCGAAGTGCAGGCACTGGATCAGATCCTGACCAAGGTGCTGCGTTCGGTTGAAGACCCAATCACCATTGCTCGTCTTGAGTCCTTTGCAGCCAAAAAAGGTGACCAATGAACGGCAGGAATTTGCGTGCCAGTTTCAGTCTGCTCGCGTTGGCCTTGAGCCTGGCCGGTTGTGCCAATTACGAAGGGCTGTTGACCAGTGGCAAGGGCGTCGATGCCAAACAACTCCAGGCCAATCAGACCCTGACCGGCGTCACCCTTACGCCTGCGGCCTGGCCTGCCAGTGACTGGTGGAAAAGTCTGGGCGACAGCCAGCTCGACGGCCTGATCGGCGAAGCCCTGCGCGACAGCCCGGACATGCAGGTCGCCAGCGCTCGTACGCATCAGGCCACGGCCGCAGCCTATGCCGCCGATGCCGATCGTATGCCGACCGTGGATGCCAGCGGCAGCGTCAGCCGTTCGCGCCTGGCCAAAGATCAGGACCCGAGCGGGCAGGGCGGTACCCTCAGCACCGTGCGCAGCCTGTCGGCGAGCTTCAATTACAACTTCGATCTCTGGGGTGGTCAGCGCGACGCCTGGGAAGCGGCATTGGGTCAGGCCCGGGCCGCCGAGGTCGATCAGCGTGCGGCACAGCTGACGCTGGCTGCCGACGTTGCCCGCGCCTACAGCAACCTGGCTCACGCCTATGCGGTACGGGATCTGGCCGAAGAGGATCGCAGCCGTACGCAGCAGATGCTCAAGCTCGGTAACCAGCGCCTGAAATCCGGGATCGACAGCCAGTATCAATATCAGCAGACCGAAAGCCTGGCCGCGACCTCGGAAGAACAGTTCATCGACGCGGAGAAAGGCCTGCGCAGCGCCCAGATTGCGCTGTCGGTGCTGCTCGGCAAAGGCCCGGACCGCAGCAACCAGATGGTCCGCCCGAATGTCCTGCAACCGGCCGTGGTTGCGCTGCCATCGACCTTGCCCGCTGAGCTGTTGGGGCGCCGTCCGGACCTGGTTGCCGCGCGCTGGCGTGTGGAAGCAGCGAGCAAGAGCATTGCCGCGAGCAAGACCCGGTTCTATCCGAACCTGAACCTCAGCGCCGCTGCGGGCACCGAGTCGTTGCTCGGTGATGCGCTGTTCGGTTCGGCCAGCCGCTTCTTCAATGTGGCGCCGACCATTTCCCTGCCGCTGTTCGACGGCGGCCGCCTGCGTGCCGACCTCGACGCTCGGGATGCCGACTACGACCTGGCGGTGGCGCAGTACAACAAGAGCCTGATTCAGGCCTTGGGTGATGTCAGTGACGACATCAACCAATTGCGCGCCCTGGAAGGGCAGATCAAGGCGACCCAGCACGCCACCGATGTGATCAAGCAATCCTACGACACCGTGAGCCAGCGCTACGGCTCTGGCATCGGCAACTACCTGGATGTGCTGACCATCGAACAGACTTTGCTGCAATCGCAGCGCCAACTGGCGGATCTCAACGCCGAGCGTATCAATCTGTCGATCCTGTTGATGCAGGCACTCGGTGGCGGCTTCGAGGGCAACGGCCCTGCGCAAGACCAGGCCCCGAACGTCCCTTCAACTGCTTCGCTGACTCATTAAGGTAACTGCCATGGCTACTGCCACTAGCGAAAACAACGCGCCTGCATCGAAAGATGAAAATGCTTCGAAAGAAAAGTCGCCTCAGGAAAAGGCCAAGAGCTCGGGTAAACGCAAGCTCATGCTGCTGATCCTGCTGGTCGTCGTGATCCTGGGTGGCGTAGGCGTGTGGTTCTGGTACGACCTGTACGGTCGCTGGAATGAAAGCACTGATGACGCTTATGTGAACGGCAACGTGGTCGCCGTTACCCCGCTGGTCACCGGCACCGTGGTCAGTATCGGTGCCGATGACGGCGATCTGGTGCGTGAAGGCCAGATGCTCATCCAGTTCGACCCCAGCGATGCCAAGGTCAGCCTGCAAAGCGCCGAGGCCAATCTGGCCAAGACCGTACGCCAGGTGCGCGGCCTGTACAGCAATGTCGACGGCCTGAAGGCGCAGTTGGCCGCCCAGCGTGCCGAAGTGCAGAAGAATCAGGACAACTACAACCGTCGGCGCAATCTGGCGGCGGGCGGAGCGATTTCCCAGGAAGAGCTGTCCCACGCCAAGGATGACCTGACCAGCGCGCAGAACGCCCTGAATAATATCCAGCAGCAACTGGTCGGTAGCCAGGCGTTGGTCGATGACACCATCGTTTCGTCCCATCCGGATGTGAAGGCCGCCGCTGCGCAAGTACGTCAGGCTTACCTGAACAATGCCCGCAGCACGCTGATTGCCCCGGTGACCGGTTATGTCGCCAAGCGCACTGTGCAACTGGGTCAGCGGGTTCAGCCGGGTACCACGCTGATGTCGGTGATCCCTCTGGATCAGCTGTGGATCGACGCCAACTTCAAGGAAACCCAACTGCAGAAAATGCGCATTGGCCAGCCAGTGGATATCGAGTCCGATGTGTATGGCAGTGACGTGAAGTTCAGCGGCTCCATCGACAGCATCGGCGCTGGCACCGGCAGTGCGTTCGCCTTACTGCCGGCGCAGAACGCCACCGGTAACTGGATCAAGATCGTCCAGCGCGTGCCGGTGCGGATTCACCTGAATCCCGATCAACTGGCGCGCTACCCGTTGCGTATCGGTCTGTCGACAGTGGTAGACGTCAATCTGCACGACCAAAGCGGGCCGATCCAGGCGCAGAAACCGCCGCAAAAGGCCTCGTTCAGCACCGACATCTACGATCAGCAACTGCAACAGGCCGAAGCCGACATTACCCGCCTGATCCATGAAAACAGCGCCGACAACAGCAAGACCGTGCAGCGCTGAGCCGCCAATCCGTGAGCCCCGGCCGACTGGTCGGGGCGCCGTTCAAGTGTCAAAGGATTCGCGATGAGCGCTAACGCCCCTGCCTCTTTTACGCCTCCCAGTCTGCTGCTGACCACCATCGGCCTGTCGCTGGCGACCTTCATGCAGGTACTCGACACCACTATCGCCAACGTTGCCCTGCCGACCATCGCCGGCAACCTTGGGGTGAGTTCGGAGCAGAGTACCTGGGTGATCACCTCGTTTGCCGTGAGCAACGCGATTGCCTTGCCTTTGACCGGCTGGCTCAGTCGCCGCTTTGGTGAGGTCAAGCTATTCCTCTGGGCGACCATTCTGTTCGTCATGGCTTCTTTCCTCTGCGGCATTTCCACCTCGATGCCCGAGCTGGTGGGCTTTCGCGTGCTGCAAGGCGTGGTCGCCGGGCCGCTGTACCCCATGACCCAGACCCTGTTGATTGCGGTCTACCCTCCGGCCAAGCGGGGGATGGCCCTGGCGCTGCTGGCGATGGTCACGGTGGTGGCGCCGATTGCCGGGCCGATTCTCGGCGGCTGGATCACCGACAGTTACAGCTGGCCGTGGATTTTCTTTATCAACGTGCCGATCGGCCTGTTCGCTGCTTTTGTCGTGCGCATGCAGATGGCCGCGCGGCCGGTGACCACCAGTCGCCAGCCGATGGACTATATCGGCCTGATCAGTCTGATCCTCGGGGTCGGCGCCCTGCAGATCGTGCTCGACAAGGGCAACGACCTGGACTGGTTCGAGTCCAACTTCATCATTATCGGCTCGGTGATCTCGGCGATCTTCCTGGCGGTGTTCGTTATCTGGGAAATGACCGACAAACACCCCATCGTCAATCTGCGTCTGTTTGCCTACCGTAACTTCCGTTTCGGCACCATTACCCTGGTCGGCGGTTATTCGGCGTTCTTCGGCATCAACCTGCTGCTGCCGCAGTGGTTGCAGACCCAGATGGGCTACACGGCGACCTATGCCGGGCTGGCGGTGGCGCCGATTGGCGTGTTGCCGGTGTTGATGTCGCCGTTTGTCGGCAAATACGCCACGCGCTTCGACCTGAGGGTGTTGGCGGGGCTGGCCTTTCTCGGTCTGGGCATGAGTTGCTTCATGCGCGCGGGTTTCAATACCGATGTGGATTTCGAGCATGTGGCACTGGTGCAGCTATTTATGGGGGCGGGGCTGGCGCTGTTCTTCATGCCGACCCTGACCATCCTGCTGTCCGATCTGCCGCCCAGCCAGATCGCCGACGGCTCCGGGCTGGCGACTTTCCTGCGTAACCTGGGTGGCAGTTTTGCGGCTTCCCTGACCACCTGGATCTGGAGTCGCCGGGCCATCCAGCACCACGCCTATCTGAGCGAAAGCATTACCACCTACGACCCGGCGACCCGGGATGCCCTGACGACCATGGGCGGGGCCAGCCAGTCGGCCTATGCGCGTCTGGAATCGATCATCAGCAGCCAGGCTTACATGCTGTCCACGGTGGATTATTTCTACATGCTGGGCTGGGTGTTCATGGCCTTGATCGCCATCGTCTGGATGGCCAAGCCGCCGTTTGCCGCGAAAGCGGGGCCTGCGGCGGGTGGTGGGCATTGATGGCTTTGAATTAGCTAGGTGGGAGCCGGCTTGCTGGCGATTATGGCGGGTCAGTCGATAAAGATGTCGCCTGTCATGCCGCTATCTCCAGCAAGCTGGCTCCCACATCTCATTCCAATCCGAGATTGCTGTGCTGCACAAAATCAAACGCCGCCAGATTGAACCCCTGTTCATCCACCTGCAATGCCCAGCCCTGACGATCCCAGTCGCCCAGCACGATGCGCTGAGCGGTCTGGTCGTTGACCTGCAGTTTATGAATGGCCGGGCGGTGGGTGTGGCCGTGGATCAGGGTGCGTACGCCGTACTGGCTCATGATCCGCGGCACTTCTTCGGGCGTTACGTCGACGATGTCGTTGGCCTTCATGCGGGTTTGCGCGCGGCTTTCGCTGCGCAGCTTGCGCGCCAGTTTGTGCCGGGTGCGCAGCGGCAGGTGGCGCAGGATCCACAGGGTCAGCGGATGGCGCAGATAGCGGCGCAGACGCATGTAGGCTTCGTCGCGGGTACACAGGCTGTCGCCGTGCATCAGCAGCACGGGCTCGCCATTCATCGGGATGACGCTCGGGTCGTTCAACAACGTGCAGCCAGCCGCCTTGCAAAAGGCCTGGCCGAGCATGAAGTCGCGATTGCCGTGCATCAGGAAAATTTCAGTACCGCTGTCGCTGAGATCGCGCAGGGCCTGGCAGATCGAGCGCTGGAAGGGCGACATGGCGTCGTCGCCGATCCAGGCTTCGAAGAAATCTCCGAGGATATACAGGGCCTTGGCAGTGCGGGCACGCCCGGTCAGCAGATCCAGAAACGCCTGAGTAATGTCCGGGCGTTGCTCCTCAAGATGCAGGTCGGAGATCAGTAAAATCACTCAATGATCTCGGCTTTCTCGATGATCACGTCGTCAGCAGGTACGTCCTGGTGGCCGGACTTGGATGTAGTGGCCACGCCTTTGATCTTGTCGACAACGTCGCTGCCTTCGATCACTTCAGCGAATACTGCGTAGCCCCAGCCCTGCACGTTCTTGCCGGAGTGGTTGAGGAAGGCGTTGTCGGCAACGTTGATGAAGAACTGCGCGGAGGCCGAATGCGGCTCCATGGTACGGGCCATGGCGACCGAGTACTTTTTGTTCGGCAGACCGTTGTCGGCTTCGTTCTGGATGCTTGGGCGCTTGTCTTTCTTTTCTTTCATGCCAGGCTCGAAACCGCCGCCCTGGATCATGAAGTTGCCGATGACGCGGTGGAAAATGGTGTTTTCGTAGTGACCGGCGTTCACGTACTCGATGAAGTTGGCGACGGTGATCGGCGCCTTTTCAGCGTTGAGTTCCAGGACGATATCGCCGTGGTTGGTCGTCAGTTTTACTTTGGACATGTTCGAATCGCTCTTGTGGGGATGCGTGAATGAAGGTTTGGCGTGCATCGCCAGTGCTGCCGATTTAACCCAGGCGCGCAGTTTAAAGGCGTTATTCGTCGAGCGGTAGTTTGGGTTTTCTCACAGCGCCCTGTCAGGGCCTTGACAGCTTGGGCTATGATAGACGTTTTGTTTGGTCGGCCGCCGCTGGCCGCACTAGTATGTCCAAGGATCCCATGAGCAAGCCCACTCAAGACCCCGCTGCGAATTCAAAGGCAGGCCCTGCTATTCCAACCAACTTCCTGCGCCCGATCATTCAGGCCGACCTGGACTCCGGCAAGCACGTCAAGATCGTCACCCGCTTCCCGCCTGAGCCCAATGGTTACCTGCACATCGGCCACGCCAAGTCGATCTGCGTCAACTTCGGCTTGGCCCAGGAGTTCGGCGGCGTCACGCACCTGCGTTTCGACGACACCAACCCGGCCAAGGAAGACCAGGAATACATCGACGCCATTGAAAGCGACGTCAAGTGGCTGGGCTTCGAGTGGGACGGCGCCGTGCGCTATGCCTCGCAGTATTTCGATCAACTGCACGACTGGGCTGTCGAGCTGATCAAGGCAGGCAAGGCTTACGTCGACGACCTGACCCCCGAGCAGGCCCGCGAATACCGTGGCACCCTGACCGAGCCGGGCAAGAACA
The DNA here is from genome assembly GCF_056933585.1 of Pseudomonas sp. JL23. Classification (NCBI taxonomy): domain Bacteria; kingdom Pseudomonadati; phylum Pseudomonadota; class Gammaproteobacteria; order Pseudomonadales; family Pseudomonadaceae; genus Pseudomonas; species Pseudomonas sp. JL23. The sequence continues at coordinate 5,066,398 of NZ_CM167795.1, read as the reverse complement.
GCCCGTTCCGCGAGCGCGGCGTCGAGGAAAACCTCGACCTGTTCGCCCGCATGAAGGCCGGTGAGTTCGAAGACGGCAAGCGCGTGCTGCGCGCCAAGATCGATATGGCCTCGCCGAACATGAACCTGCGCGATCCGATCCTGTATCGCATCCGCCACGCTCATCACCACCAGACCGGTGACAAGTGGTGCATCTACCCGATCTACGACTTCACCCACGGTCAGTCGGATGCCATCGAAGGCATCACCCACTCGATCTGCACCCTGGAGTTTGAGAGCCATCGGCCGCTGTACGACTGGTTCCTCGATAACCTGCCGGTGCCGTGCAAGCCGCGCCAGTACGAGTTCTCGCGCCTGAACCTGAACTACACCATCACCAGCAAGCGCAAGCTCAAGCAATTGGTCGATGAGAAGCACGTCAATGGCTGGGACGATCCGCGCATGTCCACGCTGTCGGGCTTCCGCCGCCGTGGCTACACGCCGAAATCGATCCGCAATTTCTGCGAAATGATCGGCACCAACCGTTCCGACGGTGTCGTGGACTTCGGCATGCTTGAATTCAGCATCCGTGACGATCTGGACCACAGCGCCCCCCGCGCCATGTGTGTGCTGCGCCCGCTGAAGGTTGTGATCACCAACTATCCGGAAGGCCAGGTCGATCACCTGGAACTGCCGCGTCACCCGAAAGAAGACCTGGGTGTGCGCAAGCTGCCGTTCTCTCGCGAGATCTATATCGATCGCGACGACTACATGGAAGAGCCGCCAAAGGGCTATAAGCGCCTGGAGCCTAACGGCGAAGTGCGCCTGCGCGGCAGCTATGTGATTCGTGCCGACGAAGCGATCAAGGACGCCGATGGCAATATCGTCGAGCTGCGCTGCTCCTACGATCCGGACACCCTGGGCAAGAACCCCGAGGGCCGTAAGGTCAAGGGCGTGATTCACTGGGTCCCGGCGGCTGAAAGTATCGAATGCGAAGTGCGTCTGTACGATCGCCTGTTCCGCTCGCCAAATCCTGAGAAAGCCGAAGAAGGCGCCAGCTTCCTGGACAACATCAATCCGGACTCCCTGCAAGTACTGACGGGTTGTCGTGCTGAACCATCATTGGGGCAAGCACAGCCGGAAGACCGTTTCCAGTTCGAACGCGAAGGTTATTTCTGCGCGGACATCAAGGACTCCAAACCTGGTCAACCGGTCTTCAACCGCACAGTGACCCTGCGCGATTCCTGGACCTGAGGTTAAGTCATTGCTTTCTATCTACAACACGCTCACCAAGAGCAAAGAAGTCTTCAAGCCGCTGGATGGCAACAAGGTGCGCATGTATGTCTGCGGGATGACTGTGTACGACTACTGCCACCTGGGCCATGGCCGCAGCATGGTGGCTTTTGACCTGGTGACCCGCTGGCTGCGTTTCAGCGGTTATGACCTGACGTACGTGCGCAACATCACCGACATCGACGACAAGATCATCAATCGCGCCCGTGAAAACGGCGAGTCGTTCGAAGCCCTGACCGCGCGCATGATTGACGCCATGCACGAAGACGAAGCCCGGCTGAATATCCTCAAGCCGGACATGGAACCCCGTGCCACCGGGCATATCGCCGGCATGCACGCGATGATCCAGACCCTGATCGACAAGGGCTATGCCTACGCGCCGGGCAATGGCGACGTGTATTACCGCGTCGGCAAGTTCCTCGGCTACGGCAAGCTGTCGCGCAAGAAGATCGAAGACCTGCGCATCGGTGCGCGGATCGAGGTCGACGAATCCAAGGACGATCCGCTGGACTTCGTCCTGTGGAAAGGCGTCAAGCCGGGCGAGCCGAGCTGGGAATCACCCTGGGGCCCGGGGCGTCCGGGCTGGCACATTGAATGCTCGGTAATGTCCACCTGCTGCCTGGGTGAGACTTTCGATATTCATGGCGGCGGCAGCGACCTGGAGTTTCCGCACCATGAAAACGAAATCGCCCAGAGCGAAGCGGCCACCGGCAAGACCTACGCCAATGCCTGGATGCACTGCGGCATGATTCGCATCAATGGCGAGAAGATGTCCAAGTCCTTGAACAACTTCTTCACCATTCGCGACGTGCTGGAGAAATACCATCCGGAAGTGGTGCGTTACCTGCTGGTGTCGAGCCACTACCGCAGCGCGATCAACTACTCCGAAGACAGCCTGAAAGAGTCCAAGGGTGCGCTGGAGCGCTTCTATCACGCCCTCAAGGGTTTGCCGGTGGCTGAGCCTGCCGGTGGCGAGGCGTTGGTCGAGCGTTTCACTGCGGCCATGGACGACGATTTCGGCACGCCGGAAGCCTGCGCGGTGCTGTTCGAGATGGTCCGGGAAATCAACCGCCTGCGTGATACCGATCTGGCCGCTGCGGCAGGTCTGGCGGCACGTCTGAAGCAGTTGGCCAGTGTGCTGGGTGTCTTGCAGCTCGAAGCCGATGACTTCCTGCGTGCCGGTGCTGAGGGCAAGGTCGATGCGGCTGAAGTCGAGGCGCTGATTCAGGCGCGTCTGCAAGCCCGTACCGACAAGAACTGGGCCGAATCCGACCGCATCCGCGACCAGCTCACCGCCATGGGCGTGGTGCTGGAAGACGGCAAGGGCGGGACTACGTGGCGCTTGGCGGATTGATATCCGCCTGACATGCATCAAGCCTGTGCAGACTGTGTGGGACCGGCTTTAGCCGGGAAGACGATATCCAGGACGCCGAATATGTATTGGGTGTACCGACCTCTTCCCGGCTAAAGCCGGTCCCACATTTGCGGGGCAATCCTCGCAGAATTTTTCAGGTGCTTTGTTCGCGCAGGCGCTTGTACAAGGTATTGCGGCTGACTCCCAGCTGCTTTGCCAGCTGTGAAATATTGCCCCCCGCCGCCTGCAACAGGCGGTTCAGATCTTCGGGGTTGTCCAGGCTGGCCTGATTAATGAACGGCTGCGGCACCTGCGAGCGATTGTCTTCCTGATTCAGATCCAGATCGGCAAAAAAGTCTTCCGGTAAATGTTCGGTGCTGATTGGCTCGTCATCGGCCAAGGCCAGGGCGACCTGGATCACGCTGCTCATCTGCCGCAGGTTGCCGGGCCACGGGTGCTGGTCGAACAGTTCCAGCACCTCGGGCTCGAAGCCCGCTACTTGCCAGTCTTCGCGATGTTGATTCCACAGGCGCTGAATCAACGCGGTCTTGTCGCTGCGCTGGCGCAGGGGCGGCAGTTCCAGGTTCAGACCGCTGATGCGGTAGTACAGGTCCTGACGGAAGTGGCCGGACTGCACCTGCTCGCGCAAGGGACGGTTGGTGGCCGAAACCAGACGGATATCCACCGGGAATAACTCGCTGCTGCCCAAGGGCTGCACGCAGCGTTCCTGTAAGACCCGGAGCAGGCGGGCCTGTACGGGCAGGGGCATATCGCCGATTTCATCGAGGAACAGCGTGCCTTTATCGGCCTTGCGGATCAGGCCGATGCTGCCTTTCTGATTAGCCCCGGTAAAAGCGCCACGCTCGTAGCCGAACAGTTCCGACTCCACCAGTTCGGCCGGAATCGCCGCGCAGTTCACCGCAATGAATGGTTGTTCTGCCCGCGACCCGCCCTGATGCAGCGCCTTGACGAACACCTCCTTGCCCACCCCGGTTTCGCCATGGATCAGCACCGGGATGTTCTTTTCAATCAGTTTGCCTGCCTGACGCACGGCCTTCTCTATGCGCGCATCGCCGGGCCCGATGGCGTCCAGAGCAATGCCTGAGGTGCTCGGGGCAGGGCGCGGCGGCGTCAGTGGCTTGACCGAATGCAGGATCCGCGATGAGCGGCCCGGCTGGCGTTGCGGGCGGCGCAGTACGCCGTGGAAACGGTTATGCCCCGAGGCTTGCAGGGCGAAGGGCTGGCCTTCGGTCTTGTCGAGCAGTTGCGCGATGGGCGTCTTGAACAGGTTTTCGATATTGGCCCGCAACAGACTCAGGCCCAGCAGGCTGTCGGCGCGACGGTTGGCGCAGAGGATGCGCCCGCTTTCGTCGAAGATCAGCAGCCCGGCCCACTGGCTGTCGAGGTTGTTCAGGCCGGTATTGAACGTCAGCTGGAAGCAGCCGTCCTGGAATTGATCGAGGATCAGCCGGTTTTCCACCGACTGACTCATCATCCGCACCACGCCCAGGGTGTGGGAGGGCGGCAGGAAGCTGTCGCTGGAGACATCGAGCACCGCGATCACCCGTCGATTGGCGTCGAAAATCGGCGCCGCCGAGCCGGTCATGAAACGGTTGGCCTTGAGAAAGTGTTCGTCGTGCTGGATATGCACGGCCTGCTCGCAGGCCAGGGCGGTGCCGATGGCATTGGTGCCGGTGCCCTGTTCGACCCAACAGGCGCCTGCGACGAAACCCAGGCCCTGGGCCGGATCTACAAAACGCTTGTTGCCCCAGGAATTGAGCACCTGCCCGTGTTGATCAGCCAGCAAAATCAGGCAGTCGGAGTTGCTCAGGATGTTTTCGTAGAAAGGCAGCACTTGCTGATGGGTGGTCTGTACCAAGGCTTCATGGCGCTCCAGCAACTGGCTGACTTGCGCATTGGGCAGTTGGCCGAAAGACGGGCGTGATTGATGGTCGAGGCCGAAATCCCGACAGCGGCTCCAGGAGTCCTGAATGATGATGTCGTGGGCGAGCGATGCACTGGGGTTGGCCATGGGTATCGATCCTGCGGTGCTTTTATTGTTTTTGTCGTTCGACCTGCGCGCATGCCTGCTGAGGGGGGCGCCGGTGTGCACAGAGTGTCGTTCAGTAGTGTTCAAAGTCAATGTTCATTTTGTTCAGGTGTTCAGGCTTTGGTGTTCACTTTTGTTCAGCTTTGAACGTAGGGTTTTTCGCTGATTTGCGCGGAAGGCTCTAAAGCGGTGCTTTAAGGCGTTGCGATAGGTTTGGCACGGTTATCGCTAACGAATAATCATTCGAATGTTTGTGAATGCTACTCGTAAACACCCTAATAAGAATGAACAAAAGGGCACACCATGTCTCTCACCCTGGAGCACGTCAGCCGTACGGTTGATGGTCAAACCTGGATCGACGACGTATCCCTGAGCTTCGAAGCCGGTTCTTTCAACGTACTGCTGGGGCGGACGTTGTCCGGCAAGACCAGTCTGATGCGTCTGATGGCCGGGCTGGACAAGCCAGACAGCGGTCGAATCCTGATGAACGGCGTTGATGTCACCGGCCAGCCGGTACGCCAGCGCAATATCTCGATGGTCTATCAGCAGTTCATCAACTACCCGAGCATGACCGTGTTCGACAACATCGCCTCGCCTCTGCGCCAGACCGGTGTATCGAAGGATGTGATCGAAAGCAAGGTGCGGGAAACCGCGCGGATGCTGCGTATCGAGAAATTCCTGCCGCGCTTCCCTCTGGAGCTCTCCGGTGGTCAGCAGCAGCGCACGGCCATGGCCCGGGCGCTGGTCAAGGACGCCGACCTGATTCTGTTCGACGAACCCTTGGTCAACCTTGACTACAAGCTGCGCGAAGAGTTGCGTCAGGAAATGCGTGAGCTGTTCGCGGCGCGCAATACCATCGCGGTTTACGCCACCACCGAGCCGAACGAGGCTCTGGCCCTGGGCGGCACCACCACTATTCTGCATGAAGGCCGGCTGATCCAGAGCGGTGTGACCCCGCATGTCTATCACCAGCCGCAGACCGTGCTGGCCGCGGAGCTGTTCTCCGAGCCGCCGATCAACCTGATGCCGGGCCGTATCGATGGCAACGAAGTCAGCTTCGCCAATTTCGTGCACTTCCCGCTCAATGTCGATCTGCGCACTATCGGCGACGGTTACTACCGTTTCGGCGTACGCCCCAGCCATTTGAGCCTGGTGCCGTCCAACGATGACGACCTGGAGTTGGCGGTCACCGTGGAACTGGCCGAGATCAGTGGTTCGGAAACCTTCCTGCATGTGCGCAACGAGCATTTCTCGCTGGTATTGCACCTGCCGGGCGTCCACGCCTATGACGTCGATGCGCCGATCCGCGTGTATATCCCGACCCACAAACTATTCGTATTCGATCAGCAGGACCGCTTGATTCAAGCGCCGGGCCTGCGCATGGCGAGGGTTGCCTGATGGCCGAAATCCGTTTGCAGAACCTCGCCCACAGCTACAGCAAGACGCCGGGCGGCCCCGAAGACTACGCGATCCGCGAGATGACCCACATCTGGAACCAGGGCGGCGCCTATGCGTTGCTTGGCCCTTCCGGTTGCGGGAAGTCGACCCTGCTCAATATCATTTCCGGCCTGCTCAGCCCTTCGGAAGGGCAGGTGCTGTTCGATGGCAAGCGAGTCAACGATCTGACCCCGGAAAAGCGCAATATCGCCCAGGTTTTCCAGTTTCCGGTGGTCTACGACACCATGACGGTGTTCGACAACCTGGCTTTCCCGTTGCGCAATCAGGGCGTCGATGAGACTCGGGTCAAGATCAAGGTCAACGAGATTGCCGAAGTTCTCGACCTGCAGGAGCTGCTGAAAAAGAAAGCCAGTAACCTGACCGCAGATGAAAAGCAGAAGGTCTCCATGGGCCGCGGTCTGGTTCGGGACGACGTCTCGGCCATTCTGTTCGACGAACCCCTGACCGTGATCGACCCGCACCTTAAGTGGAAACTGCGGCGCAAGCTCAAGCAGATCCATGAGCAGTTCAATATCACCATGGTCTACGTCACCCACGATCAGTTGGAGGCTTCCACCTTCGCCGACAAGATCGCGGTGATGTACGGCGGCCAGATCGTTCAGTTCGGCACGCCCCGCGAGCTGTTCGAAAAGCCGTTGCACACCTTTGTCGGCTACTTCATTGGCAGCCCCGGCATGAACCTGATCGACGTCAAGCCCGAGGTCGGTGGTGTCGGCTTTGGCGATGTGCATCTGGCCTTGCCGCAAGCGATGCTCGACACCCTCGCTGCGACGCAGTGGAAGACTTTGAAAGTCGGTATCCGCCCTGAGTTCGTGCATGTCTGGGACGGCCCGTTCGAAGAAGCCATGTGCGCGGACGTGACCTATGTCGAAGACCTGGGTACCTACAAGATCCTCACCCTGGACCTGGCCGGGCAGAAGCTCAAGGTGCGCCTGCAGGAAGACAAGCCGGTGCCCGAAGGCAAGGCCTGGATCAGTTTTCCCGGGCAGTGGCTGATGCTGTACGCCGATGACTTTTTGCTGGAGCCTGGCCATGAATAAGGTGCATAACAACAAGGCCTGGTGGTTGGTGCTGCCGGTCTTCCTGCTGGTGGCGTTCAGTGCCATCGTGCCGATGATGACCGTGGTCAACTACTCGGTGCAGGACATCTTCGACCAGTCCAGCCGCTACTTCGTCGGCGCCGACTGGTTCCGTCAGGTGCTGCGTGATCCGCGCCTGCACGACTCGCTGCTGCGTCAGTTCATCTACTCGGCCTGTGTGCTGCTGATCGAAATCCCCCTGGGGATTGCGGTGGCCCTGTGCATGCCGACCAAGGGCCGCTGGTCCACGGTCTGCCTGATCCTGATGACCATTCCGCTGCTGATTCCGTGGAACGTGGTGGGCACCATCTGGCAGATCTTCGGTCGTGGCGATATCGGCCTGCTGGGCTGGACCCTGAACAAACTCGGCGTCAGCTACAACTACGCTGCCAACAGCGCCGACGCCTGGGTCACCGTGCTGGTGATGGACGTCTGGCACTGGACTTCGCTGGTGGCGATGCTCAGTTATTCCGGCCTGCGTGCCATTCCGGACGTGTATTACCAGGCCGCGCGGATCGATCAGGCATCGTCCTGGGCCATCTTCCGCCATATCCAGCTGCCGAAAATGAAGAGCGTGCTGCTGATCGCGGTGATGCTGCGCTTCATGGACAGCTTCATGATCTACACCGAGCCCTTCGTGCTCACGGGCGGCGGGCCGGGTAACTCCACGACCTTCCTCAGCCAGACCCTGACCACCATGGCCCTGGGGCAATTCGACCTCGGCCCGGCGGCGGCTTTCTCGCTGGTGTATTTCCTGATCATCCTGTTGGTGTCCTGGCTGTTCTATACCGCCATGACCCACAGCGACAAGAACTGAGGAGCGGCCATGAACGCGCGCAAAATGGTTCCGTTAGTCCTGTATATCCTGTTTCTGCTGGTGCCTATCTATTGGCTGGTGAACATGTCGTTCAAGACCAATGGCGAGATCCTCGGCGGCCTGAGCCTGTGGCCGCAGGATTTCACCCTGGCCAACTACAAGGTGATCTTCACCGATGAGAGCTGGTACAGCGGCTATATCAACTCGCTGTACTACGTTTGCCTGAACACGGTGATTTCGCTGACCGTGGCGCTGCCGGCGGCCTATGCGTTCTCGCGCTATCGTTTTCTCGGCGACAAGCATCTGTTCTTCTGGCTGCTGACCAACCGCATGGCGCCACCGGCCGTGTTCTTGCTGCCGTTCTTCCAGCTGTATTCGTCCATCGGTCTGTTCGATACCCATATCGCCGTGGCACTGGCTCATTGCCTGTTCAACGTGCCGCTGGCGGTGTGGATCCTGGAAGGCTTTATCTCGGGTGTGCCTAAGGAAATCGACGAAACCGCCTACATCGACGGTTACAGTTTTCCCAAGTTCTTCCTGAAGATTTTCATTCCCCTGATCGGCTCCGGCATCGGCGTCACGGCGTTCTTCTGCTTCATGTTCTCCTGGGTCGAGCTGCTGCTGGCGCGGACCCTGACTTCTGTGAATGCCAAGCCAATCGCCGCGGTGATGACCCGCACCGTGTCGGCCTCCGGCATTGACTGGGGGGTACTGGCTGCGGCCGGGGTGCTGACCATTTTGCCGGGCATGCTGGTGATCTGGTTCGTTCGCAATCACGTGGTCAAGGGCTTTGCCCTGGGCCGGGTATAAGGAGTCGCATGATGGATTGGATGGCCTGGACTACCCTCACTGCTGCCTTCTTCGGCGCCATTGCGGCGGCGCTGGTCGGCATGACGATCTGGGAGCTGCGTTCGCCGTGTGTCGAGCGCCGCGGTTTTCTGCCGATCACCACCAGTCGTGGCGATCGCCTGTTTATCGGACTTCTTGGTAGCGCCTACCTGCATTTGCTGGTGATAGGCGTGACGGACTGGAGCATCTGGATCGCTTCGGTGATTTCCCTGGTGTGGCTGTTGTTGGTGATGCGTTGGGGGTAGTCGCCCGTTGCTGGGGCGACAAGAGTGGCACGCTTGAGATTTCAGGACCCCGGTCGGATCAGCATCCGGCCGGTTGATAACAACAACTGGAGGTATCTATGTTCTATAAAAACAACAAACTGCGACATAGCGTGTCGCTGGCAGCGATGCTGGCGTTGAGTGGCTTGAGCGTGACCGCATGGGCAGATGCCTATGAAGACGCCGCGAAAAAATGGGCAACGACCGAATTCCGGCCATCGACCCTGTCGCCAGAAGATCAGCTCAAGGAGCTGGAGTGGTTCATCAAGGCGGCCGAGCCGTTCCGCGGCATGGACATCAAAGTGGTCTCGGAAACCCTGACCACTCACGAATACGAGTCGAAGGTGCTGGCCAAGGCGTTCGCTGAAATCACCGGGATCAAGGTCACCCACGACCTGCTCCAGGAAGGTGATGTGATCGAGAAGCTGCAGACCGCCATGCAGTCGGACAAAAGTATCTATGACGGCTGGGTCAACGACTCCGACCTGATCGGTACCCACATGCGTTATGGCAAGGCTCTGTCGCTGACCGACCTGATGGCCAGCCCTGAAGGCGCGAAGGTCACTTCGCCGACCCTGGATATCAAGGACTTCATCGGCACCTCCTTCACCACCTCTCCGGACGGCAAGCTGTATCAGCTGCCCGACCAGCAATTCGCCAACCTGTACTGGTTCCGCGCCGACTGGTTCGAGCGTCCTGATCTGAAAGAGAAGTTCAAGGCCAAGTACGGCTACGAGCTGGGTGTTCCGGTCAACTGGTCGGCTTATGAAGACATTGCCAAATTCTTCAGCGAAGACGTCAAGGAAATCGACGGCAAGAAAGTCTACGGTCACATGGACTACGGCAAGAAAGACCCGTCCCTGGGCTGGCGCTTTACCGATGCCTGGTTCTCCATGGCCGGCAGCGGCGACAAGGGCCTGCCTAACGGCTTGCCAGTGGACGAGTGGGGCATCCGCGTAGAGGACTGCCATCCGGTCGGTTCCAGCATCACCCGTGGCGGCGATACCAACGGCCCGGCGGCTGTTTTCGCTACCCAGAAATACATCGACTGGCTCAAAGCCTATGCACCACCTGAAGCGGCAGGCATGACCTTCTCCGAGTCGGGTCCGGTGCCTTCCCAGGGTAACGTTGCGCAACAAATCTTCTGGTACACCGCTTTCACCGCTGACATGACCAAACCAGGTCTGCCGGTCATGAACGCTGATGGCACGCCGAAATGGCGCATGGCGCCGTCGCCGAAAGGTCCGTACTGGAAAGAAGGCATGAAGCTGGGCTATCAGGACGTGGGTTCGTGGACCTTCCTGAAGTCTTCCGAAGAGAAGAAACGCAATGCGGCCTGGCTGTATGCGCAGTTCGTCACTTCCAAGTCGGTATCGTTGAAGAAGACCATCGTCGGCCTGACGCCGATTCGTGAGTCGGACATCAACTCCAAGGAAATGACCGAACTGGCACCGAAACTCGGTGGTCTGGTGGAGTTCTACCGCAGCCCGGCCCGCGTGCAGTGGTCGCCGACCGGCACCAACGTACCGGACTATCCGAAACTGGCGCAGTTGTGGTGGAGCCACGTGGCTGAAGCCGTGACCGGCGAGAAAACCGCTCAGGCAGCGCTGGATGGTCTGGCCAAGGATCAGGATGCCATCATGACGCGTATCGAGCGTTCCAAGGTTCAAGAGGCGAGTGGTTGCGCGCCGAAGATGAATCCGGAAACCTCGGCTGAAGAGTGGTACACCAAGGCTGAACAGAGTGGCGGCAAGTTCCTCGCGCCACAGCGCAAGCTGGCCAATGAGAAGCCTAAAGGCGAAACCATTGCCTATGCTGACCTGCTGAAAAGCTGGGAAAACGCCAAGAAGTAACATTTGCTAGAAACAAAAACGGCACCTCTTGAGGTGCCGTTTTCATTTGTGCGCTGCTGCCCGATCAGCTGTGCAGTGTTTCTGCCGCGTACAAGGTGTTTTCCAGCAGGCAGGCGCGAGTCATCGGGCCTACACCGCCCGGTACTGGCGTGATCCAGCTGGCACGGGGCAGGGCGGTTTCGTACACCACGTCACCGACCAGCTTGCCGTCGTCCTGACGGTTGATACCGACGTCTATGACGATGGCGCCTTCCTTGACCCATTCACCCTTGACCAGGCCCGGCTTGCCGGCAGCCACTACCACCAGATCGGCGCGGCCGACATGGCCGGCCAGATCCTTGGTGAAACGGTGGGTTACGGTCACGGTGCAGCCTGCCAGCAACAGTTCCATCGCCATGGGGCGACCGACGATGTTGGAGGCGCCAACCACCACTGCATCCATCCCGTAGAGATCAACGCCAGTGCTTTCCAGCAGCGTCATGATTCCTTTCGGTGTGCAGGGGCGCAGCAGGGGGATGCGCTGAGCCAGGCGACCGACGTTATAAGGATGGAAGCCGTCGACGTCCTTGTCCGGACGAATGCGCTCCAGCAGCAGCGATGCATCCAGATGCTCCGGCAGCGGCAGTTGCAGTAGCACGCCGTCGATAGTGGCGTCGTCATTGAGGCTGTCGATCAGGTCGGTGAGTTCGGCCTGGGTAGTTTGCGCAGGAAGATCGTAGGCCTTGGAAATAAAGCCGACTTCCTCGCAATCCTTGCGCTTGTGCGAGACATAGACCTGGGATGCAGGATCGCTGCCCACCAGAATCACCGCCAGGCCCGGCGTACGCAGGCCCTGTTGGCGACGTTCGGCGACACGTTTGGCGATCTGCTGGCGCAGGCCTGCGGCGATCGCTTTGCCGTCGATTAGTTTTGCAGTCATGACGGGTGATTAACCATCGAGAGGGATTGAAAAAGAGCGCGCATTCTCGCATGTCATGACGCAGGGGCAAAGGCGCTTGCTCGGCATATTCCGCTAACCCCTTTATCTAGCTGAATTTTTTTTGAAAAAGAGTTGACGACCTCAGGGCTCGTCTATAAGATTCGTCGCACTTGTCGGGCAGAGCCCAGCACTGGTTAAGCTAGCACTGGTTGATTCGGTCGGTCAGAGTTGCAAATTGGCTCGATGTGATGAAAGCCTTTAATTTGTAGTCGTTAAAGAATGCAGATTATATAAGTGCCCGTAGCTCAGCTGGATAGAGCATCCGCCTTCTAAGCGGATGGTCGCAGGTTCGAGTCCTGCCGGGTGCGCCACTAAAGGCAGCTTTGGCACAAGTAAGATGTAACGTCACAACGCAATATGGTGGGCGTAGCTCAGTTGGTAGAGCACAGGATTGTGACTCCTGTTGTCGTGGGTTCGATCCCCATCGTCCACCCCATATTCGAACAAAGAAGGCGCCAGACTTATAATCTGGCGCCTTTGCTTTAAAAGCCTGTAACGCGGATGTGGTGGAATTGGTAGACACACTGGATTTAGGTTCCAGCGCCGCAAGGTGTGAGAGTTCGAGTCTCTCCGTCCGCACCAGACAATAGAAAAAGCCGCCTAGTGCGGCTTTTTTTGTTTCAGCGTTTTGTTTTTCGCGTCGCAGGTCAGTCGGCTCAGGCTGCCGCCGGTCTTGTGGGGCGTGTTTTATGGTTGGGGACAGTGTCAGGGTCTGCGTATTCCTTCCTTTATATAAGGGCCGGGCCAGACACCTTTTCGACAGATGGAAGGCAGTCCCGATTGCCCCTGGCTGTCCGCCTGTCTCCGCCATCCTAATTTGCCCTTTTTCAGTAGGGTGACTTCTTGAGTTCGACCCACTAGAATGCTTGCCCTTAGATTCTGGGGTCGGGAAACGGCCGGCTAACGTCTGTGCAACGAGGAATATCCATGCAAGTTTCTGTTGAAAATACTTCCGCTCTTGAGCGCCGCATGACCATTGGCGTGCCTGCCGAACGCATCGAGACTGAAGTCAACAAGCGTCTGCAGCAGACTGCACGCAATGCCAAGATTCCAGGCTTCCGCCCTGGCAAGGTGCCAATGAGCGTGATCCGTCAGCGCTACGAAGAAGGCGCGCGTCAGGATGCACTGGGCGAAGTCATCCAGGCTTCGTTCTACGAAGCTGTTGTCGAGCAAAAGCTGAACCCGGCAGGTGCTCCTTCCGTAGAACCCAAGTCCTTTGAAAAGGGCAAGGATCTGGAATACGTAGCCACCTTCGAAGTGTTCCCGGAGTTCACCGTTGCCGGTTTCGAGTCGATCGCTGTAGAGCGTCTGTCGGCCGAAGTCGCTGACAGCGATCTGGACAACATGCTGGAAATCCTGCGCAAGCAGAACGTTCGTTTCGAAGTGGCCGATCGCGCCGCCCAGAACGAAGACCAGCTGAACATCGATTTCGTCGGCAAGGTCGACGGTGAAGTCTTCGCAGGTGGTTCGGCCACCGGCACCCAGCTGGTTCTGGGTTCCGGCCGCATGATCCCTGGCTTCGAAGACGGTCTGGTTGGCGCCAAGGCTGGCGAAGAGCGCGTTCTGAACGTGACCTTCCCAGAGGACTACCAGAACCTGGAGCTGGCTGGTAAAGCTGCTGAGTTCACCGTCACCGTCAACACTGTTTCCGAGCCTAAGCTGCCTGAGCTGAACGAAGAGTTCTTCAAGCAGTTCGGTATCAAGGAAACCGGCATCGAGGGCTTTCGCACCGAAGTTCGCAAGAACATGGAGCGCGAGCTGCGTCAGGCCATCAAGTCCAAGGTCAAGAATCAGGTAATGGACGGCTTGCTGAGCGCCAACCCGATCGAAGTGCCGAAAGCCCTGCTGGAAAACGAAGTCAACCGTCTGCGCGTGCAAGCGGTTCAGCAGTTCGGTGGCAACATCAAGCCTGACCAACTGCCGGCCGAGCTGTTCGAAGAGCAGGCCAAGCGCCGCGTCGAGCTGGGCCTGATCGTTGCTGAAGTGGTCAAGCAGTTCGAACTCAAGCCTGATGACGCCCGCGTTCGCGAGATGATCCAGGAAATGGCTTCCGCTTATCAGGAGCCTGAGCAGGTTGTGGCCTGGTACTACAAGAACGAACAGCAAATGAACGAAGTGCGTTCGGTTGTGCTGGAAGAACAAGTTGTGGATACTGTTTTGCAGAAAGCTAGCGTGACCGACAAATCGGTCTCCTACGAAGAAGCAGTCAAGCCGGTAGAAGCTCCAACAGCCGACTGATTTCTTCTCTCGTTCGAAAACACCCATAAGCCAGCCTTCGCGCTGGCTTATGCGTATTCAAGCCATGACTATTTGGGAGTGAATGCAGGACATGTCCCGCAATTCTTATATTCAGCAGCACTCTGACATCCAGGCCGCAGGCGGCCTGGTCCCGATGGTTATCGAGCAGTCCGCCCGTGGCGAACGCGCCTATGACATCTACTCGCGCCTGCTCAAGGAGCGAGTGATCTTTCTGGTAGGTCCGGTAGAAGACTACATGGCCAACCTGATCTGTGCGCAACTGCTATTCCTTGAAGCGGAAAACCCGGACAAGGATATCCATCTCTACATCAACTCACCGGGCGGTTCGGTGACTGCAGGCATGTCGATCTACGACACCATGCAGTTCATCAAGCCCAACGTTTCGACCACCTGTATCGGTCAGGCCTGCAGCATGGGTGCGTTCCTGTTGACCGCCGGTGCTGAGGGCAAGCGTTACTGCCTGCCGAACTCGCGCGTGATGATTCACCAGCCACTGGGCGGTTTCCAGGGCCAGGCTTCGGATATCGAAATCCATGCCAAGGAAATCCTCTTCATCCGCGAGCGTCTCAACACGCTGATGGCCAAGCACAGCGGGCACACCCTGGAAGAGATCGAGCGTGATACCAACCGCGATAACTTCATGAGTGCCGAAGCCGCGCGTGAGTATGGGTTGATCGATGAAGTGATCAGCCAGCGCCCTGCTTAAACCCAGCAGCGCAAAATAAGGTTGGTCGGCTGCTCTGATCACTTGCGGGCTTGAAAAAGCCCGCAATAGCCTTCATCTTGTGTTGCAAGCCTACCGGATTGGATCGATCGAATGACTGACACCCGCAACGGCGAGGACAACGGCAAATTGCTCTATTGCTCCTTCTGCGGCAAAAGCCAGCATGAAGTACGCAAATTGATTGCCGGCCCCTCGGTCTTTATATGCGACGAGTGCGTCGACCTGTGCAACGACATCATCCGCGAGGAGGTGCAGGAAGCCCAGGCCGAAAGCAGTGCGCATAAATTGCCATCGCCGAAAGAAATCAGTGGCATCCTGGATCAGTATGTAATTGGCCAGGAGCGTGCGAAAAAGGTTCTGGCCGTAGCGGTTTACAACCACTACAAGCGTCTGAACCAGCGCGACAAGAAAAACGATGACGTTGAACTGGGCAAAAGCAACATCCTGCTGATCGGCCCTACGGGCTCCGGTAAGACGCTGCTCGCTGAAACACTGGCGCGCCTGCTCAATGTTCCGTTCACCATCGCCGACGCCACCACCCTGACCGAAGCCGGTTATGTGGGTGAGGACGTGGAAAACATTATTCAGAAGCTGTTGCAGAAATGTGATTACGACGTAGAGAAGGCCCAGATGGGTATTGTCTACATCGACGAAATCGACAAGATTTCGCGCAAATCCGACAACCCTTCCATTACCCGTGACGTGTCCGGCGAAGGCGTTCAGCAGGCTCTGTTGAAGCTGATCGAAGGTACCGTGGCTTCCGTACCGCCCCAAGGCGGCCGCAAGCATCCCCAGCAGGAGTTCCTGCAGGTGGACACGCGCAATATCCTGTTCATCTGCGGTGGCGCATTCTCGGGCCTGGAAAAAGTTATCCAGAACCGTTCCACCAAGGGCGGCATCGGTTTCAACGCCGAAGTCCGCAGCAAGGAAGAAGGCAAGAAGGTTGGTGAATCGCTGCGTGAAGTCGAGCCCGACGATCTGGTCAAATTTGGCCTTATCCCCGAGTTCGTCGGCCGCCTGCCGGTCCTGGCGACATTGGACGAGCTGGACGAAGCTGCATTGATGCAGATTCTGACCGAGCCAAAAAATGCCCTGACCAAGCAATACGCCAAGCTGTTCGAGATGGAAGGTGTGGACCTGGAATTCCGCACCGATGCGTTGAAATCGGTTGCCCGTCGCGCGCTTGAGCGCAAGACCGGTGCCCGTGGCCTGCGCTCCATCCTGGAAGGCGTGCTGCTCGACACCATGTACGAGATCCCCTCGCAGACCGACGTCAGCAAGGTGGTCATCGACGAAAGCGTGATCGACGGTACTTCCAAGCCGTTGTTGATCTACGAAAACAGCGAGCCGCCTGCCAAGGTTGCTCCTGAGGCGTGAGTCACACTGCTGCGTGAAACAAGAAGGGGCCTTCGGGCCCCTTTTGCATTTCCTGCATCAGCGCTTGTTTTTTCAGGAAGCTACCCCCATCTTGAATTCAAGCTCATTCCACCTGTCCACGGCCGTTTGGCCGCCGTAGAGGCGAAATCATGAAAACCACCATTGAATTGCCTCTCTTGCCATTGCGAGATGTTGTGGTTTATCCGCACATGGTTATCCCGCTGTTCGTGGGGCGCGAGAAGTCTATCGAAGCCCTTGAGGCTGCGATGACGGGCGACAAGCAAATCCTCCTGCTCGCGCAAAGAAATCCTGCCGATGATGATCCCGGCGAAGATGCGCTCTACAGCGTCGGCACTATTGCTACAGTCCTGCAGCTGCTGAAACTCCCGGATGGCACGGTCAAAGTGCTGGTCGAAGGCGAGCAGCGAGGTTCCGTCGAGCGCTTCATTGAGGTTGATGGCCATTGCCGCGCCGAAGTCGTGCTGATCGACGAAGTAGACGCCCCTGATCGTGAATCTGAAGTGTTCGTGCGCAGCCTTCTGGCGCAGTTCGAGCAATACGTGCAGTTGGGCAAGAAAGTCCCTGCCGAAGTCCTGTCCTCGCTCAACAGCATCGATGAGCCGGGTCGCCTGGTCGATACCATGGCGGCGCACATGGCCCTGAAGATCGAGCAGAAGCAGGAAATTCTCGAAATCATCGACCTGCCTGCGCGTGTCGAGCACGTACTCGCTCTGCTGGACGCTGAAATCGATCTGTTGCAGGTCGAGAAGCGCATCCGTGGGCGGGTCAAGAAACAGATGGAGCGCAGTCAGCGCGAGTACTACCTGAATGAGCAGATGAAGGCCATTCAGAAAGAACTCGGCGACAGCGAAGAAGGCCACAACGAGATCGAGGAGCTGAAAAAGCGTATCGATGCCGCCGGCCTGCCCAAGGACGCCCTGACCAAGGCCACTGCCGAGCTGAACAAGCTCAAGCAGATGTCGCCGATGTCGGCTGAAGCGACCGTGGTGCGCTCTTACATCGACTGGCTGGTCCAGGTGCCTTGGAAGGCCCAGAGCAAGGTGCGCCTGGACCTGACTCGTGCCGAAGACATTCTCGATGCCGACCATTACGGTCTGGAAGAGGTCAAGGAACGCATTCTCGAATATCTCGCCGTGCAGAAGCGTGTGAAGAAAATTCGCGGTTCGGTCCTGTGTCTGGTAGGCCCGCCGGGTGTCGGTAAAACCTCCCTGGCCGAGTCCATCGCCCACGCCACCAATCGCAAGTTCGTGCGTATGGCCCTGGGTGGCGTGCGTGATGAAGCGGAAATCCGTGGTCACCGCCGGACTTACATCGGTTCGATGCCAGGAAGATTGATACAAAAGATGACGAAAGTGGGCGTGCGCAACCCACTGTTCCTGCTCGACGAAATCGACAAGATGGGCAGCGACATGCGCGGCGACCCGGCCTCGGCGCTGC
Source organism: Pseudomonas sp. JL23 (assembly GCF_056933585.1). Classification (NCBI taxonomy): domain Bacteria; kingdom Pseudomonadati; phylum Pseudomonadota; class Gammaproteobacteria; order Pseudomonadales; family Pseudomonadaceae; genus Pseudomonas; species Pseudomonas sp. JL23. Next base: position 5,048,607 of record NZ_CM167795.1, on the reverse strand, counting down.
TTGAGGTGCTCGATCCGGAGCAGAACCACAATTTCAACGACCATTACCTGGAAGTCGACTACGACCTGTCCGACGTAATGTTCCTGTGCACCGCGAACTCCATGAACATCCCGCCGGCGCTGCTGGACCGGATGGAAGTCATTCGCCTGCCTGGTTACACCGAAGACGAAAAGATCAATATCGCCACCAAATACCTCACGCCCAAGCAGATTACTGCCAACGGCCTGAAAAAAGGCGAGCTGGAGTTCGAAGAAGAGGCGATCCGCGACATCATCCGCTACTACACCCGTGAAGCGGGCGTACGTGGTCTGGAGCGCCAGATTGCCAAGGTCTGCCGCAAGGCGGTCAAGGAACATGCGATGGAGAAGCGTTTTTCGGTGCGCGTCAGTGCCGAAATGCTCGAGCATTTCCTCGGTGTGCGTAAATTCCGCTACGGCCTGGCCGAGCAGCAGGATCAGATCGGTCAGGTGACTGGCCTGGCATGGACTCAAGTGGGCGGCGAATTGCTGACCATTGAAGCCGCTGTCGTACCTGGCAAAGGCCAGTTGATCAAGACCGGTTCCCTGGGCGATGTCATGGTCGAATCCATCACCGCAGCATTGACCGTAGTGCGCAGCCGGGCCAAGAGCCTGGGGATTCCCCTGGACTTCCACGAGAAGCGCGACACCCATATCCACATGCCGGAAGGGGCGACGCCCAAAGACGGCCCTAGCGCTGGCGTAGGCATGTGTACGGCCCTGGTTTCGGCATTGACCTCGATCCCTGTGCGTGCGGACGTTGCCATGACCGGGGAAATCACTCTGCGTGGCCAGGTACTGGCCATCGGTGGTTTGAAGGAGAAACTTCTTGCTGCGCACCGGGGCGGGATCAAAACTGTGATCATCCCGGAAGAAAACGTACGCGATTTGAAGGAAATTCCTGACAACATCAAGGCAGATCTGCAAATCAAGCCAGTTAAATGGATTGACGAAGTCCTGCAAATTGCGCTGCAATACGCGCCGGAGCCCTTGCCGGATGTAGCTTCCGACATGGTGGCAAAGGATGAAAAACGCGAGTCTGACTCTAAGGAAAGAATTAGCACGCATTAAGTCTGGGAGGCCTTCCTTGACAGCTTTTTGAAGCCCTTGTTATAAAGCGGCTCTTCTAGTGTCTGTTGGCCTTCAGCGCCCGTTTTGCTTAAACCAAAAACTTAGAAATATCTCAAATATAGACATAAGGGGACTTAGAGTGAACAAGTCGGAACTGATTGATGCTATCGCTGCATCTGCTGATATCCCGAAAGCTGCTGCTGGCCGTGCGCTGGACGCAGTAATCGAATCCGTCACTGGCGCTCTGAAGGCTGGCGACTCTGTGGTACTGGTTGGCTTTGGTACGTTCTCTGTTACCGACCGTCCTGCTCGCATCGGTCGCAACCCTCAGACTGGTAAGACGCTGGAAATCGCAGCTGCCAAGAAACCAGGCTTCAAAGCCGGTAAAGCACTGAAAGAAGCTGTCAACTAAGTTCTTCTCGCCTTTGCCCTGCCGCAGCAGCGTATGGCTGCTGTGGTAGCGGAGCGGTAAACCAGCCGGTCGCAATACCTGTCTGTCATCCCGGGTCTCGTTAACGAGCCTGTCCGCTTCGCGATTTACGAGAAGGCGCATCCTCGGATGCGCCTTTCTTCTATCCGCTTTCTACCCACGCTCAGCGGTTGGTTAGTCAGTTCAACCGTTTTGGGGGACGCATGCTGCAGAACATCAGGGACAATTCACAAGGCTGGATTGCCAAAACAATCATCGGCGTGATCATGGCGTTGATGGCATTGACGGGCTTCGATGCCTTGTTCCGGGCCACCAGTACCAGTCAGGACGCGGCCAAGGTCAACGGCGAAGAAATCACCCAGACCGAGCTGAGCCAGGCTGCCGACCTGCAACGCCGTCAGCTGGCGCAACAGTTGGGCAAGGATTTCGATCCTGCACTGCTGGACGACAAAATGCTGCGCACGTCGGCCCTCAAGGGCCTGATCGATCGCAAGCTGCTGCTGCAGGGCGCCCACGACGCCAAGTTTGGTTTCTCTGAAGCAGCGCTGGATCAGCAGATCCTGCAAATGCCGGAATTCCAGGTCGACGGCAAGTTCAACGCCGATCGTTTCGATCAGGTCATCCGTCAGTTGGGCTTCGGTCGCATGCAATTCCGTCAGATGCTGACTCAGGAAATGCTGATCGGCCAGATGCGTGCGGGTATCGCCGGTAGCGCGTTCGTAACTGATGCTGAGGTCGAGGCCTTCGCCCGTCTGGAAAAACAGACCCGCGATTTCGCCACGCTGACCCTGCCTGCCGACGTGGCCGCCGCGAAAGTGACCGACGACGAAATCAAGGCGCATTACGACGAACACGCCAAAGAGTTCATGAGCCCCGAGCAGGTCGTGCTTGATTACATCGAATTGAAGAAGTCTGCCTTCTTCGACAAGGTGCAGGTCAAGGACGCCGATCTGCAGGCTGCCTACCAGAAAGAAATCGCTAATCTGGCCGAACAACGCCGTGCCGCGCACATCCTCATCGAAGTCAACGACAAGATGAACGATGCCCAGGCCAAAGCGAAGATCGAAGAGATTCAGCAGCGTCTGGCCAAGGGTGAAGACTTTGCGGCCCTGGCCAAGGAGTTCTCTCAGGATCCGGGTTCGGCTGCCAAGGGCGGTGACCTGGGCTACGCCGGCAAGGGCGTCTACGACCCGGCGTTCGAAGAGTCCCTGTATGCCTTGAACAAGGATCAGGTTTCGGCGCCGGTACGCAGTGAATTTGGCTGGCACTTGATCAAGCTGTTGGGCGTTGAAGCGCCTTCGGTGCCGACCTTCGCCAGCCTGAAAGACAAGCTGACCCACGATCTGAAAGCCGACCTGGTCGAGCAGAAGTTTGTCGATGTCAGCAAGCAGCTGGAAGACGCTGCATTCGAAGCCTCTGACCTGGCCCAACCGGCTCAGGACCTGGGTCTGAAAGTGCAGACCACTCCGGCATTCGGTCGCGACGGTGGCGCTGACGGCATTATCGCCAATCGTGCGGTCATCCAGGCGGCATTCAGCCCGGAAGTGCTGGAAGAGGGGGCTAACAGCAGTGTGATCGAGCTGGATCCCGAGACCGCCGTGGTGGTTCGCGCGAAAGAGCATCGCCAGCCAGAACAGTTGCCATTGGCCGCTGTGTCTGACGCGATCCGTGCCCAGTTGCTCAAGCAGCATGCCAGCGACGCGGTCAAGGCCAAGGGCGATGCCCTGCTGGCTGGCCTGCGTGACGGCAAGATCCCGCTGACTGCCAAGCAGGACGGTGTGAGCTGGAAGGTTGTCGAAGCAGCTACCCGCAGCCAGGAAGGCCTGGAGCCATCCGTGCTGCAAACGCTGTTCCGCATGCCCAAGCCTGAAGGCAAGGACAAGCCGGTCTACTCCAGCCTGACCGCCGCCGATGGCAGCTTTGTGATCGTACGCCTCAATGGCGTCAATCACGCAGCCGCGCCGACCGATCAGGAGAAGGTGCAGTACCGCCGCTTCCTGGCCTCCCGCGCTGGCCAGCAGGACTTCGCATCGTTCCGCGCCCAGCTGGAAAGCAAGGCGAAGATCGAGAAGTTCTAAGCGATCCGCAGCAACAAAAAAGGCCGCTCTTTGAGCGGCCTTTTTTGTTGTGCTTGTGGGACCGGCTTCAGTCGGGAAGGCGTCTTTCCTGATCAAGGAAATGCTGCGGATGTACCGGCTCCTTCCCGGCTAAAGCCGGTCCCACAATCAGATCACTCTTCGATATTGCCCATCGCCGTGGTGTTGAAACCGCCGTCGACGTACATGATTTCACCGCTGATGCCCGACGCCAGGTCGGAGCACAGGAAGGCGCCAGCGTTGCCGACTTCGTCGATGGTGACGTTGCGACGCAGTGGGGTTTGCGCTTCGTTGGCGGCCAGCATCTTGCGGAAGTTCTTGATGCCCGAGGCTGCCAGGGTGCGGATCGGGCCTGCCGATACAGCGTTGACGCGAGTGCCTTCCGGGCCGAGGCTGCCAGCCAGATAACGTACGCCCGCTTCCAGGCTGGCCTTGGCCATGCCCATCACGTTGTAGTTAGGCATGGTGCGCTCTGCGCCCAGGTACGACAGGGTCAGCAGGCTGCCGTTGCGGCCTTTCATCATTTCGCGACCGGCCTTGGCCAAGGCCACGAAGCTGTAGGCGCTGATGTCGTGGGCAATGCGGAAACCGTCACGGGTGGTGGCTTCGGTGAAGTCGCCATCAAGCTGGTCGCCCGGAGCGAAGCCGACGGAGTGAACGATCACGTCCAGGCCGTCCCACTTCTTGCTCAGGTCTTCGAAGACCTTGGCGATTTCTTCGTCGCTGGCCACGTCGCAAGGGAAGCACAGCTCAGGGTTGGAACCCCAGCCTGCGGCGAACTCTTCGACACGACCCTTTAGCTTGTCGTTCTGGTAGGTGAAGGCAAGTTCAGCGCCTTCACGGTGCATGGCGGCAGCAATACCGGATGCGATGGACAGTTTGCTGGCGACACCGACGATCAGGACGCGCTTACCGGCGAGAAAACCCATGTGTTGTTCCTCTTCAGGTTAATCGACAGCCACTGGAGCCAGGAAAGCGGCTTCCAGCAGCTGCTGTGTATAAGGATGTTGCGGTGCAGCAAAGACAGCCTCTGCCGCACCCTGTTCGACCACTTGGCCGTGTTTGACCACCATCAACTGGTGGCTTAACGCCTTGACCACCGCCAGGTCATGGCTGATGAACAAATACGTCAGGTTGTACTTGGTTTGCAGTGACCGCAGCAGCTCCACTACTTGACGCTGAACGGTGCGGTCGAGGGCCGAAGTCGGCTCGTCCAGCAAAATCAGCGCCGGTTTTAACACTAATGCACGGGCAATGGCGATTCTCTGTCGTTGCCCGCCGGAGAACTCATGGGGGTAGCGGTGCCGGGTTTCCGGGTCCAGGCCTACTTCCCTGAGTGCTTCGATGATTGCCGCTTCCTGCTCCGCCTCGCTGCCGATACGGTGAATACGCAAGCCTTCGCCGACAATTTCACCCACCGACATGCGCGGGCTCAGGCTGCCGAACGGGTCCTGGAACACCACCTGCATCTGGCGGCGAAGCGGTCGAATCTGCTGTTGCGACAGGCAGTCTAGCGTTTTGCCTTGAAACCGTATGCTGCCTTTGCTGGCGATCAAGCGCAGGATTGCCAACCCCAGTGTCGATTTGCCCGATCCGCTTTCGCCGACAATCCCCAGGGTCTGACCCTGAAGCAGGCTGAAGTTAATGCCGTCGACCGCCTTGACGTGATCCACGGTCTGCTTGAACAGGCCTTTCTTGATCGGAAACCAGACCTTCAGGTCCTCGACTTCCAGCATCGGCGCCCCGGCCACATTGGCTGAAGGACCGCCGCTGGGCTCGGCGCTGAGCAACAATTTGGTGTACGGATGCTGGGGCGAGCGAAACAATTCGTCACAGGATGCCTGTTCGACGATGCAACCGCGCTGCATGACACATACGCGGTTGGCTATTTGCCGAACCACGTTCAAATCATGGCTGATCAGCAGCAGGGCCATGCCCAGGCGGGCCTGCAATTGCTTGAGCAATTCGAGGATTTTCAGCTGCACGGTGACGTCGAGGGCAGTGGTGGGTTCGTCGGCGATCAACAGCTCCGGTTCATTGGCCAGGGCCATGGCGATCATCACACGCTGTCTCTGGCCGCCTGAGAGCTCGTGTGGCAAGGCTTTGAGGCGTTTTACCGGCTCGGGTATGCCCACCAGCTCCAGCAGCTCCAGGGTTCGCCTGGTGGCGCCCTTGCCGGTCAGGCCTTTGTGCAGGCCCAACACCTCGTTGATCTGCTTCTCGATGGATTGCAGCGGGTTCAGTGAGGTCATGGGCTCCTGAAAGATCATGGCGATGCGATTGCCACGGATGCTGCGCAGTTTTTTCTCGTCCAGAGTCAGCAGATCTTGCCCGGCATAGCGGATCGTGCCGCTGGGATGGCGCGCCTGGGGGTAGGGCAGCAGGCGCAGGATCGAGTGGGCGGTGACCGACTTGCCCGAACCGCTTTCGCCGACCAGGGCCAGGGTCTCGCCCTTGCGGATATCGAAGCTGATGCCCTCGACGGCGCGTTGCTGGTTGTCCCCGGCCACGAACTCGACCGCCAGATCGCGGATTTCGATCAGATTGTCCTGATTCATGTCATTTCCTTGGGTCGAAAGCGTCGCGGGCGGACTCGCCGATAAACACCAGCAGGCTGAGCATCACGGCCAGTACGGCAAAGGCACTGATGCCCAGCCATGGCGCTTGCAGGTTGGACTTGCTCTGTGCCACCAGTTCGCCCAGGGACGGCGAGCCCGCGGGCAGGCCGAAGCCGAGAAAATCCAGCGCGGTCAGGGTGCCGATCGCGCCGGTGAGGATGAATGGCAGGAACGTCATGGTCGAGACCATGGCGTTGGGCAGGATATGACGGAACATGATGCCGATATTTTCCATGCCCAGGGCCCGTGCCGCGCGCACGTACTCCAGGTTGCGCCCGCGCAGGAACTCGGCGCGTACCACGTCGACCAGGCTCATCCAGGAAAACAGCAGCATGATGCCTAACAGCCACCAGAAGTTGGGCTGCACGAAACTGGCGAGGATGATCAGCAGGTACAGCACCGGCAGGCCCGACCAGATTTCCAGGAAACGCTGGCCAAGCAGGTCGACCCAGCCGCCATAGAAACCCTGCAGGGCCCCGGCAATGACGCCGATGATCGAACTGAGCACAGTCAGGGTCAGGGCGAACAATACCGACACGCGAAAGCCGTAGATGATCCGTGCCAGCACATCGCGGCCCTGATCGTCGGTACCCAGCAGGTTATCCCGTGAGGGCGGCGCCGGGGCCGGGACTTTCAGGTCGTAGTTGATGCTCTGGTAGCTGAACGGGATCGGCGCCCACAGGGTGTAGCCGTCCTTGGCTTTCAGCAGTTCCTTGATGTAGGGGCTCTTGTAGTTGGCTTCCAGGGGGAATTCGCCGCCGAAGGTGGTTTCCGCATAGCGTTTGAACACCGGGAAATACCACTCGCCGTCATAGCGCACGGCCAGGGGTTTGTCGTTGGCAATCAGTTCGGCGCCCAGGCTCAGGCCGAACAGGATCAAAAACAGCCACAGCGACCACCAGCCGCGCTTGTTGGCCTTGAAACGCTCGACGCGGCGGCGATTGAGAGGAGACAGCTTCATATCAATGCTTCCTGCTTTCGAAGTCGATGCGCGGGTCAACCAGGGTGTAGGTGATGTCGCCGATCAGTTTCACCACCAGGCCCAGCAGGGTGAAGATGAACAGCGTGCCGAAGACCACCGGATAGTCGCGGTTGATGGCCGCTTCGAAACTCATCAGGCCCAGGCCGTCGAGGGAGAAGATCACTTCCACCAGCAGGGAGCCGGTAAAGAAGATGCCGATAAAGGCCGACGGGAAACCGGCGATGACCAGCAACATGGCGTTACGGAAAATATGCCCGTACAGCACGCGATGATTGCTCAGGCCCTTGGCCTTGGCGGTGATCACGTATTGCTTGCCGATTTCGTCGAGGAAGCTGTTCTTGGTCAGCAGAGTCATGGTGGCGAAGTTGCCGATGACCAGGGCGGTGATCGGCAGGGCCAGGTGCCAGAAATAGTCGAGGATCTTGCCGCCCAGGCTCAGCTCATCGAAGTTGTTCGAGGTCAGACCCCGTAGCGGGAACCAGTCGAAATAGCTGCCTCCGGCGAATACCACGATCAGCAGGATGGCGAACAGGAAGGCGGGAATGGCGTAGCCGACGATGATTGCCGAACTGGTCCATACGTCGAAATGGCTGCCATGGCGCGTGGCCTTGGCGATGCCCAGGGGGATCGACACCAGGTACATGATCAGGGTGCTCCAGAGCCCGAGGGAAATGGACACGGGCATCTTTTCGATGATCAGATCGATGACCTTGGCGTCGCGGAAGAAGCTGTCGCCAAAATCCAGTCGGGCGTAGTTCTTGACCATGATCCACAGACGTTCCGGTGCCGACTTGTCGAAGCCGTAGAGGTGCTCGATTTCCTTGATCAGCGCCGGATCCAGGCCTTGGGCGCCACGGTAGGTGGAGCCCGCCACGGCCACTTCAGCACCGCCACCGGCAATCCGGCTGGTAGCGCCATCGAAGCCTTCGAGTTTAGCGATCATCTGCTCCACAGGCCCGCCTGGGGCGGCCTGGATGATGATGAAGTTGATCAACAGGATGCCGAACAGCGTCGGGATGATCAGCAGCAGGCGGCGAATGATGTAAGCCAGCATGTTATTGCTCCGTGCCAGGCGCAGGGGCCTGGGTATCTACCGGCGGTATTTCTACCGCGGGCTTGGCATCGGGCTTGATCCACCAAGTGGAAATGCCGACGTCATACAGCGGCGGCACCTTGGGGTGGGCGATATGGTTCCAATAGGCCACGCGCCAGGTTTTGATGTACCAGTTGGGGATCACGTAGTAACCCCACAGCAGCACACGGTCCAGGGCCTTGGCATGATCGATCAGGCTTTGCCGGGTGTCAGAGTTGATCAGGCCGTTCACCAGCGTATCAATGGCCGGGCTTTTCAGACCGATCAGGTTGTAGCTGCCCGGTTTGTCGGCGCTGGACGAATCCCAGTATTCGCGCTGTTCGTTACCGGGGGAGCTGGACTGGGGAAAGCTGCCGATGGTCATGTCAAAGTCACGGGTGCGACGGCGAGTGATGTATTGCGACACATCGACCCGGCGCAGCACCAGTTCGATACCCAGATCGCTCAGATTGCGCTTGAACGGCAATAGCACCCGCTCGAATTCTGGCTGGGCCAGGAGAAACTCCAGGCTGACCGGTTTGCCCTGGGTATCGACCATCTTGTCGTCGACGATTTTCCAGCCGGCTTCCTGCAATAACTGGAAAGCCTGGCGCTGTTGCGGACGAATCATGCCGCTGCCATCGGTGACTGGCAGGGTGAAGGCCTGGGTAAAGACTTCGTCCGGGATCTGCCCGCGCAGCGGGTTGAGGATGTCAAGTTCTGCCTGGGACGGCAGGCCACCAGAGGCCATGTCAGAATTGGAAAAGTAGCTGTAGGCGCGGCTGTAAGCGCCGTTGAACAGCTGCTTGTTGGTCCACTCGAAGTCCATCAACAGGCTCAGGGCATGGCGCACGCGCACGTCCTGGAAAATCGGCCGACGAATGTTGAAGACAAACCCCTGCATGCCGGTGGGGTTGCCGTTGGGAATTTCTTCCTTGATCAGGCGGCCTTCACGCACTGCCGGAATGTCGTAGGCGGTGGCCCAGTTCTTCGCCGTGCTTTCCAGCCAGTAGTCGAACTGCCCGGCCTTCATGGCTTCCAGGGCAACATTGTTGTCGCGGTAATAGTCCACGGACATCACGTCGAAGTTGTACTGGCCTTTGTTGATCGGCAGGTCCTTGCCCCAGTAATCCTTGACCCGGGTGTAGCTGATCGAGCGCCCGGCCTTGACCTGGCCGACCTTGTACGGGCCGCTGCCCAACGGCACGGTGAGGTTGCCCTTGGTGAAATCACGGTTTTCCCAGAAGTGCTTGGGCAGTACCGGCAACTGGCCAATGATCAGCGGCAGCTCGCGGTTGTTGGTGTGCTTGAACTTGAACAGCACCTGCAACGGGTTTTCCGCCACGGCTTCGTCGATATCGGCGTAATAGCTGCGGTATAGCGGTGCGCCGCTCTTGATCAGGGTCTGGAAGGTGAACACCACATCTTCGGCACGGATAGGGTGACCGTCATGGAAGCGCGCTTCCGGGCGCAGGTAGAAGCGTACCCAACTGTTGTCCGGGGCCTTCTCGATCTTGCTGGCGATCAGCCCGTATTCGGTGAACGGCTCGTCCAGGCTTTGCCGGGCCAGGGTGTCGTAGATCATGCCGATATCGTCGGCGGGTACGCCCTTGCCGATGAACGGGTTGAGGCTGTCGAAACCACCGGACCCGGCCTGGCGGAACATGCCGCCCTTGGGCGCATCGGGGTTCACGTAGTCGAAATGCTTGAAGCTGGCCGGGTATTTGGGCGCTTCGCCATACAGGGTCAGGGCGTGTTCCGGCGCTGCCTGTGCTGCGCAGGCCAGGCTCAGCAGCAACAGGCCGCTGGCCTGAATGCGCAGCGAGCGTAGGACGGTCATTGAGTTTTCTCCACAGATTTGAGCCACCACGCGCGCAGCCCGAGGGTGTAGGGCGGGGTAGTGACCATGGCGAATCGATTGCGCCAGGCCAGACGATGATTGTTGAGATACCAATTCGGAATCATGTAGTGCCCGGCCAGCAGTACCCGGTCCAGGGCGCGGGCGGTGGCGACTTGTTCATCACGGGATTGCGCCGCCAGCAATTGGTTGAGCAACTGGTCCACCACCGGGTTGGCAATGCCTGCGTAGTTCTTGCTGCCCTTGATCGTCGCCTGGCTGGAGTGGAAGTACTGCCACTGTTCCAGGCCGGGACTCAGGGTCTGGCCGAGGGTCATCAGGATCATGTCGAAGTCGAACTGATCCAGGCGCTGTTTGTATTGTGCCCGGTCAACGGTGCGCAGCCCGGCGTCGATGCCGATATGGCGCAGATCTTCGATATAAGGTTGCAGGATGCGTTCGAGATTGGGATTGACCAGCAGGATCTCGAAACGCAGCGTCTGGCCGTTCTTGTTGACCAAACGCTGATCGGACAGCTTCCAGCCTGCTTCGGCCAGCAGACCCAGAGCCTGGCGCAGGGTTTCCCGGGGAATACCGCCGCCATCGGTTTTCGCCACGCTGAATGGCTGGGTAAACAGGTTGGCAGGCAATGGGTCCTTGAACGGCCTCAGCACCAACCACTCGCGACCACTCGGCACACCGGTGGCAGCAAACTCGCTGTTGGGGTAATAGCTGGTCGAGCGGCGGTAGGCATTGTTGAACAGGGTGCGGTTGGTCCACTCGAAATTGAACATCAGGCCCAGGGCCTCGCGTACCTTGATATCGGCGAAGGTGCCCCGGCGGGTGTTCATGAACAGGCCCTGGGTCTGGGTCGGGATCCGGTGGGGGATCTGCGCCTTGATCACCTGGCCGTTGCTCACGGCAGGGAAGTTGTAGCCATTGGCCCAGTTCTTGGCTTGATGTTCGATATAAATGTCGAATTCGTTGGCCTTGAAGGCTTCGAAGGCCACGTCGCTGTCGCGGTAGAACTCGACGATGGCGCGATCAAAATTGTACTTGCCGCGATTGACCGGCAGGTCCTTGCCCCAATAATCCTTGACCCGTTCGAACACCAGTTGCCGCCCAGGTTGTACGCGTGTGATGCGATACGGCCCGCTGCCCAGAGGCGGTTCGAAGGTGGTGGCCTTGAAGTCACGCTTTTCCCAGTAATGCTGCGGCAATACTGGCAATTCGCCCAGGCGCAGGATCAGCAGCGGATTGCCCGAGCGCTTGAAGACAAAACGGATGCGCTGGCGATTGAGGATATCGACCCGCTGCACTTCCTGCAGGGCTGTGCGGTATTGCGGATGGCCGTCCTTTAGCAGGGTGCGATAGGAAAACGCCACGTCATAGGCGGTGATTGGCTTGCCGTCATGGAAACGTGCCTGGGGACGCAGGTTGAACACCACCCAACTGCGGTCTTCGCTGTACTCGACACTCTCGGCGATCAGGCCATAGCTGGAGGTCGGTTCGTCGCCGGACGGATCGTACTGACCGGTGCCGACCATCAGCGGCTCGTTCAGCTCGTTGATGCCGTATTGCAGGAAATTGGGCGTCGACACCGGGCTGCTGCCCTTGAGGGTGTAGGGGTTGAGCGTGTCGAACGTGCCGAAGGCCATGAAACGCAGGGTGCCGCCTTTCGCCGCCTCGGGGTTGACCCAGTCGAAATGAGTGAAGCTGGCCGGGTACTTCAACACCCCAAACTGCGCATAACCATGGCTTTCACTGATGGTCGCGGTTGCGGGAGCGCTCAAGGCCAGGCTCATGATGAGCAGCAGAGGGCGTATCAATTCAGGCATCCGATCCATAGACCGGCAACAGTAACAGCTTGTATCGACACGAAAAAGCGCGGCACGGCAAAGGCGCTGGCGACCCGCCCGGGTTGTCCGGCGCGGGCGGGTCATGGCATCAGTGCGGCAGATAGACGGTCAGGGTCTGGCCCGGCTTGAGCGCTTGGCCGGTACGTGGGTTCCAGCGCTTGAGATGTTGCATCTCGACGTTGAAGCGCTTGGCGACCAGATACATCGAGTCACCTTTCTGGATCTTGTACTGCATGGACTTCTTATCGCCTTCGCCGTTGCTGGCGACTGCCTTGTCGGCGCCTTTGGCCGGGGCCTTGGCGGCGATGGTCTGGTTGATCCGGCCCTTGGTCGAGCCCTTCGGCGCGGCGCTGCCGGGTGCCGACATGACCAGAACCCGGCCGACCTTGAGGTCCTTGCCGGAGAGCTGGTTCCAGTGCTGGATATCCTTGACCTCGACCTTGTTCGCCTTGGCGATGCTGGTCAGGTTGTCACCGGCCTTGATCTTGTAGGTGCGGCCGCGAACCGGCTTGTCATTGCTGGCCAGGGCTTCCTGCTTGCCCTTGCGCACCTGCTGCCAGTCCACCAGCAACTCGTCCGACTTCATCTTCAGGTTGGCGCTGAGCAACTGCGCCTTGGACGTCGGCACCAAGAGGTGCTGCGGGCCATCGATGGTCATGCGCTTCTTGAACGCCGGGTTGAGCTGGAACAGCTCGTCCTGATCGATATCGGCCATGGCCGCGACCTTGTTCAGATCGACGCTCTGGTTCAGCTCGACGACTTCGAAGTAGGGTTCGTTGGCGATCGGGTTGAGGTTCACGCCGTAGGCTTCCGGCGCCAGGACCACTTGGGACAGGGCCAGCAGTTTAGGCACGTAGTCGCGGGTTTCCTGGGGCAGCGGCAGGTTCCAGTAATCGGTGGGCAGATTGAGCTTTTCGTTACGCTCGATGGCCCGGCTGACGGTGCCTTCACCGGCGTTGTAGGCCGCCAGGGCCAGCAGCCAGTCGCCGTTGAACATGTCGTGCAGGCGGGTCAGGTAGTCCAGCGCGGCAACGGTGGACGCCTGGATATCGCGACGACCATCGTAGAAGTTGGTCTGGCGCAGGCTGAAATAACGCCCGGTCGACGGGATGAACTGCCACAGGCCTGCGGCATTGCTGCGCGACAGGGCCATGGGGTTGTAGGCGCTTTCGATCACTGGCAGCAGGGCCAGCTCCTGGGGCATGTTGCGTTCTTCCAGGCGCTCGACGATGTAATGCATGTAGAGGCTGCCGCGTTCACTGGCGTTTTCCAGGAACGACGGGTTGTTGGCGAACCACAGGCGCTGTTGCTCGATGCGCGGGTTCATGTCGTTGCCCTGTTGCAGCTGGAAGCCCTGGCGCATGCGCTCCCAGACATCCTGCGGCGGTGCCAGGGGGCTGGGTTTGTGCGTCAGGAACACCGGTTTTTGCTTGATTCCGGCGGCAAGATTGGGCACACGATGGGTGGCCGCGTCAGGCTCAAGGGTGCTGCTGGTCTGGCAGCCGACCAGGGTCGCGCTCAAAGCGACGGCCACGGCTTGTGCCAGCCGGGTCAGAGCACCGGAATTAATGGTTTTTATCAGGGTTGACGACATTGTCTGGGAGAGAGTCCAGGCGAAAATGTCGGGCGATTCTAGGAAGCGCCCTGCCGCTGGTCAACCATTGTGAATTTTTGTGCGGCTTTGATGGTCCCTTAGAACTTATCTTTCCAAGCCCTGAGGCTGGCAAAAATCGCGCTTGGCGAGGCGTTGTCGATGCCGGTCCGTTCGTCCGCTTTTTCTTTAACGGATGTTTCATGGGTCCGTATAAATGGATTGGTGCGCAGTTCCAGTTCGATGGTGGACGGCAGGCTGATGCGATTTTCTTCGCGCCAGCGGCTGACCTGAGCAAAACGCTCGGCGATATCGCGATTGTCCGGCTCCACGGCCACGGCAAAGCGCAGATTGCTCAAGGTATATTCGTGGGTGCAGTAGACCAGAGTGTTGCCGGGCAGGGCGCTGAGGCGGCTGAGGGAGTGGTGCATTTGTTCCGGTGTGCCTTCGAACAGGCGCCCGCAACCGGCGGCGAACAGCGTGTCGCCGCAGAACAGCAGCGGCCGTTGCGCGTCGGCATGGTAAAAAGCCACATGGCCGAGGGTATGGCCAGGTACGGTGTAGATCTCGAAGTCCAGGCCCAGCACTTCAATGTGCTGGTTGTCGCTCAGGGCGATGTCCCGTGCCGGGATGTTTTCCGTGGCCGGGCCCAGGACCCGGGCGCCGCTGGCCTGTTTGAGCTCGGCGACGCCGCCGACATGGTCGTTATGATGGTGAGTGACCAGAATGTCGCTCAGTTGCCAGCCTGGATTTTTTTCCAGCCAGGCCAGCACCGGCGCGGCATCACCGGGGTCGACCACGGCACAGCGGCGGCTGGAAGCATCCTGCAACAACCAGATGTAATTGTCGTTGAAAGCGGGCAGGGCATCGATCTGTATCATGGCGCAATTCGCATGGCGGAAGACAATGGTGCATCTTAGGCTCTGAACCCGCTCCGTGCGAGCACCCCCGGAGGAGATCACACATGACCGATAAAGCGTTCGCCCAAGCCGATCCTGAATGGCTGGCGTTGATCAGCTCGGCCCGCGAGTGGCTTTCCGGGCCTTTGGGGCGGCTGTTGCTGGAGGAAGAGCGCCAGGTTCTGGAAGAGGAGCTGGGGCGTTACTTCGGTGGTTATCTGGTGCATTACGGCCCTTCGGCGCAAAACCCGCCCGTCGCCCACCAGGTGCAACGCAACGTACGCCTGGGTGCGCCTTTGCCCGGCGTCGAGATCGTCTGTGAGGAACAGGCCTGGCCCCTGAGCGAGCACGCCGCCGATGTGGTGGTGCTGCAACATGGCCTGGATTTCTGCCTGTCGCCCCACGGTCTGCTGCGCGAAGCTGCCAGCAGCGTGCGTCCGGGCGGGCATCTGCTGATCGTCGGAATCAATCCCTGGAGCACCTGGGGCCTGCGCCGTGTCTTTGCCAGAGACGCCTTGCGCAAAGCGCGCTGCATTTCACCTTCGCGGGTCGGTGACTGGCTCAACCTGCTGGGCTTCGCGCTGGAGAAACGCCGCTTCGGGTGCTATCGTCCGCCGCTTGCCTCGGCTGCCTGGCAGTCGCGTCTGGCGGGGCTTGAGCGTCTGGGCGACGGTTGGCAGAGTCCCGGTGGCGGCTTCTATCTATTGGTCGCGCGCAAATTGGTGGTCGGCCTTCGACCCTTGCGCCAGGCGCGTCGCGAGCCCATGGGCAAGCTGATCCCGCTGCCGATGGCCAAGGTCAATCGCAGTGGACCGGATTCCTGATCCACCTTCAATTGAATTGGAATAAAGCTTTGTAGGAGCTGCCGAAGGCTGCGATCGGATTTTCTGATACGCCGCTTTCGCAGCCTCCGGCAGCTCCTACCGAGGGGTTGGCATTCTTACGGAAAGAAATAAATGAACGACAGTGTTGAGCTCTTCACCGATGGCGCCTGTAAGGGCAATCCCGGCCCCGGCGGCTGGGGCGCCTTGCTGATCTGCAAGGGCGTGGAAAAGGAGTTGTGGGGCGGCGAAGCCAACACCACTAACAATCGCATGGAACTGCTCGGCGCCATTCGCGGCCTGGAAGAACTCAAGCGGCCCTGCGATGTGTTGTTGGTGACTGACTCGCAATACGTGATGAAGGGCATCACCGAGTGGATGACCAACTGGAAGAAGCGCGGCTGGAAGACTGCCGCCAAAGAGCCGGTCAAGAATGCCGATCTGTGGAAGCTGCTCGACGAGCAGGTCAGCCGCCACAACGTCAAATGGCAGTGGGTACGCGGGCACATCGGCCATGCGGGCAACGAGCGTGCCGATCAGTTGGCCAACCGTGGCGTCGACGAAGTGCGCAGCGCCCGCTTGGGATAATGCCGGTGACCGCAGGGTGCGATGCAGGCTCATGGCCGTTTGCACCGTGCTAAGATCGCCGCCTGTAGATGAGGCAGCAAGGCAATGGCAGTGGAAAACACAGATAACAGATCGATCGTCCTCGATACCGAAACCACCGGTATGCCGGTTACCGACGGCCACCGCATCATCGAGATCGGTTGCGTCGAGTTGATCGGCCGCCGCCTGACCGGGCGGCATTTTCATGTGTACCTGCAACCTGACCGCGAGAGCGACGAAGGGGCGATCGGGGTGCACGGCATCACCAACGAGTTCCTGGTGGGCAAGCCGCGTTTCGCCGAAGTGGCCGATGAGTTCTTCGAGTTCATCAAGGGCGCGCAGCTGATTATCCATAACGCACCGTTCGACGTTGGCTTCATCAACAACGAATTCGCCCTTCTGGGTCAGCAGGACCGTGTCGATATCACCCAGTACTGCACGGTGCTCGACACCCTGCAAATGGCCCGTGAGCGTCACCCCGGCCAGCGCAACAGCCTCGATGCCCTGTGCAAGCGCTACGGCGTTGACAACTCCGGCCGGGAACTGCACGGCGCCTTGCTCGACTCGGAGATTCTCGCCGACGTCTACCTGACCATGACTGGCGGCCAGACCAGCCTGTCCCTGGCGGGTAATTCATCCGATGGTCATGGTTCGGGCGACGGTTCCGGCAGCCAGGCCAGCGAAATTCGTCGCCTGCCCGCCAGTCGTACCCCCGCGCGGATCATTCGCGCCAGCGACGAAGAGCTGGCCGCCCACGAAGCGCGCCTGGCAATCATTGCCAAGTCGGCGGGTGCCCCGGCGTTATGGGTGCAATTGCTTGAGGCCCAGGCCAGCGCCTGACGGCAGGTAATCCGATGGCAGAGCCCGGCCTGAGCATTCGCGTCGCAAACGAATGCTTCGAGGATTACATCCTCAATAGCGAATTCACCTTCACCGTCAAAGGTTACGCGCAGGTTCGTCCGGGCGAGCCTGTCGATAGCTGGCCGGTCGAAGCCGTTGAGCCCTATTGCAAGAATTACGGCATCGACTCCCAGGAGTTCTGTGATCACCGCGACGCGGCCGACAGCACCATTCTGGTGGCCTGGCTGGGCGAGCGGGCGGTGGGACATATCGTGCTCAGCACCCACTGGAATGGTTTTGCTCACGTCGATGAGCTGGCGGTGGATGTTTCGGCGCGCCGTCATGGCGTGGCCCGTTCACTGCTGGACGTGGCGCAGTTCTGGAGTCGCAGGCGCGAATTGGCAGGGGTCATGCTGGAAACCCAGAACAACAACCTGGCGGCCTGTCGTTTATACGAGCGCTGTGGTTTTGTCGTGGGCGGGGTCGATCACCTGCGATATCGCGGCATCAACCCGCAGAGCCGCGAGGCGGCGGTGTTCTGGTATCTGTTATTTGATTGATGTGGCGAATGCTCTGTAGGAGCGGCTTCAGCCGCGAGGGCGCTCTCCCGGCTAAAGCCGGTCCTACAGGGGAATGCGCATAGTCCTGGGAGTTGGTGCTCAGGGCGTACGCGTCATCTTCACGCCGGACTGCAATAGTTCGAAATCGTCGCCACCCAGATGCGTCACACGGTCGCCGATGGCCAGGCGATAGGTCGAAACAGGTTGCCCGGTGTCGGCTTGCGAACCCGCCCCGGCGGGCGATGATTCCTGGAACTCATGCACCGAGTAGACCCGTCCCTCCGCGTCCCTTGCATGAAATTTTCCAACCAGAACTGCAACCATTTGCTTTGTAACCTCTGAAAATAACCGCTTGTTTACCACGCCAGCCTGCCATCGATGTGGGCTGACTCTGTGCCAGCCAAGACTTGTAACATCTTTGCAGGCGCTCTGTAGACCGATGTTTTTGCGTGGAGTTTTCCCGCAGCGAAAAAATACCGGGCCCATGGCCGTGAATGGGTGCTTGCGCAATAAAGCCGTGGCAGGACGGCAGGATCATCTATAACTAGAGTTCCGATTTTTCCTGAACTGATAACGGATGTATGCCATGAGCCAGATCTATTCAATTGCAGTAGTTGTCGGCAGTCTCAGAAAGGATTCGATCAACCGCAAGATCGCCCAGGCCCTGGCTGACCTGGCTCCTCCCAGCCTGAAGCTGTATATCGTCGAAATTGGCGAACTGGCGCTGTACAACGAAGACATCGATACCGCTACCCATACGCCGCCCACCTATGCGGCATTTCGCCTGCAACTCAATGCCGCCGATGGCGTGCTGTTCGTGACTCCGGAATACAACCGTTCGGTGCCCGGCGTGCTGAAAAACGCCATCGATGTAGGGTCGCGCCCGTACGGGCAGAGTGCCTGGTCCGGCAAACCCGGTGCGGTACTCAGTGCTTCGCCGGGCGCCATCGGCGGTTTTGGTGCCAACCACCATTTGCGCCAGTCCCTGGTCTTCCTCAACGTGCCCTGCATGCAGCAGCCGGAAGCCTACCTGGGCAATGCCGGGACTTTCTTCGATGAGTCTGGCACGTTGTCCGAGAAAACCCGGCCATTCCTGCAGACGTTCATCGACGCCTACGCGGCCTGGGTGGCCAGACACGTCTGAGCGAAATAAGCAGCGGCGAGTATCTATCTACCGCTTTCTCTGGGACGTGCCTCATTAAGCTCTTTTTCATTCTCGACCCCGTGCGCCTTGCTCGCACGGGGTTTCAGCGTGAAAAGGACAGGCTTGATGACTTCTACACTCTCCGATCATTTTCAGATCGAACTGCTGCGACGACGATTTATCCAGAACGTTGACGATGCGTTTCGCGATGGCGGTATTTCTGCCGACGAGCGCCGCTGGCTGGCGCAATTGGGAGCGCTGGGCGACGACAACGATGTACCGTTAAACCCGCCGCGGGTAGACCGCCTGTTGCTTGAGGACGGTACGCTGTCAGGCTCGGAAATGACCGGCGCGCTGTTACTCAGCAGCCGGAACTCCGCAATCAGAACGGTTTATCTCGATACCCTGCTATATGGGCTGATGCGTTTTGATACTCGAGAGGCTTTGCTTGTCGCGGTCAAGCGGCTCTTTTCCGAGGAGGCCAGCGGTAACGGGACCTTCGAATACCAGTTGCTCGAAGGCGACCCCTTCGAGCAACGCATGTATCTGCTGGTCGATCAACAGATGCAGTATCTGCGTCTGCTCAATCAGGTCCTGCAGCGCCTGCCCTCCCTGCGCGAGGCTTTGGCCGACACCCTGATCGACAATCTGCGTGCTGCCTTGCCCGATACCACGATCGATGTAAAAGGCCTGGCAACCCAGATTGTTCGAGACGAGCCGCAGGCGGCCGAGGGCATCCCCCTGAACTCCGTGCTTCGCTTGCAGACCCTGGAACAGGCTCTGGTCGGTGACTTCATGGGCGATGTTCCGGGGGCGGGGAAGAAGCGCCAATGGCTTGGCAGTACGGGGAAATTGCTCAACGAAGAGGTTGCGGCAATCTGCCAACAGGCGTTGACCCGTACCTGTACGCAATTCAAATCAGCGTATGCGGCCCTGCTCCATGGCTTTTGGGATGAGCCCGACGAAAAGGGCACGACACAGCGCGAAATACTGGCGCAGGCGGTAGCAGAAACCTTCCATCAGGAGCTGCTGGGCCGCTCCGAGGACGGCACCTTTGGTGCGAATGAGTTTCGTCAGCTGGCGAGCCTGCTGCAGCCGATGGCCGTGCGGCAGGGCCTGGAACATCGGGCTCAGACCCATCGATTGGCAATCAGGCTGGGTGAGCAGCAACCGATCCCGCTGGCCGGGTTGTTTACCGTAGAGTTTGATAACTTGCCCGGCCTGCTGCTGTACTCGACTATCAATGGTCTGCAGCGCTTCCAGGATAGAGCGGCTCTGGCCGAGTATTACGCCAGTACGAATGGTCGTGAGGAGTTATTGCATTACCTGAGCGCCGGCGATCAGCTTCTGCTGACGGCTGCTGCCTCGTTCTCACTGAGCTCTGCGGCGGTCAAGGATGCACTGTTTATCGAGATCAGCGACTCGATCGTTGCCTTGCAGTTGGATAACCTTGAGTTCGTTCTCGATCAGCCACGCAAGGATTTTGGCGCCCTTGCCGCGATGGTCGATGACGCTCTGGATATCCGTCATCTGGTGGATCGCCGCTTGTTGCGCTTTGAGGGCGGCGGGCGTTGGCTTGGCCAGCTTCAGGCCTTTACCCGACGCTGGCCGGAGGCGGTGCCTGTGCCTGAGCCGCGCCCCCAGGTTCAGGTTGTGCGCGATGTGCTGACGGCCAGGGACCCGGCTCTGATGTCCTGGGGTGATCAGGTTGTTGCGCTGGAGTCCTTGACCCTCCAACGGATACAGAATTGTCCTGACCCCCGCCGTCATGCCTGTGCAGCGCTCGATGAGTACCTGGTGACCATGGGCACGGCGGCGCCTGACGCACAGAGCATCGTCGTGCAATGGGCAGGCAATGGCGACAAGACTGACGCAGCGCGTTCCGCTATTACGAACATTGACCTGCCCGACCTGCTGCTGGACCGGGTCATGGGCCTGCGCGCCGTAAATCTGCCCGCTGGCAGCCGGATAGTGCGTCGCAGCAGTGATGGCAGCGCTCTTATGCCCGAGCCTCTCCTGACCCCCGGCCTGATCGATCACCTGACGGCACGTGTTGCCGACGGCTTCGTTATCGAACACCTGGCGCTGGTGCGGCGCTATCTGGGGCGTTCCCTGCGCTTGCCTGCGCGGCGACTGGAGCCCGAGGCAATGGGCACGCAGATACTTCATGAGCTGTTGTACCTGGACAGTCTGCTGCTCAGGCGCAGTGGTTTCATGACCGAGTACATTCTCAACGCCATCACTCAGGTCCTCACGCGTCCTGTGGCGAACCTGCGTGAAGTCTTCGGTGAGGAACGGGTTGAGGTGTGCTCCGTCTCAGTGATTATCGACGGTCGGCAAGCACCACTGCCCATGACGAATGTGTTTTTCCTGCGCCATCCCGCACACGGTGAACGGCTCAAGCTGTTTTGGTCGGTCATTTCCGGCCTGGATCTTTTCCGCACGCAGCAAGCTCTGGAAGAAAAACTCGATGAGCGCTTGAGTACCGGGGATTTTCAGGACAGGTACTTGTCACTGTTCAGCGATTCAGATCAGTTGGTGTTGCGCGAGCATCTGCGTACGCCGGATCGCTCACCTCTGAAAGTCAGCCTTTCGTCGGTCGAGGGACACTTTATCCGGGAGTTGCAGCATAACGAACAGGCCCGACACATCGCCGGCATTTCCCTGGCACTGGATCGATCCATGGCCAGCCGGCTTCCA
Source organism: Pseudomonas sp. JL23 (assembly GCF_056933585.1). Taxonomy (NCBI): domain Bacteria; kingdom Pseudomonadati; phylum Pseudomonadota; class Gammaproteobacteria; order Pseudomonadales; family Pseudomonadaceae; genus Pseudomonas; species Pseudomonas sp. JL23. The sequence goes on along the minus strand of NZ_CM167795.1, from coordinate 5,027,464 downwards.
GCCGCGCTGTTCAATCGCTTTGTCGAGATCGCCCAGACCGATGACAAACTGTCCCTGGCCGTTGACTTGTTGTCATCGGAAATTCAGAACCTGAGCTACACCGTGCATATCCTCGACTGGTTGAAAACCGCCTCCGTCGACGATCTGGTGAGCTACGTTCAAATGCTTGAACGCTACTACCTGAGTAATACCCCCAGTGAGGACTTTCTGTCCGGCATTGAGGGGCTCAAGAAATTTTCCGCTCAGGCGCTGCAAAAGCAGATCAAGCTGGATTTCCCCGATTACGTCCTGGATTCCGACGCCGTTACGGTGAAAATGACTCGTTATGTGGGCACTCCCGTTGCCGTTGGCGATACGCCCTCTGGTATCGCGGCAGTGACCCAGGTTTATCAGGAAAGCCTGACCCTGTTTGCCCTCAATCACTTTGCCGAACTGCAGAATGCGCTGCTGACCCTTGAGTTTGTGCCCGATACACCTGTCCCGTCGGGGCTGACACCTCAGTATGTCAATGCTCTGGTAAGCAAGCTGGATGTAGGGCATCACTACCGCGTCATGCTGGAAAGCAAGCTGGATGTGCGCGATCCGGAGTACGTCCAGCGCCGCGAGCGCTTCATTGCCCAGATACCGTCGCGCATGCTGATCATTGCGCTCGAACTGAAAATGCGCAACCTGCTAAGCGCCAAGGCGTACGCTTATATCGAAGGCTTGCTCGATATGCCCGACGGGCTTGCCCGCCAGCAGGTGCTGGGACAGGACATCACTTTGCGCCCCCTGCAATTGCTGCCGCGTGCGGGCATGCCGGTGGACGCTGTCGAGGGCGCGTACCTGATCGGCCCGAAAGACCGGACCCAGGGGCCGGTGATCCTGCATGCGTTGTTCAATCATTCCTACAGTTTCAAGGAGTTTCGCGATGAGGCGCACTTGCTGACCGAACTGCGTACGTCGCCGTCCTTGCAGGCGCTGGTGCTGGGGCGTCTTGATCCCAAGCGAATCTCGCGCTACAGCAACGGTGGTTTCCTTGAAGCACATGTGCCATGGATTGTCGGGGCCTCGTTCGACGATCCCATACCGCAGCGAGAGACGGTGACCCTGGGGGACGCCCCGGTGATGGGTAACGCGCTGCAGTTTCTGTTTGTTGAAACCCTGAGTGTGCTCAAGTCCATGAGTCGTAAGCAGACGGTGACCACGGCCCAGGCCGATTGGGATGCGTTTGTTTACCTGATGGGCCTGGGGGTTGACCAGATTCTCATGTTCACGCCAGGCAGGCTGGGCATGCTGATCAACCTGCTGCAGAGCCAAAACTTGTTCAAGGCTTCGTTCGAGGCCGCTTATGACCAGCAATGGGGCAAGGCCCTGTCGGAGTTGTCTGCTGCGATAGGTGGCATCATTTCATTTCGCAGCGGCAAGGAAGATCTCAAGAGTGACAGACAGGAGCCAACCGCAACTGAAACTGTTTTGACCGGCCTGCCGAAATTTTCCTGGAGAAACTCACAGCTGACCCCGGCAATGAAAAGCCGTCTGCGGCTGTTCGAGGTGCATGACGTGGCCTTGAACACCCTGGAAAAAGATCCCTTGCTCAATATCTACCGGGACCCGGCAACGAAACGCCAGTACGCCGCAGTGGCAGGGCAGGTCTATCGTGTGCAATTTGCCAGCGACCATTGGCATATCATTGATGACACCCAGAGAGGCCCGCGAATAAAGCTGAACGACCAACAGCATTGGGAGCTGAATCTGCGGCTGGGCCTGTACGGCGGCGGCGGTACCGTCAGCCGGTTACGTGCTGCCAGCCTGACTCCGTCCATGGTCGAGCAGATATTCATTCCTGAGTTTTACGGCATGCGGGAGATCCGTTCGGCCGCGCGTTATAAGGCGCGAATGATCATCGAGGCATATCACCAGGCGGTGAATTATCTGGAGACCTGTCTGACCAACCTCAATCCGCTGACTCAGCTGGATGCGCAAGTCAGTCAGATACTGAGCGAGTTTTTCGGCGTGACGACCGTCGATAGCCAACTGCTCACTGAGGTCAAGAGCAAAGTGACGACGCTATTCAGGGAGTTCAGCGACCCGAGCCTGAGGCCTTACACATCAGAGCGATTCATCATCGGGCAAAACCGACCTGGTCAGGAGGGCACCACGGCTTTTATCTCCAAGAGCGATCCGCAACGGCGTATCTACCTCACAGAAGAGTATTTCTCCATTCCGGGGCGTGACCTTAACCGGCAACTATTTACGATCTCGGGCTTCAATACTGGCACGCATTTTCGCGCCACCATATTGCTGCATGAGTTGTCCCATATGGCGCTCGATACCCATGACCTGGCCTATGTGCGGGCTGCGGCACCTTTCCCTGACCTGCTGGATGAGGCGGATGCGTTCAAAACCATGATCAAGCGGGAACTGGTGCGGTTACGGACTCAGGGCTTCTCCCATCTGTCAACACCGGCCGACCTGTTCGTCACGTTGGAGGGGCACCAGTGGCGTGACTTTGTCGATGCTGACGGCGCCGAGTTTTCGACGATCCTGGATGTCACCAACACGTTCGCATTGCCCCAGGCACGTGCGGTGTTTCTTAGTGATGCCGCGAAGCGACGGGAGTTGATGCTGAAAAATGCCGACTCTGTCGCTTTGCTGATCACGCTATTGGGGCGCCAACGCTATACCACCCCGGCGCCCACGCCAGCTGCCGTCGTTCCGTCTCCTGGACCTACGCCGTGAACCGATTCACGCCAGGTAATGGCGCAGCTCACGGGCAATCAGCAGGCGCTGGATTTCACTGGAGCCTTCGTAGATCTGGGTGATCCGGGCGTCGCGGTAATAGCGCTCCACCGGGTAGTCCTCCAGATAGCCGTAGCCGCCATGGATCTGGATTGCCTTGGAACAGACCCATTCGGCCATCTCCGAGGCGAACAGCTTGGCCTGGGAGGCTTCCGACAGGCATGGCTTGCCGGCGCTGCGCAGGCGCGCCGCGTGCAGTACCAGCAGGCGCGTGGCGTTGATGCGGGTGTGCATGTCGGCAAGCATGTTCGACACGCTTTGGTGCTCAATGATCGGCTTATCGAACTGCACCCGATCGCGGGCATACAGCAACGCGGCTTCGAACGCTGCCCGGGCGATTCCCAATGCCTGGGCGGCAATGCCGATGCGCCCGCCTTCCAGATTGGACAAGGCAATCGCCAGACCCTTGCCGCGTTCGCCCAGCAGGTTGGCGGCTGGGATATGGCAGTCATTGAGGGTGACAGCGCAGGTGTCCGAGGCGCGGATGCCCATCTTGTGTTCGCTGCGATCAACGCTGAAGCCGGGAGTGTCGGTGGGCACCAGAAATGCCGACAGGCCTTTCTTGCCCAGCTCCGGATCGGTCACGGCAAAGACAATGGCCAGTTGCGCCCGCTTGCCGTTGCTGACGAACTGCTTGGCGCCATTGAGGATCCACTGGCCGTCACGCAGCTCGGCACGGGTGCGCAGGTTGTGGGCTTCTGATCCGGCCTGGGGCTCGGTCAGGCAGAAACAGCCAATGGCAGCACCGCTGGCCAGGCGCGGTAGCCACTCCTGCTGTTGCTCGGGGCTGCCGTACTTGAGCAACGGGCCGCAGCCTACCGAACTGTGCACACTCATCAAGGTGCCGGTAGCGGCGTCGCCTGCCGAAATTTCTTCTACGGCCAGGGCATAGGCCACGTAATCGATATAGGTGCCGCCCCATTGTTCCGGGACGATCATGCCGAGCAGGCCCAGCTCGCCCATTTTGCTGATCATCGCATCGTCGATCCAGCCAGCCTTTTCCCAGCGCTGGGCATGGGGGGCGATTTCGTTGCGGGCGAATTCGCGAGCCATGTCGCGGATCATGATCTGTTCTTCGCTCAATTCCAGGTCTTGCATGGTTCAGTTCTCCTGGCCACTGAAGAAACTCGCCACATGCTCGGCGTTCAGCTCCTGCACGCGGGGTGGGTTCCAGTGTGGCTTCTTGTCTTTATCGATAATGAGGGCACGCACGCCTTCGAGCAGATCGCCGCGGGCAAACCACTGACGGTCCAGATGCAATTCGAGGGCAAAGCAGTCTTCCAGCGACAGATGACGGCCGCGACGAAGCAGCTCAAGCGTCACCGCCATGGCCAGGGGCGAGCGGCTTTCCAGCAGTCCGGCGGTGGCCAGGGCCCATTCATGAGTGTCGGCGACGGTGACCGCGCGCAATTGTTCGATGATGCTCGCCAGGTCCGGCAGAGCGAAGAAGTGATCGATGACCGGGCGCAGTTGCTCAAGTGGGGGATTGGGCAGGCGTTGAGTGGCGATTTTTGCCAGCACACCCTGCAGGTCCTTGAGCGGATTTTTCTTCCAGGCCAGGTGATCGAGCATGTGGTCCAGGCGTGGCAGCATGTCGCTGTTCAGGCACCAGTCGGCCAGGCCGCAGTACAGCGCGTCGGCGGCACGAATCTGTACCCCGCTGACCCCGAGATAAATGCCCAGCTCGCCCGGCACCCGTGGCAGGAAATGACTGCCGCCGACATCCGGGAAATAACCGATGGCAACTTCCGGCATGCCCAGGCGGCTGCGTTCGGTAACCACCCGCAGATCGGCCCCCTGCACCAGCCCCATGCCACCACCGAGGACAAAACCGTCCATCAGCGCCAGCACCGGCTTGCGGTAGTGGTGGATCGCCAGATCCAGGGCGTATTCCTCTTCGAAAAAGTCCAGATGCAGGCGCTGGCCGCTCTTGTAACTGTCGTACAGTGCGCGGATATCACCGCCGGCGCAAAAGGCCTTGTCCCCGGCGCCACGCAGGACCACGGCATACACACCATCGTCCTCGGCCCAGCGTTCAAGCTGCCGGTGCAGCGTGCGCACCATGTCCAGATCGATGGCGTTCAGCCCGGCCGGGCGGTTCAGGGTCAAGTGCCCGATGTGGTTGCGCACCTCGAGCAGAATGCTGTCGTTGACGGATTGCCGGTCCGCGGCATGGGCAGGTAAAACCTGTGAACTCATTACTAGCTCCCTGCAATTTTTATTGTTTTGCGTGTGCCAGACACACTAGCAGTGCACCTGCAAAAGACAATTGGCAAATGTGACAGGCAGAGTGGGCATTTTTGCGATAGGGCGCAGCAAGTCCGGTGACTGCATAGCTTGCGTCGACCTTTGTAGGAGCTGCCGAAGGCTGCGAATGGGATCTGCCTGATATACCGCTTTTGCAGCCTTCGACAGCTCCTACGGGGGGATCACTCCATGTCGGGCTTTTTCGAGTTCAATCCTTCCGGCAACCGCGCGTCCCGCGCCAGCCGTAACCCCGAGCACACCCAGCGCTTTTCAGTCGGGAAGAAATTGCGGTAGGTCGCCCGGCAATGCCCCGGCGAGGTGTTGCTGGCGCCGCCGCGCAGGACGATCTGGTTGATCATGAACTTGCCATTGTATTCGCCCACCGCACTGGCTGCCGGTCGAAAACCCGGGTAGGCGTTAAAGGCCGTTTGCGTCCATTGCCAGGCCACGTCATCGACCTGCTCCAGCAATCCGGCTACGGCGGCAGCTTCCCATTCGGCCTCGGTGGGCAGGCGGGCATCGGCCCACTGGGCGAAGGCGGCGGCTTCGTAATAGCTGATGTGGGTGACGGGGGCATCGGGGTCAATGGCCTCCATGCCGCGCAGGGTCATGCACTGCCAGCCCTGCTGCTCATCGTGCTGCCAGTACATCGGCGCGTCCCAACCATTGTCCTGAATCAGGCTCCAGCCTTCGGACAACCACAGGCCGGCCTGGCGATAGCCGCCGTCGCGCATGAACGCCAGCCATTCGCCATTGGTTACCAGACGGTCACTGATCTCGAAGGGTTGCAGGTAGATTGTGTGGCGCGGGCCTTCATGGTCGAACGCGAAATCCGGCCCGGCATGGCCGATTTGGGTCAGGCCGCCCTTGAGCGGTTTGAATTGACCGCGACGCCCCGGCAAATCCCGTGGCCATTGCGTGTCGTAAGCCGGGCGCAGGGGCGACAGGCTGAACAGATGGAGGATGTCCATCAACAGCAGTTCCTGATGCTGCTCTTCATGGGCCAGGCCCAGTTCGATCAGGCTGCGCAGCTCCTCTGATTGGGGAGACTGCAGCAGCGCGGCCATATGCTCGTCGACATGCTTGCGATAGGCCAGTACCCGATCCACGCCGGGACGGGTCATTAGCCCGCGCTGGGGGCGTGGATGGCGCGGGCCGAGGGCTTCGTAGTAGGAATTAAACAGGTAGGCGAAGTTCGCATCGAAAATCGGGTAATCGGCACACGCGTCCTTGAGCAGGAAGGTTTCGAAAAACCAGGTGGTATGGGCCATGTGCCATTTGGCCGGGCTGGCATCGGGCATCGACTGCACGACCATATCCTCGGCATCCAGCGGTGCGATCAACTGTTCGCTACGGCTGCGCATGCTGCGGTAGCGTTGCAGCAGAGTCTGGGGCTCAGCGGTTTCGTAGCATTCGCTTGCAGGGCTGCTCATCAGGGCGTTCTCCGGTCTTAACGGTGCTCAGCTGTTTTATAGGGCAAATGGGTATGATGTTCGCTGTTCGATGAATGTTCCATGTCGTACGACAGATAATGAATTTAATTCACCACCTGCCGTCACAATGGCATCGGTCTTGAATCAAGGCCTTCTGGTCATTCAATTCATGCAACGCCGATTCAATTGTCGTGCCTGCGGGTCTGCGACTATGGGGATGGGTTTATCAGGTTCAGGGGACATCCGATGAACGATCAATCGCAGCTGCTCGCTGCACTGGACGCTGCGCAGGCGCAAGGACAGGACGCAGTCATCGCCACGGTGATCAAGGTCGAAGGCTCGGCCTATCGCCGCCCAGGCGCGCGCATGATCATTCCACAGTTGGGCGGCGCCACAGGCACGGTCAGCGGCGGTTGCCTGGAAAGTGACGTCAGCAAAAAGGCCTGGTGGCTGACCGAGAGCGGCAAGCCGGTTATCCGCACCTATAGCACCGGCGAAGACGATGACGACCTGGAAGAGGCGGAACTGAGTTTCGGCCTGGGCTGCAACGGTACGGTGCATATTCTGTTCGAACGGGTCATGGCGGGGCAGTCGTCGCTGCCGGTGCAGATGCTGCGGCAGGTGCAGACCAGTCAGCAGCCTGCTGCGTTGGCGACCGTGATCGATACACAGAACCCGCGTTTTACCGCTATAGGCGAGCGCCTGGCCCTGGCTCCGGTCGATGGTCTGTTGAGCGAGATGCGCGATCAGGGCCTGGCCGCCAGCATTGCCGAAGACTTGCAGGCGGTGCTGACCCTGGGGCGTTCGGCGAGTTGTCTGTATGAAGGCCTCGGCGGAACCGTCGAAGTGCTGTTGGAGTTCATTCCGGCGCCACGGCGTCTGGTGATTTTCGGCGCAGGCCATGATGCTGTGCCATTGCTGGGCATGGCACGTCTGCAGGGCTGGCATACCATCGTTATCGACGCGCGGCCGCAGTACGCGCGTGCCGAGCGCTTCCCCGAGGCGGATCAGGTCTTGGCCATGACGCTCAATCAGCCTCTGCCTGACGTGCTCGACGGCGCCGCAGTGGTGATCATGACTCACAGTTATAGCCAGGACCGCCACTGGCTGGAAGCCGCGCTGAACGCGCAACCGGTGTATATCGGCCAGCTCGGTCCGCGCAGCCGCACCGAACGTTTGCTGGATGAAATGGACCACGGCTTGCGTGAAAAGCCTGCGTTCGCTGGACTGCATTATCCGGTCGGCCTGGACTTGGGGGGCGATACCCCTGAGAGCGTCGCCTTGTCGGTTCTGGCGGAGATCAATGCAGTAGCAAATCGCCGTAATGGCGGCATGCTCAAGCATCGCGTTGCCAGTATTCATGGGGTAGAACCGGCCAAGACGGCTGGCTCGGCGTTGCGCATGATTGGCTAGGGATGTCGCTGAATCAAGGTGGACCGGCTTCAGCGGGAAGGCTGAATCACAGGCAACACATAGGTATTGATTCTGCTGGCCTCTTCCCGGCTAAAGCCGGTCCCACATTGTCCTGTGCTTGCAGCCTGGACCGAACCATCTGATCACGCCTCGCTCCAACGGTCCGTGTCGTCTCAAATGGCTATATGCTATTTGCTACGAATATCCCGGCACCGCATCCTTCAGGCTCAGGTCAATGACTGACAAGTACGCCCCGCACCATTGGGCACCCCATGAGCGGCCGACCTTGCCGGGTTCGCCGTCCACGCCGTTGCACCCCACGGCCAAGCGCCTGGCCTTTGCCGTCGTGGGTTTGATCGTGGCCCTGACCGGCGGCTTGGGCAATGCTCTGGTTGTGGCTAACCTGCCGTACCTGCAAGGGCCATTGGGGGTGACGTCGGCGGAAATCGCCTGGCTGCCTGCTGCCTACGTGATGACCAACGTGTCGATGAACCTGCTGCTGGTGAAATTTCGCCAGCAGTTCGGCCTGCGTGCCTTTACCGAAGTGTTTCTGGTGCTCTATGCCCTGGTGACCCTGGCCCATTTGTTCGTCAATGACATCGCCTCGGCCATCGCTGTGCGAGCGGCTCACGGCATGGTGGGGGCGGCCCTCAGTTCTTTGGGCCTGTATTACATGATCCAGGCCTTCGCGCAAAAGTGGCGAATCAAGGCGTTGGTGTTGGGGTTGGGCACCTCACAGCTGGCGATTCCCCTGGCCCGGCTGTTCTCCGAGAACCTGCTGGAAATCGCCGAATGGCGCGGTCTGTACCTGTTCGAACTGGGCATGGCGTTGCTGGCCCTGGGCTGCGTGCTGCTGCTCAAGCTGCCACCGGGCGACCGTTTCAAGGCCTTCGAGAAACTCGATTTTCTCACCTTTGGCCTGCTGGCTGGCGGCTTTGCCGCGCTCTGTGCGGTGTTGTCCCTGGGGCGTATTGTCTGGTGGCTAGAGGCGCCATGGATCGGCATCACGTCGGTGTGCGCCATTGTCCTGATCATCAGTGGCCTGGCCATCGAACATAACCGCGCCCGGCCTCTGTTGATCACGCGCTGGCTGGGCAGTGGACGAATCCTGCGCCTGGCCCTGGGGGTGACACTGTTTCGGGTTGTGCTGTCGGAGCCGGCAACCGGGGCCATCGGTTTCTTGCAGACACTGAATATGGGCGCCGAACAATTGCGAACCCTGTATCTGGTCATGCTGCTGGGCAGTGTCGCAGGGCTTGCGACCAGCGTCCTGACGATCAACCCCCAGCACCTGTTCAAGCCGCTGATCATCTCCCTGGCCCTGATCGCCACAGGCTCCTGGATGGACAGCGGCTCGACCAGCCTGACCCGGCAATCGAACATGTATTTCAGCCAGTTCCTGCTGGCCTTTGGCGGCACCTTCTTTCTTGGCCCGACCATGGTTCTCGGGATCAGCGGGGTGATCAGTAACTCACGCAACCTGATCAGCTTTTCCGTGCTGTTCGGGATTACCCAGAGCGTCGGCGGGCTGATCGGTTCGGCGGCGTTCGGCACCTTTCAGGTGGTGCGGGAAAAATTTCATTCCAGCCTGCTGGTCGAGCATGTGACCTTGCTTGACCCTCAGGTGGTGGCTCGTTTGCAAAGTGCCGGGGGCGCTTACGCGAGCTTCTTTGCCGACCCGGCCCTGCGTACCAGCCAGGGCATGCGCAGCCTTGCGGCTCTGGCGACTCGCGAAGCCAACGTTCTGGCCTATAACGATATGTTCATGCTTATTGCTCTGATCGCCGTGCTGACCATGGTCTGGACCTCGGCCCGGGCGCTCTGGCTGAAAATGAGCACAAAACCCATAGAACCGGCGCCCCCAGTGCCGGTAAGTTCGCCCCCAGTTCAACCCGATGGCGCCCACTCTTCATGACTGAAACGACTCCGCCAGCAGCACCTGCACCCACGCCGCCACCCGCTGTACCGCCACCGCCGGTAACCGCAGCGCCGACCAGCGAGCCGCGGTCAGTGCGCACCCGCGTCATCTCATCGATGATCTTCGCCAGCGTCGCCCTGGCCGGTGTGCTGATCGTGCTGTACGCCTGGCAGCTGCCGCCGTTCAGCAGCCCCATCGAAACCACGGACAACGCCCTGGTGCGCGGTCAGACGACGATCATTGGCCCGCAACTCAGCGGCTACGTTTACGAAGTGCCGGTCAAGGACTTCCAGTTCGTCAAGACCGGCGACCTGCTGGTACGACTGGATGACCGCATCTATCGCCAGCATCTGGATCAGGCCCTGGCCCAACTGGGGGTGCAGAAGGCCGCCCTGGCCAATAACCTGCAGCAACGCCGCAGTGCCGAGGCGACCATCGCCCAGCGCCAGGCGGCCCTGGAAAGCAGTGTTGCGCAAAGTCGCAAGGCTGCCGCCGATCTACGTCGCAGCCAGGCGCTGGTTACCGATGGCTCCGTTTCCAAAAGTGAACTGGATGTCGCCCGCGCCGCCGATGCCCAGGCGACTGCCGCCGTGGCCGAGGCCAAGGCAACGCTGGAAATTTCCCGGCAGGACCTGCAGACCGTGATCGTCAACCGCGCGTCCCTGGAAGCCTCGGTGGCCAATGCCGAGGCGGCCATCGAACTGGCGCGCATCGATTTGACCAACACGCGCATTCTCGCTCCACGGGATGGCCAACTCGGCCAGATCGGCGTGCGCCTGGGGGCCTACGTCAACTCCGGGGCGCAACTCATGGCCCTGGTGCCCAAGCATCTCTGGCTGATTGCCAATATGAAAGAAACCCAGATGGCCAACGTGCGCCTCGGCCAGCCGGTGAGTTTCACGGTGGATGCGCTGAATCATCAGAAGATGCACGGCCGCGTACAGCGCATTTCCCCGGCTGCCGGTTCCGAGTTCAGCCTGCTGCCAGCCGACAACGCCACCGGCAACTTCGTCAAGATCGCCCAGCGCATCCCGGTACGCATCATCGTCGACGCCGACCAGCCCCAGGCCGATCGCCTGCGGCCGGGGATGTCGGTGGTGGTGAGTATCGATACCAGTGCCGATGGCGGCGAGGTGCCGCAGGATCCATTGGATCAATAGCCTCTTGCTCTGTGGGACCGGCTTTAGCCGGGAAAGGGCCGGTACAGCCGCTACATTTATTTAATCAATGAGCACGCCTTCCCGGCTGAAGCCGGTCCCACGGGACCTATGCAGGCCCAAGGTTCTCAGAAAGCAAAAAGCCCACGCATTGGCGTGGGCTTTTTGTGTAGCTGGCAGAGTTCTTAGAACAACTTGGTAAACACCCAGTACAACGAACCCGACAGCAGGATCGCCGCTGGCAGGGTCAGGACCCAGGCCATGGCCAGATTGCGCAGGGTCCGCAGTTGCAAACCGGAGCCGTTGGCGACCATGGAACCGGCGACACCCGATGACAGCACATGGGTGGTGGAGACCGGCAGGCCGTACATGTCCGCAGCGCCGATGGTGACCATCGCCACCACCTCCGCCGAAGCACCCTGGGCGTAGGTCATGTGGGTCTTGCCGATCTTCTCGCCGACGGTCACCACGATGCGCTTCCAGCCGACCATGGTGCCCAGACCCAGGGCGATGGCCACCGCGATCTTGACCCACAGCGGGATAAAGCGCGTGGCGTTATCGATCTGGTCCTTGAACAGCTTGAGCTTGCCCTGAGTGTCGGCGTCGAAGCTGACCGCTTTGTTCTTGTCCATCAGGCGGATGGTTTCGGACGTCAGGTACATGTCGTTACGTACGTTGGAAACTGCTTCGGCCGGTACTTTGTCGAGAGAGCCATAGCCTTTCACATCGTTGCCGATCTTGCCGACCATCACTGCCAGTGCTGGTGTCAGCTCGGGAGTGGCTTGCTTGCTGACCAGATAGTCCGACAACACCTTGCGCGAGTCGGCGGGAGCAGGCTGGGACACGCTCTTGACCAGAGCCTGTTGGGTCACTTCGGCCACGGCCGAGAAGCGCAGTGCCTCATCGGCGGGCATGGTGCGGTTCAGGGCGTAAGCCATCGGCAGGGTGCCGACCAGAATCAGCATGATCAGGCCCATGCCTTTCTGGCCATCGTTGGAGCCGTGGGCGAAGGACACGCCGGTGCAGGTCAGGATCAGCAGGCCGCGAATCCACCATGGCGGCGGTGCGTCACCTTCCGGGGCCTTGTACAGGGCGCGATTCTTGATGAACAGGCGCATGGCCAGCAGCAACAACGCGGCAGCGCCGAAACCGACCAGAGGTGAAATCAGCAGCGAGTAGCCGATCTTGCTGGCCTGGGTCCAGTCCACACCGCTGGTGCCGTCACGACCGTGCATCAGGGCGTTGGCGACGCCGACACCGATGATCGAACCGATCAGGGTATGGGAAGACGAGGCAGGCAGGCCCAGCCACCAGGTGCCGAGGTTCCAGAGGATGGCGGCGATAAGCAGCGCGAAGATCATGGCGAAACCGGCAGAAGAGCCGACTTGCAGAATCAGCTCGACCGGCAGCAGGGCGATGATGCCGAAGGCCACCGCACCGCTGGAAAACAACACACCGAGGAAGTTGAACAGACCCGACCAGGCCACCGCGAAGCTGGGCGGCAGGGAGTGGGTGTAGATCACTGTGGCGACGGCGTTGGCGGTGTCATGGAAACCGTTGACGAATTCGAAGCCCAGGGCGATCAGCAACGCCACGCCCAACAGCAGGAACGGTGTCCAGGTGGTGACGACCGTATGCAGATCGTCCATGTCCTGCTTGAGGCTGAAAGCGGTATACAGCAGGCCCAGGGCGAGCACGGCGAAGAACATCACCATGGTCATGACACCCGGCTTGCCGCCGAACTTGTGACTGGCCCCGGCGCTTTTTCCCAGCGCGTCGGCCGTCATTGTGTTGGTCGCCATCATGCAAATCCTGTTTTGAAAGGGTATTGAGTATGATCATTTCAAAATGTTACAGATGTGCGACATGGATCAACGCCGTGTCGGAAATAAGGTTCCAACAAACCACAATCAATCCGAACGCTTGCGAAACGCCCAGCGGGCGGTGATCAGGGTGAAGCTGGCAACCACCGCCACCAGCACCCAGAAGCCGTTCGGATCAGTGGCCAATGGTACGCCGCCGACGTTCATGCCAAAGAAACCGGCGACGATATTGATCGGCAGGGCCAGTACCGTGACCACGGTCAGGGTGTACAAGGTGCGGCTGCTCTGCTCGTTGAGGTTGGCGGCGATTTCTTCCTGCAACAGCTTGATCCGCTCGCCCAGGGCCGTGAGGTCATTGATCACCAGAGAGGATTCCTCGGTGGACTGACGCAGTTCCTGCACGTCTTCCTCCAGCAGCCACACCGGCGGCTTGTGCAGCAGACGCATCAGCGAGCCGGGCTCCAGGGCCAGCAGGCGTTGCAGGCGCACCAGCACCCGACGCATGGCGCCCAGTTCCGAGCGATTGGCGCTCAAGCGCTGGGACAACAACTGGTCTTCGATCTTGTCCACGCTGATGCTGGTCTTGCGCAGGAACTGGGTCAGCACTTCGCCCTGATCGCGCAACAGGTGTACGAGCAGCTCCAGGGGCGAGCGGAACTGTTCACCGCGCTTGACCGACGAACGCAGTTTGTCCACCGAGCGCAAGGGTTGCAGACGCGCGGTGATCAGCAAATGGCCGAGGGTGCAGACCCACAGCGTCGAAATATCGGTGGACACCATGTTGAAGTCAAAGACCACGTCGTTGACCACCGCCAGCAGGGCTGAGTCGACGTGTTCGATGCGGGTCGAGCGCGAGCCTTCGTGCAGCGCTTCGAAGAACTCTTCGGGCAGATCCAGATTGGACTTCATCCAGCGTTCGCAACCGGCATGGGCCAGGTTAAGGTGCAGCCAGATGAATTCCTCGGGATCTTCCGGTTCGCGCAGGCAACCCAGGGCGGTCGCCGAGCCGATTTCCCGACCGCTTTCGCCGGGGCGAAAGCGGAAACCGTAAAGCAGGCCGAAGAGATCGGAATCCTTTTGATTCTGGACGATGCTTTGGTTCATGGTTGCTCGCTGGACGGGAGGCTGCCAATCCTTGGCAATCTGAAATGTGTCCGGAGCATGACAAGCTGTTATTTCAGTTTTGTGTCAGTTTGTTGCTTCTTGTTACTGCATTGCGGCTGCGTTCAGACCATAGACAGGCGCTGCTTGCGCATGGGTGCTGGCCAGGCGCGATCGAGGTCGCGCAGGTCTTCGTCCGTCAGTTGCAAATCGACTGCTGCCGCATTGAGGCGCAGATGCAACGGATCCACCGCTTTGGGAATCGCCACGACGCCTGGATTGCGCAATACCCAGGCGAGGCTGATTTGCGCGGCGCTGGCGTTGTGCCGGGCGGCGACCTTGAGCAATTCGGGGTGATGCAGCAGATTGCCCGCCTGGCCGATCGGGCAGTAAGCCATCAATGGCATGCGCTGAGTCTGCATCCACGGCAACAGGTCGAACTCGATACCCCGGGCTTCGGGGTTGTACAGCACCTGATTGGTGGCGCAGGCCGGTTCGCCCAGCTCGAACATATCGGCGACGTCGAAATTGGACACGCCCCAGCGACCGATCTTGCCGCTGGCGCGCAGGCGTTCGAAGGCTTCGACGGTCTCTTCCAGGGGATGCTGGCCGGGCCAGTGCAGCAGATAGAGGTCGATGTAGTCGGTCTTCATGCGGCGCAGGCTGCGTTCGCAGGCAGCGGCGACGCCCTGGCGGCTGGCATTGTGCGGGTAGACCTTGCTGACCACGAAGACTTTGTCGCGCTGTCCGGCAATGGCCTTGCCGACCACTTCCTCGGCACCGCCTTCACCATACATCTCGGCGGTGTCGATCAGGGTCATGCCCAGTTCGATGCCCTGGCACAACGCCGAAATCTCGGCCGAGCCTTGCGCCGGATTCTCACCCATATGCCAGGTGCCTTGGCCGATCACCGGTACATTCTTGCCTGCCAGTTCGAGAGTGCGCATGGGGGCTCCGTCTTTTAAAAGGGGGTCAAAACCCATAGGACAGGGTAGGAGCGAATTTATTCGCGAAGAGGCCGGTAGTATCGACACATTTGCATCGTTCTCACCATTGTCTTCGCGGATAAATCCGCTCCCACCGGTCCTCGCTGCATGCCGACAAGGCTATTTCTTCGGCGCGGCGGGCGTTGCCTCCCAACCCCCACCCAATGCGAGGAACAGGTTGATCTGCCCCATGGCCACTTGAGTATTGGCGGCGGCGAGCTGGGCGCGTACATCGGTGTAGGTACGGGTCGCCTGCAAGTCGGCGAGGAAGGAAGCGCGACCGGCCTGATAGAAACGGTGAGTCTGGTCGGCGGCCTGTTGCGCGGAGGCCTCGGCATCGGCCAGGGCGTCGCGGCGTTCCAGCAGGGCGGTGTACTCGGCAAGGCTCGTCTGGGTTTCACGCACGGCGTTGAGCACCACCCCGTCGAAATGCGCCAGGGCGGCCTGGGTCGAGGCTTCGGCTTCATGGATGCGAGCGCGGGAGCCATTGCTGGGGATAGTCCAGCTGATCAGCGGGCCAAAGCCCCAGCGGTTGGTCGAAGGCTTGCCCAGATCGTCGAGGATACCCACGGTGGCCACGGTGGCGCCGATACTGACGCTCGGATACAGCTCGCCGGTAGCGACGCCGATGCCTGCGGTATACATCGCCAGACGTCGCTCGGCCTGGCGCACATCCGGACGGCGGGCCAACAGCGAGGCGCCGTCGCCCACCGGCATGACTTGGGCGATATGGGGCAGCTCATTACAGTCGCCGACGTCTTTTGGCAGTTGCTCCAGAGGTTTGGCCAGCAGCATCGACAGGCGATACAGCCCGGTCTGCCGCGCGGCCTGGTAGCGCGGCAGTTCGGCGCGCAGGGACTTGAATTGGGTCTGGGAGCGGGTGACCTGAGTCTCGTCGCCGCGCCCGGCATCGCGCAGGCGCTGGGTCAGGTTCACGCTCTGCTGCTGCAGGTCCAGGGAGTGCAGGGCGATTTCATGTTCTTCGTTGGCCGCGCAGATCTGCGTATAGGCCCGCACCACATCGGCAACCAGGGTGATCCGCGCCGTGTCCGCGGCAGCCTGGCTCGCATCGATATTGGCCTGGCTCGCCTCGATGCCGCGCTGCAGGGTGCCGAAAAGATCGAACTGGTACGAAGTGCTGATGCCGACATCACCGATATTGGCCACCGGGACTTTCTCCGTCAACAGGAAGGCCTGCCCGGACTCCTGAAGGCGTTCTGCCGCTGCGCTGGCCTTGCCGCTCCAGCCACCGGCGGCCTCGGCCTCGGCATTCTGATAGCGGGCCCGCTGCAGGTTGGCGGCGGCGACGCGCAGGTCGGTATTGGAGGCCAGTGCCTGCTGTACCAGAGCGTCGAGGCGCGGGTCCTGATACAGGCGCCACCAGTCCTGGGGAACCGGCGCCGAGACTACATTGACCGAGGTGCCAGCCAGTTCGCCCTGCAAATCCGGGCGATTGACGGCGGCGTCCTTGGGCAGGTGGTAATCCGGGCCGACCATCTGGCAGCCCGCCAGCAGCATGCTGAAACAGAGAGCTGTCAGGGGTGTGCTGCGTTTCATTGCACGGCTCCTGGGGCGGCAGCGCCGTCTTTGTGTGCCTTGCTGTCATCGATGATCGACACCGTGGCGGTACGTCCGGCGATCATGCGGAAGTCCTTGGGCACGTCATCGAAGGCAATACGCACTGGAATGCGTTGGGCCAGGCGTACCCAGCTGAACGCCGGGTTGACGTTGGGCAGCAGGTTGCTGCCGCTGGTGCGGTCACGGTCTTCGATACCGGCGACGATGCTCACCACATGGCCGCGCAGACGGGCGTTGTCGCCGATCACGCGGATATCCACGCCCTGGCCGATATGAATGCCGTCGAGCTTGGTTTCCTCGAAGTAGCCGTCGATATGGAACGAGTTACTGTCCACCACCGCCAGCACCGGGCGGCCGGCGCTGACGAATTCGTGCTCGCGAGGTGCGCGGTCGTTGAGGTAGCCGTCTACCGGGCTCTTGATCACCGAGCGGTCCAGGTTCAGCTGTGCAGCATCCACCGCCACTTGGGATTCATTCAACGCTGACAGGGCGCGGGCTTCTTTGGACTGGCTTTCTTCCAGTTGCTCCCGGGCGACCAGGTTGCCCAGGCCACGGTTACGTTTACTCTCGCGCTGAGCCTGTTCCCAGGTTTCCTTGCGCTCGGCCACGGTGGCCTGGGCCTGGCGCAGGGCCAGACGGAAGCGGTCCTGATCGATGGTGAACAGCACCTGGCCCTTGCGTACCGGCTGGTTGTCGGTCACTTCGACTTTCTGGATCAGCCCGGACACGTCCGGGGCGATCTGGATGATATCGGCGCGGATATGTCCGTCGCGGGTCCAGGGCGCATACATGTAGTACAGCACCATGCGCCAGACGACGATGGCGGCAAAGATCACGATCAGCAGGGTCAGGACCACACGGCCCAAAGTCAGCAGCGGTTTTTTCATGTCATCAGATATCGACTGAGGGTGTCCACGGCGCCGAGCAGCAGGGCGTAGAGACAGACGTTGAACAAGGCCCGGTGCCAGACCAGGCGGTAAAAATGCGCCCGTAGCAACAGGGCGTGCAGCGGCACGAACAGCAGGTAGGCGATGCCCATCAGTGCCAGAAAGGTCGGAACGAAGACCCCGCTGATATCCAGGTCACCGATCATATGGGGGCTCCATCAATGCCATAGGGCGGTTGTTCTTCCGGCTCGCTGGCCACGTCGACGATCTCCACACCCGGCAGCAACGCCAGGCGCAGGCCGCTGAGGGCGTGCAGCAAGTGCAGGCGCGAAGGATCATCGGCCAGGGCCTGACTGCTCAGAGCGCGGCGGGCGCGGTCCATGGTCATCAGCAGACCCTTGGGCGCCACCAGGCGTTCGCGGGCTTTCAGGCAGGTCTTGAAATAGGCGCCGACCTCATGCACCACTTGGCGCAGTAACAGTTGTTGCGCCGCATGGGCCCGGGGGACGTGGGCCAGCAGGTCGAGCAGATTCAGCGCCACGCGCAGTTCGCGCAGGGCAATGCCGGTGTCCTGGGCGGTGGCGGCCAGGCGCGGCAGGTGCTGCATCAGCCGGTCGAGCATTTTCACGCCCATGCGCCGATGTTCGGCCAGGGTGGCGGGTTCGGTCAGGGCAACGATGTCCTTCCAGCTGAAGCGGGTCAGGCGTCGGGCGGCCATTTCCGTGCCGAACGGGCGCATTACCAGGGTCCAGATAAAGGCGAACAGCAAACCTGCCGGCCCGGCCAGGTTGGAATTGAGAAAGTTGAGGAAATCGGCGTCGTAGGCGCTCTGGATGCTGATGAAGGACGAGGTGTTGACGATGGTCAGCAGGGTGCCCAGGTAAAAGCGCGGTTGCACGGTCAGGGTGCCGACGCAGATGAACGGCACGGCGAAGGCCAGGACCAGCATCGGGAAGTCATGCAGGTTGGGCAGCACCACGAACAGATACAGGCTGGCGAACAGTACCGAGAGCAGCGTCCAGAAGAAAAACCGGTAGATCTGCGGCGCCGGGTCGTCCATGGCGGCGAAGAAACTGCACGCCACGGCGGCCAGGGCCACGGCGGCGCCACCGTCCTGCCAGCCCAGCAGAATCCATAGTACCGACGCGACGATGATTGCCAGCACCGAAGTCGCGACTGAATAGAGCATCAGGCCGCGGTCGAGGAACGGCGTCAGTCGCCCCAGGCGCCAGTGCCGATAGACCGCGCGCCACGGCGACGGGTCGTCGGTATTGATGGCCAATTGCAGACTGCGGCAGTCCTGCCACAGGTCGATCCATTCGCCCAGGCGATAGAGCGCGTTGGAGAGCACCAGTTGGCGACGATCATCCAATTGCGTAGCGGTGGGTTGCAGGCGTTCCAGCTCGGCGTGCAGGGCGCGCCATTGTTGATCCTGCGGGCCTTGGGCGGTGTTTTCCAGCCAAGCCCGCGTCTCGATCAGCAGCGGTGCGAGATTGGCCAGTTGTTCCGGAGTGCGCCGCTCCAGTGCCCACAGGGCGTCGTCGAGGGCGTCCATCACCGGCAGAAGGTGGATCATCCGCCCGCGCAGCTCCTTGGCATTGCGTACGGTCTGGGGCCGAGCGCCTTCATGGGCCAACTGACCGATCATGATTTCCAGACCATTGAAGGTGGTGACCATGGCCGTGCGCAGGGCGGCGATGGCCTCGGCCTGAGCCGTGCGGCTGAGAAAACGGTCGCTGTAGGCCGAAGCGTCGCTGAACCATTTGGCGGTGGCGTCGTGCAGCACCGGAGCCAGACGTCGCGGCCAGAACATGCTGCCGACCACGGCGGCGCAGACGATGCCGAGGAAAATTTCTTCGGTACGGGCTACGGCGATATCGAACACTGCAAGGGGGTTATCCACCACCGGCAGGGAAATCAGCGGCATGGTGTAGCCGGCCAGCATCAATGCATAGCTGTTGGCCGTGCGCAGGTGCAGGGACAGAAACAGCAGGGTGCCGGTCCACAGGGCAATTACTACCGCGAGCAGAAACGGGGTCTGCACGAACATCGGCACGATGAAGACCGAAGCCGCTGCCCCGGCCAGGGTGCCCAGGGCACGGTACAACGCCTTGGAGCTGGTAGGGCCGACGAAAGGGCTGGAGACGATATAGACCGTGGCCATGGCCCAGTAAGGACGGGGCATTTCCATGATCAGGGCGATATACAGCGCCAGCATGGACGCAGCGAAGGTGCGCACGCCATAGACCCAGTCCCGCGCCGGTGGCACACCATCGAAAAAGCCTTTCACTGCGCCTCCGGGTTATCCGGGTTGGTGGCATCGGCGAAAGCCTTGAACACCCGCAGTGCTGCATACAGGTCGGCCGGGGCGACGTTTTGCAGTACGTCTCGGCGCAGGCGGATCAACTCGTTCTCGATCTTCAGGCCTATGGTGCGACCACTGTCGGTCAGGCTCAGGCATTTGGCGCGACGATCGGTGGGGTCTTCGCTGCGCAGGACGATATCGGCCTTGCACAGCTGATCGAGCAGGCGCACCAGAGACGGGCTTTCCATCCCGCAGGCGTGGGCCACGGTGACCTGACGCACGCCATCACCCAGGCGCATGATCATCAACAGCGGTGCTGCACACGCTTCGGACACACCGGAAGAACCCAGCGTGGTCTGGCAAATGCGTCGCCATTGGCGAGACGCTGCGACCATGCCGCCGGTGACGTTCATTTGCAGGAGATCGAGTTGCATGGCTGGACCATTTGGCGCGAAGTGAATAGTTAGGCTTCATATTGCTAGGTGTGACATTATTAGGAAGCTAACTAAATATCCCGTAACAAATGCCTGCCGTCAAATGAAAAATGCCAAGCGGCGGCGTTAACTCATTGTTCACCGGGATGGCCTATCCTGACGGGCTGATCTGACGAGGGATGTGTATGCACGGTTTATCGCGATATCTGCGCCGCAGCTGGTGGGTGACCGGCGCTCTGCTAGTGGGCCTGACGGGCTTGGCCGAGGCTGGCGAACCTTTCAACGTGCAGACTCCGGGGGCGGGCGATGGCGCTTTTTTCAGTCGCGAGAACGCCAGCAACGCCGGTGATTGCGGCGGTGACAATGTCTCCCCGGCGCTGCATTGGGGCCAGGTCCCGGCCGGGACCCAAAGTTTTGCCCTGATCCTGCAGGACCCTGACGGCCAGAAGGGGTTGGGTGTCGATCACTGGGTGCATTACGGTTTGCCTGCCGATCTCAGCAAGCTGGCCGAGAACGTTGGCGGCGAGGGTAAGCTGCCCGGTGTCGGCGGCAAGAACACCCGCGGCGTGACGACCTATCTGGGCCCATGTCCGCCGATAGGCGATAGCCCGCACCATTATGTGATTCAGCTCTATGCCCTTGACCTGGCGCCCGATGCCCTTGAGGCGGGGCTGACAGCCAGCGAATTGCGCACGCGGATCAAGGGGCATGTGCTGGGTAATACCAGCGTAGTGCGCAGGTATCAGCGCTGAGGTGACATTCGCTTCGTCACCGCGATTCTGTGGGAACTGATTCATCCGTGAAGAGGGCCGAGTATCAAAAGATATGTGTCGGCTGAAAGTATTCGCGAATAAATTCGCTCCCGCAGGCACTAGAGCCAGTGTTGGGTATGACCGCTTGTCGGTAAATGACGTTTTTCAGGAACTATTTTTCGCTAAATCCGCCTCGCCGTCATCAAAAAAATGACGCCACTCTACTGACGCTCCGCCACGGCTTTCAATGCCTGCACTCAAACCCCCGTTTCTTATCTCCCAGCAAATGTAATCTCAAAATAATGGCATAGCTCCTCTATAGGGGCTTTTTCGCCAGTTTCTTGGCGACTTCCCTGTTTAAAAAATAAACGATTCAGCCGATAGCCGTGAGGTCACAAATCCGGTGTTGCAGGCACCGGTCCGAAACCTTGAACCGGTGCGCAAAGCGCACCAACGAGCTACTGTCATGATCGATCTCGCCACCTGGAATCTCTCAGTCCCCGTCGGCACACCCGCCCTGACCATTGCCACCCCGCGTCTGGTCCAGGGTTACCAGGATGGTTATTTCCGCTCAGGCGACACGTTGTTCTTCTGGGCTCCGGTCACCGGCAGCAAGACTGACAACGCCATCTACCCGCGCACCGAACTGCGCGAGACCAATGCCGATGGCAGCGTGCACAACTGGCTGTTTTCCCAGGCTGACAACTTTCTGCGGGCGGCACTGATGGTCAGCCAAGTGCCGTCCACCGGCAAGATCGTCATCGGCCAGATCCATTGCTACCAGAGCACTGAGCCGCTGGTGAAACTGGAGTACCAGTACAAGGAGAAAACCGCGACCGGCAACATCGTCGCCAAGTTTCGCCCGACGCCGACTTCCGAGCCGCTGGTGATAGAGATCGCTACCGGTGTGAAGCTCAATCAGCGCTTCACCTACACCATCCACCTCACGGCCAACGGTAATCTGAGCATCAACGCCGCCAACTTCTACTGGAGTACCGCTCTCGATCCGTCCTGGGGCAGCAAGCAGCTGTACTTCAAGGCCGGGGTCTATACCCAGGACAACACCGGATATGCCACCGAAGGCGGGGCGGCGACGTTCTATACGCTGACGATCAACCACGACAAGAAGTCCTGAGGCGGTCAGCGCAGTACCGGAAACGCCAGGCTAAAGCAGATCCGGCCATAGGCGGGTTGCGTCACGCTGACCCGCCCACCGTGCAAATGCATGATGGCGGCGACAATGGCCAGGCCAAGGCCGTTGGAGTCGGAGCTTTGGTTGCGTGATGCGTCGCCGCGGTAGAAGCGGTCGAAGAGTTTGTCCAGAGCCGCCTGGGTCAGCACCGGGCCCTGGTTCTCCACTTCGATCAGGCAGTGTCCGTCCCCCTGAGCGATGCGCAGGGTGATGGTGCTGTCCGGGTCGGCATAGCGGATGGCGTTGGCCACCAGATTGCTCAAGGCCCGGCGCAGCAGGGTTGGGTCGGCCTGTACGCTGCCGTCGCCCTGGGTGTGCAGAGTCAGTTGACGTTCTTCGGCCAGGCCTTCGAAATACCCGGCGACCCGTTGCAGTTCGTCATGCAGTTGCAGGGATTGGCGTTCCAGTACCGACTGCGCTTCATCGGCACGGGCCAGGAACAGGATGCTTTCGACCAGCCGCGATATCCGCTCCAGCTCTTCCAGATTCGACGCCAGCAAGGCCTGATATTCATCGGCACTGCGCGGCTGACGCAAGGCCACTTGGCAGTGCCCCATCAGCGAACCCACCGGGGTACGGATTTCATGGGCCAGATCGGCGGAAAACTGGGTCAGGCGCTGATAACCGTCGTGCAGGCGGTCGAGCATGGCGTTGAAGGCCTCACCCAACTGGTGCAGTTCCACGGGGGTGTCGTGGTAATCCAGGCGGTTGTGCAGGCGCGCCGGGGTAATGGCGCCAGCATGGGCGGCCATATCCCGCAAGGGGCGCAGGCCTCGGCGCAGCAGCACATAACCGAGCAGCGCGGTGATCAGGAAAGCCATGGCCATGGCGGCATAGATGCGTTGGCGAAAGGTCGCGAGCATGGCCATTTCCCTGGTCAGGACATGGGCGGCCTGCAGATGCAGCTCAATACCATTGGCCAGTACCTGCACCGATGCTGCCCGCAGGGGAATACCCTGGGGACTGGCGCCGCTGCGCAGATCGGAGATATGCAGCGGTTGATCCTGTTTGACGGTTTCCAGACTCGGCAATCGGGCTTGCAGCGGATTGACCTGAATCACCGGCACCTTGCCCGGTTCGCCGAGGATGAAAATGTCGTCCTCGTTATTGAGCATGTTCTCGAACAACTGCGGGCTGGCCATCAGCTGATCGAGCGTCAGGTCATAACGCAGTAGCTTGCGAAAGTGATCCAGGCGCGCCAGTACGCTGCCATCGGAGCGTTCCAGCACCGTGGCCTTGGTGGTTTCGTACAGGAACATGCCAGCGCTGCCGACGCTGATCATCGCCACCAAGGCAAAGGCCAGGGTCGAGCGCAGGGTCAGGCTGGGCGGTCGGGCTCGCATGGCCGCACCTCGCAGACGTAGCCGATGCCGCGCACGGTATGAATCAGCTTGACCGCAAAGGGCAGGTCGACTTTGCTGCGCAGACGCTTGATCGCCACATCGACGACATTGGTGTCACTGTCGAAATTCATGTCCCAGACTTCCGAGGCGATCTGCGCCCGTGACAGCACGTCGCCTTCGCGACGCAGCAACAGATGCAACAGCGCAAATTCTTTGTTGGTCAGGACGATGACCTGCTGCTGGCGGGTGACCCGTCGGCGCAACAAATCCAGTTCCAGATCGGCCAGATGAAAATGATCAGCCTCGCGCACCACACCACGACGCAGGATGGTGCGGATGCGCAGCAGCAGTTCGGTAAAGGAAAACGGTTTGACCAGATAATCATCGGCGCCCAGTTCAAGGCCACGGATGCGGTCCTGCAACTGATCCCGTGCGGTCAGGAACAACACCGGCACGTCCTGTTTGGCCCGCAGCACTTCGATGATCTGCCAGCCATCTATGCCGGGCAGCATCACATCCAGCACGATCAGGTCATAGCGGTTCTCCAGAGCCAGATGCAGGCCATCGGCCCCATGCTGAGCCCAATCCACCTTATAGCCGGACTCGCCAAGGCCCTTCTTCAGGTACTCGCCGGTCTTTGTGTCGTCTTCGATGAGGAGGATATGCATGGCACAGGCCGTCTGGTGCAGCGGGGCTTGAAGTCTAACCAAGTGGTCGGCGCTTGTCGGTTACATTTCTGTCATCGAGTGCGGGGTGATGTCCAATGGTGGGCGCGAATTCATTCGCGAAGTGGCCGCTTCCCCCCGGTGTCAGGATAGTTGTCGCCTCTGCGAATTCTTAAACGCATTCCGGGGGCGGCAAGAGTATGGTCATGTCTTTCTACTCACCCGAACGAAAAGCATCACTGCTGAGAATGATGCTCCCGCCCCTGAGTCTCTCTGTAAAAGAGGTCTCACGGCGTGAGGGGTGCAGCGATGTTTCTCTCTATCAATGGCGCAAACAAGCTGCGGCGCAAGGAACTCAATTGTCCGAAACCAAGCAACCGTCGGAGAATTGGTCAGCCGAATCCAAACTGACGGTGATCATCGAAACATCGCCCCTGTCTGAGCTGGAGCTGGGCGAGTACTGCCGTCGCAAGGGAATTTTTCCCGAGCAAATTGCGGCCTGGCGTAACGCGTTTATCACCAACAGCTCTAATCAGCCGACCGCTAAAAGAGCAGAGGTCGGACAAGCGCGCGAGGATAAAAATCGTATCCGTGTTCTGGAGCGTGAGTTGCGACGTAAAGACGCGGCGCTGGCTGAAACAGCAGCCTTGTTGGTACTGCGAAAAAAGCTCAATGCCTACTGGGGGAACGACGACGAGGACAGCTGACCTTGTTGCCAGAACGGTATTTACTCGTGAGTTGGCTCAATGAAGCCATTACCGCGGGCGCCCGAAGGGCGCCTGCTTGTCAGGAAGTCGGCATTTCCCTGAGAACTTTGCAGCGCTGGAGCTTGCCGCTGGAAGTCCTTGCCGATGGGCGCACCACGACGCTCAGGCCAACACCCCGTAATGCACTCAGCGAGCTGGAGCGCCAAGGTATCGTGACGCTGTGCAGCAGCAAGGCTTATGCGCATCTGCCACCGAGCCAGATCGTGCCGCAGCTGGCTGATGAGGGACGCTATCTGGCCTCGGAAGCTACTTTTTACCGGGTGTTGCACACAGCAGGTCAGCAACAGCATCGCTCGCGCGCCAAACGTCCACAGCACCGTGCAACCCCCACGACGTATGCAGCAACATCGGCCAATCAGGTGTGGTCATGGGACATCACCTACTTACCCTCGCCGGTTCGCGGGCAGTTTTACTACCTCTACCTGATTGAGGATATTTACAGCCGCAAAGCCGTGGGCTGGGAGGTCTACGAAGCAGAAAGCGGGGAAAAGGCAGCAGCGTTACTGCAACGAAGCGTGACCCAGGAGCAGTGCTGGCGCCAACCGTTGGTGCTGCACTCGGATAATGGAGCGCCCATGAAGTCGGTGACGCTTCTGTCCAAAATGCACGATTTGGGAATAACACCTTCGCGGGGACGGCCACGCGTCAGCAACGACAACCCCTATTCGGAGTCGCTGTTCAGGACGTTGAAATATTGTCCGCAATGGCCCGTGAATGGGTTTGGAGGCCTGGACGAGGCGCGTACCTGGGTCAGAGACTTCATGACTTGGTACAACACAGTGCATCGCCATAGCCGAATCCGCTTCGTCACACCGACCCAGCGGCATGACGGCAAGGACAAGGAAATACTTGCCCGCCGTCATGATGTTTACCGACTCGCCCGAGAGAAAAAGCCTGAACGATGGTCCGCTGAAACACGCAATTGGAGTCCGATCGGAACGGTCTATCTAAATCCTGAAAGGGAGCTCAGCGTGATCGTGAAAGTGGCATAGCAACACCGCCGACGCGACAACTACCTTGAAAAACGCCGCTTCATTCGGCATAAATTCATCGTTTGAAATGCAGTGTTCGCGGATAAATCCGCCCCCACCATCCATGGCGTAAGTCTTTTCATACACGAAATGCAGAAGTCCCCTTCCTCATTGTCAGGTCAGCGTTTTTTGAAGGCTGCCGTTAAGCCGACTGGAACCGCTGATAATGAGGAATAACCATGACGTTGTGTATAAACATCAACCCAAACCATACTTATAAACAGGCGGTGGAAGCCGCCTACTACAAAGCGAAAAGAGAAGGCGTTGTTCTCGATAAAGGTATCGAGGAGGATTGCCTGCGAGTGATGAGCGAGCCGGGAACTCCGGAAGGGGCGGTTTATCATGAGTCTGAATTAAGGCAAGTGGTTACCAAGGGTGCAAGTGGTGGTACAACTATCTCCAACACGTCGAGCTGGAAAAGTTATGAGTATGAGAAAATACATAAGATGAAGAGTTATGCCAGCGCACTGGCCCGAGACATGGACTCGATTGCTGATGATTTGCAAAAAGAGTTGGTTGCGGCAGGATTAAATCCGAAGGATGTACGTTTTTCAGTGGGTGAAACAGGTGAGTTAAGAGCGTGTTCGCCATTGGGTAAATTAAGTTCGGATGAAATAAGCTTGTTCTCCAAGCTGGCAAATGAGCATTCTGAATTTAAATCACACGCTGTCCAGTATGCCCGGGCGTTGATCAGTTTCGTCGATCGTACAATTGACGGAATGAATGGAAAATTTGCACGGTATTTCTCTCGTTTTTGATAAAACAGGCGCAGACCAGCTGACGGATGGCTTTCCGTCAGCATGGTCAATTTAGTTATGTATTACCCGACTATTTTTTGGGTGCAAATATGTACCAATGGCACGCGATCACCGTATCGTCTGCCAACTCCTCCCTCTTCATTACCTTCAGGGCTCATGTACCAATTGCCGATGTTGTAAGTCAGTTGCCATTTGGTCCTGAAGTCGAACACGCCTACGAATGGAGTCGTCGTATACCTACCCACGCAGGCGGGTAGGGTGATGTTGGTAAGCATGGCTCCACCCTGATTACTGTCTTTGCGGTAAACCTGGCCGCCCAAGGGGGATTGATCATCTATATCCATACGTAGCTCGATAGTGACTCCTTTTAGAGGGTGGCCTGTTGAGTCACGCACGTGGGTAAACCATTCGAAGGTGTTGACGAATTTATAAACAGGGAAGTGAATGGCATAGCGATCAGCATCCCCGATAACCCTGTGATTGACGAGATAAGGGGCCGAACTGATTTGCAGTTCATAAGGCGTCCCAGGTGGGACTGGTTTTCCAGGGTCGTTTGAGATTCTAACCTTCACCTGCTGATTGGGGATTAGCGTATCTGTGATTTCGGACTTGCCGGGTGTCACAATCGTCCAATGCTGATCAACCTTATACTCGATTTTCCACGGAGATTGCTGATCGTTATAGCGAATCTCACGAATCATCACCTTTTGCCCTCGGATAGCCGTAAAGCTGTAGTACTTCACAGACTCGCCAATCTCCAGACTACCCTGATCTTGTTCAGTTCGTCCGGCAAATCAATAGCCACAGGCTCAGTCTGTTCTACTTCCATTATTTTCGGCGTAATTGATTGCGCTGCATGCCCGTCAGCATGAAGAAAAGCCATCGGGTGACCTGAACTCATAGCTGAGCCAGAATACGCAAGAAAAAGTGCTACGAAAAAAGTATTAAATTTACAAAATTTACTTGGCATAAAAAATTCCATTTTTATTTTGGATAGCCGCCACCGTGCAATGCGCAATTGCGCCTGCAGGATAACTTTGCTGTTTATATCGATTGAGTTAAGTGCCCGTTTTGTTCCAGACCTTTGCCGGTTGTGTTTATCAACTGACAGCCCGACGTAACCAATAGTCAGAAATGTTGTCAACCCCTTTGAGCGACTTAAACGACCTGCGTGGTCGTCCGGTTAAATGACAAAAATGTCACGCCCCGGTCATGCCTGAGTGCCGGTAGCCGCGCAATGATCGGTACACATTCAACCCTGCCAAGGAATCTTTGATGAAGACTGCATTGCACACCACGTTCGGCTTGCTCATGCTCGGCGCCGCGATTGCCGCACAGGCAGCCGATATGCCGGTGGTCAAGCCGCTGCGCGGCACCATCGACAGCGTTCAGGCCGATACCCTGAACTACACCACTCGCGCCGGTCAGCACCAGAGCATCATGCTGACCGACAAGACCGGTATCCGCCTGATCTCCAAGACTGACCTGGACTCGATCAAGGCCGACAGCTTTGTCGGTTCCGCCGCCATCCCGCAGTCCGACGGCAGCCTCAAGGCCCTGGAGGTGACCGTGTTCGAGGCCAGCCTCAAGGGCAGCGGCGAAGGTCACTACGGTTGGGAAAATGCTGATGGCACCACCGGCACCATGACCAATGGCACTGTGGGCAAACTGTCCAAAGCCAATGGCCGGACCCTGACCGTGCAGTACAAAGGCGGTGAGAAGCAGCTGGTGGTTCCGCAAGACGTGCCGATTGCTTACGTGCAACCGGGTGAGCGCAGCGAGCTGAAGGCCGGCGCCAAGATCGTGCTGTTCCCGGCCGATGACGGCAAGAGCGCCCGTGGCGTAGCCGTTGGCAAGGATGGTTTCACTCCGCCGATGTAAGCTGAGTGATGCCTGCACCTGGCCTGCCTGCACCCCTTCGCGGGCAGGCTCGGTGCGCCTACAAGGAGATCCCGATGAAACCTCGTCGCATTCATCCCTGGCCGGTGCGCCTGACCCATTGGCTCAACGCCATCGGCATGACCTGTATGTTCATGAGCGGCTGGGAGATCTTCAATGCATCGCCCCTGTTCGCCTTTACCTTTCCCAAATCCCTCACCCTCGGTGGCTGGCTCGGCGGCGCTATCGCCTGGCACTTCGCCGTGATGTGGCTGTTGGTGATCAATGGGATGATCTATGTGCTGTATGGCCTGTTCAGCCGCCATTTCAAGCGTGACCTGTTGCCCGTCTCGCCGAATGCGGTGAAGCGTGACCTGATCGCTGCATTGCGCTTTCGTCTGGTCCATGAGCACGGGCGCTATAACGCCGTGCAGCGCCTGATGTACTGGCTGGTACTGGCCATGGGGGTGCTGATCGTGCTCTCGGGCTTGGCGATCTGGAAGCCGGTGCAGTTTCAGGAACTGGCGGCCTTGATGGGCGGCTTCGACACCGCGCGCAAGGTGCATTTCGTTGCCATGGCCGCCATCGGCGCCTTTGTCGTCGTGCATCTGGCACTGGTGCTGTTGGTGCCCAAGACCCTGCTGCCGATGATCACCGGCGGGCGTCATTCTGCGGAGCAAGGCCATGAATAAACCGCGCAAGCGCATCACCTCGGCCGTTCGCCTGGAACCGGCGCAGCAGACGCAACTGGCCAATATCCAGCGCCGGGCCTTCCTGCGTGGCGGCCTGACCGTCGGCGCCATGGCCATGCTCACCGGCTGCAATCTGCAGGACGGCGATCAGGTCGACAAGGCGTTGTGGGCCATGTCGCGCTGGAATGACCGGGTCCAGGCCTGGCTGTTCAGCGGGCAAAAGTTGGCACCGGTCTACAGCAAGGCGCAGTTGACCAATCCGTTCCCGTTCAACGCGTTCTACCCCGAGTACAACGTGCCGGACCTGGATATCTCCGACTACAAACTGGCGGTCTCGGGCCTGGTGCGGGACAAACAATCCTGGACCCTGGACGGCCTGCGCAAGCTGCCGCAACGCACGGATATTACCCGGCTGATCTGCATCGAAGGCTGGAGCGCCATTGGCCAGTGGGGTGGGGTGCCGCTCAAGACCTTCCTCGAAGCCGTCGGCGCCGATACCACGGCGCGCTATGTCGGCTTCAAGTGTGCGGATCGCTATTACTCGACCCTGGACATGCCCACGGCGTTGCATCCCCAGACCTTGCTGGCACTGGACTTCGGTGAAGTCGCCTTGCCACCGGATTACGGTTATCCACTGCGCGTGCGGGTGCCGACCAAACTGGGCTTCAAGAATCCCAAGCATATCGTCGAGATTATCGTCAGCAACGAGAACCTGGGCGGGTATTGGGAAGATCAGGGGTATAACTGGTTTAGCGGGATTTGATTGGAATGATGTCCGTGGGACCGGCTTTAGCCGGGAATGGGGCGGTACATTTACTGAGTTACCGCTGAGCAGCAATGACGCCTTCCCGGCTAAAGCCGGTCCCACAGGCATTTAACAGGCCGGACAACCCTTGCGGCTGTCCGGCACCGAGTCTTAGTTCAGACCCAGTTTGCCACGCAGGGTGGACAGGTCTTCAGCCAGGGTGTTGACCGGGCCAACCAGGGCTTTGCGGTCGTTTTCTTTAACTTTGTCATAAGTCTCGAAACCGCCGTCCTTGGTTTTGTACTTGGCCAGGATCTTGTCCACGGTGGCGAAGTTCTTGTCGACCTTGGCAGCGAAAGCCTTGTCGGACTTCTCGATCTGCGGACGGAACAGGTCAACGATTTTCTTCGCGCCGTCTACGTTGCCCTGGAAGTCATACAGGTCAGTGTGGCTGTAGCGGTCTTCTTCACCGGAGATCTTGGTCGCGGCAACTTCTTCCAGCAGTGCAGCTGCACCACCGACGACTTTCTCGGGCGGGAAGGTCAGGCCGGCGATGCGGGTCTGCAGGTCCTTGACGTCAGTCATCAGCTTGTCGGCCAAGGCAGCCTGGTCCTTGGTGCTGTTCTGCGAGAACAGTGCGTATTCCAGACGGTGGAAGCCGGTGAAGTCTTCAGCGCTTACGCCTTGCTCATGGTCATCGACGCGGGAGTCGATAGAGGCGTCCAGGTCACTGAACAGCTCTGCGATCGGCTCGATGGCTTCGTAGTGAACGCGGGTTGGCGCGTACAGTTTCTTGGCGGTGGCGATATCACCTTTCTTCACTGCATCAGTGAACTTCTGGGTTTCATCGACCAGTTTGCCGACTTCCTCAGTCACATAGATTTTGTAGTCCGAAACCGGACCCACCAGATCCAGCGGCGCGGTTGCGGCGAAGGCGGCCAATGGGGTCTGGAGCAAGCCCAGGGTAAGCAGCAAAGCGAGAGGCGTCTTTTTCATGGATGGTTTCCGGTTAAGGGTTGTGGGTTCAAGCAGTTTTTGTTGACGGAGGGGCCGACGCTGCCAGCAGCGAGCGACCGATGAAGTCCTGGTCATTGACCACGCCCGGCAGGGTGAAGAAATAACCGCCGCCCACAGGCTTGAGGTATTCCTCCAGCGGCTCGCCGTTAAGGCGGGTCTGCACGGTGATAAAGCCTTTCTCCAGGTCATGCTGGTAGCAAATGAACAACAGGCCCATGTCGAGCTGGCCGTTCTTCATCACGCCATTGGAGTAGTTGAACGGACGACGCAGGATCAGGTTGGCCTGGCTCTCACGGGTGCGCGGGTTGGCCAGACGAATGTGCGAATCCATGGGCGTTTTCTTGCCTGCGGCATCGGCGACGTAGTCGGGGATGTCGGTTTCCTTGTGGCCGTCCATCGGTGCACCGGTGGTCTTGACCCGGCCGATGATGCCTTCCTGTTCCTGCAGCGGCGTACGATCCCAGCGCTCGACCAGGTTGCGGATAATGCGCACTGCCTGATAGCTGCCATGTACCGCCCAGGCCGGCTCGTCGCTGCCCGGCTGGACCCAGACCACTTCGTTCATGGTCTTCTGGTTGTTGGAGTCCGGGTTGGCCGAGCCGTCGCGGAAACCGAGGAAATTGCGCGCGCTTTCAGCAGGTTCGCTGGCCTTCTTCGGCGCCTGTGCCGGGACCGTGCCTTCCTGTTTCCAGCGCACCAGCAGCAGGTCAGGCAGGTTCTTGATCACATCACGCAGGGCGTGGATATTGGTGTCCGGGGTGTTGGAGCAGAACTGCAGGCTCAGGTCGCCGTGGCAGCAGTCCTTTTCCAGCGCGTCGTTAGGGAAACCGACCATGCGGATCAGGCGCTTGGGCTTGACGCCAGCCAGACCGAAGCGTTCGTCGAACAACGACTCGCCCACCGAAACGGTAATGGTCAGGTTGTCCGGCGTGACCACCGGTCCGAGGATGCCCGAGTCCAGCGGCGGCAGTTTCGGATCAACCTGGGGCACGGCGCCGCCGGTCATCAGGAAGGCAATGCGCTCGTTGAGGGTGCGGAACAGGCGCTCAAGGTCGTCGCGGTCCTGGGCCA
Source organism: Pseudomonas sp. JL23 (assembly GCF_056933585.1). Lineage (NCBI taxonomy): Bacteria > Pseudomonadati > Pseudomonadota > Gammaproteobacteria > Pseudomonadales > Pseudomonadaceae > Pseudomonas > Pseudomonas sp. JL23. Next base: position 4,995,490 of record NZ_CM167795.1, on the reverse strand, counting down.
GCACGTCAAACGACACCAGCATGCCCGCAGCCGGGCGCGGCGTGACGATGCCGGTCTGATGCTGGCCATGGAAAGTGTTGTGATCCTGGGTCTTGTCGCTGGGCGGTGCTTCGGCGACCTGGGCAGGTGCGGTCGCGGCCAGGGCATTGCCCGCCAGACTGCTGCCTGCCAGTGCGGCACCGGCGGCGCCGAGGCCCATCAGGACCCGGCGACGATCCACTGAAACAGGGGTGTTGCATTTATCTGCGTCTTTCTTCACGGCAATCTTCACTCGATAGTCAGCTTAAAGGGCTCTCGATCAGAGAGGCCGACAAGGCATCCGGGGGCCTGGGCGGCCCCTCTTGTTAATGACCGGCTACTGTCACAGACCGGACAAGCCGAGCGCAGGGTCGATTCCATCGAGTACATCCGCCAGAGCCTTGGCGTTATCTGCAAGTTGCTTGCGTTGCGCGGCATCGACCTGATCGTACGGGCGGTAGCCACTGTCGGTTTTCAGGTTATGGATGCTGCTGTCCAGCGCTGTCATGGCGCTGTCGATTTTGCCGAGCAGTTCACCGGCGGACTTGGCCAGCAGAGGGCGCAGCAGGTCGATGACCTTGCGTGTGCCTTCCAGGTTGGCGGCAAAGCCGTTCAGGTCGGTGTGGCTGTAGCGTTCTTCTTCGCCGTTGCTGCGAATCTCGGCCAGGCTGCGCATGTTGCGGGCAACGATGCCGGCCAGTTGCTCCGGGGCGATGCTCTGGGCCAGCAGTTGCTGCTTGAGGCTGTCGCTGTCCGTGCGCAGGCGCTGCACCACAGGGGCCAGGCCGTCGAGGGAGTGCTGTTGGAACAGCGCGTATTCGACGCGGTGGAAGCCACTGAAGCCCGGGTCCTGCTCGCGTTTTTCGTAGTAGTCGGCGCGGGCGTTGATGGCGTTGTCCAGCTCGGCCAGACGCTGTGCCGCCGGGGCGATCCGCTGGTAGGCGGCACGGGCCGGGGCGTAGGCGGCCTGGGCGAGGCTCAGGTCACCGGCATCCACGGCTTGTTGCAGGGCGTCGATCGCCTTGAGCAACTGAGAACTCTGCATGCTCAGATAGACGCGGTATTCCGACAGCGGGCCGATAAAGGCCACCATTGATGGACGGGCCTTGGCCAGGGCGTCGGACTCGGCAGTCGGCGTGACGTGCAGGGTTCCGCGCGGGTTGCTCAGCAGGCCGCAGGTGATGGTGTAGTCGCCGGGCAGCAGGTTGGCGTTGATCACCTGGCTCAGGCCGGGAGCAATGTTCTCGCGTTCTTCGATGACCAGCACGCCATCGAGAATTTCCCACTCAACGGCACGTTCCGAACGGTTGACGATGCGGAAAGCATTCTTGCCGGCCGCGACCGTCAGGGCGTTAGGCTCGCAACTGTGAGCGTGAATGGTGACCAGTGTTTCAGCACCGGCAGTGGCGGCGCGTTTTTTCATGGCGGTCTGGGAGGCGGTGTAGAACATCGCGCCGCCAGCGATCATGAGGATTACGGAGCCGGCCAGCACCCAACGCAAGGCGCGGGGAGGCGTGGCTTGCGGCGCAAGCCCTGAGGGACTGTTGGTCATGGAGGCCCTTATTTATTCGTAACGGAAGAAGACGGGAGATGCGCAGGCTTGGTGGGCAGACTCACCACTGGGGCGTGCGGCAGGAAAAACAGCACCAGGGCACCGATCAGATAGACCAGATAGGCCGTCAGAGTGCTGATGGTCGGCGCGTCCTGATAACCGAACATGCCGGCCAGCACCGAACCGGTCGGGCCATCCATCGGCAGGGTGGCGCTGATATCGAAGACCACGGTCTGGAAGTGATTCCACAGACCGGCTTCATGCAGTGCCTGCACGGAGTTGGAGAGGATCCCGGCCGCGACCACGAGGATGAACAGCCCGGTCCAGCGGAAAAAACGGCTCAGGTTCAGACGCATGCTGCCTTTATAAATAGCGATGCCGACACCAATGGCCAGCAACAGACCGAGCAGGGCGCCCAGAGGTGCACCGACGCCTTCGCTCTGCTGGAACACGGCGAGCAGGAAGAACACGGTTTCCAGACCTTCCCGGGCTACGGCAAAGAACACCATGCCGATCAGCGCGTAGGTCTGGTTTTTTGAGCCGGCGAGGGCGGCATCGAGGGAGACATGCAGCTCATGCTTGATCGAACGCGCTACTTTGCGCATCCAGAACACCATGGAGCTGAGGATGATCACGGCAAGCAGCCCGACCAGGCCTTCGAACAGTTCCTGTTGTTTCTGCGGGAATTCAGCGCTGACCATTTCCAGGCCGCCACCGACGAACAGGGCCAGGGCACCGGCCAGGAAGACACCGATCCACACGGCGGGCATCCACTCGCCACGGCCGGTCTGACGCAGGTAGCTGGCGATGATGCCAACGATGAGCGCGGCTTCAATACCTTCGCGCAGCATGATCAAAAAAGGAACGAGCATGTTTCATCCGGGGTAAATGCTTTAAAATGTCTCGCTTCGTTGCGTGCCTTGGGCTTCTGTCAACGAAACAACGTGTAACATAATGATACTCATTATTGAATGCGGATAGTTGTTTTTTTGCAAAGGTTTCATTTCGCATTCGCGTTCAGCTGCAGTTCAGTTGACCTGAATCAGCTCGCAAACGGCTCCGCATCAACTTCGGTGGGACCGGCTTTAGCCGGGAAGAGGCCGCTGTATTCGCTGCATCTCTATCGAATGTTCAAAGACGCCTTCCCGGCTAAAGCCGGTCCCACAGTCAGGTGTTGGCATTTCTCATCAATTCGACAAACCGCTGCGCCGCCGGGCTCAGGCCATGCCCTACGCGGGTTATCAGGCCGATCTCCCTTGCCACGTCGGGATGGTCAACCGGCACTCGTACCAGTTCGCCGCGACCTTCGTCGGCGGATTCCGGCAGCAGCGTCATCCCCAGCCCCTGACGCACCAGGGCCAGTACCGTGGACATGTAGTTGGCTTCCAGGCCCGGCACCAGGGTCAGTTCCTCGCGGGCAAACAACTGCTCCACGCGTTCGCGCACACTGCTGTCGCGGCCGGTGAGGATGATCGGCTGACCGGCCAGGGCTGTCAGTTTCACCGAGCGTTTCTGCGCCAACGGGTGATCGGCGGGGACGAACAGGCATAAGCGGTCGACCCATACCACCTCAAAGTCCAGGCCATGGCCCAAGCGTGCCCGTACGCCCAGGCCGAAATCAACTTCGCCTTCGCGCACCAACGCATCAATACGCTGCGCAACGACGTCACGCAGACGCACCTCGACACCGGGAAACTGTTCGCGGAAGACGCGCAAAACCGGTGGCAGCACGCTGGAGCACATGGATGGCAACGCCGCCAGGGTGACCACACCGCGGCGCAGGGCGGCCAGATCCCGGGAGCCGCTGACGATGTTGTCCAGGTCCAGCAAGAGCTTTTCCATGGGCCCCAGCATGTTCTGACCGGCCGCCGTCAGGTTGACCTGGCGCGGGCTGCGTTCGAGCAGGACGACGCCGAGCCAGTCTTCCAGTTGCTGGATCTGCACGGTCAGGGCCGAGGGCGACAGGTTCAACTGGATCGCTGCCTTGGTAAAACTGGCGCTGTGGGCGACAGCGAGGAAAGCACGGATGTGCTGGATGGAGTTTTTCATAGTCACCTGGAGTACGGGGACAGTAGGACCGGCTTTAGCCGGGACAGCGGCCTCGCGGCTAAAGCCGCTCCTACGGGTGAGTGCGCATCGATGATTCGTATTTTTAGAATATGAGGCGGTGAACATTTCAATTTACAAAGCATACCCCGCTTTCAATACTCGCTGAAAACAACAATGAAAATCGGAACCCACCCATGCTCGCTACCCTTGGCGTCATCACGATTCTCTGTTTGCTCGCCGCTGTCATGAGCAAACGCCTGTCTCCCCTGGTTGCCCTGATCGCCTTGCCGATCATTGCCGCGTTACTCGGCGGCTTCGGCCTTCAGACCAGTGCCTTCATCATTACCGGTATCAAGAACGTCGCCCCGGTGGTCGGCATGTTTGTGTTCGCCATCCTGTTCTTCGGGGTGATGACCGACGCGGGCATGCTCGACCCCATCATCGACCGCATCCTGCGCACCGTCGGCACAAGGCCGACACGGATTGTCATGGGCACTGCGTTGCTGGCCTTGCTGGTGCATCTGGATGGCTCCGGCGCGGTGACCTTTTTGGTCACGGTGCCAGCCATGCTGCCGCTGTATATAAGGCTGGGCATGGACAAGCGCATCCTTGCCTGCGTCGCGGCCATGGCGGCGGGGGTCAACTTCCTGCCCTGGACCGGCCCGGTGCTGCGCTCCTCGGCCGCCTTGCATGTGCCGGTGGCGGAGCTGTTCCAGCCGCTGATCCCGGTGCAGATCGTCGGTCTGCTGTTCGTCTTTGCCTGTGCCTGGTGGCTGGGCCGTCGTGAAGAGCGGCGCCTGGGCCTGGGTGCCGATGCGGCGGTGGATGTGGTGCCGCAACGGGTGCTCAGTGCCGACGAAGAAGTGCTGCGTCGCCCGCGCCTGTTCGCAATTAACCTTATCCTCACGGTACTGGTGATGGCGGTGATGATTGCCGGCTGGGTCGACCCGGTGGTGATGTTCATGCTCGGCACAGTCGTCGCCCTGTGCATCAACTACCCCAATGTCGACGCCCAGCGCGCCCGCATCGATGCCCATGCGAAAACCGCCCTGACCATGGCCAGTATCTTGCTGGCCGCCGGGGTGTTCACCGGCATCATGCAAGGTACAGGCATGCTCAAGGCTATGGCCGAAGTGGCGGTGGCGCAGATTCCGGCCGGGCATGGTCATTTGATTCCGGCGCTAGTGGGTTTCCTGTCGATGCCGTTGAGCCTGTTGTTTGACCCGGACTCCTTCTATTTCGGTGTGATGCCGGTGATTGCTGAAGTCGGCAAAGCTCTGGGCGTTGAGCCGCTGCAAGTGGCCCAAGCCTCGCTGTTGGGCGTGCACACCACCGGTTTCCCGGTCAGCCCGCTAACCCCTGCGACTTTCCTGTTGGTGGGCCTGTGCAAGGTCGAGTTGGCCGATCACCAACGTTTCACCATCCCTTTCCTGTTTGCCGCGTCGGTCCTGATGACCCTGACGGCATTGCTCCTGGGAGTGTTCTGAATGAAAACCCTACGTATCGGTTCCGGCGCCGGATATTCGGGCGACCGCATCGAGCCGGCGGTTGAACTGGCCGAGCTTGGCGAGTTGGATTACCTGGTCTTCGAATGCCTGGCCGAACGCACTATCGCTCTGGCCCAGCAGGCGCGCCTGAGCGACCCTGAAGCCGGTTACGACCCGCTGCTCAGCGAGCGCATGCGTCGGGTGCTGCCCTTTGTCGGCGCTGGCCGCGGTCGGCGTCTGCGCCTGATCACCAACATGGGCGCGGCCAACCCTCTGGCGGCGGCGCGGGAGGTGCGGCGCATTGCCAGTGAGCTGGGTCTGCATGGCCTCAAAGTCGCAGCCATTACCGGCGATGACGTGCTCGATACCCTCAAGCGTGAGCCGCAACAATTACTGGATAACGGTGCAACCCTGGCCTCTCTGGGTGAACGGCTGATCTCCGCCAATGCCTATCTGGGCGCCGAAGGTATTGTCCAGGCATTGCGCGCCGATGCCGACGTGGTGATCACCGGCCGTGTGGCCGACCCGTCGCTGTTTCTCGCACCCCAGCTGTTTGAATTCGGTTGGGCCAGTGATGACTGGGCGCGTTTGGGGCGCGGCACCTTGATCGGCCATTTGCTCGAATGTGCCGGGCAGATCAGCGGCGGCTACTTTGCCGACCCCGGTTTCAAGGACGTGCCCGATCTGGCGCGCCTGGGCTTCCCCCTGGCCGAGGTCAACGAGCAGGGCGAGGCGACCATCAGCAAGGTGGCCGGCAGCGGCGGGCGTATCGATACCGCCACCTGCACCGAGCAGATGCTCTATGAAGTGCACGACCCGGCGGCGTACCTGACCCCGGATGTCTGCGCGGATTTCAGTGGAGTGTCGTTCGATGCAGTGGCGACCAATCAGGTAGCGGTCAGCGGCGCCGATGGTCGTGAGCGACCCCATAGCTTGAAGGTCTCGGTGGGTTACCTCGATGGCTGGATCGGTGAAGGGCAGATGTCCTACGGTGGGCCGGGAGCAGTCGCACGGGCGCAGTTGGCGCGGCAAGTGGTGCTTGAGCGTCTGCAACTGATGGGGGTGGTTTATGACGATCTGCGCGCCGAGTTGATCGGTGTCGACAGCCTGCACGGCGGCGAGCTGGGCGCCCGGACCAATGGCGAGCCGTGGGAGGTGCGCCTGCGCGTGGCTGCCCGTTGTGCCGACAAGGCCTGCGCGGTGCGCGTCGCCAACGAAGTCGAAACCCTCTACACCAATGGCCCCTACGGCGGCGGAGGCGCAAGCAAAAACCTGCGTCAGGTGGTGGCCGTGGCGTCGCTGTTCCTGCCGCGCACTGCTGTCACCGTGGCCGTGCATATGGAGACAGCCTCATGAAGCTGCGTGAACTGGCCCACTCCCGTACCGGGGACAAGGGCGACACCTCGAACATTTCCTTGATCGCCTACCGCGGCGAAGACTATGCACGCCTGGCTGAGTTTCTGACGGTGGAGCGGGTCAGCGCCTATTTCGCCGAACTGCTCGATCCGGCAGCGGCACCGATTCGTCGTTATGAGCTGCCGAACGTTCATGCGCTGAATTTTGTCTTGCCCGGCATCCTGCGCGGCGGCGTGACCCGTTCCCTGGCGCTGGACGCCCATGGCAAGGCGCTGGGAGCGGCGTTGCTGGATATGGACATCTGATGCTTGTGACTCTGTGGGACCGGCTTTAGCCGGGAAGGGGCCAGTACATCTGCCACATTTGCTTGTTCAGCAATGACGCCTTCCCGGCTAAAGCCGGTCCCACATTGTTTCTCTGTGATCACGGATTCTGCAAAAACACCACATACCCCCTGAACCACTCGCTGCCTTGCAAGTATCCCGGCACCTGCCATTCACCACCCTGGATCAGACCGATTTTGTAGGGCAGGCCCAGACGGTTGATGCGGGGCAGATAGGCGCCATAGTCGGGGATGCTGTGGCGGCCCTGGTAGGTCTGTACCACCACTTCGTCGACGATGCCTTTGAGCTGGCCGATGGCCGCTGGGTCAGCGTTGCTGCTCCAGTCCATCAGGCCCGTAATGCTCAGACGGTATTCGCCGGGCAGGCGCTGGCGCAGGTCGCGCAGGAATTCGACATATTCATTCAGATAGCGAGTGCGCGCGTCGAAGTCGATCTGGATGCCGACTACGTGATTGCCTGCCCGCTTCCAGCGTTCAACCTGTCCGAATAACTGTCGATAGACCGATTCCGGCCAGTGCAGGGTGTGGGCGCGGTAGACGATCCACAGGTCCGGCTGGGGCAGGGCCTTGACGCTCATGCCCTGGGCAATGAAGTTGACCCGCTGTTGCGGGTCGCGTTTGGCGATGCTGATCTGCCCTTGCAGCAGATACAGGGTCCTGGCCTGGGCCAGCACCGGTTGGCCGTTGACCCCACCCCACAGCCAGAAGGCGTCGTAGTTCCGGGCATCCACGGCGGCTGTTGCCGAGGTCGCGAGCAGCAACAGCAGCCAGGCCAGCAGGCGCATCCGGCTTACCAGTAGAACTGCAGGGATTTGCCCCAACTGGTGTCGGCGTAAGTGGTTTTCAGCTGTTTGAACCAGGCTTTACGCGTGGACGGTTCGACCTCCTTACCGCCACAGCTGTTATTGCCCGACGGCGCATAGCAGTTGATGGCGCGGAACAGCGCGTAGGCCTGGTCCTTGTGCTCGGCCTTAGTGTTGCCTATCACCTGCTTGTAGCCCTCCAGGCGCGAGAACACTTCCCCGGCATAGCCCGGCGCTGTGCCACCGAGGCGGTCGGGGTTACGGCGCTGGTCCAGGCTCATGCCGTCCAGGCCATTGCGCAGGATGAATTCACCCTGACACAGCAAGCCTTTGGGGTCCTTGGCGTCCTTTTGCAAACGCGCTGCGATTTCCGGCAGGCTCGGGCAGGCATAACCGGAGTCGGCCTTGTCGCCGTTCCACAGAAACAGGGTCAGGGACTGATTGGAGCTGCTATAGCTGTCGCCCAGAGCGTAACCGAGCTTTTCTTCCGGCGGCTTGGAGGGCAGGCGCTTTACATCTTCGGCGTAGGCGGCGTATTGGCTGCGCATCAGGTCCTTGTAGAGCAGCACGAACAGCGCGGTATTGCGTTCGGTTTCGCTGACGCCTTTGGTCACTTGCTGACGCAGCAGGTCTGCATCGGCGACCTGGCGCAACAGGGTGTAACGCACCTGCGTGGCCTTGATGGGCGAGCCCTCGGCAAACACCCTGGACAGCTGCTGATCCCGCTCGTAGTTCATGGCCAGGGCCAGTTCCAGCTGATCCTGTTGCAGCGGCTGGGTACTCAGCGGCATCAGTTGTAGCCACAGGGCGGCGGCGCCCTTGAAGTCCTGCTTGGCTTCCATGGCCAGACCACGCAGGGTCTGCTGGCTGAAGGCCAGGTAATTGAGCTTCTCCGGCAACTGGGTCGGCAGCAGTTTGAGGGCTGCGTCCGGGTCATTGCCGACATAGAACGCCTGGGCGGCCTGCAAGTAGCTGAACAGCTCTGGTTGCTCGGCGAAGGTGGCCTTTTGTGCCAGCAGTTGCTCGCGGGTCAGTTTGCTTTTCGATTGCTCGCGCATCCACATCAGGTCGTTGAGCGCGGCCACCAGATAGGATTTCACCGGCTGGGTATTGCCCGCGATCAGTTTGGCGTCGGCTTCCTGTACCAGGCTGTCGAGGTAGTCCTCGTCACGCTCGTTATCGCCGGTGGCGAAGAATTCGTTCTGGTAGTCCTCGGCGAGCTTGTCGGTGTCGGCGCCCAGCCAGTGCACGCGGCGCAGCAGGCCGGTGGCGGAGGTGGAGTAGTAACCGAACGGATCGCTGTCGACATAAGCCTTGAAGCCATCTTCGGCGCGCTTGAGTGCGGCCTTGTCGACCTTGCTGAGGTCCAGGTCGCCATATTCGGTAAGGGCGTTTTCCTGGGCGAGATTCAGCTCGGTGCGCGCCACCATATAGACGGCTGTTTCATGCAGCCAGGGCAGCGGAGTATCGGTGACGGCGGTGAAGCCTTGTTTGGCTTCATCGAAGCGGCCGCTATAGAAGTCGCCGGCGGCCTTGAGGTATTGCGCCAGCTCCTTGGCCGACGCCGAGTTCATGTTGGCTGGCATCAGGGCCTGCAATTGTTCCGGCTCCCAGGTACAGGCTTGCAGCATCTTCATCCGCACGCTGGCCAAAGCCTGGCGCTCGCTGTCCGAGAGGTTAATGCTCTCGACGACCTGATTCACAAAGCTCAGTGCGCTGTTATTGTTGTTGCTCTGACAGCGGCTGCCTTCCCCCTGGATCAGGTCGGCCGAACCATTGGCAATTTCTTCTCGCTGGATATGCAGTTTGGCCAATGCCTTGTCCAGCGTGCTGCTGACCGAGTCAACAACGGTGACGTCAGTGCTCTCACCTTCGCTCTGCGGCGCCGGGGCCTGGCTCAGGTACAGGCGCGACAGGGCAAACGGCACCTCGCCATAGCCTTCGGCAAGATCGTCCACGGTCAGCGGGTTGGGCGTGACCTGCATGGAACCGCCGTTGGCCAGCAGCAGGCGCAGATTGACCTGGCTATCGTTGCCGGGGCTGAGGAAGGCCAGGTTGCTGCATGCGTCGTAGTTTTTCTTGAGCATGGAAAAGCTCGGCGAGCATGAGTCATCGCTACTGGCATGGGCCTGGGCACATACGGTTGCACTAATGGCAAGAGTCAGGGAAGTCAGCAAGGGGGAGCGCATGGAAGGTCCTTTCCGATACAGCCTGGAGGGCGGGGGAGTCGCGGTCATTGGCGCTGGCGATGATACCTGCGGTACAGGTAGGGCTGTGGAGATGTAACCAAATATTTTTCAAAAATGAGAGCTGCTGAGCACATGCGTGCCTGGCGTTCGTTGGAGCGAGGCTTGCCCGCGAAAGTTATTCCTCAGGCTCGGAAATATGGCGGATTCACCGATCTCTTCGCGGGCAAGCCTCGCTCCAACGGCCTGATGGCGAAGCTCTAGAGCATGCGTTTGAGGGTGTCGTCCTTGCGCACCAGGTGATGCCACAACGCCGCGATCCCATGCAGGCCGATCACCCAGTAGAAAATGCTGGCAAGCAGCTTGTGCAGGTCTTCGAACTTTTCCGCCAGGCGATCCGATGTGGGGAAGGGCGAGGGGATTTGCAGGTCGGTCAAGGGAATCGGCAGTGCGCCGGTTTCGATGACCACTGCCGACAGGCCGAGGATCGGCTGGATTAATAGAAAGGCATACAGCGCATAGTGGGTCAGGGTGGCAGCCCGGCGCAGGGAGGTTTGCAGTGGCGGGCTAATGGGCGGCGGCGTATGTCGACGCCGCTCTGCTACACGAAAAAAAGCCATGCCCAACACAAACAGGCCGGTCCAGAAGTGGCTATGCACGACAAAGGCCCGCACGGGGGATGATTTGCCAAACTCGACGCGGCTGAGGATCAGGCCATAGGCCAGTACGACCAGCGCCGCCATGCTCCAATGGAACCAGCGGGCTTTGGCACTGTAGCGGTGCGCCGAAGATGTGCTCACAAATCGGATGTCCTGATCAGGTAACGAAAAGTGCCGGTTTTTCAGGCACGTAACGGGCGAAGCAATCCCCATGCCGTTTATTTGCTTCTGGCATGAGGCTGAAGTCTTCAATATATCGGCAGTATTTGTACAGATATTAGTTCGCATTATAAGAATTGTATAATCATGGCCGTTTGATATTTTTTAATTATGCGCCACTTGGGTGGTATTCATCTTTGACGTGGTCTTTCAGGTTGACATGTATAGTTATGGGTTGCATTGTTATATGCCTGACTAGTTGGCAGTGTGTCACTGTTAGAATAAAAATTCGCGCTCAATAATCCAGCTTGTCGTCTGGGCGTTACATTCAATCGAGTGGAACAGCCATCATGAGTTTTCTGAATCTTGTCCTTCGGGTACTTTCATTGCGCGTGGCCCTGTCTGCGCGCAGCCCGCCTCTATAAAGGCTGTGTTGAAAAAAAATAATGATAATGATTCTTATAATGGATGCTTGTCCGTCGTAGCATCGAGGAAGATTCGTGGACAAAAAGAAACTTCTTATCATTGGCACTGGAAAGTTGGGGCGGCAGATTCTACAAATACTGGCCCCGCGCAATGTATTTGTCTTCTATGTCGCCACCCGTGAACTGGAGAGCGCAAACCGTATATGCAATCTGATCCGCCAGGGCTGCCTGCATATAGGTGTTAATTGTGCGTTACACCCAATTGCCCTTGAGCTTGGCCTCCGTCAGATCGACGAGAGTGCTGCGGTAATCGCCCGTATCAGGCCTGACATTATTTTGAATTGCGCCTCTCTGCAGCCGTGGCACTGGTTGCGGGATCTGCCTGCGCCTCTGCAAGCGGCCCTTGGCGATGCGCAATCAGGACCATGGCTGCCCATGCACCTGGCCCCCGCCTATGACCTGATGCGCGCAGTGGTGAGTTCGGGTGTCAAAGCACTGACCGTCAATGCGGCATACCCCGATGTGGTCAATATGGTGCTGGATAAGGTGGGGCTGGCGCCGGATGTCGGGGTGGGGAATATCGCCAACCTGATACCGGCCATGCGCCTGTCGATTGCCCGGTTGGCGCTGTGTGACAGCCAGCAGGTGCAGGTCAAGCTGGCAGCCCAGCATTTCCTTAGCCTTCAACTGGCCCGGATGGGCGTGCCGGCACAGGCGCATTACCGTCTGGCTTATCGAATCGATGGCAAGGACTGCACGGGAGCGTTCGACGACGCGCTGATCTTTAATGGCGTCTGCACGCATTTTCGCAGTCTGGACGATCAATTCCTGACGGCGGCTTCTGCGGTGAGCGTGATAGAAAACCTGTTCTCCCTGAATGAGGCAGAGACTCATGCGCCGGGACCTCACGGCTTGCCGGGCGGTTATCCGGTGCGCATCGGCATGGGCCAGGTGTTGTTGTCATTGCCTTACGGGGTGTCGCGTAGCGATGCGATCAGCGTCAATCAACTGGGCCAGCGTCAGGACGGCATTCGTGAGGTGCATGCCGATGGTCGCGTGTCGTTCGAAAGCAAGCAGATGGCGATCATGGAAAGCCTGCTGGGCTATTCCGCGCAGTGTCTACACCTGACCGATGTGCATGGCTGGGCCGAAGAGCTGGGGCGCAAATATCAGGCACTGATCTACCAGAGCCGGGTCTGAAGCCCGCCGGTGCAGCGAGCTTCAGCCGTCTCGATCATTTTTGGGCAAAGATTCGCACCGCATCCACGGCATTGTTGGTGCCCTGGCTGATTTGCACGATCACGGAGCCTGCCTGGTCTGCCAGGCCAACACCTTTGGTCGCACTGTTGCGGGTGTTGTCCATGCTGTCGATGGCCTGCTGCGTCTCGCTCTGGATCTTGCCGATCATTTCCGAGATCTCGGCTGTCGAGCGACTGGTGCGTCCGGCCAATTGGCGTACTTCGTCTGCGACTACGGCAAAGCCTCGGCCCTGATCACCGGCGCGGGCAGCCTCGATAGCCGCGTTGAGGGCCAGCAGGTTGGTCTGTTCAGCGATACTGCGAATGGTATTGACGATGGCGGTGATCTGCTCGGAGCGCGAACCCAGTTGGGCGATGATGCGCGATGAGTCTTCGATGTTGGAAGAGATCTGGCGCATCTCGCTGGCGGCCTGTTGAATCACTTCGGTGCCTTGCTCGGTGACTTTCTGGGTCTCCACGGAAATATGGTAGGCCTGCGCCGCGCTGTGGCTGTCCTGCTCGTGTTTTTCGACCCGCGAGGTGATATCGGAAGCAAACTTGATGATTTTGCTTAACTTGCCATTGGCGTCATACACCGGGTTATAAGTCGCCTCGAGCCAGAGTGTCTGGCCGTTGCGAGCAGTGCGCTTGAATTGCCCACTAAAGAACTCGCCCTTATTCAGACGGCGCCAAAAGTCTGCGTATTCGGAGCTGTTGGATACTTCAGGCGGGCAGAGCTGACGGTGGTTCTTGCCGATCAACTCTGCTGCGCTATAACCGACTAACTGCAACAGATTCTTGTTGGCGGACAAAATGCGTCCTTCCAGGTCGAACTCAATGACGGCCATGGCGCGGTCAATGGCTTCCAGTTTGCTCCTGGCGTACTGCTCGGCTTCGATACGCGCGGTGACATCCAGGGCGTACTTGACCACCTTGAGCACCTTCCCGGATTCATCCTTGACCGGGTTGTAGGTTGCTTCGAGCCAGACGGTGTGGCCGTCTGCAGCGACCCGACGAAAGGTCTCGGAGACAAAATCACCAGCACGCAGGCGCGACCAGAACTGTTTATAAGCTGTGCTTTGGGCTTCTTCAGCAGAGCAGAACATGCGGTGTTCGCGGCCAATCACATCTTCACGGCGGTAGCGCATGGCGGCCAGGAAGTTATCGTTGGCACTGAGTACGACTCCGTTGAGATCGAACTCAATGGTGGCCATCGAGCGATTGATCGCGTGCAGCAAGCCGGCTTGCTGATCGATGGTCTGTTGGAGTACGGCCAACTCTTTCTTGGAAGATGTGAATAACATGATGGCGGCCCGATAAATAATGGGAATAAGAGGGTGTCCAGCTTAATGGCCGATCAACGGTCGACCTCAGGCTTCTCCTTATGCCATGTTGCCATCATAGGGTGCAGGCTAGAGTTTTGTACAACTAATTGTAGATAGTATTTTAGTTGTAACAGCGGTCCATTCCTTTGGGTGGGTTGGGAAGAATCATTCTCGGTAACATCCGGGAAACGCCCGATTTTACGCCCTTTGTGGCGGAAACTTGGCGTCAATATAGTCGGCGATCGAAGGGGTTGGGTCAACAGGGTTTGTAGTGGTTTTGTATAGGATCTGTATAGGAATTATTATGGCTTTTAGCTGTCGCCCTTAAAGGGCTGTATCTATGTATTCTTCCAGCCCGATTCAAGCAACGACAGGGAGTAAACCATGCGCATTGGATTAGTCGGGTACGGCAAGGGCGGACGGTTTTTTCATGCCCCTTTGATCGCCAGCCTGCCGGACGCGACCTTTGTCGGCGTAGTGACACGCTCCGTCGAGCGCCGCCGGGAACTGCTGGCGGATCACCCCGGGGCAGCGGCCTTTGACAGCCTCGCGGAACTTGCCGCAGCCGGTGTCGAGGCGGTGGCTATTTCCACTCCGCTGGCGACGCGGCGGGCTTTGATTCTCGAGGCGATCGAGCTTGGCCTGGCTGTAGTCAGTGATAAGCCTTTCAGTGCCGACGCTGCTCAGGCCCAGGAGCTGCTGGAGGCGGCTGAACGGCGCGGGGTGTTACTCAGCGTCTATCAGAACCGCCGCTGGGACTCGGATTTTCTTACCCTGCGCAAACTGTTGGCCGACAGCGTCCTGGGCGTTATCAGTCGCTTCGAGTCGAGCATAGAGCGTTATTCGCCGCGCTCCGTAGGCAAGCTGGCCGGAGGCGGGGTCCTGCTTGATCTGGGCAGCCATCTGGTGGATCAGGCCCTGCAATTGTTCGGTCCTGTCGCCAGGGTGTACGCCGAGTTGCAATACGCCAGCCCGCAACAAAGCGTCGATCACGGCTTCTTTATAGCCTTGACTCACCGCAATGGCGTTGTTTCGCATCTGTCGGGCAGTTGCCTGCAGAACACACCCAGGCCGCGCTTTCGCCTTAGCGGCAGTGAGGGCTGTTACAGCATTCATGGCCTGGACGGTCAGGAAGCTGCCGTATTGGCAGGTCTGACGCCAAAATCCGAGGGCGAAGGCTGGGGCGTCGAAGCCGAAGACTGCTGGGGATGGCTTGCGCAGGGCGAGCGGCGCGAACGGGTTCCCTCGCAGCGGGGTGAGTGGTTGTCCTTCTATATAGCATTCCAGCGGGCTTTGGCCGGGCAGAGCGGCAATCCGGTAACGGCTGCGCAAGTCCTGGCGAATGCGCAGGTGTTGGACGCGGCGCGCCTGAGTGCGCTGGAAGGGCGGGTGGTGGTTTTGTAGGCGCGATATGTTTGAATTCTGGCAAAGGCTTTACCTTTGTGGGCATGGATGCTTATATTCAAGGTTGTCATCAGAAGCCTGAGCAGTCTTCGGAGCAGACAAACATCCCAAAGGGGCCGATTTCGGCCCTTTTTGTGTTTTTATCACCTGGCTGGAACCGAACGCCATGGATGCCCTCAAAGCCCCGCGCTGCAAGGCTTTTGCGTCCAATCGCGTCAATTAGGTTGCCGATGACACAAGCCGGCCTTAGACTGCCGCCCCTCGTAAATTGAGTGCCAGGTGGCGCTTGGAGACTGTGGCGCTTTTACGGCAACGACGAGCCGCTCCCTAAATCGCCTTAATGCACGTTTTTTTTATAGAGAAATCAATGACAAAGGAAAAGTTGCTGGCCATGCCGGCCGATGACTACATGAATGCCGAACAGCACGCTTTCTTCGTCGAGCTGCTGCAGGGCATGAAGGTCGAAATCCACGAGCGCATCGAGCAGAGCCGCATTGCCATCGAGAGCCTGGATACACCTGCCGACCCGGCTGACGCTGCTTCCGTTGAAGAAGAGCGCCACTGGCTGGTCAATGTCATCGATCGTGATCAGCGCATGCTCCCACAGCTGGAAATGGCCTTGGCGCGTATCGCCGATGACAGTTTCGGCTGGTGCGACGACAGCGGCGAGCCTATCGGGCTCAAGCGCCTGCTGATCAGCCCGACCACCAAATATTGCATCGAGGCGCAAGAGCGTCACGAGCAGATCGACAAGCACCAGCGCCAGGCCTGATAGCCGCCGCTGATCCACTGCTTGTCTGTCCGACGCCGGGGGCCATCAATGGATGGCCCCCGGCGTTCTTGTGTCTGGGTGTTTTTGTCAAGGCTGTAAAGAGGCTTCGCCGAGGCGTTGCGTATCCACGCCGTTCTGTTTAAAGGCATACAGCATGGCACTGAATGCGTCGAGTCGTGGTCCGGTAGCTTGGCAGAAATCCGCTATGGCCGAGCGGATGTCACGCTCGGCTGCGGATAAGGCGCTATTCATGGCCCTGGGTCCTGTTACCGATACAACGAAGTTGCCTGAGGACTGTGCCACGAGCGTTTTGCTGTTTTCACTACGGGGCGCTTTTACCCGCTCTAGTAGCTGTTTGACCGCAAGCTCCACGATACGAGGGCGTATGACCGCTAAAGCGGCTATCTCAGCCTGCTCCCGGGCCAATTGGCGTGCAGCTTCGTCGGCTTGGCGTTGTGCCAATTGTCGGGCTGCTTCTTCAGCCTGACGCTGGGCCAATTGACGGGCGGCTTCCTCTGCCTGTTGCCGGGCTCGGTGGTGGGCTGCCTCTTCCGCTTGCGCTCGTGCCTGAATAGGCAGGAGGCTGTTTTTGAATTGGGTCAGGTAACGGATAGATTCTGCTGTCAATCTGGACTGCCATCCAGCCAATATTAAACTGGCTCTACCTCGGGGACCTAAGCTGGGGTCAAGCGAAGCCTTTAATTCTTCCATCTTTTGCTTGCTAAGGGGGCCGTTGCCGAACCTGTTGGAACGGTTGGGCTTATGTCGATAGTGAGCGTTCTTTTTCGCAATCCAGTAGTCTGCGGCAGCGATATGGCGAGTCGAAATTTGAATAAGTGTTAAACCGCTCCAGGAGCCGACGTACCCGGTGAGTTCGGACTGAATAAAGTTGGGGAGTTGTTGGAAGTGGTGATTGAATTCTTGCATGAGTTATTAATCCTGACTGGAAATAAAGATATTTTAGGGTTGGGGGCGCTATGAATCCGCCCCCAAAGTCTCTAGTTAACTGTCTTTGAATCCCGGCCTACCGTTTTCGGCGCGCCATTGTTTTACTTTTGCAACGATGCCTTCAGGGGTGTCGTCTTTCATACCTTTGGGGAAGTAAATTAAGTCGGAACCATACGGGTGCTCGCTTAGATCTCTGAATAGCTGAACGGCCTTCGTTTGTTGATATTCTGTCGGATAGTCAGAGTTGCATATTTTTTACAAAATATAAAAACTCTTGTTCTGTGATTTCCTGTATTGATTGTTTTTTTCATGTGATTAGTCTTCTTTAAATCCGGGCTTGCCGTTCTCTGCCAGCCATTTCTTGATTACCATTGTGATACCTTCTGGCGTGCCATTTGCATTTGTATCAGGATAGAAGATAAGATCGGTACCAGCAGGATGCTTCACTATGCTGCGGAAGTGTGTTAATAGCTTGCGAAGTTCATGGTCTGTCTTCGCGCTACATTCATTATAGATCGACTTCATGAAGTCAATGAATGCTTGTTCGGTGTAATCAGTTATTGAGTTATATTTAGTCATTGGTTTCGCCTTCTTGATGTTTTCGTAAGTCTCTATTTTTTGCCGTGATTTCTTTATGTGCGCTGGGCGTTAGTAGTATTATATTGTCCATGTCATAGACGGGCCCGCCATCCTGGATTTCCCACACGTGATGAAGTTCAAAAACCTCACTTCTGGACCCGCTTTCTCCTTCCTTGACATTAGGAGCTTTTCCCGCATGTAATTTCTCTTGATTGAAAGGGGAGAATTGATTCATAAGTTCTGGGTCTCTACCCACCTCAGTCCAGAACGCCTCTCTAAATTTGTCGAAACGGGAGAAGTTTCTTCCTCGTAGTTTTTCAGCAATGTTGGATGGGATATAAGCGCCTTTTTCATGTGTTAAGTTATCTGACCATTTTCCTGATATGTTTTTCCCTTGGCCGCTTGCCTTTCCAGGCAAGTACCGTGGGCTCTTGAACATTACATACTGCGCTTCCAGCCCGGAGTCATCCGGAAAGATCAGGATGTAATCGTCCAGAAACTCAGGGTCGGCTTCCGGATATATCTCTAATTCCGGTGAAGCAGGGGTCGCCGGAAAACCGGGGGTACCTGGATGTTCGGGTGGTGTAGCCGGTGAGTGTGTAGAGCTGTTACCCGGATGAACGATTGGAGTCCAGATCAGCGCAGGTTGATCTTCGCCGTCGCGAGTAAATTCATAGATATTGTTCTGGGTATTATGTAGGACGTTTCGTACGCGAACTTCGCCTGGTACATTGACTCCATCGGTGCGTAGCCACTGGGGCGGTGATTCGGCGGTTGTGTCGAATCGCAAACGATGGGGGGCATTGATGGTGCCTTTGGTATTTGCCAGCTCACGCAGATGGGTGACGTTTGTCAGGCCCAATTGTGTCAACGGCATGGTCTTAGCTGCAGCTGGACGTTCACCGTTACCCAGGCCGGAAGGGAATCCCATGCCGACTGCGAACGCAGCGACCTGCGGGCCAAGGTGTTTAACCAGAGCCGCTGCCTTGAGTACGTCGGATATACGTTGATCCAGTCGGCCTGCCTCTGCCGCGTTCTTTGGCGCTGTCGCAGGCGCAGCGATGGCTGCCTTGATTGCTGCGTTTACCTGGGAAGTGGTCTCTGTTTTTATTGCTGTTTCTTTAACTTGTTGTTCGGCGCGCTGTCGTGCTGCTTCGGCTTTATGGCTCGCCTCCATTGCTTGTTGTCGTGCATCCGCCTGGCGTTGGGCTGCCTCTCTCTCTGCTTCAGCTTTATTGATTTTTGCTATGGCATCGCCAAGCGTATTGGAATGTTGATTGAGAATATGGATCTTTGCGTCAAGAATCTGAATCGATTTTGCAGCTCGATAAGCTTCGTCCCATTCGTAAAAATTATTGGCTATCTCGCCTTGATCCCAGGTACGGTTATAGAAAAAGTCTCTGGAGAGCAGGGTGACTGGTTTACCTAATGGGTTTGCACCAAAACTTTTCGTGAAAATTTTCGTGTTGTTCTGGATGTCTAGCCTTTTTCTATTTATAAGGTCGTCAATTGCTTTTTTGTTTTCCGCATTGTCTCCTCCGCTGACAGCGGCTATTTCTTTTTCGACAATGTGATGGAGGTTGGCAAGAGCCCATTCTGCTTCTCTATCGGCAGCAGCTGTTAACTCTGCTATTTCCGTATCCGCAGCAAATATCAACGTATTGGGTTCGCCGAAAGTTGGATGGAACCCATCCTTTGGACCGTTGCGTCCTGTAGACCAGCGAATGGTTGATTTACCTGTATATTCCTCAGGGCGGCTGGGTTTTCTGTTTCCCGAGCCGCCTCTTCCTGTCGTGCCGCTCCCCTCTCCCCTTACCTCGTTGGGGTCATAGGTAACCGGAATATTAAGTTCGCCGTTTTCATCGAATCGACTTCCGTTCTTGCTCATACAAAGCTTCCTTGTGAATGTATGAGCTGCAAGTAACAGTATTTATGCGATTAAAGTGATATATATCTAACGCAAAATAATTTATTTGCGACGTATATGGGGGTGGCTGCGGAATACTTATGTGCTTTGGCTGCGACGCTCAGACTTGTGAGAAGAACAAAAGGGCAATCAAGGGAGGCGCTCGAAGCAGGTACGCACTCCAACCGGGTGCACATTTTGTCGAGCGCGATTTTTTTCTGAACCGGTCTTGGCCAAAGAGGCGCGTTGCGGGCTGAAGTCTGGTCCCGCATTCGCAGACCTTCGTTTACCGCGCAGAGCTGCATGTCAGAGAGCGCCTGCAGGCCCTCTCTATTGTGTCGCCATTCGCCCATGCTACCGATGCGCTTCGCACAGCGTGTAATGTTGCCTATTCTCCATCTTAATGGGCTACAACTAACGACTCATGGCGCCGTGCCGGTATCTGACGTTTAATCCGTACAAATAACGATAAAACAGAGGGAGTGAGGCATATGGCAAACGGATCGTTGCTGGGGTCGCTGCCCGTGCCGGGCGAGTCCGGCGATGGGGCTGGCAGTGCCCGTGCCCTGGGTTGGCTAATGCCCGTCGTGCAGACTCTAGTGCTGTGCTTGGTGCTGGTGGCCGTGGTTCTATGGGGGCTGTCTCTCTATCTGGCAGTGCCGATCGTGCTCGTGGCGGTCTGGTTGCCGCGGGTTTTCGCGGCGCGTCCGGCCGCTGTCGACAGGCAGGCGGATGACGGCGGTATTGCCCGCCTGACCCGGGATTTGTCCTACACCACCAGTCATAACGCGCTATCCGCCGCCGGGGTGGCGTTTTCCGTGCGGCAGCTGGCTGGCAAGGTGCAGTCCCAGCTTGATGCGGCAGAGAAGATCGTCAGCAGCGCCGATGCCATGATCGCTACCGAGCATCAGACCTCGCTGCTCAGTCAGCAGGCGCTGTCTGCGGCCACGGAGGCAAGGCACAGCAGCGCTGCCGGTAGCGGCGTGCTGGCCGAGTCCATTGAGCGCATGCGCATGTTGAGCAAGCGTGCGGTGGGCAGTCGCGAGCTGATCGAGGCCCTGAGCCAGCGCAGTGAAGAGATCCAGCGCGTGACCCTGGTGATCCAGTCCATCGCCAGTCAGACCAATCTGTTGGCCTTGAACGCGGCCATTGAAGCCGCCCGTGCCGGTGAGCATGGGCGCGGGTTTGCGGTAGTCGCCGATGAGGTTCGTGGACTGGCGGCGCGAACCGCCAGTGCGACCGAGGAGGTCGGGCAGATGGTCGCCGATATCCAACTGCGCACGGGGCAGGTGGTGGAGCAGATTCGTCAGCTGTCCAGCGATCTGGACAGCGGTCTTGAGCAAGTCGAACACACCGGCGCGCAGCTGGAAAATATCGCCCGCCTGGCCGCTGGCGTAGAGAGTGAGGTCAGTGAGATCGCCCTGGGCGCGCAGACCAATCAGGAGCAACTCGCCAGTCTTTTCGTCGCGGTGCAGCAGATGCGCAGCGACCTGGCTATCAGCGACGAGCAGACTCGTCATCTGGCCAAGACCGCCGTGCAGATGGAAGGACAGGCGGAAACCATCAGCGAGCGCCTGGCCGAGGTGGGCCTGGACGATTATCACCAGCGTATCTACGACCTGGCCCGGGAAGGGGTGGCGCAGATTGCTGCCAGGTTCGAGCAGGATATCGATCAGGGCCGGGTCAGCCTGGAAGACCTGTTCGACCGCAGCTACCAGCCAATCGCCAAGACGGTGCCAGCCAAGTATCAGACCCGCTTTGATCGTTATACCGATCAGGTCCTCCCGGCGATCCAGGAGCCCCTGCTGCCACGCCATGAGGGGCTGGTCTTTGCCATCGCCTGTACGCCTCAAGGCTATGTGCCCACCCATAACAATGCTTTTGCCGAAGCGCCAACGGGGGATCCTGCAGTGGATATGGTGCGCAGCCGCAGCAAGCGCAAATTCGACGACCGCACCGGCATTCGCTGCGGCAGCCATCAGAAGCCCGTGCTGTTGCAGACCTACACCCGTGATACAGGAGAGCTGATGCATGACCTGTCGGTGCCTATCATGATCAAGGGGCGGCATTGGGGCGGTTTGCGTATGGGTTATAAGCCCGAGGGAGCGGCCACCGCCAAGCGCTGAACAGCCACTAAGCGGCAATCCGGCCCTGTTCGCGATTATTTCGCGAGCGGGGCTTTTCTTTTTATGGAAAACGGGATTAGGTGCATTGGTTGCGGAAATTAATGCTGCATTTGAATTGTTTATTTACGTTGAACGCTTTTTTGTTTTTTATAAGTTTTACCTTGGTTTGATGTAGGAGCTTTCTGATATGTAAGGTTTCTACTTGACGTTCTTTTGCTGTGTATCAATATATTAAACTTAATAAGGATTTTGATGTTGGCGGCGAGCTTCATCGTCGCGCACAAAAGGGAAGCAATCATGGAAAGTACAAGGAAAGTACAGGTGACAGGGGCTTCGTCAGCCGCTATCGCATCGGCGGTGGTCGTGCGCGTCGGCTTGTTTTTTGACGGCACGGGAAACAATCGGGTCAATAGTCGTATTGGTGCCGATTGCCGCGCCATGGCTGAAGTCAATGAGTACGAGCATATTATTGAGTGTCGGGGCTGTCGCGATAATCCCCTCAGCAGTTATGCCACTGCGCTGAGCAATATAGCCTGGTTGTTTGAATTATATCCGGACCGGCCGAAAGCCGTTCAGCAAGCGGGGCAGTTAAATGTGTATTGGCCTGTTTATATCAGCGGCGTCGGAACAACTTCCAAAGGCGGTGATTCGTTATGGCCGGGGCAGAGTTTTGGCCGGGGTTCTACAGGAGTGGTCGCCAAGGCAGAACAGGCAATCAGAAAGCTCGGTCGCTGTCTGGACGCGTTCAGGACGCATAACCCGGATTGCTGCATCGCACGTCTTGAACTGGACCTGTTCGGCTTCAGTCGCGGTGCGGCCTCGGCGCGGCATTTTGCCAATGAAGTGCTGAAACGGGATAAGGGTGGGCTGGATCCACTGTTCAACCGTTACGCCAGCGCATTCAGTGAGGGCTTCGCCTGGGGTGATGACGCTGTGCAGCTCAAGGTCATCGGGCTGTTCGACACCGTCGCTGCGGTCGCCGGTCTGCTGGACATGGGCAATGTGCGGGACTCCACGAACAGTCAGGTCAACCTGTATCTGCCGCCGGGCTGTGCACAGCAGGTTTTGCATCTGGTGGCGCGGGATGAGCAGCGGCGCAATTTCGCCCTCAACAGTATTGCCCCGCAATGGCCTCGGGAGATCCTGCTGCCTGGGGTGCACTCGGATATTGGCGGGGGTTATCACCCGCAGATCAGGGAAAAGGTTCTGGTGACCCGTCCCCGACGTTGTGTGGTCAGCTGTGGCACGCCCAAAGAGTCGACATCTGCCTGGATTCAGGCCCAGGCAGATCTGCAGGCACTGGATGCCGGGCAATGGCTGGACCCTGAAGATCCGCTGGCTTCGTTGCAGGTAGAGTGTGCCGAAGAGGAGACGACCCGTTTACGTGGACGCTGTTCGTTGGGGCTCAAATCGGTGGTGGCGGCGTGTTGCCTGCGGCGTCAGGTATTCGGCCATCTGGCCCTGGTGTCATTGCGGGTGATGCACGCCCTGGCCTGCGACGAAGGTGTGCCCTTCGCCCCGATTGGCGGGCAGCATGAGCTGCAGTTGCTGCCGGAGCTGTTCGATATCAACGCCAAGTTGATTCGTTATGCCCGGGGTGCTGACTATGCGCTCGATGCCCGTGAAGAGCGCATGCTGCGTCATCGCTACATTCATCGTTCGGCGCACTGGCACAGTCTGATCGGGCGCAGCGGTCGCTTGGGTCAGATGTGGTTCGTGCATGCGCCGCAGCCGGGAGGTCGCATACGCCATCCGAATCAGATCTAGCTGAGGTTAGGGGCTAAGCGTGGTTGTGAGGGCTGTTTTGGTGGCGATGGTGTTGCGATTGCTACACACTCGATCGCCACCAAGGCGGTCCCCAGACATTCGGTTCCAAATCATCAAGTCACGTTGGCAGGTTTGTGATCATTTCTTGTGCAGCAACACATTCAGTTCGTCCACCACCGGTGCCCATTCAGCGTCTTCAATTATTTCATCCTTCAGCAGCTTTGCCTGTTGAGGTGTCCAGAAATCGGCTTCCGACAGCTTCACGTCATTGGGCAGCGGCGAATGAGTGCGGACGAAATCTTCTATGCCTGTCTTATCGCTAGGCAATCCCAGTTGATCGAACAGCAGGCTCAGTGTTGGAGTATCAGTATTCATGTCGTCTCCTTGAGGCGTTGGGTTGATGCACCCGTACGTCAAATGTGAGCATGGGGCATGCCCGATAGTTCAGTCTTTCATTCCTGCCTGATAATCACTGGTGAATCTGTGCTCTTTTTCAGCCGGGTGGTAAGTGATAGTGTGCGTGTCTTGCAGGATGCGCATCACCATGACGGCCCTGAGCCGACTGAATAACCCGTCGCTGTCAAAACCAGTCAATGTCTGCTGCCGATGCAGCGGTGGACAGTGCGCCTGAGCGTGCATGCTTTTGATGGCTGAGTCCTGTGGCCTTGCCCGGGCCTGAGGCGGCGAAGGGGCCGATTCCGTATTTTTCCACTGTCCGTGGTCCATGGCTGGCTGGACAGCATCATTTGTTATGTTTGGGGGTTGGTACTTTGGCAGTCAGTAATCTGGATACGCACGCGCTGTTCGTGCTGGGCGACCTTCGGGCCAAGTTGGTCAAGCAATTCCAGTCGCGCTTCGTTTATGTGTGCGAGCAAACCGCCGAAGGTATTTATATTGCCGAGATCGATACCGAAACCGCACTGGTAGTGGACGACAAGCCACGCCTGGAGCTCAAGGTCGGCGATCATTTTCGTGCGGCGGTATTGCCCAGCCGTGAGGGCGGCAAGTTCGAATTGAAGTTTCGCGAAGTCAAATTGACCGTCTATGGGCTGGGTGAGTACGCCTTTGTCTCGACGGCAGACGGCACGGGTATTGTCTTCAAGGAAGGTCATACCGTGATGATGGTGTTTTCCGGTCCCGAACAATTGCAGGGCGGCTTGACCAAGACGCTGAAGGCGGCAACCGCCAAAGCAGCCAAGTGGCGCAAAGGCGAGTTGACGTTCAAGGCCAGCGAATAATCCAACACAACGAATGAGCGCATGGGCGCTCGATTCGTTAGTGGCTGCTTAGATCTTCAACACAAGTTTGCCGAAGTTTTCCCCGCTGAACAGTTTCAGCAAAGATTCAGGGAAAGTTTCCAGGCCTTCGACGATATGTTCGCGGCTCTTGAGTTTGCCCTGGGCCAGCCAGCCCGCCATTTCCTGGCCCGCCTCGGCGAAGCGCGGGGCGTAGTCCATGACGACGAAGCCTTCCATTCGTGCGCGGTTGAATAGCAGCGAAAGATAGTTGGCCGGGCCTTTGACCGGCGTGGTGTTGTTGTACTGGCTGATTGCACCGCAGATCACCACTCGAGCCTTGGGGGCCAGACGGCTGAGTACGGCATCGAGGATATCGCCGCCGACGTTGTCGAAGAACACGTCCACGCCGTTGGGGCATTCGCGTTTCAGGGCGGTGTGCAGGTCTTCGCTTTTGTAGTCGATGGCGCCGTCGAAGCCCAGTTCGTTGATCAGCGAGTAGCACTTCTCTTCGCCACCTGCGATGCCGATGACCCGGCAACCCTTGATTTTGGCGATCTGCCCGGCAACGCTGCCCACCGCACCGGCCGCGCCGGAAATCACTACGGTATCGCCGCGTTTCGGCGCGCCGACGTCGAGCAGGGCGAAGTAGGCGCTCATACCGGTCATGCCCAGTGCCGAGAGGTAACGCGGCAGTGGTGCCAGTTTCGGGTCGACCTTGTGCAGGCCCTTGGGGTCACCGAGAAAGTAGTCCTGCACGCCGACGGCACCCTGCAAATAATCACCCACGGCGAATTGCGGGTGTTTCGAGGCAATCACTTCACCCACGCCGAGGGCGCGCATCACATCGCCCAGCGCCACCGGGGCGATATAGGACTTGCTGTCGTTCATCCAGCCGCGCATGGCAGGATCCAGGGACAGGTAACGGTTCTTGAGCAGCACCTGGCCATCCGC
This sequence comes from Pseudomonas sp. JL23, assembly GCF_056933585.1. Taxonomy (NCBI): domain Bacteria; kingdom Pseudomonadati; phylum Pseudomonadota; class Gammaproteobacteria; order Pseudomonadales; family Pseudomonadaceae; genus Pseudomonas; species Pseudomonas sp. JL23. Next base: position 4,970,199 of record NZ_CM167795.1, on the reverse strand, counting down.
CGGCTCGGCAACCGGGACTTCCTGGAAGGTGAAGTCTTCCCGGCTGGCCTGGCCAACGGGGCGCCGGGCGAGCAGGAATTGACGATTGGTCTGGGCGGTCATGGCAGTTCCTCGAAAATAAGGCGAAGGCCTGATTGAAGCCCCGCTATGGGCGCGACGCAAGCAGGGCGGTTGCGGCGAATGTGCGGTGATCCAGATGGATGATGAAGCGGTGCAGGCTTAATCACCATGATTCATGAGGTCCTAACCGACACCTTGATAGTGCTGACCGACAGGCCCTGACCCTGTCTAGACTCTCGCCAACTTCCCACAACGATAAAAAGGATGAAGGCGATGAGCATGACGTTTTCCGGTCAAGTGGCTCTGGTTACCGGCGCAGCGGCGGGCATTGGCCGGGCGACGGCGCTGGCGTTCGCAGCGCAGGGCTTGAAGGTGGTGGTGGCCGACCTGGATGCCGCTGGTGGCGAAGGCACGGCCGCGCTGATCCGCGAGGCGGGTGGCGAGGCCTTGTTCGTGCGTTGCGACGTGACCCGGGATGCCGAGGTGCAGAGCCTGATGGCGTCGGTAATCGACGCGTACGGCCGTCTGGATTACGCCTTCAACAACGCCGGAATCGAGATCGAGAAGGGGCGTCTGTCCGAAGGCAGCGAGGCCGAGTTCGATGCCATCATGGGCGTCAACGTCAAGGGCGTCTGGCTGTGCATGAAGTACCAGTTGCCGCTGATGCTGGCCCAGGGCGGCGGTGCCATCGTCAATACCGCGTCGGTGGCGGGGTTGGGGGCTGCGCCGAAGATGAGTATTTATAGCGCCTCCAAGCATGCGGTGATCGGCCTGACCAAGTCGGCGGCCATCGAGTACGCGAAGAAGAAAATCCGCGTCAACGCCGTGTGCCCGGCGGTCATCGACACCGATATGTTCCGCCGTGCCTATGAGTCCGATCCGAAGAAGGGTGAGTTCGCCGCCACCATGCATCCGGTCGGGCGTATCGGCAAGGTCGAGGAAATCGCCACGGCGGTGCTGTACCTGTGCTGCGATAACGCCGCCTTCACTACCGGCCAGGCCCTGGCGGTGGATGGTGGTCTGACAGCCATGTGACGTTGACGCTCTCGCTCCGCTCCGGGCTCTCGGTTAAGCTGCGACGTTAGCCACAATCCAGTAACGCCGGGATGGAGCAAGTCGATGGATCTTCCGTGGGTCGCTTATCCGCTGACCAGTGCTTCGCTGCTGCTGGTCGTCGACCTGCTCCTCTGGCACAACCTGGAGCCGCGCTGGTTACGCTGGAAGGTGCTGCTGCGCCTCGGGCTGTTCCTGGTGTTCAGCATGTGCCTGACCAACGCCGGTCTGAGCCCGTTGAATGTGGTGCCAGCGGACCTGCCGGTATCACGGCACGCGCTGTCTGCGATTCTGAGCATCGCCTGGTGGCTGCTGGGTGCACGCACCCTGACCATTCTCACCGGACTGGTTCTGGAGCCGCGCATCGGCGGCAAGGGCCACCTGCTGCAGGATGTGCTCGGTGCGATTATCTTCCTGGTGGCCGCCGTGGCTGCCGCCGCTTATGTCCTCGATCTACCGGTCAAAGGCTTGTTGGCAACGTCCGGAGCCGTGGCGATCATTCTCGGCCTGGCGGTGCAGAGCACGCTCAGCGATGTATTTTCCGGGATTGTGCTCAACGCCACCAAACCGTTCATGGTCGATGACTGGATCAAGGTCGATGACACCGAAGGCAAGGTGGTGGAAATCGACTGGCGTTCCACCCATCTGCTGACCGCCGAGGGCAGCATGGTGGTGATTCCCAACGCCATCGCGGCGAAGAACCGCATCGTCAACTTCAGTCGTCCCGATCACTATCACTCCATCACCCTGAACATCGAGTTGCCGGTGCGTTTGCGGCCCAGTCTGGTGCTGGACTCCATCGACAAGGCGCTGCAAGGCAGTCGCGAGTTGCTGGCCAAGCCGGCACCGGGTGCGGTCGTGCTCAAGTCCGGCTTGCGCAGCGTGCAGTACCAGGTCACCGGTTATGTGAAATCCCGTGATCGGCGTTCAGCGGTGAGCAACCAGTTGCACGACCTGATCTACCGCCAGCTCGCCGCCACCGATATCCGTCAGGATCAGGCTCGACCGACGACCCGTTCCCTGGCGGTGCTCAATACCGTCAGCGCTCTGCGCATGCTCAGCGAGGCCGACCTGGCCGGGCTTGAGCGCAACATGCGTTTGCATGCCTTCGGCGCCCGCGAGGTGGTGCTGGCCCAGGGCGTGGTGCCGCAGGCACTGTACATCATCGAGTCGGGAGTGGTTTCGGTGTCGGTGGAGCAGGGCGAGACCTGGCAGGAAGTCGGGCGCATGGGGCCGGGGGAGTTGCTGGGCGAGACCGGCTTTGTCGACCAGTCGCCGAGCATGGCGCGCTTCTGCGCCATGACCGATTGCATGATCTATCGTATCGACTATCAGGACCTGGAGCCTTGGATCAAGGAGCATGCCGAGCTGCGCGGTGCCCTGGCCGGCCTGGCGCGCTTCCGGGCCAAGGCGCGGGCTTCGATGCTGGAAAGCAAACCCGTGGCCCCGCCACCGGGCGGCTTTATCAATTGGCTGAGCAAGAGTGTTACGCGTTGGCAGGGAAGCAGAAGCCGAAGCCGCGCGGACAAGAGCAGTGACAACAACAGTTGAAGTCGCCCCTGTAACCGTTGCAATGCATCGCCTACAGTGTCGCTTCACTCATCTAGTGGACTTATTCAAATGCCTGGCAAGACCTTACCCATCCTGCGTCCCAACGTATTGCGCCCTGGGGATGCCGTCGCACTGGTTTCTCCCGCCGGGCCGGTGCCTGCCGACAAGATCGAGTCTGCCGTGCAAGTGCTTAAAAGTTGGGGCTTGCAACCACGGGTTTACCCCCACGCTCTGGACCGCCACGCATTTTTTGCCGGAACCGACGAGGATCGGCTCGCCGACCTGAATGCGGCTCTGGCCGATCCGGAAATTCGCGGTATCTTCTGCAATCGTGGCGGTTACGGCATGCAACGTATCGTCCAGCAGCTGGATTTCGCTGCGGTACGCCGTGACCCCAAGCTGGTCATCGGCTTTTCTGATATCACTGCTTTGCACACGGCCCTGTGGACCCAGGCCGGGCTGGTTTCGGTGCATGGCCCGGTATCGACGCAACTGGAGCGCGGTGATGATTTCACGCGCAGCATCCGCCATGCCCTGATGAGCACCGAAGCGGTGCGGATCGAAGCCGATCCCGCCGAGGCGACCTTCTCTGTACGCACGACGGGCCGCGCCCAGGGCCTGTTGCTGGGCGGCAACCTGAGCATCCTCTGCACCTCCATCGGCACCTCGTTCATGCCGGACCTGCGCGGCGCCATCCTGTTGCTTGAGGATGTCGGTGAGGCGGCGTATCGGGTCGACCGCATGCTCACCCAACTGGGCAACTGCGGCATCCTGCAAAGCCTGGCGGGCATTGCCATCGGCCAGTTCAGCGAACCATCCGGCATGAAGGGCTCCATCAGCCCCTCCGATGTTTTGCGAGAGCGCCTGTGCGGCTTGGGTATTCCTGTGTTGGGTGGCCTGTCGATCGGCCATGAACAGAAGAATATTGCGGTGCCTTTGGGGTGCGAAGCTACACTGGATGTCGAAGCTGGCACCTTGCTAGTGGCTTGCGCCGGGCAATGAAAATCGGCGCAAATCCACAGGACTGATCGGCCCGACCGGGCCACTGTCCTGAAAGCGACCTTGACGTAGCTTTTTGCCATTATTCCGGCGTCAGAGACTTGTTTTGCCTTTGCCCCGGCGTGAATCTGCACGATTATTGAATGGCCAGATTTGGTGGCCTGATTCGTTGGTCAATGTGCCGTGAGTATTCGATCGGGGATGAGCGCTATGATTTCGGCCGTGCAAGCACGCTTCGCTAACCTGGGAATGGCTAAAAAGCTGGCCCTGGGCTTTACCCTGGTCCTGCTCCTGACCGCAGTCGTTGCGGCTATTGGTGTCTGGTCCCTGAAAAACATCAGCCTGCATGTCGACAGTCTGCAGCAGATGTCGAATCTTAATAGCGGCCTGCTCAAGGTGCGTCTGCTCGAACAGGAATACGCCCTGCACAGCAACCCCAAGACCGTCGACGCACTGCACAAGGGCATCGAGGATCTGAACGCCTTGGCCGAAGAGCTCAAGGGCCAGTCGAAAAACAATCAATCGATGATGACTGCGGTACAGCAGGCCCTGGGTGACTATCGCAAGTCCTTCGATCAGTTCGTGTCGATCAGCCAGAGCAAGGACCTGGCGCTGGAAATGGCCGCCTGGTCGGTCTCCAGCGTGGCCAACAACCTCGATGTGTTGCAATCGGGCCTCAACGATGACGGCACCTATGAACTGAAGAAATCCAACGGCGCAAGCGGCAGTGAGTTCATTGAGCAGGCCAATCAGGTCAGCCAGGTCTCCAAGCTGATGATGCAGGCCATGGACGAGGCGCGGGTGCGTCTGGACCAGAGTCGCAAGACCGGCAGCGGCGATGAAGCCAAGACCGGCAAGATCGAACAGGCTGAGCAGGCCAAGGTCATCGCCGAACAGCTCAAGGGCTTGATCAAGGACGATGGCTACCTCACCGTACTGGGCGAAGTTGGCACCCATATCGTCAACTTCAGCGACAAACTCAACGAATACACTGGCCTGCTCAGTGACGAAGCCAAGGTCTCCCTGCAACTGGCGGCCAACGCCAGGCAGGTCGTGCAGCAGGTGGATCAGGCTTATGCCGCTGAAGATCAGTCCATGGCCAGTGAACTCAAGCTCAACTCGCTGCAGATCATCGGTTCGTCCATCGTCGCCCTGATCGTCGGGGTGATCGCTTCTCTGCTCATTACCCGCCTGATCGTCGGCCCCCTGCGCAGTGTCATCGCCATGGCCCAACGCATTGCTGCCGGTGACTTGAGCGGCAGCGTGACGGTGACCCGTCGCGATGAAATCGGTCAGATGATGCAGGCCATGCAACAAATGGGGGCAGGGCTGAGCCAGATCGTCAGCGGCCTGCAGGCAGGCATCGAACAATTGGCCAACTCGGCGCACTCGCTGTCAGCGGTGACCGAGCAGACCAATCTTGAGGTCAACAGTCAGAAAGAGGAAACCGAGCAGGTCGCTACGGCCATGAATCAGATGACCGCCACCGTGCTCGACGTCGCTCGCAACGCCGAAGAAGCCGCGATGGCGGCCCAGACCGCCGATGAGAAGGTCGACAGCGGCCAGATGGTGGTGCGCCAGAGCATGCAGCGCATTGAGCAACTGGCCAGCTCATCGGCTTCGGCCAGCCACGGCATCGAAAGCCTGAGCGCGGAAATCCAGAATATCGGCAAGGTTCTGAGTGTGATCAAGAGCGTTGCCGAGCAGACCAACCTGTTGGCCCTCAACGCCGCCATCGAAGCCGCCCGTGCCGGTGAGCAGGGCCGCGGCTTCGCCGTCGTGGCAGACGAAGTACGGGCTTTGGCCAAGCGCACTCAACAGTCCACTGAAGAAATCGAACGCTTGGTCATCAGCCTGCAAAGCGGGGCGCAGGCCTCGGTCGCGCAGATTCAAAGCAGTGGTGAATTGGTCAAGCTGGCGGTGAGCGATGCGCTGCAGACCGAAAGCGCCCTGGGCAGCATCGCCGCAGCCGTATCGATGATTCAACAGATGAACCAGCAGATCGCCGCAGCCGCCGAAGAGCAAAGCTCGGTGGCCGAGGAGATCAACCGCAGCGTCACCAGTATCCGCAGCAGCGCCGACCAGTCAGCCCTGGCCATGCAGGGTAACGCGGCGTCGAGCATCGAACTGGCTTCGCTGGGGATGGAACTGAAGGGTATGGTCGGGCATTTCCGCTTGTAATAGAAATGTCGGACCAGCTTTAGCCGGGAAGAGGCAGGATCGATACATGCTTATCGCCTGCCACATTGTCTTCCCGGCTAAAGCCGGTCCCACACATATCATTTCAATCCCTGGACCTGTGTTTGAAGTCCCTGCTTCAGCCCTTACGGGCATTCAGAATCACCAGCGTCAACACCCCCGCCACAATCCCCCAGAACGCCGAACCAATGGAAAACAGGGTAAGCCCTGAAGCCGTGACCATGAAGGTGATCAACGCTGCTTCACGCTCCTTGGGCTCGGTCATGGCCACGGTCAGGCCATTCATGATCGAGCCGAACAGCGCCAAGGCTGCAATCGACAGCACCAGTTCCTTCGGGAAGGCGGCGAACAACGCGGCCAGGGTCGCGCCGAAGATTGCCGCGATACCGTAGAAAATCCCGCACCACACCGCTGCGGTGTAGCGCTTGTTACGGTCTTCATGGGCGTGCGGACCGGTGCAGATGGCCGCGCTGATGGCCGCCAGGTTGATGCCGTGGGAGCCGAACGGCGACAGCAGCAAGGAGGCGATACCCGTCACGGAAATCAGCGGCGAGGCGGGCACCATGTAGCCATCGGCGCGCAGTACGGCGATGCCGGGCATGTTCTGCGAGGTCATGGCGACCACAAACAGCGGAATGCCGATGCTGATGGTTGCGGCCAGGGAAAACGACGGCGTGGTCCACACGGGCACCGCCACTTCCAGGGCGAAGCCGCTGAAGTCGAGCAGGCCGAGTAAGCCCGACAAGGCCGTGCCGACCAGCAACGCTGCCAGCACCGCATAACGTGGCGAGACGCGCTTGACGATCAGGTAGGTGAAGAACATGCCCAGCACCAGGCCGGTGCGGTGTTGCGCGGCGACGAAGATTTCGCTGCCGATCTTGAACAGGATTCCCGCCAGCAAGGCCGCAGCGAGGGAGGCGGGCAAGCGCTTGACCAGGCGTTCAAAGCTGCCGGTCAGGCCACAGATCATCACCAGTACCGAACAGGTGATAAACGCGCCGATGGCCTCAGGGTAGGTGACGCCGCCCAGGCTGGTGATCAGCAACGCGGCGCCAGGCGTCGACCAGGCTACGGTGATCGGCGAGCGATAGCGCAGGGACAGGCCGATACTGCACACCGCCATGCCGATGAACAGCGCCCAGATCCACGAGGAAATCTGCGCGCTGGTCAGCCCGGCGGCCTGGCCGGCCTGGAACATCAGCACCAGTGAACTGGTGCAGCCGGTCATCATGGCAATGAAACCGGCGACGACGGCGGACAGCGAGGAGTCGGTCAATGGGCGCAGCGGGGCTTGAATCGCATCGGTCACAGCGGTTTTCCTTGGGTGGCACGAATGACAGGCGCCAAGCCTAAACGCAATGGCTACGGGGCTTTGCAATACAGCCAAGGACGTATTTGACAGTACAGTTGCGGGCAGTTGCTCACTGCGGCACTTTTGTACTGTTAGTTGTCGGTGGGCTTTAAGGCGCTCTGCAAAGTCTGGCCCAGCGCCTGATTCACCGCCAGCCAGCCATCGACGGCCTCTTGCCCGGCCTCATTGAAAACCCGTTGCAGTAGCTTGACCTGCTCGCGCCGTAACGCCTGTTCGAACTTCTCTCCTTCGGCGGTCAGGCCCAGCAGGCGTTTGCGCTTGTCGGCGTCCGGGGCAACGCTTTGCACCAGTTCCATGCCGAGTAACTGGCGAAGCGGTGCATTGAGCGCCTGCTTGCTCACGCCCAGTACATCCAGCAGTTCCTTGACGCTCAGGCCGGGGTAGCGGGCGATGAAAAACACGATGCGCTGATGCACCCGGCTGAGGCCGCGCCGGGCCAGCATTTCGTCGGCCTTGGCGGTGAAGGCCTGGTAGCCGAAGAAGAACGCTTCCATGGCGGCTTGTTGCGTGGCTGAATTTTTAAGGTCAAGCATATTGACGTATCTATGTCCGGCATCGTAGTTTCGGTCAACCAGTTTGACGTATTTCCCTTTGTCTCTGCCAGTGGTGATCTTGATGGCCTTCTCCGAACGTATCACTCGTCTCAATAGCTCGTTGATTCGCGAAATCCTTGCAGCGGCCCAGCGCCCGGAGGTGATGTCATTTGCCGGCGGCCTGCCGGCCCAGCAAATGCTGCCCCATACCGACTGGACCGAAATGCCGCGCGGCATCGGCCAGTACGGCATGAGCGAAGGCGAGCCGCAGCTGCGCGAAGCCCTGGCGGCCGAAGCGCGGGCCATTGGCGTGCCCTGTGAGGCGAGCCAGGTGCTGATCGTCAACGGTTCGCAGCAGACCCTTGATCTGGCCGCCAAGCTCTACCTGGACAAGGGCACCGAGATCCTCCTTGAGGCGCCGACCTATCTGGCCGCGCTGCAAACTTTCCAGTTGTTCGGCGCCGAGTGTCTGACCGTGCCGCTGCAAGCCGAGGGACCGGATCTGGTCGCTCTGCGTCAGCGTCTGGAGCAGCACAAGCCGGCGTTCGCCTACCTGATCCCGACCTTTCAGAATCCGTCAGCGGTGCGCTACAGCGAAGCCCGGCGCGATGCGGTGGCGGCGTTGCTCGACGAGTTCGGTGTGACCCTGATCGAAGACGAGCCCTATCGCGAGCTGAATTTCGACGGCGGCAGCGCAACGCCCATTGTCAGCCGCCTGAAAAAAGCCAGCTGGATCTACACCGGCACTGTGTCGAAAACCCTGGCTCCGGGCCTGCGCGTGGGTTTTCTGATTGCCTCCGCTGACCTGTACCCCTACCTGTTGCGCTTGAAACAGGCGGCGGACCTGCACACCAACCGCGTCGGCCAGTGGCAGGCCCTGCAATGGATCGGCACCGAGCGTTATCGCGAGCATATGGCCGGGCTGCGCGACTTCTATCGACAGCGCCGCGACGCCTTCGAGGCTGCCCTGCAAGAGCATTTCAGCGATCTGGCCGAATGGAACAGCCCTCAAGGCGGCCTGTTCTTTTGGCTGACCCTCAAACAACGCTTCGACACCCGCACGATCCTCAACAAGGCCTTGGCCAAGGACGTGGCCTTCATGCCGGGCGAACCTTTTTTCACTGACCCCGATGCGAATCCGGGTTATCTGCGGCTTAATTTCAGTCATATTGATCCGTCTCGGCTGGACGAAGGACTGAAAAGGCTGGCAGCGGTCATCAGACAGGCGCAGGCGGCACAGGCGGCCTGATTCGGGAATTCACAGGAGAGCGTGGCGATGTACAAGGTTTACGGGGACTACAACTCGGGCAACTGCTACAAGGTCAAACTGATGCTCAACCTGCTGGGCGCCGAGTATCAGTGGGTCGATATCGATATTCTCAAGGGCGAGACCGAGACTGAATTCTTTCTGGAAAAGAACCCCAACGGCAAGGTGCCGGTGCTGGAACTGGAAGACGGCACCTGTCTGTGGGAGTCCAATGCGATTCTCAACTTCCTCGCCGATGGCAGTCATTACCTGCCCAGCGAGCCGCGCTTGCGTACCCAGGTGCTGCAATGGCAGTTCTTCGAGCAATACAGCCATGAGCCCTATGTGGCGGTGGCACGTTTCATTCAGTTCTATCTGGGGTTGCCGGAAGAGCGCCTGGCCGAGTACCGCAAGATGCACAAGGCCGGTTACCGGGCACTGAATGTCATGGAGCAACAGCTCAAGCGCACGCCGTTTCTGGTCAGCGATACGTTCTCCATCGCCGACATTGCGCTGTATGCCTATACCCATGTGGCCCACCAAGGCGGTTTTGACCTGGCGGCCTATCCGGCCATTCAGCAATGGCTGGAGCGGGTCAGTCAGCAGCCGGGGTATGTCGGGATGCTGGATTGAAGTGCGGCCCGCTGTACCTGTAGGACCGGCTTTAGCCGGGAGACGTCCTCGCGGCTGGAGCCGCTCCTACAGGGTCGGTGAGTCTGTCCGTCACACATCAGGTAACAAGTGCATGCTTTGCCCCCGCTGCGCTTTGTCATTAGCCTGCGCGGCTTTATCAGCACGAGGGAGCAGTTTTATGGGTAACTGGATGAAGGGCGTCGCCGCGTTGATCGCCCTGGCGGGCAGCGGTGCGGCGTTGGGGCAGGATTGTGATTCGAACCAGGCGGCCATGAACGTCTGTGCGGCCAATGACTTCAAGGCTGCCGACAAAGAGCTCAACGAGCTCTACAAGACTCAAATGGATTACCTGCAGGATGCCAAGACCAAGGCGGCGTTCAAGGACGCCCAGCGCAAGTGGATCGCCCTGCGCGATGCCGATTGCCTGTATCAGGTCGGCCCGCGCGAAGACTCCGGCTCAATCTGGGCGCTGCTGCAATTCAGTTGCGAGACCGAGCAGACCAAACTACGCATCGAGCAGCTTAAGAAATACGTCGCCTGCCGCCAGGACATGTGTCCGAACTGATCGGTTGACGATGTTTCAGACGGCTGCGAAGCGCTGGTTCAGGTAATCGATAATGACCTTGGATTCGTACATCCATACGGTCTTGTCACCTTCCTCGATACGCAGGCATGGCACTTTGATCTTGCCGCCTTGCTCAAGCAGGGCCTGGCGATCGATCTCACTGTTCTTGGCATCGCGCAGGGCCACGGGCACGTTGAGACGGCGCAGGGTGCGGCGGGTCTTGACGCAGAACGGGCAGCCGTTGAACTGATACAGGGTCAGGTCCTTGGCCGATTGCTCGACCGCCGCCTGAGCGTCGGGGCTGCGCTTTTTCTTTGCCGGACGGGTAAGGAAGTCGATCAGAATGACCAGTTGGCCAAGACCAACCCTTAATGCCTTCATGAACACGGTAGAGCCTCGCTGGGAAACACGTGCGCCGTGACCAGGGCCACGGCGCGGGGACTGCCTGGGTGGTTACTTGATCAGGCTGAGAAATTCGCTGCGGGTCGCGGCGTTTTCGCGGAACTCGCCCAGCATCACCGAAGTGATCATCGACGAATTCTGCTTTTCCACACCGCGCATCATCATGCACATGTGCTTGGCTTCGATAACCACGGCCACGCCCAGAGCGCCGGTGATCTGCTGGATCGCCTCGGCGATCTGGCGGCTGAGGTTTTCCTGGATCTGCAGGCGACGGGCGAACATGTCGACGATGCGTGCGACCTTCGACAGGCCCAGCACCTTGCCATTGGGGATGTAGGCCACATGGGCCTTGCCGATGAACGGCAGCAGATGGTGCTCACACAACGAATACAGCTCGATGTCCTTGACCATCACCATCTCGCTGGCGTCGGAGCTGAACAGCGCGCCATTGGTGACTTCTTCGAGCGTCTGCTGGTAACCGCGGCACAGGTACTGCATCGCTTTGGCGGCGCGTTTTGGCGTGTCGAGCAGGCCTTCGCGGGAGACGTCCTCGCCCAGTTGGCCAAGGATCTCGGTGTAATTCTGTTCCAGTGTCACAGGGCTGTGTTTCCGTGTGGATGTCGATGAACGCGAGGGCAGGGCCCTCGCCAAGTCGTACATAGTAACGTACGCCTGCGGGCAGGGTAAGTTCGCTGGCCGACAAACCGATGCTCAGGACCGCCTGGGACAATTGTATCGAGTTGTTTACCCAACCTTTACCAAGTGCCTACGTGGATCGCCGGGATCTCGCGGTCAGATGTTTCAGGTAAGTAATACCTGCCGCAAAGAGAGTGTTTGAAATGTTGAGTCGAATCGCAAAAGTGTCAATGGTCATTGCCGTACTGGCTTCCCTGTCCGGATGTTTTCCGTTCTGGGGGCCGCACCACGGAGGGGGCTGGCACGGCGATCACCGTTTTGACGGTGGCCCCCATGGGGGCGGCTACTACGGAGGCCCACGTTGAGGCAGGGAGTTATTCGTCGCGGCCTTCCATCATGGTCCGCTTGAGCATCACATAGAGCGCGCCTGCGCCGCCATGCTTGGCCAGGCATGAGCAAAAGCCCAGCACCTGCGGGTGCTGGCGCAACCAGGTGTTGACGTGGCTCTTGATCATCGGCCGTTTGCCATCCAGGCGTACGGCCTTGCCATGGGTCACCCGTACGCAGCGAATTTCCAGCCTGGTGGCTTCAGCGAGGAAGGTCCACAGGGTTTCCCGGGCCATTTCCACGCTCATGCCATGCAGGTCGAGGCTGCCCTCGAAGCTGATCTGACCCAGCTTGAGCTTGCGCATCTGGCCTTCCTGCACGCCATCGCGCGACCAATGCAAGACATCTTCCGGGCCGACATCGATGACAAACTGGTCCGACAAGCCGTCCACAGTGACCGAATCGGTGCGCACGGTGGCAGCCTGGCGCAGTTTTGCCAGATTCTTGCGATCAGTACGGGGCTTGCCCACGTCGGCGTGCTGTTGCTTGAGCGGCTTGATGCCGCGGGTTTCAGATCGAAACAGGGAAAAGTCGTCGTCTTGCATGGGGCCTCCGCGTAGCGGGCTAGTTTAACCGGGTCGTGGCGACCTGGGCGCAACTAAAACGTCGGAGGGAGAGGCGGGTGGGGCTTAATCGTGCTTTTTCATCAAGTGCGGCGACAGGCTCAGATCGCCCTGACGACGCTGGCGGCGGCGACTGCGGCGCCATATCCACACGCCTACGTACAGCGTAAACAGGCCACCGACGGCGATGACCGCCGCGCCAGCCGGGCTGGCATTGAGTTCGCCCAGGGCCTGGGGATGGCCGATCAGGCTGGAAACTCCGGCCACGATCAGCAGGATGCCGAAGGCTGCGAGCAGGGCGGCGAAGGTCGCAACGATACGCATCCGCCAACTGCCGGAGCCCCTTGGGCGCAGGCGTCGGGCATCGAAACCATCGGATACTTTCATTTCGACTTTCCTCCAGATCTATCGGCGCTCTGACCGGGATATGACCCGGTGGTTCCCGTTTTTCCGGAGTCTGCGGGCAAATGCCGGGATTAACGGATAGGCGGTTATGTGAGCGGGTTCACATAACCTGCTGGCGGATACCATTGCCCGAGATGCACGGGCAATCGGTCAAATCAGGTCTTTGGTCAGGGCCAGGGTGGCAAAGTTGTCGGCCATGATTGCCATTTCGGTCTGATGTACGACCTCAGCGCTGATCACGCCGCCTTTGTTTGGCAGGTCGCGGGTGGCGCAGGCATCTTCCACCAGAGTGCAGCGATAGCCGTAGTCCTTGGTGGCGCGCACGGTGGTGCTGATACTCGAATGGCTCATGAAGCCACAGACAATCAGGTCAACGGTGCCGAGCTCCTGCAGCTTCTGGTGCAGGCCAGTGTCCTGGAAGGCGTTGGGCAGACGCTTTTCGATGACGTATTCACCGTCTACCGGCAGCAGTTCGTTCATCAGCTCGCCGCGTTCGCCCTGAGGATCGAACAGGCCGCCGACGGTGCCCAGGTGGCGAATGTGGATCACCGGACGCTTGGCGGCGCGGGCGGCGTCGACCAGGCTGCTGATATTGGCAACGGCTTCTTTGACGCCGGTCAGGGCCAGGGGGCCGCTGAGGTATTCCTTCTGGGCGTCAATGATGATCAGAGTGGCATGACTCAAATTGGCCGGGGCATAACCCTTGCCGCTGAGTTGGAACATGGTCTTTAAATCGGACATCTGGGGCTCCTTTGAGTAGGGCTTTTGCCGCATTGTCCCCCGGCAGAGCTGTTCTGGGAATGGCAACGGTGATATCCCGCGTTTTTGTCGCACCCGAGGCGGGCAAAAAAGCAGGTGATGGCGATTTGCTAGTGGCGCATCGGTGGACGAAACTAGCAGTTGCGGGAGCCGCAATCAATCATGCCATTAAGGCATCGTTTGTCGCTGGTCCGGCTGTTAGAATCGACTGTCGTTTTCTCCAAGGAGCTTGCCCGTGATCAATTCCCGTCTGCGCACCCTGCGTGACCACATTCGATGGGCCGTCAGCCGTTTTCATGAAGAAGACCTGTTTTTCGGTCACGGCACCGACAACGCCTGGGATGACGCCCGGCAGTTGATTCTGGGGGCGTTGCACCTGCCTTGGGAAATCGCCGACAGCTATCTGGATTGCCGCCTGGAGGTTGACGAAATCGCCGACCTGCAGCGTTTGATTGCCCGCCGCGTCGACGAACGCGTGCCGACGCCTTATCTGCTGGGCGAAGCCTGGTTCTGCGGCATGTCGTTCATTGTCGACGACCGTGTGCTGATCCCGCGTTCGCCCATCGCCGAGCTGATCGAGAGCCACTTCGCGCCTTGGCTGGATGGCGAGCCTGCACGCATTCTCGACTTGTGCACCGGCAGCGGCTGCATAGGTATCGCGTGTGCCGACGAGTTCCCTGAAGCCGAGGTGGTGTTGTCGGATCTGTCCTATGACGCCCTGGAAGTGGCCAACCAGAACATCGAGCGCCATGGCGTGGAAGGCCGGGTCTTTACCGTGCAGGGTGATGGCTTTGAAGGCTTGCCCGGCCAATTGTTCGACCTGATCGTCTCCAACCCGCCCTATGTCGATGCCGAAGACTTCGCCGACATGCCAGACGAGTACCAGCACGAACCGGAACTGGCGCTGGCCTGCGGCGATGATGGCCTGAATCTGGTGCGTCGCATGTTGAGCGAGGCCGCCAATCACTTGACCGAGAAGGGCTTGCTGATCGTCGAAGTGGGCAATACCCAGGTACATGTCCAGGCGCTGTACCCGGAAGTCGATTTCCACTGGCTGGACTTCCAGCGCGGCGGCCACGGCGTGTTCATGCTCAGCGCGGCGCAATGCCGTGAGCATCAGGCGGTGTTTGCTGCGCGGGTTTGATGGGCACGAAATTTTTGGGCAATGAATTGTGGGAGCGAATCCTGTAAGGGACTGAATTCTATAGAGGAGCGGATCCTTCAAGGGAATGTGTTCTGTGGAGCGAATTCATTCGCGAAGGCATTATTACAGGCGATGAAATTTATTGGATTTACCGGCCTCTTCGCGAATGAATTCGCCCACAACTGCTCCCAATATTGATGCCTGCTCCGATGTTGGCGATGCGCTTTAACAATGCACCCGACCCATAATCAGGCATCTTGCTGATACCCCGCAAAAATTGGTTCGCCTGCTGCTGAACCAATCCTCTATCCCCTCCCGGACCAATCCCCCGAACCTTTGCTGATTGGCCCGAGCCACCTCGCTTACTCCTCTTCACCCGTCGCCATGTTGAAAAAGCGGCTGAACCAATTTCCATTGGCATCGCTATTGCACTCATCCTGACAGCGCAACGCGGTGTGCTGACCCGTGTTTTTAATGTTCTTAAAGCCTGTCACGAGAAACCATGATGCAAAGGTCCGAGACTGACGCCGATCACGATAACGCTTCCAGGCTGGCCCTTGATGCCCTGCGGCAGATGGTGGCCCAGCATGCGGCGTTCCCTCAGCGGCCATTGCCTACCGAGCGTGAGCTGGCCGTTGATTTCGGCGTCAGCCGCCGGGCTATTCGGCGGGCGCTGGCGGTACTGGAGGCCGAAGGCCAGATCTGGCGTCGCCAGGGCAAGGGCACGTTTGTCGGGCCTACGCCGCCAAGTGCAGCAATGAGTTTCGCCAAATTATCGAGCCGGACCAATTTCAGCGAAGTGATGGAGGCCCGCCTGCACCTCGAACCTGCTCTCGCCTCATTGGCCGCCGTACGGGCCAGTGGTGATCAGATGGCCATTCTACGGCGTCTTGCCGAGCGCACTAATCGTCAGCAGCACGCCACGGAAATCGATGCCGAAGCCATCGAGCTGTGGGACAGCGCCCTGCATCGTGGCATTGCCGAAGCCGCAGGCAACCGCCTGATGCTGGATATCTTCGAGATGCTCGACGCCATCCGCCTCGACCCTGCCTGGCGCGATTTGCGCCAGCGGGCGCGCAATGCCGATCGCCTGGACACCTACAGCCACGACCACGACGACATCGTCGGCGCCATCGAAAGCCGTGACCCGGTCAAGGCCGCCACCGCCATGCGCGGTCATTTACGCGCCTTGCAGCAGGCGCTGGACAACGTTATCCATCAGGACCTCGAGGCGAGCTTATGAGTCAGCAACAGCGAAACAGCTGCGGCCCGGTACTGAGCGTCAGCCAGCTCACCGTGCGTTTCAAGGGCGCACCGGCCAATGTGGTCGATGGCGTGTCCTTCTCGGTGCAACCGGGCAAGACCCTGGCGATTGTCGGTGAGTCCGGCTGCGGCAAAAGCGTCACCTCGATGGCGCTGATGGGGCTGTTGCCGGACACCGCCAGCGTCGAGGCCAGTACTTCCAGCCTGTTGGATGAAACCCTGTTGGGTATGTCCGCCGAGCGTCTGCTGGACGTGCGCGGCAATCGCATGGCGATGATTTTCCAGGAGCCCATGACCTCCCTCAACCCGGTGTTCACCATTGGCGAACAGATCGCCGAAAGCGTGATGCGCCATCAGGGCCTTTCCAGCAAGGACGCCCGGCAACGCGCCTTGCTGATGCTGGAAAAGGTCCGCGTACCCGACGCCGCGCAGCGTCTGGATGCCTATCCCCATGAACTCTCGGGCGGCATGCGTCAGCGCGCGATGATTGCCATGGCACTCGCCAACGACCCGGCGCTGATCATTGCCGACGAACCGACCACTGCCCTGGACGTGACCATTCAGGCGCAAATCCTTGCCTTGGTGGCCAATCTGCAGGCCGAGACCGGCACGTCGATGATCCTGATCACCCATGACCTCGGCGTGGTCGCCGAAGTGGCCGACGACGTCATGGTCATGTACGCCGGGCAAGTGGTTGAAAGTGGCACGGTGAAGACCCTGTTCGATGATCCGCAACACCCTTACACCATTGGCCTGATGGGCTCGATGCCATCCATAGGCCCGCGCGAAGGGCGCCTTGCCACCATCAACGGTCGTGTGCCAACGCCGGCTGAGATGCCAGCGGGTTGTCGCTTCGCCGGTCGCTGCCCGTTCGTTATCGCGGCCTGCCGTGAAGCGCGTCCGCCGTTGCTTGAAGTCTCGCCGGGGCATTTCGCTGCCTGTATTCGCGTTCCTCTGGAGCAGCATCTTGGAGTCAGTGCATGAGCCAGCCCGAAAGCCATCCTGATCAGCGTCTTGATGTGCATAAGCCGATTCTGGAAAGCATCGCCCTGAGCAAGCATTTCAGCAGCGAAGCCGGTCTGTTTCAGCGCAAGAAGCCGCCTGTACAAGCCGTCAACGAAGTGTCCCTGGCCGTGCGCCGGGGCGAGACCCTGGCGTTGGTGGGGGAGTCCGGTTCGGGCAAGTCGACCCTTGGCCGGCTGCTGTTGAATCTACTCAAACCCACTGCGGGCGACGTGATTTACGAAGGGCGCAACCTGGCCAATCTGCCGCCCGACAAGCTGCGTCAGGTACGGCGTGACTTACAGATCATCTTTCAAGACCCCTTCGCCTCGTTGAATCCGCGCATGAGCGTCGAGGCGATTGTCGGCGAGCCGATCTGGCTGCACCGGGACGACAGCCGTAGCGCGCGGCAAGACAAAGTCGCCGAACTGCTGCGCACGGTGGGCCTGGCGCCGGAGCACGGCAGTCGCTACCCCCACGAATTTTCCGGCGGCCAGCGCCAGCGCATCGGCATTGCCCGCGCCCTGGCTTCCGAGCCACGGCTGATTCTCGGCGACGAGCCGGTGTCCGCCCTGGACGTTTCGGTACAGGCCCAGGTGGTCAACCTGCTGGAAGACCTCAAGCATCAGTTTGGCCTGACCCTGGTGATCGTTGCCCACGGCCTCGCGGTGATTCGTCACATGAGCGACCGCGTGGCGGTGATGTACCTGGGCGAGATCGTCGAACTGGCACCGGTCAACGAACTGTTCGAAACACCTCTGCATCCCTATACCCAGGCATTGATGGCCGCCGTGCCAGTCAGCCATCCCGATCTGCGCCATCCACGTCCGCTGCTGGGTGGCGACATGCCCAGCCCGAGCAAACCGCCGTCGGGTTGCCGCTTCCACACCCGTTGCCCCCACGCGCGGCCGTTGTGCCGTGAGGTCAAGCCGCTGTTCGAAAGCGTCGAAGCCGGGCGCCAGGTCGCCTGTCATTACTGGCGCGAGATCGCCAACGCCGGGGCCGGTTCACTGGTGGTGCCGACGCCTGGCGCGGCCTACAGCCAACGCCTGAATCTGTTCAAAAGCCATCAAGCCCTATCTCTGGAGAGTCAGCCATGAAGTTCGCACACCTGATGACAGGAACGCTTTTACTGCTCGCTGCCAATGCCGCTTTTGCCGAAACCACGCTGCGTATCGGCATTCAGGATGACCCTGATGTACTCGACCCGCATCGCTCGCGGACCTATTCGGGCCGCCTGGTCTACACCGCGCTGTGCGACAAACTGGTGGATATCAGCCCGAACCTGACCTACGTGCCGCAACTGGCAACCTCGTGGAGCTGGAGCGAAGACGGCAAGACCCTGACCATGAGCCTGCGCGACGGCGTGACCTTCCACGACGGTGAGGTGTTCGACGCTGCTGCGGTGAAGTTCAACCTGGACCGCGCCCGCACCCTGCCGGACTCGCTGCGCAAGAGCGAGCTGGCGTCGGTGGAAAGCGTCGAGGTAATCGATGCGAAGACGGTGGCGATCAAGGTCAAACAGCCCGATGCCACGCTGATCTCGCAGCTGTCCGACCGTGCCGGGATGATGCTGGCGCCCAAGGCCTCGGCCACTGAAGTGGGTTCTAAGCCGATCTGCTCCGGGCCGTACAAGTTCGTGCAGCGGGTGCAGCAGGACCGCATTGTCCTGGAGCGCTTCGACAATTACTGGAACAAGCAGGCCTACCATTTCGACAAGGTGATCTTCCTGCCGATTCCCGACACCTCGGTGCGTCTGGCCAATCTGCGTTCGGGTGACCTGGACATCATCGAACGCGTGGCACCGACCGACGTGAAGACCGCCAAGGCCGACAGCAAGCTACAGGTATTCAACACCCCTGGGCTTGGCTATATGCAGCTGATGTACAACACCGATAACGGCGAGAAATCCAAGACGCCGATGGGTCAGGACAAGCGCGTGCGCAAGGCTTTTGAGCTGGCCATCGACCGCGATGCGATCAATCAGGTGGTCTTCGAAGGCCTCTATGCACCGAGCGCCCAGCCATTCCCGAAAAGCAGCCCTTACTACGATAAGGACCTGCCGATCCCGACCCGTGACATCGAACAAAGCAAGAAACTGTTGGCTGAAGCCGGGGTCAAGCTGCCTCTGAGTGTCGAACTGAAAGTGGCCAATAATCCGATTGCGCAACAGGTCGGCCAGATTATCCAGGCGATGGCCGAAGAAGCGGGCTTCAAGGTCAACCTGATTGCCACCGAATACGCCACGCTGCTCAGCGAACAACAGGCCGGCAACTTCCAGATCGGCATGAGCGCCTGGTCGGGTCGGCCTGATCCGGACGGTGACATTCATCAATTCGTGACCTGTAAGGGCGGCCAGAATGACGGCCACTTCTGCGACCCGAAACTCGACGAGTTACTGAACAAGGCACGTACGGTCAACGATCAGGCGCAGCGTCAGGCCCTGTATTTTGAAGCGCTGCGCCTGCTCGCCAGCGATGTACCGACCAGCTACCTGTATTTCGACCCGCGCATCATCGCCATGAAAAGCACTATCAGCGGGTTTGTGCCGAATCCGGATGGCCTGATTCGCCTGGCTGATGTGGCCTTTAAATGATTTGTACCCCGCATTGGGACCTTGTGGGAGCGTGGCTTGCCCGCGAACCGGTTTATCGGACGACATATCCGTCGTCTGACTTGACGCCTTCGCGGGCAAGCCTCGCTCCCACATCGGTAGAGGTATGCGCATGCTGACCTTCATCTTCAGACGCCTGTTCAGCGCCATCCCCACGCTGATCCTGGTCTCGCTGTTCGTCTTCACCCTGCAGAAACTGCTGCCGGGTGACCCGGTGCTGGCAATGGCGGGGGAGGAGCGCGACCCGGCGGTTATGGAATACCTGCGGGACAAATACCGGCTCAACGATCCGGTGCCGCTGCAGTACATCCATTGGGTCGGCAACGTGCTGCAAGGCGACTTCGGCACCTCGCTGCGTACCGAACAGCCGGTGACCACGCTGCTCGCCTCCAAGCTGCCGGTGACCATCGAGCTGGCGGTACTGGCCTTGATCATTGCGTTGCTGATCGGCATTCCCACCGGGGTGATTTCCGCCGTGCGCAAAGGCACGGCGGTCGATTACGGAGCCAACGTGGTGGCGTTGTCCGGCATCTCGATACCGCACTTCTGGCTGGGCATTCTGCTGATCATGATTTTTGCCGTGAAGCTGCAATGGTTACCGGCGTCGGGCTTCGTGCCTTTGGCTGAGGACATCGGGCAGAACCTGAAAACCCTGGTGCTGCCTGCTTTTGTGCTCGGTGCCGGGCTGTCCGGGGTGCTGATGCGTCACACCCGCAGCGCCATGCTCGAGGTGCTGCGCGCCGATTACGTGCGCACGGCCCGGGCCAAGGGGCTGTTCCCGCGCACGGTGATTCTCAAGCATGCACTGCGCAATGCGTTGATGCCCATCGTCACCCTGACCACGCTGCTGTTTGGCGAATTGCTCGGCGGCGCGGTGCTGACCGAGCAGGTTTTCAGTATTCCCGGCTTCGGCAAGATGATTGTCGATGCCGTGTTCAACCGCGACTACGCCGTGGTGCAGGGCGTGGTGCTGTGTGTAGCCATTGGCTTCCTGCTCCTGAATCTGCTGGCCGATGTGCTCTACCGCATGATCAACCCGCGCCTGAGGACTGCCTGATGACTTTAATCGCTCCGCTGGCGGCAAAGGCCACGGATACCGCCCTGAAACCCCGTACGCGTTCACCGTTCGTGCGCAAGTTCCTCGCCAATAAAGGCGCGGTGATCGGCACAGGGGTGTTGCTGGTATTCATTCTGGCGGCGCTGCTGGCGCCGTGGATTGCCCCTTACGACCCGCTCAAGGCCAATTTCCTTGCGGTGCGCAAGGCGCCGTCGCTGATGTACTGGCTGGGCACTGACGAACTGGGTCGCGACCTGTTTTCCCGCCTGCTGTGGGGCGCGCGCAGTTCGTTGCTGGCCGGGGGCGTTTCGGTGGCCATCGCCATGGTCATTGGCGTGCCCCTTGGCCTGATCGCCGGTTACTTTGGCGGCAAACTGGACGCGATCATTTCGCGGATTATGGAAGCTCTGCTGTCCTGTCCGTTCCTGGTACTGGCAATCGCTCTGGGCGCGTTCCTCGGGCCGAGCCTGACCAATGCCATGATTGCCATCGGTCTGTCGGCCATGCCGATCTTTTCCCGCCTGACCCGTGGCCAGGTCCTGGCAATCCGCCATGAGGATTATCTGGAAGGCGCCCGGGCCATTGGCTTGCCTGATCGCTGGATCATCCTGCGCTACGTGCTGCCCAACGTGATGTCGCCGTTGGTGGTACAGGCGACCCTGACCATTGCCTCGGCCATTCTTGCCGAAGCCAGCCTGTCGTTCCTCGGCCTGGGCCAGCAGCCGCCTTCACCGTCCTGGGGCTCGATGCTCAATACCGCGAAGAATTTCATGGAGCAGGCACCGTGGATGTCGATTGCGCCGGGTGTGGCGATCTACATCACCGTCCTGTGTTTCAACCTCCTGGGCGACGGTTTGCGTGACGCCCTGGACCCTAAAAGCTGATCACTGCCCAAAGAGAGCCCTTTCATGTTCGATGATCTGGATTACAGCCAACCCTACGCGTCCGCCCGCTCGCCGGTGATGGGCAACAACATGGTCGCCTGCTCGCAGCCATTGGCGGCACAGGCCGGCCTGGACATGCTGCGCAAGGGCGGCAACGCCGTCGACGCAGCGATTGCCGCGGCCATGGTGCTGACGGTGGTCGAGCCGACCGGTTGCGGTATCGGCAGCGATGCGTTCGCTATCGTCTGGGACGGCAAAAAGTTGCAGGGTCTGAATGCATCCGGTCGCTCGCCACAGGGCTGGACACCGGCATTTTTCGACGGCCAGAAAGAAATGCCGCAGCGTGGCTGGGGCGCCGTGACAGTGCCCGGCGCGGTGTCGGCCTGGGTCGCGTTGTCCGAGCGCTACGGCAAGTTGCCGTTTGCCACGCTGGCCGAGCCTGCCATCGGTTATGCCCGCGACGGTTATCAGGTCACGCCGATCATCGCCGAACTGTGGCGCCGTGGTGCCGGGCTGCTCAAGGATCAACCGGGCTTTGCCGAATGCTTCCTGCCGGGGGGCAAGGCGCCGAAGGCGGGCGAGAAGATCAAGCTCACGGATCACGCCAAGACCCTGCAATCGATTGCCGAGACCAAGGGCGAGTCGTTCTACCGTGGCGAACTGGCCCGGGCCATCATCGCCCACGCCAATGCCAACGGCAGCGTAATGAGTCTTGCGGATCTGGCCAGCCACAGGGTTGACTGGATCGAGACCCTGTCGGTGCCCTATGCCGGCGCCGTGGTGCACGAACTGCCGCCCAACGGTCAGGGCATTGCCACGCTGTCCGGCCTGACCATGCTTGAGGCGCTGGGTGTCGGTGAGTATCCGGTAGACAGTATCGCCACGGTTCACCCGGTCCTCGAAGCGATGAAGCTGGCCCTGGCCGACCTCAACGAACACGTGGCCGACAACGACCACATGCGTTTGCGCTCCGAACAGTTGCTCGACCCGGTTTATCTGAAGGAACGTGCCGCGCTGGTCACCGAACAGGCCGCCAACCCCGGTCACGGCTCGCCGAAAGCGGGCGGCACGGTGTATCTGTCGGCGGCGGACGAGAGCGGCATGATGGTCTCGTTCATTCAGTCCAACTACATGGGCTTCGGCTCCGGTGTTGTCGTGCCCGGCACGGGTATCAGCCTGCAGAACCGCGGTGCCGGTTTCAGCCTGGATCCTGCGCATGTGAACGTCGTTGCGCCGGGCAAGCGGCCTTTCCACACCATCATTCCTGGCTTCGTGATGAACGCCGACGGCACGCCATTGATGTCGTTTGGGTTGATGGGCGGGCCGATGCAGGCTCAGGGGCACTTGCAGATGATGATGCGCATCCTGCGCTACAAGCAGAATCCGCAAGCGGCCGCCGATGCACCACGCTGGAGGCTCGAAGCCGGGCTGAAAGTCGCGGTGGAGCGCTCGTTTGACCGGCTGGTGGTGGAAGAACTGCGAGCCAAGGGCCACGACGTTGATATAGAAGAGCCGAGCGGGGTATTTGCCTTTGGCGGCGCGCAGATCATTCAGCGCACCGCGCATGGCTATGTCGGCGGCACCGATCCGCGCAAGGATGGGTTGGTGGCGGCTTACTGAAGAAGGCGGCTAATCATGTGGGACCGGCTTTAGCCGGGAAGACGCTATGACAGGCGATATAGATGTATCGATCATACCTATGTCTTCCCGGCTAAAGCCGGTCCCACTTATCATTCAGAGAACATTCAGCGGTGCGTCGCAATCCAGATCAATAACCCGGCCTGGAACACGGCAAAGGTCACCAGGCAAGCGATGGTAAAGCGCAGGCTGCTGTCTTCGCGCTTGTACTTGCCGACCTTTTCTTCGTGCTGGCGAATCTGGACTTCCTGTTCCTTCATATTCTGTTCGGCTTTCTCGAGCATCTGCGAGGCTTCGAGAATTTCGATGATCTGCACTTTGTCGTTGTTCCAGGTGTTGTTCAGATTGCCAACCTGGACTTCCTTGACGCTGCCCTTGAGGTGCTGGGCGTCGGCATAGCCGACCTCGAAACCGCGGGTGCGCAGGAAGTGGTCGCGGCGCAGGCGGGTGTCTTCGTTGAGGCCGTCCTTGCTCGCCAGGTCAAAGCCTTCGATGCGATAGGTGGCCCAACGCTTTTGCGTCCAGTGGATGGCCTGGGCAATGAGGAAACGGCCGATACCACGGTTCCAGGGTTCGATCTGGATGCCGGAGGCGGGGCCAAAGCTGACAATGCGGGTGACATGATCGACCCAGACATCCAGGTTGTTCTGTTCGCGGCGCACACGCTGGCCTGGCAGCTGGATATTCATGCGCAGCAGGCTGGTTTCCTTGCTGTGGCGCTCGGCCTTGCCGAACTGGACGAAACGCAGCGGTCGGCCACCGGTGGCCCGATCCGTCTGCAAGGGCGCCAGGCGCAGCATCTGGAAAATCTCGGGCTGCACGTCGTCCCACAGCTTGGGAGTGGCTTCGACTTCGGGTGTGGCTTCGGCTTCGGCGGTTTCGGTCATGGGATTTGCTTCAGTCATTAACGACGATCCTGTCCAAGGCATTACGGAGCAAACACGATGCCAGTTCCCCATTATCGGCCACGTTGACGGAATCTGAAGGGCGCGCAGGTTTTGCTGGCGTCAAAAACTTCGCTCAGACCGCCGGCAACGCACCAATAAAGCGCAGGATCCGCTGGGACAGTTGGCTGGCCAAGGGTAGATCCGGATTCTTATAGGAGGCCAGTTGCTGTTTGATGTCATCGGGCACGATACGCATGACATGGTTCATGCCGTCGATCAGCGCCAGTTCGGCCTTGGGATTGGCCTTGTGCAGCAGTTCGGCATCCCGCACACCTACCTGGATATCGTTGCGGCCCTGAATGATCAGCGCCGGGACGCGCAGTTGGCCGAACGCGGCCGCCGGGTCCTGGCGAAACAGCGAGATCAGGTACGGCTGCACACTGGGGCGGAACAGCACCTGCAATTCGTCCGGGACATTGTCGTCGGTCTTGCCCGCCTTGAGGCTGCTCAGCAATTGTTCACTGCGTTGCAGCAACGGCGGCGGCATGCGCTCCTTGAGCTGTTCGCGCAGGACCTGATCCACCGGACGACCGGTGCCCGCCACGGAAATCACCGCCGCCGCGCCGCTTTTTTCTGCTGCCAGGGTCGCTACCAGTGCACCTTCGCTATGACCCAGCAGGATCAATGGGCCCAGGCGCGGGTCGGTCTTGAGTTTCTGGCTCCAGGCCACGGCGTCGGCGACGTAATGGTCGAAGCTCAGGTTGCGCTCATCCGGGGTGGCGGGGTGACTGGCGGCCACGCCGCGCTTGTCGTAGCGCACGCTGGCGATGTTATTGCTGGCCAGCATCAGGGCCAGGCGGCGCAGATTGTCGTTGCGCCCGCCATCGGGGTTGTTGCCGTCGCGGTCGGTGGGGCCGGAGCCGGCGATGATCAACACCACCGGCACCGGCTTGCTCGATTGCGGCAGCAGCAGGGTGCCGAACAGCTCGCCGCTGCCGGTGTCCAGGCTGATCGGCCGTTGCAGCACGACAGGGGCCGCCTGGGCCAGGCCAGTGGCTAATAAAGGGAGGAGCAGGGCAAGCATGCGTAACATCGTAAGGCCACTATTTGCGGGAATGCCGATTGGACGCGGCGCAACGCATAAGGTTCGAGGGTGAAGTCGATGATAAGCCCGCGTATACTTGTCGGCTTGTTTTTATCGATCTCGCTGATTTCTCGGAGCCTCCTGCATGTCCGGCAATACCTACGGCAAGCTGTTCACTGTCACCACTGCCGGCGAAAGCCATGGTCCGGCACTGGTTGCTATCGTTGACGGCTGCCCGCCGGGCCTCGAGCTGTCGCTGCAGGACCTGCAGATCGACCTGGACCGACGCAAGCCCGGCACCAGCCGCCATACCACCCAGCGCCAGGAAGCCGACGAGGTGGAAATCCTCTCCGGCGTCTTCGAGGGCAAGACCACCGGCACCTCCATCGGCCTGCTGATCCGCAATACCGATCAGAAATCCAAGGATTACTCGGCGATCCAGGACCTGTTCCGTCCGGCCCATGCCGATTACACCTACCACCAGAAGTACGGTGTGCGTGACTACCGTGGCGGTGGCCGCAGCTCGGCGCGGGAAACCGCCATGCGCGTGGCCGCAGGCGCCATTGCCAAAAAATACCTGGCGACCCTGGGCATTCAGGTGCGTGGTTACATGAGTCAGCTGGGGCCCATCGAGATTCCGTTCAAGACCTGGGATTCGGTAGAGCAGAACGCATTCTTCTGCCCGGACCCGGACAAGGTGCCGGAACTTGAAGCCTATATGGACCAGTTGCGTCGCGATCAGGATTCGGTCGGGGCGAAGATCACAGTGGTGGCCGAAGGCGTCATGCCGGGCCTGGGCGAGCCGATCTTTGATCGCCTGGATGCCGAACTGGCCCATGCCCTGATGAGCATCAATGCGGTCAAGGGCGTGGAGATCGGCGCCGGTTTCGCCAGTGTCGCCCAGCGTGGCACCGAGCATCGCGACGAGCTGACCCCTGAAGGCTTCTTGTCGAACAATGCCGGCGGCATCCTCGGCGGCATTTCTTCCGGTCAGCCTATCGTCGCCCATCTGGCCCTCAAGCCGACGTCCAGCATCACCACACCGGGGCAGTCCATCGACGTGCATGGCAACCCGGTTGACGTCATCACCAAGGGTCGTCACGACCCGTGCGTAGGTATCCGTGCCACGCCTATCGCCGAGGCGATGATGGCCATCGTGCTGCTCGACCATCTGTTGCGTCATCGCGGGCAGAATGCCGATGTGCGGGTGACCACGCCGGTGCTGGGGCAACTCTGATGGCCAGTGGCGTCACCACCGGCACGGTTTCCTGAGGTGACGCCATCGCCCACGGGGCAGCTTCCTTATTGGCGGCTGTCCGGTTTCTACCTGTTCTATTTCGCCCTGTTGGGGTCGACTGCGCCCTTCCTGGCGCTGTACTTCCACCACTTGGGCTTCGCCAGTGCGCGAATCGGCGAACTGGTGGCGATTCCCATGCTGATGCGCTGCATCGCACCGAATATCTGGGGCTGGCTGGGTGACTACACCGGGCGGCGCCTGGCTATCGTGCGTTTTGGCGCTGTCTGTGCGTTGCTGAGTTTTTCCCTGATTCTGTTCGACAAGAGCTATGCCTGGCTGGCGATGGTCATGGCCCTGCATGCGTTTTTCTGGCATGCCGTGTTGCCGCAGTTCGAAGTCATCACCCTGTCGCACCTGCAAGGGCAGGTGTCGCGCTACAGCCAGATTCGCCTGTGGGGCTCGATTGGCTTCATCCTTGCCGTCGTCGGCCTGGGCCGGTTGTTCGAAAGCTACAGTCTGGACCTGTACCCTCAGGGTTTGATGGTGATCCTGGCCGGGATCATGCTCAGCAGCTGGTGGGTGCCGAATGCGCCGCCCGCCACTTCGACTCGACCGGCCGCAGCGGGTGGTTTTCTCACGCAACTCGGGCAGTCAGGCGTCTGGGTGTTCTACCTGTGTGTGGCGCTGATGCAGTTCAGCCACGGGCCGTACTACACCTTCCTGACGCTGCACCTTGAGCATCTCGGTTACAGCCGTGGCGTGATCGGCCAGCTATGGGCAGTGGGCGTGGTGGCGGAAGTGCTGATGTTTCTGATCATGAGCCGCCTGTTGCAACGGTTCTCGGTGCGCCGGGTGCTGATGGTCAGTTTCTGCCTGGCCGGCATACGCTGGTGGCTGCTGGGCAGCGAAGCCGAATACCTGCCGGTGCTGATTTTCGCCCAGATCCTGCACGCCGCGACGTTTGGCAGCTTTCACGCGTCTGCCATTCATTTCGTGCAACGTACCTTCGGCCCGCAACAGCAAGGCCAGGGCCAGGCGCTGTATGCCGCGCTGTCCGGGACCGGCGGTGCACTGGGGGCGTTGTACGCCGGTTACAGCTGGAACACTCTGGGCCCGGCCTGGACCTTCAGTATCGCCAGCATCGCGGCCATGGCCGCCGCGATCCTGATTGCCACACGAATGAAAGAGGAGGGCGTATGACCCGCGAACAATTGAGCCAGGAAATCATCGATGCCGGGCGCTTCCTGTACGGCCGTGGCTGGTCGCCTGCCACCAGCAGCAACTATTCGGCGCGCCTGTCGGCGACCGAAGTGCTGCTGACCGTGTCGGGAAAGCACAAGGGCCAGTTGGGCCTGGACGATGTACTGACGACTGATCTGGACGGCAACAGCCTGGAGCCGGGCAAGAAGCCATCAGCGGAAACCCTGCTGCACACCCAGCTGTATCAGTGCCGCCCGCAAGTCGGCGCGGTATTGCATACCCACTCGGTCAACGCCACCGTATTATCGCGCCTGACCGAGGCCGATCACCTGGTCTTCGAGGACTACGAGCTGCAAAAGGCTTTCAGTGGCGTGCAGACCCATGAGTCCCGGGTACTGGTGCCGATCTTCGACAATGACCAGGATATCGCCCGCCTGGCCAGCAAGGTACAGCCCTGGCTTGATGCCCATGCCGATTGCGCCGGGTATCTGATTCGCGGTCACGGCCTCTATACCTGGGGTGCGAAGATGAGCGATGCCTTGCGTCAGATCGAAGCCTTTGAATTTCTGTTCGAGTGTGAGCTCAAGACTCGCGCCGTATTAAACCGTTGATAGCTTTTAACCGATCGAGGAAGCCGTGCCATGAGCAGCCTGTCCGTTTATCACGAATCCAGTCCTGAGCAGCCGAACAAGGTCCTGACCCACCTTGAAGACATCGTTTCGACCCTGGCCGAGCATGGCGTGGGCTTTGATCGCTGGCAGGCGGCGACGCCGATCACCCCTGGCGCCAGCCAGGAAGAAGTGATCGCCGCCTACCGCGAGCAGATCGACACGCTGATGAGCGAGCGCGGTTATGTCACCGTGGACGTGATCAGCCTCAACAGCGATCATCCGCAGAAAGCCGAGTTGCGTGCCAAGTTTCTCGACGAACATCGCCATGGCGAGGACGAAGTAAGATTTTTCGTTGCCGGACGTGGGTTGTTTACTCTGCATATCGACGATCACGTCTATGCCGTACTCTGCGAAAAGAACGATCTGATCTCGGTCCCGGCGGGCACTCGCCACTGGTTCGACATGGGTGAACACCCGCATTTCGTCGCGATCCGCCTGTTCAACAACCCGCAAGGCTGGGTCGCAAACTTTACCGGCGAGTCCATTGCCAGCCGTTTTCCCCGTCTTGAAGACTGAATTGAGCTGCTACAGGAACCTGAATTGATATGGCGATAAAAGCGGTCCTGACGGATATCGAAGGCACCACCAGCGCGGTGAGCTTCGTCTTTGATGTGCTGTTTCCCTTTGCGGCCCGGCATCTGCCGGACTTCCTGCGCCAGCATGCCGAGCGCGAAGAGGTGCAAGTGCAGTTGCGCGCCATACGCCTGGACAGCGGCGAACCCCTGGCCGATCTCGAACGGGTGATCGAGATTCTCCTGCA
This sequence comes from Pseudomonas sp. JL23, assembly GCF_056933585.1. Classification (NCBI taxonomy): domain Bacteria; kingdom Pseudomonadati; phylum Pseudomonadota; class Gammaproteobacteria; order Pseudomonadales; family Pseudomonadaceae; genus Pseudomonas; species Pseudomonas sp. JL23. Next base: position 4,941,395 of record NZ_CM167795.1, on the reverse strand, counting down.
ATGGATCGCCGAGGACCGCAAGGCCACGCCGCTCAAGGCGTTGCAGGGCATGGTCTGGGAGCAGGGCTATCAGGCCGGTCAGCTCAAGGGCCATGTTTACCCGGATGCGGTGGACGCGCTCAAACGCTGGCATCAGGAGGGCTATGAGCTGTACGTGTATTCGTCGGGCTCGATCCAGGCCCAGCGCCTGATCTTCGGCTGCTCCGAGGCGGGTGATCTATCGCCGTTGTTCAGCGGCTATTTCGACACCACCTCCGGGCCCAAGCGCGAAGTGAAGTCCTACCGGTCCATCAGCGAGGCGATCAACTATCCGCCACGGGAGACGCTGTTTCTCTCGGATATCGTCGAAGAACTGGATGCCGCCCGGGCTGCCGGCATGGCGACCTGCGGGCTGACGCGCGATGGCGGCGAGCTGGCCGGGCATCCTTGCGTGAGCAGTTTTGCCGAGATCGACCTGGGCGCGTTCTGATATCGGGCAGCAGCAAGCACACAACTGGGTGGGAGCCGGCTTGCTGGCAATGGCGTCGGAGCAATCACCGGCGTGTTGCGCCACCAAGGCGGCTCCTACAGGCAGCAAGTCAGCGCCCACCTGGCATTTCAATTCGTTTGCTTGTGCCCTGTCCGGCAGATCGTGCAAACAGACGTGTTGATTTTCATTGCGGTATCTATCTTTCAAATATAAATCAATCAGACGCTTGTAAGTGATGTCCTGTTTAAAAGTAGGACGCGCCTTTCATATTTGTCAGTAAATCCTGTTTGTTTTGACCTCGGGTTTTAAACGTTTTTATTCGTGTAAGTTTCGCTTTATCAGCCCCCGCCGTTATGCAGATAACCAGGCCGTTGTGCGCGGGGGTTGAATAAGGAGCAGGTCACTATGCGAAGTGCCATACCGGTCAATTCCACCATGGATTTACTTATACAAAAAATGGTCAGCAGTATTACAGAACTTGATGGCCAGCGAGCCATTGAAAACGCCCTGGGTTGGTTAAGGCAGCAATGCGACTGTGAGCGCGCGATGTTCTACCAGTTCAAGGGGACTTCATTACTGACATTCGTGACGTCCAACGTTGACGGTCGCTGGGGGCAACTCTATCAGCGTGGACGCATGTTGAAAGATGATCCGGTCATCAAATGTTACCGCGAACGCCAGGGCTTCCTGGATTGGGCTGAAGCCCATCGACATTACCCGGCCAGCGACGACCTCAACGATGCGGTGATCGACTGCGAGCTGATGCCCGGCCTTTCCTACGGCTATAAAAGCCAGTGTCGTGGTGGTAACGGGATTATCTCGGTGTGTTCGCTCAACGGTATCAAGCGTGCGCTGTCGGTTTCGGATCGATACCTGGTCGCCAGTATGGTGCCGGTCTTGCACATGGCGGGGCGGGGCGTGCGTTTCAGGACGCGCGGGCTGACTGACAGGGAAGTGGAGATTCTGCAATGGGCGCGTGAAGGCAAGACCTCCTGGGAGATTGCCCGCATACGCGAAGTCTCCGAGTCCACCATCAAGTATCACCTCAAGGCCATCTACAACAAGCTCGGCGTCAGTAACCGTGCTCAGGCGGTGGGCGAAGCACTGGGGCAGGGGATCATCAGATAAGAGAAATAAAAAAGACCGCGAGAGCCAGGGGCAATCGCGGTCAATAAGGGTATGAGAGTGAATCAGGTGAGGCAATTACCGGCCCGCGCAATCAGCGGGTGTGATACGTCGGCAGATCAAAACGATGTTGGCTTTGCAGCATGGAAATGGCGGGCAGTTCACTGGCTTGGGCTGCGAGGTCGCGGCGAATGGCGCTGATTACCCACTCCAGTTGCACCGGTGTGTGCAATTGGGCGTAGGAGATGCAGCGACGCGTCTGCTTGCCTTCGCGGTTACGCAGGGACAGCAGCACACCACCGTCGGGACGGGCCTGGGTAGTGACGTCGAATTCGGAGAATACGGAAGCGAATTTTTCTTGGATAAAAGTCATGTCCAGCGGCTCCATTGCTCATGGGATAACAAGCTTGGAATGACTAGTGCAGCCTCTGTGCCACTATTTGAAATGATATTTAATCGTTATTTATCAATCACTTACGATTTTTTGAATAAAACCGTGTCGTGCATTTTGCATGAATGCCTGTCGGGCATCCTGCATTTTGCGGTTTGGGAGAGGGGATTGTGCAAGGGTTTACCGATTTAAGACTGTCATCCTGGGGTTTTATCCCGGGCCAGCAGGATGCGTCGGACCAGTGGTCGCCGCCATGACAAATTTTGTAATCGAGGCCATAGCTTGACCCTGGCGCGGGCGCTCCGGGAGACTGGCCACATATTCAAATCAGCAGGTCCAAGGAGTTTTCCCATGTCAGAGCAAAAGCCCGGCGAGTCCACGCGGATGTCCGACGATGAAGCCCTGGAGTTCGCCGAGCAGGTGTTTGACCTTGCCCGGCAGGGCAATGCCGGGCTGCTCGACAAGCTGCTGGAGAAAGGGTTGAACCCTGACCTGCGCAATCACAAGGGCGATACCCTGTTGATGCTAGCCAGTTATCACGGCCAGCAGGAGACGGTGCAGGTCTTGCTCAAGCACCGCGCTGACCCGGAAATTCGCAACGACAACGGTCAGAGCCCGATTGCCGGCGCGGCCTTCAAGGGCGATCTGGAGGTGGTCAGGCTGCTGGTCGAAGGCGGTGCCAGTGTTGAAGGCGCTTCCCTCGACGGCCGCACGGCCTTGATGATGGCGGCGATGTTCAATCGCGCGGCCATTGTCGACTATCTCATCAGTCAGGGCGCAGACCCTCGTGCCACTGACGCCAAGGGTGTGACACCCATGGCAGCGGCCCAGGCCATGGGCGCCGCCGAGACCGCCGAGCAGTTGCGCCAGCTGGTATCGGCATGAAGATAGAGGTGCGCAGGATTTCCCGTTATCCTGCGCGCCTTGTTTTTTGACCGACCGGGAACGCCCATGAAAGACCAACTCAACGAATTAATCAGCAAAATCAGTTCGGGGTGCATGGGCGACGCAGAAATTGCGCAAATCGCCGACGAAGCCGCCCAGGCTTATGCCGACCCGCAGGCGTTCCTCGCGGCCAACCCGGATATCAATTACGACGACAGCTTTCCCATTCCCCTTGGCGAGTGGGTGGTGATCGGCAGTCTGCCCGAGACGGTATTGTTCCAGGCCGACACCTATATGGACCTGTTTGCCCAGATCGTCGCCTCGTTCGGCCCGGGCGTCGAGTTCAATATCAAGCCCAAGCAACTGGCCAAGACCGAGCCGTTGACCGCACTGAACCGCATCCAGATTCAGTTGGGCAGCATGAACAAGGAAATGGGCGGCTACGTGCTGATGAACCTCAGCCAGCCCCTGGATGACGAGTTGCAGGCCGTACTGGTTTACGGCAACGATCAGGCCAGGGTCCTGGAGTTGTGTGCGGCAGCCGGTATTGCCGCCGCCCCGTCCCTGGAAGCTCTGCGTGTGGCCGTTCACGTTTAACTGGTTGATAGTACGGAACCCTTGCGAAGTGCAGCTATCCTAGGAAGGAGCACTTATCATCTGGAGTATTACCATGGGTTCCGGCTTTAATGGATTGGTTGGACTGATCATTCTGGCCCTGGATATCTGGGCCATTATCAACGTGTTGAAAAGTGGCGCCGAGACCGGGATGAAAATCCTCTGGGTCCTGCTGATTGTGCTCTTGCCCGTGCTGGGCCTGATCCTCTGGGCGATCCTTGGCCCGCGGGGTAATGTGCGGATCTGACGCCTGCCTGTTTCACCAACGCCTGATTGCCTTTGCAGTCGGGCGTTTTTGTTTTTTCGGCCAACACACGCCTGTAGGAATTTCATTCCAAATCCGATCTTCCAGGCGGTCTGAGCGCGTGCACGTTCGACCTGTCATGATTAGCGACGTAGAATGCGCGCCTTTCTTATGGGGCGGCTCACCGTCCTGCCATCAGCATTAAGGGACTCAACCCATGAGCGATTATCAAGAAACGTTGTACGAAGGTTATGGCCAGCGCTTTCGCATGGAAAAAATGCTTCACGAAGTGCGTACCGAGCATCAGCATCTGGTGATCTTCCAGAACCCGCGCATGGGCCGGGTCATGGCGCTGGACGGCGTGATCCAGACCACCGAAGCCGACGAGTTCATCTACCACGAGATGCTCACCCATGTGCCGATCCTGGCCCATGGCGCGGCCAAGCGCGTGCTGATCATCGGTGGCGGCGACGGCGGCATGCTGCGTGAAGTGGCCAAGCATCGCAGTGTCGAGCACATCACCATGGTCGAGATCGACGCCACTGTGGTCGAGATGTGCAAGGAGTTCCTGCCGGAGCACTCCAAGGGCGCATTCGAAGACCCGCGTCTGAACCTGGTGATTGATGACGGCATGCGCTTTGTCGCCACCACTGAAGAGAAATTCGACGTCATCATTTCTGACTCCACCGACCCGATCGGTCCGGGCGAAGTGCTGTTTTCCGAGAACTTCTATCAGGCCTGCCATCGCTGCCTGAACGAAGGCGGCATCCTGGTGACCCAGAACGGCACGCCGTTCATGCAGCTCAGCGGCGTGCAGACCACGGCCGGGCGCATGCGTGGCCTGTTTGCCGACTGGCATTTCTACCAGGCGGCGATTCCGACCTATATCGGCGGCGCCATGACCTTCGCCTGGGGTGCGACCAACAGCGACTATCGCAAGCTGCCCCTGGACATCCTGCGCCAGCGCTTCGCTGGCAGCGGCATCATCACCCGTTACTACAATCCGGAAGTGCATATCGGCGCCTTCGCTCTGCCGCAATACGTGCTCCAGGCTGTGAACAAGCCAAGCAACGACTGAGTCTGTGAAGTGCCCGGGCATCGTCGAAAATGCCCGGGCGAGTGCATTTTTGCAGTCGTGAACACAACTGCTTACACAATCTCCGGCTTTGTCGATGTCCCGTTACACCGCCACAACCCGCGCACGACAGAATTTTCACTCTGCGGCCTCGAAAATCCTCGATGAAATTTTGCCTGCCAACGGTGTAGGCCCTTGCATTGAGAGGCGTTAGCTTTCAGGCTTGCGCGCCATGTGTGCTGCCTGTCGGTCACAAGCTGGGGCAATGACGTAACATTTGCCCCCTCATCGGCGGCCGACCCTCTGGTCGCAACCGGCTGCACCGGTAATTTTGAACTTCAACCTGAATCCAACGGATCCTAGAACGACATGGCCCAAACGGACGCCCTGAGTCATAAGCCCGCCTCCGCGCGCGCGCTTCAACCCACCGTCAAATCGCATCTGGCCTACACGCTGATCAGCGGTCTGGTGCTAATGGTGATGTACAGCCTGCTGCGGCTGGCGCTGCTGGTCTACAACCGGGAAATGATCGGTCAGACCCCGGCTTCGACCTTTTTCGAGGCGTTCGGCAATGGCCTGCGTTTCGACCTGCGCCTGACGGTCTATCTGATCGCGCCGCTGCTGCTGGCTCTGCTCAGTGCCAGGGTCATGCGCTGGCGTGGGCTGTTCCGTTTCTGGCTGACGCTGGGAGCGAGCATCACGCTGTTCCTGGGCCTGATGGAAATGGATTTCTACCGTGAATTCCACCAGCGCCTCAACGGTCTGGTCTTCCAGTACATCAAGGAAGACCCCAAGACCGTCATGAGCATGCTCTGGTACGGTTTCCCGGTGGCCCGCTACCTGATCGCCTGGGCGCTGGTGACCTGGCTGCTGAGCCTGGTGTTCAAGGGCGTTGACCGTATGACCCGGCCGCGTCGCGAATTCAGCATTGGTGCCAACAGCAATCGTTCGGTTGCCCCCTGGTACAAACGCATTGCCGTTCTACTGGTCTGCGTCGCCATCGCCGTCGTTGCTGCCCGCGGCACGCTGCGCCAAGGTCCTCCGCTGCGTTGGGGGGATGCCTACACTACGGACTCCAATTTCGCCAACCAGATGGGGCTCAACGGCACTCTGTCGCTGATCGAAGCGGCCAAGAGCCTGGGTTCCGATGATCGCTCCAATATCTGGAAATCCACCATACCGCAGCCCCTGGCACAACAGACCGTGCGTGACATGCTGCTGACCGCCAACGACAAGCTGGTGGATGCCGATATCGCCGCCATTCGCCGTGATTTCACGCCGCCTGCCGCCAACACGCTGCCGGTGAAAAACGTCGTGGTGATCCTGATGGAAAGCTTCGCCGGTCACTCGGTGGGCGCCCTGGGGGCCAAGACCAATATCACGCCGTATTTCGACAAGCTGGCCCAGGAAGGCCTGCTGTTCGACCGTTTCTTCTCCAACGGCACCCATACCCACCAGGGTATGTTCGCCACCATGGGGTGCTTCCCCAACCTGCCGGGCTTCGAATACCTGATGCAGACGCCCGAGGGTGCCCACAAGCTCTCCGGTCTGCCAGCGCTGCTCAGCGCGCGCAACTATGACGACGTGTATGTCTACAACGGCGATTTCGCCTGGGACAACCAGTCGGGCTTCTTCAGCAACCAGGGCATGACCACCTTCATCGGCCGCAACGACTTCATCAACCCGGTGTTCTCCGATCCGACCTGGGGTGTTTCCGACCAGGACATGTTCGACCGTGGCAACCAGGAACTGAAGGCCCGTGAAGCCACCGGCAAGCCGTTCTATGCCCTGTTGCAGACCTTGTCCAACCACACGCCTTACGCATTGCCAGCGAATCTGCCGGTGGAGCGCGTGACCGATCAGGGCACCCTGAGCGAGCACTTGACCGCCATGCGTTATGCGGACTGGGCCCTGGGCCAGTTCTTCGAAAAGGCCAAGAAAGAGCCTTACTTCAAGGACACCATCTTCGTCATCGTCGGCGACCATGGCTTCGGCAACAACACGCAGCTGACGGAAATGGATCTGGGCCGCTTCAACGTGCCGATGTTGATCATCGCACCGGGCATCCAGCAGAAGTTTGGCCAGCGCAGCCACACCGTGGGTACGCAGATCGATATCGTGCCGACCATCATGGGCCGCCTCGGTGGCGAGACCCGTACCCAGTGCTGGGGCCGTGACCTGCTCAACCTGCCGGAAGGCGACAAGGGCTTCGGTGTGATCAAACCGTCGGGCAGCGAGCAGACCGTCGCCCTGATTACCGGTGACCGTATCCTGATCGAGCCCAAAGGCATGGATCCGAAGGTCCTGACTTACACCCTGGGCGGCAATCAGCATGCCGAAGAACTCAAGGATGTGCCTGACCTGGACGCACTGCGCCTGAAGCTGGAAAGCTTCCTGCAAACCGCGACCAAGAGCCTGCTGGATAACACTGCGGGTGTGGCACCGAGCAAGAACAAGGGCCAGTAAGGGTTTTGTTCGAAACAAGAGAGGGCGCCAGTGATGGCGCCCTTTTTTTTGCAATGAGCTCCAACAAAACGTCATGTCGGTGATAGGTGAGCCCCGGTGTTTTTTGAACGAATGCCCGCGCGCTCATGTCCGAATCAGGTAAGCCGTTTTCCCGGCCGAGCTGAGGAGACATCATGAAGCAGTGGATCATTTCGTATCAGGATAAAGATGGCGAACAACGTAAGTACCCTCATCCCGCCGAGCAGCGGCCAACCGAGGAAGAAGCGGCACAGCTCCTGCGAAAATATCTGTATCCGGTGACATCCGATCTGGATCTCAACGATCTTGAGGGACGCACCGCAGAACCTACGGTCAAGTCGTTGGATGAGCAGAACAGCGTCAAGATTATCTCGATCGCCGAAGCGTCCTGAACGACCAGCAAAAAGCCCATTGGCAGAACGCCGAAGTTGGGGTTACTCTGCAAATGAGTCCGGTCAATTGCTTTGCCGGACTCTTCCATGTCTACGCCGGGCACACTGCCCGGGCTTGTCCGCTTCATGCTTGACTCCTTCGCGGCAGAGTATCTGCTGCGTTCGGGAGCGTTGAAACTCTATCTATCGTTGCATAGGAGGACGTTTCATGAGCACAGCCTATCAAGATGACATCAGCGGTCACGTACTGCGCCGCATGAAAGAGAGCGGTTTCGATTTCGCACGTATCCATCCCATCGAGTTCTATGCCACTTTCCCGAACGAGGAGCGGGCCCGGCAGGCAGCAGAGCAATTTCGTGGAGAATCCTTGAATACCCAGATCAACCCCGGTGATGACGGCGCATGGCATATGCAACTGAGTAAAGTCATGCATGCCACTTACGACGGCATCGGGGATTTTGAACAGGACTTCCAGATGGCCATCACCCCGCTCGATGGTGAGGTGGAGGGCTGGGGAGTGGTCCAGGAAGTATCAGCTGAGCAACGCCTTGCAAATATGACTCCGCGTTACTCGTGTTAAAAGCGACGGTCAGCCCCTCACAGGGCTGGCCGTTTTTTTATTGTTTTGAAATGTCGTGCGCAAAAAAAAGCCACTCAAGAGAGTGGCCCAAAGGGAAGTCCAATAATAATTCCGGTCATCGCAAACGCTGTTGTCTTTTCGAAAAATCTTCGCGTGGCTACGGCTGACACTTGTGTTTGCTAGGTTGCCCGGGATTATCCGGAAACAAATGTCTCCTCGGGAAATCAACTCTGGCTATGCTGGTGATAGATTTAACGATGAAGGACGCTTCCGAATGAGGCGTAGGAGAATTGGTGAGGGCGGATATTGCACAGGAATGGTGCGTTGTTCGTTTGTTGTATATCTAACCAATTGATAAATAAGCGTTTATGCCGATGGCACGGGCCTTGCGAAGGCTCTTGGTGTCCGTGGTGACAAGGAGTACGGCATGATCCGCACCTTTTATGATGAGATGTACGATGCAGGCGGGCTGGTCCGTCCGCATTATCGGGAGTTCGCCCGCTGGCTGGGTGACACGCCTCCTGAATTGCTGGCTCAACGCCGGCGTGAAGCCGACTTGCTGTTCCACCGCGCCGGGATCACGTTCACGCTCTATGGTGACGAACAGGGCACAGAGCGCCTGATCCCCTTTGACACGATCCCGCGCAGCATCCCCGCCAGCGAATGGCGGATCGTCGAACGAGGCTGTATTCAGCGCGTCAAGGCGCTGAACATGTTCCTCGCCGACCTGTATCACGACCAACGTATCATCAAGGCGGGGATCATCCCGGCCGAGCAGGTGCTGGCCAACGAGCAGTATCAGTTGGCAATGCAGGGCCTGAACCTGCATCGTGATCTTTACTCGCATATCTCTGGTGTCGACCTGGTACGCGATGGTGACGGCACGTATTACGTTCTCGAAGACAACCTGCGTACCCCCAGCGGCGTGAGCTACATGCTCGAAGACCGCAAGATGATGATGCGTCTGTTCCCCGAGCTGTTCTCCGCGCAACGCATTGCCCCTATCGACCATTATCCAAGCCTGCTGCTCGATACCCTGAAAAGCTCAAGCCATCTGGATAATCCGAGCGTGGTGGTGCTGACGCCGGGTCGCTTCAACAGTGCGTTCTTCGAACATGCCTTCCTGGCACGGGAGATGGGCGTGGAGCTGGTGGAAGGCGCCGACCTGTTCGTACGTGACGATCGCGTTTTCATGCGCACTACCGATGGCCCCAAGGCTGTCGACGTGATCTACCGCCGTCTGGATGATGCTTTCCTCGATCCCCTGGCGTTCAACCCGGATTCGATGCTGGGCGTGCCCGGCCTGCTGTCGTCCTACCGTTCCGGCAATGTCGTGCTGGCCAACGCCATCGGCACGGGTGTCGCCGATGACAAGTCGGTTTATCCCTATGTCACGGACATGATCCGTTTCTATCTGGATGAAGAGCCGATCCTCAAGAACGTGCCGACCTGGCAGTGCCGCAAGCCCGAAGAGTTGTCCCATGTGCTGGCCAACCTGGGTGATCTGGTGGTCAAGGAAACCCAGGGCTCCGGCGGTTACGGAATGCTGGTGGGACCTGCGGCCACGGCGGCGGAAATCGAGTCTTTCCGCGCTCGCCTCAAAGCCAAGCCACACGCTTATATCGCGCAACCCACATTGTCCCTGTCGACCTGTCCGACCTTTGTCGAGAACGGCATCGCCCCGCGACACATCGATCTGCGCCCATTCGTTCTTTCCGGCCGCGAAACACGCGTCGTGCCCGGCGGCCTGACCCGCGTTGCATTGCGCGAAGGCTCGCTCGTGGTGAACTCGTCGCAGGGTGGCGGAACCAAGGACACCTGGGTGGTCGAGGATTAAGGATGCCTGCCAATGCTAAGTAGAACTGCCTCGGATCTGTACTGGATGTCACGTTACCTGGAGCGAGCGGAGAATCTCGCCCGAATGCTGGACGTGAGCTATTCGCTGTCATTGATGCCCCAGGACGGGCGTGGCGACGGGCTGGATGAAATCGCCATGCCGCTGCTGATCACCGGCACCCTGGAGACCTATCTGGAGCGTCATGGCGAGCTGCATGCCGAGCGCATGCTGCATTTCTTCGCCCTGGACGCAGCCAACCCGGCGAGCATCTACAGCTGCCTCGGCGCGGCCCGGGCCAGTGCCCATGCAGTGCGCGGGCGAATCACCGCCGACATGTGGGAAAACATCAACTCCACTTATCTGGAGATTCGCGGGATCGCCGAGCAGGGCTTGAGCCGCTACGGCATGAGCCGTTTCTGCGAGTGGGTCAAGGAGCGTTCGCACCTGTTCCGTGGCGCGACCTATGGCACCATCATGCGTAACGATGCGTTCCGTTTCATTCGTCTGGGCACCTTTATCGAGCGCGCCGACAACACCATGCGCATGCTTGATGCCCGCTACGAAATGCTCGAACTGCGCGGCACCCAGGCCAATGCGGCGGCCGATAACTCGGCGGCCGGTTATTACGAATGGAGCGCCTTGCTGCGCGCCCTGTCGTCGTTCGAGGCCTATACCGAGGTCTACCGCGACGCGCCGGGCGCCCGTCATGTGGCCGAGCTGTTGTTGCTGCGCGCCGATATCCCGCGCTCCCTGCGCGCCTGTCTTGAAGAGCTGGACCAGATTCTCGCCAGCCTGCCGGGCGCCAACGGTCGTCCAGCCCAGCGCCTGGCGGCGGAAATGGATGCACGCCTGCGCTACACCGGGATCGACGAGATCCTCGATGAAGGCCTGCACGAATGGTTGAACGAATTCATCCCGTTGGTAGCCCAACTGGGTGACGCTATCCACACTTCATACCTGGAGGCTGCATGAGACTCTCAATTAGCCACGAAACGACCTATCACTACGACGATCAGGTTCGGGCAAGCATCCAGTATTTGCGCCTCACGCCCCATGACAGCGAGCGCCAGCACGTCTTGAGCTGGCAGTTGAACCTGCCGCGTCCGGTGCGCGCGCAGATTGACCCGTTCGGCAATATCCTCCATGTGCTGACCCTCGACGAGCCCCATGAAGCCATCATCATTGGTGCCCGTGGTCAGGTCGAGATCGACGAAAAGCGCGAGTCCGAGCACGAAAGCCAGTCGGCCCTGCCGTTCCTGCGCTTTACCCGCTTGACCGAGGCCGACGAGGCGATGCGCATCTTTGCCGCCAAGCAATGCCGCAAGCGCAAGGATCGCACCGCGCTGATCGACCTGATGCACGGCATCAACGAGCACATCACCTACACGCCGGGCTCGACCGAAGTGGAAACCAGCGCGATCCAGGCGTTTGCCGGTCGTTCCGGTGTCTGCCAGGACCATACCCACACTTTCCTTGCTTGCGCCCGCAGCCTGGGAGTTCCGGCGCGCTACGTGTCTGGCTACTTGTACAGCGAAGACAGCGAACACCTGTCCAGCCATGCCTGGGCCGAAGCCTGGATCGATGATGCCTGGTATAGCTTCGACGTGACCAACCAGTTGGCCGTACCTGCACGTCACCTGAAACTGGCGGTGGGGCTGGACTACCTGGACGCCTGCCCGGTACGTGGCATGCGTCGTGGCGGCGGCTCCGAGCAGATGCACGCCAAGGTCTCGGTCACGCCATCGCCGGTGGCCTTGCCGATGATGCAGGCGCAGGTGCAGTAAGTTAGGTCGTTGGAGCGAGGCTTGCCCGCGAATACGTCGGTACATCCGACATCGTATTCGTGTGCAAACCTCGCTCTAACGAATCAGGGCGCTTCAATTCCCCGCCCGCCGCTCCGCCATATGCTGTAAATACCCGATTATCTGGTTCAGCTCACCGTCCGACAGCACCTCTGCCGGGATGGCGGGCATGCGTGCCTGTGGCCATTGGCGCAGGTCCTGGGGATTGCGGATATACAGTTTCAGGTAATCAGCGGTGAAGTATTCGGTGGGGCTGTGGGGCATGTTCAGGTCGGGGCCGACTTGGGCATCGCCTGCGCCGTTGAGCCGATGGCAGGCCAAACAGTGTTTCTGGAACAGAGCGAAACCCAGATTGACCGGATCGTCGGCGGCCAGCGCCGGGTCTGGAGTCAGCGCCGGGAAGCGTTCGGCCACTGACGCCAGCAGGCGCACCTTGGCCACGGCATAGGGCCACTGTTCCGGGCCGATGTCGCCAGCCTGAGGATCGGTCCACACCAGATAAAACGGTCCGGCGCTGTGTTTGCCAGCGCCCAGTGACGGCCAGGGCTGAGCCGGGTCTTCAATGGCCAGCCAGGCCCGTGCGCCACGGTTCTGCAGCAGGGGCCCGGCAGACAGCTCGGCGGCAAAGCCATCAGTGGCCACGACCTGCAAATGGTTTTGCGGGCTGACACCGCCAAGCAGGGCCGCCATCGGCACCACGCGGTAAGTCATCTCTCGCTTGTAGGAAACATCATTGGCTATGCGCACTTCCTGCACCAGAGGGTGGCTCAGCAGTTGCGCGGTGTCCCAGGTATGGACGCCGTCGGCCAGTTCGACGGTCAATTGCGCGGCGTGCAACGGAAGCGCCAGCAAGGTGCCGGCCAACAGGGATAAAAAACGCAAGGACGTTACTCCGCAGGATCATCGCTGGTGTCATACAGGGCGTTATGCAGCTCTTCATAATCGCCGCCGTTGATGATGCCGGAATATCCCGCTCTTATCAGCCGATCTTGCGCTTTACTGGCCTTTTCAATGCTGCTGCTGAAGATGACTACGGAGACGTTACGGTCGTTGAGCACCTGTTTGAGTTGGTTGACCAGACGCACTTCATCGACGCGGATGGCGTTGAGTACCGTACCGGCATCGTAGTCGGTCTGGGGACGCACATCGATTGCCAGCTTGCCCTCACGCAAGGCACTCACAGCGCCAGCTTGATCCACCTCTCCCGCCAGGGCAGTGCCCCAGCAGGCCAGAGTAATGACTGCGATCCATTGATGCATTGGCCGTCCTCCACGAGTCGATGGAAGAAGATTGGCACAGATAAGCTCAACCTGCTGAGTCAATCAGCCGAACAGGCGGGTCATGTTCGGCAGGATCAGCAAGAGCGTGGTGACGAACACGATGAGTCCGGCTTGGCGTAGTTTTGACTGCTTGTACTTGAACATGGCTGACCGCCTTTATTGTTATTGCCTGAGCGAAAAAAGCTCACCGATTTCATTCAAAGAGAACCGGGCAGCTTGCAAAGGTGATTGCGCTGAACAGTGGCTTCGACCGCATGAGGGGCGACAGCCTGGGCACATGATCTGTTTTTTATTGTGCCTGCTGCTACAGACCTAACCTTAGAGCCCGCGTGCGCCACGGCTTAGAACCATTTCGTATCTAAAAGGCTACATTTCCAATCTGAAAGTTATGTGGCAAGGCACATGACTTGCGCCGTTGGCTGGCTAGACACCTTGCCGACTTCGGTCAAGGCAACTAGCCATTACTACCGTTCGTCTGACTCCGATAGTTCCTACGAGGCTCGCCTTGCTGTCGCCCCCACTTAACAGTTCAGGTTCAGGCGTTTGTGGGCAGACTGGTTAAACGCCGCTTGCCATGCGCCGCCGGTTCAAGGCAGGCTCTATTCCTGCACTATTGCCTTTATTGCTTCAGGTATTTTTATGTCGTTACGCATCTGCATTCTGGAAACCGACATCCTGCGCCCGGAACTGGTCGATCAATATCAGGGTTACGGGCGGATGTTCGAGCGGCTGTTCTCGCGTCAGCCGATCGCCGCTGAATTCACCGTCTATAACGTGATGCAGGGCGTCTACCCCGCACTGGATGAGCGTTTCGATGCTTATCTGGTCACCGGCAGCAAAGCCGACTCCTTTGGCAGTGACCCGTGGATACAGGTCCTCAAGGAGTATCTGCTGCAGCTCTACGGCCGTGGCGACAAGCTGCTCGGCATCTGCTTTGGTCACCAATTGCTGGCGCTGCTGCTCGGTGGCAAGACCGAGCGTGCCACCCAGGGCTGGGGCGTGGGCATTCACCATTACGACCTGGCCCCGGCCAAAGCCTGGATGACCCCGGCCATGGACAAGCTGACTCTGCTGATCAGCCACCAGGATCAGGTCACCACCTTGCCAGCCAATGCCACGGTGATTGCCTCCAGCGAGTTTTGCCCGTTCGCCGCCTACCATATCGAAGATCAGGTTCTGTGTTTCCAGGGACATCCCGAGTTCATCCACGAATATTCGCGCACCTTGCTGGATATTCGTCAGGAATCCCTGGGCGAGCAGATCTATCAGAAAGGCATCGCCAGCCTCGACCACGAGCACCATGGCACGACAGTGGCGGAGTGGATGATGCGCTTCGTCGCCAACAAACCGGCCACCGAAACGCTATGAAGGGCGGGGCTGGGCTCAGAACCAGCCCAAACGCCGGAACATCAAAAACAGTGACGTACAACCGGTAAAGATCACGCCCAGCACAATGAAGTAGCCGTATTGCCAGCTCAGCTCCGGCATGTGTTGGAAGTTCATCCCGTAGATTCCGGCAATCGCCGTGGGGAAGGCCAGGATCGCCGCGCCTGCGGCGAACTTGCGCTGCACAATGCTCTGTCGCGATGACTCCAGCAGCATGCCGACTTCGATAGTCTGGCTGGCGATATCGCGCAGGTTGGCGAGGTCCTCCATCTGCCGTTTGACATGGATTTCCACATCACGGAAGTACGGCCGCATGTTCTTGTCGATAAACGGGAAGTTGAGCTTCTGCAGCTCTTCGCCGACTTCCACCATCGGCGATACATAACGCCGCAGGCGCAGCACGTCACGGCGCAGGCTATGGATACGCTGGATATCGGCCTCGTTCAGCGAGCCGCTGAGTACGCTGTGTTCTAGGTCTTCCAGCTCGCAATGAATGGCCTCGGTGACCGGCTGGTAATTCTCGGTGACGAAATCCAGCAGGGCATACAGCACGAAATCCTCGCCATGTTCCAGCAGCAACGGCCGCGCTTCACAACGTTGGCGCACTAGCCCGTAGGACTTCGACTGACCATTGCGCGAGGTGATGATGTAGCCCTTGCCAGCGAAGATATGGGTTTCGATGAATTCGAGTTTGCCGTTCTCGCGAATCGGCGCGTAGGTCACGATAAACAGGCCGTCGCCGAAGCTTTCCAGCTTGGGCCGACTGTGAATTTCCAAGGCGTCTTCGATAGCCAGTTCATGCAGGTTGAACTGCTTCTTCAGGCTGGCCAGTTCGCTGGGGTCGGGCTGCTCAAGGCCGATCCAGACAAAATGCCCCGGCTTGGCGGCCCAGGCCGCGCCTTCATCGAGGGTGATATTGGTGACTTTCTTGCCTGCGTGGTAGACAGCGGCAGCAACGACTCGGCCCATGGCAGTTCACTTCTTTCTTATAGGGTGGCAGTAAGGGCAGCTTAGCGCGTCAAACTCCTCAACTGTAGGAGATGAGCACAGCGTTCATGGGACCCATCACCTGCCGGATAATTTCACCCGACTCGCTGTCGAGAGATCTTGCCTGTTTTTTTTCACGGGAATCTAACGCTGCTGAGACGATTAATCAGCACCATAACGCACCTGTTCAGTGCGAGCGGGACCATTTGAATGGCTGTAAATGCGCACTTTAACAGGGCTCTCGCACCACGGGCGTGCTATGAGTTTTTGCGAAGGCTCTGCTCTAAAACCGTCACTTGTTCACTGTTTTTCGCACTCCTAGGATGACCCCACGAATTACCCAGCCATCGAACAGGCGTGCAAAAAATGAAAATTAAAAATGCTCTGCACAGACCCCTGGTGGTCTTTGTTCTTTTGTATCTCGGTTATGTCATCTCATATATCGACCGCTCGGCGATTTCCCTGGCGCTGTCCCATATTGGCAAGGACTTCAATCTGGGCCCGGCAGAACTGGGTGTGGTGCTCAGCGCGTTTTATCTCGGTTATGCCGCCATGCAGATTCCCGGCGGCTGGCTGGCGGATCGCTTCGGCGCCAAGAGCGTGGTCATTGTTTCGATCAGCCTGTGGTCGATCTTCACCCTGATGACCGGGCTGGCCTGGTCCCTGGCTTCTTTGCTGGTGATCCGTTTTCTGTTCGGTCTGGGGGAGGGCAGCTACCCCTCTTCGGCGATCAAGGGGGTTGCCGAGATCTATACGCGAAAGGACCGGCCGAAGATGGCCAGCCTGATGATTTCCTCCAACTACACCGGCAGCTTCATCGCCCCCCTGATCATTGCGCCATTGATTCTCTGGCTGGGCTGGCGGGACGTGTTCCTGGCCATCGGTGTGGCCGGCATTATCTTCGCGGTAATGTACGCCGCCGTCGTCAAGCGTCCTGAGGCTTATGGCAACTATCAGCCACAAAGCGGCTCGCTGGAGGGCAAGGCCAGTACCCGGGAACTGCTGCGCATGCCGTTGCTGTGGAAGATCGTAGCCATCTGGTTCGCCCTTGGCTTGGTCAACAAGGGGCTGGATGCCTGGATGCCGATGTATCTGTTGACCGCTCGCGGGCTGGATCTGAAGACCGTCGGCCTGCTGGTGCCGCTGCCTTTCATCAGTGCGGCTATCGCCACGGCCATGGGGGGCTGGCTGATGGTCAAGTACTTCGACGGGCGGGAAAAATACCTGATGACGGGCAGCTGTATCCTGACCGGGGTGTTTCTGTATGGCATGTACACCTCGCAAACCACTTCTGAAGTGATTGCCTATCAGGCCGCGGCATACTTCTTCAAATCCTTCGTGTTCGCCGCCGCGTTTGCCCTGCCGACCAAGATTCTCTCGCAGCGCCTGGTAGGTACCGGCATCGGCATGGTCAATTTCGGCGGGCAGTTAGCCGGTTTCGTATCGCCCATGGCGATCGGGTTCCTGGTGTCGTACTACAAGACTTACGATTCGGCTTTCCTCTTCCTGATTGGCGCCACGGCGGTGGCCACTCTGATCAGCATGTCCCTGAGTGCCAGCAAGATTCTCTCGGTGCAACAGGCCAACGCCCACGAGGCCTGATCATGTCACGCACACTCGGCAGGCCGACTGGCAATGGATTAAGCTCGACTGCCTACCGCACAGAGAAATCCATTCCCATGAGCGCTCGAACCTTGAGTGAGACCGCTGTTCGCTACTTCCTGCAAGTGGTCAACAGCGGGTCGATCAGCGAAGCGGCTGCTCGTCTGCATGTGGTGCCTTCTGCGGTCAGCCGCCAGATCAGTCGCCTGGAAAGCGAACTGGGTTCGGTGCTGTTCGAGCGCCAGTCCCGTGGTGTCAGCCTGAGTCCGGCAGGGGAGTTGCTGGCCGCTTATGCTCGCCGCACCCTGCTCGACGCCGAGCAGGTCAGCCAGGAAATCAGCGCCCTGCGTGAGCAGTCCGAATCCCTGATCAGCATCGCCTGTACCGAAGGTTTTGCCTCGCAGTGCCTGCCGGGCGCCATCGCCGGTTTTCGGGCGGGGGGCGCCGGGAGCTGTTTTCGGATCGTCGTCGCCTCGGCCCTGGAGGTGACACGGATGGTCCGTGAGGCCGAAGTGGACATCGGCTTTTCCTTCAGCCTTGGCGTGGCCAAAGACATCAGCGTGGTCTACAGCCAGCCGGCGCCGATCCTGGCGGTGGTCTCGCCGGGCCATCCGCTGGCTGACAGCGGGACCCAGGCGTTGAAACAGGTGGTCGAGCATCCGCTGGCGCTGCCGGGGCCGGACACCACGATCCGTCAACTGCTGAACCTGTATTGCAGTCGCGAAGGGCTCAATTACAAAAGTGTTCTGGACAGTGATCACCTCGAAGCATTGTTGACGTTCTGCATGTCCGGTGCCGCTATCACGTTCTGCGGTGAGTTGTTCGTACGCGAGCGTTTGCGCCAAGGACATCTGGTGGCGCTGACCGTGCCCGAGATGTGTGGTGGCGAGCGCTTCATCGAGATCCAGACCATGGCCAGGCGGCCCTTGTCGACACACTTGCAAGCCTTTATCGAATACATGAAGTGCGTGTTACCTGACACCCATTGCTGACCTTGAATAATCGTTGCAACTGGCATCTTTAAAAGGCATCGCAGCCTTCTAAAAATGTCGGTTGTTGCCCCGCGCCCCGATTTTTATATTGGCCGCAGACTTTTAGTTGAGAACCCTTTTATGCAAACGCAGAACGAACTGGTCGGCAAAAGCGCCGTCGAGCTGAAGCAGTTGATGGACAGCCGGGAAATCTCGCCCGTGGAATTGCTCGATGCCTGCATTGCACGTATCGAGGCGCTTAACCCGAAGATCAATGCGTTCTGCGCCACTTCTTTCGAGCGTGCCCGTGAGGAAGCGCTGGCCGTCGAGCAGGCAATCATGAAGGGGCAGCCGCGCGGTCTGCTCAGTGGCCTGCCCATCGGGATCAAGGATCTGGAAGAAACCGAGGGATTGTTGACCACCTATGGTTCGCCGCTGTTTCGCAGCAATGTGCCGGCCAGGGATAACGAGCTGGTGCGGCGCTTGCGCGCGGCCGGAGCGGTGGTGGTTGGCAAGACCAACGTGCCGGAAATGGGAGCAGGGGCCAACACCCGCAATCCGGTCTGGGGGGCCACGGGGAACCCGTTCAACCCTCGACTCAATGCCGGCGGTTCGTCCGGTGGCGCTGCGGCGGCCCTGGCCGTAGACATGGTGCCGCTGTGCAGCGGTTCGGACACCGGTGGTTCGTTGCGTATCCCGGCAGCCAAATGCGGGATTGTCGGCCTGCGCACTTCGCCGGGCCTGGTGCCCAGCGAGCGAAAACTGTTGGGCTGGACGCCGATTTCCGTGGTTGGGCCCATGGGCCGCACGGTCGATGACACCTGGCTGCAACTGGCCGCGACAGCGGGCGTGGCCGCCAGCGACCCGTTGAGTTATGAGTTCAGCATGCCCGGTGCCGTCAGCGTTGGCGTGGACCTGTCGACCCTGCGGGTCGGCTACACCGAAGACTTCGGTGTCTGTGATGTCGATGACGATATCCGTCAGGTATTCCGTAACAAGATAGCTGCGCTCAAAGGTGTATTTGCTGTCTGTGAAGAAGTACAGATCGACATGCAGCACGCTCATCGCTGTTTTGACGTGGTGCGTGCCGAAGCGTTTGTCGGCAGTCTGCAGGCCGCCTACGAGAAAGATCCGGATTCGCTGGGCCCCAATCCGCGCGCCAATTATGAAATGGGCGCGCAGATGTCGCTCAAGGACTGTGTCTGGGCCGGTGCCGAGCAGACCCGTATCTTTCGTCGTTTCCAGCAACTGTTCAGCCAGTATGACCTGATCCTGTCGCCGACCACGCCGGTCTCGGCGTTCCCTTGGGAGCAGCCATACCTGACCCACATCAACGGCGTGGAACTGGAAAATTATTATCGCTGGCTGGCCCTGACCTACGTCGTCACGCTGGCGACCAACCCGGCCCTGTCCATGCCGCTGGGTGTCGATCACTTGGGCATGCCGTTCGGGATGCAACTGATCGGCAAGTTCCGTGGTGATTTGGAGCTATTGCTGGCAGCCCGCGCCCTGGAAAGTCACTGCGAGCAGAGCGCCGACCTGCGTCGTCCGCTGCCGGATCTTGAGGCCCTGGCCGCCAGCGCCGTGGACCTGTGGACGCCGGTCACCCATCCGCCGCTGGAACAGGCCGTGAGCACTGGCGCCGGTCTCTCCGCTGTTTGATTCGCCTATTTGATGAGTTGCGCACAGCCGTGAAGGTGCGCGCAGCGGAGACCTGAGCATGCTTACGTCGGTGTATGGAAAAAAACTGTCGGACTGGACGCGGGAATTTCCGTTGCTGTCGGCAGTGCTGCAACTTGAGCCTGTCACCTGGTTCAACCCGGCCGTCGCGCCAATGGCCCAGGCTCTTGATGACATTGTCCTGAGGCCGGCCGATGTGGCCGATGCCAGCGCGCGCCTGCAGCGTTTTGCGCCGTTCCTGGCTCAGGTATTCCCTGAGGTTGCGATCAGCAATGGCATCATCGAGTCAGAGCTGGTCGAGGTGCCGAACTTTGCTCAGGCGTTGTGCGAACGCTATGCCGTTACTGAACCGGTCAGGCTGCTGCTGAAAAAAGACAGCCATCTGCCGATCTCGGGTTCGGTCAAGGCGCGGGGGGGGATTTATGAGGTGCTGTTTCATGCCGAACAATTGGCCATCCGCCATGGCCTTCTGAGCGTCGACGATGACTACCGCAAACTCGCCGAGCCGGATTGCCAGGCGTTGTTTGCGGCGCACAAGATCGCTGTCGGCTCTACTGGCAACCTGGGCATGTCCATCGGTATCGCCGGTGCCCGTCTGGGTTTCGCGACCACCGTGCATATGTCCGCCGACGCCCGGCAATGGAAGAAAGACAAGCTGCGTAGCCATGGCGTCAGCGTTATCGAATATGCCGGAGATTACGGTCAGGCTGTTGAGCAGGGCCGCAAGGAAGCGGATGCCGATCCAGGCTGTCATTTCATCGATGACGAAAACTCCACCACGCTATTCCTCGGCTATGCGGTGGCAGGGGAGCGTCTCAAGGTGCAGTTCGAGCAGCGCGGGATCAAGGTCGATGCCGAACATCCGTTGTTCGTTTACCTGCCTTGCGGGGTGGGTGGCGGCCCTGGCGGCATTGCTTTCGGCCTGAAGCTGGCGTTTGGTGACCACGTTCACTGCGTATTTGCCGAGCCTGTTCAGTCGCCGTGCATGCTCATGGGCGTCTATACCGGATTGCACGACGGTCTGGCCGTGCAGGATTTCGGCATCAGCAATCTGACCGCTGCCGATGGACTGGCCGTGGGGCGGCCCTCAGGATTTGTCGGCCGCTCCATGCAGCGCATGCTGGATGGTTATTACACGCTCAGCGATGAAGAGATGTTCGCCTTGCTCTACCTTATGCAGTCGACTCAGGGGATCGCTCTGGAGCCTTCAGCGCTGGCCGGGGCGCCGGGTTTTGCCAGGGTGTTGCATGATCAGGCCTATCGCCAGCGCGTCGGGCTTGAAGGAGCAGGATGCGCCAATGCCACCCATCTGATTTGGGCCACGGGTGGCGGCATGGTGCCTGAGGCCGAAATGGACAAGTACATCGTTGCCGGACATACGCTGGTCACGGCGGGGTTGTGATGGCCTGCGGGGCCGACTTTTACCGGCCCCGCCGTTTTCTGCTGACACAACCGTTGCGCTCGACGGCTTACAACGCGTGGTGCTGATCCTCTTCGATCGCCTTGTCCAGAGTCTCCAGCAGCGCCTTGCGCACCTTGAGCTTGGTCTTTTTGTGCGCGTTCATATTGATCTTCTGCAATTGCAGGGCAACGTTGCGCGCCGCTTGCGGCAACTCTTCGACGCTGACCAGCTTGTCGAAGAACCCGGCCTCCATCGCACCTTTGGGATCGAACATCTCGCCATTGATCACCGAGCGGTTGAACGCCGATTTGCGCAGGCGATCACGGGCCAGTTCGATGCCGACATGGTGCATGGTCATGCCGATCTGCACTTCGTTCAGGCCGATACTGAATGGGCCTTCGACACCAATGCGGTAATCCACCGACAACAGCAGGAACGCGCCCTTGGCCACGGCATGGCCGGGGCAGGCGGCGATCACCGGGAAGGGGTGCGAGAGCAGGCGGCGGGACAGCGTGGAGCCGTCCTTGACCAGATTGATCGCCGCCTCGGGGCTGGAGGTCATGACCTTGAGGTCGTAGCCGCCGGAAAGAATACCCGGCTGACCGGTGAGGATGACCACCGCGCGATCCTTCTCGGCCTGGTCCAGCGCAGCATTCAGGGCGCTGATCACATCCGGGGAAAGGGCATTGACCTTGCCGTTGCTCAGGGTCAGCGTGGCGATGCCCTCTTGCAGCTGATACGAGACCAAATCACTCATGACGCCATTCCTTTTTATTGAAGTGTGCAGACGTTACTCACCCGCGCGGAGCAGGTAAAGCGATGACTGACGGGTCAGGATTTTAGGGCGGCAGTCAGCTCTGTGAGAGCTGATTCTGTAAAATCGAATTTGGTGAGAACGAATTCTGTAGGAGCGAATTCATTCGCGAAGAGGCCGGTACATTCGACCCATTCCACGGCCTGTAATAATGCTTTCGCGAATGAATTCGCACACAAAGAATAAATTGATCCAGTGGGTCACAGGTTGTTCGGAAGAACGGCCACCTTCGCCGTAAACAACGCCACCTTGCCGACCACCTCAATCTCTACGTCGGCAAAGTGCAGCGCCAACGCCGTACGCAACCCTTCAACGCTGTCGCTGCGATTACCGAAAATCCCCTTCTTGTTGTAGACCTCCATCAGCTTGCTGCCAAAACCGTTGTGCCCGGCTTCGTCGCCAAGAATGGTCGCACCGTAGAGCACGCCGCCGTCGGCCAGGGCGTGCTTGAGGTTGGCGAAGACGTGGGCCTTTTCCAGCATGCTGCCGGGCAGGCAGTGCAGCAGGTAGAACAGGGAAATCGAGTCGTACTGCCCGAGCAGCTCGGCGGGCAGCGGCTGGAATATGTCATGGCGAATGACCCGTGTGCTGGCGCGGTTCAGGCGCTTGCGGGCGGCCTCCAGGCTGCTGGTGTTGAGGTCGACCAGGGTGACGGCGGTGGAGTGGGGCAGTTGCGCCTTGGCCAGGTAGTAGCCGGTGCCGACGCCCACATCCATATGGCGAAAACCCACATGGCGACGGAAGAACGGCAGCAGTACCTGGCGGGTCGGGCACTGCCATGCCCATTGATTGGAGATACCCAAAACCCAGGCGTCGTAGAGTTTCAGGGTCAAGGGGGAGTAGACGGCTGCGCCTGCTTCGCTGGTTTGTTGCATGGGACCTCGGTCGTGGTTGTGCCTGCCTTGGGTTGCACTGTGATCGCTGATCGGCAGCAACATCTTTATGGTGATTCGCGAGCTGACATCATAGAGTCTATGTCTCGATTCAGTCACCAGAAGAACAGCGCCTTGGAAACTATCGACTTCGAACTGGACAACCCCGTCTGGCATGCCCTGAGCGGCCCCCACGCTCCTCTGCGCACTGCCACGCCACTGGCCGCCATTTACAACCCGGCGGTGTCGCGCTTTGCCGGGTTGCTTGAACCCTCTGCCGAAGCCTTTGCCCAACTGGCAAGCCTCACTGAACCTGAGGAAATCATCGCCCTGGACACGGCCTGGCCCGTCAGCCCGTCGCCGCACTGGCAGGTGGTCAATGTCGAGAACCTTGAGCAGTTCGTCTGCGGGCAGCCCATCGCATCGGCCATTGTCGGGGCGGACAGGGTGACGGCGTTGAGTACGGATGATGTCGAGCAGATGCTTGATCTGGCTGCCCGGACACAGCCCGGCCCGTTCAGCGCCGAGACCATTCGTTGCGGCTATTACGCGGGGGTGTGGGAAAGCGCACAACTGGTGGCCATGGCCGGTGAGCGTCTGACCTTGGGCCATGCTGTGGAGATCAGCGGGGTGTGTACTGCGGCAAGCCATCGGGGCCAGGGGCTGGCCGGGACCCTGGTGCAGCTGTTGGCGGCCCGGGCCCAGGGTTTGGGCAAATTGCCATTTCTGCATGTGCGGACCGCCAATGTCTCGGCGATCCGGCTTTATGAAATACTCGGCTTTCGCCATCGCCGCACGATGCAGTTGACCATTCTCAAGCGCAATGCGGTTGCCTGAATGTAACGCAATCTGCGCAAATGACCGAAACTCTGTGGGAGCGAATTACGCACACACACACACACACACAGAAACTGCGCCCGCAACATGAAACTTGCTTGCGGGCACCATTCCCCTACCGATTTTTCACGCCGCCTTTACTTTTTCCACGGCATAGTTGTCGTCGGGCCTGTGAAACCGTCGCAGGGTTTGTGTTCCAAGGGTTTGCAGTGAATACCTTTCTTGATTCCGTGTTGTTTCTGGTGGCGTTTGTCTTGGTGATTCTGGGCCTGCGCATGGCTGTCCGTTATTTCTTCCTGACCCCCGAAGAGCGACTTGGCGACGACGTGCAACGCCCCATGACCGAGCCGGCCGGGCTGATTCTTCGCCTGTTGCAGGTGGCCGGTGCACTGGCCGTGTGGCTGGTGGTGCTGGCGACCCTGGTGATGAAGTGGCCCGGTCAACTGGTACTGGACACTGCAGTCAATAACTCGCTCACGGCGTTTCGTGCGCCCTGGTTGCTGCATCTGTTTTTGCTATTGACGATCCCCGGCACAGTTATCTTCGCAACCCTGGCCGTGGCCACGGTTTCGGCGCTGCTGTTCTGGGCAGATCGGTACAAGCGCGTCATCCCCCTGTGGGTGGCATTCGTCGGCGCCGAATTCACTACCTGGGTTTTCAAATACATCGTCAACCGTACCCGGCCACCGTTTCTCGATGGCATCGTCGAACTCAACCCTTCTTTCCCCAGCGGGCACGCCACGGCTTCTACGGTGGTTCTGGGTTTTATCGGTTACATGCTGGCGAGCACGCTCACGCGCCGCCAGCGGCGGGTCGAAGTGGGGTTCTGGTTTGCTGCAGTGGTGGCTTCTGTGTGTTTCAGCCGCCTGTTCCTCAGCCTGCATTACCTCAGCGACGTGCTGGCCGGGTTGTCGATTGGTGGTATGTGGCTGTTGATCGGCATTGCCATTGCCGAGTGGCAGAAGACGCTTTCGTGGGAGCCGGCTCGCTGGCGATCGGGTGCGAAGCGCTCGCAAGGGCAGCGGTGAATGATCGGGCGCCATGGCGAGCAAGCCGGCCCCCACCGGGATATCGCCTTCAGGCCCGCACCTTGAGTTTATGCAGCAAAAATCGATGGTCCGTCGAAAACAGCCGTCGGTAGGTCATCAGCACTGCACCCACTGTACCCAGCGCTGCCGAGGCGGCAATCAGGAACATGATCACGATCTGATAGCGCACCGCATCCACCGGGCTCTCCCCGGCCAATACCTGGCCGGTCATCATGCCCGGCAGGCTGACGATGCCCACCACGCTCATCTGGTTGAGGGTAGGGATCATCCCCGCCCGTACTGCCTGGCGCACGGCCACCTGCGCCGCTTCCCAGCGCGAACCGCCCAGGGCAAGGATCATCTCCACCGTGCCGCGTCCGGAGGTGAGTTCCTGACTCATGCGCTCGATGCCCAGGGATACGCCGGTCAGGGTATTGCCCAGAATCATGCCCAGGATCGGGATCGCATACTGCGGCTCATACCAGGGGCGAATGCGAATGACCACAAACAACCCGACAGCTGCGATCAGCCATGAACTGACCCATACCGACACGATGCTGTCGACGTACTGCCCCTTGTAGCCACGCTTGCCGCGTCCGGCGGCAGAAATACCGGCAATCAGGGTCATCAGGCACATCAGTGGCAATACCACATACCAATAGGCGAACTGGAAAACCCAGCCCAGCAAATAGCCGATGGCGAGCAATTGCACCACGGTCCGCACCGCCGCCAAAAGCAACTGCCGCCCCAGGTCCAGTTTCAAGAGTACGGACAGCAGACCGTTGATCAGGATCAGCGCGGCGGCGATGGCCAGGTCGGTGACGGAAAGATTCTGATAGTTCATTGCGCTTGCGGCCCTGTCATTACGCCAGCGTCCATGGTCCAGTGGCTGCCGCCCATGCGTCGAGCCTGATCCAGGTCATGGGAGACCCAGATAAAGGCTCGTTCCTGCGCGGCATCAGTATTGAACCAGGCCTGTATCAGCGCTTCGATTTCCCTGGCTGATACCGGGTCCAGCGCCGCCGTGGGCTCATCCAGCAGCAGCACGTTCGGGTCCAGTTGCAGGGTTCTGATCAGGGACACCACCTGTGCTTCGCCGCCTGACAGATCACCTGCGGTCTTGGCCAGAAAGCCCGTGCCTTTGCCGGCGCGATCCAGCAGCGCCCGAACCTTGTCGAGGGAGAACAACAAATGCCGTGAGGCCTTGAGGCTGTAGGGAAAACGCAGGTTATCTTCCACGGTGCCTTCAAGGAGCACTGGTCGTTGCGACAGGTAACAGACGCGACTGCGATAGTGCGGCACCTGTGCATCTGCGACAGGTTGGCCGCGCCAGAGGATTTCCCCGCAAGTCGCCCCATCCAGCAGCGCCAGAGTGCGCAGAAAAACGCTTTTCCCCGAGCCTGATGAGCCGGTGATCGCAACGTGATCGCCCTTGCGCAGGGCGAAGTGGGTAGGTTGCAAAAGGACCTGAGCACTGCCGTCGGCGACTCGCGTCAGTGCCCTGGCCTCGACCAGTATTTCACTGCCCATATTGAATATTCCGCCATTTTTACGTGGGCAGAAATTAACATCCAGGACGTGATAGCTTCGTTAAAACCATCAACGCCTTTCATCAACCGAGGAGTCACCATGAGCGTCTACCTGTACGTTGAAATCACCGATAAAGACGAAGCCGCCAAAGCCCAATACGCCGAGGTTGCCGGTGCGACCATTGAAAGCGTCGGCGGCCGCTTCCTGACCCGCGGCCCGTTGACCACCCTGCATGGCGAAAGCCCCTTCGAGCGTGGCCTGATCGTTGAATTCCCGGACCGCCAGACCGCCATCGACTGGTACAACAGCCCGGCATACCAGGCCATTCTCGAAACCCGCAATACCGCATTTGACAGCCGCTTCGTCTTGATTGGCTGATAAAGAATTGATGTGGGACCGGCTTTGGCCGGGAAGGCTCAGGCAGGGGCGATAAATTGCTATCGCCTTGCATTGTCTCCCCGGCTAAAGCCGGTCCCACAGGGAAACATCATCATTTATGAATATCGGCGTGATTTCCGACACCCATGGCCTGCTGCGCCCCGAGGCGCTGGCGGCATTGCAGGGCTGCGAACAGATCCTCCATGCGGGCGATATCGGCAAGCCCGAGATTCTTGAGCAACTGGCGGCCATCGCGCCGTTGCAGGTGGTGCGCGGCAATAACGACCTGAATTTGCCCTGGGCCGAACACATTGCTGACTCGCTGCGCCTGGATTTCAAAGGTTGGCAGGCCTTGTTAGTGCATGACATCGCCGATGTCCCCGCCGAACTGGATGCGGATATCAGGCTGGTCATCACCGGCCACTCCCACAAGCCGCGCATTGACTGGCGCGGCGAGCGGTTGTGGCTCAATCCAGGCAGCGCCGGGCCGCGACGCTTCAAGTTGCCGGTGACGCTTGTTGTGCTTGACGTGCTGGCCGGGTCAATCGAACCTCGATTGATTTCCCTGCTCGAATAAAAAACCATCCGAGGCACCGATTTGACCGACAGAGCAAATAATCCGGCGACGCCCCAAACCATCATCGAATTCTGGAAGCAGGCCGGTCCCAAGCGCTGGTTCCGTAAGGACGATGACTTTGATCAGCTGTTTCGCGAGACCTTTTACAGCGCCCACTTCCAGGCCGCCCGCCGTGAGCTGGAACACTGGCTGAGCGACGCCGAAGGTGCTCTGGCATTGCTGCTGTTACTCGACCAATACCCGCGCAATGCCTTTCGTGGCACAGCGCATATGTTTGCCACCGATTCACTGGCCTGTTACTACGCACGGCAAATGGTCGAGGCCGGTCTGGACCGATTGATTGAGGGGCCATTGCGGGCATTCTGCTATCTGCCCTTCGAGCATGCGGAAAACAACGACGATCAGCGCTTGGCCGTGCAATTGAATCAGGCGCTGGATCCCAAGGACTTCAAGTGGGCCAAAGAGCACGCCGAGATCATCCAGCGCTTTGGCCGTTTTCCCCATCGCAATGCGCTATTGGGGCGGGTGAGTACCGAGGAAGAGCTGGCGTTTCTCGAGGATGGCGGATTTTCCGGCTAAAGCCGGTCCCACAAAAAGCTGCCAGCTAATACCGCCCGTCGCACCCCGCAACTTTTTTTAAACTTTTAATGCCTTCAAACGTTTCTGATATCGGTGGGCGTCATCTTCGTGTCGCCATCGAGTGCTCAGCAACAGTAGGGAGGTCACGTGGCAGAATCGGTTTCGCCCGACAGGGGCACGGTGCATTACTGGTCAGGCGTATCGTTCTGGCTGACCCTGGCGGCAGTCGCGGCCCTGTTACTGGCCAGCGGCTACAGTGCGCTGACCGGCGCCAGCGGTGATCACCTGCGCCTGGCGATGCTCGGTGGCACCGGCGGCTTTGCCGCGACCGCACTGGGCGCGGTGTTTGCCCTGGTGCTGCGCAACATTGCCGCGCGCACCCAGGACATCATGTTGGGTTTCGCTGCGGGCATGATGCTGGCCGCCAGCTCCTTCTCTCTGATTCTGCCCGGCATCGACGCCGCGCAGGCGCTGGTCACCAACAAGGTGCTGGCCGCCGGGATCGTGGTGATCGGGCTGGGGCTGGGTGTAGCGCTGATGATCGGCCTGGATCGCTTCGTCCCCCATGAGCATCAGGACCTTGGCCGCAAAGGCCCGGAAGTTCAGCGGATCAACCGGATCTGGCTGTTTGTCCTGGCGATTACCCTGCACAACCTGCCCGAAGGCATGGCCATCGGTGTCAGTTTTGCCGACGGCAATATGAAAGTCGGCCTGCCGCTGACTACCGCCATTGCCATTCAGGATATTCCCGAAGGCCTGGCCGTCGCCCTGGCCCTGCGCGTAACCGGCATCAGTACGTGGAAAGCCGCGCTGATCGCCGTCGGCTCGGGCCTGATGGAACCCTTGGGCGCACTGATCGGCCTTGGTGTTTCCATGAGTTTTGCCCTGGGCTATCCCATTGCTTTGGGGCTGGCCGCCGGGGCAATGATCTTCGTGGTCTCCCACGAAGTGATTCCCGAGACCCACCGCAACGGCCACGAAACCCCTGCCACCTTGGGCTTGATGCTGGGGTTTGCGGTGATGATGTTTCTGGATACGGCGTTGGGCTGAGGCCGCAAACTAGCTCCTGAGTTGATTGCTTCAATTGAGTCAAACACCATGCAGCGCGCCTTTCTCTGATGACTTGAAGAGGGAACGCTTCGAGAAAGGCTTTCTACTGCGCGGGGTGGATATCCAGGTCACCCTGGATCGCAACGGCTTTGCCGGCGACGGCGATATCTGCCTGTTTGGCGAAATGCTCAACCGCTTCTTTGCCCTGTATGCCGACATTCACCTGTTCAATCGGCTGACGGTGATCCTCGGTCCCGATGAACCTTGGCTGCGCTGGGACGAGAATCATAGTCAGCGGATTCCAGGCTAAGCACTTGCAACAGATGTATCAAAAGATTCCTTCTATCACCCCCAAATAGTGAGGCTATTAGACCTGTGCCCAGACGCGGCTATCTTTATTCAGGTTCTGCACCTGTGTGCCCCTGATCAGGACATAAAAACAAGGCGTAAGCCCGCACCATTACCTGAGGTAGCCCGACATGACCACCGAATCAAAATGCCCGTTCAACCACGCCGCTGGCGGCGGCACCACCAACCGTGACTGGTGGCCGAACCAGTTGAATTTGAAGATCCTCCATCAGCACTCGTCCTTGTCCGACCCCATGGGCGAGGCGTTTGACTATGCCAAGGAGTTCAAGAGCCTGGACTTCGAAGCGGTAAAGCAGGACCTGCGCGCCCTGATGACCGATTCCCAGGACTGGTGGCCCGCTGACTTCGGCCACTATGGCCCGCTGTTTATCCGCATGGCCTGGCACAGCGCCGGGACCTACCGTACCGGCGATGGCCGTGGCGGTGCCGGGGCAGGGCAGCAGCGTTTCGCCCCGCTCAATAGCTGGCCGGACAACGTCAGCCTGGACAAGGCGCGGCGCCTGATCTGGCCGATCAAGCAGAAATACGGCCGCAAGATTTCCTGGGCTGACCTGATCGTCCTCACCGGCAACGTCGCCCTGGAAACCATGGGCTTCAAGACCTTCGGCTTCTCCGGCGGCCGCCCGGACGTCTGGGAGCCGGAAGAAGACGTGTACTGGGGCAACGAGAAAGTCTGGCTGGGCGGCGACACACGTTATGGCAAGGCCCAGCCCCCCGGTGATGGCGCTCTGGTCGCTGAGCCGGAAAAACACGGTCAGGAAGAAAGCCGCACCGGTCCGGCTGGCCGTAATCTGGAAAATCCCCTGGCCGCCGTGCAGATGGGCTTGATCTACGTTAACCCGGAAGGCCCGGAAGGCGTGCCCGACCCCGTTGCCTCGGCACTGGATATCCGCGAGACCTTTGGTCGCATGGCCATGAATGATGAAGAAACCGTGGCCCTGATCGCCGGTGGTCACGCCTTCGGCAAGACCCACGGCGCTGGCCCGGCCTCCAATGTCGGCCCTGAACCGGAGGCTGCGGGTCTGGAAGAGCAGGGCTTCGGCTGGAAAAGCAGCTTTGGCAGCGGCGTGGGTGGCGATGCCATCACCAGCGGCCTGGAAGTGACCTGGACTTCGACCCCGACTCAATGGAGCAACGAGTACCTGGAAAACCTGTTCGGTTTTGAGTGGGAGTTGAGCAAGAGTCCGGCCGGTGCCCATCAGTGGACGCCCAAGAACGGCGCGGGCGCAGGCAAGGTCCCCGACGCCCATGACCCGGGCAAACGCCGCGCGCCGAGCATGCTGACCTCGGACCTGGCCCTGCGTTTCGACCCGATTTACGAGCCTATTTCCCGGCGCTTCCTGAACAATCCCGAGCAGTTGGCCGACGCCTTTTCCCGCGCCTGGTTCAAGCTGACCCATCGTGATATGGGCCCGCTGGCCCGTTACCTCGGCCCGGAAATGCCAACGCAAGAGCTGCTTTGGCAGGACCCGATTCCCGAAGTTGGTCACCCGCTGGTGGACGATCAGGACATCGCCGCGCTCAAGGCCAAGGTGCTGGCTTCGGGGCTTACCGTCTCGCAGCTGGTTTCGACAGCATGGGCGGCTGCGTCGACCTTCCGTGGTTCTGACAAGCGCGGCGGCGCCAATGGCGGGCGCCTGCGTCTGGCGCCGCAGAAGGACTGGCCGGTCAATCAGCCGGAACAACTGGCTCGCGTGCTCAGTACCCTCGAAGGCATTCAGCGTGAGTTCAATGCAAGCGGCAAGAAAATCTCCCTGGCCGACCTGATCGTGCTGGCGGGCAGCGCCGGGGTCGAGCTGGCGGCGAGCAAGGCCGGTTATCAACTGGATGTGCCGTTCACGCCGGGGCGCATGGACGCTTCTCAGGAGCAGACGGATGTCGAGTCGTTCGGTTTCCTTGAGCCCATCGCCGATGGCTTTCGCAACTATCTCAAGGGCCAATACACGGTTTCTGCCGAAGCGCTGTTGGTCGACAAGGCGCAACTGCTGACCCTGACTGCCCCGGAAATGAGCGTACTGCTCGGCGGCCTGCGGGTGCTGAAAGCCAATGTCGGTGACAGCGCCCACGGCGTGTTCACTCAGCAGCCGGAAGCCCTGACCAATGACTTCTTCATCAACCTGTTGGATATGAACACCGAGTGGCGTCCAGGCTTCAACGACACTTTCGACGGTCGTGATCGCAAAACCGGTGCTACCAAGTGGACCGGCACCCGTGTCGACCTGGTATTCGGTTCACATGCGCAGTTGCGGGCGATTGCCGAGGTCTATGGCAGTGCGGATGCCCGGGACAAGTTCGTCACGGACTTCGTCAAGGCGTGGGTGAAGGTGATGAATCTGGATCGGTTTGATCTGAAGTAACTGTTCACCCAAGGACACCCGGTGATCAGGTGGGAGCGGATTCATCCGCGAAGACGGTATTTCAATCGATGACGATCCATCGAATGTACCGACCTCTTCGCGGATAAATCCGCTCCCATCCATGCGTCGCCCCCGAAAGGGGCTTGATCGCAAATCTCACTCCTGAATCGCATTCACCGCGCAATACTCGGCCCATTCCATACCCAGCGCCTCGGCCACCTGACGGTGGGCTTCCAGGCGCATCTCTTTGAGCTGTTCGGGGGTTTCAGCTATCCATTGCAGGGCAAACTCCCAGGTCTCGATCCCCAGTGCCTCGGCTTCATCCTCGAAGGCCCACTGCGTCTGCTGCTTCTGCTCGTGGGCGCTCAGGTCCTTGATCTCGTCCTGCAACGTGGTGTTGCTCGCGAGGTATTTCGCCAGTGCGGCGTCATTCCATTCCAGTGCGTCCATGGCGGTACTCCTGCGTTGGGTGAAATTAGGCGGCGTGGGATTGTGCGCGATAGCGTAGACGGCTACCAGCATAGGTGTAGAGTCGGCTGGGTTTTTTACGGTTTCCTTTTTCCGACGACGAGGGCGTTCAGGTGATTAAAGTCAGTGTGATGTATCCGTTCCAGGAAGGCGCCCGGTTCGATCACGACTACTACCGCGACAAGCATATGCCGCTGGTGCAGTCGCTGATGGGCGACGCCTGCAAGCAGTATGCGGTGGACAAGGGCATTGGCGGCGGCATTCCCGGCTCGGCGCCAATGTTTGAGGCTGCGTGCCATATCTATTGCGAGTCGGTGCAGGCTTTTCAGGATGCGATCGGCCCGCATTCGGCAGTGATCCAGGCCGATATCATCAACTACACCGACCTGACGCCGGATATTCAGATCAGTGAAGTGCGGGTGGGTTGAGGCAGTCGATCAGGGATGAACGATGACCTTGCCGCCCTCGAAGTTGCCGTAAGTGATCTTGATCCGACTGGCTTCTTTGGCGGTGGACTGGCCGCCAGAAGGGTCGAAGCATTCGGCCTCGTAGCGTGCTTCCAGGCAGTTTGACGGTACTTTCGGCGGCGGCGGGCGCATGGCCTGATTGCTTTTGTACAGGTCCGACTCAACCAGGGTGGTTCTGGCGCCGAGAGGGATTTGAAGGATCCGCGTGGCGTTGTTATTGATGATCAGGACATGATCCGCAGGCTCACCATCGCGCGCCAGGAGCGGCGGACCGCGTCGTTGCAGGGCGACATCGCCGACACCATCCGGACAGGCGGTCGAGGAATAGATGATCTTGCCTTCAGGCGTCGTGCATTTAAAAATTTCGCTATGTGCCTGCGTGCAAATGACGGTTGCCGCAGCCGCCAAAGCAAACGATATCCGTTTCATCGCTCAACACTCCTTGTTAGTGGCGCAAGGCTAGCATTTGCCCCCTTATCGGGCAAACATCCCCCACCAGAACACATGACCAAGAATGGCTATCTGTTCTTCCTGAACCTGCTGAAAGGTGTAGTCCTCGTCCGGATGCTCGTCACGGTTGAAGCTGCGAAAACGAATGCCAGACGGCAGGCGATAGACCTGCTTCACCCGCAGCTGACCGTTATGGTTGATGGCATAGAGATCGCCATCGACGATATCGCCAATGGCCGACTTCCCGATATTGACCCCCACCGTGGCGCCGTCGCGCAGTACCGGCAACATGCTGTTGCCACGCACGGTGACGCATTTGGCCTGATCGAACTGCACGCCGTTATGGCGCAGGCTGCGCTTGCCAAAGCGCAGCGATGCATTGGAGCTCTCCTCGATCACGAATCTTCCTGATCCTGCCGCCAATTCAACCTCGCGAAGAAAAGGGACCGACACTTCATCGTCGTCCAGAGGCGTCTGGTCATCCCAGATGCTGATGTCCTGCAACTCGGTATGCGCGGCATTGGCGCGTGAAGTCACCGCCGCCAGGGGTACACGCCCGCGTAGTTGATCGGTGGTCACGCGGAAATACTCGGCAATTTTCGAGATGTGCTTGTCTGCCGGATCGGCGATTTTATCGTTGAGGATCCGGGACAGAGTGGATTGAGGCACTTCGGTGCGGCGATGGAGTTCCGTGGGGGAAATTCCGTCCCGGGCCAGCAGCTCTCTTAAAACAGTCGATACGGTGCGATTGTGCATGGCGTGCATATTGATTCGCGTTTGTGCATATTGCAAATGCTATTTTGCATTTGATTTTATGCGTTGATGCATATATCGTTGCTTTCGCCAGCGAGAAATCCACCGCGAGGCCCGTTATCGAAGGGCTGCGATTCAGACGATTTCGAGGCTGCTTTCCATTGAACAGGAGCACAGCGTGATGATTTATCGAAACGTTTTAGCCGCCGTCGTCCGGGTCCTGGCCGCCGACACCATGAGCGATATCAAGAGCCAGTCCTGGCAGACCCAGGTTACGCCGGGGGAGGTCACCCGGCGCGGCAATGGCCTGAGCAAGGCCGAGATGAAAATCTATGACTGCTGGCTCCATGCACGATTGCATTCTTCCTTGTCCGAAGAGCAGTGGAGCGCCCTGGTCGGAAAATTCTCCACCCACCTGACGCAAAAGATCGCGGCGCTTCGACTGCTCACTCCCCTGATCAATACCCCGGCGCCCTCGTTGTTCCGCGAACGCTGTGTAGTCACCTGGGGCTTTCCCCTGGTCAAGGGCGCGGCCCACGGCAAGCGTTCCACTGCGGTATTGCCTGCGGCCTGGTACGACATGTCCAACTGGGATGACGAGGTTCGCTCCGAACGTACACGGCAACGCTGGGCTGCAGGTATTCGTCGTGACCTGGAGGCGCGAGTGAATCAGGCGCTGCTCAGGTCCCAGGACGTATTCGAATCAGAAGGCTTATTGAGTGAAGAGGTCGCCTGACGGTTGTGAAGTGCTCTAGCTAGTTGTCTGAGTCGTATTGTTTTAACAAATAACCCGGTTAATTCCGGGTTATTGCGTGGTCGTTGTTTTTTATATTTAAAAATTTAAAAAAAACTATAAATATGTATTTACAGGCGTGTCGCCATGACGTAGATTTTCTCCATGCTGTTGTTTTTGTGAGTGACACAGCAACAGTCAGTTTAATCCTCTTGTACCCAACTAACTTAACAATCCTTCCACCTCATTTAGCGAGAGCCACCATGACGCCGGATAACGATCCGTCATTCTGGGCTGGCATCTGGCTGGCCCTCACACATTCTTCATGGCAAGGCGCAATTATGGCCGTGATCATTTCTATCCTGCGCGTTCTTTATGACGCCAAGGAAACCAGTACGTTGCGCATTGTTCTAGAAGCCTTGATCTGTGGCGGCCTCAGCTTGTCGGCCAGCAGCATCATCGAATGGATGGCCTGGCCGTCCAACTTATCCATTGGCGCCGGCGGCGCGATTGGCTTTATCGGGGTCACGGCTATTCGTGAACTGATTATTCGCCTGATCAGTCGCAAAGTTGACGCTTCCTGATTATCCAGCGCCGAGCCGGCAGATAATAAGGTACCTGTCATGTTGAAAGATTGCAGATGTGGGAAATGCAAAAGACTTCTTGCCCGTCTGGGTGGAGTAGCAGAGCTCCAGATCAAATGTTCCCGATGCGGGACGTTGAATCATGTGAAGGCCTCGAGCCTTGAGCTATCGCCTTTGAGCGAAATGAATGCAGCTAGCGCTGCAAAACCAAATCATTTGACTTAAAGGTAAAAATCATGACTGTATATGCAGAAGATTTCGGTGCAATTGGTGACGGCGTCACTGATGACACTGCAGCAATTCAGACTGCACTAAATAGCCTGGGCGTGGGCGGCGGCGAGGTAGTACTACGTAACCGTTACCTGCTCGATACCCAGTTGACCGTCCCTGAAAACTGCCGCTTGCTGGGTACGTTTAGCCCTTTTGGCATTTTGCCTTGGCAGAACTCTCAACAGGCCCACAGCCTGGCGAGCACGCTGATCGTGAACAAAGACTTCTCGATCACCCTGAGTGCGGGTTCTCAGTTGGAAAACCTGTCGGTGATACGCAAGGGGACGACAAAAGGAGAACCAGATACGTCACTATTTAAAGGCACTGCGATTGTTGGTCACGGTGTTGACGGTAATGAAATGGATGGCATTGGCCTCCGTAACTTACAGATACTGGGATTTGATACAGCGATTGATTTGGACTATGCTCCACGATCGGTTATTGACTATGTATCTGGTGACAACAAAAACGGTATCCGCTACGGTACTATTTACGATGTGATTCGTATCAGTAATGTTCATATGTGGCCATTCCATACTATTGGCGCTGGTATGGAAGGCGCAGCACACAATCGAGGCGGTATTGCACTTTACTTGGGGGCACGTAACGATATTGCTGAGATTACTAATGTTTTTAGTTATGGTTATTTGCGTGGGATCAATCTTGGGGACAGTATTGGTACGGCTACGTTCGTAAACTGTCACGCCGACAATACCCGCATGAATCCCAATAGCATTGGTTTCGTACTCGAAGGAGGGGCTGCTCATACCACGTTCATTGGCTGTTCTTCCTACTCCAATAACCACGGTTTCTGGTGTACGCCACTCGCAACCGATAATATTCACTTCACGAACTGTCGAGCTGTCGATAATAGCGGTTACGGCTGGCGCGTTGAGACGGGAACCGTGCGATTGACGGCTTGCGAGGTGAGTGGTTCATCCCCTACCGCTGCGGCTTATGGTGTCTCGGTTAACGCTTCTGGCTCCATCGCAACGGTCGAAGGCTGTAGCTTCTCCGGTTTGAATACCAATAACTTGCTGGCCAGTGCCGGCGGAAAAATTTACGAGCACAACAATAAGTTCGATAACGCTGCACCCAACCGTGGCTGGCTGGTGGATCAAATTCCATCCACCGATCCGCTTGTACTTCCTATGAATGGCGATGTGTTCACCGTCACCGGCACTACCGGTTTCGGCAATCTGTACAACGACTGGGCCGGTCGTGAAGTCACCCTCATCTTCCAATCGAGCCTGACCGTCTATGACGGCTCCAGCATGCATTTGAACGGTGACTTTGTCGCCACGCCGGACGATGTGCTGAAGTTGGTCCATAACGGTACCTACTGGTGCGAGGTATCGCGTTCGGCCAACTGATCGAGCCTGTGACCGATTGGGGGGGAGCGGCCCCCTTTCTGCCCGCGCATTTTTAATGCGCGGGCTTTTTTTTGTCTCGAGGAAACTCATCATGGCAATCACCTCTCGCGGTATCCGCAATAACAACCCCGGCAATATCGATTACAACAAGACCAATCAATGGCAGGGCCAGTTGCCGTTTGATCCGGCCGTGGAGTCGCGCTTTGCCTGTTTCGATACGCCGGAAAACGGTATTCGTGCGCTGGGTAAACTGCTGCGCACTTATCAGGCCAGATACGCGCTTTATACGGTCAGCGACATTATCCAGCGTTGGGCGCCTGCGTCAGAGAACGATACGCAGGCTTATATCGCTGCGGTTGAACAACGGATTTTGTTGCGTACGGGTAAGCCGGTTACGCAACTGGATCTGGGTAATCCGGACATGTTGAGTTGCCTGGTACAGGCGATTATTCAGCATGAAAACGGTCGGGTGCCTTACAGCGCGGCGACCCTTGATGAAGGCGTGCGCCGGGCGTTGTTGTGAGCGGCGTGGCGTTGAAGTGGGGCGCGTTGGTTGTGTTGCTGTTGGGCTTGTTGGTCGCGGCTTATCAGCTCGGTGCTGGTGATACGGCGAAGGACTGGCAGGGCCGGTGGGCGGATCAGCAGGTGCTTGAGGCCAAGGTGTTGGCGGCTGCGAGCAATGTTAATCGGGCTGAGGAACAGCGCCGTCAGGGTGCGGTGAATGAGGCGGGGAATGATGCACGAATTCAGATTATTCAGGCGGGCGCTGATGCTGTGGTTGCCGATGCTGCTGGTCAGCGCCTGCACGACGCGGCCCGAGACCTGGCCGGCCGCGCAAGTTGCGCCGCCGGTGGTGCCGCAGTTGCCGAGCGAGGCACGTCAGCCACCCGCGCCGCCATGGTGCTCTCCGAACTGTTCCAGCGGGCTGACCAGCGAGCGGGCGAGTTGGCAAAGGCGTATGACAGCGCCCGAATAGCGGGATTGGCGTGTGAGGCGGCGTATGACGGGGTCAGGGGTAGACAGTAGCGATGGGCTTGCGCAATACCTGTGGGACCGGCTTTAGCCGGGAAGGCGTATTCCCGGCTAAAGCCGGTCCCACATGAGTACGCCGTTTGTCGGGGGTGAGCCGGCGACTGTTATTTTTGCTGACGAAATGGGCCGTTTTGGTGGGGCTTTTCTGTTTCTCTTGAGTGAAGTTTCCGAGACAATCCCGACCCTCTTGCGTGAGGTGTTTTCGGGCTCTAGGGTGCGCCGGTCGCTGAATCTCAGTGATCGGGTTTAGCAGCCTGAATCGGTTTCTAGAAGCGCAAGTGTCGTTATGGCGGCTTTGCGTGGGGCACCTACGGGTGCGCCGGAATCTAGTTCCGACCGGTCTGCTAACCCGCGTTAAAGCCGTCACCTTGCTCGTTTAGCAGCGAGCAAAAGGTGGCCTCATCTGGAACTGGATATATGAACAAAATACCTTCAGCCGAATCCTTGGCTGCCCTCGAAAAATCCCTGCTCACGATCTCCGACATGCTGCGTTGCACCACCGCCGTCGCCTATGAAAGCGGCGAAGCGCGGGCGGGCGATGAGCGTGATCTGCCCTTTGCCGTGGTGCATATGCTCGGTGCGATGAAGGCCGAGCTGGATTTATCGCTGCATCACGTCGGGTCCTGCTAACGCCGGGGCGTCGGTGATTCTGTGGGGCCGGAGTGAGCCGAGAGGGCGCTTTCCCGGCTAAAGCCGGTCCCACAGGGTAGGGGTGGGCCGCGCCTCTATATATGCAACCACGCCAACAGACCCAACACCACACTGCCACCGGCCGCCGTGTAGGCCAGGTTTTTCAGCCATTCCTTGCGCGTCAGCAACGTGATGGCGGCCATTGAGATGGCAATCTGGATCGCCATCATGGCCTGGGCCCAGCGGTGGTGCTGGTGCAGGGCCTTCTCCGATTTCTCGTCCCATTCGCTGGCCTGGGCTTCGAGTTCGTCGGCCTTTTTCTTGACCTCTTCCTTCTCGGCCTTATAGCGCTGTGCTTCGGCGGCGTAGTGCTTGGTGTCTACGCCTGGGATCTGCATGGCCAGTTCCGACAGGTTTTGCCGGCTGGATTTGGCCTGGTAGTAATTCCACTGGTTCGACGCTTCGGTTTTCTTGATCGCCGCGTTGTTCTTGTCGATGGCCGCTTCGCTTTCGCTGGAGCCCGCCTGATAGCTGAGCAGGGCGCCGAGGGTGGCCATGATGGCCGTCATGACCGCGATTTTGCTGGCGAAGCTGTCGCCGTGACGGTGGGCGTGCTCGGTAACGTGTTCCACGTGGCGCTCGTGAGGGCTGGGAACTTCGAACTCTTCAATCATGAGGGCGGATCTTTGGGCGAAGGGGAGGGCACGCAGTGTAATGGCGCTTCATATACAAAGTGCTATCGTAATGTATCGATTCTGATACCGTATCTGAACAGTAGCTGAACGGATGGCGAAAACGCCAAATGCGTCAGCGTATTTGCCCTTTAATGCGCTGAATCTGCCATCCGTAGCGTAGGAAAAGCCGCCGGGCTTTTTTTGCGTTTGGGCATGGCGACAGGCTGTCGGGTTTTTCCGTGAGAACCCGTAGAAAAATAATAAAGCGCCGTTCCCTGATGGGCGGCAATGGATAAGACATGTCTCGCCTCGTTGTAGCGGTTAGCGCCGTTGATATGCAGGACGTTACCGGGGTTGGTGACGGGCAGGACGATCAAGGAATGATGTTATGAGCAGTACGCGCTTTTCCCATATAGATAGCCTGCGGGCGATTGCCGCTCTGTTGGTGATCTGGATGCACACCAGCGAGCAGTTTGTGCTGATCGCTACGCCGTCTATTCAAGACCGGCTTCATGACTTTGCCGCGCTGA
This sequence comes from Pseudomonas sp. JL23, assembly GCF_056933585.1. Taxonomy (NCBI): domain Bacteria; kingdom Pseudomonadati; phylum Pseudomonadota; class Gammaproteobacteria; order Pseudomonadales; family Pseudomonadaceae; genus Pseudomonas; species Pseudomonas sp. JL23. The sequence goes on along the minus strand of NZ_CM167795.1, from coordinate 4,901,833 downwards.
TTGATGTCGGCCGCATTGGCGTGGTGATTTTCTTCGCCGTCAGCGGTTTTGTGATTCCGTCCAGCCTGCGAGGCGAGCGGCGTGAATCCTGCCGTGAATTCCTGATCAAGCGCCTGTTTCGCTTGTATCCGGTCTACTGGTTCTCCATTCCTTTCGGCCTGATTACCTTTTGGTATATCTGGGGCAAGGACATTTCCCTGTCGTCGATCCTGTGGAACCTGACCATGCTGCAGGAGGCCATGGGCCATCCTTCGGTACAGGGCCAGTACTGGACCCTGCAGACCGAGCTGGCGTTTTACGTCTTGTGCGTGGTGCTGTTCGTCCAAGGTGTATTGCGCTCGCCAACGGTATTGATCGGGCTGATCTTTGCCTTCAGCACCTTTACGTTGTTGCCGCTATTGGTGGCGTTTGTGGGCCATCCATTGCCCTACACGCCGGATCCGGTGCTGACGATGTTATCGCTGCACTTGAGCATCATGTTCTGGGGCGCATTATTTCGCATGTGGTATGACGGCCAGGCGCTGCCGGTACTGGCGAAACTGTCAGTATTTGGATTCGTCGGCCTGTGGGCGATGTTTGCCGGGGTGGCGGTCACTTATTACATGGTGAAAGTCGATCCGGATATCAAAGTCATTCACTTCTTTATCCCTTATGCCATCGGTATCGTGACCTTTCTGGCTCTGGCCACGGTGTGCAAGTTGAATTGGGCCTGGCTGGCGTGGCTGGGGGCGATCAGTTATTCGCTATACCTGTTCCACCCGGTGGTGATGTACAGCATGGTCTGGGTGATCCAGAACTGTCATATCGAGTGGATTCAACACTGGTACACCGGCGCTTATATGGCCGTTGCGCTATTGGGGACGATCGGGATGTCGGCACTGACCTATAAGTACATCGAGTTGCCGGCGATCCGCATGGGCAACGCCCTGGCGCGTCGTTCGCGCGCGCCGGTGCAGATCGTGCCTCAGGCCGGAGTGCTGAAGTAGGGCGCAGGCACTATCGGTAAAGAAAAAGCCCTGAACTGTTCAGGGCTTTTTTTAGGTGCGATTTATTGTGCCGAGAGCATCCATTTGCCGTTGACCAGGGTAAAGGTGTCTTGCTGTTTCATGCTCGTGCCGGTGAGCAGGCTGATATTGGCGCTCACCCGCGCTTTATCACCGGGTAGCAGTTGCACGCCAGTCACATCCACCTGTTGGACGAACTGATGCAGGCTGACGAGGCTTTCGCACAGTTCCTTATCGTTGCTGTGCATGTTCGCGACGAGCTGGGGCCAGTCGCTGAGCTTGCGCATTTGCGCGCAGTCCGTTGATGCCCAGAAAGCCTTGAAGGCGTTTGCGGCAGATTCTTCCTGTCCGGACGGTTCCTGCGCCCAGGTCAGCGTGCTGGCAAGGGGGAGGGCGAGGGCAAAAACCAGGCGCTTCAATTGCGGAGTCCTGCTTGGATTAAAGGCCAGATGCTATCAAGCCTGTGTCAATAGAGCGGACAACTGTTTCATGTTCTTTTCATTTTGTTACAACTTATTTTTAACAGCCACATCGGGATCATGGGCCATCGTCGGCGGCATGCCGACCGAATAGAACAATTCCGTCTTACCTACCCGGTGTGTGCAATGAATAAACTTCCGCAGATCACGCTTGCGTTCTGGATCATGAAAATCTGTGCCACGACTCTGGGCGAAACGGCTGGCGATCTGCTGTCCATGACCCTGGATGTCGGCTATGCCATGAGTTCGCTGATTCTGATCAGCGTCTTTGTTATCACTCTGCTGACGCAACTGGCCTCCAAGCGCTACCACCCGATGCTGTATTGGATTGTGATTCTGTCCACCAGTACGGCGGGCACGACCATGTCGGACTTTATGGACCGCACTCTGGAGCTGGGTTATGCGACAGGCTCGGCGATTCTGATCGCGATTCTGCTGGGGATTTTCACGGTCTGGTACATGAGTGAGAAATCACTCTCGGTGAACCATATCGCTTCGCGCAAGGCCGAGTTGTTCTACTGGTTCGCAATCCTGTTCTCCAACACCCTGGGCACCGCGCTGGGCGACTTCCTGGCTGACGATTCCGGGCTGGGCTTCATGGGCGGCGCGCTGCTGATCGGCTCGGCTATCGCGGTAGTCATCGTGCTGCATTACACGACCAAACTGTCATCGGTGATGCTGTTCTGGATCGCCTTCGTCCTGACCCGGCCTTTCGGCGCGACCCTGGGCGATGTGCTGACCAAATCTCATGATAAAGGTGGCCTGGACTTCGGCACGGTCGGCTCGTCCCTGGTGTTGCTGAGCATTCTCGTGGCGTTGGTGATTGGCGCCACGCTGCAGAATCGCAAGTCCTCGCCAGCACTGGCGCAAAGTTGACCGGCGGGTAAGCATTATCGGCGCGGCGCAAACAGAAGATGTTTGCGCCTTTTTTTTGCCGAGAATTTGCGGGAGCAGACAGGATAAAAACCGCAACACGACAAAACCGCAAGCCTGTTGCAGCGCTTGCGGTGCATGAAAGGGAGGAGCTGCCGAAGGCTGCGATCCGTTCGCAGCCTTCGGCAGCTCCTACAAAGCCTCTGTCTGACTCAGGAGTGATGTTCGCTGTGAGTCGGATGAGAGTGTGGGATGTTCTTGGGCCCCATGATCGCCCAGAGCATCACGCCCAACACTGGCACCCAGATGATGATCACCTGCCAAAATGCCTTGCTCTCAGCATTGGCGGCGCTGCGCCTAATACTGAAAACAGCAAACAGATCAGCAAGCACCACGACTACAGCCAACATTATCCAGTAATACTCAGTTCTCATGTGTCACCTCCGCAGGGTTACAGGTTTAGTGTAGGCGTGCTTGCGAAGGGTTCAGAGAAATTCACGAACTGACGATGGATGGTGCATTTGCATCGCTCGACTGAATGAGTCTGGCAGTATGCACGCGATAAGAAGGAGTTTTTTCCAAACGCCAGAAACCACAAAGCCCCTGAGTTCGCCAGGAATCTCAGGGGCTTTGTGTTGTTTCAATTTGGCGGTGAAGGAGAGATTCGAACTCTCGATACAATTTCTTGTATACACACTTTCCAGGCGTGCTCCTTAAGCCACTCGGACACTTCACCGTATCTCATCACAGGCTTGCTGTGTCGAGGCGCGCTAATGTAGTTGAAACCTTTCCCGAACGCAAAACTTTTTTTCAGAATTTTCATGCGGTTAAGCAGAAAAGCGTCCGGCAGTGGCTAAAAGCCTTGCCGGACGCCTGGGGTTGCCTTGGATCAGGCGCCGAAGCCGCCGTCGATGGTCAGGCTCGCACCGGTGATGTAACCGGCTTCCGGGCCTGCCAGGTAGCTGACGAAGCTGGCGACTTCTTCAACGTGGCCGTAGCGACCGACGGCCATCAGCGGGATCAGCGAGTCGGCGAAGTCGCCGCTGGCCGGGTTCATGTCGGTGTCGACCGGGCCGGGCTGAACGTTGTTGATGGTGATGCCGCGCGGGCCGAGGTCGCGGGCCAGGCCTTTGGTCAGGCCGACAAGGGCCGATTTGCTCATGGCGTAGACGCCGCCACCGGCGAAGGGCATGCGGTCGGCGTTGGTGCTGCCGATGTTGATGACGCGGCCGCCTTCTTTCATGTGTTGGGCGGCGGCCTGGGTGGCGATGAAGACGCTGCGCACGTTGATGTTCAGGGTGCGGTCGAAGTCTTCCATGCTGAAGTCTTCCAGCGGGCCGACGGCCAGTACGCCAGCGTTGTTGACCAGAATGTCCAGGCCGCCAAAGGCTTGCACGGTGCTGGTGACCGCTGCGCGGATGGCTTTTTCATCGGCGCTGTCGGCGTGGATGGCCAGAGCCTTGCCGCCTGCAGCGGTGATGCTGTCCTGCAGTTCCTTGGCCTTGGCTTCGGAGCTGACGTAGGTAAAGGCGACTGCTGCGCCTTCTGCGGCCAGGCGCTTGACGATGGCGGCGCCGATGCCGCGTGAGCCGCCCTGGACCAGTGCGGTTTTGCCGGTGAGGTTTTGTGCGTAAGTCATGGTGTTCTCCAGTAGTGGGGAGTGAGTTGATGGGGGCCAGTATCGAACTCTGATTAACCCCTGAGTAGCCGGTAATTGAGATAGTCTGTGTAAACCAAAAGTATCGAATGGCGACCTCATGGAACACTTCAACAGCATTGAGTGCTTTGTCTGCAGTGCCGAGGTGGGCAGTTTTGCCGAGGCTGCGCGGCGTTTGAGCCTGACGCCCGCAGCGGTGGGCAAGAGTGTCGCCCGCCTGGAGGCCGGACTTGGCGTGCGGCTGTTCCAGCGTAGTACCCGCAGCCTGACCTTGACTGAAGCGGGGCAAAGATTTCTTGCCGAGGTCGGTACCAGCTTCCATACCATCCAGAATGCCGTGGCCAATATCGCCAGCGCCCAGGGTCAGCCCGCAGGCACGCTCAAGGTCAGCATGGGCACGATATTCGGGCGGCTGTATGTTCTGCCGCTATTGGGTGAGTTCCTGCGGCGCTATCCGGCGATCAGTCCGGACTGGCATTTTGATAACCGTCAGGTGGATTTGATTGCCCAAGGGTTCGACGCGGCCATTGGCGGCGGTTTCGAGCTGCCTCAAGGCGTAGTGGCGCGCAAGCTGGCGGTGGCGCATCGGGTGTTGGTGGCGTCCACCGGCTACCTGGCCAGTCATGCGCCGATCAGCCATCCGGACGATTTGTTCGGGCACGATGGCATTCTGATCCGTTCGCCCCAGACTGGCCGTGTGCGCAATTGGCCGCTGACCAGTCGCCAACAGACGCAAAGCCCGCTGAGCCTGAAACAACGCATGACCATGAGCGATTCCGAGGCCGCCTGCTCTGCCGCCGAACAGGGCCTGGGCGTCGCCCTGGTGAGCATGCCGTTCGCCTTGCCTTACCTGAAAAGCGGCGCCCTGCAACGGGTGTTGCCGGACTGGTATGTCGATGATGGCAATATTTCGCTTTATTACCGCGAGCACAAACTGCTGCCCGGCAAGAGCCGGGCCTTCGTCGACTTCATCATCGAGCAGTTCGCCGAGCAGGGTTTGGCTCAGCGATTCAGTGCGATTTGACCATTTACCTCTTCGGGACACTCCCATGCACCTGCACTCCAATACCACCCTGATCATCATCGACATGCAACAAGGCATGAACTACCCCAAGTTGGGGCGGCGCAACAATCCGGATGCAGAGAGCCAGATGCTGGCGCTGTTGCAGGCATGGCGCCAGGCCGGGCGGCCGGTGATTCATGTGCGGCATTTTTCCCGTTCGCCGGATTCAGTGTTCTGGCCCCAGCAGTCCGGCGTGGAATATCAACCGGCATTTTTGCCGTTGCCGGGCGAGCGGGAGTTGCGCAAGCAGGTGCCGGATGCGTTCAGTGCCAGTGTTTTGGAGCAATGGCTGCGCGATGACGCGATCACTCAGGTGGTGATCGTCGGCGTGATCACCAATAACTCGGTGGAGTCCACGGCGCGCAGTGGCGGCAATCTGGGCTTCGAGGTGATCGTGCCCCATGACGCCTGTTACACCTTCGACGGCGTGGACTTTTTTGGCACGCCGCGTACGGCTGAAGAGGTGCATGGCATGTCCCTGGGCAACCTGCATGGCGAATATGCAACGGTGCTGGCGACCCGGGACTTGCTGGCGGCTGACTGATTATTCGTGATGGGCCCGGGCGCGTTTGAGCAGCTTCTTGCAGCGCTCGGACAGGTGAATGATCCGCACGTGCTTGCCCGCCTTGGCGTAGCGCTCGCGCAGAGTATTCAGGGCGGCGATTGCGGAGTAGTCGACGAAGGCCAGGTGGCTGCAATCCAGGGTGACGTGGTCCGGGTCGTTGGCCGGGTCAAACTGATTGAGGAAGGCGGTGGTCGAGGCGAAAAACAGCGTGCCGTGGACGTGATACAGCTTCTCGCCGTTTTCCACATGGCTGTCCGAGTACAGCTGTCGCGCGTGCTGCCAGGCGAAATTCAGGGCGGCGATGATGATGCCGTAGAACACTGCCGTGGCCAGGTCGGTCAGGACCGTGATGACGGTCACGGCAATGATCACCAGTACGTCGTTGAGCGGCACTTTGTTGATCACACGCAACGAGGCCCAGGCAAAGGTCTGCTGTGACACCACGAACATCACCCCGACCAGGGCAGCGAGGGGGATGCTCTCGATCATCGGCGAGAGAAACAATATGAACAACAGGATTGCCACGCCCGCGACGACGCCCGACAACCGGCCGCGCCCGCCCGAGCCCAGGTTGACGGCGGTCTGCCCGATCATGGCGCAGCCGCCCATGCCGCCGAACAGGCCCGAGGCGATATTGGCCGCGCCCAGGGCGACGCATTCGCGGTCCGGGTAGCCACGGCTTTCGGTGATTTCGTCGGTGAGGTTGAGGGTCAGCAGGGTTTCCAGCAGGCCGACCAGAGCCATGAGGATTGCGTAGGGTGCGATGATGCGCAGGGTATCGAGGTTCCAGGGGATATCCGGCACGGCAAAAGCGGGCAGGCCACCGGCGATATGGGCCATGTCGCCGAGCGTATGGGTCGGTAGTTTCAACAGGTAGACCAGCAGCCCTGTGGTGAGGATCGCTACCAGAGCCGGCGGCACGCTACGGGTCAGGCGCGGCAGCAGGTAGACAATGGCCATGGTCAGGACCACCAGACCCGCCATAAGGTACAGCGGCTGGCCGCTGAGCCAGGTGTCACCGGACTTGAAGTGCTCCAGCTGAGCCATGGCAATGACGATGGCCAGGCCGTTGACGAAGCCGAGCATTACCGAGTGCGGCACCATGCGCACCAGCTTGCCCAGCCTCAGCAGACCAAAGGCCATCATCACCACTCCGCCCAGCAGCACCGTGGCCAGCAGGTATTGCACGCCGTGTTGCACCACCAGCGCGACAATCACCACCGCCATTGAGCCCGCCGCACCGGAAACCATTCCCGGGCGTCCACCGAACAGTGCCGTGAGGGTGCAGATAATGAATGCGCCGTACAGACCCATCAGCGGGTTGAGATGGGCCACCAGGGCAAAGGCAATACATTCGGGGACAAGAGCGAAAGAGGTGGTGAGCCCGGCCAGGGCGTCGGTGTATAGGCGTTTGGCGGTCATGAATTACCTGTTGAACCTGGGGCGGGGAATGGAGCCGATGAGGATGGCAGCGCCATGTGTCGCTATTTCGGGGATGGCAATCCTACAGCAATTTGCCTGCCATTCGATTGGTAACCCTGTGGGACCGGCTTTAGCCGGGAAAAGTGCATTCCCGGCTAAAGCCGGTCCCACAGGAGATGGCGGGCGCCTGGTGCTATATGCTTGCACCCCTTGCCCAGACAGACGGTGATTGGTTGATGAGCGCGGTATCCCCCCTGCAAGCCTACGAACAGGCGGTCGCACAACGTGGCTTTCAGCCTGATGCCGCGCAATTACAAGCGGCGCAGCAACTGGAGGCGTGCTATCAGGCGTTGCAGGGCAACGGCGTTCCGGCCAAGGGCGTGTACCTGTGGGGGCCGGTGGGGCGGGGCAAGACCTGGCTGATGGACCGCTTTTTCGACAGCCTCAGCGTGCCAGCCCGGCGCCAGCACTTTCATCACTTCATGCGTTGGGTGCACAAGCGCCTGTTCGATCTGGTCGGCATCGCCCAGCCGCTGCAGGTGCTGGCTAAAGAGCTGGGGCGGGATGTACGGGTGCTGTGTTTCGATGAGTTATTCGTCACCGATATCGGCGATGCGGTGATTCTCGGCGGCTTGTTGCGGGCCATGTTCGAAGAGGGCGTGGTGCTGGTCTCGACGTCCAACCAGCCGCCCGAGCAGTTGTATAGCAACGGCCACAATCGTGAGCGCTTCGTTCCGGCCATTGCGGCGATCAACCGCTATATGCAGGTGCTCAGCGTTGATGGTGGCGAGGATCATCGCCTGCATCCGGGGCAACTGCATCAGCGCTATTGGCTGAGTCAGGCCGGTGTTGCCAGTGCCCTGACGGGTGTATTCGAGCGTTTGAGTGCAGGTCAGGCGGCGTCTGATGAGCTGGTCATGCTGGGGCGCCGGGCGATCAATGTGGTGCGCCAGACGCCTACGGTTCTGTGGTGTCGCTATGCCGACCTGTGCGAGCAGCCCTTGGCGGCCATGGATTTCATCGAACTGTGCGACCGTTTCTCGGCGGTGCTGCTTGGCGAAGTACCGGCATTGAGCGCGCCCCAGCGCGAAGGGCGGATTGCCCGTGGCACCGAGGATGCTGTGGAGCAAGTGGTGGCCGGGGACCGCGAATTGCCCCAACTGTCGCCCCACGACGATGGCGTGCGCCGTTTCATTGCCCTGGTGGACGAGTGTTACGACCGCCGCGTACCCCTCTATATTGAAGCGGCAAAGCCCATAGACGCGCTGTACACCCAGGGTTATCTGTCGTTCGCCTTTCGCCGTACGTTGAGCCGTTTGCAGGAGATGCAGCTGGAGCGGTTTACCGATTGATGATTGAAATACGAGTTGTGGGATCGGCTTTAGCCGGGAAAGGGCCGGTATATTCGCTGCATTTTTTTCGCAAGCAACGACGTCTTCCCGGCTAAAGCCGGTCCCACATGATTCCTATGTCTTCACCTGCGGCGCCTTTGCGCCAACAGATGTTTGCAGCCTTCACCCATCAGCACCAGCACGGCCAGCCAGATCGGCAGATAAGTCATCCATTCATCACGGCCAATGCTTTCCCCCAGTAACAGCGCGACCCCCACCAGCAGCACCGGCTCCACATAGCTGAGCAACCCGAACAGGCTGAACGCCAGCAGGCGGCTGGCGAGGATGTAGCTGATCAGGGCCGAGGCGCTGATCAGCCCCAGCAGCGGAATCAAGCCGTACAGTGCTGGAAATTCGCGCAGCGCGCCGGGGTTGCCATGAACGATGAACCACAGGCTGGCGGGCAGCAGCAGGGCCATGTCGCACCACAGGCCACCGAGGTTATCGACCTTGAGCCTGCGGCGCAGGATGAAATAGAACGGGTAGCCCAGGCAGACCAGCAGGGTCTCCCAGGAGAAGCTGCCCAGGCGCAGCAGCTCGTTGCCGACCCCGACCAGTGCACAGGCCGCCGCGATTTTTTGCAGGCGCGACAGATGTTCGCCGTACACAACACGGCCGGTAAGAATCATGCTCAACGGCAGCAGGAAATAACCGAGGGACACCTCCAGGCTGCGCCCGTGCAACGGCGCCCACATGAACAGCCACAGTTGCACGCCCATCAACGCCGAGCACAATGGCAGGCCGATCCATAGCAATGGCTCGCGGCGGATGCGCGAGAGCAGGCTGCGTACCAGATGCCATTCACCGCTGAGCAGCAGGAACAGGGTCGCGCAGGGGGCGGTCAGGAGCATGCGCCAGCCGAAGATTTCTTCGCCACTGAGCGGTTTGAGCAAGGAGGTGTAGTAGTACATCACGGCAAACAGGCAGGACGCCGAAACCGACAAGACAATCCCTTTGTACACAGCGGCCTCGTTTATCTTTTTATTGGATGACTGAATGAGGGCCAGTCTATCCGAAGCGCACCACAAAAGGGCTGGCAGGAAACGACCTACGTTTGGCAGGGAACGATATACCGCGCCGCTTGAGCGGTTTCGGGCCAGCCCCGAGACTATATCCGACGCGTCACGACGGCGCGACTTCCTACAGGACAGCCTTCATGAGCACTTCCATCGCCGGTATCAAAATCCCTGACAGCGCCCTGGCCCGGGCTACCACCGAGTACATCCGCGAGCAGGAAGACGACCTGCTGTTCCATCACTCGCGCCGGGTATTTCTCTGGGGTGCCCTGAGCGGTGAGCGCAAGGGTCTCAAGTACGACGCCGAGCAGCTTTACGTGGGTGCGATGTTCCATGACCTGGGCCTGGTTGAGGCTCATCGCAGTGAGAAGGACCGCTTCGAAGTCGACAGCGCCAACGCGGCGGTGAAGTTCATGAAGCCATTCGGCTTGACCGATGCGGATATGGAACAGGTGTGGTTATCCATCGCCCTGCACACCACTCCGGGCGTGCCCGAGCATCTGCGGCCGAACGTGGCACTGGTTACCGCCGGTGTGGAAATGGACGTGCTGGGTATTGACTACGCGGCGTTCCCCACCGTGCAGCGCGAAGCGGTGGTGCATGCTCACCCGCGTGGTGACGGTTTCAAGGAATGCATCTTGTGTGCCTTCGCCAACGGCTTCAAGCACAAGCCCGATACTACGTTTGGCACGGTCAACGCGGATGTGCTGGTCGATGCCGTACCGGGCTTCAAACCGCTGAACTTCGTCGAGATCATCCGCAAGTCGCCCTGGATCTCCTGATCCCTGATCGGCCAAGTGTGGGACCGGCTTTAGCCGGGAAGATGCCAGTACATCCGCTACATTTCCTCGAATTGGGATAGGTCTTCCCGGCTAAAGCCGGTCCCACAAAGGCTCATGCTTTGCATCAAGGATGTTAGGCTTGCGCATCTGCCGGATGGAACCGCCCGGCGTTTGCGAAGGATTCGGCATGACCTCCATCAGTACCTCCGCTCCCGTCCTGCCGGGGCGGGCGGAGCAGTTTTCCACGCGGATTGCGTTTTTCATTGCCGGTTTCGGTGTTGCTGCCTGGGCACCGCTGGTGCCTTACGCCAAGGAGCGGGTCGGTCTGGATGATGGCACGCTAGGCTTGCTGCTATTGAGTCTGGGCCTGGGCTCGATCATTGCCATGCCCCTGGCCGGAGCACTGGCGGCGCGTTTTGGCTGCCGTCGTGTGCTGACGGTTTCCAGCCTGTTGATCTGTCTGTGTCTGCCCTTGTTGGCGTTGGTTTCAAGCCTTCCTGTGTTCATTGCCACGCTGTTTGTGTTCGGCGCCAGCCTCGGCGCACTGGATTGCACGATCAATATCCAGGCGATCATCGTCGAAAGGGCCAGTGGCAAGACCATGATGTCGGGCTTCCACGGCCTGTTCAGCCTTGGCGGGATCGCGGGCGCGGCGGGTGTCAGTGCGATGCTCGCCCTCGGTGCGTCGCCATTGATCGCCATGCTGGTGGTCGCGGCCGGTCTGCTGATCGCCTTGCTCAAGGCCTGGCCGCACCTGTTGACCTATGGCAGTGATCGCGACGGCCCGGCCTTTGCCATTCCTCATGGGGTGGTGCTGTTTATTGGTCTGCTGTGCTTTACCGTGTTCCTCACCGAGGGCGCGATGCTGGACTGGAGCGCGGTATTCCTCACGTCCTTGCGCGGTGTCGAGACGGCGTATGCCGGGTTGGGCTATGCAGTATTTGCTCTGACCATGACCCTTGGGCGTCTGTCCGGCGACTGGATCGTGCAACGGCTGGGGCCCAATCGGGTGATCATTTTCGGCGGGCTATGTGCGGCGGCGGGCCTGGCGCTGGGTACGCTGGTTCCGAGCTGGGAGGCGACCCTGCTCGGTTATGCCTTGGTCGGTGCCGGTTGCTCGAATATCGTGCCGGTGTGTTACAGCGCCGTGGGGCGGCAGACGAGCATGCCGGAAAATGTCGCGGTCCCGGCCATCAGCACCCTGGGTTACGGCGGCATTCTGGTGGGCCCGGCGGCGATAGGCTTTGTCGCCCATGTCAGCAGCCTGGAGCTGGCGTTTATGGTGGTTGCCGTGATGCTGCTTGGTGTTGCGGCGAGTGGGCGGATCCTGAAGACTTGACGGACCAGGCAATGGCTCACGTGGGACCGGCTTTAACCGGGAAGACATATTGCAATTCAAGGAAATGCAGCGGCTGTACCGGCCTCTTCCCGGCTAAAGCCGGTCCCACAGATCTCATTCCAATTCAGCTGATCATCACATCAACTTGCGCGCCATCCCCGACACCCGGATCGAACTGCCCGGCTCATCCTTGATCTCTGCCCGTAGCAGCGAGCGGCTGCCCATGTCTTCGCCCTGGACGATATCGATCACGCCGCCATGGGGCCAGCCCAGATCACGCAGGTAGCCGGCAAAGGCGGCGGTGGCTGCGCCGGTGGCCGGGTCTTCGTAGACGCCGCCGTAGGCAAAGGGGTTGCGGCTGTGGAAACGCTGCGGGCTCTCGGCAAAGATCAGCAGCACGGTGCCCCAGTTCTCGGCGCTCATCAGCTGTTGCCCGGCCTGTTGCTCGTAGTGCATGGCCTTGAGTCTTTCCCGACTGTTGAGGGCGATGACCAGGTGCTGAATGCCACCATTGATCAGCGCGGGCGGGATGGCCGGTTCGAGGTCGGCATGACTGTAACCGAACAGCGCCAGAGCTTTTTCCAGGGCCAGCGGGTCGAGCGGTTTGCTGAAGGTGGGCGGCGATTGCAGGGCGGCGCTGATCAACTCGCCCTGGGCATAGCCTTCGACGCTGATCTGCGCGTTGTTCAAGGTCAGTTGGTATTTGCCATCCCCGTGCAGACCGGCCAGTGCCGCGCCGAGGGCGATGGTGGCATGGCCGCAGAACGGTACTTCGGCTTCTGGCGCAAAGTAGCGCACGCGCCAGCCGCCTTCGACGGGCATGGCGAACGCGGTTTCCGAGAAGCCGACTTCGGCGGCGATGCGTTGCATTTGCGCAGCCTCCGGCAGGCTGTCGCCAATCCAGACACCCGCCGGATTACCGCCTTGATCGCCATCGGAAAACGCTGCCAGTTTGAGAACGCCGCTTGTCATGCTTGCAAAACCTTATGCGGGAAGATGAACGCCAATCTTGCGCGGATCGGCGTGGTTGTTCCAAGCAAAAGTTCTGATGCATGGCATTCAGCCGGCTGATCCACTCAAGCGGTCGGCGACATGGCGAAGCCGACGCCGAAACGGTTCCAGGCATTGATGGTGGCGATGGCCAGGGTCAGGTTGACCACTTCGGCTTCGCTGAAGTGCCCCAGCAGGTTTTCGTACTCGGCCTGATGCGGTTGGTGATGGGTTAGCAAGGTCATGCTTTCGGTCCAGGCCAAGGCGGCTTGTTCGCGCGGGGTGAAGAACGTGGTCTCTTTCCAGACGCTCAAGGTTTGCAGGCGTGCTTCGGTTTCACCGGCCTTGCGCGCATCGTTGGCGTGCATGTTCACGCAGTAGGCGCAGCCATTGAGCTGGGAAGCGCGCAGGCGCACCAGTTCCAGCAGCGAGTTTTCCAGGCCGGTCTGGCCGAGGGCGGCTTCCAGTGCAGCCATGGCTTTGTAGGCTTGCGGTGCGGCAGAGGCCCAGGCGAGACGTTTGTTCATGGGGAGGTGCTCCGTAAGGCAGTGAGTTTCGATGGCGCTACCTTAGTCTTTGGTTGGCATGAATTGGATAGCCAATTTCCTGCCTTTCAGGCAGACCAATTCACAACACACTTCATGAACGGGGCCGCCACGTTTTGCGCCTTGTGGGGAAACCCCAGCGAACTAGCATGTAGTGACAATTCCAAGGGAGTCATTTCCATGTTCGCCGGATTCCAGAAAGACCAGCGTCACGTCAATGGCGTCGATATCGCCTATCGCATGGGCGGCTCGGGGCCGGGCCTGCTGCTGTTGCACGGCCATCCCCAGACCCACGTGATCTGGCACAAGGTTGCCGCGCAACTGGCGGAGCATTTCACCGTGGTCGCCGCCGACCTGCGCGGTTACGGCGACAGCAGCAAGCCTGAGGCCGATGAAGCCCACGCCAATTACTCCAAGCGCGAGATGGGCCGTGACGGTGTGGAACTGATGCGCTCCCTGGGCTTCGAGACCTTCTCGGTCCTGGCCCACGACCGTGGCGCCCGCGTCGCTCATCGCCTGGCCCTGGATCACCCGCAACAAGTGACGCGCATGGTCCTGCTGGACATCGCCCCGACCCTGGCCATGTACAGCCAGACCGACGAAGCCTTTGCCCGGGCCTACTGGCACTGGTTCTTCCTGATCCGCCCGGCGCCGTTGCCGGAAAGTCTTATCGAAGGCAATCCCGAGCAATACCTGCGCAGCGTCATGGGCAGCCGTAGCGCCGGGCTGTCGCCGTTCACCGACGAGGCGTTCAGTGAATACGTGCGCTGCCTGAGCCTGCCGGGCGCGGCGCGGGGTGTCTGCGAGGATTATCGCGCCGCCGCCAGCATCGACCTTGAGCACGACCGCCTCGATATCGCGGCCAAACGTTATCTGCCTATGCCGCTGATGGTGCTCTGGGGCGCCCAGGGTATCGTCGGACGCTGCTTCGATCCGCTCAAGGAATGGCAGCAGATCGCCAGTGATGTCCGCGGCCAGGCCCTGTCCGGTGGCCATTACCTGGCCGAAGAAGTCCCCGAGGAACTGTTGAGCCATGTGGTGCCGTTCCTGACCTGATGAAAGCCCGCCACCTTATGACCTGATGCCTTCACAAAAGCCCGCGCGCATGAGCCCGATCATGCGCGACGGCAGCGCTTTGCCCGCTGCTTTTGCAGCCCACACACCCGAGATAATAAAAATGACAATTGGAAAACTGCTGGGCACTTTGTACTTCCAGGTAATCGTCGCGATTATTCTGGGCGTGCTGATCGGAAACTACTGGCCGGCCATCGGCATCGATCTCAAACCGCTGGGTGATGGCTTCATCAAGCTGATCAAGATGATCATCGGTCCGATCATTTTCTGTACCGTGGTCAGCGGCATCACCAGCATGCATGACGTCAAGCAGGTCGGCCGGGTCGGCGGCAAGGCGCTGCTGTATTTCGAAGTGGTGTCCTCGATTGCCCTGGTGCTCGGGCTGCTGGCGGCCCATGCGCTGCATCCGGGGGCGGGCTTCAATGTCGACGTCAATACCCTGGACGCCAAGGCCATTGCCGGTTTCGTCAGCGATGCGGCCCATGGCGAAGGGGTCTCGGGCTTTCTGTTGCACGCCATTCCGGCGACCTTCTTCGATGCCTTCGCCAAGGGCGAGATCCTGCCGGTGCTGCTGGTATCGGTGATGTTCGGCATTGCCCTGGTCATGGTCGGCGAGAAGGGCCGGCCACTGGTGGCCATAGTCGGGCAGGCCAGCGAAGTGTTCTTCCGTATCGTCGGCATGATCAGCCGCGTCGCACCCATCGGCGCTTTCGGTGCCATTGCCTTTACCGTGGGTAAATACGGCCTGGCGTCGCTGCTGCCCTTGCTCAAGTTGATCGGCACTTTCTACCTGACGGCTTTCCTGTTCGTGGCCTGTGTACTGGGCAGCATTGCGCGCTACACCGGCTTCAGCATTTTCCGCCTGATGGGTTACATCAAATCCGAACTGATGATCGTGCTGGGCACCAGTTCATCGGAGTCGGCGCTGCCGCAACTGATGCAGAAACTGGAAAGCCTCGGCTGCTCCAAGGGCGTGGTCGGTATCGTCGTACCCACCGGCTACACCTTCAATCTGGACGGCACCAATATTTACATGACTCTGGCGGTGCTGTTCCTGGCCCAGGCGACCAATATCGACCTGAGTCTGGAGCAGCAACTGACCCTGTTGGCCGTGGCCATGCTGACCTCAAAAGGCGCGGGAGCAGTGGTGGGTGCCGGTTTTGTCGCATTGGCGGCGAGCCTGGCGGTGGTGCCAACCGTGCCGGTGGCCGCGATGGTGCTGATTCTGGGGGTGGACCGCTTCATGGCCGAATGCCGCTCACTGACCAATATTATCGGCAACGCCGTCGCGGCCTTGGTGGTGGCTTCCTGGGAAGGTGAGTTGGACCGCGAGAAGATGGCACCGATCGCCTTGCGTCGTGGGCGCAAGGCGGCGGTGGAGGTGATCAAGCAGGGCTGAGTGCTGGCTTGTCGGCTTTGGCTGCAGGCGAACGCCCGCGCAAGGTGTGGCCATAGAAGGCCATGGCGGTAAGCAACGTCGACAACCAGACAAAGATCCCGGCCCAGAAAGTGTGGGACATGAAATGCCAGCCCTGTACGACTCTCGTAGTGCCATAAATGCAGCCGAGGATCATCGATGCCCAGAACAGAATACTGGCATGGCGCCAACGATAACGCAGGGCAACGAAGTACAGCGCCACCAGGGTGAAACCGCCGGACGCATGACCGCCCGGCCAGCAACGGCCTGCGCCGGCTTCATGCAGCAGATTGAAGTTTTCGTACCATTCCTGACGCGGCATGTCGCCGCCGTACAGGGTGGTTTCCACCGGGCAATAGATGCTGGTGTGGCTTTTCAGGTAGTGGATCACGCCGGTGGCGATGGCGAAGGCCACGACTACGAAGAAGAAGTCCAAACGGTAGCGAGTGAGCCATTGCAGCGGCCCGGCGATTCTTGCCGGGGCGCGCTCAGGCTTTAGGACCAGCGGAATCAGCGACAGCATCGCACCGACGATTGCCAGTTCACCAACCCAGTTGGGAATGATACGTGCCCAACGGTGAGTGATATTTTCGAACAAGCGATTATGTTCAAAGGGGAAAGCATGATCGGCGGGGTTATAAAGCCAATTACTGATGGTTATATCAAACCCCGCCAGATCGAACACGACGAAGACCAGCAACGCCAATATCAGCGGCGTGCCGAACTTGATCAGATATAAGCGCGCGTCAAACCGGTTCAAATCATGAAGCTCCATCGATAAAACAGATTGTATTCAAGGCGTTTTCGCCAGTACGGTTTTCCAGCCGGGCGCATCCATAAAACCGAGAATCTTTGGCTTATGGCTGGTGGGGTCAATGGAAACGATCAACGATGCACCGTAATTCATCATGGTTCGGGGAATATTCAGGGACTTTTCCAGTTGGTCGATACATTCGCTGTGGGTGACCAGGATCAGATTACGTTGATCAACTTTATGTGACACGACGTCCTGAAGCATGGTCTTGCGGCAATTGATCAGCCAGTCCTGATTGGCGACTGTGCGATCGAAGACAAAATGCGAGGTCTGGGTGGTGCGCAGCAGTGGGCTGCTGAAAATATCGGCGTTGCCGAGGCCCATGGTCTTCATTGACTTGTTCAGCTCGATTGCCATGTCCTGGCCTTTGCGGGTAATGCCCTCAGGCTCGGCCATGCAGGGATTGGTGGAGTGATCGCAGCGTTCGACATGGCGCATCAGCACCACCAGTTCGCCGCGTGCCCAGAGGCCGTTGATATCGGCTTTCTGAAAATTGTTGCGTTGGGCGAGGTCGGGGGCAGAGGCGGGGGAAAAAGCATAGGCGCTCAAGGCTGCCGTGATGATCAGGCCGGATACGATGAAAAGGATGCTTCGATAAGGCCGCAGGATGCTGAAGCCGCTGCGCCCGTTCAATACGATTCGGCTGAGAAATGTTTCCATGGTCAAACAGTTCCGGCAAGAGGGGGGTTAACGCTCTGGGCCGGAGTTTATGAGGCGGCAAGTCAATGTCCGGTGAAAGGGATGTGAAAAGCTTTTCACAACTGTAACAGCGGGCACAGGGTGCCCGCGTAATTGACAGTGGCAGGGTATTAAATCCTGCTTCTGTAATATTTTTGTCTTGAAACTGTGCGGTTGGAAATATTAGAAGAACACTTTCACCAACACGCTCGCCGTATTTTGATTGGTGTCGAAGTTACGGCTGTTTTCAATGCCGTACTTGTTGCTCCAGTAATCATACTCGATGCCGACGTAGAGCTTTTTCTCCGGGTAGTTCAGCGCTTTGCCCAGATCGTATTTGATCTGTGGGTTGAAGTGCAGGTTGGAGTGGTAGCTGCCATGGGAATTGACGTCGTTGTCCACCACCCAGTCCATGAAACCGTCGATCAGCACGTCGGACTTACCCACGGGGATGGTGTAGGACCACACCGGCGTGATCTGCCAGGCGTTGTCACCGGCACGCGGGCCTTCGGTGTAGCGCTTGTAGAAGTTGAGCTGGAAGTAGTCGAAACCGGGGACATTGAGGTCGAAACCGGGGCCGATCAGATAAGACTCGACATCGCCTTCGCCGAACTCGTAGGTCGCGGCCAGCAGCACGTCGGTAATCGGGCCGAACTGGAATTTCTGGCCGAAGATCTTGCCCATGGACAGGCGCGGGGAGAACTCGCCGTAGTAGGTGTTGGTGCCGACACCAGGGTCGCGCTTGCCGTTGTAGAAGATCTTGTCGATGAACAGGAAGTTATCGCCGTACTTCCAGCTGTCGGCGTGTTCGAAGGTGAAGGTCTGCTGGATTTCCGGATTGACGGCGAAGTCCTTGCCGTTCAGGTAGGTCAGGCTGTTGCTCTGCCATTGCAGCAAGTCCTCTGCCATGGTTGGCCCGGCGGCCAACAGACTGGTGGCCAGAATCGCGCTGGAAAGAATACGGTTCATCGATTTGCTCCCTTGGGTCGAAGTTTTCGTTGAGGGGTAACGCTCTGTTTTGGCGTCTTTTCCCGGTTAAAAATACTGTCTGATTGGTCAGCTTTAAGGTGATAGCAAGAGCTGCGCCAATCCCCTGAAAAAAGACGAGAAAGAGCATTCGGCTGATGAAAAATCAGTCGATTTCGCAGTTTTCAGGATTATTCCAGCCGAAGTTTCCGGGATTTATTAATGGTCTGACCGGTCAGGAAGATTTCTACCCATGGCGGGCAGGGGGCGCGCAGGATACTGAGTGAGCCGGGGTGCTTCAAGTGCGCCTGGATGGGGCGCAAGGGGAGAAGATGGGGCGGGGATATCAAGCGCCGAATACTGTTGTGGGACCGGCTTTAGCCGGGAAGACGTCGGCAGGATCGATACACTTCTATCGTCTGCCCTATTGTCTTCCCGGCTAAAGCCGGTCCCACAGAGTTTTCATTATTCCAGGCAGGTGTTAATTGATCTTCGCCCCGGCATCGATCCACGCCCCGAGCATGTCCCGTTCCTGTTGGGTCATCTGGGTGATGTTGCCCAAGGGCATGATCTGCGCGGTCACGGCCTGGGCCTGGATGCGTGGCGCCAGTAGCTGGATCTGCTGCGGGGTGTCGAACATGATTCCGGCCGGGGCGCTGCTGAACAGCGAGCTGGTCGGTTTGGCCGAATGGCAGACGGCGCAGCGTTGCTGGATCACCTGATGGATCTTCTCGAAGTCCACCTCGGGGGTCTTGGCTACGACTACCGGTTCGGGCGCCGCTGCTGGTTTCACTTCATCAGCCCGATGGCCGCCGATGGCCGTGGCCGGCAGTGGCTGATAGTCGATTTTCGCCGGGCCTGGCGCTGTAGCTGAAGGCAGTGGCGCCGGGCCGGTGACATAGGCCAGGCAAAGCATGCCCAAGGCGGCCACGGGCAGGGTCCAGGCGAACTTGTGGCTGTTGTGGCGGGTGTTGAAGTAATGCCGTACCAGCACCGCCAGTACCGCGATACCTGCGAGAATCAGCCAGTTGTAAGGGCTGCCGTAGGTGCTCGGAAAGTGGTTGCTGATCATGATGAAAAGCACTGGCAGGGTGAAATAGTTGTTGTGCCGCGAACGCAGCAGGCCCTTGGCCGGAAGTGCCGGGTCCGGCGTGCGGTTTTCGGCGATGGCCGCGACCAGGGCGCGCTGGGCGGGCATGATGATGCGGAACACGTTGCCGACCATGATGGTTCCGATCACCGCGCCCACATGCAGGTACGCGCCACGGCCGCTGAAGATCTGGCTGTAGCCGTAGGCCGCAGCTACCAGCAGGATGAACAGGATCAGGCCGAGCAGGGCTGGGCGCTTGCCCAGGGCCGAGTCGCACAGAAAGCTGTAGACGAACCAGCCGACGATCAGCGAGCCCAGGCCGATATGCACGCCTTCGGCGCCGGTCAGGCTGCTGCCGGGGGCGAGCAGGTAAAGGGTAGGGTTGGCGTAGAAGACGACGCAGAGCAGCGCCACCCCGGACAGCCAGGTGGAGTAGGCCTCCCATTTGAACCAGTGCAGGTTCTCCGGCATGGTTGGCGGTGCCAGTTTGTATTTTTCCAGGTGATAGATGCCGCCACCGTGGATTGCCCAGAGGTCTCCGGACAGACCGTCACGCGGGTTGACCCGGTTGAGGTTGTTCTCCAGCCAGACGAAATAGAACGAGGCGCCGATCCAGGCCACGCCCACGATCATATGAACCCAGCGCACGCTCAGGTTCAGCCATTCCATCAGATGTGCTTGCACAGTCATTACCGTTCGCCTGCCCCCATTTGCGGGTGTACAGGCCCTTTTTAAAAGTGGGGATCAAGAACCAGCATCTGGTCCTCTTCGAAGAAATGCTCATCGCAGTTATTGCCACTGCCACTGCGATCAACCACCAGGAAGTCATCCCGCTTTTCGATCGTCAGCACCGGGTGGTGCCAGACGCCGCGATGGTAATTAACGCCCTGCCTGCCGTTGCTGACGAAGGCGCGGGTCAACTCTGAGTCAGGTACATCGCCAAGTGGCGCGACCACGACCAGAAAAGGGTTGCCGAGCAGCGGCACAAAAGCCTGGCTGCCCTGGGGATGGCGCTCGAGCATGCGTACGGTCAGCGGCATTTCCAGGGCCTCGGCGCGGAAGATACTGATGATCGCCTTGTCGTCCGGCTGCGCGGTCTGCACCTCGGCCAAGCGATGGAAGCGCTGGGTCGAGCCGTTGTTGATCATGAAGTGGGCGCTGCCGTCCGTTTCGATGACATCACCGAAGGGGGCAAAGGCTTCTTTGGTCAATGGCTCGATAATCAATGTGCGCATGCGGGGTCTTCTGTTTTCTGAAATCGAATGTGTAAATACACCACAACGGTGGGACCGGCTTTAGCCGGGAAGGCGTCGGTATGATCGATACATCTCTCTCGCCTGCCATATTGCCTTCCCGGCTGAAGCCGGTCCCACGGAAAAAGCTCTTTTATTTCGAGACCTTGCCCAACACGCGCAGGCGACTCACCCCACCATCGGGAAACACGTTCAGGCGGATATGGGTGATCGGGCCCAGGGCCTTGATCTGCTGTGCGAACTCATGCTCGGCGTGCATGCTCAGTTTCTGGCTGGGCAGCAGTTCGCGCCAGAACAGGCTCTGGGTTTCGATCTGGCTGTCGGTACCGCCTTTGACGAACGCCGCCTGGATCGAGCAGCTGTCCGGGTAGTTGCCCTTGAAGTGCAGGGTGTCGACTATGACTTTTTCCACTTCGCCGGCATGGCCCAGGGCGATGATTACCCAGTCATTGCCTGGCGTGCGGCGGCGTGCGGTTTCCCAGCCGTCGCCCATGTTCACCCCGCGGCCTGGGTTGAGGATGTTGCTCATGCTGCCGTAGTGCTCGTCAGAGCAGGCCAGGGAGCGGCCACCGTTGAGGGCGCTGACCAGGTCGATCTGCTCATCGGCGCTGACCTGCGACCAGTCGCGGTACGGCACGCCATATACGCGCAAGCGTGCCACGCCGCCGTCAGGGTAGATATTGAAACGCAGGTGGCTGTACGCCTGGCTGTCGTCGATAGCATGGTAGTGATGGCTGTTGCCTTGCAGTTCGACGGCAGGCAGCACTTCAACCCACTGGGTGTTTTCGTCCGGTTCGCCCGAGGCCAGGAAGCAGGCTTCAAGGGAAGCCGAAGGCGGGAAGTTACCGGTGAAATACGAAGTGTCGATGTCCACGCCCTTGATCGTGCCGGGTACGCCCAGGCGGATCACGGCAGTGTCGAAGCCTTCAAAACGCTTGCGCCGCGATTCCCAGCCGTCCATCCATTTGCCGTTGTCATCGAACACGCCTTCTTTCCACACCGCCGGAGTAGGCTGGAACAGGCGGTTGGCGTCGGCGAACCAATCGTCGGTGACGGAAAGGATTTTGGTGCCGAGGCGAGCATCGGCCAGGTTGACGAACTTTTCGAACGGTGCGGCGTAAACTTTCATTCTTGGGTCTGCCTTGTGATGACGGGGACGCTATCGGCTGAGCCTACAGGGCTTGCAGGCGAAATAGCGCGATCTTGTTGATTTCAGCCAGGGCGCAGGCGAATTCGGTGGCGGCTTTATGATGAACGCGCGTTTCAAAGGCGGCGAGGATCTGATGCCGATTGCTGCCCTTGACCGCCATGATGAAGGGAAAGCCGAATTTTGCCTTGTAGGCCGCGTTGAGTTCGGTGAAGCGCTGGAATTCTTCCGGGGTGCACTGGTGGATGCCGGCGCCGGCCTGCTCGCCGGTGCTGGCGGCAGTCAATTGGCCTTGCACGGCAGCCTTGCCGGCCAGGTCCGGGTGGGCGTTGATCAGGGCCAGTTGCGCCGCGTGATCAGCGCTGAGCAGCACCTCGCTCATGCGTTCGTGCAGTGCTTCTACAGTGTCCAGCGGAGTGTCGTGGTAGCGGTCCCAGGTGGTTGCCGCTACCCAGGGCGAATGCTCGTAGATATCGGCCAGGGCGCGGACAAACTCCTCGCGATTCGATGGCGAGGGCAGGCCGCTCATTGCCCTGCCTCGGTCGCCTGGTACGGATGTTCACTGTGCCAGTGCCGGGCGATATCGACGCGGCGGGCGAACCATACGTGCTCATGGCTCTTGGCGTATTCGATGAAGCGCTTGAGGGCCGCCAGACGCGCCGGGCGGCCGATCAGGCGGCAATGCAGGCCGATGGAAAGCATCTTCGGCGCTTCGCTGCCTTCTTCGTAGAGCACGTCGAAGGCGTCCTTGAGGTACTGGAAAAACTGTTCGCCGTTATTGAAACCCTGCACCTGGGTGAAACGCATGTCATTGGTGTCGAGGGTGTAAGGGATTACCAGATGGGGCTTGCCGGTGGGGTTGTTCGGCTCCCAGTAGGGTAGGTCGTCGTCGTAGGTGTCGCAATCGTAGAGAAAGCCGCCTTCTTCCATCACCAGGCGCCGGGTATTGGGCCCGGTGCGGCCGGTATACCAACCCAGTGGCCGCTCGCCGCTGATCTCGGTGAGGATGCGGATGGCCTCGAGCATATGGGCGCGCTCCTGGGCCTCGTCCATGCACTGATAGTCGATCCAGCGATAACCGTGGCTGCAGATCTCGTGGCCCTGGGCAACCATGGCGCGGATCACGTCCGGGTGACGCTGGGCGGCCATGGCCACGGCGAAGATGGTCAGGGGAATGTCGAATTCCCTGAACAGCTTGAGGATGCGCCAGACGCCGGCGCGGCTGCCGTATTCGTAGAGCGATTCCATGCTCATGTTGCGCGCGCCCTGCAACGGCTGCGCGGCGACCATCTCGGACAGAAAGGCTTCGGATTCCTTGTCGCCATGGAGGATATTACGCTCGCCGCCTTCTTCGTAATTGAGCACGAACGACAACGCAATGCGGGCATTGCCGGGCCAGTGCGGATGGGGCGGGTTACTGCCGTAACCGATCAGGTCGCGTGGGTAGTCGGTGCTCACTACAATTTTCCTTCAAGGCAGGTGGCGGCGGGCAAGGTGTTGATTGTATACAATCTTTGTTTCGAATCGTAAGCCCATTGACGAAAACGCCATGGCTTAAGGTAATGCAATAAACTTGCCTGATTGGTCAGGTTAACGGTAAAAACTCCAATACTTTCCTCGGTGTGCCCTTGAACAGGGTGATCTCGGTGGCTCAGACTTTTACGCAGCCAGCGTTACGGGATTTATTGTGTACAGTTTTTCACCGAAATGTCTTAATCGTGCATCGTTTTGGTTTTTCCTGCACCTTCAAGGTGCGTGACTTCACTATCCTCCACCGCCACAGGAGCGTCGATACGCCATGGGACGATTGACTACACACGTACTGGACTCGGCCTACGGTCGTCCGGGCAGCAATATTGCTGTCGAACTGTACCGGGTCGCAGGCTCGCAGCTTGAGCTGCTTGCCAGCACCCTGACCAATAGCGATGGCCGCTGCGACACGCCCTTGCTGCAAGGTGAGGCGTACTGCTCCGGGGTCTATCAACTGCATTTTCATGTCGGTGATTACTACCGCGCATGTGCTGTCGACCTGCTCGAACCTGCGTTCCTTGACGTCGTGGTGCTGCGCTTCGGGATTGACGCCGGTCAGGAGCACTACCATGTGCCGCTGTTAGTCTCGCCCTACAGTTATTCGACCTATCGCGGCAGCTGAGCCGTCGCGCCGGGCCTGACGGCTGACGCTTGCCTGCCCACACTGCAGGCTTTTTTATGGGCGCTAAAAAAGCACTGTTGTACATAGTTAGCGCCATTTCCCGCCCTGCTTTAGGGAAGCTCCAGCGATCTGAATCAATGGAGCTTCACCTGATGGAAGACTCACACGACACCCTCGACGATCTGCTGACCTTGGGCAGCCTGTCCCCGGCGTTTCCCGAAAGCCTGCTGCGACAGAACATTACCGACCTTGAGCGGCGCATTCTTGCCTGGGTCGGGCAGGAGATCGAACACGCTACGCGGCTGGCGAGCTATCAACTCTGGAATGGCAAACTCAAGGCTGCCGTCGAAGCCGCGCAAGCCATCACCCAGGTTTTTCATGACCGTGTCGCGCCGCTGGAAAGCGACTTCCTGCTCAAGCACCAGGCTTCGCTGATCAGGCTGCGTCAGCAGGGGCTGCTGGCCGAAGCGCAGCTGCAGCTCAGTGAAGGACGACTGGATGACGCCGACTTGCAGCGACTCAAGCAGGCTCTGGAGATGGTTGCGAACGTCGAGCCGAGTGCCGACACGGTCTATCTGGATCTGTGCATTGCCGATGACGACGTGCCCATCGAGTTGAGCGGGGTTCTGATTGTCACTTCGGCCCAAGCCGCCAGCACGCCTGGCCTTGAAGAGCCCGCGTTGTTGTACGTTCCCGGCAGTGGCGGTGGCCTGCATAAGTTCGCGTCGTTGCAAGCGCTCAAGGATCGCCTGCGCCTGACCCTGTGCAGCGGCCTGGAAACGCCGCTGTGGCGTCACGTGTCGGCGCGCAAAAGAATGCGGGCAATGAGCGGTGAGATGCAGTTGCTCACCCGCGTTATCAGCGGGCGCCCGGTCGGCCACGGCGTACAGGCGCAAATCAGGCAACTTGAAGCGTCCTTTCAGGCCGCCCAGGCCGGAGAGTGTTTTTTCTCTGACAGTGACACTCGGGACGAAACCCTGATCCGGCTGTATCGGGAGACGGCCGACAATCTGTCAGTGCCGGTCAATGAAGTACGTGAACAGGTCGTTGAGCGCATCGCCGAGCAGCAACGCACCGCCGAACTGGCGGCGAAACTTCCGCAGTGGCTGCTCAATGCCCCGGTCGATAGCCGTGTCGAGTACGTCGACATGCTCAAGGAGTATCGCAGTGCCGCCGTTCTGCTGGAAACCCATCTTCAAGAGGTGCTGCCTGGTTACGAGGACTTTGCTGCGCAATGCCTGGCCGAGCGGATCAGGCAGGACCTCAAGCTGGACGTGGATGCCGCACAGCTGATGATCGAATTGCCGCAAGAGGTACGTCACGCTATCGATATTGCGCCCGAGACTCCGCGACCGTTCAGCTTCTGGCAAGCGTCCGGGGCCTGGGTAAAGCAGAACCTGGCGCAACTGGCCTGCTACAACCTGGACCCGGACGATGTGGCAACCCGGGCGCTGTGGTCTTTCGCCAGAATCAGCTACCCGCCAGCGCCGCAATTATCGGGGTTGTCAGCCATCGACGGGGCCTATCTGCATGGCATCATTCCCGCTCTGGATGTGACGCAAAAATATCGCCGATTGCTGCAACAGGTTTTCGGGACGCGCTCCAACGGAACGATTGCCAACGCCGAAATGAAACTCAAGCCCTTCGAGCTGGAGCTTGTCCTCAACGGCTTCGCCGCCCGCCATCGTCACCTGCTGACGGACGCAGGTTACGACCTGTTGCGGCAGGCGGCGCGGGCGCGTTCGGTCAGTGAGCTTAACCGCGCTGGAATCTTTACCGATTGGGTGATCTTCAAACCGGGGCAGGCGCTCAGTGGCGAGCGCAGCGATACGACCCTGCAAGGGCTGTGCGTGATCCGCCATCCGGCGAGCAGCAAAGTGCTGATGTACCTGCCCCAAGTGCCGGATGGCGACTGCCTGATCGAAACCAATAGCCTCGAACAAGCTCGTGAGCGCCTCATGCAGAGTCTCAAGCGGTTCAGCTCGCGGGTCGTCTGGCTGGCCTCTCGGGTGGACGACACGGTCGATCGGCAACGTCATGAGCAGTACATCAACCAAGCCCTGCAGCGCAATTTTGCCGGGTTCATCGGCTTCGTTCCTTCACTGGATCTGTTGCCGTGCCAGCAGCAATGCAACGCCCGTGAGTGGCTGCACTATCAGCAGACGCGCCTTTACGGCCGCAGCAATCGCGAACTCGGCATGGTGCGCGAGCGCCAGCGCAACGAGGTCTACCTGATGTTCCTCAAGGCCGGCCTGGCGTTCATTCCGGGTCTGGGTGTGCTGCTCAGCGTCAAGGATGGCTGGGATGATACCCAGGCTGCGGCCGACGCCTTGCAGAGCGGCAGAGTCGAGGACGGCGTATGGATGGCGGGCAGCGCGCTGCTCTGTGTGGCGGACGTGCTGCTCTCGGTGGTGCCGGGAGCCGCTGGTGTGGCGGCATTGTCCCGCACGGCGCGCAAGGCGACCCGTGTCCGGCAGGCGGCCCGATTATTGGAGTCAGTGCCTTCAGTGTCGCGCAAACGCTATGTGATCAAGCCGTTCGCCGGCTATGAAACCGTGCTGGCCCGAGCCGGAGCCGTACCCCTCAGCGGGCGTGATGCCGGTGTCTGGCGCAAGGATGGCAAGTGGTTCATCTATCGCCAGGACAAGGTCTACGAGGTCTATCGACGTTCCAACGAACAGATCCTGCGCTTGAAGAAGACTGCCGCTCAGGGTTACGAACCACCGGTGCGTCTGGTGGGCGGGCACTGGGTCTATCACACCGATGTCGGCCTTAAGGGCGGCGGGCGCTCATGGATCGCCGAGATTCTCATCAGCCAGTGCGGGCTCTCGCGGCAGGACGCCCGCCGGCTGCTCGATCAATTTGCCTTTCCCGAAGCGCTGCAACTGCGTATGGAGCTGGATGTGGCCTGGTTCTATCAGGCGCACCGGACCACGCCGTCCTGGGCCGAGCGCTACCGGCGTCCGATAACGAGTCAACCGGGCGCATCAACATCGACGGCGACCGGAACCAAGCGCAGGCACCCTGAGTCCGGGCAGGGCGAAACTCAGCGTCGTCCTGAGCTGCCCATTGCAGGGCCGTCGCGGCCGACGGCAGGGCCTGAAAACTGGCAGGACTGGGCGCTGGCCACGACGGAGATCAGCGTCATGGATCAGATCAGCTTTATCCCGCCGATCTTTCGTTACAACCGCAGGCCGGATCTGGATGCCATCCGCATCGGCAAGGATTATTACGAAATATTGCCAAGGAATATCGGCGAACCCGGGATCGACGCTCTGATTCGAAACAGACAGGTGCCCTGCGTCAGCTTTGCGGATCTGAGTGACGTGCTTCGCCACAATCTCAACAATCAGCCTTGGGTTGCCCGGTTTGATCAGGGGGCGGGGCAATGGCGGATACAGGGCGTGCTATTCAGCCAGCCACTGGAGAACCTGATCGAGGCCAGCCGCCCAGGTTTTACCGGCGCAACGCAAAGGGTCCTGGCGCAAAAGCTGTTTGACCTCGCTCAGACCGAATCGCCGCATTTGACGGCAGACCGCTTGCTGACCATGAACGCCACGCTCAAGGCCTGGCAGCAAGGCGGCCCGGCACCCTTGGCGCAGCTCAATGACCCGCTGCTGATGCTCAGTGGTGCCAGACACTTGAGTAATGCCGATGGCTCGCATTTTTGGCGGGTCGGCAACGAAAGTGCGCATCAGCCCTTTTATCGCCTGGATTTTTCCGCACGCGATCCGATGATCGCCGCCCATCTCTACGATTTGACTGTCGATGGCAGCGCCCAGGCCTCGAGAACCCTCAGGGCGCTGATGGCTCGGGCGCTTAGCCTCAATGGTTATGAGGTGCTTGGCCATGAGTTTCAGTGGCGACAACGCAATTTCATGGTATTTCGCCGCCCAGGGCTGGAGGAAGTGTTTCTACTGAATCTGCGCCAGGGGCGGCATTCGATCATTGAGTCAACACCGGGCCGGGTGATCGCCTACGATCAGTTTCTCGCGCTATGGCTGGCTTCGCCCGCCCTGGGTGATGCTGCGGACCCTGTTGTAGTGGCGTTGCGTGAGGCTCACGCCAACGGCAGGCTGGTGTTGCTGATTGGCGGTATCAATATCAACGCTGTGGAATTGGGGGGAACGCAGGTGTTCGTCATGCGTCTGGCCAATGACCTGAACAGTTGAACTCACCCTGAACCTTGCATCGCGGTGGCGGATAAGCGCTGCCGCGATGTTCTGCCGCCATGGCGTGTGTACAATGCATCGATACAAAGTTGCCACTCTTCTGGCTGCAATTGCCTGATTCCACCTCAACGAGCGCTCATGAACGAACCATTGACCCCCCTTAAAAAACAGCCGCGCCCGGCCAAGACCGTGCGCAGCGGTACTCAGGACGATATGGTCTACACCTATGTTTTCGAGGCGATCCTTGAGCAGCGCCTGGCACCCGGCACCAAGTTGAGTGAGGAGGCGCTGGGCGAGATCTTCGGTGTCAGCCGTACCATCATCCGCCGCGCGTTGTCGCGTCTGGGCCACGAAGGCGTGGTGCTGTTGCGGCCCAATCGCGGCGCGGTGGTTGCCAGCCCCAGTGTCGAGGAGGCGCGTCAGGTGTTTTTTGCCCGGCGCATGGTGGAGAAGGCCATCACTGAATTGGCGGTGCAGCACGCCACCGCCGAGCAACTGGCGCAGCTGCGGCAGATGGTCAATGACGAGCGCGACAGTTTTTCCCGTGGCGACCGTGGCGCCGGCATTCGTCTGTCAGGGGAGTTCCACCTGCAGCTGGCGGTTGCGGCGAAAAACGCGCCACTGATCAGCTTCCAGCGCAGCCTGGTGTCGCAGACATCCCTGATCATTGCCCAGTACGAGACCAGCAACCGTACCCACTGCTCCTGGGATGAGCACGCTGAGCTGATCGACGCCATCGAATCCCGGGATGCTGCCCGTGCTGTGCAGCTGATGATGCATCACATGGATCATATCGACAGCCAACTCAACCTCGACGACGACAGCGCCTCGGATGATCTGCATGCGGTGTTCTCGCATTTGATGCTGGGCAAGAAAAAGCCGCGTTCGGCCTGAGGTCTCGCTTAAATCCGTAGGAGCGAGGCTTGCCCGCGAAAGCAATATTTCAGACGCAGAAGATGTGCTGGGTGTACTGGCCTCTTCGCGGGCAAGCCCGGCTCCTACGGGATTGTGTGTAATTTCAATTTCTGCTGTGCACCAAACTCCCCGCCGCATACGTCCGGCTCACGGTCCGGTCGTCCCCCAGCGTCATCAACACAAACAGAATCTCGGCAATGTCTTTGGTCTGTTTCAGGCGGTAGGACAACAGGGGCGTGGCGTGATAGTCCAGTACCACGAAGTCCGCTTCGTTGCCCGCCCTCAGGCTGCCGATGCGCTCGTCCAGGCGCAGGGCACGGGCGCCACCGAGGGTGGCCAAGTACAGCGACTTGAACGGGTTGAGCTTGGCGCCCTGTAGTTGCATGACCTTATAGGCTTCATTCAGGGTCTGCAGAATCGAGAAACTGGTGCCGCCGCCAACATCAGTACCCACGCCGACATTGACCTTGTGCCGCTCGGCCATGGGCAGGTTGAACAGGCCGCTGCCGAGGAACAGGTTCGAAGTGGGGCAGAAGGCGATGGCCGAGCCGGTCTCGCCCAGGCGCGCGCATTCGGCGTCGCACAGGTGCACGCCGTGGGCGAACACCGAGCGTTCGCCCAGCAGTTTGTAGTGGTCATACACATCCAGATAACCGCTGCGCTCGGGAAACAACGCCTTGACCCACTCGACTTCCTGCAGGTTCTCGCTGATATGGGTCTGCATGTACAGGTCGGGATATTCCCTCAGCAGCTGCCCGGCCAGGGCCAGTTGTTCGGGTGTGCTGGTCGGCGCGAAGCGTGGCGTGACCGCGTAGTGCAGACGGCCCTGACCGTGCCAGCGCTCGATTAACGCCTTGCTGTCGGCATAGCTCGATTCGGCGGTGTCGACCAGGTCGTCCGGGGCGTTGCGATCCATCATCACCTTGCCCGCGATCATTCTCAGGTTGAGCTTCTGCGCCACCTGAAAGAACGCCTCCACCGATTCCTTGTGCACACTGCCGAATACCAGTGCCGTGGTGGTGCCGTTGCGCAGCAGTTCCTTGACGAAGATATCCGCGACTTCGGCGGCATGGGCCGGGTCGGCGAACTGTTTTTCGCAGGGGAAGGTGTAGGTGTTGAGCCAGTCCAGCAACTGCTCGCCATAGGCGCCGATCATGCCGGTCTGAGGCAGGTGGATATGGGTGTCGATAAAGCCTGGGGTGATCAGGGCATCGGGATACTCGATCAGCTCGACGTCCACTTCCAGGCTGCCCAGCAGATCGGCGGCATGGCCGATGGCGACTATCTGACCGTTCTCAACCAGCAGCAGGCCATCGGCAAAGTACTCGTAGGAATCTTCGATGCCCACTTCGGCGGGGTCGGCGATGCTGTGCAGGAGGGCGGCGCGATAGGCGGTTTTGTTCGGGTTTGGCATAGAGCTCATCGAGGTCCCTGGCTGCGGCGCGAGACCGGCAATAGTTGGGCGACCGGCTCTTGTCCGGCGCTGGATTGGCCAAAGCTGGCGTTATAGGTGGCAA
The DNA here is from genome assembly GCF_056933585.1 of Pseudomonas sp. JL23. NCBI lineage: Bacteria > Pseudomonadati > Pseudomonadota > Gammaproteobacteria > Pseudomonadales > Pseudomonadaceae > Pseudomonas > Pseudomonas sp. JL23. The sequence continues at coordinate 4,871,512 of NZ_CM167795.1, read as the reverse complement.
TGACTTCGGCGGCGATGGACACGGCAATCTCGATAGGCAACTTGCCTTTGACTTCGGCCAGGCCCATGGGGCAGCGCATGCGTTGCAGCAGGGCCGGCTCAAAGCCGCGATCACGCAGGCGATGCTCGAACTTGACCCGCTTGGTCTTCGAGCCGATCAGGCCGAAATAGCCGAATTCAGCGCGCTTGAGGATGGCTGCGGTCAATTCCAGATCCAACTGATGGTTGTGAGTCATGACGATGCAGTAACTGCCTGCGGGCAGTTCGGCGATTTCGTCCAGCGGCTCTTCGTTGAAGATTTTCAGCACCCCGGCGGGCAGGGTGTCGGGGAACTCGTTTTCCCGGGAGTCAATCCAGCGCACTCGGCACGGCAGGCTGGCCAGTAATGGCACCAGCGCCCGACCGACATGCCCGGCACCGAATACGGCGATCTGCGCCTGAGGCTGGCCCATGGGTTCGAACAGCAGGACATTCACTCCGCCACAGCACTGGCCGAGGCTGGCACCGAGGCTGAAGCGCTCCAGGCGTGTGCCCTGGCTGCCGCTGGCGAGCATGTCCCGGGCGATTTCCATGGCCTTGTATTCCAGATGGCCGCCGCCGATGGTGTCGTAAATCTTTGCGGCGCTGACCACCATCTTCGAACCGGCATTACGCGGGGTCGAGCCGCGCTCTTCGATGATGGTCACGAGCACGCAAGGCTCGTCCCGGGTTTGCAGATCGGCCAGGGCGCTGATCCAGTTGGTCATGGCAGTCTCCCGTCGATTTCCTGTGGGAGCGGATTCTGTGGGACCGGCTTTAGCCGGGAAAGCGTCGGTGCAGATGCTAGAGAGGTGTCGACAGCACTGGCCTCTTCCCGGCTAAAGCCGGTCCCACAATCCTTCTCTGCCTTGAGGTTGAATTCGCGCATCTGTTCGCAACCCCACAACACTCGCTCCGGCGTAGCCGGGGCATCGATGTGTGGTTGCTGGCGGTAGTCGCCGAGGCTGGCCACGGCGTCCTTGATTGCGCACCAGGCAGCGATGCCGAGCATGAATGGCGGCTCGCCCACGGCCTTGGAGTGGAACACAGTGTCTTCCGGGTTCTGGCGTTTTTCCACCAGCTTGACCCGCAGATCCAAAGGCAGATCAGCAACGGCGGGGATTTTGTAGCTGGCCGGCCCCGAGGTCATCAGCTTGCCCTTGTCGTTCCACACCAGCTCTTCACAGGTCAGCCAGCCGGCGCCCTGAATGTAACCTCCTTCGACCTGACCGATATCGATGGCCGGGTTCAGTGAAGCGCCGACGTCGTGGAGGATGTCGGTGCGCAGCATTTTGTATTCGCCGGTCAGGGTATCGACGATGACCTCGGCACAGGCCGCGCCAAAGGCGAAGTAATAGAAGGGCCGGCCACGAGCCTGAGTGCGGTCGTAGAAGATCTTCGGCGTCTTGTAATAACCGGTGCTCGACAGCGATACCTGGCCCATCCACGCCTGTTGCGCCAGTGTGGCGAAGCTCAGCAGTTGTTCGCCAACGCGCACATGGCCGTTGCGAAACTCGACTTCGGACTCCGTCACTTGATAGTGCCGCGCGGCAAATTCCACCAGGCGCTGCTTGAGGATTTCGGCGGCATTCTGCGCCGCCTTGCCGTTCAGGTCGGTGCCGCTGGAGGCGGCCGTGGGCGAGGTATTGGGCACCTTATCGGTGTTGGTCGCGGTGATCTGGACGCGCCCGATATCGACCTGGAAGACTTCGGCCACTACTTGGGCGACCTTGGTATTGAGGCCCTGGCCCATTTCTGTGCCGCCGTGGTTCAGGTGGATACTGCCGTCGGTGTAGATATGGATCAGCGCGCCAGCCTGGTTGAGAAAGCTGGCGGTAAAGGAAATGCCGAATTTCACCGGGGTCAGGGCCAGGCCTTTCTTCAGGATCGGGCTGGCGGCGTTGAAGGCACGGATCGCTTCACGGCGCTCGGTGTAGTTGCAGCTGGCTTCCAGCTCGGCAGTGATTTCCTCGAGCAGATTGTGCTCGACGGTCTGGTAATAGTGGGTGACGTTGCGCTCGTCCTGGCCGTAGTAATTGCGCTTGCGAACAGCCAACGGGTCTACGCCCAGATAGCGGGCGATGCTGTCCATCACCTCTTCGATGGCCACCATGCCTTGCGGGCCGCCAAAGCCGCGATAAGCGGTATTGGATGCCGTATGGGTCTTGCAGCGATGGCCGTTGACGGTGGCGTCGCCCAGGTAATAGGCGTTGTCGGCATGGAACATGGCGCGGTCGACAATGGACGCTGACAGGTCCGGCGAGTAGCCGCAGTTACCGGCCAGATCCAGCTGGATACCGTGCAGACGACCGGTGTCATCGAAGCCGACGTCGTATTCGATATAGAAGGGATGCCGCTTGCCGGTCATCAGCATGTCTTCGACCCGGGGCAGGCGCATCTTGGTCGGCTGGCCGGTCAGATGAGCGATCACCGCGCACAGGCAGGCCGGGCTGGCGGCCTGAGTTTCCTTGCCGCCAAAGCCGCCACCCATGCGGCGCATATCAACGACGATGCGGCTCATGGGCACGTCGAGGACTTCAGCCACCAGCTTCTGGACTTCCGTCGGATTCTGGGTCGAGCAGTAGACGATCATGCCGCCGTCTTCGCTGGGCATGACCGACGACACCTGGGTCTCCAGATAGAAGTGCTCCTGACCGCCGATATGCAGGCTGCCTTGCAGGCGATGGGGCGCCGAGGCCAGGGCCGTGGTCGAGTCGCCGCGCTGATGGGTATGGCTGTCGAGGACAAAGTGCTTCTTGCGCAGGGCTTCGACCACATCGAGCACGGGCACCAGGTCTTCGTATTCGATTACTGCCGCCATGGCTGCCTGCCGGGCGATTTCCAGGCTGCTGGCGGCGACGGCCAGGACCGGTTGGCCGACGAACTCGACGATATCGATGGCCAGCAGCGGATCACCGGGCAGCAGCGGGCCGATGTCCTTGAGACCGGGAATATCCTCGTGGGTGATGACGATACGCACGCCGTCGAAGGCCAGGCACGGTGTCGTATCAATACTGAGGATGCGCGCATGGGCACGGTCGGACAGGCGCGCATAGACGTGCAACTGGTTGGGAAACTCCAGGCGGTCGTCGATATACAGCGCCTCGCCTGACACATGCTTGTCGGCGCTGTCGTGCTTGACGCTGCGACCGACGCCGGTGGTCAGGTCCTGACGAAACAGGTCGGCCAGTTCGGCCTGGGTTTTTTGCGGCGCGTGATTAGACATAAGCAGTCACCCGCGTCTGGATATTCGGCGTTTGCAGTTCGATAAAAGCCTTGCGCAGCAGGTTGCGCGCGGTGAGCAGGCGGTATTCCTTGCTGGCGCGAAAGTCCGACAGCGGCGTGAAATCATCACCGAGGGCAGCGCAGGCCTGCTCCAGGGTGTCAGAATTCCAGGTTGCGCCGATCAGCGCCTGTTCACAGGCAGTCGCACGCTTGGCAATGGCCGCCATGCCGCCGAAGGCCACCCGGGCATCGACGACCCTGCCATTGTCGATTTCCAGACGCAGGGCTGCGCAGACGGCAGAGATATCGTCATCCAGGCGTTTTGACACTTTATAGGCGCGGAACAACTGTCTGGCGTTGGCCTTGGGTACAACGATGGTCTCGATGAACTCGCCGGGCTGACGGGCCGTGACCCGGTAATCGATGAAGTAATCCTCAAGCGCCAGGGTGCGGCGGTTGTCGCCCTTGCGCAGGATCAGTTGCGCGCCAAGGGCAATCAGCAGCGGCGGGGTATCGCCAATGGGCGAGGCATTGCCGATATTGCCGCCCAGGGTGCCCTGGTTGCGGATCTGCAGCGAGGCGAAACGCTGCAACAGCTCGCCGAAGTCCGGGTATTGCGCAGCCAGTGCGGCGTGGCAATCGCTCAAGGGTGTGGCGGCGCCGATTTCCAGGCGATCGTCCAAGTGCCGGATGCCCTTGAGTTCGGCGACATTGCCGACATAAATCATCACCGGCAGTTGGCGATGCAACTGGGTCACTTCCAGTGCCAGGTCGGTGCCACCGGCCAGCAACCGGGCGTCGGGGTTCTGTTCGTAAAGATTGGCAAGGTCAGCCACGGTGTAAGGCATCAGGCAACGCTTGTTGCCGTCGCTCAGCTCAAGATGCGGTTGCGGGGCGATGGCGCGCAGGCGGGCGATGGTTTCCTGCTCTCGCTGATCGAAGGGGTCGGGCTGACGCTGGCTGCACGCCTGTTCGGCGGCGGCGAGAATCGGCCGGTAGCCGGTGCAGCGACACAGATTGCCCGCCAGGGCTTCGTGGGCCTGATGGCTGTCGGCGCCGCTGCTGTTCTTTTGCAGGGCAAACAACGACATGACGAAGCCTGGCGTACAGAAACCGCATTGCGAGCCGTGGCAGTCGACCATGGCCTGCTGCACGCTGTGCAGACAGCCCTGGTGCTTGAGGTCCTCGACACTGATCAGCTGTTTGCCGTGCAGCGAGGCGACAAAGGTCAGGCAGGAGTTGAGGCTGCGATAGCGCAGGCGGTCCTGGCCGTCGCCGTCGGTTTCCAGCTCGCCAACCACTACGGTGCAAGCGCCGCAGTCGCCGCTGGAGCAGCCTTCCTTGGTGCCGGTCTTGTGCACATGCCCGCGCAGGTAATTGAGCACCGTCATATTCGGGTCCAGTACATGCTCGGTCTGCAGGGTCTGGTTGAGAAGAAACTGGATCACGGCGCAGCGCCTCTATCTTTTGTAATCGAACGTGTCGATGAATCTATCAGCTCTGATTATAGGATCAATTAAAATCTGACTTTCGGGTCAAGAAAGTCTGTTTTTCCGGCTTCGCACGATCAGTGGCTGTCGGGGGATGCAATGAATCTGTAAGAAGATGTTCAAAGGTTTGCGTATTTCGTGCCAGTTCGCGGCAAGTGGCCCTGCGCCATCGCACTCCAGTGCGATACACTTCGCCGCTTTGCCGCCACAGACTCCAGATTCAAGGGACAAACATGACGTTCAAGGCCCCGGACAGCCTCGCCGAGCAAATCGCTCAACACCTTGCCGAGCGCATCATTCGTGGTGAGCTCAAGCCGGGCGAGCGCATCCAGGAACAAAAGGTCACTCAGGCGCTGAACGTCAGCCGCGGTTCGGTGCGCGAAGCGCTGCTGATCCTCGAGCGCCGCCACCTGATCGTCATCCTGCCGCGCCGTGGCGCTCAGGTTACCGAGATCACGGCCCATAACGTGATCAGCCTGTGCAACCTGATGAGCGAGTTGTATGTTCTGCTGGCCATTGCCGTCGGGCGCACCTGGAAGGAGCAGGCTGACCTGGGCGCCTTCCTGCAAATCCAGCAGCGGCTGATCGCCAGTTCCGAGCGCGCGGATGTTCAGGCCTTCGTCGAAGACAGCTTCAATGTCATGCGTGCCGCGTTCCCGTTTGCCGACAACCCGTATCTGCAAGAGACGGTGGAAAATCTGCAACCGTCCATGAGCCGTAACTATTCTCTGGCCCTGGAGCAGCGCAAGGCGGAAATGGGCGATTACCTGAACCTGTTCGCGAATTTGCTCGGCGCCGTCATTGCCCGCGATGAAGTGCTGATCCGCAAGGTCCTGGGTGACTACGCCGAGCGCAGTTGCAAGCTGATCCTGTCCGCGTTGACGGCAGGCTGACCCGTGCGGCTGAAGTGCATCAAGCTGGCGGGGTTCAAATCCTTCGTCGACCCCACCACGGTGAACTTCCCCAGTAATATGGCGGCGGTCGTCGGCCCCAATGGCTGCGGCAAATCCAACATCATCGACGCCGTGCGCTGGGTGATGGGCGAAAGCTCGGCGAAGAACCTGCGCGGCGAGTCGATGACCGACGTCATCTTCAACGGCTCCACCAGCCGCAAGCCGGTGAGCCAGGCAAGCATCGAACTGGTATTCGACAACTCCGACGGCACCCTGATCGGCGAATACGCCAGCTACGCGGAAATCTCCATTCGCCGCAAGGTCACCCGCGACAGCCAGAACAGCTACTACCTGAACGGCGCCAAATGCCGTCGTCGTGACATTACCGATATCTTTCTCGGCACCGGCCTGGGGCCTCGCAGCTATTCGATCATCGAGCAGGGCATGATCTCCAAGCTGATCGAGGCCAAGCCCGAAGATCTGCGCAACTTCATCGAAGAAGCCGCTGGCATCTCCAAGTACAAGGAGCGCCGTCGCGAGACGGAAAACCGCATCCGCCGCACTCATGAAAACCTTGCCCGCCTGACCGACCTGCGCGACGAGCTGGAGCGCCAGCTCGACCGTCTGCACCGTCAGGCCCAGGCCGCCGAGAAGTTTCAGGAATACAAGGCCGAGGAGCGTCAGCTCAAGGCGCAATTGTCCGCCCTGCGCTGGCAGGCGCTGAACGAGCAGGTGGCTCAGCGCGAGTCGGTGATCGGCAATCAGGAAGTCGGTTTCGAGGCGTTGGTTGCCGACCAGCGCAGCGCCGATGCCAGTATTGAGCGCCTGCGCGACGGTCATCACGACCTGTCCGAACGCTTCAATCTGGTGCAGGGGCGCTTCTATTCGGTCGGCGGCGACATTGCCCGGGTCGAGCAGAGCATCCAGCATGGCCAGCAGCGCCTGCGCCAGTTGCAGGACGATCTGCGCGAAGCCGAGCGCGCCCGTCAGGAAACCGAGTCTCATCTGGGTCACGACCGCACCTTGCTGGCGACCTTGGGCGAAGAGCTGGAAATGCTCGAGCCCGAGCAGGACATCACCCAGGCCGCCGCCGAAGAGTCGGCCATTGCCTTGGAAGATGCCGAAATCGCCATGCACGGCTGGCAGGAACAGTGGGACGCCTTCAACCTGACCTCCGCCGAGCCGCGGCGACTCGCTGAAGTCCAGCAGTCGCGCATCCAGCAGCTTGAGCAGAGCATGGAGCGTCTGGCCGAGCGCCAGCGTCGTCTGGGCGAAGAACGGGCGTTGCTCGCCGCCGACCCGGAAGACGCTGCCATTCTCGAGCTGAGCGAAGACCTCGCCAGCCGCGAAATGACCCTCGAAGAATTGCAGGTGAGCGAAGAGCAGCTCGTCGAACGCCTTGAGCAGTTGCGCGACGAACTGCAGCGGGCCAATCAGGCGCAGCAACAGGCCCAGGGCGAACTGCAACGCCTTAATGGTCGTCTTGCATCGTTGGAAGCCCTGCAGCAGGCCGCTCTCGATCCGGACACCGGCACCGCCGAATGGCTACGCGAACATGAACTGAGCGAGCGCCCGCGACTGGCTGAAGGATTGCGGGTCGAGGCCGGGTGGGAAATGGCCGTGGAGACCGTGCTGGGCGCAGATCTGCAAGCGGTATTGGTCGATGATTTCGCCGGTCTGGATCTGGCCGGTTTCAGTCAGGGCGATCTGCGTCTGCTCAGTCCTTCCCATGAGGGCGCCCGCATGCCCGGTAGCCTGCTCGACAAGGTCGACAGTGATCACGATCTGTCTGCCTGGTTGGGCCAGGTGCTGCCGGTGGAGAGCCTCGACGAAGCTCTGGCCCGCCGTAGTCAGTTGAGTGCCGGGCAGAGCCTGATCAGCCGTGATGGCTACTGGGTTGGCCGACACTTCTTGCGCGTGCGCCGGGCCAGTGAAGCTCAGAGCGGCGTTCTGGCCCGTGGTCAGGAGTTGCAACGGCTGAACCTTGAACGGGACGAGCGCGAAGCGACCCTGGCCGGCCTCGAAGAGCAACTGCTCAGTCTGCGTGAACAACAGCTGCAACAGGAAGACGCCCGTGAGCAAGTGCGCCGTCGCCTGCAGGACGAAGCCCGGCAGCAGGGCGAACTCAAGGCGCAGCTGTCTGCCGCCAGGGCCAAGGTCGAACAGTTGACCTTGCGCCGCACACGCCTGGACGACGAACTGACCGAGCTGGCCGAGCAACGCGCCATCGAACACGAAGAACTGGGCGAATCACGCCTGCAATTGCAGGACGCTCTGGATGCCATGGCGCTGGACAGCGAGCAGCGCGAGCAACTGCAGGCCCGCCGTGACAGTCTGCGCGAACGCCTTGACCGGGTGCGCCAGGAAGCCCGTCAGCACAAGGATCATGCCCATCAACTGGCGGTGCGTCTGGGCTCGATCAAGGCTCAGCATGATTCGACCCGTCAGGCCCTTGAGCGTCTGGAGATGCAGTCCGAACGCCTGAGCGAACGCCGTGAGCAACTAAGTCTGAATCTGGAAGAGGGCGAAGCACCGCTGGAAGAGCTGCGCCTCAAGCTCGAAGAGTTGCTGGAACGGCGTATGGTCGTCGACGAAGAAATGCGTACGGCGAAAAACGCTTTGGAAGACGCCGACCGTGAACTGCGCGATGCGGAAAAGCGCCGTACCCAGGCCGAACAGCAGTCCCAGTTGCTGCGTGGCCAGCTCGAACAACAGCGCATGGAGTGGCAGTCCCTGACTGTGCGCCGCAAGACTCTGGAAGATCAACTGCACGAAGATGGCTACGACTTGCACGGCGTTCTGGCGACCCTCACCAGTGACGCCAACGAGAAAGAAGCCGAAGAAGAACTTGAGCGCATTGCCGCGCGTATTCAGCGCCTGGGTGCCATCAACCTCGCCGCCATTGACGAATATCAGCAGCAATCCGAACGAAAACGCTATCTCGATGCCCAAAATGCGGATCTGGTAGAAGCACTTGAGACGCTGGAAAACGTCATTCGCAAGATCGACAAGGAGACGCGCAACCGCTTCAAGGAGACCTTCGATCAGATAAATAGCGGAATTCAGGCACTTTTCCCGAAAGTTTTCGGTGGTGGCAGCGCTTATCTGGAACTGACGGGCGAAGATTTACTCGATACAGGGGTGACAATCATGGCGCGTCCCCCGGGCAAGAAGAACAGCACCATCCATTTGCTGTCCGGCGGCGAGAAAGCCCTGACCGCATTGGCCCTGGTATTTGCCATTTTCAAACTCAACCCGGCACCGTTCTGCATGCTCGATGAAGTCGATGCGCCATTGGACGATGCCAACGTAGGACGCTACGCCAGGCTCGTGAAGGAGATGTCGCAAACTGTGCAGTTCATCTATATCACCCACAACAAGATCGCCATGGAAATGGCCGATCAACTGATGGGCGTGACCATGCATGAGCCCGGTTGTTCGCGGTTGGTGGCGGTGGATGTCGAGGAGGCCATGGCCTTGGTGGACGCCTGATGGCGCGCCGGTAAGTGGCTATTGGATAACGCAATGTGCGGTAGATAGCGCTTGTGACACAAAGCAGATGTAACAACCGGTGTAAAGTTACCTTTGGTCGTGCTAGCTTAATGTCCACTTTTTACTTTTTGCGTGGGCAAAATGCCAGTTAGAACATAGACTTGGCACCACGTTTTAAAGGGGTTTAAGCCCCTTATATTTCAAGCATTTTTCATAGAGGCACTGGATTACATGGAAATCGGTCTGCGCGAGTGGCTGATCGTCATCGGCATCATTGTCATCGCCGGTATTCTTTTTGATGGCTGGCGGCGGATGCGTGGCGGTAAGGGCAAGTTGAAATTCAGGCTCGACCGCAGTTTTTCCAACCTGCCGGACGACGATGAACCGTCGTCCGCAGAGTTGCTTGGCCCGGCTCGAGTACTCGATACCCAGAAAGAGCCGCAGCTCGACGAACACGACCTGCCTTCCATGTCCGCCACGCCGCGTGAGGGCAAGCGCAAGCGTAAGGATGAGCCGCAGCAGGGCGATCTGAACCTGGAGGTCGAAGCGACCCCGAGCCTGTTCAGTGCCCGCGACGACGACTTCCCGGACGACAAGCCGGCGCAGCGCATCACCGAAGACAAGGACCTGGCGCCTGTCGAGGAAGTATTGGTGATCAGCGTGATTTCCCGCGATGAAAGTGGTTTCAAAGGCCCGGCCCTGCTGCAGAATATTCTGGAAAGCGGCCTGCGCTTCGGCGAAATGGACATTTTCCATCGTCACGAAAGCATGGCGGGTAACGGCGAAGTGTTGTTTTCCATGGCCAATGCGGTCAAGCCGGGCATTTTCGATCTGGACGATATCGACCATTTCAGCACCCGTGCTGTGAGCTTCTTCCTCGGCCTGCCGGGCCCGCGCCATCCGAAACAGGCTTTTGACGTCATGGTCGCCGCTGCCCGCAAGCTGGCTCATGAGCTGAACGGCGAGCTGAAGGATGACCAGCGCAGCGTCATGACCGCGCAAACGATCGAACATTATCGTCAGCGCATCGTCGAATTTGAACGCCGCGCCCTGACTCAGCGCCGCTGAAAGGTTGCCGTAACCTGTGGGAGCGCGGCTTGCCCGCGAAAAACGATGACGCGGTATGTCTGGTTCACCGCGTTGATTCAATCGCGGGCAAGCCGCGCTCCCACAGCGGTACACAACACATGCATGAATTGAGCAGCCTCGGCTGCTCTTTTGCTTTTCGAGAGAACACCGTATGAACGCCGCCGAAAGCCGAATCCTGGAACTGCGTGCCGAGCTGGACCAGCATAACTATCGCTACCACGTCCTCGACGAGCCAAGCATCCCTGACGTCGAGTACGACCGCCTGTTCCACGAGCTCAAGGCGCTGGAGGCCGAGCATCCGCATCTGGTCACGCCTGACTCACCGACGCAACGGGTGGGTAGCGCGGCGCTGGCGGCTTTCACTCAGGTTCGCCATGAAGTGCCGATGCTCAGCCTGGGCAACGCCTTCGAAGAAACCGACATGCGCGAGTTCGACCGCCGTGTCACCGAAGGCCTGGACCTGCCCGCCGGCGACCTGTTCGGTGGCGGCGCGGCGGTGCAGTACAGCTGCGAGCCGAAACTCGACGGCCTGGCGGTAAGCCTGCTCTACGTCGACGGTGCTCTGGTGCGTGGCGCGACCCGTGGCGACGGCACCACCGGTGAAGACATCAGTGTCAACGTGCGCACCGTACGCAACATCCCCCTCAAGCTGCACGGCAGCGGCTGGCCGCAGACGCTTGAAGTGCGCGGCGAAGTGTTCATGTCCAAGGCCGGTTTCGAACGCCTTAACGCCAGCCAGTTGGAAGTCGGTGGCAAGACCTTTGCCAACCCCCGTAACGCCGCGGCAGGCAGCCTGCGCCAGCTGGATTCGAAGATCACCGCCAATCGTCCGCTGGAGTTCTGCGCCTACGGCCTGGGTCAGGTGTCTGCCGAGTTTGCCGATACCCATATCGGCAACCTCAACAAGCTCAAGGAATGGGGCATGCCGGTCAGCCGCGAGCTGAAGCTGGCCAATGGCATTGATGAGTGCCTGGCGTATTACCGGGACATCGGCGAGCGGCGCCTGACCCTGTCCTATGAAATCGATGGCGTGGTGTTCAAAGTCAACAGCCTGGCGTCCCAGCGCGAACTGGGCTTTCGCGCCCGTGAGCCGCGCTGGGCCATTGCGCACAAATTCCCTGCGATGGAAGAGCTTACCGAACTGCTCGACGTCGAGTTTCAGGTCGGCCGTACCGGCGCCGTGACCCCGGTGGCGCGCCTCAAGCCGGTCAAGGTCGCGGGCGTGACCGTGGCCAACGCCACCCTGCACAACATGGACGAAGTCGCGCGCCTGGGTGTGATGATCGGCGACACGGTGATTATCCGCCGCGCTGGCGATGTGATCCCCCAGGTGGTTCAGGTGGTACTGGAACGCCGCCCGGAAAATGCCCGGGCTGTGGAAGTACCGCAAACCTGTCCGGTGTGCGGCTCCCATGTCGAGCGCACGCAACTGATCAAGCGCAGCAAGGGCAAGGAAACCGTCAGTGAAGGCGCGGTGTATCGCTGCGTCGGCCGCCTGGCCTGTGGTGCGCAGCTCAAGCAGGCGATCATCCACTACGTGTCGCGCCGGGCCATGGATATTGAAGGCCTGGGCGACAAGACCATTGAGCAACTGGTGGACGAGAAACTGATTGGCTCGCCGGCCGATCTGTACAAGCTCAAGTACGACGACATCATCGATCTGGAGGGCTTTGCCGAAATCTCCAGCAACAAGCTGCTCAAGGCCATTGCCGATAGCCGTCAGCCGACCCTGGCGCGGTTTATCTACGCCCTGGGCATTCCCGATGTCGGCGAGGAAACGGCCAAGGTCCTGGCCCGCTCCCTGGCTTCTCTGGAACGCGTCGCACAGGCGTTGCCGCAGGTTCTGACGTACCTGCCGGATATCGGCCTGGAAGTGGCCCACGAGATCCACAGCTTCTTCGAGGACGAACATAACCAGCAGGTGATCAAGGCTCTGCGTGATCCGGCTGAATGCGGGCTGCAGATTCAGGGCGAGGGCGACCTGAGTGCCGAATTCGCCGCCAGCGCTGACCTGGCCGGGATGCTCGACAAGCTCAATATCCCTTCGGTCGGCCCCGGTGGTGCGCAGAAGCTGGCGGACAAGTTCGGTTCGCTGGACGCGGTAATTGCCGCCGACTGGCTGGACATGCGCCAGACCCTGCCGGAGAAGCAGGCGAAGTCCGTGCGCGAGTATTTCGACTTGAAGGCCAATATCGAACTGGCCAAGGCCATCGAAGCCCAACTCAAGGCCTTCGGCATGCACTGGCACAGTGAGAAAAAGACCGTCGAAGGCCTGCCCCTGGCCGGACAGACATGGGTCCTGACCGGCTCGCTGGAACTGATGAGCCGCGATGTGGCCAAGAGCAAACTCGAAGGCCTGGGTGCCAAGGTCGCCGGTTCCGTATCGGCCAAGACCCATACCGTGGTCGCCGGGCCAGGGGCGGGATCGAAGCTGGCCAAGGCCAATGAGCTGGGGCTCAAGGTGCTGGATGAAGAGGCGTTTGTGGCGTTTCTTGGGAAGCAGGGTGTAGCAGTGGATTGATAAAACCTGTGTTTTTAAGCGGCGCCGCGATGCCCTGTGGGACCGGCTTTAGCCGGGAAGACAATGGGACAAACGATAGATATATATCGATCTTACCAGCGCATTCCCGGCTAAAGCCGGTCCCACACAATTGGCTATCTGCCTTGAATATACACATCACGAAATAAACGGAACCCCTACAACCGGCCATGATCTAGTTCATGTCCTCAAGGAGATCGACATGTTCCGTTATTTCGACCAGCTCACCTCGCGCATTGCCGCGCCCTTTATCAGCGAGACCCGGCGTAACAGCAAGGTCTGGCAATGCCGCTGCGGCCAGTCGATCTTTTTCCCCAATACCCAGTGCCTGGCCTGCTCGGCGGAGCTGGGTTACTTGCCGGAAACAGGGCGCGTCGCGGCGATCGAGGCGGATCACGATTTCAACGTCTGGCGCGTCCTCGACGAGCCCGGCCGTGGCCTGTACCGACGCTGCGCCAACCTGGATACCCCGGCGGCCTGCAACTGGTTGTTTCCGGCCTGGGCCACTGGCGAGTTTTGCGTGGCTTGCAGCCTCAATCGCACCATTCCTGATCTGTCGATCACGGAAAATGGCGAGCGCTGGCGCAAGGTCGAGACGGCAAAGCGGCGGATGGTGGCGCAGTTGATCAGCCTGGGCCTGCCGGTCATTCCCAAGTCGGTGAATGAGCAGAATGGTCTGGCGTTCGATTTCGTTGGTGTCGACCTGGAAGGCAAGCGACCCATGACGGGTCATGCCGATGGTCTGATTACCCTGGATATCAAGGAAGCGGACGACGCCCATCGCGAAGCGATTCGCGTGCAGATGCACGAGCCGTACCGCACCTTGCTCGGCCATTTCCGACATGAAGTCGGCCACTATTACTGGGATCGTCTGATTGACAACAGCTTCTGGATCGACGGCTTTCGCCAATTGTTCGGCGACGAGCGCGCCAGTTACGCCGATGCCCTGGAGCATCACTACCAGAACGGCACGCCGGACAACTGGCAGCAAGGCTTCGTCAGCGCCTACGCCACCATGCATCCGTGGGAAGACTGGGCGGAAACCTGGGCTCACTACCTGCACATGATGGATGCGGTAGACACCGCCCTGGGCTTTGGCATGAGCGCTCAGGAAATGGACCTGGACTACCAGCCGTTTCCGCTGGAAACCCTCTATGACCCGCAACACCCTGGCGGTCCGGCGTTTCTCGCCTTCGTCAACGCCTGGATCGAACTGGCCGGCATGCTCAATGAGTTGTCGCGCAGCATGGGCCAGCCGGACTTCTATCCGTTTGTCCTGTCACCGTCAGTGATTACCAAGCTGCATTTCATTCATCTGGTGATCCAGAACACCGGTGGCAAAGCGGATGAGGTGTTGCAGGCGACATGACCTTGCGCGGGAGGGGTTGCGAGAGACCGCAACTTTGCGGGAGCGAATTCATTCGCGAAAACGGTAATAAAGACGGTACATCTGTGTCAGATGTACCGGTCTATTCGCGAATGAGTTCGCTCCCACAGGGTCTGCTTGCGCCCCCTCCCTATTACAGCGCCAGTACCATGCGCCGTTCATAACCGATGCGTCCCTCGTAAGCCTGGCCGGTGTCGATCCAGCCCTGGCTGCGATACAGGTTCATCGCCGCCAGATTGTCGGCATCTACCGACAGCATCAGTTGTTGTACCTCCGGCCATTTGAGTCGGGCGGCCTGGGGTAGGCCTTGCAAAAAGACCTTGCCCAGGCCCTGACCCTGAACGCGATGATCGATTTGCAATGCGTGCAGGGTCGCTGCATCCGCTTGCGCCCAATGAGGCAGGCAGCTGCGGCGCTTGAGCAGGAAGAAACCGCGGGGAATGTCATCGACCAACAGGGCGAAGCCGGCAACATCGCCACTGGGCCTGATCAACAGCGTGTTCAACGCACAGTAGATATCGCCGGAGAAAGCCAACTGTTCAGGCAGAATCTCCAGGGATTCGAGCTGTTGGCGCTGAGTTTCATTCAGTTCTTCGTAGGACACAACGTCGGTTTTCTTCACAGCAGGGATGCACCGTCTGACAAGCGATGTGGGCGGTGCGCAGTATGACGGGTGTTTGAGCGAATCGCTCGGGTTAAACACGCGGCGCTGCTCAACTCCCGACTATTGCCAGCGCCTCACTGGAGGACAATGGCCGCTTCATCCGTTGCGACAGGGTGGCCATGAGGCGCTGACGCCCGCAGGCGACCACTGACTCCACCTGATCATCGACGCATAGCAGAGCGATAAAGGCGTGTTGCTCGGGCTCACCGACATACTCGATACGGTTCCAGTCCCTGGCGTAGCCCAATACTTCGTAGGTCTTGCCGTAGTGGTAGGTCCAGAAGAACGGCACATCGGCAAATTCACCCTGCTCGCCGAGCATGTTGCCGGCAGCCACGCGGGCCTGTTGCTGGGCTACACGCCAATGCTCGATACGCGTCGGCTGACCCGCCAAAGGGAAAGTTACTACATCCCCTGCCGCCCAAAGGCCGTCTGCAACCCGCATACCGCCATCAGCCATCAGGGAGTGATCATCGGCCAGGGCCAGTTCGCGCACCGGTTCGGTCGCCGGACTTACCCCGGTGCCGATCAGGACGAGGTCGGTTTCCAGTCGCTTGCCGTTATCCAGTACCACTGCATGGACCTTCGCGGCTCCCTCCAGCAGCACTGGCTCGGTGCCGGTATGGAAGACCACACCGTTGCGCTCGTGCAGTGCACGCAGGGCGCGGCCGATACGTTCGCCCATCTGCTTTTGAAACGGCACCCCATGGCGAGTGACTACCTGGACCTCAAACCCGGCTTTGCGCAGTGCCGCAGCGGTTTCCAGGCCAATGAAGCTGTCGCCGATGATCGTCACACGGGTATTGGCCTCGGCAGCTTTCAGCAGTTGCTCTGCATCGGCCAGGGAGCGCAGTACGAATACGCCGGGCAGGTGGGCGCCTTCGATTTGCGGGCGCAGGGGAATACCCCCGGTCGCCAGGAGCGCGGCGTCATAGATCAGGCTGCGACCGTCGTCAAAGCTGATGGTTTTGGTCTGGTTATCGACCCTTTGCACTCGTCCGTGCAGGCGCTGTATTCCGGCGCTTTGATAAAAGCTGTCGTCGAGCAGGGGTGGAGTTTGTGCCGGGGGCATTTCACCGGCCAGAACAAACTTGCTCAGGGCGGTCCGGTCATAGGCATTGCGTTGCTCTTGATCGATCCATAGCAGTTGCCCGGTGTAGCCTTTTTCGCGTAAGGCTGCCACCGCCGCCGAACCTGCAGCGCCAGCGCCGATTATGACGAAACAGCGGTTGTCGGGTGCGACGGGGCCGTCGGCAGCAGACTCTGGCTGATCGTCTACCCAGATCCTGTTGCCTTCGATACGTACCGCATGGCGTTTCAGGCTGGTCAGGGCAGGGGGCTCACACACGGCACCGCTGTCGATGGCAAATGCCGCCTTGTGCCAGGGGCAGATCAGGTAGCCCTCGCAGATCGCGCCTTTTTCCAACGGAGCACCCGCGTGAGGGCAATTGGCCTGAAAGGCTCGCACCTGTTTGACGTTGGACACCAGCACCACCTCTGTGGAACCGGCCTGTACCCGTATAGGGCGAGAGTCATTCACCTGGTCAAGATCCGCGACCGCGTGGAAGGTCATGGGCAATCTCCTGTGGGTTTTATGGGACCGGCGTCAGACGAGATAGCGTCCGCCCGGCTAAAGCCTGTCCCGCGCGATGGCTAGGGACGCTACTCACGAACCTCCGCCACCCGCCCCACCACCTGCGCCGCCTCCGGACCCGCCACTGCCGCCAGCTCCGCCACCCGCGCCGGAGCCTGAACCTGCACCGGAGCCAGAGCTGCCGGTCCCCGAGCCACCTGTACCGGTCCCCGTGCCAGTACCGCCTGTGCCATTGCCGGAGCCGGAATTGATGCCACCACCGCCGCCACCATTATTGGTGCCTGGCATGCTGCTGCCGTTGCTGTTGCCCATGCCATTTCCGGAGTTGGTCGACCCATTGGGCGCACCGGGATTGGAACCCGGCGGTAAGGCCGAGCCGTTCATGATGCCGCCGTTGTTAGTACCGCTGGGGTCAGTGGTACTCGTCGCTGCCACTACAGGCACCGATAGCACGCAGGTCAATCCGGCCAGGGCCAATGCACGACTTAGAGAGCTTTTCATGAAAGAACCTCTTGTTGTTTTTTCGAGCGTTGCGTGGGTGAGCGTTTACAAGCCTCACAACGTTGGGAAATGGCAGGCCGCGCAAAGTTTGAAAAAACCTGCGGATTGACGACGAATGGAGTGGCTGGCTTATCCAGGCTGCCGCTGGTCATGTGCAGGGCACTCTGGCTTGAGAGACCTTTCTCAACTGCATGTCCGGATGGTCCGGACCGTGCAATGGAGATCAATCATGCAACGTGAACCCGAGACACCCGAAAACCCCGATGACGATCTGGGTTTCGATCCGGAGTCGCCGGATGTCAGTGATCCGCAAGTCGATCCGACGCATCCCGCGCGCACCGGCAACGAACCCCATAACAAACCCCGGCCGAAAACCAATCCGGCAGTGAAATAAGCTGCGCTGCGAAGACGCTGCTGCTGCGGTCAGCGTCTTCAGAGCACTTGATCACGCAACGGAATCGATTCGTTGGCGCCTGTCGGAGGCGCTGCGCGAGTCAAGGTAACCGGGACGGATTTTGCCGCCGGTACTTTGCTGCGTTCGGCGTGATGCCAGAGCGGTACCAACGGGTTGCACTCCGGGTAATAGGCGGCGGCGCAGCGTTCGGGAATGTCATAGGCGATGATCTGCAACGGTCCGACTTCCCGTACCACGTCAGGCTCAATCGCTGTGCGAACCATGACCCAGTCTCCGGGTGCAAGGTTGAGGCGGATGATGTCGTTGCGGTTAAGAAAAATCACGCTGCGGGTTCCACTCACCCCCCTGAAACGGTCGTCATAGCCGTAGATGGTGGTGTTGAACTGGTCGTTGCTGCGCAGCGTCATCAGCTGTCGAACGTCGCGGCGCTCGGCGTTGCGGGAAACGTCATCGTCTTCATCCAGCGCTGCGGGCGTCTTGAATTGCGCCTTGCCGGTTGCCGTGAGCCATTTACGTTCGCAGGCAGGCAGTGGCCGATGAAAGCCGCCGCGCTGCCACATGCGTGCCTCCATATCGTGAAAGATGTCCGGGTAGATCTGAGCGATTGCTTTGCGGATCAGGCTGTAGTCGCGCTGCCATTGTGCCCAGGGTATCGTTGTCCGTCCCTCAAGCGTCGCTTGGGCCAACCCACTGATGATCGCGACTTCGGACAATAACTGGTCGCCCGCAGGCTCTCGGGCGCCGCGCCAGCCATGAATGCAGCCGGTGCTGTCTTCGGTGCTGTAGGCCTGTTCGATGCCGTCCTGACGGTCGATTTCGGTATGGCCCAGGCAGGGCAGCAGCCAGGCCTGCTCGCCAGGCAAGAGGTGCGAGCGGTTCAGCTTGGTGGCGACCTGAACGTTCAGCGCCAGTCGCGACCAGGCGGGTTCCATTTGCGAAGTGTCGGGAATGGCCCGCAGGAAATTACCGCCCAGGCCGATAAAGCCCTGCACACTGCCATCTAGCATGCCTTCACAAGTTTCCACCGTGGCCCGGCCTTTGTCGGGCGGTACGCTGAAACCGAACAGCGTCTGGATCCTGTCCCCCGGCACCTTGGCAGGGTCTTCGGTAATGCCCACCGTACGTTGCCCTTGCACGTTGGAGTGCCCGCGTACCGGGCAGATGCCCGCGCCGGGCTTGCCGATATTGCCGCGCAATAGCAACAGATTGACCAGCATCTGCACGTTTGCCACGCCGTGGCGGTGTTGGGTCATGCCCATGCCGTAGATCACCATGACCCGTTCGCTGCGGGCATACACGGTGGCTGCAGCCTCCATGGCGCCCCGATGCAGACCGGAACGATGTTCCAGATCGTCCCACGAGTAATGGTCGACCTGAGCAACCAGATCCATCAGGCCTTCGGTGTGCTCGGTCATGAACGCATGATCCAATACCGCTTGCCTGCCCTCGGTCTCGGCCGCGCGTTCCATGGCCAGTAATGCCTTGATGATGCCCATGATCGCTGCGGTATCGCCGCCTATGGCGACTTGATGGTACTGGGTACTGATGACGGTGGACTCGGGGCCGAGCATTTCGCTGGGCGATTGCGGGTTGACGAAACGCTCCAGACCGCGCTCGCGCAACGGGTTGAAGGTGATGATCGGCACGTTGCGTCTGCGTGCTTCCTGCAGTGGATGGAGCATGCGCGGGCTGTTACTGCCGACGTTCTGGCCGAAGAAAAAAATGCAGTCGGTATGTTCGAAGTCGGCCAGGGTTACCGTGCCGACCGGCACGCCAATGCTTTCCTGCAGACCCACCGAGGTGCTTTCGTGGCACATGTTGGAGCTGTCCGGCAGACTGTTGGTCCCGTAGGCCCTGGCCAGCAGCTGATACATGAACGAGGCCTCCAGGGATGCCCGTCCCGAGGCATAGAAGACCACTGAGTCCGGGGTCATACGGCGTAACTGCGCGCCGATTTGCTGGAAGGCTTCTTCCCAGGAGGTAGGTACGTAGCGATCACTGGTCGGGTCGTAGCGCAGCGGATGAGTCAGTCGCCCCTGTTGCTCCAGATCATAATCACGCCAGGTGCGCAGTTCACTGACGGTGTGGCTGGCGAAAAACTCCGGCGAGGTTCGCCGGGACGTAAGTTCCCAGGCAGTGGCCTTGGCGCCGTTCTCGCAAAACTCCAGGACATGGGGATTGCCGGGCTTGGCCCAGGCGCAGCTGACGCAGGCAAAACCTTTGGGCTTGTTCTGTTTCGCCAGGGCCGCAAGCGATCCGCCCAGAGCCTGTTCGCGCCATAGAATATTCATCACGGAAAACGCCGAACCCCAGCCGCCGGAAGCCGAGGTGTAGGGGTGATAGTGAGCCGTGGAATGAAGGATGCGCATGAGTTCACCTCTGAAGCACTGGCGGGCAAGTGAGCAGTTATTGCGCTACGACGCGGGAAGCACGGCAAAGGTTCGACGGTATTTACCGAGCGGCGCACACCGCTGGTCAATGTCGCAGGGAACCGGAAAAAAATGCCCAGGGTCTACCGGCACAGATATTCGAACGCAATCTCGGGAGCAGCAGAAATGGAAGAGCAACGCAAAACCCCGGAGCTGGATGCCTGGTATCTGGTGCTGGAAGACAGCGGCTATCGCAACGATTCGCCGGACGCCTGGCATGAAACCCTGACCAGTGCGGCCGATGAGCTGTTACGTGGGGGTGTGATCGACTGGGATGACTGTCAGGCGCTCAAGGCGCGGGCAGACGCCAGCTATGAACGCGCTGTCGATGACGCAGTGGCGGCAAAACTGGATGATCCCGAGGAGTAAGCCTCAAGAAGGCTTGTCCTCTTCCTGTTCTGACCAGTCCCGGGTATCCGCCCGGGACTGATCGTTCTTGCGCTCGGGATCATCGGGTTTGATTGGCGCGGACAGCGGGTATTCCGGCGTTTGCTCGTCATCGTGCTGATCGTGAGTCTTCATGGGGCTTACCTAGTTACCGTCGGCCACTTTGCGCTCGATCTCGGCTGTTTTTTGATTGAGTTCTTCCACCTCCTGCTCCTTGGTCCGGGTCGAGGAGGGTGTGATGGTTTGGTCGACACCTTTGGTGGCTTCACTGCGGTCTTCAAGATCGCGTTCGACGACGTTGACGGGTTTGCCGGCGGCATCGGTTGGCGGATTGTTTGACGCCGAGTTGACCGGCTTGGAACGTTCTTGGGTGCTCATCGGGACTTCCTCCAGAGTGTGAACTTTGGAGGGGAACAGTTCACATGAGTTCGATTCATTTGCCGGGCGGTAGCGACAACGCCCAAATAAAACCGGCCGCCCAATCGGGCTGAACTTTCTGATTCGGCCTTGCCTCCCATTCTCTGTCTGCCCGTTCAGACGGGCCAATTTGACTAGAGGAAGACCATCATGAGTACCGAGCTGCAAGGCAAGAAAGTCCTGATCATCACCTCCAACTCCGGTATCGAGCGCGATGAATTGCTCAAGCCGCTGGAAGCCCTGCGGGGTTTTGGCGCGACCGTCACCCATGGTTCGAGCAAGGGCGGTATCACGCAAACCTGCCTGCATGACGCCGACAAGGACGTAACGGTAAAGTCCGACAGCACGCTGGCCGCTCTCAACGCGTCGGACTTCGATGCTCTGGTGATTCCGGGCGGCACAGTCAATGCCGATACGTTGCGTCAGGACGCCGATGCCCAACGGATCGTCAATGAGTTCGTCAAGGCGGGCAAAACCGTTGCGGCGATCTGTCATGGCCCCTGGCTGTTGATCGACGCCGGTGTGGTTGAGGGCAAGACCCTGACGTCCTACCCCAGCGTGCGTACCGACCTGATGAACGCCGACGCGGCGGATTGGGTCGATGCCGAGGTCAAGGAATGCCCGGCCAATGGCTGGACGCTGATCACCTCACGCAACCCCGACGACCTGCCCGCGTTCAACAAGGCGATCGCCAGCGCCCTGCAGGCCGCCTGAGGCACCCACAAGGCCGCCGCGCCCCGCCACACAAGTGCTTGAGCACTCTCAAGTTTTTTATCCGCAACAACGGGTTGTAACTTCGCTCAAGACCGGTACAATGGCGCGGCTCGCCGAGAGGTGAGCGTCGTTATGGTGACCCCATCGGTCCCCCCGCAACGATTACCCGTCAACCTGGTCAGATCCGGAAGGAAGCAGCCACAGCGGGAACATTGTGTGCCGGGGTGTGGCTGGTGGGGTTGCCTCCTTAACGGCCCTTCGCTTTACTTTCCTCGTGTAGACCGCTCAACACTTCGGATACCCTGCCGCTTGGACCGATGTATTGTTCAAGATCGCGTCGAGTAAGACCCTGCTGATCCATGACGAATTTGATAGCTTCAATAGGGGTCGCAGCAGGGATCGGATAGTGTTTGTTCTCGTAAACCTCAATCAGAGTCACCAGCACTTCCATTTCGTCGGCCTCGGGCGTTCCGGCTTCTGCCTGGAAGATCGTCTCCAGTCGCTGGAAAGCGGCACGAAGGTCGTCGTCGTTGCGGATAGGCTTAACATTCATTGATGGTCTCCACGTCTATTTCGTCGTAACGCTTGTGCGTGCCGATGAACTTTACCCAGGCGATGCCAACTCGGTACTGCATTTCGACAACAAGTCGATATACCTGCGGTCATTGGACACTCGATAGTCAAATCGGTAGCGTTCGGTCCAACGTCTGATCCAGTTCAGGAGCCCACCCATGCCCCGCCTCGAGCAAATCCGCCTCATGGCTGCCTACAACCAGTGGATGAACAACCGCCTCTATGAAGCCGCTGCCAGCCTCCCGGAAGAGGCCCTGCGCGAAGACCGCAATGCGTTTTTTGGTTCGATCATCGGGACGCTGAATCACCTGTTGGTCGCGGACACCATCTGGTTGCAACGCTTTGCCCGGCATCCGTCCTTGCACGCGGCGCTGGATCCGCTGCGTCAGAGACCTGCGCCGCAAGGCTTGAGCCAGTTGCTGTTCGAGAGCTTCGGCGAGATGCGCGAGCACCGGATTTTTCTGGACCGGATCATCACCGAGTGGGTCGAGGTGTTGAGCGAGGCGGATCTGGATAGGGCGGTGTCTTATGCCAATACCCAGGGCACTCCTTTTTCGCGTGATTTCCATGCACTGCTGACCCACTTCTTCAATCATCAGACCCATCACCGTGGCCAGGCAACGACGCTGCTGTCGCAAGCGGGCGTCGATGTCGGCTCCACCGATCTGTTGAATCTGATTCCCGCCTTATAGCGGGCCGAAGCGTTCTTTCAGCCATGGAGTGATATCGAATGACGGACAGGCTTTGGTGAATTCATTCGGGGTGATGCGGCCGTCGCTGTTCTTGTCCGGCGACAAATCGCGATGGCCGCAGATGCGC
This sequence comes from Pseudomonas sp. JL23, assembly GCF_056933585.1. Classification (NCBI taxonomy): domain Bacteria; kingdom Pseudomonadati; phylum Pseudomonadota; class Gammaproteobacteria; order Pseudomonadales; family Pseudomonadaceae; genus Pseudomonas; species Pseudomonas sp. JL23. The sequence goes on along the minus strand of NZ_CM167795.1, from coordinate 4,848,867 downwards.
GCTTTTGGATAGCGGACCTTCAGTTCCCTGAGCAGGCGTTCCAGGGTCGTGAACTGCTCGTCGGTGAAGTTGTTGGCCGGTTTGTTATTAAGATCGACACCCCCTACCAGGCAAATGCCGATGGAACGGGCGTTGTGGCCGGTGGCATGGGCACCGATGGCGTTTTCCCTGCGGCCCGGCTCCAGTTCGCCATTGCGGCGGATGACATAGTGATAGCCCACTGTCGTGAAGCCGCGCTGGACATGCCAGCGGGTAATGTCGCGTACGCCGACGTCGACGTGGGGACCTGAGGCGGAGCAGTGTACGACCAGCAGGTCGGTGCCTGGACGGGTTTTAAGGGAGGTCATGATTCGGAGTTTCCTTACAGGGTTAATCAGGCCCTGTAAGAAATACTCATGGGGTTTTCAGGACAAGTCGGCCTTGCCGTTATGGCTTGTACGATTTGTCGCTGGTTTATGCAGGAAGTGAAGCTTCTTGCTCCCGCGCAGCAAACAGACAACGTCTGTGGGACCGGCTTTAGCCGGGAAAGCATAGGCAGGATTAATACATTTTATCGCCTGCAATACCGTCTTCCCGGCTAAAGCCGGTCCCACAAAACCACATTAATTCAGCGGGTCAGGCTGTGTTTGATAAGCGCGAGCACGCCAATGATTCAGCCCGGGAAGTGCAGGGCGTTGGTCAGGTCGCCCATGGGCTGCTGCCCGCGGGCTTTCATGGCGTCGTCGCGTTGCTTGAGTCCGTCCAGGGTTTCCAGGCCATGGATCCGGGTGATCAGGCGCAGGATCGAGGCGGTGTCGTAGACGGTGTGGTCCACCGTGCCTTTGCGGGCGAACGGCGAGACAATAAGCGCCGGAACACGGGTGCCGGGGCCGAAACGGTCGCCCTTGGGCGGTGCGACGTGGTCCCACCAGCCGCCGTTTTCGTCGACGGTGATGACGATGACCATGTTGTTCCATTGCGGGCTATTGCGCAGGACCTTGATCACTCGGTCGATATGGCGGTCGCCCGAGGCGACGTCGGCATAACCGGCGTGCATGTTCAGGTTGCCCTGGGGTTTGTAGAAGGTCACTGCTGGCAGCTTGCCTGCTTGCGCGTCAGCGAGGAATTTGTTGCTGCTCGCCTCGTCGCCCAGGCCACCATCACGCAGGCGCTTGGCACGCTCAGCCGGGTTTTCCGGCCCTTGCTGCTTGAAGTAGTTGAAGGGCTGGTGGTGGTACTGGAAGTTGGGGATCTTGGGGATGCCGGTGGAATCCTTGTATTGATCCAGGGTGACTTGCCAGGCACCGGCGTACCAGGCCCAGTCGATGTTCTTCTTCGACAGTTTGTCGCCGATATGCTCGTGGTTCTGGGGCACCAGCACGTTGGCCAGGTCAGGCTTGGAGTAGTCGGGCTTTTCCGGATCGCGCAGCCAGGTCGGCCAGTACGGCGGGGCCATGGTGTTGACGGCAAAACCGTCTGGCGTCAGCAGGCTCGGGCCGAACTGCGGGGCACCGGTCATGGCGCTGGGTGGGGATTTTTCCAGCGGCTTGAGGCGGAAGTCGAGCGGGTCATCGCTTTCTACCGTGGCGATCTGCGCCTTGGCGACCGACGAAGCGGCATCCGGATAAAACGGCGCGCGGGCCGAGATCAGGTACTGGTGATTAAGGAACGAGCCACCGAAAGCGCCCTGGAAGAAGTTGTCACACAGCACGAATTCCTTGGCTACGTCCCACAGGCGCAGGGAGTACTGGCTTTGCGGGTAGTAGCCCATGGTCAGGCCACCGGAGTCGGCCCAGGCGACGAATTTGTCGTTCTTGCCGCCGTTGATTTGCATCTGGTTCTGGTAGAACACATGCCACAGGTCACGGGTGACCAGGCTCATGGGCAGGTCTTCGGCGTTCGGGCCTTTGAGTGCGAAGGGCGCGTTGGGCAGGTTTTCCTGGAATTGGGTGTTGACCGGATAGGTCACGCCATCGACGGTCTGCGGGCCGACCTGCAACACACCACCCCAGGCCGGGGGCAGGGTGTTGAGCAGGCTGCCATCACGGTCGCGTTGCTGATATTGCGCAGGCTTGACGGCGGAGAGTGGACTTTCAACGCCAGGGAAGTCGCCGAACAGGTTGTTGAAGCTGCGGTTCTCGGCGTAGATGACCACCACCGTCTTGACGTGTTCGTGCAGGGCTTTGTCCAGCGCCGGGCCGGCCAGGTGTTTCTCGGCCTTGGCGCCGCTTGGCTCGTGGGCCGAAGCGTGGCTGCTGAGGGCCGCGCCGGCACCCAGAACGGCGACGCCGCCGAGGAAGCGGCGGCGACTGGTGTCAGTGGGGGTGCCGGTTGTTTTGGAAGTGTCGTCCGGTTTGTCGCTCATGCGCTTCGCCCTGCCCGTTGGTCTGGTTGTTACCAAATATTTCAGCAAGGGTAGTGGCGCATTGTGACGATATTGCTACAGGTTGGCGGCAGGTTGAGCGGGTCAAGGCGCCATGATTGCGGGCGGAGCACTGGAGGTGCGATAGCGCTCGATGATGCGGTCGATTTCCCCGGACATTTTCATGCGCAGCAGGGCGCGCATGATGCCTTGCACCGGCAAGTCCAGATCGTTGCGGGCAATGCAGCCCACAGGCTCTTCATTAATGATGGCCACTGCCTGCATCGGGTCGCCTGCGCCGTCGTTCTGGTTGAACCAGTCCAGCGCCCACTGGCTGCTGACGGCATAGAAATAGCGGCGAGCCTTGAGCTTGAGCAGGACCTGGTCCTGGCCGCGGGCGTCTTCGCGAATCAGTTGCTGGCTGTCGAACAGCGGTTGCAGCTTGGGATAGAAGTAGCCCAGTACCGTGCCGATGGGTTGTCGATGCAATTGTGCAGCGGTGATGGGGAAAGCGTTGCGCGCGGTGGTCACCAGCAGGTCGCGCTGGATCAGCAGCGGCAGGCTCCAGGTGTAATCGCCGGACAGGCCGCCCAGCCAGTCAGGGGAGACGTAACAGCGTACGTCGATCTCGCCGCGCTCCATGGCGCCCTGAATGCGGTTACGCGGCAGCACATGGTAAATGGCGGTGCGGCCCATGTGCTCGCTCAGGCTTTGCATGATGTCGAACAGGATCCCCGCGTTGGGTTGACCATCGCGGACATTGACCAGCGGCATGGACCAGCTGTCGGCCAGGGAAAAGCGCAACGAAGGCTGATCGGCCAGGCTGGGGGTGGACGCCCACAATAGAATGCTGAAAATCAGTAGGCGCATAGACTCTCTAATGTCGGTGCAACGGCACGCTGACAGGTGCCGGGCCGAGTGGTGGGGCCTGCTATTTACAAGCTTAGTCATATTCCAACAGCACATCAGATGCAATTTTGCCCCTGCTCCGCTAGCATTGGCGGTCTTCCGCTTTTCAGTCGCGACGGTTTTCGATGAGTTATCAGGTTCTTGCACGTAAATGGCGTCCGCGCTCGTTTCGCGAAATGGTTGGCCAGACCCATGTGCTCAAGGCTCTGATCAACGCGCTCGACAGTCAGCGTCTGCACCATGCCTATCTGTTCACCGGCACCCGGGGCGTAGGCAAGACGACTATCGCGCGCATTATCGCCAAGTGCCTTAACTGCGAAACCGGCATCACTTCCACGCCATGCGGCACCTGCTCGGTCTGCCGGGAAATCGACGAAGGTCGCTTTGTCGACCTGATCGAGATCGACGCCGCGAGTCGCACCAAGGTCGAGGACACCCGCGAGCTGCTGGACAACGTGCAGTACGCGCCCAGCCGTGGACGCTTCAAGGTCTACCTGATCGACGAAGTGCACATGCTGTCCAGCCATTCGTTCAACGCCTTGCTCAAGACCCTTGAGGAACCGCCACCCTACGTCAAGTTCATCCTGGCGACGACCGATCCGCAGAAACTTCCGGCAACCATTCTGTCACGTTGCCTGCAATTTTCCCTGAAGAACATGACCCCAGAGCGTGTGGTTGAGCATTTGACCCACGTACTGGGGGTCGAGAACGTGCCGTTTGAGGACGATGCCCTGTGGTTGCTGGGGCGCGCGGCCGACGGTTCGATGCGCGATGCCATGAGCCTGACCGACCAGGCGATAGCCTTCGGCGAAGGCAAGGTGATGGCGGCGGACGTGCGGGCGATGCTCGGCACCCTTGATCATGGTCAGGTCTATGACGTGCTGCATGCGTTGCTTGACGGCGATGCCCGGGCGCTGCTGGAAGCCGTGCGCCATCTGGCCGAACAGGGGCCGGACTGGAATGGCGTGCTTTCGGAAATTCTCAACGTGTTGCACCGGGTGGCGATTGCCCAGGCATTGCCTGAGGGCGTCGATAACGGCCATGGCGACCGTGATCGGGTGCTGGCCCTGGCCCAGGCGCTGCCGGCTGAGGACGTGCAGTTCTACTACCAGATGGGCCTGATTGGTCGTCGCGACCTGCCGCTGGCGCCTGAGCCGCGGGGCGGGTTCGAAATGGTGCTGTTGCGGATGCTGGCCTTCCGCCCCGCTGACAGCGATGATGCACCCCGCCAGCCGCTAAAGACGGTGGGGCTCAACCCGGCCACGGTTGATTCCCCAAAAGCAGTGGCTAGCACGGCCCCTGCACCTGCTTCTGTATCTGTGGCAGCCCCGGTTGCGCCTCCTGCCGCTTTAGCAGCGCCTGAGCCTGTTGCACCTGCTCCGGTAGCGGTTGTACCTGTTGCGCCTGTCGAGCCGCCGGTGGTCGAGCCTGGCGTTGACCTGCCGTGGGACCCGCAGCCTGAACCGGTCGCCGAGGTCGTCCCTGAACCGGTCCTGGAGACCGTGGCCGAACAGCCTGCACTGACGCCGATGCCGACACCCGCTCCCGACACCCCGGTGCCCGAAGCGCCGCAGGTCGAGGAGCGTCAACCCGAGCCAGTGGCGACCGTTGCCATGCTTGAGCCGGTCGCCTCGGCAGCGGCCTATGTGCCTGCGCCCATGGAGCGCGACGACGAGCCGCCGCTGGACGATGATTATGTCGAGCCGGACATTGATATCGATCCGGCGTCCTACAGTTATCTGGACGACCTGGCCCACGACAGCGTGGGCGAAGCCGAGCCGGTCGAAGCTGAACCGGCCCCGGCGTTGATGCCTGCCACCGGCCTGGCCGCGGAATGGCTCGAGCTGTTCCTCAAACTGCCGATTTCCGGCATGACTGGCAGCATCGCCGCCAACTGCACGTTGATCGCCCGTGATGGCGACAATTGGCTGCTGCACCTGGACCCGGCCCACAGTGCGCTGTTCAACGCGACCCAGCAGCGGCGCCTCAATGATGCGCTGAACCAACAGCAGGGCCGTACGATCAACCTGAGTATCGAGCTGCTCAAGCCCGAGCAGGAAACCCCGGCCCAGGCCGCTTCCCGCCTGCGTGCCGAGCGCCAGCGCCAGGCTGAGGCGTCGATTCATGCCGATCCGTTCATCCAGCAGATGCTGCAACAGTTTGGCGCAGTGATCAGGGAGGATACGATCAAGCCTGTGGATGCTGCCCCGTTGGCGGGCTGACAAATTAACAGGTGAGGCGCCTTGCGTGGCACCGCACCCCGTAACCATCGATTTTCGAGGAGATACCCCATGATGAAAGGTGGCATGGCTGGCCTGATGAAGCAGGCCCAGCAAATGCAGGAAAAAATGGCCAAGATGCAGGAAGAGCTGGCCAACGCCGAAGTGACCGGCCAATCCGGTGCCGGCCTGGTCAGCGTCGTCATGACCGGTCGTCACGACGTCAAGCGCATCAGCCTGGACGACAGCCTGATGCAAGAGGACAAGGAAATCCTTGAAGACTTGATCGCCGCAGCTGTCAACGATGCCGTGCGCAAGATCGAGCAGAACAGCCAGGAAAAAATGTCCGGCGTAACTGCTGGCATGCAGCTGCCGCCGGGCATGAAACTGCCGTTCTGATTGGTTGTTGTCGCTGTATCCGATGCCAGGCCTTGTGCCTGGCATTTTTTTTGGCTGTATCCATCGAATAAACGCAAATATCCGGGTTGGAGCCGGGATTGCCCGCGAAGAGGCCAGCAAACGGCGCACATTTTTCGTCTGGAGTATCCTGTTCGCGGGCAAGCCACGCTCCAACAGAATCACGCCAGCCCTTGGGCCCGGGTTTGTCATGGCACTGCCCACCAGCCAGGACTTGCTTGAGTTTGTTGTTCTACAACACTTCGCTCCAGCCCGACTAAGCTCTGTAGGATGCATGTGCTTGTTACGTTGTGTTTCCGGCTTTCGTTGATATGCTCAAGTTAATGGCTAACTAATGGCGAGAGCGGTTTATTGGGTGAAGGGGCGGAGTGATATGCCCGTTTAACGACGGATTGGTCTCTGGATCAGGGGGCCGGATTAATCTGCACAGGGACGAAGCATGTTTGCTCAGACTGGTGTGGCGGATGCGGTCATTCTTATCGTGGATGATCAGGCGCACAACGTTCGGATTCTCAGGGAAGCGGTGCATGACCTGGGTGAAGTGTTCTTCGCGACCAGTGGTCAGGATGCCATTGCCATGGCTCATCAGTGTCGTCCGGATGTCGTGCTGCTGGATATCGAGCTTGGCGTCATGGATGGCTATGAAGTCTGCGCGCTGTTCAAGCGCGATCCTTTGCTGCGCGACGCCGCAATCATTTTTGTCACCTCTCATACCCAGCCCGAATTCGAGTTGCAGGCGCTTGAGCATGGCGCCCTGGATTTTCTGCAAAAACCCCTGAACGTTCCGGTTGCTCGTGCGCGCATCAAGACCCATGTGGCGCTGCGCAGTGAGAGCAAGAAATTGCTCGCTGCCCAGCGTGATCTTGAGGAACTGCTTGAGCATTTACCGGTGCTCGTTGCCAGTTGGAGTCAGGACCTGCGTTGCCTGTTCTGCAACGACGCCAACGGCAGCTGGTTTGCAAGGCCCGCGCGGGAGATGCCTGGCCTTGAACTGAGCGATATTCTCGATCCGGCTTATTTGCAGGCCTTGCAACCCTGTATCAAAAGCGTGCTTGAAGGCCAGGCGGTGGATTGCGAGATTGAGGTACAGCGGCTGAGCGACGACTGCCGTTACAGCCATGTCGTGTTGATTCCGCGACAGATCAATCAGGTACACAGTGGCTTTCTGATGCTGTTGACCGACATCACCGATCGCAAGATGGCCGAGGTCAAGCGCCTGGAGTTCATGACCTCTCATGATTCGCTGACCCATTTACCCAATCGCAGGATGCTGCAACAGCGTATTGCCCTGGCGTTGCGCGCCGTGCAACTGCGTGACCAGCAGGTCGGGATGCTGGTGGTGGACATCGATCAGTTCAAATCCGTCAACGATGCCACCGGGCATGCGGTGGGCGACAACCTGCTGCAAGTGCTCGCCAGGCGCATGCAACAGGTGTGCAGCGAAGGGCAGACAGTCAGTCGGCAAAGCGGTGATGAATACGTGCTGTTGGTGCCGGGGCTGGTCAACGTCCGCGACCTGGCCGACTTTGCCGAGCGCATTCAGGGGGCGATTCACGAGCCGATCTGGATCGAGGGCGTCAGCTATGAGCTGACGGCCAGTATTGGTATCAGCGTATACCCCGATGATGGCGATGATGGTGATTCGCTTTATAGCCATGCTGAGGCGGCGATGTATCAGGCCAAGCAGGACGGGCGCAATCGCTACCGTTTTTTCAGCTCCGATCTGGAAAGCAGCACGCGCTCGCGGTTATTGCTCATCCGGCAGATGCGCGAAGCCTTGGCCACGGGGGCTTTCGAGGTCCATTACCAGGCCAAGGTCGATGTGCTGCATGAGTGGATTGTCGGCGTTGAGGCGTTGGTGCGCTGGCCGGACGCGCCCGGCGGGCCGCTGTCGCCTGCGGTGTTTATCCCTCTGGCTGAAGAAACCCGGCTGATCATTCCCCTGGGCCACTTTGTCCTGCGCCAGGCTTGCCTGCAGGGCCGGGTCTGGCAGGATCGCGGGCATGGGGTGGTGGTAAGCGTCAACGTCTCGGCGGTGCAATTCCAGGACGGCAGTTTTCAGCAACAGGTGCGTGACATCCTCGCCGAAAGCGGCTTGCGCCCTGCAGCGCTGGAGCTGGAAATCACCGAAGGCGTACTGATCCAGGACGTGGGCAGCGGCCTGGCCACGCTCAACGCGCTCAAGGCCTTGGGCGTGCGAATTTCCATCGATGATTTCGGCACGGGGTATTCGAGCATGAGCTATCTCAAGCGCTTGCCCATCGATGTCTTGAAGATTGACCAGAGCTTTGTTCGCGACATGCTGTCCACTGCGGCGGACGCGGCCATCGTCGAAGCCATCATCAGTATCGGCAAGGCGCTGAATCTGGAGATGATCGCCGAAGGCGTGGAAACCCCGGAACAGGCCAGGGCGCTGCTGGTCAGGGGCTGTCCGATCATGCAGGGTTATCTCTACAGTCGACCGGTCCCGGCCATGCATATGAGTGCATTGCTGGAGCAGGGCGCCGAGACCCTGCTGACCTCCACGCTGGGGGCCCGGCCTTGAGCTCCATGGCCAAGGTGGCTTTTCTGATCGGCGTGCTGCTCAGTGGGCTCGCAGCCTGGCAGGTACAGCGCAATAACGACGAGCAGGTACGCCAGGCCTTGCAGGTGGAATTGCAGGAGACGACCCAGGCTGTGTTCGCCCGGATCAGTCTCTACAGTTACGGCCTTTACGGGCTGCGCGGCGCCTTACAGACGGTCGGCATCAATGCGTTCAACGAAACCATGTTTCAGCGCTATAGCCAGACGCGCAGCTTGCAGCGCGAGTTTCCCGGCGCCCGCGCCTACGGGGTGATTCGTCGCGTGACCGAGCAACAGGCGCCTGCTCTGGTCCAGCAGATGCGTGAAGCCGGTCGGCCGGGCTTCATGATCAGCCAGTTCACGCCCCGGGCCGGTGACCGCTTCGTTATCCAGTACATGGACCCGCTGCAGCCCAACGTGCGGGCGCTGGGCGTGGATATTGCCTCTGAGCCGTCACGGCGCAGGGCGGCGGAAGAAGCCATGCGCAGCGGCGAGCCGATGCTGACGGCACCCATTGCGCTGGTTCAGGACGGTGGTGAACAGCAGTCATTCCTCATGCTGCTGCCCGTTTATGACAGTGTGACCCTGCCTGCGACCGCCGCCGAGCGCGAGCGGCGCCTGCAGGGCTGGACCTTTGCACCGCTGAACATGGGCGAGGTGTTGGAGAACCTGGGCATTCATACCGCTGGTTTGGGCCTGCGCATCTATGATCACCAGGCCAATGGTGAAGACATACCTTTTTTTCGCGACCGCCGGGCGTCGGTATCGGCGGGCGAACTGCGGGTCATGGAGCAAGAGAGCCTTGATATCTTTGGACGGCAATGGCGCATCGAGGTGGATGGCTATCAGCTGTTTATCGACAACCTGAATCTGTTTTCTCCGTATATCGCCCTGCTGATCGGCGTGTTGCTGACAACGCTGCTCTGTGCCCTGATCTCGATGCTGCAGATCACCAATCGGCGGCGACAGGAGATCGCTTCCGAACAGGCCAAACTGGCGGCGATTGTCGAAAGCTCGTCGGACGGCATCATCGGCAAGGACCTGACCGGGGTCGTGACCAGTTGGAACAGGGGCGCCGAGCATATCTTCGGGCATACCGCCGAACAGGCGGTGGGGCATCGTCTGGCCACGCTGATCGTGCCCTCGACCATGCAGGATCAGGAGTTCGATATTCTGCGTCGGGTCGGGCGCGGCGAGCGGGTTGCGCATTTCGAGACCCAGCGCCTGCACCGCGACGGGCATATTGTCGATGTCTCGGTAGCGGTTTCGCCGATCCATGATGCCGATGGCCGGGTCATCGGCGCTTCGAAGACCGTGCGCGATATTTCCGCACAACGAGCTGCCCAGGCCAGCATTCAGGCGCTGTATGCCGATCTGGAGCGGCAAGTGGAGCAACGTACTGCCGAGCTGACCCAGGCCAAACAGCTGGCAGACACCGCCAATGCCGCCAAATCATCGTTCCTGGCCAATATGAGCCATGAAATTCGCACGCCGCTGAACGCGATCCTCGGCATGTTGCAGTTGATCCGCCAGACCCCGCTGAATTTCCGTCAGAACGACTACGCCAGCAAGGCGCAGTCGGCTGCCCGTTCGTTGCTGGCGCTGCTCAACGATATTCTCGATTTCTCCAAGATCGAGGCTGGCAAGCTGGTGCTGGAGCAGCATCCCTTCGAGCTGGAAAAGCTCATGCGCGAACTGGGCGATGTGTTGACCGGCAATCAGGGTGACAAGGTGATCGAGGTGATTTTCGACCTCGATCCTAACCTGCCCAGCGTGCTGTTCGGCGACAGCCTGCGCCTGCAACAGGTGCTGATCAATCTGGCTGGCAACGCGCTGAAGTTCACGTTGCAGGGGCATGTCATTGTCAGCGTCAAGGCCCTTGGCCGCGCAGAGAGTACGGTAACCCTGCGTATCAGCGTGACGGACACCGGCATCGGTATCAACGATGACCAGCTGGAGCGGATTTTTGAAGGCTTTGCCCAGGCCGAAGCCTCCACCACCCGGCGTTTCGGCGGCACAGGGCTGGGGCTGGTGATTTGCAAGCGCCTGGTGCAGTTGATGGGCAGCCAGTTGCAGGTGGCCAGCGAGGTCGGCAGCGGCAGTCGCTTCTGGTTCGATATCGAGCTCGGCGTACGTCGGCATTCGCCCCTCAAGGCTTCCTGTCCGGCGGTGGGGCGGGATCTGCGTGTGCTGGTTGCCGACGACAATGCGGTCGCCGGTGAACTGTTGGGCAGTACCATCGTGTCATTGGGCTGGCGGGTTGATTGGGTCAGCAATGGCCGTCAGGCGGTGGACCGGGTCTTTCAGTCGAGCAGGGACGGGCAGCCCTATGACGTGGTGCTGATGGACTGGCGCATGCCGGAGCTGGATGGCCTAGCGGCGGCCGGAGTGATTCACGAGTCGGTAGAGTTGGCCAATCAACCGGTGATCATCATGGTCACGGCGTTTGGCCGGGAAATGCTCGATGACGACAAGTCCCGTCGTGACCCGCGGCAGGTGAATTTTCTGACCAAGCCGCTGACTCCACAGCAGTTGGCCAACGCGGTGCAACGGGCGCTGGAGGGCAAGTCCGATATCGCCGTAGTGCCTTCCATCCATGCCCCGGCCCGGCGCCGTCTGGCGGGCCTGCATCTATTGGTCGTGGAGGACAACGAGCTGAACCGCCAGGTCGCTGCCGAGCTATTGGGCCTTGAAGGTGCCAGCGTGGTTCTGGCCGAAGGCGGTTTGCAGGGGGTTGAACAGACCCTGAGCGCGTCGCCGCCCTTCGATGTGGTGATCATGGATGTGCAAATGCCGGACATCGATGGGCTGGAGGCGACCCGCAGGATTCGCGCCCATGCCGGTTTTTCCAGTCTGCCAATCCTGGCCATGACCGCCAATGCCTCGCCGAGCGATCGTGCGCTGTGCCTGGAAGCGGGGATGAATGAACATGTGGGCAAGCCCATCGATATCAATCAAGTGGTGGACATGCTGCTCAGGCTGACCGCGCACTATCGCCTGGAACACCCTGCCGCTGGCGAGGATGAGGTGATTGCCCAGGAGCTGAGTGCGGTTGAGGCGCCGGATTCTATCCGCAACCGCTTCGGCGGCAACCTGCATCTGTTTCAACGCCTGCTGAAAACCTTCCGGGTCGATGCGCTGCGGCATCTGAGCGAACTGGAACGGCTGCTGGAACACCCCGATGCGGCGGCGACTCTGGTGGTATTGCATACCCTCAAGGGCAGTGCCGGCAGCATGGGCGCCAGGGCGCTTTACCTGAGGGTGCGGGAGCTGGAAGCGCAGGTGCGCGATCCGGATCACCCGCAGATGTTCGAGGCGGCTCAGCTGGACGAACTCAAGGCGCTGACTGATCAGTGCAGCGATCAGCTCAGTGCGTGGGTCGAAGACTGTCTTGACGAGAAACCGCCTCCCGGCCTTGCTGCCTGGGCCATGACGCCCCGGCAATGGCACGATGAGCTGGAGCGCATCCTGCCATTGCTGGAAAGCCGCAATATGCGCGCAGTGGAATGGTCGGACGAATTGCTGGGCGATGTCGGCTCATGCTGGGACCGGCGCTTCCTGTCCCTGGTCGAGCAGATTCAAACCCTGGAGTTCGAGAAGGCGGCGGATACGGTGCGGCAGTTGCTCGCCGAAGCGGATCAGTAACAGAGCATCATGCTATCGTTGAGCTTTTAGAACGACACTTTTTAGAACGCGCGTGTGACGCTGCGGTCTGCACTCTATCGCTTAGAAGGTCTTCTCAGGAGCTGCCCGATGCCGCAAGAACTTATCCTCAACCAACGTATTGTCCTGGCCTCCCGTCCCCACGGTGCACCGACTCCGGAAAACTTCCGCATGGAGCGCGAGGCGTTGCCGGATCTGGAAGAGGGCCAAGTGCAGTTGCGCACCCTGTACCTGTCCCTGGACCCCTATATGCGCGGGCGGATGAGTGATGCGCCGTCCTACGCCGACCCGGTGGCCATCGATGCGGTGATGGAAGGTGGCGCCGTCAGTGTCGTCGAGCAATCGCGCAACCCGGCGTTCAAGGTCGGTGATCATGTAGTCGGTCAGACCGGCTGGCAGAGCCACAGCCTGTCCGACGGCAAGAACCTGATGCGCCTGCCCGAAGGCATCCCCAGCCCTTCCATGGCGGTAGGCGTGCTCGGCATGCCAGGGATCACCGGTTATATGGGACTGATGGATATCGGCCAGCCCAAGGCCGGTGAGACCCTGGTGGTGGCGGCTGCGACCGGCGCGGTGGGTACCGTGGTCGGCCAGGTCGCCAAGCTCAAGGGCCTGCGCGTCGTAGGTGTGGCCGGTGGTGCTGACAAATGCCGATATGCGGTGGAGGAGCTGGGCTTCGATGCCTGTATCGACCACAAGGCCGCAGATTTCGCTGAGCAATTGGCCAACGCCTGTCCGGCGGGCATCGACATCTACTTCGAGCTGGTCGGCGGCAAGGTCCTCGAAGCCGTGGTGCCGTTGCTCAATACCCATGCGCGGATTCCGCTGTGCGGGATCATCGCCCAGTACAACGCCACCAGCCTGCCCGAGGGGCCGGACAAACTGCCGTTGCTGATGCGTACCCTGCTGACCAAGCGCGCGCGGATCCAGGGGTTTATCGTCTACGAGCAGTATTACCATCGCCTCGACGAGTTCATGCAGGCCATGGTGCCGCTGGTGCGCGAGGGCAAGGTGCGTCTGCGTGAAGATGTGGTCGAAGGCCTGGAACATGCGCCCGATGCCTTTATCGGCCTGCTGCAGGGGCATAACTTCGGCAAACTGGTGGTCAAGGTCTCCGAGGCCTGAATTGACGCTTACCCAAGGCGCGGGTATAAACCGCGTCTCGTGTTTTTGTCGGACTTTTCGCCATGAGCTTCAGCCCCCTGATTCGCCAACTGATCGATGCCCTGCGCATCCTGCCAGGCGTGGGGCAGAAAACCGCCCAGCGCATGGCTCTGCAACTGTTGGAACGTGATCGCAGCGGCGGTTCGCGCCTGGCCCTGGCCCTGAGCCAGGCCATGGAAGGGGTCGGCCACTGCCGCCTGTGCCGGACTCTGACCGAAGACGATCTGTGCCCGCAGTGCTCCGATACGCGCCGCGACGACACGCTGTTGTGTGTGGTCGAGGGGCCGATGGATGTCTACGCGGTGGAGCAGACTGGCTATCGCGGTCGTTATTTCGTGCTCAAGGGGCACCTGTCCCCCCTCGATGGCCTCGGCCCTGAGGCCATCGGTATCCCCCAGTTAATGGCGCGTATCGAGGAGCAGGGCAGCTTCACCGAAGTGATCCTGGCCACCAACCCGACAGTGGAGGGCGAGGCCACGGCCCACTACATCGCGCAACTGCTTGCCAACAAGGGCTTGATTGCCTCGCGCATCGCCCATGGGGTGCCGCTGGGTGGCGAGTTGGAACTGGTCGACGGCGGCACCCTGGCCCATTCGTTTGCCGGGCGTAAGCCGATAGCCCTGTAAATGCGCGTGCCTTATCTCTGACACCCCCGCTCATGCGCAATGAATGCACTTTGTGGGAGCGTGGTTTGCCCGCGAATACGGATTTTCAGGCGCAGAGATTGGCAGGATGTGCCGACCTCTTCGCGGGCAAGCCACGCTCCCACAAAACCCCACTCCAATTTAGCGGGGGTGTGCGGCCGTTACTGCTCGGACAGACCAAACTGCGTCAGGCAGAACGTCGGCACCAGCATGGCTTGCAGGCGCTTGGAACCGCCCAGTTCCGGCAAGTCGATGATCGCCGCGGCTTCATGGATGTGTGCGCCCATGCGCCGGACCAGATTGGCTGCGGCGATCAGGGTGCCGCCAGTGGCGATGAGGTCATCGAACATCACCACCGAGTCGCCATCGCAAAGACTGTCAGCATGCACTTCCAGCAGGGCTTCGCCGTATTCGGTCTGATAGGCCTCGGACAGCACGTCGGCCGGCAGTTTGCCTTGCTTGCGGAACAGGATCAGCGGTTTGTTCAGCTCGTAGGCCACCACCGAACCGATCAGGAAACCACGGGCGTCCATCGCCCCGACATGGCTGAAGTCGGCGTCGATATAGCGCTGCACGAAACTGTCCATCACCTGGCGCATGGCCTTGGGTGACTGGAACAGAGGGGTAATGTCGCGAAAGATCACGCCCGGCTTGGGGAAATCCACAACCGGGCGGATCAGGGACTTGAAATGCGGTTCGTCAAAAATCATCGAAGAGTGATCCAGAGCAATGAGGGCTGGCAGTGGTTCGCTAGTCTAATCCCCTCAGGCTCTAAATCACACGTTTCAGCTCTCTATGGCGCCACCGGCCAGCGCACAGAGTTGAATCGGATCGAGAATATGGATTTCCTTGCCCTCGGCGGCGATCAGTTCGTTCTGCTGGAAGCGCGTGAAGACCCGGGACACGGTTTCCACCGCCAGGCCCAGGTGATTGCCGATTTCATTGCGCGACATGCTCAGGCGGAACTGGTTGGCCGAGAAGCCACGGGCGCGGAAGCGTGCCGAGAGGTTGACCAGGAAGGTGGCGATGCGTTCGTCGGCGGTTTTCTTCGACAGCAGCAGCATCATTTGCTGGTCGTCGCGAATCTCGCGGCTCATGACCCGCATCAACTGCCGGCGCAGCTGCGGCAGCTGGACGGAAAGCTCGTCGAGGCGTTCGAAAGGGATTTCGCAGACTGAAGTGGTTTCCAGAGCCTGTGCCGATACCGGATAGGCCTCCGAGTCCATGCCCGACATGCCGACCAGTTCGCTCGGCAAGTGGAAGCCGGTCAATTGCTCTTCGCCGCCATCGCTGATGCTGAACGTTTTCAGCGCGCCGGAGCGTACCGCGTAGACCGAAACAAAGGTGTCGCCCTGGCGAAACAGAAACTCGCCTTTCTTCAGGGGGCGACCGCGTTTGACGATCTCGTCCAGCGCATCCATGTCTTCCAGATTCAGGGACAGGGGCAGACACAACGGGGCCAGACTGCAATCCTTGCAATGAGCCTGGTTATGGGTACGCACTTTGACGGGCTCGGACATCACTTCATTCCTTGTAGGAAATCACTCATAAGTTGTAAGGGTAACTCACTGGGAGCGGTTCCGGCCAGTGCCCGAAAGTTCACCAACGGTACTCAAACTTATGGTTCGGGCGCCGATAGCAAGAGAGTCATGTGCTTTTCAAGCCGGAGCGTTCTCATGCAATCCATAGGTCCAAGCATTCTCGCCACCCTGGGAATTCGCCCGGCCAGCAAAGATGGCAAGTCGACCACGACCCCGTCGGCGACGGCTGATCAGCCGGCCAAAGCGGGTATCCAGGTGGACCTCTCGGCACTGGGCAAAGCCCAGGCGGCAAAGGCCCTGGCGGGGCATTCCGAGTATGCCGACATCGCCCAGAGCGGGTTGCCGGAGTCGGTGCAGAAGACCCTGCGGGCGGTGCGTGATACCCAGACCAGGATCGAGCAATTCAACCAGCAGTTGCAGACTGCGCTCAAGGATCAGAGCCTGACGCCGGACATGCGTCAGGCCCGCACCGCAGGTCTGCAAACCATGCTCGGCGCATTGCAGCGACAGGTGGCCAACTCCACCAGCGACCTTTCGTCGCAGATGAGCAGCCTGCAATTGAGCCAGAGCGACAAGGTCAAGGCAGGCATGCTAGTGCTGGCGAAGATGTGAGGGTGTCACTGCGGGAGCGAATTCGCTCCCACAATATGTGCTCCCACACCCTGCCAAGAGTTTGCCGCGCGCCAGTGCGTTGCCGGTTAGGCCTCAAATCACCCGGGAAAACCGCTGCCGGTTCTGTTGGGTCAGGTAGGCGTCGAACACCATGCACACCGAACGCACCAACAGCCGACCGGCGGGCTGCACTTCGATGCCGACATCGTCGATGGTTATCAGACCATCGGTAGTCATTTCTTCCAGTAGCGGCCATACCTCGCTGAAGTAGTCACGGAAGTTGATGGCGAATTCATTCTCGATAGTGGCGAATTCCAGGGTGAAATGGCAGATCAACTGCTGGATCACTGCCCGGCGGATCCGGTCGTCGGCATTGCATTGCAACCCGCGCTTGGTTGCCAGTTGATCGCTGGCCAGCAGAGCCTGGTAGTCGCTCAGGTCGCTGCTGTTCTGCGTATACAGATCGCCGATCTGGCTGATGGCCGACACGCCCAGGCCTATCAGGTCGCAGTGGCCATGGGTGGTGTAGCCCTGGAAGTTGCGTCGCAGGGTCAGTTCTTCCTGGGCCACGGCCAACTCGTCGTCGGGCAGGGCGAAGTGGTCCATGCCGATATAGCGATAACCGGCCTTGGTCAACTGATCGATGGTGCGCTCGAGCATCAACAGCTTTTGCTCAGGCGACGGCAGGTCATTGCTGTCGATACGCCGCTGGGGCATGAAGCGCTCCGGCAGGTGCGCATAGTTGAATACCGATAGCCGGTCCGGTTGCAGGGTGATGACTTCTTCCACCGTGCGGGCGAAGGCCTCCGGCGTCTGCCTGGGCAGGCCGTAGATCAGGTCGATGTTCACCGAGCGAAATTGCAGGGTGTGCGCGGCGTCGACGATGGCGCGGGTTTCCTCCAGGCTTTGCAGGCGATTGACTGCCCGCTGCACGTCCGGATCAAGGTCCTGCACACCGAGGCTGACCCGGTTGAAGCCCAGCTCACGCAACAGACCCATGGTCGACCAGTCGGCCTCCCGCGGGTCGATCTCGATACCGTAGTCGCCGGAATCGTCGTCCAGCAGATTGAAGTGCTTGCGCAGGTGGGCCATCAGTTGACGCAATTCGTCGTGGCTGAGAAAGGTCGGGGTGCCGCCACCGAAGTGCAATTGCTCGACTACCTGGCCGGGATCGAGGTGGCAGGCCAGCATCTGGATTTCCTGTTCCAGCCTTTGCAGATAGGGTTGGGCGCGGCCGCGGTCCTTGGTGATGACTTTGTTGCAGGCGCAGTAGTAACAGATGTTGGCGCAGAACGGGATGTGCACATACAGCGACAGCGGGCGCACGGCCTTGCGGCTGTCGCGCAGCGCGTGGAGCAGGTCAAATGCGCCTACTTGTGTGTGAAATTGCACTGCGGTCGGGTAGGACGTGTAGCGCGGTCCCGCGGAGTCGTAGCGGCGGATCAAATCAGAGTCCCAACGAATGGCGTCGAGCATGCGGGTATTCCCCCGGATAGGCTTGCAGTACGTGTCAGTCTAGGGAATGTGCTTTCGGGGAGTCTTGATTTGGGTCAAGGCGCTTTTTAGCGTCATCTTTGTATGACGATTGTTAATGTCCCATCAGCCAGTGTTGATGAGGCCCCGGCATTGTCCACAGGCCGAACAGAATCACCAGCAGGCCGCTGGCCATGCGTACGCCGCGCTTGCGTAGCAGGGCGGTGGTGCCTTCGGCGGCCAGGCCTGTGGCCAGGAGGATCGGCCAGGTGCCGATGCCAAAGGCCAGCATCAGCAGGGCGCTATCGACAGCATTGCCCTGGCTGGCCGCCCATAGCAAGGTGCTGTAGACCAGCCCGCACGGCAGCCAGCCCCACAGCGCGCCCAGCAGCATGGCGCGGGGCAGGCTCGACACCGGCAGCAACCGACGGGCAACTGGCTGGATATATCGCCACAGGCCGCGACCGAGGCCTTCGAGGCGGGTCAGGCCGCTCCACCAACCGGCCAGATACAGGCCCATGGCAATCAACAGCAGCGCGGCGATGACTCGCATCAGGGTGGCGGCCGGGCTATTGGCCACTGCCCAACCGGCGAGGCCGGTCAGCAGCCCGGCAGCGGCATAGCTCAGCACTCGCCCCAGGTTATAGGCGAGCAGCAGGCGAAAACGCCGGTTGCGTTGCTCTTTGGGGATCGCCAGGGTCAGTGCGCCCATCAGGCCACCGCACATGCCCAGGCAATGACCACCGCCCAACAGACCCAGAATCAATGCCGACAGCAGCAGCGGAACCAGCTCAAGCATGGGGTCGCGGCTCGTCTTTGCTCGGCTTGCCGGTGCTGGCAGGGTGGCTGATTGCGGCCTGATGGTTGGGGTCCAGATCATCGAACAGGATGCTGTGGGCCGGGCTTTCCAGGTCGTCGTACTGGCCGCTGTCCACGGCCCAGAAGAAAATGCGCACGGCGATGGCGACGATCAGCAGTGCCGCAGGAATCATGATGTAGAGCGCAGGCATGGAGCCTCCCAGCAGGTCCGGCGAGTCAAGTCGCCAGTACCGGATTGACAGAATTGACAGCGATGCTGCTGCGGGCCTGGGGCAGGCGGGTCAGGCGCAAGGCATTGAGGACCACGGTCAGGGAGCTGATGGACATGCCGATGGCGGCCCACACCGGGGTGATCCAGCCCAGTGCGGCAAAGGGCAGCATAAGGCCATTGTAGAGCCCGGCCCATAGCAGGTTTTCGATAATCACCCGGCGCGTACGTCTGGCCAGACGGAAGGCTTCGACCAGAGCCTGCAGGCGATTGCCCAGCAGCACGGCATCGGCACTGGTTTTCGCCAGATCCGTGGCCGAGCCCATGGCCACACTGATATCGGCGGCAGCCAGCACCGGTACGTCGTTGACCCCGTCGCCGAGCATCAGCACCTTGCGCCCCTGTTGGTGCAGTTGATGCAGCACGGCGAGTTTGTCGTCCGGGCGCAGGCCGCCGCGGGCTTCGTCGATGCCCAGTTCATGGGCGACGCTGGCGACCATCGGTGAACTGTCGCCGGACAGCAGCAGGGTTTTCCAGCCTCGGGCCTGACAGGCTTGCAGCAGTTCGAGGGCGTCGTCGCGCAGGCGGTCATCGAGGATGAACCAGGCCAGCGGCCCCTGGCTGTCGCCCAGCAACAGGCATTGGCCACTGACCTCCGGCATCGCGGGCAGGTCGCTGGCGCTCAGGGCGCAGACAAACCCCGGCTGGCCGATGCGCAGGCGCCGTTCACCCACCGTACCTTCCAGGCCTTCACCCGGTCGGCTGTGAACATGCTCGGCGGCTACCGGCGCGCGGCCAAAGGCGCGGGCGATCAGATGTTCCGAGCGGTTTTCCAGGGCGGAGGCGAGATCCAGGCAGGTATTGGCGTCCAGCTCTGTCAGGGGCTTGATGCTGCGCAGGGTCAGGCGGCCCTCGGTGAGGGTTCCGGTCTTGTCGAAGATGACCGTGTCGATCTGATTCAGGCCTTCAAGCACATGGCCACGGGTCAGCAGCAGGCCGAGTTTGTGCAGGGTGCCGGTGGCGGCGGTCAGCGCGGTCGGGGTGGCCAGGGACAGTGCGCAGGGGCAGGTGGCGACCAGCATCGACAGGACGATCCAGAACGCCCGGCCCGGGTCCAGATACCACCAGAGCAGGCCGATGAACACCACGGCCAGCAACGAAAACAACAGAAACCATTGCGATGCACGGTCGGCGATCTCGGCCAGGCGCGGCTTCTCGCCCTGGGCGCGATCGAGCAGGCGGACGATGGCCGACAGCCGGGTATCTTTGCCCAAAGCGAGCACTTCCACGGTCAGGGCGCCTTCGACATTCAGCGTCCCGGCGGTGACCGCATCGCCAGCATGGCGTGGCTGCGGCAGGTATTCGCCAGTCAACAGCGATTCATCGACACTGGATTGCCCCTGCAAAATCCGCCCGTCAGCAGGAATGACCGCGCCGGGGTGGATCAGCACCTGATCACTGATGCGCAATTCGCTGAGCAGGATGCGCTCGCTCTGGCCATCGGCGCTCAGGCGCAGGCAGGAGGCGGGCAGCAGGTTTACCAGTTGCGCCGTCGCCGCCGCCGTGCGCTCCCGGGCACGGCGCTCCAGATAGCGACCGGTGAGCAGGAACAGGGCAAACATGCCCACGGCATCGAAATACAGCTCGCCGCTGCCGGTGATCGCCGTCCATATCCCCGCCAGATAGGTGCTGCCAATGGCCAGGGACACCGACACATCCATGGTCAGGTGGCGGGTGCGCAGATCGCGCAGGGCGCCATGGAAAAACGGTGCGCAGCTGTAGAACACGATGGGGGTGGTCAGGAACAGCGCGACCCAGCGCAGAATGGTATGCATCTCCGGGCTGAGGTCGATGTTGAATTCCGGCCAGGTCGCCATAGTGGCCATCATCGCCTGGAACCACAGCAGACCCGCCACCCCCAGTTGGCGCAAGGCCCGACGGTTTTCCTCGGCCAGTTGCTCGGCGGCACGGTCGGCCTGCCACGGATGGGCGGCGTAGCCGATGCTGCGCAATTCGGTAAGGAGTTGGCTGAGGGGCAACTGGCTGTCGACCCAGCGCACATGCAAACGATGGTTGGACAGGTTCAGCCGCGCTTCGGCCACGGCCGGCAGGCGTGACAGATGACGCTCGATCAGCCAGCCACAGGCGGCGCAACTGATGCCTTCCATCATCAGGGTGGTTTCGCTCAGCTCGCCTTCGTGATGGACAAAAGGTGCCTGAACGTCGGCGCGGTCGTACAACGCAAGCTCGTCCACAAGCTGCACCGGCAGCGCCTCAGGGTTGGACGACGCCTCGCTGCGATGGCTGTAATAGCTTTCCAGGCCACTGGCCACAATGGCCTCGGCCACAGCCTGGCAACCGGGGCAGCACATCTCCCGGTTAGCCCCGAGGATCACCGTGATAAAGCGGCTGCCGGGGGGGGCGGGCAGGGCGCAGTGATAGCAGGGCGTGGGTTGGGTCATGAGTTCTTATGTCTGTTGGAGCGAGGCTTGCCCGCGAAGAACGATAACGCGGTAGGTCTGATTCACCGCGGCGATTGATTCGCGGGCAAGCCTCGCTGCCACAAAGGGCTGTCGTCCCTGTTAATTATCGATATCTTCCGCCCCCTGGATCGGTTCGTCGCCCAGGGTCAGGTCCTTGAGGTGGCTGACCTGTTCTTCTTCGAACAGGCGCCAGGTCTGGCCGTTTTCAACGCCCATCAGCTCGACGAAGCGGCGGCCCTCGATCTTGTCTGGCAACTGGCCAATATAGCGACCGGCTTCACTCGGGCTGCGGTTGAGGACGATCTTGCGATCCTTCTCCGGTTGGGTCGGTGACATCAGGTTCAGTTGCAGGCTGTCAGGCTGGCTGTTGCCGCTCAGGCGCAGTTCCAGCTCGCCGGTCACTTCGTCCAGGTGCACGCTGGCGCGCAGCTTGAGCGACTGGGCCAGGCGCTCGCGGTCCAGGGAACGATTGATGCCCTTGCCCGCTTCGTAATAGTTGTCGTTGACCAGGTTGTCGGGGTTCTTCACGGCAATCACCACCATGGACAGGGTCAGGGTGACCGAGCAGGTAAGGATGCCGATCAGGATCCAGGGCCAGAGTTGCTTGTACCAGGGGCTGGGTGCAGGTGCTGAAGTCGGTGCGTACATGACAATGTTCTCTTAACGAATCTGTGGGCCGATAAACCGGCTCTTGGCTTCAACGTGGCTGCTGCTGTCGTCCGCGTCCTTGAGGCTGAAAATCACTTCATTGGTACTTGATGGCAGTTGTTCCGGGGCACTGGACAGCTCTACCGGCATGCTGAAGATTTCGCCGGCCGGGACGCGGAATTCACGCCGTCCTTGCAGCTTCAGGTCTGGCAGGCCGGAGGCATCGAGCACATAGGTGTGATCGACCTGATCCTTGTTCATGATTTTCAGGGTATAGACGTTTTCGATCCGCCCTTCGGCGTTTTCCCGGTACAGCACGCGGTCCTTACTGATATCGAAACCCACCAGCGAGCGCATGTAGAAGGCCCCGGCCAGCAGGCCGATCATCACCAGCAGCACCACGGCGTAACCGATCAGGCGCGGGCGCAACTTGTGAGTGACCTGACCTGACAGGTTGTGTTCGGTGGTGTAGCTGATCAGGCCGCGCGGGTAGTGCATCTTGTCCATGATGGTGTCGCAGGCGTCGATGCAGGCGGCGCAGCCGATGCACTCGATCTGCAGACCGTCGCGAATGTCGATGCCGGTGGGGCAGACCTGGACACACATGGTGCAGTCGATACAGTCGCCTAGACCCTGGGCCTTGTAGTCCACGTCCTTTTTACGGGTGCCGCGTTTCTCACCACGGCGTGGGTCGTAGGAGACGATCAGGGTGTCCTTGTCGAACATCACGCTCTGGAACCGCGCATACGGGCACATGTAGATGCACACCTGCTCACGCAGCCAGCCAGCGTTGCCGTAGGTAGCGAGTGTGAAGAAACCGACCCAGAAGTAGGACCAGCCATCGGCCTGGCCGGTGAAGAAGTCGATGACCAGCTCACGAATCGGCGCGAAGTAGCCGACGAACGTCAGCCCGGTAACGAAACCAATGATCAGCCACAGGCTGTGCTTGCCCAGCTTGCGCACGAACTTGTTGGCGCTCATGGGCGCCTTGTCGAGCTTGATGCGCTGGTTGCGGTCGCCTTCGGTGACTTTCTCGCACCACATGAAGATCCAGGTCCAGACGCTTTGCGGGCAGGTATAGCCGCACCAGACACGCCCGGCGAACACGGTGATGAAGAACAGGCCAAAGGCGGCGACGATCAAGAGGCCCGACAGCAGGATGAAGTCCTGGGGCCAGATGGTAGCGCCGAAGATGTAGAACTTGCGCTCCGGCAGGTTCCACCAGACCGCCTGATGGCCGCCCCAGTCGAGCCAGACGGTGCCGAAATAAAGGAGAAACAACAGGGCGCCACCGGCCATGCGCAAGTTGCGGAAAATACCGGTAAAGGCACGGGTGTAGATCTTCTCGCGTGACGCATAAAGATCGACAGTGGTCGTGTCTTTTTTGGGTGGTGGAGTGATGTTTTGGACCGGAATCTGGTTACTCATCGGAGCGTCCCACGGCAGTGGAAAAATGCCTCAGCCAGTACGTGCCGACTGTGGTCAGAAGGTGCTGCTTTTGTGCCGTCAATGATACGCCTGTCACTCTACCGCAAGGCTGCGGCCTGTGGTCGCGTTGGGCTCCAGCGAGTGATGGTGTAAGTGATCCAGGTCAATTGACGTGTTAATTATGGTTGGTTTTTCGAGGATTAAAGAGCAATGCGATGAATTAGCCGTCGCCTCAGTACCCTGTTCGACACTGCGCATCGCAGGACGAATGTGGGACCGGCTTTAGCCGGGAAGACGTCGGCAGGACCACTATATTTCTATCGGTTGTTACATCGTCTTCCCGGCTAAAGCCGGTCCCACAAACCTCATTTCAATTCAGAGGGGTGCGTTGCTTCTACTTGGCCTCGGTCGGTTTCTCCCCATGGGACAGGCTATACACATACGCCGCCAGCAAATGAACCTTGTCATTACCCTGCAGCAACTCCTGGGCCGGCATCTGGCCCTGGCGGCCGTAGCGGATGGTCTGTTGCAACTGGGCGAAGCTTGAACCGTAAATGAATGCTGCCGGATGGGTCAGGTCGGGGGCGCCCATGGCGGCGGTGCCCTTGCCTTCGGGGCCGTGGCAGGCGGCGCAGTTGGCAGCGAACAGCTTCTGCCCGGCGGCCGGATCGGCCTTGGCGTCGTCGGGCAGTTTGCGCCCGTCCAGTTGGCTGACGACAAACGCGGCGACATCGCGCACGCCTTGCTCGCCGATGACTTCACCCCAGGCCGGCATCACCGCCTGACGGCCACCCATAATGGTGGTCTTGATGGTCTGGGCATCGCCGCCCCAGCGCCAGTCGGCGTCGGTCAGGTTGGGGAAACCGTAGGCACCCTTGGCGTCGGAGCCGTGACATACCGAGCAGTTGGAGGCGAACAACCGCGCGCCCATTTTCAGCGCTTGCGGGTCCTTGGCCACTTCCTCGATGGGCATGGCGGCGAAACGGGCGAAGATCGGCCCGAAGCGGGCTTCCGAGCGGGCCATTTCCTTCTCCCACTCATGCACGCCGGTCCAGCCCTGCTGGCCATTGGAGAAGGTCACCTGCTTGTCGTTATCGACGTAGTTGTAACCAGGCAGCAGGCCTTTCCAGTTACCCAGGCCGGGGTACAGCACCAGGTAGCCGAGGGCGAAGATGATGGTGCCGACGAACAGCATGAACCACCAGCGCGGCAGCGGGTTGTCGTATTCCTCGATGCCGTCGAAGGAGTGGCCGACGGTCTGGTCGGTTTCCCCGCTGCGCTGGCCCTTGCGGGTTGCCAGCAGCAGCCAGCTCAGGCCGAAGATGGTGCCCAGGGTCAAAACCGTGACATACAGACTCCAGAACGTACTCATGCCTTGTCTCTCCCGGCGGCCTTGGCTTGCTCGACCTTGCGGATGGCCTCGGGGTCATCGGCAAACGGCAGCAGGGTTGCATCTTCGAATTCAGATTTGCGCTTGGGGCTGAACACCCACAGCGCCAGACCAATGAAAGCCACCATCACGACGAGGGTGCCCAGGCCACGAATCATGCCGATATCCATCATGCTCACCGTTTGCTCTTGATAAGGGTGCCCAGGCCTTGCAGGTAGGCCACCAGTGCATCCATTTCGGTCTTGCCCTTGACTGCATCCCGGGCACCGGCGATGTCGGCATCGGTGTAGGGCACGCCAAGGGCACGCAGCACTTCGAGTTTCTTCGCGGTGTCCTTGCCATCCAGCTTGTGTTCGACGAGGAACGGATAGGCCGGCATGATCGATTCCGGCACCACGTTGCGCGGGTTGTACAGGTGCGCCCGATGCCAGTCATCGGAGTAGCGCCCGCCGACCCGGGCCAGGTCCGGGCCGGTGCGTTTGGAACCCCACAGGAACGGGTGGTCCCAGACGCTTTCCCCGGCCACCGAGTAGTGGCCGTAGCGTTCGGTTTCGGCGCGGAACGGGCGGATCATCTGCGAGTGGCAGCCGACGCAACCGTTGGCGATGAACACGTCGCGGCCTTCCACTTCCAGCGCCGGGCGCGGCTTCATGCCTTCGATGGGCTTGTTGGTGACGTCCTGGAAAAACAGCGGGACGATCTGGGTCAGGCCGCCGATGCTGACGGCGATGACCATGAAAAAGGCCAGCAGGCCAATGTTCTTTTCAACGACTTCGTGTTTCATCAGTGCGCCCCCACGACAGCGATTTGCGCAGCGGCTTCGGCTTCTTCAGGAGTCGACGCACGTACGGTGCGCCAGACGTTGTAGGCCATCAGCAACATGCCACTGGCAAAGAAGGCGCCGCCCAGCGCGCGGACGATATAGCCCGGATGGCTGGCTTGCAGGGCTTCGACGAAGGAGTAGGTGAGGGTGCCATCATCGTTGATGGCCCGCCACATCAGGCCCTGGGTGATGCCGTTGACCCACATCGAGGCGATATAGAGCACGGTGCCGATGGTAGCCAGCCAGAAGTGTGCGTTGATCAGGCCGATGCTGTGCATCTGCGGGCGGCCGAAGATTTTCGGGATCATGTGGTAGATCGCGCCGATGGAAATCATCGCCACCCAGCCCAGGGCCCCGGCGTGGACGTGGCCGATGGTCCAGTCGGTGTAGTGGGAGAGGGCGTTGACGGTCTTGATCGCCATCATCGGCCCCTCGAACGTCGACATGCCGTAGAAAGCCAGGGACACCACCAGGAAACGCAGGATCGGGTCGACGCGCAATTTATGCCAGGCGCCGGAGAGGGTCATCATGCCGTTGATCATGCCGCCCCAGCTCGGGGCCAGAAGGATGATCGACATCACCATACCCAACGACTGCGCCCAGTCCGGCAGGGCGGTGTAGTGCAGATGGTGGGGGCCGGCCCAGATATACAGGGTGATCAGCGCCCAGAAATGCACGATGGACAGGCGATAGGAATAGATCGGCCGTTCGGCCTGTTTGGGCACGAAGTAATACATCATCCCGAGGAAACCCGTGGTCAGGAAAAAACCCACGGCGTTGTGCCCGTACCACCACTGGATCATCGCGTCGGTGGCCCCGGCGTAGGCCGAGTAGGACTTGAAGAAACTCACCGGCAAGGAGATATGGTTGACGATATGCAGCATCGCCGTGACCAGGATAAAGGCGCCGTAGAACCAGTTGCCGACGTAGATGTGCCTGGTCTTGCGCTTGACGATGGTGCCGAAGAACACCGCTGCATAAGTGATCCAGACCACCGCGAGCAAAATGGCCAGGGGCCATTCCAGTTCGGCGTATTCCTTGGTGGTGGTGTAGCCCATGGGCAGGGTAATCAGGGCGCCGACGATCACCGCCTGCCAGCCCCAGAAGTGAAACGCCGCCATGCTGTCGGAAATCAGCCGCACCTGACAGGTACGTTGCACCACGTAATAAGAGGTAGAGAACAGCGCGCAGCCGCCAAAGGCGAAGATCACCAGGTTAGTGTGCAGCGGTCGCAGGCGGCCGAAAGTGGTCCATTCCAGACCGAAGTTCAGGTCCGGCCAGACCAGTTGCGAGGCGATGAACACGCCCAGGCCCATGCCAAGAATCCCCCAGACCACCGTCATGATGGCGAACTGGCGGACGACCTTGTAGTTATAAGCCGTCGGACTTATTGCTGTGCTCATTCTAAGGTTCCACGGTTTGGCTATTTATTAGAGTGCAAACCGGGCGCAGTCGAATCGCAAGCGAATGCTTGATGCCCGGTCTGACGGGTCCCTGCAGGCGCACGCAAGCGGGACACGTATTAGCAGACCGAGGAAGACGGGGCAGGTCGAGTGGCGTGTGAGTCCTGAGTCAGGAACTTCCCTTCACTTGGCCTGTGGCCAGCAAATGCCGGTCCACTATGGGGGCAAGCTTAGTCGTGATCGGCAGGAACGGGAAGTCGATGGCAAGGCAACTGCGACACTTAGCCGCGCCATGCATACAAATGAAAACTGCCGCGCTCCATTGCGGAGGGCGGCAGTTGGGGATTCAAAACCTGTGGGAGCGAGGCTTGCCCGCGAAGTCGATCTTTCAGCTTGAAAGACTGTGGCGGATGTATCGGCCTCTTCGCGGGCAAGCCGCGCTCCCACAGAACAGCTTTCATCGATCTTACGGTTGCTTCTGCGCCGCCTTGCCCGCCGGTTGATCAGGACCATTGGACAGGCTGTACACATAAGCGGCCAGCAATTGCACTTTGTCGTTACCCAACAATTCAGACTGGGCGGGCATATGACCCTGGCGACCCAGACGAATGGTCTGCTGCAACTGTGCCAGGCTGCTGCCGTAGATGAAACCGCCCGGTTGCGTGAGGTTTGGGGCGCCCATGGCTTCGGTACCTTGGCCGTTAGCACCGTGACAAGCTACACAGGTGGTGCTGAACACTTGCTGTCCGGCAGCCAGGTTGGCGCTGTCGTCGGCGGCCAGAGGCAGGCCCGCCAGGGATTTACGCACATAGGCCGCTACGTTCTTCACGCCTTCCTCACCGATGACCGGGCCCCAGGCCGGCATCATCGCCATGCGCCCGCCCATGATGGTGGTCTTGATGGTGTCCGGGTTGCCGCCCCAGCGCCAGAGAGTGTCGCTCAGGTTCGGGAAACCGTAGGCACCCTTGGCGTCGGAACCGTGGCACACGGAACAGTTGGAGGCGAACAGCCGACCGCCCATTTTCAGTGCCTGCGGGTCCTTGGCCACTTCGGCCACCGGCATGGCGGCGAACTTGGCGAAAATCGGGCCGAACCTGGCGTCAGCCTTGTCCATTTCCTTTTCCCACTCGTGAACGCCAGTCCAGCCGTTGTCGTAGCCTGGCAGAACGCCTTTCCAGTTGCCCAGGCCCGGATAGAGGATCAGGTAGCCGACGGCGAATACCAGGGTGCCGGCGAACAGCATGAACCACCATTGCGGCAGTGGGTTGTCGTACTCCTCAATGCCATCGAAGCTGTGCCCCATGGTCTGGTCGACACTGCCCTTGGTCTCGCTCTTGCGTGTGCCGATCAACAGCCAGGTCAGGCCGATCAGGCTGCCAAGGGTCAGCACGCAGATGTATGTGCTCCAAAAGGTGGTCATGGCTGCTTGCTCCGCACGACGGGTTGTTCTGCTTCGTTTGTTGAATCCGCGGATGGCGGCAGGGGCTCATCCGCGAAGGGTGCCATGCGCGCCTCGGCGAAAGCCGGATTGCGTTTGCCACTGAACACCCAGAGGGCCAGGCCGATAAATGCGATCGCGACTACCAGTGTGCCGAGGCCGCGCAAGTCTCCGATATCCATGGCTTACCTCTTGCTCTTGATCGAAGTGCCGAGCACTTGCAGGTAGGAAACCAGGGCATCCAGTTCGGTCTTGCCCTTCACCGAAGCAGCTGCGCCAGCGATGTCATCGTCGGTGTACGGCACGCCCAGGGAGCGCATGGCCTTGACCTTGGCTTCGGTATGGCTGTTGTCGAGCGGGGATGCACCCAACCATGGGTAGGCCGGCATTTTCGACTCAGGCACGACGTTGCGCGGGTTGTACAAGTGCGCGCGGTGCCAGTCGTCGGAGTAGCGGGCGCCGACCCGGGCCAGGTCCGGACCGGTACGCTTGGAACCCCACAGGAACGGGTGGTCCCAGACGCTTTCTCCGGCAACCGAGTAGTGGCCATAGCGTTCGGTTTCGGCGCGGAACGGACGGATCATCTGCGAGTGGCAGCCGACGCAGCCTTCGCGGATATAGATGTCGCGCCCTTCCAGTTGCAGCGCGGTGTAGGGCTTCATGCCCTCAACCGGCTTGTTGGTGACGTCCTGAAAGAACAGCGGGACGATCTGGGTCAGGCCGCCGATGCTGACGGCCAGGACCATCAGGATCATCAGCAGGCCGACGTTTTTCTCGATGACTTCATGTTTCATGACTAGCTCCTCAGGCCATCTGCGCGGCGGCGGCTGCTTCGGCAGGATTGGATTCCCGCACGGTGCGCCAGGTGTTGTAGGCCATCAGCAGCATGCCGCTGAGGAAGATCACGCCGCCGACCAGGCGCACGATGTAGCCCGGATGGCTGGCCACCAGTGTTTCGACGAAGGAGTAGGTCAGGGTGCCGTCCTCGTTCACTGCACGCCACATCAGGCCTTGAGTGATGCCGTTGACCCACATCGACGCGATGTAGAGCACGGTGCCGATGGTGGCGAGCCAGAAGTGCGCGTTGATCAGGCCGACGCTGTGCATCTGCTGACGACCGAAGACTTTCGGGATCATGTGATAAAGGGCACCGATGGAGATCATCGCCACCCAGCCCAGAGCGCCGGCGTGTACGTGGCCGATGGTCCAGTCGGTGTAGTGGGACAGGGCGTTGACGGTCTTGATCGCCATCATCGGACCTTCGAAGGTCGACATGCCGTAGAACGCCAGGGACACCACGAGGAAGCGCAGAATCGGGTCGCTGCGCAACTTATGCCAGGCGCCCGACAGGGTCATCATGCCGTTGATCATGCCGCCCCAGCTCGGGGCCAGCAGCACCAGCGACATCACCATGCCCAGAGACTGTGCCCAGTCCGGCAGCGCGGTGTAGTGCAGGTGGTGCGGACCGGCCCAGATGTACAGGGTGATCAGTGCCCAGAAGTGCACGATGGACAAGCGATAGGAATACACCGGACGCTCGGACTGCTTGGGCACGAAGTAGTACATCATCCCCAGGAAGCCTGCGGTCAGGAAGAAGCCCACGGCGTTGTGACCGTACCACCATTGCACCATGGCATCGGTCGCACCGGCATACACCGAGTAGGACTTGGTCAGGCTGACCGGCAGTTCCAGGTTGTTGACGATATGCAGAATGGCCACGGTGATAATGAACGCACCGAAGAACCAGTTACCGACATAAATGTGCTTGGTGGTGCGCTTGGCCAGGGTGCCGAAGAACACGATGGCGTAGGCGACCCAGACGATGGTGATCAGGATATCGATCGGCCATTCCAGCTCTGCGTATTCCTTGGAACTGGTGTAGCCCAGTGGCAGCGAAATGGCCGCCAGCAGGATCACCAGTTGCCAGCCCCAGAACGTGAACGCGGCCAGGGCCGGCGAGAACAGCCGGGTCTGGCAGGTACGTTGTACGGAGTAGTAGCTGCTGGCAAACAGCGCACAGCCACCGAACGCGAAAATCACCGCGTTGGTGTGCAGGGGGCGTAATCGGCCGAAGCTTGTCCAGGGTAAGTCGAAGTTGAGTTCGGGCCATACCAGTTGGGCGGCGATAAAGACGCCGAGTCCCATCCCGACAATCCCCCAGACCACCGTCATAATGGCGAACTGGCGGACCACCTGATAGTTATAGGCGGTACTGTTAGTTGTGTTCATTTAGGTGTTTTTCCCATCCAGCTTGGTCGGGGCCATTACGCACGGTTATAGCTCCGGGTTATTGGCAGACTCATCAAAAGCGAGGCAAGCATGAGCACTGAGTCAAATACCGGTATTGACGGGGATCAATGCGCGCAACTGGCGCAGGACAACGGCTGGCTGTGGCATGCAGCCAGACAGGACGGAGCGGGCAGCGCGACGGCGACGCTGATCCTCGCCCATGGCGCGGGCGCGCCAATGGACAGCGATTTCATGAACGACATTGCTGCACGCCTTGCCCTGCAAGGGGTGAGCGTGATGCGCTTTGAGTTTCCTTACATGGCCCAACGGCGCACGGGAGGTGGCAAACGGCCACCTAACCCTCAGGGGCAGTTGCTCGACTATTGGCGCGAGGTTTATGGCCAAGTGCGACCCCATGTCACTGGGCCTCTGGCCATTGGCGGCAAGTCCATGGGCGGGCGCATGGCCAGCCTGCTCGCGGATGAGCTGAAGGTCGATGGGCTGGTGTGCCTGGGCTATCCGTTCTATGCCGTGGGCAAGCCGGAAAAACCACGGGTGGCGCATCTTGCGCAGCTGCGTGTGCCGACCCTGATCGTCCAGGGCGAGCGCGATGCCCTGGGCAGTCGCGAGGCGGTGGCCGGTTACGCGTTGTCCCCGGCCATTGAAGTGCTCTGGATACCGACTGCCAACCATGACCTCAAGCCCTTGAAGGCATCGGGCCTGAACCAGGCGCAATGCCTGGACACTACGGCTGCTGCGGTAGCGCAGTTTTTAGGTCGAGGCTGAGAGGCTGCAATAAAGGTCAAACGCACCTTCGGTGACTTCGAAATCCACCGCCGAAACGCTGAAGCTGAATTGCCCGGCCAGCTTGTGCCGGTCCAGATCGGCTTCGGTGAGAATCAGGCTGCCGGTCTGGAAGTGCGCCGAGTGATAAATGACATTGCTAGACGAATGGGGCGACTGGTTGTAGACGATCCTGATGCGCGGGTCATTGGCGATATCGTACTCACCGGGCGCGATATCGTGGTCGAGAAACAGCCCGAAACTGGCACGCCGGTTGGCAACCTTGCCATCGGCAATCACCTTCCAGATCCAGTGCCTGGGCACGCAGCCCAACTCGGGGCGCGGAGTCAGGCTGCCCAATAGCGAGGTGAGTCGCAGAGGGTGGTTGTTGACCATGGCCTGAAAGCAACCGGGATTCGATGCGGGGCGAGTCATGGATTTTACGGACCGTGCAGTAGCGCTCATGCGTGTGCTCTTGGAAAGGTGTTCGGGAGTACGAGGGCGCTACGCCAAGGTAACGCCCCCGTAAACGTCAATGACGTATCAGCGAATGCCGACGCCAAGGGCGGAGCTTAAATCCCAGATGCCGTAGGGTGGCACCGCACCTGTGACCAGATCTTTCACCTGCATCATTCTTTTCAGCAGCGCGTAATGACTGACGGTCGAGGTCCAGTAGTAGCCATGGCCCATCGGCCAGCGATTGCCATAGGCACTGTGGATTTTTCCCATTTCCTCGAGGGATGGCACACGGGCCTGCTGTCGCGCGGCCATTGCCTCGATCTCGGTATATTTGCCGCCACCCAGGCCCACGCAATGAATGACCCCGGTCACCGTCAGCGGATAACTCAAGCTCGCGCCCTGGCTATCGGTCACCGAAATGGTCGCCGTGCCCTTGCCGCGCACCGACGTCAAACCAGTGCCATCGACCACCGCCACCCGCTCATCGCTGGAGCGATAGGTATAAGGCGGCCGACCACCACTGGCCACGCGGTGCAACGTGGTGCCCGCCGGGAAGGTGGGCAGAACCTCGGGATTGCCCGGTAACAGATAGACCTTGCCGTCCAGGCTGGCAGGCGAGGTGTCGAACTCCAGGCCGACGCTGCCCACTACGCGCAATGACAGGCTGGCGGACTGCTGCACCACACCATTGGCGCGATGGACCACATAGGCAATCGCCACCGTCGTACCCTGATTGGCGCCGACCACGGCACTGGAAAACAGCACCGGCAACTCCAGGCCAGCCTCGGCGGCGGTAATGACCTTTT
Organism: Pseudomonas sp. JL23; assembly: GCF_056933585.1. Taxonomy (NCBI): domain Bacteria; kingdom Pseudomonadati; phylum Pseudomonadota; class Gammaproteobacteria; order Pseudomonadales; family Pseudomonadaceae; genus Pseudomonas; species Pseudomonas sp. JL23. Next base: position 4,816,405 of record NZ_CM167795.1, on the reverse strand, counting down.
CCTTGCTGTCGCTGGCATTGACCCCCTGCCAGTTGACCACTACGCGATCGCCAACCCGCAAATTGGCACTGGCATCGACCAGCACCGTCGCGCCATTAGTCGCGTTGGCCGGATCCAGCACATCACCGACTGCCTCCCTGACCCGCGGCACCGGCAGCGGCGCAACCACCGCCAGTTGCAACTTCACCCGTACCGGCGCCGCACTCATCGACAGATTGCCCGCCAGATCGGTCACGGTGTAATGCACCGGCGCCTCGATATCGCCGATGGACTCCAGAAACGCCCGGGTGAAATCAACCATCACCCGCCTGAGCCCCATATCGTCCTCACCCACAACCGCCTCCGGCCCAGGCTGACCGTTCCAGAACGTGCGAATACGGTCGAGCTTGGCCATGCCGTTATAGCCAGCGATGGTGCCTTGCAGGACATTGCCCATGGCTTGCAGCTCATCGCTGGTCAGGCCGTCGAGGGCGGCGGCGGGGAAGATGATGGGGGCCAGCAAGGGGTTGCCGGGGGCGGTGCGGTCGACCTGGATGGGGGTTGAGGGGGATTCGGCAGTGGTGTTGTTTTCTGCCTCGATGAGCAGGTACGCAACCTGATGTTGGCCTTCGAGAAGCACAGTCACTGGTATTTCCAGGGTCAGAATATCGCCGGGCCTGTCCGTGGCTGTAATTAGTTTGATCGGCCCGACAGGTCGGGAATCCCAGAGCAACTGGTAACCGTCTCTTACCCTGGCGTCAGCCCAGACCGGGAAAGTGACTTGTACTGGCGTGCCCAATGCATTTACTGGAAGCAGGCCGTCTTCGTTTAGAACGCCCGTAACGGTCGGGGCCAGCAGGTTTTTGTCGGCCGTACGGGAGACGGCTGAGCTTTGATTATGTGCGAGCATGGTTAAATCCTTATAGATATATAAAGTCGGGACTCGTTATCGCCGAGGCGGCGATAACGAGTATTTTCAAGATCAGTCAGTTGATGCCGATTTCCAGTCACAGTTGTAGCCAGGTCGTCTCATGACGACGCGCACGCGTGTGGTTCTGGAAGTGGCCGCGCTGTGATTGCCGCCTGCTGCAGGAACTACCTTGAAGTAGGCCTCGGCAAAGCCGATGCAAATACGTTTCATGGTCGCCAAGGGGATGGTGAACACATAACCATTGATGACGTCATTGCTATCCAGAGTCCGGGTGCCGGAGAAGTCCGCTTCCGGAATTGGATTGTTGGTGTCGTCAAAGGCCTTAAAGGTGAATTCAAGAGTTTGCCCTTCACGAATGTTCAAGTACGGCGTAATGGTTACCGGTGCGCCGTTTTCGTTGCCGACAGGGCTGACAATACCGTTAGCATCAGTAACGAACGTCGGGCCGTCCAGCCCATCGATACCTCCCGGCATTTCGTCTCGGGATCGCACGACGACGTCTTGTGAAGGGGATGAGTTCGCGTTGGGATTGCCCAATCGGGTCAAGGAATAGAGCACAGGGATTTGCGCTCCGGTTCCTTGGGTTTTCATCGTTTCATTGGGAATCGGAAGGATCAAATCTCGCTGCGCACTGATATCGCTGGACTTGATCTGATACCACTGCGAGATGGTTTCATTACCCCACTGAAGATTCAGTTCGTCGCTGAGTGCAAAGCCGGTTTTCCATTTGATAATGGCCCGGCTATTGAGCTCATAGTCGTCCTCGTCAATAAAGTTATCTTCAATATTCGGGTTCGAAACGCTACTGCCCTGAATAACAGGAACATCCAATTGGCTAGGGCCAGGCAAGGAGACAAATACATCAATGCTGGCTTGCAGAGATGTGCCGAATAGTTGCCCGGCTTTCTTGACCTCATAGGTGACACGGGCCAGACCTTCGGGTTTTACCGCGATGGTCTGGTAAGGCACCGTAAACGAAAGGACTGTAGGTTGGGTTTCGTTGCCGTCGGGAACAAGTTGTGGTGCGGACGGAATGCCCTCCCAGTGCAGGCTAATCTGGTCAAACGCTGCGGCACCCGGATAGTTCGGGATGTCGACACTGATACCGGAGCGCGCTTCGGTGTAGTCAATGAGGGTTCCCACAGCCGGATCAATAATCGGCGCTGGAAAGTCGTTAGGGGCCTCATTCAGTAATAGCTGAACATGAGCGCCGATTGAGGGCGTAGACAGATTTCCGGCACGATCTGTTACGGTGTAAGTAACGAATCCGTCAAAATCTCCCAAATTTTCCAGAAAAGTTCGCGGGTAAGTAACCAGCACACGATCCAGGCCCATATCGGTTCTGGTGACTACCGCACCAGGCCCCTCGATATTACCCCAATAGGTTTTAATCGCGTCATGTTGGTACATGTCGGTATAGCTGCCGATTTCTGCAATCAGTACATCCCCCATCGCAGTCAGCTCATCTGAGGTCAGACCATCTTCGATGACTTCAGGGAACTTGATTGGCCCCAATTGTGGCCGCCCGGGGGGCGTCAAGTCGATTTGCACGCGGGCTGGCTCAGATGTCCCAGGAGTGCCGTTTTCCGCTTCAACAATGTGATAAGAGACCGTATGCACACCCTCCACTCGAAGATATGACGTTGCAACTTCGAGAAATAAGGGGTCTCCCGCTTCCTCTGAGGCGATAGTCTTGATTGATCCAATAAGAGCATCATTCCAACGGAGCTGATAAGTATCCCCGGCGCGCAAGTCAATCCATGCGGCGAATTCAATTCGCAAAGGCCGCGATAAAAAGTTGAGCGGTACCAAGCCTTGGTGATCTTCATCATAGATGGCACCTATAACTTGAGGTGCCGCCAGCGCACGAGGTTGTCCATTGTAGGTTCGAGTAATGTCGAGTGTAGGTGTTTGATTTGCGGTATTCATACAGTTTTCCATTCCATTGATTGGCTTGTATTACTTTGAACAAATGTCTTGTGAGCTTTGCAGGCGCAAAGTGATATCCACTACATTGTTCATGTGGTGAGTTGAATTAATGCTATTTGCAACGTCGAGGCTTTGTGTGCATTCAGGCTGATCATTCAGCAGTAGTTGAATATGGGTGCCCATTGACGGGGCGGAAATATTACCAGCACGATCTTGCACGGTATAAGTAACAGGGCCGTTGAAACTCCCCAGACTTAGTAAAAACTCCTTGGTATAGGTAACCATGATGCGATCAATACCGGACGCTGTCTTGCGGACCACGGTGCCTGGCCCTTCAATATCTCCCCAGAATGTCCTGATTTCATCCAGTTGGTAGACATTGGCATAACTACCGATTTCAGCGATCAACTGATCTCCCAGGTCGTCCAGTTCTAACGACGTTAAACCGCACTCGACAAACTCTGGGAATTTCATGGGCGCCAACTGTGGCAGGCCTGGCGGTGTTTGGACAATTTCCAGGCGGACTGCTGTTGAGTCCGCAGATACACCGTTATAAGTGTTGGTTGCGCGATAAGCGATGCGATACACACCTTCCACCAGCAAATCGGCAGGCACTTCAAGAAACAGCGGATCTCCGTGGTTTTCTGTGGTAATCGTTTTTATCTCCCCGATAAGTGTGTCATCCCACAGAAGTTGGCAGGTGTGGCCGGCTCGAATTGCTAACCATCCTGCAAACTCAACCCGAAGCGGCTTATTAAGCATAGCGATGGGTAGCAGACCCTCGTGGTCTTCGTCATAAATTGCCGCAGGAACAGTGGGTGTAACCAGACCTGGATTTTGATCTTGCTCTATATTTGTTCGTTCGGATGTTTTTGTGTTCGATAAACTATTCATGTGAAGCTCCATTTTTTTGTTGTTGCCATTCTCTACATTTGCGAGGAAACAGCAAATTCCTATTCTCGGTTTAATTTTTAGAGTGTGGTCAATAGTGTCCTATCCACAGTCTCTGTAAGACAGCATCCTGCTCCGTTGTCTCCATTTTTAACTAATCGGATTTTTTGTGGCGTGTCAATGGGGTGGTGTTGAATATTTATTTTTTATTGATTTTAAAATTCGTATAGAGATCTTCCGGCAAGGTAACGTAATCACAAAATCATCTCGGTTGGGTAGTAGTATGATAAAAAATATTTATGTAATACGGTTCTTTCTAGATGTTGGGAATATTCCTACATTTATTTCGGATTTATTAATTTAGGTTTGAGGTTTTATATCGCAATGTAGTCATTCGGATATGGCTTGATGGATAAGTAATGCAAATGATTAGGAAAGGATTTTCTGCTCCTGGTATTAAGGTGTTGTTGGTCGTGGTTGGTGCTTGGTCGGTATTTGCCGAAGCATCGGCGCAGAATGACGTGGTCAAAGACGCACCTACGATGCCTTCTCCGAAAAAAAGCTCCGAGCTGGGGCATCCGAATGGAAGAGTTCCGATTGTGATGGAAAATGGAGTAGTGATTCAGGCTACACCGGTGGATGGGGTTGTAATAGATATTGGCGGAGACGTAGCTCCTGATTCCTATCATGTGTTTAGAGGCGGGGTTTTAGGTATATCAGGCGGGGCCATCGTTGATACTGTCTCAGTTGCTGATTCTAAGGTGAGTATTGATGGTAGTACTGTTCGTGCCGGGTTAATTGTTCGCCATAATTCGGTTGCGGATATAAAAAATAGCGAAATTAGGAATGTCGGGACTTTTGGATTGAGTGTTGGCGGCGTGGTTGAGCCCTCAGTGGCTAATAGGGTTAATGTTAGCGGGAGTACAGTTTCCGGATTTGATGCCGCTATAATCGCTGGTTCTCTCAGCGTGGTGAATCTTAGTGCTACGGACGTCTTTGCCTTCACTAATGCTTCAGGTGTAGCCAACGGTATTCGTTTGAGCACGGGTACCATGGTGTTAGAGAATGGCAGTTATGTCGAAAGCGAAAAAATCGGTATCAGGATTCTAGACGGTGGCGCAGGTGTTCTTCTGCCAGGTGTCATTGGGCAAAACCGCCTCACCGTTGATAACTCAAAAATCAATGCCCTCAACGGCGCGGCCATTCTGGTCGATACCGGTACCGTCGACACCAATATCACCATCCAAAACAACTCAACCCTCCAATCCAGCACCAACACCCTCCTGGATGTCATCGGCACCGCGCCGGTCTCCTTCCGGGTCGATAACAGCACTCTTAACGGCAATCTTCAGGCCGACGAGGACAGCAACCTCAATATCACCCTGCAAAACCACGCGCAGCTCACCGGCCATATCGTCAATAGCAAAACCCTGGCGATCAATTCGGGGGCGCATTGGCAGATGGTCGGTGATGGCGCGGTGAATGCGCTAGCCATGGACGGCGGGCAGGTGAGTTTTGCCGAGCAGGGGTTTCATCAGTTGTCGCTCAAGGGTTTGTCCGGCAGCGGTGTGTTTGATATGCGGGTCAATCTCGATGAAGGGCAGGGCGACCTGATCAATGTCGAGGGGCGGGCCACGGGGGAGTTTGACCTGCGCGTGCAGAACACCGGGGTCGAGGGCGTATCGCCGGATATGCAGCCGGTGCGGGTGGTGCATACCGAAGGCGGTGATGCCCGCTTCAATCTGTTGGGTGGTCGGGTGGATCTGGGGGCTTATTCCTATCTGCTGGAGCAGCAGGGCCATGACTGGTTCATTGTCGGTGATGGCAAGACGGTCAGCCCGTCGGCGCGCTCGGCCCTGGCGTTGTTCAATGCGGCGCCGACCATCTGGATGAGCGAGCTGTCGACCTTGCGCAGTCGCATGGGCGAGGTGCGCGGTACTGAGCTGGGTGGCGGCTGGATTCGGGCCTATGGCAATCGCTTCAATGCCACCACCAGTGATGGCATCGATTACCGGCAGCAGCAGAGCGGTCTGTCGTTCGGTGCCGATGCGCCGGTGCCCGTTGCCAGTGGTCAATTGCTGTTGGGCCTGATGGGGGGGTACAGCAAGTCGGATCTGGACCTGAGTCGCGGCACTGCCGGCACGGTCAATAGCTACTACGTGGGCGCCTATGGCACCTGGCTGTCGGAGGACGGCTATTACCTGGATGGTGTGCTCAAGCTCAATCGGTTCCGTAATGAATCCGATGTGGCCATGAGCGATGCCAGCAAGAGCAAGGGGGATTACGACAACTCGGCTGTCGGTGGCTCGGTGGAATTCGGTCGGCATATCAAGCTGGGCGACGACTATTTCCTCGAGCCTTTTGCCCAGTTGGCGACGGTGGTGGTGCAGGGCGACAGCTATCGCATGGATAACGGCCTGCAGGCGAAGAACAACCGTACGCAGTCAACCCTCGGCAAGGTCGGCAGCACCCTCGGCAAGAGCGTGCAGCTCAAGGATGGCGGTTTGTTGCAGCCGTATGTGCGGGTGGCCCTGGCCCAGGAGTTCTCGCGGCGCAATGAGGTCAAAATCAATGGCACAAGCTTCGACAACAACCTGTTCGGCTCCCGTGCCGAAGTGGGGGCGGGTGTGGCGGTGTCGTTGTCCGAGCGCCTGCAGTTGCATGCCGACTTTGACTATATGAAAGGCAAGGATGTCGAGCAGCCATGGGGCGCGAACCTCGGGTTGCGCCTGGCGTTCTGATCTAGGCTGGCTAACCTCGCCCGATCTGCGGATCGGGTGATTTTCAGGGCTCCTGCGTTTTTGCGCAGGGGCCCTTTTTTCGTTGGTCAGGTCGCCATTGAGGAGCACTGGCTGTAGTAACGCATATCTATCAATGCGTCACAGGTCGCGGAGCGGCGCTCGTTTTTTTTACGGATGACCCGATAGTGGGCTTCGGCGCGGCCATAGCCGACGGCGTGCAAGTGCTCCCTGGGAATAAAAAAGTGCAGGCCCAGTTGCATGTGCTGGCGCATGACCAGTTGTGTCTGGGTGAAGTCGGCGCGGCTGATCGGCAGGCCACCGATTGCCCGGTCGAAGAACGTCACGCAGGCCATGACGGTATCGCCGACTTTCATCGCCGGATATGGCCGGACCTCGAGACAGGTGCCCATGGGGCTGAAGATCGGGCAGATCGAGTTGCTGCTGTTGGCCTGGGGAAAGAGCGGTGGGCAAAGCGGCTCTGTCGGCCGTTTGTGTTCGGGTTCTGGCGAAGGTGGTGTATCGGTTTCAGGTTCTGGCGCCGGCCATTCATCCTGATGGTCGGGGCTCGGGGATTTCAGTGTTTGCATATGCAGGTCCTCCTCTGCAACGAGTGTTGGGTTCAGCTCTCGGTGTCGCGCTGTTTTGCCGGGTCGCGCTGGACGATGACCCGTGTTGCCGGCGATGTGCCGATCTTCTTGCCGCGGCGATAGACCTCGAAATACACATCGACCAGGCCGTACTGGACATGGCTGACAAAGCTGTAGGCGATGCACAGCACGCGGACCGTGGCGGTCATGCCGACGGCGTGCATGATGCGGGTCGAAGAGCGGTTCAGGCCCCAGTGGAAGACGATGGTGTCGCCCTCGGCCATCCGCGGCGAACCGGGGATATGGATGCAGATACCGGCCCAGGCCTGGGCATGGCTGATGTTTTGCGGGTCGAGGTTGGGCAGGCGCGGGGCTTGCAGGGTGTTGGAGATGTCCTGTACCCAGGGTCGATGGGGTGTGGGTACGCTGTGGTCCTTTGCAGGGAGGATGGCCGGGTTTCCGGGGGTATCGTCGCGGGATATGTCGTGTTGTTCAACTGAGTGGCCTGAGGGGCTGTCTTGATCGTGTACGTTCATCATCGGCTCCTGTATTAACCATTGGGCAATAAATAGTTAACTACTAATGTTCACCGTTTTATTTGGCGACAAACATTACAGGTCGTAATTGGCAGGTGCGTCAAGTTTGAGGGGCTGTACCGGGATAGTGTTCAAAAAGGCAACAGTGGTTGTTGCAAGTTATTGCCTGGTAGATGCAGCTTTACGTTGTAAATGGTCTGTATCGCCCGTGTGGCAAGGGATTTGGCGATCAGCGGTGTGAGGGGATGTTGTCAGGAGGGGCCTCTTTTCTGTAGGAAGCCTGTAGGAGATTAGTCATAAATAAGTCGTTATTGGAGACATGAAGGCGTCCTAGGAAACTGCCTACTCAGATATCAGAAAATACACTCAGCATTAATATATAAGTCTGTCATTCAAATGTGTGGGGCTGATGGGAAGTCTTGACCATATGAATATAAGCAATGGCTTGGGCCGCTGTTTTTAGAATGAGCTCTGTCGGAGCCGGCTGGCTGCGATAGCGGTGGCGCAGCGAGCGTTTCGCACTCGTTCTCCACCAAGGCGGCTCCCACGACCGCCCGTTCAGCCAGTGAGATTGAAGCAGGCCCCTGCGCCTGTCAGGGGCCTCCAACTTATCGGTTAAAACGCTCCACCAGCGAGTACTGGGTGTTGGCCGTATCGGTAAGCTCACCGCTGAGTTTGGCCGAGCGTTGTGCTTCGTCTGCGGTCTGATCGGCCAGTTGCGAGATGGTGGCGATATTGCGGCTGATCTCGTCGGCCACGGCGCTTTGCTCCTCGGTGGCGGCAGCGATCTGGGTGGTCATGTCGGTGATGTTGGCCACCGCCTCGCTGATGCCGATCAGCGCCTGGTCAGCCTCCAGTACCCGGGCAACGCCTTCTTCGGCCTGACGATGGCCGGAGTTCATGGTTTGTACGGCGTTGTTGGCCGTGTGTTGCAGCTTGGCGATCAGGCCATGGATCTGCCCGGTGGATTCGGTGGTGCGCTGCGCCAGTTGGCGGACCTCATCGGCAACCACGGCAAAGCCACGGCCCATTTCCCCGGCCCGTGCCGCTTCGATGGCGGCGTTGAGGGCCAGCAGGTTGGTCTGGTCGGCAATGCCCTTGATCACATCGACCACGCCACCGATTTCGTCACTGTCCTTGGCCAGTTGGGTCACGGTCAGGCCGGTTTCGCCCACGGATGTCGACAGGCGTTGAATGGCTTCGCGGGTCTCGCTGGCAATGTCACGGCCGCGACGGGTCAGCTCATTGGCCTGTTGCGTGGCGTCAGCGGTGCGCTGGACGTGATTGGCGACTTCCTGAGTGGTCGCTGCCATCTGATTGATGGCCGTGGCGACCTGTTCGGTCTCAACGCGCTGACGCTCCAGGCCGCTGGAGCTGGCATTGGCCAGGGAGTTGGAGGTGCGGGCCTGGCCGTTGAGTTGCTCGGCAGTGTCCTGCAAGCGGGTCAGGCAGGTTTTCAGGCGGGCTTGCTGACTGAGGATAGACATTTCCAGGCGCGCCTGAGGGCCACGGCTGTCGGTGTACATCTGTGCAATCAGCGGGTCGGACGTGGTTTGTTCGGCCAGGCGCAGCAGACGCTTGATCCCGCGCTGTTGCCAGCTCAGCCCGAGCAGCCCGAGCGGCACGGAAACCGCTGCAGCCAACACAAAGCCCCAATGCGAGTTGAGCCACACGCCAATCAGGAAGCTGATCTGGCTGACCATGATGAAGGGCAGCCAGTCCTGCAGCACCGGCAGCCACTTGTCCCGGCCCGGGATAGCCGACTTGCCCTTGTTGATGCGCTCATACAGCGCTTCGGCACGCTTGATCTGTTCGGCGGTAGGCTTGACCCGCACCGACTCGAAACCGACGACCTGGCTGTTCTCGTACATCGGTGTGACGTAGGCGTTGACCCAGTAATGGTCGCCGTTTTTGCAACGGTTCTTGACGATGCCCATCCAGGGTTGCCCCTGTTTGAGGGTGGTCCACATGTGTTCGAACACAGCCGGCGGCACGTCGGGATGGCGCACGATGTTATGGGGCGCGTTGAGCAGCTCTTCACGGGTAAAACCGCTGATTTCGACGAATGCTTCGTTGCAGTAAGTGACCACCCCTTTGGCATTGGTGGTGGAGATCAAGCGCTGTTGCGCCGCAAAGGTGCGTTCGCGTTGAGTGACAGGCTGGTTATTGCGCATGAGCTGATTAGATCCGCATAGGCTTTCGAGAGTTATCGGCAGCGATGTCGATAAATTGAGACGAAGGGTGGGTGACGATCACTGCACACTCGTTTGAGTGCAAGGGCCGTTCACTCCAGCATCGGGTAGCTGAACAGGCCGAAATGCGCCAGATTCAAGCCGAAATGAGTGAGGACTGCCGCCGGGAGGCCGCCCCATCGATAAGCCACGCCGTAGCCGACACCGGCCAATGTCGCGAGGAACATCCATTGCCATCCACCTCCAATGTGGGCCAGCCCGAACAGTGCCGCAGCGCACCCCAGGGCCAGGGTGTCGCCCTGTGCGATCCCTTTGAATAAACGTTGCAAGCCGCCTTGAATATAGCCACGAAACAGCAGCTCTTCCGTCAGGCTTACCAAAAGCAGGTTATTTGCCAGCCATAGTGCCGCTGTATCCGGCCATTTTGGCGACCAGATAACGACCCCCAGAAACATCGCCAGCGTCATGCAGATCACCGTGGTGAGTAGCAGCATGAGCAATGTGATCTGCAGCGCGCGCCCAGCAGACTCGCCGGTTGCCACCCATGGGCAGGCCAGCAGCAGCCAGAAGCCGATCAACGGTTTGTCGAGGTTGAGGTTCATTGTGAAAGGCGCGGCCTCAGGGCTCAGACGCACCGCCGTTATCACTCTGGCGTTGGCAAAACCGGGCAGCCAGTGAGCCGCCAGGGCAATGGCCAGCACCACAAACAGGCCGTGACCGAGCCGGCGGACATGATTGGGTTGCGTGGGGCGGATGCAGATAACCGCCACGGCGAGCAAGGCAAAAGCGAGAACTGCCCAGGGTTGCAATTGACCGTAAGCCAGGGCAAGGCCGTAGCCCAGGGCGAGTAAAACAAAAGCGGTCCAGCGGATAACAGGCAAGACAAACTCCAGAGCGCCGTTCAGGGCGGAGCGCAGTTTAGCCCTGAATGGTGACTGGAGGGGTGCTACTTTGGGTGTAGGTGTTACGCCGAACCGTTGGAGCGAGGCTTACCCGCGAAGGAACCTCGCAGAGTATCAGGCAAGTGGCGCCATACCTTTCGCGGGCAAGCCTCGCTCCAACGGGATCCGCCATTCAGGCCGCAGCGTTACCAATCAACTGCCGCAACACATAATGCAGAATCCCTCCCGCCTTGAAGTACTCAACTTCATTGAGCGTGTCGATCCGGCACAGCACATCAAGGCTTTCCCGGCTGCCGTCCTCACGCACGATTTCCAAGGCCAGGCTCATCCCCGGTTGCAGGTCGGCGTTGCTCAGGCCGCTGATATTCAGGGTTTCCTTGCCGCTGAGCTTGAGGGTCTTGCGGCTCTGACCATTTTTGAATTGCAACGGCAGTACGCCCATGCCCACCAGATTGGAGCGGTGGATGCGTTCGAAGCTTTCGGCCAGTACCGCCTTGACCCCCAGCAGGTTGGTGCCCTTGGCGGCCCAGTCGCGGCTGGAGCCGGTGCCGTATTCTTGCCCTGCGATCACCACCAATGGCGTGCCTTCGCTCTGATAGCGCATGGCAGCATCGTAGATCGGCAGCTTTTCGTCGGTCGGCACATGCAGAGTAAAACCGCCTTCCTCCCCACCGAGCATCTCGTTGCGGATGCGGATATTGGCAAAGGTGCCGCGCATCATCACTTGATGATTGCCCCGGCGCGAGCCATAGGAGTTGAAGTCCCGGGGCTCCACGCCTTGCTGGCGCAGGTAGCGGCCTGCCGGGCTGTCGGCTTTGATATTGCCGGCCGGGGAAATATGGTCGGTGGTCACCGAGTCGCCGAGCAGGGCGAGAACCCGTGCGCCGCCGATGTCTGCGATGACCGGCGGCGGCCCGCCGATATCTTCGAAGAACGGCGGATGCTGGATATAAGTGGAGTCATCCTGCCAGACATAGGTCGCGGCCTGAGGCACTTCAATGGCTTGCCACTGGGCGTCGCCGGCGAACACTTCGGCGTATTCCTTGTGGAACATGCCGGTATTGACCTGCTCCACGGCGGCGGCGATTTCTTTCTGGGTCGGCCAGATATCGCGCAGATACACCGGCTGGCCGTCGGATCCGGTGCCCAGAGGTTCACTGCTCAAATCGATGCGCACACTGCCTGCCAGGGCGTAGGCCACGACCAGGGGTGGGGAGGCCAGCCAGTTGGTCTTGACCAGCGGGTGCACACGGCCTTCGAAGTTGCGGTTACCGGACAGCACCGAGGCCACGGTCAGGTCAGAGGTCTGAATGGCTTTCTCGATGGGCTCCGGCAGCGGCCCGGAGTTGCCAATGCAAGTGGTGCAGCCGTAGCCGACCAGATCGAAGCCCAGGGCGTCGAGGTATTGGGTCAGCCCGGCGGCGTTGTAGTAGTCGGTGACGACCTTGGAGCCTGGGGCCAGGGAGCTTTTCACCCAGGGCTTGCGTTGCAGACCTTTCTCCACGGCCTTCTTCGCCACCAGACCCGCCGCCATCATCACGCTGGGGTTGGACGTGTTGGTGCAGGAGGTGATCGCGGCGATGACCACGGCGCCGTTTTTCAGGCGATAGGTATGGCCTTCATATTCATAGTCGGCTTCGCCCGTGACCTGATCGGCATTACCGACCGCAACACCGCCGCCGCCTTCGCTTTCCAGGCGGCTTTCCGCATGTTTGGGCGGCGCCAGTTGCAGGCCGAGGAAGTCAGTGAAGGCCTGCGGCACGGCGGGCAGGGCGACGCGGTCCTGCGGGCGTTTCGGCCCGGCGAGACTGGCGACGACTTGGTCCATGTCCAGTTCCAGGCTGTCGCTGAACGCCGGTTCCGCCCCCGGCAGGCGCCACAGCCCCTGAGCCTTGCAGTAGGCTTCGACCAGCTTGACGGTTTCAGTCGGACGTCCGGACAGGCGCAGGTAGTCCAGGGTTACATCATCGACCGGGAAGAACCCGCAGGTCGCACCGTATTCCGGGGCCATATTGGCCAGGGTCGCGCGGTCGGCCAGGGGCAGATCAGCCAGGCCATCGCCATAAAATTCGACGAATTTGCCCACTACGCCTTTTTTGCGCAGCATTTGCGTGACGGTCAGCACCAGGTCGGTCGCGGTGATGCCCTCTTTGAGCTTGCCGGTCAGTTTGAAGCCGATCACTTCGGGGATCAGCATCGACACCGGCTGGCCGAGCATCGCCGCTTCCGCCTCGATGCCGCCCACGCCCCAGCCGAGTACGCCGAGGCCGTTGATCATGGTGGTGTGGGAGTCGGTGCCGACCAGGGTGTCGGGGAAGGCATAGGTGCGGCCGTCTTCGTCCTTGGTCCAGACCGTGCGACCGAGGTATTCCAGATTGACCTGATGGCAGATGCCGGTGCCCGGCGGCACCACGCTGAAGTTGTCGAAGGCGCTCTGGCCCCAGCGCAGGAAGGCGTAGCGCTCGCCGTTACGCTGCATTTCGATATCAACGTTCTCGCCAAAGGCCTCGGCATTGCCGAACTTGTCGACCATGACCGAGTGGTCGATGACCAGGTCCACTGGCGACAGCGGATTGATCCGCTGTGGGTCGCCGCCAGCCTTGGCCACGGCGGCGCGCATGGCGGCCAGGTCGACCACCGCCGGCACACCGGTAAAGTCCTGCATCAATACCCGCGCCGGACGGTATTGAATCTCCCGGTCCGAGCTGCGCGTGCCGAGCCAGGCGGCCAGGGCCTTGAGGTCGTCGCCGGTGACGGTCTTGCCGTCCTCCCAGCGCAGCAGATTTTCCAGCAGCACTTTCAGGGACATGGGCAGCTTGTCCAGATCGCCCAGGCTGCGGGCGGCGTCAGGCAAGCTGAAGTAGTGGTAGGTCTTGTTATCGACTTGCAGGGTCTTGAGGCTTTTCAGGCTATCGAGCGAAGACATGAAAATAACTCCCGAACGGTCCGCACGGTTACGGACTGGATGAGGGGCGCCAAATGACGGCGTTATCAGGCTGGTTCTATGCACTGGACCGCTTCGCAGCGCCAGTGGTTCCTGATTCGGCTATCATGCGCGCCTTTGAAGTCTGTGGGGTGACGCCCCGGCCACCTGGTTTTTGGAGTTGCCCATGAACACCCTGTTGATGCATTGCCGGCCCGGTTTCGAGGGGGAGGTCTGCTCGGAAATCGCTGAACACGCCGCCCGCCTGAATGTCGCCGGTTATGCCAAGGCCAAACCGAACAGCGCCTGTGCCGAATTCATCTGCACCGAGCCGGACGGTGCCGAGCGCCTGATGCAGGGCCAGCGTTTTGCCGAGCTGATCTTCCCCCGGCAATGGGCGCGCGGGGTGTTCGTCGACCTGCCGGAAACCGACCGCATCAGCGTGATTCTGGCGCAGATGGCCGATTTTCCGGTGTGCGGCAGCCTGTGGCTGGAAGTGGTGGACACCAACGATGGCAAGGAACTGTCGACCTTCTGCAAGAAGTTTGAGGCGCCGTTGCGCAAGGCCCTGACCCAGGCTGGCAAATTGCAGGACGACCCGCGCAAGCCGCGCCTGCTGTTGACCTTCAAGAGCGGTCGCGAGGTTTTCCTCGGTATGGCCGATGCCGGTAACTCAGCCATGTGGCCCATGGGCATCCCGCGCCTGAAGTTCCCTCGCGAGGCACCGAGCCGCTCGACCCTGAAGCTGGAAGAGGCCTGGCACCACTTCATTCCCCGTGACCAGTGGGACGAGCGCCTGTCCAGCGATATGACCGGCGTCGACCTCGGTGCCGCGCCGGGCGGTTGGACTTATCAACTGGTACGCCGGGGCATGTTGGTCACCGCGATCGACAATGGGCCGATGGCCGAAAGCCTGATGGACACCGGTATGGTCCAGCACCTGATGGCGGACGGCTTTACCTACAAGCCACGCCAACCGGTGGACTGGATGGTCTGCGATATCGTCGAGAAACCCGCGCGCAACGCCGCCTTGCTGGAAACCTGGCTGGGCGAAGGGCTGTGCCGCGAGGCGGTGGTCAACCTCAAACTGCCGATGAAACAGCGCTACGCCGAAGTGCGTCGCCTGCTCGAACGCATCGAAGACGGCTTTCGCGAGCGCGGGGTCAAGGTTTCCATTGGTTGCAAGCAGCTGTATCACGACCGCGAGGAAGTCACCTGTCATTTGCGGCGCCTGGATATCAAGCGCAAATAGAATTAACCAGGCTCGTTGGAGCGAGGCTTGCCCGCGAAGATGCCTGTAAATTCAATACATTTTCATCGTCTGAGATATTGCTTTCGCGGGCAAGCCTCGCTCCAACGGGAGTGGCGGGTCAGAACCGGCTGCCCGGTGGCTGCCTGGCCGTAATTGAGCGACAATGCCCGCCAGTTTTTGGAGTCCCTCATGCCTGAATCCATCGAAAGCCTTGCCGTGGACGCTGTCCTCGATGCCAGCGGCCTCAACTGCCCTGAGCCGGTGATGATGCTGCACCAGAAAGTCCGCGATCTGCCTGCGGGCGGCCTGCTCAAGGTCATTGCCACCGACCCCTCGACCCGCCGTGATATTCCCAAGTTCTGCGTATTCCTCGGCCATGAGCTGGTCGAGCAGCAGGCCCAGGAAGGCACGTTCCTGTACTGGATCCGCAAGAAGCAGGATTGATCCTGTTATCCGCCCTGCGCTATGCACCTGTCTCTGCCTGGAGTTCCACCATGCGAATCGTTGCTGACGAAAATATCCCGCTGCTCGATGCGTTCTTCGGTCATCTGGGCGATATCCATCGTCTGCCGGGCCGTTCCATCGACCGTGCGGCGGTGGCCGAGGCCGATATCCTGCTGGTGCGTTCGGTCACCCCGGTGACCCGGCAACTGCTCGAAGGCTGCCCGGTGCGTTTTGTCGGCACCTGCACCATCGGCACCGATCATCTGGATCTGGATTATTTCGCCGAGGCGGGCATCCAGTGGTCCAGCGCTCCGGGCTGCAACGCCCGTGGCGTGGTGGACTATGTGCTGGGCAGCCTGCTGACCCTGGCGGAGATCGAAGGCGCCGACCTGGCTACGCGCACCTATGGCGTGGTCGGAGCCGGTCAGGTCGGCGGGCGTCTGGTCAAGGTCCTGCAGGGTCTGGGTTGGAAGGTATTGGTGTGCGACCCGGTGCGTCAGACAGCCGAAGGTGGCGATTTCGTCAGCCTTGAGCAGATCATCGAGCAATGCGACGCCATCAGCCTGCACACGCCCCTGGACAAGGGCGGCGAACACCCGACCTGGCACTTGTTCGATGCGGCTCGCCTGCGCCAATTGCGCCAGGGTTGCTGGCTGATCAACGCCAGTCGCGGGCCGGTGGTGGACAACGCTGCGCTGCACGAAGTGCTGCTTGATCGCGAAGACCTGCAAGCGGTACTGGATGTCTGGGAGGGCGAGCCGGAGGTCAATACCAGGCTGGCCGACCTGTGTGTGATCGGCACTCCGCACATTGCCGGTTACAGCCTGGACGGCCGCCAGCGCGGCACTGCGCAGATCTATCAGGCGCTGTGTGCATTCCTTGGCCAGCCTGCAGCAATCAATCTTGCCGACCTGTTGCCGCAGCCGTGGCTCACCGAAGTCACCCTGGACAGTCGCACCGACCCGACCTGGGCCTTGAATATGCTGTGTCGCGGTGTCTACGACCCGCGCCGCGACGATGCGGATTTCCGCCGCAGCCTGGTCGGTGAAGTCAGCCAGCCACTGGCCTTTGACGCCCTGCGCAAGCATTACCCGCCGC